>NZ_AP027735.1:0-3684144 GCF_030296655.1 Barrientosiimonas endolithica | reverse complement strand
TCACCACGATCCGGCTCACCACCGAGGCGCTGACCCGTCTCGGCGCCGGTCGCAAGCGCGCCGACGAGGTGCACTACAGCGTCGAGGGCGACGACGACGTCGCCCGACGCGTGCTCGACGTGCTGACCATCACCCCTGAGCGCCGACGCCCGGCTTGCCGCGGGCGTACGCCGGGATTATGTTTGTATGGCACAACCAACTTATCGGCGGGCGCTCTGCCCGAGCCGACACCCCCGACAGAGCAGGTGATCCCGTGGCCGTGGACGAAGCGCGCGCCGACGCCCTGGCGACCGACGTGGTGCACACGCTGAAGGCGCTGACCTCCATGCGCCAGCACATGCCCCGGCCGGCCGACGGGGTCGAGCACGCGGCCTACCCGCTGCTGTTCACGCTCGCGACCGAGCCGCTGCGGGTGTCGGCCCTGGCCGAGCGCGTGGGCTCCGACGTGAGCACCGTGAGCCGCCAGGTGTCGCAGCTGCTCACCAGCGGGCTGGTGCAGAAGCGACCCGACCCCGACGACCGCCGGGCCCAGCTGGTGCAGCTGTCCGACAGCGGCCACGCGCTCATCGAGTCGACCCGCGCCCGCCGGGCCACCTACTTCCAGTACCTCCTGCGCGACTGGGACGTCGACGACGTCGACACGTTCGGCGAGCTGCTCGCCCGGTTCCGGGCCTCCGTGCTCGACGTCCGCGCCCAGATGGCGACCGACCCGCAGGTGATCCACGACCTGACCAAGAAGGAGAAGAAGTGACGGCAACCACGGCCGACGAGCGCGGGACGGGGGAGCTGACCCACCGGCAGATCATGACGATCCTGGCGGGGCTGCTGCTCGGCATGTTCCTCGCCGCGCTCGACCAGACGATCGTCAGCACGGCGATCCGCACCATCGCCGACGAGCTGCAGGGTCTGGACGCACAGGCCTGGGTGACGACGGCGTACCTGATCACCTCGACGATCGCGACGCCGCTGTACGGCAAGCTCGGCGACATCTACGGCCGCAAGAAGCTGTTCCTGTTCGCCATCACGGTGTTCGTCATCGGCTCGCTGCTGTGCTCGTTCGCCGAGTCGATGTACGGCCTCGCCGGCTACCGCGCGATCCAGGGCGTCGGCGCGGGCGGGCTCATGTCGCTCGCCCTGGCGATCATCGGTGACATCGTGCCGCCGCGCGAGCGGGCGAAGTACCAGGCGTACTTCCTCGCCGTGTTCGGCACCTCCAGCGTGCTCGGCCCGGTCATCGGCGGGTTCTTCGCCGGCCACGACAGCATCCTCGGCATCACCGGCTGGCGCTGGGTCTTCCTGGTCAACGTGCCGATCGGCCTGTTCGCGCTGCTGGTCGTGACCCGCACCCTCAAGCTGGACCACCAGCGTCTCGACCTCAAGGTCGACTGGTGGGCGCCGCGGCGCTCATCGTCGGCCTCGTGCCGCTGCTGACCGTCGCGGAGCAGGCCGCACCTGGGGCTGGGGGTCGGGCCGCTCGATCGCCTGCTTCGTGGTGGGCGCGCTGGGCGTCGCGCTGTTCGTGGTCGCCGAGTGGCGGATGAAGGACGCCGCGCTCATCCCGCTGCGCATCTTCAAGAACCGCGCGGTGAGCGTGACGATCATCGGCTCGGTCGTGATCGGCCTCGCGATGTTCGGCGGCATGATGATGCTGCCGCTCTACATGCAGATCGTGCACGGCGCCTCGCCCATGCAGTCGGGCCTGATGATGCTGCCGATGGTGGGCGGCATGATGCTCGCCTCGATCGTGTCGGGTCAGATCACCGCCCGGAAGGGCATCGTGCGGCCGTTCCCGATCATCGGCGCGACGCTGCTGACGATCGGCCTGTTCCTGCTGTCGACGATCTCGGCCGACACCCGGCTGTGGGTCGTCATGCTGATGATGTTCGTGACCGGCGTCGGGCTCGGAAACTCGATGCAGCCGCTGATCCTCATCGTGCAGAACGCCGTGTCGCCGCGCGAGATCGGTGTCGCCACCTCGAGCGCGACGTTCTTCCGCCAGATGGGCGGCACGATCGGCGTCGCGGTGTTCCTGTCGCTGCTGTTCAGCACGGTCGGCGGCAACATCCAGTCCGCGCTGAGCGCCGAGGCCCAGTCTCCTCAGTTCCGGCAGGCGGTCGGGCAGGCGCTGCAGGACCCGCAGATCCGGTCCGACCAGGCGGCGTACGACCTCGTCCAGGGGCTCGCCGACCCGCAGGGGCACGCGTCCGGGCTGGGTCAGGTCGACAAGGACTCCTCGGTCATCAACCGGCTGCCCGACACGCTGGCCCACCCGTTCCAGCAGGGGTTCGCCGACTCGATGGCGCAGGTGTTCCTCGTCGCCGGGTTCATCGCGATCCTCGGCCTGCTGGTGCTGCTGATGATGCCGCCGATCGAACTGCGTCAGCAGTCGGCGATGCAGGCCCGTGCGGCCGACTCGGCAGCGGCCGGGGCCGCGACCGGCGCCGCGGCCGGGGCCGCGACCGGCGCCGCGGCCGGGGCGGCGGCCGGGGCGGCGGCGACGACCGGTGGTGGCGCCGCGGCGATCGGGACCGCCGCGCAGGACGAGCACGCCGAGCGCGCGAGCGACGCGGGTGCTGCGAGCACGGGTGCTGGTGGCGAGGGGGTCGGCGCTGAGCCCACCCGCGCCGACGGGCCACGGCACGCGGCCCCCGACGAGGACGTACGGCAGCACGGGGCGCTCGACGACGCCTGCCGCACCGGTGCCGCCGTGAGCGCCGGGCACCTGCTCGACGAGGTCAGCGAGAACGACCCGCGCGGCGACGGCTACCAGCCCAAGCACGCGGCGAAGGAGTAACCCGACCTCGCAGGCTCACCCGACCGGCCGGGCCGACGACGGCGGCACAGAAGTCACGACGGCGGACCACTTAAGACGTGGGCCGCCGTCGTCGGATCTGTGCCGCCGTCGACGATGCACGCACATGCCGCCGTCGACGATGGGGCTAGCCCCAGACCAGGGCGCGGGCCGGGTCCTCCAGCAGCGCGGCGACGTCGGCGAGGAAGCGCGAGCCGAGGTCGCCGTCGACCAGCCGGTGGTCGAACGACAGCGACAGCTGGGTGACCTGCCGCGGCACGATCGCGTCGTTGCCCTGATCGTCGGTGACGACCCACGGCATCTTGCGGATCGCGCCGAAGCACAGGATCGCGGCCTCGCCCGGGTTGATGATCGGCGTGCCGTTGTCGACCCCGAACACCCCGACGTTGGTGATGGTGATCGTGCCGCCGGCCATGTCCGACGGGGGCGTACGCCCGTCGCGGGCGGTGCTCACCAGCTCACCGAGCGCGACCCCCAGGTCGCGCAGCGACATGGCGTCGGCGTCCTTGATGTTGGGCACGACCAGGCCGCGCGGGGTGGCCGCGGCGATGCCCAGGTTGACGTAGTTCTTGACCACGATCTCCTGCGCCTGCTCGTCCCAGGTCGCGTTGATCTCGGGGTTGCGCCGCACCGCGAGGGTGAGCGCCTTGGCCAGCACCAGCAGCGGGGTGACCTTGACGTCGCGGAAGTCGCGCTCGCCCTTGAGCCGCTCGACCAGCTCCATCGTGCGGGTGACGTCGACGGTGATGAACTCGGTGACGTGCGGCGCGGTGAACGCCGAGCCGACCATCGCCTGCGCGGTCATCTTGCGCACGCCCTTGATCGGGATGCGGGTCTCGCGCTCGCCCGGGCGCACGACGGGGGCGGGGCGGGCCGCGGCCGCGTCGCCCTCGGAGGCGCCGGAGCCGGCGGTGAAGCCCTCGACGTCGGCCCGGGTGATGATCCCGTCAGGGCCGCTCGGGGTGACCTGGCGCAGGTCGATGCCGAGGTCCTTGGCCAGCTTGCGCACCGGCGGCTTGGCGAGCGGGCGGTCGGCGTGCAGACCGACAGGAGAAACGTCGGGCTCGGCCACCGGTTCCGGCTCAGGAGCGGGCGCCTGCCGAGGTTGTTCCTGTCCGTCTGCACGCGCGGCGGCCTTGCGTGCGCGCCGGCTCGTCGACCCGGCCGAGGGTCCGTAGCCGACGAGGTTCGCGACCCGCTCGCCGCCGGCCTCGTCGGACGAGCCGGGACCGGTCGGCACCGAGTCGCCGCCCGCGCCGGGGGCCGAGGCGTGCTCGTCGTCGCGGTCGGACCCGACCACGTCGATCGAGACGATGGGCGCGCCGACGTCGACCGTGTCGCCCTCGCTCACGAGCAGCTCGACGACCGTGCCCTCCCACGGGATCGGCAGCTCGACGAGCGACTTGGCGGTCTCGATCTCGACGACGATGTCGTTGGTCTTGACCTGGTCGCCGACCTTGACCTTCCAGGTCACGATGTCGGCCTCGACGAGGCCCTCGCCCGGGTCGGGGAGCTTGAACAGCTTCACCGCCATGGTGTGCGTCTCCTTGTTGCTGCGGGGGTCTCGATACGCCGCTCGTTCCTCGCGGCTACTCGACCGGCTTGGGTGGGTCAGTAGGCGAGGGAGCGGTCGACGGCGTCGAGCACCCGGTCCAGGTTGGGCAGGAACTCCTCCTCGAACCGGCTGGGCGGGTAGGGGATGTTGTAGCCGCCGACGCGCAGTACCGGCGCCTCCAGGTGGTAGAAGCACTCCTGCTGGATCTCGGCGGCGAGCTCGGCGCCGAGCCCGACGAACGTGCTCGCCTCGTGCACCACCACGACCCGGCCGGTCTTCTTGGCCGAGCCGACGATGGTGTCGACGTCGAGCGGCGACAGCGAGCGCAGGTCGACGACCTCCAGCGAGCGCCCCTCCTGCTCGGCGGCGGCCGCGGCCTGCAGGCAGGTCTTGACCATCGGGCCGTAGCACAGCAGCGTCGCGTCGGTGCCCTCGCGCACGACCGCGGCCTGCCCCAGCTCCAGCGGCGCACCCGCTGCCTCGTCGATGTCGACCTCGCCGCGCTCGTGGTAGCGGCGCTTCGGCTCGAAGAACACCACCGGGTCGTCCGACTCGATCGACTGCTGGATCATCCAGTACGCGTCGGCCGGGTTGGCGCAGGACACCACCCGCAGACCGGCGGTGTGGGCGAAGTAGGCCTCGTTGGACTCGCTGTGGTGCTCGACCGCACCGATGCCGCCGCCGCACGGGATGCGGATCACCATGGGCAGCTTGAGGTAGCCGAGCGAGCGCGCGTGCATCTTGGCGACCTGGCTGACGATCTGGTCGAACGCGGGGTAGACGAACCCGTCGAACTGGATCTCCACCACGGGGCGGTACCCCCGCAGCGCCAGGCCGACCGCGGTGCCGAGGATGCCCGACTCGGCCAGCGGGGTGTCGATGACGCGGTCCTCGCCGAAGTCCTTCTGCAGGCCCTCGGTGATGCGGAAGACGCCGCCGAGCTTGCCGATGTCCTCGCCCAGCAGCACGACCTTGGGGTCGCGCTCCATCGCGGCGCGCAGCCCCGCGTTGAGGCCCTTGGCCAGGGTGAGCTTCTGCGTCTGTGCCATCAGTTCGCCTCCGCCTCGAACGACTCGTGGTAGGCGACGAAGTCGGCCCGTTCGCGCTCGACCAGCGGGTGCGGGTCGGCGTAGATGTGGTCGAACATCGTCGGCAGCTCCGGGTCGGGCATCTCCTGCGCGGCCTTGCGGATGCGCGCGGCGAGCTCGTCGGCCTCGGCGTCGATGTCCTCGAAGAACTGCGGGTCGGCGTAACCCTTGGTCTCCATGAAGCCGCGCATCCGCTTGATCGGGTCCTTCTCGCGCCAGATGTCGATTTCGGTGGCGATGCGGTACTTCGTCGGGTCGTCCGACGTGGTGTGCGCGCCCATCCGATAGGTGAACGCCTCGATCAGCGTCGGCCCCTGCCCCGCGCGGGCCGCGTCGAGCGCGGTCTTGGCGACGGCGTACACCGCCAGCACGTCGTTGCCGTCGACCCGCACGCCGGGGAAGCCGAAGCCGCGGGCGCGCTGGTAGGGCGGGATGCGGAACTGCTTGTGGTTGGGCTCGGAGATGGCCCACTGGTTGTTCTGCACGAAGAAGACAACGGGCGCGTTGGCGACGTCGGCGAAGACGAGCGCCTCGTTGTAGTCGCCCTGGGCGGTGCCGCCGTCGCCGGTGAACGCCATCACCGCGGCGTCGCGGTCGGGGTCGCCGGTGCCGACCACGCCGTCGCGCTGCAGACCCATGGCGTAACCGGTCGCGTGCAGCATCTGGTTGCCGATGACGATCGTGTAGAGGTGGAAGTTGTGCTCGCCCGAGTCCCACCCGCCGTTGTTGACGCCGCGGAACATGCCGAGCAGGTTCTCCGGCGGGACGTCGCGGCACCAGGCGACGCCGTGCTCGCGATAACCGGGGAAGGCGTAGTCCTGCGGGCGCATCGCACGACCGGCACCGACCTGCGCAGCCTCCTGGCCGAGCAGCGAGGGCCACAGACCCAGCTCGCCCTGCCGCTGCAGCGCGTGGCCCTCGGCGTCGATGCGCCGCACCAGCGCCAGGTCGCGATAGAGCGCGCGGGCGTCCTCGGGGGTCATCGCCTCGACGACGCCGGCGTACGGCTCGTTGGCGGCGTTGGTGCTCAGCCGGTTGCCGTCACCGTCGACGAACTGCACCATGTCGGGCCCGCCGTCGGTGATGTCGTGCTCACCGACCGGAAGGACGGTGTTCTCGTGGTGCCTGACCACGTCGTTGGGGTCACTCACTGCGATCTCCTTCGGTCCACGGCCGGGGCGGGCCGCGGGTCGCACGCACTCGGTCCCAGAGGGTGGACGACCCCTGGACGTCACCACCACGGTGTGGTGCCGCTCACAGAGCGTGTGGGAAGGCTAACGCGCGGTCCCGGACGGGACCGAATCGGGAGCGAAAGGCGGGGCCTGCGCCACGTCGCGCGCCGGCGTCAGCGGCGGCCGCGCACCAGGTCGATGAGGCGGTCCAGCACGTCGCCGGTGCGCAGCCCGTTGTGCAGCCACTCGTTGGTGATCCACGGCCTCGCGTCGGGCAGCAGACCGGCGGTCTCGAGGAGTGCTCGCGCAGGACGTACGGGTCGTCGTAGTACACCGCCGCCACGCAGGGCACCTCGGCGGAGCGCAGCGCCTGCTCGTCGTAGAGCCGCGGCCACTCGTGCCGGGCCAGCAGCTGCGCGGCGTCGGCGAGCGGCGCGAGCCCGTCGACCTCCTCGAGCATCCACGGGAAGACGTGCTCGGCGGTCAGCAGACTCTCGTCCCCGCCGTACGCCCTCGGCAGCACCCGCTCGCACGACCAGTCGGTCGTGCCCCCGTCGGCGTAGCAGGCCTCGTGCAGCACGGTGTAGATCGGCGAGCTGCCGGAGAACGGCAGGTGCCGCTCCAGCTCGGCGCGGAACATGGGCGACGCCGGGTCGCGCTCGAGCAGGAAGTGCAGCTCCTCCGCGCCCCCGGTCATCCCGAGACCTGCCCCGAGCGTGCGCACCCGCCGGGCGCTGACCTCGCGCCCGGACAGCAGCCTGACCTCGCCGGCGGCGCACCGCTCGACCAGCGCCCGCATGCGGTCCCGGTCGCCGGGGAAGGTGCGGTAGAACCGCTCGACCAGCTCGATCGTGCGGGCGTAGGTCGCGGCATAGACCTCGTCGACCGGGGTGGCGACCGGCGGGATGCCACCGGTGAAGATCACCTCGCGCAGGCTGTCGGCGTGCCGCGACAGGTAGGTCAGCGAGCAGAAGCCGCCGAACGACTGCCCGAGCAGGCTCCACCGCTCGACGCCGAGGTGCGCGCGCAGCAGCTCGGCGTCGCGCACGATCGAGTCGGCGCGGAAGTGGGTGAGGTGCTCGGCCTGCTGCTCGGGGCTCATCCCCGGCAGGTCGCCGACGGGTGCGGAGCGACCCGTGCCGCGCTGGTCGAGCAGCAGCACGCGGTAGTCCTCGATCGCCCGGCCGAGCCAGCCCGGCGAGGTCGGCACGCCCGGCCGCGGGCTCTCGCCGCCGGGCCCGCCCTGCAGGAACAGCAGGTACGGCTTGTCGCCGCCGCCGTCGGGCCCGGTCACCTCACGGGCGTAGACCGTCAGCGTGTCGCCGCCGGGGGCGTCGTGGTCGAGCGGCACCTCCAGCTCGTGGTCGACGAGCTGCAGACCCGGGATCCGTTGCGTCACAGGCACGTTCACGCGCCGGCGTCGGCGCCGCGGGACCCGCGGAACGCGCCGGCCACCTCGATCAGCCGGTCGTTCGCCTCGGCCTCACCGATGGAGCAGCGGGCACCCTCCCCGTCGAACGGGCGCACCACCAGGCCGGCCTCGTCGCAGGCCCGCGCGAACGCCATCGTGTCGGGGCCGAGCGGCATCCAGACGAAGTTGGCGTGCGTCTCGGGCACGTCCCAGCCCTGCGCCCGCAGCGCGTCGAAGACGCGGGTGCGCTCGCCGACCAGCGCGTCGACCCGCTGCTGCAGCTCGCCGAACGCGTCGAGGCTGGCGATCGCGGCGTCCTGGGCGAGCTGGCTCACGCCGAACGGCACCGCCGCCTTGCGCAGGGCGGTGGCGACCGGCTCGTGCGCGACGGCGTAGCCGACGCGGAGCCCGGCGAGGCCGTACGCCTTCGAGAACGTCCGCAGCAGGGCGACGTTCGGGTGACGCCGCCACACGTCGATCGCCTGGGGGCCTCGGGGTCGGTGACGAACTCGAGGTAGGCCTCGTCGATCACGACGACCACGTCGGAGGGCACGGCGGCGAGGAACCGCTCGAGCTCGTCAGCATGCACGACCGGGCCGGTGGGGTTGTTGGGCGTGCACACGAGGATCAGGCGGGTGCGGTCGGTGACGGCCGCCGCCATGGCGTCGAGGTCGTGCCGCGCGTCGGAGGTCAGCGGCACCTGCACCGACGCCGCGCCGGCGAGCGCGACGACGATGGGGTAGGCCTCGAACGAGCGCCAGGCGTAGACGACCTCGTCACCGGGGTCGCAGGTGATCGCGACGAGCTGACCGAGCACGCCCACGCTGCCCGTGCCGGTCGCGATCTCGTCGGGCTCGACCTTGAGCTCGTCCGCGATCCGCGCGCTCAGCCCGGACACCCCCATGTCGGGATAGCGGTTCATCGATCCGGCCGACTCGCGCACGACCTCTAGCACCGACGGCAGCGGCGGGTAGGGGTTCTCGTTGCTGCTGATCTTGTAGGTCGTCACGTCCGTGCGCGGCGCCGCGGGCTTGCCGGGCTTGTACCCGGGGACGGAGTCGAGCGTGGCGCGCAGCCGGACAGCGTTGGCCGGCTTGGGGTCTTCGGTCATGCCGTCACTGTACGAGCGCGGCCGGGGCCGCGGTCAGAGGTCCGGGCGGGACTGGGCCCCACGGTGCCGCACGGCCGCCGCGCCCGCGCGCAGCCCCGCCCGCAGCGCCTGCTCGCGGTCGGCACAGTCGGCCAGGGCCGCAGCCAGCGCTCCGCAGAAGGCGTCACCGGCGCCGGTCGTGTCGACCACCTCGGCCGGATCCACAACGACCGCAGGCAGATTCACGTCTCCCCACTCCGCACCGTCGGCTCCCCTGGTCACCAGCAGCGACCCGGGCGCCGCCCCGGCAGCGGCCAGCAGCTGCGCCTCGTGCTCGTTGGCGACCACCGGGTCGGCGAGATCGAGCACCTCGGGCGGCAGGTCGGCGTACGGCGCGGTGTTGAGCACCACGCGGGCACCGCGCTCGGCGGCGAGACGGGCCGCCCGCCCGACCGTGCCGAACGGGATCTCCAGCTGCATGAGCAGCACGTCGTCGGCCGTGAGGTCGCCGAGCGCGGCGGCGACCCGCTCCCAGGTGACCTCGCCGTTGGCGCCGGGGACGACGACGATGGCGTTCTCCCCCGCGTCGTCGACGGTGATCAGCGCGTGACCGCTCGGGCCCTCGACGGTCGCGACCGCGGAGGTATCGACGCCACGCTCACCCAGCCGCCCGACGTACGCCCTCCCCGCCTCGTCGGAGCCCACGCACCCGACCATCGCGACCCGGGCGCCCGCCGCCGCGGCGGCGACGGCCTGGTTGCCGCCCTTGCCGCCGGCGTAGCGGTCCATGCCGTCGGCCAGCACGGTCTCGCCGGGGCTGGGGTGCCGGCGCACGGGCGCGACCAGGTCGACGTTGAGCGAGCCCAGCACCACGAGGCGGCCCACTCAGCCCACCTCCCCGCGCACGGTCGCGAGCCACACGTCGCGCAGCGCGTCGCCGTCGACCCCGAGGCAGACGTCGACCATCGCGCGCGCCGGGCCGTGCGGGTCGTGCTCCATGTCGCCGGTCCAGTCGCGGCGGTCGACGATGGTGCGGCCCCGGGTCCAGGTGCCGGCAAGCTCCACCCGAACGGGGCGCCGCTCGGTCCGAACCGCTTGCGGCACAAGGAGACTCGCGACCGCACCGGCGTCGCCGACGGTCATCGTGCCGTCCTGGAACACCCGCTGGTGGAACGACGTGAGCCCGGCCGCGAGCGTGGCGACCGGGGTGCCGAGGTCGCGAAGCGCCTGCGACTGCTCGCGCGTGACGCGCGGGGCGTAGAAGACGTCGAGGCCGTACATCGTCACCGGCACGTCGTGCTCCACGCACGCGTCGAGCACGAGCGCGGTGGCCTCCGGGTCGTGGAAGACGTTGAACTCCGCGGCGGCCGTCGCGTTGCTCACGTCGGCCCCGCCACCCATGAACACCACGCGCCTCAGCCGCGCGAACGCGTCGGGGTGCACCCGCGCCAGCAGCGCGACGTTGGTCATCGGCGCCAACGGGACGAGCGTGAGCGGCCGGCCCTGGGCGTACGCCCGCTCGGCCTCGTCGCGCAGCAGCTCCACCGCGATCCGCGGGTCGGGCTGCGTCCGAGGCGCCGGGAGCCCGAGGTCGCCCATGCCGTCGCTGCCGTGCACGTGGCGGGCGTCGACCGGCTGCTCCAGCAGCGGCCGCCGCGCGCCGACCCCCACCGGCACGTCGGTGCGGCCGGCGATCTCCAGCACGGTCAACGTGTTCCGCACGACGTCCTCGAGCGGGGCGTTGCCGCCGGCGCAGGTCACCGCGCGCAGGTCGAGGCCGGGGTGCAGCGCGGCGAGCAGGATCGCCATGGCGTCGTCGATCCCGGTGTCGACGTCGAGGACGAGCGGGATCGGCGCGGAGGGCTGGGGCGGCACACGGCGACTCTACGACCGGGTCGAGGGCGGTCACCGGGCGCGCCTGGGACACTGGAGGCATGGACAACTTCCTGGTCAAGGTCGGCATCAACGCCGTCGCGCTCTGGGTCGCCGCCCTCGCCGTGCCGGGCATCACGCTCGTGCAGGACGGCACCGACACCATGGCCAAGGTCATCACGGTGGTCGTCGTCGCGGCGATCTTCGGGCTGATCAACGCGCTCGTGAAGCCGGTCGCCATCGTGCTGGCGCTGCCCGCGCTGATCCTCACGCTCGGGTTGTTCACGCTGGTCATCAACGCCGCGATGCTGCAGCTGCTGTCGTGGATCTCCGGCGGGCTGAACCTGTCGTTCCACGTCGACAGCTTCTTCTGGAGCGCGATCATCGGCGGCCTGATCATCAGCCTGGTGAGCTGGGCGCTCAACGTCGTGATGCCCGAGCGCGAGCGCGACTACTGACCCGCACCAGGTGGGCGGCTCACCAGGTCGGCGGCTCGCCGTCCTCCAGGTATGCCGTCGGCGCCCCGGCGTCGAGCAGCTGGGTCGCGTGCTCGATCAGGCGGGCGGTGTACGGCGCGCAGCGAGCGCGCACGGTCTCGGCGTCGGCCCAGTGGATCGCGCGAATCTCCCTGGGCTCCAACGTCGCTCGCGCCACCTCGTCCTCGGCGACGGACAGCTCGAACAGGTAGAGCATGGCGTCGTCCCAGCCCTGCCACGGCGGCAGCCAGCTGACCACGGCGAGGCGCCGCAGCCGCGCGGGCACCTGCAGCTCCTCACCGACCTCGCGCAGCACTGCGTGCGCCGGTGACTCGTCGGGGTCGACCACGCCGCCGGGCAGGTCCCAGTAGCGCTTGTAGGTCAGCTCGCACAGCAGCACCTCGCCGCGCTCGTTGCGGACCAGCCCCTGGCTGATCGTGCGCTTGCGCGGCAGGCCCGCGTTGAGCGCGGCCCGGAACATCTCGCCGGTGCCGACCTCGGGGTCGTCGGCGAGCCGGGCCAGCAGCACCGCATCCCGCCGTACGCCCTCGCGGTCCGACTCATACCCCCGCAGCTCTCCCTCGCGCCGCAGCCCGGCCCGCGTGGCCAGCCGGACCGACCTGCGGTTGTCCGGGTCGACGTACGCCTCGACGCGGGCGAGCCCGAGGTCGCCGAAGGCGTAGTCCACGAGCAGCCGCACGGCGGTCACGGCGTGGCCGCGGCCGCGGAAGTCGGGGAACAACGCCCACGACAGGTGACCGGTGGCGTCGCGGCCGACAGTGCGGCGCACCTCGACGCTGCCGGCGACCCGGCCGTCGACCTCGACGACGAACGAGACGACCCGGCGCCCGTCGGCGTAGTCGCGCTGCCACCGCTCGATCGCGGCGCCCTGCTGCTCGGCACTCGGGGTCACCCCGGGGAAGTGGAACCAGCGGGCGATCTCCTCGTCGTGCTGCAGCCGCGCCGCCTCGGCGTCGTCGGCGCGCCACGGGCGCAGCGTCACCGCGCCGTCGACGAGGGTCGGCTGCGGCGGGACGGGCTCGGAGGTCACGGGAGCGACGCTAACCCGCCGCGCGGCCGGGGTGAACCTGCAACCCCCTGCAACCCTTTCGCGCCGGGCCGGCCGCGGCAGACACTCCCGCGACAGGCAACCCACCCGAGGAGCGAGGCACATGAGCAACGTCCACATCACCGGAGCGGCGCGCGGCATCGGCAAGGCGATCGCGACCCGGCTCGCCGAGGACGGCCACGACCTGGTCGTCAGCGACCTGCCGAGCATGGCCGAGACGCTGGAGCAGACCCGCGCCGAGCTCGAGGGGCTGGGCGTGCGGGCGGTGGCGCTGACCGGTGACGTCAGCGACGCGGAGTCGGTGCGCGGGCTGGTGCAGGGCACGGCCGAGGCGCTCGGGTCGCTCGACGTGATGGTCGCCAACGCCGGCATCGCGCAGACCAAGGCGCTGCTCGACGTCTCGCCGCGGGAGTACGACCAGGTCCACGCGGTCAACGGGCGCGGCGTCTTCCTGTGCTACACCGAGGCCGCGCGGCAGATGATCGAGCAGGGCAACGGCGGCAAGATCATCGGCGCCGCCTCGATCGCCGCGCACAAGGGGTTCGCGCTGCTCGGGGTCTACTGCTCCACCAAGTTCGCGGTGCGCGGACTCACCCAGGCCGCGGCGCAGGAGTGGGCCGAGCACGGCATCACGGTCAACGCCTACTGCCCCGGCATCGTCGACACCACCATGTGGGAGGAGATCGACCGCGACCTCGGCGACATCAACCAGGTCGGCAAGGGCGAGTCGATGGCCGCGATGGCCGAGCTGATCACGCTGGGCCGGGTCTCGACGGGCGCCGACGTCGCGGGCTACGTCTCCTTCCTCGCCGGGCCCGACTCGGATTACATGACCGGGCAGTCGGTGATGATCGACGGCGGCATCCTGTTCAGCTGAGCTGGGGCGCCCCCCCGGCCGGCGTGAGAGTGCGCGAGTGGCCCATGTCGTACGCGATCGGTGGGCGTGTCGCGCACTCTCACCGGCGCGGTGGCCGGGTTCGCACCGGCGCACGCCGCACGGTGCCGGCGTCAGCGCAGCAGCAGCGACTGCAGCTCGGCGAAGCTGTGCGCGGTCTCGGTGGGTGCGGCGCCGGCGAGGTCGGTGCCGGTGCCGGCGCCCCACGTGACGGCGATGGTCGAGAGCCCGGCCGACGCCCCGGCGCGCACGTCGACGGCGGCGTCGCCGACATAGACCGCCCGCTCGGGCGCGACGCCGATCCGCTCGCAGGCCAGCAGGATCGGGGCGGGGTCGGGCTTGTGGGCGTCGGTGTCCTCGAGGGTCACGGTCGGCTCGACGAGCCCGGCCAGCCCGGTCAGCTCCAGCGCCCGCTGCGCCTGCGGCCGCCGCTTGGAGGTCGCAACGGCCACGGTCACGCCGGCGTCGTGCAGCGCGGTCAGCAGCTCGGCGGCGCCCTCGAACGGGCGGATCAGCCGCTCGGTGTTGTCCTGGTTCCACCCGATGTAGGTGTCGTAGAGCGCGTCGGCCTTGGTCTCGTCGACCGACCGGAAGGCGCGGATGAGCGGCTGCCCGATCCAGCTGCGGATCAGCGCCTCGTCCTCCTCGCGGCCGAGGTGGGTGCGGAAGGCGTGCTGGTAGGACGCGACGATGAGCGGGACGGTGTCGACGAGCGTGCCGTCGAGATCGAAAAC
Organism: Barrientosiimonas endolithica; assembly: GCF_030296655.1. Classification (NCBI taxonomy): domain Bacteria; kingdom Bacillati; phylum Actinomycetota; class Actinomycetes; order Micrococcales; family Dermacoccaceae; genus Barrientosiimonas; species Barrientosiimonas endolithica. The sequence continues at coordinate 3,669,970 of NZ_AP027735.1, read as the reverse complement.
CGCTGCGGGCCAACGCGACTCGGCCATCAGCCGGCCACCCCCGGGCCGCGTCGAGGTCGGAGCGGGCGAAGACGTACCGCGTCTCGAGGCCGACGTCGCGCAGCGCCTGCCCGGGCTCCGGGCTGCGGTCGATCGCGCACAGCACGACCTCGACGGTGGCGCCGCGGTCGCGCAGCTCGCGGGCCGCGTCGCGCACCGCGCCGCCGGTGGTGATGACGTCCTCGACGAGGGTCACCCGCCGCCCGCTGACGTCGGCGCCCTCGGCGAGCCGGCACGTGCCGTACGTCTTCGCCTCCTTGCGCACGAAGACCGCGGGCAGCCCGGTGAGGCTGCTGAGCACCGTGACGATCGGGATGCCGCCGAGCTCGAGCCCGCCGAGCAGGTCGGTGCCCTCGGGCACCAGCGGTCGCAGCTGCTCGGCCACCCGCCGCAGCAGCGCCGGGTCGGACTCGAACTGGTACTTGTCGAAGTACTCGCTGACGACCTGGCCGGACCGCAGCGTGAACTCCCCGGACACCCGGCTGGCGGCGTCGACGTCGCGGGCCAGCGCTGCACGTTCACTCACGGGTCCCGATTCTCCCTGGTCGCTGCGAGCCGCCCTCGACCCCCTGCCACCATGTGACCCATGGCACACAGCGACGTGACGGCCGACGGTGACGCCTGGACCCCAGCGGTGGCGGTGGTCGGGGCGGGCGCGATGGGCACCGGCATCGCCCAGGTCGCCGCGCAGACCGGCTGCGAGGTGACGCTGGTCGACGTGGCCCCGGGGGCGGCCGACCGGGCGCGCGAGTCGCTGCGGGCGGTGTGGGCGCGCCAGGTGGACAAGGGCCGGATGAGCGCCGCCGAGGCCGACGCCGCCCTCGCCCGCGTGCGCACGGCCGCCGGCGTCGAGCAGCTGCCGTCGGTCGACCTGGTGATCGAGGCGGCCCGCGAGGACCTCGCGACCAAGCGCGAGCTGTTCGCGACGCTCGCCGCCACCCAGTCGCCGGACACGGTGCTCGCGACCAACACCTCCAGCCTCAGCACCACCGACATCGCCGAGGGGCTGCCGCAGCCGCACCGGCTGGTCGGGCTGCACTTCTTCAACCCGCCGCCGCTGATGAAGCTGGTCGAGGTCGTGCGCGGCGAGCACAACGCGACGGCTGACGGCGAGGCGCTGCTGGCGCGGTGCACCGACCTGATGCGCGCCTGGGGCAAGACGCCCGTGACCTGTTCTGCCACACCGGGATTCATCGTCAACCGGGTGGCGCGGCCGTTCTACGGCGAGGGCCAGCGGATGGTCGCCGACGGCACCATCGACCCCGCCACCCTCGACTACGCCCTGACCCGCGAGGGCTTCCGGCTCGGCCCGATGGCGCTCACCGACCTCATCGGCCAGGACGTCAACCTCGCGGTCGGCGAGTCAGTCTGGGAGCAGACCGGGCGCGACCCGCGCTACGAACCGACCGAGTGGCAGCGCGGCCTGGTCGCCGAGGGCCGGCTCGGCCGCAAGGCCGGCCGGGGCGTCTTCGAGTACGACCCGGCCGGCTCCCCGCTCGGCGCCGAGCCGGACGAGCGCCGGGCCGCCGAGCTGACCGCCCCCGACGCGCCCGTCGAGACCGACCCGGTCGCGCGCACGCTGGCGATGCTGGTCAACGAGGCCGTCGACCTCGTGGCCCGCGGCGAGGCGAGCGCCGCCGACGTCGACACCGCGATGCGGCTCGGCACGAACTACCCCCGCGGCCCGATCGAGTGGGGGCGCGAGATCGGGTTCGACACCGTGCACGCCCAGCTGGTCGAGCTCGACGCGCACTTCCCGGGTGGCCGTTACCGCCCGAGCCCCGCGCTCACCGACGGCAGCCTCGACGGGGCCGACGAGCGCGACGGCGCGGCGCAGGAGCACGAAGCGGCGCAGGAGCCGGCATGACCGACCTGGGTCACGTGGAGCAGATGTGGGCCTCCGACGATGCCTCGCGCCGGCTCGGCATCACGCTCGAGGAGGTCGGGGTCGACGCCGACGGGCGCGGGTTCGCCCGCACCCGCATGGCGGTCGCCGAGCCGATGGTCAACGGGCACGACATCACCCACGGCGGCTTCGTGTTCACCCTGGCCGACTCGACGTTCGCGCTCACCTGCAACGCCTCCGGCCGGCTGACCGTCGCGGCCGGTGCCGACATCGTGTTCGTCACCTCGACCCGGCTCGGCGACGTGCTGCTGGCCGAGGGCCGGGAGCGGGCGACCTACGGCCGCAGCGGAGTCACCGACGTCACCGTCACCCGCGAGGCCGACGGGGCGCTCGTGGCGGAGTTCCGCGGGCGCTCGCGCGCCCTGCCCCCGAGGAAGGACGCCTGAGCATGGCCGGTCTGCCGCCCGTCAGCGACGGGAGCGAGCTGCTCGACGAGGCCGAGCGCTGGTCGCTCGACCAGCTGCGCGCCGAGCAGCTGGTGCGGCTGCAGTGGTCGCTGCAGCATGCGTACGACAACGTCCCGCACTATCGAAAGGCGTTCGACGACAAGGGGTTTCACCCGCGCGACGTCAAGACGCTCGACGACCTGCGGCACGCGCCGACCACGCAGAAGAGCGACCTGCGCGACAACTACCCGTTCGGGATGTTCGCGGTGCCGCGCGAGCAGGTGGTGCGGGTGCACGCGTCCAGCGGCACGACCGGCAAGCCGACGGTGGTGGGCTACACCCGCGACGACATCGACACCTGGGCCGGGCTCATGGCACGGTCGCTGCGGGCGGCGGGGGTGCGGCCCGGCGACGTGGTGCACGTGGCCTACGGGTACGGCCTGTTCACCGGCGGGCTCGGCGCTCACTACGGCGTCGAGCGGCTCGGCTGCACCGCCGTCCCGATGTCGGGCGGGCAGACCGAGCGGCAGATCCAGCTGATCCACGACTTCGGTGCGCGGGCGATCATGGTGACGCCGTCGTACTTCCTGTCCCTGCTCGACGAGATGCAGGCACAGGGCATCGACCCGGCCGAATCTCCTTTGGAGATAGGGGTTTTCGGCGCCGAGCCGTGGACGCCGGCGATGCGGGCGGAGATCGAGCAGCGCGGCGGCATGCACGCGACCGACATCTACGGGCTGTCCGAGGTGATGGGGCCGGGGGTCGCGCAGGAGGCGGTCGAGACCAAGGACGGGTTGCACGTCTGGGAGGACCACTTCCTGCCCGAGATCGTCGACCCGCTGACCGGCGACCCGGTGCCCGACGGGGAGCCGGGCGAGCTGGTCTTCACCTCGCTCACCAAGCAGGCGATGCCGGTCGTGCGCTACCGGACGCGCGACCTCACCCGGCTGCTGCCCGGCACCGCGCGCCCGGCGATGCGGCGGATGGAGAAGGTCACCGGCCGCTCCGACGACCTGATGATCGTGCGCGGCGTCAACGTGTTCCCGACCCAGATCGAGGAGCTGGTGCTGGCGCTGCCCGGGCTGACCGCGTACTTCCAGTGCGTGCTCACCCGGCCCGGCCGGCTCGACGAGCTCACCGTGCGCGCCGAGGCCGAGCCGCACGTCACCGCCGAGCGGCGCAGCGAGCTGGGCCGCACGCTGGCCGATCAGATCAAGACCCGCATCGGCACCAGCGCCCGCGTCGAGGTCGTCGGCGAGGGCGGCATCGAGCGCTCGGTCGGCAAGGCGCGCCGGATCGTCGACCAGCGTGAGCGGTGAGGGGCGGGGTCTCGATACGGCTCCGCAGGCTCCGCCCACTCGATCAGCTGGGGTTCGGCCGCAGGAACCGGCGCCGCCGCACCGGCGTCGGAGGCAGGACTTCACCCGCCCGTCCGTCGGGCGTCCCCCGGGAGGAACCGATGACCCGCTCGCACGCCCGCTTCGCCACCGTGATGGCGCTGACCCTCACGACCGCGACCGCGCTGTCGGCCTGCCAGGAGGACTCCGGCCCGACCGTGCCGCGCTCGTCGTCGTCCAGCGCGACCAGCTCGGCCGGCACCGCGCCGGGTGCGCAGGCCCCGGCGCCGCAGCGGCCGATGGCCGACCTGAGTCGCTACGTCGGGCAGCAGGTCAGCTGGAGCGAGGACACCTGCCCCTCGAGCATGCGGGTCGTCACCGCCCTCTCGGACAAGACGACCTGCGCGCGCATCACCGCACCGAAGGACTACTTCGACCCCGGCAAGGGCGACATCACGCTGATGGTGGCGCGCACCAAGAGCGACAACCCCGACGCGCGCGTGCTGTTCACCAACCCCGGCGGCCCGGGCGCGCCGGCGGCCCGCTTCTCGGCCGTGGTCGCCAAGCTGTCGCCGCTGGCGCAGACCCACGACGTGATCGGCGTCGACCCGCGCGGCACCGGCGACTCGACGTCGGTCAGCTGCGACCCGCCGCGCACCGGCGTCGACGACAACCGCAACCTCACGCCTGCTCAGGTCACGACCGTGCAGTCGCGGGTGAAGAAGAGCGTCACCGACTGCGTCGCCAAGCACGGCGGCCTGCTGCCGTTCCTCACCTCCGACAACACCGCCCGTGACCACGACCTGGTGCGCCGCATCCTCGGCGCCGGCACGGTCGACTACTACGGCGTCTCGGCCGGCACCTGGCTCGGCAGTCGTTACGCCACCTTGTTCCCGAAGCAGGTCGGGCGGTTCGTGCTCGACAGCAACACCGAGTTCACCGCCCCGTTCGCGAAGACCTTCGGCAACCAGCCGATGGCCTTCCAGCGGCGGTGGGACCAGCAGTTCCTGCCGTGGGCGGCCCGGCACGACGCGACGTACGGCCTGGGCACCGACAACCGCGCGGTCAACGGCGTCTACGAGAAGGTGCGCAAGGCCGCCGGTGAGGGCCGCCTCGACGTGTTCACCCCGTCCCTGATCGACAACGTGCTCGCGTCGGAGATGTACGGCGACCCCGGCTTCGTCTCGGCGGCGACGCTGCTGGGCCTGCTGGACAAGGCGACCGACGGCGACCCGGACGCGCTGCGCCAGGCCAAGCGGTCGCTGATGTCCAGCGGCGGCGACGGCTACACCGACTACCGCGAGAGCACGACCTTCATGGCCGTCACGTGCAACGACACCCCGTGGAACAAGCAGCCGCTGACGTACGCCGCGAACGCGTTCAACCTCGGCAAGAAGTACCCCCTCACCGGGTACGACGTCGTCGAGAACCGTTGCGCCTACTGGCCGTACACCGCCCCGCAGACCAAGGTCGACGTCAGCAAGGCCCCGCCGATGATGATGGTGCAGACCGAGCTCGACCCGGCGACGTCGTACGAGAACGCCATGAGCGCGCACCGCGCGTCGCCCTCGACCCGGATGCTCGTGGTCGACAACCAGGGCGACCACGGCGCCGTCGTCGGCAGCAAGAACGCCTGCGTCACCACCGCGGCGTACGACTTCCTCACCAAGGGCAAGCTCATCGCCCAGGACTCGGTGTGCCCGGCGGTGCCGCTGCCCGACGACAGCCAGGTCTTCGAGGTCGGGTCGAAGGCGCAGGGCCCGCAGCTGCCGACCGCCGACGGCTACGCCCGGCAGAAGCCGAACCTGGCGCAGCAGGTGATCGACCTGCTGCTGCGGATCCTGGCCGAAGCCACCCACCCGCAGCGATAGAGGGTCTACCGTTCACCCGTGCTGACTCGCCTCCGGCGGGGAGGACTCGGGGGCAGGCAGCAGTCACGGCGCTCTTCGGACTCACCTTCGGTTATCTCACGCTGCGGTCGTTCCTGGGGGTTGACCTGGCCGACGGCAGCTACCCGCTCGTGCTCTCGCGGCGGGTGGCGCACGGAGCGATGCCGCTGGCCGACGAGCAGGGCCTGCACGTCTTCGGTTCGCTTCCCGCGGCGCCGTTCGTGCTGGTGTGGGAGGCCGCCTTCGGCAGCACCGGGCTGATCCTGGCCACCCGCCTGTTCACGGTCGCGTGGATCGCCGTCGTCGTGCTTGTGTGCCAGCGGGCGCTGACGCCGACGCTGCCGCCGCTCCCGGTCGCCGCGGGGCTGTGCGGAGTGACGCTTGCCCTGCCCTACGCCGTGATCGGCACGACCTACAACACGGTCGCGATGTTCGGGCTGCTGCTGGCCACCTGCGCTGGGTTTGCGGCAGTGCACGCGCGACCGCGCGGGTGGTTGCCGACCGCGGCGGTGGCTGCGCCCGTCGCATCGATCGCCTTCCCAGGGGTGACGCCCGGAGCGGTCTGCCTGCTGCTCGCGCTTCTCGTGGTGCTGCGCCGGCAGGGGGCGAGCTGGGCGCAGATCGGTCGCAACCTAGCCCTCCCCGCCGCGCTCGTCGTCGTGGCGCTGCTCGTCTTCCTCACCGTCGGACCAGGGTGGGACCAGGTCGAGCAGTCGGTGGCGGACCAGCGCACGGCCCGACCGGCCACCGGAGGGCTGGGCAGCGTCCTCGACCTCTTCTCGTCCTGGCTCGGGGGCTACCTCACCAAGCCGGGCAAGCTACCGCTGGCCCTGCTTGCTGCGGCCGCCGCCGCCGTCCTTCCCTGGCGGCAGGCCGCGGCGGCGGCCGCGCTGGCCGCGGCGGGCCTGCTGCTGTGGTTCGCGAGCGCCCAGCCCGGCGCCAACATGCTGGACATCGACGACGGCACCTACCCCGGGGCGATGGGGGTGCTGGCGTCGGTGGTACTGCTGCCGATCGCAGTGCGCTGCGCGTGGCGCGATGCCGCAACCCGACAGCTGCTCCTGCTCAGCGCGGTGACGCTGCCGAGCCTGCTCGGGGTGCAGGCCATGACGGCTTCCGGGTTCACCTTCGGCGCGATCGTGGCGGGCGGGGCACCGTTCGCGCTCGCGGTCTTCGTCGCGTTCGCGCAGTTCCTGAGCCGTCCGGACCTCGGCCGCGGTTGGCAGGTGGGTCTGCTGGCTCCCGCGCTCATCACGGGTGCGTGCCTGACGGCCGTCGTCTTCAACGAGGGAACGACGTTCCAGCAGCGCAACCTGGTCACGAGCGGCCCGGCTGCCGGGCTGTGGGTGTCGGACAGCTCCGTCACCCGGATCCGGGCGGTCGAGACGCTGGCCGACCGCTGCCCGGCCGAGGCGCGCGCCCTCGTGGTCGGCGCTCCGGGTGGATACCTGTGGCTGCCGGCCCGCAGCGCCGCGATGGGCTCGTGGCTGGGCAACGACGCGGTCCAGTCCATCCCCGTCGAGCGTCAGCTGGCGCGGCGCCCGACCTGCATCCTGGCCGCCCGGGCGGCTGCGGACCCCGACTGGACCGCGGCCGACCAGGCGGTGCTGGACCGCCTGGCGGTGGGGATGCGACCCGTCGGCCGCCCTGTCTTCCTCCACACCTCACCCACGCTGGGCGACATCTACGTGCAGGTCTACGCCGCGGGTCAGGCGTCCTCGGGGCGCTGAGTCATCAGCTCGTCCAGGAAGCCGTCGACCTCGACCATGTCGTAGCCGGGGCGCAAGCTCGTGGAGCTGAACACCGCACCCTGGATGTCGGGCAGGCGCTGGCCGTGCGCCATCGCGACGAGCACCGAGTCGAGCAGGTCGTCGACCTCGTCGACGCCGTAGCCACCACGCTTGGTGCGGAACCGCTTCTCGCGCACCCAGTCCATCTGCGCCTGCGTCCAGCGCAGCGGCGTCGGCCCGCGCGCCGCCCGCGGCTCGGGGGCGGGCGCGGGAGCGCCCGTCCAGTCGGCCCGCCAGCCCTGGAGCAGGGTGACCAGCTCGCGCACGTCCGCGCGGGCGTACCCCTGACCGATCGTGCGCGTGGGGAGGGCGAACTGGGTGGCGTCGGGGATCTGCCGGCCCGCCCGCATGCAGGCGACGACGTTGCCGATCAGCAGGTCGACGTCGGACTCGACGTGCCCACCGCGCTCGGTGCGAAAGCGCAGGTTGGCCAGCCGGTCGAGGTGATGGGTCGTCCACTCCACGGCGCCCAGCATGACAGCGGGCGCCGGACGCGGGTCAGCCGGTCAGACGCAGTTGGCGAACGTCGGGACCGACATGATGATGTCGTCGTTCGCCTGGGAGGTCTTGGCGCTGATGATGACCTGGTACTGCAGCTGCATCGACGTCGACGTGGCCGTGAACGACGTCGCGGTGTAGGTCGCGCCGCCGGGCGAGGTGCCGAGGCCGGTGCTCGAACGGGTCGCGCGACTGAGCACCGTCGTGCCGTCCACGATCACCCGCGCGGTGGCGCCGGTGCTCTGGCTGGCGACGCCGTTGCCGTAGCCCCAGCTGATCGGGATGCGCATCGAGTACGACCGCTCGACGATGAGGTTCGAGATCGTCGTGGTCGTCGTGAAGGTCAGCGTCGATGAGCTGGATCCGTTGTCGCGGTAGACCGTCCACTGGGTGCCGGTCGAGTTCCAGGAGTAGGCGCCCGTCGAGGCCGGGCCGAGAGTGCCGCTGTACGTCAGCGACCAGTCGCTGCCGCCCGGCACGGTGGGGCACGGGAGGGGCGAGGCAGCCGTGGCGGGGGCGGCCGACGCCAGCGCGATCGTGGGGATCGCCCAGGCGGCGCCCTTCACGACGGTGGCGCGGGAGGGGGTGGACATGCGTGATCAACTTCCTGACGGCGTACGGCTCCGTGGACGCAACGAGACCGCTGCCGAGCGGCATTCCGGATCTGCCGAGAGTGCGACGAGGGACACACAGCCCCACCTCTAGGGTGTGCGCATGCGCGTTCTCGTCTCCGGCGGAGCCGGTTACATCGGTTCCCACACCGTCCTGGCGCTGCTCGGCGCGGGGCACGACGTCGTCGTGGTCGACGACTTCTCCAACAGCAAGCCGACGGTCGTCAACCGGCTGGAGTCGTTGTCCGGCAAGCACATTCCGCTGCACGGCATCGACCTCACCGACCGCGACAAGACCGACCAGATCTTCTCCGAGACCGAGGTCGACGCGGTCGTGCACTTCGCCGGGCTCAAGGCCGTCGGCGAGAGCGTCGAGAAGCCGCTGGAGTACTACGAGAACAACCTCGACTCGACCTTCTCCCTCGTGCGCGCGATGCGGCGGCACGGGGTGGGCAACCTGGTCTTCTCCTCCTCGGCGACGGTGTACGGCCCCAACGCGCCGCTGCCCTACAGCGAGGAGTGGTGGCCGCTGGAGTCGAGCAACCCCTACGGCTGGACCAAGGTCTTCAACGAGCAGGTGCTGCGCGACGTCGCGGCGACGACGCCCGGCATGAAGGTGGCGCTGCTGCGCTACTTCAACCCGATCGGTGCGCACCCCTCGGGCCAGATCGGCGAGGACCCCAGCGGCATCCCGAACAACCTGGTGCCCTACATCGCACAGGTCGCGGTGGGGCGGCGCGACCTGCTGAAGGTCTACGGCGACGACTACGACACCCCCGACGGCACCTGCCTGCGCGACTACATCCACGTCGAGGACCTCGCCGCCGGTCACCTTGCCGCGCTGGAACACCTTGCGCGACAAGAGGACTCGGCCCGTGCCTACAACCTCGGGACCGGCCAGGGCACCTCGGTGATGGAGGTGCTCCGCGCCTTCGAGCGGGCGGTCGGCCACGACCTGCCGCACGAGATCGCGCCGCGCCGGGCGGGAGACCTGCCGGCGACGTACGCCGACCCCACGCGCGCCGAGCGCGAGCTCGGCTGGAAGGCCACCAAGACCATCGACGACATGTGCGTCGACACCTGGCGCTGGCAGTCCGCCAACCCCCACGGCTACCCCGACGCCTGACGATCAAGCTGGGCCGTAATCAAGCCGGTCGAGTAGGCCGAGCCGCAATCAAGCCGGTCGAGTAGGCCGAGCCGCAATCAAGCCGGTCGAGTAGGCCGAGCCGCTAGGCGAGGCCGTATCGAGACCCGGTCACAATCACCGAAACCGCTTGCGCGACAAGGCTGGCAGATCGTCGAAGCGCCCCTCGACAAGAGCTCGCCGCTTGGCCTTGCTCCACCCTTGGACCTTCTTCTCCATGGCGTACGCCTCCGCGACGTTGTCGAACTCGTGCGCCCACACAAGCTCCACGGGCATCCGCTTGGCGGTGTAAGCGCTTCCTTTCCCGTCGCGTGCTGGCGCATTCGCAGGTCGAGGTTGCGGGTGCTTCCGACGTAGAACGAACCGTCGCCGCACAAGAGGATGTAGACCCACGCCATGGTCAGAATGTTCGCCGCCCCGTCGTGGAGGACCAGCCGTGCGCGCATCGCTGTGGATCAAGCTTGGGTCTTCGGCAGCGGTGTGGATAGCTGCAACGTTTGCGGTCTCGATACGGCCTCGCCTAGCGGCTCGGCCTACTCGACCACCTTGGGGAGCCTGCCAGACCGACCACCTTGGGCGACCGGGTCGCCTCTTGTGTGCGGTGACCGAGAAGCACCGGGAGGCGTGAGTACGCCTGTGGTGACGTCGGACTCGCGAGTCGCCGATGGCGTACATCGCCAGAGTGGTCACCAACTAACAACGGGTCGGTTGCAAGTGACCAGTCTGTTAGTTCGCGACCAGTCTGAGAGATTCTGGCCAGTCTGGGCGGGGTCGGTCCTGACCCGACCCCACGATCTCGACACGACCGCACGTTGTTGACACAAACGGCTGCTACAGCACGCACGTCTGTCAACAACGCCGGTCCGTGTCAACAACGTCGGGCTCTGTCAGCAACGTCACCACCGTGCGCCGCCAGACCGACCCGACCACGGGCCGACTCCCGCCTCCCGGCGCCTTTCGGTGACCCAAGACCGAGGCGACGGGCCTTGGGAAGCCCGCGAGACCAACCACCTCGGCCGACCGGTCACATCTCCTCGGGTGCGCTGATCCCGAGGAGCGACAAGCCGTCGACCAGCACGCGCAGGGTGAGGGCGCACAGGGCGAGGCGGCTGGCCTTGACCTCGGCCGGCTCGGCCTTGAGCACCGGGCACTGCTCGTAGAACCCGGTGAACGCCTGGGCCAGGTCGAACAGGTAGGCCGCGAGCCGGTGCGGCTCGAGGGACTCGCCGACCTCCGCGACGACCTTGCCGTAGTCGAGCAGGCGCAGGGCCAGGGTGCGCTCGGCCGGCTCGGTGAGCACGATCGGGCCGGGGGTCTCGGCCGCGTCGGCGCGGCGCAGGATCGAGCGGATCCGGGCGGCGGCGTACTGCAGGTAGGGGCCGGTGTTGCCGGTGAGCGCGACCATCCGGTCCAGGTCGAAGACGTACTCGCTGTCGTGCGAGACGGACAGGTCGGCGTACTTGATCGCGCCCACGCCCACGGCCTCGGCGATGCTCGCGCGCTGCTGCTCGTCGAGGTCGGGCCGTGACTCGGCGACGACCGTGCCGGCCTTCTCGATGGCTGCGTCGACCAGCGACTGCAGCGAGACCAGGTCACCGGAGCGGGTGCGCAGGATCTTGCCGTCGGTGCCGAGCACGTTGCCGATCTGCACGTGCAGCGGCTCGGTCTTGTCGCGCAGCCAGCCGGCCTTGCGCGTCGCGGCCCACACCATGCGGAAGTGCAGGTTCTGCGGGGCGCCGACGACGTAGATCACCCGGTCGGCGTCGAGGTCGAGCGAGCGGTGCCGCAGCGCCGCGATGTCGGTCGTGGCGTAGCCGTAGCCGCCGTCGGACTTGCGCACGATCACCGGCAACGGCTGCCCGTCGCGCCCGGTGAACCCGTCGAGGAAGACGCACAGCGCACCGTCGCTGATCTCGGCGACGCCGGTGCGCTCGAGGTCCTCGCAGATCGGCCCCAGCTCGTCGTTGTAGCGCGACTCCCCGTCGAGGTCGGCGTCGGTCAGCGTGACGCCGAGCTCGGTGTAGACCCGGTTGAAGTACGCCTTCGACCGGTCGAGCAACCGCTCCCAGATGCGGAGCGTGTCGGGGTCGCCGCTCTGCAGCAGGGTGACCCGCTTGCGGGCGCGCGCCGCGAACGAGTCGGGCGCCGAATCGTCTTTGCTGGCCTTGTACTTCGCGTTCGCAGCCTTGTAGAACTCGTTGGGGTCGGTCTCCAGCAGCGCCGCCTCCTCGGAGGCCTCGCCGACCTCGAGCAGGTGCTCCACGAGCATCCCGAACGGCGTGCCCCAGTCGCCGATGTGGTTCTGCCGGACGACCCGGTGGCCGAGCCGCTCGAGGGTGCGCGCGAGCGAGTCGCCGACCACGGTCGTGCGCAGGTGGCCGACGTGCATCTCCTTCGCCACGTTGGGCGAGGAGTAGTCCAGCGGGATGACCTGCGCCGGCGGGGTGGGTACGCCCACGCGGTCGTCGGCGAGCAGGTCCTGGGCGGCGTCCGCGACCCAGCTGTCGGCGAGGGTGACGTTGACGAAGCCCGGGCCGGCCACCTCGAGGTCGGTCGCGAGGTCGTCGATGCCCTGCTCGCGCAGCGCGTCCACGATCGCCTGGGCGACCTCGCGCGGCGGCCTGCCGGCCCGCTTGGCCAGGGCCATCGCGGCGTTGATCTGGAGGTCGGCGGCCGGGGCGGGCACGGCCTGCTGGCCCTTCTTGGGCTTGAGCGTGAACGGACGGATCACCGGGTCGGCCCCTTCGAACTCATCGCCCAGGGCGGCGACGATGGCGGCCTGGACACGAGGGGCGAGGGCGGACGCGGGATCGGTCATGCGCCAAGGGTAGAAGGACGGCGTGGTCTCGATACGCCGGCTCGTCCCTCGCCGGCTACTCGACCAGCTCTACTCCGCTCGTCCCTCGCCGGCTACTCGACCAGCTCTACGGGCGGTTTCCGCGAACGAGTTGTCTCCTACACGACGTAGGAGTACCGTCCACTACGTCATGTAGTAGCAACCGCTCGTCCCAGGAGCAGCCCGGTGGGAAACCTCGATCTGGCGCGGTGGCAGTTCGCCATCACGACCGTCTATCACTTCCTGTTCGTACCCATCACGATCGGGATGTCGGCGTTCGTCGCGGCGTTCCACACGGCGTACCTGCGCACCCGCAAGCCGGAGTACATGCGGCTGTCGAAGTTCTACGGGAAGCTGTTCACCATCAACTTCGCCCTCGGGCTGGTGACCGGCATCGTGCAGGAGTTCCAGTTCGGGATGAACTGGTCGAACTACTCCCGCTTCGTGGGTGACATCTTCGGCGCCCCGCTCGCGCTCGAGGCCCTCCTGGCGTTCTTCCTGGAGTCGACGTTCCTCGGGTTGTGGCTGTTCGGCTGGGGCCGCATCCCCGAGAAGCTGCACAACGCGTGCATCTGGATCGTGCACATCGGCACGCTGCTGTCGGCCTACTTCATCCTGGCCGCCAACTCGTTCATGCAGAACCCGGTCGGCTGGCGGTTCAACCCCGAGACCAACCGCGCCGAGCTGACCGACTTCGTGGCGGTGCTGCTCAACAAGGTGCAGCTGGTCGCCTTCCCGCACGTCGTCACCGCGTGCTTCATGGTCGGCGGCGCGATCGTCATGTCGGTCGCCCTGTTCATGATGCGCCGGCACCGTCGCTCCGAGGAGCGCACCGAGGACATCCCGATGTACCGCAAGGCCGTGAAGGCCGGCGCCGTCGTCACCCTGATCGCCGGCATCGGCGTCGCCATCACCGGCGACCTGCAGGGCAAGGTCATGACCGAGGTGCAGCCGATGAAGATGGCCGCCGCCGAGGCGCTGTACGACACCCCGCCCGACGGGCAGTGCGCCAACTTCTCGGTGCTGAGCATCGGCACGCTCGACGGCTCCGAGGCCAAGGAGATCGTCGAGGTCCCGTGCCTGCTGAGCTTCCTCGGCACCGGCTCGTTCGACGGCAAGGTCGAGGGCATCCGCGACCTGGAGGCGGCCTACCAGGAGAAGTACAAGGCCAACCCGGTCACCTACTCGGCGAGCTACGTCCCGAACATCCCGGTGTCGTACTGGAACTTCCGGTTCATGATCGGGGCCGGCGTCGCCGCCGCCGCCATCGCCGCGCTCGCGCTGTTCTCGATCCGCAAGAACCGGGTGCCCATGCAGCGCTGGTGGGGCCCGCTGCTGGTCATCGCGCCGCTGGCCGCGGTGTTCGGCAACAGCTTCGGCTGGATCTTCACCGAGATGGGCCGGCAGCCGTGGGTGGTGTTCGGCGTCTACACCACCGCGCAGGGCGTCTCTCCGAGCGTCACGTCCAGCGACATCATCATCTCGATGACCGTGTACACCCTGCTGTACGCCGCACTCGCCGTCGTCGAGGTCCGCCTGTTCATGAGGTACGTCCGCAAGGGCGCCGAACCGTACGAGCCCGTCACGCAGCACGAGGGCGAAGACCAGCTCTCGTTCTCCTACTGACACGCGAAAAGGACTGACACCCCATGGAACTCACCACTGTCTGGTTCATCCTCATCGCCGTGCTCTGGACGGGATACTTCATCCTCGAGGGCTTCGACTTCGGCGTCGGGATGATGCTGCCGATCGTCGGCAAGGGCAAGAACGCCGCGGAGACCGAGAAGCGCCGGCGGCTCGTCCTCACCACCATCGGCCCGTTCTGGGACGGCAACGAGGTCTGGCTGATCACCGCGGGCGGCGCGATGTTCGCGGCGTTCCCGCACTGGTACGCCACGATGTTCAGCGGTTTCTACCTCCCGCTGCTGCTCGTGCTGGTGGCGCTCATCGTGCGCAACGTCGGCCTGGAGTACCGCCCCAAGCGCAACGACATGACCTGGCGCCGGCGCTGGGACCTGATGATCGTGTTCGGCTCGGTGCTCCCGCCGCTGCTGCTGGGCGTCGCCCTCACCAACACCGTGCGCGGTCTGCCGATCGACCAGAACATGGAGTTCACCGGCAGCCTGCTCAGCCTGCTGAACCCGCTCAGCCTGCTCGGCGGTGTCACCTACGTGGTGGTGTCGCTGGCCCACGGCGCGTTCTTCGTCGCGCTGAAGACCAAGGGCGACGTGCGTGAGCTGGCGCGTGGTCTCGGCGCCCGCGTCGGGGTCGTCGCCGGCGTGCTCGTCGCGGCGCTGCTGCTGTGGCTGGGCGTCGCCTCCGACGGCACCGCCCTCACCTGGGCGACCTCCGCGGTGGCCGTCGTGGCGCTGGTCGCCGCCCTCGCGTTCAACCGGCGCGGGGCCGAGGGCGCGGCGTTCGCCGGCACCTTCGTGACGATCGGCATGACCGTCGCGACGTACTTCCTGCTGCTGTTCCCCGACGTCATGCCGTCCTCGACCAACGAGGCCTGGTCGCTCACCACCACCAACGCGGCGAGCAGCCACCTCACGCTGACCATCATGACCTGGGCCGCGGTGATCTTCCTGCCGATCGTGCTCGCCTACAGCGCCTACAACTACTGGGTGTTCCGCAAGCGGGTCAGCATCCAGATGCTGTCCGAGGAGTCGGCGCCGCAGATCGAACGAGCCGAGAGCTGATGCGTCCGTTCGACCCGCGCCTGCTGCGAGCGTTCCCCGAGACCCGTTCTCCCCTGGCGGTTCTCGGGGCGCTCGGGGTCGTCGGCGGCCTGCTCGCGGTCGGCCAGGCGTTCGCGCTCGCGGCGCTCGTGGTCGCCCTCGTCGAGCAGCGCTCGCTCGCCACCCCCGCCGTCGCCCTGGTCGTGCTGCTGGCCGCGCGAGGTCTGGTCGCGGGCGGGCAGGAGCTGGCGGCGGCCCGCGCCGGGAGCGTCGTGGCCTCGGCCGTACGCCGGCGCCGGCTCGGCGCGTGGCTGCGCCGCCCGGCGGAGCAGCGCGCTGACGCTGCCGCCGCGCTCACCGACAGCACCGACGGTGCCGCCGCCATCGAGCCGTACGTCGCCCGCTACCTCCCCACGCTCGTCGCCGCGGCCGTGGTGCCGGCAGCGACGCTGATCGCCCTCGCCTGGGTCGACTGGCTCAGCGCGCTGATCGTGCTGCTGACCCTGCCGCTGCTCCCTGTCTTCGCGGCGCTGATCGGGCAGCACACGCGCGACGAGACGCAGGCCCGGTGGCGCGAGTCCGTCACGCTCGCAGGGCATTTCCTCGACGTCGTGCGCGGGCTGCCGACCCTGGTCAGCTTCGGCCGGGCCGACGCCCAGCTGGACCAGGTCGACCACGTCGGCGACCGGCACCGCCGGGCCACGCTGCGCACGCTGCGCACCGCGTTCCTGTCCTCCGCCGCGCTCGAGCTGCTGGCCACCATCTCGGTGGCGATCGTGGCCGTCGCGGTCGGGCTGCGGCTCGCCCACGGCAGCATGGCGCTCGGCGTCGGGCTGACGGCGATCCTGCTGGCGCCCGAGGCGTACTGGCCCGTCCGGCGCGTGGGGCAGGAGTTCCACGCCGCCGCCGACGGCGCCGAGGCGCTCGACCGGCTGCTCGCCGACGAGCCCGGTGACGCGAGCGGCGACGTGGCCGGCGACGCGAGCGTGGCGACGACCGCCGCGACCAGCGCGTCGACCGGCGGTCCGGGCAGTGCGCCGCAGCAGGTCGTCGTGCGCGACGTCTCCTACCGCCACCCCGGGGCGAAGACCGTTGCGCTGCAACCGGTCTCGTTCACCGCGGGGCGCGGGCTGACCGTCGTCAGCGGACCCTCCGGCGCGGGCAAGAGCACGCTGCTCGAGGTCGTCGCGGGCGTGCGCACAGCCAGCACCGGCACCGTCGAGCGCCCTGCCGTGCACCTGGTGACCCAGCAGCCGTTCGTCGCACCCATGACGACCAGCGAGAACCTCGCCCTCGGCACCCGCGCCGCCGCCGACCAGGTCAGCCTGCTTCCGGGCGTGCCGAGCGGAGCCGTGCTGGGCGACGACGGGTTCGGCCTCTCGGCCGGGCAGCGCGCCCGGCTCGCGCTGGAGCGCGCCCGGCTCAGCGACGCGGCCGTGCTGCTCGTCGACGAGCCCACGGCCCACCTCGACGAGGGCGCCGCCGCGGCCCTGCGCGACGAGCTCGTCACCCTCGGCCGCAACCGCGTCGTCATCGCCGTCACCCACGACCCCGAGCTTCTCGCCCTGGCCGACCAGGTGGTCGAGCTCCAGGCCCCGCCCGCCGGTGCGGCCGACGAGCCTTCTCCCGCCGGTGGTCGAGCAGGCGAGCCCACCCCCACGGTGGTCGAGCAGGCGAGCCCACCCCCACGGCATTCGAGCAGGCGAGCCCGCCCCCACGGCGGTCGAGTAGGCGAGCCCCCAGGGCGAGCCGTATCGAGACCAGCTCCACGGGTCTCGATACGGCCTCCGCTAGCGCTCCGGCCTACTCGACCAGCGTGGGCGCTCCGGCCTCCTCGACCAGCGTGGGCGCTCCGGCCTCCTCGACCAGCGTGGGCGCTCCGGCCTACTCGACCAGCGTGGGCGCTCCGGCCTCCCCGACCAGCGTGGGCGCTCCGGCCTCCTCGACCAGCGTGGGCGCTCCGGCCCGCTCCACCGCTGCGCGCCACCCGCGGCGGCCGTTGCTGCGACCGACGCGCGGCACGCTCGTCGCCGGGGCGCTCGGCGGCCTGGCCGCCGCGAGCTCGGTGGCGTTGACCGCCACCAGCGGTTGGCTGATCGTGCGCGCAGCAGAGCAGCCGGTGATCCTCACGCTGATCGTTGCGATCGTGCTGGTGCGCACCTTCGGCATCGCGCGTCCGGTCTTCCGCTACGCCGAGCGGGTGCGCTCGCACGACGCGGCCCTGGCCGAGCTGAGCGACCGGCGCACCAGCGCCTATCGCGCGCTGATCCCGCTCACCCCCGCCCGCCTCGGACGCCGCCGCCGCGCCGACCTGCTCACCGGCTTCGTGCACGACCTCGACGACGAGGTCGACGCGCAGGTGCGCGTGGTCGTGCCGCTCGTCGCCGCGACGCTCGCCGGCGTCGGGGCCGCGGTGGTCGCGGGCAGCCTCCTCCCGCCCGCCGCGCTCGTCATCGCGGCTGCACTGGTCGCGGCCGCAGTCGTCGCCGGGCTCGACCTCGCGGGCGAGCTCGCCGGGCAGCGCGACAGCGTGGCCGCGCGCGCCGGCATCGCCCGCGCCGCGCACGTCGCGACCACGAAGACCACTGAGCTGCAAGCGATCTCGGCGACCGGCTGGGCGCTCGACCAGCTCGACGAGGCCCAGGCGCAGGCCGAGCGCGCCGCTCTGCGCCAGGCGCGCGGACGAGCCCTCGGCGCCACCGCGACACCCGTGGTGACCGGCCTGGCGACGGCCGCGATGGCGTACGTCGTCGCGGGCGCCCTCGCCGACGGCCAGGTCATCGCACCGATCGCCGCGCTGCTGCTGCTCATGCCGCTCGCGCTGGGCGACGTGCTCGGCACGCTGCCCGACGCGATGGGCGCCTGGGCCCGCTCGCGCGCCGCCCGCGACCGGGTCGCCGACCTGCTCGACCAGGAGCCGGCCGTCGCCGACACCCCCGGCCTGCCCGACCTCGCGCCGGCCACCAGCCGCACGCTGGGCACCGACGGAGTCGTCGCCGCGTGGCACCCCGACTCTGCGCGAATCACGTTGCCCGACAGAGTGGTCCGCCCAGGTGAGCACCTGGCGATCACGGGTCCGAACGGGTGCGGCAAGTCGACCATGCTGTCGGTGCTCGCGCGGCACCTCGACCCGGTCAGCGGCCGGAGCACGATCGACGGCCGCGACGCGCAGGACGTCTCGTTGGCCAGCGCCCGGGCGCAGGTCGCCGTCGTCGACGACGAGCCGCACCTGTTCACCGGCACGGTGCGGGCCAACCTGCTGCTGGCACGCCCCGGTGCCGACGACGACGCGGTGCGCGAGGCACTCACCCGGGCCGGTCTCGGGTCGTGGCTCGCGGGCCTGCCCGACGGTCTCGACACCGATCTCGGCGCCGGCGGTCGCGGGATGTCCGGCGGCGAGCGCAGCCGGTTCGCGATCGCGCGGGCGCTGCTGTCGGACCGTCCGGTGCTGCTGCTCGACGAGCCGGTGGCGCACCTCGACCAGCCCACCGCGCGCCGCGTGCTCACCGACCTGCACACCGCCACCCGCGGCCGCACGGTCGCCCTGGTCACCCACCAGGCCCTGGGTCTGGACGGCTGCGACCGCCACCTACGCTGGACCGTCGCCGCGCGCACGGAGAGGACCACGACATGAGCAAGGCGCCCCGTGCCGCCATGGGCGAGCTCGAGACCGCGGTGATGACCGTGCTGTGGTCGGCCGACGGCGCGCTGACCGTGCGCGAGGTGGTCGACCGGCTGACCGACCGCGACCCGGCCTACACCACCGTGATGACGGTGCTCGACCGGTTGGCGAAGAAGGAGATGGTCAGCCGCGAGCGCGACGGCCGCGCCTGGCGATACGCCCCCGCCGCCACCCGCGAGGAGCTCACCGCCCGCAGCATGCGCTCCTCGCTCGAGGACCTGCCCGACACCCAGCGGCAGGCCACGCTCATGCACTTCCTCGACGAGGCCACGCCCGAGGAGATCGCCGAGCTGCGGGCGGCGCTGGAGCAGCTGGACTGAGGCGGGTCTCGATACGGCTCGGCTAGCGCCTCGCCTACTCGACCGGCTTGGGCAGTCGGGTCTCGATACGGCTCGGCTAGCGCCTCGCCTACTCGACCGGCTTGGGCACGGACTGCTCGACCGGCTTCGCCGTGACACCTGTCATGCGCAGTCGGTGACGCAACGCGTTACCGCCCGCCCGCCGTACGCCCGAGCCTGGTGGGCATGGACCTCACCACTGCCGCCGCACCGGCCCGGCCCGGTGCCGCCGACGAGCCGCCCGCCGTCGAGCTGCGCGGGCTGACCAAGACGTTCCGCCGCGCCGGCCAGCCGCCCGTGCAGGCCGTGCGCGGCATCGACCTGACCGTGCCGCAGGGCCAGGTCGTGGCGCTGCTCGGCCCCAACGGCGCGGGCAAGACCACCACGCTGGACGTCGTGCTCGGGCTGACCGAGCCGACCGGCGGGAGCGCCCGCGTGCTCGGCCAGCGGCCGCGCGCCGCGGTCGACGCCGGCCGGGTGTCGGCGGTGCTGCAGAGCGGCGGGCTGCTGCGCGACCTGTCGGTGCGCGAGACGGTGCAGGTCATCGCCTCGACGTTCGAGCGGCCGCGACCGGTCGACGAGGTCATCGAGCAGGCCGGGCTGAGCGACCTGGCCGGCCGCAAGGTCGGCAAGTGCTCGGGCGGCGAGCAGCAGCGGCTGCGCTTCGCGCTCGCCCTGCTGCCCGACCCCGACCTGCTCGTGCTCGACGAACCCACCGCCGGCATGGACGTCGCCGCCCGTCGCGCGTTCTGGGCGACCATGCACGCCGACGCCGACGCCGGCCGCACGGTCATCTTCGCGACGCACTACCTCGAGGAGGCCGACGCCTTCGCCGAGCGGATCGTCATGGTGGCCGGGGGCCGGGTCGTCGCCGACGGCTCCGCCGAGCAGATCCGCTCCCGCGCGAGCGGCCGCACGGTCTCGGCCGACCTGCCGGGAGACCCGGCCGATGTCGTACGCCGGTTGCGGGCGATCGACGACGTCGCCGACGTGCAGGTGCAGGGCGACCGGGTGACCGTCGCCGCCGGCGACTCCGACGCGATCGCGTGGCTGCTGCTGAGCGACCTCGGCGCCCGCAACCTGGAGATCTCCAGCGGGTCGCTCGAGGCCGCGTTCCTCACCATCACCGGCGGCGCCCCGGCCGCCGCGGACCTGCCCCACGACAGCGCGAAGGAGCCCGTGGCATGAACCGCACCTATCTCGGGATGGAGCTCAAGCGCATCGTGCGCGACCCCGCCGGCCTGTTCTTCACCGCCGGCCTCCCGGCCTTCATGTACGTCATCTTCGGCGCCGCGCAGTCGTACAAGTCCGCGAACGCCGGCAACGGCAACGTGGCGCTGTTCATCGTCATCTCGATGGCGGCGTACGGCGCGGTCACCGCCACCACCGGGGTCGGCGGCACCGCCGCGGTCGAGCGGCTGCAGGGCTGGGGTCGCCAGCTCGGGCTGACCCCCATGCGCGACGGGCAGTTCGTGCTGGTCAAGAGCGTGCTCGCGGTGCTGGTGGCGCTCGTCCCGATCGCCCTGATCTACGGCATCGGCATGCTGACCGGGGCCGAGGGCACCACGCGCGCCTGGCTGCTCAGCGCGCTCGTGGTGGTGGCCGGCGCCGGGGTGTTCGCGCTCTACGGGCTCGCGATGGCCCAGGCGTTCCGCAGCGAGACGGCCGTCTCGGTGGCCGCCGGGATGCTCGTCATCATGGCCTTCCTCGGCAACATCTTCTTCCCGCTCTCTGGCACGATGCTGACGATCGCGAAGTTCACCCCGCTCTACGGCTACGTGAGCCTGGCGCGATACCCGTTGACCGAGGGACGCATGATCGACACCTCCGCCCCCGCCGAGCCGGTGTACGAGCCGCTGTGGGTCCCCCTGCTCAACCTCACGGTGTGGGGCCTGATCTTCGCGCTGCTCGCGACGTGGCTGGTGCGCCGCGGCCGGGGCCGCCAGTGAGGCGAGCGTCCGACCCCGCCACCGCCGACCGCACCGCGCCGCCGGCGGTGGACCGGTGCGTGGGCCGGTCGGCTGACGCGTCGACGCCGGAGCCGCGCGAGCCGTGGGAACGTTTCGGCTGGATCATGGGCGCGATCTGGCTGATCTTCCTGGTCTTCCCGATCCAGTCGGTCGTCACCAGCGACCACCCGTGGGGGCTGCGCGTCGGGGGCGTGGGGCTCATCCTCGTCTTCGCCGCGGTCTACCTGCACGGCCTGATCCGGCTCGACGCGCAGGCCGACGAGGCCGCGCAGCAACGGTTCGGGGTGCGCCACCTCGCGGTGCTGCTGGCGCTCACCGTGACCCTCGGTCTGCTGGTGCGCGAAGAAGCGCTCGGCATGCTGCCGTTCGTCGTGTCGCTCGGGGTGCTGTCGCTGCCGCTGCTGCAGGGGTTGGCGCTGGCGATCGCCGCCCTGATCAGCTGCATCGTCGTGCCGGTGCTCACCGGCGAACCCGCCGCCGCGATCGTCTTCTCGATCATCGTGCTGATGGTCTCGGTCGTCGTGTTCACCGTGCGGCTGGTCGACCACCGCGCCGAGGAGCACCGCGCGCTCGCCGAGGAGCGCGCCCTCACCGCCCAGCGCGAGCAGGTCGCCCGCGACGTGCACGACGTGCTCGGCCACTCCCTCACCGTCGTCACCGTGAAGTCCGAGCTCGCCGAGCGGCTGGTCGACCTCGACCCCGAGCGGGCCAAGGCCGAGATCGCCGAGATCCGGTCGCTGTCGCGTCAGGCGCTCGCCGAGATCCGCGCGACCGTCGCCGGCCTGCGCGTCACCCGCCTCGACGAGGAGACCCGTAACGCCGCCGAGGCGCTCGCCGCGGCCGGCATCGCCGCCGACCTGCCCACCGACCCCGACGAGGTCGACCCGCGGCACCGCATCACGCTCGCCTGGGCGCTGCGCGAGACGGTGACCAACGTCGTACGCCACAGCCGGGCCGCCTCCTGCCAGGTCACCTGGGGCGACACCTGGCTCACCGTGGTCGACGACGGGGTCGGTCCGCGAGACCTCAAGGAGGGCAACGGGATTCGCGGCCTGCGCGAGCGGGTCGCCGCTGCCGGCGGGAGCCTGGAGATCGTGCCCGGACCCGACGGGCGAGGCACCAGCGTGACGGTGCGGCTGTGAGGGTGGACGCGTGAGCATCCGACTGCTGCTGGCCGACGACCAGGCCCTCGTGCGCGGCGCGCTGGCCGCGCTGCTCGACCTCGAGCGCGACATGCAGGTGGTCGCCGAGGTGGGGCGCGGCGACGAGGTGGTCGAGGCCGCGCGCACCCACGAGGCGCAGGTCTGCCTGCTCGACATCGAGATGCCGGGCCGCTCCGGCATCGACGCCGCCCGCGAGGTGAGCGAGCAGCTGCCCGGTGTGCGCAGCATCATCGTCACGACGTTCGGGCGGCCGGGATACCTGCGCGCGGCCATCGACGCCGGCGCCACCGGTTTCGTGGTCAAGGACACGCCCGCGCGCGAGCTCGCCGAGGCCGTACGCCGGGTGCACCAGGGCCTGCGTGTCGTCGACCCCACCCTCGCGACCGCCTCGCTGCTCGGCGGCCCCAACCCGCTCACCGAGCGCGAGCGCGACGTGCTCCGGGCGGCGCTGTCGGGCGCCCCGGTCGCCACGATCTCGACCCAGGTGCACCTGTCCCCCGGGACGGTGCGCAACTACCTGAGCTCCGCGATCCGCAAGACCGACACCGCCACTCGCGTCGAGGCCGCCCGCACCGCCCAGGAGAACGGGTGGCTGTGAGGGACAAGGTGGTCGAGCGGCTCCCCACGCTGGTCGAGCGACGCCCTGAGTAGCGCGAGGGACGAGCGCGTATCGAAGGGTAGGCCGGAGGGCAGCGGAGGCCGTATCGAGACCCGTCACCACGGTCCTCGGTCACCGGAAACGCGCCTGGAAGCGGGAGCCGGGGCGTGGTCGGCCGGATCTGGCGGCTCACCGTGGTGACGTTTCTGACAGAGCCGGACGTTGTTGACACGGACAGGCGTTGTTGACAGGAATGCGTGCTGTAGCAGCCCTTCGTGTCAACAACGTGGGGTCGTGTCGACTACGCGGGGTCGGGTCAGGACCGGCCCCGCTCAGACTGGTCACGAACTAACAGACTGGTCACTTGCAACCGACCACTTTGTTAGTTCGTGACCACTCTGGCGCCGTACGCCCTCGGCGACTCGCGAGTTCGACGTCACCACACGCGTACTCACGCCTCCCGGCGCCCTTCGGTGACCGCACGAGCAGGTGACCTGGTCTCGATACGGCCTCCGCTTCGCTCCGGCCTGCTCGACCACCGTGGGAGGCGACTCGACCAGCGTCGAGCAGGCGGCCCAGCGACAATGGCCGGCATGTACTCCGCCGCGCTCGTGCTGCTGTCCGTGGCACTGGCCGGGCCGGCGCCGCGGCTGCTCGCGCGGCTGACGGTGCTGCGCAAGGCGCCGGCGGCGGCGCTCGTGCTGTGGCAGTCGATCTCCCTGGCGGCGCTGATCGCGGGGCTGGCGGCGGCGCCCGTGGCGGTGCAGCAGGCCGTCACCGGTGAGGGGCCGGCGCTCGCGCTCAACCCGATCATGCTGGTGGCGGGGTTCGTGGTGACCGGGTTCCTCGCGGCGCGGCTGCTGCTCACCGGCCACCGCACCGGCACCGCCCTGCGCCGCGCGCGCCGCGAGCACCGCGAGCTGGTCGACCTCATCGGTCTGCCCGGCAGCGACGGCGGGCGGGCGCTGCGCGTGCTGGAGCACCCGACGGCGACGGCGTACTGCCTGCCCGGCCGCCGCAGCCGCGTGGTGCTGAGCGCGGGCACCCTGCAGCGGCTGTCCCCCACCGAGCTCGGCGCGGTGCTGGCCCACGAGCGCACCCACCTGCGCTTCCGGCACGACCTGGTGCTGGAGTTCTTCACCGTCCTGCACACGGCGGTGCCCGAGCGGGTGCGCAGCAACGCCGGCATGCACGAGGTGCGGCTGCTGCTCGAATTGCACGCCGACCAGCACGCCGTCGCCGACCACCGGCCCCGCGACCTCGGCTCGGCGCTGGTCACCCTGGCCGGCAGCAACCACCCCGAGGCAGGTCTGGGCGCGGGGGTGGCACCGGGATGGCGGGCGTACGTCTGCGGCAGCTGCGCGACCCGGGCCCGCACCGCGGGATCGCCGCCGTGGCGCTGCTCGCGGCCGCGCTGATCCTCGCCTGCCCGATCGTCCTCGTGGTGGC
Source organism: Barrientosiimonas endolithica (assembly GCF_030296655.1). Classification (NCBI taxonomy): domain Bacteria; kingdom Bacillati; phylum Actinomycetota; class Actinomycetes; order Micrococcales; family Dermacoccaceae; genus Barrientosiimonas; species Barrientosiimonas endolithica. Next base: position 3,645,656 of record NZ_AP027735.1, on the reverse strand, counting down.
TGCCCTGGCCTAGGGTGTGGACCGACACCGGACCAGGAGGAGATCACGATGTCTACGCCTTCCAACGGCTCGTGGAACGACGGGCCGCAGTACGGCGCCCCCAGGGGGTGGGCAGCAGCAGGGTGGCTTCGGCCAGCAGAGCCTCGGCCAGGGATTCGGCCAGAGCGGCAGCGGCTACCCCGCCGAACAGGGCTTCGGCCAGCAGGGCCAGTCCGACTCCGGCTTCGGCCAGCAGGGCCAGCCGGGCCAGTCCGACTCCGGCTTCGGTCAGCAGCACGGCCGCTCCGACTCGGGCTTCGGCCAGCAGGGTCAGCAGCACGGGCAGCAGGGCTTCGGCGCTCCCGGCGGCCCGGGCAGCAGCGGCCCGATCACGACCAGCAGCTCCGGGGGCGGCCTCGGTGACCTGTTCAGCGACTTCGGCTTCCGCAAGAGCCTCACCGAGCAGCTCGCCTCCATCGCGTTCCTGGTGGCCGTGGTGTGGCAGGTGCTCAACTTCATCCGGGTGCTCGCCAACGCGTGGGGCTCGCAGGGCAACGGCGAGTTCCAGGTCCGCAACATGGGCGGCTTCGAGGCGATGATGACCACCCTCGGCGGCCTGGCCTGGATGATCTTCGCGATCATCGCCGCCCGGCTCGCCCTCGAGCTGTTCGTCAACGTCGCGCGCCTGGCGCGGGGCAAGAGCTGACCGAGGCCAGCTCGATCACGACCGTGACGACGGCCGCGCCCGGTGACCTCACCGGCGCGGCCGTCGCCGCATGAGAGGAACGTCCATGCGACCCGTGCGCGTGCAGGTGGTCTGCGACGGCAACACCGGCCGCTCGGCGATGGCCGAGGTCGTGCTGCGCGACCTGCTCTCCCGGTCGCCCGCGGCCGCGGCCACCGAGATCACCTCCGCCGGGCTGCTCGTGCACCAGCCCGGCGCCCCCGCCGACCCCGAGGCGCTCACCGCCCTCGCCGCGGTCGGGCTCGACGGATCCGCCCACCGCGCAACGCAGTTCGAGATCGACGACTTCCCCGAGCTCGACCTCGTCGTGTTCGCCGAGGAGCGGCACGTCGGCCTCGTCGCGTCGGCCTGGCCGCCGCGCGGCTGGCAGGAGCGCGTACGCCTGATCCGCTCGTTCGACCCCGTCGCCTCCGCGCTGCGCGAGACCGACCTGGCCGATCCCTACGGCAGGGGTGCGCAGGCGTACCGCCAGTGCCTGAAGGACATCCGCGCGGCGGCGCCGCGGGTGATCACCGAGATCGAGCGGCTCGCCGAGGTCAGCTGAGCGCCGGCAGCTCGCGGCGCGCCACGTCGATCACCCAGCGCAGCAGCGTGAGGTCGTCGAGGTGGCCGGGCAGCGTGTGGTCGGGCACGGTGTCGTCGGACTTGGCGAAGTAGTAGAGCACCGCGACGAACAGCTGCAGCCGGGCCCCGGCGATGATCGCCGCCGCGTCGAGTCGGCTGGTGCCGACCGAGGCGTCGGCGCGCGCCCCGCCGATCATCCCGTCGCGGCGCTGCTCCAGCAGACCGGTCTCGGTGCGGGGGCGCCGCACTCCAGCTCCTCGATGCGGGCGTCGAGCACGGCGCAGGCGATGTCGACGTTGACCCGGCCGAAGGAGTCGCTGACGTCCCAGCCGGCGAACTGCTTCTGCTCGACCTGGCGCATCAGCTCGCGCAGCCGGCCCGGGTCGGTCGAGATCGCCACGGCCTCGCGGCGGCACCCGGCGAACGCGGGTGAGGCCAGCAGATCCGCGAGCCGACGATCGATCGGCTCGCGACCCTCTGTGCACGTCACCCGCAGCACTGTAGGGCCGCCGGGCAGGGCGCGTGCCGTCCGCGACACCTGCGTTCACAGTGCGGTCGGTCGTGGTTGGCTGGTCCCGCACGCCCTGGACCACCGCACGAGGAGATCGCATGCCCACCCGTGACACCGCCTGGCCCGACGGCAGCCCGTGCTGGGTCGACCTCAGCGTCGAGGACCTGGGCAGCGCCAAGCGCCGCTACGGCCACCTGTTCGGCTGGGACACCGACGACTCCCCCGGTGGCGACGAGGGCTACGTCACCTGCCTGAAGAACGGCCGCGCCGCCGCCGGGATCATGGAGCGCACCTCGGCCGAGGAGCCGAGCGCGTGGCTGACCTACCTCGCCACCAGCGACGTCGACGCCACCACCCAGCGCGTCGTCGAGGCCGGCGGTGCCGTGATCGAGGAGCCCAAGGACGTCGGCCGCGGCGCCGGGCGCCTGGCCGTCGTGCGCGACGCGAGCGGCGGGGTGCTCGCGCTCTGGGGCGCGGGCGCGCACACCGGCTTCCAGGTGTTCGGCGAGCCGGGCACGGTCGCGGCCTGCGTACTGCTCACCCGCGACCTGCAGGCCTCGCGCGCGTTCTACGAGCAGGTCTTCGGCTACACCTTCGGCGAGGAGCAGGGCGGGCTCGTCACGTTCCTCGTCGACGGGCAACCCGCCGGCGCGATGCACCAGGCCGACCAGCTGCCCGACGGCGTCGACGCCGCCTGGAACGTCCACTTCGCCGTCGCCAGCCGCGACGCCACGGTCGCGATGGCCGAGATGGAGGACGACACCGACATCCTCATGTCGTTCGACTCCCCCGCCGGGCCCGAGGCCGTCATCCGCGGGCCCGAGGGCGAGGTCTTCAACGTGACCGAGCTGCCCGACACCCCGCCCGAGGGGTGAGGCGGGCGACGGCACGCGTGCGTGCCCGGCGATAATCGACGCATGCCCTCCCTCGCCGACGCGCAACCCCCGATCGCGCTGGGTGCGCTCGACGGCCGATACCGCCCGGCCGTCGCGCCCCTGGTCGACCACCTGTCCGAAGCCGCGCTGAACCGTCAGCGGGTCAACGTCGAGATCGAGTGGCTGATCCACCTGACCGACGCCCAGCTCGTCCCCGACGTACGCCGGCTCACCCCCGACGAGCAGGCGCAGCTGCGCGCGGTGGTCACCGACTTCGGCACCGACGACATCGCCGAGCTCGGCGCGATCGAGCGCGAGACGGTGCACGACGTCAAGGCGGTGGAGTACTACCTCAAGCGGCGGCTGCCGGCGATCGTCGGCGACGACGCGGCCGGCCTCGGCGAGCTGGTGCACTTCGGCGCCACCAGCGAGGACATCAACAACACCTCCTACGCGCTCATGGTGCGCGGCGCGGTCGAGCAGGTCTGGCTGCCGCGCGCCCGGGCCCTCGTCGAGCAGCTGGCGACCATGGCGCGCGAGCTGCGCGACGTGCCGCTGCTGTCGCACACGCACGGCCAGCCGGCCACGCCGTCGACGCTCGGCAAGGAGCTCGCGGTGCACGCCCACCGGCTCACCCGCCAGCTGCGCCGCGTCGCCCGGCAGGACTACCTCGCGAAGATGTCGGGCGCCACCGGCACCTACGGCGCGCACGTCGCGGCCCTGCCCGACGCCGACTGGCCGGGCATCGCGCGGGCGTTCGTCGAGGAGCGCCTCGGCCTCACCTGGAACCCGCTGACCACGCAGATCGAGAGCCACGACTGGCAGGCCGAGCTGTACGCCGACGTCGCCCGGTTCAACCGGATCCTGCACAACCTGTGCACCGACGTGTGGTCCTACATCTCGATGGGCTACTTCGCGCAGGTGCGCGGCCAGGGCACGGTCGGCTCCTCGACCATGCCGCACAAGGTCAACCCGATCCGCTTCGAGAACGCCGAGGCCAACCTCGAGGTCAGCAACGCGCTGCTCGACGTGCTCGCCTCGACGCTGGTCACCTCGCGGCTGCAGCGCGACCTCACCGACTCCTCGATGCAGCGCAACATCGGCACCGCCTTCGGCCACTCGCTGCTCGCGATCGACAACGTCTCGCGCGGGCTCGACGGCCTCGACGCCGTGCCCGCGGCGATGGCCGCCGACCTCGAGGCCAACTGGGAGGTGCTCGGCGAGCCGGTCCAGTCGGCCATGCGGGCGCTCGCCGCGCAGGGCGTGCCCGGCATGGACCAGCCGTACGAGCGGCTCAAGGAGCTCACCCGCGGTCGCCGGATCACCGGCGACGACCTGCGCGAGTTCGTGCGCGGGCTCGGGCTGCCGGCCGACGTGGAGGCGAGGCTCGTCGCGCTGACGCCACAGACGTACGTCGGGCTGGCGCCGCAGCTGGTCGACCACCTCGACGTCGACCCGGTCGACGCCCCTGACGCCGGCTGATCAGCGGGTCGCCGGGCCGACCTGGACCCGCGCGACCGGCTTCGCACCGTCGAACACCTGCACCAGCACCGACTCCGCGAGCTGGGTGCCGCCCGGGCCCTCGACCGTCACCGCGTAGACGTCGGTGGGCGGGGTGGCGCGCTGGAGCCGTACGCGTGCGCCGGCCACGCCGAGCACCTCGCCCCGAGTGGCCGGCCCCGACCCGACGGCGGTGAACGGCATGCCGTAGCCGATCCCGACGCGGTCGACGGCGACCAGGCTCGGCCCGTTGTCGAGCGCCAGCCGGCTCTCGCCCGACCAGGTCTCGAACAGCAGGCTGGTGCCGTCGGAGGTGAGCAGGCCCTGGCGACCGTTGGGGGCGAGCACCCGCATCCGCTGCGCCGCCGGGTAGCTGCCCGCGACGGCGGCGGCGTAGTAGCCCTGGTCGCCGTCGTTCCACAGCAGGCCGACCGGCTGCCGGCTCGTGCGCGACAGGCCCGGCTGCCAGGGCCACAGCACGGTCCACTCGCTGAGCGGCAGCGCCTCGACCGACCGGCGGCTCGCGTCGCCGACGGTGGGGCCGAAGCTGACCATCGCCTGCGCGACCCGGCCGCGGACGACGTACACCGGCATCCGGCCGATCATCCCCTGGCTGACGCGCCCCTGCTGCGTGGGCAGGTCGAGCACGGTGGAGCCGATGCGCGCCGCGCCGTCGACGTAGTCCAGCGCGAGCACCAGCTGCCGCCCGGGCCCGCTGCCGACCACGGTCGCGACCAGCGAGGCGGCCTGGCCGTCGCCGTCGGTGACCCGCCCGAGGCCGAACGTGCCCTGCAGCGGGCGCCCCGTCTCGGCGAGGCGCGCGTCGAGGATCAGCGACTCGGTGCGCACCTCCGGCGGGCCGGCGACCTGCGGCACGACCACCGCGGCCAGCAGCGCGACCGCGGCCAGCCCGCCGAGCACCAGGCGCCGGTCGCGGCGGCTCGAGGTGGTGCGCAGCCGTTCGCCCTCGGCGACGGCCTCGGCCGGGTCGAGCCGCCCCAGCTCGGGCGGGGCGTCAGCGTCGCGCAGCCCGCCGCGCAGGTCGTGGGTGTCGTGGGCGACCGTGCGCACCGCGCCGCGCGAGCACCCGACGAGCTCAGCCACGGCGGCCTCGGGCAGCTCGAACCCGTGCCGCAGCACCGCGATCGCCCGATCCCGCGGGCTCAGCTGCCCGAGCCGCGCGAGCCGGTCGGTGGCGAGCGGGACGAACGGCTCAGGGTCGTGGATCGCGTTGCGCAGCAATACTTCTCGCGTGCGCTGGCCCCGGGCGAAGTCGTCGTGCAGGTGCGGCCAGTCGACGTACGTCCGCGCCAGCGCCCCGCGCACCAGCCCCTTCGCACGGGTCGCGTCGCCGGTCAGCAGCCACGCCAGCCGGGCTGACGAGCCGGTCACGGTCTCGGCGAAGTGCGTGAACTCCTCCCGGGATCGCGTCATCGCACCCTCGCCCACCCTTCCGTCCCACCGCCTTCAGCGCCGGCGGGTCGCGGCTCGTGCCGTCGGCGCCGTCGGTGAGACGGGTGGGCCCTGTGGTCCTGGGGCAAGCATGGGCGCGGGTGACGCCGGGGGCAAGCGGTTCCGGAACACCATGAGATACCCTGGTGGGGTATCCGAGAACGTCCGCACGGAAGGAAGCAACGATGACCACGACGACGGTGACCGTGTCCGGGATGACCTGCCAGCACTGCGTGGCGTCGGTGACCGAGGAGCTGCAGGAGGTCGACGGCGTGCAGGACGTGCAGGTCGACCTCGTCGCCGGCGGCGACTCCCCGGTGACCATCACCAGCGAGGGTGACCTCGACCCTGCGGCCGTGCGGGGCGCGGTCGAGGAGGCGGGCTACCAGGTCACCGGCTCCTGACGTACGCCCCCGCCCGACGACGGCGGCCCACATACCGCGACGGCGGCACAGAAGTTATCTGTGCCGCCGTCGTGATATCTGTGCCGCCGTCGACGATGCCGGGCGGGGAGCCTGCGAGCCCGCCCGGAGGAGGAGACGCGGCCAGAAAGATCGGGTCAGACGGTGACGGCGTCGCCGCCGTCGGTGCGGAAGGTGACCGAGAGCAGGCCGGGGGTGCCGTGCGGGGCGGCGAAGTCGAAGTCGACGCCGGGCTCCCAGTCGTTGCGGTCGACGCCGGGCTCACCGGTGAGGCCGAGCCACTCGCGCACCCGGTCGGGGCTGCCGGCGATCTGCAGACCGGTCAGCTCCGCGCCCGCCTCGCCCTCGGCGGAGGGGTGCTGGTCGGGGTCGTCCCAGGTGATGAAGAACGGCACCTGCGGGTCGGCCATCAGGCCCTTGACGCCGAGCTGGCGCCAGGTGATCTCGGTGCCGTCGGGGCGGTGCCGGTTGCCGGGCACGGCCTCGCGACCGACGAGCTCCTCGGCGCCGCTCATGTCGGAGACCTCGACGACCCAGCCGAGCCAGCCGCCGCCGGCCTCGCAGCGCGCGCGCACGGCCTGACCGAACGGCGCCTTGTCGGACGCGGGGTGGTCGAGCGGCTCGACGATCTCGACGAACCGGTGGGTGCGCAGCGGGATGATCGAGTTGCGGGTGCCGAAGCGCGGGTGCAGTCCGCCGTCGAGCGACTCGACGCCGAGCCGGTCACCCAGCCGCTTGGCCGTGGCCACCAGACCGTCGGGCTCTGCGGCGTACACCACATGGTCGATGCGCATGTCTGCATCGTGCCACGGGGGCGCAGGCATCCCGGAATCGGGTCAATCGGCAGCGGGGGTGCGTGATCCACCCTCGGACGTACGCTGTCGCTCGGCCTCGTAGAGCACGATCGCCGCCGACGTGGCGACGTTGAGCGAGTTCACCTTGCCGTGCATCGGGATGCGCACCCGCGCGTCGGCCGCCTCGAGCAGCCCGGAGGTGAGTCCGTGCTTCTCGGTGCCGACGGCGATGCCGACGCCGCCGGTGAGGTCGACGGCGGTGTGCGCGGTGGTGGTGTCGGGGGTGGTCGCGACCAGCTGCACCTCGTGCTCGGCCAGCCACGCGAGGGTGTCGGCGAGCGTCGCGCTCGCGACCGGCACCGCGAACACCGTGCCCTTGCTCGCGCGCACCACGTTGGGGTTGCCCCAGTCGGTCTGTGGGTCGACCGCGATCACCGCGTCGGCCCCGGCGGCCTCGGCCGTGCGCAGCATCGCCCCGAGGTTGCCGGGCTTCTCGACGCCCTCGGCGAGCAGCAGCAGCGGTCGCGCGGGCAGCTCAAGCGCCGCCAGCTCGCGGTCGACGCCGGGCACGACGGCCAGGAAACCGTCGGGGCCCTCGCGGTAGGCGACCTTCTCGAAGACCGGCCGCGACAGACGTAGGCTCTCCGCGCCGAGCGCGACCACCTCGTCGACCAGCCCGCGCTGGGCGTCGGGGTCGTGCATCAGCTCGGGACAGGTGAACAGCTGGCGCGGGCGCACGCCCGCCTCGACCGCGAGCCGCAGCTCGTCGTAGCCCTCGACCAGGGTGACGCCCTCGGCCTCGCGCACCCGGCGTCGGCGCAGCGCGCTCAGCGCCTTGACCCGCGCGTTCGCAGGTGAGGTGATCACGAGGTCGCTCATGCGCTCGCGGCCTCGCCGACCAAACCTTCCAGCACCAGGGCGAGACCGTCCTGCTCGACCGGCGCGGTCACCTCGTCGGCGGCGGCGACGACCTCGTCGGGCGCCTGCCCCATCGCGACACCGCGCGCGGCCCAGCGCAGCATCTCGAGGTCGTTGCGCTGGTCGCCGACGGCGAGGGTGCGCTGCGGGTCGACCTCGAGCTCCTCGCGCACCTGCTCCAGCGCGGTGCCCTTCGAGACGCCCTCGGGGTTGATGTCGAGCCAGGCGGTGTAGCCGACGGCGTAGTTCACGCCGTGCAGCCCCAGCCGCTCGACCAGCTCGACGAACTCCTCGGCGCTGCTGCCCGGCGACCGGAACGTCACGCGGGTGACCGGGTCGGCCGCGAGCTCGGCCCAGTCGACGACCTGCTGGTCGCCCATGAGCTCCCCGTCGGGGAAGGGGGCGTTGACCTTGTGCCCGACGCCGATCTGCTCGACGGCGACCACCCCGTCGGGCACGACCCCCGCAGCCGCTCCAGCACCGGCGCCGGGTCGAACGTCACGGCGCGCAGCAGGCGGTATCCCTCGGGCGCGTCGGGGTCGAGCGTGATCGTCACCGCCCCGTTGGAGCAGATCGCGAATCCCGTTGTCAGACCGAGCTGTTCAGCGATGGGCAACGTGCCCATGACCGTGCGGCCGGTGGACAGGACCACGTGGTGACCGGCGTCGACCACGGCACGCACCGCGCGGCGCACGCGATCGGCGAGGTGGCCGTCGTGGTCGATGGTGGTGCCGTCGATGTCGAGCGCGATCAGCCAGGGCACCCGAGCACCCTACTTGCCCCGGGGTCAGCGGGACTTGACCAACCCGGCGGCGCCGACCGCGATCATCGCGAGCGCGCTCAGCAGCACGAGCCACAGCCCCCAGCCGGCGCCCATCTCCACGTTGATGTCGGGCATCGGCATCGGGATGCCGCTGTTGTTCTGCTGCTGCTCCAGCTGGTTCATCTGGCTCTCCAGCTGGCCGGCGGCGTCGCGCACGTCGAAGAAGTTGAGCAGCCCGACGAGCAGCGCGACCAGCCCGAGCCCGAGACCGACGGCGGGGAAGAGCTTTCCGCGCCGGCCGAGCCCCATCAGCACGCCGACCGCGATGGCGCCCAGCGCGAGCGCGATGACGATCCACCCGTCGAGCGTGGCGCCGTTGCTCTTGCTGATCAGGCCGAAGGTCTGCTCGCTGTCGCCGCTGGAGCTGTCCTGGTCGAGCTGCTGCTGGGCTCGCGGATCGTCGGCGGACAACGAGCCGATGCCCGACATGCTGCCCCCGCTGCCCGGCACGCCCGGCGCCTCGAACGAGAAGCTCATCCACGTGCCGAAGCTGCCGAGCAGCGCGAGCGCCGCGACGGCCGCGAGCACCCAGCCGAGCATCTTGCCCATGCCCGAGGCGGGCCGCTGCGCGGTCTGCTGCCCGGCGTACTGCTGGCCGTACGTCGGCTGCTGGCCGTAGCCCTGCTGCCCCTGCCCGCCGTACGCCTGCTGCGGCTGGCCGTGACCGGCCCCGCCCTGCGGGCCCTGGCCCGGGTAGCCCTGCTGCCCGCCGTAGGACTGCTGCGGTGCGCCCTGGCCACCGCCGTACTGCTGGCCCATCGACGGACCGCCCTGGTGCCCGCCCGGCTGGCCCCCGGCCCGCCGTAGGACTGGTCCTGCTGCGGCGCTCCCTGGCCACCGCCGTACTGCTGGCCCATGGACCGGCCGCCCTGCTGCGGCGGCTGACCGCCGGGGTACGGGCCGCCCTGCTGACCGCCGCCGTGCTGACCGCCGTGCCCCTGCCCGCCGCCGTGCGGCCCGGGCTGGCCTGGGTACTGACTCATCGCTGAACTCCCCATCCACCGTGCAGATTCGCAGTCAAGGTAGCAGCGCGCACCGGCCCGGAGCAGGGCTTCGGGCCGGTGGCGTCGGGCGGCTGGCGCGAGGCGCGGCTCCCCGTGGAGCCGGTCGCGCGGGTCGGGTCAGACCGGGCGCAGCACGTCGGTGCCGAGGAACGGCTGCAGCACCGCGGGGACCCGCACCGAGCCGTCGGCCTGCTGGTTGTTCTCCAGCAGCGCGACGATCGGCCGGGTGTCGGTGAGCATCGTGCCGTTCAGGGTCGCGACGAAGTCGGTGCGGCCGGTGTCGGTGCGGTAACGGATGCCGAGCCGGCGCGCCTGGAACGACGTGGTGTTCGAGGTCGAGGTGAGCTCGCGGTACTTGCCCTGCGTCGGCACCCAGGCCTCGATGTCGTACTTGCGCGCGGCGGAGCCGCCGAGGTCGCCGGCCGCGACGTCGATGACGCGGTAGGGCAGCTCGAGACCGTCGAGCAGCCGCCGCTCGATGCGCAGCAGGTTGTCGTGCTCGGCGACGGCGTCCTCGGGCTTGCAGTAGACGAACATCTCGGTCTTGGTGAACTGGTGCACCCGGAAGATCCCGCGGGTGTCCTTGCCGTACGACCCGGCCTCGCGCCGGTAGCACGTCGAGGTCGCGGTGTAGCGCAGCGGCCCGTCGGACAGGTCGAGGATCTCGTCGCTGTGGAAGCCGGCGAGCGCGACCTCGCTGGTGCCGGTGAGGTAGAGGTCGACGTCGGCGACGCGGTAGACGTCGTCGTGCGCGTCGAGATATCCCGTGCCGCTCATCGTGGCGGCGCTGACCATCGTCGGCACGCCGAGCGGGCTGAAGCCCTCCTCGTAGGCGACCTGCTGGGCGTACGACATCAGCGCCTGCGAGAGCCGGGCGCCCACGCCGGTGAGGAAGTAGAACCGCGACCCCGACACCTTCGCGCCGCGCGCCATGTCGATAGCGCCGAGCTTCTCGCCGAGGGCCAGGTGGTCCAGCGGCTCGAAGTCGAACGTCGGGGTCTCACCGACGGTCTCGAGCGTCACGAAGTTGTCCTCGCCGCCGGCCGGGACGCCGTCGATGATGACGTTGCCGATGCTGCGCAGGGTGCGGTCGTAGAGCTCCTGCGCCTCGGTCGCCTCGGCCTCCAGCCGCTTGACGTCCTCGCTGAGGCTCGCGGCGTCGTCGCGGGCCTGCTGGGCCTCGCGCTCGAGCTCCTCGGTCGGCTCGCCGGCCTTCTTGGCGGCGCCCAGCCGGCCCATGGCCGCGCCGATGCCCTTGCTGACCGACTTCTGCTCGCTGCGCCGCGACTCGAACTCCTGCAGGCTGGAGCGCCGGCGCTCGTCGGCGGCCAGCGCCTGGTCGACGAGGCTCTCGTCCTCGCCGCGAGCGCGCTGGCTCGCGCGCACCAGGTCGGGGTTGTCGCGCAGCTGCTTGATGTCGATCACGGAGGTCAGGCTAACGAGCGCAGCACCCGGGCGCCGACCGAGTTCTCCCCCGCCCCGCTAGCATGGGTCTCGTGGTCGACCTCTTCGCCGAAATCGTGGTCACGTTGGCGTTCATCATCGCGCTCATCGTGGTGCCCGCCTGGGCCTCTGGCCTGATGTTCGGCAAGTCGAGCTCGGTCCCGGCGCCGTCGGACTACGACCCCGACCCGGTCGCCGAGCTCGAGTCGTCTGCCGACGCCGACTCCGCCAGGCACTGACCGCCTCCGGCATGCGCCGCGCGGGCCTGGTCGTCAACCCTGCCAAGTTCCACGACCTGCGGCGGCTGCGCACCGACGTCGACGCCGTCTTCCGCAGCAACGGCTGGGCCCCACCGCTCTGGCTCGAGACCACCATCGAGGACCCCGGCCAGGGGCAGGCGCGCGCGGCCCTCGACGAGGGCGTTGACCTGATCTGCCCGCTCGGCGGCGACGGCACCGTGCGCCAGGTGGCCACGGCCGTACGCTCCAGCACCACCCCTATGGGACTCGTGCCCGCCGGCACCGGCAACCTGCTCGCCCGCAACCTCGGGCTGCCGGTCAACCGGCGCTATGCCGACGCCGTGCGCCGCGCGATCCACGGCACCGACCGGCGCATCGACGTCGGGGTGCTGCAGCTGGACCGCACCGGCGACGGGCGCACGATCGAGGAGCACGTCTTCCTCGTCATGTGCGGCATGGGCCTGGAGGCCGAGATGCTCGGCGGCACCCCCGAGTCGCTCAAGGCCCGGCTGGGCTGGGTCGCCTACGTGCTCTCCGGCGCGCGGCACCTGCGTCGGCCGACGGTCGAGATGCAGCTCTACACCGACGGGGAGGGCGCCGACCCCGCCCCCACCACCACCGTGCTCATCGGCAACTGCGGCCGGCTCACCGGCGGCGTGCGCCTGATGCCCCGGGCGCTGCCCGACGACGGTCTGCTCGACGCGGTCGTGCTGTCCGCGGGGTCGCTGCCGCAGTGGGGCCGGCTCGTGGTCCAGGTGCTGCGCGGCGGCGAGGGCGGCAGTCAGGTACGCCATCGCCCGGGTCGGGAGTTCGACGTCACCGCGGTGGCGCCCCGCACGGTCCAGGTCGACGGCGACCTGATCGGCGAGGGCCGCGCGATGCGGGTGACCGTCGAGCCCCGCTCGCTCGTGCTGCGCGTGCCGTGAGCCGGCCGTTCCGGTTCGCCGGCAGCTTCCCGCTGGCCGCCCCGCCGGAGCAGGTGATCGCGGTGCTGCGCGACGCCGAGCGCTGGCCGCAGTGGTGGCCGCAGATCCGCAGCGTCGAGCGCTACGACGAGCGCCGCGGGCTGGTCACCGCCCGCAGCGTGCTGCCGTTCTCGCTGCGCATCGAGCTCACCAGCACCGTCGACGACCCCGACCGCGGGGTGCTGCGCGCCGACCTCGCACGCGACCTGGTCGGCTGGATCGAGTTCCGCGTCGCCGAGGGTGACGCGCCCGACCGGGCGCGGGTGACGTACGACCAGGAGTGCGACCTGGCCCACGCGCGGGTCCGGCGGGTGGCGCTCGCGGCGCGTCCGTTGCTCCAGCTCAACCACAGCGCCATGATGCGAACCGGGATGCGCCGGCTCGCCGTGCGAGCGCGCGAGGAGCCGGCCGCGCAGAACTGACGCAGGGGGACGACGATGGACAGCGGCACCACACTGGCCAACCAGGCACTGGTGGTTCTGGGGCCCGCGCTCGCGATCTTCGGGCTGTGGCTGATCGTGCCGGTCGTGCTGCACTCCGTGCGCAGCCGCACCTGGGCGCCGACCCCGGCCACGGTCACCGAGATCGGCGCGAGCCGGGTGATGCGGATGCCGTGGGGAGACACCGGTGACCTGAGCAGCGTCTGGGTCGACGACGTCGGCGACGTGCGGTGGAAGATCCGGTACGCCTTCCAGGACCGGTCCGGCCGCTCGCGCGAGGGGTGGCCCGGTGGCACTCGGACCTGCCGCCCGCGGTCGGCGACGCCATCACGGTGCTGGTCAGCCCGCGCCTGTCGCGCTCGATGTTCGTCGACTTCAACCCGGTCGTGCGCGCGGTCGGCGGGCTCGTCGCGGTGGCCGTCGGGCTGCTGCTGCTGGTCGACGCGGTCAACGGTCTGCGCGGCTGAGCACGGCGAACTCGCACGCGAAACGCGTTCTCCCCGTTGAGGATCCGCCGGATCTGTCGTTCACCTGGTCGTGTCCGGACCGCGACCGGATTCACAGGACTTCACAGCATCTGTGACCTTGCCCACAGTTGCGGGCTACGGTTTCGTAGGGGTGCCCACTTCACCCATTCGGACAGGGAGCCGCACGTGACCCCTCGCAACCCCCTCACCACCGCCGCCCGCGTGAGCGTGGCCGGCGCCTTCGCCCTCGGACTCATGGCCGTCGCCCCCGGCCAGGCGCAGGCCGCAACGATCTCCAAGGACCTCACCTTCGGCTGCGAGGTCTACCTCGGCACCGACGACACCGGCCCGTTCAAGCTCTGGTACCTGCCCGGCGACCCCGAGGCGACCGACGCCAACCAGGACCCGTTCCCGGTCTCCATCTCCGCGACGGCGCCCGACGAGCCCGTGGCGGGCGAGTCGTACGACACCGACATCACCGCGGCGATGACGATCCCCGCCGGCCTGATGGACGCGACCCGCGGCATCCTGCAGGGCCAGACGCTCGGCGGCACGGGAAGCACCACGATCACCACGACGCTGAACGACGACAGCGCCTCCGAGCAGACGATCAGCGGCGACATCACGATCCCCGAGTCCGACGTGCCGCAGGAGGCCGGGTCGACGATGACCGCCACCGGGACCGGCTCGGCCACCGGGCTGACCGCCGCCGAGGCCGGCGACCTGGTGATCCGGGTGTCGGACTTCACGGCCAACACGGTCGTCACCAAGGCCGACGGCACCACGGTCGACGTGTTCATGAGCTGCACGCCGCAGGGTGACGACGTGGTCGGCAACCTGACGGTCGCGCCGGCCGTGAGCGAGCCGAGCCCGGAGCCGACGTCTGAGCCGACCTCGGAGCCGACCAGCGAGCCGACCAGCGAGCCGACCTCCGAGCCGACCTCTGAGCCCACGAGCGAGCCGACCTCTGAGCCCACCAGCGAGCCCACGTCCGAGCCGACCTCGGAACCCACGACCGAGCCGACGTCGGAACCGACCGGGACCGCGCCGGGCACCACCGCCCCGTCCGACCCGGGAGCCGGTGACGCCGGCAGCGGCGAGCCGTCGGTGAGCGGCCCGCCCGTGCAGACCGGAGTCGTCGGCAGCGGCAGCAACACCGCCACGCTGATGACGCTCGGCGCACTCGGCGCGGCCGCCGGCGCGAGCGGGTTCGCCGCGCGCCGCCGCCTCACCCGGCAGTAGCCCACGAACGGGGCAGGCACCCGCAGCGGTGCCTGCCCCGCACTTCGTTCCACCCCGCCTTCGCCCGACTTCGCACCAGAGGTGATCTCGTCATGCCCACCATCGCCCGCTCCGCCGCGCTCACCACGTTGCCCGTCGCGTTCCTGCTGGCTGCCGCCCCGTCCGCGTCGGCGGTCGAGCTGACCACGACCCAGCAGGCCACGACCTCGACCCGGCTCGCCAAGCTCGGCAGCACGGTGACCTTCCCGGCCACCACGATGACCAGCACCATCGACACCGACGACGGGTCGATGACCAGCACGATGCCCGCTCAGACCACGACCACCCGACTGGCGCTGGCGGGTCTGCCGCTCGCGGACGTACGACTGCGGATCGTCCCCGACGGACCGGCCGTCGGGTCGATGAGCCCGACCGAGGGCTGGATCAGGACCACCCAGCGGCTGAACGTCGAGATCGAGTCGATCAGGCCGGTCATCGCGCCCGGCATCAACCTGGTCAAGCCCACGTGCAAGACGACGTCGGCGGGGTCGGTGGCGCTGAGCGGCGACTTCACCGGCATCACCGAGCCGGCGACGCTGACCGGCGACCTGACGATCCCGAGCTTCTCCGGCTGCGGCTTCGGCCGCGACCTGCTGGTCACCGCTGCGGTCTCCGGCCCGGGCAACACGGTGACCGTCGACCTGTCGCCTGCCGGGACCTGACCAGGCCGGCCCGCGCCGGTCCGCACCGCGCCGGGCCGCACCGCGCCGGCCCTGACCGAGCGCCCCCAACGCCCCGCCGTCGGCGGGTTGCACCACCGCACGTGTCCGCCCCCTCTCGAAAGGACAGCACCATGTCTGCACACCGCACCACCCGCGCCCTCGGCGTCGCCGCCACCGGCCTGCTCCTCGCCGGGGCGGGGGTCGCCGCGGGCTCCCCTCGGCGTCGGCCGCGACCACGCTGGTCTACAGCTGCACCAGCCCGGTCGGGCCGGCCGACGTGTCGACCACCATCGACACCAACGCGCCGGCCACCCTGCCCATGGGGGAGTCGTTCTCCGGAGGCACCGGCACCGTCGTCGCGACCCTGCCGAGCTCCCTGTCGACGGGCCTGATGTTCCTCGGTTACGACAGCATCTCCGGCGTCGCCGGCACGAGCGTGCAGGTCGTCGACCCGACCGGCACCACCCGCGCCACGATGGACTCCTCGCTCGACGCCCCGAAGGTGAAGCTGAACGGCTCGGGCACCACGCTCAACGCCACGGGCGCCGCCGGCACCACCCCGGTCGCCGACGTCGCCGGCGACTGGACGCTGCTCGCCCCGACCACGGTGACCATGGACATCACGCCGTACGACGCCGCAGGCGAACCCCAGCCGGTCATCCAGTCCAGCTGCACCTACAAGTCGGGCAACCGGGTGATCGACACGATCAGCGTCTCCTGATCCCCGCTGCAGCACCGGCGGCCCCGTCCTTGGACCTCCGTCAGGGACGGGGCCGCCCATCGTCGACGGCGGCACAGGAACCACGACGGCGGCACAGAAAAGATCTGTGCCGCCGTCGTGGTTTGTGGGCCGCCGTCGTCGGCTCCGCCGGGTGCCGTACGCCCTCGCCGGGCGAGGCGTACGTCCGGAGCCTTCCGTGCCGGGTTCGTCCTGCGAGCTACACGAAGGCCCAGATCACCATCGCGACGCCGAAGCCGACGAGCGAGAGCACCGTCTCGAGGACGGTCCAGGTCAGCAGGGTCTGCTTGACCGACATGTTGAAGTAGCGCGAGACGATCCAGAAGCCGCCGTCGTTGACGTGGCTGAGGATGATCGAGCCGGCCGCGATGGCGATCGCGATCAGGGCGACCTGCGCCGAGCTGAACCCGCCGGCGGTGACGGTCGGGGCGACGATGCCCGCGGTGGTCACGATCGCCACCGTCGCCGAGCCCTGGGCGATGCGCAGGGCCGAGCTGATGATGTAGGCCGACACGATCACCGGCAGGCCGAGGTCGGACATCGAGTCGGCGATGGCCTGCCCGACCCCGGTCGCCTTGAGCACCGCGCCGAAGAACGCTCCGGCGCCGACGACCAGCAGGATCATGCCGATCGGCTTCAGCGCGTTCGAGGTCATCTCGGCAACCTCCTTGGCGGAGGTGCCCCGCCGCAGCGCGAGGAGGTACAGCGCGATGAGCACGGCGATGGTCAGCGCGACCGCAGGGGTGCCGAGGAAGATCAGCACGCCGTGCAGCGTGGTGCCCGGGGTGAGCAGCACGTCGCCGAACGTCGCGCCGAGGATCAACAGCATGGGCACCGCGATGATGAACGCGATCGTGCCGATGCCGGGCGGCTGGGCCGAGGCGTTGCGCTCCTCGGGCACGAGGTCCTCGGGCACCTCGACCTGCACCCGCTTGCCGATCCACGAACCCCACAGGATGCCGGCGACGAACCACGCGGGGATGCCGCACGCGAGGCCCATCACGATGATCCAGCCGAGCGAGACCTCCAGCACGCCCGCGGCCGCGACGGGGCCCGGGTGCGGCGGCAGGAACGCGTGCGTCATGGACAGTCCGGCGAGCATCGGCATCGCGTAGAGCACGAGCGACTTCCCGCCACGGCGCGCGGTGACGTACACCAGCGGCGCGAGGATGAACACGCCGATGTCGAAGAACACGGGGATGCCGAGGATCAGGCCGGAGACGCCCATCGCGAGCGGGGCACCACGCTCGCCGAACAGCCGGATGAGCCGCTCGGTAAGCACGTCGGCGCCGCCGGAGCGTTCGAGCAGCGCCGAGGATCGTGCCGAGGCCGATGATCGGCGCGATGTGGCCGAGGATCCCGCCGAACCCGGTCTCCAGGATCGACTCGCCGGCCGCTCGTGGGGTCCCGACCAGCTCCTCGACCGGTACGCCCGCGACGAGCGCGAGCGCGAGAGAGACCACGATGAGCGCGATGAACGGCTCGATCTTGGCCTTGATGATCATCGCGAGCAGCCCCGCGATGGACAGCGCCGCGAGCAGCAGCAGGCCACCGGTGCTGGTCTGCAACCAGTCGATGAAGGACGTCATGACTCTCCCGGGTGGGGCGGGGCTCGCGGGTGGAGCCCGGCTGAGGGGCTCAGAGGTGGGAGCGGAAGCTGCGCGCGCGAGCCGTGATGTCGGCCCAGTCGCCGCCGGCGACGGCGTCGGGCGGGACCACGCCGGTGCCCGCGGCGACGGCGACCGCGCCGGCGGACAGGAAGTCGGCGGCGTTCTGCTCGGTGATCCCGCCGGAGGGCAGCAGCGGGACCTGCGGGAACGGCCCGGCCAGGTCGCGCAGGAACCGGGCGCCCAGCGTCGCGGCCGGGAAGACCTTGACCGCGGTGGCCCCGAGCGTCTCGGCCCGCGCGACCTCGGTCGGGGTCATCGCGCCCGGGAAGTAGGCCACGCCGAGGTCGCGGGCGGCCTCGGCGACCTGCTCGTTCACGTCAGGCGCGACGAGGAACGTGGCGCCCGCCGAGACGGCGTCGCGCGCCTCCCCCGCCGTACGCACGGTGCCGGCGCCGAGCAGCACGTCACCGCCGGCGGCGCTCGCCGCTCGCTCGAGGTGACGCAGCACGTCGGGGATCGTGAACGTCAGCTCCATGCACCGGATCCCCCGGCGGCCAGCGCGTCGCGCAGGGCGGCGGCGTCGGCGATGCCGGGGGCGCGGACGATGGCCAGCACCCGGTCGGCGGTGAGGTCTGCGAGCACCTGCTGCGGTGAGGGCGCGGTCATCAACGGACTCCTTCGTCGGTGCGGCGCAGGGCCCGTCCGGAGCGCGCGCCGGTGAGATGGCCGTCGTCGAGCGCGAGCTGCCCGCGCACGAGGACGTGGTGGAAGCCGGCGGCAGGCTGCCGCGGGGCGTCGAACGTCGCGCGGTCGGCGACGGTGTCGGGGTCGAACAGCACCAGGTCGGCCCCGTAGCCCTCGCGGACCAAGCCGCGGTCGACGAGCCGCAGCCGGCGGGCGGCGCGCCCGGTGAGGTGTCCCACGCACTCCTCGAGGGAGAAGATGCCGAGCTCGCGGCAGTATCGGCCGAGGTATCGGGCGAACGTCCCGAAGCCGCGCGGGTGCGGCTTGGCGCCGATGAGCAGACCGTCGCTGCCGCCGGTGTGCCACGGGTGGGTCATGATCGCCCGCACGTTGCCCTCGTGCCCGACGTGCTGCAGGATGCCCGTCGCGAGCCGGTCGTCGACGAGCTGCTGGATGCACACGTCGAACGGCTCGCGCCCGGTCTCGGTGGCGACCTGCGCGATCGTCCGGCCGACGCGGTCGGCGAGCGCGGGGTTGCCCACACTGCTGATCTCGATGGTGTCCCACTCGGCGACGACCCCGTGGCAGCCGTCGGACCCGGTGACCTCCAGGTGCTCGTGTATGCGTGCCAGCGCGTCGGGGTCGCGCAGCCGCGCGATGATCTCGTCGGTGTCGCCAGCACCGGCCCAGCTGGGCAGGATCGCCGAGAGCGTGGTCGCGCCGGGCAGGTAGGGATAGGTGTCGAGGCTGATGTCAGCCCCGCCGGCGGCGGCCTCGGCGAGCAGCGCGAGCAGCTCCTGACCCTTGCCGGCGTTGGGCCGGAAGTTCATCGCGGCGTGCGACAGGTGCAGCGCGCAGCCGGCCGCCGACGTCACCTCGACCATCTCGCGGTAGGCGTCCAGGGCGCCCGCACCGTAGCTGCGGTGGTGCGGCGAGAAGAAGCCGCCGCGGCGCGCCACGACCTGGCACAGGCGTACGAGCTCGCCGCGTTCGGCGTACATGGCCGGCGTGTACGTCAGGCCGGTCGACAGGCCCACCGCCCCCTCCTCGAGCGCGCGGTCGAGGATCCGGGCCATCTGGTCGATCTCGTCGTCGGTCGCGACGCCGGTGTTCCAGCCGCGGGCCAGCGCGCGGATCGTGCCGTGCGGAGCGAGGTAGGCGAGGTTGGTCGCGACGCCGCGGTCGATGACGTCGAGATAGTCGGCAACCGAGCGCCACGGGAAGTCGAAGTCGTCGGGGTCGGTGTTCCAGCCGGCGATCTTGCGCCGGAGCACCGACAGTGTCTCGTCGGTGACCGGGGCGTAGGACAGGCCGTCCTGGCCGATCACCTCGGTCGTCACGCCCTGGGTCAGCCGCGAGGGGTGCTCGGGGTTGAGGAAGACCTGCAGGTCGGAGTGGGCGTGCATGTCGATGAAGCCGGGCGCGAGCACCAGACCGGCAGCATCGATCACCCGGTCGGCGTCGCGCGCTCCGAGGTCACCCCCGACGGCTGCGACGCGGTCGCCGTCGACAAGCACGTCGGCGGTGAAGCTGGGGGTCTCGGTGCCGTCGACGACGGTGGCGCCGGTGATCAGCAGGCGCGGGGCGCGCAGGTCGTTGCTCATCGTGCTGCCCTCAGAAGTAGGTCGTGAGGAGGTCGGCGACCACCGGGTCGTCGCTGTCGTCGGCGAGCACCGGGATGGTGCGCCACTTGTCGAGTGCGGTGCACGGGTGCGACAGGCCCAGCGCGGCGACCTCCCCCACGGCGAGGTCGGCCTCCGCCGGCAGCTGCACGAACGCGTGCTGGTCGTTGACCGCGGTGACCTGTGCGCCCTCGAGCTCCCGGCGGGGCGCGCCGAGCTGCGCGGCGACGCCGAGCACCGTGGGCATCCCCTCGTCGAAGGACACGTCGCGCTTGCCCACGTCGAGCAGCGCCAGCCCCGGCTCGGGCCGCGAGACCACCCGCGCCCACGCCGTCATCGCGGGAGTGAGGTGATAGGTCGCGCCGTCGTCGGTGCGGGCGAAAGGCGTCATGGCCGTGTAGAAGCCGGAGTCGTGGATGACGTACGCCCCCGAGCGGATGACGACGCGGACCCGGTCGAACGCCAGGGGCGCGAGCACTGCGGCGACCCGGTCGAAGTAGGCGCTGCCGCCGGCGGTGAGCACGATCTCCCCGTCGGCGGGGTAACTCCCCGCGTCGAGCAGCGCCTGGTGCGTCGCCGCCATCCTGCGCAGGAAGGCGTCGACCGCGGCGACCGCCTCGGGCGTCGGGTCGTGGGCGAGGGCGCCCTCGTAGCCGGCGACCCCGCCGAGTCGCAGATTGCCGGCCTCGGCGAGGGCGCGACCGATGGCGACGGCGACCTCGACGCTGCGCGCCCCGGTTCGGCCGTGCGCCCCGCCGAGCTCGGCCAGCACGGTGAGCGGACGGCTGCCGGTGAAGTGGTCGCGCAGCACCGCGACCGACTCGAGGCTGTCCGCCCAGACCATGACCTCCAGCTCGGGGTCGGTGTCGACAGCCTCGGTGAGCCAGCGCAGGGCGGCGGGGTCGACGAGGTCGTTGGCGACCTGGATGCGGCGCACCCCGGCCGCGACCGCGACCCGCAGCTGGGGGTAGTTGGCCACGGTGATCGAGTGCGCGCCCGCCTCCAGCTGCCGGCGCCACAGGACCGGAGACATCGTGGTCTTCCCGTGCGGGGAGAGCGCGATGCCGTGGTCGCTCGACCAGGCGGCAAGGGTCTCGACATTGGCGGCGATCGCCGGCTCGGACAGCGTGAGCAGCGGGGTCGCGAGCGAGGACAGGCGTGGCGCGGTGGCCAGGAACTGCTCGGCGGTGAGTCCGTCGGCCTGCGGCGGGAGGGCCTTGTCCGTCGCGGAGAGCGGGCCCTCGGGGCGGCCGGTGAGCTGGTGCGGCACGCGATCACGTCCTTCTCGGATGCCGGTCGATCTGGGGGTTCTACGGTTGTGTTGCGTAATATGCAACGCATGTTGCGTATTGAGCAGCGCTGACGTTAGCATCGTCGCGGCGGTGTGGCAACGCACACATCCCGCTCGGATCACCCACCCGATGACCCGGAAGGAGCCCGCGCATGCGCGCTGCCCAGCCCACCGTCGCCTGCCTCGGCGAGCCGTTGGCCCTGGTCGCGCCCGAGCGCCTCGACCTCGTGCCCGCCCCCGGTGAGGCCGGCCTGAGCGGGGCCGAGGCCAATGTCGCCGTGGGGCTCGCCGGGTCGGGAGTTCCAGTGGGCTACATCGGTCGGGTCGGCGCAGACGCGGCCGGCCGCGACGTCGTGACCGCGCTGGATCAGGCCGGGGTCGATGTCTCGGCGTTGGGTGTCGACCCGCAGCGACCCACGGGCCGCTTCACCAAGGTCGTCACCCCGGACGCGTCGGGGGAGCCGTCCACCGTGGCCGACTACCGCCGGGCCGGCTCCGCCTTCTCCGCCGCCGGCCCGGAGCTGCTCGTCGACCCCGCCGTGCGCGACCTCCTCGGCGGCGCCCGCCTCGTGCACTGCTCCGGCATCACCCCGGCCCTGTCCCCGCAGTGCGCCGCGCTGATGGACGCGCTCGTCGGCGAGCGCCGCGGCGTCGCGGGGCAGGTGAGCTTCGACGTCAACTGGCGCGAGAAGCTGTGGCCGAGCGGCGACCCGTCCGAGGTCGTACGGCTAGCGGGTCTGGCCGACCTGGTGCTCGTCGGCGCCGACGAGGCCGAGCGGGTGCTCGGCGAGAGCGACCCGGCGCGGCTGCGGGCGCTGCTGCCCGAGCCGGAGCTGCTCGTGATCAAGGACGCCGACCGCCGCGCCGTCGCCGTCGGCCGCGACGGGACGCAGACCGAGGTGCCCGCGCTGCGCGTCGAGGTGGTGGAGGCGGTGGGCGCCGGTGACTCGTTCGCCGCCGGCTTCCTCCACGGCTGGCTCGCGGGCGAACACCTGCAGACCTGCCTGCGCCGCGGGCACATCGGCGCCGCCGCGACCCTCACCGTGCACGGCGACTTCGCCCGCGCCCGCGACGACGTCGTACGCCGGTTGCTGGGCGCCGACCGCGAGCAGTGGGCCGGGATACGTTTCACCGGCGCCGACGTGCTCGAGCCGGTCGGCTGACAAGGAGCGTGCGATGAGCCAGAGCCTGCAGCGTGCGCTGCACATCCTCACCCTGCTCGGTGACGAGCCGGCCAGCCTCGACGACCTCGCCGGGCAGCTGGGCGTGCACAAGACGACCGTGCTGCGGCTGCTGCGGCCGCTGACCGAGGAGCACTTCACCTATCGCGACGAGCAGCACCGCTACCACCTCGGCGCGCGGCTGCTCGAGCTCGCTGCGGCGGCCGCCGACCAGCGCACGCTGCGCGTCATCGCCTCGCCGCACCTGACCTCGTTCAACCGGGAGTACGGTCGCACCACCCACCTCGCCGAGCGCGAGGGCTCCAACGTCGTCTACATCGAGAAGCTGGAGTCGCGCGACCAGATCCGGATGTTCTCCCGGGTGGGCACGGCGGCCAACCTGAACTCCACCGGAGTCGCCAAGGTGATCCTGGCCGACCTGCCCGACGACCAGCTGGAGCGCGAGGTCGACCGGATCGATTTCGTACGCCGGACGCCCAACACCATCACCGACCCCGGGGTTTTCCTCCGCGAGGTGCGCGAGGTGCGCGAGCGCGGTTGGGCGACCGACCGCGAGGAGAACGAGCCCTCGATCAACTGCATCGCGATGCCGGTGCGCGGCCAGTCCGGGCGGGTGCTCGGCGCGGTCTCGGTGTCGGTGCCCGACGTGGTGCTGCCGTACGAGGAGCTGCTCGGGCTGCTCGACCCGCTGCGCGCGACCTGCACCGCGATCTCGGTCGACTGCGGATACCGACCACCCGAGTCCTGAACCAACCGACCCACCCCGACCAGGCCGGACCGTCCGGCCACGACAGCGAAGGAGCCGACCACCGATGACCGCCACCCGCGTGCAGACCGACGCCGCCCCCGCCCCCGCCCACACGTTCAGCCAGGGGTGCGGCGCGGCAACCTGCTGCAGGTCTCCGGCCAGGGCCCGATGGACCCGGCCACCAACACCTACATCGCCGAGGGTGACGTGCGCGCGCAGACGCTGCGCACCCTGCAGAACGTGCAGGCGATCCTGGAGGCGGGCGGAGCGTCCGTCGCCGACGTGCTGATGTTCCGGGTCTACCTCACCAAGCGCGAGGACTTCGCCGCGATGAACGAGGCCTACGGCGAGTTCATCGAGCAGCACGTGCCCAGCGGCGCCACGCTCCCGTGCCGCACCACGGTTTTCGTCGGCCTCCCGCACGAGGTCATGCTCGTCGAGATCGACGCCCTGGCCGCCACCGACTGAAGCCCTGACCCCCGTGCCCCGCCCCTGGTCCCCCTCCCCTTCTGACCAGGGGCGGTCCTTACGCAGGCCCCGGCCCCGGCATCGTCGACGGCGGCAAGGGAGCATCCTTCGGCCGCCTCTCCTCCTCCGGCCGGGCTCGCAGGCTCACCCGCCCGGCATCGTCGAGGGCGGCACAGTAACCACGACGGCGGCACAGAAAAGATCTGTGCCGCCGTCGTGGTTTGTGGGCCGCCGTCGTCGGCTCCGCCGGGTGCCGTACGCCCTCGCCAGCTCTCCCGACGGCTGCCCCTGGTCAGGGGCGGACCGCGGTGACCGCGCCCGCGAGCGAGCGCACGTCGCGGAAGCCGCGATCGGCGAGCAGCGCCGCGACCTGGGCCGCGCGCGCACCCGACGCGCAGACGGTCACCACCGGTTCGGCGACGTCGAGCGCGTCGATCTGCGCCGCGGAGGCGATGCGCCCCTGAGGGATCCGCAGCGAGCCGGGGACGATGCCGTCGGTCTCGTCCGGCTCGCGCACGTCGATGACGACCGGGCCACGGCCTGCGGCGAGCTCCCTGCCGAGCGCGCCCGGGGTGACGACGCCCGGGCGGGGCGAGGCGGGCGTACTGCCGCGGTTGCTGGTCCGGTCGCCCGCTGCGCGCACCGGGACCGCCGCGGACGACTGGCGCCCGGGGTCCGCCGTGATGGTGAGCGTGCGCCAGGTGGCCGCGAGCGCGTCGAACAGCAGCAGCCGTCCGAGCAGAGGGTGCCGGCGCCGGTGACGAGCTTGACCGTCTCCGCCGCCAGCACCGCGCCGACGGCGTGGCACACCATCCCGAGCACGCCACCGGTCTGGCAGGTCGCCGCACCCTCGGGGACGTCGGGGTGCAGGTCGCGATAGGCCGGTCCGTGCGGCGGCCAGAACACGCTCACCTGGCCGGTGAAGCCGAGCACCGCACCCCAGACGGTCGGGATGCCGCGACGCTCGGCGGCGTCGGCGACGAGGTACCGGGTCGCGAAGTTGTCGGAGCCGTCGACCACCACGTCGTAGTCCGCGAGCACCCGGTCCGCGTTCGCGCTCGTCAGCCGCTCGCGGTGCTCGCGCACCGTGACGGTCGGGTTGATCTCCAGCATCGCCTCGCGCGCTGACGTCGTCTTCGGGCGACCGACGTCGGACGTGCCGTGCAGCAGCTGGCGGTGCAGGTTCGTCGTCTCGACCACGTCGTCGTCGACGACGCCGATCGTGCCGACCCCGGCCGCGGCGAGGGCGGCCAGGGCAGGCGTACCGAGCCCGCCGGCGCCGACCACGAGCACCCGCGCCGCGGCGAGCCGGCGCTGCCCCGTCTCGCCGATGCCGGGCAGGGCGAGCTGGCGGGCGTAGCGGTCGCGGGCGGCGTCGTCCAGCAGGCCGGTCGGTTCGACGAGTGGGGCGCTCACAGGTCCGGCCTTCCGGTCATCGGCGAGGAGGCGAGGGCGTGCTCGCGCCGCGGGATCCGGCCCGAGCGCGCAGCGAGGCGTCCGCCGATCACGGCGTGCCGGAACGCCGCGGCCATCCCGGCCGGGTCGTCGGCGCGGGTGATCGCCGTGGCCAGCAGCACCGCGTCGCAGCCGAGCTCCATCGCGAGCGCGGCGTCCGACGCCGTGCCGATGCCCGCGTCGAGCACGACCGGCACCGACGCGCGGGCGACGATCAGCTCGATGTTGTGCGGGTTGAGGATGCCGAGGCCGGTGCCGATCGGCGCCCCGAGCGGCATGACCGCCGCCGCCCCCAGGTGCTCCAGCCGCAGCGCGAGCGCAGGATCGTCGTTGGTGTACGCGAACACCGAGAACCCACGCTGCACCAGCTGCTCGGTCGCGTCCATCAGCTCGGCGCCGTCGGGCAGCAGGGTGTCCTCGTCGGCGATCACCTCGAGCTTGACCCAGTCGGTCTCGAACGCCTCGCGGGCGAGCTCGGCGGTGAGCACCGCCTCCCGCGCGGTGAAGCAGCCGGCCGTGTTGGGCAGCAGCCGGATGCCGCGCCCGGCGATCAACGGATAGAGCCCCGCTCCGTCGCCGGGCGCGAACCGGCGTACGGCCACCGTGGTGAGCTCGGTGCCGGAGGCCGCGAGCGCGGCGTCCAGGTCGGCGAGGCTCTCCGCCCCGCCGGTGCCCATGATGAGCCGGGAGGAGAAGGTGGCCCCGGCGACCTCGAACGGGTCGAGCTGCTCAGCCACCCTGCACCGCCGTGAGCACCTCGACCTCGTCGCCCGCGGCCAGCCGCGCCTCGCTCCAGCGACTGCGCGGGACGACCGCGGTGTTCACGGCGACCGCGAGGCCGAGGGCGACACCGTCGGCCGCGGTGCCGTCGGGCCGGATGTCGCGACCGGTGAGGTCGGCCACCAGGTCGACGACGGCCGCGCCCTCCTCCACGCGCGTCGGGGCGCCGTTGAGCTGGATGTCGATCATGGAACCTCCAAGGGGCGGGGTCTTCAGGAGAAGCGATCGGGACGGAACGGGTCGGCGAGGGATGGCGTACGGCCCTCGGCCAGCTGGGCGACCGCCTGGGCGGCCAGCGGTGCGAGCATCACGCCGTGCCGGCCGAAGCCGGTCGCGACGAGCAGTCCGGGCGCCGCGCGGCCGAGCAGCGGGGCGTTGTCCGGGGTGACCGGGCGCGGGCGGGCCGTGGTCTCGAGCAGGGTCAGCTCGGCCACGGCAGGGATCACGGCCACGGCGTCGCGCAGCAGCTCGTAGACCCCGCCCGCCGACACCCCGGCGCCGCCGTGCTCGCGCTGCGTCGCGCCGATCACGACCGTGCCGTCGAGGCGCGGCACGAGGTAGACCCTGGAGCCGCGCACGTGCGCGCGCACGGTGCGGGTCAGGAACGGCCGGAGCCCGGCGGGTGCCTCGAGTCGCAGGATGTCGCCGTGCACGGGCCGCAGTGGCGGGGCGAACGGCATCCCCGGCAGGTCGGCCGCCCCGAGACCGCTCGCGACCACGACCTCGTCTGCGCAGATCGTCGTGCCGTCCGCGAGCCGCACCCCGGTGACGGCGTCGGCGTCAGCGTCAGCGGGCAGCAGACCGACCACCCGGGCCCGGACCACGCGATCCGCGAGCGCGCCCTGCAGCGCGGCCGCGAGCGCCCGCGGGTCGACCCGGTGCTCCTGCACGCGCCTCGCGGCGACCACCCGCGGACCGAGCAGCGGTTCGAGCCGGCGCGCCTCGCGCAGGCTCACCTGCTCCACCTCCCCGGGTGCCGGGCGGCGATGTCGTCGAGCGCTCGCCGGTCGGCGTCGTCGACCGCGAGGAGCAACGTGTCGACGCTCTCGAACCCGCACCCACCGCCACCCGGCACCGCGCCGAGGAAGGCGGGGTAGGCCGCCGCCGACGCCTCGGCCGCCGCGTGCAGCGCCGGCTCGGTGAGCCGCTGCTCACTGATCGGCGCGATCATCCCGGCCGCGGCGTGGGTCGCCCCGGACGCCGGCTCGGGGTCGACCAGGCGCACGTCCCGACCCGAACGCACCAGCTCCCACGCGATCGCGAGCCCGACCACGCCCCCGCCGACGACGACCACGTCGCACCGCGCGCCTACGCTCGCCGGGTGCACCTCTCCCGCGCCCAGCTGTACGTCTGCACCGACGCCCGCCGCGACCGCGGGGACTTCGCCGCCTTCGTCGACGCGGCCTACGCCGGCGGGGTCGACATCGTCCAGCTGCGCGACAAGACCATCGAGGCGGCCGAGGAGCTCGAGCTGCTCGCCACCCTGCGCGCGGCCGCCGAGCGGCACGGCCGGCTGTGGGCGGTCAACGACCGGGCCGACGTCGCCGCGGTCTCCGCCGCGCCCGTGCTGCACCTCGGCCAGGGTGACCTCCCGCGCCCGCAGGCGCGCCGCATCGTCGGTGACGCCGTCGCGCTCGGCCTGTCCACCCACGACCCGGCGCAGCTGGCCGCCGCCCGCGCCGAGGCCGGTCTGGGCTACTTCTGCGTGGGACCGGTGTGGGCGACGCCCACCAAGCCCGGACGTACGCCCGCCGGCCTGGAGCTCGTGCGCGCCGCTGCCGAGGCCGACCGGGTCAGTGGGGCGAGCCGCCCGTGGTTCGCGATCGGCGGGATCGACCACGACACCGTCGACGCGGTCGTCGCGGCAGGCGCCAGCCGGGTCGTCGTGGTGCGCGCGATCACCGAGGCCGACGACCCGGCCGAGGCGGCGCGCCGGCTGCGCGACCGGCTGCCCGCTCTGCCCTGACGCGGGCGCGCCCGGGACGATGCTCATCGGACCCCTACTTCCTACGCCGGCATGACCCGGACAGGTTCGACGGTCTCGGCAGCGTCAGCCTGATCTCAGCCCGTGCTC
Source organism: Barrientosiimonas endolithica (assembly GCF_030296655.1). NCBI lineage: Bacteria > Bacillati > Actinomycetota > Actinomycetes > Micrococcales > Dermacoccaceae > Barrientosiimonas > Barrientosiimonas endolithica. The sequence goes on along the minus strand of NZ_AP027735.1, from coordinate 3,617,920 downwards.
GGGCTCCCGTGTGGTGCGACCGATCGTACGCCCGCGCCCGGCTGCCCGGCCCACCCCCAGGAGCCATCGTCGACGGCGGCACAGGAACGCCCGTTGGCCGCCTCTCCTCCTCCGGCCGGGCTCGCAGGCTCACTCGCCCGGCATCGTCGAGGGCGGCACAGGAATACCGTTCGGCCGCCTCTCCTCCTCCGGCCGGGCTCGCAGGCTCACCCGCCCGGCATCGTCGAGGGCGGCACAGTAACCAGGACGGCGGCACAGAAAAGATCTGTGCCGCCGTCGTACTTTGTGGGCCGCCGTCGTCGCCCCGCCCCGACGACGTACGCCTTCGCCGGGCTAGTCCTCCCGGCGGCGCCGGCCGCTCGGCAGGTCGCTGCGGTCGGCCTGGCCGCGGTCGCGGCGCTCGCCGCGCGGGTCGAGGCGCTCTTCGTCCTCGTCGCTGATCGCGCCGGGGGCGCCACCGTGGGAGAACACCGGACCCTCGTCGGTCTCGCGGCCGATGATGTTGAACACGATGTTCAGCAGCACCGCCATGATCGCGGCCGAGGTGATGCCGGAGTCGAAGATCGTCTGCCACCAGGCCGGGAAGTGCTCCCACACCTCCGGCTGCACGATCGGCGCCATGCCGAAGGCGATCGAGGTGGCGACGATGACGATGTTGCTGTTGCCGGAGAAGTCGACGCCCTTCAGCGTGCGGATGCCGCTCGCGGCGACCGTGCCGAACAGCACCAGACCCGCACCGCCGAGCACCGCCATCGGCACCGCGGCGACGAACGCGCCGAGCACCGGGAACAGGCCGAGCAGCACCAGGATCCCGCCGCCGACGGCGACGACGTAGCGGCTGCGGATGCCGGTGATCGCGACGAGCCCGACGTTCTGCGCGAACGCGCTCAGCGAGAAGCTGTTGAACACGCCGGCGACGGCGGTCGAGAGGGTGTCGGCCCGCAGACCGTTGGTGACGGTGTCGCGGTCGGCGTGCTTCTCGGTGACCTCGCCGAGGGCCAGGATGTCGGCCGTGGCCTCGGTCATGATCACCAGCATCACGATGAACATCGAGACGATCGCGCTGACCTCGAAGGTCGGGGCGCCGAAGTGGAACGGCGTCGGCACCTGGAACGCCCGCGCCTCGCCGATCGCGCCGAAGTCGGCCATCCCGAACGGCAGCGCCACGAGCGTGCCGAGCACCAGGCCGAGCAGGATCGCGATGCGGCTGAAGAAGCCGGGCAGGAAGCGATAGATCAGCACGATCAGCACCAGCGTGGCGCCGGCGAGCGCCAGGTGCTTCGGCTGGCCGAACTCCGGCGTGCCGACGCCACCCATCGCCCAGCCGACACCGACCGGGATCAGCGACAGACCGATCATCGTGATGACCGTGCCGGTGACGACCTCGGGGAAGAAGCGCAGCAGCCGGGTGAAGATCGGCGCGATCAGGAAGCCGGCCACGCCGGCGACGATCAGCGCGCCGTAGATCCGCTGCAGCCCCGCCGCGCCGCCGCCGGTGGCGGCACCGATCGCGAGCATCGTGGACACCGCGACGAACGAGGTGCCCTGCACGATCGGCTGCCGGGCGCCGATCTTCCACACGCCGATCGTCTGCAGGATCGTCGCCAGCCCGGCCATGAAGAGCGAGGCCGAGACCAGGTAGATCGTGTCGGCGGTCGAGAGCTTGAACGCCCCGGCGATGATGAGCGGCACGGCGACGACGCCGGCGTACATGCTCAGGACGTGCTGCAGGCCGTAGAGGATCGAGGGCCCGGGGGCCATCGGGGTGTCGACCGGGTGACGCGTGGCGGTGCTGGTGCCGCTGGCCTCGCTCATTCAGATCACCAGGCCTGGCCGGGGTCGAACGCCTTGCTGTTCGAGGAGGACTCGTCGCGCTGGATGGTCGCCTCGATCAGGCCGTACGGCCGGTCGTCGGCGTGGTGCACCTCGAACTCGTTCTCGAGCCCGAACGGCGACAGGTCGATCACGAAGTGGTGGTTGTTGGGGCAGGAGAAACGGATCTCGCTGACCGAGTCGGCCGCGTCGAGCACCGCGGTGCCCATGTCCCAGATCGTCTGCTGGAGGGCGTACGAGTAGGCGTTGGCGAACGAGCTGGTCACCGCGTCGAGCACGGTGGAGAAGCTCTTGCCCCAGTCGACGTCGGTGCCGTTGTGCAGCCACTGCGCCTTGACGTCGGTCGCCATGATGCGGTCCTTCGTCGGCTTCAGCGTCGTGTACTTGTCCTCGTAGAACCCGTGGAACTCCGAGTCCGTGGTCTTCAGGACCGTCAGGTCCTTCAGCCCGGAGACGACGTACTCCGCGTCGGGGGTCTTGGTGACGGTGACCGTGCGCACGTAGTCCTTGTTGCGCACGAAGCCGTGCGGGGTGCCGTGCGCCCGCTCCCACGGGAAGGCCTCGACGTTGACCCGGCAGCTGGTGATCTGCGGGACGGTGTCGACGAAGTGGCGGGCGAGCGCGAGGGCCAGACCCTCGGGCTCACGGGCCTCGTCGCCGTGCTCCTTCATGAACGCGTTGACCGTGTTCTTGGTCGCGTCGGTGGTGAGGACCTTGGCCTGGTCGCCGGTGACGTGGGCGTCCTCGAAGTCACCCTGGTGGGCGACCGAGACGTTGTAGTCGACGATCTCGTGCTCCGCCTCGCGCCCGCCGTCGCGATAGACGCGCACCGCGTGCACCTCGGCCTTGCCGTACTGGTTGTGCCCGAGCACGTAGGACATATGGATCAGCTCCTCGGTAGGTGGAGAAGGCGAACGGGCTGAGCAGCACCGGCACGTGGTAGTGCCGCTCCTCGTCCACCGTGAACGTGATGGCGACCTCGGGGTAGAACCCCGTGACGCCCTGGGCGGCGAACCACTCGCCGGTGGCGAAGACGATCCGGTAGTCACCGGGGGCCAGTCCCTCTGGGACCAGCTCGGCGACCCGGCCGTCGTCGTTGGTGGTGCCGGACCCGACGGTCTGCGGGTCGGCGCCGGTCTGCGACCGGGACTGCACCTCGACACGCATGCCGGTGGCCGGGTTGCCGGACACGGCGTCGAGCACGTGGGTGGACAGCGTGGACATGGGGCGCTCCTTCACTCCGTGGGCGACAGCGCCCGCTCGAGGCGCAGCCGGGTGATCTGACGCAGCTGCTCGCGCACCTCGGCGCGCTCGGTCTCGTCGTCCTGGTCGAGCCTGCGGGTCAGCTCGGTGAGCATCTCCTGCGGGCTGCGGCCCGCGGCACGGATGAGGAAGACGCGGTCGAATCGCCTTTCGTAGGAAAGGTTTCCGTCGCGCAGCTGCTGCTGTACGTCATCGCCGGCGTCGGCGACCGACGCCTGCTCCTCGCGGCTCCAGCGAGCGTCGGTGCCCTCGCCCTCGGCGCGGTCCCCGATGCGCGGGTGGCCGGCGAGCGCCTGGTCGACGTCGGCGTCGGCGATCTCGCCCATGGCGGTGTCGGAGCCGGCGAGCGCGGCGGCTCGGTCCGCGTAGGGGCGGTGGGCGAGCAGCTGGTCGACCCAGGCGTCGCTGGCGCAGCAGGCCCGCAGGGTCTCGCGCAGCTGCTCGGCGGGAGCGGCGTTGAGCCGCTCGAGGGTCAGCTGCTGGTCGTCCGGCACTGGGTCGTCTCCCGGTCTTGGCGCTCCCGCGCGGCCTGCTGGATGTTTCGCGATGCGGAATCTGTATTCCGTATCCAGAAAGTAGACCGGAGACGGTCAGTGCCGTCAAGGGTTTTCGAGATATACCTCACACCCGGGGGTAACCGGCGCCGCGACGGCGGCCGGCGAGCGTCCCCGCCCGACGGCCGGGCGAGCGCCCCCGCCCGGCCGCCGACTCAGGCTGCGCCGGGCTCCAGCTGCTCGGCCAGCCGCTCGGCGACGGTGCGCAGCACGGGGAGGGCACGATCGCGCACGTCGTCGGTCAGGCGCGACTCCGGCGCCGACAGCGAGATCGAGAAGTTGCCCTGCTCGCTCGGGACGGGCACGGCGACGCAGCGCACGCCGAGCTCCATCTCGCCGTCCTCGGTGGCATAGCCCTCGGTGCGCACGTCGGCGAGCTGGCGCAGCAGCACGTCGGGGTCGGTGATGGTGCTGGGCGTCATCGCCGGCATGCCGACCCGGTCGAGCAGCGCGCGCACCTCGTCGTCGGGCAGCCGCGACAGCAGGGCCTTGCCGGCCGCACGGCAGTGCGGCTGCACGTGCTGGCCGAGCTCGGTGAACATGCGCATCGCGCGCGGCGAGGGCACCTGGCCGACGTAGACCAGCTGGTCGCCGTCGAGCGTCGCGAGGTTGACCGTCTCCCCGAACTCGTGCACCACCGCGGCGAGCTCGCGCGCGGCCCGGGCGCCGAACCCCTCGCGGGCGCTGTTGCCGAGCGGGATGAGCCGGGTTCCGAGGGCGTAGCGCCGGTCGGGCAGCTGGCGCAGGTACGACCGGTCGACGAGGGTGCGCACGATGCGGTGGATGGTCGGCATCGGCAGACCGGTGGCCGCGCTGATCTGGCTCAGCGAGGTCTCGCCGCCGGCGGCGTCGACCACCTCGAGGATGTCGAGGGCGCGCGCCACCGACTGGACGCCTCCCGCTCGCGTCTTGTCGGCCGGGGTGTCGACCATGGGTGCTCCTCGTGAGACAGACTCGTCATTCCGATGGATGGAATCTACACTCCGCATCGCAGAACATTTGCACCAGAGCCCCACCGGTTCGGCGACGATGCCGGGAGACGCGCAGCGCAGCAAGCGGCTCCCGGAGGAGGAGCCGGACCCACGAACCCCAGGAGATTCACGTGTCAGCTCCGAGCCCTGGCTATTCCATCACCCTGCGGGTCGCCTGCCCCACCGATCCGTCGGCCACCGCGCGCCTGTCGAGCGCCATCGCCGAGGCCGGGGCCATGGTCACCGCGCTCGACGTCGCGGAGAGCCGGCACGACGCGATCCTCGTCGACGTGGGCTGCAACGCCTCCGGCCAGGAGCACGTGGAGCAGATCAGGGCCACGATCGAGGCGCTCGACGGGTTCACCGTCGACAAGGTCAGCGACCGCACCTTCCTGCTGCACATCGGCGGCAAGATCGAGGTCACGCCCAAGGTGTCGCTGAAGCACCGCGACGACCTGAGCCGGGCGTACACCCCCGGCGTCGCCCGAGTGTGCACCGCGATCGCCGAGAAGCCTGAGGACGCAAGGCGACTCACGATCAAGCGCAACACCGTCGCGGTCGTCACCGACGGCTCGGCCGTGCTCGGCCTCGGCAACATCGGGCCGGAGGCGGCGCTGCCCGTCATGGAGGGCAAGGCGGCGCTGTTCAAGCGGTTCGCCGACGTCGACGCCTGGCCGGTCTGCCTCGCGACGCAGGACACCGACGAGATCGTGCAGATCGTCAAGGCGATCTCCCCGGTCTACGGCGGGGTCAACCTCGAGGACATCTCGGCGCCGCGCTGCTTCGAGATCGAGAAGCGGCTGCGCGACGAGCTGGACATCCCGATCTTCCACGACGACCAGCACGGCACCGCGATCGTCACGCTCGCCGCGCTGGTCAACGCGCTGAAGGTCGTCGGCAAGAAGATCGGCGACGTGCGCATCGTCGTGAGCGGCGTGGGCGCGGCCGGCACCGCGATCATCAAGCTGCTGCTGGCCGAGGGCGCGACCGACGTCATCGGGTGCGACCGGCACGGCGCCGTCACCGAGGCCAAGCCCGGCTCGGGCGAGATGCGCGAGTGGCTCGTCGCCCACACCAACCTCGAGCGCCGCACCGGCACGCTCGCCGAGGTGCTGGTCGACGCCGACGTGTTCATCGGCGTGTCCGCACCCGACCTGCTCACCGGCGACGACATCGCCCGGATGGCCGACGACGCCATCGTGTTCGCGATGGCCAACCCGGTGCCCGAGGTCGACCCGGTCGCGGCCGCCGAGCACGCCGCGGTCGTCGCGACCGGCCGCAGCGACTTCGCCAACCAGATCAACAACGTGCTGGCCTTCCCCGGCTTCTTCCGCGGGCTGCTCGACGGCGGCACGAGCGACATCACCGACGACATGCTCTCCGCCGCCGCGCGCGCGATCGCCGCGTGCGTGGGCGAGCACGAGCTCAACGCCAGCTTCATCGTCCCGAGCGTGTTCGACCCCGAGGTCGCACCGGCCGTGGCCGAGGCCGTCGCCGACGTCGCCAAGGCCGAGATCGCCAAGGGCAAGACCACGGAGGTGGGCCGTTCATGACCGACGTCACCACCGAGCTCACCGCCGAGCTCGACCGGCAGCTGCAGCAGGCCGACGCCGAGCTCGCCGCGCGCTATCCCGGCGAGCGGGTCGACCGGCAGCCCGTGCACACGGTGTACGTCCCCGCCGACCGGTTCGGCGCCGGCACCGTGCGCGAGTGGGGCACCGAGGCCCTGCGGCTGCTCGACACCTTCGCCCCCGACGCACCGACCCTCGCCGCGGCCACCGGGTTCGACCCGGGCGAGGTGAGCGAGGCGTACGACGCGGTGCGCGGCAAGCTGCAGGTCGAGCCGGTCGAGGACCTGCGGGTCGACCTCGAGGACGGCTACGGCCTGCGGCCCGACGACGTCGAGGACGCCCACCTGCGCGGCACCGTCGAGGCGTTCCGCCGGATGGCCGACGACGGCACCCGGCCGCCGTGGTTCGGCGTGCGGTTCAAGAGCTTCGAGGCGCCCACCCGGGCGCGCGGGGTGCGCACGCTGACCCAGGTCGTCGGCGCGTTCGCCGACGGCGGCGCGCTGCCCGACGGCTTCACCCTGACCCTGCCCAAGGTCACCTCCGTCGCCCAGGTCGAGGCGATGGCGACGGCGTGCGAGCGGCTGGAGCAGGCGTACGGGCTCGGGGTCGGCGCCATCACGTTCGAGATCCAGGTCGAGACCGCGCAGTCGATCATGGCCGCCGACGGCACGGCGGCGGTCGCGCGGATGATCGGCGCGGCGCAGGGACGGGCCAGCTCGCTGCACTACGGGACGTTCGACTACAGCGCCGGGCTCGGCATCGCGGCGGCCTACCAGTCGCTGGACCACCCGGCCGCCGACCACGCCAAGTTCGTGATGCAGGTGGCCGCCGCCCAGACCGGCGTGCGGATGAGCGACGGCTCCACCAACGTCGTCGCGTTCGGCGACGCCGAGCAGGCGGCCGCGACCTGGCGGCTGCACGCCGGGCTGGTCGACCGGTCGCTGGTGCGAGGGATCTACCAGGGCTGGGACATGCACCCGGGCCACCTGGTCTCGCGCTACCTCGCGACCTACACCTTCTTCCGGCGGGCGGCGCCGAGCGCGGCCGCCCGGCTGAAGGCGTACGTCGCGCGGGTGGAGAGCGACGTGATGGACGAGCCCGCCACCGCGCGGATGCTCTCGCACGCACTGCTGCGCGGGATGCGTTGCGGCGCAGTCGATTCCGGCGATGTCGCGGCGGCCACCGGGCTGACCGAGGCCGACCTGGTGGCGCTCACTCGTTGAGCCCGCGCTGCTCCCGTTCGTACTGCACGAGAGGCCGGTCGCCCTCGCCCTGACCGCGCTGCACCGTCGGGTGGACCACGAGCACGACGACCATCACGACGAGCACGACCGAGGTGATCGCGAACGGCAGCGGGACGATCGGGTCGAGCAGGATCAGCGCGGCGCCGGCCGGGATCACGATGTTGGTGAACCGGTCGGCGTAGTCGCACATCGCGATCCACCAGATGCCGAGGATGAACACCGCCACGGGCACGGTGAAGGTGAAGGCCGCCGCGACGTCGGACAGCTTGGAGTCGCCGTTGATCACGTCGAGCTCGACCTCGATGCCGGCCGACAGGGCGCCCGCCGCGGCGAACACGAAGTAGTGGGTGTAGCCGTAGCGCACCGACCGGCCCAGGCTGCCGATCGACTCGTGGTGCGGCGGCCAGAAGTAGATCCACCACAGGGCGGCCGTCGACACCAGGGTCAGCACCGCGACCGAGACGAGCTGCACCAGGTCGTGCTCGCCGCGCAGCCCCTCGATGATCGCGTTGGACGAGCCGAGCAGGCTCTCGCCGAGCAGGATCAGGGTGAACAGCCCGTAGCGCTCGGTGATGTGGTGCGGGTGCCACGGCAGCGCCCGCTGCCGCTCGGCGAGCACCGGCACCGAGATCTCCCCGGCGACGAGCAGGGGGACCACGACGTAGCGTGCCGTCCCCTCCAGGGGCAGCGTCGCGATCCACAGGATCTGCATGACCGTCACGCCGACGGCGTAGGTCAGCGTCGTGCGGCGCAGGTCGGGGTTGGAGATGGAGGCGCGGATCCACTGCGCCACCAACCCGACCCGCATGACGACGTAACCCGCGACCGCGAGCGTGAAGTCGCCGTCGGCGAACAGCGGTTGGATCCCCGCGGCGAGGATCAGCACCCCGGCCATCTGCACGATCGTGAGCAGCCGGTAGAGCCAGTCGTCGGTCCCGAACTAGGTCGCGAACCAGGTGAAGTTCATCCACGCCCACCAGATCGCGAAGAAGATCAGGGCGTAGGACACCAGGCCGTCGACCACGTGCGCCTCGGTGAGCGACTCGTGCAGCTGCACCGAGGCGATGCTCACCGCGACGACGAAGACCAGGTCGAAGAACAGCTCGAGGGTGGAGGCCGAGCGCCCCGGCTCGCTGGGGTCACGCGGCCGCATCGGCGCCAGGCGCAGCCGCGTGCGGCTGCCGGCGGACTCGGTGGTCATGGCTTCACGGTAGGCCCCGCAGCTCGCGCACCCGCTCGATCAGCCGCGCGGCTTCGTCCTCGCTCAGGTGCGCGCCGACCCGGGTGAGCAGCTCGGGCAGCTCGGCGAGGTCGTACGTCCGGCGCACGGGCTCCTCGCCGGCGCGGCCTTCGGTGATCGCGTGCTCGTTGATCGTGACCAGCGCGGGGGTGCCGTCGGGGTCGACCTGGTGCCGGTTGGCGATCAGCGCGCTGCGGAAGTGCGACGTGGGTGCGGTGCTGGTCCACAAGTGCCCCATCTCGACGTCGATGCGTCGCGCGGGGAGCTCGTCGACCAGGTGCATCAGCTCCCACTCGTCGGTGCGCCGCCGCCACAGCTCCCACGCCGAGCCGCCCGGCTGCTCCTGGCCGGTCTCGCGAATCTCGTGCGGCCACAAGCCTTCTGGTGCCTGCGCGTGGTCGGCGAGCGCGACGGGGGCGAGCGGCGGGACGCCGATCCCCGGGTCGCAGAGATAGCGCACGCCGTCGAGCGTCACCACCAGGGTCAGGTGGGTGCGCGAGCCCTCGCGCACGTCGCCGACGCGCCCGAGGTGGGGCTCGACCGCATAGCCGAGTCGGTCGAGCACCGCGTGCACCAGGGTGCCGTGCTCGAAGCAGTAGCCGCCGCGGCCGCGGCCCACGAACTTCTCCTGGACGACCTCGAGCGAGACGCCCGGGTGCTGCTCGAGGAGCACGTCGACGTTGTCGAAGGGGAAGGTGCGCGCGTGCGCGACGAGCAGGTCGGTGAGCGCGGCGAGCGACGGCGGCCGGACGCTCGCCCCGGTGCGGGCGAGGTAGGCGTCGAGGTCGAGGGCGGAGGAGTCCCAGGGCATGACCTCATCCTCGCGGGCGGCGTCGGGGGCGCCGACCGGAGCGGCCGCAGCCGGTGGGTGGACGGACCTTGACCTACCGCCGGGTCACCCTTAGATTCCTCACATCGGAATAGTTCTTCCGCATTACGGAATGCAGGACTACGGAGAACGATCCAGCAAGGAGCCAGCCAGATGCCGAGCCCACGCCGCTACGCGGTCAACCTGTCGATCCTGTTCACCGAGGTGCCCTTCCTCGAGCGCCCGCAGGCCGCCGCCGACGCCGGCTTCGACGCCGTCGAGTCGTGGTGGCCGTGGCCGACCGCGACCCCGAGCCAGGAGGAGGTCGACGCGTTCGTGCAGGCGATCGAGTCCGCCGGCGTGCAGCTGGTCGGCCTCAACTTCTTCGCCGGCGACATGCCCGGCGGCGACCGCGGCCTGTTCGCCTGGCCCGAGCGCGAGGAGGAGCTGCGCGCCAACATCCCGGTCGTCGTCGAGATCGGGCGGCGCCTCGGGTGCCGGGCGTTCAACGGTCTGTACGGCAACCGCGTGGTCGGCGTCGACGCCGAGACCGCCGACGCTCAGGCCACGACGATGCTCGGCGAGGCCGCCGCGGCCGTCGCCGAGATCGACGGCACCGTGCTGATCGAGCCGGTGAGCGGCACCCCCGCCTACCCGCTCAAGACCGCCGCCGAGGCCGTCGCGGTGATCGACCGCGTGCGCGCCGAGACCGGAGCCGAGAACCTCGGATTCCTCTGCGATCTCTACCATCTCGCGGCCAACGGCGACGACGTCGAGGCGGCCGTGCAGACGTACGGCGGGCGTGCGGCGCACGTGCAGATCGCCGACAACCCCGGTCGCGGGGAGCCGGGCACCGGCGACCTCGACCTCGACCGCTACCTCGACGAGCTGGCCCAGCAGGGCTACAGCGGCTACGTCGCCCTCGAGTACAAGACCACCTCCACCACCACCGAAGGGCTCGACGCGTGGCTGCCGCGCGCCGAGCGCAGCGCCGGTGCAGATTCCGCTAGGAGCCACGCATGAGCACGAAGGTCGCATTCATCGGGCTGGGCATCATGGGGTCGCCCATGGCCGTCCACCTGCAGAACGGTGACTACGACGTCACCGGGTTCAACCGCTCGCCGGAGGCCACCCAGCCGCTGGTCGAGGCCGGCGGCACCGCCGCCGACAGCACCGCCGAGGCCGTCAAGGACGCCGAGGTCGTGTGCGTGATGGTGCCCGACTCCCCCGACGTGCAGGACGTCCTGCTCGGGGAGGACGGCGTCCTCGCCAACGTGCCGAAGGGCGCGCTGGTGATCGACTTCTCCTCGATCCGCCCCGACGTGACCAAGGAGCTGGCCGAGGCGGCCGGTGAGGCGGGCGTACGCCTGCTCGACGCCCCCGTGTCCGGCGGCGAGGCAGGCGCCAAGAACGCCGCGCTGTCGATCATGGTCGGCGGCGACGAGGCCGACTTCAAGGAGGCCCAGCCGCTGCTGGAGACCGTCGGCAAGACGGTCGTGCACGTCGGCCCGAGCGGCGCCGGCCAGACGGTCAAGGCCGCCAACCAGCTCATCGTCGCGGCCAACATCGAGGCCCTCGCCGAGGCGCTGGTCTTCCTCGAGGCGTACGGCGTCGACACCGCGGCGGCGATGGACGTGCTCGGCGGCGGACTCGCCGGCAGCGCCGTGCTGAACCAGAAGCGGGAGAACATGCTGACCCGCTCGTTCGACCCGGGCTTCCGGATCGACCTGCACCACAAGGACCTGGGCATCGTGACCTCCGCCGCCCGCGAGGTGGGGGTCGTGCTGCCGATGGGCGCGGTCGTCGCCCAGCTCATGGCGTCGGCCCGGGCCAACGGCGACGGCGGGCTCGACCACAGCGGGCTCCTGCGCGGCGTCGAACGCCTGAGCGGGGCGACCGGCACGACGAACGACGGGAGCGGTGCGTGATGGCACGGATGCGAGCAGTCGACGCGGCTTGCCTGATCCTCGAGAAGGAAGGCGCCACACAGCTTTTCGGGCTCCCCGGCGCGGCGATCAACCCGTTCTACAGCGCGGTGCGCGCGCACGGCGGGCTGAAGCACGTGCTGGCGCGCCACGTCGAGGCGGCGTCGCACATGGCCGAGGGGTTCACCCGCGCGAAGGCCGGCAACATCGGCGTCTGCGTCGGCACGTCCGGCCCGGCCGGCACCGACATGATCACCGGGCTGTACGCCGCCTCCGCCGACTCGATCCCGATCCTGGCCCTCACCGGTCAGGCTCCGGTCGCCAAGCTGCAGAAGGAGGACTTCCAGGCCGTCGACATCGCCTCGATCGCCGCGCCCGTCACCAAGTGGGCGGTCACGGTGATGGAGGGCGGGCAGGTCCCGGGCACCTTCCAGCGCGCCTTCTGGCTGATGCGTGAGGGCCGGCCCGGGCCGGTGCTCATCGACCTGCCGATCGACGTGCAGCTCACCGAGATCGAGTTCGACATCGACGCCTACGAGCCGCTGCCGGTCGCGCGGCCGGCGGCCACCCGGGCCCAGGCCGAGAAGGCGCTGGCGATGATGAACGCCGCCGAGCGTCCGCTCATCGTGGCCGGCGGCGGCATCGTGAGCGCCGAGGCCTCCGACCTGCTGGTCGAGCTCGCCGAGGTCACCGGCGTGCCGGTCATCCCGACCCTGATGGGCTGGGGCACGATCCCCGACAACCACCACCTGATGGCCGGCATGGTCGGGCTGCAGACGTCGCACCGCTACGGCAACGCGACGATGCTCGCCTCCGACTTCGTGATGGGCGTCGGCAACCGCTGGGCCAACCGGCACACCGGCAGCGTCGAGGTCTTCGCCAAGGACCGCACGTTCGTGCACATCGACATCGAACCCACCCAGATCGGAAGGGTTTTCGCGCCCGACCTGGGCATCGTGTCCGACGCCCGGGCCGCCCTCGAGCAGCTCGTCGCGGTCGCGCGCGAGCAGCAGGCGGACGGCACCCTGCCCGACCGCACCGTGTGGGCCGAGGAGTGCCGGCAGCGCAAGGCGACGATGCAGCGCAAGACCAACTTCGACGCCGTGCCGATCAAGCCGCAGCGGGTCTATCAGGAGATGAACAAGGCGTTCGGGCCCGACACCCGCTACGTCTCGACCATCGGCCTGTCGCAGATCCAGGCGGCCCAGCTGCTGCACGTGTTCAAGCCGCGGCACTGGATCAACGCCGGTCAGGCCGGCCCGCTGGGCTGGACCGTCCCGGCCACGCTCGGGGTGGCCACGGCCGACCCCGAGGCGACGGTCGTCGCGCTGTCCGGCGACTACGACTTCCAGTTCCTCATCGAGGAGCTCGCGGTCGGCGCGCAGTTCAAGATCCCGTACATCCACGTGCTGGTGAACAACGCCTACCTCGGCCTGATCCGGCAGGCGCAGCGCGGGTTCGAGATGGACTACTGCGTGCAGCTGTCGTTCGACAACGTCAACGCCGAGGGCGACGCCCCGGCCGGCTACGGCGTCGACCACGTCAAGGTCGTCGAGGGCCTGGGCTGCAAGGCGATCCGGGTCACCGAGCCCGACGAGATCCTGCCGGCGCTGGAGACGGCGAAGAAGCTGCTCGTCGAGTTCGAGGTGCCGGTCGTCGTCGAGGTCATCCTCGAGCGCGTCACCAACGTGTCGATGGGCACCGAGATCGACAACGTCGTCGAGTTCGAGGAGCTCGCCGCCGCCGGCGAGGACGCCCCGACCGCAACCGTCGCGCTGCTGGACTGAGCGAGGCAGGATCGCACCATGCGCATCGTCGTCGCCGTCGACAAGTTCAAGGGCTCGCTCACCGCAGCCGAGGCTGCCGAGCACCTGGCCCGCGGGCTGGGCGACGGGCGTCCGGACGTCGAGGTCGTCCGGGTGCCCGTCGCCGACGGCGGCGACGGCACGCTCGAGGCGGCGCTGGCCGCCGGCTTCGAGCGGGTGCCGGTGCGGGTGAGCGGCCCGACCGGCGAGCCGGTCGACACCGCCATCGCCGTACGCCAGAGCACCGCGGTCGTCGAGCTCGCCGCCACCTGTGGTCTCGAGCTGCTCCCCGGCGGCCGGCTCGAGCCGCTGACCGCCTCGACGCTCGGCGCCGGTCAGGCGATCGACGCGGCGATCGAGTCGGGCTGCCGCACGGTCATCTTCGGACTGGGCGGCAGCGCCAGCACCGACGCCGGGGCGGGGATCCTCACCGCGCTCGGCGCGCGGCTGCTCGACGCCTCGGGCGCCGAGGTCCCGCTCGGCGGCGCCGGTCTCGACGAGGTCGCGACCGTCGACCTCGACCCCGCCCTGGAGCGGGTGCGCGACGTCGACCTGGTGCTCGCCAGCGACGTGGACAACCCGCTGACCGGCGAGCACGGCGCGGCCGCCGTCTACGGCCCGCAGAAGGGCGCGACCGAGGCCGACGTCGCGCGGCTCGACGCGGCGCTCGGCAGGTTCCACGGGCTGGTGCGCGAGTCGACCGGGCGCGACGTCGCCGGCGAGCCGGGCGCGGGGCTGCCGGCGGCGCCGGTTACGCCGCCTACCTGCTCGGCGGCACCTTCCGGCAGGGCATCGAGCTGGTGCTGGAGCTCGCGCGCATCGACGACCATCTCGCCGGCGCCGACCTGGTGATCACCGGCGAGGGCTCGCTCGACGAGCAGAGCCTGCACGGCAAGGCGCCCGTGGGCGTGGCCGACGCGGCCGCCCGGCACGGCGTCCCGGTCGTCGCGGTGGCCGGCCGGGTCACCGTCGACGACGACCGGCTGCGCGCGGCCGGGATCGAGCGGGCGTACGCCCTCACCGAGCTGACCGACGACCAGGAGGAGTCGATGACCAGGGCCGGCGCGCTGCTGGAGACACTGGCGGCACGCATCCTGGCCGACCGACCCGAGACCGAGACCCGAGAGCAGGACCGACGATGAGCACCCAACCCTTCGACCTCGTGATCCGAGCCGACCGAGCGGTCGTCGACGGCGCCGAGCGCCCGGCGAGCGTGGGCGTACGTCGGGGTCGGGTGGCCGAGATCGGCCCGCGCGACGCCGACTGGTCCGCCGCCGCCGAGGTGGTGCTGGCCGACGACGAGGTGCTGATCCCCGGGATGGTCGACACCCACGTGCACGTCAACGAGCCCGGCCGCACCGAGTGGGAGGGCTTCGCCAGCGCGACCCGCGCGGCGCTGCGCGGCGGCACCACGACGATCGTCGACATGCCGCTCAACTCGCTGCCGCCGACGACCACCGTCGACGCGCTCGAGATCAAGCAGAAGGCCGCCGACGGGCAGTGCTTCGTCGACGTGGGCTTCTGGGGCGGGGCGGTGCCGGGCAACGTCGAGGACCTGCTGCCGCTGCACGACGCCGGCGTCTTCGGCTTCAAGTGCTTCCTCATCGACTCGGGGGTGCCGGAGTTCCCGCCGCTGTCGCCCGAGCAGCTGCGCGAACACATGCGACGCACCGCGCTGATCGGCGCGCTGATGATCGTGCACGCCGAGAGCGCCGCCGAGATCGACGCAGCCCCAACGGTTCCCGGCCCTCGCTATGCCGACTTCGTCGCCTCGCGCCCCGACGCGAGCGAGGTCAGCGCGATCAAGGTCGTCATCGACACGATGCGCGAGACCGGGTCGCGGGCGCACATCCTGCACCTGTCGAGCGCCGAGGCGCTGCCGCTGATCCGCGACGCGAAGCGCGAGGGGCTGCCGCTCACCGTCGAGACCTGCCCGCACTACCTGTCGTTCACGGCCGAGGCGATCCGCGACGGGTCGACCGCGCACAAGTGCTGCCCGCCGATCCGCAGCAGCGAGAACCAGACTCGGCTGTGGGAGGCGCTGGCCGACGGCACGATCGACTGCGTCGTCAGCGACCACAGCCCGAGCACGGCCGACCTCAAGACCGACGACTTCCAGACCGCTTGGGGCGGGGTCGCCTCGGTGCAGGTCGCGCTGGCCGCCGTGTGGACGGGCGCGCGCGAGCGCGGGCACGGCCTGGCCGACGTCGTGCGCTGGATGAGCGAGCGGTCGGCGCAGGTGGCCGGGCTGCAGCACAAGGGCGGGATCCGGGTCGGCGCCGACGCCGACCTGGTGGTCTTCGCCCCCGACGAGGTGACCCACGTGACGGCTGCCGGGCTCGAGCACAAGAACCCGGTGACCGCCTACGACGAGCTCGACCTGACCGGCGTCGCGCGCCGAGTCTGGTTGCGCGGCAACGAGATCAGCACGGAGCGGGCCGACGGCCGCTTCCTGGAGCGAGGAGAGGCATGACCGAGCAGAGCGCGCCCTACTACGTCCCCCGAGGGGGTCTTCCCGGCCAGAAGGAGCTGACCACCGAGCGGGCGGTCTTCACCGAGGCCTACGCCGTGCTGCCGCGGCGCACGATGACCGACATCGTCACGAGCTTCCTGCCGTTCTGGGAGGGCATGCGCATGTGGATCATCGCGCGCCCGCTCTCCGGCTTCGCCGAGACGTTCTCGCAGTACATCGTCGAGGTCTCCCCCGGCGGCGGCAGCGACCGGCCCGAGCTCGACCCCGACGCCGAGGGCGTGCTGTTCGTGACCACCGGCCGGCTCGACCTGACGATCGACGACCAGCAGCACACCCTCGAGGCCGGCGGCTACGCCTACCTCCCGCCGGGCCAGCAGTGGACCCTGCGCAACACCGGCGACGAGGTGGCCGGGTTCCACTGGGTGCGCAAGGCATACATGCGGGTCGAGGGGGTCGACGTGCCCGAGGCCTTCGTCACCAACGAGAAGGACGTCGAGCCGATCCCGATGCCCGACACCGACGGCGCCTGGGTCACGACCCGCTTCGTCGACACCGCCGACATGCGGCACGACATGCACGTCAACATCGTGACGTTCCAGCCGGGCGGGGCGATCCCCTTCCCCGAGACCCACGTCATGGAGCACGGCCTGTACGTCCTCGAGGGCAAGGCCGTCTACCTGCTCAACTCCGACTGGGTCGAGGTGCAGGAGGGCGACTTCATGTGGCTGCGCGCCTTCTGCCCGCAGGCGTGCTACGCCGGCGGCCCGGGGCCGTTCCGCTACCTGCTCTACAAGGACGTCAACCGGCACGCGCCGCTGCGCGGATACCTGCACTGACCGGCCGCGAGGGCCCGCCGCTCGGCGGCGCCGGGAGCACCGGCGCCGCCGACGGACGTACGGGCCGCTCGATCAGATGGCGGTGTGGTCGCGCGCGCCGAGGAAGTCCGGGCGCGGGGTCGGCGCCGCGAACGGCTCGACGCAGGCGTTCTCGACCGAGTTGAAGACGAGGAACACGTTCGAGCGCGCGAACGGCGTCACGTTGCCGTTCGAGGCGTGCATGCAGTTGGAGTCGAACATCGTTGCCCCGCCTGCGGATCCGGTGAGCACGTCGATGCCGTACGTCTGCGCGAACTCCTCCAGGACCGCCCGGTCGGGCGTGCCCGCCCCTGCATCACCAGCGACTGCTTGTAGTTGTCGTCGGGGGTCTCACCCACGCACGAGACGTACTTGCGGTGCGACCCGGGCATGATCATCAGCGGCCCGTTGAAGGTGTAGTTGTCGGTCAGCGAGATCGAGACGCTGATCGCGCGCGGGGTCGGCATGCCGTCCTCGGCGTGCCAGGTCTCGAAGTCGGAGTGCCAGGAGAAGTCCTTGCCGAAGAATCCCGGCTTGAAGTTCACCCGGCTCTGGTGCAGGTAGACGTCCGACCCGAGCACCTGCCGCGCCCGGTCGACGACGCGCGGGTCGTGCGCGATCGCCCGGAACACCTCGTTGGTCTCGTGCACCTGGAAGATCGAGCGCACCGCGATGTCGGCGACGCTGTCGGCCTCGACGATCGTGCGCTCGTCGTCGAGCACCTTCGGGTCCTGGGCCAGGCGCTCCAGCTCGGCGTTCATCCGGGCGACCTCGTCGGCGGTGACCAGGTCGGGGATCTGCGCGTAGCCGGTGCGCTCGAGGTCGGCCAGCCCGGCCGCGTCGAACGGGCCGTCGCCGGCGGACCCGTGCACCACGGGCTCGGTCCGGTCCAGCACCGTCGGCTGCGCCGCCTGGCGAGTGGGGTACAGGTCGGTCGTCGTGTCGGTGGAGATGGTCAACTCGGTCCTCTCTGTCGTCACTCGTTCTCTCGGACAGACGGACAGGGACCCGCCCGGAGGCGAGTCCCTGTCCGGCTGGTTCATGGCTGCCGGTGCAGGCTCACGCCTCCTGCAGCAGCGGGTAGACGCCGTCTTCGTCGTGCACCTCGCGCCCGGTGACGGGCGGGTTGAAGACGCAGGCCGTGCGGATGTCGGTGTCGGCCCGGACAGTGTGCTTGTCGTGGTCGTTCAGCAGGTACATCGTGCCGGGGCGCAGCGCGAACTCCTCCCCCGTGTCGCGGTTCACGAGCGTGCCCGTGCCCTCGTAGACGTACACCGCCTCGACGTGGTTGGCGTACCACATCTCGGTCTCGGTGCCGGCGCGCAGCAGGGTGTCGTGGAAGGAGAAGCCGACCTTGTCGGAGGCGAGCACGAACCGGCGGCTGCGCCAGTTGCCGTGGTCGACGTCGCGGTCGGTGTCGTTGAGCTCGTCGAGGTGAATCACCTTCATGGGCAAGTCCTTTCGCAGATCGAGGTATGTCTGTCGCGGCCGGTCAGGCGGCCGTCGCCGCACGCACGGCGTCGCCGAGCAGACCGATGCCGCGGTCGAGGTCGGCCGCGGAGATGGTGAGCGGCGGCATCACCTTGACGACCTCGCTCTCCGGCCCGGAGGTCTCGACCAGCAGGCCGCGGTCGAACGCCTCGGCGGCCACCCGCTCGGCGACCTCGGGGTCGTCGAAGTGCAGGCCGGCGAGCAGGCCGCGCCCGCGGTAGTGACCACCGGTGTCGGCGCCGATCGCCTCGAGCCCGCGGCGCAGCTGGTCGCCCCGCTCGCGCACGGTCGCGGCGAGCTCGTCGTCGGACCAGAACTCGCGCAGCGCCGCCGTCGCGGTGACGAACGCGGGGTTGAAGCCGCGGAAGGTGCCGTTGTGCTCGCCCGGCTCCCACAGGTCCAGCTCGGGGCGCATCAGGGTGACCGAGAACGGCAGGCCGAGCCCGGACAGCGACTTCGACAGGCACACGACGTCGGGCACGATGCCGGCCTCCTCGAACGAGAAGAACGTGCCGGTGCGCCCGCAGCCGGCCTGCACGTCGTCGACGACGAGCAGCACCTCGAACCGGCGGCACAGGTCGGCCAGCGCGCGCAGCCACTCGGCGCGGGCGGCGTTCAGGCCGCCCTCGCCCTGCACGGTCTCGACGATGACCGCTGCCGGCAGGTCGACGCCGGACCCGCTGTCGGACCAGACCCGCTCGAGCCACAGGAAGTCGGTCGTGTCGCCGCCGAGGTAGTCGTCGTACGGCGCGGTCGTGGTGTGGTGCAGCGGGATGCCGGCGCCCTTGCGCTTCATCGAGTTCCCGGTGACCGCAAGCGAACCCATCGTCATGCCGTGGAAGGCGTTGGTGAACGACACGACCTGCTCGCGGCCCGTCGCCTTGCGCGCGATCTTGAGCGCGGTCTCGACCGAGTTGGTGCCGGTCGGGCCGGGCAGCTGCACCCGGTAGTCGAGCCCGCGGGGGATGAGGATGTGCTCCTCGAAGGCCTCGAGGAACTCGCGCTTGGCGACGGAGAGCATGTCGAGGGAGTGGATGACCCGGTCGGTGCCGAGGTAGTCCAGCAGCGCCTGCTTCAGCACCGGGTGGTTGTGCCCGTAGTTGAGGGCGCCCGCTCCGGAGAAGAAGTCGAGGAAGGTCTGGCCGTCCTCGGTGGTCTGCTCGGCGCCCGAGGCGCGGTCGAAGACGACCGGCCAGGAGCGGCAGTAGGACCGGACGACCGACTCGCGGCGCTCGAAGACCGAGGACGCCTGGTCGGCGCTCGTGCCGGCCGCGGCGGTGTCGGTGGGGTTGGCGATGGTCATGGTGCTCCTTGCTCGGGCACGCAGACGTGCCCGTCTGGGGGGACAGATGATCAAACGCGTTCAGCCGCAAGGGGATTCGACCCCTGCGGGTCGTGCTGTCAGGCCAGTGCGGTGGTCCTGCGCAGGCCCTCCCGCCGCAGCGGGGTGATGCGGTGCAGCAGCTCGGCCTGCCACTCGTCCTCGTCGGGGAAGTGCTCCTCGGCGAACAGGTCGGTGACGGTGTGCTGCGCTGCGTGCCGCTCGGCGAACGACGCGAAGAGCCGGTTCGACGCCGGGTTGTCGGCGACGATCGTGGTCTCGAGGCTGTAGGCGTCGGTGCGGGCCACGATCTCGTCGAGCATCCGACCGGCCAGGCCCTTGCCGCGCTGGGTCTCGTCGACCGCGATCTGCCAGACCATGAGGGTGGTCGGCTCCTCGGGCCGCCAGTATCCGGTGACGAACCCGACCACGGTGCCGTCGACCTCGGCGACCAGGCTGGTCGCGTGGAAGTCGCGGGTCCACAGCATGTAGGCGTACGGCGTGTTGAGGTCGAGCCGCTTGCTGTCGCGCGCGACCCGCCACATCTCGGCGCCGTCGTGCAGCCACGGGTGGCGCAGGACGACGGTCTGCTCGGGGGCGTCGAGGCTCATCGGCCGCTCCCGGCGTGGACGACCGCCTCGTCCTCGGCGCCGAGACCGAAGGCCTCGTGCAGGACGCGGGTGGCCTCCTCCAGCTGGTCCTCGTCGACGACGGCCGACAGGCGGATCTCGGAGGTCGCGATGAGGTGCACGGTGATGCCGGCCTGGGCCAGCGCCTCGAACAGCTGCGCGGGCACCTCGGGCGTGGAGCGCATGCCGACCCCCACGACCGAGACCTTGCCGACGGCATCGGTGTAGGTGATGTCGGCGAAGCCGAGCCGCTCCTGCGCCGCGCGCAGGGCGTCCATCGCGCGTCGCCCGTCCTCGACCGGGAGGGCGAAGGAGAAGTCGATGAGGCCGGTGTCGGCGGCGGTGTGGGTCTGACCGACCATGTCGACGGTGGACACGGCGCCGGTCATGACGGCGAAGATCGCGGCGGCGGTGCCGGGCACGTCGGGCACCCCGACGACGGTCACCTTGGACTGGTCGTGGCTGTGAGCGACGCCACTGATGACGGGTTCTTCCACAGATTCCTCTCGATTGCTGCCGGGGACGGTGGGGTGGTCGGGCGGGACGACCGTCGGGTCGTCGGTGACCCAGGTGCCCGCGCCGGTGCCGAAGCTGGAGCGCACGTGCAGCGGCACGCCGTGCCGGCGGGCCAGCTCGACCGAGCGCAGGTGCAGGATCTTGGCGCCGTGGGCCGACAGCTCCAGCGCCTCCTCGCTGGTGAGCACGGGCAGCTGCTGGGCGTGCGAGACCACGCGCGGGTCGGCGGAGTAGAGGCCGTCGACGTCGGTGTAGATCTCGCAGACGTCGGCGTCGAGGGCGGCGGCCAGCGCCACCGCGGTGGTGTCGGAGCCGCCGCGGCCGAGGGTGGTGACGTCGTCGTCGGACCAGCCCTGGAAGCCGGCGACGATCGCGACGGCGCCGCTGCGCAGGGTCTCGGTGATGCGGTCCGGCGTCACCTCCAGGATGCGCGCCGCCCCGAAGTCGTCGGTGGTGCGCAGACCGGCCTGGGCGCCGGTGAAGGACACCGCGGGATGGTCGAGCTCGTGGATCGCCATGGCCAGCAGGGCCATCGAGATGCGCTCCCCCGCGGTGAGGAGCATGTCGAGCTCGCGGGCAGTGGGTTCTCGGGTGATCTGGCGGGTGAGATCGAGCAGGTCGTCGGTGGTGTCTCCCATCGCGGACACCACGACCGCGACGTCGTGGCCTGCCTCACGCGTCTGCACGATCCTGCGGGCGACTCGGTGGAGAGAATCAGCGTCACCGACGGACGAACCGCCGTACTTCTGAACGACCAGGGCCATAGGTCTCCTATAGAGATCGCTGTCTGGACGTGGCACGAGTTTACGGCGAATCTCGTTGATGGCTAATCGAGTCCACGCCTGGCGAGGTCGTACGACTGAGCCGGCCCCGGTCGTACGGCGGGGTCGGCGGCGCCTGGTCAGCCCGGCTTGTCGCCCGCCAGGAGGTCACCCAGCGCGAGCGCGAAGCTGGTCGGGTCGGGGCTTCGGCCGGCGATCTCGTCGGCCTCCTTCGCCTTGGCCCACGAGGCGCGGATGCGCTCGTCCTCGTCGGGGCTGAACCGCATCTGCTCGCGCACGAGCGCCTGCCACGTGGCGGCGTCGGAGCCGAGCGCCTGGGTCAGCCGGGGCAGGTCGGCGGTGAGCTGCTGGTCGGTGCGGGGGTCGAGCGCGCCGATGACGTCGAGCACGTACGCGTCGAGCAGCCGCTGGAAGGGTTTGCCGTCGTATCGGTCGGTCATGCCTCGATCGTGCCGTACGCCGGCCACCCCGGGTCGGTACCGACCCGTTCTGGGGAGTCAGGTGCGCAGGGAGCGCAGCCAGGCGCGGGCGTCGGCGTAGGCGGCGTCGTCGGCGGTGGCCGGGACCTGGGCGCGCCGGGCGTCGGCGCGGGGGTAGGAGCCGAGGAAGCGCACGTCGGCGCAGACCCGGCGCAGCCCGACCAGGGCCTCGCCCACCCGCTCCTCCGCGAGGTGCCCGTCGACGTCGACGGAGAAGCAGTACGACCCCATCGCCGCTCCCGTCGGGCGCGACTCCAGCCGGCTCAGGTTGATGCCGCGGGCGGCGAACTGCTCGAGCAGCTCCAGCAGGCCACCGGGGTGGTCCTCGTGCTGGTAGAGCACCAGCGTGGTCTTGTCCGCGCCGGTCGGCTCGGGCACCTGGCCCGGCCGGCCGACGAGCACGAATCGCGTGACGGCAGAACGGTTGTCACCGATGTCGTCGGCGAGCACGTCGAGCCCGAAGACCTCGGCGGCGAGCGGCGCGCAGACCGCGACGTCGTACGTCGCCCCGCCCTCGGCGAGCCCCTCGGCCGCGGCGGCGGTCGACAGGGTCGGCACGTAGGCCGCCTCGGGAAGCTCGCGCGCCATCCAGCCGCGCACCTGCGACCAGGCGTGCGAGTGGGTGCCGACGGTGCGCACCGACGCCAGCTCGACCCCGGCCGGCGCGGCCAGCACGAACGTGATCGGCACCAGCACCTCGCCCTGGATGGCGAGCGGGTCGGCGCTGTTGAGCGCGTCGAGCGTGGCCGAGACGCCGCCCTCGACGGAGTTCTCGATGGGGACCATGACCGCGTCGACCTCGCCGGCGCGCACCCCTCGAGGGCCGCCGGCACGGTGGCGTACGCCGTCGCCGCCGCGAGCGCGTCGTCGTCGCCCAGCCACCGGGCGAGGGCCATCTGGGTGAACGTGCCGCGCGGGCCGAAGTATCCGTGGCGCATCAGGCGTCGGCCCGGTCGGTGCGGGCAGCGGCGAGCGCCTGCTGCTCCTCGGGGGTCAGGGTGATCTCGCTGCTGCCGGCCACGATGCCCTTCGCATAGGTGCGCGACTCGCCGCGCGCGTGGATGGAGGAGAGCACCAGCCCGTCACCGGCGTCGTCGACGAGCGCTGCCGAGAAGCTCAGCCGCCCGCCCATGTCGCCGAACGCGTCGTAGCGCACGACCGCGACGTGCCGCAGCCCGGCCGCGACGTGACCGTCGACCGCGTCGAGCCGGGTGCGCAGCGCGTCGACCTCGGCCCCGAGCCGGGTGAGCCGCTCGTGCTCGCGAGCCACCGCGGCGGCCGGGTCGGCGCTGCCGTCGGCCCCCACCGCGGCGAGCCGGCGGCGCAGCGCGGCGACCCGCAGCTGCGCGCCGAGCGCGAGCAGCAGCGCGACCAGCGCGACGACGGCCGCGACCGCGGCGACGAGGGTGGGGCTCACCCTGGGCAGGGTAGTCACCGAGCCCGCCCGGCCCGTCGCCCGTCTCGCCGGCGTACCCGCGCGGGATGCCGGACCTCCGCCGCACCGTGCGCCTCAGCGCACCCCCGACGGAGAACCGCCGCAGCGGAACCGGCCGCCACGCACGTACGCCCTCGCGGACCGCAGCGGAACCGGCCGCCACGCACGTACGCCCTCGCGGACCTCCGCCGCACCGTGCGCCCCACCGCACCCCCTGACGGACCTCCGCCGCACCGTGCACGAGACGCCCGAGCACGGCCAGGTCACGACTCCGTCACCTCAGCCGGTGCGCAGCCCCCGCTCAGGTTGCCGCCCGTACCCTTGCCCGGTGACTCGCCGCTGGCTGCTGCTGACCGCCATGGCCGCAGTGGCTTTCTTCGCGGCCAACCTGGCGCTCTCCTGGCTGCTGGCCCGCCCCGCGCACCAGCCGATGGAGCAGCCCGGCCCGACGATCGTCGTCGCGATGCCGACCCTCACCTGGGACGACGTGTCGCCGGAGTACACCCCCACCCTGTGGTCGATGGCCCAGCAGGGCGCGGTCGGCAACGTCATCACCCGCTCCATCGCGCCGCACAGCTGCTCGCAGGCGGCCTGGATGACGATGTCGGCGGGGGCGCGCGCGACCTGGGGATACCCGCCCGGGCAGACCGGGTCCGACGGCATCGTCGACCCCTGCCCCTACGCCCCGCGCCCCCAGCAGTCCGGCGCCGGCGCGGTCTTCCCCGCTGGCCGGCCTGGCGCCAGCAGTCGATGGCCCGGGCGATCAAGGCCGACATCGGCTCGATGGCCACGATGCTCAACACCCGCGGGCAGTGCGTGGCCGCGGCCGGCCCGATGGCGGCGTACGGCGCGGCCGACCGCTCCGGCCGGGTCGCGCGCTACTGGCCCAGCGCCCAGCAGGCCGACCTGGAGGCGTGCCCGGTCACCCTCGTCGACCTGGAGAGCACCTCCGACCTGGCGCTGCGACAGCTGCTCAACCGCGCCCCGCTCGACGCGACGATCGTCGTCACCGGCCTCGCCGACGACAAGACGCCCGAGCGGCTGCGCACGGTGATCGTGTCCGGGCCAGGCGTGCCGCAGGGCATGCTGCGCTCGCCGATCACCCGCCAGCAGGGCCTGATCCAGGGCACCGACCTCACCGGTCTGCTGGTCCAGCGCGTCGTCAAGGACCCGGCCGACGTGCTGCTCGAGGGGCGCCAGCCGTTCGTGCAGCCCGAGACCGACGCCGACGCCTCGATCGAGCACGTCTACGGCGTGAGCAAGGCGCTGGAGCAGGAGCACCGCCTCGTCGCGCCGTTCTTCTACACCTATGTCGTCGTCGTGCTCATCGCGCTGGCGGTCGGGCTGCTCCTGCTGCGCACCCGCGGCCCCACGGGGCGGCGGTGGTTCGCCCTGCTCGGGGCCTGGTGCGGCGCGGTGCCGGTCTCGACGTTCCTCATCGGCATCCCGCCGTGGTGGAACGCCCCGTCGCCCGGGATCGCCCTGGTCGGCGGCATCCTCGGCATCGCGGTGGTGCTCGCGGCGGCCGCGCTGCTCGGCCCGTGGCGCACCTGGGTCGCCGGCCCGGCGGTCTTCCTGGCGTCGGTCACCGCGCTCACCATCGCGCTCGACGTCACGCACAGCTCGCGGCTGCAGCTCATCTCGATCATGGGCCTGCAACCGGTCTACGGCGGCCGCTACTTCGGCATGGGCAACGTCGCCAGCGCGATGTACGCCAGCACCATGCTCTTCGCGGCCGCGCTGCTCGCGGGTCGCTGGGTGCAGCGCGGCCACCCCCGCCTCGCCGCGCTCACCGTGGCGGCGATCGGCTTCGCCGCGATCGTGGTCGACGGCCACCCCAGCTGGGGCGCCGACGCCGGCGGCCCGATCGCGATGCTGCCCGCGCTGGCCTACCTCGCGCTCAACGCCGGCGGCATCAAGGTCACCTGGCAGCGCATCGTCGTGGTCGGCGGCATCGGTCTGCTCGTCGTCGGCGGGCTGGGCTACCTCGACTCGCTGCGGCCGCCGCAATATCGCACGCACATCGGCACGTTCGTCGCCGGCTTCCTGGAGTCGGGCCAGACCACGGCGCTGCAGCGCAACGTGATGCTCAACTGGCAGATGCTGACCTCGCAGTGGGTCAACCTGTTCGTGCCCGTGCTGCTCGTGCTCACGATGTACGCCCTCATGCGCCCGACCTCGCGCGTCGGCCGACCGCTCGCGCGCGTGACCGAGCGGGTCACGCTGCTCGGTCACGGCCTCGCCGCGATCACCATCTGCTGGCTGATCGGCTTCGCCACCAACGACTCCGGCACCGCGATCCCGCCGAGCGGGATGCTCGTGATCGCGCCCCTAGTCATCCTCGTCGCGGCGTGGCAGGGACGCTCGGCGCCGAAGGACGTGCTGCGTCGGCAGGCGGCGCGGCGTCCGGCCGAGACCGCTGCGCGGCAAGACGCGCCAGCAGGATCACGGTGAGCACCGCCGCGATCGCGTAGGAGTTGTGCAGCACCGTCCAGAACGGGTCGCCGGTGCTGAGCGACGGCTCGAAGATCACCTGGTCCACCAGCCGCCAGTGCGCCCACCAGGTCAGGTGCAGCACGAAGGTGAGCCACAGGGCCACGCCGGCGAGGACGTACGCCCGGCGCCGGGTCGCGACGAGCAGCACCATCGTGGGCACGAGCCAGTGGAAGTGGTGGGTCCACGACACGGGTGAGACCAGCAGCGCCGTGGTCGCGACCAGGCAGAACGCCAGCAGCCGGTCGCCGGCGAGGTGGGCGCGGCGGGCCGAGCCGAGCCCGACGACCAGGACGAGCGCGACGAGGGCGAGCCACAGCAGGTCGCCGGCCAGCCCGTCGGGGCCGAGCCGCAGCAGCACGCCGCGCAGCGACTGGTTGGCGGTGCCGTCGTTGCGGCCGAGCCGCTCGGGGGCCTGCAGCGCCCCGCCCCAGAACGCGAACGACGGCCCGGGCAGCAGCACGAACGTCGCGAGCGTGATGCCGACCGCGGTGCCCGCGGCCGTCGCGGCGGCGCGCCACTGCCGGGTCAGCACCAGGTGCACCACGAAGATCGCGGGCGTGAGCTTGATGGCCGCGGCCGCGCCGACCAGCACGCCCTGCGGGATGCGGTCGAGCCAGCGGCCGGCGCGCGGACGCACCACGTCGAGCAGGCAGCCGAGGATGAGGAAGGCGTTGACCTGGCCGTAGCGCAGCCCGTCGGCCACCGGCAGCGTCGCGGCCGCGGCGAGGGTGAGCCCGCCCCACAGCAGCCAGCCCGGCACCCGGGTGGCGCGCGCGATCAGGCCGGCGCCGGCGTACCGGACGATGCCGAGGGTCGCGAGCAGCTGCAGGTAGAACCAGATCCAGCCGACCACGCGAAAGGGCAGCAGCGCCAACGGGATTGCCAGGATCGACGCGAACGGCGGATAGGTGAAGGGGAGGTTCTGCGGGGGCGGGGTGAACCACTCGTAGACCGGCCGCCCGACGAGGTTCGACAGGCCGGCCTCGCGATAGACCTCGAGGTCGACCATCCAGTGCTGGTCGTCGGGGCGCAGCAGGTAGAGCACCATCCACGGCACGGTCCCCACCACGACCACGGCGTACGCCAGCAGCCAGCGCGGCACCCGGCTCCGGCGGTCCTCGGTCACCCGCAGCATTGTGCCCTGGCCCGGCTCCTGCCCCACGAGCCCGTCGCGACGACTCTGCCGGCCGCCAGGGCATTCACATGCCGGCCCCCTACGGTGTCCCCCATGCTGCGCCGGTGGGTCATCGTGGTCGGGGGCGTCCTGGTGGCGTTCGTCGTGCTGAGTCTTG
Source organism: Barrientosiimonas endolithica (assembly GCF_030296655.1). Taxonomy (NCBI): domain Bacteria; kingdom Bacillati; phylum Actinomycetota; class Actinomycetes; order Micrococcales; family Dermacoccaceae; genus Barrientosiimonas; species Barrientosiimonas endolithica. The sequence continues at coordinate 3,590,938 of NZ_AP027735.1, read as the reverse complement.
CGCTCACCCGCATCACGCCCGAGCCGGTGCGCAGCGCGATCACCCAGCCCGGGCCGGTCGTCGTGGTCGGGCTGCCGGGGGCGCAGTGGGCCGACGTGACCCAGCAGCGCGAGCCCGGCCTCAGCGCGCTGCTGCAGATCGCCGGCACCGCCTCGCTCACGCCCAAGGCCACCACCACCCCCACCTGCACCGCCGACGCGTGGCTGTCGCTGTCGGCCGCCGAAGGGGCCGACGCGAGCTGCCGGATGCCCGAGCCGCGGGTCAGCGGCGGAGGCGCCACCGTGCCGGGCTGGTCGTCGCTGCGCAGCGCCAACCAGGACGCCCCCGGCAGCCCCGACATCGGGATGCTCGCGTCGAGCTTCGCCGGGCGCGACCAGTGCGTCGCCGCGGTCGGCCGCGGGGCCGCGCTGGCGGCGGCCGACCGCGACGGCAAGGTCGAGCGCTACTTCTCCTCGCCGACCCAGGACGCCATGTCGGCCTGCCCGGTGACCTTCGTCGACCTCGGCACCTCGGCCGGTGTCGCCCCCGCCGACATCGACAAGGCGATCCAGCCGGTCTTCACGAACATCCAGGGCTCGGCCACGGTGATCATCACCGGCCTCTCCGACGGCACCGACGACGAGCCCGCGCCGCGGATGCTCATGACGGTCGGCTCCGGCGTGAAGCGCGGCGCGCTGACCTCGCAGTCGACCCAGCAGACCGGCTTCGTGACCGCCCCCGACGTGTCGGCCACCGTGCTCGCGCGGCTCGGCGACCAGCCCGACGGGTCGGTCGGCTCGCCGCTCACCGTGCGCCCCGACCGCACCACGCCCGACGCCGAGATCGCGACCGACCTGCGCGCGGCCGACCTGAAGCTGATGCGCAGCCAGGACGTCTCCCTGCCGTACGTCGTCGCGGCCGGAGTGCTCGCCGTGCTCGTGCTGGGGGTGGGCGCCTGGCGCTGGCGCCGCCGCGGCGCGCCGCCGAGCTGGCTCGGGCCGGCCGCCGTCACGGTCGCCTCGCTGCCGGTGGCGAGCTGGCTCGCGAGCGCCGTGCCCTGGTGGCGCGGCGGGCCGACGACCCTGTGGTTCGTCGTCGCGGTGGTGGTCGCGGCCGCGCTCGTGGTGTCGGTGGCCTACGCCGGGCCGTGGCGGGAGTGGGCGGCCGGGCCGCCGCTCGTCGTCGCCGCGATCACGCTCGCGGTCATGGCGCTCGACGTGGTCACCGGCTCCCAGCTGCAGCTGATCGCCCCGCAGGGCCTCCAGCCGCTGCTCGGCGGTCGCTATCACGGGATGGGCAACGCGGCGTTCGGCTTCTTCGCCAGCGCGGCGCTGCTGCTCGGCGGTCTGTCCGCGATGCGCCTGGTCTGGTGGGACGACACCGACGAGACCGACGTGCGCCTCGCCGCGGCGTCGGTGGGCGTCGTCGGGGTGGCCGCGGCGGTCGTCGACGGCCACCCGAGCTGGGGCGCCGACCTGGGCGGCCCGCCCGCGATCCTCGCCGCGACCGCCGTGGTGGTCGCGCTGATCCTGCGGGTGCGCCCGACCAAGCGCCGGGTGGCGCTGCTGCTGCTCGGGGTGCTCGCGTTCGTGGCCCTGGCCGCGTGGCTCGACTGGCGTCGCGGGCCCGGATCCCGTTCGCACCTGGGGCGATTCGTGCAGCAGATCGCTGACGGCGAGGCCCTCGGCGTGATCGGTGACAAGCTCGCCGGCAACGTCGGTCTGCTCTTCTCCTCGCCCCTGGCGCTGCTCGTGCCGGTCGTGCTGGTGCTCGCCTGGGTCGCGGTGCTGCGCCCCGAGGGCCGGCTCGGCCGCCCGCTGCAGTGGCTGTGGGACGAGCTGCCGCTGCTGCGCTGGGTGTGCGTCGGCCTGCTGGTGTGCTGGTCGGTCGCGTTCGTGCTCAACGACTCCGGTGTCGGCGTGCCGGCGACCGGCGCCCAGCTGGCGGTGCCGCTGCTCGTCGCGGCCGCCGTCGCAGCGTGGCGCGACCGAACCGCCGACTGACCGGCCCGACGCGCGGCGCGCGCAGGATGCGCCAGCAGTGCCAGAACATCGCGAGCAGCATCGCGGTGGTCACCCACGGCGCGATGTTCTTGCGGAAGTTCAGGGTGAACGCCTCGACGGTGGGCGTGAGCGCCAGCACCCGGCCGGGGACGTACGCCAGGACCATGAACAGGTATCGCACGACCAGCACCCGGTCCCAGGCCAGCTCGAGCAGGAGCGGGAGCAGCGCCCAGGTGAGGGTGTCGTACCAGGGCAGGGAGTAGGGCGCGACGAGCACGTACGCCGTCGACAGCGCCCACGTGGTGACGACGGCCTGGCGGGTGGCTCCGTCGGGGATGCGGCGGCCGAGGTTGACCCGGGCGGCGACGCGGTGCAGCAGCCAGGCGAGCAGGATCATCACCAACGCGGCGAGGGTGAAGACGATCGTCGCGACCGCCCACTCGGGCAGCACGTGCCGCAGCCCGCGCCAGATCGGGGCGGCCGGGGTCGCGAAGGAGAACGACCCGCCCGCGGCGCCGAGCTGGCGCAGCACGTGCGGTCCGGCGACGACGTAGCACGGCACGACCACGGCCAGCGCGCCGATGACGAGCCGGGTGACCTGCTGCCTCGCCCCGGCGGTGCGCAGCGGCGCGACCAGGCGGCGCAGCGGCCCGGCCCCGGTGGGCGGGCGCCAGGCCGGGTGGCGCTGCACGGCCGCCCGCCAGGCCCACAGGATGCCGAGCGCCACCACGCCGTAGGTGATCTTGGTGCTGGCCGCCGCGCCGACGAACAGGCCTGTGAGGGCAGGGGATCGGCGCAGCGCGAGCAGGGCCGCGACGGCGAACGCCCCCGCGATCATGTCGACGTGCGCGCCCATGACCAGCGCGCCGAAGACCAGCGGGTTGAACGTCCACAGCACGTCGATGCGGCCCTGCGCGCGCTCACCCTCGACGAGCTGGAGGAGCATCCAGCGCATCGCGAGCCACGCCGCGATCACGAGCACCTGCCAGGTGCCGACGGTCTCGCGCAGGTTGTCGCCGCCGACCCAGGAGGAGAAGGCCATCAGCGCCGTGGCGAGCGGGCCGTAGATGCTCGGGGTGGTGCGCCACGGCGGCTGCACCGAGGCGGTGATCGGGTCGAGCCCGTCGCGCCAGGCCTCGGGCGACTCGACGTAGGGGTCGCCGCCCTGCATCGCGATGCGGCCGTAGGCGGCGTAGTTGGTGTGGTCGCCGCTGCCGATCGGCGCGGTGAGCAGGGTCAGCACGGCGAGCAGCAGCACCCAGCCGAGCCAGCGCCTGCCGATGCGTGGCCGGGCGAGGCCGGCCAGCACCGCGAGCGCACCGGCGAGGTAGCCGATGAACAGCAGCAGGGTGACCGCGCGCGGGCTGGGGTGGTAGGCGAGCTCCCCGGCCACAGCGGCGGGCCGAGCGGTGGTTTCGCGGCGTTGGCCTTGCTCGCGGCGATCAGCAGCAGGATGCCGAACGACAGCAGCAGCAAGGGAACTCGCACCCTCGCGAGCGTGTTCACGGGGGCGTGTCCCGGCCGCCGCGGTCGCGGACCCGGGCGGCGAGCGCGCGGCCGCGCCGGGCGGCGAGCGCGAGCCACACGTCCCGGTACTGCTCGGCGCGGTGCAGCTGCCCGCGCCAGTCGGAGCCGGTGACCCGGTGGTGCAGGTCGGCCGGCACCTCGAGCACCCGCAGGCCGGCCCGCACGACGTCGACGGTCATCGCGGTCTCGACGCCCCAGCCGCGGGCGAACGGCTGGGCGGCGGCGTAGGCCGCGCGGTTCAGGCAGCGCATCCCCGACAGCGGCTGGGTGGTCTCGAACCCGGCGAGCTCGCGGATCCCGTTGCGCGCCAGGCGGACCACGAAGCCGCGGCCGCCCCCGGCGGTGGTCTGCGGCGGGAGCACCGCGATGGTGAGGTCGGCGTCGCCGGCGAGCACGGGGTCGGCGAGCACCCCCAGCGCCGCGGCGGACTGCTCGAGGTCGGCGTCGACGTACAGCAGGGGAAGGTCGGGCCAGCCGTGCTCGGCGGCGAAGTCGGCGCCGGTGGTCATGGCGGCGGCCTTGCCCCGGTTGCGCGGGTGGGTGACGACGGCGGCGCCGGCGGCGAGCGCGAGCGCGCCTGTGCCGTCAGCGGATCCGTCGTCGACGACGATCACGGTGGCGACCTGGGGCAGCGCCGAGACGGCGGCCACGGTCGCGGCGATGCGCCCCGCCTCGTCCTTGGCGGGGATGATCGCGACGCACTCCCCGAGTCGGTCATCGCACCGAGTGTCTCAGCGGAGCGTCACCTGGCGGCTGACGAACCCGTTGCGGGCGCGTCGCTCCTCGGGGGTCAGCGGGGACTCGTCGGCGTGGGCCTCGTCGAAGCGCTGGACCATGTCGGCCATCGGCGCGGCCAGGTCGGCAGGGTCGACGTCGGGCTCGACCTCCCAGACGGGCACGAGCAGCCCGCAGGCGCGGAAGGCGCCGAGCAGCCGGCCGTCACCGAGGCGCGACCGGTCGGCGGCGTGCAGCCGGGCGAGGGCGTCGGTGGCGCGGTTCTCGTCGTGCGGCAGCACCCAGCGCACATAGGTGCGGTCGCCGATGCGGCACCAGAAGGCCGACTGGTCCTCGACGACGCGCACGGTCGGGGCGGCGGCCTCGTTGGCGCGGTCGAGCGAGGCCTGGCCCTCGGCGTCGAGCTGGTCCGCGTCGACCCAGAACTCGAAGCCCTCGTGCACCTGTGCGCGCAGCGGCTCGGCGGACTCGGCGATGAGGTCCTGCAGGCGGGGGCTGGCGGCGGTCGCCTTGGGCGCGTGCTCAAGCGGCTGGCCGGCCTCGAGCTGCGCGGCTGCCAGCAGCGCCTCGGCGAGGTCGCGGCTGAGGTCGCCGGTGCCGCCGCCTGACTGCAGGCCGACCATGAGCTCGCCGTTGTCGCGGTGCAGCCCGGCCCAGGCGAGCGGCAGCACGGTCGCGACCGTGGCCTCGCCGCTGGTGCCGCCGTGGGAGAAGGAGATCGGCGCGGTGGCGGCCGGCACGATCTCGCGCATCGCGACCCACTCGGTCTCGCCGGGGAGCCCCACGAAGGGGCGGGCGGCGTAGGCCGGGGGAGGGTGCTCGGGTCCTTCGGTGCCTTCGCCTTGTTCTGCTGCGCCTTGCGGCGGGAAGCCTTGCCCATGGGCGCTCACCCTAGTGCGGCCCCCGGGCGGGGTGGCGCGGCTGCGGACGGGGCCGCCGGGCCCGTGGTGCTAGCCGGCGGGGCAGGCGCGCAGACCTGCCGGGCGGGAGCTGCCGAGGTCGGCCAGCACCAGGTCGCCGACCTGCCGGATCATCACGCCCGGCTGCCCCCGCAGGTCGCGCAGCAGCTGGTCCCGGGCGCACGGCGGCGCCTGGAACTCCGGGCGCCGGTCGGCGGCCAGCACGACGTAGCGCACCCGCTCGGGGCGGCCGGTGCCGAGCATGGTGACCTCGAACCGTGGGGTCAGGTAGGGGCCGAGGTGGTTCTGCGCCGCGACGGTCGCGCCCGCCGGGACCCCGACCATGAGCCGGTCGAGGTCGGCCAGCTCGGCCGACCGGGAGAACGCCGCGCGCGGGTCGATGCCCTTGTCGACGAGCAGGGTGAGGCCCGAGGCCATCACGGCCAGGCCGCTCAGCACGGCCACCGGCCGCAGCCAGGCTCGCTCGGCGAGCCGGTGCCGGCGTACGGCATCGACGGCGGCGAGGACCGCGACCGGCCACAGCACCAGGTCGTAGTGGAAGCTCACCGACCAGTAGCTCGCGTTGCTCGACAGCAGCCGCCAGGCCAGCGTCGGCAGGGCCAGCAGGATCAGCGGCGAGCGCCACCCCACGACGAACGCGGTCGCGGTGAGCAGCAGCACCGGCAGGACGCGCTGGTCGAGGTGCAGGCCGGGGTCGGGCGGGCGCTGTGGTCGGCGAGCGCCCCGCCGGAGCCGCCGGTGAAGTAGTCGAGATAGGACGAGCCGCCGCCGTTGAAGTGGGCGATCACCGCGACGGCCAGCGCGAGCCCGGCGACGCCGATCGCGACGAGCAGCGCTCCTCGGCGAGGGCCCGCCGGCCACGGCCGCGCAGCCACCACCAGACCGCGCCCGCGGCGACCACGGTGAGCCCGAGATCCTCCTTGACCAGCACCAGCCCGAGCGAGGCGAGCACGGCGGCGGGCAGCCGCTGCTCCAGCAGGGCCCACCCGAGCGCCGCCATCAGCGGCACCGCGAGGGCCACCTCGTGCACGTCGAAGATGTCGCCGGCGACCAGCATCCGCCCGAGCAGCGCGGTCAGCAGCACCCAGCCGGCCGCGGCCGGGCCGAGCCGGGCATGGGTCACCGCAACGACGATCCCGACGGCGAGGCCGAGGCACACCGCCTGGGTGAGCAGCAGCGCACGCGGGTCGGACCAGAGCGCCCAGACCGGCGCGAAGACCGCGGTGGCGGGGCTGAAGTGGTCGGCGAGCAGGGTGTCGGGGCCGCGCACGAACGAGCGCGGCAGCTCGCCACGGCGCCAGGCGGCGGCCGCCTGGCTGAAGATCGTGAGGTCGTACGACGTCGCCTTGGCCTGGTTGAACCGCGCCAGGGCGAGCACGAAGAACCACGCGGTCGCGAGGAGGCCGGCGAGGGCGCCGACGATCCTCGGCCGTGCGGTCACGGCGGGTCAGGCGCGGCGGCGCGACGGGCCACCGAGCGAGGCCCAGACGGTGCGGCCGACCTTCTCGTCGGTCACGCCCCACTCGTGGGCCATGCTGCGCACGATGCGCAGACCCCGGCCGGCGGGGGCATACTCGGCCTGCGGCTTGGGGGCGGGCATGTCACCGCCACCGCCGTCGGTCACCTCGACCTCGACCCGCGGACCGCGCACCTTCCAGTGCACGCGCACGCTGCCGTCGGGCAGCGGCTTGGCGTGCCGCACCGAGTTGGCGACGAGCTCGCACACCACGGTCTCGGCCTCGTGGACGATCTCCTGCGGGGTGGCGCCGTCGGAGAGGTCGTCGACCACGATCTTGCGGATCTCGGGCACCGACTCCAGGCTCCAGGCCAGGCGCACGGTGCGCACCCGGGCGTCCGAGGCGTGCTTCTGGTCTGCGGTCATTCACCGAGAATCCCACACGGCGGCGACGGCTTCGCGCACCACCGCCGGGCGGTTCGTGATGATGCCGTCGATCCCGGCCTCCAGGCAGCGCCGGATGTCGTCGGGCTCGTCGACGGTGTAGACGTGCACGGCGTGGCCGCGCTCGTGCTGGCGCTGCACCATGCCCGGGTCGCGGCGCAGCAGACCGGTGCTGATGCCGCAGATCGGGATGCCGTAGGGCAGGCCGCCGGTGCGCACCTGGCGGCGCACGCCCGCCTCGTTGAGCAGCACGCGCGGCAGGCCGGGCAGCAGCTCGCCGACGCGGCGCATGGCCAGGACGGAGAAGGACATGGCGCGCACGCGGGTGCGTTCGGGGTCGGGGTCGGGGGCGTTCTCGGTGGGATCGGCGTCGTTGGCGGGCTCCGGCGCAAGGCCGCGGTCGCGCAGCACCCGGGCCAGCTCGACCTCCACGGCTCCGCGGAACTTGTTGGGGTGCTTGGTCTCCACGGCCAGGTCGACCCGGCGCGGCGCGGCGGTGAGCAGGTCGAGCAGGGAGTCGAAGGTGAGCACCCCGGCCGACGGCTGGTCCCGCCAGGTGCCGTAGTCGTACTCCATGAGCTGCTCGAGGGTCAGGGAGGAGACGAGCCCGGCCCCGGTGGACGTACGGTCGATGCGCCGGTCGTGCACGCAGACCAGGTGCCGGTCGGCGGTGAGCCGCACGTCGCACTCGACCGCGTCGGCGCCCTCCTCGATCGCGAGCAGGTAGGCCGCGGCGGTGTGCTCGGGGCGGGTGTGGCTCGAACCACGGTGCGCCACCACCTCGGGCCGCAGTCCGCTCAGCGTGGTGTGCACGCGCCCATTGTGCGTGCGAGCGCGGCGCGCGAGGGCATTCCGTAGGGTTCGACCCATGGACGCAACCCGCCCCGACGCCCAGGCCGCGCCCGGCACCGACGAGATCCAGTTCGTGCGCGAGGGGGCCGTCGCCCGACTGTTCCTCGCGCGCCCCAAGGCGATCAATGCGCTGAATCTGCCCATGATCAAAGGCATTTCGGCGCTGCTGACCGAGTGGGCCGGCGACGACGGCGTGCAGACGGTGACGATCGAGGGCGCCGGCGAGCGAGGCCTGTGCGCGGGCGGCGACGTGGTGGCCGTACGCCGGGCGCACCTCGAGGAGAGGACCACCTGCTCTTCTTCCGCGAGGAGTACGACATGGACGCGCTGCTCGCGGACTACCCCAAGCCCGTCGTGGCGTTCCAGGACGGCATCGTCATGGGCGGCGGCATCGGGGTGTCGGCGTTCGCGCAGCACCGGCTGGTCACCGAGCGGTCGAAGATCGCGATGCCCGAGACGATCATCGGGTTCTTCCCCGACGTGGGCGCGCGCTGGCTGCTGAGCCGGGCGCCGGGCGAGCTCGGCACCTACCTCGCGCTCACCGGCGCCACCATCGGCGGCGCCGACGCGATCGCCGCGGGGCTCGCCGACACCCAGATCGACAGCGGCGACTGGGAGGCGCTCGTGGCGCGGCTGGCGCAGGGCGAGCCGGTGCCCGACGACCTCGGCTCCACCCCGCCGCCGCCGCTGAAGGCCGAGCGCGCGTGGATCGACGAGTGCTTCGCCGGCGACGACGCGGGCGCGATCGTGCAGCGGCTGGAGGCCCACCGCGCCGAGGGCGCCCGGCAGGCCGCCGAGCTGGTCCGGGCCCGCTCCCCCATCTCGGTCGCCGTCACGCTCGAGGGCATCCGGCGCGCCGCCACCATGGACACCGTGCGCGAGGTGCTCGACCAGGACCTGGTGCTCGCTGACCACCTGGTGACGACGGGAGACTTCGACGAGGGCGTACGCGCCCAGCTGGTCGACAAGGACCGCTCCCCCGGTGGAAGCACGCCCGGGTGGAGGACGTCACGCCCGCCGAGGTTCAGGCGGCGTTCGGCTGAGGGTTGTCGGTGGGTCGGCAGCGTGGGCGGGGTGCCGCCGCGCGCGGTCGCTCCTGGTCCGCGCGGGTGTCGACGTTGTTGACACACCCGCGCGTTCCTGACACGACCCCGCGTTCCTGACACAACACCCTGCTGCAGCAGCACTGTCTGTCAGAAGCGTCGGGTCCTGTCGAGAACGTACGTCTGTGTCACGAGCTCCGCCGGCTCGCCTCGTCGCGCGCGATCGCCGCGCGGATGCGCGCCACCAGCGCCGGGATGTCGCGGAAGTCCTCCCAGGTCACCCGCACCACGACGAAGCCCGCCCGGTGCAGCCGCTGCTCGCGAACCTTCTCCTTGCGCAGCGCCTCGGGGTCACGGGTGTACTTCCCCAGCCCGTCGAACTCGAGCACCACGTTGGTTCCGTCGACGAGCAGGTCGACACGCGCGAACGGCCCGCGCTCGTCGCCCAGCGACACCTGGGGCGTGACCGCGATGTCGGCGGCGCGGCAGACGAGACGCAGCCAGCTCTCGCCGGGCGACTCGCTGCGGCTGTCGGCCAGCTCGACGGCGGCCACCAGCCCCGTCGCACCCGGCTGACCCGAGACGCGACGCAACGCCGCCTCGAGCGTGGCGCGCTCGACCCGCTCGGCCCGCAGCGCGGCGTCGGCGGCGGCCACCGCGGCGTGCAGACCTCCCAGGCAGCCGGTCTGCGCGATGGCGTCGGCGACGGACACGCGTCGCGGCTCACCGGCGTACAGCTGGGTGCCGGCGACGTGCGCGTGCACCCGGACGCCCTTGCGCCGGCTGGTCACCGTGCGCCTCGTGGTCATGACGTGGCACACCGTCGGCGCTCCGTCAGGGAGCAACCGGGGGATGCCGTGCAGGAGCAGCGCGGTGCTGTGGCTCGCGACGAGCGGGCGGGGCAGCACCGTCAGCAGGGCCGCCGCGCGTCGGCGCTCGTGCTCCTCGGCCCGCTCGAACGAGGTCAGCTCGGCCCAGCCCGGCTCGCGGTCGGGAGAGAGGTAGTAAGCACCTCGGGACGCCTGGATCACGAGGCCCGCGCGGAGCCACGACTGGAGGTCCTGGTCGTGGTGGCCGAGCTCGACCACGTCACGACGTGACAGGACCCCGCCCTGCTGGGCGATCCGCGCGAGCAGCAGCGGCGACATCGACGGCGATCGACGGCTCATGGCGCACACCCTGACAAGGATCGGCGGGTGCGCGCCGGGCGAGCGATCGTGAACTGTGGATAAACGCCTGGGGCCGCCGCGGACGTACGTCGGGGGCCGGGGCGGGGTCAGGCGCGGGCGAGCTCTTCGGTCACCACGGTGGCGTCGTGGAAGTCGACGTCGCCGGTGGGCAGGTGCTGCACCCGCTCGTGTCCCTTGCCCGCGACGACCACCACGTCGCCCGGGCGGGCCTGGGCGAGGGCGGCGCGGATCGCCTCGCGGCGGTCGAGCACGACGCTGGTGTCGCCGGCGTCGGCGCCCGCCATGACCTCGTCGGCGATCGCCTGCGGGTCCTCGGTGTAGGCGTCGTCGGTGGTGACGATCGCGACGTCGGCGAGGCGGGAGGCCACGGCGCCCATGAGCGGTCGCTTGGCCGGGTCGCGGTCGCCGGCGGCGCCGTAGACGCAGATCAGCCGGCCGCCGCCGTCCTGCGCGGCGAGCACGTCGCGGGCGACCTGCAGCACCAGCTCCAGGCCGACGTCGGTGTGGGCGTAGTCGACGACGACCTCGAAACCACGGTCGACCGCGGCCGGCACGCGCTCGAATCGCCCTGGCACCTGGGCCATCTCGGCGACAGCGCGCACGAGTGTGTCGGGGTCCATGCCGGTCTCGAGCGCGATCGCGGCGGCGCCGGCGACGTTGTGCACGTTGTAGTCGCCGAGCAGCGGAGTGCGCAGCGTCAGGTCACCGTGCTCGGGGGTGCGCAGCGTGAAGGTGGTGCCGGCGCCCTCGACCTGGGCGTCGGAGATCCGGTAGTCGGCGCTCTCGACGACACCGAACGTCAGGGTGCCGGGGACGTCGCGGGCGAGACGGGCGCCGTACTCGTCGTCGGCGTTGGACAGCTTGGGCCCGTCGGTCCACTCGAACAGCTTGCGCTTGGTGAGGTAGTAGTCCTCCATCGAGCCGTGCAGGTCGATGTGGTCGCGCGTGAGGTTGGTGAAAAGCGCTGCGGCATAACGAGTTCCGCGCACCCGGTGCAGATGGATGCCGTGCGAGGAGGTCTCGAGCACGACGTGCGTCACGCCGGCTGCGCGCATCCGCTCGAGGTTGCCCTGCACCTGCGGCGCCTCCCCGGTCGTGCGCACCGCGGCCTCGCGCTCGGTGCCGACGACGATCTCGGCGGTGGTCATCAGACCCGTGTGCTCGGCGCCGTACGCCGCGGAGAGGATGGCGTGGAGGACGTACGACGTCGTGGTCTTGCCGTTGGTGCCGGTGATGCCGTAGACGGTGAGCTCTCGGGAGGGGTGGCCCGCGACCTCGACCGCGAGGTCGGCGAGCGCGACGCGGGCGTCGGGGACGACCGCGGTCGGCGCGCCGGGCACGTCGCGCTCGGCGATGACGAGGCTGGCGCCGTTGGCCATCGCCTGCGGGACGAAGGTCACCCCGTCGACGGTGAAGCCGGGGATCGCGACGAACGCACCGCCCGCGCGCACGGCCCGCGAGTCGTGGGTGACGGCGTCGACGGCGGTGACGGAGTCGGGGATCGAGGTGCCGAGGATCTCGCTCAGCTGCTCACGGGCGATCTGCACCGGTGGACTCTAACAACCGGCCGCACCCGGTGACGATGCCTTCGTATGGGTGTGTCTAGTGACGTGGGTAGATCGCCGGATACCCGGTGATCGAGGCGTCACCCCGCTAGCGTCGGCGACATGACGCACCCGCTGCGGTTCGACGAGGACGACCCGTTCCTCGCGCGCGTGCGCGAGCTGGCGCTGGCGCTGCCCGGTGCGGCCGAGAAGGTCTCGCACGGCCACCCGAACTTCTTCACCACCAAGGTGTTCGCGATCTACGGCGGTGTCGTGAAGGGCGGCCACGCCTCCGACGCCTACCGCCAGTCGGTGCTGGTGAAGCCCGACGAGGACGAGCGCCTGGCGCTGCTGGAGGAGACGCGCTGCTTCGTGCCGGGCTACTACGGCCCGTCGGGGTGGGTCGGCGTGAACTTCCGTGCGGCACAGCCGGATTGGGCCGAGATCGGCGAGCTGCTGGACATGTCGTTCCGCAACACGGCCCCGCAACGGCTGGTCCGGGAGCTCGACGCCCGCGGGTGATCAGTCGACCTCGGCGAGGTAGCCCGTCTCCGGGTCGATCTCGGCCAGGAACCCCCGGATCTGCGCCACGTGGTCGTCATCGGTCAGCTGCTCCCGCCGGACCGGCCATGGCTGGCCGTCGTCGTGAGCACTGCGGGCGAAGCTGACCGTCGAGCTGAAGCCGTAGCCCGGGTTCGGGCCACTCAGCCAGCGATAGTCGTACGTCTGACCGCTCCCGGACCGAGCAGTCACCTCGAACCGCTCGCCGTCGACGACGAGGAGTCGGCCTGCGGTCACCCCTGGTCCTCCGGGACGATCCGTTGCACCACGCGCCCGCTGGCGTCGAGAAACTCGATCGCGCCGGCTCCGGTAGCGGTCAGCGTCAGCCGGAGCCGCGGACGCTCCTCGTCGTCCCGCAGCTCAAGGGTCGGCGTGCCGTCGATCCCCACCTCGGCGGTAAACCGCCCGACGCCAGAACCTCCACGCACCTGCCCGCGCGGCGCCTCGTTGATGAAGACACCGGCGGTGCCGGCCTCGTGGACGTACATCCCAACGGCGTCAGCACCCGGGTGGTCGAGTGCGGTCACGACTCGGGTTCCGCTGCCCTCCTCCACGTCGAGCACGCCGATGCCGCCACGCTCGTTGCCGTCCCGGTCCCGGATGATGACACCGGCAGCCGGTGCGACCCGACGTCCGTCGAAGTCATCCCCGGAGCTGATCGTCACGCGAGGAGTCCCCTCCGGACTCGTGACCTCGATGTGCAGCGGGCTGATCGCTTCGTTCCCCATGCGGCGAGCATGGCAGGCGGTCGAGCGGGCCGGCGGTTGCTGCCGACAGGAGTCTTGTTGGGCGGCGAGGACCGGCTCACACTCCGGGGACAGGGGAAGTTCGACCAAGGGGGAAATCATGAAGAAGCAACTCGCAGCAGGCGTGGCGTGCGCATCGTTGGCGTTCGGCGGCGTCGCGGTCGCCACGTCCACGGAGGCCTCGGCCGTCATTGACACTGGCGGGCCGCGCTGCCGCAGCATCCTCGTCCAAGGCACCGATGGGCGGCTCGGCGCTATGTCGCAGTGCTGGGGCAGCTCGGGTTGGGAGCAGCGCGCAACCGTGACCTGTGGCGACGGCACCGTGCGCGCGGGGAAGTGGACCTCGACCGCGGGAGCACAGTCTCGCTCGTGGTGCCCGAAGGGCTACAACGCCTGGAACCCGCGCTACCAGCTCAGGTAGCGCCGTCAGCCGGCCTGGGCGGCGTCGGGGACGAGCTCGTACGACGTCGCACCGTCGAGCTGTTCGCGCACGATGTCCGCGTGGCCGGCGTGGCGGGCCAGCTCCTCGATCTGGTGCAGGAGGTAGAAGCGGGTGCGGACCGGGGTGGGGTCGGGGCGGCCGAACCACGGCGCGGCGGGCTCGTTGATCTCCGCGTCCGGGTCGAGCCCGGCGAGAGTCGCCAGGTAGCCCGTGGCCTTCCGGTCGAACTCGGCCAGCATCCCGTCGAGCGACTCGTCCTCGGTGAGCGCGAAGCTCGCCTCGAAGGCCGGCAGCAGGCGCTCGTAGTCCTCCGGGCTGAGCCGGCCGTCGGGGTGGTCGAGCCGGTGCTGCGCGCTGTCGAAGACGTACACCGCGTGCTTGAGCAGGCCGCCGATCGACAGCGCGCTGCGGGTCGGGGTCTCTCGCGCCTGGCTCTCGCTGAGCCCGGAGGCGGCGTTGCGCAGCGCCTGGATCTGCTCTGCGACGAAGGCGAGCAGCTCGTCGCGCTCGGTGCGGATCTGCGGGTCGACGTTCATGGCGTTCTCCTCGGGTGCGGGAAGCTGATGCACCCAGCGAATCTGGGCATGCGGACAGTTCCCGTCCGCGCGCCCCGCCCGGGTCTGCCCACAGCGCTCAACCGGCCTGCCGGTCCATCGACGCGCCCGTCTCGAGCAGCGTCTTGAGGCCGGAGAGGACCCACGGCCACCCGCCGCCACCGCTCGCGGGCTCGCCGCCGCCGCGTGTCTGCACGGCGAGGTCGGGCGCGCCGGTGAGGTCGTGGGTGAGCACCACCTGGGTGAGGCCCGACGGGTACTCCGTGAGCTCCCAGGTCAGCTGGGTCTTCGCGTCGGGCATCCACGCCGGCGTCCAGGTGAGCACGAGGCGGCGGGGCGCGTCGGCCTCGATCACCTCGCCGCTCACCGACACCTCGCCCATGCCCATCTGCTTCATCTCGGCGGTGGTGAAGTTCTTGTACGTCCCGCCCGGCGTGAGGTCGATCTCGACGTCGCCGCCGTAGCCGTAGTCGGTGGTGAACTCCGACGTGGTGATCGCGTCCCACACCTTCTGGGCCGGCGCGTCGATGTAGATGCTGTAGACCTGGATCTCGTTGTCGCTCATAACTTTCCGTCCTTCTCGGGGTCGTCCGACGGGTCGGCCGCGGATCGCTCGATCTGCTCCTTCATGCCGATGAGGACGGAGGAGATGCCCGCCCGCTCGGTGTACTTCCCGATCCAGCGCTGATGGATCTGCTGGATCGGGACCGGGTTGAGACGGTGCACCTTGGACCGCCCCTCCTTGCGCGTCACGACGAGGTTCGCCGCCTCGAGCACCCGCAGGTGCTTCGCGACCCCGAACCGGGTCATCTCGTGCTCGGCGTTGACGATCTCCTCCAGCTCCCCCAGCGAGCGGCCGTCCCGCTGGAAGAGCGCGTCCAGCAGCAGCCGACGGACCGGGTCCGCCAGCGCCTTGAAGACGAGGTCGTCATCGATGGGCACGCCAGCGACATTAGGTGACCATTTGGTCACCTGTCAATGGGTCGAGGTGACGCGAAGCGGCCCGCGCGGAAGGCGTACGCGCCAAACTTGCGCCATGACAGCGACGTCAGGAACCACCAGCCCCACCGAGGCCTACCGCGCCGTCCGCGACCGGCTCATCGAGCAGCGCGACGACTACGCCGCGGCCACCACCGACTTCGCCTGGCCCGAGGTGGGCCCGTCGTTCAACTGGGCGATCGACTGGTTCGACGCGAACGCCCGCGGCAACGACGCGCCATGCCTCACGATCGTGGAGCAGGACGGCACCGTCAGGTCCGTGACGTTCGACGAGATGGCGCGCCAGTCCGACCAGGTGGCAAGGCTTCTCGCCGACAACGGGGTCGGACGTGACGACGCGGTGATCGTCATGCTCGGCAACCAGGTCGAGCTGTGGCAGACGATGCTCGCGATCATGAAGCTCGGCGCCGTGATCATGCCGACCACCACCGCCGTCGGCCCCGCCGACCTGGTCGACCGCATGGAGCGCGGCCGGGCGAAGGCCGTGGTGACCAGCGCCGCCGAGGCGCACAAGCTCGACGCCGTGCCCGGCGACTACCTGCGCTTCGCCATCCCCGACCCGGGCGAGGCCGGCGGGGTGCCGGACGGCTGGGTCGACCTGCACCAGGCGTACGACATCGACGCGGAGCCCGCCCCGCACCCGGGCAACGCGAGCACCGACCGGGTGCTGCTCTACTTCACCTCGGGCACGACCTCCAAGCCCAAGCTGGTCGAGCACACGCACGTGTCCTACCCGGTCGGACACCTGTCGACGATGTACTGGCTCGGGCTTAAGCCCGGCGACGTGCACCTGAACATCTCCAGCCCCGGCTGGGCCAAGCACGCATGGTCGTGCTTCTTCGCGCCGTGGATCGCGCAGGCGTGCATCTTCATCGACAACTACTCCCGCTTCGACCCGGCCGCGCTGCTCGAGACGCTGAGCAAGAACCAGGTGACCAGCCTGTGCGCGCCGCCGACGGTGTGGCGGATGCTCATCAAGTCCGACCTGGGCGACAAGCCGGGCGCGCTGCGCGAGGTCATCGGCGCCGGCGAGCCGCTCAACCCCGAGATCATCGAGCAGGTGCGCAAGGCCTGGAACCTGCCGCTGCGCGACGGTTATGGGCAGACGGAAATGACTGCGGCAGTAGGCAATACGCCGGGGTCGGAGCTGAAGCCGGGGTCGATGGGCAAGCCGTTGCCCGGCGTGCCCGTGGCGCTGGTCGACCCGCTCACCGGTGAGCGCATCGAGCCCGACGCCGACGGGGTGGCCGAGGGCGAGCTGTGCCTCGACCTGTCGGCCCACCCGCTGCCGCTGATGACCGGGTACCAGGGCGACGAGGAGCGCAACGCCGAGGCGATGGCCGGCGGTTTCTACCACACCGGCGACGTGGCGACGCTCGACGCGAACGGGTCGATCACGTACGTCGGGCGCACCGACGACGTGTTCAAGGCCAGCGACTACAAGATCAGTCCGTTCGAGCTGGAGTCGGTGCTGATCGAGCACGCGGCGGTGGCCGAGGCGGCCGTCGTGCCCGCACCCGACTCGGTGCGCCTGGCCGTGCCGAAGGCGTACGTCGCGGTCGCCTCCGGTCACGAGCCGGACGCCGCGACGGCCGAGTCGATCCTGCGGCACGCCCGCGAGCGGCTCGCGCCGTGGCAGCGGGTGCGGCGCATCGAGTTCTTCGAGCTGCCGAAGACCATCAGCGGCAAGATCCGCCGCGTCGAGCTGCGCCAGCGCGAGGCCGACAACCCTTCCGACGAGCCCCGCGAGAACGGCCTCATCGGCGACGGCCGGGAGTGGCGCGACGACGAGTTCGGCCTGCGCGGCTGACCCGACCGCACGCCGGGATCAGCCCGATGAGGGTCAGGCGAGCGGGGCGCGACGGTCGGTCTCGGGGCCGGCCAGCGCACCCACCACCAGCAGCAGCGCGGCGACCGCGAGCACCAGCCGCACCGCGACCTCGGCGCCCAGCGCCTCCTGCAGCGGCGGCAGCCAGAACGGGTAGAGCGCCGGCAGCACGATCGACAGCGAGTAGCCCACGCCGTAGCCGCTGGAGCGCACCTGCGCCGGGAACCGCTCGGCCAGGTAGGCGCCGACCGGCCCGTACGCCGTCACGGTCACCACCTGCAGGGCGGCGGCGCCGAGCACCACCACGGCGAGCGACCGCGACGCCCCGGTGAGCGCGTGCGCGAGCGGGGCGAGCAGCACGGCCGCCGCCCCGAACGCCACGAAGAACGCCCGTCGACCGGTGCGCCGCGACAGCTCGCCCGCGGCGAGCATCGTCACCGCCGACACCAGCGTCGCGATCAGCATGACGAACGGCACCGTGGCGGGGTCGAGCGCGGTGGACGCCCGCAGCTCACCGGTCAGCACCGGCACGGCCATCTGGGTGAACAGCCACAGCCCGGTCATCAGCACGAAGACCTGCCACAGCTGCCGGCGCCACTGCCCGATCACGATGTCCCGCAACGGGTTCGGGCGTCGCTCGGCTCGCTTCCAGGCCGGCGCGTCGGAGACCCCGCGGCGGTAGTAGAGCAGCATCGCGGCCGCCAGCAGCGCACCCACGGCGAACGGGACGCGCCAGGCCCAGTCGGCGTACGCGTCGACGCCGAGCACCTCGACGAGCGTCAGCGTCAGCGCGGCGATCGAGGCGTTGGCCAGCGGCGACATCGCCATGACGGCGCCGCTCAGGCCGCCGCGCCGCTCAGGCCGCGACCACTCCATCGCCAGTGGGATGGCCGCGGTGTACTCACCTCCCAGGAAGATGCCGCCGAGGAACCGCAGCGCCACGAACGCCCAGAGCGTCGCCGCCCCGAGCGTGGTGTGCCCCGGCACCAGCGCGATCGCCGCCGTGGTCGCCGCGATGCCCGCGATCGCGATGCGGGTCGTGCTGGTGCGGCCGCGGCGGTCGGCGACCGCGCCGAAGATCGCGGCGCCCAGCGGCCGGCCGAGCAGCGTGGCCACGAACACCAGGCCCGTCTGGGCCGCGGTGCTGCCCGGCCCGAGCACCCGGTCGCTGACCGGGGCGAGGGCGATCACGGGCAGGAAGATGTCGACCTGGTCGACGTAGTTGCCGAGCATCCCGCCGCGGGTCGCCCGCCTCCGGGCAGGGCTGTCCGGCGTGAATCTCGTTCTGGCAGAAGCGATCTGCGACACGGCAGACGACGGCATCGGAGTCTCCCTTCGGCGGCATGACCCGCATCAGGTGTGACGGTCGGCGCGGCAGCAGCGCCCTCTCAGCCCCTCCTGGGACTCCCGCGATGGATGTGCGAAGTGACCACCAGCGTACGACCCGACAGGAGTGCCCTAGGAACGCGCCGTACGGTGGACGGCGGCTTTCGGGCCCCCAAGTCCAGAATCGAAAGGCAAGTGACCTGAGCATGTCGGCCACCCCCACCGACACCGGGGCGACTCCCGCCGAGAAGACCTTCCTCGGCCACCCGCGCGGACTCGCGACCCTCTTCAACGTCGAGCTGTGGGAGCGCTTCTCCTACTACGGGATGCGCGCCATCCTGCTCTACTACCTCGTCGACACGGCCGCGAACGGCGGGCTGGGGCTCGACGACACGTTGGGCGAGGCGGTGGTCGCGACGTACGGCGCCGCGGTCTACCTGCTGTCGATCATCGGCGGCTGGCTCGCCGACCGGATGATCGGCGCGCGCCGGTCCGTGCTCTACGGCGGCCTCATCATCATGGCCGGCCACCTGTCGCTGGCCGTCCCCGGCGCCGGCTTCTCCTGGCTCGGCATCGCACTCGTCGCCCTCGGCACCGGTCTGCTGAAGCCGAACGTCTCCACCATGGTCGGACACCTCTACACCGACCGCGACCCGCGCCGCGACGCCGGCTTCTCGATCTTCTACGTCTCCATCAACATCGGCGCGTTCTTCGCCCCGTTCGTGGTGGCCTTCCTGCGCAACCGCTGGGGATACCACGCCGGCTTCTCCGCGGCAGCCGTCGGCATGGGCATCGCGCTGGTGCTCTACTACCTCGGCCGCAAGCGGCTGGACCCCGACAGCGACAAGGCTCCGAACCCGGTCGACGAGACGGCGCGGCGCCGCGCCGGGCTGATCGGACTCGGCGTCGTCGCCGGTGTCGCGGTGCTCATCGGCCTGCTCCGCGTCGTGCGCGGTGGCTATGCCGCCGCCGTCATCGACACGGTGGCGCTGCTGTCGGTCGCCGCCTCGGTCACGTACTTCGTCGTGATGTTCCGCAGCAAGCGAGTCACCCCGACCGAGCGACGCCACCTGCGGGCCTACCTCCCGATGTGGATCGCCGCGGTGCTGTTCTGGATGATCTTCGAGCAGGCCGCGACCAAGATGGCGACCTTCGCCGCGCGGCGCACCGACCTGGACTCGCTGGGCTTCCGCTTCGAGGAGGAGTGGTTCCAGTCGATCAACCCGATCACCATCACCCTCCTCGCACCGCTGTTCGGTCTGCTGTGGCTGGCCCGCTCCGGCAAGTTCCCGAGCACGCCGATGAAGTTCGCGATGGGTGTGGCCATCGCGGGAATCTCGTTCGTGCTGCTGGGAATCGCCGCGAACTACTACGAGGGCCCGACCGCCCCGGTGTGGGTGCTCGGCGGCGTGTTCGTCGTGCAGACGCTCGGTGAGCTGTGCCTGTCGCCGGTCGGTCTCTCGGCCACGACAGTGCTGGCCCCGAAGGCGTTCGCGTCGCAGGCGATGGCGCTGTGGTTCCTGTCGTCGGCGACCGGTCAGTCGATCGCCGCGCAGGCCATCCGGCTCACCGACGACACCCCCGACGCGCAGTTCTTCACGGTGCTCGGCGTCATCGCCGTCGCGTTCGGTGTGGTGCTCGCGCTGCTGTCGCCGTGGGCGCACCGGCAGATCGCCGACGCCGAGCCCGAGGTGGCCCGGTAGGGCGGTCGCCGGGGTCTCGATACGCGCTCGTTCCTCGCGCTACTCGACCGGCTTGGTTCACGCGCTGCTCGACCGGCTTGGTTCGCGCGCTACTCGACCGGCTCGAGCGCGGCGGCCATGCGGTCGACGGCGGCGGTGATCACCTCGGGCGAGGTGCCGAGGTTGAAGCGCACCCACCCGGCGCCCTGGTCGGGGTCGTACCAGGTGCCCGCGCTGACGATCACACCCCGCGCCGGAACGTCGCGGCCGGGTCGTCGACGCCCAGCCCCCGGCAGTCGAGCCAGGCGAGGAAGGTCGCCTGGCTCGGCACCGGGCGTACGTCGGGGAGGCGCTGCGCGAGCAGCTCACCCAGCAGCCGGCGCCGGTCGGCCAGCTCGCCGAGCAGCTGGTCGAGCCACGGCCCGCCGTGGTCGTACGCCGCGGTCGCCGCGATCACCCCGAGGTGGTTGGCGCCGTGCGTCAGCACCTCGGGCAGCGCCGCGAGACGCTCCTTGGCGTCGGGCCCGGCGAACGCCAGCGCCGCCTTGATCCCGGCCAGGTTGAACGCCTTCGACCCGCTCATCAGGGCGACGCCGCGGGCGGCCTCGGGCAGGCTCAGGTACGGCGTGTACGTCGTTCCCGGCTGCACGAGCGGCGCGTGAATCTCGTCCGACAGCACCAGGATCCGGCGTTCGTCGGCCAGCCGCGCGAGCGCCCGCAGCTCGTCGGCGGTGTGCACCGTGCCGGTCGGGTTCTGCGGGTTGCACAGCACGTATGCCCCGCCCGGCCCGGCCTCGACGAACGCCCGGTCGAGCGCGTCGAGGTCGAGCCGCAGGTCGGCGCCGAGCGGCGCCTTCACCAGGCGCCGATCGGTGGCGGCGACGAAGCCGTAGAACGAGTCGTAGCACGGCGGGCTCAGCACCACACCCGCCTCGCGGGGCACGTTGTGCACGAGCAACGCCTCGATCCCCGACATCACGTCGGGCACGCTCATCGCCGCGCCGGGGTCGGGCGACCAGTCCCACCGCCGCTTCGCGAAATCTGTTGCGGCACGGACGTATGCGGCCGTCCACGCATACCCCGTGTCGCCGCGGCCGAGCGCCGACGTGACCGCCTCGACCACCGGCGGGCAGGGCCGCGCATCCATCTCGGCGACCCACACGGGGATGGCCTCGTGGCCGTACGCCTGCCACTTCACGCTGGTGCGGGTGCGGCGCAGCTCGTCGAGCGAGGCGCCCAGGATGGGTTCGGTCCGACTCACCGCCCCATGCTCCCCCACGACCCCGCTGGACGCATCGACCTTCGGTGATAGCCAGCGCCGATCGGCGTAGGTGACGACTCACCGGGTCGAGTGGTCACTTGTGGCGGGTGCGCGACGGTCGACACCCACCACAAGTGACCACTCAGTCGCGCGGCGACTCCGCCAGCCGTCCCCACCGCCCAAAGATCTCCTCGTGTTCGCCCGCAGGTCGCCCGGACCGGGCCACAGTGGGGCTCATGACCCGTCGCACCCGCCGTACGTCGCTCCTCACCGCCCTCGTCGGTGTCGCCCTGGCCGGTTCGGTCGGCCTCGCCGCCCCGGCCGCCACCGCCAAGCCCGGCGACAGCGCCGAGCCGCAGGGCAGCGCCAAGCCTGACCGCGCCAAGCCCGGGAGCAACGCCCCCGACCGCACCCTGCGCGTCGCCCAGTTCAACGCCTCGCTCAACCGCTCCGCCGAGGGCCAGCTCGTGCGCGACCTGTCGACGCCGGACAACGAGCAGGCGCGCAACGTGGCCGAGACCATCCAGCGCACCGACCCCGACGTCGTCCTCATCAACGAGTTCGACTACGTCCCGGGCAACGTCGCGGTCGACCTGTTCCGCGACAACTACCTCGAGCGCGGGCAGCGCGGCGCGGACCCGGTGACCTACCCCTACGCCTACACCGCCCCGGTCAACACCGGCGTGCCGAGCGGCATGGACCTCGACAACGACGGCACCGTCGGCGGCCCGAACGACGCCTTCGGGTTCGGCGAGTTCCCGGGGCAGTACGGCATGGTCGTCTACAGCAAGTACCCCATCGACACCGCGCGGGTGCGCACCTTCCAGAACTTCCTGTGGAAGGACATGCCTGGCGCGCGACTGCCCGACGACCCGGCCACGCCCGAGCCGAACGACTGGTTCTCCCCGAGGAGCTGGAGCGCGTACGACTGTCGAGCAAGTCGCACTGGGACGTCCCCGTGCGGGTCGGCAGGCGCACGGTCCACGTGCTCGCCTCGCACCCGACGCCGCCGGTGTTCGACGGGCCGGAGGACCGCAACGGCCTGCGCAACGCCGACGAGATCCGGCTGTGGGCCGACTACGTCTCCGGGCCGAGCCGGTCGCGCTACATCTACGACGACGCCGGCCAGCGCGGTGGCCTGAAGCCCGGCAGCCGGTTCGTCATCGCCGGCGACCAGAACAGCGACCCCTACGACGGCGACTCGCTGCCCGGCGCGGTCCAGCAGCTACTGACCAACAAGCGGGTCAACACCTCGCTGACGCCGTGGTCGGAGGGCGCCGTCGAGGCCGCGCGCGAGCAGGGCGGGGCCAACCTCACCCACCGCACGCCGGCGAAGTACGACACCGCCGACTTCGCCGAGCCGCCCGGCAACATCCGGGCCGACTACGTCCTGCCGAGCCGCAACCTGAAGATGCTCGACGCCCGGGTGTTCTGGCCGGTCAAGGCCGACCCGCTGTCGCGGCTCACCGGCAGCTACCCGTTCCCGACGAGCGACCACCGCCTGGTCTGGGTCGACGTGCGCGTCTGACCTCCCGACTCGCCGGTAGCCCGGCAGCATGGGGAGATGACGGACCACTCCCCCACGCACGGCACCGACGGCGGCTTCGTCCGCGCGCTCGGCAGCCTCGACACCATCGCCATCGGCTTCGGCGCGATGATCGGCTTCGGCTGGGTCGTGCTCACCGGCGGCTGGCTCGAGTCGGCGGGCACGTTCGGTGCCGCGCTGGCCTTCGTCGTCGGCGGGCTCATCATGTGCCTGGTCGGCCTGACCTACTCCGAGCTCGTCTCGGCGATGCCGCACGCGGGCGGCGAGCACCACTACGTCATGCGCGGGATGGGTCCGCGGTGGGCGTTCGTCTGCTCGTGGGCGATCACCGGCGGCTACGTCACGATCGTCGCGTTCGAGGCGGTGGCGCTGCCGCGCACAGCGCTCTACCTGTTCCCCGAGCTCAACCAGGTACGCCTGTGGTCGGTCGCGGGGTCCGACGTCTACCTGACCTGGGCGCTGGTCGGTGTCGTGGCCGCAGTCGTGCTGACCCTGCTCAACATTCGCGGCATCAAGCCGGCGAGCGCGGCGCAGTCGTTCATCGTGCTGTTCCTGCTGGTCGTGGGCGCGCTGCTGCTGGTCGGTTCGTTCGTCGGCGGCTCCACCGCCAACATGCGGCCGCTGTTCACCGGCGGGTTCGACGGGTTCGTCGCGGTGCTCGTGGTGGTGCCGTTCCTGTTCGTCGGGTTCGACGTGGTGCCGCAGTCGGCGGAGGAGATCAACGTGCCGTTCCGCCGCATCGGGCAGCTGGTCGTGCTGTCGGTCGCGATGGCCGCGCTCTGGTACATCCTCGTCGTCGTCACCGCGGGCTCGGCGATGAGCAGCAGCGAGCTGGCCGCCGCCGACCTCGCGACCGCCGATGCGATGACCGCCCTGTGGGGCAGCGAGATCTTCGGCACCATCCTGATCGCGGGCGGCATCGCCGGCATCCTCACCTCGTGGAACGCCTTCCTCATCGGCGCCTCCCGGCTGCTGTACGCCATGGGCCGCTCGGGGATGCTGCCGCGCTTCTTCGGGAAGCTGCACCCGACGTACAGGACGCCGGTCAACGCGCTGCTGTTCATCGGGTCGCTGTCGGTGCTGGCGCCGTGGTTCGGCGAGGCGATGCTGGTGTGGCTGGTCGACTCCGGCGCCCCGAGCATCGTCGTCGCCTACTTCCTCGTGGCGGTGACCTTCCTGGTGCTGCGCCGGCGCGAGCCGGAGATGGACCGCCCGTTCCGCGTGGGCAGCGCCCGCTCCCCGCTCGGCACCGTCGTCGGGGTCGCCGCCGCCGTGCTCACCCTGGCGCTGCTGTCGCTCTACCTGCCCGGGATGCCGGCCGCGCTGAGCATCGAGCCGTGGATCCTGTTCGGGCTGTGGTGGCTGCTCGGCGTGGTCTTCCTGCTGCGGCTGCCGTCGGGCGTGGCCGCGGGGCCGGACGCCGAGGAGCGGCTGCTCGCCCGCCTCAAGCGGTCCTGACGCTCAGCCGAGCGTGCGGCTCAGGCGGCCTTGACCAGCTTGCGCTTCTTGACCGTGTAGCCCTCCGGGAGCGTGCCCTCGCGCAGCATCCGGATCGGGCAGCGCTGGCACCGCGACTTGGAGACGCAGCACTCCTTCTTCGGCTTGCGCTGCTTGGACTTCTTGGCCACGGGCAGGAGTGTAAGGCATCGGTTAGGTTCGCCTCACCTATCCCCTTGGCGAGGGGTGACGCAGCGCGGGAGCCGCAGCGCACCGCAGCGCATCTAGAGTGAGCACAGTCATCAGCAGGCAGCGGGAGGCAGCCGTGCAGCAGCAGACCGGAACGACCCGTCGGAACGTGAGCAAGGGCGCCCTGTGGTCGGTCCCGATCGTGAGCATCGCCACCGCCGCACCCGCCGCCGCCGCCTCTCCATCGTGCGCCCCCGGCGTGGTCGACTGGGATGCCCTGGCCACGGGGACGCTCGTGGGTCAGACCACGGTCAACGGGACGACGCTCACGGTGACCTCGACGGTCTCGAACGACCGCAACCTGCGAGTGACCGCCGGCCCGCAAGGCGGCATCTCGCAGAAGTACCTCGCCTTCTCGTTCTCGCCGAACGTCGCGGCGCGAGACACCCAGACGATCACGTTCACCTTCTCGCGACCGGTGACCAACGTGAGCTTCACCCTGCTCGACCTGGAGACCGTCGGCACCGGCACGAGCGGCACCACCGGCTTCCGCGAGGGCTTCTCCCTCTCGTCCGGCTTCACCGTGCGGTCACGGGGCAGCAGGGTGACGGGCTCGGGCACGGCCGCCGATCCGTTCACCAACACCGGCTCCGCCCTGCCCACCGAGACCGCCGGCAACGTCGGCATCTCCTACGCCGGTCCCCTCACCAGCTTCAGCATCACCTACTCGAACCTGTTCAGCACCAACTACGACCTGTACATCCTCGCGGGGATCTCCGACATCTCGTTCACGCCCGTCTGTTGAGCCCCTCGGTCGGCCGGGAGGCCGAGACCTCGCCCTGCGGGCGCTCGAACCGGGCGAAGACGCGCGCGGTCTCGAAGCCGAGCCGGGCGTACAGCCGGGTGGCGCCGGTCGGGCTCGCGGAGTCGACGTGCAGGTCGGCGCGGGTGAAGCCGCCCTCGTCGACGGCGAGCCGCAGCGACCGGGCGAGGCAGGCCTGCGCGAGGCCGCGCCCACGCGCCTCGGCGACGGTGCCGACGGTCGCGACGTAGAGCTCCCCTCCTCCCAGACCTGGCACAGCACGTAGGCGAGCACCCGTCCGGCGCCGTCGACGGCCAGCGACGACAGGTCGTGCCGGCTGGCGCGCGCCGCCCAGCGGTGGTCCCACGCGGCCGGCGGCACCTCGGAGGAGCCGAAGTGGTCGCGGAACGCCGCGTTGTGCGCCTCGCGCACCGCCTCCTTGAGGTCGTCGCTGACCGGCACCAGGCGTACGTCGGTGGGCACCTCGGGCTGCGCGGGCACCTCCCCGGGCAGCGGGCGCACGAGCTGGTTGAAGTAGCGCACGACCGCATAGCCGCGGTGGTCGGGGTGCACGCCGCCGAGGAACCAGGCGCGGGCCGTGCCGTCGTGGCCCAGCGTCGGCGACACCCGGACGCCGCCGAAGGCGACGAGGCGGTCGCCCTCCCAGACCGCCCAGGTGTCACGGGTCGGGGTCGACGCCGTCGTCGGTCAGCTCCTCCGTGAGGTCCTCGGCCCTGACGAACTCGTCGGTGTCGTCGACCTCGGCCAGCGTGTTCGCGAGCGCCGCCCAGGCCTCGCCGTCGTCCGTGGTGAGCCGGCTCCAGCGGTAGTCGGACTGCATGCGCCCACCCTGGCGTACGTCGGGGGTGGGGGCGACGCAGTTTCGCGCCGCGCGCGGGGCCGGTCAGCCCGTCGGGTCCTCCGGGCGGATCGTGGCGAGGTCGCCCTGGAGCAGCCCGGTCGACTGCCCCACCTCGATGAGGTAACCGTCGGGATCCCTGAGATAGCAACGGATCTCGGCGCCACGGTCGATCGGCTCGGTGACGAACTCGGCGCCCTTGGCGCTCCACTCGCGATAGACCTGCGCGATGTCCGCGACCCGCAGGTTGAGGAACGCGGAGACCTCGTCGCGCTGCCGGTTCGGCACGAGCGTGATGCCCGGCTTGTCGGGCGTCGGGCCGCCGCCGGGGTTCATGATCAGCCACGAGTTCGCGAGCTTGACCATGCACGGGTTGCGCTCCAGCACCACCGTGCCGCCGAGCACCTCGGAGTAGAACCGGCGCGACCGGTCGACGTTCTCGACGGTGAGGAACGTGGTGACCAGGATCCCCTCGTCGGGAACGGGCAGGTTGTCGTAGTCGATGTAGGGCTGCTCGTCGGACATGGGTGCCTCCTGCGGCCGGCGTCGGGTGCGCGTCCCGGCCACGCTAGCCGCGGGCGTACGCCCGCCGCCCCACCCGGACGCACGCGGCTCGACGATCCCCCGAGGGTCGTCGAGCCGCGCACGTTCGGAGCCGTCGCCGTGGTGGTCACCAAGGCCGGGTTGGTCTGAGAGGGAATCAGGTCGCGTCGGTCGAGGAGCTCGGCGAGGCTGCGCCGCCCGGCGCCTTGTCGGCGTCGTCGCAGCCCTCCCGGTCGCCCGGGGCGCCCGAGTCGGAGCGGCCCTGCTGGCCACGATCCTGCTGACCCTGGCCGTCCGGGCTCGTGGTGGACGTCGCGCCCGGCGAGGTCGTACCCGGTGCGTCGGTGGCGGCATAGGCACTGGCGCCACCGACGAGAACCCCTGCTGCTGCAAGGAATCCGGCGGTCGTCAGACCGATGCGGGTTCCTTGTCCCAGCCTCCGGTTGGTCATGGCGTTCTCCTTCCCTGGCCGGCAGGTCCGGCTCGGTGTGCCATGCACGCTGGCGCCCAGGGCTGTCCGGATGCTGTGCGCAGCACGTCACCGCCCTACGACCGGCTCCCGAAGTGGGCGGTCGGCCCGGCTGCGCGCCGGGGTCGGTGACACGGAGGAGTCGTTCGAGTCGGCTGATCAGCCGCCGGTGCAGAGCGGCGCGGTGAAACCGATGTCGTTGGCGTAGCGGTTGCAGGCGCTGTCGTACGCCGGGGTCGTACCGAACGTGCCGATGAACTCGAACGTGTAGAGGCTGGTCGCGGTCGGCGTGACCGTGAGCGTGCGGGAGCCGCGACTGTTCGTCGTGCGCCCCAGCGCCTGCACCTGAGTCGCGGTCGCCACCACGGTCCCGGAGCAGCTCGTCAGCTGGGCGTCGAGGAACATCGACCGGTTGTTGGCGTTGAAGCTGTTCCAGTTCCACGTGAACGTGTAGGTGCGCCCCGCCTGAAGACATACGCTCTTGGAGTACGTGATCGAGGCACCCGCCGCGGTGGGGTCGCCCTCCATGACGATCGCGCCGGAGATGGAGCCGCCCCCGGTCCCGCCCGTGACGCTGTTGCAGCTGGCGTTGCCGCCCGTGGAGGGGGCGTAGGTGCCGGCATAGCGCGTGGTGCCGCCGGTGAAGGTCCCCACCGTCGAGAGCTTCCAGCCGTTGCCGTCGAGCGCGCCGCCGAAGCCCATGCTCGGGCAGCCGTTCGGTGTGCACGAGCACGGGCTGGCCGCGAGCGCAGGGGCCGCCGCTCCCAGCGCGATGGTGGGCACGGCCCATCCGACGCCCTTGGTGACGGTGCGCCGCGACGGGTGGACTGGTGCTGGAACCATCGAATTTCCCCTGGTGCTCGGTAGAGCGAACGCCCCTCGTCATCGACCGGTCGGTCGATCCTTCCCCCGGGTGCGCGTACGCCGCCGTAAGCGTAGGGCAGGACGGCAGGCTGCACCAGTCGCCGAGCGCCCTCGGGCGCCGGCCGCCGACCGGGGTGAGACGGATTTGGCCGGTGCGCCAGGCGTACGGCACACTCGGCGGCTGAAAGGGAGTAGTCCCCAACGACCTCGTCGACACACTGGCCCTCGGGCCCGGCGAGGTGGGCCACCCGAGACGGTGGCGGACGAGACTTTCGACCAGTGCAGCAACCCGTTGACTGTGCCTGGTCGAAGGCGCGTCCACCAGGCCGGCTGCTCTTCGCCCAGGCGGAGAGGTAGCAATGGAGGCCTTCCTCATCTCGACCGCCGTCATCTTCGTGGCCGAGCTCGGCGACAAGAGCCAGCTCATGGCGATGACGTTCGCAACCAGATATCGCGCACGCGATGTGCTCATCGGTATCTCGATCGCCACCCTGATCACGCACCTGGCATCCGTCGGCATCGGCTTCTGGATCGGCGACGCGTTCGCGCAGTACCAAGGGCCGATCGCGATCGCCGCCGGCATCGCGTTCTTCATCTTCGCCCTGTGGACGCTGCGTGGTGACGAGCTCACCGACGACGAGGCGCAGAAGGTGCGCAACAGCACCGGAGCCGCGATCCTCGCGGTCGGTGTCGCGTTCTTCCTCGCCGAGCTCGGCGACAAGACGATGCTCGCGACCATCACCCTGGCCACCCAGAACGGCTGGTTCGGCACCTGGATCGGCAGCACGCTGGGCATGGTGCTCGCCGACGCGCTCGCGATCGGTGTCGGTGCGGTGCTCGGCAAGCAGCTGCCGGAGAAGTTCATCAAGTACGGCGCCGCGTTCCTGTTCGCCGTCTTCGGCCTGTGGCTGGTGCTCGACGGGCTCGGCGTCCTGGGCTGAGCCGGCACCACGCCGGCGCCACGCCGGGCGAGGCCTGGCGGGGCGCCGGCCCGAGCCGGCCACGGGCGTACGGGCTGGTCGGGCAGACCCGGGCAGTTTCGGGCAAAAGGCCGCCTGGGGAGGTGGTGCCCGCCGCCAGACCCTGCAAAGGTGTCCGGATGCCTGACGCACCAGCGCAACCCACCGCCAACGCCGTGGGCGAGACCGAGACCAAGCTCAAGCGGGGCATCACCCCGCTGCTGCTGTTCTTCTTCATCGTCGGCGACACGCTGGGGGCGGGCATCTACACGCTCGTCGGCAGCATCGCCCAGGACGTCGGCGGCGCCATCTGGTTGCCGCTGATCATCGCGCTGGTGCTGGCGCTGCTGACCGCGGGCACCTACGCCGAGTTGATCACGAAGTACCCCCACGCCGGCGGCGCCGCGCGCTATGCGGAGCGGGCGTTCAACAAGCCGTTCGTCACCTTCCTCATCGGCTTCCTGATGCTGTCCTCGGGCATCACGACGTCGGCGGCGCTGGCCAACGCGTTCGCCGGCGACTACCTCAAGGCGCTGACCGACATCCCGTCGGTGCCCGTCGCGCTGGCCTTCATCGCGGCGCTCGTCGCGATCAACCTGCGCGGCGTGCGCGAGTCGCTGATGGCCAACGTGTGCGCCACGATCATCGAGATGACGGGTCTGATCATCATCATCGTGGTCGCCGCCATCGTCTTCGGCAACGGTGACGCCGAGCCCTCGCGACTCACCACGTTCGCCGACGGGATCAGCCCGATGTCGGGCGCGTTCGCCGCGACGATCACCGCGTTCTTCTCCTTCCTCGGCTTCGAGGCCGCGGCCAACATGGCCGAGGAGGTGCGCCAGCCGAGCCGGGCCTACCCGCGCGCGCTGTTCGGCGCCATCGCCACCGCCGGCGTCGTCTACCTGCTCATCGCGATCGGGGCCGGCGCGGTCGTGCCGACCGACCAGCTGGCCCAGTCCGAGGGGCCGCTGCTGGAGGTCATCGACGCCTCGGGCCTGTCGTTCCCGCCGTGGCTGTTCGCGCTGATCGCGCTGGTCGCGATCGGCAACGGTGCGCTGCTGTTCATGGTGATGGCCAGCCGCGCGACGTACGGCCTCGCCGAGGCCGGCCTGCTGCCGAGCGTCTTCGGGCGGGTCGCCCCGGCCCGTCGTACGCCCTGGGTCGCCATCCTCGTCGTCGGCGCCGTGACCATGGGCATGAGCTTCGTCGGTGACGTCGGCACCCTCGCGGACACCACCGTGCTGCTGCTGGTGCTGGTGTTCATCTCGGCCAACATCTCGGTGCTGGTGCTCAAGAAGGACAAGGTCGACCACGAGTACTTCCACGTCCCGCGGATCGTGTCGGTGCTCGCGCTGATCGCCAGCATCGCGCTGCTGACCCAGCAGAGCCTGCAGACGTGGACGATCGCCGCGTGCTACCTGGTCGTCGGCTCGCTGCTGTACCTGATCGCTCGGCACGCGCGGAAGCGTGAGGGCCAGGAGGTCGGGTCGGTGGACCTGGGCTGAGCCGGGCGCGGCTGCAGACAGAAACATGAGGCGCCACTCGCTCGGGGGTCCGAGTGGCGCCTCATGCGTCCGCTACATCGTGGGGGCTGCGCGGGCGTTACAGCGTTCTCGCGAGAAGTTCTCGCACGGCGCGGCCGGCCTCAGTCCCAGGCCAGAGCGGCGTGCATCATGAGCGCGGCCAGCGGGCTGTCTCGGTAGCCCTCGCGCACCTCGCTCGTCCACAGGCCGCGGGTCACGAGGTCGTCCAGCGCGACGTCGCGGGCGGCGGTCGCCCGGGCGATCCAGCCGGGGTCTGCGCGGCGCCGCCAGTCGGCGAGCGCGGCCTCAGCGGCGGCCTCCATGTCGTCGTACTCCCGCTCCCACGCCTCTGCCTGGCGCTCGGCGGCGGCCGCCGCCTCGGCCCGTTCGCGGCGCTTCCGGGCGCTGAACGTGATCGCGAACCGGGGCGCTGGCTGCGGGTCGGGGGCGGCCCAGCTCCCCGGCGCGGTCAGGTGCCGCTCGACCTGCTCGCGGGTCACCGCGCAGATCCGGATCGGCTCGCGCGCCGCCTCCGGCCCACCCATGGCCGCCACCTCGAACGTCGCCAGCTGGTCGAAGTGGTCGACCTCGCCGGTGAGGGCACGGGCCGCCGCGAGCGCGGCGTCGGCCGGGTCGGGCTCGGCGGTGGCGTCGGTCGGGTCTGTCGAGTCGGTCGGCTCGCGCGGCTCGGTCACCGCGGCATCATTTCGTACGTTCACGCACGATCTGGGAGAGCCAGCCCCGGAACGACGGGGAGCCGGCTCGCAGATCGTGCGAGGACGTACGAACTGCGGGGACATCGCGCCTAGATGGCGCGCGATTCCGACTCGCCGTCCGGCGTCCAGATCAAGATGTCCGCGATCCGCAGCACGGACGTAACCCCGCCGTCGCTCCGGGGGTACCGCTCAGCCAGTTGCTCCAGCCAGGACAGGTTCTGCCTGATATCGCGCCACTGCCGCGAGCGCAGCTCGGCCTCCTGGCCGGCCCGCACGCCATAGAACGCGCGAACTCTGGAATCCACGATCGGGACGGCGTGCGGCGCGAAGCGATGCAGCACCTTCGACACCGTGACGGGGGTCCATCCCGTCACCTGTTGGGTCGCGCGGTTCGCTTCAGCCAAGGGTTCGAAGACCTCCCTCAGCTGCTCCTCGCTGTCGATCTCTTCAAAAGCCGGCGCGTTGCGCATCGCTACGAGCGCTTTATCCAGCGCCGTTCGGAGACGCTGCGGCGGCGCCTCCCCCGCTGCATACAACGGCACGACGTGATGCCACTTCAGTGTCAGGCTCAAGAGGTTGGCGGCCAGGATGTCCTCCGGGCGAAGGTGATCGGTCGTGTTCAGCGGGGAGACGTCGTACGTCCGGAACGCATAAGGACCCGAGGGATCTGTGTACGCCCTCAGCTGCTCCTCCGCGCGGTCCCTCGCCGCCTCAAGACTCTTCATCCAGCCCATCTCCTGCCTCTTGGCGCCAACATGCAACCGATCACGAGGTACCTACTGAACACGCAACCCCGGGGGCGGCACGGCGTCTACGTCGGGCGCCTCACTCGAGGACTCAGAGTCGCCGTTGGAAACTCCTCCCCCGCAGCCCCCAAGAGCAACGACTGCCGCAAGCACCACGGCTCTCACCCCCTGTGCATGCGCCGACGCTAGTGCGTGATTCAGGCGGAGAGTGCGCCTTTAGGTGAGATTGATCAGGTCGCCGCAACTCCGTTGCCACTGAGTCGCTCGCGGGGCCAGGCGTTAGCGTGCGGCCATGGTGTCGGTCCTGCTCGCCGCGTGCCCGTTCACCGGGCACGTCGACCCGACCGTGCGGCTGGCGCGGGCGTTGGTCGACGCCGGCCACGACGTACGCGTGGACAAGGCCGACATCGCGGCGCGGGTGCGCTGGAGCGGCACCGGAGTCACGACCGCGACGCTGACGCCGAACCGCAGGTGGATCGACAACGCGGTCGGAAAAGCGTTGTACGACAACGGGGTTCGCGCGACAGCGGCCCGGGTCGGCGACGAGCTGAAGGCCGCGCCGGGGGCCGCCGGCGCGGTGCGGGTGGTGGAGATGGTCGCCGCCGCGCAATACCTCCCCTAGGGCGGGGCGTGCAGGTCACACCCCGACTTACCTTGAACCGTATGACTGAGGCGCCGGACGGGGTCGACCCGCGAGAGTGGCACTACGGCGAGTTCTACGGTCACCGCGAGGTGGACGGGCCGTCGCTGATGGTGTGGGGCAACTGCCAGGCCGAGGCGCTGCGCGTACTGCTCGACCCGCTCGTCGGCGACCGGTGGACGACCGTGCGGATTCCCCCGTGCACGAGCTGACCGAGACCGACGTGCCGCACCTGGACCGCGCTCTGGAGCAGACGACCGCGTTCGTCGCCCAGCCCGTGCGCGAGAACTACCGGGACCTGCCGCTCGGCACCGCCCAGGTGGCCGAGCGCACCCGCTCGGCCCAGGTCGTACGCATTCCAGCCCTGTTCTGGGCACCGCTCCACCCGTTCCAGGTGCTGGTGCGCGGTGAGGCGGGCGACCCGCCAGGGGTGCCGTATCACGACCTGCGCGTGCTCACCGGGGCTCCGCTGGACCATCGACCGCCGGCCGGGGCGGTGCGCGCCATCGCCGAGGAGTCGCGCGAGGAGCTGCGGCGGCGGCAGGAGCGGGACGAGACGCTGCCCGCGGACGACCTGCTGACCGCGGCCGACACCGCCGCGACCAACGTGATCAACCACCCGGGCAACCCGGTGCTCATCGGGCTGGCCGGCCGGATCGCCGAGGAGCTGGGGGCCGACGGCTCGGTCGCCGACCCCGGTCGCGAGCTGCTCGGCAGCCTGTTCGCCCCGATCCCCGCGTGGGTGGTCGACGAGCTCGACCTGGACGGCGAACCGCGCGACGGCTGGGTCGTCGACGGGCGCGAGGTCGCGGAGGAGGAGCTCGCCGAGACCCACCGCGCGTGGTACGCCGAGCACCCCGAGATGGTCGAGGAAGGTCTGCGGCGGCACGAGAAGACCCTGGCGACGCTGGGGCTGGCGGGCTGAGGAGTCAGCGGCTGCTGACGTAGGGCAGCCGTCCCGGCGACGTACGGTTGGTGCATCGCGAGAGGTGATGACGTGACGCTCCGCATCCGACTGACCGCAGAAGAAGATGCGCGTCTCGACGCGCTCGTCGCCAGGACCGGACGTTCCAAGACTTTCTACGTCCATCGGGCGATTGCCAATCACTTCGACTCCGAGGAGGAGTCGTTCTGGGTCGATGGGGCCACCCGCGAGTGGGAATCATCCGGCCGGATATCGCGACCGGCGCAAACACTGTGGAAAGAGCTGGGGCTGATCTTTGGGCTGCCCTCGCTGCCCTGAGCCGCCCACCGCTATCAGCGCAATCGCACCCAGGTCCAAGAGATCATCGCCGTGGCCACCGAGACCACCGGTCAGTCTGGCGTCTGATCCGGCCGACCGAGCGACGCCCGTTCCCGGGTTCGGATCAGCAGGAGCTGGGGATGAACGTCAGGTCAGACACACCGATGCCCTGGTTGCCGGACACCGAGTTCGTGCCGGTGTAGACGTTCGTGTAGGTGATCGTGAACGACGTCAGCGGCCCGGCGTAGGAGACCGTCACGTTGCCTCGGGCATCGGAACCGGACAGGTTGCCCGTCGTGGCCGGCTGGCTCGGCTGGAACGGTGACGCAGCGGTGCCGGTGCCGGTCAGCGTGGCCCCGGTGCTCGTGGCGCTGAACCCGGAGCTGAACGAGATGCCGTCGATCCAGCCTGAACCGATGGTGGCGTCGATGTCGTAGACCGAGAACGTCAGGTTGGACACCGGCTGGGAGAACGTGAACGTGTAGGTGGCCGAGGTCGTCTTGGCCGGTGTCGCACGCTCCAGCTGGAGGAAGCGCTCGTTCACCCCACCCATCGGGCCGCTGCGCACCGTCAGGTCGTTCGCGGTGCCGCTGCCGGAGCCTGCTCGCGTGACGCGCATGGTGGTCGTGCCGACGGTCACGGCGCCGCCGGACAGCGTCGTCGTGTCCCAGTCGATGGTGACCGCGGCGCACGACGCAGCCACGGCCGGTGCCGCGTTGGCGGCCACCACGACGGGGACCGACCAGGCGATCCCCTTCGCGAACGTACGTCTTTCTAGCTGCCTCACCACGAGCACAGCGTACTCGCCCGCGAACCCCGCCCTACGCTCGCGTAGGGCCCAGGCGGAGGGCCGGGCCTCGGCGACGTCGGCCATGGCGCGCAAATACTCCCGCTCGCCGGGAGTCGCTCTCTCGTAACGGGATCCGAGGAATCCGGCGGCCCGCTCCGCGAAGCGCGAGCCTCCGTCAGCGCTACCGCGGGCTTTCAGTGTCACGCGCGAGCGGGTGGCCGCCACGATGAGCATCTTCGTGCTAAACGTCCTGGTTGATCTGGTCGAGGACGTGATCAGTGCCGCACACAGCGCGTGCCGCGCTCGAAATCGCGTGAGGCGTCCCGCAGCTAGCCATAGGTGCAGTGGGTCCCCTAACGAGCAGAGGCATCATCGGCTTCCATAGGGTGCGCAAGACTTGCCTCGTAGATGCGCTCTAGCCGGCGGCGCCAGCGGCAAAGGGCGACCGCTTGAACCCCGGCGACGATGACAGCAAGGAGCCAGAGCGCAAGGAGAAGGGCTTTGAGAAGCGAGAGCGCGATGGGGTCATCCGGCAGCGTGTCCACCAGCAACGGACCAACGAATACAAAGTAGGTTAACGCGGCTCCCGCGAGCCACGGACGCAGCCATCCGCGTTCCACGCTGAGGTGCTTCCGGCGCAGCGTTCGAAGGTGGCGCCTGAATCTGGAGACATCAGAACACCATTCGATGATGACGAACAGCCCAACACTGGCAACGACGGAGAACATCAGCGCGAGCATCACGGGCCGCGGCACCTGGGCGGAGGTCACGCTCTCGAACGCGAAGACAGCAAGCAGGCCGATGAACCCAAGGAAGAACACCGCGCGAAGGGCGTTGCGCACACGAACACCGAGTGGCAGTTCACCCACTCTCGCTCCCCGGATGGCGAGCTTGGCGTACCAGCCGAGAGTCGCTCCCATGAGAGCTGAGCCGACCAACGTCTGCGCCGTAGGCGAGAGGCCAGCCGTCGCACTACTGCTCACGTTGGCCAAGCGCTCGATCGGGCGGTAACCGAGAGCCTGTAGGCACAGGAGCGTCACACCCACGAGCATGACGACACCAGCGACGATAAAAACACGGTGAGGGACCGTGGGGGCAGGCTCGGGAAGCAGCGCAGTCCAGACGTTTCGAGCCTCGGTGATGGACACCCAGACAATGGGCGCGAGCACCGTCAGGACACCGCAGTTGCTGAGGATAGCAAGGCTTCCGGCGCCTGCCGGCAGGTTTCCGTAAACCCCTGTCGCGACAGTGAAGACGATCCCGAGGCACGCGCCAATGAACGCCGGCCGTGGGTCCGTGAAGCACCGGCTGGCGACGCGGTGCAGCGCAGCGGGGAAGTGGTCGGTCCACGCCGCTAGCCAGAAGCGGCATCGCTCAAGCCGCAGACGGAGCGGCCATCCCCGCAGAAGCCGGTCAATGTCGGGCTGTCGTCGCGCCCACTCGTGAGTGCGATCAAGGGCTTCGCGCTCGAGCTCCGCGGCTCGATGAGCGAGTCCTCTGATCGTGTCCGCGTCCGGATCCTCTCCGGTGAGGGTCGCGATGGCGCCGGCTGGCGTCGCCTTCGCGTCAGGATAGTCGAGCACATCGCAGCGTGCGGCGACGCGGCGGACCCGCGACTCACTCTGATGGACCCCGCGCTCCCACCCTCGCCGGCGGAGCTCATCGACCAAGACGCCGACGGCTGGCTTGGGCCAGTCCGCTGGCAGGTAGGCGGTGCTCAGCACCATCAGAAGAAACGTGAACGCGAAGATCGTAGTGATGCCGCCGAGGAACACCAGCAGCATGAGTGCTGTATTCATATCAACCTCCTGCCGAGAAGTATTCGGGTGACCACCGACAACCGTCCGGCGGCAGGAGGCGGGCAGCGCAGGACTTTCCCACCCCGCACGCGTGGGTGCGGCACACTGTCGGCGCCAGTTATTGCGTCAGGTATGGCACGACCTTCCTGGCCGACCGCGCACCTCCGCCGCTGGGAGACCGAAGCGTGCTCGACTCGCTGTCAAAAGTCTCGCCCTTGACGGTGGGCGACACTGCGTCACTCCACAGAATGACGCGAGAGGGCCGCGTCTTGCTCGGAGCTAGCCCCTGAACCGCCTGCGGGTGATGTCGCCGCAACGCGGGCAGCACACTCGACAACCGCCCGGTGTAGCGCTGACTAACTGCCCGGACAACGGCAAGGACTACCTACCGCCCGCGGGCTTGTCTGCGCCGGGGCCGTTGTCGCCCCGCGTCGACTCCGACCGCCTCGGCGGTGAGGTCGTCGATGGCAACGACAGGGAACGGGCTCTCCGTCACCAGAGGCGTGATCAGCGGCTCGCTGGTCACGACGGCGCCGAGCACCCTTAGGCGAGTGCTTGCGGGAAGCCTCAAGTCGGCGGTGACGACGCCGATGTTGTCGTCGAGCCAGTCGATCCGTCGCGAGTGGAGTTCGACAGTCGATCTCTTGCCGCTCTTTCCGGTGAAGAGCTTCTCGACCTCGTTCGCGATCTCGACCGGCGTGCGGGCGATTTCGAAGTCCTTGGCTTCAACGGCGACGATGGTGTTGCTGGCTTCATGCAACGCGAAGACGTCGATGTCGCCGATGTCGTTGCCGTCCAGGTCGGCCACTCGGTTCTTCCCGAACTTCTTCACCGAAAGACGGGTGGTGAATCCGAGACGGTCGAGCTTACGGGCGACCTGTTGCGCGAATTGGTCGTTGATTCGGCGTCTGACCTGGGAGATGAACTTGATCATCTCATCGGTCTCGGCCCGCCCCTGGAGCCGACCTGAGAGAAGGTTATCGACCCAGTCCGGTCCAAGTCGGTAGAGGCTTCGGAAACCAAAGACAAGGTCCGACCCTTGCTGAACGACGGGCCGCCGGACGTACGACATGTCCCGGTTGAAGCGCCATGGCACCGCGTCGTATCCGATCGACATGAACGACGCCCTGGGGACGAGCGTGATCTTGTCGAGAACCCGCTCCACGGTCTGTGGGTTCAGGCCCCTCATACTCGAAATCTCGGCGATCGCAGTCGTTTGGTCGAGGCGATTCACCTGATCAGCAACCCCAAGATCCAGCAGACCCCCACATACCTCACGCAACTCGTCGAAGGTGAATCCGAACTCTGCCCGCGTTGCCACGACACTCCTCGCCAGGAACTCGGCGAAGTCAAACCGACTCGACTCGTTAGCGGAGTCGTCCACCAAGTCGTTCGCTTGGGACTCACGAAGTGATCGGGAGCCAGCGTTCACGGCGTACATTTCCATCGCTTGGTGAACCGGGTGATCCCGCTCTACTCCGAGGCGCCCCGACTCGAGGATGGACACCTCGAAGTCCGCTAGCCGGTGGTGGAGAAAATCTGAAGCAGTTCCCCGTTCGGCGATCTCGTTCGCGATACTCAGCAGCCCGTAGTAATCGCGCGCCTGGACTTGTTCGCTGCCGGTCGGCGGACGCGCGGCGACGTACTCGATCAGGAACCGGTTGGCACGCTGCGCAGAAGAACTCGCTTTGCGCTCACCAACGAGATCGGTGGCCGCCTCAGAGCTCTCTCCGAAGCACGCGATTCGCGACCGGAGCATCATGCCGAGGAACTTGGCATTGTGGAGCAGCGACTCGTTCTGTGCGATCAGATACGCAAGCAGGCCGCGAGGCTCGTATTTAACGATTTCGCTTTCGAGGCGCTCGAAGAGGTACTTGACGGCCGCATTGAGGGCAGGAACGCGGTTGTTCCCGTTGAGGCCGCCTATTGGGAGGTTGCCGCCGGACGGCGAACGCAGCCAGTCGCCTAGGTCATCGAGCAACTGCGCGGTGACTTGGGAATGCCCTGTCAACGGGCGAGGCAGCCCTTTCGCCCACATATCGGGCGCTTGGCGCTGATCGAACGTGTTTAGCATGCGCTTGGAGCCGGTCGGCGCGACCCGATCCAGAATTTCTGGCAGATCGGTAACCGTCACAGCGAACAGCCCTACCAACAAGGCCGAGACCAGCTCGCGCTCGGCCAGGTTGTCCCCTTCTTGCAAGAGAGCAACAAATGTCTCGGTGATCTCGACGCTGAAACCACTTGCGCGAGGGGAGGCGCGCACCGCAGGATCAGACCGCGACCAGTCGCTCGATCTGTGCCACGACTCAGGCGACGACAGTTTGAGTACAAGCTCAACGGATGGATCGGCTGGTGCGACGCCGACGCGATTTGCGCACTCCCATACCCAGTAGGCAGCGGACTCCACGAGGTCAGCCTCGACGCCTATCGGTCCGCCGTCGCCCACGTCGACGGTGATGAAGACGTTGCTTGCGGTCAGCTCGACAACATATCCCCAGAATGGACTTCTGGGGTCGACCATGTAGATTCCGGGGCCATCGCTTCGATACCGGCGCCGGGCCGGGATGATGATTTGAGGGTTAAGTGGCGGCACGACTCCGTGCATGTCGACCTCGAGTTGGTACTTGGCACGAGGCGCAAGCGCCTCTCCGGTTTGAAACACCGTGAAGTTCGGTTGCGGCCCGTCCGATAAGTAGAACGACTTCTCTGACGCGTCGTAGACGCTGAACTCGTCGAGGATGTCGGTGACAAATGTACCCCCGGGCCGCCTGTCCTGCGCTTCGGCGAAGAGGAGCAGGCCCAGAGCCCCATCAGGCTCGTGATGAAGCATGACCTCGAGATCGTCTGACCTGAGGATGAGCATCGGGTCGGCATCGTTGATGTTGGGGACGCCCCAGAATGCACCTCCGCCCGGGGTATCGCTGATGACAAGGTGCAGGAGCGTCGAGGCGCTCGAGTACGTCCGCCGTTCCTCAGGCGCCATGAGGTAGGCAAGGCGCGCCAGCACCGCCTGGGTGTCGTGCATGTGG
The DNA here is from genome assembly GCF_030296655.1 of Barrientosiimonas endolithica. Taxonomy (NCBI): domain Bacteria; kingdom Bacillati; phylum Actinomycetota; class Actinomycetes; order Micrococcales; family Dermacoccaceae; genus Barrientosiimonas; species Barrientosiimonas endolithica. The sequence continues at coordinate 3,551,692 of NZ_AP027735.1, read as the reverse complement.
CCCCAGACGTTGGTATCCCAGTTGGTCAGCGGGTCGGTTGCGAGCACGACGTGAAGGTCGCGTCTGCCGTCTATCGGCAACAGATACCTGGAGACCAGGTGGTCCTCTTCGAGGAAGATCGCGGTCCTGCCGGGGTCGAGCAGGCGCATGACGCGAGAGAGAGCGGCGGTTCGCCATCGCCGTCCCAGTTCCTCGAGTTGGCCGGCCTGCTTCGCGAAACGCAAGAAATGGAAGCGCAATGTCACGAGAAGATCGAGGGGAGCACCACTCGGTACCCGTCGTCCAGCCGAAGGAATGGATACATCTGGAGACGGTCATCTGTGACGTCGTCGCCACACGGTTCGGTAAGGGTTCCCGGGTCGCGCGCGAAGGTGTCGATGACCATACGGAACCACGGGCCGTACGAGTCGAGGTCGTCGTTCGAGATGAACGCGGCAGAAGCGAGTTCTTCCAGTCGGGCCGCCCCGGGAACGTTGACGGGCGTCCGCGCGGCCCCCAGCGGCAGCGTGCCGCGCCGGAGACCTGCGCGCCTTAGTACAAGGTCGCTGACGATGAGCAGACTGCGGACCAGTCGGAAGGTCGGTTGGTAGAGGTCGTTGTCCATCCAACGCTCACGGAGCATCGCGTCGATCAGGTTCTTGACGTCAGCCACCGTGTGCTCCCCGGAGCCCGACGAGACGAGGTATGTGCCGCCGACGAAATCAATGCTCTGCACAAGGACGTCGGAATAAGGGTCTTCTTCCCGGAGGACATCAGGGCCACCGATGTCGTCGCTCTTCAGCAGCGCGCGGATGGCGCTGGAACTTGCCGCGGAAATCTGCCGGTCCTCAAGTGCCATGCCGAGCGCCGCCATTCGGTGCAGGCGTAGGTGCCTCGACGCGTTCTCCGGGAGCAGCATCAAGGCGGACGCCGCAGCAACTACGGCTGGCCCGTCGACCGTGCGCGGAATGTTGTCGGTCCGGATGCCAGCCATGGTGGGATCATGGCAGACGGTGCCGACAGCCCCGAGACGGCGCGATCTTCTTCGCCCCCTTGAACGGGTACGCAGCCCGAGCGACGCTGCGGCGAATGTGACCTGTACCCGGTTTCTCGGACGGTTTCGGTTGGGGTGATCATGCCGCGGTGCTCGTGGCGGCGTGAAGGGTTTCGTACTCGGCCGGGGACAGGTAGCCCAGGGCGGAGTGCCTGCGGTGGGGGTTGTACCAGGCTTCGATCCACTCGAAGATCGCCTTGGCGAGGTCGTCCTGGGTGGGCCAGTCGCGCCGGTCGAGCAGCTCGATCTGCATCGAGCCGAAGAAGGATTCCATCAACGCGTTGTCGTAGCAGGACGCGATCCGGCCCATCGATCCCAGCAGCCCGGCCTCGCGGAGCCGGTTGCCGAACAGCCACGACGTGTACTGGGCAGGTTCCACGGTCCGAATGCACAACAGTCCCAACGGGTTTGCGGTGCATCCTGGCCATCTCCAGGGCGTCGACGACCAGCTCGGTGCGCAGGTGATCAGCGATCGACCAGCCGACCACGCGGCGGGAGTAGACATCCAGCACGACCGCGCAGTACACCCACCCGCAGCCGGTGCGGTGCTGGGTGATGTCGGTGACCCACAACCGGTCGGGGCGGTCGGCGACGAACCGCCGGTTGACGTGATCGGGCCAGGTCGCCACGTCCCGCACGCCGGGACCGCGCCACCGGCGCCGGTGCACTCCCTGCAACGCTGAACGCGCATCAACCGGGTCACCCGGCGGCGCGACACCGCGTGCTCGTACCCGCCGAGGGCCAGCTCGGCGTGCACCCGCCGCACCCCGTAAGTCCCCCGCGACCGCTGGTGCACCTGGATGATCGCCTGCAACGCGTACGCATCAACCACGTCCCGCGCCGAGGGCCCGCGACCGGCCCGCCAGTCATAGAACGAAGAGGACGGCACCCGCAACGCCCGCTCCACGCCGCTACGCGACACCCCCTTTGCGTGGCTCCATTGCAGCCGCCACCGTGACCAGCCGCGGGCCAGCCCCATCCCCCAGGTCGACCTCCTGCCCGGCCAAGGCAGCCACGGCCAGGCACCTCATTCTGGGAGGACGTTCTCGCTGGCGAAGTAGGCGCTGGCCCGCTTGAGGATCCCAGGTCTCCATCGCCTGACGCCGATTCTCCCTCCGCAACCGGACCAGCTCGCCCCGCTCATCACGCGACAAGCCAGGCCTGTGCCCGGCATCGACCTCCGACTGATCACTGATCCCCAGATCCTTGGCGATCTGCGCGATCGGCTTCTCCCGCTGCCGCGCCCTCCACCGCGCGCTGACGGAACTCAGGTGACTTCGGTGCCGGCATCATCGGCTCCTTCCTCCAAGACGATCATCGCCTCAGAACAGGTGTCCGGGATACCGGGTACAGGTCAGGGGCGGTTCAGGAGTCAGGCGCGCGTCTCCCCTCGCCACACTCACGGTAGCGCTCCGCGACCGCACTGCGCTGATCGTCGCAAGCAGGAGACTGCGCCGTCGGCAACGCAGTCTCCGAAGGTTGAGTGGTCACTTGTTGCGGGTGTACGCCCGCGGACACCGACCGTAAGTGACCACTCAGCCTGGGGCGGGTTCCAGAGCAACTCGCGGGGCCTCGATACGCTCCTTCGTCGCTACTCGGCCGGCTTGGCTTCGTCGCTACTCGGCCGGCTTGGGCTGGGGTGCTCACCCTGCTGGCGCAGGTATCGCCCGAAGTGGGGGACGGTGAAGGCGATGCGGCCGCGTTCGCCGGAGTAGATCAGCCCCTTCTTCAGCAGTGCGTCGCGGGCGGGCGAGAGCGACTGGGGCTTGCGGCCCAGCAGCTTCGCGACGTCCGACGTCGGCACCGACTCGATCTCGTCGAGCTCCTCCTCGCCCTTCGCCGCGATGTCGGCGGCGACGTCGGCCATGGCGCGCAGATACTCCCGCTCGCCGGGAGTCGCTCTCTCGTAACGGGATCCGAAGAATCCGACGGCCAGCTCCGACTCGGCCTCGGGGGCGGCGACGCCGACGTCCTCGCCGGTGATGGGCGTACGCGGTGCGAGGTCCCACACCGCCTTGCCGTACGCCTGGATGAAGTACGGATAGCCGCCGGTCGCGGAGTACATCGCCTCGAGCGCGTCCTCGGTGAAGTCGGCGTCCTCCTCCTTCGCCGGCATCTGCAGCGCCCGCTCGGCGGCGTCGCGCGGCAGCCGGTCGATGCGCGCGTAGCGGAACAGCCGCTCGCTGTACGACTTCGACGCCGACAGCACCGCCGGCAGGTGGGGCAGTCCCGCGCCGACGACGACCACCGGCAGCGCCGCCTGGCTGATCTCGTGGCACGCCGCGCACAGCGCCGACACGTCCTCGGGGTGCAGGTCCTGCATCTCGTCGATGAAGATCGCCACGCCCTTGCCCACGTCGGCGGCCAATCCGCCTACGTCGGAGAGGAGTTCGACCAGGTCGATCTCGATGTCGCCGGAGTCGGCACGCCCCGAGACGGCCGGCGCGTCGATGCCCGGGTTCCACCGCTCACGCAGCTTCGCGCCCGCCGGCGCATCACGCTGCGCGAACGACTTCACGACGCCCAGCACGTGATCGACGTCGTCGGTCTGCGGGTGGCCGAGCTCGCGTACGGCCGTGTGCAGGGCCGCGCTCAGCGGTCGCCGCAGCCGCTGGTCGGGCCGCGCCTCGAGCTTCCCGGTGCCCCAGTGCGCGCGCACCGCCGCGGAGCGAAGCGCATTGAGCAGCACCGTCTTTCCGACGCCACGCAGCCCGGTCAGCACCACCGACCGCTCCGGCCGGCCGCGCGAGATGCGCTCCAGCACGATGGTGAAGGTCTGCAGCTCGGCGTCGCGCCCCGCCAGCTCGGGCGGGCGCTGGCCGGCGCCGGGGGCGTAGGGGTTCCTGATCGGGTCCACGATCGGACCGTATCCGCGCGTCTAGGCGATCCCCGATATTTCGCTAGCGGAAACGATCGCGTGTCGCCGATCGGCCCGTCTTCACCTGTCTAGTGCTCAGCCGAGACAACGCTAGCGGCCGGCATCGTCGCTCGCGGCCAGCCGACGTACGAGCTCCACGGCTCGCGCGAGCGCGGGGAGTCGTCGTCCTCGCGCATGCCGACCGCCAGCTCGATGCGCGCCCCGCGCGCCGCCAGCGGGCGGAACGTCACGCCCGGAACCCCTAGTCGCGCAACGGGTTCGGGCACCACGGCCGCGCCCAGCTCGGCCGCCACGAACGTCACCAGCGTCGACGTCTCGGTCACCTCGTGCCGCACCCGCGCCTCGAACCCGGCCGCGCGGCACAGCTCGATCACCGCGTCGTGCATCACCGATCGCCCCTCCGCGTGCACGACGAGGTCGAGCCCGTCCAGGTCGGGCACCCGCAGCCGTTTGCGCGAGGCGAGCGGGTGGGCGTCGGGCAGGGCGACGATGAGCCGGTCGGCGCGCAGGCGCGAAAGGCGTACGCCCGGCTCGTCGACCGGCGGACGCAGCAGGGCAAGGTCGATCTCGCCGGCCATCAGCGCGCGCACCTGCGCGGGCACGAGCATCTCGCCGCGGAAGCCCAGGTCGACACCCGGCAGCTCCTCGCGCACCGCCCGGGCGAACGCCGGCAGCAGGCTGTACGTCGCCGACCCGACGCACCCCACGACCAGCCGCCCCTCGGTGCCGGCCGCCACCCGCTGCGCCTGCTCGCCCGCCGCGTCGACCTCGGCGAGGATCGCCCGCACCCGCCCGACGTACGCCTCCCCCGCCTCGGTCAACGACACTCGCCTCGTCGTCCGGTCGAGCAGGCGCACCCCCAGCTCTGCCTCGAGCTGTCGGATCTGGTGCGACAGCGGCGGCTGGGCCATGTGCAGCCGCTGGGCCGCGCGGCCGAAGTGCTGCTCCTCGGCGACCGCCAGGAAGTAGCGCAGGTGTCGGAGCTCCACGCCACCAGCGTCGCACGACCGAGACTTCTGAGGTCCGAATGGCGCACAACTGAGTACTTCTCTATATCGACGCCTCGCCCTACCGTCGATGCCATGGACGATGTCGTGATCTGCGCCCCGCTGCGCACCCCGGTCGGCCGCTTCGGCGGCTCCCTCGCCTCGGTCACCGCGACCGACCTGGCGTCAGGCCTGCTGCGCACCCTCGTGGAGCGCACCGGCCTCACCGAGGGCGACGTCGACGACGTGATCCTCGGCCAGGGATACCCCAACGGCGAGTCGCCGGCCATCGGCCGCGTCGCCGCGCTCGACGCCGGCCTCGGCACGGGCGTGCCGGGGCTGCAGCTCGACCGGCGCTGCGGCTCCGGCCTGCAGGCCGTGCTCGTCGCCGCGGGTCAGATCGCCACCGGCGGTGCCCGGCTCGTGATCGCCGGGGAGCGGAGTCGATGTCACAGGTCGAGCACTACGCCCTCGGGCTGCGCAGCGGCGTGAAGCAGGGCGGCGTCGACCTGATGGACCGCCTCGACCGCGCCCGCGAGACCGCCGGGGGCAAGGACCACCCGGTCCCCGGCGGGATGATCGAGACCGCGGAGAACCTGCGCCGCGACTACGGAATCAGCCGCGAGGCGCAGGACCAGCTCGCCGTGCAGTCGCAGCAGCGCGCGGGCGCCGCCCAGCAGGCCGGCCGGTTCGACGCCGAGATCGTGCCCGTCACGATCCCCGGCCGCCGCGGCAAGCCCGACACCGTCGTCGACACCGACGAGCACCCGCGCCCCGACACCACCCTCGAGCAGCTCGCCGGGCTGCGCCCGATCCGGCTCAAGACCGACGAGGCGTCGACCGTCACCGCGGGCAACGCCAGCGGGCAGAACGACGGCGCCGCCGCATGCGTCGTCACCACCCGCGCCGAGGCCGAGAAGCGAGGACTGACACCGCTTCTCACGCTCCGCAGCTGGGCCGTCGCCGGCGTCGGACCCGAGGTCATGGGCATCGGCCCGGTGCCCGCCACCGCCGCCGCCCTCGAGCGCGCCGGCATCACCATGGACGACCTCGGCGTCATCGAGCTCAACGAGGCGTTCGCCGCGCAGGTGCTCGCCGTCCTGAGCGAGTGGAAGCTCGACCCCACCGACGAGCGGCTCAACCCCAACGGCTCCGGCATCTCCCTCGGCCACCCCGTCGGCGCCACCGGGGCACGCATCCTCGCCACGCTGGCGCACGAGATGCACCGCCGCGAAACGCGATTCGGCCTCGAGACCATGTGCATCGGTGGCGGCCAGGGCATCGCCGCCGTGTTCGAGCGGATCGCGTGATGGCCGCCGTCCGGGTGCACCGCGAGATCAGCGGCCCGAGCGACGCCCCCACCGTCGTGCTCGCCGGCTCGCTCGGGTCCACCCACCGCATGTGGGACCCGCAGGTCGAGGCGCTGTCGGAGCACTTCCGCGTGCTGCGCTACGACGCGCGCGGGCACGGTGAATCCCCTGTGCCCCCAGGCTCTTACGCGATCGACGACCTCGCCGACGACCTCGTCGCCCTGCTCGACGACATCGGCGTCGAGCGCGCCCACCTCGTGGGGCTGTCGCTCGGCGGCATGACCGGCATGCGGGTCGCCGTGCGCAACCCCGAGCGGGTGGACCGCCTGGTCGTGCTGTGCAGCAGCGCCCACCTGCCGCCCGACGTGTGGCTCGAGCGGGCCGCGACGGTGCGCGCCGACGGCGTCGCCTCGATCGCCGAGTCGATCGTCGACCGGTGGTTCACCCCGGCTTCTCCCAGGCCCACCCCGACGTACGCCGGGCGCACGTCGACATGGTCGCCGCCACTCCCTCGGCCGGCTACGCCGCCTGCTGCGACGCCATCGCCGCGATGGACCAGCGCGCCGACCTCGCCAGCATCGGCGCCCCCACGCTCGCGATCGCCGGCGCCGACGACCCGGCCACCCCGCCGGAGCACCTGCGAGAGGTGGCCGAGGGCGTACCGGACGGGCGCCTGCTCGTGCTCGACCAGGCCGCCCATCTCGCGAACGTCGAGCAACCGCAACAGGTCTCGGCCGCGATCATCGAACACCTGCAAGGAGCCCCGGCATGAGTCTCGACAAGGTGGTGGCCGGCCCCGAGGCGGCGGTCGCCGACATCCCGAGCGGCGCGAGCCTGGCCGTCGGCGGCTTCGGCCTCTCCGGCATCCCGTGGACGCTGATCGAGGCGCTGCTCGCGCAGGGCGCCGACGACCTGCTGGTCGTCTCCAACAACTGCGGCGTCGACGGCGCCGGCCTCGGGCTGCTGCTCGAGGAGCGCCGGATCAGCCGGGTCATCGCGTCCTACGTCGGGGAGAACAAGGAGTTCGCGCGGCAGTACCTCTCCGGCGAGCTGACCGTCGAGCTCACGCCGCAGGGCACGCTCGCCGAGCGGCTGCGCGCCGGGGGAGCCGGGGTCGGCGCGTTCTTCACCCCCACCGGCGTCGGCACCCTCGTGTCGGAGGGCGGCCTGCCGTGGCGCTACGACACCGAGGGCAACGTCGAGCTGGCCTCGCCCGCCAAGGAGACCCGTGTCTTCCAGGGCAGGGAGATGGTGCTCGAGGAGGCGATCGTCACCGACGTCGCGCTGGTGCGGGCCGCCGTCGCCGACCGCGCCGGCAACTGCGTGTTCCACGCGGCCGCGCGCAACTTCAACCCACCGGCCGCGATGGCCGGGCGACTGACGATCGTCGAGGCCGAGCAGGTCGTGGAGGTGGGGGCCCTCGGACCCGACGAGGTGCACCTGCCCGGCGTGTTCGTACAGCGGGTCGTGGAGCTGACCCCCGAGCAGGCGCAGCACAAGGACATCGAGAAGCGCACCACCCGCGGGGAGCGCCCCGCGACCGCCGCGCAAGGAGCGAGCTGACATGGCCTGGACCCGAGACGAGATGGCCGCGCGCGCGGCGCTGGAGCTGCAGCCGGGGAGTACGTCAACCTCGGCATCGGCCTGCCCACCCTCATCCCCGACCACCTGCCGATGGGCTCCACCGTCACGCTGCACGCCGAGAACGGCATCCTCGGCGTCGGCCCGTTCCCGTTCGAGGACGAGGTCGACCCCGACCTGATCAACGCCGGCAAGCAGACCGTGACCGTGCTGCCGGGGGCGTCGTTCTTCGACTCCTCGACCAGCTTCGCGATGATCCGCGGCAGCCACATCGACACCGCCGTGCTCGGCGGGATGCAGGTGTCGGCCGCCGGCGACCTCGCGAACTGGATGGTGCCCGGCGCGATGGTCAAGGGCATGGGCGGCGCGATGGACCTGGTCAGCGGCGCCCGCCGGGTGATCGTGCTGATGGAGCACGTCACCAGGAAGGGCGACCCCAAGCTGCTGGCGGAGTGCACCCTCCCGATCACCGGCCGCGGCGTCGTGTCGCGGGTGATCACCGACCTGGCCGTGCTCGACGTGACCGGTGACGCGTTCGCGCTCGTGGAGCTGGCGCCGGGCGTCACCGCCGGGCAGGTGCGCGACGCGACGGGCGCGGACCTGGTCGAGTCCGCGCCCGCCGCGCCTCCTGCACGCGCCGACTCCCCGACGGCGGTCGCGCAGGCCTAGAACGGGAACGGCTGCGCCTGCTCGCGGGAGGTGACCCATTGCCAGGCCGTGAACTCCTCCCAGCTCGACTGCGTCCCGAAGGTCGCGCCGTTCCCGGACGCCCCGACGCCGCCGAACGGGGCGAACGCGTCGTTGTTGAGCGTCTGGTCGTTGATGTGGATCATCCCGGTGCGCAGCCGCTCGGCCAGCCGGCGACCACGGGTGACCGAGCCGGTCTGGATCGCGGCGACGAGGCCGTACTCGCTGTCGTTGGCGACCGCCACCGCCTCGTCCTCGTCGGCGACGACGGTGACCGGCGCGACCGGCCCGAAGATCTCCTCGCGGAACGCCGGCATGGTCGTGGTGACCCCGCCCAGCACGGTCGGGGTGAAGAAGGCCCCGTCGCGCTTGCCCCCGGCGAGTACGTCCGCGCCGGCTGCCGCGGTCTCGCTCACGATCCGCTCGACGTTGGTCGCCTGCTTCTCGTTGATGAGCGGTCCGAGCGCGACCTCCTCGGCCGCGGGGTCACCGACCGGCAGACCGGCCGCGCGGGCGGCGAGCCGCTCGAGGTATTCCTGCGCCACCTTCTCGACCACGATGTGCCGGCCGGCGGTCATGCACACCTGCCCCTGGTGCAGGAACGACCCCCACGCCCCGGCCGACGACGCGGCGTCGAGGTCGGCGTCGTCGAGCACGACGAGGGCGTTGTTGCCGCCCAGCTCGAGCGACACCTTCTTGAGCAGTCTGCCTGCGGTGGCACCGATCTCGCGGCCGACCGGCGTCGAGCCGGTGAACGAGATCATCGCGACGTCGGGGTTGCTCACGAGGGCCGCGCCGGGCTCGACCTCGCCCGGGAGCACGTGCAGCAGACCGGCGGGCAGCCCCGCCTCCTCGAAGACGCGGGCGATGGCGACACCGCCCGAGACGGCGGTGTTGAGGTCGGGCTTGAGGATCACCGCGTTGCCGAGCGCGAGCGCCGGCGCGACCGCGCGCATCGACAGCACCTGCGGGAAGTTCCACGGCGAGATGATGCCGACGACACCGAGCGGCACCCGGCGCGCCTCGGAAGACCGGCCCGGCTGCGAGGTCGGGAGCAGGTGACCCCACGGCTGGGTCGGAAGGGCCGCGGCCTCCCACAGCTCGCCGAGCACCAGGTCGATCTCGAACGCGGCCTTGGCCGGCACCGCACCTCCCTCGCGCACCAGCCAGCGCTCCACCTCCGCGCGCCCGGCCTCCAGCACCTGGGCCGCCCGGCGCAGCACGGCAGCGCGCTCGGGCCCGGGCGTCGCGGCCCACTCGCGCTGCGCCTCCTTCGCCAGCAGCGCGGCGGCGGTCACGTCACCGCCGTCGGCCAGGCCGACCCGGCCCAGCTCAGCGCCGGTCGCGGGTTCGGTCGCGGCGGTGTCACCGGCGCCGCCGGCCACCCACCCGTCGCTGAAGATCCGGCCCTGCCAGGGGCCCCGTCGAGAAGACTGCTCATGGCTGCGTCGCTCCGTTCCGGCCGCGGAGCCGCGGCGCCGGACGGCCGGTCGGCCGCCGGCCCGGCCACGTCACCGAGCCATCCACTGTTGGTCCCCTCACGGTGCGCGCGGGCGTACGGTCGTGGTTGACCGTTCGCGCCACGGCTCTTGCCGGTCCGCGCCACGAGGAGGTCGATGCGTGATGCGTACGTCCGCCGCCGCTTCGCGCGACGACTCGCCCGAGCAGGCGCAGGCACCCAAGCAGGCGCCCGAGGTCTGGAGCGCGGAGCTGGCGAGCGCGTTCGGGCTCGCGGCGCGGGGAGTGCTGCCGACCGGGTCGCTGCGCAGCGCACCGCTCGGGCGAGCCACCACGTTCCGGGTGGCGGGGGCGCCGCAGAGCCTGCACCACGAGCGCCCCGACGGCGACGCGCTGAAGGTCTGCCTGCAGCGCCGCGGCCGCGCGATCGTGCGCCAGGGCGACCGCGACGTGGAGATCGGCCCCGGCGAGCTGGTCGTCTACGACACCGCGCGGCCCTATGCCATCCGCTTCGCCGGCGAGTGGGAGAGCGCGGTGCTCACGGCTCCTCGGGCGGGGCTGCGGCTGCGGGCCGACGAGGAGCGCGGACTGCTGCTGCAGCCGATCGCGGTCGACGGCGGACCGGCCTCGGTGCTGGGGCACCTGCTGGCCGACAGCCTGCGCGATCCCGTTGCCACCGTTGCCGATCCGGCATCCCAGGAGCGGCTGGGGCGGATCGGGGAGGCCGGCATGGCGCTGCTCGCGAGCCTGGTCACCGTGCCCGTCACGAGCGACGACGACGCGATGCGCGAGCGGGTGCTGGCCTTCGTGCGGGCGCGGCTCGCCGACCCCGGCCTCGGCCACGCGCAGGTCGCGCACGAGCACGGCATGTCGCCGCGCACGCTCAACCGGCTGTTCGAGGGGCACCCGTCGGTGACCGACACGATCCGCGAGCTGCGGCTTCTGGGCCTGCGCGACGACCTCACCAACCCCGCCCACGCGCGCCGCACCGTGATGGCGCTCGCCGGGCGGTGGGGGTTCGTCGACCAGGCGCACGTCACGCGCGCGTTCCGCGCCCGCTTCGGCGTCACCCCCGCCCGGCTGCGCTGCGAGTCGCGCTGACGTCCGGACTCCCGACCGGCACAAGGACCCGAGAACCCCCGATCCGGGGCCTGCGGCGAGTTGTGCCGGTCCGTCGTCAGGGGTGCTCAGTCGTCGGGGTCCCACTGCGCCGCGAGCTCGGTGCGCGAGCGGACGCCGAGCTTCGCGTAGATGCGGGTCAGGTGGTACTGCACCGTCTTGGTCGACAGGAAGAGCACGTCGGCGGCCTCCCGGTTGGACCTGCCCTGCGCGACCAGGTCGGCCACGGCCCGCTCCTGCGGGGTGAGGTCGGTGGGCGCGCGCTCGGCCCGAGCGCCCTCGGGCACCGACCGGCCGCCGCGCACCCCGCCCGCGCGCAGCTCCCGCTCGCACCGCTCGACGCACGCCCGCGCACCGATCGCCGCATAGCCGTCGCGCGCCGCGGTCAGCAGCGGGTCGGCGTCGCCGCGCTTGCCCGCACGGCGCAGCACCTGCCCGAACGCGAACAGGGTGTGCGCGCGCTCGACCCGCAGCGGGGTGCCCGCCAGCTGCTCGAGCGCGGTCTCGAAGGCCTCTCGCGCGGCGGCGAGGTTGCCGTTGCCGCGCGCCGCCTCCAGCCGGCCCCGGGCGCGCGCCAGCCGCGCCACCGCCGAGGGCGGGCCGCCACGCGCGCCCACCCGCTCCTCGGTCTCGGTCAGCAGGTCCGACGCCTCCGCGAGCCGCCCCAGGCCCACCAGGGCCGACACCAGCGGCTCGACCCACGGCCAGTACCCCGGCTCCGAGACGGCCTCTGCCAGCAGGGGATCGGTGAGCGGCGTGAGCGCCGCGACCACGCCCTCGTGGTCCGACCGTGCCTCGGCGAGGGCGGCCCGGGCCAGCAGCGTGGGCACCCGCATCGTCGCGTAGTCCTGCGGCGCCGACTCCGTGCCGTGCAGCGCGCGCCGGGCGGCCTCGTCGTCACCGCGCAGGGTGTGCACCTGCACCAGCGTCCACCCGAGCAGCGGACGGGTCAGCACGATGCCCGAGGCGTCGACCAGGTCGAGGCCCTCGGTGGCCGTGCGCACCGCCTCGTCCCAGTCGCCGCTGCGGAACTGCGCCCGCGCCAGCCAGGCCCGCGCCCACAGCGAGATGCGCGTCGAGCCGCCGTGGTGGCTGAGCGGCACGGCCCGCTCCAGCGCCGCCCGCGCCGCCGCGACCTCGTCGGTCGCCAGCAGCAGCCAGCCGGTGCCGAGGAGCGCCCGCTGGGCCTGCGCCCCGTGCCGCACGGTCTCCCGCAGCCCGGCGTACGCCCTCCGCGCCTCCTCGACCTCGCCCACCGCGACCAGGCCCAGCCCGCGGATCGCTGCGGACTCCACGCCCTCGGCCGACTCCGCGCCGCCCAGCGCCACCGCCCGGTCGGCCCAGGTGACCAGCTCGGTCCACGCCCCGCGGCACAGCGCATCGAGGACGAACCGCTGGCTGATCAGTGCAGCCGTCGCCGGCTCGCGGTCGGCGTTGACGATCGCCCACGCGCGGTCCAGCTGCGCGTGCGCGTCGACACCTCGCCCGCGCAGGATGGCCAGATAGCCGAGCACCGCGTCGCGCAGCGGCGTCTCGCGCAGGCTCTCGACCTCGGGCAGCAGCGCCAGCGCGGCGTGCACGTCACCCGCGCCCACGAGCGCGTCGACCGCGCGGGTGAGCCGTGACTCGCGCTCGCGCCGCCCGGACGACAGCCGGCTCGCGTCGGCGAGCAGCGCCGCGGTGCGACCCCAGGCCCCTTGTGCTGCAAAGGTTTCGGCGGCGTCGTCGAGCTCGTGCGCGAGCGCGTCGTCGGGGCCGGCGGCGGCCGCGACCCGGTGGGTGAGCGCGTCGGCCGGGTCGGCGACCAGCTCTGCTGCGCGCAGGTGCAGCGCACGCACCCCGGCGGTGCCGACCTGCGCGCGCACCGCCGCGGCCACCATCGGGTCGCTCAGCCGCACCCGGGGCGCACCCGGCGGACCGGCGACGCGCAGCAGGCCGCTGGCCACGGCCGCATCGACCGCCGACCACACGTCGTCGACCTGTGCCAGCTCCCCGGTGAGCGCCAGCCCGCCGTCGGGCCGCAGCACGCCGGCCGACTCGACGAGGCGCCGAGCCGGGGAGCGAGGTCACCCAGCCGACGACGTACGTCCGCGGTCGTGTCCGCCGGGGCCGGCAGCTCCCCTGCGGGCTCGGCCCAGGTGGCCGGCTCGGACTCGGCCAGCAGGGCCGCGATCGGTCCGGGCCGTCCACCGGTGTGGGCGCGCAGCCGCTCGACCGCCCAGGGAGCGAGGGCGATGCCACGGCGCGCGGCGAGCGCGGCGACCGCGTCGGCGTCGAGCGGCCCCAGCTCGATCCTCAGGTCTGCGAGATCGGCGAGCAGCCCACTGGCAGCAGCGGATTCGGCGTGCGCAGCGCCACCGGTCGGGATCGACAGCAGCAGGCGCACGCCAGCGTCGGGGTGGTGCCGGCGCAGCGACGCCAGCGCCTGCAGCGACTCGGCGTCGGCCTCGTGCAGGTCGTCGACCACGACGAGCACCGCGGCGGCCTCGCCGACCGCCGGTGCGCCCGGATCGGTGTTCGCCACCAGGGCGTCCGGCACCAGGGCGTCCCGCAGCCGCGTCGCGGCCGCGATCGGGTCTGCGTCGGTGTCGAGGTCGAGGCCGACCGAGCCCACCAGCTGGTCCAGCACGGCCCCGGGCCGTGCGCTCTCCCAGGGCAGCCCGTGCGCCCGGAGCACCGGGCCGTCGTGCTGCGCGGCCACGGCGTCGAGCACGGTGCTGCGCCCCACCCGCGGCGGACCGGTCACCAGGGCGACGGACATGCCGCGGTCGCGCGGCAGGCGGACCAGCTCCACCAGCTGCGCGACCTCGGCGTCACGTCCGACCGGATCCCTCGCGGTCACGCCGTCACAGTAGAAGGGTTCGGCTCGCCCGGGGGCCGGTCGCGCGCGACGGGCTCGCCCGGGCTCACCCGAGGTCGCCGCCGGCGACCGGCAGCACCGTCCCCGTGATGTAGGACGCTTCCGGCGAGGCGACGAAGCAGATCGCGGCGGCCTGCTCGTCGAGCGTGCCGTATCTCTTGAGCAGCGAGGAGTCGACGGTCTGGTCGACGATCGTCTGGTACCACTGCTTCTCCTCGTCGCTCTCCGGCGCCGGGCCGCGCGGGATCCGGCGCGGCGGCGCCTCGGTGCCGCCGGGGGCGGTCGCCACGACGCGGACACCGTGCGGCGCCAGCTCCATCGCCAGCGAGGTGGTGATCGCGTTGACGCCGCCCTTGGCCGCGGCGTAGGGCACCCGGTTCAGCCCGCGGGTCGCGACCGAGGAGACGTTGACGATCGTGCCCGTCCCGCGCGCCACCATGTGCGGCGCCACGGCCCGGCAGCCCCAGAGGGTGGGGAACAGCGAGCGCGAGATCTCGGCCTCGACCTGCTCGGGCGGGTAGTCGGTGAACGGCTTCGCCCAGATCGTCCCGCCGACGGTGTGGATCGCCACGTCGATGCGGCCGAACTTCGCGAGCGCCTGGTCGACCACCTTCTCCGCACCCTCCCAGGTCTCCAGATCGGCTGTGACAGCGAGGGATTCGCGACCGGCGGCGGCCAGCTCGGAGGCCATTCCGCCGACCGAGTCGGAGCGGTCGGCGAGCACGACCGAGCCGCCCTCGGCGCTCACCCGCCGCGCCACGGCCTCGCCGATGCCCTGCGCGGCGCCGGTGATCAGCACCGCCAGGCCGTCGAACCGGCCCGGGCTGACGTGCGCCGGCCGCAGCCGCTGCTGCGCGTCGGCCATCGCCCGCCGCATGGTCACCTTCGACCGCTCGGCGTGCTCGACGACCAGCCGGCGCGCAGCCTCGCGGTCGCCGGCCTCGAACGCCTCGACGATCTCGACGTGGTCGGTCGCGCAGCGCGGGTGGCACCAGGTGGCGTTGCGCAGCACCGCGTCCATGTGCCCCTTCACGCCGAGCGCCTGATAGGCCTGCAGCAGGTGCTCGTTGCGCGTCTGACCGAACAGGTAGTCGTGGAACGCGGCGTTGGACTCGGTGTAGGCGCCCGCGTCGACGAACCTCTCGGACTCGGCGTCGACGTACGGCAGGGTCGACTCGGCCAGCAAGCGGTACCCCGCGAGCTGCTGCGACCCGAGCCGCCCGATCGTCAGCTCGATCGCGCCGAGCTCCAGCGCCTGCCGCGCCTCGAACACCGCGTCGGACTCGTGCACCGACGGGTGCTCCTCGCCGATCTCGTACGCCGGCTGCTGGCCGGGTGCGTCCGGCGCCACGGGCGCGGGCTCGGTCGGGGAGTCCGCCACGGGCGGCCCTGCGGGCGGTGCCACCACGGGCGGTGCCACCAGGGGCTGGACAACGCGCTCGGGGAAGACGACCTGGCGGGTCACCTCGCGAGCCTGCGGCGCGAGCACCAGCTCGTCGTCGGGTGCCAGGTCGACCGCGGAAACCGTTGCGGCAGGGTCGGACTCGCGGCCGGCGTAGACGCGCTGGCGGGTGACCTGACGCAGCAGCGTCGCCTCGGCGGACCGGTCCAGCGCCGCGGCCGGGACCGTGAGCGGTGCGGTCTCGCGCGGCACGAACACCGGCTGCCGGGCCACCTCCCGGGCGAGGTCGGGGTCGGGGACCAGGCGCAGCGGCGCGGGGGTCTCGACGGGCTCGACCGGCTGGGAGGGCTCGACCGGCTCGGGCGCGGGGGTTTCGACAGGCTCAACCGGCTCGGAGGGCCCGGCCGGCTCGGAGGTTTCGACAGGCTCAACCGGCTTGGAGGGCTCGACCGGCTCGGCGGGCTCCGCGTCTGCCGCCGACAGCGCGAACTTCTCGTAGTAGAACCCGGTGGGGGTCAGGCCGGCGTCGGCGAAGTGCTGACGCACCGACTCGACCATCGGCGGGGGCCGCACAGGTAGACCGCTGCGTCGCCCTCGTGCAGGTGCTCGGGCTGGATCAGCGACATCACGTAGCCCTTGTTGGGCGCGCTGCTGCCGGGGTCGGAGACGCAGTAGTCCCAGGTGAGCCCGGGCAGCTGCGCCGCCAGCTCCTCGATCGCGTCGAGCTCGACGAGGTCGTCGTCGGTGCTCACGCCGTAGATCAGGTGGATCGGTCGCTCGATGGCGTCGTCGCGCAGCTTGCGCAGGATCGCGAGGATCGGCGCCAGCCCGGTGCCGCCGGCCAGCAGCAGCGCCGGCCGGGCGGTCTCGCGCAGGAAGAAGCTGCCCAGTGGCCCGGTGAAGGTCACCGAATCGCCTACTGCCGCAACGCCGGTCAAGTGATCCGACATGAGGCCGCCGGGGGTGATCTTCACCAGGAAGCTCAGCTCGTCCTCGCCGGGCGCGCTGGAGAAGGAGTACGACCGGGTCTGGTCGGTCCCGGGGACGGCGATGTTGACGTACTGCCCGGGCAGGAAGGTCAGCTTGTCGCGGTCGGGGATCTTCAGCGACAGGGCGACGGTGGTGGGGGAGAGCCGGTCGAGCCGGGTCACCTCACCGGTGTAGCTCGCGGCCTGGGTCTTGGCGACGGCCGACGTCGAGGCGATCTGCAGCACCAGGTCCGAGCGGGGCCTCATGCTGCACGGCAGCACGAACCCCTCCTCGGCCTCGGCGTCGCTGAGCGCGTCGTCGATGTAGGTGCCGCCGTCGTACTCACCCGACTCGCAGAACGCCTTGCAGGTGCCGCACGCGCCGTCGCGGCAGTCGAGCGGGATGTTGATGCGGGCGCGGTAGGACGCGTCGGCGACGGTCTGGTCCTCGGCGCAGGTGACGAACCGCGTCACCCCGTCCTCGAAGGACAGTGCTACCTGGTGGCTCATGGCTGGTCACCGGCCCGATCAGAAGTGGTAGACGTCGACGACGTGGTGGATGTAGTCGTTCTTCAGCACCACGGTCTTGCGACGGATCAGCGGCGACTCCCCGGAGAAGTCGATCGTGCAGAACGTCGTCCCGTAGTAGGGGTCGACGGTCTTGTAGCGGAAGTACATCGTGTGCCAGTTGAAGCGCACGTCCAGCACGTCGCCGCGCCGCTCGATCACCTCGACGTTGCTCACGTTGTGGTTGGTGCGCGGCTCGGGGATCGACGTCGCGCTCGACCGCTCGGTGCGGATGCGGAAGATCCGGTCCTCGAGCCCGCCCTTGTTGGGGTAGTAGATCAGCGAGATCTCCTGCTGCGGGTCGTCGGTGAGCCGGTCGTCGTCGGCCCACGCCGGCATCCAGTACTCGCAGTCGTCGGCGTAGCACTCGAGCCACTTCTCGAACTCGCGGTCGTCGAGGTAGCGCGCCTCGCGATAGAGGAACTGCTCGATGTCGTTCTGCGAGATGGCTTTTCGCGGTGCGCCGTCGCTCGCAGCCGGCTCCTGACGTACGTCCGTGGTCGGGTCGGTGGTGGTCATGACGCCGCTCCTTCGCTCGCCTCGTGCTGCCGCTCGGACTCCAGCGCCTCGCGCATCACCGTCAGCCAGTAGCCGTGCTGCACGGGGTAGAGCCCCTCGTCCTCGTTCTTCAGCCCGGCCGAGACCACTCCGGTCATGCCGAGCTTGGTGGCCACCTCGTCGGGGCCGGACAGCCAGTGCACGGCGCCCCGGCTCATGTCGTTCCAGGGGGCGGCCGAGGCCTGGAAGGTCAGCTGGCAGGAGCGGAACTCCTCCAGGTCGTCCGGCGTGGCCATGCCCGAGGCGTTGAAGAAGTCCTCGTACTGCCGGATGCGCCAGGCGCGCGACTCGGCGCTCTCGCCCTTGGGCGCGATGCAGTAGATCGTGACCTCGGTCTGGTCCGGCGAGATCGGCCGGAAGTGGCGGATCTGCGTGGAGAACTGGTCCATCAGGTACACGTTCGGATAGAGGCACAGGTTGCGGCTGCCCTTGACCATGAACTCGCCCTTGGCCTCGCCGTAGAGCTCCTTGAGCCGGTCCAGGCGGTCCCACAGCGGGCGGTCCTCGGGGTTGCCGGCCCAGGTCCACAGGCACAGGTGGCCGTTGGGGTAGGACCAGTAGCCGCCGCCGGACTTGCCCCAGCTGCCGGCGTCCAGCGTCTTGGTCTCGTTGGCCGAGTCTCCGGTGCCGCGGCGCGAGGTGGTGGCGGCGTAGTTCCAGTGCGTCGCGGTCACGTGATAGCCGTCGGCGCCGTTCTCGGCCTGCACCTTCCAGTTGCCGTCGTAGGTGTAGGTCGACGAGCCGCGCAGCACTTCCAGGCCGTCGGGCGACTGGTCGACGAGCATGTCGATGACCTTCGTGGTGTCGCCGAGGTGCTCCTCCAGCGGCAGCACGTGCTCGTTGAGGCTGCCGAACAGGAACCCGCGGTAGGAGTCGAACCGCGCGACCTTGGTCATGTTGTGCGAGCCGTCGGTGTCGAACGTCTCGGGGTAGCCGGCGCCGTCGGGGTCCTTGACCTTCAGCAGCGTGCCGTCGTTGCGGAACGTCCACCCGTGGAACGGGCAGGTGAGGGTGGTGCGGTTGTCGGTCTTGCGCCGGCAGATCATCGCGCCGCGGTGGGCGCAAGCGTTGATCAGCAGGTGCAGCTCGCCGCTCTTGTCGCGGGTGATCACGACCGGCTGGCGCCCCATGTACGTCGTGAAGTAGTCCCCGGGTTCGGGCACCTGGCTCTCGTGCGCGAGGTAGAGCCAGTTGCCCTCGAAGATGTGCTTCATCTCCAGCTCGAAGAGCTCCTCGTCGGTGAAGATCCGCCGGTTCGCGCGGTAGACGCCGGCCTCGGCGTCGTCGACGACGGCGTTGGCCAGCACCTCTTCCAGGTGGTCCAGCGACTGGGTCATGGCTCCTCCAGGTGCCTCGTGCCTGTGATCTGGACCACGCTCGCAGCGCCGCCCGGACCGGCGCACCGGGCACCTGCCCAGTCCTGACCCGGACATCCATCCATCGTCTGTGTCGATCAATCAGCGCCAAATGAGTCCTTGTGATGAATCAATATCCGTACCTACCGTGAATCGATCGCCCCGCCCTCGGGGCCCGTCGGGAAGGAGGCCGCCGTGGAGCTGCGACACCTGCGCTACTTCGTGGCCGTCGCCGAGACCTGCCACTTCGGCCGCGCCGCCGAGCGCCTGCACATGGCCCAGCCCGCCCTCTCCCAGAGCGTGCGACAGCTCGAGTCCCACCTGGGCGCAACGCTTTTCACGCGCACCACCCGGCAGGTCTCGCTGACCCCGGCCGGGGAGTACCTCCTGGAGGAGGCCCGCCGCATCCTCGACGCCGTCGACGCCAGCGCCACCGGCGTGCAACGCATCTCCGCGGGGCGCCGGGGCCTGGCGCGCATCGGGTTCACCGGGACGGCCGTGTTCTCCCAGCTGCCCGCCATCGCCCGGGCGATCGAGCGCGACCTGCCCGACATCGACCTCGAGGTGCACGCCGACCAGCTCACCCCGCAGCTGTGCGAGGGGCTGAGCGAAGGCCGGCTCGACCTGGCCGTGCTGCGCCCGCCGGCCACCGGCGACGACACCGCCGTGCGCGCCATCGCCGTCGAGCCGCTCGTGCTGGCGCTCCCCAGCGACCACCGCCTCGTCGACGAGCCGGAGATCGCGATGGCCGACCTGCGCACCGAGGGCTTCGTGCTGTACGCCAGCAAGGACTCCGCGGTCAACGAGGCCATCCAACGCGCAGCTCGCGCAGCAGGATTCACGCCGCGGCGCAGCCACCTGGCCCCCGGAACCGCCGTGCTGCTCGCGCTGGTCGCGGCCGGGCTCGGCATCGGGCTGGTGCCCGAGTCGGCCCGGGCCCTCCCGCTCGAGGGCGTGACGTTCCACGACGTCACCGACGCCGGCGCCGTCGAGCTCGCGCTGGCCTGGCACGAGCCGGCCTCGGCCCTGGTCGAGCAGGTCGTCGGGGTGCTCGACGCCGCCGGCATCCTCACCGACCGCCCCTCCGCCACGGGAGCCCCACGATGAAGATCACCGCCGTCGAGGCGATCCCCTACGCCATCCCCTACCGCAAGCCGCTGCGCTTCGCGAGCGGCGAGGTGTCGACCGCCGAGCACGTGCTGGTGCGGGTGCACACCGACGACGGCGTGGTCGGGATCGCCGACGCCCCGCCGCGCCCGTTCACCTACGGCGAGACGCAGCGCAGCGTGGTGGCCGCGGTGACCGAGCTGTTCGCCCCGCAGGTCGTCGGCACCCGGCTGGTCGAGCGCGAGCAGGTCGACGCGCGGATGTCCCGCACGGTCGGCAACCCGGCCGCCAAGTCGGCCGTCGACATGGCCATCTGGGACGCGCTGGGCCGCACCGTCGGCCTGCCCGTGACCGAGCTGCTCGGCGGGTTCACCGACCGCATGCGCGTGTCGCACATGCTGGGGTTCGACTCGCCCGAGGCGATGGTGACCGAGGCGCAGCGGGTGCGACAGACGTACGGCATCGGCACGTTCAAGGTGAAGGTCGGCCGCAACCCCTATCGCCTCGACGTCGCCGTGGTGCGCGCGCTGCGCGAGCACCTGGGCGACGACGTCGAGCTCTACGTCGACGGCAACCGCGGCTGGTCGGCCGCCGACTCCGCGCGCGCGATGCGCGAGATGGCCGACCTGGGGCTGCTGTTCGCCGAGGAGCTGTGCCCCGCCGACGACGTGCTCGGCCGCCGCTGGCTGGTGCAGCAGTGCGACGTGCCGTTCATCGCCGACGAGTCGGCGGTGACGCCGGCCGACGCCGTGCGCGAGCTGCTCGCCGGCTCGGCCACCGCCCTGTCGATCAAGACCGCCCGCACCGGGTTCACCCGATCCGCGCGAGTGCACCACCTCGCGGAGTCGCTGGGGGTGGAATCAGTCATGGGCAACCAGATCGACAGCCAGCTCGGCACGGTCTGCACGGTCGCGTTCGGCGCGGCCTTCCGGCTCACCGCCGCACGCGCCGGCGAGCTGTCCAACTTCCTCGACATGAGCGACGACCTGCTCACCGAGCCGCTGCAGATCCGCGACGGCGTGCTGACCGTGCGGCCCGGCCCCGGCCTGGGCGTCGAGATCGACCCCGACAAGCTCCAGCGCTACCGGTCCGACCGGTGACGCACACCCCACTCACCCACCAGGAATGAAGGAGAACGCCATGACGCAGGAACAGACCCAGGCCCCCAGCGCCGCCTCGTCGGGGGCCTCGGCCACCGAGCGGTTCCGCAGCGACAAGAAGGCCGGCGCGAGCGCCGACCCCGAGCGGGTCGACCTGCTCGCGCGCGAGGTCATCGGGGCGGTGCACGACACCATCCGCCGCCACAAGGTCACCTACGACGAGTACAACGCGCTCAAGTCGTGGCTGATCAGCGTCGGCGAGGACGGCGAGTGGCCGCTGTTCCTCGACGTGTGGATCGAGCACGTCGTCGAGGAGGTCGCGACCGAGCACCGCGAGGGCAACAAGGGCACGATCGAGGGCCCCTACTACGTGCCCGACTCGCCCGACCAGGGCGCCCGCGGCAGCCTCCCGATGCGCGACGGCGAGACCGGAACGCCGCTGGTCTGGACCGGCAAGGTCACCTCCACCGACGGCTCCCCGCTCGCCGGCGCCAAGGTCGAGGTGTGGCACGCCGACAACGACGGGCTCTACTCCCAGTTCGCGCCGGACATCCCCGAGTGGAACCTGCGGGCCTCGTTCACCACCGACGAGAACGGCGACTTCGAGATCACCACGATCCGGCCGGCGCCCTACCAGATCCCCACCGACGGCTCCTGCGGCAAGCTCATCGCCGCTGCCGGCTGGCACGCGTGGCGCCCCGCGCACATCCACGTCAAGGCCTCCGCCCCCGGGCACGAGCTGCTCACCGCGCAGCTGTACTTCCCCGGCGACGAGCACAACGAGGACGACATCGCCTCGGCGTTCAAGCCCGAGCTGATGCTCGACCCGCAGGACGCGGGCGAGCACCAGACGATCTCGTACGACTTCGTGCTCGATCCCGAGACGAAGGCGGCCTGAGCGCCGATGCTGTTCCACGTCCGGATGGATGTCCGTCTTCCGGCAGACCTCGACCCGGGCGAGCGGGATGCCCTGCTCGCCCGGGAGAAGGCCTACAGCCAGGAGCTGCAGCGCGACGGGCGGTGGCCGCACATCTGGCGCATCGCCGGGGAGTACGCCAACTTCTCGGTCTTCGACGTCGAGTCGGGCGACGAGCTGCACCAGCTGATCTCGGGGCTGCCGCTGTTCCCCTACATGGACATCCACGTCACGCCGCTCGCCACCCACCCCAGCGACATCCGCGCGTGAGTGATGCGGCTGGCGCGGGGTGCGCCGGCGCCGGTCAGCGCACCCGCAGGGTGAAGAAGATCGGCCGCTGCCCCGGGAAGGCGTAGTTGCCTTCGCGGTCGACGATCATCCAGCGCACGTAGCAGGTCGCGCTCGTGCGCGGCGTCGTGATCGGCACCGAGACCCGCGCCGTGCCGCCCGGCTCGGTCCGGGGATCGGCACGGTCTCCGGCGTGGTGCAGCCGAACCGGCCGAGCAGCGGGTCGATTCGCCGCATCGCGCGGCCCTCCCAGACCTGGTTGCCGTTGTTGCGCAGCTCCCAGGTCTTGGTGACCGTGGTGCCGCGGTCGTAGAGGCCGCAGTCGGTGGGCGTCTCCGATCCCTTCCTGGCCCCGTCTCCCGGGGTGCGCGGCGCGAGGTCACGGTCGTGCGTCGCCGAGTTCGTCGGGCAGGAGGGTGACGCCGACGCCGCGACACCGGCAGCGCGCGGCGTGCTCGACGGGGTCAGCGCGGCGGCCGGGGCCTGCTCGTCGTCGGACAGCGCGCCGTAGGTCGCGACCGCTCCGAGCGACAGCACGGCCCCCAGCGCCGCGGCTCCGGCGAGCAGCAGCGCGGACGGCCGGGTCGAGCGCGGCGCAGCCGGGTCGTCGCTCGCCCCCGACCCCCGACGTACGTCATCGCCGGGCTCACCCACGCCCGCCGGCTCCACCGAGGCCGGCTCAGCCGACGCCGTTCTCGCCGACGCCCGCTCGTCCGGCGACGATCGGTGCAACGCCGGCTCCTCCGGCGCCGGCTCCTCCGGCGCGGCATCGACCGGCGCCGGCTCCAGCGGCCGCGGATCGGGCACCCCGCTCGCGCTGACCGCACGCTCGGCCTGCTCCCAGGGCCCGCGCAGCCGCTCGGGGTCGGCGTCGCACGCCTTGACGAACTCGACCACCGTCGTCCACGACGGCAGCCGCGCACCCTGCACCGCGTCGTGCAACGTCGCGTGCGAGATCACGCCCGACCGCTTGGCCATCCGCCGGAACGACGGGTTGCCCGCCTCCTCGCGCACTCTGGTCAGCCGGTCGACGAATCCCTCGATGGCCGTAGCGCGTTCGTTCGCGCGCCCTGTCCCGTCGCTCACGACGACAAACCTCTCCCCGAGTCGTCCGGTCACTGGCCTCCCAGGATGGCAACCGGAGGCGTCGCGCAGGTGACAGCGAGGCGACGGATGTCAGATGCGCGTCATGCCGGGCGTCTGACAGGTCTGACGACACCGCCCGACCGGCCCGGCGCGACGTGACCACGCGTCGTCCGATCGCGTCAGAGCCCGCCCGACCACTGCCGTACGCCGTCGCCGGCTGGGCAGCGTCGTGGTCGTCCAGAGCGGACGAAGGACCCACGAAAGGAACGGCACATGCGCACCATGAAGACCCGCACCGCCACCGCACTGGGGGCGCTCGCCCTGACCGCCAGCGGCTTCGGCGCCGTCGTCACGTCGCCGGCCGCCGACGCGGCCGCGCGCGACGGCAGCTGCGACGCCGGTGAGTTCTGCTACAACTACAACTCCGACCTGGGTGGTTCCTGGTCGGACTTCACCGAGTCGGTGGGTGACTACGGCACGACCCAACCGAGCTGCTACGAGTTCAAGGGCGCCGGCGCCGGGCAGGGACGCTGCATCAAGAACGACGCCGGTGGCTACTGGAACAACACCGACAAGCCGGTCACGGTGTTCTACAACTCCGGCTTCGGGGGCCAGTCGGTCACCCTGCAGCCGGGCAGCAAGGGCCGCCTCCCGGCTGCGGTCTACAACGAGAACGCCTCGCACCGCATCGGCGGCGACACCAACCCGCCGCCCGCCACGGGGGACTGGGCCTCCCCGGTGCCCTCGTCGGCCAAGATCACCGCGCGGGCGACCTACAGCAACGGCTCGGCCCACGGCGCTGTCGACTACGCGGGTTTCGAGGGCAAGTTCAAGTCCGCCTGCACGGGCACGATCGACCAGGTCACGATCAACCCCACCTACCCCAACTCCAACGCCGAGGGTGTCAGCGGCTCGACCAACTACCTGTGGGTCGACTGCGGCGGGGGTGTCCGCATGGGCTACGCCCACTTCTACCAGCGCGACCTGCCCGCGGAGCTCAAGGTCGGCACCCGGGTGACCGCCGGGCAGGACCTCGTCCAGGTGGGCAACCAGGGCAACTCCAGCGGCACGCACCTGCACTTCGAGGTCCGCCGAGACGGAACCAAGATCGACGGCCACGACTTCCTGCAGAGCAAGGGCGTCAACGGCCTCCCCCGGAGTGAGCTACGCACCGCACTGAACGCGCACGACCGGGGTGCGGGCGGCGTACGTCCGCCCGCACCCCTCCCGCGAGAAAGGACTTCTCATGACCAGCACCAACCAGGCCGGCCCGAGCCGGCGCACCCTGCTGCAGTACGTCGGCGCGGGCTCGGTCGGGGCCGCCGCCCTCGCCGCGGTCGGACCGGGCGGGTGGACCAGCGCCGTCGCCGCGCAGCGGATCATCCCGCGCAAGGAGTGGGGTTTCACCGGGTGGCAGGCCGGTGGGCCGCCCGCGATCGACAAGACCGCGATCACCCACTTCGTCGTGCACTACCACGGCCAGACCGGGGCCAACGTGAGCGGACCGCAGGCGCCGCAGACCGTCGACCGCATCCACAAGGCCGACCCGGGCAACGCCGGCATCCTCTACAACTTCGTGATCACGCAGAAGGGCGAGATCTTCCAGGCGCGCGGCTACCAGTTCAAGTCGGGCGCCACCAAGGGCGCCAACGACTTCTCGATCGGGGTGCAGATCCACATCAGCGGGTCGACCCGGCCGACCGCGGCGGCGCTGCGCGCCCTGGAGTGGCTCTACCGCAACTCGCACCGGGCGCTCGGCAAGGAGCGCGCGCTGAAGATCACCGGCCACCAGGACCACACGGCGACCTCCTGCCCCGGCGGTCCGCTGAACCGGTGGGTCGACGGCCGCGGCCAGGAGCTCGTGCGCGAGATGGCCGGCGAGCCCGGCGGCGGGCAGGACCCGCAGGTGCCGCCGTTCCCGGGACGCGACGCGTTCCAGCTCGGCAAGAGCCACCCGGCGGTGGAGACGCTCGACCGCGGCCTGATCCGCAAGGGGTTCACCAAGAACCACGACGGCGACGGCTACCAGGCCGGCCGCACGTTCAGCCGCTACACCCGCGCCAACGTGCGCGACTTCCAGCTCGCCCAGGGCTGGTCCGGCTCCGACGCCGACGGCTACCCCGGCCCGGAGACCTGGAAGCGGCTCCTGTCCTGACCCTGCCGAGGAGGGGCGGCCCAGTTGGTGCAGGGGCGGCCCGGCTATCAAGGGGCCCCACCTGGATCATCTGGGCCGCCCCTCCTCGCTCGGGGGACCGGGGGCGCCGGCGGGGGACCGGCGCGGGGGTCAGCGCAGGCGGGTGACCTCGAACGTGCGCTCCGGCGCGACGATCTGGTCCTGGGCCGCGACGATCTGCAGCTCGCGGGCGCCGGAGTCGTGCGTCGCCTGCGCGATCGCGAACATCGCGTCGGCCGTACGTCCGAGCGCCGCCTCCGGCGTCTCGGTGAGGGCGTGCGCGAGGAAGATCGCGGCGGTCGCGTCGCCCCCTCCGGTGAGGTAGATCGGCAGCAGCGGCGTGGTGACGATCCAGGCCCCGTCGCCGGTGACAACCGCCATCTGCACCGAGTCGGCCGGCGTCTGGTCGGTTTGCACCGAGGTCACGAGCACCGTGCGCGGACCCTTGGCGCGCAGCGCGTCCGCGGCCGCGAGCAGCTCGTCGACCGTGCGCACCTCGGAGCCGGTGAGGTAGTCCAGCTCGAACTGGTTCGGCGTGAGGATGTCGGCCGCGGGCACGATCTTGTCGCGCATCATCTCGGGGATGCCGGGCTGCACGAAGAAGCCGCGGCCAACGTCACCCATCACCGGGTCGGCGCAGTAGATCGCGTCGGGGTTGGCCGCCTTGACCCGCGCGACCGCGTCGAGGATGACGTCGGCGATCGCGTCGGCGCCCATGTATCCCGACAGCACCGCGTCGGCCTCGCCGAGCACCCCCGCTCCTCGATGCCGGTGATCACGTCGGCGACCGTGTCGGGCGCGAACACCGGGCCGCGCCACGCGCCGTACCCCGTGTGGTTGGAGAAGTGCACGGTGAAGACCGGCCACACCTCGTGGCCCAGCCGCTGCAGCGGGAAGACGGCCGAGCTGTTGCCGGCGTGGCCGTAGGCGACCGAGGACTGGATCGACAGGATGTTCACCCGCGGGATCGTACGCCGGGAGCGGCTGCGCGAGGATGGCGCCATGACCGATGAGATCGTTCCCCAGGACATCGCCGACGACGCCGTCGTGCTCGACGTGCGCGAGCAGGACGAGTGGGACGCGGGCCACGCACCGAACGCGATCCACGTGCCGCTCGGCGACCTCCCCACCCGCCTCGACGACGTGCCCGCCACCGACGCGACGCTGCCGGTGGTGTGCCGCTCCGGCGGCCGCTCGGGTCGCGCCGTCGCGTGGCTGAGCCAGCAGGGCTACGACGTGGTCAACGTCGACGGCGGGATGAAGGCCTGGGCGCAGGCCGGCAAGCCGGTGGAGTCGGCGAACGGCCCGGGCGAGGTCATCTGACCGGACCGCTCCCGCAGATCGTGCGTTGTCGTACGAAATGCAGGACCTCCCCCGTCATCCCGGGGGCCGGCCGCTCAGATCGTGCGTTGTCGTACGAAATGCAGCGCTCGCCCCCGTCATCCCGGGGCCGGCCACTCAGATCGTGCGTGAACGACTGCGACCGGTAGTGCAGCCTCCCGACGAACTGATCTAGGCCTTCGGCTCGCGGGGCATCCGGGCGAGCTGGCGGGACTGGGCGACCAGGGTGTCCTCGCTGTCCCAGACCTGGCAGTCCTCGACGAAGTGCCCGGCGGCGGTGTGCTCGGTGTAGTGCTTGATCCGCAGCCACCCGGGCGCCGGGCGGGCGACCACGTTGACCGTGAACTCGATCGTGGGCGCCCAGCCGTAGCGCCCCAGGTCCATCGACACCGGCGGCAGCGCGTCGCAGGCGAACAGCAGCACGAACGGGTCGGGCTCCTGGCCGTCGGCGAGCCGGAAGTACGCCTGGATCAGGCCGCGGCCGGACGGCTGGCCCATCGCCCACCCGGCGCTGGCCGGGTCGAAGCGGACGTCGGTGCGCTCCAGCAGCGGGGCGTCTGGCACCGGCGACCCGGCGGGCGCGTCGTCCTTGCTCACGCACTGCTCGACCGGGGGCAGGTCGGGCGGCGTCAGCCGGGTCGTGGCCTCGGTCGGCAGCCGCGACAGGTCGGTGAAGCTGCCCATCGCCCGGATGCGCTCCTCGCGGCGGCCGTCGTCGGCGTACTGCACCAGCGCGGCGCTGCCGGTCGAGCTGGAGCCGCCCTGCCGCGCGATGTCGGTCTCGACCATCGCGAGACCGGGCCGGGTGGGCGACAGGTAGTAGGCGGACACGGCCAGCGGCTCGGTGTGCCCGCGGCCGCCGAGCGCGTCGGACATCGCCTTGGCCATCGTCGCCAGCAGCAGCCCGCCGTTGATCCCACCACCGATCGTCCAGCCGGCGGAGATGTCGACCGCGTAGCTCCCGGGGAACTCGCCGTCGCGCAGGGTCAGGGCGTCCTCGAACTCACTCACCCTCCGAACCTACCGGCGGGTCACTTCAGCAGGCGTGACATTCGCCGGTCGGCGAGCGGCTTTCCGCCGGTCTGGCAGGTCGCGCAGTACTGCAACGAGGAGTCGGCGAAGCTCACCTCGCGCACCACGTCGCCGCACACCGGGCACTGCTCGCCGGTGCGGCCGTGCACCCGCATGCCGGCGCGCTTGGCGTCCTTCAGCTCGGCCGCGGGCTTGCCCGCAGCTGCGGCCACGGCGCCCCGCAGCGTCTCCTGCAGCGCGGCGAACAGCCGCTCGATCTCCTCGTCGTCGAGCGAGGACGCGAGCGCGAACGGCGACAGCTTCGCGGCGTGCAGCACCTCGTCGGAGTAGGCGTTGCCCACGCCCGCGAGCACCGACTGGTCGCGCAGCAGCCCCTTGATCTGGGTGCGCTTGCCCTCCAGCAGCGCGCGGAACGCGGCGAGGTCGAAGTCGTCGGCGAGCGGGTCGGGGCCGAGCGAGGCGATGCCGGGCACGTCGGCCGGGTCGTGGACGACGTACGCCGCCAGCCCCTTCTTCGTGCCCGCCTCGGTCAGGTCGAAACCGCTGCCGTCGGAGAAGCGCACCCGCATCGCGATCGGCGAACGCCCAGGCTTCAGAAGGGCTTTCGGCGCCTCCTCCGACCAACGCAGCCACCCGGCGCGAGCCAGGTGGAAGACCAGGTGCAGCCCGTCGGCGTCGATGTCGACGAACTTGCCGTGCCGCTGCACGTCGCTGACCAGCAGGCCCGAAAGTGCTTGCGGCGCAGGGTCGTACGTCTTCAGCACACTGATCGAGCCCAGCTCGACCGCGGTGATGGCCTGGTCGACGATGCGCCCGCGCAGGAAGTCCGCGAGCGCCTGCACCTCGGGAAGCTCAGGCACGGTCGGCCCCCTCCAGCTCGCGCTCGGCCTGGTCGGTCCGCTGATCGGCGCGCCCGCTCTGCTCCGCCGCCTGCTCCTCGACCTGCTGACGGGCGCGCATCGCGTGGGTCACGAGTCGGTGCAGCACGTAGCCGTCGGGGCCCTCGACCACCGGCACGCTGGACGGCCCGCTCGGCTCGTCGGCCGGCAGGGGCGTGCCGCTGGAGAGCATCTGCTGGGCGGTGGTCAGGTGCCGGATCGCGATGGTCTCGACGCGGTCGGGCCGGGCCCGGGCGATCTCGTCGTAGAGCGTCGGGTCGTGCTGCCCGTCGTCGCCGACCAGCAGCCACCGGATGTGCGGGAACTCCTCGGTGAGCCGCCGCAGCGCCGCCCGCTTGTGCGCCTGGCCGCTGCGGAACCACGACTCCTCGGTCGGCCCCCAGTCGGTGAGCAGCAGCGCCCCTCGGGATAGCCGTGCCGCCGCAGGAAGCGGGCGAGCGTCGGCTGGGCGTTCCACGCCCCGGTCGACAGATAGATCACCGGGGTGCCGGGGTGGTGGGCGATCAGCGAGCGGAACATCGCGGCCATGCCCGGCACGACGCGGCGCGCGGTCTCCTGCAGCACGAACGAGTTGTACGCCGCGAGCATGGGTCGCGGGAGCGAGGTCACCAGGCAGGTGTCGTCGATGTCGCTGATGATGCCGAGCCGTGCCTGCGGGTCGATGACCTGCACCGGGCCGGTGTCGACGTGGCCGTCGAGCTCGAACGTTGCCTCGTGCCAACCGGGTTCGAGCCCGTGGCCGCGCAGCTCGACGTCGATGTAGCCGCCGCGGTCGGAGACCACCTCGACCTTCGCGCGCCCCAGCCGCACGGTCACCGTCACGGCCGGGAGCGGCGCCGAGAGGAACATCCGCCAGCCGCGCTGCACCGGCTCGTCCTCGTCGGGCAGACCCGGCCCGCCGCGCCGCCGCATGACCACCCGGGCGAAGACGCGCGCGAAGTCTGCGCCGGCGTACCCCGTGAACGGCAGCACGTGCCGCCCCCAGCCCCGCTTCGCGAGTCTCCCCGCGAGGTGGGCGTTGAAGGCGTCCTCGGCGCGTGACGCGGGGTGCGGATTCCCCATGGCCCAGACCCTATGCGGCGCAGGGGTGCTCGGTGGGGCTCATGCGAGGACTCGCTCAGGCCTTGGCGTCGCGCTCGACGAGCCGGGTGAGGATCGTGACCGCCTCGTCGATGACCTGCTGCTCGTGCGGCGTGAGGTCGGCGAGCAGCGGGCTGACGACGGCGGCGCGGGCCTTGCGCGCCCGCCGCAGCACCGTCGACCCGGCGGGGGTGAGACGCACGAGCGAGGCGCGACCGTCGGTCGGGTCGGGCTCGCGCTCGGCCCAGCCGCGCGCCTCGAGCCGCTGCACCTGGGCGGTCATCGTGGGCTGGCTGCAGTGGTCGGCCTCGGCGAGGTCGCCGACGCGGGCCGGCCCGACCTCGCCCATCAGCGCGAGCAGCCGCGCCTGCGCCGGGGAGACCTCCAGCTCGGCGTGGCGGGTGGCCCACCGGTGCAGCCGGGCCACCGCCTGCAGCAGTCGCTCGCCCCGCGCGTCGGCCATGTCAGCTGCCCACCGCACGCAGGCGGTAGACGAGCAGCGCGAGGAACACGACCGCGAGCAGCACTCCGGCCCAAAGGATTCCGGCGGCAATGAACGCGGCGACGGCGATGCCGAACCAGGCGACCTCGAGCGCGACGCGCGGCCAGCCGTAGACGGGGTAGCGCGCGTGCGGCGAGGAGAACAGTGCCCAGATCGTGCCCATGACGGCGATCGCGCCGAGCGCGAGCAGCACGCCGACGAGGGTGCTGTCAGCGAGGGAGTACGCCCACAGGGCGACCCCGACGTACGCCGCGAGCTCCAGCAGGAACATCACGGCCTCACCAGGTCGAACCATCGGTGTCCTCTCGATCGGCCAGTTCCGCGACGGATACCGTCTCATGACGGGGCCGTCCGCGCCCGCCGGGCTGCAGATGCGACGCGATCAGCTCGACCTCGTCAGCCACCCACTCCGGCCCGGCGTACGTCTGCAGCACCTCGACCCAACGCGTCTCCTGCTGCGGTCGACGGAGTCGGCTGACGGTCAGGTGCGGACGGAACGCCTGCCCGTCGGGCGTGGCCCCGACGTGGTTGCTGGTGCGGCGCACCGCCTGCGCGGTCGCGGCCAGCCCGTCGAGGTCGCCGCGCACGTCCATCCACAGCACCGCCGCGTGGAACGGGTCGGGGAAGGCCCCCGCGCCGGCGAGCCGCAGCCGCAGCGGCGCCAGGCGGAGCAGCCGCTCGGCGAGCGCCTCGGCCAGCTCCTCCTCGCGGTGCTCGGGCACGCTGGGCAGGAACGCGAGGGTCAGGTGCCACTGCCGCGGGTCGATCCAGGGGTGCTGCGAGCGCGGCTCGAGGAAGGCTGCGAGATCGGCGACCGCTTCCTCGGACGGCTTGATCGCCACGAACATCCGTTGACCCATCGCCGTCATGCTCCCACGTCGGCGGTCACTCGGCCCGCGGCTCGACGACCGCGCGCACCCGACCGTCCGCGGCCGCGAGTCGCGCTCTGGCGTCAGCGGGTTCGGCTCCGGTGAGCAGCGCGACGATCGCCACCTTGCTCTCGCCGCCGGCCGCCCGCAGCGCGTCGTCGGCCGTCTGCTCGTCGACCTCGGCGGCCGCGGCGACGATGCGCCGGGCGCGGTCGACGAGCTTGCCGTTGGTCGGCGCCATGTCGACCATCAGGTTGCGGAAGACGCGACCGGTGCGCACCATCGCGGCGGTCGTGAGCATGTTGCAGACCATCTTCTGCGCGGTGCCGGCCTTGAGCCGGGTCGAGCCGGTCAGCACCTCGGCCCCGGTCGGCAGCTCGATGGCGACGTCGGCGTGCGCGCTGGCCGCGGCGCCGCGGTTGCACGCCACCGACACGGTGCGCGCGCCGAGGCGACGGGCCTCGTCGAGGGCGGCGAGGACGTACGGCGTGCGGCCGCTGGCGCTGAGCCCCACCACCGTGTCGCGCGGGCCCACGTCGGCGGCGCGCACGTCGGTCGCGGCCCGGTCGGTGTCGTCCTCGGCCCCCTCGACCGCGGTCGTGAACGCCCGCTCGCCGCCGGCCAGCAGCGCGATCACCTGCTCCGGCGGGGTGCTGAAGGTGGGTGGGCACTCGGCGGCGTCGAGCAGGGCGAGGCGCCCGCTCGTGCCCGCGCCGACATACACGAGGCGGCCGGCGGACCGGAACGAGCCGGCGACCAGCTCGACCGCCTCGGCGACCTGAGGCAGCGCCTGCCGCACGACCCCGGCGACCGTCGCGTCGGCGTCGTTCATCAGCTCCAGCACCTCGGCGACGGCGAGCCGGTCGAGGTCGCGCGTGCGCGGGTCCTGCGCCTCGGTGCCGAGCGCGGCGAGGTCGCGCCGGTCGGCGGCCGCGCTCATCGCCGCTCGGCCTTCCCGGGGTGGCGCGTCGGCCGGTGACCGCGTCGTACGTCTTCGCCAGCGCCGCGGTCGACGCCGGCAGGTCGGTGCGGGCGACCGCGACGAAGAGCATGTCGACCACGGCGAGCTGCGCCGTGCGGCTGGCGGTGGCGCCCGCGCGGAAGGTCGTCTCGCGGGCGGCGGTGGTCAGCAGGATGTCGCTGGCCCGCGCGAGCGGCGACTCGGCGAAGTTGGTGAGGCCGATGGTGGTGGCGCCGGCCGCGCGCGCCCGCTCCAGCGGCTCGACCGTGTCGACGGTGGCGCCGGTGTGCGAGATACCGATGGCGACGGCGGTCTCGTCGAGCAGCGACGCAGCTGTCGACGCGGCGTGGATGTCGTGCCACGCGAACGCGATTCGGCCGATGCGCAGCAGCTTGTGCTGCAGGTCGGAGGCGACGCCCGCGCTGGCGCCCACGCCGAACACGTCGATGCGGGCGGCGCCGACCAGGGCGTCGACGGCGCGCTGCAGGTGGCCCAGGTCGAGGTGGTCGACGGTCTCCTGCAGCGCCCGGGTCTCGTGGTGCACGATCGTGCGCACGACGTCCTCGAGCGAGGCGCTCTCGTCGAGGTCGGCGGGCGGCTGACGGCCGGTCGAGCCGAGCGCGTCCTCGCGCGCGGCGGCGCCGGCGAGCGCGATGCGCAGCTGCGGGTAGCCCGCGAAGCCCACCTTGCGCGCGAAGCGGGCGACCGTGGCGACCGAGGTCTCGGCGTCCTCGGCGAGGCCGGTGATCGAGCGGCGCGCGGCCGCTGCGGGGTCGCCGATGACGACCTGGGCGACCCGCTGCTCGGCGGGCTGCAGCTGCGGCAGGCTCGAGCGCAGCCGCACCAGCACGTCGGTGGAGCCAGCGACTCCGGCGCCGTCGGCGCTCATGCACACCTCCCGCTCGACACGGCTGGCCGGTCAGCGCCCGGTCGGGCCGGCGTACCCGCCCGGCGTCGCTGACAACAAACGTCATGCAGACGGTATCCGACGGAAAACATTGACATGTCCGCATCGCCGGTCAAGGCTGCCCGCGTGACTGACGCGCTCGTCGACCTGGGCAAGACCCGCTGCCGGTTGCGCCTGGTGTCCGAGGGCCAGGTGCTCACCGAGGGTTCGGGCGGGGTGCGCCGGGTCTCGCTGCGCCCGAAGGGGTTTCGGCCGCAGCCCACTCCGTGCTGACGCTGCTCGACTCGGTCGTGCCCGCCCTCGCACCCACCCCGCTGCGCGCGATCGTCGTGGGGGCCGCCGGGGCGATCGCCGCGCCCGCAGCCGCCGACCAGCTGGCCCGCGAGCTGCTCGAGCGCACACCCGCCAGGGCGGCCGTGGTGACCAGCGACGCGATCACCTCGCACGTCGGGGCGCTCGGCGCCGAGCCCGGGGTCGCGCTGGTCGTCGGCACCGGCGCGGTGGCCGTGGCGCTGGACGAGCGCGGTCGCCTCGCGGTGGAGGACGGCGGCGGCCCGGTGACCGGCGACCTCGGCAGCGGGGCCTGGATCGGGGCGGAGGCGCTGCGGCGGGCCGAGGCCGGCGCCCAGCCGCTCGCCGCGCTGGCCCGGGCCCGGTTCGGCGACGACTGGCACGACCTCGCGGCGGACGCGGGCAGCTACGAGCTCGCCCGCCGCAGAGGGACGTTCGTGCCCGACGTGGCGCGGTCGGCGCGCGAGGAGACCCGGTGTCGCGCGCGGTGATCAGCGCCGCGGCCGACCACCTCGCGGCGACCGTGCGCGCGGCCCGCGCCCCGTTGTTCGACCGCTCGGCGGCCGTCCCCGTCGCCCTGCTCGGCGGGCTGACCACGCTCGGCGCGCTGCTCACCGACCGGCTCGCCTGCGGGATCGCGCCGTCCCGCTTCGTCCCCGCACAGGGGTCGGCGCTCGACGGGGCAGCCACCCTGCTGGAGCGAGAAGACCTGCCGCACGAGGCGTACGTCGTGCGGCGGGGCGCCTGATGCGGGTCGTCGGCCTGATCAGCGGGACGTCGATGGACGGTCTCGACGTCGGCGTCGCCGACCTCGACGGCGCCGGGTCGGCGGAGCTGCAGCTGCGGCCGCTCGGGGCGCGCACCGTGCCGTGGGAGAAGGCGCTGCGTCGGCGCCTGCTGGGGCTGCTCCCCCGGCCGCCACGACGATCCAGGAGGTGGCCGAGCTCGACGTGCTCGTGGGGCGCGCCAGCGGCCTGGCCGCGCGGTCGGCGATCGACGAGTTCGCCGGTGGCAGCGCCGATCTCGTCGTCAGCCACGGGCAGACGGTCTTCCACTGGGTGACCGACGGCCGGGCCCGCGGCACCCTCCAGCTCGGCCAGCCCGCCGAGATCGTCGAGGCCACCGGCCTGCCGGTCGTGTCCGACCTGCGCGCCCGCGACATCGCGGCGGGCGGCCAGGGCGCCCCGCTGGCCGGCACCCTCGACGTGCTCCTGCTGCGCGGGCTGGGCCTCGACACCCCCGTCGCCGCGCTCAACCTCGGCGGCATCGCCAACGTCACCGTCGTGCCGCCGGTCGGCACCCCGCTCGCGTTCGACACGGGGCCGGCCAGCTGCCTCGTCGACGCGACGGTGACGCGGCTGACCGACGGGCGCCAGACGTACGACATCGACGGGCGGCGCGCCGCCGCCGGCCGGGTGGACGAGCCGCTGCTGCGGGTGCTGCTCGACGAGCCGTTCTTCGCCCTGCCGCCGCCGCGCTCGACCGGCCGCGAGCTGTTCACGACCGACTTCGTCGACCGGGCTCTGTCCCGGGTCGGGCACCCGGTCGCCGAGGACGACCTGCTCGCCACGCTCACCGAGCTCACCGCCGTGACGGTCGCGGATTCGCTTGTGGGGCAAGGCGTCTCACGGGTCTATGCCTCCGGCGGCGGCGTGCACAACCCGACGATGCGAGCCGCGCTGCAGCGCCGCCTGGGGCCGGTCGAGCTGCGCACGTCGGACGATCTGGGGTTGCCGGTCGACGCCAAGGAGGCCTATCTCATGGCGCTCGTCGGCTACCTGACCTGGCACGGTGTCCCGGGGGTTCTGCCCGGCACGACCGGCGCCCGCGAGCCGCACGTGCTCGGGCGCGTCTCGCCGGCGGGAGGGCGCGTGCCGCCCCCGCCCACCGACGTACGTCCGCGGCGGCTCGTCGTCGGACGCTGACCGCGTCGGCCGTTCACCCAGCAGGCGGTCGACCCAGTCGGCCGTCGTCCCCGGCGCCCGTCGTCCCGGCGGCCCCACCCGGCGGGCCAACCCGGCGGGCCCAGCCTCAGCGCGCGACGGTGCCCGGCCCCTCCTGCCGCACCCGGTCGACCGGAGTGACGACGTAGGTCACCGGGCCGGCGGCCGGCTGCGGGTCGGTCCAGGTCTGCACGCCGCGCCGGGCCGGCACGATGTCGGCGATGTGCCGCGCGTCGGCGAGGTCGCACGAGGTCGCCCGGTCCCGCGGCACGCGATAGACGACGAACAGCCGCGCGTCGCCGTCGGTGCCCGACCAGCGCAGCGTCGGCTGCTGCCCACCGCGCCCGAGCACGACCCGGGTGATCGCGCGCGGCGCCCCGGGCCGGTCGTCGAGCCACGGCGACGCGGGGGTGAGCGACGGGCGGGTGTACCACGTGCGGTTGAGGATCCCGGTCGCGTCGAGCGCGTTGAGCCGCACCTGCTTCGCGGAGAAGAACATGTTGCCGTCGATCTGCGGGTAGCGGGTGTTGAAGTCCAGGTGCGACGAGAGCTCCTGCGGGTCGTCCCAGCTGGGGTCGGCGTTGGCGGCGACCTTGTAGGTGGCCTGGCCGATGAACAGGTGCACCCGGGTGCCCGTGACCTGCTCGGCCCACCAGTCGGTGACCTTCTCGTAGTCGGCCGCGGCGAACCCGCGCGACCAGTAGACCTGCGGCGCGATGTAGTCGACCGTCTCCTCGCGCACCCACTTGCGCGTGTCGGCGTAGAGGTCGTCGTAGGTCTCGGCACCGGCGGTGGTGTCGGAGCCCTCCGGGTCGGTCGCGCGGTTGCGCCAGATCGCGAACGGCGAGACGCCGAGCTGGGTGGTCGGGCGGGTGCGGCGGATGTCGTCGCGCAGGTCGCTCATGAAGCGGTTGATGTTGTCGCGCCGCCAGTCCTCCAGCGAGAACCCTTGTCCGTGCTCGGCATACGCGGCCGCGTCGTCGAAGACCTGACCCGCGACGGGATAGGGATAGAAGTAGTCGTCGAAGTGCACGGCGTCGATGTCGTAGCGCCGGACCGCGTCGATGATCGCGCGGCGGCACAGCTCGCGCACCTCGGGCAGCCCGGGGTTGTAGTAGAGCTTCCCGCCGTACGCCACCACCCAGTCCGGGTGCTGCGCACCCGGGTGCTCGGGCACCAGGACGGACCGGTCGGCGCGCTGCGAGACCCGGAACGGGTTGAACCAGGCGTGCAGCTCCAGCCCGCGCTCGTGCGCGGCGTCGACCGCGAAACCCAAGGGATCCCAACCGGGTTCGACCCCCTGCGTGCCAGAGAGGTACGCCGACCACGGCTCGACGTCGGACGGCCAGAACGCGTCGGCGGTCGGCCGCACCTGCAGCACGATCGCGTTGTGCCGCTGCTGCTTGGCGAGGTCGAGCCAGCCGATCAGCTCCGTGCGCTGCTGCTCCGCGGACAGGCCCGTGCGCGAGGGCCAGTCGATGTTCTCCACCGAGGCGACCCACATCGCGCGCAGGTCGCGCTTGGGCGTGCGCGGGTCGGTCGGGCAGCCGCCGTCGGGCAGCGGGACGACCGGTCGGCCGGCGGCCAGGGCGGAGGAGGCGAACGGCGGGGCGACGAACGGGGCGGCCACCAGGCCGGCCCCGGCGGCCAGGGCAGTGCGGCGTGTGGGCTGGGTCATGGTCAAGATTTACCAGCGGTGCACCACTCGTGGTGATTTCTTGACCGAACTTCGTGCCGGCCGCCGCTCGGGGAGCGGGCGACCGGATCGCCCTCGTCAGCCGCGGCCCGTCACAACCACGACACCTGGTCCTTGAGCAGCGCGTAACCCACGAAGGCCACGATGTCGAGCAGGGCGTGCGCGATGACGAGCGGCATCACCCGGCGGGTGCGGGCGTACACCGCTCCGAAGACGATACCCATGACGATGTTGCCGACGAAGCCGCCGAAGCCCTGGTAGAGGTGATAGGTCCCGCGGATCAGGGCCGAGACCAGCACGACCTTCGGCAGCGACCAGCCGGCCTGGCTCCACCGGGTGAACAGGAAGCCGACCATCACGACCTCCTCGAGCACGCCGTTCTGGATCGCGGCGAGCACCAGCACCGGCAGCGACCACCAGTCCTCGCCCAGCGCGGAGGCGGCGATCGTGGTGTTGAGACCCATCGCGCGCGCGACGAGGTAGAGCCCCAGCCCGGGGATGCCGATGACGGCGGTGAGCACCACGCCGAGGGCGAGGTCGGGGCCCGGCTTGCTCGTGTCGAAGCCGACGAACCTTGCAGGAGAACGGATCTCGCGGCTGAGGAAATAGAGCGCGAGGCCGACGGTCACCAGGCCGAGTCCGATGCCGACGAGCTGGTAGGCCAGGTCGAGCCAGGAGTTCTGCGCCTGGCTGTTGTTCATCGTGGTGGTCTGCTCGGCGAGCGGGAGGCTGTCGCTGAGCTTGCGCAGGATCGACAGCACCGCATAGATCGCCGACGCGCCGAGGCCGGCGAGCAGCACCAGGGTGGTCTCGGTCTGGATCTGCCGCGGCGTGAGCGAGGTGCGAGGGACGGGCAGCACCCCGCGCCAGTCGCGGACCGGGGGCGGGGTGGCCGTCACGTGCCTCAGGGTAGGCGGTTCAGTCCTGGATCCGGGCGAACGGAACGGCCTGCTCGACCTCGAGCGCGGTCTGGATCAGCAGCGCGTCGGCGCCGCGCGCGGCGGACAGCATGACGCCGATGGGTCGGCCGTCGGACGTGCGCCCGGTGGGCAGGGAGATCGCGGGTGCGCCGGTGGCGTTGTGCAGCGGGGTGAATCCGGCGTAGTCGCAGACCTTCTGGAAGGCCGCCTCGAACGCGCCGTTCGGGTCGAGCTCGCCGAGGCGCGGGGTCGTGCGGGTGAGCACGGGGCTGAGCACCAGGTCGAGCCCGCGCAGCTGCCGGTCGTAGACCAGACCCGAGGCGCGCAGACGGCTGAGGAACAGCGGCGCGCGCCAGACCCGGCGGCGCCCCTGCCCGGCCAGGCCGAGCGTCATCGGGTCGAGCGCCGACTTGTCGAACCCCTTGCCGAACATCAGCGGGCCGCCGTCCGCCGCCGTCATCGCCAGGAACGACCAGTAGTCGATGAAGTCCTCGCGGAAGGAGTCGGGGATCGGCGGGTCGTAGGGCTCGACGTGGTGACCGAGCGACTCGAGCGTGCGCGCGAGATCCTCTGTGGCAGAGCGGGTCTCGGCGTCGGTCGGCGGGGCGACGGGCGAGTCGAGCAGCAGGCCGACGCGCAACCGCTTCTCCGGCGGGGAGGTGACCCGGCCGACCGGCGGGAGCCGCCGCGGGCGGTAGACCTGCTCGGCGGCGGCGTAGAACGTCGCGACGTCGCGCACGGTGCGGGTCAGCACCCCGTCGCTCACGATGCGCACCGGCATCGCCGCGGACGACTCGCCGATGCGCAGCCGGCCGCGGGTGGGCTTGAGCCCGACCAGGCCGCACGCCGCGGCGGGGATGCGGATCGACCCGCCCCCGTCGTTGCCGTGCGCGATGGGGACGACCCCGGCCGCGACGTACGCCGCGGACCCGCCGGAGGAACCGCCGGCGGAGAAGTCGGTGTGCCAGGGGTTGCGGGTGAGGGTGCCGTCGGCGCGTTCGGTGGTGGGCGTCCAGCCGAACTCCGGCATGCGCGACGTGCCGATCGGGACGAGACCGGTGGCGAGCAGCTGGTCGACGACCTTGCCGTTCTTGCGGACCGGCAGCTGCGGCGGCGTCGCCCGCGACCCCACGGTCATCGGCAGACCGGCGACGGGCACGTTGTCCTTGAACAGGGTCGGGACTCCGGCCAGGTCCGCCGCGGCCGGGTCGGCGGTGCGCGCGCGGGCGCGGGCCCGCTCGAAGTCGGTGCGCTCGAGCGCGGTGAGCTGCGCCTCGACGGCCTCGCTGCGGGCGATCGCGGCGTCGACCGCCTCGGCCGGAGACACCTCGCCGCGGCGGATCAGCTCGGCGACCGCCGTGGCGTCGTGGTCGGCCAGGGCGTCGTCGGTGAACGCGTGCACCCGGGTCGCGGCGGTCGTGCGGTCGGAGGTGGCGCTGCTCATCCCGGCAAGTTACTTCAGGGTAGTGCGCGGTGCGGGCGAAATCGTCCGGGTCGGCGGACGACGGACCGGCACAAGCTGCTCGATCGGGCGCCCAGAGCCCCTCCGGGACCCGTTGTGCCGGTCGGTCGTGCGGCTACGGCCGGGTCAGCCGCGCCCGCAGCTGCGCGACGTCGGCCTCGGTCCACCCGTTCTGCCGCAGCCACCCCTCGACCGAGCCGGCGGTGTCGCGGATGGCGGCGAGCAGCCGCGGCATGGTGTCGGGGGAGGGCGTGTGCTCCGCCAGCGCGCGGCCGCTGAGGTTGTCGGCGTAGGCCGGGATCGTCATCAGCCGCTCGACCACCCGCTCGATGCGCTCGCCGGTGGCGAGGTAGTCGGCGCTGATCACCTCGTCCGACGCGCCCGCGACCGACAGCGCCATCGCGACCACGGTGCCGGTGCGGTCCTTGCCCGCCGCGCAGTGCACCACGGCCGCCCCCTCGGCCTCGGCGACCACGCGCAGCGCGTTGCTCACCGAGTCGGGGCGGTCGGCGAGGTAGCCGAGGTAGTGGCTGGTCCAGTGGTTCGCGTCCTTCGGCTCGGCCCGGCGCGCGTCGGCGTCGCGCCACGGCAGCACCAGCGCATCCTCGACGGCGACCTTGCGCTCGCGGAAGAACGAGTGGTGGTGGTGCGTCAGCGACTCCACCTCGACGAGCGGCCCGGGCCCGGTGAGCTGCAGCTCGACGTCGCTGCGCAGGTCGACGATGTCGGTGACGCCGCGCCGCTCGACGAGCTCCTCGACGTCGGCCGGGGTGAGGGTCTGCAGGTTGTCCGAGCGCAGCAGCCGCCCCGGCTGCACCTCCCCACCGTCGGCGAGCGGCGTCCCACCGAGGTCGCGCATGTTGGCCAGGCCGTCGAGGTCGATCCACGCAGGGCTCACGGGACCCACGGTAAGCCGTGCCTCGCCGGCCCCGCGCCACGCTCCGCCGGAGCACCGCCGGCCCGTGCGCTCCGCCGCACGTCTCGGCGGTGGACCGCGATGGCGTACGTCGGTGCCGGGTCAGCGGGACGGGTCCAGCGGTTCGCGCAGCAGGCGGGGCAGGAACGCCGCGCCAGGGGCTCCGGGACCGTTGGCGGCGCGGTCGTCGGGGTTGGAGA
The DNA here is from genome assembly GCF_030296655.1 of Barrientosiimonas endolithica. Taxonomy (NCBI): domain Bacteria; kingdom Bacillati; phylum Actinomycetota; class Actinomycetes; order Micrococcales; family Dermacoccaceae; genus Barrientosiimonas; species Barrientosiimonas endolithica. The sequence continues at coordinate 3,511,241 of NZ_AP027735.1, read as the reverse complement.
ACGCGCAGCGCTGCAGCGACAGGCAGCCGCAGCCGATGCACGAGTCGAGGCCGTCGCGCAGCTTCTCCAGCGCCTTGATGCGCTCCTCGAGCAGGCCGTGCCAGTGCCGGGAGATGCGGTTCCAGTCGGCCTTGGTGGGCGTGCGGTTCCGCGGCAACCGACTGAGCTCCTCGCGCACCTCCTCGAGCGACAGCCCGACGTTGGACGCGGCCCGGACGAACGCCAGGCGGCGCAGCACGCTGCGCTCGAAACGCCGCTGCCCGCCCGAGGTGCGCGTGGACGCGATGAGCCCCTGCGCGTCGTAGTAGCGCACCGCGCTGGCCGCGAACCCGCTGCGCTGCGCGACCTCACCGACGGTGAGCTGGTCGTGCTTCGAGCGCTCCACGACATCACCCCCTTGACTTCAAGTTGAGTTGAACTTGAAGCATGGCCGGCATGAGCAATCACGTCAACGCACAAGACCTTTCGACCACCTCACCCGTCGCCCTGATCACCGGCGGCTCCGCAGGCCTCGGGCGTGAGCTCGTGCACGCCCTGGCCGCGCGGGGCTGGACGGTCGTCACCGACGGCCGCGACCCGGACCGGCTGCGCGAGGCGACCGCACAGCTGCCGACGGTGCACGCGGTCGCCGGCGACGTGTCCGACCCCGAGCACCGCGCCGCGCTCGTCGACCGGGTCACCGGGCTCGGCCGGCTCGACCTGCTGCTGCACAACGCGAGCGATCTCGGACCGACTCCGCTGCGGCCGTTGCGCGACCTCGCGCTTGAGGAGCTGCGGGCGGTGTGGGCGGTCAACGTCGGCCCCGGCCTCGACCTCACCCGCCCGCTGCTGCCGCTGCTGACGGCGAACGACGGTGTGCTGGCGTCGATCTCGTCGGACGCGGCGGTGGAGCACTACCCGACGTGGGGCGGCTACGGCGCCTCCAAGGCCGCGCTCGACCACCTCACGCTGACCTGGGGCGAGGAGGAGGGCCTGCGCGCCTATGCCATCGACCCGGGCGACATGCGCACCGCGATGCACCAGGCGGCCTTCCCCGACGAGGACATCTCCGACCGACCGCTGCCGGAGACCGTCGTGCCGCACGTCCTGGCGATCCTCGACCAGCGGCCACCGTCGGGACGCCTGCGCGCGGCCGACTTCGCGCCGGCGCAGGCGCGCGCATGACCACCCCCGCCGCGCACGCCGCGACCCCGCTGCCAGCCGCCGGTCACGCGCCCGGTGCCGGCCTCGCGGCGACCGGCCCGCCCGAGGAGCGTGGCCTCCGCCGTGACGAGGTACGCCTGCTGGTCGCCTCCGGCGACGGCGTCACCCACACCCGGTTCACCCGGATCGCCGACCACCTGCAGCCGGGCGACCTCGTGGTCGTCAACAACTCGGCGACGGTCGCCGGGCAGCTCGACGCCGTGAGCGACCGACGCGGTGCGGTGGTGGTGCACCTGGCGACCCCGCTCGACGACGGCGCCTGGGTGGTGGAGCTGCGCAGCGCCCCCGACGCAGAACGGCCGGTGCTCGACGCCGAGCCCGGCGAGCGGCTGCGCGTCGCCGACCTCACCCTCACCCTGGTCTCCGGCTACCCGCAGGACGGCTCGTCCCCCACCGGGTCGGGCAACCGGTTGTGGCGGGCCGAGGTCGACGGCGACCTCGCCTCGCGGGCCGAGCGGTCGGGCCGGCCCATCGCCTACGGCTACCTCGACCGCCGATACCCGCTGCCGACGTACCAGAACGTCTTCAGCACCGTCCCGGGCAGCGCCGAGATGCCTTCTGCGGGAAGGCCGTTCACCGGCGCGGTGCTCGCGGACCTGGTCGGTCGCGGGGTCGCGACGGCCACCGTCACGCTGCACACGGGCGTCTCGTCGCAGGAGGCCGGGGAGGGGCCGCAGCCCGAGCGCTTCGAGGTCCCGGAGGTCACGGCGCGGATGGTCAACGCCACGCGCGCCAGCGGAGGCCGGGTGGTCGCGGTCGGCACCACCGTCACCCGCGCGCTGGAGTCGGCGGTCACGCCGGGCGGCCGGGTCGAGGCGACGCGGGGCTGGACCGAGCGGCTCGTCACGCCGTCCGACCCGCCGCGCGTCGTCACCGGGCTGGTCACCGGCTGGCACGACCCCGAGGCGTCGCACCTGCTGCTGGTCGAGGCGGTCGCCGGCGCGGAGCTGACCGAGCGGGCGTACGCCGCCGCCACCTCCGGCGGCTACCTCTGGCACGAGTTCGGCGACTCGGCGCTGCTCCTGCCGTCGCTCGTCCTCCCACCCCCGTGAGACACCCAAGAATGATCGGTGTCTCAGCCGTCCCGACGCCGCCGCACCCGGCGGACCGCGCGGGCGCGCCGCTCGCCCTCACGGCGCAACGCTCCCCAGTTGGCCGACAGCGGCAGCATCCAGCGGCGCTTGCGGGCCAGCAGCGTGAGGCCCGCGCCGACGACGACCGCGAGGACCAGGCCGAGGGTGGGGTGGCCCAGCTGGGCGCAGACCACCAGGGTGCTGCTGGCGGCGAGGGCGCAGGTGGCGTAGAGCGGGCTGCTGCCCAGCACCGCCGGCACCTGGCGCAGCACGATGTCGCGCACCATCCCGCCGCCGACGGCGGTGACGACCCCGAGCAGCACGGCGGGCAGCCAGCCGAGGCCGGTGTCGAGCGTCTTGAGGGCGCCGGCGCCGGCCCAGGCGCCGAGGAGACCGCGTCGATCCACGGCCAGGCCCGGTCCCAGGTGCGCCCGCCCTCGACCTGCACCAGGAAGGCGATCGCCGCGCCGGCGAGCGCGGTGAGGATGTAGGCGTTGTCGAGCAGCGCGGCGGGCGGGCCGGCCTGCAGCAGGGTGTCGCGGATGAGGCCGCCGCCCAGGCCGGAGATGATCGCGAGCACCGCGAAGCCGACCGGGTCGAGCCGGGCGGCCCGGGCCACGACCCCGCCGAGCATGGCGTTGCCGAGCACGCCGGCGAGGTCGACCCAGCGCAGCGCGTCGAGCACCGACGAGTCGGCAGCGGGCATGGCGGGATCAGTCCAGTCCGGCGACCAGCTCGAGGACGACGGCCGCGAAAGCCTCGGGCTCCTCGACGTGCGGGAAGTGGCCGGACGCGGCGAGCGTCACGACCTGGGCGCCCTGGGCGGTCTGGCGGTAGGCGCTGATCATCGCGGGCGCGGCCACCAGGTCGTCGATGCCGTGCACGAGCAGGTGCGGCTGCCGCAGCCGCGGGAGCAGACCGAGCGTGGAGCGGTACATCGGCTCGATGAGCGGCAGGTGCGACATGCCGCGCTCGCGCTGCTCGTCGGTCAGCTCGGAGTCACGCATCAGCCGCAGGTAGCGCTCCTGCCCGTCGGCGTCGTGGAAGAACAGCTCGAGATAGTGCTCGCCGAGCCGCTGCATCGCCTCGCGAGCGCCGTCGGCGGGGCTCAGGTGATCGGGCCGGGCGGCGATCTCCTCGCACAGCACCGCGCCCTCCTCGTCACCGAGCTCGCGCAGCCGCTTGGCCGCGACCGGCAGCCGGTGCCGGTCGGTGAGGTCGGCGTCGAAGGTCGGGCAGGAGAAGATCACCGCGCTGACCGCGTCGGGGTGGGCGACGGCGTACTCCAGCACGACGGGCGCGCCCGCCGAGTGGCCGAGCAGCACCCACCGCTCGATCCCGAGCTCGCGGCGCACCGCCTCGAAGTCGGCGATCAGCAGCTCGCGGGTGAGCGGCGGCTCGGCGGGCAGCGGGTCGGAGCGCAGCGCGCCCCGCTGGTCGACCGCGACGAGCCGCACGTGCCGGCTCAGCAGGTCGCCGACCGAGGCGGTGAGGTCGTAGCTGCCCTGCCCCGGGCCGCCGTGCACGTAGAGCACGGCCGTGGACCGTGACCCGCGGTCGTCGACGAACACGCGGGTGCCGCCGACGTCGACGAACAGCTCAGCCATGCGGTCAGCCTACGGCGCAGGACTGCCGGCCGACGGCGTACGTCGGGCACGCCTGGACATGACAAGGCCCCGGGAGCGATCGCTCCCGGGGCCTCGACGTGATGCCTGGATCAGGCAGGCAGGTTCAGGACCTGGCCGACGAAGATCAGGTTCGGGTTCGAGACCGTCTTCGAGTTGGCGGCCCAGAGGGTGCGCCAGCTGTCGATGCCGTGCTTCTCGGCCAGCTTGCCCAGCGTGTCGCCGGCCTTGACGGTGATGGTCTCGTTGGAGGCCTTCACCGAGGGGACCGACTTCTTGTGGGTGTGCTTGGTCGACTTCTTCTCGCTCTTGGAGAAGCTCTTCTTCTCGGACTTGCTCGACTTGTGGGTCGACTTCTTGGCCGGGGCGTCCTGCTTGACCTCGGCGCGCTCGCTGGACCGCGAGGAACGCTCACGCGTCTCGGTGCGCTCCGGGCGGTCGTTGTTGCGCTCGCGGGTCTCGGTGCGACGCTGCGGGGCCTCGGTCTCGCGCTCCTGCTCCTGGGTGTCGACCGAGGAGGAGGACGACGAGCCGCCGTTGCTCGCGGTCAGGCCGGCGCGCTTGGAGCACACGGGCCAGGCGCCCGGGCCCTGCGCGGCCAGGGTGCGCTGCGCGACGCGGATCTGCTCAGCCTTGCTGGCCTGGTTGGGCATGCCCGACCCGCCGAAGGCGCGCCAGGTGGACAGCGAGAACTGCAGGCCGCCGTAGTAGCCGTTGCCGGTGTTGATGCTCCAGTTGCCGCCGGACTCGCACTGCGCGACGCGGTCCCAGACGCCGGTGTCAGCGTTCGCGGGGGCAGCGCCACCCACGGTCACGGCCGCGATGGTCGCGGCGCCGGTGGCGGCGAGCGTGGTCACTCGGGCCTTGCGGTTGTTCAGCAAAAGTTCTTCCCTTCGTGTTGCCGCCTCGCAGCACGAAGCCGCCCGGCCCCGATGGTGATCGGTCGGCCTGACGTGCGTACGTCCGCGCCTCTGCTGGGTCCGGAAGTTCCGGCGCCGCGCCCACGGGAGGAATCGGCGAGTGGGCACGCCAGCTGCTCGGTCCTGTTCATGTCTCCGGGCCGAGCCAGACCACGAGTGGTCACGCGTTAACCGTTTCGTGACCAACATTCGTTACACCCGAACCCCCGAATGTGACGCGGCTCACAAGCACTGGGGTTACTGAGGATTCGCTGTGACGGCTATATCGCGGGCCCGTGCACGCGGGCGGTCGCGCCCGCGCGCGTCCGCTGAGCCGCCGTCTGCGTACGCTCTCCACCCGTGAGCTGGGACCCGGTGCGCGACGCCGAGCCGAAGGTGGAGCGTCGGTCCTCGATCGGCTGGCACCTGGAGCGGCCGCGGCGCCGCGTGATGCCTGTGGTCTGGGCGGCCCTGGCCGCGCTGTTCGGCTGGTTGGCCTGGATGGCGTTCGTCGAAGGGGGCCCGTCGGCGCGGCCGTCCCGCTCGTGATCGCCGCAGCGCTGGTGTGGATGGTCCCGGCGCCGCGGCGGGTGGCTCGTGAGCCGCGGACGGTCCCGTCGGGCCAGGGGCTGGGCGTGCTGCTGCCGATGCAGGGCAAGTCCCTGCGGTTCGTCGCGATCGGCTCGTTGTGCATCGTCCTTGCGCTCGTCGCCGGCGTGCGCGGGCTGCTGAACCGGGAGCTGCTCCCGAGCGTCTTCGTCATCGGGTTGGCCGTGCTCGCGGCGATCGCCATGGCCGACGAGCTGCAGATGAGACGGCGCGGCCCGCGCGGGCTGGTGCTGACCCCGTCGGGCGTCGAGCTGCACGACCGCAACCCGGTGGAGACGTGGGCGTGGGACCGCGTCGGCGACGTGCACGCCTGGCACACGTGGGTGCCGATGCACAACGCCAACCACCTCCCGTTCGGACCGCGGCCGGAAGCCTCGAACCGGCTCACGCTCACCGTGCGACCGCCCGGTGCGGCCGGAACCCCGACCGCGGAACCGGGCACGGCGACGCCGACATCGAGTCCGACGACCTCCTGTGCGACCCGGTGGCGGCGTTCCACTTCCTTCGGCTCTACGCCACGGACCCGTCGCTGCGCTGGGAGCTCGGCAGCGACGTGGCGCTGCGCCGGTGGGGAGTCCTCACCGGCGCGACCCGGCCATGAGGCTTCGACGCCGCTGCCTGCAGGTCTGCGTGCGAGGGTGAGGCGGTGATGTCGTCGACGGCCGCGCGGGTGCTCGTGGTGGAGGACGAGCGGGCGCTCGCCGGGATGATCCGCAACTATCTCGACCGGGCCGGCCACGACGTGCGCATGTGTCACGACGGCGCGACCGCGGTGGAGGTCTCGCGCGAGTGGGTGCCTGACGTGCTGGTGCTCGACCTCGGGCTGCCGGGGCTCGACGGGATCGAGGTGTGCCGGCGGGTGCGTGAGTTCTCCGACCCGCTGGTGCTCATGGTCACCGCGCGGGACGACGAGACCGACACCCTGATCGGGCTGTCGGTCGGTGCCGACGACTACGTCACCAAACCGTTCCGGCCGCGCGAGCTGGTGGCCCGCGTGGGGGTGCTGCTGCGGCGGCCGCGCGCGTCGACCCCGCCGGTCGCCGTGCTGCGGCTGGGTGCGCTGGAGCTCGACCCGCAGGCGCGCACGGTCGTGGTCGCGGGAGCGCCGGTGCACCTCACGAAGCTCGAGTTCGACCTGCTGGCAACGCTTCTCGCGCAGCCGCGGCGGGCGTTCGCTCGGCGCGAGCTGATCGCCGAGGTGTGGGGAGCCGACTGGGTCGGCGACGAGCACCTGGTCGACACCCACGTGAAGCACCTGCGCCGCAAGCTGGGCGACGACCCGGCGAGGCCGGCGTACGTCGTGACGGTGCGCGGGGTCGGCTATCGGGCGGGTGAGGGCGCGTGAGCCGTGAGCGTGGCCGGCCCAGGCTGTCGACGGGGCTGCTGTTCGCACAGCTGGCGGTGCTCGTGGTCGCGGCGGTCGTGGCCGCCGTGACGGCAGCCCTGGTGGGGCCGCCCCTGTTCCACGAGCACATGGTGCGGGCGGGCGCGGACCCGTCGTCGAGCACCCTCGCGCACGTCGAGGAGGCCTTCCGGTCGGCCGGGCTGATCACGCTCGCCACGGCCGGCGGGGCGGCCGTGCTGGCCGCCGCGGTGGTGGCGTGGGTGCTGGGTCGCCGGCTCGCGCGGCCGCTGACCTCGATGGCGACCGCGGCGGGTGAGATCGCCGACGGGCGACGCGACGTGCGGCTGGACGAGCCGAGCACGCCGGCCGAGATCGCCACGGTGACAACGGCTTTCAACCGGATGGCGGACGACCTGGAGCAGACCGAGCAGGTGCGTCGCCGGCTGCTCTCCGACCTCGCGCACGAGCTGCGCACACCGCTGGCGACGATGACGGCCTATCTCGACGGGCTCGAGGACGGGGTGGAACCGGACGCGTCGACGGCCGGCGTGCTGCGCGAGCAGGTCGAGAGGCTGACCCGCCTGACCCACGACCTGCGCGCCGTGTCGCAGGCCGACGAGTCGGCGCTGGTGCTGGACCGCGAATCCATAGATGTCACAGCGCTTCTCGCCGCTTCGGTCGAACCGGTGCGCACGCGCCTGGCGGGGTCTGCGGTGTCGCTGCGCTCGGACGTGGCGCCCGGACTGGTGGTCACCGGCGACCGCCTGCGGCTCCAGCAGGTCATGACCAACCTGCTCGACAACGCGGTGCGGCACACGAGCGCGGGCAGCATCATGGTGCGGGCCGCGGCGCGGGACGACGCCGTCGAGGTCGTGGTCAGCGACACCGGTGAGGGGATCGCGGGCGAGCACCTGGCGTACGTCTTCGACCGGTTCTTCCGCGCCGACACCGCGCGTGACCGCGACCACGGCGGCTCAGGGCTGGGTCTGGCGATCTGCCGCGCGCTGGTGCACGCGCACGGCGGGACGATCACGGTGGCCAGCGACGGGCCGGGGACGGGTGCGACGTTCACGGTGCGCCTGCCGCGCGCCTGACTCCATCGAATCTCCATCGAACGCCCATCCGCCGAGGGTGGGCGTGGCCGCAGGCTGGGGTGAGAACCGCCCAGCTGCAACCAGATCGGAGCACCCCGTGCCACGACGTACGTCCTTGGTCGCCACCACCGCCCTCCTCGCCGGCAGCCTTCTGCTCGCCGGGTGCGGCAGCGGGGACAGCTCGACCGGAGCCGGTGGGAGCCAGAGCAGCGGGCACGACATGAGCACGATGGACAGCTCCAGCTCGGCACCGGCGGACTCCGGGCGGCAGGGCGACGTGATGTTCGCGCAGATGATGATCCCGCACCACCAGCAGGCGATCGAGATGGCCGACATCGCGCTGAGGAAGCCGTCGTCGTCGGCCCAGGTGAAGAAGCTCGCGACCGACATCCGCAAGGCGCAGGGCCCGGAGATCACGACGATGACCGGGTGGCTGAAGTCGTGGGGTGCGCCCACCTCGATGCCCAGCGGTCACGACATGAGCGGCATGATGTCGCCGGCCGAGATGGATGGGCTGAAGAAGGCCGGGGGCCGGAGTTCGACCGCCAGTGGCTGACGATGATGATCAAGCACCACCGGGGTGCGGTGCAGATGGCGCAGGACGTCAACAAGACCACGAACAACCCCGACGTGCGCACGATGGCCAACGGCATCATCAAGAGCCAGAACGCCGAGATCCGCACGATGGAGCAGTTGTTGAAGAAGTAGCCGCCTCCGCAGACGAATCGGCCCACGCCGCCGGCGGTTCCTGACAAGCTGCTCGCGTGTGGACGGAGGATGACGATGCGGCCCTGCGTCGTGAGGCGATGGCGTGGCTGGCCGTCCGCACCGATGACCAGCGGCACTACCTGTCCACGGATGAGATCGGCGAGTTCCGATTCCGCGGCGAACGTTTCCCGCTCATGGATCGCCAGCGCGGCATCCGCAAGCCAGCCCAATTGCAAGCGGCGCTGTCCATCCGCACGACATTCCGGCCGGACGGCGCCGAACGACCCTACGAAGACGCGCTGCGGCCAGACGGTCTGATCAGCTACAAGTGGCGCGGCACCGACCCCGACCATCCGGAGAACCGCGGACTCCGGCGGGCTTATGAGCAGCAGCTACCGCTGATCTGGTTCTACGGCGTCGGGGTGGGCACCTATCAAGCGGTCTTCCCTGTCTTCATCGTCGCCGAGGACAGAGCACTGCACGAGTTCGTCCTGTCGCCGATCGAGGGCGTCTTGCCCCAGGCCGGTGACACCCTCCAGGAGGAAGTGCTGCGTCGCTACGTGGCCCGGGAAGCGAAGAATCGCCTGCATCAGCCAATCTTCCGCGGGTTGGTGCTGCGGGCATACGGCGAGCGCTGCAGTGTCTGCGAGCTGCGGCACGCCGTCCTGCTGGACGCGGCCCACATCGTGCCCGACAGCGATCGGGCGGGCATTGCGGCCGTACGAAATGGGTTGTCCCTGTGCAAGATTCACCACGCGGCCTACGACACGGGCATCCTCGGCATTCGCCCCGATTACACCTTGGCCATCCGTGAAGAGGTCTTGCGTGAGGTGGACGGGCCGATGCTGCGGCACGGACTGCAAGACATGCACGGCCAGCGCCTGCGTGTTCTTCCTCGCCGCAGGTCCGAAAAGCCAGATCCCGACCTTCTGGAGATGCAGTGGGATCGGTTCCTGGCCTCGTGAGCGCCCCGCTGTCCGAACCATTCGGACAGCCTCGGCTCAGCCCAGCGTGAGCTCGGGGGACAGACCGACCTCCTTGGCCGAGCGCAGCCAGAACTCCTTCGCCAGCTCGACGTTGCTGGCGGCAGGGGAGCGGCCGACGAGCGTGGGCTGCCCGCGGAACTCGTACGCCTTCGCCGGGCCGACGTAGCTCCCGGACGGGATGTCCTCGACGGCGGCGAACAGCAGCGGCTCGGTGCCGGCCTCCGCGTCGCGGGCGATGAAGCGGTTGGCAAGCTGCATCACGACGTGCGGGCCACGCTTGCCGCTGTGATTCTGCAGGTTGGTGGCGGAGTAGCCGGGGTGAGCGGCGAGCGAGCGCACCGACGAACGCCCCTCGAGGCGCCGGGCGAGCTCGAGCGTGAAGAGCAGGTTGGCCAGCTTCGCCTGGGCGTACGCACCCGCCGGGTCGTACGCCCGCCGCTCCCAGTGCAGGTCGTCCAGCGCGATCCTGCCGCGGCGATGGGCCTGCGAGGACACGGTGACGACGCGGTCGCGCAGGTGCGGGAGCAGCTGGAGGGTGAGGGCGAAGTGACCGAGGTGGTTGGTGCCGAGCTGCAGCTCGAAACCATCGGCGGTCCTGCCCTGAGGGACCATCATGATCCCCGCGTTGTTGAGCAGGATGTCGATCGGCTCGGACCAGTCGGCGGCGAAGGCGCGCACCGAGTCGAGGCTGGCGAGGTCGAGCTGGCGCACCCGCACGTCGCCGGTGATGGCGGACGCGGCCCGCTCACCACGGCTGACGTCGCGAACGGCCAGGGTGACCGTGGCGCCGCGCGCCGCCAGGTGGGTGGCCGCGACCTGGCCGAGGCCGCTGTTGCCGCCGGTCACCACCGCATGGCGGCCGGTCAGGTCGGGGATGCGGTCAGGGGTCCAGGGGGACGTCGTCGCCATGCCGCGAAAGTAGCCAGCGCCTACATAGTTGTCAACGGATACATTCCACCGGGTTTGGCGCAGAATAGGCAGGTGACCGACAGCGCCCGCTATCACCACGGCAACCTGCGGCCCGCCCTGCTCGCCCGGGCCGTGGAGGTCATCGAGGTCGACGGCGTCCGCGACATGAGCCTGCGCCGGATCGCCCGCGATCTCGGGGTGAGTCACGGCGCGCCGCAGCGGCACTTCAGCGGGAAGGCCGACCTGCTCGACGCGGTGGCGAAGCAGGGGTTCACGATGCTCGGCGATGCCTACGCCGAGACCATGCGCAACGTCGGCGGCGGCGACCGCCTGACCGCGCTGGCGGTGACCTATCTGGAGTTCTCGATGGCCCGGCCCGAGCTGGTGCAGCTGATGTTCACCCGCAAGCACTCACCGGTCGAGGGGATGGACGAGGCGGTGGCGGAGGCCTTTCGCGTGCCGCTGGAGGTCATCGCCGAGGAGCAGCGGCGCGGCAATCTGATCGAGGGCGACCCCGAGCAGCTCGGCATCTATGTCGTCGCGGTGCTGCACGGCCTGACCTCGCTCGCCAACGCCGGCTTCATCACGGCCGGGTCGTCGCAGAGCCTGCTGGCCAGCGCCGCCGACCACGTGCTTGACGGGTTGCGTCCGCGCTGACTCTTCTCTGGGGCACGTGGTGCCCCAGAGTAAAGGCGCCGCCGGGCTCCACCCGGGCCCGACCGCACCGCACACCACGTCAGCCCGCGCACAGCACAAGGCCCGCGCCGACGTACGACGCGGGCCTCGTGATCTGACAGGGTCAGTTGTTCTGGTTCTCACCCTTGCGCTGCCGCAGCTCCTCGAGCTGCCGGGCGGCGGCGTCGCGGCCACCGAGGCCGAACGCCAGCGCCGCGGCCGCGGCACCGCCGACGACCAGGGCGCCGAAGGCGAGCTCGATGATCGAGTCGGCGATGCCCATGTACTTCAGGCCCATCGCCGAGAACAGCACGATCGTCGCGACCCGGATGACGAGCGGCGTCGCGCCGTCGCCACCGATCAGCTTGGCGAGCAGGTTCGCGATGAACACGCCCGCCGCGATGATCGCCGCGCCGAACACGACACGTCCGCCGAGCTCGAGCACCTCGCTGAGGAAGCGGGTGATCTGCGGGAAGTTGAGCGTCTGCGCCGCCATCACCGCGAAGAACAGCACGATCGCGACCTGCACGATCTTGGTGATGATCGGGGTGGCGCTCTTGCCCTCCGGCAGCAGGTCGGCGTCGCGCAGCACCCGGTCGGTGCCGACGCCCTCGAGGATCTGGCCGAGGATGTCGGCCGCGAACTTCGCGATCAGACCACCCAGCGCCAGCAGCAGCAGCGCCGCCAGGATCACCGGGATGGCGTCGAAGATCGTGGTGAGCATCCGCTCCGCCGGCCGCGAGATCGACTGGATCCCGAGGATCTGCAGGGCGGCGATGCTGACGACGATCATGATCAGCGCGTACGCGATCGTGGCCAGGGTCTTCGCGATCCGCTGACCGACGCTGCCGGCTCCACCAGCCCCGGGGCCGCCCTGCTGGGCGGGCGCCTGGCCGGTCTGCTGGGCGTACTGCTGGCCGATCTGGCCGCCCTCAGCCGGGTTGTTGTACGCCTGCTGCTGCTCGCGGTGGCCCGTCGCCTCGGCCGTCACCTGGTTCTGGGCACCGCGCGCCCGACCCAGCCAGCGGTCGATCGGGAGCGCGGACAGCGCGGTCTCGATGAGCTCGCGCACGACCTTCGCCAGCAGCGCGCCGATGACGAACACGACGCCGGCGCCGATCAGCTTGGGCAGGAACGAGGTCACACCGTTCAGCAGGTTCTGCACGGGCGCGAGCGCCTGGTCGAGCTGGAACAGCTGGAGCACGGCGATCAGACCGAACATCCAGATCAGCAGCGACACGATCTGCCCGAGTGACTGGCCGATGCTCGAGCCGTCGGCGCTGCTTCTCTGCAGGGCCGGCACTCTCCCGACCAGGGCTGCGAACCCCCGGGTCACGAGCTTGGCCAAGATCCAGGTCACGACCAGGATCAGGACCGCGAGGATCGCCTTCTGCGCGATGTCGGCCCAGTTGAACTCGTCCCAGAACGCGGTCTGGAACCGAGCGGGGGCCACGGTCGGAATGCTCATCCCTTCACCTCTTCATAGGTTGCTGGCTGTCGGATCGACACTATGGCGCTTGTCAATACATATGAAGGGGCGAAGGGGTGTGACCGATGGACGGTCACACCCCTTCGGGTGCTGCGTTCGTACGTGGGTGCCAGCTCGAGCGGGTGCGCTCAGTCGCGCCGGTGCTCAGTCGCGCAGGGCGCGGCGGGCGTACGCCCAGGTCAGCGCGAAGGCGCCGACGACACCGGCCGCGCCGGCCGCTACGGCCTGGTTGCTGCCGCCCTCGCCGACGACACCGGTGTCGACGCGCGGACCGGACGGGCCGCCGTCGGTGGGCGCCGCGGTGGTCGTGCTGTCGGTGGGCGCCGTGCCGGTGGGACTGTGCGTGCCGCTGCCGGTCGGGCTGTGCGTGCCGGTGGGGCTCGACGTGCCGGTCGGGCTCGACGTCGAGGTCGGCTTCGTGGTGGGGCTGGAGGTGGAGCCGGAGGTGACGGTGATCTTGCCCAGCGTCAGGCTCTGGCCGGGCAGCGGCTCGCAGTAGATCCCGCTCTCGCCCTGGTCGTCGGCGATGACGACGACCAGGTCGCTGACCTTGACGGCGAGGGTGCCGGTGGACCGGGGGTGAGCTCCTCGCCCTCGCCGGAGCCGCGCACGGTCATCGTGCCCGAGGCCGGCACGGTGGCGGGGAGGTCGAAGTCGACCGACGCGGTCTGCTCGGTCGCGCCGACCGTGTAGAAGTGCAGGCTGCCACCCTCGGTGATGACCCGGTAGTCGCTGTCGCGCATCACCTGCACGGCGTCCTGACCCATGGTGATCCGGGCCTTGAACTGCGGCGCTTCGAGGGTCTCGCCCTTGCGCACGGTCTCAGGGAGGTCGGCGCTGACCGTGACCGTCCACGGGTCGTCGAGGTCGTAGATCTCGCCGTCCTCGGCCTCGTACGAGCAGGCGTACTTGAGGCCGGAAAGCTCTGCGGCACTAGCGGATCCGGCGAAGGCGAGCGGCGCCATGGTGACGCCGAGGATCCCCAGAGCGGCGGCGGTGCGGGCGGCGCGCTCGGGCAGGGTGCGGTTGCTCATGAGAGTCCTTGCGGGAGAGGCGCGTTCCCCCAGGAGCCCGCGCGCGGTGACGTTGAGCGGAGCGTAGGGCCTGGCGGCCGAGCGTGGGGAGAAATTCGGCCCAACCCGTTCGGCCCCAACGACGCCGGCGCCCAGCGACCCCCGCGCTCAGCCACCCCGGCGCTCGGCCACCTCGATCGCGGCGGGGCGCGACTGGATCGCGCGGAGCCGGTCGACGTCGAGCTTGCGGCTGCGGTCGAAGAAGTAGATCCCGTTCTGCTCCTGGAAGACGTCGGTGAGCTGGGTGTAGCAGTAGCCGAACATGCGCGGGTCGTCGAGCAGCACGTCGACGAGGCCCTGGAACCGCTCGTAGACCTCCTCCTCCGACGCCACCGCCTGGCCGTAGCCCCAGGAATCGGCCCCCTCCTCGGCGGCGGGATTCCACCAGATGCCGCCGAACTCGCTACAGAAATAAGGCTGTCCGCGGTAGGGGAGGGACCATTCGTCGCCGGCGTTGGCGTACGGCTTGCCCTCGGCGAGCGGCGCCATCGCCGCACGGAACTGCGCCGGGTCCTGCTCGTAGTTGTGCGAGTCCCACACGTCGGTCTCGTCGACGCGGTGGGCGTAGCCGGACGCGTCGATGACCGGCCGGGTGGGGTCGGCGGCCTTCGTGGCGAGGAACATCCCGCGCGTCACGTCGTCGAGCACGGTGATCCGGTCGTGCCGCTTCTGGAAGGTCTCGTTGAGCGGGCACCAGCCGACGATGCTCGGGTGGTTGCGGTCGCGCTCGACGGCCTCGAGCCACTGGGTGATGTACGACGCGTCGGGCCGCTGGTTGTCCAGGTCGGCACCGCCCGGCTCGCGGCAGCCCCAGTCGCCGAACTCGCCCCACACGAGATATCCCAGCCGGTCGGCGTGGAAGAGGAAGCGCTCCTCGAAAACCTTCTGGTGCAGCCGAGCACCGTTGAAACCAGCGGCTTTCGACAGCTCGATGTCCGCGATCAGCGCGGCGTCGGTGGGCGCGGTCATGAGCCCGTCGGGGTAGTAGCCCTGGTCGAGGACGAGCCGCTGGAAGACGACCTCGCCGTTGATGCGGATCGCGAGGCCGTCGATGGTGACCGACCGGAGGCCGGCGTACGTCATCACCTGGTCGACCACGGAGCCGTCGGGTGCGACGAGGCGCAGCTGCAGGTCGTACAGGTGCGGGTCGTCGATCGACCAGAGGCGGCGCCGATCCTCAGGAACGACAAGGGTGCTCAGCGGCGTGAAGTCGGCCTCCGCGCTGACGCTCGTCGTCGCGACCTCGCCCAGGTCGTCGCTCAGCCGCGCCTCGATCCGGTGGTCGCGGCGCGGACCGGCCACGGGGAGCTCGAGGTGAAACGCCCCGGCGCCGACGTCAGGGGTGATGCGTGCGCGCCGGAGGTGCGTCGGCGGCACCGGCTCCAGCCAGACCGACTGCCAGATGCCGGTGGTGCGGCCGTAGACCGCGTCGCGCCCGTGCACCTCGCGGGTCTGCTTGCCGCGCGCCTGCGCGGCGCGGCCCTCGTCGCGGCAGCGGACGGTGAGAACGGGCGCGTCGGCCAGCTCGTCGGCGGGACCGAGGTCGACGGTGAACGACGTGAAGCCTCCACGGTGGCGCCCCTTCTCGACGCCGTCGACCCAGACGGTCGTGTCGTAGTCGGCCGCGCCGACGTGCAACAGCACGTTGCTTCCGGCCCAGTCGTCGGGCACGTCGAGGACCCGCCGGTACCAGACCGCGTTGAGGTAGTCGGTCTCCCCGACGCCGGACAGCTGCGACTCCGGCGCGAACGGCACGGTGATCTCGCCGCCGAGGTCACGCTCCAGCAGCCCGCGCTCCAACCCGCTGTCGGCCCGGTCGATCTCGAAGCCCCAGGTGCCGTTGAGGGAGAGCCAGCGATCGCGCACCCACGAGGGGCGCGGATACTCATGGCGCGGTACGTCGGGCGTGGGCTGGTTCATGGTGTCGCCTCTCGTCGAGGGTGGCTCGGTCAGGGGAGCGCGCGGTCAGGCTCGGGTGCTCTCGCGCGCGACGATCTGGTGCGGGACGACGATGTGCTCGCGGGAGCGCCGGCCGGCGGCGATCTGCTGGGCCAGCTGGTCCACCGCGGCCTCGGCCACCTCGGCGACGGGCACGCTCACCGACGTCAGCCGCGGCGTCGTGAATCCCGAGCTCGGGAGGTCGTCCCATCCCATGAGGGCGATCTCCCCGGGCACGTCGACCCCGCGGTCGTGCAGGGCGCGCAGGGCACCCAGGGCGAGCTCGTCGTTGTAGCACAGGACCGCGTCGGGACGGTCACGTCGCGGCAGGTCGAGCAGCCCGGCCATCGCCCGATATCCCTGGTCGAGTCCGTAGCCGTCGGGCTGCACGACCCACGCGGGGGCGATCTTGAGCTTGGCGCTGCGCATGCGCGCACGGAAGCCAGCGGTGCGCAGGGCACCGGTCTCTCCCCCGGGCCCCGCTGGTGCCCGATCACCGCGATGCGGGTGCGTCCCGCATCGATGAGGTGACTGGTGGCATCGCGCGCGGCGGCCTTGTTGTCCGCACCGACCCACGCCAGGTCGAACTCCGCAGCGTGCTCACCGAGGACGACCAGGGGCGTCGTGCCCTGCGCCAGATCGCGCTCGGCGACGCTCACCGCACTCACGATCGCACCGTCCCAGAGGTGGTCGAGCGTGGCCTTGCCGGCCATCTCCGCGGTTGGGGCGCCTTCGGTCTGCTCGATCGCGACCGACCAACCGCGTTGCTGCCCGGCGCGACCGACGGCGTCGGCGAGCGCGGCGAAGTACTGCTCGCGCACTGACGGCAGCAGGAGTCCGACCACGCCCGTCCGCCCCGATTTCAGTTGCCGCGCAACGAGATTCGGTCGATACCCCAGTTCCTCGACCGCGCGCAGCACGGCCTCGCGCGTCGTCTGCGAGACGTACGGGAAGTCATTGATGACGTTGGAGACGGTGCGCGGAGACACCCCCGCGCGGGTTGCCACCTCTTTGAGAGTCACCGCCACGAGGGAAAAGTAGCAAAATCCTTGCAACGTTGCATGCAGCGATGCAAACTCGACGGAACGCACAAGGAGGTGCTGCCGATGTCATCGGTTCTGCAACCTGGAACGGCCCCGTGAGCACCCGGGTTTCCCGGCGAGCAGCCGTGCTCGGGTCGTTGGCCGCGGCCACTGCGTTGAGCGGTTGCGGGTCGCCGGCCGCGCGTGGTCTGTTCGGGGTCGCACCCCCGGAGGGGCAGCTGTCGTACTGGAACATGTTCACCGGCGGCGACGGGGCCAACATGGTGACGATGCAGGAGGAGTACCTCCGCTCCCATCCTGATGTCCAGCTGGACGCGACCGTCCTCGCCTGGGGCACCCCGTACTACACGAAACTCACCCTCGCGACCTCCGGCGGCGCTCCGCCCGATGTTGCAGCCGTGCACCTGTCACGGCTGCAGACCCTGGTCCAGGCCGACCTGATCCAGCCACTCAACGAGCCCCTGCTGCGCGAGCACGATCTGGCCCCCGGACGCTTCGTGCCGGCCGCGGTGCAGAAGTCGCGGTACGACGGACGGCTGCACGCGGTCCCCTTGGACACCCACCCCTTCGTCCTCTTCTACAACATCGACGTGTGTCGCCGGGCGGGCTTGCTCGGCAGCGACGGACGCCTCCGCCCGATCCGGGGGCCCGAGCAGTTCCGCAGCGCGATAGCCGCCGCCGCCAGGGTCACCGGCGGCTACGGCGGGGTCGTCAACATCACCAAGGACCCGTCCACCAACTGGCGCTGGTTCGCGACGCTCTACTACCAGCTCGGGGGTCGGTCGTCGCCGACAACGGCACCCGGGTCACCCTGGACGACGACCTCGCAGCACGGGCGCTGACCTTCATGCAGGGGCTGACCACGTCCGGCCTCATGCCGAAGAGCATCGACGGGCCGGGCGTGACTTCGTTGTTCTCGACCGGCAAGGTCGGCTTCCTGCTGGACGGGGAGTGGCAGATCCCGACGTACGCCGGCTCGAGCCTGAAGTTCGACGTGATCCCCGTGCCACACATCTTCGGCCCCAAGCCGGTGGCGTATGCCGACAGCCACGCGCTGGTCCTCCCGCGCAACGCCGAGATGGACGACCAGCGACGCGGCACGGCGCTGGACTTCGTGCGCTCGCTCATCGGCTCGAGCGTGATCTGGGCGAAGGGCGGTCATATCCCGGCCTGGCTGCCGGTCCAGAACTCCGCGGAGTTCCGAGCGATGCGGCCGCAGGCGAACTACACCGAGGCCGCCCGCACCGCGCAGTACGACCCTCCGGCGTGGTACTCCGGCGCCGGCAGTCAGCTGCAGAACCTGCTCGGTGCCGCCATCGCCACCAGCCAGACGGGCTCGGCGAGGCCGGCCCAGGCCGTACGGGAGATGCGCAAGCAGCTCGACAAGCTGGCCGCCGCGAAGCCGCCGGTGGGGTGAGGGACGAGATGGCGACCACCACGATCATCGACGACGCCCCGGCCAAGGCCGTGACCACTCTGCCGACGGGGGCCGGTCCGACGAGAACCGCGCAGGCTGGCTGATGGCGGCCCCGTTCCTCGCCTTCTACCTCCTGTTCCTCATCGGGCCAGCGGTCTACGGCCTGGTGATGAGCTTCTTCAACACGACGTCCGTACGTCCGGGGCTGGGTGAGTCGGTCGGGCTCGACAACTACCGCCAGATCTTCACCGACTCGGAGTTCTGGGCATCCATGGGGCACACGGTGTGGTTCACGGTGCTGACCGTGCCGCCGCTGGTGGTCCTGGCGTTCGTGCTGGCGGTCCTGGCCGAGCGCGTCGCCCGTGGAAAAGCGTTGGTGCGCTTCATCTTCTTCGCCCCGTTCGTCCTCCCCGTGACGTCGGTGACGATGATCTTCGGGTGGCTCTACGCCGCCGAGATCGGGCTGCTGCCGAACGCGCTGGAGGCGCTCGGCCTGCCGGTCCCGGACCTGCTGGGTGAGGCCCGCTGGGGCTTCATCTCCGTCGCGGCGCTGACGGTCTGGTGGACCATCGGGTTCAACTTCGTGCTGTTCCTGGCCGGGCTGCAGGACATCCCGGAGCAGGTCTACGAGGCGGCCGCGCTCGACGGGGCGAGCCCGGTGCGCACGCTGTGGTCGCTCACCCTCCCGCTGCTGCGGCCGACCGTGGTGCTGGTGACGATGCTGCAGATCCTCGCGAGCATGCAGATCTTCAACCAGATGTATCTGCTGACCGCCGGAGGCCGGGCACCGAGACCCGGCCGGTGATGCAGTACATCTACGACACCGGCTTCTCCGACTACCGGGCCGGCTACTCCGCCGCGGCGACGATGATCTATTTCGCGGTCGTCCTGATCATCTCGGTGCTCTGGTATCTCGCGCGGGTGCGCACTCGGAAGGAGCGGACGCGTGACCACGAATCCCCTTGACTACAACGGCCGTTCGCGAGTCTTCAAGATCTTCTCGGCGATCGTGCTCGTGCTGTTCGCCGCGGTGTGGGTGGTGCCGCTGCTGTTCGCCGGGGTGACCTCGCTGCGGCCGGAGTCGGAGATCGCGGCCGACCCCACCTCGTGGTGGAGCGAGAACTTCTCGCTCGAGGCCTACCGCAAGGTGCTCGACAGCACCCCGATGCTGACGTGGTATCTCAACAGCTTCATCATCGCCGCGCTCACCGTCGTGCTCACGGTGTTCGTGACCTCGCTCATCGGGTTCGCGCTGGCCCAGACCCGCTTCTCCGGCCGCGGCGGAGTCTTCGCGCTGGTGCTGGCCGGGCTGCTGATCCCCGGGCAGATCCTCGTCCTGCCGCTCTATCAGATCGTGCAGGGGATGGGGCTGCTGAACACGTACTGGGCGATGGTGCTGCCCGCGGTCGCCGCCCCCATAGCGGTCTTCATCTTCGAGTCGTTCTTCTCGGGCCTGCCACGCGAGCTGATCGACGCCGCACGCGTCGACGGCAGTAGCTGGTTCGGGATCTACTGGCGGATCTGCCTGCCGCTCACCCGCCCCGCGGTCGCGGCCGTCGCGATCTTCACCTTCGTCACGAGCTGGAACAACTTCCTGTGGCCGCTGCTGGTGCTCAGCAACGTCGACCAGATGACCATCCCCGTCGGCATGGCCACGGTCGCCAGCGGGTTCGGGATCATGTACGCCCAGGTCATGGCCACCGCCGTGCTCGGCGCACTGCCCCTGTTCGTGGTGTTCCTGCTGTTCCAGCGCCAGATCGTGCAGGGCGTGGCGAGCACGGGGATCAAGTAGGTCTCAGCGACCACGCCTCGGTCGAACTACTTACCCGTCGTCTTGGCCGCCGGGGCGTTGGCACCCTTGGTCGCGCCCGGCGCCGGGCCGCGTGGCGGTGTCGCAAGTTTGCTGACCTGCTTGGAGGATGAGCCGTAGCCGCCGCGGTTCTCGCGATCCATGGAGTGGCGGACGGTCCTTCGAGTCTCGGTCGACACAACTACCTCCTCACGCATCGATGTACTCAAGGTACTCGATCTCCTCCCAGCGCACGAGGATGCCGCCAGCGCCCAGACGGACGCTGCCGTCCTGGTCGAACTGAAACTCGCCGGTCGCGGGATCGAGGTCGACGCTGCGCGCCAAGAAGATGTCCTGCTGCTCGGGGTACCCCGCCGAGTAGGACTTCAACTCCCCGTACGTGGCGTAGGCCCCGCCGATCCAGCCGCCAGTCTTGAGCTTGATGCGCACCCATCCATCGCGTTCACCCTGGAAGAGATAGTCCCAAGCTCGAGGTGCGGGATCGGGGCCGGTGATCCACCGGGCCCAGCCGCTACGCCCACGGGCTACGGCGCCGAGCGCCGTACCGACCATCAACGGTGCCGCCACGTAGACGACGGCGATAAGCCAGAGCCACAGCGGATGTGAGTCGCCTATCGCGATGGATGGCCACCTGCTCGTCCAGAGCCAGTACGTCACCGGCGCCAGGACGGCGTGGAAGATCGCAGAGGCGCCGACGAACCGGAAGATGCGGTCGCTCAGCCCGATTCCCCAGCGACCTGCCATGCGTTCGAATGACCAGATATAGAGCGCGCCGGGAATCAGCGCTACCAGGAGCGCGGCGACGGCCTCGAACGAGGTGGGCATGCAAGCACGCTACGGGCGAGCACCGACGCTCTGGACCACCATTCGCAGGCCATCGCCCGGACCCGCGGGCCGTGAGGTCCACCTCTCAGTCGCGACCGCCAACGCAGCTACGCGGAGAGGCCCGACCACACCAGGAAAACGAAACTCCCGGCCGGATGATGCCCGGCCGGGAGCTGCTGGGTCCGAACAGGTAGTCCATCAACTACCTGCTGGTGAGTGCGCGAGGGGGAGTTGAACCCCCACGCCCTTTCGGGCACACGGACCTGAACCGTGCGCGTCTGCCAATTCCGCCACTCGCGCGAGTGCCGTCACAGTGTGCCCCAGGGACCGCCTCAGCACCAAACCGGGTCCCCGCCGGCCCGGCCCGACCCGGCCCGCGAAGGCGTACGACCCCATCGAACCGGCGCCCCGCCAGACCAATCTCCGGCAGGCTGTCGAATCGACCCCAGCTCGCGCGTCAGGGGAACGAGGTCGCGCCCGCGGCCCACGTCGAGCAAGGAGATTCGTCATGACCGAATACGTCGTCCTCTTCGTCGGTGACGCCGACCGCTGGTGGACCACCATGAGCCTGGAGGAGCGCAAGGCGGGGTACACCGAGTTCCAGCGCTTCGGCGCCGAGCTGACCCGGCGCGGCCACCAGATCGTCGGCGGCGCCGAGCTGCACAGCACCGCCGACGCCAAGCGCATCGCGCCCGGGGCGGTGCCGTCACCGACGGCCCGTTCACCGAGGTCACCGAGCAGGTCGGCGGTTTCTACCAGATCCGCACCGACGACCTCGACGACCTGATGGACTGCTGCCAGATCGTCGCCAAGATCGGCGAGGGGATCGAGGTTCGCCGCACGGTGCAGCCCGAGGACCGCCCCGAGGCCGACGCGTCGTGAGGTACGTCGTCCTCGTCGCCTGCGACTCCCGCGACTGGGAGGGGCCGGCGAAGCCACGCGCCAGACGTACTTCGACGCCCACCGCGCCTTCGAGCGGTTCATCGACGCCCACGGGAGCCGGGTCAGCAGCGCACCACTGTGCGACGCGGACACGGCGACCACGGTCCACCCGGGCGACGGCGAACGCGCCGTCACCGACGGGCCGTTCGCCGAGCTCACCGAGCAGATCGGCGGCTACTACGACGTCGACCTGCCCGACCTCGACACCGCGATCGCGGCGGCCAAGCTGCTGCCGCGGCAGTACACCGTCGAGATCCGCCCGACCGTGAAGATCGACGGATACCAGAGCGGGTGAGCGCCGACGTCGAGCTCGCGACGGTCGTGCGCGAGGAGTGGGGGCGCCTGACGTCCCTGCTCCTCGCGCGCTTCCGACGGCTCGACCTGGTCGAGGACGCCCTCGCCGACGCCGTCGAGGCGGCCGCCCGCCGCTGGCCCACCGACGGTGCGCCCGACAACCCCGCCGCCTGGCTGCACACCGCCGCCCGCCGCCGAGTGCTCGACCAGCTGCGCGCCGAGGCCATGGCCCAGCGCAAGGCGCCCCTCCTGCTCGTCGAGCACGACCGGTCCGAGACGCCCGTGCGCGCCGACCCCGGCGGCCTCGTCGAGGACGACCTGCTCCGCCTGGTCCTGATGTGCACCCACCCCGCGCTCGACCCGGCGGCCGCGAGCGCCCTGACGCTCCGCCTCGTGCTGGGCGTCAGCACCGCCGACATCGCCCGCCTCTTCCTCGTGCCCGAGCCGACGATGGCGGCCCGCCTCACCCGCGCCAAGAAGAAGATCGTCGCCGCCGGCATCCCGTTCGCGGTCCCGTCGGCCGACGCCCTCCCCGAGCGCCTCGACGTCGTCGCCCAGACCGCCTACCTCGCCTTCACGGCCGGCTACGCGCCGGGCAGCGGCCCGGATGTCGTACGCGCGGGGCTGGCCGGCGAAGCCGTCCGTCTCGTCCGCGTGGTCCTGGCCGCCCGCCCGGGCGAGCCCGTGCTCACCGCCCTGCTCGCGCTGCTCCTGCTCCAGCACTCCCGCCGCGACGCGCGCGTCGACGCCGACCGCGCGATCGTCCTACTCCCGCAACAGGATCGGTCGCTCTGGCATCGCGACGAGATCGACGAGGCCGTACGCCTGCTGGCCTCTCCCGTCCTGTCCGGACCGATCACGGTCCAGACCGCGTCGTACGCCCTCCAGGCCCGCATCGCGGCCGTCCACGCGACCGCACGGTCGGCCGAGGACACCCGCTGGGACGAGATCGTGCGGCATTACGACGACCTGGTCGAGCTGACCCCCACGCCCAGCGCCCGGCTCGCCCGCGCCGTGGCCCTCGCGGAGGCTGCCGGCCCGGCCGCCGGGCTGCAGGCACTCGACGGCTTGGACGAGGAGCTCCCGCGGAGCCACCGGCTGCCCGCCGTGCGAGCCGAGCTGCTCACCCGGGCGGGCGAGCACGAAAAGGCTTGTGCGGCATACGCATTGGCGATCGCGCGCTGCGAGAACGACGCCGAGCGCGCCTGGCTCATCCGGCAGCACGCCACGGTCGACGATCAGCGCGACGCGCGCTGACCCCCGCCACGATCAGACGGGCAGCGGCTTGCGCCAGTCGCTGATCTGCACGCAGATGCGCGCCTGCACGTCGCCGTCCCAGTCGACGTCGAAGCCGTGCTGCTCCAGCACCTGTGCGACGTGTCGCCCGGCCTGCTCGTCGACGTCGGACGGCTCCCGAAGGAACGAGCCATAACCCAGATAGAGCAGCGCCGGCGGATCGACCAGGCGCTCCGCGTCCTGATGGTGGAAGAACACGAACTCCTTTCCAGATAACGGTATTCGCCATTGATCACTCGATCGAGCGGCGTGCGCTCGTCGTCGATCTCGGTGAAGCCGCAGCTGGAGCAGCAGGTGAAGTTCATCCGCGCGACGACGCCCTCCTGCTCCAGCTGCCGGAACGCGGCGGCGAGCCGGTCGTAGTCACTCGGTCCGCGGCCGCTCGCGATGCGCTGCTCGTGCTCGTCGACGACCCGCTCGACGGTCTCCAGCAGCCGCGGGTCGTCGTCGGCGAGGTCATAGGCGTCAGCCACCCGCTCGATCACCTCGTCCTCGTCGAAGAAGCCGGGCAGCAGGCTCTCGCGCACGGCCTCGGTCAGCTCCTCCTCGGTGAACTCGTCGTCGCTGTCACCCGTGCCCAGCGAGCTGCCTGGTTGCGGTCTCACCGGTGCGGTCGGACGGGTGCCCCTGAATCGGTCGAAAATCCCCATGCTCCACGGTCGCACGGCGATGCCGTCAGAATCTGCGTCATGGACAGATTCGTGCTCACCCTGCGCTGCCAGGACCGCCCGGGCATCGTGCGGGCGTTCGCCGACGGGGTCGTCGCGGCCGACGGCAACATCGTGGAGAGCCATCAGTTCAGCGACCCCGACACCGGCACCTTCACCATGCGGGTCGCGGTCGACAGCCCCGCCGATGTCGAGACCCTGCGCAGCCTCGTCGAGGAGCGGGTCGCCCCGCTCGACGCCACCGTGACCGTCCGCCCCGAGGCGCAGCGCCGGCGGATCGTCATCCTCGTCTCCAAGTTCGACCACTGCCTGGTCGACCTGCTCTACCGCCACCAGATCGGCGAGCTGCCCGTCGACATCCCCGTCGTCGTGAGCAACCACGAGACGGCGCGCAATCTCGTGGAGCAGCAAGGGATTCCGTTCGTGCACATCCCCGTGTCTCCCGAGACCAAGCCGGAGGCGGAGGCCCAGCTGCTCGATCTCGTACGCCAGCACGACGCCGACTTCGTCGTCCTCGCCCGCTACATGCAGGTGCTGTCGGACAGCCTGTGCCGCGAGCTGTCCGGGCGCGTGATCAACATCCACCACTCGTTCCTGCCCGGGTTCAAGGGCGCCAAGCCGTACCACCGGGCCCACGAGCGGGGCGTG
This sequence comes from Barrientosiimonas endolithica, assembly GCF_030296655.1. Lineage (NCBI taxonomy): Bacteria > Bacillati > Actinomycetota > Actinomycetes > Micrococcales > Dermacoccaceae > Barrientosiimonas > Barrientosiimonas endolithica. Next base: position 3,486,672 of record NZ_AP027735.1, on the reverse strand, counting down.
AAGCTGATCGGCGCGACGGCGCACTACGTGACGGCCGACCTCGACGAGGGGCCGATCATCGAGCAGGACGTCGTGCGGGTGTCGCACACCGCAACCGTGGCCGACCTGGTCGCGATGGGACGCGACGTCGAGCGGCTCGTGCTGAGCCGGGCCGTGCGCCGGCACGCCGAAGACCGCGTGCTGCTTGTCGGCGCGCGGACCATCGTCTTCGACTGATCGCGGCGCGCCAGCGCGCAGAATGGCCGCGTGAAGCCACGCGAGACGCCCCGCATCGAGATCACCGAGCTGCCCGACGAGCTGCGCGAGGTCTTCGACCGGCTGCTGTTCGGCTTCCCCGTCGAGGTCACCCGGGACGGCAAGCCGGTCGCCTCGCTCGAGGCGTCGTCGCTGGTGCTGGAGGGGCAGATCGTCTCTGCGGGCCGCAGCGCGGAGGGGTCCGACGGGTCCAACGACGGGGCCTCGCGGTGGTCGATCCCGCGACCCGAGGGTGACGTCCAGGTGGTGGGGACCGCGATGAAGCTCAGCGACAGCGCGCGGCGACGACTCGCGCAGGAGCTGGGCGAGTCGTACGTCGTGCTCGATCTCAACGAGGCCCCCGCCTCGACCGACGTGCTGCTGACACACCCGGTCAGCCCGCAGCTGCTCGGCGCGCTGCGCGGCATGTTCCCGCAGGCCCGGATCATCGTCACCGAGATCGAGGACCCCGAGCTCGGCGTGAGCTACACCGGCGCCGTCACCCGCATGCTGTCGGCCGGCGCCGAGGCCTACCTGCCGCCCCGCCCGATCGGCGCGGTCGGCCAGGAGCTCAAGCGCCAGCTGGAGTCCGTACGCCCGCAGCTGGCCGCCCCCGGCACCTCACCGGGCCGCACGGGCGAGATCGGTGGCCGCGCGGGCGGCGAGATCGGCCGCGGGGATCGGTAGGGTCGGATCGGTGAGCAACCGTGCGGTAGAGCGCACGCTTCCTCACCGATCCGAGTCACCGATCCTGCTCACCGATGGAGCGATAGCGACCCGCCGCGCTCATCTCGTGCGGTTGTCGATATCAGCCACGATCCACGCCGTGTCGGTGAGGTTCAGCTTGAACCTGCTGATCAGGCGCGCCTCAGCGATGGTTTCCACCGTCGACCCGGAGCTATCGACGATGCGGCCAGGATGCTGGCGTACGTCTGCGTCGACGGTGACGACGTCGGCCGGGTCGGAAGCCTTCTGCGGCAGAGCTCGGACACTGCCGAGGGTCAGCACCTTGCCGGTCTGACGCCGGTCGAACCGGTCGTCGAGCTCGATCTCACGGGACAGGTCGGAGCACGGGACGCAGCCGACGGTGCCGAGGCTCTGGAACTCCTGCCACTGAGCCGGATTGCCGGCGGCCTTGCGGTAGACGTCGACGTAGTGCCGTACGAACTTCTCCGCACCCTCAGGGGTCGCAGCGAAGGTACGTGGCACCGGCGGCTTCGTGGTCGACGGGGTTGGTGCCGCGGTGCTCGAGGCCGTGGTTGCCGTTATGGATGCCGACGACGTGCCGGCGGCTGCCTCCTGCGTCCCGCCCGAACCACCGCACCCTGCGGTCAGGCCCACCCCCAGGACGAGCCCGGCCGCTGCGGCTGGTCGCCACCGCGCCAGTCCCGTGCGGCGGTCACTCATTGACCAGGCGGTTCTTGGCGGTGACGATCGTCAGCTGCTGCGAGGGGCCGGCGATGGTGGCGGTGCCGGGGATCGGCACGTACGCGCCACCGTTCACGCTGAACTCACCGCCGTAGACCGTCGAGGCGCTCACCGTGACGGTGCCGGCCTTGTCGTACTTGTGCGTGATGTCACCGGTGGGGTACGGCCCGCCGAACGAGCTCGTCGGTCCGCTGCTGGTGCCGTCGCCGAACACGAAGTTGTTGCTCTTGAACGTCGGCTTGATCCGCACCTGCTGCCCGAGCAGCGTCACGGTGCGCACCTCGTCGGGCTGGAAGCCGTCGCTCGGCCAGCTGATCTCGAAGTACGTCGGCAGCGTCACCAGCGTGCGCCCACCCACCGGCTGCGTGCGCAGGGCTGGTTTCGCGAAGGGGGTCTTGGACCACGCGTCGCGAATCATGGCGAGAGTCAGCTGCGGTCGACTGGCACCGCCCGGCACCAGCTCGGGGTAACAGGTCGTCCCGACATCGCGCCAGCCGGTCGGCTCCTGACCGGGGAAGGCTTGACGTCGATAGATCCGCACGTAGGGTCCCGAGGCGTCCGGAACGCTGAGGCACGCGGTCAGCGCTGGCGAACAAACCAGACCACCCTCAGTGTTAGGGCCGTTTTGTCCACAGGCTACGACGGTCTTGTACTCATATGGAACTTTGGGCGGGACTTTAGTTCCTGATTTGACCTTGCCCTCATAGTCACCCGCCGCCGGGAGTGCTCTTGTCTCGCTCGCGGTCTTCCCCAGGTAGGCGCTATCGCCGCCAACCTGGCCGTCATAGCCTGCATGCGCAACACAAGTGCTGATGACCATGCACGTCGTTGCCGCCACAGCAGCAACGACTCGACGAGTCACACTTCCCCCTGATAGGGCTGTAGCCGAACCACCGTCCAGCCTGTGGGCGTCCACTGAATGGTCATCGCGGACTTTACGTCCTTGGCAACGATCTGCTGGACGATCTCACCATTTGGCTTCTTGACCGTCCCAGCCAGTTGCTTCAGCGCAATAAGTTGCACGGCGTCCACGGAATCTCCGTCAGGACGAATGCGCGCGACCTGCACGGCAGCCCCGGTCTGCTTTGCACCCGACCTTCCCCATCCCCTGACTTCGTCACTCAGACGCTTGCAGGATTCACACGCGGGGTCCGTGAACGCAACGAACTCCGAAACTTTCGACGGATCCTGGCTAGCGGTGTTGTACGCCCCGAAGAACGCCCGCACGAACGCCTCCGCCCCGGCGGGCGTCTCCGGGTACTTCTCCGCCATCGACTGAGTCGTCGCCGACGTACTCGTGGTCGTGGTGGGTGGGGCGCTGGACGTCGAGCTCGACGTGGTGGCGGGTGCGGGCGTCGAGGACGCGGCGCTGGTCTCCGACCCGTCGGCGGAGCCGGTGCAACCGGCGACCAGGAGCGCGATCCCCGCGGCTGCGGTGGCGCGTACGAACGATGTGACAGTCACGGGAAGCCCCTCCACTGGCGTGCACGAAACCCCGGCAGTATGTCCAGCCGGCGCCTGCCACCCCGGGCTCGCGACCGTAAAGAGTTGTTAAAGCATCGCCGTGATTCCGGGGCCTGCCCTCCCAGCCTGCCCGCTCAGAGCCCCCGAGAAGCGTTGTCCACAGGCACGAGTTCGCCCGATCGCGACGTGCACCTCACCGCACCACCAGCCCCAGCACCTCCGCCCCCGGCAGCTCGGCGAGGGCGGCACCGTCGATCAGCACCTTCGCCGAGCGCACCCCGGCTCCCACGACCATCAGCCCGCCGGTCGCGACCGCGCTGTCCACCAGCAGCGGCCAATCGCTCGGCAGCCCGATCGGGGTGATGCCGCCGGAGCGCATGCCGGTGGCCTCCTCCACATATCCCTGGTCGGCGAAGGTGATCTTGCGGGCGTCCAGGTGCTTGCGCACCGTCTTGTTCACGTCGGCGCGGTCGGTGCCGCGCACCATGAGGGCGGCGTGCGTCGTCCGGTCGCCGCGCCGGGCGGTCACGACGACGCAGTTGGCCGACGACTCCAGCGCGACGTCGTACTCCGCGCAGAACTCGGCGGTGTTGGCGAGCTGCTCGTCGATGGTGGCGACCTGGGCGTCGGGCACGAGATCGGCGGCGTCGGCCACCGGCTGCGCGACGAGGTCGAGGTGGTCCTTCAGGGGCTGCCAGGAGAGGTTCCCGCGTGCAGTGGGCATGCCCCGAGCCTCGCACGCGACGCCAGGTTGCAGGATCCGCCAAGGCACGGCAGATACGATCCTGGAACTGACCCGGCAGGTCACGATGAGTCCTGCCCGCGGGACACACCGAGTCCGCATCGCCGAGCACACCTGGGAGGAGGGCCGATGGGACTGTTCGACAAGCTGGAGCGCCGACTCGAGCGCACCGTCAACGGCGCGTTCGCCAAGGCCTTCCGCGCCGAGGTCCAACCGGTCGAGATCGCGAGCGCCATGCGCCGCGCCATGGACAACCGCGCCAGCAGCATCAGCAAGAACCAGCGGCCGATCGTGCCCAACGTGTTCGACGTCGAGCTCAGCCAGGGCGACTTCGAGCGGCTCACCGCCTATCGCGAGGAGCTGTCCGACGAGCTCATCGCCTCGGCGCTCGAGCACGTCGACACCCAGCGCTACACCGCGGGCGGCCCGGTCGCCGTGACCTTCTCGGAGAACACCGAGCTCGAGACCGGCGTCTTCCACATCCGCTCCTCGACCGCCAAGAACGTCGAGAACCTCGAGCCCGTGCGGCCCGCCGAGCGCGACGAGCCCGAGTCGGTGCAGCAGGGCGGCGACCAGCAGGCGTACGACTACGGCGGCTACCCCGACCCCGGCGCCACCCAGCGGGGCGGCGACCCCAGCCAGTGGCCCACCGACAGCGCCGACCAGCGGCCAGAGCCGCAGGCCGGCCCCGACGCCCCCACCTCGGCCGCGCCGCTCGCCCCGCACGCCCAGCCCACGCAGCACGCCCAGCCGGACGCGTACCCCCAGCCAGGCGCGTACGCCCAGCCCACCCAGCAGAGCCACCCCGGCCAGCCCGGCGCGCACGCCCAGCCCACCCAGCAGGCGCAGCCGCCGGCCGCGGCACCCAAGCCGCCCCCGCCGCCGCGCCCCAAGAAGCAGCGCCCCTGGCTCGACATCGACGGCGAGCGTTACCCGCTGCTGTCGGCCATGACGATCATCGGCCGCGACGACAGCGCCGACGTGATCCTCGACGACCCCGGGATCTCCCGGCAGCACAGCGAGATCCGGGTGACCTACGACGGGCCGCACCTGGTCGCGACGCTGCGCGACCTCGGATCCACCAACGGCACGTACGTCAACGGTGACCCGGTCTCGCGCGCGCGGCTCATCGACGGCGACCGCATCACGGTCGGCCGCACCACGTTCACGATCCACATGGGAGGGCGCCGGTGAGCGAGCTGACCGTCACCGTCATCAGGCTCGGCCTGCTCGCCCTGCTCTGGACGTTCGTCTTCAGCATCGTGGGGGTGCTGCGCGGCGACCTCTACGGCACCCGCGTGGTCAACCGCAACGCCCCGGCCACCGGGCGCGGCCGCGGCGAGGAGCGCGAGCGCCGTCAGCCGCGCGCGATCCGGCGCGGCCCGACCCACCTGGCGGTCATCGAGGGCGGCCTGCGCGGCGTGACGGTGCCGCTCACCGACGCGGGCGTGCTCATCGGCCGCAACCCCGAGTGCACCCTCGTGCTCAGCGACGACTTCGCCTCCGGGCGGCACGCCCGCATCTATCGCCAGGACGACGGCTGGTACGTCGACGACCTCGGCTCCACCAACGGCACGTTCTCCGGCAACCAGCGCATCGGCCAGGGCTTCAAGGTCGACGCCGGCTCGCGCCTGCGCATCGGCCAGACCGTGCTCGAGCTGAGGAAGTAGGCCTGCATGCCGATCGCTCTTCGCTACGCCGCCCGCACCGACCTCGGTCTCGGCTCCAAGTCGCGCAACGAGGACTCCGCCTACGCCGGCCCCGACCTGCTGATCCTCGCCGACGGCATGGGCGGGCACGCGGCGGGCGACGTCGCGAGCTCCACCGTCGTCGGCGAGCTCGTCGCGCTCGACGGTGTCGGCCTCGGCGCCGACGACGCCCAGGAGCAGCTGCGCGCCGCGGTGCTGCGCGCCAACGCCCACCTGCGCGAGGCGATGGACGCCTCCGACGACCTCGAGGGCATGGGCACCACGTGCATCGCCCTGCTGCGCACCGGCACCAAGCTGGTCGTGGCCAACATCGGCGACTCCCGCGCGTTCATGCTGCGCGACGGCACGATGACCCAGATCACCAAGGACCACTCCTTCGTGCAGGCCCTGCTCGACGACGGCCGGATCACCGAGGAGGAGGCCGAGCACCACCCGCAGCGCAACATGGTCACCCGGGTGCTCACCGGCCGCGAGGACGACGAGCCCGACCTCAGCCTGCGCGAGGGCAAGATCGGCGACCGATACCTGCTGTGCTCCGACGGGTTGTCCGACTACGTCGCGGCGTCGACCATCAAGGACATCCTCGCGAACGGCGGGACCCCCGACGAGACGGCCGAAAAGCTCATCGCGATCGCGCTGCGCGCCAGCACCCGCGACAACGTGACCGTGGTCGTCGCCGACGTGGTCGACCAGGCCAACGCCTCGTCCAACCAGCCGCAGGTGGTGGGCGCCGCCGCGGCGCTCGGCGCCACGCACGACCCCGACGCGACCCAGCCGCAGCCGCAGACCCCGGCCGAGAAGGCCGCCGCGCTGCGCCGCGAGGCCAACCAGCCACCGCCCCCGCAGGGGCCGCCCGACGCACCCGCCGGTGGGGCCACCCCGGCACCCGGCTCCGGGCCGCTGCTGGCAGAGGAGGGCCCTGGGTCGCGCTCGTCGACCCGCTTTCGATGGGCCTTCCTCGCCGGCCTGATCGCCGTCGTCCTCGCGGTCGCCGCGTTCGTGGGCCACCGCTGGAGCCAGCAGCAGTTCTACGTCGGCCAGCAGAACGGCGTCGTCACGATCTTCCGCGGCGTGCCGCAGGACTTCGGGCCGCTGTCGCTCAACGACGTCGACACCCGCACCGACATCGCAGTCGCCGACCTGCCGCCGTTCTACCGCCAGAAGGTCGGCGACACCCTCTCGGCCAGCGGCAAGACCGCCGCCATCCGCATCGTCGAGAACCTGCGCGCGGAGATGGTCAAGTGCCAGACCGGCACCGGGGGAGCGGCTGCACGTCGTGAGCACCGTGACCACCCTGCCGCAGCGCACCCGACGCAACACCGAGCTGGTGCTGCTGATCTTCGCGATCGGCATCGTCCTGCTGGCGTACGCCAACGTCGGCCTGGCCACCGACGGCCAGGTCCCGACCGACCTGGCGACGCTCGGCATCGGCATCGGCGTACTCGGCCTAGTCTTCCACCTGGTGCTGCGCTGGCGCGCCGCCTACGCCGACCCGCTGCTGCTGCCGATGGCCACCCTGCTCAACGGCCTGGGTCTGGTGATGATCCATCGCATCGACATCGCCAAGGACCGCACCCTCGGCGAGGGCGCGGCGCTGAAGCAGCTGATGTGGTCGGGCCTGTCGGTGGCGTGCGCCATCGGGCTGATCCTGCTGATCCGCGACCACCGCCGGCTCACCCGCTACACCTTCACGATGGCGCTCGCGGGTCTGCTGCTGCTCCTGCTGCCGCTGTTCCCGGTCATCGGCAAGAACATCAACGGCTCGCGCATCTGGATCGGCATCGGCCCGTTCAGCTTCCAGCCCGGCGAGCTCGCCAAGATCCTGCTGACGATCTTCTTCGCGTCCTACCTCGTCGCGACCCGTGACGCGCTGTCGCTCGTGGGCCGCCGGGTGCTCGGCTTCCCGCTGCCGCGCGCCCGCGACATGGGCCCGATCATGATCGCCTGGCTCGCCTCGCTCGCGGTCCTGGTCTTCCAGCGCGACCTCGGCTCCTCGCTGCTGTTCTTCGGCCTGTTCGTCGCGATGCTCTACGTCGCGACCGAGCGCCGCGCCTGGATCGCGATCGGTCTGCTGCTGTTCGCCGGCGGCGCGCTCGTCGCCTGGCAGCTGTTCTCCCACCTGCAGCAGCGCGTCACCCTGTGGCTCGACCCGTTCGCCCCCGGCGTGAGCGACCAGCTCGCCAAGGGCCTGATGGGCATGGCCTCCGGCGGCCTGCTCGGCAAGGGCCTCGGCCAGGGGCGCCCGCAGCTGACCTACTACGCCGAGTCCGACTTCATCATCCCCAGCTTCGGCGAGGAGCTCGGCCTGGTCGGGCTGATGGCGATCCTGGCGCTGTACGCCCTCATCGTCGAGCGCGGTCTGCGCACCGGCATCGGCGCCCGCGACGGCTTCGGCAAGCTGCTCGCGACCGGCCTGGCGTTCTCGCTGGCGCTGCAGATCTTCGTGGTCGTCGGCGGCGTGACCCGGGTGATCCCGCTGACCGGCCTGACCACGCCGTTCCTGTCCGCCGGCGGCTCCTCCCTGCTCGCGAACTGGGTGATCGTCGCCTTGCTGCTGCGCATCTCCGACCAGGCGCGTCGCCCGGTCGACCAAGCCCGTGTCGCCCAGGTGGGCCAGGACGAGACCCAGGTGGTGCGTACCCGATGAACTCCCCGATCCGTCGCATCGGCGTCGTCGCCGCCGCGATGTTCCTCAGCCTGCTGCTGGCCAGCACGATGATCCAGTTCGTCCAGGCCGAGGAGCTCAACACCGCCGACGGCAACCGGCGCACCCTGCTCGACTCCTACAGCCGCGAGCGCGGCTCGATCCTGGTCGGCTCCACCCCGGTCGCGCAGTCCAGCCCGACCGAGGACGACCTGCAGTGGCAGCGCTCCTACCCCCAGGCCAAGCTGTACGCCCCCGTCACCGGCTACTACTCCTTCACCTACGGCAGCGGCAACGGCATCGAGGACAACTACGACTCGATGCTGTCCGGCACGGCCGACGCGCTGTTCTACCGCCGCATCGGCGACGTGCTCACCGGCAAGCCGCCGCAGGGCGCCTCGGTCGAGCTGACCATCGACCCGGCCGCGCAGAAGGCCGCCTACGACGCGCTCGGCAACCAGCGCGGCGCGGTCATCGCGCTGGACCCCAAGACCGGCGCGATCCTCGCGATGGTCAGCAAGCCGTCGTACGACCCCAACCTGCTGGCCAGCCACGACCTGCGGGCGGTGTCGCGCAACTGGGAGCAGCTCAGCAAGGCGCCGAACGACCCGATGATCAACCGCACCATCCGGGGCGACCTCTACCCGCCGGGCTCGACGTTCAAGCTGGTCACGGCGGCGGCGGCGCTGGAGTCGGGGCAGTACACCCCCAGTCCGAGCTGCCGGCGCCCGCGAGCCTGGACCTGCCGCAGACCTCGGTCGACCTGCCCAACGTCGACGGCCAGCCGTGCGGCCCGGGCAACAAGGCGGACATGGCGCGGGCGCTGGAGATCTCCTGCAACACCTACTTCGGCAAGCTCGGCATGGACCTCGGGCAGCAGCCGATCCGCGAGCAGGCCGCCAAGTTCGGCTACGGCAAGCCGATCAACGTGCCGATGCGGGCGACGCCCAGCACCTTCCCGCCCTCGCTGAACCAGCCGCAGCTGGCGCAGTCGGCGATCGGCCAGTTCGACGTGCGCGCCACGCCGCTGCAGGTCGCGATGACCAGCGCCGCGATCGCCAACGGCGGCCGCGAGATGAACCCGTTCCTGGTGCGCAACGTGCGCGACAAGGACCTCGACGTCATCGACACGACCGACCCGTCGCAGTTCGCCCGGCCGATCTCGGGCACCACGGCCTCCTCGCTCACTCAGATGATGGAGCGGGTCGTGAGCAACGGGTCGGGCAAGAACGCCGCGATCCCGGGCATGCGGGTCGCGGGCAAGACCGGCACCGCGCAGACCGGGCAGGGCAAGGCCGACGTCTGGTTCACCGGCTTCGCGCCGGCCGACAACCCGCGGGTGGCCGTGGCCGTCGTGGTCGAGGATGGGGGAACGATGGCTGACGAGGCCAGCGGTGGAGTGGTGGCGGCGCCCATCGCCCGCAAGGTGATGGAGGCGGTGGTGTCGCAGTGAGCAAGCACCCGACGGTCGGCGGCAGCATGGGCGGCCGCTACACCCTGACCGAGCGCATCGCCGCCGGCGGCATGGGCGAGGTCTGGCAGGCCAAGGACGACATCCTCGGGCGCAGCGTCGCCCTGAAGGTGCTCAAGTCCGGCCTCACCGACGAGACCGGCTTCACCGAGCGGTTCCGCAACGAGGCGCGCCTGTCCGCGGCGCTCACCCACGGCAACATCGCCCAGGTCTACGACTACGGCGAGGACGACGGCACCGCCTACCTCGTCATGGAGTACGTCCCCGGCCGGCCGCTCTCGAAGCTCATCGAGGAGCGCGCGCCCATGTCGCCGATCGACACGGTCGAGATCGTCGCGCAGGCCGCGAGCGCGCTGCAGGCCGCGCACAAGAACGGCCTGATCCACCGCGATGTCAAGCCGGCCAACATCCTCATCGACCCCGACGGCACCGCGAAGCTCACCGACTTCGGCATCGCCCGGGCCGCCGACGCGGTCGCGATGACCAAGACCGGCGAGGTCATGGGCACCGCCCAGTACCTCGCGCCCGAGGCCGCCGTCGGCCGCCCGGCCACCGGCCTGTCGGACGTGTACGCCCTCGGCGTGGTGGCGTACGAGATGCTCGCCGGCCGCCGCCCGTTCGAGGCCGACACCGCGGTCGCGCTCGCGCTCGCGCACGTCAACGAGCCGCCCCCGCCGCTGCCGCCGTACGTCCCGCCCACCATCCGCGCGGTCGTGCACGCCTCGCTCGAGAAGGACCCGCGCCGCCGGCCGCAGTCGGCCGCGGAGTTCGGCCGCGCCCTGCGCCAGGCGCTGCGCGACGCCGACCGGATGGGGATGCTCGGTGCGGCGCCGCCGCGCGGGCCGATGGGGTCGCAGGGCCCGCGGGCGCTCAGCCCCGAGCAGCGCGCCCAGCGTCACCCCGGCCCCACGAGCGGGCCGCACAGCGGACCGCAGGGAGCGCCGGGTCGCCCGCCGCAGGGCGGTCCGGGCCAGCACGGGCCCCGGGGGCCGCAGTCGGGTCCGCAGCCGACGGGTCCGCACCCGGCCGGCCCCTCGGGTCCGCAGGGCCGCGGCCCGCACTCCGGTCCCCAGCCGACCGGTCCGGTGCCGGCCGGCGGTTCCGGTCCGCAGCACCGCGCCCGGATGCCCGGGGCCGTCTCCGGTCCGCAGCCGACGGGTCCGCAGCCCGCCGGCACCTCCGGGCCGAACCGGCAGCACGGCGGCCCGCACGGGCAGTCCGGTCCGCAGGCGCAGCTGCGCGGCGGCCAGTCCGGCCCGCAGAGCCAGGTCCGCTCGGGCCCGCAGCAGCAGCTGCGCAGCACCTCCGGGCCGCAGCAGACCCAGCCGGTGCGCCGCTCCGGCGACGGCCCGGGCGAGCGCTCGGGCCAGCTCGGCGGCAGCGCGACCGCCACCAGCACCCTCGGGGGCATCAGCCGCGGCAAGCTGATCGCCGCCGGTGTCGCGCTGCTCGCGCTGATCGCCGTGGTCGTGCTCGTGATCGTGCTCAGCCAGGGCGGCGACGACAGCCCCGGCGGCGGCAACTCCCCCAGCAACCCGGTCAACACCGGGCCCTTCGAAACCCCGTTCACCCCGGTCTCCATGCCGGGTGACGACGTCCCTGACCGGAGCGAGGCGTGACAGACAGCAGCGAGACGCCCCGCGTCCTCGGCGGCCGATACGAGGTCGGCGAGCTCATCGGACGTGGCGGCATGGCCGAGGTCCACCTGGGCCACGACACCCGCCTCGGGCGCCAGGTCGCCATCAAGATGCTGCGGGCCGACCTGGCCCGCGACCAGACGTTCCTCACCCGCTTCCGCCGCGAGGCGCAGTCGGCCGCGGGGCTCAACCACCACGCGATCGTCGCGGTCTACGACTCCGGCGAGGACGTGCACATCGAGACCGGCGGCGCCCGGGTCGACATCCCGTACATCGTCATGGAGTACGTCGACGGCAAGACCCTGCGCGAGATCCTCAACGAGGAGGGCCGGCTCTCGCCCGACGAGGCGGCCCGGGTGACCCAGGGGGTGCTCTCGGCGCTGGAGTACAGCCACGCCAAGGGCATCGTCCACCGCGACATCAAGCCGGCCAACGTCATGGTCAGCCGCGGCGGCAGCGTCAAGGTGATGGACTTCGGCATCGCCCGCGCGCTCGCCGACGCGAGCGCCACGATGACCTCGACCCAGGCGGTCGTCGGCACCGCGCGCTACCTGTCGCCCGAGCAGGCGCAGGGCGAGAAGGTCGACCAGCGCTCCGACCTGTACTCCACCGGCTGCCTGCTGTTCGAGCTGCTCGCGGGCCGTACGCCGTTCATCGGTGAGCCGGTGAGCCTCGTCTACCAGCACATCAAGGACGACCCCGCGCCGCCGTCGACCTATCAGCCCGACGTGCCGCAGGCGATGGACGCCGTGACGCTGCACTCGCTGGAGAAGGACCGCGACCGGCGGTACCAGACCGCGGGCGACTTCCGGTCCGACCTGCAGGCCGCCCGCGCCGGGCAGCCGATCAGCGAGGCGGCGGTCGCCTCGCTCGCGGCGCTCGGGGCCGACCCGACCCGGGTGCGGGCCGAGCCGCCGGAGCCGGCGACCCGTCGCGACCACACGGCCGACATGTCGACCGCCGAACGGCCGCCGCGCCGTACGGCCCTGTGGATCACCGCGGCGGTCGTGGCGCTCGCGGCGATCCTCGGCATCGGCTACCTGCTCAGCCAGATGAACCCGGGCGGCACCACCAGCGCGACCGAGACGGTCCCGTCGGTGCGCGGCATGGATCAGACCCAGGCCGAGGACGTGCTGCGCCAGGCCGGTTTCACGCCGCGCGCGACGCAGGTCGCGAGCGAGCAGCAGGAGGGCTCGGTCGTCGAGCAGGACCCGGCGGCCAACAGCCTGGCGCCCCCCAACAGCACCGTGACCATCACCGTCTCCAGCGGCCCGGGCTCGATCTCGATGATCGACGTGCGCGGCCGCACCGAGACCGAGGCGCGACAACAGCTGACGGCCGCCGGGTTCGACGACAGCCAGATCCAGGTGTCGAGCAGCCCGCAGGACGACACCCGCTACGCCAAGGACCAGGTCGCGAGCACCACCCCGGCCAGCGGCAGCGACGTCGGCCCGGAGCAGACCATCACGCTGCGGCTGTCGTCGGGTCAGGTCACCGTGCCGGAGAACCTCTCGGGCCAGACCACCCCCGATGCGACCCTCGCGCTCAACGAGGTCGGGCTGCGGGTGCGCCAGCCGATCACCAACCGGGACACCGACGACACCAACCAGCAGGGCCGGGTGCTGGAGGTGCCGCAGGCCGGCGACAAGGTCGACCTCAACTCCGAGATCGAGCTGATCGTGGGCCAGGCGCCCAACGAGACGGTCACCGTGCCGCCGCCGACCACCGCGACGCCCTCGCCGTCGACCCCGTCGCCGACCACGACCTCGCCGCCGGAGACGCCGACGAGCGAGCCGCCGTCGCAGACCCCGTCGCCGACCCCGTCGAGCCCGGCGCCGTCCCCGACGTCGACGCCGGAGCCGACGCTGTCCGCGACGACCGGCTGAGTCGGCGGGCCGGGAGGTTCCGGCCCGGCAGACGAGCGCGGGCCCAGCCGTTCGGCTGGGCCCGCGCTCGCGTTGCGGTCCGGTGTTCTCGCCGGTTCTCTCGTGCGGTGGGGTCAGCGGTGCACGAGCGGGGCGAGGCCCTCGCTGCGCTCGACCGCGCCGGTGTCGCCCACCAGCTGCAACCAGTTGGCCAGCATCCGGTGGCCGCCCTCGGTGAGCACGCTCTCGGGGTGGAACTGGACGCCGTGCAGCGGCAGCGTGGCGTGGTGCGCCGCCATGACGACTCCGGAGGACGTACGCCCGTTGACCACGAGCGAGGCCGGCACCGTGTCGGGCGCGATCGTCAGGGAGTGGTAGCGGGTCGCGGTGAACGGCGACGGCAGCCCCTCGAGCACCCCGGTGTCGTCGTGCAGCACCCGCGAGGTCTTGCCGTGCAGCAGCTCGGGCGCGCGGCCGACCGTGGCGCCGAGCACCGCGCCGAGCGCCTGGTGGCCGAGGCACACGCCGAGCATCGGCTGGCCGCGCTCGGCGCACGCCTCGATCATCGCCATCGACACACCGGCCTCCTCGGGAGTGCCGGGGCCGGGCGAGATGAGCACGCCGTCGAAGTCGGCGCCGTCGGCGGCGGACAGGGCGTCGTTGCGCAGCACCGTGGTGTCGGCGCCGAGCTGCTGCAGGTAGCCGACGATGGTGAAGACGAAGCTGTCGTAGTTGTCCACGACGAGGATGCGGGGCACGGGCGGGTCCTTCTCGCGGCCGGTCAGGTCGCCGGCTTGGCGTAGCGCAGGGTCAGGGACCCAGAGTAGGCAGGGAAGCTGGCGTCGAGCTGCTCGGCCTTGTAGCCGAGACCGGCGATGTCGACGTAGGCGCGGTAGTTGCGCACTGCCGGGCTGGCGTCCAGCGCCTTGCGCAGCGCGCCCGGGTCGCCGATCGCGGTGATGGTGAACGGCGGGGAGTAGACCCGGCCCTGCAGGATGAGCGTGTTGCCGACGCAGCGGACGGCGCTGGTCGAGATGACCCGCTGGTCCATCAGCATCATCGCCGAGGCCCCGCCCTGCCACAGCGCGTTGACCACGCCCTGCACGTCCTGCTGGTGCACGACCAGCCAGTCGGCCGTGCCGCCCTCGGGCAGCGACGACACGTCGCGGGTGGAGTCGGACAGCGTGATGCGCATCGCCTCGCCGGACACCGGGCTCAGCCCGGCGGTCGGGGCGATCGCCGACGCCTGCTTGGTGAGCTGGTCGGCGCTGGTGCCGGGGGCGTCCTTGGCGGTGAGGTCCTGCACCTGCTTGCGCAGCCCCTGCACCTCGCGCTGCTGCCGGGCCACCTTGGCGTTGCCGTCGTTGATCAGCCCGACCAGGTCGGTCTGCCCGCTGCGCAGGTCGGTGCCCTTCGAGGTCGACGCGCTGATGCCGAACAGCAGTCCGGCGGCGGTGGCGACGGCGGGGACGACGAGCCGCCAACGGGATCGCGACATACGGGCGACGCTCCGGCTCGAGGATGGTCAACTACCCTTCTAGCCTAAGCCAGCGCCGGCCGGGCGAGTCCCTGCCGGTCCCCGACCGAAGGAGCGGCGTGGCAACGTCGAAGGACAACCGCAAGCCCGTCGACGCGACCGACGACGTCACCGAGATCGAGGTCGAGCGCACCGACGCCGACGGCACGACCGTCGACGAGACGGTCGAGGTCGAGGAGACGACGACCACGGGCACCGCCAAGGCCAAGGACAAGTCCAAGGGGGACCGTCCGGCCAAGGGCGGGAAGGGCACGCGTCCGCCGAAGGCCAAGAAGGCCGACCGGGACCGCCGCATCGCCGCCGAGCCGGACACCGTGGCCGACGACGACACGGACGGCCTGCCCAAGGAGGACGGGGTCAAGGGCGACGCCGACGACGACGGCAAGGTCACACCCACCAAGCGCACCCGCCGCCGCGGCGACCGGCCCCAGCCGCTGCCCGGCATGAACCCCACCTGGTGGGCGCCGGTGATGGTGGGCCTGATGGTCGTCGGGCTGCTGTGGATCGTGGTGTTCTACATCCTGTCCGACGGCCCCGACAACACCTGGCCGGTCCCGGGCATCGGCTACGGCAACCTGGCCATCGGGTTCGGCCTGATCATGGTCGGCTTCATGATGACCACACGCTGGAAATGACGTTCGGTCTCGTCTCCTCCTCCGG
This sequence comes from Barrientosiimonas endolithica, assembly GCF_030296655.1. Lineage (NCBI taxonomy): Bacteria > Bacillati > Actinomycetota > Actinomycetes > Micrococcales > Dermacoccaceae > Barrientosiimonas > Barrientosiimonas endolithica. Next base: position 3,471,281 of record NZ_AP027735.1, on the reverse strand, counting down.
CTGAGCTTGCCGGCTCGCCCCGCCGGCATCGTCGACAAGACGGGATCTCTGGTCTCGTCTCCTCCTCCGGCTGAGCTCGCCGGCTCGCCGCGCCAGGGATCAGCGCGAGACGACCACCAATGCGCGAGGCGGACAGGCATGCCTGTCCGCCTCGCGCATTGTTGCGGTTCTCGGGGTCGCCGGAAGTTATCCACAGGCGTTGTCCACAGTGGGGATAACTACACGCGTGTAACTCAGCCGATGTGGGCGCGCACCTGCGACATGACGTAGGCGTCGAGGACGTACGACAGGGCCACCAGGCCGACGACCAGCCCGCCGAGCGCGGGCCACTGCAGCCGGGCCCGGTCCCGGCCGAGGGCCGCGATGATCGCGGCGACCACGGCGCCGGTGACCGCGCCGCCGACGTGCGCCTGCCAGGCGATGTTGGGCAGCCACAGCGGGAGCGCCATGTTGATCAGGATCAGTCCGACCATCGGGCCGACCTCACGACCGAGGTGCCGGTTGAGGATGACGACCGCGGCGAACAGGCCGAACACGGCGCCGGAGGCACCGACCGTGCCGGTCAGCCACAGCCTCCCGTCGCCGCCGGCCACCCCGAACGCCCCGAACGCGGCGTAGCCGACGGACCCGCCGAGGGCCGAGATGACGTACAGCGCCAGGAAGCGGGCGCGGCCGAGCATCGGCTCGAGGTACTGCCCGCAGAACCACAGGGCGTACATGTTCATCAGGATGTGCAGGATGCCCGTGCCGCTGCCGAGCGGCGCGTGCACGAGCGCGACCGTGACCATCCGCCACGGCTGCTCGGCCCCGAGCACCGCCGCATAGCCCAGCGTGTCGACGACGCGCGGCGACAGCAGCTGCCCGAGGTAGACCAGCGCGGTGATCGCGATGATCGTGTACGTCACGAGCGGCTTGCCGTCGGAGGCGCCGCCGCCGAACACCGTGCGCACGCGGGGCATCGCGCGGGCCGACTCGTTCACGCAGTCGACGCACTGGCTGCCGACCGACGCCTGGCGCTGGCAGTCGGGGCACATCGGTCGCTCGCAGCGCTGGCAGCGCACGTAGGACACCCGGTCGGGGTGACGCGGGCAGACCGGGGGCGAGGACGCCTCGCCGCCCGCTCCGGTGGCGGGCGGCGAGGCGTCGCGCGGGTCAGACATCAGACGGGATCTACTCCTCGTCGATGGTCACGCGCTCGATGACCACCGGGTCGACCGGGCGGTCCTGCGCGCCGGTCTGCACGCCGGCGATGGCGTCGACCACGTCGCGGCCGGCCTGGTCGGTGACCTCTCCGAAGATCGTGTGCTTGCCCTGCAGCCAGGTGGTCGGGCCCACGGTGATGAAGAACTGCGAGCCGTTGGTGCCGCGGCCGCCGCGCTTGCCGGCGTTGGCCATGGCGAGCATGTAGGGCGCGGAGAAGTTCAGGTCGGGGGAGATCTCGTCGTCGAACTCGTAGCCCGGGCCGCCGGTGCCCTGGCCGAGCGGGCAGCCGCCCTGGATCATGAAGCCGGGGATGATGCGGTGGAAGCCGAGCCCGTCGTAGAACGGGGTCGGGTTGGTGCGGCCGGCGTCGTCGCGGTACTCCTTCTGGCCGGTGGCCAGGCCGACGAAGTTCTCGACGGTCTTGGGTGCCTGGTCGGGGAAGAGCGTGACGGTGATCGGGCCCTTGTTCGTGTGCAGCGTCGCCTTCATGGCGTCAGTCTGTCACGCGGGGCTGTGCCGTTCCTGTGCGGTCGGGGCGCGCCCGGACCCCCGACGTACGCCCGACCCGCCCCCGGCGCAGGACCGCACCCGCCCACCCGGCAGGGTGAGCGAGGTGGCACCGCTGCAAGTCAGCAGGCAGGATGAGGACCAGTCATCGTCCAGAGGAGGACACCACTCATGCGCTTCACCAAGTCCCGTTCGGAGAAGGTGGCCGACAAGGCCCACGACATCCTCGACACCGTCAAGGGCAAGCTCGAGGACTCCGAGGCCCTCAACCAGGTCAAGGACACGGTCAGCGAGAAGGCCAGCGACCTGCGCGACGCGGCGCACGACGTCGACACCGATGGGCTGAAGGACTCGGCCAAGAGCAAGGCCTCGACCGGCCGCGCCCGGTTCGCCGCGTTCACCGCGCCGGCCGCCGAGAAGGTCGCCGACACCGTCGACCGCAGCGACTCGCTGTCGACCGCGCGCGACAAGACCGCCGAGGCCGCCGGCATCACCCGCGACCAGGCGACCAGCCTGTTCAACGACGAGTGGATGCCGCGCATCCAGCAGGCCCTCGCCGCGGCCACCGCCGGCACCACGGCCGCCGTGCACAAGCTGCCCGAGCCGGCGCAGGAGCAGGTCGCCAAGGTCGCCCCCGACCTGGTCAAGCAGAAGAAGCGCGGCGGCTTCCTGATCCTGCTCGGCCTCGCGGGCCTCGCGGGCGCGGGTTACCTGTACTACCAGGGCCAGCAGAAGAAGCAGGCCCAGCAGGTCACCACCGCCACCCCGTCGCAGACCGCCGCGGGCACCACCCAGGCCAAGGTCGACGACCTGGTCGGTGACACCGAGGCGAAGGCGCAGAGCACGCTGCGCGACTGAGCCGCGCCCGACGCACAGACGCGCGGGGCGGGCAGGATCTCCTGTCCGCCCCGCGCGTCTTCGTCATGCTCAGCCCAGGTCGCGTCGGCGGTAGGCCACGAGCCCGGCCGCCATCAGCGCCGCGGCGAGCGCGAGCTCGACCAGCAGCGGGGTCCAGGCCACGGGGTTGCCGGGCTGCTGGGGCAGGTGGTCGAACGGCGAGATCGCGAGCACCGCGTCGGGCAGGCGCAGCAGCGCGCCGACCCACACCAGCAGCAGCACGACCCCGGCGTACGCCCAGCCCAGCCGGGTCCCCCGCGCCCGCAGCCCGAGCGCCAGGGCGGTGACGCCGATGACGACCCCCACCGGCCCGACGTACGTCATCGCCCCCGTGAGCACGTCGCTCGCCAGGTCCTCACGGCCGCCGGCGAGGGCGTACCCCGCGGTCAGACCGGCCCCGGCCGCCGCCGCGAGCAGCACCGCGCCACCCACCGCCCAGGCCAGGTGCGCGAGGAACAGCTGGCGGCGCGAGGCGCCGGTCGAGAGCACCAGCTCGGCGCGGCCCGACTCCTCCTCGCCGTCGAGCCGGGCGAGCGCACCGACGCCGTGCAGCATCCCGACGCCGAGCAGGATCGGCAGGACGACGGCGAAGAAGCTGAGCATCAGGCCCTGCTCGCCGCCCATCCGCCGCAGCACGTCGGCCATGCCGGGGTTCTCGTCAACGACGTCGGCGAGGCCCGGTGCGACCCCGCCGAACGCGGTGGCGAACACCAGGATGCCGACGGTCCACGCGACCAGCGACGGGCGCTGCAGCCGCGCCACCAGTCCGGCGACCGAGCCCATCCGCCCGTCGGCCGGGCCGAGCCGGGCGGCCACCAGTCCCGCGCCGACGTCACGCCGCCGCTCCAGCACGAACGCCCCGGCCGCGGCGACCGCGCCCAGCGCGAGGGGCAGGAGGATCACCCACCACCGGTCGCCGGCGTACGGCCGGGCGCGCTGCGGCCAGCCCAGCGGGGAGACCCACCCCAGCGCGGACAGCGACGGCGAGGCGTCGGCCGCCGCGCGCAGCAGGTAGGCGACGCCGAGGACCGCTCCCGCGAGGCCGCGGGCGGTGCGTGCGTGCTCGGTGACCTGGGCCGCGAGCGCCCCGACCCCGCCGAACGCCACCGCGGTCGCGCCCAGCCCGGCGCCGAAGAGGGCGCTGCCGGCGACGGGCAGCCCGACCCCGACCAGCCCGAGCGTGGTGAGCGCCCCGATCACGAGCGCCCACCCGGTCACGCCGGCCAGCGCCGACGCGAGGGAGGTGTGCCGGCCGAGCACGCCCGAGCGCAGCAGCTCCATGCGCCCGGACTCCTCCTCGGCGCGGGTGTGCCGCACGACCGACAGGATCGCGGCGAGCCCGGCCGTCGCGGCCAGGAAGGCGAGCACCCGCCAGGCGACGAACCCACCCGCGTTCGACAGGTCGTACGCCGGGCCGGTGAGCGCGAGCAGCGACCCGTTGCCGCCGATGCTGCGGGTGAGGTCGGCCCGCGCGGCCGGGTCGGGATACAGCTCCTCGTAGGACGTCGGCGTGACCACCGCGACCGCGACGACGACCGCGACCCACAGCGGCCACCAGAGCCGGTCGCGGCGCAGCTGCAGCCGCGCCAGCGCGGGCGCGCCGACGACGGCGTCGCTCATGCCGACGCCCCGTAGTGCGACAGGAACAGGTCTTCCAGGCTCGGCGGCTCGCTGGTCAATGACGTGATGCCGTACGCCTGCAGCGCCTCCACCACGCGCGCCACCTCGGGCGCGTCGACCTGCAGCGCGACCCGCTGACCGTCGACCTGCACGTGCTGCACGCCGGGGAGCCGGTCGAGCCCCTCGGGCGGCGCCTCGCGCAGGGTCACCACGACGCGGTTGGCCGTGAGGTGGCGCATCTCGTCGATGGTCCCGGTCTCGACGGTGCGGCCGTCCTTGATGATCGACAGCCGGTCGCACAGGTGCTCCACCTCGGACAGGATGTGGCTCGACAGCAGCACGGTGCGGCCGCGCTCGCGCTCCTCGGCGATGCAGTCGCGAAACACCTTCTCCATCAACGGATCCAGGCCGCTGGTGGGCTCGTCGAGCAGCAGCAGCTCGACGTCGGAGGCGAGCGCCGCGACGAGCGCGACCTTCTGCCGGTTGCCCTTGGAGTAGGTGCGGCCCTTCTTGCGCGGGTCGAGGTCGAACCGCTCCAGCAGGCTCGCCCGCCGACGGGCGTCGAGACCGCCGCGCAGCCGCCCCATCAGGTCGATCACCTCGCCGCCGCTGAGGCCCGGCCACAGCGTGACGTCTCCGGGGACGTACGCCAGCCGCCGGTGCAGCTGCGGCGCCTGGCTCCACGGGTCGCCGCCGAGCAGCCGGGCGGTGCCGCGGTCGGCGCGCAGCAGGCCGAGCAGCACCCGGATCGTCGTCGACTTGCCGGCGCCGTTGGGGCCGAGGAAGCCGTGCACCTCGCCGCCGCGCACGGTCAGGTCGAGCCCGTCGAGAGCCGTCGTGGGCCCGAACCGCTTGCCGAGGTCGTGCACCTCGATCGCGTTGTCCATGGTCTCGACGCTACTCCGGTTTCACAGATTTGTGAAACTTCTTCAGCGATTGAGGTCCTTGACGCGCGCTGTGGCACCATCGTCGCCATGGCACGCCGCAGCAGCACCGACGCAGCGCGCCGCAGGGTGCTGGAGCAGCTGGCCGAGGAGTTCGCCCGCAGCGGCATGAACCGCATGGCCGCGCGGGTCTTCGCCGCGCTGGTCGTCACCGACGAGGGCGAGCTCACCGCCGCCGAGCTGGCCGAGCTGCTGCACGCGAGCCCGGCGGCGATCTCCGGCGCGGTGCGCTATCTCGAGCAGGTCGAGATGATCCGCCGCACCCGCCCGCTCGGCAGCCGCCGCGACGTCTTCAACCTCACCAACGACATCTGGTACGAAGCGCTCATCCACCGCGGCTCGGTCATCGAGCGCTGGCGCGACACCATGCGCCACGGCGCCGACGAGCTCGGTCCCGGCACGCGCGCGGGGAGCGGATGGATCAGATGGCCGACTTCTTCGCGTTCATGGAGACCGAGCTGCCCGCGCTGCTCGAGCGGTGGCGTGCCAGCCGATCCGGGCCCGAGAAGGCCTGAGCCACAACGGTTCTCGTCACTCCACGACGTCGGCGGTGTAGACGTACGCCGGTTCGTCGCGCTGCGCGGCGCAGGTGAGTCGCGCCGGTGGCTGCACCGACCGGCGCACCCGCACGGTGCTGGTCGCCGGGAGCGGTGCCTGTCCGGCCACGCCGACCACCCACTCGTCGGCGCCGGTCTCGTGGACCGAGCGAGGGCGTACGTCGGTGGCGCCAGCCGGACCCCGCTCGCGCAGCACGGCGGCCAGGGCGGCCTGCACCACCGGGGGATAGGGCGAGAAGCCGCGCAGGTGCTCGGGACTCACCGCCCCGGCGAGGTGCTGACGCACCGTCTGCACCGCGTCGGTCGCGTCGAGCCCGCCGTAGACCGTGCCGTCGGGCAGCATCAGCAGGTTCGCGGCGAACCGGTCGCCGCCGACGTGCGAGCACTCCCAGGTCTGCTCCGGCCAGACCGCGGCGAGGGCGGCCGCGACGGGGCGGCCGCGCATCGCGCAGCACACGTCGTGGGTGCCGTGCGTGCAGACCAGCAGCAGCGGCGGGTGCGTCTCGGCGGCGGCAGGGCGCCCGTCGACGCGCAGCACCCAGGCGGCCTCCTCGAGGTCGGCCTCGGTCCGCCAGGTGCCCCAGCGCTGGCTGCCGTCGACGTCGACCACGGCCCAGCGCAGCGGGTCGACCGTGACGTCGCGGTGCGCCCGCCGCCCCGGACGACGGACGAGCAGCACCCGGCCGCCGATCTCGAGGGCCGTGCGCTGCAGCAGGTCGGCGAGCGCGGGGGTGAAGCCGGAGCTGTCGAGCGCGGCGCGCGCCCAGCCGGCGGGGTGCTCGATCAGCAGCCAGCGACGGCCGGGGGCGGCGGTCCCGAGCATCGGGTCGCCGCGGCGCCGGGCGAGGGTGGCGCAGTGCGGTCCCCGGCCCGCGTCGACGTCGTCGGTCACCTCGGCCCGCACGCGGCGGGCGGGGGTCACTCGGGCACCACGACGCCGGTGCGCAGCAGCGCCTGGGTGAGCGCCACCCCGAGGTCGGCGCCGGTGGCGCGGCCGGCAGACAGCAGCGCCTCGACGGCAGCGAGCTGGTCGCGCTCCAGGGGAGCGACCCGACCCGGCTGCGCAGGTGCGTACGCCCGCCGGCGGCCGGCTCGATCGTCGCGGCGACGTGGTCGCGCACCCCGACCGCGGTGGTCTCGTCGGCGGCGTCGGCGGCGTGCGCCTGGGCCAGGGGAGCAAGGGGGCGGGGCGCTGGGCGGCGCGCGCGGCGCCGGCGAGACCGGCCGCGAGCTCGGTCGCGTCGACCTCGGCGAGCGCGCGCAGCAGGGCCTCGCGCACGTCCTCGACCTGGGCGCTCGCGACGCCCGCACCGACCAGGTCGGTGCCGACAGGGAGCGCGGCCCGCAGCGAGGGGTCATCGCTCGCCCGGCGCACGGCGGCGCGCACCAGCTCGTCGGCGACGTGGCGGCGGGTCCAGCTGTGCACGCCGATCGTCAGGTGGATGCTCGTCCCCCGACCGCGGTCGCGGAGTGCAGGAAGCCGCGGGGGAGGTAGAGGCAGTCGCCCGGGGCGAAGGTGGTCTCGATCAGCGGCGTGGTGTTCGCCGCCGAATCCTCAACAGCCGCACGGTGATCCGTCCACGGCTCGTCGCGCAGCGGCAGCTCGTGCACCGGCGGGCGGATGCGCCACCGCTTCTCGCCGGCGATCTGCAGCACGAACACGTCGTGCACGTCGTAGTGGTCGCTGAACCCGGTGTTCTGCGCCGGGGTGACGTAGGCGTTGACCTGCACGGGGTGGCCGAGCTCGCCGGCCAGGTCCTGGGAGAACCGCACGATCGGCTCCCAGGTGCGGTGCAGCCCCTGCAGCACGAGGGTCGCGCCCTCGCTGAAGTGGCGCAGCACGGCGTCGTCGCTGGCCTGGTCGGCGACCGCGGCGCCGATGCCGCCGCCGCGGGTGAACGACCGCTCGGGCAGCGTGCTGCCCTCCTTGGCCATCCGCAGGAAAGGCGTGCGCAGCCCGCGCGTCGCGACGAGCTCGTCGACCGCCGCCGCGCTGAACAGGTCCTCGAAGGTGCCCGGCAGGTCGGCGGCTCGGCTGAGCAGCGGCTCGCGCGACCAGATGCGCTGCGCGAACTCCTCGCTCGGCACCGACACCAGGCGGGAGAGCACCGGGAGCGCACCGGACTCGGTGCGCTCCCGGTGCGACGACGTCGTCGTCATCTGGCCTCAGGCTCCGCCGTCGGCTCCACCGTCACGGCCACCGGGGTTGGCCCCGCCGTCGGCCGGGCCCTCGCCACCGGCACCACCGTCAGCGCCGCCATCGGCACCGCCGTCGCCACCGAGGCCCGAGCCACCGACGCCACCGCCGGCGCCACCGTCGGCACCGCCGTCAGCGCCACCGTCGTGACCGCCGGGGTTCGCGCCGCCGTCGGCCGGGCCCTCGCCACCGGCACCACCATCGGCACCGCCGTCGCCACCGAGACCGGTGCCGCCAGCGCCTCCGTCGGCACCGCCGTCAGCGCCACCGTCGTGGCCACCGGGGTTCGCGCCGCCGTCGGCAGGTCCTTCGCCGCCAGGAGTCTGCTGCTCCGGGTCGAAGTCGGAGTTGTCGGTCATTCCGTCCTCCTCGTGTCCGTCTCGTGGCGGGCGCCACGGGGCTGGTTGTCTGCCCTTCATTCCTAGGGCAGATCGCCGTGAATTTCGACCCCCGAAGGCAGGGAAGTTTCGGCGCCCTGACGCCCCCGCCGAGAAGGGGCGGCCCCCTTACGGCAGGGGCGGCCCCCTTATTAGCTGGGCCCCACCTCGAACAGCTGGGCCGCCCCTCTCTCGCGGGCGGGAGGAGGGGCGCGGCGAAAACCCGTGCCGGCCCAGGGCGTACGCCCGCTAGCGTCCGGCCATGACGTGGGAGTTCTTCGACGCGGCCGGCCCGTTCCTCGACGCAGCGGGGACGCGCTGCGCGCCAACCCGGTGGAGGCGTCGGTCGTCGCGACGATGGCCGAGCGCGAGCAGCGCGAGGGCGCTCCCGACCTGCCGCACCGGTGGTTCGCCGTCGCCGGCGGTGACGAGATCACCGGCATCGCGATGCGCACCGCACCGTTCGTGCCCTACCCGCCCTTCCTGCTCGCGATGCCCGACGAGCTGGCGGTCGAGCTGGCCGACGTCCTGCTCGGGCGCGGCGAGCCGGTCGAGGGGGTCAACGGCGGGCTGCCGGCTGCCCGGGTGTTCGCCGAGCGGGTCGCCGACGCCACCGAGAGCACGGTCCGCACCGTCATGCACACGCGCCTGTTCGAGCTCACCGAGCTGACGCCGCCGGAGCCCGCCGAGGGGTCGCTGCGCCGGGTCGACCCGAGCGACGTCGACGACCTGCAGCAGGTCACCGCGTGGACCGCCGCGTTCCACCGCGACGCCGACGCGCAGGCCGGCCGCGGCCCCGGCGACAGCGAGCCCGAGGCTCCGATGACCGAGCAGCGGCTGCGCAGCCTCGCCGCCCGCACCTGGTTCTGGGAGGTCGACGGCGAGGTCGTGCACATGACCGGGCTCAACCCGCCGGCGTTCGGCGTCGCCCGGATCGGCCCGGTCTACACCCCGCCGCGCTGGCGCGGGAACGGCTACGCCGCGAGCACCGTCGCCGCCCTCTCCCAGCAGGTGCTCGACGCCGGCGACCGGGTCTGCCTCTACACCGACCAGGCCAACCCGGTCTCCAACGCGCTGTACGAGCGGCTCGGCTACCACCCCGTCGTCGACAACGTGCAGCTGCGGATGTGACCGCGAAGCCCCGGGCATGAAACCGGGTTACGTGCGTTTGACCTCGATGCATTGGGGTCAGATGCACGTAACCCGGTTTCATGCGGGCACTAGGGTCGGCACCATGAACGTGGTGTTCGTGGAGCCGAACTTCCCACGCAACCAGCGCGAGTTCGTGCGCGCGCTGTCGCAGGTCGGTGCGACGGTCTTCGCGGTCGGCGAGACGCCCTGGGACTGGCTCGACGAGGAGCTCAAGGGCTGGATCGACCACTACGAGCAGGTCGGGTCGGTCACCGACGTCGACCAGCTGCGCACGGTGGTCGAGCACTTCCAGTCACGCGCCTGGATCGACGCGCTCGAGGCCACCATCGAGTCGCACACGCTGCCCGCCGCGGTCGTGCGCGAGCAGACCGGCATCCCCGGCACCTCGGTGCACACGACCTACCTGTGCCGTGACAAGCCGTCGATGAAGGAGGCGCTGCGTCAGGTCGGGGTGCCGACCGCGGCGTCGGCGGCCGCCGAGAACCTCGACCAGCTGCGCGAATTCGTCGCGCAGGTGGGCTACCCGGTGATCGTGAAGCCGCGCGACGGGGCGGGCGCCTCGGGCACGCACAGGGTCGAGAACGACACCGAGCTGGCCGCCGCGGCCGCGACGTTCGGGAGCGCCACGTCGGTGGCGGTCGAGGAGTTCGTCGAGGGGCACGAGGGCTTCTACGACACCGTCTCGGTCGACGGCGGCATCGCGCTCGACTTCGCGAGCCACTACTACCCCAACGTGCTCGAGGCGATGCGCACCCGATGGATCAGCCCGCAGTACGTCTCCACCAACCGGGTCGACGACGCCCCTTCTACGGCGAGCTGCGCGAGCTCGGCGAGCGAGTCAACGAGGCCCTCGGCATCCGCACGTCGGCGACGCACATGGAGTGGTTCTACGGCCCGAAAGGCCTGCGGTTCAGCGAGATCGGGGCGCGACCGCCCGGCGTGGGGTGCTGGGACCTCTACAGCGCCGGCAACGACATCGACGTCTACCGCGCGTGGGCCGACGCGATCGTGCACGGGCAGGTGTGGGCGCGCCCGTCGCGCCGGTTCGCCTCGGGCATCGTCGCGCTGCGCCCCGACCGCGACGGCACGATCAGCGGCTACTCCGGGCTCGACCACGTGCAGCAGCACCTCGGCCAGTGGGTCATCGACACCCACCTGCCCGACCCCGGCACCGGCACCCAGCCGGTCGAGGCCGGCTTCATGGCCAACGCGTGGGTGCGCCTGAAGCACCCCGACTACGACGCGCTGCGCGGCATGCTCGACGAGGTCGGCCGCACCGTGCACGTGCACGCCTCCTAGGCTCGCCCGCACCGTGACCGACACCCCTGCGCCCCCTGTCACCCTGCTCGGCCCGCAGCGCCGACCCACGGTCGAGAAGACGATGCACCGGCTGGGCCTGCTCGGGCGGCCGGTCGCCACGGTGACGGCCGGGTGGCAGGACCGCGAGATGGACGACCCCGAGCTCGACCAGCACCTCGGCGGCGCCACCCGCAACCTGGAGCTGTGGCAGCGCTGGCAGCACATCCTCGACGCGGATCCCCAGCTGGCAGAGGCGGATCGGCGCCGGCGCGAGATGCGTTCGGAGGTGCAGGACCTCTACTTGCTCGGCGTCGGCCACGCGATGGCCGCGCTCATCGAGCTCTACCACCTGCCGCACCGCACGCCCGCGTTGGTGCAGCAGGCGATCGCCGACGCCGACGAGGTGCTGCACGACCTCGACGTACGCCATCTCGGGCGCATCGCCGAGCTCGAGTCCGGCTTCTACGAGCGATACCCCCGCACGAGCGGCCCGACGTGGCCCGGCACCGGGCAGAGGTGGCGGCGATCGTCGCCGACTGCGAGGAGTCGTGCTCACCGGCGGGCACGTCGCGGTGCTGCTGGACCTGCTGCACCTGTTCAACGTGGCGCCGCTGCTCGCCTCGCGGCCGGTCGTCGCCTGGTCGGCCGGCGCGATGGTGCTGACCGACCGCGTCGTGCTGTTCAACGACCGCGCGACCCACGGCCACGCCTATCCCGAGGTGTTCGGGGCGGGCCTGGGTCTGGTGCGCGACGTGGTGGCGCTCCCGGCCGCCCGGCAGCGTCTGCTCCTGGGCGACCGGGCTCGAATGGCTTCTCTCGCAAGGAGATTCGCGCCCTCGTGGTGCCTCCCGCTCGAGCCCGGGTCGCGCGTCGAGCTGGACGCCGACTACCGGCTCCCGGCCACGGCGTCGGTGATCGGCGGAGAGGGCGAGCTGGTCGCGGTGGGTGAGCTGGCGTACGACGAGACGGCGCCCGACGAGACGGCGCCCGACGAGACGGCGCCCGACGAGACGGAGCGCGAGGCGGTCGACGGTGAGTGAGACCACGGCCCTGCCGGTCCCGACCAGCACGCACAGGGGCAAGCTCGCGATCAACCGGCTGCGCGCGCGCCGCCCGCTCGACGAGGCCGCCGTCGACCGCTTCCTCGCCCGGCAGGGGCAGGTGCCGGTCGTGGAGGGGCCCAAGTGCACGTTCCTGTTCCGCGGCGAGGCCGACGAGGTGCACGTGCAGCACCGCATCGTGGGTCAGCCGCAACGGGTGCCGATGCGCCGGGTCGGGGAGACCTCGCTCTGGTACGCCATCATCGAGCTGCCGGCCGGCTCGCGGGTGGAGTATCAGCTGGAGGTGCGCCGCGGCGAGCACGTCGAGACGGCCAACGACCCGCTCAACCCGCGCGTCGCGCACAGCCCGGTCGGGTCGTCGTCGGTGCTGCACGCCGCGGGCTACGTCACGCCGGAGTGGACCCAGCACGACCCCGACGCCCGCCCCGGCGAGATCGTCGACCTGACGATCAGCTCGCGGGCGCTGCGCCGCGAATCCCATTGTCGCGTCTACCTTCCCGCGCGCTTCCGCCGCCGGCACAGCTATCCGCTGCTGATCGTGCACGACGGTGACGACTACCTACGCTACGCGGCGATGGGCACCGTGCTGGACAACCTGATCCACCGCCTCGACATGGCCGAGACCATCGTGGTGTTCACCAACCCGGGCGACCGGTTGAAGGAGTATCCGAACTCCGCCGCGCACGCCCGGTTCGTCACCGCCGAGCTCATGCCGCGGCTCACCGAGGAGCTGCCGCTGATCGAGCGGCCCGACGCCCGCTGCCTGATGGGCGCCTCGTTCGGCGGGGTGGCGTCGCTGTCGGTGGCGGTGCGCAACCCCGACCTGTTCGGCTCGCTGCTGGTGCAGTCGGGGTCGTTCGTGTTCACCGACATCGGCACCGAGCACGGCGGAGGCCCGGCGTTCGACCCGGTCGTGCGGTTCATGAACCGATACCGCGCCGCCCCGACCAAGGTCGCCGACCGGATCTTCTCCTCGTGCGGGGTCTACGAGCCGCTGATCGTGCCCAACCGCTCGATGGTGCCGGTGTTCGAGGCGGCCGGCATGCAGGTGCGCTACGTCGAGGCGCGCGACGGCCACTCCTGGGAGAACTGGCGCGACCGGCTGCGCGACGGGCTGTCCTGGGTCTTCCCCGGACCGGGGAAGTACTACTACGAGTAGGTGCCTGGTCCACCCTTCGGCGTAGGGTCGCCCCATGACGGGTGAGGAGGCCGGACCGGCCCTGGGACGCACGACGTACGTCCTCATCGACGGCGAGAACATCGACGCCACGCTGGGCACCTCGATCCTGCAGCGGCGACCGCTGCCGGAGGAGCGGCCGCGCTGGGACCGCGTCCTGAAGTACGCCCACGAGGAGTGGGAGCAGCCGGTCACCGCGCTGTTCTTCCTCGCGGCGTCCAACCGTGACCTGCCGATGCCGTTCGTGCAGGCGCTCACCGCGATGGGCTACCGGCCGGTGCCGCTGTCGGGGGAGCCGGGCGAGAAGGTCGTCGACATCGCGATCCAGCGCACGCTGTCGGCGCTGGTCGACCGGCCGGCCGACGTGATGCTGCTCAGCCACGACGGCGACTTCCTGCCACAGCTGGAGGCGCTGGTCACCGACGCCCACGACGTCGCGCTCATCGGCTTCAAGGAGTTCCGCAACGCCGGGTTCGCCGCGCTGGAGGACAAGGGGCTGGAGTTCCACGACCTCGAGCTCGACATCGGCGCGTTCAACTCGCCGCTGCCGCGACTGCGGGTCATCCCGATCGAGGAGTTCGACCCCGAGCAGTTCCTGTGACCGGCACGGGCGCCTCGCCGCTCGCGGCGCCCGAGGGCGGCGGCAAGCGGCTGCGCAAGGCCCTGCCCCGCCGCGCGCTCGGCGAGCTGCACCTGCCTCCCGACCGCGACCCGCTGCGCATCCTCGCCGAGCAGCACGCGACCCGGCTGCCAGAGCTCATCGGGGTGCGCGTCGGCCGCATGCTGCAGTCCCCGTTCGCGTTCTACCGCGGGACCGCCGCCGTGATGGCCGCCGACCTCGCCGACGCTCCGGTCACCGGCCCGCGGGTCGTGGCCTGCGGCGACGCCCACATCAGCAACTTCGGCTTCTTCGCCTCGCCCGAGCGCTCGCTGCTGTTCGACCTCAACGACTTCGACGAGACCGCGGTGGCCCCGTGGGAGTGGGACGTACGTCGGCTGGCCGCGAGCGCGTACGTCGGGGGTCGGGACAACGGGCTCTCCGAGGACGACTGCGCCGCGGCGGCGCACGCCTCGGTCGAGGGCTACCGCGAGGCGCTGCGGGGCCTGGTCGAGCTCACCGCGCTCGAGCGCTTCTACTACCAGGTCGACGACTCCGCGCTCGAGGCCAGGCTCTCCGGCAAGGACCTCAAGCTCGCGCGCAGGGCGACGGCCAAGGCGCGCGGCCGCACCTCCGACCAGGTGCTCGCCAAGATCGCCACCCGCGGCGCCGACGACCGGCTGCGCATCGTCGACCAGCCGCCGGTCACCCAGCATGTCGAGACGCACGCCGACCTGGCGGACATGACCCGGCTGTTCCGGCAGTACCTCACGACGCTGCGGGAGGACTCGGCCTTCCTGCTGCTGCAGTTCCGGCCGGTCGACTTCGTGCTGCGCGTCGTCGGGGTCGGCAGCGTCGGGACGCGCTGCTACGTCCTGGCCCTCGAGGGCCCCGACTCCCAGGTGATCTTCCTGCAGGCCAAAGAGGCCCAGCCGTCGGTGCTGTCGACCTACGGCCGGATGCCCAAGGCGGTGCCCGGCGACACCGGCGGCCGCGACCTCACCGAGGGGCACCGGGTCGTGGCCGGGCAGCGCATCCTGCAGGCGCAGTCCGACCCGTTCCTCGGCCACATCATCGGGTACGCCGGCGAGCAGGGGCGGCACGCGCGCGTCGACTACTTCTGGCGCCAGTTCCGCGACATGAAGGGCTCGATCGAGCCGTCGCGGCTGAACCGGAGCCAGTTCCTCACCTACGTGCGGCTGTGCGGCCGGCTGCTCGCGCGGGCGCACAGCCAGTCGCCGTCCGGCCGAGCCGTCGCGGACTACCTCGGCAAGAACGACGCCGCCGGTGAGACGTTCGCCCGCTGGGCGCGGGCATACGCCGATCGGTGCGAGGCCGACTTCGCCGCCCTCGAGCAGGCAACCGCCGCCGGCCGGTTTCCCGTGGAACGCAACGTCTAGTCTGTGCGGCACGAGCTCGGACGCATCGACAGATCGACCGGCTCTCATGACTCGACGGGGGAGATCGATGCAGTCTGCATATGTGAAGGATCTGGTCTGGCAGCTGACCCTTCGCGACGCTGCCGACGAAGAGATTCTCGCGGCTGTCCACCAGGTCAACCTGCGCGAGAGTCGCGGGGAGGACCCGGCTGCCGAGCTCGGGAGCGCGGCCGAGTACGCCGCAACGTTCTCGGGCCAGAGGCCGAGTCCAGCCCGCAGCCGCTGGGTGACGGTCGCGGGGATCTTGGCCGTCGCGTGGCTGATCGGGACCGCCGTCGCCGTCGAACGGTTCGGCTTCGACCCACCTGTGCCGGACCGGTTGTTCGCTCTCCTCGGCGCGTTGCTGCTGCTGTGCGTCGGCGTGGGGGTCGCCTTCGTCGCGGCACTGTCGCGTGCTCGGCGCGCGACCGCGCGGATCGCGACCCACTGACGCGCTGCCCGCCCCGACAACGCCGCGTCAACGTGTCCGAACAGTTCGGACACGTTGACGCGGCTGTGGCGCGAGGTCCCGGTCAGCGCTTGGGCTTGCGCAGCAGCAGGATGCCGCCGACGACCGGCGCGATCCCGAACAGGAAGATGCCGAACAGCCGGCCCGCCGCCTCGGCGCCGTTGGCCGACTGGGGCCCCTGTCCGGTCGCGGCCATGGCCAGCTGGGCGAGCAGCACCAGGCAGCCGAACACGATCAGGATCCATCCCCACGCCGTGCGGGCCCCGGACCGCTGCGGCGGCTGCTGGTATCCGTACGGCTGCTGGCCGTACTGCTGCGGGTAGCCCTGCTGTCCGTACGGCTGCTGCCCCGGGTATCCCTGCTGCGGCGGGTAACCCTGTTGCTGGGGGTAACCCGGCGGCGGTCCCTGCGGCGGGTACTGCTGGCCGTAGCCGGACTGCGGGTATCCCTGCTGCGGGTAGCCCTGTGGCCCGGGCGGCGCATTCTGACCCTGGCCGGCATTCGGGTGGCCCTCGGCGCCCGGCTGGGGCGCGGCGTACGGGTCCTGGGAATCGCTCATCGGCCCAGTCTGCCAAGCGTGTCCGCTCAGATCGGACACCGTGAGCGCTTGACACGGTCCAAGCCCGCATGAATGTATGTGCATGTACACACATTGAGGAGTGGGTCATGTCCGGATCGGTCAGCAGCGCGTGGTTGCAGACGGCCGCGTTCGCCGCGGCCGTCGACGCCAACCTCGACAGGTGGCTCGGTGACACCTATCGGCTGGGGCTGACCGAGTTCCGCGCGCTGACCCTGCTCAGCCAGCAGCCCGACAAGGAGCTGCGCATCACCGCGCTCGCCCAGCGGGTGGGCCTGACCTCGACCTCGACGACACGGCTGGTCAGCCGCCTGGAGACCAAGGGCCACGCGCGGCGCGACGTGTGCGACGACGACGGCCGCGGGGTCTACGCGGTGATCGACGAGCCCGGCGAGACGCTGCTGCGCGAGGTGCGGCCGGCGTACGACGCTCGGGTGCGCGCCCTGCTGACCGACCCGGCGAAGCACTTCCCCCACCTGGACCCGCGGGCGGTGGCGTCCGCGCTGGAGGAGGTGAGCGCGCTGGTCGAGCCCTGACGCCTTCAGCTCTTGCTGGGGGCGCTCTCTTTCCGATCCATATATGCATGTACACACACCTAACCCGAAGGGATGATCCCTGTGCCGACGAAGATCGACGTGTTCGTGGACTACGTCTGCCCGTTCTGCTTCCTGGTGGAGCCGGCGATCCAGGAGCTCCGGCGCGAGCGGGACGTCGAGGTGACGATCCGCCCGTTCGAGCTGCGTCCTGACCCGGTGCCGACGCTGCGCCCGGAGGACGACTACCTGCCGCGCGTGTGGCGCGAGTCGGTCTATCCGATGGCCGAGCGGGTCGGCGTGCCGGTGCAGCTGCCCTCGGTGTCGCCGCAGCCGCGCACCGAGAAGGCGTTCATGGTGCTGCAGCTGGCGCAGGAGCGCGGGCTCGGGGCGGCCTACACCGAGGCGATGTTCAGCGCGTTCTTCCAGGACGACCGCGACATCGGGCTCGACGAGGTCATCGTCGACGTCGCGACCTCCGTCGGCCTGGACCGGGCCGAGGTCGAGGACGCGCTGCGCAGCGACGAACGGCGCCAGCAGCAGCGCGCCGACCAGGACTACGCCGTCCGCACCGTCGGCATCGACGCGGTCCCCACCGTCGTGGTCGAGGGCCAGGTGCTGCGCGGGGTGCCGTCCGCGACCCGGCTCAAGAAGGTGGTCGATGACCTCGCCTCGCGCGATTCCACCCCGCCGGATGGGACCCAGTCGTGAGCGCGGACGTCGCCCGGCTCGAGCCGCTGATGTCACGGGCGGTCGCGGCGAGCACCGCGCACGTCGACTCGGGCGGGCTGCCCTTCGTCGGCGTGGTGATCGACGCGGGCGGCGAGGTGATCTCCGGGTTCGGCACGAACCGGGTCGCCGAGACCGGTGACCCCACGGCGCACGCCGAGGTCGTCGCGATGCGCGAGGCGATGACGCGGCACGGGCGCGACACGCTCGCGGGCTGCTCGTTGCTCGCGACCGGTGAGCCGTGCGGGCTGTGCTACCGGTTCGCGCTGGACCACGGCATCGCCTCGGTCCTCGTCGCCGTCGACCGCGACGAGGTCGCCCGGCTCGGCTTCGACTACCGGGCGAGCTATCCCGCGTTCGCCGTGACGGACGTACGTCGGGCTCGGGTCTTCGTGCCGCTCCCCGTCGAGCGTGCGCTCGACCCCTTCGTGCACTACCTGCGGCTCCACCCCGCCGGTCCCGTGGGCGCGGGACCGGGCACCGCACCGAAAGGAACATCGTCATGAGCTGGCTCTATCTGGCCGTCGCCGTCGTCTTCGAGGTCGCCGTCGGCATCTCCGCGGGCAACGCGAACGGCTTCAAGCACACCTGGTGGACCGTCGCGACGCTGGTCAGCGGCGCGATCGCCACCTTCTTCCTCAGCCTGGCCCTGCTGACGTTCGACGTAGGCGTCGGCTACGCGCTGTGGACCTCGCTGGCCGGGGTCGGGATCGTCGTCGTGGGCGCGCTCTTCCTGGCCCAGCGACTCACCTGGCGCAAGCTCCTCGGCATCGCGGTCGTGATCGTCGGCGTCGTGGGCCTCAACCTCGCCGGCGCCCACTGACCCGGCTGCTCTGTCGGAAAGGAATCCTCATGACGACCGCTCCCGCCACCACACCCACGGCCCCCGCCCCGACCGCGCAGAGGGGACGCGCCTGGATCGCGCTGCTGGTCGCCGGCGCGTTCGAGGTCGGCTACGCCCTCAGCGTCAACGGCAGCACCGGCTTCACCGACCCGCTGTGGTCGGTGGTCGCCGTGGTGTTCTTCCTGTTCACGCTGTTCTTCCTCAGCGTCGCGCTGAAGCAGATCGACGTGGGCATCGGCTACGCCGTGTGGGCCGGCATCGGCGCCATCGGCGCGGCCGTGCTCGGCCCGGTGTTCTTCGACGAGACGCTGACCCTGGTCAAGGGCTTCTGGCTCGCGGTGATCATCGCCGGCGTCGTCTGGCTCAAGCTCGCCGACCGTCCCGCATCAGACAACATCCCCGACGAATGGACTGACAGTTGTGACACGCCTGGCCCATAGGACAGGTCTGTGCCCCGCGCTCCGCGCTGCTCACGGTGAGCCCACCTGAGACGGCGGCTGGGGGCCGATCTGGGCATGCAGGTCGGCGAGGAACAGCCTGAGCAGCTCCGTCAGGGCGGAGCGTTGCTCGGGAGTAAGACGGGAGACGAGGTCAGCCTCGCGCCCCAGCACTCGATCGACCAGACCTTCGACGAGCTGGTGCCCGGCCGAGGTGAGCGACACAGTCACGGTGCGGGAGCCTTCGGCTGCGTTGGCGCGGGTGACCAGGCCGGCACGTTCGGCGCGTGTCACCCGTTGCGAGATTGCCCCGGCACTGACCAGGGTGCGATCGGCCAGCTGTCGAGTGGTCAGCCGATAGGGCGAACCGCTGCGGCGCAGAACGCTGAGCAGGTCCAGCGTCGCCGGATCGGCGCCTGCGTCGGCCAGCACCCGGCGGCGGTCCTCGCCGAGGAGTTTCGCGCACTGCCACACCCGGGTGACGATGCCGATGCCCTCCACCGGAGTGCCGGGCCGCTCTCGCAGCCAGCCCAGCGCCACAGCATCGACGGGATCGTCTTCGCGCAGCTGCTTGCTCATCGGCCGCCTCCATGTTTAGGTCTAAACGTCAGGTGGGTTTAGACCTAAACATACGTGATCAGGAGGACGCCCATGGCACGCAACGTTCTCGTCACCGGCGGTGGAACAGGCATCGGCCGGGCAGTCGCGGCAGTCTTCGCCGCCGATGGCGACGCCGTCGTCATCTCCGGACGGCGCCCCGCACCCCTGCACGATGCCGCCGACGCCCTCGGCGTCCGCGCGGTGGTGTGCGACGGCACCGTCCCCGCCGAGGTGGAAGTGCTCACCACCCAGCTGCCGGCATCTGTGGATGTGGTCGTGCACTGCGCCGGCGGAAACACCGACTTCGACCGGCCCGCCCCGCACGACCTGGCGTCCCTGGCCTCGAACTGGCGAGCCAACATCGACGCCAACCTGCTCACCGCCGTGCTGGTGACGGCTGCGGTCAGCGACCGGCTCGCCGGGGGCGGCACCGTCGTCAACATCGGGTCCATCGCCGCGGACAAGGGCGCCGGTGCCTACGGTGCCGCGAAGGCCGCCGTGGCCGCCTGGAACGTCGACCTGGCTGCGGAGCTCGGGCCACGCGGCATCACCGCGAACGTGGTCTCGCCCGGCTACATCGCCGACACCGAGTTCTTCCGCGACCAGCTCACCGACGAACGCCGCGATACCTTGATCGCCGCCACTCACACCGGCCGCGCCGGCACCCCCGACGACGTCGCGGGTGCGGTCCATTTCCTCGCCTCACCCGCTGCCCGCCAGATCACCGGGCAGGTCATCGCGGTCAACGGCGGTGAGTGGACCTCGAGGTGAGACGACCGCCTCGTCGGCAGGGCGTGGACGGACCGTCCCGCATCAGCCTGACTCGCTGCGCGACCCGGGCCCGCGTGCTGGGCTCGGGTCGCGCAGCGTCGCCCGCTCGGTCAGGGTGATCCCCACGACCCAGATCAGCAGCGCCAGCCACCCCGGCACGAACCCGCCGAAGCCGTCGTCGTCCGGCATCCGCGCGTCGAACAACCAGTACGCCGCGAACGCGATGACCGCCCACAGCACCACGTGCCGCCAGGCCGTCCCCGGCGGCGACCCACGCCACCGAGGCACCCTGCCGCCCTCGTCCGGCGACCCGTTCAGTCCCAGGAACTCGACAACCCGACCCGACCCGACGCTCACGCGAAACCCCCGTTCGACGTACGACCTCAAGGCCCTCCGTTATACGTGGTCCCGCCGGCACGACAAAGACCCTCCTCCGGCATGGAGAAGGGTCTTGGGTCGGACTGCTGGGTGGAGGCGAGGGGACTCGAACCCCTAACCCCCTGCTTGCAAAGCAGGTGCGCTACCAATTGCGCCACGCCCCCGAAGGCCCGCGCTCCGGCCGGTGGGCCGGCCACGCGGGCCGTCAGGTCTTGCTCCGCCGCGAGGCGGTGAGCGTCAGTCGACCTTCGCGCTCGCGGAGATGCTCTTCTCGCCGGGACGGTCGGAGGTCTGCTTCCACAGCTCCTTGCCGACGGTGTGCGACTTGTACTTGGAGTTCGCGAACGCGGCCGCACCCGCAGCCGCCAGAACCATCAGGGCCTTCTTCATCTCAGGACTCCTCGTCACTGGATCATCGGGGCGGCGGTGGTGGGCCTAACTGGACTTGAACCAGTGACCTCTGTCTTATCAGGACAGCGCTCTAACCGACTGAGCTATAGGCCCCTGCACCGTCGTGCGTCGCCTGACCGTGGTCGGCCGGGCGACGCGCAGGACGTGACTTTACCCCACGCCTGCCGACGGCGACAAAACGCCTACTCGTCCGACAGCGTCAGCTGGATGCCGCCGACGAGCGAGGCGCAGATGTTGTACAGGAACGCGGCCAGCGTCGCGATCGCGGTCAGCAGCACGATGTCGATGACCCCGATGACGACTGACAGCGACACCATGCGACCGAAGCCGATGTAGTCCATGAGGTCGAACGTCGACCCGCCGCCGCCCGACTCCAGCTGGCCGAGCATGTCCTGCAACGCCGAGAAGACGCCCATGCCCGACAGCACGGTCCACATCACCGCCACCATGATCACGCCGGCGATGGCCGCGGCCACCGACAGCAGGAACGCGATCTTCATGACCGACCACGGGTCGATGCGCGACAGGGTCAGGCGCACCCGGCGAGGAGTCGAGCGAGACGTACGTCCGCCGCTGGCCTGACGCTGCGGCCGCTGGGGCCGGGCGCCCCGCTCGCCGCCACCCTTGGAGCCCTCGGAGCGACTCGCCCGCTGACCGCCCGGTCGGGGCAGCTTCGCCGCCGCGGTGTCCTTGCTGCGCGCGGCGGCGGACGCCGCGTCACTGCCGGCGCCCTGCCTCTGCGGGGTGCTGCTCACTCGTCATCTCCCGGCTCAACGTCGGTCATTTCGTCGGTCGCATCGCCCGGCGCGGCCTCGACCTCGGTCGACTCCACCTCGACCGACTCCTCGACGGAGTCAGCAGGTTCGGCATCCGAGGCGGGCGGGGTCGGGGCGTCGCTGGACTCCTCCGACGCTACGGCATCCTCGACTTCTTCCTCGACCTCCCGCTCGGTGTTGCGCGCGACCGCCACGATCGAGTCGCCCGAGGCCGGTGTGGCGAACTGCACACCCATCGTCGACCGCCCGGTGCGCCGGATCTCGGCCACCCGCGAGCGCACGATCTTGCCCTTCTCCATGACGACCATGACCTCGTCGTCCTCGTCCACCGCGAGCGCGCCCACCAAGTCGCCGCCGCGGTCGCTCAGCTGCGCGACCTTGACGCCCAGCGTGGCGCGCCCCTTCACGGGGTAGTCGGACGCGGCGGTGCGCTTGGCCAGGCCGTTCTCGAAGACGACGAACACGTCGGGGTCCTCGTCGTCGTGGATGACCATCATCGCCAGCAGGTCGTCGCCGTCGCGGAACTTCATGCCGGTGACGCCCGAGGTCGCCCGGCCCATCGGCCGCAGCACGTCGTCGCTGGCGTGGAAGCGCACCGACTGCCCCTTGCGCGAGACCAGCAGCACGTCGTCGGAGCCGCTCGCGAGCGCCGCGCCCACCAGCTCGTCACCGTCGCGCAGGTTCACGGCGATCAGCCCGCCGGAGCGGGCACTGTCGTACTCCGTCAGCCGGGTCTTCTTCACCAGACCGCGCTGCGTCGCGAGCAGCAGGTAGGGCTCCTGCTCGTAGTCCTTGATCGAGCGCACCGCGGCGATCTGCTCGTCGGGCTGGAAGGCCAGCATGTTGGCCACGTGCTGACCCTTGGCGTCGCGCGACCCCTCGGGAAGCTCGTACGCCTTGATCCGGTAGACCCGCCCGTGGTTGGTGAAGAACAGCAACCAGTTGTGCGTGGACGTGGTGAAGAACTGCTCGACCACGTCGTCGCCGCGCAGCTGCGCACCGCGCACTCCCTTGCCGCCGCGCCGCTGCGAGCGGTACTCGGTGAGCTTGGTGCGCTTGGCGTAACCACCCCGGGTGATCGTCACGACGACGTCTTCCTCGGGGATCAGGTCTTCCATGTTCATGTCGCCGTCGAACGGCACGATGCGCGTACGCCGGTCGTCGCCGTACTTGTCGACGACCTCGGCCAGCTCGTCCTTGATCAGCTGCCGCTGGCGCTCCGGCTTGGCCAGGATGTCGTTGTAGTCGTCGATCTTGGCCTGCAGCTCGTCGTGCTCGTCGACGATGCGCTGGCGCTCCAGGGCGGCCAGCTGGCGCAGCTGCATCGCGAGGATCGCGCGGGCCTGCACGTCGTCGACGCCCAGCAGCTCCATGATCCCCTCGCGGGCCGCGTCGGCCGAGCGCGAGGCGCGGATGAGGGCGATGACCTCGTCGAGCATGTCGAGGGCCTTGAGCAGGCCCCGCAGGATGTGGATGCGCTCCTCGGCCTCGCGCAGCAGGAACTTCGTGCGCCGCACGATGACCTCGACCTGGTGGTCGACCCAGTAGCGGATGAACGCCGACAGCGGCAGCGTGCGCGGCACGCCCTCGACCAGCGCGAGCATGTTCGCGCCGAACGTCTGCTGCAGCTGGGTGTGCTTGTAGAGGTTGTTCAGCACGACCTTGGCCACGGCGTCGCGCTTGAGCACGATGACCAGGCGCTGACCGGTGCGCCCCGAGGTCTCGTCGCGCAGGTCGGCGATGCCGCCGATCTTGCCCTCCTTGACCAGCATCGCGATCTTCTCGGCGAGGCTGTCGGGGTTGACCTGGTACGGCAGCTCGGACACCACGAGGCAGGTGCGCCCCTGGATCTCCTCGACCTCGACCACCGCGCGCATCGTGATCGAGCCGCGCCCGGTGCGGTAGGCCTGCTCGATGCCCTTGCGGCCCATGATCAGCGCGCCGGTCGGGAAGTCCGGCCCGGGCACCAGCTCGATGGCCTTCTCGAGCAGCTCCTCGCGGGTCGCCTCGGGGTTGTCGAGGAACCACTGCGCGGCCGCCGCCACCTCGCGCAGGTTGTGCGGCGGGATCTGCGTGGCCATGCCGACCGCGATGCCGGCCGAGCCGTTGACCAACAGGTTCGGGAAGCGCGCCGGCAGCACCGACGGCTGCATGGTCTTGCCGTCGTAGTTCGGCTCGAAGTCGACGGTGTCCTTGTCGATGTCGCGCACCAGCTCCATCGCCAGCGGCGCCATCCGGCACTCGGTGTATCGCGGCGCCGCCGCACCGTCGTTGCCCGGCGAGCCGAAGTTGCCCTGCCCGTCGACGAGCGGGTAGCGCATCGACCACGGCTGCACCAGCCGCACCAACGCGTCGTAGATCGCGCTGTCGCCGTGCGGGTGGTACTGCCCCATGACGTCACCGACGACGCGGCTGCACTTGTTGTACCCGCGGTCGGGCCGGTAACCCCGTCGTACATGGCGTAGACGATGCGCCGGTGCACCGGCTTCAGCCCGTCGCGCACGTCCGGCAGCGCACGACTGACGATGACGGCCATCGCGTAGTCGATGTAGCTGCGCTGCATCTCGGTGTTGAGGTCGACCGGGTCGACCCGGTTGCCCACCGCAGTCGTGCCTTCGTCCTCGGGGGAAGGTCGTCAGTCATCAGATCCCTTGCTGCTCAACAAGATTCGGTACGTCAGTGGTTGCGTCAGCAGACCCGAGCCGGGGGCAGGCACGCCCGTAGGGCCGTGGACGGGCCTGGCGGGAGGCCGAGCCTGCGAGGCCGGATGGCTGGCCCGTAGGGCCTGCCCACCCCGGGCGCCCATAGACCTCAGATGTCAAGCCTTCGTGACACCTTCCTCGCACTCCGCTCCGGCCGGATCCTCGCTGCGCTCGGCTCCAACCTGCGCTGCGCGCTTCGTCAGATGTCAAGGAACCGCACGTCCTTGGCATTGCGCTGGATGAACCCGCGCCGCGACTCCACGTCCTCGCCCATCAGGATCGAGAAGATCTCGTCCGCGGCGGCCGCGTCGTCGAGCGTGACCTGGAGCAGCACCCGGTGGTCGGGGTCCATCGTGGTCTCCCACAGCTCCTGGTAGTTCATCTCGCCGAGACCCTTGTAGCGCTGGATGCCGTTCTCCTTCGGCAGGCGCCGCCCGTTCTTCTGGCCCTCGGCCACCAGCACGTCGCGCTCACGGTCGGAGAAGGCGAACTCGTGCTCGGCGTTGGACCACTTGAGCCGATAGAGCGGCGGCTGCGCGAGGTAGACGTACCCCGCCTCGATGAGCGGACGCATGAACCGGAAGAGCAGGGTCAGCAGCAGGGTGCGGATGTGCATGCCGTCGACGTCGGCGTCGGCCATCAGCACGATCTTGTGATAGCGCGCCCGGGTGATGTCGAAGTCCTCGCCGATGCCGGTGCCGAAGCCGGAGATCAGCGCCTGCACCTCGTTGTTGGCGAGCACCTTGTCGATGCGGGCCTTCTCGACGTTGAGGATCTTGCCGCGGATCGGGAGGATCGCCTGGTTGTAGGGGTTGCGCCCCTGCACCGCCGAGCCGCCGGCCGAGTCGCCCTCGACGATGAAGACCTCGGAGATCGTCGGGTCGTTGCTCTGGCAGTCCTTGAGCTTGCCGGGCAGACCGCCGGTCTCGAGCAGGCCCTTGCGGCGGGTGGCCTCGCGCGCCTTGCGGGCCGCCATCCGCGCGGCCGCCGCCTGCGCGGCCTTCTGCACGATCGCCTTGCCCTCGCGGGGGTGCGCCTCGAGCCAATGGCCCAGCTGGTCGCGCACGGCGGAGGCAACGAAGCCGCGCACCTCGGAGTTGCCGAGCTTGGTCTTGGTCTGGCCCTCGAACTGCGGCTCGCCGACCTTGACCGAGATGACCGCGGTCAGACCCTCGCGGATGTCCTCGCCGGTGAGATTGTCGTCCTTGTCCTTGACCAGCTTGTTCTGCCTGGCGAAGGCGTTGATCAGCGAGGTCATCGCGGTGCGGAAGCCCTCTTCGTGGGTGCCGCCCTCGTGGGTGTTGATGGCGTTGGCGTAGGTGTGCACCGACTCGCTGAACGCGCCGGTCCACTGCATCGCCACCTCGAGCGAGAGCATCCGGCCCTCGTCGCTCGTCTCGAACGCGATGATGTCCTCGTGCACCGGCTCGCTGCGCTTGCTGGAGTTGAGGTGCTTGACGTAGTCGAGCAGGCCGTCGTCGTAGCGATAGCTGACGCTGCGCGGCTTGCGCTCGGTCGCGGCCGCCTCGCCCTCGGCCTGGGCCTCCTCCTCGGCGCCCGCCTCGACCTCGCGCGGTCGCTCGTCGGTGAGCGTGATGGTCAGCCCCTTGTTGAGGAAGGCCATCTGCTGGAACCGGGCGCGCAGCGTCTCGAAGTCGTACTCGGTCGTCTCGAAGATGTCGCCGCTGGCCCAGAAGGTGATGGTGGTGCCGGTGTCGTCGACCTCGGTCTCGCCGACGACCGACAGCGGCGCCAGCGGCACCCCTGCTCGAACTCGACGCGATAGATCTTGCCGTCGCGGCGCACCTCGGCGGTCAGCCGCGTCGACAGCGCGTTGACGACGGAGGAGCCGACGCCGTGCAGACCGCCGGACACCTTGTAGCCGCCGCCACCGAACTTGCCGCCCGCGTGCAGCTGGGTCAGCACCAGCTCGACGGTGGACATGCCGTACGCCTCGTTGAGCTCGACCGGGATGCCGCGCGCGTGGTCGACGACCCGCACCCCGCCGTCGGCGAGCAGCGTCACGTCGATGCGGTCGCCGTGGCCGGCCATGTATTCGTCCACCGCGTTGTCGACGATCTCGGTGACCAGGTGGTGCAGGCCGCGCTCGCCGGTGGAGCCGATGTACATGCCCGGGCGCTTGCGCACCGCCTCCAGGCCCTCCAGGACCTGGATCGCGTCGGCGCCGTAGCTGCCGTCGTCGGGCAACCGCTCGGCCACCGACGGCTCCGGGGTGCTCGAGGTCTGGTCGGGGGTGTCGGGCTCGTCAGCCACAGTGCTCCTTCTCGGCGCGGCGACGTCCTGCGGAGGACCCGCAGGACGACCACGGATGGTGTGGTCTGCCCGCCCTCGGCGAGTGTCCGGCAACGGGTTGCAGACCGTCGTCCATCTTACCGGTCGCGCATGGCGAATCACCCGCAGGAGGCGCCTTGTGGACGGTCGTGGCGCGCGTACGGGTGTGTGGACGAGGGGGATCACGCGCCCCGGGCCTCTGAGGGCTCAGGGCGGGCGATGCCGGTTTCGCTCGTTCCGCCCCGCGCCACCCGGACCTACGGTCGCGTCACCGCGCGGTCCGGCGGTCAGACGACGACGTAGATCACGCCCGTACGCCCGCCGCGGCAGACGTGGATCGTGCCGGCCTGACAGCTCACCTCGTAGGACTGCTCCGTGGTGGGGCTGAACACCTGCAGCGTGTAGCGGCCCGACCGTTCGGCGGCGCGCGCCGCCGAGGCGATGTTGTTGGCGAACGGGCAGCTCGCCGAGCCGGTCGCCCCCACGCCCGTGCCGCACGTGCGCACGCCGCCGGGCAGCGCCACCCGGGTCACGGTGGGCTCGGGCCGCGGCTCGGACGAGCGCGGGGACGGGGAGGACGAGGTGCGGCTGGGCGACTCCGTCGGAGTGGGCGTCGGGGTGGGCGTCGGCGAGGGGGTGGCCCCCGGCGTGGTCGCGCTCTCCTGCGGCGCGGGCTCCTCGCTCGACTCCGGCGTCGACGTCTCGCTCGGGGTGGGCTCAGGCGAGGTGGGGGAGTCGCTGGTCGCCGGGTCGGTGGGCGTGCTCTGCGCCGGCGTGCTCGGAGCAGGGGTCGGCTCGCTCGGGGACTGCACCGCCGTCGAGGGGGAGGGCATCGGCTGGGTGGTGCGGTCCGGGCCGCTGCGGGTCAGCGCGAAGACCGCGAGCAGGCTGGCCAGCGAGATCGCGATGACCAGCACCGGCGCGAGCCAGCCCCCGGCCGGCCGCGCTCGCGGGCCGCGCCGTCGATCGCCGGACGGGCGTACCCACCGGGCCGTGGCTCGATCGGGGTGGCGGCGGTCGGGTCGTCGGAGGTGTCGGCCCCGGGACGACGCGTCGGCATCGGCGCGAGATAGCGCACGTCCTGGTCGCCCGTGCCGTCCTCGTCGAGCATCTCGTCGAGGCGGTCGGTGTCGCGACCGGGCGGTCGCTGCGCGTCGTTCACCTGGAGGATTCCCTTCGAGGTCGTCCGGCGGGGGCCGCCGATCCAGCCGACCACGGTAGGCACCGAACCGGGGGATGGCTAGTTCACGTCCATACCCATGGGTATGCGCGGCGTCGCCACGAGCTTGGCCGCGGCCCCCGCGTCAGCCGTAGGTGTCGCGCGGGCCGCGCCCGTCGCTGACCGACCGGGGTCCACGCTTCCACGAGGGCGCCGACGGCCCGACCACCCGCAGCTCCTGGACGACGCCAGCGCCCACCGCGTCGCTCATCCGCGACATCAGCGTCGACTCCAGCCAGCGCAGCTGGGTCGCCCACGCGGTCGACTCCGCCCGCACGGTGAGCCGCCCCTGCTCGAACGACACCGGCGTCGCGTGCGCCGCCACGTCGGGCCCGACGATGTCGGCCCACCGGCTCATCACCGACCCCGCGGCGACGTCGACCTGCCAGTCGCGGTCGCGCAGCAACCGGTCCAGCTGGTCGGCCAGCGGTGCGGGGTCGCGCCCACCCTTGTCCGACGTACGCCCTCCACGCCCGAGATCTCCCGCCTTGCGCCGGCGCGCGGCCGGCGACCCGGGGCGCAGGCCTCGGTCGCGCGCGGCGCGCCGGGCGCGGGCCAGGGCGGCCCGGGCCGAACCCAGCTCGTCAGGCGCCGGATCGCCCGGCTGCCCGTCGGTCGGGGAGGAGTCGACTGGAGGTGAGTCGGCCGGCGGCGCGTCAGGGGACCGGTCGTCCGCCCCGCCGCCCTGCTCCGGGAGGTCCATGCCGATCCCTCCTTCGGTTGCGCCGGACGACCTGACCACATGCTGCACGCACGACGGTCGCAGATGCAGGTTCGTGCCAGCGCACCGCCTGCCCCCACGCGCCCGCCTCGTCGAGGGTGGGACCGCGGGCACCACCGCCCGCGAGCGACGCAGGAGCAGATCAGTCGGACTCGCTGCGCTCACCCTGGTGCAGGGTGCTCAGTCCGGGCACGCCGCGACCTTCCCCAGCTCCACCTCGAACCGCCGGCCGGTCAGCGCCTCCGGCACGTCGTCGGCCACCGCCGCGGTGATCAGCACCTGCTCGGCGTCGGCGACCAGCGCGGCCAGCCGCTCCCGGCGGCCCGCGTCCAGCTCGGCGAACACGTCGTCCAGCACCAGCACCGGGTCGGTGCCGAGGTCGGTGCGCAGCAGCTGGAAGGAGGCCAGCCGCAGACCCAGGGCGAACGACCAGGACTCGCCGTGGCTGGCGTACCCCTTGGCCGGGAGGTCGCCCAGCTGCAGCACGACGTCGTCGCGGTGCGGGCCGACCAGCGTCACGCCGCGCTCGACCTCCTGGGTGCGCACCTGCGCGAACGACTCGTGCATCGCCGCGACGATCTCCTCCTGCTCGGGGACCTCCCCGGCCGCGATCCGTGCGGCGACCGGTTCGTGCAGCGACGAGCGGTACGTCGCCCGCGCCTGCGAGCGCCCGGCGCTGACCTCGTCGTACGCCTTCTCCAGGTAGGGCGACAGGTCACGCAGCAGCCGCAGCCGCGCATAGACCAGCGACCCGCCCACCGTGGCGAGGTGGGAGTCCCAGACCTCGAGGGTGTGCAACGCGCTGGCGAGCTCGGAGTCGACGTCGACATCGGAGTTTCGACGCCGAGAACCCTTGCGCAGCAACGGCATTGCCGACTTCAGCAGCGCGTTTCGTTGCTTGACGATCTTGTCGTAGTCGGACCGGGCCGCCGACCAGCGCGGCTGCCGGGCGACCAGCAGCTCGTCGAGGAACCGCCGCCGCTCGCCCGGGTCACCCTTGACCAGGGCCAGGTCCTCCGGGGCGAACAGCACCGTGCGCAGCGTGCCGAGCACGTCGCGCGGCCGGGTCGCGGCCGCCCGGCCGAGCCGGGCCCGGTTGGCCTTCCCCGGGTTGATCTCCAGCTCCAGCTGCTGCTCGCGACCGTCGCGCACGACCGCGGCCCGCACGATCGCCCGCTCGGCCCCGGCCCGCACCAGCGGCCCGTCCTGGGAGACCCGGTGCGAGGACAGCGAGGCCAGGTAGCCCGCCGCCTCGACCAGGTTGGTCTTGCCCTGCCCGTTGAGCCCGACGAACGTCGTGACCCCCGGCTCCAGCGCGACGTCGACCGCGGGGTAGGACCGGAAGTCGGCGAGCGTGAGGTGACGCAGGTGCACGAGGCGGCGTCGGCCTAGTCGTCGTTGGCGGCAGCGCCCGGGGTCTGCAGCTGGTCGTCCTGCTTGGTCTCGGCCGCGGGGCTGACCTCGGCCTGACCCTCCTTGGGGCCCTGCTCGCGCCACGGCTCCTGACCGAACTGCATGACCTCGTGCCCACCGAACTGACCGCGCAGCGCCGCGACGGCCTGCATGCTCGGGGAGTTCTCCTGCCGCGAGCCGAACCGCGCGAACAGCGCGGCCGCGAGCACCGGCATCGGCACGGCGAGCTCGATGGCGTCCTCCAGCGTCCAGCGGCCCTCACCGGAGTCGGTGGTGTACTCGCTGATGCCCTCGAGGTTGGGCTTCTCCTCCAGCGCCTTGACCATCAGGTCCAGCAGCCACGAGCGCACGACCGTGCCGCGGGTCCACGCCTTGAAGGCACCGTGCACGTCGGTGACGATGTCCTTGGCCTCGAGCAGCTCGTACCCCTCGGCGTAGGCGTGCATCAGGCCGTACTCGATGCCGTTGTGCACCATCTTGGTGTAGTGCCCGGCGCCGACCTTCCCGGCGTGCACGAAGCCCTCGTCGCGCGGGCCCTCGGGGCGCAGCGCGTCGAAGATCCACATCGCCTTCTCGACGTGCTCGTCGGATCCGCCGCACATCAGGCCGTAGCCGTTCTCCAGGCCCCAGATGCCACCGGAGACACCGCAGTCGACGTAGCCGACACCGGTCTGCGCGAGCAGGTCGGCGTTGGGCTGGTCGTCGGTGTACTTGCTGTTGCCGCCGTCGATCACCAGGTCGCCCTCGGTGAGCAGGCCGGCCAGCTCGCGCACGGTCGCGCGGGTGGGCTCACCGGCGGGCACCATCACCCACACGATGCGCGGGGGCTCGAGCTTCTCGACCAGCTCCTGCAGCGAGGCGACGTCGCTCACCTGCGGGTTGCGGTCGTACCCGATCACCTCGTGGCCGGCGCGGCGGATGCGCTCGCGCATGTTGCCGCCCATCTTGCCGAGGCCGATCAGACCCATCTGCATGGTCGCTGCTCCTTAGGCGAGGTCGTACGTCGTCACGGGCGACGCTACTCGGGCTCAGCTGGCGAAGCGCACCGGCATGAGGACGTAGCGGTAGCTCTCGTCGGAATCACCGTCGGCCTCCTGCTGGCCCGAGATCACGGCCGGCCGGCTGGGCTGGGTGAACGACAGCCGCGCGAACGGGGTGCCGAGCACGCCCAGCCCGTCGAGCAGGAACTGCGGGTTGAACGCGATCTCCAGCTCGGGGCCGGTCAGGGTGCACTCGACCGCCTCGCTCGCCTGCGCGTCGTCGCCGGTGCCGGCCTCGATCGCGACCTGGCCCTCGGCGAAGCGCAGCCGCACCGGGGTGTTGCGCTCGGCGACGAGCGACACGCGCTTGACCGCCTCGGTGAGCACCGCGGTGTCGACGACCGCCACGGTGTCGACGCTCGTGGGGAAGATCGAGGTGACCTTGGGGTAGTCGCCGTCGAGCAGCCGGGTCGTGGCGCGGCGCTGCCCCACCTCGAAGCCGACGAGCCCGTCGCCGCCCGCGGCGGTCCCGAGCGCGACCTGCACCGAGCCGGCCGCGCCGAGCGCCTTGGCCGTGTCGGAGAGGGTGCGCGCCGGGATCAGGGCGGTGTAGTCGGCGTCGGAGGACGCGGGGTTCCAGGTCAGCTCACGCATCGCCAGCCGGTAGCGGTCGGTCGCGAGCAGGGTGACCTTCTCGCCCTCGACCTCGACCCGGACGCCGGTGAGGATCGGCAGGGTGTCGCCGCGGTCGGCCGCGATGGACACCTGGCTGACGGCCTGGGTGAACAGCTGCCCGTCGATCGCGCCGGTGGCCTCGGGGGAGGCGGGCAGCGTGGGGTAGTCGTCGGTCGGCATCTGCTGCAGGCTGAACCGGCTCGAACCACAGGTCACCTGCACCTTGGCGCCGTCGGTCGCGATGTCGACCGGCTGCGGCGGCAGCGAGCGCGAGATGTCGGCCAGCAAACGGCCGAGCACCAGCACCGTGCCGGGCTCGTCGACGTCGGCCTTCACGGTGACGCGGGCGGAGACCTCGTAGTCGAACGCGCTCAGCGTCAGCCCGTCGTCGGTGGCCTCGAGCAGCACTCCGGCGAGCACGGGCAGCGGCGGCCGCGGCGAGAGCCCGCGCACCACCCAGGTGACCGCCTCCGCCAGAACATCGCGTTCGACCCGAAGCTTCACGTTCAACCGTCCTTGCCGTCGTCTGCAGTGCGTCGCAGTGGAGCGCGAGCAGCGGTCCTCGCTCTCGCGCGCACGTCGCCCGCACGAGAGCACTCCCGTGCGGGTGGGCCTGACCCTACCCGGCGGGGATCGATTCTTGTGGTTCACCCTGGCTGCTCGCTCCTGCTCGTCCCCAGGTGCGCGGGGCGGGACGGATGCTGATGGAGAACTGTGGTGATCGTCGTCGGCGCTGTGGATCGTGTGGACAACCGGTTGCGTCGGCGGCATCGCGCGCGACCCGGTTGTGGACGACCCGGGGACGAGCACTGTGGATAACTCTGCGGGTCTGTGGACGAGCCGCGAACGACACATCCGGTCCACCGGAGCTCCCACAGGTCGTCCGCAGCTGTGCCCCGGTTGTCCACCGACTGTCCCCGGAACGGTGCAGGTGTGACGGGTGTGGTTCCAGTGAATGACTGGGATGCGTGAGGAGGTTGTCCACGGCGTTGTCCACAGTCTGTGGATGATGGGCAGGAGAGCACGGATAGCGTCGCCGGCCGCGCCGGGACGCGTCGCGTCCAGGGAGCACTCAGGGTTATCCCCAGGCAGGGGAGGTTGTCCACAGCAGGTGTGGATGACGTACGACGGGGGCCGGGACGCAAGGTGAGCGTCGCCGGCGGGTGGGTCAGGAAGCGGCCTGCGCGGCGTCCCGTCGGATCTGACCGGTCAGCTCGGTGATCTGGTCGTAGAGGGGCTGCTTGGCGCCCATGAGGTTCTTGATCTTGCGCTCGGCGTGCATGACCGTCGTGTGGTCGCGGCCGCCGAACTGCTGGCCGATCTTCGGCAGCGACAGGTCGGTGAGCTCACGGCACAGGTACATCGCGATCTGCCGGGCGTTGACCAGCGTGCGCGAGCGCGACTGGGAGGTGAGCTCCTCGACCGTCACCCCGAAGTACTCCGCGGTCTTGGCCATGATCTGCGTCGTGGTGATCTGGCCCGCGCGCGGCGAGGGCTCGACGTCCTTGAGCGCCTTGCTCGTCGAGGACAGGTCGACCGGCTGGCCCGACAGCGAGGCGAAGGCCATCACCCGGATCAGCGCGCCCTCGAGCTCACGGATGTTCGTGGGGAACTTCGTCGCGATGAGCTCGAGCACGTCGTCGGGCACGCTCTTGCGCTCGGCGTCGGCCTTCTTGCGCAGGATCGCGATGCGGGTCTCCAGGTCCGGCGGCGTTACGTCGGTCTGCAGCCCCCACAGGAAGCGCGAGCGGAGCCGGTCGGCGAACCCGGAGAGGTTCTTGGGCGACTGGTCGCTGGTCAGCACGATCTGCTTGTCGCTGTTGTGCAGCGCGTTGAACGTGTGGAAGAACTCCTCCTGCGTGCCGTCCTTGCGCTGCATGAACTGGATGTCGTCGATGAGCAGCACGTCGACGTCGTCGCGGTAGCGCTTCTGGAAGTTGGCCGCCTTGCCGTCCTTCACCGAGTTGATGAAGTCGTTCGTGAACTCCTCGGAGTTCACGTAGCGCACCCGCAGGTGGGGGTAGAGGTTGCGCACGTAGTGGCCGATGGCGTGCAGCAGGTGGGTCTTGCCCAGCCCGCTGCCGCCGTAGACGAAAAGCGGGTTGTACGACTTCGCCGGCAGCTCGGCGACGGCGAACGCCGCGGCGTGGGCGAACCGGTTGCCGGCGCCGATGACGAAGGTGTCGAAGGTGTACTTCGGGTTCAGCCGGGAGTCGCCCATCGCGTCGGCCGGCGAGGTGGTAGCCGGGGCGCGCGGCGCGGGCTCGCGGCTGGGGGCCTGCTCGGCGAGGCTGTCGCTGAGCGCGGGCTGCTCGACCTCGTCGAGGTCCTCCCCGGACTCCACGACCGCCTCGTCCTCGACGGCGGCGCGCAGCTGGGGGTCGACGGCGACCGCGAGGTGCACGTCACGGCCCAGCTGCTGGCCGAGGTGGGTGGTGACCGACTCGCGCAGGCTCTGCTCGATGACGTCCTTGGTGTGGTCGAACGGCACCGCGAGCAGCGCGGTCTTGTCGACGACCCCGACCAGGCGGGTCAGCCGCAGGATGGCGCGGTCACGGGCGGGGAGCCCGGCCTCGTCGAGGAGGAGCAACGTGGAGTGCCACACATGCGCCAGATCTGGCTGCTCGTCGCTCACGTGCCCCTGTTCCTCTTCTCACGACTGCTGGAGCTCGACCGGCACGCCACGACAGAACGGCACGCCTGTCCACAAACTTATCCACAGACTGTGCATGGCGCACCCCGAGGGTCGAGGGGTGCGGGGACGGTGCGCTGACCGGAAGGGCCGAAGGTAACAACCTTGCTCGCGCCGCGGCAACATGAGCCCTGACTTTTTTCGCGTTCGTCGGCGTGTCGCGCTGACGGGGCCCGGGAACTCGACTAGCGCGAGGGTCCGCGCGGTTTGACCGGCGTTGACGGCGGACCGTACCCTGAATCAGCCGTGCTCGTCGCGGCCGCTCTCGCATGCTCATGCGTTCGCCCACATCGTGCTGGTCGGCCTCGCGTCGTCCCGCGTCCCGGTGCGGGGCGGCCCGTGGGCCTACGACAGCGGCTGCGCAGCCGCTCGGGCCCCGCCCGTGCAGACCTACCGCAGGCAGCCCGCCTGCCGATCGACACCGGAGACGACGTTGAGCAAGCGCACCTTCCAGCCGAACAACCGCCGCCGCGCCAAGAAGCACGGCTTCCGCCTGCGCATGCGCACCCGCGCGGGCCGCGCCATCCTGGCCTCGCGCCGGTCCAAGGGCCGCTCCAAGCTGTCGGCCTGAGCCGGCTCGCCGCGCGCACCCCGCGCCCCGAGCCTCGCCTCGACGTGCTGCCCTCGGCGCACCGCCTCCGACGACCTGACCAGTTCCGCACGGTGCTGCGTGGTCGGCGAGACGCGGCGCGCCTGCCGAGCGGCCGCGCCGGAGGCGACCTGCTGGTCCTGCACCTGGTGACCCACGCCGAGTCCGACGCGTCGGACGCATCCGCACCGGATGCGCCGCGCGTCGGTTTCGTCGTCTCCAAGGCCGTGGGCAACGCCGTCGTTCGCAACCGCACCCGGCGCCGGCTGCGGCACCTGATGGCGGCCCGGCTGGCCGACCTGCCGGCCGGCACCGACGTCGTGGTGCGAGCTCAGCCGCGGGCGGGGCTCGCCGACTCCGCGGCGCTGGGAGCCGAGCTGGACCGGCTGCTTCCGACCGCCCTGCGTCGGGCCCGACCGGCCCGGGTCGGCTCATGAGCACCGAACCGCGCAGCCTGCTCGTCTGGCTCGCGACGCCGCTGATCTGGCTGATCCGCGGATACCAGCGATTCGTCTCGCCGATGACCCCGCCCAGCTGCCGGTTCACGCCGAGCTGCTCGGCGTACGCCGTGACCGCGCTGCGTCGCCACGGGCTGTTCCGTGGTGGCTACCTGGCTGTCCGGCGGCTGCTGCGCTGCCACCCGTGGAACCCGGGTGGCGTCGACCACGTTCCACCGCCCGCCCCGCGGGTCCGTCCGTCCGACCCGGCCACCGGGCCGGGAACTACCGCCTGAGGAACACATGCTCGACACCCTGCTCTTCCCGCTCGAATGGTTCGTCGCCGTCGTGATGGTGGGCTTCCACGCGGTCTTCACCGCCGTGGGGATGCCCGAGGACTCCGGCTGGACCTGGGCGCTGTCGATCGTCGGGCTGGTCATCGTCCTGCGCATCCTGCTGATCCCGCTGTTCGTCAAGCAGATCAAGTCCTCCCGGCGGATGCAGCTCATCCAGCCGGAGATGCAGAAGATCCAGGCGAAGTACAAGGGCAAGAAGGACGCCGAGTCTCGTCAGAAGATGACTGAGGAGACGATGGAGCTCTACAAGCGGACGGGCACCAACCCGTTCGGCTCCTGCCTCCCGATCCTGCTGCAGAGCCCGTTCTTCTTCGCGCTGTTCCGCGTCCTCAACAACCTGCCGGCGATGGCCGAGGGGCGCCGGGAGGGCATCGGCCCGCTCACCCAGGAGCTCGCCGCCCAGGCCGAGAGCTCCACCCTGTTCGGGGCCCAGCTGTCCAGCTCGTTCCTGAACAGCGAGGGCGCCTCGACCAAGATCGTCACGGTCGTCCTGATCATCCTGATGTCGGTCACGATGTTCCTCACCCAGCGCCAGCTGATGATGAAGAACATGCCGGCCGCGGCCCTCGACAACCCGATGGCCAAGCAGCAGAAGATCATCATGTACGCCATGCCGCTGGTCTTCTTCGTGACCGGCCCGAACTTCCCCATCGGTGTGCTCATCTACTGGCTCGTCACCAACATCTGGTCGATGGGTCAGCAGTTCTACGTCATCCGTCGCATGCCGGCGCCCGGCTCGGAGGCCGAGAAGGCCCTCGAGGCGCGCAACCGCGCCAAGGGCAAGGTGACCAAGAAGGAGACCGTGCCCGGTCTGCCCGCCGCCGACGAGACCCCCGCGCAGCCGACCGCGACGCCCGGCAAGGCCACCGCCGCCGGCACCCAGGCCGGCAAGACGAGCGGACAACGGGTGCAGCCCAAGCGCAACAAGCCCAAGCGCAAGCGCTAGCGCACCCCACCAGCCACGTCCCGCAGCGGCCCGCACCCCGTGGTGGCCGCCCGACCCGTTCCGGAGCAACCGCATGACGCAGCAGAACGACGCCTCGACCGAGACCGAGCCGCAGGAGATGCCGCAGCCCGCCGAGGCCACCGACACCCCGGAGGCCGCCGAGCCCCGCGAGAGCGCGGCACCCACCGAGCCGGTGGAGTCGACCGCCTCGAGCGACGCCGCAGCCGGTGACGAGGCCGACGAGTCCTCCGCCGCTGACGAGGACGACCAGACCGAGGACGACCAGACCGCGGCCGCCGCGTCCGAGCGGGGCGAGGGCGGGCCGTCCTCCCGCAAGGAGCACCTGGAGCGCGAGGGCGAGGTCGCAGCCGACTTCCTGGAGACGCTGCTGGACATCGCTGATCTCGACGGCGACCTCGACGTCGACATCGAGGGCGACCGCGCCGCCGTGGCCATCGTCGACAGCGACGAGGGCGCGTGCCGCGCCGGCTGGTCGGCCAGGGCGGTGCCGTGCTCGAGGCCCTGCAGGAGCTGACCCGGCTCGCGGTGCAGGCCGAGACCGGCGAGCGCTCGCGCCTGATGCTGGACGTCGCGGGTCACCGCGCCCAGCGTCGCGCCGACCTGGTGGAGAGCGCCCGGGTCGTCATCGACGAGGTCAAGGAGACCGGTGAGCGCCGCTCGCTGGAGCCGATGAGCGCCTTCGAGCGCAAGGTCGTGCACGACGCCGTGCTCGCCGCCGGGCTGACCTCGGAGTCCGAGGGTGCCGAGCCGCGGCGCTACGTCGTGGTCCTCCCCGCCTGAGCGAGCCTGCGTTTCACGTGGAACAGGCTGACGCCTCTCCCTCGGGTCAGCCGCCCGAGGTCGCCGCGCGCATCTTCGGGGACCGGCTCGAGCTGGCGACGGCGTACGTCCGCTTCCTCGAGACGACCGGGGTGCAGCACGGCCTGATTGGGCCGCGGGAAGTGCCGCGGCTGTGGGACCGGCACGTCCTGAACTGCGCGGTCATCACCCCGGCGTTCGGTCCGGACGCCACCGTGGCGGACGTCGGCAGCGGCGCCGGGCTTCCCGGCATGGTGCTGGCCATCGCGCGGCCCGACCTGCGGGTGACCCTGGTCGAGCCGCTCGAGCGCCGCACCCGCTGGCTCACCGAGGTCGTGCACGACCTGGGGCTGGAGGTGACGGTGCTGCAGCGCAAGGCCGAGAACGCCTGGGGCGAGGTCGTCGTCGACGAGGTCACCTCGCGCGCCGTCGCCCAGCTCGGGGAGCTGGCCCGCCTGTCGCTGCCGCTGCTGCGGCCCAACGGGCGGATGGTGGCGTTGAAGGGCGAACGCGCCGCGAGCGAGCTGGAGGCCGACGCCGAGGTGCTCGACCGGCTCCGAGTCGCGCAGCGGCGCGTGGCGACCTACGGTGAGGGCGTGCTCGATCCGCCGAGCACGGTGGTGGAGCTGACGCTCGATGGTGTCGCTCCCCAGCTGCGGCAGCCGGTCGGTGACGGTCCCGCCCGCACCGCCGCCCGCAAGAAGGCCCGTCGCGCCGAGCGGCGCCGGGCCCGTCCAGGTCGAGGAGAGTGAGCAACCCCGTGCAGTCCGTGACGCCGACTCCTGTCGGTTGGCAGGGCGTCGGTCCTGCCCGCCACGCCGCCCTCCCGGGCGACCCCAGTCCGATGGGCTGGCAGGGAGTGACGCCGGACGACTCGCCGATGCTCACCCAGTTCGCAGCGGAGGATGGCGCCGTGGTTTCCCGTGAAACACCTGCTCCGGAGGAGGCCGCGCCGGCTCCCGTCGCAGCGGACAAGGAAGAGGTCGCGACCGCGCCGCTGTCCGGTCCGGAGCACGCGGAGGCCGCGGTCGCCGATCTCATCGACTCCGAGCCCCCGGCGCCGGCCCCCGTCGCTCCGGCGCGCGTCCGCCCCGCCGTCGAGCAGCTGCCCGCGCCCGCCGCGCAGCGGGTGCTGACCGTGGCGAACCAGAAGGGCGGCGTGGGCAAGACCACGACCACGGTCAACATCGCGGCCGCGCTCGCGCAGGCCGGGCTGCGGGTGCTGGTCATCGACACCGACCCGCAGGGCAACGCCAGCACCGCGCTGGGCATCGACCACCACGCCGAGGTCCCGTCGATCTACGACGTGCTCGTGGAGGGCACGTCGCTGGCGGACGTCGTCCAGGAGTGCCCCGACGTGCCCGGCCTGTTCTGCGTGCCGGCCACGATCGACCTCGCCGGGGCGGAGATCGAGCTCGTCTCGATGGTGGCGCGCGAGCAGCGGCTCTCCCGCGCGCTGGCTGCGGCCGCCGCGGACGGCCAGGGCGACTACGACTACGTCTTCATCGACTGCCCCCGAGCCTGGGACTGCTCACGGTCAACGCGTTCGTGGCCGCCCAGGAGGTGCTCATCCCCATCCAGTGCGAGTACTACGCGCTCGAGGGCCTGAGCCAGCTGCTGAAGAACGTCGAGATGATCCAGACCCACCTGAACCCCGGCCTGGCCGTCTCGACGATCCTGATGACGATGTACGACGGGCGCACCCGGCTGTCCGCCCAGGTCGCCGACGAGGTGCGCCACCACTTCCCCGACCTGGTGCTGCGCACGACCGTGCCGCGCAGCGTGCGCATCTCCGAGGCGCCGAGCCACGCGCAGACCGTGATGACGTACGACCCGAGCAGCAGCGGCGCGCTGTCGTACGCCGACGCGGCCCGGGAGCTGGCGCTGCGGGCGCCGCAGCGCGCGGACTGACGGAGTTTTCCCCAGGGCGGAGTGGGTGCGCGGCGCGACCCCACCCGCTCGATAGGCTCGCGGGTGCGCCAGCGGGGCGCGAACCGAGTCATCTGTGACGCGGGACAGAACGGCAGAACCGACGTGGGAACGAGGACGGCGTGAGCGACAAGCGGCGAGGGTTGGGACGTGGGCTGGGTGCACTGATCCCCAGCGCCCCGGCGACCCCGGGGACGCCCCGTCCCAGCGACGTGTTCTTCGCCGAGCAGCGTCCGGCCGCCACCGTAGAGGACCGCGCGGCGGACTCGAACGAGGCTCGTTTCACGGGAAACCAGCAGGCGCCGGGAGGTGACGACGCGGCCCCGCAGACTCCGGACGACGATCGCGCGGCCGACACCGACGTGACCGCCCCGGCCGAGGACACGGCCGCCAGCGAGGCTGCCGTCGATGCAGCGGCGGTGCCGGCAGGCGAGGGCCTGGCGCCCGTGCCGGGGGCGACCTTCGCCGAGATCCCGCTCGCCGCGATCCGCCCGAACCCGCGCCAGCCGCGGACCGTCTTCGCCGAGGAGGAGATGGACGAGCTGGTGGCCAGCATCCGCGAGATCGGGGTGCTGCAGCCGGTGGTCGTGCGCCCGGTCGCTGACGGCGAGGGTGAGGTGCGCTACGAGCTCGTCATGGGTGAACGCCGGTGGCGCGCCAGCAGCCAGGCCGGCCAGCAGACGGTGCCGGCGATCGTGCGCGACACGACCGACGAGGACCTGCTGCGCGACGCCCTGCTGGAGAACCTGCACCGGGCCCAGCTCAACCCCTCGAGGAGGCCGCGGCCTACCAGCAGCTGCTCGAGGACTTCGGGTGCACGCACGACGAGCTGGCCACCCGCATCGGCCGGTCCCGCCCGCAGATCTCCAACATGCTCCGGCTGCTGAAGCTCCCCGCGCTGGTTCAGCGCCGGGTCGCCGCGGGCGTGCTGTCGGCCGGTCACGCCCGGGCCCTGCTGGGTCTCGGCGACGCCGCCGCGATGGAGCGACTGGCCCAGCGGATCGTCGCCGAGGGGCTGTCGGTGCGCTCCGTGGAGGAGATCGTCACGCTCGGCATGGACGACGAGCCCAAGCAGCGCAGCGCGCGCGGACCTGCCCAGCGCGACCCGCAGCTGGAGGACCTCGCGGCGTCGATGTCGGACCAGCTGGACACCCGGGTCAAGCTGCAGCTGGGCAAGCACAAGGGACGGATGACCGTCGAGTTCGCCTCGGTGGACGACCTGCACCGGATCATCGAGCTGCTGGGGCTGAAGGCAGGGCAGTAACCCGCCCGCGGCCACGCCCGGGAATCCGCCGAGCGGCGCGGATTGTTTCAGAGGCGGCCGGATCGGTGAACATTCTCCTCGGCGTGTTGGGGAGACGTCGTCGAAGTCACAGGTTTACCTTCAGCCCCACCAGCCACCGACAGGGAGGTCGGTGGTGCGGCAGTGAGGTGTGGGGGACGTGTCGACGTACGCAGTCGTGGTGTGCGACCGGGGAGGCCGCCGCAGGGTCCAGCGCTGGCTGGCCGAGCACGACGTCCCGCAGCGGGAGGTCCTGGAGACGACCTGGCGGCACCGGACGGTGCTCGTCGTCGCGCGGGACGTGCACCGGCACGTCGCGGGCAGCAGGTTCGGCATCGGCACGGCCGTCGACTACGAACGGGGCGCGCTGGGGTTCGGGCTCGCCGGCTGGCAGCAGATGGGCACCGGCGACCTGGACGGGTTGTCCGGTGAGTTCCTCGAGGTGTCCTGGGCCGGCCCGGAGCTGACCGTCACGCGCGACCTGTTCGGCTCGATCCCCGTGCTGCACACCGGCGGGTCCGGCTGGGTCGCGGTGAGCGACTCGCTGCTCCTGCTGCGCGACCTGCGCACGGCCATGGGCAGCACCACCACGGTCAATCTCGAGGCGGCCACCGCGCGCACCCGCACCCTCGCGATCACCCACCAGTCGATGTCGCCGGAGACGCTGCTGGACCAGATCAGCTCCCTGCCGGCGGGGCGCTCGTTCCACGTGGAACGCCGCGGCCTGGGGCTGCGGATGCGGCTGGGCGGCGACTCGCTGCCCGTGCGGGTCGCGCGGGTGCAGGACGACCGGGCCGAGCTCACCCGGCGGATCGCGGCCTCGACCGTCGCCGTGGTCCGGGCGCTGGCCGACTCGCCGTGCGTCGTGCCGGAGCTGGCGCTGTCCGGTGGCGTCGACTCACGCATGATGCTTGCCGCCGTGCGCCGCGCGGGCGCTCAGGACCAGGTGCTCATCGAGTCGTGGAACCGGTCTGCGGCGAACGAGGCCGACTACGCCTGCGCCCAGCAGCTCAGCAGGTGGGGCGGCTTCGCGCTGAACTCCCGGGCCGGTGTCGACCCGGGCGACCCCATCCGGCTCAGCGAGGCCGCCATCCCCGTCTTCGCCACCAGCCACCTGGGCCTGTACGACCGGGTCCTGCCGATGAGCGGCACCTGGTACAACCCCCGGATGGTCAAGCTCGGCGGACTGGGCGCCGAGCTGCTCAAGGGCAACTACGGCTTCCGCTCGCTGCCGCAGATGGCGCAGTGGCTGTCGACGGGCATGAAGGACGCCTCGGCGCACGCCGCCGCTCGCCACCGGGCCGCGGTCGCTCAGCTGGCCAAGGGCCTGCGCGCGATCGACGTCGACCCCGACGCCCCGGACGCCTCGGAGTGGCACTATGCGGCCTACCGGGCCGGGCAGCACGGTGCGGCGCACTCGCCGATGCACCTGTCGGCCGTGCGCACGCTCATGCAGCTGGACGTGCTGGCGCTCGGCCACCGGCCCGACCGGCCCGGCACGGGGGTCTTCACCCGGGCCAAGGGCGGCATGCTCGACCTGCTGGTGCTGCTCGACCCCGACCTGGCCCAGCAGCCGTACGCCAACGCCGGCATCGACCTGTCCGCCGACGACGTGCAACAGCGGCTGCACCAGCTCGGCGGCCCGCTGACCGACGAGGAGGTCCCCAGCATGCGCATCTTCGGCAAGCAGGCGGCCGCCGGCGGCGGCCCGCACGCGCTGGGCGGGTCGATCGCGCGCGCCTGGGGGCTCGGTGAGGACAGTGGACAGGTCGTCGAGCTCACCCAGCCCTGGGTCGACGCCGTCGCCGACCGCACGCTGCGCGCGATCCACCAGGACCTGGGCAACCTCACCCGGAACGAGCTCAAGCGGGTGAACGCGGTGGGCGACGCCGGCCCCGGCCCGGCCAAGCGACTGTCGGCGGTGCTGCTCGCGAGCTGAGGTCGACCAACAACGATCCTGGATCGCCGAGAACCGTTGTTGGCCAATCGTTTTCGGCGACGAGTCGGCGTCAGAGCTGCTTCTCGAGCACCGCGAACTCCAGGTCCCCGCGTCGCGGTCGCCCGAAGCGCTCGTCGCCGTACGGGAACGGCTTGGTGGCGCCCGTGCGGCGGAAGCCGCGGCGCTCGTAGAACGCGATGAGGTCGGCCCGAGCGGTCAGCACGGTCATCCGCATCGCCGGCAGCCGCCACTCCTCCCGCGCGACCCGCTCGGCCTCGCCCAGCACCTGCTTGCCGAGCCCGGCGCCCTGCAGGTCGGGCCGCACCGCGAACATCCCGAAGTAGCCAGCGCCGTCCTCGATCGCGACGTGCGCGCACGCGACG
Organism: Barrientosiimonas endolithica; assembly: GCF_030296655.1. Lineage (NCBI taxonomy): Bacteria > Bacillati > Actinomycetota > Actinomycetes > Micrococcales > Dermacoccaceae > Barrientosiimonas > Barrientosiimonas endolithica. The sequence continues at coordinate 3,428,375 of NZ_AP027735.1, read as the reverse complement.
AGCTCGCCGGAGCGTTCCGCCAGCAGGACCTTGCTGTCCGGGCGCTCGATGTCGGCGCGCAGCACCTGCGGGTCGAGCCGCTCCCCGTCCAGCAGGTCGGCCTCGGTGGTCCAGCCGGCGCGGCTGGCCTCACCCCGGTAGGACGAGGTCACCAGCGTCACCACGGCGGGCACGTCGTCGACGGTGGCGAGGCGGAAGGACGGTGCGGTCACGGCTCCGGAGTGTACGAGCCCCGCCCACGACGAGACCCGCCCACGACGAGACCCGCCCAGGCCCACCGGTGATCCCGGGCCGGCGCGGACGTACGTCGGCCCCGGAGCAGGTCGCTCCGGGGCCGAGGTGAGGGTGCTGCGCGGCGCGGATCAGCCGATGAAGTCGGACAGCTCCTTGACCAGGCGCGGCTTGGGGTAGGCGCCGACGATGCTCTTGACGACCTCGCCACCGACGTAGACGTTCATCGCCGGGATGCCGGTGATGCCGTACTTGCGCGACATGGCGGGGTTCTCGTCGGTGTTGAGCTTGACGATCTCGAGCTTGTCGCCGTGCTCGGCGGCGATCTCCTCGAGGATCGGGGCGACCTGGCGGCACGGGCCGCACCACTCGGCCCAGAAGTCCACGAGGACGGGCTTGTCGCTCTTGAGGACGTCCTGCTCGAAGGTCTGGTCGGTGACGCTCTTGAGAGCGGCCATGGCACGGTCCTTTCGTCTGCGGTGATGGAGATCGGGGGTCTGGCGGGTGGTGCGGGTCAGGCTAGGCGGGGGCACCGACGGTCTCGGCCTGCTCGGCCGGCGGTGTCTCCTCCTCGGGCAGGCCCGCGAGGTAGTGCTCCGCGTCGAGGCTGGCCGAGCAGCCGGAGCCCGCGGCGGTGATGGCCTGCCGATAGGTGTGGTCGACCAGGTCGCCGCAGGCGAAGACGCCCGCGACGTTGGTGCGGGTGGTGCGGCCCTCGGCGAGGACGTAGCCCTCGGCGTCGAGCTCGACCTGGCCGCGCACCAGCTCGTTGCGCGGGAGGTGGCCGATGGCGACGAACAGGCCGGAGACGGCCAGCTCGCGGGTGCTGCCGTCGACGGTGTCGGTGAGCGTGACGCCGGTCAGCTTGGCGTCGCCGTGCAGCGCGGTGACCTGGCTGTTCCAGGCGAAGGTGACCTTGTCGTTGGCGAGGGCGCGCTCGGCCATGATCTTGGAGGCGCGCAGCTCGTCACGGCGGTGGATGACGGTGACCGACCGGGCGAACCGGGTGAGGAACATCGCCTCCTCCAGCGCCGAGTCGCCGCCGCCGACCACCGCGAGGTCCTGCTCGCGGAAGAACGCGCCGTCGCAGGTGGCGCACCAGGACACCCCGTGGCCGGAGAGGCGCTGCTCGTCGGGCAGGCCGAGCTCCTTGTAGGCCGAGCCCATCGCGAGGATGACCGCGCGCGCCCGGTGGCGCTCGCCGGAGCCGGTGACGACCTCCTTGACCGGGCCCTCGAGGCTGACCTCGACGACGTCGTCGCGCACCAGCTCGGCGCCGAAGCGCTTGGCCTGCGCGCGCATCTGGTCCATCAGGTCCGGACCCATGATCCCGTCGGGGAAGCCCGGGAAGTTCTCGACGTCGGTGGTGTTCATCAGCGCACCGCCCGCGGTCACCGATCCCTCGAAGATCAGCGGCTCCAGGTTGGCCCGCGCGGCGTAGACGGCCGCCGTGTAGCCCGCGGGGCCGGAGCCGATGATGATGAGGTTGCGCACCGGACCTGCAGCGGTCACGACGAGTCCTTCCGAGACGAGGTCAACAGCACCGGCGTCTCGCGGACGCGGTGCATGGCGTGCAACGCATCGTAGGCGCTCACGATTCCACCCCTGCGGGCGCGGCGGTCCGGGCGACCGTCAGACGACCGCGGTGGGGCCGGCGATCTTGCCGTTGCCGTCGGTGCAGGTGCGCGAGAGCACCCACGCCTTGCTCTCGCCGCCCTCGGTGACGACGACGATCACGGCGGGCTGGCCTTCGTACTTGCCCAGGTCGGCGGAGATCTTGTCGGGCAGCCCGCCGCCGAGCATCTCGGTGCCCATGCTGCGCATGCAGCTGAGCAGGCCGGCGGGGGTGCCGATCGGGCCGGTCCCCTGCGCGCTGGCCTGGGCCGGGTCCATCGTGCTGGTGGGGGTCTTCAGCGCGGCGGCCTGGGTGGCCAGGCCGCTGGCGCTGTACTCGCGGCCGGAGTTCTGGATGGTGATCCGGTCGAGCACGTCGCTGCCGGAGGGCTGCTGCTGGGCGGCCGAGCTCGAGGGCGGGGCCGCGGCCGGGGCGACGCCCTGGTCGCCGCGCAGCGCCTGGTAGCCGGCGAGCGCGCCGATGCCGATGGCGGCGGCCGCGCCGACCGCGGCCAGCGGGCGCAGCCAGCGCACCGAGCCGCCGTTGCCGGAGGAGGTGCGGGTGTCGACGCGCTCGACGTCGGTGTCGTCGGCGGTGGACCGGGAGACCAGCGGGGTCACGTTGTCGGCGGAGGACGAGCCGCGGGCGGCCTGCTCCTCCCGCAGCGCGGACTCGATGCGCAGCGTGACGTCCTGCGGCATCGGCCCGGGGTCGGGCAACGACGCGAGGAGCTGGCGCACACCCGTGGGGTCCTCGTCGGGCGACGAAGGACCCTGGGGGTCTTGGGTGCGGTCACTGGTCAACCTCCATCGGACACGTCACCGGCGGCGGTGGCCACCGGCGCCCGCGGTGCACACCACGGGCAGGACATCGGTACGACGACGGGGACCCGGGCTCGGGTTCCACGAGAGTTCGAGAAATCTTCGTGGGACCGTGACCTGGGCCGATCATCGGCGAGCTGCGCCGTGCGGAGCACTCGTGCAGCAGCGACGAGGCCGGGGCGCAGGGGGTTCCGCGGCTGTCGGGACACTCATCCGGTCAGCGGGTATCCCTCACCGTGCTTGTCGCGCAGCAGCTCGGCGAGCGCGCTGCGGCCGCGGGCGCACCGCGACTTGATGGTGCCCTCGGCGACGTCGAGCACCTCGGCGGCCTCGGCCACGCTCATCCCGTGCATGTCGACGAGGGTGAGGGCCATCCGCTGCCCCTCGGGGATGCGGGCCAGGGCCTCCTGGACGTCGAGCCGCACGTCGACCGAGCCGTGGTGGTCGTGCCGGTCGGCGAGGTCGTACTCCGGGAGCTCGCTGGTGGGCTTGATCCGGCGGATCCGGTCGAGGCAGGCGTTGACGACGATCCGGTGCAGCCAGGTGGTCACCTGGGAGTCGCCGCGGAAGCTGTCGGCGCGGCGGAAGGCCGAGATGAAGCCGTCCTGGACGGCGTCGGCGGCCAGCTCGGGGTCGCGGCAGGTGCGCAGCGCCACCGCCCACATGCGGTCCTTGTGCCGGCGGAACAGCTCGCCGAACGCGTCCGGGTCACCGGCGCAGTGCTGCGCCAGCAGGTCCCGGTCGGACCGCTCGTCGAGCGGCGCGGTGTCAGCCATGGCGCACGGGCGGACGGGTGCGCAGGTCGGATGAGCTCACGAGGTGTGAGGGTGTGGCGTCGTGTCGACGATGCCGGGCGGGGAGCCTGCGACCCCGGCCGGAGGAGGAGACGCGACCAAAGGAATCACGACAGCACCTCGATCTCGCCGATCTGCGCGCGGAAGCCGCCGGTGTCCTGCGGCCCGAGCTTGGTGACCCACACGATGACGTAACGCCCCTTCTTCGCGTCCGAGGAGCGGACCTCCTGCTGCCCGGTGCCGCTGAGCTGGCCGAGCTGCTGAGCCCCCTCGATCTGCTTCTCGTCGCTGACGTAGACGGTGGCGTCGATGGCGCCCCCGTCGACCAGCACCTTCACGGTACCGACATCGCGGGGCTCACCGAGGTCCAGGACCACACCGGCTGCCTGCTTGCCGGAGCGGGTGAAGGTCTCGCGCAGGTAGCGGTGGGTCATCCAGACCGTCTCGGGGTCGCCGTCGATGGCCTTGTCGACGAGGTCGTTGTGCTCGTCGCCGTCACCCTGCGGGTCGAGGCTGGTGATGTCGGAGACGGTGAGCTTCTGCCCCGACGACGGGGACGCGCTGGAGCTGGTCGAGCCGCCGGTGCCGCTCGCGGTGGACGTGGCGCTGGTGCCCGGCGCGGCGGGGTCGTCGGCGCTGGTGCTGTCGGGGCTGCCGAACAGGCTGCGCAGGCCGAGGAAGCCCAGCAGCATCGCGACGACGACCGTCACCGCGACGATGGCCAGGGCGAGCCGGCTGCTGCTGCGGTCGGGCTCGGCGGTGCCGGAGGTGAGCAGCGGCAGCGGCGGGTCGAGGTCTTCCTCGACATAGGGGTCGTACGCGCTCGCCGGCGCGGCCTGGAAGGTCGAGGTCTCGTCGTTGTCGAACTCGGGACGGCGCCCCACGACGGTCGCGTCGGGGTCGGTGCCGAGGCCGCGCGGGTCGGTCAGGTCGTCGTCGGCACGGGTCGCGCCCGCGGCGGTGGCACCGGCAGCGCCGGCAACCCCGGCACGGGCAGCACCGGCTCCGGCGGCGGCGGCGCCGCCCGCGAGGTGCCGGCCGGTCGTGCCGCTCGTGCGTCCGCCGCGCTGCTCGACGCCGGTGACGCCGCCCTGCTCGGGGGTGCGGCCACCGATGCCGTGCACCTGGTCGGACGACCACGGCGACAGCTGGCGCGCGAGCTCGCCCGGCGTGCGCGGACCCTCGTCGTCGCCGAGCACGGTGCGGGCCAGGGTGTCCAGGTCGCCCGGCACGTTGCTGACCAGCTCGCTGGGGCTGGGCAGCTGGCCGTCGGCGCGGCGCGAGACGGTCTCGAGCCCGGGCACCTCGTCGGGGCCGGGCCAGCGGCCGGTGAGGCCGGCGTACGCCACCGACACGAGCGCGCGCACGTCGTCGCGGGAGGCGGTGTCGCCGTCGTCGCCGTCGTGCCCGGTGAGGGCCGCGCCGACGGCGACACCCGCGACCTGCACGGCGCCGTCGGGGCTGCGCAGCACGTGGTGCGGGTTGAGGATCTGGTGGTGCAGACCCCGCTGGCGCGCGGTCTCGAGGGCGAGCGCGGACTCACCGACCAGGCGGCGCACCTCCTCGGCCGGGAGCGTGTCGAGCCGCAGCAGCGCCGCGACCGACTGGGAGTGGTGGGTGGCCTCGGAGACGACGTACGACACCGGCGGGTCGGTCTCGGTGCCGACGTCGAGCACCTGGCTGAGCCGGCGGTCCTCGACGCCCGCGACGCGGCGGGCGGAGTCGAGCGCCGCGGAGGCGAACGGGTGGTCGGCGGCGAAGCAGGTGACCGTCACCTCGCGGCCGAGGGTGGCGTCGCGGGCGATCCACTGCTCGACGCCGTCCCGCCGGGACAGCGCGCGGTCGATCTCGTAGCGCCCGCCCAGGATCGTGCCGCGGCCGATGCCGTCCAACTCCGAGCTCCTTCGATGGGGTGAGCGGTGTCCGGCGGAGGACACGCCGCGGTCATCCTAGGCGAGCAGCGGGCGAACCTCCGGGACGTCACGCGCAGCGCAGGCTCGCTTCGGCGACGATGGCCGGCCGGAGCCTGCGACGACCGGCCGGAGGAGGAGCTGGAGCCAAGAGGGCCCGGGACGTCAGGCACGGCGCAGGCGGCGGGTGATCGGCCGGAGCAGCTCCTCGACCTCCTTGACCTGCAGGCGCCGGGCGACCAGGACGTAGACCAGCAGGAAGATCGGGCCGGCGACGACCAGCACGACCAGGGCGCCGGAGCGGCCGCTCACGACCTGGGCGAGCAGCGCGAACACGACGAACGCGACGACGCCGGCGACGAGCGCGGCGAGGGTGAGCCGGACGTACGACCGCACGATGTCGGACACCATGATCCGGCCGGTGGTGCGCTGCAGCCAGCGCAGCCCGACGAAGCCCTGCGCGGCGTTGCTGACGGTGAGCGCCAGGCCGATCCCGATGCCGACGTAGCGGTCGGGCACCAGCAGGGCGCCGAGCGTGATGACGACGGCGATGCCGGTGCACAGCAGCTGCATGCGGAACGGGGTGCGGGCGTCCTCGTAGGCGTAGAACGCGCGCTGCACCGTGACGCACAGGCCGTAGATCGACAGGCCCAGCAGCATCGGGACCATGATCGAGCCGATCGGCCAGACGCTGCCCTCGCCGTAGAACGCGGTGATGAGCGGCTCGGCCAGCACGATGCCGCCGACCGTGCACGGGATCGTGGCGACGCCGATCAGCCGCAGGCCCTCGCGCACGTCGCGGCGCACCAGCGCGTGGTTGCGGGCGTTGGCGGCGCGCGACATCTGGGTGAACAGCGCCGTCACCAGCGACACGGTGAGCAGCGAGTGGGGCAGCATGAACAGCAGGAAGGCGTACTCCTGCGAGGCCTTGCCGGGCTCGCCGTTGGGCTGGGTGTTGAGCACGTTGGTCGTGACGACCAGGCCCAGCTGCTGCAGGATCACCGCGGCGAACGCCCACAGCGCGACCTTCGACGCGGCGCGCAGCCCGACGCCGCGCCAGCGGAAGTTGGGGCTGAAGCGGTAGCCGTCGCGGCGCAGCACCGGGATCAGGCACAGCGCCTGCAGCACGATGCCGAGCGTCGCCGAGCCGGCGAGCACCCAGATCATCGAGGAGTCCCACTGGTCGATCGACGCCTGCCGCGGCATGCGCGCGAGGAAGTAGACCAGCCCGGCGATGGCCACGACGTTGGCGAGGGCCGGCGCCCACATGAACGCGCCGAAGCGGCCGCGGGCGTTGAGCACCTGGCCGAGGAGGGCGTACATGCCGTAGAAGAAGATCTGGGGCAGGCAGATCAGCGCGAACGACCAGCCGAGCGCGAGGCGCGACCCGCTGGCGTTGAAGTCGTAAAGCTTGTAGAGCAGCGGTGCCGCGGCCACGCACAGCACGGTCAGCACGCCGAGGATCGTGAACGCCAGCGTCAGCAGCCGGTCGGTGTAGCCCTTGCCGCCGTCCTCGTGCTGGAGCGACTTGGTGATCTGCGGGACCAGCACCGCGTTGATCACGCCGCCGGCGAGCAGCAGGTAGACGATGTTGGGCAGCGTGTTGGCGGTCGACCACACGTTGGCCGGGACCGTGGTGGTGCCGATCGCGGCGGCCTGCAGCGTGCCGCGCAGGAAGCCCAGCAGCCGCGACACGAGGGTTCCGGCGGCCATGAGCGCGCCGGCTCGGGCGAGGCCGGCACGCCCGCTCGGGGCCGGGCGCTGGTCGGCCTGGTCGGCGCGCGCGGTGCCGGCGGTCTCGGGCGCACCGGGCGCAGCAGGTACGTCCGCGCCGGCCGCCGGGGTCGTCTCCACCGGGTGCGTGGCATAGCTGGCGGTGCGCCGGCCGACGCGGTCGGTCGGGTGGCTGCCGGCCTCGTCGGCCCGGTCGGGGGCGTCGGTGCCGGCCACCTCGTCGCGGGTGGCGAAGGAGTCGGCGTTGTCGACGTACCACTGCCGGCCGAGCCGGCCGGGCAGGGAGGTGTCGAACTGGGTGCCGACCTCGGTGGCGTCGTCGACCTCGAGCGCGACGGCCTTGGTCGCGGTGTCCTCGGCGATCCACTCGCTGAACTGCTCGCCGAGCGACCCGGCGAGGTCGTGCTGGGAGGTCGTGCGGGCGGGCGGCGCGGGCTGGGTGTACAGCTGACCCAGGCTCGGGCGTTCAGTCATCGTCGCTCTCTGATGAGGCCCCGGCGTCGACCGGTGCGTCCAGCTCGTTGTGGGGCCGCGGGCCGCGGCGCAGGCTGCGGTAGAGCCCGACCACGAGGATCGGGCCGGCGACCGCACCCATGACCCAGTAAAGCCAAGTGCCGGTGGGGCGGACGTTGAACTCCAGCTGGCTCGGCGCGTCGGCCGGCGCGCCGAGCGGGGTGCCGGCCGGGGTCGTCAGCACCGCGTCGATGCGCACCCGCCCCGCCGCGACCGCGCGGAACGGCACCCGCACCGTCAGCCGGCTCTGCGCGCCGAGCGACAGCGGCTCGGGCTGCTCCTCGACGGCGACGACGTAGCGCCGGGGGTTGAGCAGCAGCCGCACGTCGCGCACCGGGCGGTTGAGGTCGTTGACGACGAGCACGCCCACCTGGCCGGCGTCGGTGAAGAAGTTGACCGAGCTGGGCCGCACGGCGACCTGTCTCGGCACCTGCTCGATCGCCTCGTGCAGCCCCTGCGCGGTGGTGGTGTGCGGCCCGCGCTGCCCGCGCCAGCGGGCCGAGGCCAGCTCGTCGAACGCCGCGCTCCACCCGGTGATGACGTCGTCGGAGTCGACCAGCACGGTGCCGACGGCGTCGAGCGTGCGGCGGTCGCCCTCGGTGACCTGCAGCGTCTCGCCGGAGATCGGGCTGGGGGCCTGCGGGGACGGGGGCGCGGCGGGGCTGTCGTCGATCTGGGAGCGGGGCCGGTCGCCCTCGGCGGTGCGCAGCTCGTCGGCGCCGACCGAGCGCAGCCACGGGGCGTCGGCGGTCGCGGTGATCAGCGAGGCCAGCTCGGCGCCGCTGGCCTGGTCGGCGCGGGGGCGAGCACCAGCGCGCTGCGGTCGCGGCTGGGCGCCTCGAGGTAGCTGCCGAGCGAGTCGGCGAGGAAGCGGCGGGTGCGCGTGCCGGCGTCGCCGCTGCTCGTGGTCGCGGCCGAGAGCGACTCGTCGTAGGCGAGCACCGGCGTGCCGTCGGGCAGCTCGCGGGCCACGGTGGAGGTCTCGGGACGCTGGGTGCCCTGCAGCTGACGGGTGCTCAGCAGGGTCACCGGCGGGGTGTCGCGCGAGGAGCGCCACGCGCTGCTGATGGCGGTGGCCTCGCGGCGGCGCAGGTCGGCGGCGGGCCAGCTGACCGAGACGTCGCTCATCGAGTCGGTGGCGGTGCTCGGGGCGCGGCCGAGGTGCTGCTCCAGCGCGGCCGACCCGCCCGCGCGCTGCAGGGCGACCGTGTCGGGATCGCCGTACGGCAGCAGCCAGACCGGCTGCTGGCTCGAGCGGGCGACCAGCCGGCTGCGCAGCGAGCTGACCAGCCCGTCGACCGAGGAGGTGTCGGTGGGCGGTTCGGGGGTGGTGGTCGTCGGGCTCGGCGCGGGCGTGGTGGTGGACGGGGTGGGCGTGGGGGCGGCGCCGGTGCCGCCGGCCCCGCCGGTCGCGGCCTGGGTCGGCTCGTCGGTGCCCGCCGGTCCGGTCGTGGTCGGGCCGGTGGCACCGGGCTGCGCGCCCGTGCCGGTCTCGGTGGGCTCGCCCGAGGGATCGGTGCTGGGGGCCGGCGTGGTCGGCGAGCTCGGCGTGGGCGTGGGCGACGGGGTGCTCGGCGGGGGCGTGCTGGGGGTGCTGTCGGGCGAACCCTCCTCGGCGGCACCGGCGGGCGGCAGCTGCGGGTCGGGGTCGATCGGCGGCTCGAGGATCGTCGGGTCGACCAGCCACGTGACCGGCAGCCCGCGCAGCGCCGAGACGCGCTCGTCGATCGCCGAGCCGGGGCCGATGGCCCGGCGCCACGCGCCCAGCCGGTCCTCGCCGGAGCTGCTGAACAGCGCGGGGTCGGCCGGGAGGGTCAGGGGCACGACCCAGCCGATCTCCAAGGGGTTGGTGAACTGGGCGTCCGCGGCGGCGTACGGCAGGGCGGTGCGCTCCTCGGCGCGGGTGGCGCCGCGAGCGGTGGAGCTCCCGTCGGTGACCGTGAACCGCAGCGGGATGCTGGTGACCTGGCTCGACACGTCGGGCAGGTCGTCGGGGGCGACGGTGACGTTGAACTGGCGCGACCGGCCGGCGGCCAGCGGCTCGTCCAGGGTCACCGTGGCCACCTGGGTCGTGCTGAGCGTGCGGTTGCCGTCGAGCCACTCGGCGACCCGGGTGCGGGTCGCGAGCGAGGAGGAGGACAGCGCGACGCGCACGACCGGTGTCTCGAGGGTCTCCGAGCCGTTGTTGGTGACCTGGCCCACGACGTTGATCGGCGAGCCCGGCCGCAGCACCGACGGCGCGACCGAGGTCAGCGTGAGGTCGACGGTGGAGTCGCGGTCGGCGACGGGCACCGGGTCGGCGGGGACGGCCGCGAAGCCGGCGGGCGTCGGGACGACGCCGAGCAGCAGGAGGAGCGCGCACAGGGCGGCCAGGACGAAGTGGCGGGCGCCGCGCGACGCCCCCGCAGACGTGGGTGACACCGTCGGCTCAGGCGGTTCCGGCCAGGCAGTCCCAGGCCGTGCGGGCGATGCGCCGCTCGTTGGGGAAGGTCAGGTGGCGGTGCACCTGGGTCAGCGGGAACCAGCGCGCCTCGATCGCCTCGTGGTCGGGGTCGCCCTCGACGCCGATCTCGCCCCCGATCGCCTCCAGCAGGTAGTGGTGGACCATCTTGTGGATGCGGTGGTGCGGGGTGGAGAACCAGTAGTCGATGGTGCCGAGGGTGACCAGCGCCCGGCCGAGGATGCCGGTCTCCTCGGCGACCTCGCGCACCGCGGTCTCGACGAGCGTCTCGCCCGGCTCGACGTGCCCTTTGGGCAGGCACCACTCCAGGCGCCCCGCGCGGTTGTAGCGGGCGATCAGCGCGAGATAGGCGACGCCGTCGCGCACGTCGATCACCACGCCCCCTGCCGATGTCTCCTCGACCGCCGTCAGCCGCCGCGCCGTGCGGCGCCGGGGCAGCTGAAGGGTCATTCCGTCACTGTAACCAGCGACCCTGGCAGAACAAGTCGGGTCGGCCACACTTCTGGGGAAGCCGTGCGGTGGCTCCGCCGGACGAGGGCGTACGTCGGTGGTCGGGCGGTCGCCTACCCTGTCCGTCGTGTCTGTGCCGCCGGTCGTCGAGCTGTTGCAGCAGGCGACCCGCCAGCTCGCCCCTCACCTTCCCGTGCTCACCGAGCTCGGCCAGCGGTTCGGCGCGGCCGGCCACGAGATCGCCCTGGTCGGTGGGCCGGTGCGCGACGCGCTGCTCGGGCGGGACAGCTCCGACCTGGACCTGACGACCGACGCGCGGCCCGAGCAGATCGAGCCGATCCTGGCCGACTGGGCGGACACCACCTGGGACGTCGGCCGCGACTTCGGCACGATCGGCGCTCGCCGCCGCGACGTGGTCGTGGAGGTCACGACCTACCGGGCCGACGCCTACGCCGCCGACTCGCGCAAGCCGGTCGTCGCGTTCGGCGACAACCTCGACGAGGACCTGGTGCGGCGCGACTTCACCATCAACGCGATGGCGATGCGGCTGCCCGACCTGACGTTCGTCGACCCGCACGGCGGCCTCGCCGACCTGGCCGCCCGCCGCCTGATGACGCCGTCGGCGCCGGAGATCTCCTTCTCCGACGACCCGTTGCGGATGCTGCGGGCGGCGCGGTTCGCGGCGCAGCTGGGCTTCGAGGTCGCGGAGCCGGTGCGCGCGGCGATGACCGCGATGGCCGAGCGCATCGAGATCGTCTCGGCCGAGCGGGTGCGCGACGAGCTGGTGAAGCTGCTGCTGGCCCCGCAGCCGCGGGACGGCCTCACCCTGCTGGTCGACACCGGCCTCGCCGAGCAGGTGCTGCCCGAGCTGCCGGCGCTGCGGCTCGAGGTCGACGAGCACCACCGGCACAAGGACGTCTATCAGCACTCGCTCACCGTGCTGGAGCAGGCGATGGCGCTCGAGGGGCCGCGCACGGTGCCCGACCTGGGTGAGGTGGAGCCGGTCGACGGACCCGACCTGGTGCTGCGACTCGCGGCGCTGCTGCACGACATCGGCAAGCCGGCGACCCGCAGGTTCGAGAAGAACGGCGGCGTCTCCTTCCACCACCACGAGATGGTCGGCGCGAAGCTCACCCGCGCCCGGCTGCGCGCGCTGCGGTTCGACAAGGAGACGATCAAGGCCGTCTCCCGCCTGGTCGAGCTGCACCTGCGCTTCCACGGCTACGGCGGCGGTGAGTGGACCGACTCCGCCGTGCGCCGCTACGTCACCGACGCCGGGCCGCTGCTGTCCCGCCTGCACCTGCTCACCCGGTCCGACTCGACCACGCGCAACCGCAAGAAGGCCGAGCGGCTGGCGCGGACGTACGACGACCTCGAGCGGCGCATCGCCGAGCTGGTCGCCGCGGAGGAGCTGGGCAAGGTGCGGCCGGAGCTGGACGGCAACCAGATCGGTGAGGTGCTCGGGATCCCGCCGGGGCCGGTGCTGGGCCGCGCCTACAAGCACCTGCTGCAGGTGCGCCTCGACGAGGGTCCGATCGGCGAGGCGGCCGCCCGCGAGCGGTTGCTGGAGTGGTGGGCGCAGCAGCCGGAGTCCTCGGCGGGCTGAGCCGCGGCCCGTACGTCCGTGGCGGCCGAGCGAGCTCAGGCCGGGACCAGCGCGAGGAGCGCGCCGAGGCCCAGCTCGAAGGCCTCCTCGGCCGGGTCGTCGGTGGCGGCGCGCTGGGCGGCGACGGCGGCGGTGAACTGCGGGTGCGACCGGTCGGCCGACCCGGCCTCGAAGATGTCGGCCGGGGCGCCGACGTCGAGCGCGGACCCGTAGATGAACGACTCGAACGCCACGATCACGGGCACGACCTGCTCCGGGGCACCCCGCCGGCGGCCAGCGCGGCGGCGACGGCCTCGTAGCGGTCGAGCGTGCGCGGGGCGTCGGTCACCGGCAGCACCGAGATGTGCTGGATGACCTGCGGGTGCGCGGCGAAGACGTCGCGATAGCTGCGCGCCCAGTCGGCGACCGCCGCGCGCAGCGGTTGATCGTCGAAGGCCGACACGTCGACCTGCTCCATCAGCGCGTCCTGCACCAGCCGCAGCAGGTCGTGCTTGCCGCGCACGTGGTTGTACAGCGCGGACGGCGCCACCCCGAGGTCGGCGGCCAGCGCCTTCATCGTCATCGCGGCATAGCCGGCGGCGTCGATCTGCCGCAGCGCGGCCTGTCCGATGGCCGCCCGGGTCAGCACCGCCGAGGTCGGTCGGCCCTGTCGTCGCCGCGTGCTGCTGCGCTGCACGGTGATCCCCCTCACGTCCCACGATATGAACGAGGTTCATTTTAGGCGGCCGGGGCGCTACCGTAAATGAATCGGATTCATTTATTCGCAGGAGGACCGTCCGATGCGCCAGCTGGACCGAGACGTCGTCATCGTGGGAGCGGGCCCGACCGGCCTGACCGCGGCGCACGAGCTGACCAAGGCAGGCCGCAGCGTGGCCGTGCTCGAGGCGCGCGACCGGGTGGGCGGGCGCACCTGGACCGGCGAGGTCGACGGCGCGACGCTGGAGATCGGCGGCCAGTGGATCAGCCCCGACCAGACCGCGCTGTACGCCCTCCTCGACGAGCTCGGCATCGACACCTACGCCCGCCACCGCGAGGGCAGCTCGGTCTTCGTCGACCACGACGGCAACCGCCGGGTCTACGACGGCGAGGACTTCCCGGTCGGCGAGGAGACCGTGCGCCAGATCCACCGCCTGGTCGAGGTGATGGACCGCTACGCCGCCGAGATCGACCCCGACCTGCCGTGGGCCCACCCGGAGGCCAAGCAGCTCGACACGATCTCCTTCCACCACTGGCTGCGCGAGCAGGTCGACGACCCGGTGGCGGTCGACTGCGTCGGCCTGTTCATCGCCGGCGGCATGCTCACGAAGCCTGCGACCTCCTTCTCGGCGCTGCAGGCGCTGCTGATGGCCGCCTCGGCCGGGTCGTTCTCGCACCTGGTCGACGAGGACTTCATCCTCGACCGGCGCGTCGTCGGCACCATGCAGGGCGTCTCGCAGGCGCTCGCCGCCCGCCTCGGCGACGACGTCGTCTTCCTCGACAACCCCGTGCTCCGGCTGGAGTGGACCGCCGAGGGCGTGGTCGCGCACGGAGCCGACGTGGTCGTACGCGCTCGCCGGGCGATCCTCGCCGTGCCGCCGAACCTCTACGGCCGGGTGAGCTACGAGCCGGCGCTGCCGCGCACCCAGCTGGTCGCGCACCAGCACCAGTCGATGGGCCTGGTGATCAAGGTGCACGCGGTCTACGACCGGCCGTTCTGGCGCGAGGCGGGCCTGTCGGGCACGGCGTTCTCGCCGACCTCGACGGTGCAGGAGGTCTACGACAACACCTTCCACGAGGACTCCCGCGGCACGCTCGTGGGCTTCGTGTCCGACGAGAAGGCCGACGCGGTCTGGGCGCTGGACGAGGACACCCGGCGCAAGGTCATCCTCGACGACCTGGCGCTGTTCCTCGGCGACGAGGCGCGCGAGCCGCAGGTGTTCTACCTGTCGGACTTCGGGTCCGAGGAGTGGACGCGCGGCGCGTATGCCACGAGCTTCGACCTCGGTGGCCTGCACCGCTTCGGGCCCAGCCAGCACGACCCGGTCGGCCCGATCTTCTTCGCCTCCTCCGACCTCGCCGGCGCGGGCTATCAGCACGTCGACGGCGCGGTGCGGATGGGCAGGCGCACGGCCGCCCGGATCGTCGCCGAGCTCGACGGGTCACCCCACGACCCGACGTACGACGGCGTCGCCTCCCGCTTCGGGGTCACCGCATGAGATACCTCGTCGGCTACACCGCCGACCGCGGTGGGCGCCGGGCGCTGCGGCTCGCGGGCGCGCTCGCGAGCGACCCGCCCGCGGAGGTGGTGATCGCCCAGGTCGAGCCGGCGCAGAACCCGTTCACCGCGGTCTATCCCGGCGCCGACACCCGCGGCTACGGCGAGATCCTCGACGCCACGCTGCACCGCTGGGGTCACGAGGCGCTCACCGAGCTGCCCGACAGCGTCTCCGGCCGGCTCATCACGCGCGCGGCCGACACCGAGGCGGAGGGCATCCTCGCGGCGGCCGCCGAGACCGGCGCCGACCTGATCGTCGTGGCGCCGCGCGACAGCGCGCTGCCCGGCACCCTCGGCCAGGTCGCCCGCGGGGTGCTCGACGCGAGCCCCGTGCCAGTGCTGCTGGCCGTCGATCAGGTGACCGAACCCGTTGCCCCGCAACGGGTATCGGCGTTCATCGGCACTCGTCCGGGTGGCGCCGAGGTGGCCCGCGCGGCCGCCCTGCTGGCCCGGCGGCGCGAGATCCCGTTGCGCATCGTGTCGATGCTCGAGGTCGACCGGCGCATCGGCGCGCCCGCGCAGCAGATCGACCAGGCTCGCGAGCAGATCGAGCAGATCACCCGCGAGCACACCGACGCCGCGGTCGAGATCGCGCACGGCCGCAGCAGCAACGAGGCCTTCGCCCGCGTCTCGTGGCGGCCCAGCGACCTCGCCGTGGTCGGCGCCCGTCGCTTCGACCAGCGCACCCGGCTGCGGCTCGGCACGGTCGCCCACCGCATCGTGCGGCAGTCGCCCGTGCCGGTGCTCGTCGTCCCACCCCTGACCCGGCGAAGGGTGAGAAGCCATGAGCCACAACGCTGTTCACGAACGTACGGACCCTGAGCACCCGAGCGAGCACCCGGCCGACAAGGGTCTCGCGAAGGGCGCGGTCGGGGTGCTCGGCCTGGTCGTCATCGGCATCTCGACGATCGCGCCGGCCTACACCCTCACCGCCGCGCTCGGCCCGACCGTGGCCGAGGTCGGCACCCACCTGCCCGCGATCTTCCTCGCCGGGTTCGTGCCGATGCTGCTCGTGGCGCTGGGCTACCGCGAGCTGAACAACCGGATGCCCGACGCGGGCACGACGTTCACCTGGGCCACCCGCGCGTTCGGCCCGTGGGTCGGCTGGATGGGCGGCTGGGGTCTCATCGCCGCCACCGTCATCGTGCTGTCCAACCTGGCCGCCGTCGCGGTCGACTTCCTCTACCTGATGCTCGCGCAGGTCACCGGCAACGACGCCATCGCCGACCTGACCACCAACCTGTGGGTCAACATCCCGACGACGCTGGCGTTCCTCGCGCTCGCGGTGTGGGTGTCCTACCGCGGCGTGCAGACGACCATGACGGTGCAGTACGTCCTCGTCGCCTTCCAGGTGATCGTGCTCCTGGTCTTCGCCGTCGCCGGGTTCGTGCACCTCGCGCGCGGCAGCGCCTTCGACCCGACCCCGCCGCAGCTGGAGTGGTTCAACCCGTTCGGCGTCGGCGACCTCACGACCTTCACCGCCGGGGTGTCGCTGTCGATCTTCATCTTCTGGGGCTGGGACGTCACGCTCACGATGAACGAGGAGACCAAGGACCCCGCCCGCACCCCCGGCCGCGGCTCGACGCTGACGGTGCTGGTCGTCATGGCGCTCTACCTGCTCGTGGCCCTGTCGACCATCGCGTTCGCGGGCGTCGGCACCACCGGCCTCGGCGCCGGCAACCCGGAGAACCAGGAGTCGATCTTCGCCGTGCTGGCCGGGCCGGTGCTCGGGCCGCTGGCGTTCGTCATGTCGCTGGCGATCCTCACCTCGTCGGCGTCGTCGCTGCAGTCGACGATGGTCGGGCCGGCGCGCACGCTGCTGTCGATGGGGTTCTACCGCGCGCTGCCGGAGTCGTTCGGCCGGGTCAGCCCGCGCTTCAAGTCCCCCTCGGTCGCGACGTTCGTCTCCGGCGCGGCCGCCGGCGTGTTCTACGTCGTGACCCGGCTGCTCTCGGAGAACGCGCTCTGGGACACCATCACCGCGCTCGGCATGATGGTCTGCTTCTACTACGGCATCACCGCCGTCGCGTGCGTGTGGTTCTTCCGCCGCGAGGCCCTGGAGTCGGTGCGCTCGTTCGTGCTGAAGCTGCTGTGCCCGCTCGTCGGCGGCGTGGTCCTGCTCGCGATGTTCCTCAAGACCGCGGTCGACTCGATGGACCCCTCCTACGGCTCGGGCTCCTCGATCGGCGGCGTCGGCATGGTGTTCGTGCTGGGCGTCTCGATCATCGGCATCGGCCTGCTGCTCATGGCCTACCAGGCGTGGCGGCGGCCGGAGTTCTTCCGCCGTGGCATCCCCGCGCCGGCCGCCGAGGGCCGCTGAGACCGCGTTTCAGCGCTCTGACCGGGTTGCAGCGGAGTCGTAGCGCTAGAACCGCGTTTCAGCCGGCGGCCCCGGCCGTCCGCCTCGCCAGTCCGCCAGGTTGCCGCCCGCCTCAAAAGTGGTACGCTCGTACCAGAAACTAGAGGAGGGTACGTCATGGCATGGGTCATCCTGCTGGTGTCCGGAATGCTCGAGAGCGCGTGGGCGATCAGCCTGAAGGCGTCGGAGGGCTTCTCGAAGCTGTGGCCGAGCCTGACCTTCGTGGTGACCGCGGCGCTGAGCCTCGGGGGCTCGCCTACGCGCTGCGGTCGCTGCCGGTCGGCAGTGCGTACGCCGTGTGGACCGGCACGGGCGCCGCGCTCACCGCGATCATCGGCATGATCTGGCTGGGGGAGGGCACGCCGGTGATCAAGATCGTCTCGGTCGTGCTCATCGTGGCCGGCATCGTCGGCCTCAACCTCGCCGGCGGCGCCCACTGATGGCGACCGCGAAGGGCGAGCGTCGACGGGCCGCGGTCGTGGCGGCCGCAGCCCGGCTGGTGCTGTCCGACGGGCCGGCGGCGCTCACCCACCGCCGCGTCGCCGAGGCGGCGCAGGTGCCGCTCGCGGCCACGACCTACTACTTCTCCGGCCGCGACGAGCTGCTCGCCGCGGCCGGGGAGCGCATCGTCGACTCGTGGGTGGTCGCGGCCGAGCGGGTGGCGAAGCGGGCGGCGGCCGAGGCGACGGGCGCCGGGGAGCCGGCGAGGGCGTACGGCGGGCTGGTGGACGACCTCGTCACCGCGCTGCTCCCGCCCAAGGTGGGCGAGATCCGCGGTCACTACGAGCACCTCGTGGGTGCCGGGCGCGACCGAGCGCTCGCGCGGGCCTACCGCGCCGGACGCGCACAGCTCGACGCCGCGACCGCGAAGATCCTTGCGGCACATGGTGTTTCGGCCCCGCCCGACCTGGTGCTCGCCGTGCTGGACGGGGCCGTCATCATCGCGCTGAGCGAGGGACGCCAGGTGCGGGCGTACGCGCGGGACACGCTGCTGCGCGCCCTGACCGCCCTCGACCCTGCCCGGTGAGTGGTCACTCGTGGTGGGTGGACGGGAGTCCGGACCGACCACGAGTGACCACTCGACGAGCGGCGGGGAGCGGTGTCTGCTCAGGCCGACTTCCCGTCCTTGACGTACGCCGTCAGCACGTCCGCGGACAGCTTGCCGAGGGCGTTGGCCGCGAGCGGGCTGTCGCCGGTGAGCAGGTTGCGGTCCTGGTGCACCGCGCCGGTCATCTCCTCGTTCGCGAGCTTCAGGCCCTTGGCGACCAGCGCCTCGCCCAGCAGCCACGGCATCGGACCGGGGATGTAGCCGATGTCGACGTTGGCGCCGGTGTCGAGCGCGTCGGGGAACGCGCAGGTGGTGTAGCCGGCGAACAGCGACGTGCCGTCGGCGTCGTTCGCCGCGAGCAGCGCGGCGGGACCGTGGCACAGGGTGATGACGAAGCGGTCCTCGTCGAGCGCCCAGCCGAGCACCCGCCCCACGTCGGGGTTGTCGGCCAGGTCGATCATCGCGCCGTGCCCGCCGGGGACGAAGACGGCGAGGTAGTCGGAGTCGGGGCCGAGCTCGTCGGCGACCTCGGACAGGTTCTTCGGCTCGAGCACCTGCGGCAGCAGCTTGTCGTACGCCTGCTGCACGGCCTCGTCCTTCGCCGGCATCGCCCACAGCTCGAACTTCGCGAGGTTGCCCGAGGGGGTCGCGACGTCGATCTCGAACCCGGCCGCGTCCAGGTGCACCAGCGGCAGCAGCGTCTCGACCGGGTGGTTGCCGGTGGAGAACAGCGTGCCGTTCTTCATCTGCAGGTATCGCTCGTCGGTCTGGATCACGAGGATCCGCTTGCCGCTGCCCGCCACTGCGCCGTCGTGCTCGGTGCCGTCGAAGTCGGTCTGCGGCGGGACGTACTCGCCGAGGGAGAACTCGCTCGGGAAGAACGCGTTGTGCTCGGCCCGGTCAGGCACCGGCTGCTGGGAATCGGAAGACATGCGGACGCTCCTCGCATCGGGGGTGGGCGTACGCCCGTGTCAACCCCGCGCCCGAGGCGGGCATTCCGCGGGGCTCGCCGGCCCGGCATCGTCGACGGCGGACCAGAAACCACAACGGCGGACCACGTGTGATGTGGTCCGCCGTCGTGTGATCTGTGCCGCCGTCGTCGTACGTCAGCGGCGGCCGAGCCCGGTCAGCGGGGCTCGCTGCCGGCGATGAACGCCTCCAGCTTGGCCCGGCCGAGGCTGTCCTCGCGCTGCTCCGGCGGGGACTTCATCAGGTAGGACGAGGCCGACAGCAGCGGGCCGCCGATGCCGCGGTCCTTGGCGATCTTGGCCGCGCGGATCGCGTCGATGATGATGCCCGCGGAGTTGGGGGAGTCCCAGACCTCGAGCTTGTACTCCAGGTTCAGCGGCACGTCGCCGAACGCGCGACCCTCGAGGCGGACGTAGGCCCACTTGCGGTCGTCGAGCCACGCGACGTAGTCGGACGGGCCGATGTGCACGTTCTTGTCGTCGACCTTGCCCGCCAGCGACCCCTCGAGGTTGGAGGTGACCGCCTGGGTCTTGGAGACCTTCTTGGACTCCAGGCGCTCGCGCTCGAGCATGTTCTTGAAGTCCATGTTGCCGCCGACGTTGAGCTGGTAGGTGCGGTCCAGCGCGACGCCGCGGTCCTCGAACAGCTTGGCCATCACGCGGTGGGTGATGGTCGCGCCGACCTGCGACTTGATGTCGTCGCCGATGATCGGCACGCCCGCCTGCTCGAACTTCGCCGCCCACTCCGGGTCGGAGGCGATGAACACCGGCAGCGCGTTGACGAAGGCCACGCCCGCGTCGATCGCGCACTGGGCGTAGAACTTGTCGGCCTCCTCCGAGCCCACCGGCAGGTAGGACACGAGCACGTCGACCTCGGCGTCCTTGAGCGCCTGCACGACGTCGACCGGCTCGGCCGCCGACTCCTCGATGGTCAGGCGGTAGTACTTGCCCAGGCCGTCGAGGGTGTGACCGCGCTGCACCTCGACGCCGCTGGTCGGCACCTCGGTGATCTTGATGGTGTTGTTCTCGCTGGAGTTGATCGCCTCGGCGAGGTCCTTGCCGACCTTCTTGTCGTCGACGTCGAACGCGGCGACGAACTCCACGTCACCGACGTGGTATTCGCCGAGCTCGACGTGCATCAGGCCGGGGACCGTCGACTGCGCGTCGGCGTCCTTGTAGTACTCGACTCCCTGCACGAGGCTGCTCGCACAGTTGCCGACGCCGACGATCGCGACGCGGACCTTACCCATGGTTTCTCCTTGGATTTCCTTGCAGGTCAATGGAACTCGGGGATGTCTGGTGGATGTACGCCCGCGCCGGCCTAGGGCGCCGCTGGCGTGGTGCGCTCGGTCTCGATGAGCTCGGTGAGCCACCGGACCTCGCGCTCGGTGGACTCCAGGCCGTGCCGCTGCAGCTCGGCGGTGTAGGCGTCGAGCCGCTCGCGCCGCTCCCGGCTCACCTGGCGCGCGGCGTCGAGCCGCTCCTCGAGGCGGGATCGCCGGCCCTCGAGGATGCGCAGCCGCACGTCGCGCGTGGCCCGCGCGAAGAAGGCGAAGTGCACGTCGAACGTGTCGTCCTCCCACGCCGCGGGGCCGGCCTGGTCGAGCAGGGTCTGGAACTGCTCCTTGCCCTCGGCCGTGAGCTCGTACGTGATCCGCGCCCGACGCCCGGCCGTCACCGGCCCGTCGGCGGACTCGGTGATCCACCCGCGCTCGCCCAGCGTGCGCAGGCACGGGTAGAGCGACCCGAACGACACGACGCGGAACGCGCCGAGCACCCCGGACAGCCGCTTGCGCAGCTCGTACCCGTGCATCGGCGACTCGTGCAGCAGCCCGAGGACCGCGAGCTCGAGCACGGCGGCGCGGCGGGAGGACCGGGCGGCAGCAGCCACGACGAGACCTCCTGGCGATGCGGGCGGGACGGGGTGGAACTGACAAACTTCGTGTTTGTCAGGTGCACGGTAGCACGCCCGATGTATCGCGCCGATACATCAGTCACAGCTCGCGCGCGCCGAGCCCGGCTCCCGCCGCCCGGCACGGGCGACGCGAGGCGCGCCCGGGCGGACCTAGGCAGCTCACAGCGTCGGCGTGTCGGTCGTCCGGCGAATCCGGGTTAGTCTGGTATGTCGGCGCGCCCGTCGCGCGCCGACTTTCCTGTTGCCCACCCAGCCCGTGAGGACTTCCGTGGCGGATTCCGACGCACCCCGACGCTCCGACGACGCCGACGACACCCAGGCCGCCGTCGCGCCGGTCGAGCGACGCAGCGAACGGCGCGCCCGACGTACGTCCGCGGCCGGCGCAGGTGCCGGCGGCGGCAAGCCGCGTGGCCGGGGCAAGCAGCGCTCCCTGCTGTTCAAGGTGATCACCCGCAGCCTCGCCGCGCTCGCGGCGCTGTTCGTGGTGGGCGTCATCGCGCTGTTCGTGATCTACCAGCGCACCGAGATCCCCGAGCCCAACGCCGCGGCGCAGCGGCAGATCTCGGTCCTGTACTACGACGACGGCAAGACCGAGCTGGCGCGGTTCAACAACACGACCCGCGAGGACATCCCGATCTCGCAGGTGCCCCAGTCGGTGCGCTACGCCTTCCTGTCGGCCGAGGACCGCAGCTTCTATGACAACCAGGGTGTCTCGCCGACCGGCATCGTGCGGGCGCTGTGGACCAACCTCACCGGCGGGCAGACGGTGGGTGGCTCGACGATCACCCAGCAGTACGTCAAGAACTACTTCCTGACGGCCGACAAGACCATGACCCGCAAGCTCAAAGAGGTCATGATCTCGCTGAAGATCGACAACCAGACGCCCAAGGACGAGATCCTCCAGAACTACCTCAACACCATCTACTTCGGGCGCAACGCCTACGGCATCCAGGCGGCGTCGAAGGCGTACTTCAACAAGGACGCGAAGGACCTCACGGTCAGCGAGGGCGCGTTCCTCGCCTCCGTCGTGCAGGCGCCGAGCCGGCTCGACCCGGCGAACGGTCAGGACGCCAAGAACCGGGTCAACGCCCGCATGGTGTACGTCCTCGACGGCATGGTCAGCCAGGGCTGGCTGACCCAGGAGGAGCGCAACCGGCAGACGATGCCGACCTTCCAGGAGCGCAAGCGCCAGACGGTGCCCGGCCCCAACGGCTACATCCGCGACCTGGTCGAGACCGAGCTGAAGGGCCCGCTGGGCCTGACCCAGGAGGACATCGACCGGGGCGGTCTGCGGATCACCACGACGATCAGCCGCAAGGCCCAGACCGCCGCGGTGGACGCGGTGAACAAGCGGGTCCCCGAGACCGAGGCGACGAAGAACCTGCACGTCGGCCTGGTCGCGCAGCGGCCCGGCGACGGCGCGGTGGTCGCGGTCTACGGCGGTCGCGACCCGGCCAAGGAGGCCAACAACGCGACCTACCAGCGGATGCAGGCCGCGTCGGGCTTCAAGGTCTTCGGGCTGCTCGGCGGGCTGCAGGACGGCATGACGCTGAACAAGACCTACTCCGGCCGCAGCCCGATGTACTTCAAGCAGTACGTCAGCGAGACCAACCCGCGCGGCCGCGTCGGCAACTTCGGCAACATCTCCTACGGCAACATCTCGCTGCAGCGGGCGACCGCGAACTCGGTCAACACCGTGTTCCTGCAGCTCAACGAGGACATCGGCCCGAGCCGCACCGCCCAGGTGGCCGAGCAGGCCGGCATCCCGAAGAGCTCGCTCGGCAAGCCGACGCTGTCGAACATCCTCGGGACCGACTCGGTGCGGGTGGTCGACATGGCGACGGCGTACAACACCATCGCCGGCGAGGGCGTGAAGTCGACGCCGTACTACATCAAGAAGGTCACCTCGAGCACGAGCAGCTACACCTACGACGCCAAGCCCAAGACGACGCGGGTGTTCGACCGGGCCGTCGCGATGAACACCCGAGTCGCGCTGGAGGACGTCATCACCGAGGGGTCGGGTCGCCCGGGCACCCGTGGCCTCGGCCGCCCGGCGGCCGGCAAGACCGGAACGTCGAACAACAACATGGCCGTGTGGTTCAACGGGTTCACGCCCGACCTGACCGCGTCGGTCGGCATCTTCCAGTCCGCCGACGGCGGCAAGACGTACCAGCCGATGCGCAACATCGCGGGCATCCCGAACCTCACCGGTGGCACCTTCCCGACCGAGATCTGGACCGCGTTCATGCAGGGGGCGCTGCAGGGCGACCCGGCGACGAAGTTCCCGAAGGCTCCCGGGCTGACCAGCTCGTTCAGCCCGACGACCACCTCGCGCCCGACGCAGGAGCAGCCGGCTCCGGCGCCGCCGCCGGCATCCAGCGAGGCGCCCGCCCCGGCTCCTGAGCCGAGCCCCGAGCAGCCCTCGAGCAGCAGCGAGGCGCCGGAGCCGAGCAGCAGCGAGGCACCGGAGCCGTCGTCCTCGAGCGCGCCGCCGCCCTCGTCGACGCAGCCCCCGGAGCCCACGCAGCCCCCGGAGCCGACGCAGCCGCCCGAGCCGACGGCACCGCCGGAGCCCGAGCCCAGCCCGCCGCAGCCGGAGCCTGAGCCCCAGCCCGAGCCGGAGCCCTCGCGCCCGCCGCAGCCGACCTCGACCTTCGGCGGCGGCAACGGCAACGGGCCCTCGGCCTCGGCCCGACCTCAGCAGGACTAGCCCGGGCGTGCCGCAGCGGAGCCACCTAGACTCCGCGGCATGACCCAGCAGCTGCCGACCCGTGAAGACCCGGTCGCGCGGGCGGCCTCGGAGGTCATCGGTGGCCCCGTCGGTCGCTACGCCCGCGTCGGGCAGCGCGGCTGGCTCGCCGCGGCCGCCGTCCTGTCGGCCCTCGGCAGCATGGTCGTGGCGCTCGGCGTGCTGCAGAAGAACAGCTGCGTGCGCACCGGCTGGGCGACGCCCAACTCGCTGTGGCGCATGTGCTACTCCGACCTGCCCGCCGCCGCCAACGGCGCGGCGCCGGGGTCGGCGTACGACCCGTTCGCTCCCGGCACCAACCAGCCGTTCCTCACGGCGATGCTCACCTGGGTGATGCAGCTGGTGACCCCTGACGGGTCGACCCGCTGGCGCGGCAGCAGTGGTTCTTCGCGCTCGCGGCCGTGGTCGTGGCGCTGCTGGTCGCCGGAACCGTCTGCGCGGTCGCGTGGATGCTGCCCGACACCCCTGGCGGGCCGCGCACGTCGCGCTCAGCCCGGTGCTCATCACCTCCGCGCTGGTCTCGCTCGACCTGTTCGGCGTGCTGCTCATGGCGGCCGGCCTGGCCGCGTGGGTGCGTCGCCACCCGGTCGCGGCCGGGGCGTTGCTCGGAGCCGCCGTGATGGCGCGCAGCTTCCCGCTGATCGTGCTGGCCGCCGTCGCGCTCGTGGGCTGGCGCGCCGGGCGGCGCGACGACGTGCGCAAGACGCTGGCCGCCGCGGCCGGCGTGATCGTGCTGTGCCTGGTCCTGGCGTACGCCCTCGGCGGCGACCCGCTCGCGCCGTACCGGCTCTGGGCAGACCAGGCGGCGGCGTACGGCTCGGTCTGGAAGATCCTGGAGATCGTCGGCGTGACGCTGCCGGCCGGGGTGCTCACCGCCATCGCGGTGCTCGGCTGGGTCGTGGCGCTCGCGGTCGGCGGGATGCTCGTCGCGCGCGAGCGGCCGCTGCCGCTGATCCCGGTCGCGACGGTGATGCTCGTGATCGTCATGGTGACCGGCAAGAGCAACCCGGTGCAGGCGGCCACCTGGCTGCTGCCGCTGATCGCCGCGTCGCTGATCGGGTGGCGCGACCACCTGCTGTGGGCCGGGGTCGAGATCACCGCGTTCGTCGCCACCTGGCTGTACGTCGGCAGCGGCTTCGACTCCGCGAAGGGCCTGCCGGCGGCGGCGTACGCCCTCGTCTCGCTCGCCCGGCTGCTCGCCCTCGGGGCCCTCGCCTGGCGGATGGTCGACCTGGCCCAGCGCGCCGACGAGCGGGCCCGCGCGGCCGAGCCGCAGGCGCAGCCCGGGCGGCTGACGGCGGTGCCCAGCCCGACCGATTAGGGCCGGCGCCGCGCGCGCGGCTACCCTTGTCCGGTTCCCGGTGCATCCACAGGTCGACGGATCACGCCCGGACGTCTGTCGGTGCCGCGTGGCACCGTGGAGTCCAACGGCCCGACGACCACCCGAGGTGGGTGCACCGAGACGCTGCAACCCTCCTGTCACGGAGAGACCGTGACCGCCGAGACCGAAGGAGGTGGGTTTCCCGCATGCGTCAGTACGAACTGATGATCATCCTCGACCCCGAGCTTGATGAGCGCACGGTCCAGCCCTCGCTGGAGAAGTTCCTCACCGTCGTCACCAAGGACGGCGGCACCGTCGACAACCTCGACATCTGGGGTCGTCGCCGGCTGGCCTACGACATCAAGAAGAAGTCCGAGGGGATCTACGCGGTCGTCACGATGACCGCCGAGCCCGCCACGGCCCAGGAGCTGGACCGTCAGCTCGGGCTCAACGAGTCGATCATGCGCACCAAGCTGATGCGCGGCGACGCCTGAGACTCCTCACCGATCCGCACTCAGAAAAGGATCCCGCATGGCTGGTGACACCCCGATCACGGTGATCGGCAACCTCACGAGCGACCCGGAGCTGCGCTTCACGCCCAACGGGGCTGCGGTCGCCAACTTCACGGTCGCGTCGACGCCGCGCCAGTTCGACCGGCAGACCAACGAGTGGAAGGACGGCGAGACGCTGTTCATGCGCTGCTCGGTGTGGCGGGAGGCGGCCGAGAACGCCGCCGAGTCGCTCACCCGCGGCGCACGCGTCATCGTCTCCGGCCGGCTCGTCTCGCGCTCCTGGGAGACCAAGGAGGGCGAGAAGCGCACCGTCATGGAGATGCAGGTCGAAGAGGTCGGCCCGTCGCTGCGTTACGCCACGGCCAAGGTCAACAAGACCCAGCGCAGTGGTGGTGGCGGCGGTGGCTTCGGCGGCGGCGGAGGCGGCGGCTACGGCGGTGGCGGCTACGGCCAGCAGGGCGGACAGCCGTCCGGTGGCCAGGGCGGTCCCGCTCAGGGCGGCCAGGCCGAGGACCCGTGGGCGACCGGGGGCCAGTCCTCCGGTGGTCAGCAGGGAGGCGGTCAGCAGGGCGGCGGCTGGAGCACCGGCCCGTCCTACGACGAGCCTCCGTTCTAGATCCTTTTGGCCTCGGCTCCTCCTCCGGCGATCCGTCGCAAGCTCCGGCTCGCCGGCATCGTCGCCGAGGCGCCCAGGCCCACGTTGGTCGAGTAGCCGAGCCGCTAGGCGAGGCGTATCGAGACCAACAACCGAGAACAACCGAACACCCATCCCGAGCACCGCTCGGGCTCCCGCAACCTAAGGAGAGCACCACGATGGCCAAGCCCGTTGTGCGCAAGCCCAAGAAGAAGGCCAACCCGCTGAAGGCGGCGAAGGTCGAGAACATCGACTACAAGGACACCGCGCTGCTGCGCAAGTTCATCTCCGACCGCGGCAAGATCCGCGCTCGCCGGGTGACCGGTGTGTCCGTCCAGGAGCAGCGGCTGATCGCCACCGCGGTCAAGAACGCCCGCGAGATGGCGCTGCTTCCCTACTCCAGCTCGGCTCGCTGAGCCTTCGCGGAAGGAGATCCGAAGTGAAGGTCATTCTCACCCACGAGGTGTCCAAGCTGGGCACCGCCGGTGACGTCGTCGACGTCAAGGACGGCTACGCCCGCAACTACCTGCTGCCCCGCAACCTGGCCACGCCGTGGACCAAGGGCGGTCAGAAGCAGGTCGAGGCGATCAGCCGCGCCCGCGAGACCCGCGCGGTCAAGTCCCTCGAGGACGCCCAGCAGCTCAAGGGCAACGTCGAGGCCGCCACGATCAACCTCAGCGCCCGCGCGGGCGAGAGCGGTCGCCTCTTCGGCGCCGTCACCACCGCCGAGATCGCTGACGCCGTCGCCGCCGCAGGCGCCGGCTCGATCGACCGCCGCGCGATCGTCGTGACCCAGCCGATCCGGTCCACCGGCCCGGCCCAGGTCGAGGTGCGCCTGCACCCCGAGGTCGTCGCGACGGTGAACCTGAACGTCGTCCCCGCGCGGTAGTTCTTGTAACCCACGGGGTGGCCGCACCGATGAGGTGCGGCCACCCCGTCGGTGTCTCCGGGCGCAGTCAGGGCACCTGCTCCGCATTTCGTGCACTGGTGAACGATCTGAGGCGGCGATCCCCGGGATCCCGGGGTGACCCCTGCTCATTTCGTGCACTGGTGAACGATCTGAGGCGGCGACCCCCGGGATCCTGGGGTGACCCCTGCTCATTTCGTGCACCGGTGAACGATCTGCGGAAGGCGTACGCCGTCGGCAGCTGGCGTACGGCAGGTGCGGTGGGCGTACGCGCGGTCAGGCGGCGCCGGTGACCAGCCAGCGGTCAGTGCGGGCGCGCAGCCACAGCGCGACGAGCCGGAAGGCCATGAACGCCGTGAACGACCACCACAGCAGCTGCAGGGCGGCGACGGCGTCGTCGGGGGCGTTGGCGCGCACCGCGAGCAGCACCGGCAGGTAGGCGACCAGCACGCCGACCTGCACCACCGCGAGCGCGAGGCCGTCGCCGGCGCCGATGAGCACCCCGTCCAGCACGAACACCAGGCCCGCGATCGGCTGTCCGATGGCCAGCACGAGCAGCGCGACGGCGAGGGCGTCGCGCACGGCCGGGTCGGGGGTGAACAGCGCCGGAAGCACCCGGTGCACGGCTAGCACCAGCAGGCCGAGGGCGACGCCGCCCCACCAGCCCCACCACAGCATCACCCGGGTCGCCGCGCGAGTGCCCTCGACGTCACCGGCGCCGAGCGATGCCCCGGTCAGCGCCTGCCCGGCGATCGCCAGTGCGTCGAGCGCGAAGGCGAGGAAACCGAAGACGGTCAGGGCGACCTGGTGCGCCGCGAGCGGCACGTCACCGAGCCCGGCCGCGACCCAGGTGGTGAGCAGCATGGCGGCCCGGAGCGCGAGCGTGCGCACCAGCAGCGGCATCCCGCCGAGCGCCGCGCGCAGCACGCGCCCCGGGTGCGGACGCAGCGCCGCCGCGCTGGTGCGCGCCTTGCGCAGCACGACCCACAGCAGTCCGCCGGCCATGCCGGTCTGGGCGATCACCGTGCCGAGCGCCGAGCCCGCGATGCCCAGGCCCGCGGGGTAGACCAGCACCAGGTTGAGCACGATGTTCGCCGTGAAACCAAGGGTGGCGGCGACCAGCGGCGTGCGGGTGTCCTGGAAGCCGCGCAGCACGCCCGTGGTGGCCAGCAGCACGAGCATCGCCGGGATGCCGATGGCCGAGATGCGCAGGTACGTCGTCGCATGGTCGAGCGCTGCGGCGCTCGCCCCGAACAGGGCACAGATCGGTCGGGCGAAGGCGGCGGTCAGCGCGCCGCTGACGAGGCCGAGCCCGGCCGCCAGCCAGACGCCGTCGAGTCCCGCCGAGAGCGCTGCGTCGGGCCGGCCGGCGCCGAGCTGACGCGCGACCAGGCTCGTGGTGCCGTAAGCGAGGAAGACGAAGATGTTCGCCGCGGTGAGCAGCGCGGCGCTCGCGACGCCGAGGCCGGCGAGCTGGGCGGTGCCGAGGTGGCCGACGATGGCGGAGTCGGCGAGCAGGAACAGCGGCTCGGCGACGAGGGTGAGGAACGCGGGGACCGCCAGCCGGGCGATGGCCCGGTGCGGGCGGGCCGTGGCGTCGCCGGGAGCGGCGGGTGCGTCGTCCGGAACGGCCCGGGATCGCTGCGCCTTCACCACCCACCCATCCTAGGGGTCTCAGAATATGAGACAGGGTGCTATCGCTACACCCTTCGGCATGGTGTTCGAAGTTACAGATGTGTCGTGCAGCGGCAGCCCCGGAATGCCGCGGAACCGCGGGATTCCGCGGAATGTTCGGATTCGAGCACTCTGGCCCCAGTTGTCAATCAGACACACCGAGTCACATCCGTTTCTTCTTTTCACACCCGTCGCAGGTCCGGCATGCTGTCCGCCGTGCCCGAACCGTCGGGGGACTGGCTCTGGCACCGAGCACCGCGCCCGCGCACGACCCGCACGTCCGACGACCGCGATGGTCCCGTCCGAAAGGCCCCCGACCGGATGCCTACCGCCGCACCGCAGCACCTGCGTCAACGCCCGGCACGCGCCACCCTCCGACAGCAGGTCACCCTTCGTCGCGGCGCGGTCCTGGCCGCCGGCGCGGCGGTGGCCGTCCCCGGTTCGCTCGCCGGGCTCGCCCCGACCGCCGTGGCGGCGCCCGTCACGCCGCAGGCGGCCCCGGGCGTACCGAGCGCACTCCCGCAGGCCCCCGTCACCCTGCCGCAGTCGCCGACCTCGGTCGTGGTGCTGCACTACGGCTCCACCGGGTCGCTCGTGAAGACGCTCCAGTCGCGCCTCGGCATCACCGCCGACGGCAGCTTCGGCCCGATCACCCTGCGCGCGGTCAAGGCGTTCCAGGAGCGCAAGGGCCTGGAGGTCGACGGTTACGTCGGTCCGCTGACCTGGGCCGCGCTCGGCGGCTTCCCCGGCACCGCGCCGGCCCCGAGCCCCACCCCGGCCCCGCCGGAGACGTGCAGCAGCTACGTCCTGCGCTACGGCTCGTTCGGCGAGATGGTCAAGGTCGCGCAGTCGCGCCTGGGCATCACGGCCGACGGAGACTTCGGGCCGGCCACGCTGTCGGCGGTGAAGGCGTACCAGTCGCGCAAGGGCCTGGAGGTCGACGGCATCGTCGGCCCGATCACCTGGCGCTCGCTGGGCGGCTACCCGTGCGACACGCCCGACCCGACCCCCGCTCCCGACCCCAGCGCCCCGAGCGAGCCGGCGCCCGAGCCCGAGCCGGGTGCCAGCTACAACGGGCAGGACGTGCTCGACATCGCCAAGAAGTACCTCGGCACGTGGTACGTCTACGGCGGCTCGACCCCGGCCGGCTTCGACTGCTCGGGCTTCACGCAGTACGTCTACCGCCAGGTCGGCGTGAACCTCCCGCGCACCTCGCTGCAGCAGTCGCAGTTCCGCTCGGGCGTCTCGCTGAACGACCTGCGCGTCGGGGACCTGGTGTTCTTCTACTCGCCGGTGAGCCACGTCGCGATCTACGCCGGCAACGGGATGATCATCGACTCCGCGAAGCCGGGCACCCAGATCTCGATCCACAAGATGTGGGTCTCGCCCGTGAAGGCGATCCGCCTCGTCTGACCCCTGTCCACAGGCCGCTCGCTCGCGGGCGGCCTTTCCACAGCCCGTAACTGACCCCCGCCGCTCCCCCTCTCACTGCGGCACCGTAGGAGGAATACAGATGACGAGCACGACCACGACCGACCGATCGCCGGTGCTCGCCGAGCACGCCGGGTGCCCCGTGCACACGCGCTGCTCGTGCCGCCGGCCGCTGGCCGACGTCGGCTCGCCGCAGCCGTCCACGGAGGGTCAGATGAGCCGACGTCCCGCCCCGCGCCACCTCAAGGCGCAGCCCAGCCTCGCCGCCCGCGCCGTTCCCGCCGTCGCGGGTCGCCGCGGCACCGCGCTCGCCACCGGCGCCGCGCTGTCCGTTCCCGCCACGATCGGCGGCGTCGCGATGGCCGGTTCGGCCACCGCGGCCCCCGGTGTCGCCCCGGCCGCGGTGACGGCCCCGGCGGCCGCGGCCGTCCCGCAGGCGGCCACCACGCTGCCCGCCGCCCCGATGACCGGCAGCACCCTGGTGGTGCTGCGCTACGGCGCGACCGGGTCGCTGGTGAAGACCCTCCAGTCGCGCCTCGGCGGCATCGCCGTCGACGGCAGCTTCGGCCCGATCACGCTGCGCGCGGTCAAGGCCTACCAGGAGCGCAAGGGCCTCGAGGTCGACGGCATCGTCGGCCCGAAGACGTGGGAGTCGCTCGGTGGCTTCCCCGGTCCCACCCCGAGCGAGCCCGAGCCCGCCCCGAACAACTGCACGGTCACGGTCGTGCGCTACGGCTCCACCGGCTCGCTGGTGCGCACCCTGCAGGAGCGGCTGCGCATCTCGGTCGACGGCAGCTTCGGTCCGCAGACCCTGTCGGCCGTGAAGTCCTACCAGAGCAGCAAGGGGCTGCTGGTCGACGGCGTCGTCGGCCCCGCGACCTGGAGCTCGCTGGGTGGCTTCCCGTGCGGCACCGGTGGCGGCAGCGGCCCGAGCACCGGTGGCGGCAGCGCCCCGGCCGACCCGAACGCGCTCTACAAGCTGCCGTTCCCGGCCGGCACCTCGGCCCGCATCTCGCAGGGTCCCCAGGGCAGCTTCAGCCACGACGGCCGCTACGACCAGTACGCCATCGACTTCGCGATGCCGACCGGCACCAGCGTGGTCGCGGCCCGCTCCGGCACGGTCTACAAGGCCGGCTGGGACGTCTACGGCGGCGGCAACGCGGTGCTGCTGCGCGACGCGTCGGGCAACTGCACGCAGTACAACCACATGAGCTCGATCTCGGTGCGTGCGGGTCAGTCGGTCAGCCAGGGTCAGCAGGTCGGCCGCTCGGGCAACACCGGCAACTCGACCGGGCCGCACCTGCACTTCGGCATCGTGGGCTGCAGCAACTACGTGTCGATCCAGGTCCCGCGCACCGTCGAGCGCGGCACGTCCTACCCGGTCGGGGTCTACGCCCGCAGCCAGAACGACTGACCGGGCGCGGCGACCCCGCGACACACCGCAAGTTCGGCCCCTCCGGCGATCGCCGGAGGGGCCGAGCTTGCGGTCGGGGCAGGAAGCGCAGGGTCCGCCGTCGCTGCCGGTGCGAGCTACTTCTGCGGGGTGAGCACCGTGTCGACGATGTAGACCGTGGCGTTCTGGGTCTGCACGTTGCCGCACAGGACCTTCGCGCCGGCCACGTCGAAGTTCGGCGAGGTGCCGGTCACCTTGATGGTGTCACCGGCCAGGGTGGTGTGCTCGCCGGCGAGCTGGTCGGGGGCCAGGCGGCCCTTCACCACGTGGTTGGTCAGCAGCGTCGTCAGGGCCTTGTTGTCGTTCAGCGTCTTCTGCAGATCACCCTCCGGGATCTTGGCGAAGGCGGAGTTGGCGGGCGCGAAGACGGTGATGTCCTTGCTGCTGTTCAGGGTGCCGGCCAGGTTGGCCTTCGTGACCGCGGAGACCAGCGTCGACAGCAGCGGGTTGTTGCTGGCGGCCGTCGCCACCGGGTCGTTCGCCATGCCGGAGAAGGAGCCCTTGCCCGTCTTCGGCACCTGAGCGCACCCCGGACCGAACTGGGCATTCGCGGCGGAGCCGCTCGAACCGGCCGTCGGGTCGGAGGAGGCAGACGAGGAGCTGGCCATCGGGTCGGACGTGGCGGGCGCCGAGGTCGAGGGGGCGGAGCTCATCGGTGCCGACGAGGGCGACGCAGCGGGGGTCGCGGCGGTGTCCGACGAGCTCGAGTCGCTGCCGCCGCCGCAGGCGGTGAGAGCCAGCGAGAGGGTCGCAGCGAGCGCGAGGCCGGTGGGGGTGCGCTTCATGGTGGTGCTCCGTTCGGTGAGGGAATGACGCTGTGGTCGAAAGGTGTTCGGAACCGCGTGCCGAATCGGATTGCCTTGAGGCACAAGAGTTTTGGCCGTTCCCTATGGCACGGTCGTCACGACACGACGACGACGATCTCGTGCAGCCCGGACGACCCGTCGGGGAAGGGTGGGGCGGGCGTCGCGGTCTGCTCCTGGCTGGCGCCGTAGACACAGCGAGCGCGCAGCCGGTGCTGCCCGGTGGTGGCGTCCCAGGGGAACCACCACTGCCGCCAGTAGTCGATGTTGACCTCCGGGCCGAGCCGGGCGGGACGCCAGGGCCCGTCGTCGATCTGCACCTGCACGCCGCGCACGCCCTGGCGCTGCGCCCAGGCGGTTCCGGCGATCGCCACCCGCCCGGGAGCGATGCTGACGAGCGGCTCGGGGGTGTCGATCCGGGCGCTGGGCTTGATGGGCCCCTGCGTGGCCCACCCGCGGACGGTCCAGTAGGCGCGACGCTGGCGGTAGGTGGTGACGGTGAGCCGGGTGAGCCACTTGGTCGCGCCGACGTAGCCGTACAGGCCGGGGGTCACCAGCCGCGCGGGATAACCGTTGACCCGCGGCAGCGGCTGCCCGTTCATGCCGACGGCGAGCAGGGCCTCGCGCTCGTCGGTGAGGGCGGCGAGCGGGGTCGAGCTGGTGTAACCGTCGACGGAGGTGGAGAGCACCTGGTCGTTGCCGGGGCGGGGGCTCGCCAGGGCCAGCAGGTCGCGCACCGGGACGCCCGTCCAGCGGGCCCCGCCGGCGTACGGCCCACCCACCTCGTTGCTGACGCAGGTCAGCGTGATGTCCCGCTCGACGAGCGGCATGTCGAGGATGTCCTGGTAGCTGAGCCGGACCGTGCGCTCGACGTCGCCGTCGATGACGAGCTCCCAGTCCGCGGGGTCGACCACGGGCACGGTGAGGGCGGTGTCGACCCGGTAGAAGCGGGCGGTCGGCGTGCGCAACGGGGTCACGCCCGGCACGCTGCGCTCCAGACCGGCCGGCAGCGGCGGGAGGCGGCGCCGGGGGAGGGGCAGGGTGCCGGCCACCTGCTGCGCCGCGCTGGTGAGGCGCTGTCCTGCGGCACCTGCGGCGAGCCCGAGCGCCGCGATGCCCGCGGCCAGGACGCCGCTGCCCAGCACGGTCCGCCGGGTGGCGCCTGTCGACGCGGGGGCGTCCGGCCGGCGTCGGGGCGTCGCACGGAACTGCCGGTGCAGCGACACCAGCGCGAGGACGCCGGTCAGCGCGGTGACCAGCCCCGGCAGGACCGAGCCCGCGGTGGCGGTCGGGCGGGTCAGTGCGGCCCCGGTGGCGAGCGCGGCGAGCGCGGCGAGCCCGACAGCCCCTGCCGCCAGGGAGCGACGCACGAGCAGGCCGGCGAGCGCGGCGAGCAGCAGCGCGCCCAGCGCGACGCTGCTCACCAGGACCAGCTTGTCCTGCGTGCCGAACGTGCGGATCGCCCACGTCTTCAAGGGTGTTGGGGCGCTGTCCACCACGACTGATCCGACCGCGAGCACCGGTGAGGCGTCGGGTCGCGTCAGGCCGGCCACGAGGTGACCGAGGCCGGCGCCGGCCACGGCCGCCACCACCCCCACGAGGCGGCGCGTGCCCTGCCGGGCACGGGTGCGCTCGGCTCGGCGGCGCCGGGAGCCACCTCGTCTGCGGGTGAGGCTGGGGGTGTCGTCACGGTGGATGGTTCGGAGCGAAGCCGCCGCCGGATGGCGCGCCCTCGAGCCGGTGGGTCATCCTGGGCGACGTGATCGCACCTCGCCCCGCCAGTCCCGCCCGTCCGACACGCTGGGAGACGGGGGCCCGGGCAACCGGGGCTACGGCGAGCGGTTCGCGCGGCTGCTGCGCGACGGCCACGACATCGAGGGCGAGGCGCGGCTCGCCGACGTGCTCGCGCCGCGTGCCGCGACGGTGCTCGACGCCGGGTCGGGCATGGGGCGGGTCGGGGCGACGCTGCAGCGGCGCGGGCACCGCGTCATCGCGGTCGACCTCGACGCCGAGCTGGTGGAGCAGTCGCGGCGCACCTATCCCGAGCTCCCGGTGCTGCAGGCCCGGCTCGACGACCTCGCGCCGGAGGTGCTGCACGAGGCGGGCTTCCCGACGGCGTACGACCTCATCGTCTGCGTCGGCAACGTCATGATCCTGCTGGCCGAGAGCACCGAACGCGCGGTGCTCGCCCGGCTGCGGGCGCTGCTCGCGCCGGGCGGGCGAGTGCTGGTGGGCTTCCACACCCAGGCCGGGCCGGCGGGGTCGCGGGCGTACGACCCCGACGAGTTCGTCACCGACGCCGACGCGGCCGGGCTCGAGGTGGAGTCCCGGTTCGCCTCCTACGAGCTGGCGCCGTACGTCCCCGGCACCGACTACGTCGTCACGGTGCTGCGCCGCCGCGGCGACCGCCCGCAGACTCCGCCGCCGACCGTCGACGACGCCTGACCGGGGCGGCCGGTGCGGGCTGAGAGGCGGTCACCCAGGCGACGCCAGAAGGTGCGGCTGGCCTGAGGTCATCCCTTCCTGGGCGGGAGCGGGACGAAGAAGCTCGTGCGCCGCTGGTAGTCGGCGAATCCCGGGCGGTCGGCCATGTGCCGCTCGAGCAGCCGGGCGCCTGTCGCGACGACGAGGAACCACACCATCGCGGCGGGCGAGAGCACGGTCAGCACGCCCGGCCACACGGCGCACGCGACGAGATAGACGCCGACCCACACGCAGGCGTCGCCGAAGTAGTTGGGGTGGCGCGACCAGTTCCACAGGCCGCGGTCCATGATCCGCCCGCGGCTGTCCGGGTCGGCCTTGAACGCGGCCAGCTGGCGGTCGGCGACGGCTTCGACCACCAGGCCCGACGCGGAGACAACGACGCCGAGAACCACCAGGGCCCAACCGAGTCCGCGCGGCGGGCCGGTGCTGGCGGAGACCTGCACCGGCAGCGAGACGAACCACTGCGCCAGGCCCTGGGTGAGGAAGACCCGGACGAAGACCGAGGCCCGGGAGCGGCCCTCGGCGAGGCGGGCGTACCGCGGGTCCTCGCCCTTGCCGCGCGACCTGCGGTGGATGTGCCAGGCGAGCCGGGAGCCCCAGACGACGACGATGACGGCGAGCAGCGTCCGACGCGCCGCGTCGCCGCTGCCGACCGCGGCGGAGAGCAGCGCGACCAGGGCGAGGCCGACGCCCCAGGTCACGTCGACGACGGAGAGCCGACCTGCCCGGCGGCTGACGACGTACGTCAGGAGCTGGAGGGCGAGCACCAGCGCGAGACTGAGCAGCGACAGTGCGGCGAAGTCACCCACGAGGGTCGCTCCAGGTCGCGGGTCGCACGGCGGGGACGGTGGTGGGCGCGCCCGGCGCGGGCACCGCGAGGATCTGGTCGACGCCCATGCGTCCCTCCTCGAAGGCCAGCAGCCCGCCGGCGAGGTAGAGCTCCCAGACGCGCACGACCTCCTCCCCGACGAGGCGCGTGAGCTCCTCGCGCGCGGCGACGAACCGGTCCTGCCAGGCGCGCACGGTCCAGGCGTAGTGCTCGCGCAGCGCGTGCACGTCGCGCACCTCGAGGCCGCCGCGCTCGAGCAGCTCGACGGTCTCGCCGACCGGCCGCATCGTCATGTCGGGCGCGATGAACGCCTCGATGAACGGGCCGCCGCCGGGGTGCGCGCCGCGCCGGCTCATCTGCTGCACGAGGATGCGCGCGTGCGGGGCGGCGTTGCGGCGCAGGGTCTCGACGAACGCGGGGTATCCGCGGTCGCCGGCGTGCTCGCCCATCTCGAGCGAGGCGACGGCGTCGTACCGGCGGTCGGCGACGTCGCGGTAGTCCTGCAGCCGGATCGTCACCCGGTCGGTGAGCCCGCGGTCGGCGGCGCGCTTCTCGACGAACTGCTGCTGCTCGCGCGCGATGGTGACGCCGGTGACGGCCGCGTCGTAGTGCTCGGCGGCGTGCAGGCTCAGGGCGCCCCAGCCGCACCCGACGTCGAGCAGCCGCATGCCGGGTCGCTGGTCGAGGCCGAGCTTGCGGCAGACCAGGTCGAGCTTGTCGCGCTGCGCGTCCTCCAGCGTGTACGCCGGTGTCTCGTGCGCATCGAGGCTCGCCCCGGTGACGTAACCGCAGGAGTAAGCCATGGCGTCGTCGAGGATCAGCTCGTAGAAGTCGGTGGGGATGTCGTAGTGGTGGTGGATCACCGCGGCGTCGCGGCGGCGGGAGTGCAGACGCCCGGTCACGGCGATCTGGGTGGCGGGCGGCGCCGGCGGCCGGCCGAACGCGTCGGCGCCGCGAAGAAGTCCGACCGCCTCGCGAATCACTTTGGGCGACAGGCGGATCCGTCGCGCGGGGCACTGGCGGATCTGGCCCCGGACGTGGCGGAGGGCTCGCTCGACCGGCCAGTCGATCGACAGCTCGCCGGTGACGTAGGCCTGGGCGGCGCCGAGCTCACCCGGGTGGCGCACGAGGCGTTGCAGCGCCCCCGGGGAGTGCAGCGTGACCGTGGGCGCGCCGAGGTCGGGACCGGCGCTGGAGCCGTCCCAGGCGACGACGCGCGCGGGCGGCGGGGCGCCGAGGACGTCCTCGAGGAGGGCGACGAGGGCCGGCGCGACGGGGCGCGCTGGCGCGGTGGCGGGTCGTCTCACGCGACCGCCTCGAAGGTCAGTTGGTGCACGTCGAGGTATCCGGAGCGGAAGCCGCCCTCGGAGTAGCCGAGGTAGAACCGCCACATGCGTTGGAAGGTGTGGTCGAAGCCCAGCTGGGACAACGCATCTCGCTGCCGGTCGAAGCTCTCCCGCCACTGGCGCAGGGTGAGCGCATAGCTGCCGCCCATGCGGAACGTGTCGACGGTGCGCAGCCCGGCGCGCCCCGCCTCGGCGAGCAGCAGCTCGCGGGAGGCGAGGGAGCCGCCGGGGAAGATGTACTTGTGGATCCAGGTGTATCCGCCGCGGGTCAGGTCGAGGCGGTGGTGGGGCATGGTGATGGCCTGGATCGCGGCGCGGCCGCCGGGCCGCAGCACCCGCCGGATGGTCGCGAAGTAGGTGTCGAGGAAGTCGAGCCCGACGGCCTCGATCATCTCGACCGACACCACGGCGTCGTAGCGGCCGCTGACCTCGCGGTAGTCCAGCAGCCGCGCGTCGACGCGGTCGGCGACGCCGCCGGCCCGCACCTTGTCGCGGGTCAGGGCGAGCTGCTCCGACGACAGCGTGATGGTGTCGACGTGGGCGCCGCGCTGCGCGGCCCGGAGCGCGAGCTCCCCCAACCAGAGCCGATCTCGAGCATCCGGGTGCCCTCGCCGACGCCTGCCTGGTCGAGCAGCCGGTCGATCTTGGTGCGCTGCGCCTCGGCGAGGGGTTGGGGGTGGGTGCGGGTGTCGTACGTCGGGGGCGGGTCGAACAGGGCCGCGGAGTAGGTCATCGTCTCGTCGAGGAACAGCGCGAACATCTCGTTGGACAGGTCGTAGTGCCGCTCGACGTTGTGGCGCGCGTTGTCGGCGGTCTGCCGGTCGGCGCGCGGCTGTCGCGCGAGGTAGGCGGCGCGCAGGCGGGCGAGCGGTGCCGGCACCAGATCGTCGATCGCGTCGGCGAACGCGGCGATCAGTGAGGGCAGGTCGGGGCTGTCCCACTCGCCGGCGCAGTAGCTCTCGCCGAAGCCGATGAGACCGCTGTCGCCGATGCGCCGCAGCAGCCGCTGCGCGTCGTGCACCACCATCGTCGGCGCGCCGAGCCTCGCCGCGCCGCCACCGACGGCGTGACCGTCGGGCAGCAGCACCCGGATCGGCATGCGGTCGACGGCGCGCAGAAAGATCCGCTCCGCGACGGGGCGGGCGAGCCGGGCGCGGAGCGTGGCGGGGGCGTGGGCGACGTCGGGCCATCGGGCGGCGTCGATCGGGCCGTCGTCGGGCCTGAGCGGGCTGAGGGTTGCGTCGAACGCGGTCATACCGACTCCTGGGGGTGTGGTGCGGTCGGTGAACGATGGGTAGGCCGCGCGCCCACAGCCGGATGCCGTGCACCCGGATGCGGGTCGCCACCAGACGCGGCGCGAGGGCGCTGGTCAGCGCGGTGCGCACCGCGTCGGAGGGGGCCACGCGCTCGCCCTCCCAGGTGGCCACGAACGGCGTGAAATCGTCGCGGTGCAGCGTGACGCGCACGGCGAGCGTGTCGCCGGGGAGCGGCACCGAGAGCGTGTAGCGGCCGGACACGTCGTTGAACGGTGAGACGTACAGCTGCTTGTCGGTCTGCGCCCTGCCGGTGGCGTCGGGCCGCACGAGGTAGGCGTGCCGCTCGCCGTAGGTGTTGTGCACCTCGGCGATCGCGCAGGTGAGGTCGCCGCCGGCGAGGCACCAGTAGACGGTGATCGGGTTGAACGCGTGGCCGAGACTGCGGGGTGTCGTCAGCGCCAGCACGCGGTGGCCGGCCAGGTCGACGCACTGCGTCGCGGCGAACGCGAGCACGTTGTCGTACCAACGGGATTCGGGGTCGCCCAGGTGGTCGCCGGGGCGGAACGACAGGACCGGCGCCAGCCAGCGCGGCAGGTCGGGCGGCACCGTGCGGCCGCCCAGCTCGCCGAGGTCGACGAGCCAGGCGACCGAGCGGTGCCGGAACGAGTGCCGCACGGGTGAGCCCCGGTGATGGGCGACCCGGGTGCGGTAGAGCGCGGTCACCAGGTCACCCCGAGGCTTCGGGCGGCGGCCAGGCCGCTGGCGGCGCCGTCCTCGTGGAACCCCCACCCGTGGTAGGCGCCCGCGAAGGCGATGCGGTCGTCGGACAGCTGCGGAAGGAGCCGCTGCGCGGCGACAGCCTCAGCGGTGTAGAGCGGGTGCTCGTAGGTCATCTCGGCGAGGACCGTGCTGGGGTCGACGCGGTGAGCACCGTTGAGTGTCACGAGGATTCGCTGCTGGTCGCCCCGCGGCAGGCGCATCAGCCGGGTGAGGTCGTAGGTGACCAGCACGCCGTGCTGATCCTCGTCCGGGAGCCGGTAGTTCCACGACGCCGACACGCGACGCCGGGTCGGCAGCAGGCTGCTGTCGGTGTGCAGCTGGGCCGGGTTGGTCGAGTAGGTGATCGCCGACAGCACGGCCTCCTCCAGGGCGTTCGGCTCGGGGAGCATGCGCAGGGCCTGGTGCGGGTGCGTGGCGATGACGACACCGGCGTACGTCCGCGTGCCGTGCGGGTCGGTGACCTCGACGCCGGCGTCGGTGCGGCGGACCTCGCGCACAGGGCTCGAGAGCCGGATCGCGCTGACGTTCTTGAGAACTCGGTCGACGTAGGCCCGCGACCCGCCGACGACCGTGCGCCACGTCGGCGACCCGCTGACGCTGAGCATGCCGTGGTGCTCGAGGAAGGTGAGCAGGCTGCGGGCGGGGTAGCGCAGCGCGTCGGCGGCGTCGCACGACCAGACCGCCGCGACGAGCGGTCGCAGGAACATCTGGTGGAACGTGTCGCTGAACCCCAGGCCCCCGGCCCACTCGCCCACGCTGGTCGACACGCTGGTCGAGTAGGGCGGAGCGCTAGCGGAGCCCGTATCGAGACCCTTGTCCGCCAACAGGTTTCGCGCCTCTCGGTGGAAGCGCCGGACCTCGACCAGCATCCGCCAGTACGCCGGGCTCGCCGCCGTGCGCGGGTCGCCGAGGATCCCGCGCACCCCTGGCCGCCGGCGTACTGCCAACGCCGGGGCCCGCCGCTGACCGACATGCTCATGTCGGTCGGCTGGGTCGCGACGTCCAGCTCGGCGAACAGCCGGCACAGCGTGGGGTAGGTGCGGTCGTTGTGCACGATGAACCCGCTGTCGACGGGCACGACCTGACCGCCGGGGAGCGTGACGTCGTGGGTGTGGGCGTGCCCGCCCGGGCGCGCGTCGGCCTCGTAGATCGTGACCGGGCCGGCGCCCGACAGCACGTAGGCCGCGACGAGGCCGCTGACCCCCGAGCCGACGACGGCGTACTGCGGGGCCGTCATCGGAACTCGACCAGTCCGAGCGGCTCGCTCGTGGGTTGCCTTGACCCGCCTGCGGGTTCGACGGTCATCCCGGCTCCGACGGCCTGCGCCGCGTCGCCCGAGAGGAGCATCGTGACGGTGCCGTCCTCGGAGCGCGGGACGAGCCCGGCCGACACCATCGACCCGTCGGGCTGCTGCAACCACATCTGGTAGGCGCGACCCGCGGGGGCGTTGGGCAGCGACGTGGAGTGCAGCACGGCGCGCGCCTGCGAGGGCGAGCGGAAGATCGTGACCGACCCGTCCGCCATGCGCATGGTGTACTGCCGCGCGTCCGGCGCGTCGGTCACCTGGGTGACCGCGACCTGCGTCGGGTCGGGGAGTCCCACGGGGACCACACGCCCACGCCGCCGATCGCGACCGCGGCGGCCGCCGCGGCGCCCAGCAGCCACGGAGCACGGCGGCGACGGCGTGCGGCGAGCTCGTCGGCCGGCTGCTCCGGGCGTACGTCGTCGCCGGGCTCGGCGCTCGCGGTCGCCGGCGCCTCGGCCGCCGTCTCGGACCCGGCCGCTGTCCCGGACCCGGCCGCCGGCGTCTCCGGCGCGGGCGGGAGCGGGCGCGTGCGGCGTACTTCGTCCAGGACGGAAGCGCGGAGCCGCGCGGGCGGCGCGGTCTCGGTGAGCGCGCTGAGCCCCGTGGCGGCGTCGCGCAGGGACTGCAGCTCCGCGTCGTGCTCGGGGTGCTCGGCGAGGTAGCGCTCGACCTCGGCACGCTCGGCGTCGTCGACCGCGTCGAGCGCGTAGGCGCCGAGCAGCTGGTAGGTGTCGGCGGCGTTCATCGCTCGACTCCCATCGTGTCGCGCAACCGGATGAGTCCATCGCGGATGCGGGTCTTGGCGGTGCCCAGCGGCAGGTCGAGCAGCCGCGCGACCTCGGTGTGCGTGTAGCCGCCGAAGTAGGCCAGCTCCACGGCCTGGCGCTGGGTCTCGGTCAGGCCGGCGAGGGCCTTGCGGACGCGCTGGGCGTCGAGTCCGCGGTGGGCCTGCTCGGCAGTGGTGTCGTACGCCCGTGGCTCGGTCTGTTGCTGGTAGTCCTCGTCGCGCCGGGTGGCCGCCTGGACGCTGCGGACCCGGTCGACGGCCCGGCGGTGGGTGAGGGTGAGCAACCAGGACAGGGCGCTGCCCCTGGCGGGCTCGAACCGGGCGGAGTGGCGCCAGACCTCCAGGAAGGTCTCCTGCGTGACCTCCTCGGCGTGGGCGGGGTTGCGCACCACGCGCAGGGCCAGGCCGTAGACGCGCGGGCTGGTGGCGTCGTAGAGCGTCGCGAAGGCGTCGTCGTCGCCGCGGGCGCAGCGGCGCAGCAGCGCGGCGAGGTCGGCACCGCCCCCGGCGTCGGACGCCGCGAGCGGCCGCGGTCCCTCGTCGTCGGGGGCGGGCGACATGTGGCTCATCGTCGCGCCCCGAGCGGGGTGAGCGGGGGGTTCATGCCCGGTGGTTCGGAGCGGCCGGGCCGGCGGATGGGTCTGGTGGGGAAACCGTTGGTGGGCCGGGTCGGTGGACGAGCGAGCCGTCACCCGACGGGACCGTAACTTTCTGCTGTGCACAGTGTGTGGATCGTGTTTGCCCAGGTCAGAGCGTCGTACGACGGTCTCGCCGACGCGTTGTCCACAGAGTTGTCCACGGCTTGTGCACAACTACGACGCCGTTGTCCGCAAGTTCTCCACAGGCCCGTCCACAGGCCTTGACGCGAGCGGCCCCCGTCAGTTGGGCGTGTCGCCGGAGGCCGTCCTACCGTCGGGCGGACGTGTTGCTTGTCGGTGCCGGGTGGTCTCATCTCTGCTGTCAGCAGCGAGCTGAGCCGACCGGTGCGAAGGAGGATCTCGGGTGTCGATCGCCGAGCTCGAAGGGGCCTATGACGCCCCGAGCGATGGTCCCTCCGACGAGCGTGTCCCGCCGCAGGACGTCAGTGCCGAGCAGTCGGTGCTGGGCGGGATGCTGCTGTCCAAGGACGCCATCGCCGACTGCGTCGAGGCGGTCAGGGGCACCGACTTCTACCGCCCCGCGCACGAGGTCATCTGGGACGCGATCCTGGATCTGTACGGCCGGGGCGAGCCCGCCGACGCCATCACCGTCGCCGACGAGCTGAACAAGCGGGGCGAGCTGGGTCGCGCGGGCGGGCCGGCATACCTGCACCAGCTGATCCAGGGCGTGCCGACCGCGGCGAACGCGGGCTACTACGCCCAGATCGTCGCCGAGCGGGCGGTGCTGCGGCGCCTGGTCGACGCGGGCACCCGCATCGTGCAGATGGGTTATGCCCAGGGCGGCGGTGACGTCGAGGACCTGGTCAACGCGGCGCAGGCGGAGGTCTACGCCGTGGCCGACAAGCGCGGCGGCGAGGACTACGTCCGGCTCGGCGAGGTCATCGAGTCGACCGCCGACGAGATCGAGGCGGCGTCGTCGACCTCGGGCGAGATGATCGGCGTCCCAACGGGATTCACCGATCTCGACACGCTCACGAACGGCCTGCACCCGGGGCAGATGATCGTGCTGGCAGCTCGGCCTGCCGTCGGCAAGGCGCTCGCGCTGGACACCCCGCTGCCGACGCCGACCGGCTGGACGACCATGGGCGAGGTCGCGGTGGGCGACGAGCTCATCGGTGCCGACGGCCTGCCGACGCGGGTGGTGGCCGCGACCGAGGTGATGCACGAGCGCCCGTGCTTCGAAGTCGAGTTCTCCGACGGCACGGTGATCGTGGCGGACGAGCAGCACCAGTGGTCGGTCCGGCTCGACGGCGCGGAGCCGCAGATCGTGACGACCGGCGTGCTGGCCGGTCATCCGGGTGTGGTCGAGGTGCGCCGGGCGGCGTTCGGGGCGGTCCAGGTGTGGAAGGTCGAGGCCGTGCGCCCGGTCGCGTCGGTCCCCGTGCGCTGCGTCGAGGTCGACAACGCCTCGCACCTCTACCTCGCGTCGCGCGCGATGATCCCGACGCACAACTCCACGCTCGGCCTCGACGTGGTGCGGTCGGCCGCGATCAAGCACAACCAGGCCGCCGTCATCTTCAGCCTGGAGATGAGCAAGTCCGAGATCACCATGCGTCTGCTGTCGGCCGAGGCCGAGATCCAGCTGCAGCACATGCGCAAGGGGCAGATGCGCGACACCGACTGGACGCGCCTGGCCGCCACGATGGGCAGGGTCTCGGACGCGCCTCTGTTCATCGACGACTCGCCGAACATGTCGCTGATGGAGATCCGGGCGAAGTGCCGTCGGCTCAAGCAGACGAACAACCTCAAGCTGGTGGTCATCGATTACCTGCA
Source organism: Barrientosiimonas endolithica (assembly GCF_030296655.1). Lineage (NCBI taxonomy): Bacteria > Bacillati > Actinomycetota > Actinomycetes > Micrococcales > Dermacoccaceae > Barrientosiimonas > Barrientosiimonas endolithica. The sequence goes on along the minus strand of NZ_AP027735.1, from coordinate 3,384,992 downwards.
GCTGATGACCTCGGGCAAGCGCGTCGAGTCGCGTCAGCAGGAGGTCTCGGAGTTCTCCCGTGCCCTGAAGCTGCTGGCCAAGGAGATCGACGTCCCGGTCATCGCGATCAGCCAGCTGAACCGTGGACCCGAGCAGCGCACCGACAAGCGGCCGCAGATGAGTGACCTTCGCGAATCGGGGTGCCTGACGGCAGACACGCGTCTGCTTCGAGCGGACACCGGCGCGGAGGTGACCATCGGCGAGCTGGCGAAGTCGGGCGCTCGCGACGTCCCGGTGTGGGCGTTGGACGACTCGCTGCGCTACGTTGCCCGCCCGCTGACACACGCCTTCTCGACCGGGACGCGGCCGGTCTTCCGGATGACGCTCGCCTCGGGCAAGACCGTGCGCGCGACGGAGAACCACCGGTTCCTGACGTACGACGGCTGGAAGCAGCTGGGTGATCTGCACGCGGGCGATCGGATCGCTGTCCCGCGTCACGTCCCCGCGCCGGAGCAGCACGAGGCGTTCGGTGACGATGCGTGGGTGCGCACCATGGCGCTGCTCTGGTCGAGCAAGACGCCGTACGACCCGACAGACGCCGACCTGGTGACCCGCGGGTGCAACCTCGGCGTGGACATGGTGCCCGAGGCAGAGCGCGAGCTGATTCCGGATCTGTTCCACATGCCGAAGCGCCAGATCGGGGTGTTCGTCGACGCGCTGTGGCGGCTGGACGGCCGGGTGGCGTGGCTCGACGGTGAAGGATTCGTGTCGCTGCGCGCGCAGTCGCGGAGACTGCTCGACGGCGTGTCGCAGCTGCTGCTGCGGTTCGGCATCTCGACGCGAATCACGCGCGGCAGGAACGGTTTTCAGCTCCACCTCGAGGGTGTCGACGATCAGCGGCGGTTCCTGCAGGAGGTCTACCGCCATGGCGAGTCGACCCACCAGTCGGAGGCGCTGCTGGCGCACGTGCGCGAGCAGACTGCAGCCCGCGACGCGGCATCGGTGAGCACCTCGCTGCACGACGGTCTGGCCACCGCGGTCTTGGAGCGCCAGGGGCAGGAGGGGTCGCTGGGCGCGGTCGCCACTCTCCTCGACGAGTCGGCGCTCGACCTCGACGCGGTCAACGACGTGCACTGGGACCCGATCGGATCGATCGAGCTCGACGGCCTCGAAGAGGTCTACGACGCCACGGTGCTCGGCTCGCACAACTTCATCGCCAACGGCATCGCCGCACACAACAGCATCGAGCAGGACGCCGACATGGTGATCCTCTTGCACCGCGAGGACTCCTTCAACAAGGAGTCCGAGCGCGCCGGCGAGGCCGATCTGATCGTGGCGAAGCACCGAAACGGCCCCACCGACACGATCGTGGTGGCGTTCCAGGGGCACTACAGCCGCTTCACCAACATGGCCCAGAGCTTCTGAGTCGCTGCGGACTGAGATCGCTGCGCCGCTCGCCCCGGGCGGGGAGCGGCACGCTACCCGGCCTATCGTGGTTGTCGACCAGTCGTTGCTGGTGTTGAGGAGATGTGCCTGCTGGGTTGGATCCCCAACGGTCCTCATGCCCCGCGCGAGCGCGCGGGGGCGTCCGCGCAATGTCGCTGTCGGGAAACGCATGAACGATGTACCTGCAGGGTTCGAGGGCAGCCAGTCCGTGCTACTGTGACGCCCGTGACAAGGCAGCAGGCTTCCTTCGAGGACTTCTTCTTCGAAATGACCGGACACCGGCCGTACCTCTGGCTGGTGCAGGTCGCTGAAGCGCTGCGTCGGGGGATCCACCCAGGACCCTCACTGTCCCAACCGGATATGGGAAGACATCGGTGATGCTCGCCTGGCTGTGGGCGCTGGCCCAGGATCTGGGCCGCCCCGCAGGGCAGCAGCGCATCGTGCCGATGCGGTACGTCGTGGTGGTCGATCGGCGTGTTGTCGTCGATGACACTGTCGTGTCCGCCGAGCGCTGGATCGAGAAACTCAAGCGCGCTGAGACGCCCGCGGTTGCTGCGGTCGCAGATGCGTTGCGACTTGGTGGCGACGGCGAGTCTGAACCTCCGCTCGTGTCGCTGTCGATTCTGCGGGGCGGGCTGTCAGTACGTCCTCAGATCGCGGCACATCCGGCTGCGCCAGGGATCATCGTGGGCACGGTGGACCTGGTCGGTTCGGCCCTTCTCGGGCGCAGTTACGTGGGCTCGCTGGGTCGCCGTCCCATCGACATGGCGCTGCTGGGCGCAGACTCGCTGCTGGTGCTCGACGAGGCGCACCTGTCGGGACAGCTGGACCGGACCCTGCAGGTGCTCGAACGCCAGCAGCAGGACGAAGGCTGCCTGGGCGGGTCCATCCCCCTCGCCGGGTGATGCGGATGACGGCCACGCCCAGTGCAGGTGATGGCGGTCTCCAGTTCGACCGCGAAGCAGAGATCCGTGCCCAGCCCGAGGTCGGTGATCGGATCCGCCGCCGCGCGGACATGCCGGTGGTGGTCGAGCACGTGGAGGCCAGCACGGGGGACCAAGGGATGGCTCAAGCTGTCTCGGGTCTGACCGTCGAGCCGGGGGAGTCGTACCTCGTCTTCGCCAACACTCCTCAACGGGCGAAAGTTCTTGCCTCCACCCTGCGCGCCCGACACCGCGACGCCGAGGTCGTTCTGCTGGTGGGCGGGATGCCGAACACGTTCCAGAAGCACGTGCTTCGCCGTCTGGCATCGGTCAGGACGGGTGAACCGCGGCGGGGGCCGGAGACCAAGCCCCTCATCGTGGTCGCGACCCAGACTCTTGAGGTCGGAGCCGACCTCGACTTCGACCACGTCCTGATGCCGATTGCATCGGCTGCGGCCATCATTCAGCGTCTCGGACGAGTGAACCGAGTGGGTGTCCGCTCGGGTGGCTCGGTGCGGATCGTCGTCGGTGAGGGGAAGCCCGAACCTGTCTATGGAGAGGCCGCCGCTGACCTGGGCGCAGCGCTGCTGGCGTCAGCACCGACTACCGTTGCCGAGCTCGTCAGCATCCTCGAGGGGCCAGAGCACGCGCCGGCACCCGTTGCGACGGCGGTGCTACCGCGGTTCGTCTTCGACTCGTACGTTTCCACTGGGCGCTCGCCCTACGAAGCGCCGGTCGGTCGGTGGTTGCGCTCCCCGGATGATCCCGCTGCGGAGGTCAGCGTCGCCTTCCGCCGTTCGGTGGCAATCTCCGAGTTGTGGCCGGGTAGGGACTCTGTTGCGGCTTCAGCCGCGGCGGACAACCCACTGGTCGCTCACCTGAAGCGGCACCCGCCTCACCCTGACGAGACCTGGACCGTCCCGATCGCCCTGGCCCGCGAGCTGTGCGCGCGGAATCCGTTCGTCCTGGTTGATCCCGCCACCAGGATGCCGCAGCTGTCGCCACCAGCAGCCAGCCTCCGCCCGGGTTCGGTTGTCGTGCTGCCGCCGCAGTCAGACGCCTTCGGAATCGAAGGAGCCGGTGTGGATCTCGTGGACGGGCAGCCTTCGGTTGACGACGCCGCACCAGGCGCTGCCATCGGGCGTTTCGAGCTGGCTTTCGAGCCCGACGAATCCCGATACGAAGGCGAGTACGAGATGGTCGAGCTGGTGGACGAGGGGGCGACTCGACCGGTTGGTTCGAGATCACGCCCGTTGCGCCCGACCCCGACGAGGTGGTGCTCGCGGAGCCGTACGGCTTGGACGACCACCAGATGGACGTCGAGGAGAAGGTCCGAGAATGGTGCTCCCGGCTCGCGCTGCCAGAGGCACTCACCGCAGACCTGGCGCTCGCGGCACAACGTCATGACGAGGGCAAGCGAGACAAAAATTTACAGCATGCATTGCGTCACCGACGGTGCCCTGACGGGAACTACGTCGTGGAACAGCCGGCGGAGGACATCGGGAAGTCCGCGCTGGCTCGGCGCGACTGGCGATGGGTGCAGCGGCAGTCCGGTGTGCCGAGAGGATGGCGCCACGAAGCCGACTCCGTCGTCCGGTTCGAAGCGGCGCGGGCCGCTGGTGAGGTGAGCCCCCACGATCCCGCGTTGGTCCGGCATCTGATCCTGACCCACCACGGGTCGTTCCGCCCGTACGGCCCGCTGCTCGAGGGCCCGGACGCCCCACCGCTGCAGGACCCCACCACGGACGAGTGGGCCACCCGCGTCGACGAGTTCAACCAGCTCGTGCGCACTTACGGCCCCTACTCGCTCGCGCTCGCCGAGGCGATCGTGCGCCTCGCAGACTGGGCGGCTTCCCGGAGGTTGGCATGACGACGTGGAAACTGACTGCGCTCGATGGTGGCCACCCGTCCGGCTTCCTTGCTGCGCTCGGCCTCGCGGCGCTGTCTGGCGGAAAGCTCTCCTTCCCGGAGTCGGGCACTCCCGCACTCACGCAGGAGGACGGGGCGGATGATGTTGCCGGCTCGGTCGTGGAGCAGCTGGAGAGCCTCACGGCGCCGGAGAACTTCCCGCTGCCCGACGTGGCGCCCCTTCGGTCGACGACACCGGCTTGGTCCGCGTTGGCTGACCTGTGCGCCCAGTCGTGGGACAGCCCGGCCGTTGATGATGTCCTGCGAACGATGGATGTCGGCGGGACCAAGGGCGGCGCCACCGTCCCGGCAGATCCCCAGGTCAAGTCGGCCGCTCTCATGCTCATCTCGGGGCGCAGCTACGTCCGAAAGTCCTGTGCAGACCTGTGGCCGCCCGCGAAGAAGGGAAAGGATCCGGCCCAGCACCGTGCGCAACAACGGCAGCAGCTGCTCGACGACGTGCATGCCCTCCTGGATGGGAACGCTCCCCGATTCATTACCGACTCGATGGTCCTGAGGTTCTCCGTAGCGGAGACATCCCCCGGCTGACGCTCGGGACTGAGTCGGCGGCGGCCGTGCCTGTCGTGGAGCTGCTGGCTCTCGTGGGCGTGCTCCAACTCCTGCCCGGCACCCTCGACGTGGAAGGGGGCCCTGGGCTCGTGTGGAGCCTCAACCCCGCCCCGTTGGGGGCACCTTCCGTGGCGCAGCTCGTGATCAACGGCGTCCATCCCGCGTCGTGGCCCACCTTCACCGCGTCGGTCCGGTCGATCGGCGGCGGCACCAAAGCATCCAGGTTCGACTCGATCAGAAGGGTTTCATCGTCATGACCGACCTCGTCGTCGACTACCCGTTGTCCACCGACCTGCTCAAGACCATCGCGCAGCCGGAGGCCACGCACGGCTGGTTCTGCAAGCTGCTCCCCGACATGCACGGTCGTTCGGCGGGCATCCGCATCGACACCGGATCGCAGTTCCGGGTCGACCTGCCATCCGACCCCCTGGGCGAACCGGGAGACGTGCGGTTGCGAGTGCGCAGCTCGGGCGCAACAGTGCCCGGAGCGCGACCGGTCGAGACGCCACCCCTGGAGCCGGGAACGCGCTGCGTCGCGCTCGTGGCCGCGGAGAAGCGGAACACCGTCGACGGTGGTGTACGCGTGCGACCGGTGGCCGACGAGGAGATGGGCGCCTGGGCAACCGGCCTGCTCGAGCGGCACGGGATCAGCGTCGACGACCTGTCGTGGTCGGCGGCGCGCGGTTACGGCGTGCGGGGCGAGCGTCGGGTCCGGTTCACGGTGCGAGACCTGTCGTTCGTCGTCGGGGACCTGGCTAGGGACGCGGCCAACAAGGTTTTGGCCAACGGGATCGGGCGCGGTAGGGCGTACGGCTTAGGGATGGTCGTGCCGGTCTCAGTGGCCGGCCTCCTGGCAGGAGTGAAGGCATGAAGACGCAGAAGTTCGTCGATCTCGTCCAGGGCTGGATCGCCGACCGCGGCGCCGCGGGACTGCAGTTCACCACCGGATTCGAGTCGTTGATCGGCGACACCGTGACACCCCCAGCCGGCACCATGCGGGCCGACGGACGGGTGGTCGAGGGCGAGTTCACGCTGCCGGACGGCAAGGTGGCCGTCACGATCGACTCGTGGGGATCGCAGGCCTCCCGCATGGAGGCGGCGGTGGAGGCGATCGCCGAGGACATCGGGTACCCGCTCGTCAGGTTCGTCGACCAGGACGGTGACCTGCTCACCACCTCGGTCCGCCTCTCGCACCGTCAGGCTGACGCCACGTGGCGCGCCGCACGGGTGCAGCTGGAGGAAGCGGGCATTCCGTTCCAGGAGATCCAGCAAGCCACCACGTCCAACGCAGGGGCACTCGCGCGGTGGTTCCCGACGAGCCCGATCTTCGGTTGGTGGCACTCGCACACGGTCAGCCAGAAGAACCTGGATCGCAACACCAAGGCCTTTGGCAAGGAGCTCGCGGAGGCATTCGAGGGATACGCCAAGGTGCACAGCGACGCGAGGTCCGCTCGGATCGTGACGGCTGAGATTGTCGCGACCGGCGTGGCCAGACGGCACCGTATGGCCGCGAAGCAGGACACCCTGTTCGGCCCTCAGGCCAAGCAGGGTTCGGGCAAGAACGACGTCGGTCCGAGTGCGTTGGGGCTGGGCTCGATGCCGCCGACCGCGATCGAGAAGGCGCCTGTCGACGTGACGTACGAATCCATCGTCGGTCACTGGTTCCTGTCGTTCTCGGGCCTCCGACGGTTCGGCTGGTCCGACCAGGACGCCGCTGGCGCCAACGCCCTCATGGTTGCGCTGGCTCTGCTTCTTCGCGAAGTCGCCGCACAGGACGCGTTGCTTCGAGCCGGGACCGAGCTCCGCATCGTGAACGCGCCCAGGGCCACTCTGATCCGGCACGCCACGGGCGGCGAGGAGGTGGACCTCCCCAGCGGCGAGCAGCTGGTGGCACTGGTCCGTGAGCTGGGCGCTCGAGTTGGGTGGAAGGGCCCGGTCACGGTGACGATCCCGCCGAAGTCGATCCTCGGCCAGCTCCTCGAGAAGTCCGACCCGGAGCTGGTGGAGGCGGACGGCGGTGCCTGACCTGGTGGTCGACGTCCGCTTCCCACTCGGCGAGTTTCAAGCCCACGACGAACGCGGGTTGGCGGAGTGGCCGCCCTCGCCTGCCCGGCTTGCGAGTGCCACCCTGGCGACGGCGTACGGCCGCGGCGAGGGGGTCGAGGCTGCCAGGGCCATGTTTGCCCTGGCGCCCCCGACTGTGCTGGTCCCCCCAGCGGGGAACGTGCGGGAAATGTCACGACGTGGGTGCGCGTCGATGCCGATCTCGACCTCACCACCGGGCGCATCGAGCGCGGTGGTCTCACCGGCACGATCAGCAAGCCCGCGCGCCGTGGGACGACCGTGGGCGACGGGTGTGTGTCGTACGTCTTCGCGGACGTGCCGTTGGACCCAGCCGAGCTGAGCGACCTGCAAGGAGTGATGGCCGAGATCCCTTACCTGGGGCGCCCGACGTCTCCCGCCGTGGTGGATGCGCACGTGCTCGAACGGGCGGACGTTGCCGCCATGTCGAGAAGTCGTGAAGTGTGGTCGCCGGCGGACCATGGCGCCCGCATGTTGCGGGTCGCGACCTCGAGCTTGCTGGACGCCCTCGACAAGCGCGAGGAGCAGCGCAGGGCGTTTGGTCGCCCGGGCTTTCATCCCTCGCTCGGTGCCCGCCCGACGGCGACCTATTCGGTGAGTGCAACCAGTGAGACGGCCGAGGTCGAGTCGTGGACCCCGGCGCGACTCGGCGACGTGCAGCGGTGGTGGGACGACGCCGTCGTCTACTGGTTCACCCCTCTCGCCGCGCCAGAAGCGTTGCTAGCGCTGGGTTCTCAGTTGTCGGGTGACGTGCTTGCGGTGCCGGTTCTGGTGACTCAGAGCCGTCGAGGGTTGGAAACACATGGTCTGCGTGAGGTCTTGGTCCGCGGGCAGGGGCCGGAGGCGCTGTACTTGGTGCGGGACGGTGACGTTGGCGTCGCACGTCCGCGGCGAGACAACCTCAACTCGGCGCGGAAGCTGGTGCTCAAGCGTGTCCTGGGTCGGTCTGCGGCCTGGACCACGCAGATTCCGGTGCCGGCTGAGCGAAGCCGGCTCACAGATGAGTGCCAACGTCTGGCTGAGCAACACGGCGCTCAGCTGCAGGAAGTCACTGTGCACGACGTCGCTCGGGACGAGCGCGCGCCGCAGGTGGACTTCCACCCCGGTCTGACTCATGTCTCGTTGCTCCTTGATCGGGAGGTCATCGGTCCGCTTCAACTGGGTGCGTTTGCGCTGGAACCCGTGGGCGCGCGAACTGAATGAGAATGCGCCATCAGTCGCGCATCGTTGCAGGTCAGGAAGTGTCCGCCCCGCGCACGCGGGGGTAGAGGGCCGATCGCCTGGTTCCCGAGCGCGAGCCGCGCGTCCGCCCCGCGCACGCGGGGGTAGAGGTAGCCCTCGGCGACCTCGTCGAGGGTGTCGGAGGTCCGCCCCGCGCACGCGGGGGTAGAGGGGCGATGGGACTGTGATCAACATCGAGGACAAGGTCCGCCCCGCGCACGCGGGGGTAGAGGCCGGGGTGGCCGAGATTCCGAAATGGCCGCTCGGTCCGCCCCGCGCACGCGGGGGTAGAGGTGGCGTAGATCGCCCCAGGGATGGGCGCAAGACGTCCGCCCCGCGCACGCGGGGGTAGAGGGTCCGAGATCGAGGGCTGGGGCTACGCCGTCCCGTCCGCCCCGCGCACGCGGGGGTAGAGGGGACGCGGCCGCCGAGAAACGCCGCAGCATGCCGTCCGCCCCGCGCACGCGGGGGTAGAGGGGTGCAGGCGCCGATGACGGTCCCGGCCACCTCGTCCGCCCCGCGCACGCGGGGGTAGAGGGTGCCCGGCCGGGACGGTGATCGTGTCGGTGCTGTCCGCCCCGCGCACGCGGGGTAGAGGGGTCCTCGACATGCTCAAGGGCTGGCTCGGTGGGTCCGCCCCGCGCACGCGGGGGTAGAGGCGCCATCGCCCGCTTGCACTCGGCTGGTTCGAGGTCCGCCCCGCGCACGCGGGGGTAGAGGGGCGACGCCCTCGACGGTGAAGTCCGAGCCGGAGTCCGCCCCGCGCACGCGGGGTAGAGGCATCGTCAAGGGTCTGCTGCCCTCGACGGGTGGGTCCGCCCCGCGCACGCGGGGGTAGAGGGACTCCCCGATCAAGGTCGAGATCAAGTTCGACTGTCCGCCCCGCGCACGCGGGGGTAGAGGCGGGGCCCACCCCGGGGACTCGGCCGCCCAGGTGTCCGCCCCGCGCACGCGGGGGTAGAGGCACCTGGGAGAAGTCCTGCTCGCCCCGCACGCCGTCCGCCCCGCGCACGCGGGGGTAGAGGGTCGGCCATGGCGACACGGCACGCGGCGTCGATGTCCGCCCCGCGCACGCGGGGGTAGAGGCGGCGCGGTGCACGTCGGCCCACAGCTCGCGGCGTCCGCCCCGCGCACGCGGGGGTAGAGGGGGCGCCCGGCGCTACATCACCAAGAGCGCCAAGTCCGCCCCGCGCACGCGGGGGTAGAGGCTGCAGGTTGGAGTCGAAAAAATTTCGTCCTTGGTCCGCCCCGCGCACGCGGGGGTAGAGGGTGCGGCTCGATCCCAGACGGGTACCGCGTCGAGTCCGCCCCGCGCACGCGGGGGTAGAGGCCGTCCCGGGTGCCCGGTCGAGAACGCCCGCACGTCCGCCCCGCGCACGCGGGGGTAGAGGCCCTCGCACGGCTGCACAGCAGCACCTGACCCCGTCCGCCCCGCGCACGCGGGGGTAGAGGGACCACCGCGGGGAACGTGCACCCGTGGCGCATGTCCGCCCCGCGCACGCGGGGGTAGAGGCCTGTGCTGGTGGGAGGGCGTGGACGTGCAGACGTCCGCCCCGCGCACGCGGGGGTAGAGGCCCGTTCGCCACGGACGTGCAGAACGGGCTGCTGTCCGCCCCGCGCACGCGGGGGTAGAGGGGTCGTCGTCAAGTGACCATTGCACCCGACGACGTCCGCCCCGCGCACGCGGGGGTAGAGGCTGGTACCCGTCGAGCTCGTAGGTGCCGTCCTGGTCCGCCCCGCGCACGCGGGGGTAGAGGCCATCCGTGCGCCGGATCTGGGACAGCGCGAACGTCCGCCCCGCGCACGCGGGGGTAGAGGGTCGACGCCGGCCGGGAGGGGGTAGCGCGTCGGGTCCGCCCCGCGCACGCGGGGGTAGAGGCGTGTACGCGAGCCCGTAGCGGATCGCGCGCGGGTCCGCCCCGCGCACGCGGGGGTAGAGGCATTCCGCCGGTGCCGTCGGGCTTCACGATCGCGTCCGCCCCGCGCACGCGGGGGTAGAGGCTCGGCTCGTACGGGCGCTGTCGGTCGCGGTGCGTCCGCCCCGCGCACGCGGGGGTAGAGGCATCCTCGCGTCGCTGCGGTACGTGACGATGGAGTCCGCCCCGCGCACGCGGGGGTAGAGGGCATGACTGAGATTGACGGAGAGGTGTACCTCAAGTCCGCCCCGCGCACGCGGGGGTAGAGGCGTCTCGCTCTTCTTGTAGGCGATGACCAGCCCGTCCGCCCCGCGCACGCGGGGGTAGAGGGTCCGCACGGACCTCGGCGCACAGGGCGCACCGGTCCGCCCCGCGCACGCGGGGGTAGAGGCGAGCTTCGCCTCAAAGCGAACTGGCGCCGCCGGTCCGCCCCGCGCACGCGGGGGTAGAGGCGCCAGGGCGGTCTCGTTGCGGGTGCTCTGCGTGTCCGCCCCGCGCACGCGGGGGTAGAGGCTTCGCGAGCTGCCGCACGCACGTCTTCTTCGCGTTCGCCCCGCGCACGCGGGGGTAGAGGCCTGGGCTCAAGGGGCGGCGCGTGTGCCGCACCGTCCGCCCCGCGCACGCGGGGGTAGAGGGCTGCCGCATGGTCGGCCGCGACGGCAGGTGGAGTCCGCCCCGCGCACGCGGGGGTAGAGGTGACTAATCCCGGCACCAAACTGGCAAGGAATCGTCCGCCCCGCGCACGCGGGGGTAGAGGCTCTCCCGCCTCGATGCGCTGCCGTAGCGCGTCGTCCGCCCCGCGCACGCGGGGGTAGAGGCCACGTCATCGGCCAGCACCGGCGCGACAACCTGTCCGCCCCGCGCACGCGGGGGTCGAGGTGCCGCCGCCCAGCTCGGACGGTCGGGCCTGGGGTCCGCCCCGCTCACGCGGGGGGTCGAGGGAGTTCCCCGCCAGCTAGCCCGGCACGGGTTCGTCCGCCCCGCGCACGCGGGGGTCGAGGCCACGGCCACATCGGTCTGATGCCGGGGCGCAGGTCCGCCCCGCGCACGCGGGGGTCGAGGCCGCCGCGCCCGTTTCAGCCCGTGTCGGCCCTTGTCCGCCCCGCGCACGCGGGGGTCGAGGCCGGCGCGGCGTCGGCGACTACGAGCGGCACCTGTCCGCCCCGCGCACGCGGGGGTAGAGGGACCGCAGGCCCGGGCCGGTCGATGACGCCGCGGTCCGCCCCGCGCACGCGGGGGTAGAGGTAAGCCCCCGGAGGATCGAAGGCATGGACGAGCGTCCGTCCCGCGCACGCGGGGGGGGTAGAGGGGGCGGGCACGTGAGGCTCGCCGCTGCCGGAGTCCGCCCCGCGCACGCGGGGGTAGAGGGGCGCCCGACCCGGTGGTCAGGATCGACGGGCGTCCGCCCCGCGCACGCGGGGGTAGAGGTGCGCCGGCGGTGGCGGCGGCGCTGAACGGCATGTCCGCCCCGCGCACGCGGGGTAGAGCCCCGCTGTGCGGGCTCATGCCTCTGCCGTCTCCGTCCGCCCGCGCACGCGGGGGTAGAGGGCCGGCATCCGCCGGCGGAGCCGCGCTCGGGGTGTCCGCCCCGCGCACGCGGGGGTAGAGGCCACGTCAGCCTCGCCACCGGCTCCCAGTGGGAGGTCCGCCCCGCGCACGCGGGGGTAGAGGCCACGTCAGCCTCGCCACCGGCTCCCAGTGGGAGGTCCGCCCCGCGCACGCGGGGGTAGAGCCCCGCTGTGCGGGCTCATGCCTCTGCCGTCTCCGTCCGCCCGCGCACGCGGGGGTAGAGGGCCGGCACGCGCCGGCGGAGCCGCGCTCGGGGTGTCCGCCCCGCGCACGCGGGGGTAGAGGGCTCGAGGAGACCTGGGAGCAGGTCTACGCCGGGTCTGCCCCGCGCACGCGGGGGTAGAGGCGCATCGGACTTGAACATCACGTTCGCCCAAGAGTCCGCCCCGCGAGCGCGGGGGTCGAGGGGCTCCACGCGCGAGGCGGGAGCTACACCGGACGTCCGCCCCGCGAGCGCGGGGGTCGAGGCTGGTGGCTACTCGCGCGGGCGGCGGGGTTGCGTCCGCCCCGCGAATGCGGGGGTCGAGGGGCGTGGACCGCGCCGGCGAGGTGGGCCCAGGCGTTCTCCCCCGCGAGTGCGGGGGTCGAGGCGACTGCTCGCATCCTCGGGTGCAGCGCAGGAGGTTCGCCCCGCGAGTGCGGGGGTCGAGGGTTCGACGTGGCCAAGCAGGCTGAGCGTGAGGAGTTCGCCTCGCCGAGTGCGGGGTCGAGCGACTAGACAAAGCGCGACGCTCGGGCCCTGTCGTCCGGCAGGAAATCCCGAGCCTCACTTCCCGGTCCCTCGCAAGGGGGGCGTTGCACTGCATTCTACTCCCCCGCGTGCGCGGGGGTCGAGGCGTGCCGGGACGATCAGGGACGCCCCGCGCACGCCTCGTCTCCTACAGAGTCCCCGGCCGCGGCTGCTGGTGCGGGCCGTACGGATACCCGGGCTCTCCCGGGAACGCACCGTTCACGTCCCAGGTCAGCTGGTACGCCGGCACCGAGTACTCCGGCGGCCGCTGGTAGAACCGGTTCGCACTGAACAGCATCGCGCCGGGGTTGGGGAACTCCTCGACACGTGCCCGACCGCAGCCGTCGCCGAACTCGAGGATCTCCCCGGGCATCATCACCTTGCCCGCCTTGACCTCGGCGAAGCACCAGTTCAGCATCCCGCCCGCCGAGCTGGGGGCCAGCCCGAAGACGATCAGCTCCGGGTGGCCGAGGCCGAAGAACCCCGTCGAGTAGCAGAAGCTCGCCGACTTCGTCTCCGGCTCCGCCCCCACGTACTGCAAGAAGCACCCGTGCTCGCGGATGCAGTCGCGCACCATGGCGTCCTCCTGGTCGAGCCACGCCTGGGTCTGTGCGTCGTTCATCTTCATCTCCCCTCCGTCGAATGACGGGACCGTACGAGCGAGGTGTGACAGCCCTCGCCGGACGAGCGGCTCGCACCCGCCCTCAGCGGCTGTCGCGATCCGCACGAAAGGTGTCGTTCGCGGCACTCGTCTCTGCCGGTTCGGCGTCCGTAGCGTCGTCGACGCACGCGACCGGCCCCGAAGCAGAAGGAACGAACCATGACCGACCTGCCCGCCCCCACCACGCCCTACCTGGAGCCCGAGGCCAAGAAGCTCGCCGAGGACACCGACCCGCACCCGCGCATCTACGAGCTCCCGCCGGAGGAGGGGCGCAAGATCCTCAGCGACCTGCAGAGCGGCGAGGGCGTCGAGCGCCCCGAGGTCGACGAGGAGTGGGTCGACGTCGACGCCGGCGAGTGGGGCACGGTGCGCACCCGCATCATCAAGCCCAAGGGTGCGACCGGCCCGCTGCCCGTCGTGTTCTACATCCACGGGGCGGGCTGGGTCTTCGGCGACGACAAGACCCACGACCGCATCTTCCGCGAGCTGTCCGTCGGAGCCGGCGCCGCCGGCGTCTTCCCGGTGTACGACTGGGCTCCGGAGAAGGGGTACCCCACCCAGGTGGAGCAGAACTACGCCGTCGGCCAGTGGCTGCAGAAGAACGGCGCCGACTACGGGCTCGACACCTCCCGCGTCGCCGTCGCCGGCGAGTCCGTCGGCGGCTGCATGTCGGCCGTCTTCGCGCAGATGAACAAGGACCGCGGCGGGCTGGAGCTGAAGGCCCAGATCCTGCTCTACCCGGTGACCGGCCCCGACTTCGACACGCAGTCCTACCACCAGTTCGCGGAGCACTACTACCTCACCCGCGACGGAATGAAGTGGTTCTGGGACGCCTACACGACCGACGAGAGCAAGCGCGAGGAGAAGTACGCCTCCCGCTGCGCGCCACCCTCGAGGACCTCAAGGGTCTGCCGCCCGCCCTCGTCATCACCGCCGAGGCCGACGTCCTGCGCGACGGCGGCGAGCTGTACGCCAACAAGCTCCGCGAGGCCGGCGTCGAGGTGACCGCCGTCCGCATCAGCGGCACGGTGCACGACTTCATGCTGCTCGACGCCCTGCGCGACACCCCGGCCACCAACGTCGCCCGCAAGCTCGCGGTCGACGCCGTGCGGGAGGCTCTCCAACCACAGCGGTGAGTCATGCGCCCGGGTGAGCGGGGGCGTACCGACAATTCCGGTATGCCCCGCGCACCACCGGCCGCACGTCACCCCGCCCGAGGAGACTCCGATGAGCCCGACCGCGACCGGACCGCACGTCGACGACACCGGCGCGCGCGTCGTCGGCGAGATCGGCCTGCTCGAGTACGACGACGCTCAGGTGTCGGCGATCCACGGGCTGCGCGACATCTTCCGCGTCGCCAGCGAGTACGCCGTCCAAGCCGGCGACCCGCCCCGCGTCATCCGGGTCAGCACCTGGCGCGTCCGCGTGACCGACGACGGCCCGGCCATGGAGTGCACCTCGGACACCCACCCCGGCCTCGAGCACCGGCTGAGCCACGTCGTCATCCCGCCCAGCCTCGTCGTGCCCGAGCTGATGAGGTCGGCCGGCGCGCTCACCGACTGGCTCGTCGGGCTCCGGTCCGACGGCACGATCTTGTGCGCGGTGTGCGCCGGGGTCTTCGTCCTCGCCGAGACCCACCTGCTCGACTCCCGCGACGCCACCACCCACTGGGCGTTCGCCGAGGAGCTGGCGCGCCGATACCCCGAGGTGCGCGTCGACGCGTCACGGATGGTGCTCGACGACCTCGACATCGTGACCGCTGCGGGCATCCTCGCCTGGGTCGACCTGGGGCTCACGCTGGTCGACCGGATGCTCGGGCCCAGCGTCATGCTGCACACGGCGCGCTTCGTCCTCGCCGACCCGCCGCGTCGCCAGCAGTCCCTCTACCAGGAGTTCACGCCGCGCCTGCAGCACGGCGACACCGACATCCGCGAGGTGCAGACGCACCTGCACGCCCACCTGCACGAGCCGCTGTCCGTCGAGGACCTCGCGCGCGCTGCGGCCCTGCACCCGCGCACCCTTCAACGTCGGTTCAAGCAGGCCACCGGTCTCACCGCGACGGAGTACCTCCAGGCCGCCCGCATCGCCAAGGCCCGCGAGTCGCTCGAGCTCACCACCGACTCGGTCGGCGAGATCTCGCGCAGCGTCGGCTACCTCGACGTGTCGAACTTCCGCCGGCTCTTCCAGCGGGCCACCGGCGTGACGCCGTCGGAGTACCGGAACCGGTTCAGCATCGCGTCCCGCGCGGGCGTTCAAGACCGGCCCGTTCTGTAGACGGATTCGTCTACAGGTGTGACCATGGGCCCATGGCCGACACCACGACGATCCGCATCAGCAGGGAAACGCACGCTCGCGTGACCCGGCTGGCCGCCGAGCGCCACGAGACCCTCGACGAGACCGTCAGCCGCGCCATCCGCGCTCTTCGTCAGGACGCCATGGCAGAAGATCTGCAGGCCGAGCTCACGGACGAAGAGACGGCATGGCTCGATGCTGACGCCGGGTGATGTCATCGAGCTGGACCTCGGCGCACCGGTCGACAGTGAAGCGGGGCTGCGCCGCCCGGCCGTCATCATCACAGCAGAGCGCATCCTCCGGGGCCGACCCAACGTGGTTCAGGTCGTCCCGCTGACGCGCACTCTGCGCGAGAGCGGGACCGAGGTGACCATCGAGGCGGATGACCACAACGGGCTGCAGGCTCGATCGGCGGCGCAGTGCCAGCACGTGCGCTCCATCGCTACCTCTCGTATCACCGAACGTGGCGGCAACGTCGGGCCGGTGGCCCTGCGCGATGTGCGCGAGACGCTGGCGATCCTGCTCGATCTGTGGCGTGAGTGAGTGGTCGCAGCCGGTGCGCTGACACCTCAGTCGGCGAGGATCCGCTCGATGCCCTCGCGGTAGGTCCGGGCCCGAGCACTCTGGACCGGCGGGCCAGCTAGAGCGCCTGCCGATCTACTTGGCTAGCGATGTACCTCTGGCGAGCCTCTGAAAGCTTGGCGCCGTTGGGCAGGCGCCAGAAGGTCCACCCGTTGATGGCTCGGCCCAAGACCTCGCGTCCAGCTCCGGAGGGGCTGTCGTAGATCTTGCCGCCCATCTCAAGCAAGCCGTCGGCCGTGACCGTTGCGCGGTGCCCCGGCGCGTTGCCGTCCCGAGAGGTCAGGACGGTCCCGACGGGGACATAGCCGGCTGCCACGACATCCCGGAGACTGACCCATCCCACTGACTCTTGCTCAGTGCGCTTCACGGGGTCGGGGTTATGACCCTCAGGCGCCGTCCAGGTGGTGAGCAACGCCTCGATCATCGCCTCGGATCTGGCGTCGATGCATTCCTCGTTCCAGTCGTCGACCTTGCGCGGCGCCCGGGTCATGAGGAGGGTGTCGCTATCCTCAAGCGCCTCTCGTTTTCCCTGTTCGCCGCCCCACGGGCCGTTCGACACGGAGGAGTTCAGCGACTGGGTCAGCAGGGTCAGGTTGCCCAGGCGGTGGACGTGGGCGTCGCGGTCTATCTGCTCCAGGAGCGTCTCGACCGGCCAGTTCTCCTTCCAGCGCTGGGGCAGGAGGTGCTCGATCGTCATCATCCCGCGACGAACGCGGGACGCGCTGGTCGGAGCGCTGCCGGTGTAGCCGCGTTGATGATCCTCGACCGCCTCGAGGTAGGCGCGAAGCCTCCCCTTGGGCTGGCTGTAGATGGGCGCGATCGCGAGCTCGCGGCGAACCTCCTCGTCTCCCGGCCAGTACGTCCCTGGGCGGTTGAGACGGGTGAGGCTCTCCCGAAGTGATGTCGCGACTGCTGCAGGGGCGACCCCCGCCAGGTCTGCGATGAGCCCAGCGACCACCCGGCTGTAGTCCGACGCCGGCCGCCGAAGCAGTGCTCGCCGCATCAGCCAACTCTCGATGTCGCGCAGAGCCGCCGTCGTAACGTCGTCCGGAATGGACAGGTCCACGTCGAAGAGACGCAGCAGCAACGGTTTGACGGCTTCGAGTTCGGCCGCCTCGGTCCGGTACATGAACAGACCGAGAGCGCTGAGGTCGCCTTCCGACCGAGCCGCCTCGTGCACCCACTCCTCGTACAGCCGGGCCTGCCGGTGGATGGAGTCCAGGACCTCGATCATCGGGACCCCGCTATGCTCGTGCCACGTCTTGAAACGGGTGAAGGTGGAGCGCGTGCTCACCTCCTCGCCAGTCTTGGCGACCAGCCAGTGATTCATGAAGAGGGACAACCGCTCGAGCGAGTACCGACCGATTCGTATCTCCTTGGTCCAGAACGGCTTCTCGAGGTCCTGCCAGTGCTGCTTGAAGGCGGCCGATGCGTCACCGCCTTCGCGAACGATCTGCTGGAACACGTAGTTCTTGACGAGGTCAGCGGCCGTCAGCGGGGTGCCGCGTGCGTTCAGGGTCTCGAAGATCTCCTGCGATGGTTCGTTCTCGGTCAGGGCGATGACGACCAGCTGCAAGCCCTGACTGAGGGTGGCCACGAGCGCTTCCGCCCTGGCGTGGTCGACCGGGTCGCCCAGCCACTCGCGGACCTGTTCGGCGAAGTACTGGTGGGCATCGACGATGCGTCCGCTCGGAAGTGCGGAGTAGTCGATCGGTGCCCCGGCAGTCATGACCCCGACGAACGCCGAACGGTCGTCGTTGTCATGCTGCAGTTTCAGCATCCGCGTCTCGTCCAGACCGTATGCCGCAGGGTTGTGCGTCAGCCCGGCCAGCTGCTGCGCCAGGTGTGGCAGGTCCGCGGCGTCAAGCTCCGCGCCTGCCGCGTCGATGAGCAGCTGGAGGGTCGTCAACCGCTGCTGGCCGTCGATCACCCCATGGCTGGCCAGCGAACCCAGGCCGGCCGCTCCGCTCTGGGTAACCACCGCGCCCAGAAAGTGCTGGGCTGGGTGGCCGTCGAGTCGTCTCCTCGCGACGTGGCTGATATCCCGCCACAGTGGTTCCCACTGGCTGTCGGCAGTCCACACGTAGCGCCGCTGGAAGACGGGGACCGTCAGATGTTGCGGCATGGCGAAGATCTCCAGCGGGGTTCTTACGTCCGTCTGCATTCTTCCGATCCTCTCGTCATCGCCGACCATAACGGCGCCCTCGGTGACGGGGCGCCGATATGTCGCACCCGCGGCCAGGAGGGCAGGCGGGTCAGTCGGCGAGGATCCGCTCCACGCCCTCGCGGTAGGTCGTCACCCGGAAGTCGGGGAAGTGGGCAGCGAACTTCGCGCTGTCGAACATGTTGTTGCCGCGGTAGCGCACGAGCAGCTCGAACATCTCGTCGAGCGGTGCGTTGAAGCGCCGCCCGAGCCGGAAGGCGAGCATCGGCAGCACGGTGTAGCCGATCTTTCGTCCGGTCACCTCGGACGCGATCTCCACCAGCTCGGCGTACGTCTTGCGCGCCTCGTCGATCGGCAGGTGCCACGTCTGCCCATACGCGTCCGGGGTGTTGCCGAGCAGCGCCAGCGCGCGGCTCGCGTCCGGCGTCCAGATCAGCGACCGCTTTGCGTGCGCGTTGACGGGCACGAAGGGCCGCTTGCCCGCCTTGATCCGGTCGAACACCAGCGTGTTCGTGTAGCTCTTCGTGCGCCCCGGCCCGTAGAACTCGGGCGCGCGGCCGATGAGCCCTTCGACGCGACCGGCCTCCATCGCCTCGAGCAGCATCGTGGCGAGCTGCCCGCGGACGCGCCCTTGCGACCACCCGGGGCGAACGCCGTGCTCTCGGTCTGCGGCGTGGGCGTCCCGGGGTACATGTACGTGTTGTCGAAGAAGACGAGCTTCGTGCCGTGCTCGGCGCACGCGTCGATGACGTTGCGCATGATGACGGGGAACTGTCGCTCCCACAGCTCGGAGTCCAGGGGCAGGCCGACCGTGAGGTAAGCGATCTCGCTCCCGGCGACCGCGCGGCTCGTGGCTGCGGCGTCGGTCAGATCGGCGGTGACGAGCTCGTCGGTGTCGTTGACCTTGACCGGGTCGCGGCTGACGAGCCGAATCTCCTTGGTGTGACTGCGAAAGAGCGCGCGAGCGAGCTCGTCCGCGATCTGACCGCCCGAGCCGAGGATGGTCTGCGTGCTGTTCTGCATGGGGCCTCCGGAGGTCCTGACGCGTTGTTAACGGTGTAAACATACTACGATGTGAACGCTGCCAACTTCGAGGGGGCAAGACGTTGGGCGTGACCGCCGCAAGGGCTCGATCCACCTACCACCACGGCGACCTCCGCGCTGCCCTGCTCGCGGAGGCGAACGAGATGCTGGAGGAGCGGCAGCCGCTGTCGCTGCGCGCGCTCGCCCGTCGCGTCGGGGTCTCGCCGACCGCGCTCTACCGCCACTTCGCCGACAAGGACGCCATCGAGTCGGCGCTCGCGGTGCAGGGTCTGCGCGACCTGTTCGACGACCTGACCTCCGGCAGGGGTGAGCCCCGGTCCGCGAAGGACGTCGCCGAGCTGGGCGTCCGCTACGTCCGGTTCGCGCTGCGCCGGCCCGAGCTGTTCAAGCTCATGTTCGGGAGGGAGTGCGACGACCAGGACGACGAGCGCGTACGTGCGTCGTCCGTCCTGCACGACTACCTCGCCGGGGTGATGGCGCAGGTCTTCCCCGGCGCCGACGCGGACGACCTGGCCACCGCGGGTTGGGGCCTGGCGCACGGCCTGGCGTTCCTGCACCTGGACGGCAAGCTGCCGAGCGACAGGCGGCGCGTCGTCGATCGGCGCGTGCGGGCCGCGTTCGCCGCCGTCCTCCCACCGACCGAACAGCCCTGAGAGGCAAGGAAACCCATGGTCAAGCGCATCCTCCTCGTCGTCACGAACGTGGACCACTACGAGGCCGACCCGACCCACCCGACGGGCCTATGGCTCTCTGAGCTGACCCACGCCTGGGACGTCTTCGAGGAGCGCGGCTTCGAGCAGACGCTCGTCAGCCCGGCGGGCGGCAAGTCGCCCCTGGAGCCCCGGTCGCTGAAGTTCCCGACCTACGACAAGTCCGCCAAGGCGTGGCACGCCGACCCGCAGCGGATGGCGCTGCTCGAGACGACCAAGAGCCCCGACGAGATCGACTCCCGCGACTTCGACGCGATCTACTTCACGGGCGGTCACGCCGTGATGTTCGACTTCCCCGGCAGCGAGGGGTTGCAACGGATCACCCGCGAGATCTTCGAGCGGGGCGGCGTCGTCGGCGCGGTCTGCCACGGCTACTGCGGCCTGCGGGACACGCGCCTCTCGAGCGGGCAGTACCTCGTGGCGGGTCGCGACCTCACGGGCTTCTCCTGGCGCGAAGAGGTGCTGGCGCGCGTCGACAAGCTCGTGCCTTACAACATCGAGCAGGAGATCCAGGAGCGCGGCGCCAACTACTCTAAGGCGCTCCTGCCGTTCGTGTCGAACGCCGTCGTCGACGGCAACCTGGTCACGGGGCAGAACCCGGGGTCGGCCAAGGAGACCGCGCACAAGGTCGCCGCCCTCCTCTGAGGCGTCGGCTGGAGAAGCCTCCGCCTGCGTCAGCGCGCCGGGGTTCCGTGCAACGATGCCTTCACGCGAGCGCGGAGGTGCGCGGATGAGCTCCATCGGACAGGCGGCGCTGCTGGTCAGCATCCCCGTGGTCGCGGCCGGCGTGGGGTCGACCGTGGCGGTGCTGCGTCCCCCGTCGCCGCGGGTGGTCGCCGGCGTGCAGCACTTCGCCGCCGGCGTGGTCATCGCCGCCCTGGTCGGCGAGGTGCTCCCCGACCTGCGCGAGGAGGGCAACCAGGGCTGGGCGGTCGTCGGGTTCGTCCTCGGCGTGGCTCTGATGCTCGGACTCGCGGCGTACGGCCGTCGTGCCGACGAGCGTCGCGCTCGCGTCGCCACTCGCGCGGCCGCGGTCGCGCCCGTCAGCCTGCTCGCGGCGGTCGCCGTCGACCTGCTCGTCGACGGCGCGCTCGTCGGTCTCGGCAGCACCATGGGCGGCACCCAGGGCCTGATCATCACCGCCGCGCTGACCATCGAGGTCCTGTTCCTCGGGCTGTCGGTCGCCGGCGAGCTCACCCAGCTGGGCATGAGCCGCCTGCGCGCCACCACGATCTGCTGGGCCCTCGGCCTGCTGACGGCGGTCGGCGGCCTGGGCGCGGTCGTCCTGCTCGACGGCGCCTCCGCCGCCGTGCTCGCGACCGTCCTGGCGTTCGGCGCGGCCGCCCTGCTCTACCTCGCTGTCGAGGAGCTGCTCGTCGAGGCCCACGAGGAGCGCGAGACGACGCTGCTCAGCGGGCTGTTCTTCGTCGGCTTCCTCCTGGTGTACGCCCTCGCGCAGTAGCCCGCGCCGACATACGTCCTCGCCTGGCTGACGAGTGACGCGCCGCTCACCACAAAGAAGTGTTCAATCGTCAAGCCAGCGGCGCGAAGAGCACGTCGAGATCAGTGCTGAAATCACGGGTGCCAGATCACTCTGTCAGAATCCTCCGAACTATCCGGATCTGTAATCGCAATGATCACGTCTGCAGCGCTCAGTCCGGGGTCGAGGCCGAAGGTGTGAACGCTGACCTTTGTCTGTCCCGGATCCCATGAATCGAATCCAAAGGAGACGCCCCCGTTGGCCCCAGAGTCAGCGATGCATATGGGGGTGGCCACTTTCCGTCCAAAGCCCTCGCTGTAACGGTGTCGCCGGGTGTTAGCGTTTCGGTGCTCAGATTCTTCCACTCGATCCTGACCGACACAAAGGTGCGAATGGTCTCCGGACAATAGCCATAGTCATCAGGCTCGGGGGATGGAGTGGGCGGGGATACGGTCAGTTCCCACGCGCCAATGGTGGCAGAGTCGCCGAATTTGGCGGTTCGGTCAGCGGATGTCTCCGGAGGCTCGGTGGGTGTGGGCGTAGACGCGGGAGGCACTGCGCTGCCGGCGGGAGTTTCGCCGAGGGACAAAGTCAACTGACCGCCGAAGAGCTCCGCCGCAGAAAATTGGGGCGCGTCTCGCGGGCCGATCTTCAGGCGGTAGAACTCTCTATTTGTTGGGACAGAGGCGACCGAGAAGTCAAATCTGCATTGCCGTTGACCTCTGATCATCCCAGCAGTTCCGGGGCCCAGGGCTCCTAGGGCGAGCGTTGCTCCGACCTCATCAGCGATGACAATCTGGGCGCCCTCTCGCACATCGTCATACGGGCCGTCTCCGTAACATCCGCGCCCTTCGAGTGGTCCATTCCAGCTGTTCCAGGTCAGAAACACGCTCCCGGAAACCGACGAAGTTGTAGACGCGTCCTTCACCTCGTCACCGCTGCCGCATCCGCTCGCGGTGACCAGAATTGAGGCGGCGACCAAGCCAGCGCTGGCCCTCATGTTCGAACGATAGTCCTGCGGAGGCCCACACGTACTCGAATCGGTTCCAGTTTCGTGTAGCCGGGTTCGATCACCCCTCGATCGGGCGGACGACGTGGGTCTCGGTGTCCATCACCACGTCGAGCTCGACGATCGCGTCGATGACCTCGTCCATCCGCGCGAGATCCGCTCCCTGCACGATGGCCACGACGGCCGGGCCGCCGAACAACGCGTCCGCGCGGACGACGCCGGGCAGGTCGCGGATGGTGCGGCAGGCGGCGCGAGGGCCAGGGTTCGTCGTGGAGATGAAGACGTAGGCCTCGACCATGCCGCCAAGGCTACGGCCGCGAAGGTCCGCGCCTCCCGCCCAGGCGTCAGCCCACCATCTCCCGCACCAGCGGAATCACCTTCGTGCCGTAGAGCTCGATCGCCTTCATCAGGTCCTCGTGCGGCATCGTGCCGGCGCTGTACTTCAGGTCGAACCGGTCCAGCTCGAGCGTCGTCACGGTGCGGGCGATCTTGCGCGCGACCGTCTCCGGCGACCCGACGTGCATCGCGCCGTGCTCGATGTCGTCGAGGTACTCCTCCTTGCTCACCGGTCCCCAGCCGCGGTCGCGCCCGATCCGGTCGCGGTTCGCCTTGAAGTGCGGGAAGAGCAGCTCGCGCGCCTCCTCGTCGGTGTCGGCGACGAAGCCCGGGGCGTGCACGCCGATCGGCAGCCTCGGCCGACCCAGCTGCTCCAGCGCCTGCTGGTACAGCTGGACGTACGGCGCGAACCGCGCCGGGTCGCCGCCGATCACCGCGAGCATCAGCGCGAAGCCATACCGAGCGGCGCGTACGACCGACTCGGGCGAGCCGCCCACACCCACCCACGCGGGGAACGACCCGCGCACCGACTTCGGGAAGACCTCTGTGTCGACCAGCGGCGGCCGGTGCGTCCCCTCCCACGAGACGGCACCCTCCGAGCGCACCGCGGCGAACAGGTCGAGCTTCTCGCTGAACAGCCGCTCGTAGTCGGCGAGGTCGTACCCGAACAACGGGAAGGACTCGGTGAACGAGCCGCGGCCGAGGGTGATCTCGGCGCGCCCGCCGGAGATGCCGTCCAGGGTCGCGAACCGCTCGTAGACCCGGATCGGGTCGTCGGAGCTGAGCACGGTGACAGCGCTGCCGAGCACGATCCGCTCGGTCCGGGCCGCGATGGCCGCGAGCACCATGTCGGGCGCGGACACGGCGAAGTCGTCACGGTGGTGCTCGCCGATGCCGAACGCGTCGACGCCGACCTGGTCGGCCAGCACCCCCTGCGCCACGACGTTGCGGATCACCTCGTCGTAGGGCGCGAGCTCGCCGTCCGCGCGGGCGTTGACGTCGCCGAACGTGTCGAGCCCGAGCTGCAGGGTTTCGCCGGTCATCGATCCTCCACAGGGAGTACGAGTTCGCGCGGCGACCCATGCCGGTCGCCGCGTCCGTGGTCACCATCGTGACGGACGCGACGACCGGTCGGGGCGCTCCGCTCAGGGTCGGATCCGCGGCCTCAGAACTTCGCCTTGATCGCCGCGATCCGCTCGTCGCGCTTCTCCTTGCGCTCGGCCTTCTTGGCCTCGCGCACCTTCTCGTCGGCGGCCCGCGCCGCGGCGTCGGCGGCCTCCTCCCCGGCGGCGATCTCGTCGAGGACGACCTCGAGCGGCCGGCGCAGCAGGACCGCGCCGGTCTCCTGGGCGAACCCGTCGATGGCCTCCGGCGAGGCCTCCTGCACCTCGGCGACGATGGCGGTGCGGCCCGGGGGCAGCGCCCGGCTCATCTCGCTGACGACGCTGTCGGAGTCGAACGCGCGGTCCACGTCGAGCGTCGACCCGATGAGGCTGCCGCTGGCGAAGCCGAGCAGCATCCCCAGCGGGCCGCCCAGCACGCCGATGAGCGCGCCGAGCCCGCCGCCGCCGAGCGTGCCGAGGCCGATCTCGTTGTCCTGCCCGTCGGTGACCCGCAGCCGCCCGTCCTGCGTGCGCTCGATGACGGCGGAGCTGTCGACCTGGACCCCGCCCGAGTCGAGGTCGCGGAACTTGCTGAACGCCTCGTACGCCTTGCTCGAGTCGTCCCAGCTCATCAGGACGATGTTCTTCTCGCTCATGTCGTGCCCTCCCGATCGGACCGATGCCGAGCCCGCCGCCCTGCGCGCCGGGACATGTTCGATGACCGGCACCGGTGCGTCTCACGGTCCACCCCGCAGCGACGCGCCGCGGGAAACTCGTGAGTACCTGCCGGAAGGTATAGGTCTGGTGCGCGCGGGAGTGCGCCGCGAGTCAGCCGGCCAGCCGCCCGCGCAGCACCGCGACCCCGTCACCAGCGAGGTCGTCCAGTGCCACCGGCCGCCCGGCGATCGCCATCGCCACCGCCTCGCTCGGCCCGCGCACCTCGGCGCCCTCGCCCCACGACCAGTCCTGGTCGGTCGCGACCAGCCGCAGCCCGGCCAGCCGCTTCTTCGTGACGAATCCGCGCGTCGCCGGCTTGCTGACCAGGAAGTCGAGCGTCGCGCGCCAGGCGTCGACGTCGGGGCTGACGTCGAGCCCGAGCGGCCGGGCGGCGTCGCGCAGGTGGATCGCGGTGTCGGCCATCGGGCCGCCCGCGCCGGTGAACGGCACCGTCAGCTCCTGGCCCGCGCGCTCGCGCAGCTGTGCGACGAGCTGCTCGGTCGGCCGGGCGGACCGCGCGCGGGCCTCGTCGTCGACGTACTTCTCCAGGTTGCCGCGATAACGCACGATCACGCCGAGCACGGTCGGCCAGCTGAAGTCGGACTCCAGCGGCGCGAGCAGGTGCCCGGCGACCTCGCGCACGGTCCACCCCTCGCACAGGCTCGGCGTCGCCCACTGCTGCGGCGTCAGCTGCTCGAACATGTCCGCGGCCAGCAGCCGGTTGGCGGTCGCGATGCGGTGGTGCTCTGCGGTCATCGGGTGACTCCTCGCGTACGTCGTCCGTGGCTCGCCTCCATCCTGCAGGCTGTGCCTCATGCCACCGAGACCGGATGAGACCCCGCCGACGGAACGGCCGGCGGCGTCGGCCCGCCTCGTCGGCATCGCGATCGTGTTCGGCGCGCTCGCCGGCTGCGTCGCCGCGCTCACCTACCTGCTGATGGGGGCGGTGTCCGACCTGGTCTGGTCGGTGTCCGACGCGCGGTGGTACGTCTTCGTCGCCATCATGATCGGCGGCACCCTGCTCGCGGCGCTGCGTCCGGCCCTGGACGACGCGTCCGTCGACGCGCAGCTCGCCGAGTCGGCCGACCCGCGCGCCGTGCGGTGGCGCCGCACCGCGATCCTCGGCGCCGCAGCGGTCGTCGCGGTCGGGTTCGGCGGCTCGATCGGGCCCGAGGCCGGTCTGCTCGCGGTCGTCGCCGAGCTGTCCGCCCTGGTCAGTCACGCCATCGCGCGCAACGTCGCGGAGGAGCGGCTCATCGGCCGGTCGGGGAGCGCCGCCGCGCTGGCCGGGCTCTACGGCTCACCCCCGGGGGCGGCGGCGTACGACGACGACACCCTGTCACCACCCAAGGCGTTGCCGTTCCTCGCGGCGGTCGCCGGCTTCGGCGCGTTCCTCGCCACCGTGCGTTCGCTCGGGCACGGCGGTGTCGATCTCGGGCTGCCGGACTACCGGTTCGAGTCGGCGCTGGACCTGTTGCGCGCGGTGGTGCCGGCGCTGGTCGCCGGTGCGATCGCGTACGCCTTCGTCCACGTGCGCCCGCAGCTCGCGCGCCTCCTCGGCCGCGTCGGGACGCCGCGGGCGCAGACGCTCGTCGGGTCGCTCGCTTTCGCGGCGCTCGCCGCCGCGTGGCCGCTGGTCCGCTTCTCCGGGCACGAGGAGTTCGGCGAGGTGGTCGACTACGCGGCCGAGTCGGCCTGGCTCACGCTGCTGCTTCTCTCCGTCGCCAAGCTGCTGGCCACTGCCCTGTGCGTGAGCTCGGGCTGGCTCGGCGGTGAGTTCTTCCCGTTGATGTTCGCCGGGGCTGCGGCCGGCGCGGCGACGATCCCGGTGGTGCCGGGCCTCGCGACCACGGCAGCGGTCGCTGCCGGCGTGGGAGCCGCGACAGCGATCGGTCTGCGAAAACCGTTGGCAGCGTTGCTGATCGGTGCTCTGATGCTGGGTGGCGTCGGCCTGGTCCCGCTCCTCGTCGGCGCCGCGGTCGGGGTCGCGCTGCTGCGCGCGTTCCCGCCAGGTTCACCAGAGCACGGCTAGGCGGCTGGGCGATTCCCGAGGGCGAGGACTGGCCCGCCGGGGACACCTCGGTGGCGGCTCTTCGTTGGGGCGTCTCGTGCACCACCCCAATCTGCTGCACGGGATGCACCACGCCGGGCTGGTGCACCACACGCCCCAACGAAGAGTGGTCGCGCGACAGCCCTCCGCGCGCCGCGGGACCGTGCTCGTGCGCCCCGTGCCGGTGACCCACGATCAGCAGCGTCCCGCCCGGCGCGACCCAGCCGGCGAGGCGGGCGTACAGCTGGTGCTGTGGGATCGTCGCGTGAGCGTAATGCGTTGTCACCAGGTCGAACTCGCGATCCGGGGCCCACGTGGACAGGTCGCCCTGCACCCCATCGCACGGTGACTCCTGCGGCGTCGGAGCGCCGCCGCGCGGCCATCGCCGCGCCGGCGCCGCCCCGCCACTGGTCCTGCCAGTACGCCTTGCCGAACCCGTGCGTCATGGCGCCGTTGTCGTCCGCCGGAGAAGTCGTTGGTCGGAGGAGGTGCGCAGGACGTACGGTTGCCGTGGCAGCAGCACGAGACCGGACCAGGAGCAGCGGATGCGCACGGGCATCGCGGGATGCGGGGTGGCCCACGGGGCCTGCTTCGCGACCCCGCGCGACCCCGCATCCACCTGTTCGCCCTGACGCCGCGCGAGCGAGCGTCGGTGGCCGTCGTGCGCCGCGCGCCGGCCACGCTCCTGACCGGAGACTGCTGTGCTTCCCTTGACTGACAACGACATTCGCCATGCCCTCGTCAACGCCTCCCGCGGGGAGGCGAAGCGAGCCGTCCTGCCCGACCTGAGCACGGTCGACTGGGACGCCCTGGATTACCTTGGCTGGACCGACGGGAAACGCGAACTGGTCTCGTACGTCACGCTTTTCGTCGACGACCAGCTCGTCACGATCCAGCTGCGGCGCACGAGCAACGGGACGAGGAGCCGTCTCGTCTGCACCTGGTGCCAGGACGTCGTAGCGGGCGACCGGGCGATGCTCTTCGTCGCTGCGCGCGCGGGCGCCTCCGGCCGCAACGGCAACACGGTCGGCACGGCGATCTGTGCCGACTTCCGGTGTTCGGCCAACGCCCGGCGTACGCCCTCCATCACCGAGATGAGCAGCGACGACGACGCCGAGGTGCAGTTCTGGATCGACCTTCGCGTCGAGGAGCTGCGCCGCCGCTCGACCCGCTTCGCCCGGCAGGTGATGGCGGGGTAGAGAGTTCGGCGTAGTGGCCGCGTGACCCGCGCCCTGTTCTGACAGCATGCGGGCATGTCGGAGCCGGAGAACTGGTCACCGCTGGGGCGCCTTCTCGAGGAGATCTCCTGGGAGGGGTCGATCCCGGCCGGTTATCGCCGGGGCGGACGTGGCATGGAGAACGTGCTCACGACACAGGTGATGCAGGCTCTCGACTACCTGCCCAGGGCGGACTTTCTCAGAAGCGTGTTCCGCGACGCCGTTGGTGCCGACGGGGCGCGCGCCGCTGCAGCCCGGGCGTGCACGTCGTTACGGCTCACCCTGCTCCCGCCCGAGCTGCAGCTGCCCCCGACGCGGCTGGCGGTGCAACCGGACGCCACCTGGACGGACGACAGCGTGTACGTACTCGTCGAGGCGAAGCGCATCGGGAGCTCCCGCTTCCAGCCCCAGCAGCTGGTGCGGGAATACGTCGGCGTCGTTCAGGAGTGCGCTGGGCGAGTGCCGCTGCTGTTGCTCGTTCTCGGGGCCGAGCCGCCGATCCTCGTCCAGGGCGAGGGCAGGACATCCGTCCGCGACGCCATCGCGCAGGGACTTCCCGCTCTGGCCGAGACCGTGCGCCCTCTGCCCGAGTCGGTGGACGAGCTCTTGGCGGGCATCGATGCCCGCGTCGCATGGACCACCTGGGCGCGGATCCGGGAACGGGTCGCCGCCAACGCCTCGTCGGCCGAGACCAGATACGGAACCGAGACGGTCATTCGCCTCGCCGGCGACCTCGTGCGCGCCGTCGACTGGCACGGAAGCACGTAGCGCTCTGCATGCCAGGCTTGCCCCATGGCACGCACCATCGCGCAGAACACGACCGTGGACCGCGAGCAGATGCTGGAGTTCGTACGCCCGCGGCACAACCTCGTGCTCGTCACCACCCGTCGGGACGGGCGGCCACAGCTGTCTCCCGTCACCGGCGGCGTGGACGACAGCGGTCGCATCGTCGTGACCAGCTATCCCGAGCGCGCGAAAACCGTGAACGCGCGGCGTGATCCGCGGGTCTCGGTGCTCGTGCTGTCGGACGACTTTGGCGACGCTTGGATCCAGGTCGACGGCACCGCCGAGGTGATCGACGCGGTCGACGACGTCGAGCCGTTCGTGGAGTACTTCCGCAACATCTCGGGCGAGCACCCCGACTGGGACGAGTACCGCGAGGCCATGCGCAGCCAGGGCAAGTCGCTGCTGCGCATCACACCCGAGCGCTGGGGTCCGATCGCCACGGGCGGCTTCCCCCGCGCCTGGCCGACGGCTGATCGCACGGGTCGGCCGCCCGCGGGCTTCACGGGGACTCGGATTTGCAGTTATATCTGCAGGGGGCTTACGCTCATGAGTGCAAGATCCGAGGGGAGCCCTTCCATGCCGGCGTTGACCAGAAACCAGAACGTGCTCGCAACGGATCGTGAGGTCGCCCTGGCGGGCGACGTTCTGACCACGCTCACCGGCGAAGAGGGCTACCTCGCAGTGGGGCGGTCTGGTGACAACGCGACGACACCGTTGCCGTCAGAGGTCGGCCGCATCCTGCAGCACGTCCTGGAGGCGTTGAGCCGGGGTCAGTCCGTGACCATCGCGAGCGTTCCTTCAGAGCTGACGACGACGACGGCTGCCGGGATCCTGGGGATCGCTCGGCCGACCTTGATGAAGATGATTGCCGACGGTGAGCTGGCGGCGCACAAGGTGGGAAGTCACACCCGCTTGAAGCGCGACGATGTCTACGCGGCCCTCCGGACCCGACGCGACCGCGAACGTGCTGCGCTGCGCGATCTGTTGGAGCTCGAGGGCGACGAGCCTTGATCCGGCCAACTCATGGGTGTTGACGAATAGCGTTGCCGCATGGGTCGGGCGGGGGAAGCGTTGTTCGTCGACGCAAACGTGTGGTTCTCGCGCACCTTGCGCGACTGGATTGGCATGACATACGTCGCGCCCATTCACCAACCACTGTTCGAGGTCTACTGGTCAGAGGACGTGCTCGCCGAGCTGCTGTTCCATCTGCGCAAGGAGCACCCGGATTGGTCGGGTGAACGGATCACTGGCATCCGTGACCGGTTGGCCGAGACGTTCTCGACGGGGCGGGTCGCCGACTTCGACACCAAGAGCTACACAGGGCCCGATCCGCACGATGCGCATGTCCACGCGGCCGCCGTTGCGTGCGGGGCCACGATTCTCTTGACCTGGGACCGGAAGGGATTCGGTCCGGACCGCGACGAACTTCCCTACGAGGTGCTGACGCCCGACGAGTTCTTCGTGCTGCTGGACGAGGCCTCACCTCAGCTCGTGGCCAGCGTCACCCGTCAGATGCGGGACTACTGGATCGATCGCACCGGCGAGGCAGACCTCCCGCGTGCGCTCGAGCGAGAGCGATGTCCTGATTTCGCCCGGAGGGTTCGTCTGCACCTGCAGCGCGATCTATGAACCGGGCCGGGGCCATTGCAACCGGCGTCGAGAACTGAAATATCCACCACATCGTTCGCCCCGCCATCACGTCCCGCGCGCATACTCGGGCCCAGGCAGCTCCGCGGAGGGAGTGGGCGGGTGTGGCAGCAGGGGCATCGAGGCAGACCGCGGCTGTTGGACGCGGAGGACGACACGAAGTTCGACGAAGCTACCGTCAACTCGCGGATCCGCACCGCCTGGCTCTTGCGCAGCCGTCGCCTCGCGTCTGACTTCGGCGACGAGCCGGACCGCTCCTGGATCGCGGCGCTGCGCGACCCGGCGATCCGGAGCACGCCCACCCTGACCCGCGCGGAGACCGGCACCGGACGGGTGGGCGTCGGGACGATCTATCGGTACGAGCGCAGGCTCGGCGTCACCGACGGCGCGCTGCGCGGCCCCATCGACAGCATGACCCGGGCCCTGGACCCCCGACGCCTGCGGGTGATCGCGCCGGAGCGCGACCGGGAGGGACGAGCGCGGCAGCTCAACGAGCTCGACGCGCGCATCATGACGGGCCTGGCCACCGGGCGCACCTGGACCGACGCCGCCGACCTGCTCACCGGCGACGGCGGGCTCTCGATCCTCGACCGCACCCGTGAGGAGTGGCTGCAGGCGTTGTGCAGCGAGCTGCTGCGGTCGACCCGGCTCGAGCAGGCGGCCCGCCTGGAGGCGCTGTGCCGTCTCGCCGCCGACCCGTCGCACGCAGACGCGGTCGAGCGCACGATCCGCGACGTGGCGGGTCAACCCGGGTGCCCGCGCAAGCACAACCTCCTCGACGTGCTCGGCGACTCCGTCGCGCCCGGCATCGTCCCCCGCCTCGTCGACGACCTCGAGACGACGGGCGGGGCCGAGCACTTCGGCTCCTATCTCGCGCTCACCTGCCAGCTGGCGTACGGCGAGATCGACCACGCCGTGCGCACGCGGCTCCAGCGGCTGCTCGACGCCATGGTGTGCGACTCCGACGGCACGCGCGCCGCGTTAGCCCGATCACTGCGCAGCCGGCTCGACGCGCCGACCCCGGCCGGCCAGGCGAGCGCCGCGGCCGTGCGCGAGTCCGGCCCGTACGTCCGCGCCGCCTTCCTCGAGTCCGGCATGACCGACCCCGTGCTGCAGCGCCTGGTGCTCGAGGCGCTCGGGCACGACCACGCCGAGCGCCGCCACCACGCCGTCGTGCTGCTCGGGGCAAGCCCGTACCGCAAGGTCGTCGCCCAGGTCGCGCTGGACGCCCTGCGCTCGGGGTCGCTGAGCCCGCTCGCCCGGCCGCGGACGGCGTACATCGTGCTCGAGACGGCCGGGCGCGAGGCCACCGGCACCCTTCTCGGGCTGCTGCACGACGGAAAACGGGAGCATCGCGTGCTCGCCGCCTCCACCCTGCTCAGCTGGAAGCGCCCGCCGGACGGGTTGGCCCCCGCCGTGCTCGCCGAGCGCAGCGGCAGCCGTGACCTCGCCATCGACGCCGCCGGCATGTGGGGCCACGAGAGTCTGTCGGCGTTCGGCCTGCGCGACCCGCGGGTGCAGTGGTGGACGAGTCACGGCCCGGCCGTCGACGACGCCGCCCGCCTCGCAGCGACCGAGTAGCGAACTCCGACGCTGGTCGCGTGATGGCAGCCGTGACTGTGCAGGACACGCGGTAACGCCGCCGGCGCCAACCGCGTGTCCTGCACAGTCACGGGCGGCGGCCCGGGTGCGGCGACTCAGACGTGGCCGCTCAGCTGCTCCATGCGCGTCTCGAGGGCGGCCAGCAGCTGGTCGGCGCGCTTGCTCGGCAGCGCGGCCGGTGCCGCTGGGGCGTCAGCCTCCCGGTCCGAAGCCCCCTCGACGCTGACGGGCAGGACGTCGATCGACAGCCGCGCCCCACCGGCCAGCGCTCGTAGCTCGTCCAGCTTGTCGCCGAACGGCGAGCCGCTGCCGGGGGAGTAGTAGCGCACCGCCTCGTCGATGTCACCGGCGAACAGGTCGGCCTTGGTGACGACGATGACGAGCCACACGGGCCTGTCGCGGCGCACGGCCATCGAGGCGATCCGGTGCGATGTGATCGCCCAGTCCTCCAGCTCGGCGGCGAGCAGCTCCTCGCGGGTGGCCTGCGCGCTGCCGCTGATGCCCGCGGTGCGGCGCGGGGTCGCGTGGCCGTAGGAGACGACGTGCAGCACCCCGTCGACCGGCTCGTCGTGGAACACCTCGTCGAGCGCACCGAGCCGGGTCGCCGCGTTGTCGCCGGGGACGACCCGGAACCGGAAGCCGTGCAGCCGCGACGAACGTCGGGTGCGCCGCTCCATCACCGCCGACCCGACCTCCTGGGCGGCCTCGGGGGTGGCGCGACGGGCGAGCCGGTCGACCAGGCGGGTCTTGCCGACCCCGGTCATCCCGGTGACCGCGACCGTCGGGAACCGCCGGCGCAGCACGTGACCGATCTGCGCGGGTGCGGCCGACAGCGCCGTGACGGCGCCCGCGATCGTCGTGCTCACGGCGGCGCGGTTGTGCCCGCTCATCGCGGCCCGGCCGAGCTTGCCGGCGGATGGATTCATGGTGCTGACCTCTGCGGAGAAGCGTTCGTGCGTACGCCCCACCTCATCACATCCCCGCGGCAGGCCGACTGCACCCTAGGCACGGCAGAATGGGGCCATGCGGCTGCTGCTGAACCTCATCTGGCTGGTCTTCGGCGGGTTCTGGCTCGCCCTGCTCTACGTGTTCTTCGGCGTGATCGCCTGCATCTTCATCATCACCATCCCGTTCGGGATCGCGTCGTTCCGGATGGCCGGCTTCGCGCTCTGGCCGTTCGGCCGCACCGTGGTCGCCAAGCCGACCGCGGGCCTGGCCTCCGGCATCGGCAACGTGGTCTGGTTCGTGGTGGCCGGCCTCTGGCTCGCGATCGGGCACGTCGTCACGGCCCTGTTCCAGGCGATCACGATCATCGGCATCCCGCTCGCGCTGGCCAACCTCAAGATGATCCCGGTGACCTGCTTCCCGCTCGGCAAGGACATCGTCCCGATCGACCAGGCGCAGCTGCGCGCCGGCGCCCCCACCGGAGTGGGCCTCCCCACCCGTTGAGGCGCCCCTTGGCTACCCGCCGGTTCGGGTTCGCCCCCGCGTCCGTCCGGGCGAGGTGGCAGGCTGGCGGCCTGCGCACCGCGGGTGCGCACGACTGAGCCCGACCGTACGACCGCCGCCGGCGAGGTTGTTGAAGGAGCCTGCCCATGTTCTCGCGCATTGCCATCGTCAACCGTGGCGAGGCCGCGATGCGCCTCATCCACGCGGTCCGCGACCTCAACGCCGCGGCCGGCCCGGACGGCCCGCACATCGAGACCGTCGCGCTGCACACCGAGGGCGAGCGCCGGGCGATGTTCGTGCGCGAGGCCGACCTGGCGTACGACCTCGGCCCGGCCGCGAACCGGCCCTACCTCGACTACGACGTGCTCGAGAAGGCGCTGCGCGAGACCGGTGCAGACGCCGCCTGGGTCGGCTGGGGATTCGTCGCCGAGGACCCCGGTTTCGCCGAGCTGTGCGAGCGCATCGGCGTGACGTTCATCGGCCCGAGCGCCGAGGCGATGCGCAAGCTCGGCGACAAGATCGGCTCCAAGCTGATCGCCGAGGAGGTCGGCGTGCCCGTCGCGCCGTGGAGCCGCGGCGGGGTCGACACCCTCGACGACGCCAAGGCGGCCGCGGCCGAGATCGGCTACCCGCTCATGCTCAAGGCGACGGCCGGCGGCGGCGGCCGCGGCATCCGCAAGGTGTCGTCCGACGCGGAGCTGACCGAGGCGTACGAACGCACCCGCGACGAGGCCGAGCGCGCCTTCGGCTCCGGCGTCGTCTTCCTGGAGCGCCTCGTCACCGGCGCCCGCCACGTCGAGGTGCAGGTCATCGCCGACGGGCAGGGCACCGCCTGGGCGATCGGTGTGCGCGACTGCTCGGTGCAGCGCCGCAACCAGAAGATCATCGAGGAGTCGGCCTCGCCGCTGCTGGACGCCGACCAGGTCGAAGAGCTCAAGGCCAGCGCCGAGCGGCTCGCCGTGGCGGTGGGCTACGCCGGCGCCGGCACCGTCGAGTTCCTCTATCACCCGACCGAGCGCTTCTTCGCCTTCCTCGAGGTCAACACCCGCCTGCAGGTCGAGCACCCCATCACCGAGGTCACCACCGACACCGACCTGGTGAAGCTGCAGATCCACGTCGCCTCCGGCGGTCGGCTCGAGGGCGACAAGCCGGCCGAGGTCGGACACGCCGTCGAGGCCCGCCTCAACGCCGAGGACCCCGACCGCGACTTCGCGCCGAGCCCCGGCAAGATCACCCTGCTCGAGCTTCCGGCCGGCCCGGGCATCCGCGTGGACACCGGTGTGGCTGAAGGGGATTCGATCCCCGCCGACTTCGACTCGATGATCGCGAAGATCATCGCGTTCGGCCGCGACCGCGACGAGGCGCTGGCCCGCCTGCGCCGCGCGATGTCCGAGACCACCGTCGTCATCGAGGGTGGCGCGACCAACAAGAGCTTCGTGCTCGAGCTGCTCGACGCCCCCGAGGTCGTCGGCGGCGAGGGGGTCGAGTGGGCCGACACCGGCTGGATCGACCGCACCCGCGCCGAGGGCGGTCTGGTCACCACGCGCCACTCCGGCGTCGCGCTGGTCGCCGCCGGCATCGAGGCGTACGTCGCCGAGGAGGAGGTCGAGCGCACTCGCCTGCTCGAGACCGCCCGTGGCGGCCGCCCCCAGGTGCAGCACCGCACCGGGCGCGCGGTCGACCTGAAGCTGCGCGGCGCGCCGTACAAGGTCACCGTGTCGCGCATCGGCCCCACCCGGTACCGCGTGCTCGTCGCGACCGGCGCCACCGAGCAGACGGTCGACGCCGACGTCGACCGCATCAACGACTACGCCAGCCGCATCCGCATCGGCGGCCGCAACCACCGCCTCGTCACCGCCAACCACGGACCCGTGCAGCTCGTCGAGGTCGACGGCGTCACCCACCGGGTCAGTCTCGACGAGGGCGGCGTGCTGCGCTCGCCCGCTCCGGCCCTGGTCGTGGCCACCCCGGCGGCGGTCGGTGACGAGGTCGAGGCCGGCGCCCCGGTGCTGGTGCTGGAGTCGATGAAGATGGAGACGGTGCTGCCGGCGCCGTTCCCCGCGCGGGTCAAGGAGCTGCTCGTCGCGACGGGCAGCCAGGTCGAGACCGGCGCCCCGCTCGTACGTCTGGAGCCGGTCGGCGACGGCGTCGCCGAGGCGTCCACCGCGGGCGAGGAGGTCGACCTCGACCTGCCCGACGGGGACGCCATGCCGACCTCGCTCGCCGGCCGCGTCGAGCGGCTGCGCGCCGACCTGTCGGCGATGCTGCTCGGCTACGACGTCGACCCGCGCGACGAGGGGCGCACCCTCGCCGACTACCTGCGCGAGGGCGAGCAGCTCGCCGCCGAGGGCGCCACGCCGCTCGCCGAGGAGCTGGAGCTGGTCGGCACGTTCGCCGACTTCGCCGAGCTGTCCCGCAACCGGCCGGTCGGGGAGGACCTGCACCTGGAGACCCGGGTGCACAGCCCGCGCGAGCACTTCCACACCTACCTGACCAGCCTCGACCCCGACCGCGGGGCGCTGCCCGAGGAGTTCCGCACCAAGCTGCGCCGGGTGCTGCGCCACTACGGCGTCGCGAGCCTGGACCGCACCCCGAGCTCGAGCAGGCGGTCTTCCGCATCTTCCTCGCCCAGCTGCGCTCGGCCCCCGACGTGCAGCTGGTCTCCAGCCTGCTGCAGCGCTGGA
This sequence comes from Barrientosiimonas endolithica, assembly GCF_030296655.1. Lineage (NCBI taxonomy): Bacteria > Bacillati > Actinomycetota > Actinomycetes > Micrococcales > Dermacoccaceae > Barrientosiimonas > Barrientosiimonas endolithica. The sequence goes on along the minus strand of NZ_AP027735.1, from coordinate 3,349,114 downwards.
TCGCCGAGCCGCCGCCCCAGCCGCCGCTCGACGCGGTTGCCCGCGACGTGCTCGACCGCCTCGTCGTCGCGACCCAGCTGCGCTTCCCCGTGGTCGGCGACCTCGCGCGCAGCGTGCGGTTCCGCTGGTTCGACCAACCGCTGGTCGACAGCGAGCGGCGCAGCGTGCTCGGCGGCGTGCGCGACGAGCTGGTCGCGATCGCGGGGACCCCCGCCGGCCCCGACCGCGACGCGCGCATCGACCAGCTCGCCGCGATCCCCGAGCAGATCGTGCGCTTCCTCGCCGAGCACCTCGAGGGCGACCGGCTGCCCGAGGACGAGCCGATGCTGGCGGTTCTGGTCAAGCGGCACTACCGCGAGCACGACCTGCGCAACCTGCGCGAGCTCACCCTCGCCGCCCGGCCGTACGCCGTCGCCGACTACACCCTCGACGACCGGCCGACGCACCTGGTCACCACCATCGGCCGGGTCTCCGAGCTCGCGCCCGGCAGCGACCTGGTCACCGGGGTGAGCGAGCAGCTCGCCGCCCGCCCGGAGGGTCACGAGGCGGTCGTCGACCTCTACCTCGCCTGGCCCGACGAGCCCGCGACGCCCGACGAGGCGGCCGCCGCGCTCGCCGAGCGGCTCTCCCAGCTCGACTTCACCGCCACCGTGCGCCGCGTCGCCGTCGCGGTCTGCCCCGACGCGGGCCGCCCGGTCGGCTACTTCACCTTCCGCCCGCAGCCCGACGGGTCGCTCCAGGAGGACGCCCTCATCCGCGGCGTGCACCCGATGGTCGGGCGGCGCCTCAACCTGTGGCGCCTCGCCGACTTCGACATCACCCGCCTCGACGCGCCCGAGGACGTGCTGCTCTATCGCTGCGTCGCCCCGGGCAACGAGTCCGACGTACGCCTGGTGGCCCTCGCGCAGGTCCGCCAGCTGGCCGTCGTGCGCGACGACGACGGCAAGGTCGTGGGCCTGCCGCACGCCGAGCGGGCCATCGCCAACTGTCTCGAGGCGATCCGCCGCGCGCGCGCCGCGAGCAGCGGCGAACGGCTCGACCTGAACTACGTCTGGGTGCAGATCTGGCCGCCGATCGAGGCCGACCTGGACCAGCTCACCGCCCTGAAGTCGAAGATCGCGCCGCTCACCGCGGGCGCCGGCATCGAGGAGCTGCGCGTCGGCGGCCGCATCGCCGCCGCCGACGGTGAGGTGGTGCCGCTCGTGGCGCGCTTCCACTACCAGCCCGGCTCGGGCGTCGTGAGCTCGATCGAGGGGCCGCCGACCGAGCGCCTCGCCCCGCTCGACGACTACCAGCAGAAGGTCATCCGCGCCCGCCGGCGCGGCACGGTCTACCCCTACGAGCTGCAGTCGCTCATCGCCGGCGTGGGCGGCACCGCCCAGGAGTACGACCTCGACGAGTCCGGCCGGCTCGTCCCGGTCGACCGGGCGTACGGCCGCAACAGCTCCGGCATGATCGTCGGGGTCATCTCGACGCCGACCCAGCGATACCCCGAGGGCGTGAAACGCGTTGTGCTGTGCGGGGATCCGCTGCGCGCGCTCGGCGCCCTGGGCGAGCCCGAGTGCGCCCGGGTGATGGCCGCGCTCGAGCTCGCGAGCGAGCTGGGCGTGCCCGTCGAGTGGTTCGCCGTGTCCGCGGGCGCCCGCATCTCGATGGACTCCGGCACCGAGAACATGGACTGGGTCGCCAAGGCGCTCAAGCGCATCGTGGAGTTCACCCAGGCCGGCGGCGAGATCAACATCGTCGTCGCGGGCATCAACGTCGGCGCCCAGCCCTACTGGAACGCCGAGGCCACGATGCTCATGCACACCAAGGGCATCCTGGTGATGACCCCGGACAGCGCAATGGTGCTGACCGGCAAGCAGTCGCTCGACTTCTCCGGCGGCGTCTCGGCCGAGGACAACCACGGCATCGGCGGCTTCGACCGCGTCATGGGGCCGAACGGCCAGGCGCAGTACTGGGCGCCCAACCTCGCCGGCGCGCTCGGCATCCTGATGTCGCACTACGACCACGCGTACGTCGCCCCCGGCGAGCAGGGCCGCGGCGCGCCCCGACGACCGACCCGGTCGACCGCGACGTGCAGGACTACCCCCACGACCCGGCCGACTCCGGCTTCGCGACCGTCGGCGACATCTTCTCGGTCGAGAAGAACCCCGACCGCAAGAAGGCGTTCGACATCCGCACGGTCATGGCCGCGGTGGCCGACCAGGACCACGTCACGCTCGAGCGGTGGGCCGGCATGGCCGACGCCGAGACGTCGGTCGTGTACGACGCCCACATCGGCGGCTTCCCCGTCACCTTGATCGGGATCGAGTCGAAACCCGTTGCGCGGCGGGGCTTTCCGCCCACCGACGGGCCCGACGTCTACACCGCCGGCACGCTCTTCCCGCGGTCGTCGAAGAAGACCGCCCGGGCGATCAACGCCGCGCGCGGCAACCGCCCGGTCGTCGTGCTGGCCAACCTCTCCGGCTTCGACGGGTCGCCGGAGTCGATGCGCAACCTGCAGCTGGAGTACGGCGCCGAGATCGGCCGCGCCATCGTCAACTTCGACCGCCCGATCGTGTTCTGCGTGATCTCGCGCTACCACGGCGGCGCGTTCGTGGTCTTCTCCAAGGCGCTCAACCCGCAGATGACGGTGCTCGCGCTCGAGGGGTCGTTCGCCTCGGTGATCGGCGGCGCGCCGGCCGCCGCGGTCGTCTTCACCCGCGACGTCGACGCGCGCACCGCCCAGGACGAGCGGGTGACCAGCCTGGAGAGCCGCCTCGCCGAGGCGTCGGAGACCGAGCGGGCGGCGCTCGCGACCGAGCTCGCCGAGGCCCGCCAGGCGGTGCGCAGCGAGAAGCTCGGCGAGGTCGCCACCGAGTTCGACCGGGTGCACAGCGTGCACCGCGCGGTCGAGGTCGGCTCGGTCGACGAGGTGATCTCCGCGGGGCAGCTGCGCCCCAAGATCGTCGACACGCTCGCGGCGGGGCTCGGTGTGGACCGCACTCCTGCGCAGGGGTGAGCACCCCTTCCGAAGGGTGAGACGACCGGGAGATATCTTGACTCGGTCCAATGAGTCCGTGAAGGTGGGTGCCGTGCCTCACGAGCTCGACGAGACCGCCGCCCTGCGCGGCGCGGGTCTGCGCGTCACGCGCCCCCGCGTGGCGGTGCTGCGCGCGGTCCACGACGCCCCGCACGCCGACGCCCGCGCGATCGTCGACCAGGTGCGCCGCGAGCTGCCTGCCGTCTCCCGCCAGGCGATCTTCGACTGCCTCAACACCTTCGCCGAGCTCGGTCTGCTGCGGCGCATCCAGCCCGCCGGCTCCGCGGCGCGCTACGAGCTGCGCGTGGGCGACAACCACCACCACCTGGTGTGCCGCGAGTGCGGTGCGGTGAGCGACGTCGACTGCTCGGTCGGCGCAGCCCCGTGCCTCGAGCCGGCGCTCGACCCCGCAGCGCTCGGCCCGCAGGCCGGCGGCTTCGTCGTCGACGAGGCCGAGGTCATCTACTGGGGCCGGTGCGCACGCTGCGCGGCGGCCGCCGCACCCAGCCCGGCCTGACCCCCGAACCTTCCACCGACGTACGACACCCACCACCGCCCCACCGGAAAGGACACCGATGTCTGTCAACGAGTCCGAGCTCGACGAGCAGGTCGACAACACCACCGAGCTCGGCGAGATGAACGACGCCGACGCTGGCGAGGGCAAGTGCCCCGTCATGCACGAGCTGGTGAAGCCCACCCAGGGCGACGCCAACCAGCAGTGGTGGCCGAACCGGCTGAACCTGAAGATCCTCGCCAAGAACCCGCCGGCGCGCAGCCCGCTCGCCGACGACTTCGACTACGCCGAGGCGTTCCAGACCCTCGACCTCGCCGCGGTCAAGCGCGACATCGCCGAGGTGCTCACCACCTCCCAGGACTGGTGGCCGGCCGACTTCGGCAACTACGGCCCGCTGATGATCCGGATGGCCTGGCACAGCGCCGGCACCTACCGCGTCGCCGACGGCCGCGGCGGCGCCGGGGCCGGGCAGCAGCGGTTCGCGCCGCTGAACAGCTGGCCCGACAACGCCAACCTCGACAAGGCGCGCCGGCTGCTGTGGCCGGTCAAGAAGAAGTACGGGAAGTCGCTGTCCTGGGCCGACCTGCTGGTCCTCACCGGCAACGTCGCGCTGGAGACGATGGGCCTGGAGACGTTCGGCTTCGGCGGTGGCCGGGTCGACGCGTGGGAGCCCGACGACGACGTCTACTGGGGCTCGGAGACCACCTGGCTCGGCGACAGCCGATACACCGGCGAGCGCGACCTGGAGAACCCGCTCGCCGCGGTCCAGATGGGTCTGATCTACGTCAACCCCGAGGGCCCCAACGGCGAGCCCGACCCGGCGCGCGCCGCGATCGACATCCGCGAGACGTTCGGCCGGATGGCGATGAACGACGAGGAGACCGTCGCGCTGATCGCCGGCGGCCACACCTTCGGCAAGACGCACGGCGCGGCCGACCCCGAGGGGCACGTCGGCCCCGAGCCGGAGGCTGCGAACCTCGAGGCGAACGGCCTCGGCTGGATCAGCTCCTACGGCAGCGGCAAGGGCCGCGACGCCATCACCAGCGGTCTCGAGGTCACCTGGACCCCGACCCCGACGACGTGGGACAACAGCTTCTTCGAGGTGCTGTTCGGCTACGAGTGGGAGCTGACCAAGAGCCCCGCGGGCGCCCACCAGTGGCAGCCCAAGGACGGCGCTGGCGCGAACACCGTGCCCGACCCCGAGGACGGCTCGCTGACCCGCCCGCCGACCATGCTCACGACGGACCTGTCGCTGCGGGTGGACCCGGCGTACGAGAAGATCTCGCGCCGGTTCTACGAGAACCCGCAGGAGTTCGCCGACGCGTTCGCCCGCGCCTGGTTCAAGCTGACCCACCGCGACATGGGGCCGAAGGTGCGCTATCTCGGGCCGGAGGTGCCGTCGGAGGACCTCATCTGGCAGGACCCGGTGCCGGCGCCGCAGGGCGGGGTCGTCAGCGACAGCGACGTCGCCGACCTCAAGGAGCGCATCCGGGCCACCGGTCTGTCGGTGAGCGACCTGGTCAAGGTCGCGTGGGCCTCGGCCGGCAGCTTCCGGATCAGTGACAAGCGCGGCGGCGCCAACGGCGCCCGGGTGCGCCTGGAGCCGCAGCGCAGCTGGGCGGTCAACGACCCGCAGCAGCTCGCCGCGACGCTGAGCCAGCTCGAGGGCGTCGTGTCCGACTTCAACGGCGCGGGCGGGGCGCAGGTCTCGCTCGCCGACGTGATCGTGCTCGCCGGCGGCGTGGGCGTCGAGGACGCCGCGAAGGCCGCCGGCACCGAGATCGCCGTGCCGTTCACGCCGGGCCGCACCGACGCGACGGAGGAGCAGACCGACGCCGAGAGCTTCGAGCCGCTGGAGCCCAGGGCCGACGGCTTCCGCAACTTCGACCGCGGCGACACCGCCCTCCCGGCGGAGTACGCCCTCGTCGACCGGGCGAACCTGCTCGGCCTCACCGCGCCCGAGATGACCGTGCTCGTCGGCGGTCTGCGGGTGCTGGGCGCCAACACCGGTGACTCGCAGGTCGGCGTCTTCACCGACCGCGTCGGTCAGCTGACGAACGACTTCTTCGTCAACCTGCTCGACCTGGGCACGCACTGGACCGGCGCCGAGGGCGCCGACACCTTCCAGGGCACCGGGCCGGACGGGCAGCAGTGGACCGGCAGCCGCGCCGACCTGGTGTTCTCGTCCAACTCCGAGCTGCGCGCCGTGGCCGAGGTCTACGCCAGTGACGACGCGCAGGTGCAGTTCGTGCGCGACTTCGTCACCGCGTGGGTCAAGGTCATGGAGGCCGACCGCTTCGACCTGCACCGCTGACCCGCACGCTGGTCGAGTAGGCCCGCGAGGGACGAGCGGGCCGCATCGAGACCTCGTGACGGGTCCGACCCCGACCCCCAGCCAGAACGCGGTTTGAGCCCTCTGACTTCGCTGCAGCGAAGTCAGAGGGCTCAAACGCGGTTCCAGCGGGTTGGCCGCCGCCGGTCAGAGCGTCGGGTCGACCAGGAGGTTCTGGGCGACGTGGTCGACCTTGCGCAGCTCGGCGAGCACGACGTACGCCGCCCGCCCGTTCTCGCGGTCCAGCCCGAACCAGCTGGCGCACCCGCCGGTGCCGCCGTTGTGCCAGGTCACGCGCCGCCCCCGGACCGGGCTGGTCATCCACCCGGCACCGACCCGCAGGTCGCGGCCGAACGCCTCGACCGGGTCGAGCGCGGCGATCCCCGGCACCGCGCCGTCGAGCAACGCGCGAGCAAAGATCGCCAGATCCGTTGCGGTGCTTCGGATTCCGCCGGCGGGGCCGATGTCCTCCCCGACCCACGGGTCGCGCCGCGCGCCGAACAGCCCCGTGCCGGCCACCGCCTCCGGGCGCAGCTCCGCGGGGATGCGCGGGGCGTACGTCGTCGTCATGCCGAGCGGGTCCAGCAGCCGGGTGCGCAGCAGCTCGACGTACGTCGTCCCCGCCGCTGCGGCGAGCGCGTGCCCGAGCAGCTGGAAGCCGAGGTTGGAGTAGCTCGGCCGGGTGCTGCGCCGGCCCTTGGTGCCGCGCGCGTGCTTCAGCAGCGTCTCGAGGGAGTCGCCGTAGGGGTTGGCGCCGTGTCGCCACAGCCGCCAGGACCGGGCGGCGGCGTCGGGGATCACCGCCAGCCGAGGCAGTCCGGAGCGGTGCCGACTCACCGCCTCCAGCGTCGCGGAGGCCGCGAACGAGTCGCCCAGGTCGAGGAACTCACCCAGGGTGCTGCTCGGGCGCACCTCGCCGCGCTCGACCGCGTCGACGTACAGCAGGCCCGTGAATCCCTTGGTGACAGAACCGATCTCGAGGTCGGGCTCGGGTTTCGGGGTGGGGGTCTCGATACGCCCGCTCGTTCCTCGCGGGCTACTCGACCAGCGTGGGGCTCGCGGGCTACTCGACCAGCGTGGGCGTGGGTCGTCGTGGTGCCGTCGGGCGTGACGACGCCGGCGAAGGCGACCTTGCCGCGAGCGAGCTTGGACACCTGGGCGGCGAGGTCGGGCACGGGCCGCATCGTAGACCGCGATCCGGGCCGTCGCCGTGCCGGTTCGAGCGGCAGGATCGTCGGTCACAGCCTGGGGTCGGCGTCCCCCACGTCGCGCAGCACCGGGTCCCAGTCGAAGCCGACCAGGTCGGCAGGGCCGTCGACGATCGCGTCGGCCTCGGCGAGCTCGGTGTCGGCGAAACCACCGGAGCGCACGGCCACGCAGGCGAGGCCGGCGCGGCTGGCCGCCTCGATGTCGTACGGCGTGTCCCCGACGAGAACCGCGCGCCGCGCCGGCACCTCCTCGAGGGTCGCCGCGAGCAGGTCGGGCTGCGGCTTGGACTCCCGCGCGTCGGCCGAGCTGGTCAGCGCCTCGACCAGCGACGCGGCCCCGAGCTGCTGCATCGCCTTCTCGGCGAACACGCGCTCGCCCGACGACGCCAGCGCGGCGGGGATGTCGCGGTCGGCGAGGTCGCGCAGCAGGTCATGCGCGCCGGGCAGCGGACGCACCTCGTCGCTCAGCGGCTCGAACTCCTCCTGCCACGCCTCGCGCAACGCGTCGCCCAGCCGCTCCTCGACCTCGTCGCCGCCGACCGCGCCGACGAGCTTGTCGCCGCCCATGCCGACCGACCGGTGGATCCGCCAGAACGGGAAGTCCAGGTCGTGGCGACGGAAGGCGCGCTGCCAGGCGAGCGCATGGTGATAGGTGCTGTCGACAAGCGTGCCGTCGATGTCGAGAAGCACCAGGGCAGAACGAGGTTCGCGCGCAAGACTCACCTGAGCACGGTAGGTGTCGGCCGGCACGCGGCACCACACCCCGGCGAACGGTTGAACGCCGCCAGCGCCGGTGCCACCGTGGGAGGACGATCCCTGGAGGAGGCGTCATGCCCAGCGACAAGTCCCAGCGCGACGAGCCCGGCCCCTCGGTGAAGGACGACGAGGTCTACGAGGCGCTGCGCGACGAGGGCGCCAGCAAGCAGAAGGCTGCGCGCATCGCCAACGCGGCGGCGAGCTCCTCGCGCTCCGAGGTGGGCCGCCGCGGCGGCGAGTCGGAGAGCTACGACGAGTGGACCAAGGACGAGCTGCTCGAGCGCGCGCAGGAGCTGGGCGTCGAGGGCCGGTCGAGCATGTCCAAGGACGAGCTCATCGAGGCGCTGCGGTCGGGTCAGTAGCCGCCCGCCGGTCGTTCGCTCCGCCGGTGCGACCGCCCGCCGGCGCGCGGCCGCGCCGTGCGATCGTTGCGGCATGAGGCGGTGGCTGCTGCTCGCAGGCGCGATTGGGTGCGAGGTGTCGGCCTCGCTGTCGTTGAAGGGGCGCTGGACCGACCGGCGCTGTACGCCGTCGTCGCCGTCGGCTACGTCGCCTCCTTCGCCTTCCTCGCGCTCGTGCTGCGCGCGGGCATGCCGCTCGGCGTGGCCTACGGCATCTGGGGCGCGGTCGGCGTCGCGCTGACCGCCTTCGCCTCCACCGTGCTGTTCGGCGAGCCGCTCACCGCGCTGATGGGTGTCGGCCTGGCGCTCGTCTGCGCCGGCGTGCTCGTCGTCGAGCTGGGCTCGCAGGCCGCGCAGCGCCGCGCCCACGGGGCGGCGTGATGGCGTGGGCCTTCCTCGTCGTGGCGATCGTCTGCGAGGTGTTCGGCACTGCGTCGCTGCGCATGGCAGCGCTCGGCGAAAAGCGTTGGTACGCCGGCGTGCTCGCGGGTTACGCCGTCGCCTTCACCTGCCTCAGCCTCACGCTGCGCGCGGGGATGCCGCTGGGGATGGCGTACGGCGTGTGGGCGGCGGTCGGCGTCGCGCTCACCGCCCTGGTCTCGCGCGTGGTGTTCCGCGAGCCGTTCAGCGGTCTGATGGCCGGCGGCATCGCCCTCATCGCCGGAGGGGTGCTGCTGATCGAGCTCGGCGCCACGACGCCGGTCGAGTAGGCGACAACGACAAACGCCGGTCGAGTAGGCCCGTGAGGGACGAGCGGGCCGTATCGAGACCAGTCCTGCGGGGACTGGGTCTCGATACGGCCTCGGCTAGCGCCTCGGCCTACTCGACCGGCTTGAGCCGGCCTACTCGACCAGCGTGGGGGCGGGTCAGCTGGCCGCGGCGGCCGTGTAGACCGAGCGGACGACGCTGCCGAAGTAGGGGCCCCACATCGTGGTGTTGTCGTTGCCGTACTTGAACGAGTTCACCGAGTTCAGAACGCCGTTCGTGAACCAGCCGCCGCCGGAGGAGCCGCCGGTCATGCTGCACGGCAGGCCGTGGTCCATCGAGCCGCCGCGGGTGTCGGTGATCGAGGTGCCGGAGCACTTCCACAGCCGCTGACCGTCGTACGGCGCGGCGGCCGGGTAGCCGAACGACTCGAACGGCAGGCGGTAACCCATGTCGAAGCCGATCTGACGGCCACCGACGACCTGGGTCAGGCTGCGTCCGCTGCTGTTCTCGGCCATGACGGCGAAGCCCACGTCGTAGTTGAAGTCGCCGGAGTTCTTCCACTGCGTGGTGGTCAGCAGCGACTTGGCGACCCAGGTGCCGTAGGGGCGGTTGTTGTTGTCGTAGGCCGGCACGAACGCGAAGTTCGTGGCGTAGGCGCCCGGGCCCTCGTTGAGGCAGTGACCAGCGGTCGTCACGACGTCGCCGTTGCCGCTGTTGGTCGCGGTGCCGGAGCAGACGTAGTTCTGGCCGCCGAGGGTGAAGAACACCTTGCCGAGCGTCGGCTGCGGGGCGACCTGCACGGCCTGGCCGCCGGCCTGCGGCTGCGGCTTGCCCTTGAGCGCCTTCTGCGGCTGGCCCTTGCCGGAGATGTCACGCGGCTTGGCGTTCTTCATCCGCTCCGGGGTCCAGTAGTCGCGCACCCGCTGCTGCTCGGCCTTGGTCGTGGCGGCGGCCTTGCGCTCGACCGACGGGTTGGTGTCGGGGTCGGCGGGAGCGCTGGTGGCGGGACCTGCGACGCCGACGCCCAGGGTGAGGGCACCGACCGCGCTGAGCAGAGTCATGCTCTTCTTCATCACTGACTTGTCCTTTGCTTTCCAGGGGAGTCACCTGGGGCCGCCCCGTCGACCGGCAGGCTGTCCCTCGACGTTAGGAAGCCGTTGCTCTAGGCGGGGTCTGGCAAAGGTCAGGAGTTGGCAAGGAAGCATCCACCCCGCCCCACGACACACCTCTGCCCCGGTCCGAAAGGGTGAAAGGACCGGGGCAGAGGCGATGAGGGGCGACCGGCGGGCTACTCGCTGACCGGGCGCTCCCAGGCGCGCAGCTGGGCGCACTCCGTCGCGAAGTCCTTGGCGTCCTTCGCGGAGGAGATCGTCGGCGTCGTGTCGTCGAGCTTGTCGGCGAGGCCGACGGCCTCGACGAGCGGCGTCGCGTCAGGGCCGAGGCCGATGAACTTGTAGTGGTTGAACGCGTCGTTCAGGAAGTCCTTGGCCGCGGGGTCCTTGGCGAGCTGCGCCACCCCTCGGCCGAGGGCACGATCGCGACGGCGTCGAACAGTACGGACGGCGCACCCTTGAGCAGCTCGTCACCCTCGAGCTGGGTCCCGTCGGACAGCTTCGCCCCGCCGACCTTCGGCGCGACGACCGTCACCATCGCCTTGGCCTTGGTGAAGGCGTCCTGCAGCGCCGTGACGAGCTTGGCGTCGCTGCCGTCGGTCACGAGCAGGCCCAGCTTGCGCCCGGCGAACGTGCCCGGCGGGTCGGCCAGGATGCTCAGCGCGGGCGAGGCCGGCAGGTCGGTGCGCACCGGAGCGAACGGCTCGCTCGCGTCGGGCAGCGGCAGGCCGAGCCCGTCGGCGACCTGGGTCGCGAGGTCCTCGTCGACGTTGCGCAGGTTGGCGACCACCCGGGAACGGATCTGCGGGTTCTTCACCTTGCTGAGCTCGAAGACGTAGGCGTCGACGATGTGCTGCTGCTCGACCGGCGTCTGGCTGATCCAGAAGACCCGGGCCTGGCTGTAGTGGTCGGCGAACGACTCGGGCCGGATGCGCCGGGTCGTGCCGTCCACGGGCGCCTCGAACGAGCGGAAGCTCGCCTCCTGCGGACGCGGCTCGGCCCGCGGCCCGGTGACGTCAGCGGGGAAGCCGTTCGGCTCGTACGCCACCGGTCCGGTCTGCGGGATCTCCGTCTGCATGGCCCCGTCGCGCTGGAAGTGCGCGACCGGGCACTTGGGGGCGTTGATCGGCAGCTTGGTGAAGTTGGTGCTGCCGAGGCGGCTGAGCTGGGTGTCGAGGTAGGAGAAGTTGCGGCCCTGCAGCAGCGGGTCGTTGGTGAAGTCGACACCCGGCACGACGTTCTGCGTGCAGAACGCGGCCTGCTCGATCTCGGCGAACTCGTTGTCGACCACCCGGTCGAGCGTGAGCCGGCCGACGACGCGCAGCGGCACGTCCTCCTCGGGGATGACCTTGGTCGGGTCGAGCACGTCGAACGGCAGGGAGTCGGCGACCTCGTCGTCGAACAGCTGCACCGCGAGGTCCCACTGCGGGAAGTCGCCGGCGTTGATGGCGTCCCACAGGTCGCGGCGGTGGAAGTCGGGGTCGGCGCCGTTGATCTTGACGGCCTCGTTCCAGACCACCGACTGCACGCCCTGGCGCGGCTTCCAGTGGAACTTCACGAACGTGCCCTTGCCGTCGGCGTCGACGAACCGGAAGGTGTGCACGCCGAAGCCCTCCATGAACCGGAAGGAGCGCGGGATCGCCCGGTCGGACATCTGCCACAGCGTCATGTGGGTCGACTCGGGCATGAACGACACGAAGTCCCAGAACGTGTCGTGCGCCGACTGGGCCTGCGGGAAGCCGCGGTCCGGCTCCTCCTTGACCGAGTGCACGAGGTCGGGGAACTTCATCGCGTCCTGGATGAAGAACACCGGGATGTTGTTGCCGACGATGTCCCAGTTGCCCTGCTGGGTGTACAGCTTCACGGCGAAGCCGCGCACGTCGCGGGCCAGGTCGAACGAACCGGCGCGCCCGGCGACGGTCGAGAACCGCACGAACGCCGGGGTCTTGGTCCCCTTCTTCTGGAACAGGTCGGCGACGGTGACGTCGGACAGCGACTCCAGCGTCTCGAACGTGCCGTGCGCGCCGTAGCCGCGGGCGTGCACCACGCGCTCGGGGATGCGCTCGTGGTCGAAGTGGAAGATCTTCTCGCGCATCACCTGGTCCGACAGCAGCGTCGGGCCGCGCTCGCCGGCCTTCAGCGAGTTCTGGTCGTCACTGATCGGCGTGCCCTGGGCGGTGGTCATGACCTGGCCGTCGCGCGGCAGCTGGTGCAGCTCTCCGCCGTTGCCGACGACGGCCTCGGGAAGCCCGTCGCCGGTCTTGGCGGACGAGGTGCGAGGGGTAGCCACAGGAAATCTCCTTCGATCTCGTGGTGTGCTGGACGTCGCCGAGACTAGGCACCCACCGCAAGGTCGGACCAGACCCTCAGGGGTGTCAGATCGCCCCGCCCGCTGGTCGAGTAGCGGCAAGGTCTCGCACGCTGGTCGAGTAGCGGCAAGGTCTCGCACGCTGGTCGAGTAGCGGCGAGGGACGAGCCGCGTATCGAGACCCGGTGACCTCCCTCTGGGGCATGCTGAGGGCATGGCGACGCTGAGCACCGAGATCGTCGGCGAGGGCACCCCGGTCGTCGCGCTGCACGGGTTCGGACCCGACCGGCGGCTGATGGCGGGCATGCTCGAGCCGGTCTTCGCCGGGACCGAGGGATACCGCCGGATCTACCTCGACCTGCCCGGGTGCGGGTCCTCGGCCGCGCGCGAGATCCGTTCCACCCCAGACGTTCTCGCCGCCGTCGAGCAGGCGCTGGCCGACACGGTCGGCGACGAGCCGTACCTGCTGGTGGGGGAGTCGTACGGCGGGTATCTCGCGGCCGAGCTCGCGCGGCAGCGCCGGAGCAGGTGCGGGCGCTCGCCCTGGTGTGCCCCGTCGTGGTCCCGATGCACGCCGACCGCACGGTGCCGAAGCACGCCGTGATCGAGCGCGACGAGGCGCTCATGTCCTCGCTCGACGCCGACGAGCTCGCGACCTTCGAGCCGCTGGCCGTCGTGCAGACGCGCGAGACGTTCGAACGCTTCTGCGCCGAGATCGGATCCGGTCTGGCCACCGCCGACGAGGAGGCGCTGGAGCGGATCCAGTCGGGCGGTTACGCGCTGCCGGAGTGCGAGGCGCTGGCGTACGACCGCCCGACCCTGATCCTCACCGGTCGCCAGGACTCGGTTGTCGGCTACGCCGACCAGTGGGCGCTGCTCGAGCGCTTCCCGCGCGCCACCTTCGCGGTGCTCGACGCCGCCGGCCACAACGCCCAGATCGAGCGCCCCGAGGTCACGACGGCGCTGCTGCGCGACTGGCTGGCGCGCGCCGCCGGGCTGAGACCAGAACCGGACTGAGAGTGCGTGACACGCCCAACGCGGCGCCGCGTTGTGGGCGCAACGTGCACCCTCAGCCTGCCGTGCGTCGCGGAACCGGGGCGGTTCCTGCTGCTGCGTCGGGCGGCCGCGGGGCAGAGTGGGTGGCATGACGACTGCTCCCCGCTATGACGACCTCAAGGCCGTCCTGGTCAATTGCACGCTCAACCCCGACCCGCAGACCTCGCACACCGGGCGGCTGCTCGACGCGGTCGCTCACCTGATGCGCGGGGCGGGCGTCGAGGTCGAGGAGGTGCACGCCGTGCGCCACGCGATCGCTCCCGGGGTGCAGCCCGACATGAGCGACACGTTCCCCGACGACGCCTGGCCGCGGCTGTGGCCGATCTTCGACGCCGCCGACATCGTGGTCATCGGCACGCCGCTGTGGCTCGGCGAGGAGAGCTCGGTCTGCCGGCGGATCATTGAGCGGCTGTACGCGATGTCCGGCGAGCTGAACGACCGCGGCCAGTCGATCTTCTACAACAAGGTCGGCGGCGCGGTGATCACCGGCAACGAGGACGGGGTGAAGCACACCGCCATGTCGCTGCTGTTCGCGCTGCAGCACCTGGGCTGCGCGATCCCGCCGCAGGCCGACTGCGGCTGGATCGGCGAGATCGGCCCCGGCCCGTCCTACGGCGACCCGACCGACGACGGCGCCGTCGGCTTCGGCAACAGCTTCACCCAGCGCAACACCACGATCATGAGCTGGAACCTGATGCACCTCGCGGCGACGCTCAAGGCCAACCCGCTGCCGACGTACGGCAACGACCGGGATGCGATCTCGCGCGGCGAGACCTTCGGTCACCGCAACCCCGAGCCGTTGCCGCGGCGGGCGTAGGTGGCGGGAGTCGGGGGTCTCGATACGGCCGGCTCGTTCCTCGCCGGCCTACTCGACCGCCGTGTCGTGGGGGTCTCGATACGGCCGGCTCGTTCCTCGCCGGCCTACTCGACCGCCGTGTCGTGGGGGTCTCGATACGGCCGGCTCGTTCCTCGCCGGCCTACTCGACCGCCGTGTCGTGGGGGGTCTCGATACGGCCGGCTCGTTCCTCGCCGGCCTACTCGACCGCCGTGAGCCTCGACCGCCGTGTGGTGGGGACTTTCCGGGGCGGGAGCACGCTCCACCCGTCCGGGGGTTACCGTCAACCGATGGGGGAGCAGTCCCTGTCGCACGAGGTTCGGAGGGGTCGGGGTGTCTGCTGACACGAGCACCGGAGCGCGCGAGTTCGCGGTGCCGCTGGAGGTCGAGCTGGTCGAGGAGCACAACCTGGCGCGGTTGGCCTGGCGGCGGGCCGCGCAGGACCCCGACCACGTCAGCTTCGAGATCTTCGACGGGACCTGGCAGCCGATCACCGCGACCGCGCACCGTGACGCCGTCGCGGCCGCGGCCAAGGGCCTGATCGCACTCGGCGTTGAGCCCGGCGACCGGGTCGCGATCATGGCGGGCACGAGCTACGCCTGGGTCCAGCTCGACTGCGGCGTGTGGGCGGCGGGCGGCGCGACCGTGCCGATCTATCCCTCGTCGTCGGCGTCGCAGGTCGAGTGGATCGTGCGCGACTCGGGGGCTCGCCTGGTCGTGGTCGAGACCCCCGCGATGGCGCAGACCGTCGCCGAGTCCGGGGTCGACGTGCCGGTGCTGTGCCTCGACGACGGAGCGATCGCCGACCTCGCCGCGCGCGGCGCCGATGTGGACGACGCGACGCTGCAGGCCCGGCTCGACGGCGTCACCCTCGACTCGGTCGCCTCGATCATCTACACCTCCGGCACGACAGGCCGACCCAAGGGTTGTGTGGTGCAGCAGCGCAACCTCGCCGCCGAGGCGCAGGGCCTGCTGTCGCAACCGATCGGGGTCGCGGCCGCGCCGGGGCGGCGGGTCCTGATGTTCCTGCCGCTCGCGCACGTGCTGGCCCGCGCGGTCACGTACGCCACCAGCGAGGGCGGCGCGACCGTCGGCTTCTGGGGCGACTTCGGCTCGGTCGCCGACAAGTTCGCCAGCTTCCGGCCGCACCTGATCCTCGGCGTGCCGCGCGTGTTCGAGAAGGTGCACGACGGCATCCGCGCCAAGGCCGACGAGAGCCGCGTCAAGGCAGCGATCTTCCGGCGCGCCGAGAAGGTGGCAGCCGACAGCAGCCGCGCGCAGGAGTCGTCCGACACCGGCGGCCCGGGCGCGGGGCGGGCGCTGCGGGCGCAGCACGCCGTCTTCGACCGGCTCGTCTACGGCAACATCCGCGACGCGCTCGGCGGGCAGTGCGACACCGTCATCTCCGGCGGCGGGGCGCTCGGCGCATCGCTGGCCCACTTCTTCCGCGGCGTCGGCGTGCCGGTCTACGAGGGCTACGGCCTCACCGAGTCGTGCGCCGCCATCACCGTCAACCAGCCCACGATGACGCGGGTCGGGTCGGTCGGGCGTCCGATCGCGGGCAACGCCGTGCGGATCAGTGGCGACGGCGAGATCCAGCTGCAGGGCGGCGTCGTGTTCGCGGAGTACTGGCGCAACCCCGACGCCACCGCCGCCGCGTTCGACGACGGCTGGTTCCGCACCGGCGACCTCGGCACGCTCGACGACGGCTACCTGCGCATCACCGGCCGCAGCAAGGACATCATCGTCACCGCCGGCGGCAAGAACGTCGCGCCCGGGCCGATGGAGGAGGAGCTGCGCGCGCACCCGGTCGTGGGCCACGCGATGGTCGTCGGCGAGGGGCGCCCGTTCGTCGCCGCGCTGGTCACGCTCGACCCCGATGGCGTACGTCGGTGGGCGGCCGAGCACGGCCGCGACGGCTCCACCGCCGAGGAGCTGGTCGACGACGACGAGCTGCGGGCCGAGGTGCAGGGGGCGGTCGACCGCGCCAGCGCGCTGGTCTCGCGCGCCGAGGGCATCAAGAAGTTCACGCTGCTCGCCGACGACTTCACCGAGGAGGGCGGCGAGCTGACCCCCACCCTGAAGGTGCGCCGGCACGTGGTGGAGAAGATGTACGCCGACCGGATCGAGGAGCTCTACGGCCGCTGAGCCGGGCCCGACCGGGCAGGATGGTTGCCCGACAGGCAGGATGTGACTGTCCGCCCGTGACCGAGGAGAGACGATGAGCACGACCGTCCGCGACAACCCCGACGAGAACCGGTTCGAGGTCCTGGTCGACGACCAGGTCGCCGGGTTCGCCGAGTATCGCCTGGCCCCGGGCCGAATCTCCTTCACGCACACCGAGGTCGGGCCCGACTACAGCGGCCGCGGCCTGGCCGGTGAGCTGGTCCGCACGGCCCTCGACGAGGTGAAGGGGCGCGGCCTCGACGTGCTGCCGTTCTGCCCGTTCGTGCGCAAGTACATCGACACCCACCAGGACGACTACCTCGCCCTGGTGCCGGCCGACCAGCGGGACAAGTTCGGGCTCCCGGCCGCGGAGTGACCGGCCCCGACGCGCCGCGCCGCCGCGTCGCGATCGTCGGCGGCGGCATCGCCGGCCTGGCGCTGGCGGCCGGGCTGGACCCCGCGCAGTTCGAGGTCGTCGTGCACGAGGCCGAGCCCGACCGCAAGGCGCTCGGCGCCCCGCTCGGGCTGTGGCCGTCGGCTCGGGCGGCGCTGGGCCGCATCGGGGCCGAGCCGACGACGTACGCCCCGGCGCCGGCCGGCTCTACTCGATCACCGGGCGCCCGCTCAGCCCGATCACCCGGCCCGGACTGCTCGCCGTGCCGCGACCGGACCTGCTGGCCGGGCTCGACGCGGCGGTGCCGCCGAACGTGCGTCGGGTCGAGCAGGCGGTGGCCGACCCCGGCTCGCTCGACGCCGACCTGGTGATCGGCGCCGACGGGGTGCGCAGTGTGGTGCGCGGCCTGGTGCACCCGCGCGGGGCGGAGCGGGTCGAGACGCCGTACGTCGCGCTGCGCGGCGTGCGCCCGGCGGCGACCCCGTCGCTGGCCGGGGAGTACTGGGGGCGCGGACTGATCTTCGGCCTGATGCCGTTCGGCCCGTCGGGCTCGAAGCGGGAGTACTGGTTCACCACCCACCGCAGCGAGCTGGGCCCCGAACCCCTCGACGTCGCAACGGTTCTCGCGGAGGCGCGTGAACGTTTTGCGGACGCGGCACGGGTCGTCCGCGGGGCGCTGGAGCAGGCCGGGCCCGACACGATCGCGACCCGCATCTGGGTCGCACCGCCGCTGCCGACGTACGTCCGCGGCCGGTACGTCCTCGTCGGCGACGCCGCGCACGCGGCCACCCCAACCTCGGCCGCGGAGCCTGCGACGCCATCGTCGACGCGGTCACGCTGGCCGAGACGCTCAACGCCGAGGGCGACCTGCGCCGGTGGCAGGCCAAGCGCCTCCCGCTCACCCAGGCCGCCCGCGCCACCGCCGGCACGATCATGCGCGCGGTCACCCGCGCCCCGCTGGTCGAGTAGTCGGCCCACGCTGGTCGAGTAGTCGCGAGGGACGAGCGACGCATCGAGCCCCGGACCGTCGCTGCAGCAAGGCAGTTCGCCGTACGAGCCCGGTCATGAAACCAGTGGCACGCCACTGCCCACATGGGGTGCACTGCTCAGATGGCGCAGCGACACCTCATCTCTCTCGACGCACTCGAGCGGATATTCGGCCGAGTGCTGTCGCAGTGGCGCCAGCAGGGCGTCGTGTGGTTCTCCGCGACCGACGGTGACTTGTACCGAGTGGAGCGAGAACGCGCCTTCCGCCACATCTTGATCGAGGATCTGCAGGGGGTCGAGGACGAGCTGGGGGACCTCGTCGACGTGATCGATGCT
The DNA here is from genome assembly GCF_030296655.1 of Barrientosiimonas endolithica. Classification (NCBI taxonomy): domain Bacteria; kingdom Bacillati; phylum Actinomycetota; class Actinomycetes; order Micrococcales; family Dermacoccaceae; genus Barrientosiimonas; species Barrientosiimonas endolithica. The sequence continues at coordinate 3,330,976 of NZ_AP027735.1, read as the reverse complement.
CTGGACACGCACGACAGGTTCGAAGACCTCTACGCTCCCGCCTCATCTGCGCTGCTGTTCGAGATCGCCGACTTCTTCTCCGGGGTGGCGGCGGGCCACGTGCTCCTTGTGAACGAGTCCGATGGCCCGTAGCACGATGGGGCGGGCTTCGCCCGCTTCGCGGGGCAGAAGCGTGTCGGGGGTGCCCTCGGCTCGCCCCGACCTGGCCAAGCGCAGGCCCTGCCTTTCCCCGACCCCGGAGGCGGTCTCGCCGGCGGCCTTACTCTGGGGCACGTGGTGCGCCACCCATGTGCGCCCCTGGCGCACCAGGCGCCCCAGAGTAAGGCCCGCTGCGAACCCCACCCTTGCCCCGCCGAGCCGAACAACCCTGGTCGGGACACGGGGCGACCGCGCGCGGACCTGCCGCCAGACGCCGTGCCCCCGGATCTCGCCGGCTACCCACGCTCAGACCGATGAGCTTCGTAACAGAGCCCAACGGCATCCTCGTCGCGGGCTATCCGTTGGGGCATGTCATGCACCACTGCGAGCTGGTGCATCGGGTGCACCATCAGGGGTGGCGCACCACACGCCCCAACGTAAAGGGGGTGCGAGGCTTCTCCCTGGGTGACGAACGCGGCGGGGTCTCGATACGTCGCGCTCGTGCCTCACGCGACTACTCGACCGGCGTGTGGGGGCGGGGTCTCGATACGTCGCGCTCGTGCCTCACGCGACTACTCGACCACCTTGCTCACACCGTCGCGGGCAGCACCTGGAAGCCGCGGAGCACCCGGGTCTTGCGGCGCTGGGCGCCGGGGAGCACCTGCAGGTCGGGGAAGCGCTCGTAGAGCGCGCGCAGCGCCACCTCGCCCTCGAGCCGCGCGAGCGAGGCGCCGAGGCAGTAGTGGCGGCCGGCGGAGAAGGCCATGTGGTCTTTGGCGTTCTCGCGGGTGACGTCGAAGGTGTTGGGGTCGGTGAACACCTCGGGGTCGCGGTTGGCGCCGGCGAGCACGGTGGTCACGACCACGCCCGGCCGCAGGTTGACCCCCGCGATCGTGGTGGGCTTGTCGACCTTGCGCCCGGTCAGCAGCACCGGCGGGTCGAAGCGCAGCACCTCGTCGACGGCGTTGGGCCAGCGCTCCGGCTCGGCCTTGAGCAGGTCGCGCTGCTCGGGGTGGTCGTGCAGCAGCGCGATGGCGTTGCTGAGCAGGTTCACCGTGGTCTCGAAGCCGGCGGCGAGCACCAGCCCGGCGGTGGCCTTCAGCTCGACCAGGTTGAGCCCGCCCTCCTCGTCGCGGCTGGCGGCCAGCTTGCTCATCAGGTTGTCGCCGGGGTTGCGGCGCAGGTTCTCCAGGTGCTGGTCGAGCCACGTGTCGAACTCGGTCAGCCCGTTGTCGACGCTGCGGAACATCTTCCACGACAGCCCCATGTCGAGGCTCGGCGCGGCGGCGCTGCCGAACCCGCGCACGAGGTCCTGGTCCTGCGGGGGCACGCCGAGGATCTCGGTGATCATCGCGACCGGCAGGCGCGAGCAGTACGCCTCCACCAGCTCGACCTGGTCGCCGCCGGCGGCCTCGATCTCGTCCAGCAGACCGGCAGCGATCTCCTCGACCCGGCCGCGCAGCGCCTCGACCGCCTTCACCGTGAAGACCTTGGTGACCAGCTTGCGGTATCGGGAGTGGTCGGGCCCGTCGACCGCGAGCAGCGACGGCGGCTGCACCGGGTGCAGCGTCTCGGACTTGGTCCAGTCGAGGATGCGCGCGATCGCCGGGTTGTCGGGCGCGGGGAAGCCGGCCTTGACGTCGGGCGAGCTGAGCACCTCCTTGCACACCTCGTGATGGGCGGTGAGGTAGGCGAGGTCGGTGCGCACCAGCCGCCCGCGACCCCGGATCTCGTCGAACAGACCGGCGAGGTCGGGCGTCGCCACGTGCCGCGACTCGGCGACCAGCCGCGCCTGGATGTCACCCCGCTTCTCGGACATGCGCAGCACCTGGCGGGGCAGGGCGTGCTCGACGCTCCAGCGGACAGCAGGTCGGACGGTGGTCGTCATCAGGCTCACACGCACAACTTACGCTCCCGAAAGTTAGCCCGCCAGGGATTCTGTGGATCGGATGTGACGAACGCCGCTTCCACCTGCCGAACGTTGCGCCCCATGACCGATCGGTAACGCCCATCCTGGTGCGCATGTCGCAGCAGCACCTGGTTTTCGACGTGACCGAGGACGGCCGCGCCGCCACCGAGCCGCTCCGCGAGGACATCCGCCTCCTCGGCGGACTGCTCGGTGACGTCCTGCGCGAGCAGGAGGGCGAGCGGGTCTTCGACCTGGTGGAGGAGGCCCGCACCCGCGCCTTCGCCGTGCGCCGTCAGGAGGTCGACCGGGCCGGGTTCGCCGAGCTGCTCGACGGGCAGACCACCCGCGACGCGCTGCACGTCATCCGCGCGTTCAGCCTGTTCGCGCTGCTGGCCAACCTCGCCGAGGACCTGCACCGCGAGCGTCGTCGCGCCCTCCACGTGGCCTCCGACGACCCCGCCCCCGACGGCTCGCTCGCCGCCACGTTCGCCAAGCTGCGCGCCGACGGCCCCGCCCCCGAGGTCGTCGCCGACACCCTGCGCGACGCCGAGGTCGTCCCGGTCATCACCGCCCACCCCACCGAGACGCGGCGCCGCACCGTCTTCGACGCGCAGAGCCGCATCAAGGAGCGGATGCGCACCCGTGAACGCATGACCCTCTCCGAGCAGGAGGAGCGGGATGCGTTGCGCGACATCAAGATTCAGATCCTCACCCTGTGGCAGACCGCGCTGATCCGGCTGCAGCGGGTGCAGATCCGCGACGAGATCGAGGTGGGCCTGCGCTTCTTCGAGGCGTCGCTGTTCGAGGTCCTCCCGCAGCTCAACGCCCGGGTGCGCCGCGAGCTGAACGAGATCTACCCCGGCCTCGACCTGCTGCCCGAGCCGCTCCTGCGGGCGGGCTCGTGGATCGGCGGCGACCGCGACGGCAACCCCGGCGTCGACGCCGACGTCGTGCGCACCGCCTCCTCCCGCGCCGCGCAGACCGCGCTCACCCACTACCTGCGCCAGCTCGCCGACCTGGAGACCAGCCTCTCCATGTCCGTACGCATGTCGCCGGTCAGCGACGAGCTGCTCGCTCTCGCGGCCCGCAACACCGGCGACTCCCGCGACGACGAGCCGTACCGCCAGGCCGTGCGCTGGGCGCGTGGGCGGCTGCAGCAGACGTACGTCCGGTTCTTCGGCGCCACCCCCGAGGGCGCGAAGGAGGTGGACGGTGCGACGGCGTACGGCACGCCCGAGGAGCTGCTGGCCGACCTCGACGTCATCGACGCGTCGCTGCGCTCGCGCGGCGACGACCTGATCGCCGACGACCGCCTGCTTCGTCTGCGAGAAGCGTTGCGGTCGTTCGGGTTCCACCTTTACGGCCTCGATCTTCGACAGAACTCCGACGTGCACGAGGAGACCGTCTCCGACCTGTTCGCGTGGGCCGGCGTGCACCCCGACTACGCCTCGCTCGACGAGGACGCGAAGGTCGATCTGCTCGTCGCCGAGCTCGCCTCGCGCCGCCCGCTGGTCGGGCGCGGCGCGGAGTTCTCCGAGCAGACCACGCGCGAGCTGGCGATCACCGCGGCGGCCGCCGACGCGATCCGCACGTTCGGGCCCGAGGCGGTGCCGAACTACGTCATCAGCATGTGCACCAGCGTCTCCGACCTGCTGGAGTGCGCGGTGCTGCTGAAGGAGGCCGGGCTGCTCGACCCGGGCGACGGCGCGGCCACCTGCCCGGTCAACATCGTGCCGCTGTTCGAGACCATCGAGGACCTGCAGGTGTCGGCCAGCACGCTGCGCGCGGCGCTCGCGGTGCCGGTCTATCGCCAGCTGGTCGACTCCAAGGGTGGCCTGCAGGAGGTCATGCTCGGCTACTCCGACTCCAACAAGGACGGCGGCTACCTCGCGGCGAACTGGGCGCTCTACCGCGCCGAGCTCGACCTGGTCGAGGTCGCCCGCGAGCAGGACGTGCGGCTGCGGCTGTTCCACGGCCGCGGCGGCACCGTCGGTCGCGGCGGCGGCCCCAGCTACGAGGCGATCCTGGCCCAGCCGCCCGGCGCCGTGCGCGGCTCGCTGCGGCTGACCGAGCAGGGCGAGATCATCGCGGCGAAGTACGCCGAGCCGCCGCTGGCCACGCGCAACCTCGAGGCGCTGGTGTCGGCCACGCTCGAGTCGTCGCTGCTGGACGTCGAGGGCCTCGGCGACACCGCCGCGGCCTACGCCCACCTGGACGAGATCGCCGCTCTGGCGCGGACGGCGTACGCCGAGCTTGTCCACGACACACCGGGATTCGTCGACTACTTCAAGGCCTCGACCCCCGTCGCGGAGATCGGTGACCTCAACATCGGCTCGCGCCCGGCGTCGCGCAAGCCGACCGAGCAGATCTCCGACCTGCGGGCGATCCCGTGGGTGATGAGCTGGTCGCTGTCGCGCGTGATGCTGCCGGGGTGGTACGGCACCGGCGCCGCCCTCGAGCAGTGGGTCGGCGAGGACGCCGGGCGGCTCGCGACGCTGCGCGACTACTACGCGCGCTGGCCGTTCTTCCAGACCGTGATGTCCAACCTGGCGCAGGTGATGGCCAAGTCCGACCTCGGGATCGCCGAGCGCTACTCCCGGCTGGTCGACGACGAGGCGCTGCGCGAGCGGGTCTTCGGCAAGATCGTCGACGAGCACGCCCGCACGGTGCGCATGTTCGCGGCCGTGACCGGGCACGACGACCTGCTGTGGGACAACGCCGCGCTCAAGCGCTCGGTGTTCAACCGGTTCCCCTACCTCGAGCCGCTGAACCACCTGCAGATCGAGCTGCTGCGCCGATACCGCGCCGGCGACGAGGACCCGCAGGTGCGCCGCGGCATCCTGCTGACGATGAACGGCCTCGCCACCGCCCTGCGCAACTCCGGCTGACCGTTCCACGCCGGTCGAGGATCAGCGTTGGGGGTGTCATACCTAGGTCGTACACAGGTCTGGACTCGCGGCCGATGTGCAACCTCTCCCGGCCTGCGACCGTCGTAACGTCGGTCGCGCAGGGCGGCCGCGCCACCACCCGGGGAGACCAAGGCCGTGCTCGACCAGCTGAACCAGCTCATCACCGACCACGCCGCCGCGACCTGGGTGCTGCCGGTGATCTTCTCGTTCGCGATGCTCGACGGGCTGTTCCCGCCGCTGCCCAGCGAGTCGCTGCTCATCGCGCTCGCCGCCGTCGGCGCGGCCTCGGGCGCTCCCAACCTGGTCGCCCTCGCGGTCGTCGCGGCGGTGGGCGCGTGGCTCGGCGACAACCTGGCGTACGCCATCGGCCGGCGCATCGACGCCGACCGCCTGTCCGCCCGGTCACCCCGGCTGGCGCGCGCCCGGGTGTGGGCCGAGGGGCAGCTGGAGCGGCGCGGCGGCGTGATCATCCTGGTCGCGCGCTACATCCCGGTCGGGCGGGTCGCGGTGAACCTCACCGCCGGCAGCACGGGGTACAGCCGTCGCCGGTTCGCCGGGCTGACCGCCCTGTCCTGCACGACCTGGGCGACCTACTCCGTCGCGCTCGGGGCGCTCGCCGGGCACTGGGTGGAGCGAAACCCGTTGCTGGGAGCGGCGATCGGCATCGCCCTCGCGGTCTCTGTCGGCCTGCTCATCGAGCGCCTGCTGGCCCGGCTGCTCCCGGCGACCGTGCCCACTGACGGTGCCGCGGACGTACAGCGGGAGCGGGTGACGGCCCGCACCTGAGGGTGTGGTCTGCGACCGAGGGGGTGCCGTTGACTGCCGCCATGGCCAAGAAGATCGCGTTCCTCACTGCAACCGAAGGCATCGAGCGGGTCGAGCTGACCGAGCCGTGGGATGCCGTCACCGACGCCGGTTATGAGCCGAGCCTCCTGTCGACCGAGGAGGGGCAGGTGCAGACCTTCGACCATCTCGACAAGGCCGAGAAGCGGGACGTCGACACGGTCGTCGGCGACGCCAGCGTCGATGACTACGAAGCCCTGGTGCTGCCCGGCGGCGTCGCGAACCCCGACGCCCTGCGCACCGACCCGGCCGCGGTCGCCTTCGTGCGCGAGTTCTTGCTCACGGGCAAGCCGGTGGCGGCGATCTGCCACGCGCCGTGGACCCTCATCGAGGCCGACGTCATCCAGGGCAAGCAGCTGACCAGCTGGCCGAGCCTGGAGACCGACCTGCGCAACGCGGGTGCGACCTGGGTCGACCAGGAGGTCGTCATCGACGGCAACCTGATCACCAGCCGCAACCCCGACGACATCCCGGCCTTCAACGAGGCGCTGCTCGAAGCGGTGGGCAGCAACGGCGCCGGCTGACCCGCGCCGGAGACCCAAGAAGGCGCGAGGCGTATCGGCATGCCGATACGCCTCGCGCCTTTGAGGTACGAGCGGCTCGCCTCAGTGCACGACGACCGGCGGGCGGGCCTCACCCTCGTCGTCGAGCAGGTGCGACTTCTCGCGCTTGCGCGGCAGCATGGCGGCCGGCACGAGGCTGAGTGCCACGAGGATCGCCGCGACCCAGAAGGTCGTGGAGAAGGCGTCGCCGGCCTGCGCCAGGCCCTCCGCCACGACCTGCGGGCCACCCATCCGCTCCACGAGCGCCGGGTCCTTGTGGGTCGCCATCGCGGGGCCGGCGAGGGCGCGGTCCTTGATCGCGTTGGTGAGGATCACCGACATGATCGCCACGCCGACCGAGCTCGCGATCTGCTGCACGATGTTCAGCAGGGTCGAGCCGCGCGCCACCTCGTGGTGGGTCAGCGTCTTCAGCGCCGAGGTCATCAGCGGCATCATCGTGGCGCCCATGCCCAGGCCGAGGATGAACAGCACGACGATGATGTAGGTGTAGGACGTCTCCGACCCCACCTGCGTCATCCCGAACATGCCGCCCACGATCAGCACCAGGCCGACCGGGACGATCCGCCCGACCGGCAGCCTGTCGGCGAGCGCGCCTGCGATCGGCATGGTCAGCATCGCGCCGATGCCCTGCGGGGCGACCAGCAGGCCGGCGTCGAGGGTCGACTCGCCGCGCACGGACTGGAAGTACGTCGGCACCAGCAGCAGACCACCGAAGAAGGCCGCGGCGAACAGGAACATCGTGACGGTCGCGACCGTGAGGTTGCGGTTCTTGAACAGCCGCAGGTCCAGCAGCGGGTGCGCCGGGCGGAAGGAGTGGAAGACGAACGCGACGATCAGCGCCGCCCCCAGCACCATCGTGATCAGCACCTCGGCGTCGAAGATGGTGCCGGCCTCGGGGATGGTGGAGACGCCGTACAGGAACAGCGCGAGACCCGGCGACATGAGCAGCAGGCCCTTTACGTCGAGCGTCTCGGACGGCTCGACCGAGTCGTTCGGCAGCACCACGAAGGCGTAGATCAGGGCGCCGATCCCGATCGGCACGTTGATCAGGAAGATCCAGTGCCAGCTCTGGTTCTCGATGAGGTAGCCGCCGAGGATCGGGCCGAGGATCGGGCCGAGCAGCATCGGCACGCCGAGGATCGCCATGAGGCGGCCCATCCGGTCGGGGCCGGCGGCGCGGGTCATGATCGTCATGCCGAGCGGCATGAGCATGCCGCCGCCGAGACCCTGGAGCACGCGGAACGCGATCAGCATCTCGATGGAGCCCGCGGCGGCGCACAGCGCCGACCCGGCGGTGAACAGCGCGACGGCGAGCAGGTAGAGGCGCTTGGTGCCGAAGCGGTCGGCGGCCCAGCCGGTCAGCGGGATGACGGTGGCGAGCGCGAGCGTGTAGGCGGTGACGGTCCACGCGACGGTGGAGTACGCCAGCGGCTGGGCGGGGTCGGTCGCGAACTCGGTCTGGAAGACCGGCAGCGCGACGTTGACGACGGTGATGTCGAGGATCGACATGATCGCGCCGAGGACGACGACACCGGCGACCTTGAGCACGGCGCCGTCGATCTTGTCCGGATACTCCGGCGGGGCAGCGGTAGACATGCTTCTCCAAAGGGAGGCGAAGGGATTCCGCGGAGTGACGGGAGCCGCGGGCAGGGTGATACGACGCCGTATCACTCTGAGAGTACTTCAGCCCCAAGGGTGGAGCGCCAACCAATATTCCGGCCGAGGGCGTACGTCGGGTGTCGGTGCGGACAGTCGCGGACACCGGCGACTGGCGACCGGCGACTGGCGACCGGAGGGGAAGGGCTACTGCTGGTCGGCGGCGAACCAGGCCGCGACGTCCGGGTCGAGCTCGGGCACCTCGACCATGCCGCCGCCCGAGCGCAGCGATTGCGTCGCGGCGACACCGGCCGCGATCGCCTGACGCGCCGCGACCGGCGAGGTCTCGGTCGGGCCGCCGTCGCGGGCGAAGCGCACGAACTCGGCGACCAGCAACGGGTCGGCGCCGCCGTGCCCTCGTCGTCGCCGCCGACCTCGATGACCCGGTCGGGGTCGGCGTACGTGTCGGTCCGGCGGTCCCAGATCCGCACCTGCGCGCCGGGCCCGTCGCCGACGTTCTCGAGCCGGCCGGCGGTGCCGATGACGGTGTAGCTGCGCCAGTAGTCAGGCGTGAAGTGGCACTGCTGGTAGGACGCGAGCACCCCGCCGTCGAGCACCAGGTTGGCCATCGAGATGTCCTCCACGTCGAGCACCGGCGCGAGGTCGCGCTGCGCGGTCGGCGGCCAGGTGCCGACGTCGTACCAGTCGCGCAGCCGCCGGTCGGAGTTGTCGCGCCGGGAGTCGACGTCGCCGTAGACCGACAGGCTCCCGACGGCGGCGGCCGAACGCGTGAATCCGCCTGCGAGCCAATGGATCACGTCGATGTCGTGGGCACCCTTCTGCAGCAGCAGCCCGGTCGTGTTGCGCCGGTCGGCGTGCCAGTCGTGGAAGTAGAAGTCGCCGCCGGCCGACACGAAGTGCCGCACCCACACCGCCTTCACGTCGCCGATCGCGCCGGCCCGGATCGCCTCGCGCATCGCGGTGACCACCGGCATGTGCCGCATGTTGTGACCGACATACAGGCGGGTACGCGTGCGCCGGGCGGTCTCGAGGATCGCGTCGGCGTCGGCCACCGTCGTCGCGATCGGCTTCTCGAGGAACGTCGGCAGCCCCGCCTCGAGCGTGGCGGTCGCGTGGTCACGGTGCAGGTGGTCGGGCGTGAGCAGCAGCACGGCGTCGACGTCGTCGCGGGCGTCGGTGAGCAGCGCATCGAGGTCGGGCACGGTGCGCACGCCCGGGACGAGCTCCGCGGCGCGCTCGCGGGCGGCGGCCAGCGGGTCGGCGACGACGGTGACCCGGCTTCCCTCGCCGGGGCGGTGAGCGGTGGTCGCGAGGTTGGCGCGCAGGCCGAAGCCCACGACGCCGAGGCGCAGGTCGGTCATCAGGTGCTGGCTCCGAGCGGATCGAGGGGCGTGCGGACGGGACGAATCTAACGAATCCACCTGGACGGGCGTGCGCAACTGTGCAAGATTGGTGACTCAAACGATCAGATCTGCTCACCCGTACGGAGGTCGCGCATGAGCCCCGCGTCCAGCCACACCAGCACCGAGATCGCCACCCAGCCGGATGACTGGGCGCGCGCGGTCGCGCGGGTGCCCTCGCTCGTCGACGTGCTGCCGCGCGCGGGGAGCGGGTGGCGACCATCGGCTGCGGGACGTCGTGGTTCATGGGCCAGGCGTACGCCGCCCGCCGCGAGGAGCTGGGGCAGGGCGTGACCGACGCGTTCGCCGCCTCCGAGCACCACCTCGCGCGCGGCTACGACCGGGTCGTCGTGATCAGCCGGTCGGGCACGACCAGCGAGGTCGTTGACGTCGTGCGCGAGCTGCGCGCCGCCGGCACGCCGCACGTCGCGTTCGTGGCCACGCCCGGCACCGAGATCGCCGAGCTGGCCGAGCACACCGTGCTGATGGACGACGTCGACGAGGAGTCGGTCGTCCAGACCCGTTTCGCCACCACGACCCTGACGATCCTGCGCGCCGCGATGGGCGAGAACCTGACGCCCGCGATCGACGAGGCGCGCGCGGTGCTGGAGGCCCCGGAGGCCGAGGTGCTCGGCGCGCTGGTCGAGGCCGACCAGATCAGCTTCGTCGGCCGCGGCTGGACCGTCGGCCTCGCCAACGAGGCGGCGCTGAAGCTGCGCGAGTCGAACCAGATGTGGGTCGAGGCCTACCCCGCGATGGAGTACCGCCACGGCCCGATCAGCATCGCCGAGCCCGGCCGCGTCGTGTGGGCGATCGGCGAGGTGCCCGAGGGTCTCGCCGACGACGTCGCCGAGACCGGCGCGCACTTCGAGCACCGCGACGCCGACCCGATGGCCGAGCTGGTGCGCGTGCACCGCCTGTGCGTCGCCCGCGCCGCCGCCCGCGGCCTCGACCCCGACCGCCCCCGCAACCTCAGCCGCTCGGTGATGCTGGACGGCTGACCCCGTCACGCGGGCCGAGCAGGCCGGAGCGAGTCCCCCACACGCTGGTCGAGTAGGGCGAGCCGCTGGGCGAGCCCGTATTGAGACCCCACCAAGCTGGTCGAGCGCCGCCCTGAGTAGCGCGAGGGACGAGCGCGTATCGAAGGGTAGGGCGAGCCGCTAGGCGAGGTCGTATCGAGACCGGGTCACCGCGCTCGGTGGTGACCGAACGGCGCCGGGAGGCGTGAGTACGCCTGGGGTGACGTCGGATTCGCGAGTCGCCGATGGCGTACATCGCCAGAGTGGTCACGAACTCACAGACTGGTCGGTTGCAAGTGACCAGTCTGGGTGATTCTGGCCAGTCCGGGGGTCGGTCCTGACCCGACCGCACGATCTCGACACGACAGTGCGTTGTTGACACGAAGGGCTGCTGCAGCACGCACGTCTGTCAACAACGTCAGTCCGTGTCAACAACGTCGGGCTCTGTCAGCAACGTCGCCACGGCGAGCCGCCAGACCAGGCCGACCACGGCCCGACTCCCCCTCCCGGCGCCTTTCGGTGACCACAGAACGTGGTGACGTGGTCTCGATACGGCCTCCGCTGCGCTCCGGCCTACTCGACCACCGTGGAAGGGGTCTCGATACGGCCGCTCGTCCCTCGCGGCCTACTCGACCACCGTGGAAGGGGGTCTCGATACGGCCTCCGCTGCGCTCCGGCCCACTCGACCAGCTTCAAGAGAGCCGCTCGACCTCCGTGGTCGGCCGGCCTACTCCACCAAGGTCGTGGGTTCCAGGGCGAGCAGCTGTTGGAGGCGGGCGGCCTCGGCGGTGATCGCGTCGCGGCCGGCGCCGAGGTAGCGGCGGGTGTCGACGGTGGGGTGCTCCCGCAGCGAGGCCTGCATCGCCTCGGTGAAGACCTGGTTCAGGTGGGTGGCGATGTTGACCTTGCGCATGCCCGCGCGCACGGCGGCGACGAGCCCCGCGTCGGGCACGCCGGAGGAGCCGTGCAGCACGAGCGGGACGGGTACGCCCTCGCGCAGCCGCGCGATCAGGTCGACGTCGAGCTCGGCGGTGCGCGAGGTCATGGCGTGCGAGCTGCCGACCGCGACCGCCAGCGCGTCGACCCCCGTGTCGGCGACGAACTGCGCGGCGTCCGCCGGGTCGGTGCGCACGCCCGGCGCGTGCACGCCGTCCTTGCCGCCGACCTCGCCCAGCTCGGCCTCGACGCTGACCCCCGCGTCGTGGCAGCGCTGCACGACGCGCGCGGTCGCCTCCCGGTTCTGCTCGTCGGGGAGGCGCGAACCGTCGTACATCACCGACGTGAGGCCGAGCTCGACGGCCTCCCGGACGAGGTCCTCGTCCTCGGCGTGGTCGAGGTGCACGACGACCGGCTGCTCGCTGGCGCGCGCGACCGCGAGGGTGGCGGCGGCGATCGGTGCCAGCGCCCCGTGATAGCGCACGGCGTTCTGCGAGATCTGCATGACCACAGGCAGATTCGTGTGCGCGGCGGCCGCGGCGTACGCCTCGGCGTGCTCGATCTGGATGACGTTGAACGCCGCGATCGCACCCCGCGTCGTCGTCGCGAGCAGCTCGGTCAGGTTGGCCAGGGTCATCAGGCGATCTCCTCGATCTCGACACGGGGGAGCAGGCGGGCGACGTCGGCGGGGTCGACGGCGCCGGCGACGGGCTGCAGCACCGCGGCGGCCGACCAGGCGACCCCCGTGCGCAGGGTCTCGGCCCAGGCGTCCCGCCCAGTCGGTACGCCTTCGGCCAGTCCCGCAGCCAGCGCGGCGGTGAGTGCGTCGCCGGCACCAGTTGCGTTGCCCTGCAACGGTTCTGACAACCGCCCCACCAGCCGTATGCCATCGCCGGACACCAGCGTCAGCCCCGCCGCACCGTCGGAGACGACTGCGGCACCGGCACCGTCGCCGACCAGTCGCTCGGCGAGCTCGGCTGCGGACGGCGCGGCCGAGGCGTCGAACCCCAGCATCGCCGCCGCTTCGGCACGGTTCGGCTTCACGAGCGCCGGGCCGTGCGCCAGGGAGTCGCGCAGCACCGGTCCGCGCAGGTCGAGCACCGCCGGCACGGCCAGGGCGTCGGCCGTCTCGACGCACCGCACGACCGCCGCCACGGCAGCGTCAGGCACGCTGCCGCTGATCGTGAGAACCCATGCGCCAGAGAGATTGAGCGACGACTTCGACCACTATGTCGCGCTCCCCGCGACCCCACGGCAGCCCCGGCTCGTTGAGCACCGTCGCCTCGCCGGCGTCGTCGACCACGGTGACCGAGCGGCGGGTGCGGCCAGGCAGCCGGAGCAGCCGATGGCGCACGCCGCGGGCGTCGAGATCGGCCGCGAACCGGTCGGCGTCGTCCGCCCCGACCGGGCAGACGGCCACGCAGTCCTGCCCCATGGTCGTGAGCACCGCCGCGGTGTTGACCCCCTTGCCGCCCGCCTGCTCGCGCACCGCGCCAACCGGGTGCGAGCCGCCGACCTCGAGCGCCCCGACGCGATAGGTCACGTCGACCGCGGGGTTGGGCGTGAGCGTGACGATCACGCGACGCCTCCGGCCTCGAGCGACAGCAGCGCCGCTCCGAGCGAGCCGGCCCGGTCGCCGAGCGACGCGGGCGCCACCGCCGGCCGCATGGCCGGGGCCAGCCGTGCGTGCACCGCCTCGCGCAACGGGTCGAGCAGCAGGTCGCCCGCCCGCACGAGACCGCCACCGACGAGCACCAGCTGGGTGCCGTTGGCGGCAACGACGGGCGAGATGACCGCGGCCAGGGCCTCGATCGCGTTGTGCCACAACGAGATTGCTTGTTGGTCTCCCGCGGCGACGAGTCGCGCGACCTCGGCCGCGTCGCCGGTGCGACCGGTCAGCACCGACCACCGACGCCCGATCGCCCCCGCGCTCGCCACCGTCTCGAGGCACCCGCGCAGACCGCAGGCGCACGGGTCGCCGTCGGGGTCGACCACCACGTGCCCGATCTCGCCGGCCCACGGCCGCCCGTGCCACAGCCGCCCGCCGACGAGCTGGGCCGCGGCGACGCCGGTGCCGAGCGGCACGAACAGCACCTCGGTGCACCCCTGCGCCGCCCCCAGTCGTGCCTCGGCGAGCAGGCCGCAGCGCACGTCGTGCCCGACGACGAACGGCAGCGACAGGTGCTCGCCGAACGCCCGCTGCAGATCGAGGTCGTGCCACCCGAGGTTGGCGGAGCGCACGCCGACCTGGCGCTGCTCGTCGACGATGCCCGGAACCCCGATGCCGACCCGCGCCGGCCGCACCTCGCCCGGCCCGCCGGACTCACCCCCACCCCGCTCGACCAGCGAGGTGACGATGTCGGCGAGAGCCGGCCCCAGACGTACGGACGCGTCTGCCGGAGTCGGCCGCGTGTCCTCGGCGAGCACGTCGCCGGACCTCGTCAGCAGCACCGACTTGATGCGGGTCCCGCCCACGTCGATGCCGACGACCTCGTCCGTCACAGGCGTCAGTCTTCCAGGTGGGTGACGGGGGACTCAGTGGAAGTACTGCGCGCCGTTGATGTCGATGACCGCCCCGTTGACATAGCTCGCCAGGTCGGACGCGAGCCACACCGCGGCGCCCGCCACGTCGAGCGGCGTGCCCGCGCGGCCGGCCGGGATGTCGCGGATCGTCGCGGCCTTGGAGTCGGCCGTGGTGAACGTGTCGTGGAACGGCGTGGCCTCGATGAATCCCGGGGCCAGCGCGTTGACCGTGATGCCGCGCGGCGCAAGCTCCTTCGCGAGCGCGCGGGTGAAGCCGAAGATGCCGGCCTTGGCGGTGGCGTACGCCAGGGCGCCCGGGTGCCCGCCGGTGTGCCCGGCGAGCGAGGCCAGGTTGATGATCCGGCCGGTGCCGTCGCGCAGGTGCGGCAGCGCCGCGTGGCTCACGAGGAACGTGCTGTCGAGGTTGACCGTCAGGATCTCGCGCCACTGCGCGAGCGTGAGGGTGTCGAGCGTGGCGCGGCGCACGAGCCCGCCGATGTTGTTGACGACGATGTCGAGCCCGCCGAGCTCGGCAGCCGCCTCGCCCACCGACCGCTCGACCGCGGCCTCGTCGGCGCTGTCGAGCTGCACCGCCACCGGCCGACCCGCCGGACCACCGAGCGCGGTCAGCGCCTCCTCGGTGGGCGGGTGGCTGCGATAGGTGATCGCGACGCGCGCCCCCGCGTCGGTGAGCGCAGCGGCCACGGCGGCGCCGATGCCGACCCCGCCGCCGGTGACGAGCGCGGTGCGTCCGGTGAGGTCGAGGATCATGCAGGCATCGTCGCAGCCGATCCGCCCTCGCGGGCGCGTTGCCCGCGGCTCACAGGCAGACTGGTCGCCGTGACCCGCCCGCTCATCCTCGCCGTCGCCGGTGTCTCCGCCGAGGCCATCCGATCCGTGCTCGAGGACCGTTACTCCGGGGACTACGACGTGCTCACCGTCGGTGACGCCGACACCGCCCGTGCCGAGTGCGTACGTCGGGCGCGCGCGGGCGAGCCCGTCGCCCTGCTCGTGTGCGAGTGCGTGGTGCCCGGCGGCACCGCGGCGCAGGTGCTGACCGCGCTGCACCAGGTCGTGCCGACCGCGCGGCGGCTGTGCGTGCTGCCGGCGAGCGACTTCGGGCGGATGGTCGAGGAGGTGCGCCAGGCGATGCTCGACGGCTGCTACGACGCCTATCTCGGCGTGCCGCGCGGGCCGCGCGACGAGGAGTTCCACCAGGCGGTGAGCGAGCTGCTGAGCGACTGGGGCTGGTCGGCCGCGCGCCCGGTGGTCGACGCCGTGCGCATCGTCGCCGACACCGACTCGGCCGACCTCGCCCGCATCCGCGACTACCTCTCGCGCACCGGCGTGCCGAGCTCGGTCTACTCCTCCTGCTCCGAGCAGGGGCAAGAGGTGCTCGCTGACGTCGAGATCGACGGTCCCGCAAGGCTTCCCGTGATCGACACGTTCGGGCGCGGCACCCTCGTGCAGCCGTCCGTGGCCGACCTCGCGGCGGTGATGTACGGCGCGCCGTCCGACATCCCCGAGGGCACCGTGGCCGACGTGCTGGTGGTGGGCGCGGGGCCGGCGGGGCTCGCCGCGGCGGTCTACGCCGCCTCGGAGGGGTTGTCGACGGTGGTGGTCGACGCCGACGCGATCGGTGGCCAGGCCGGCACCAGCTCGATGATCCGCAACTACCTCGGCTTCCCGCGCGGCATCTCCGGGATGCGGCTCGCGCAGCGTGCGCGCATGCAGGCGTCGCGGTTCGGGGCGCGCTTCTTCGCCGCGCTGCCGGTGACCGGCATCGAGCCCGAGGGGCAGCACCAGCACGCGTGGGTCGGCGGCACCTGCATCTGCGCCTGGTCGGTGATCATCGCGAGCGGCGTGAAGTATCGGCGTCTCGGCGTCGCGCCGCTCGAGGAGCTGGTGGGGCTCGGCGTGCACTACGGCGCCGCGACCAGCGCCGCGCAGGAGATGACCGGCAAGCACGTGCACGTCGTGGGCGGCGGCAACTCGGCCGGGCAGGCGGCGGTGCACCTGGCGAGGTACGCCGCGTCGGTGACCATCGTCGTACGGCGGGCTGGGCTGGCCGAGACCATGTCGGACTACCTCGTGCGGGAGATCCGCTCCAACCCGCTCATCACGGTCCGCGGCTCGACCGAGGTGACCGACGGCGGCGGCGCCGGCCGGCTGGAGTGGATCGAGCTGACCGGGCCCGACGGCGCCGAACGGGTCGAGACGAGCGGGCTGTTCCTGCTGCTCGGGGCGAGCCCGCACGTCGACTGGGTGCCAGACACGGTCGCGCGCGACGAGCGCGGATACCTGCTGACCGGCCGCGACGTGCCGAAAGACCATTGGCGAGAAGGCATTCCGCCCGCCAACCTCGAGACCACGGTGCCGGGAATCTTCGCCGCCGGAGACGTACGCGCCGGGTCGATGAAGCGTGTCGCGTCGGCTTCGGGGAGGGCGCGTCGGCGATCCCCCTGGTGCACGCCCACCTCGCGGCGCTGCGCGAGACACTGGCTGACAGCAACCCCCACGGGAGGCCGAGATGAGCAACGAGGAGCGCGACCCGCAGGAGGTCGTGGGCGAGCCGATGCACGACGCGAAGGACGTGCTGGTGCTGGCGCCGCGCGAGGTTCCGCTGGGCGGGCCGCGGGCGATGACCGTGCGGCGCACGCTGCCGCACCGCGACCGGTCGTTCGTCGGGGCGTGGTGCTTCGTCGACCACTACGGGCCCGACGACGTCGCAGCCACCGGCGGGATGCACGTGCCGCCGCACCCGCACACCGCGCTGCAGACCGTCACCTGGCTGTTCGAGGGTCAGGTCGAGCACCACGACTCCGGCGGCTACCACGCGATCGTGCGGCCGGGCGAGGTCAACCTGATGACCGCCGGGCAGGGCATCGCCCACTCGGAGGTCTCGACCGAGGACACGCAGCGGTTGCACGGGGTGCAGCTGTGGGTCGTGCTGCCCGAGGCCGACCGTGACCTGCCGCGCCGGCTGCAGCACTTCGCGGCGCCGGAGTCGGCGCTGGGCGAGGGGGTGCACGGGCGGGTGTTCGTGGGGTCGCTGGCCGGAGCCGACTCGCCGATCGAGACCGCAACTCCGTTGCTGGCGGCGGAGATTCGTCTCGAGCCGGGTGCCGACTGGCAGGTCGAGGTCGACCCCGGCTTCGAGCACGCGGTGCTGCTCGACGACGGCGACGTGACGCTGGAGGGCGCCGCGCTCGAGTCGGGTGCGCTCGCGGTGACCGACCCCGGCCGTGCCTCGCTGCACCTCACCTCCGAGCAGGGCGCCCGCATCGTGCTGCTCGGCGGCGAGCCCTATGACGAGGAGATCGTCATGTGGTGGAACTTCATCGGCCGCAACCACGACGAGGTCGCGGCATACCGCGCGGAGTGGGAGGCCGGGTCCGACCGGTTCGGCGACGTCCAGGGGTACGACGGCGGCCGCGACCGCCTCCCCGCCCCCGCGCTGCCCAACGGACCGCTGCGCAGCCGCCGCCGCGAAGGGCCCACGCTGGTCGAGTAGGCCGCACCCACGCTGGTCGAGTAGGCCGAGGGACGAGGCCGTATCGAGACCCCGGGGCATTCCGTTCACCGGTGAACGAGATGCGGAGGCGCCGAGCCGGTATCCCGGGCGATGGCGTACTCAGATCGTTCACTGGTGCACGAAATGCGGAGCCTGGCCCCGGCCCGCCGTCACCAGTCGATCCGCCGGGCGCGCGAGTCGTACGCCTTCTGCAGCTGCGCCCCGAACCTCGCCCGGTCGACGCCTCCCCGGAAGTCGGCGGCCGGGTCGGTGACCTGGACGCTGTCGCCGGCGATCTCGTCGTCGCCGATGACCGCGATGACGGCGTCGCGGCGCTCGCGGCTGCGCCGGATGCGCGCGCCGAGCGACCCGTCGACGTCGGTGCGCGGGCGCAGACCGGCGGCCAGCAGGTCGTCGTGCAGGCGCCGGGCGGGGCCGTCGTGCCCGGGCGCGACGGGCAGCAGGCACACCTGCACCGGCGCGAGCCACAGCGGCAGCCGCCCCTGGTAGCGCTCGAGCAGCGACGCGACGACCCGCTCCATCGAGCCGACGGTGCCGCGGTGGATCATGGCGACGCGGTGGCGGCCGCCGTCCTCGCCGTCGTAGGTCAGGTCGAACCGCTCGGGCTGGTTGAAGTCCAGCTGCACGGTGGCGATGGTCTCCTCGTGGCCGCGCCCGTCGCGCACCTGCAGGTCGAGCTTGGGTCCGTAGAACGCCGCCTCGCCCACGCCGTCGACCAGCTCGAGGCCGGTGCCGGGGAGCACCCGCTCGGCCGCGAGCCGCAGCGCAGCCTCGGCGTCACGCCACTGCTGGTCAGTGCCGAGATAGCCAGCGCCGTTGTCGCGCAACGACATTCGTACGTAGTCGACGGGCAGCCCGAGCACCTCCTGGGCGTGCAGGGCCGAGCGCAGTGCGCGCGCCGCCTCGTCGCCGATCTGGTCGGGGCGGCAGAAGACGTGGGTGTCGTCGAGGCTGATCTGCCGCACGCGGCTGAGGCCGGAGAGCACGCCGGAGCGCTCCGCGCGGAACATCGGCGCCAGCTCGTTGAGCCGGACCGGGAGCTCGCGGTAGGAGTGGCGGCTGGCGGCGTAGGCCAGCGCGTGGTGCGGGCAGTTGGCCGGCCGCAGCACGAGGTCGTCGTCTCCCGGGGCGGCGCCGAGCTGCATCACGGGGAACATGTCGTCGGCGAACTTCGCCCAGTGGCCGGAGCGCTCGAACAGCTCGCGCTTGGCGAGCACGGGGAGTGCACGCCGTGGCAGCCGTCGGCGCGGGCGATGTCGCGGGCGAGCTGCTCGAGCTCGTCGCGCACGATGCTGCCGTTCGGCAACCAGACGGGCAGCCCGCTGCCGATCAACGGGTCGGTGGTGAAGATGCCGAGGGCGTGGTTGAGCTCGCGATGGTCCTGGAACTCGTCGTGAGAAACGTTGTCACTCATGGTTTTTCGACTCCTGGGTGGTGGTGCTCGGAGCCGGCCGGGGCAACGCGAAAGCCCCGGAGCCTGGCTCCGGGGCGGGGTGGTCAGTGCAGCCTGATCAGCGCCGGAGCGGGTCCGGCGTCGTCGTCTGCTGCGCGTGCTGCATGGGAGCAGAGTAGCGCGACCGGTCGTCTCCAGGTTCAGTGCTCTCGAGGTGGTGGTGCCCATGACTGACGCACGTTCTCTGACGGATGACGACTGGGATCGCTGTGGGCGGACGTTCTTCGATCTCGCGGACGACGACGTCATGCTCGGCGCGTGGAGCGAGCGGCACACTGGACCTATGAGCGCCGACTTCACGTCGTACGACGAGGCCACCGTCCGCAAGCTCGACCGGCAGCACGTTTTCCACTCCTGGTCGGCGCAGGACCTCATCGACCCGATGCCGATCGCGCGGGCGGAGGGGTCGCACTTCTGGGACTACGACGGCAAGCGCTACCTCGACTTCTCCTCCCAGCTGGTCAACCTCAACATCGGCCACCAGCACCCCAAGGTCGTCAAGGCGATCCAGGAGCAGGCGGGCCGATTGGCAACGGTGGCACCGGGATTCGCGAACGACGCACGCGGCGAGGCAGCGCGGCTCATCGCCGAGGTCGCCCCCGGTGACCTCGACACCGTCTTCTTCACCAACGGCGGCGCGGAGGCCAACGAGAACGCGGTGCGCATGGCCCGACTGCACACCGGCCGGCCGAAGGTGCTGGCGGCGTACCGCAGCTATCACGGCTCCACAGCCGGCGCGATCACGCTGACGGGGAGCCGCGCCGCTGGCCGTCCGAGCCGGCGCAGCCGGGCGTCGTCCACTTCTGGGGGCCCTACCTCTATCGCTCGGCCTTCCACGCCGAGACCGAGGAGCAGGAGTGCGAGCGGGCGCTGGCGCACCTGCGCGACATGGTCACGGTCGAGGGGCCGCACACGATCGCCGCGATCATCCTCGAACCGGTCGTCGGCACGAACGGCATCCTCGTGCCGCCGGACGGATACCTCCAGGGCGTGCGCGACCTGTGCGACGAGCACGGCATCGTGCTGATCGCCGACGAGGTGATGAGCGGCTTCGGGCGCTGCGGCGAGTGGTTCGCGGTCGACGCGTGGGACGTCGTCCCCGACCTGATCACCTTCGCCAAGGGCGTCAACAGCGGGTACGTCCCGCTCGGCGGCGTCATCATCTCGCCCGCGGTGCGCGACAGCTTCGGTGAGCGGGCCTACCCGGGCGGGTTGACGTACTCCGGGCACCCGCTGGCCTGCGCCTCGGCCGTTGCCGCCATCAATGCCATGCGCGACGAGCAGGTGCTCGAGCACGCCGCCGCGCTCGGTCAGGACGTCATCGGTCCCGGGCTGCGCGAGCTCGCCGAGAAGCACCCGTCGATCGGCGAGGTGCGCGGGCTCGGCGCGTTCTGGGCGATCGAGCTGGTGCGCGATCGGGAGACCCGCGAGCCGCTGGTGCCGTTCAACGCCAGCGGCGCCGACGCCGCCCCGATGACCGAGTTCGCCGCCGCCTGCCGGGAGCGCGGCCTGTGGCCGTTCGTGCACTTCAACCGCACCCACGTGGTCCCGCCGTGCACCACGCGCGAGGAGGAGCTGCGCGAGGGGTTGGAGATCCTGGACGAGGCGCTCGAGGTGGCCGACCGCCACGCGCAGAACTGAGGCGGGCGCCCGTCACGCCACCAAACCGTCGCGCTGACAAGGCAGTTCGCACCAGGTGTGCCGGCACTCCGCCTCACCAGCCGGACCGATCGACGAACTGCCTTCCCGCAGCCACGGTGTCCAGACCGCGACCGTGTCCGAACAGATCGGACAGCGCGTCGAG
This sequence comes from Barrientosiimonas endolithica, assembly GCF_030296655.1. Classification (NCBI taxonomy): domain Bacteria; kingdom Bacillati; phylum Actinomycetota; class Actinomycetes; order Micrococcales; family Dermacoccaceae; genus Barrientosiimonas; species Barrientosiimonas endolithica. The sequence goes on along the minus strand of NZ_AP027735.1, from coordinate 3,310,327 downwards.
TGGTCACTCGTTGCTGGTGTGAACTGCGGCGTACCCGCCACAAGTGACCACTCGGCGACGCGCTCGTTCCTCGCGACGCTCGTTCCTCGCGACGCTCGTTCCTCGCGACGCTCGTTCCTCGCGACGCTCGTTCCTCGCGCGACGCGCCCGACGGCTCGGCTGCCCCCTCGTCAGCCGAGCCGCGGGGTCAGCGCACCCGTCGGCGCTCGCGACCCTCCCCGGGGTCCCGGCCGAACATCCCCACCGCGACCCAGCACAGCGCGACCACGACTCCCCCGACGGGCGCGATCACGCTGCGATTGTCCGCGACGCCCACCAGCACGCCGTAGAGCATGGAGACAGCCAGGGCGACGAAGGTCAGGACGCGGCGGTTCATGCCGTCACCCTGACACCCGACGGGGTGGGGCACCCCTGACGTCTGTCATGTCTTCGCGAACGGCCCCGCGCCGCAACAGCTCCGCCCGCGGCCGAGCGGGAAGGCGCACACCTTCGGGTGCCACGATGAGCCCATGCCGGATCTTGGTCATGACATCCAGCTCGGACTCTTCCCCACCCCTCGCGCCGACGCGCTCCCACAGCTGCTCGAGCTCGTCCAGCTGGCCGAGGTCAGCGGCGTCGACGTCGTCAGCATCCAGGACCACCCCTATCAGCGCGACTTCGTCGACACCTGGACCCTGCTGTCCTTCCTCGGGGCACGTACGTCCACCATCCGTCTCGCACCCAACGTCGCCTCGCTGCCGCTGCGGCCGCCGGCGGTGCTGGCCAAGTCCGCTGCGTCGCTCGACCTGCTCACCAGCGGCCGGGTCGAGCTGGGTCTCGGCACCGGCGCGTTCTGGGACGCGATCGTGGCGGCCGGCGGCCCGCGCCGCTCGCCGAAGGAGGCGGTCGACGCCCTGGTCGAGGCGGTGCGCATCATCCGCGCGGTCTGGGCGGGGGAGTCGGTGCGCGAGGACGGCGAGCACTACCAGGTCGTCGGGTTCCGCGGCGGCCCGCGCCCGGCGCACGACATCCCCATCTGGTTCGGGGCGTACAAGCCGCGCATGCTGCGCCTCACCGGCCAGCTCGCCGACGGCTGGGTGCCGAGCATGGGTTACGCCGACCCGCCCGCACTGCCCGAGCTGTCCGCCGCCGTCGACGCCGCCGCGGTCAAGGCCGGCCGCGACCCGCGCGACATCCGCCGGATCTACAACATCTTCGGGTCCTTCGGCCGGGGCGGCGGCTTCCTCAAGGGCACCCCCGACCAGTGGGCCGAGGAGCTCGCCGACCTCGCGATGACGACCGGCATGAGCACCTTCGTGCTCGGCACCGACGACCCCGACACGCTGCGCCGGTTCGCCGACGAGGTCGGCCCGAGCCTGCGCGACCTGGTCGAGCAGCGCCGCTCCGCTCCGCAGACCGCGCTGCCCACCGGCCAGGCGACGGCGCCCGGGCACCCGGCCACGGGCGTACCCCGTGGTGACGAGCCGCAACCCCTCCAGGTCACCGCGACCGCCGACGACGGCACCCGCCTGCGCCCCGAGCTCCCGTGGGACGAGGCGAGCCGGCCGACCCTGCCCAAGCCCGACGACGCGCGATACCCGCTCGCGCAGCAGGCCGCGCCGCAGCACCTGGTCGACATCCACGACGGCCTGCGCGCCGAGCTGGAGCAGGTGCGCAGCATCGTGGATCAGGTACGCGAGGGGCACCTTTCCGTCGGCGCCGCCCGCTCGGTGATCAACACCATGACCATGCGGCAGAACAACTGGACGCTCGGCGCCTACTGCGAGAGCTACTGCCGCATCGTCACCGGCCACCACACGCTGGAGGACCGCTCGGTCTTCCCCCACCTGCAGCGCAGCCAGCCCGACCTGGAGCCGGTGCTGAACCAGCTGCAGGAGGAGCACGAGGTCATCGCCGACGTGCTCGACCAGCTCGACCGCGCGCTGGTGGGGCTCGTCGAGGCGGAGGGGTACGGCCAGGCGGGGCGCGACGCGCTCGCGCGGCTGGGTGAGTCGGTCGACCTGCTGACCGACACGCTGCTGTCCCACCTGGCCTACGAGGAGCGCGAGCTGATGCACCCGCTGGCGGCGCACGGCTTCGGCTGAGCTCTCCCGGGAATACCCCGGGAGGGGGTACCGTTCGAGGTAGTGGACACTTCAACTACCCACTGAGGAGTGAGCAACGATGCAGTTCGGGATCTTCTCCGTCGGCGACGTGACGCCGGACCCGACCACCGGCCGTACGCCGACCGAGGGCGAGCGGATCGACGCGATGACGAAGATCGCGCTCAAGGCCGAGGAGGTCGGGCTCGACGTGTTCGCCACCGGCGAGCACCACAACCCGCCCTTCGTGCCGTCGTCGCCGACCACGCACCTCGGATACATCGCCGCCAAGACCGACACGCTCCAGCTGTCGACCTCGACGACGCTGATCACCACCAACGACCCGGTCAAGATCGCTGAGGACTACGCGTTCCTGCAGCACCTGTCCGGCGGCCGCATCGACCTGATGATGGGCCGCGGCAACACCGGTCCGGTCTACCCCTGGTTCGGCAAGGACATCCGCCAGGGCATCCCGCTGGCCGTCGAGAACTACCACCTGCTGCGCCGCCTCTGGCGCGAGAAGGTCGTCGACTGGCAGGGCCAGTTCCGCACCCCGCTGCGCGGTTTCACCCTCGCGCCGCAGCCGCTGGACGGCGTCCCGCCGTTCGTCTGGCACGGCTCGATCCGCTCGACCGAGATCGCCGAGCAGGCCGCGTTCTACGGCGACGGGTTCTTCCACAACAACATCTTCTGGAACCCCGAGCACACCGCCCAGATGGTCAACCTCTACCGCCGCCGCTTCGAGCACTACGGCCACGGCAGCGCCGACCAGGCGATCGTCGGGCTGGGCGGCCAGGTCTTCATGGGCGAGACCGAGGCCGAGGCCAAGAAACGCTTCCGCCCCTACTTCGACGTGGCCCCGGTCTACGGCTACGGCCCGTCGCTGGAGGAGTTCACGCGCACCACGCCGCTGACGGTCGGTACGCCCGAGATGGTCATCGAGCGCACGCTCGGCTTCGCCGACCAGATGGGCGACTACCAGCGCCAGCTGTTCCTGCTGGACCACGCCGGTCTGCCGACCGACGTCGTGCTCGAGCAGATCGAGATCCTCGGCAAGGAGGTCGTGCCGGTGCTGCGCCGCGAGTTCGAGGCCCGTCGCCCCGAGCACGTGCCGAGCGACCCGCCCACGCACGCCTCGCTCGTCGCGCAGGGTCCCGACAGCCGCCACCTGCTCGTCGCCCCGGCCGCCGACGTGGCCGAGGCCGACGCTGCCGCCGCCGACAACAACCAGGAGAAGGAGGCGTCGGTATGAGCCGTCGCGTCGTCGCCATCACCGCCGGTCTGTCCAACCCGTCCTCGACGCGGTTGCTCACCGACCAGCTCATCGACGCCACCCGCGCCGCGGTCACCGCGCGCGGGGAGGCGCTCGAGGTGGAGGTCCTCGAGCTGCGCGAGCTCGCCAGCGACCTGGCGCAGATGATGACCAGCGGCGGGATGCCCACCCCGAAGCTGACCCGCGCGCACGAGCTCATCGCCGAGGCCGACGGCATCATCGCCGTCACCCCGACGTTCAGCGCGAGCTACAGCGGCCTGTTCAAGATGTTCGTCGACTCGCTCGACACCGACGCGCTCACCGGCACCCCGGTGCTGATCGCGGCCACCGCCGGCACCGCGCGCCACGCGCTGGTGCTCGACCACGCGATGCGACCGCTGTTCAGCTACCTGCGGGCCGTCGTCGTGCCCACCGCGGTGTTCGCCGCGACCTCCGACTTCGGCTCCGCCGAGGAGGGCCTCAGCGAGCGTATCCACCGCGCGGCCGACCAGCTGGCCGCGCTGGTCGTCGCGGAGCCGACCGGTGTCGAAGGGTTCGCGCCCGCGGCCGGTGACAACCGGCGTACGCGCAGGTCGGGCACCGACCTCGGAGAGGTCACGCCCTTCACCCAGCTGCTGCGCAACCACGCGGGCTGAGCCCCGTCCGTCGCCTCGGGCGAGTGGCGCCGAAGGCCTTGTGCCGCAGCGCTACTCGCCCGGACGGCTCGTGGAGAACACGGCCCGGACGTGCTCCTCGATGCGCACGTCCTCCGGCGAGAGGTCGAACCCCTCGCCGCCGGCGTTCGCCGACATCGCGCGGGCCGCGAAGGCCGGTTGGCCGCCGGCGTCGTTCGGCCGGGGATCGCTGACGCTCTCGAACTGCACGCCGTCGACCCGGGCCGCGCGGGCGATCGACTCGGCCCGCCGCTGCGCCGACTGCACCGCCTTGGTCAGCACCTCGTCCGACAGCTGCCGGTGGGTCTGCTCGACGAGGGTCCACTCGACGTGGCTGAGCGTCACGCCCTCCTGAGCGCCCCAGGCGGAGCAGAACCGGGCCAGCGCGGCGAAGTCGCGGAACTTCACCTTCACGTCGGCGGCCGCGGCGTAGCGCATCGGCGCCAGCGACCCGTCCTGGGCGTACGGCCGCCAGCTGCGGGTGCTGATCGGCAGGAACGCCGACCACGTCGTGGGCGACGGCTGGGCCGCCGCGAGCTGCTGCACCTCCGACTGCACCCGCCGCACCAGCTCGGTCGTGGCGCGCAGCGGGGCGTCGGGGTCGCCGCCCTCGAAGCCCAGGCGCATCGTCAGGGTCGCTCGCTCGGGGGCCTGCGCGACCGCCGCGCGGCCGTCAACCTCGATCTGCATGACGCCAAGTCTCGCAGCCAGATTTCATGAACGCCGTTCTCGTCCGCGCCCGGACTGTGCCATCGTCTTGTCATGGCAGGGAAACACAGAGCCCAGAACGAGGGCGGAGGGGGCGCTCCCGTCGCGGCGGTGCTGGGCCTGCTTCTGGTGGGGGGACTCGGGTTCGGCGCCTGGCAGCTGATGTCCGACGACGGCGGCGACACGACGTCGGCGTCGTCACCGACCTCGCCCGGAGCCACGGCGAGCGAGTCCGCGAGCGGCAGCGACCACAGCACGCACAGCGGGACCGACGACTCGGCCAGCGCCGCGGCGCCGAGCGAGCCGAGCACGACGAGCAGCTCCGCGTCGCAGACCCCGGCACCGAGCGACGGCTCCCTGCCGGCCGGCTGCCGCAGCCAGCTCGACGCCGGCGACAAGGCGGTCAAGGCGGCCGGCGCCAGCTGGAGCAGCTGGACCGGCCACACCAACGCCGACAAGGACTACCGCGCCGGCAAGATCAGCTGGGACCAGACCAAGAAGATCTGGGCCGACACCAAGAAGAACGGCGACAGCGACGTCTCCGGGTTCACCAAGGCCAACAGCACCTATCAGGGCAGCAAGTCCGGCGGCTGCGACACGATCGACCGCGACTCCGCGAGCCCGCAGGTGCGTGACTGCCTCGAGCGGGCCGGGACCCTCGACAAGGCCGTGGTGGCCGGGCGCAACGTCAACGGCGACTGGGGCAAGCACGTCGCGATGATGAAGCGCAAGGACCACACCAACCCCGAGACCTACCTCAAGGAGTGGCGCTCCATGGTCTCCGGCGCCGGCCCCAACCAGGACGCGTTCGCCAAGGCGCGGGCGGCGTACGACAAGGCGCCGAGCTGCGACGCGTGAGCTGATCGAGGTCCTGGGCTGATCGAGTAGCCGGCGAGGAACGAGCCGGCGTATCGAGATCACTCGCCTGCCCGCACATACTGGGCGCATGAGCGAGCCGCGCGCCGAACGCATCACCGTCGAGACCGACGCCGGGCCGATGCCCGCCCACCGGTGGTTGCCGGAGGGCGGCACGGGGCCCGGCATCGCGCTGATGCAGGAGATCTTCGGGGTCAGCGACTACGTCCGCCGCCGCGCGCAGGACCTCGCCGACGCCGGTTACGTCGTGCTCGTGCCCGAGATCTTCTGGCGGCTGGGCGAGTCCGAGCCGTTCCAGGGCGACGACGCGCTCGAGCGCGGCATGGCGACCGCGCAGCGGCTCGACTGGGACGCGGCGGTGCGTGACGGCGCCGCGGCCGTACGTGCGTTGCGGGCCGACCCGGCCGTCACCGGTGACCGGGTCGGGCTCGTCGGCTTCTGCTTCGGGGGCGGCCTCGCCTTCAACGTCGCGGCGGTCGAGCCGGTGGAGGCGCTGGTCAGCTACTACGGCTCGGCGCTGCCCGGGCTGCTCGACCTGGCGCCGCAGGTGACCTGCGCGAGCCTGCACCACTTCGGCCTGGCCGACTCGTTCATCGACGTCGAGACGGTGCGGCAGATCGAGACCGCGGTCACCGCGCAGCCCGCGACGACCTTCCACACCTACGACGGCGCCGACCACGCCTTCGACAACGACGACGCCGCCTGGTTCCACCCCGAGGCCAGCTCGCTCGCCTGGGCGCGCACGCTGGAGTTCCTGAAGGCCACGCTGGTCGAGTAGCCCCGGAGCCTGCGGAGGGGCGTATCGAGACCTTCCCAAGCGGTCTCGATACGCGGCTCGTCCCTCGCCGCTACTCGACCAGCGTCGGCCCCCTGTCACCCCTCCCACCTACAGTCGGTCCCGTGCCGCTCCACCTGCATCGCGCCGCGCGCACCGACCTGCTCGCCGACGAGCTCGCCGGTCTCCTCGCGGTGCCGCCGAGCGACCCGTTCGCGCAGGAGGTCGTGGTGGTCCCGGCCCGGGGCGTCGAGCGTTGGGTGACCCAGCGCCTGTCCCACCGGCTCGGCACGAGCGGGGCGGGCGCCGACGGAGTCTGCGCGGGCGTACGTTTCCTCACCCCCGCCTCCCTCGTCACCATGCTGCTGGGGCGCGACCGCGACGACCCGTGGCTGCCCGACCACCTGGTCTGGTCGGTCCTCGCGACCATCGACGAGCACCTCGACGACGACTGGGCGCAGCCGCTGGCGCGGCACCTCGGGCACGGCGACGACAGCGTGCAGGGGCAGCTGCGCCGGGGCCGGAGATACTCCGTGGCGCGGCGGATGGCCGGGCTGTTCCATGCGTACGCCCAGCAGCGGCCGGCGCTGCTCACCGCCTGGCGGGACGAGCGCGACGACGACGGCGGCGGCGGGCTGCTCGACGACGACCTGCGCTGGCAGCCGCCGCTGTGGCGGCACGTCGTCGAGCGCATCGGCGAGCCACCTCCCGACGAGCGGCACCGCACCACGCTGGAGCGGCTGCGGCGCGGCGACGACACCCTCGACCTGCCCGACCGGCTGTCGCTGTTCGGCCACACCCGCATCGCGCGCACCGACGCCGAGCTGCTCGCCGCGCTCGGGGCCCGCCGCGACGTGCACCTGTGGCTGCCGCAGCCCTCGCCGGCGCTGTGGGACACGCTCGAGCCGCTGGCCGCCAGCGGGCCGGTGCGCCGCCGCGACGACCGCTCGGCCGACGAGGTCGACCACCTGCTGCTGCTCTCGCTCGGCCGCGACTCGCGCGAGCTGCGTCGCACCCTCGGCGGGCTGGGCGCCGAGGAGGCCGCGCCCGGGGTCGACCCGGGCACCCCCGACACCTGGCTGGGCTGGCTGCAGGCCGACCTGCGCGCCAACCACGAGCCGCTCGAGAGCGACCGAGCCGCGCGGCAGGTGGCCGACGCCGACCGGTCGATCCAGGTGCACGCCTGCCACGGGCCGGCCCGGCAGGTCGAGGTGCTGCGCGAGGTGCTCGTCGGGCTGCTGCAGGACGACCCGACCCTCGAGCCGCGCGACGTGCTGGTGATGTGCCCCGACATCGAGACCTACGCGCCGCTGGTGCAGGCGGCCTTCGGGCTGCACGACCTCAACCTCGCGCGGCCAGGCGAGCCCTCCCGCAGCGGCCACCCCGGTCATGACCTGCGGGTGCGCCTCGCCGACCGCGCCCTCACCAGCACCAACCCGCTGCTCGACCTCGCCGCGCGGCTCGTCGCGCTCGCCGGGGGCCGGGTCACCGCGAGCCAGGTGCTCGACCTCGCCGCGCTGGCGCCGGTGCGCCGCCGGTTCGAGCTCGACGACGAAGACCTCGCCACGCTGGCCGGCTGGGTCGAGCAGGCCGCCGTCCGCTGGGGCATCGACGAGCGGCACCGCGAGGCGTACGACCTGGGCTGGCTGCGCGACAACACCTGGGCGCTGGGCATCGACCGGCTGCTGCTCGGGGTCACCCGCGCCGGCAGCGCCGGCCACGCCGTCGAGGGGTGCTCCCCGTCGACGACGTCAGCTCCACCGACATCGACCTCGCCGGGGCGCTCGCCGAGCTTCTCGACCGGCTCACCGCCGTCATCGACGGGCTGCTGGCCGCCACCGGCGCCCAGGAGTGGATCGACGTGCTCGCCGACGGCATCCGTGCCCTGGCCGACGTGCCGCTCGCCGATGCCTGGCAGATGGCCCAGCTCGACCGCGAGCTCGGGGCGGTCGTCGCGTCTGCCGACGCCGACACCCCGCTGCAGCTCACCGACGTGCGGCTCATGCTCGACCGCAGCCTCGGCGGGCGGCCGACCCGCTCCAGCTTCCGCACCGGCAGCCTCACCGTCTGCACCATGACGCCCATGCGGTCCGTGCCCCACCGCGTCGTCTGCCTGCTCGGCCTCGACGACGGCGTCTTCCCCCGCACCCCCACCGTCGACGGTGACGACGTGCTGGCCCGCGACCCGTTCACCGGCGAGCGCGACCAGCGCAGCGAGGACCGCCAGCTGCTGCTCGACGCCGTGCTCGCGGCCACCGACCACCTCGTGGTCACCTATTCCGGGGCCGACGAGCACACCGGTGGCGAGCGGCCGCCGGCCGTGCCGCTCGGCGAGCTCGTCGACGCGGCACGCCGCACCGCCACTCTCCCCGAGGGTCGTGAGGTGGTCGTGCGGCACCCGCTGCAGGCGTACGACCCGCGCAACCTGACCGCCGGATCCCTTGACGCCGCAACGCCGTTCAGCTTCGACCCGACCGCGCTCGAGGGGGCACGCGCGGCCCGCTCCGCGACCGACCCGCCGCCCCTGCTGCTGCCCGACCCGCTGCCCGCCGCGCCGGCGGACGACGTGCTGCTCGACGACCTGATCCGGTTCTTCGACAACCCCGCCCGCGCGCTGCTGCGCGACCGGCTCGACGTGCTCCTCGCGCGCGAGGAGGACGACCCCGACGACGCCGTGCCCGTCGAGGTCGCCAAGGGGCTCGACGAGTGGCAGGTGGGGGAGCGGCTGCTCGCCGACGCGCTCGACGGCGTCGCCCCGCAGGACGTGCTCGAGGGCGAGCGGCGCCGCGGGCTGCTGCCGCCCGGGCAGCTCGGCGAGCACGCGCTGCAGGCGATCGTGCCGACCGTCGCCGCCGTGGTCGAGCGGGCGGGGCAGCTGCGCCAGGGCGAGGCCCGCAGCATCGACATCACCGTCGACCTCGGCGGCGACCGCCGGCTCACCGGCACCGTCGGCGGCGTCTACGACTCCGGCCAGGTCAGCGCCGGATACTCCCGCATCGGCGCCAAGCCGCAGCTGCGCGCCTGGATCACGGCGCTGGCGCTCGCGGCCGGCGCGCCGCATCGTGACGACGGCTGGTGCGCGCACACCGTCGGCAAGGCTCGACGCGGCGGCGGGGCCGAGGTCGCCTCCTACGGCCCGGTCGACCCCGAGCAGGCGCGCGGCTGGCTGCGCGAGCTGGTCGACGTGCGCGACCGCGGGCTGCGCGAGCCGGTGCCGTTCGCGCCCAAGACGGCGCTGGCATACGCCGATGCGCTGCTGAAGTCGTCGCGGCGCTCCGACCGCAGCGCGACCTATGCCGCGCAGCGCGACTGGGAGGGCGGCAAGTTCGACGGCGAGCGCGACGACCCGGCCGTGGTGCGGCTGCGCGGGCCGGGCAGCACCATCGACGACCTGACCGGACCGCCGCTCGGCGACGAGGCGTGGAGCGGGTCGGGCACCCGCCTCGGTCAGTACGCCCTGCGCGTCTTCGGCCCGATGCTCACCCACGGGAAGCGTTGAGCCATGGACGTTTTCGACATCTGCGACGACCTGCCGACCGGCACGGTCATGCTCGAGGCCAGCGCCGGCACCGGCAAGACCTGGACGATCGGGGCGCTCGTCACGCGCTACGTCGCCGAGGGGCGGGCCACGCTCGACGAGCTGCTGGTCGTGACGTTCAGCCGCGCCGCGAGCCAGGAGCTGCGCGAGCGGGTGCGCGCCCAGCTGCTCGGCGCCGAGCGCGCCCTCGCCGAGCCCGAGACCGCCGACCGGTCCGACGCGCTGGTCGACCTGCTGCTCACCGGGTCCGACGCCGAGCTCGCCGCGCGTCGTCGCCGGCTGCGCGAGGCGCTGACCTCCTTCGACGGCGCGACGATCGCGACCATCCACCAGTTCTGCCAGCTGGTGCTGCGCGGGCTCGGGGTGGCCGGCGACACCGACGCCGACGCCCAGCTGGTCGAAGACCTCGACGACCTGCTGGTCGAGGTGGTCGACGACGCCTACCTGCGCGGGTTCGGCCGCAGCGCCGAGCCGCCGGCGTTCGACCGGGCGACCGCGCTCGAGGTCGCGCGGCAGGCGGTCGGCGACCCGCAGGCCCGGCTCGAGCCGGCCGCCGACCGCGACACCGTGCCCGGGCGGCGGGCCGGGTTCGCCCAGCACGTGCGCGCCGAGCTCGACCGGCGCAAGCGACTGCTCGGCGTGCTCAGCTTCGACGACCTGCTCAGCCAGCTCGCCGACGCGCTGGCCGACCCCGACGCCCCCGCCCGCGAGCGGATGCGCCGCCGCTGGAAGGTCGTGCTGGTCGACGAGTTCCAAGACACCGACCCGGTGCAGTGGCAGGTCTTCGACCGCGCGTTCAGCGGCCACAGCACCCTCGTGCTGATCGGCGACCCCAAGCAGGCGATCTACGCCTTCCGCGGGGGCGACGTGGTCACCTATCTGGCCGCGAGCCGTACGGCCGGCACGCGTCAGACCCTCGGGCGCAACTGGCGCGCCGACGCACCGCTCGTCGCGGCGCAGCAGGCGGTGCTGCGCGGGGTCGCGCTCGGCGACCCCGAGATCGTCGTGCACGACGTCGCGGCGCAGCACGACGGGCACCGCCTCACCGGCCTGCCCCCGGGCCACGAGGCCCCGTGGCGCCTGCGGGTGCTCACCCGCGAGCAGCTCGGCGAGACGACCGGCCGGGCGGTCACCGTCGGCGTGACGCGGCCGGCGATCGCGGCCGACCTGGCCGCCGACGTGTCCCGCGTGCTCGCCTCGGGGGCCCGGTTCGACGGCCGGCCCCTCGACGCGGGCGACCTGGCCGTGCTGACCCGCACCACCAGCCAGCTCTTCCAGGTGCAGGCCGCGCTGCGGCGGGTGGGGGTGCCGTCGGTCATCGCGTCCACCGACAGCGTGCTGGCGTCCGAGGCCGGTCGCGACTGGCTGGCGGTGCTCGAGGCGATGGAGCAGCCGCACCGCTCGGGCCGGGTGCGCGCCGCGGCGCTGACCCCGATGATCGGGCTTACCGCCGCCGAGATCGACGCCGACCCCGAGGCCACCGACCGGGTCGCCGCCCAGCTGCGGCGGTGGGCCGAGCTGTTCGCGCTGCGCGGCGTCCCCGCCCTGCTCGAGGCGGCGCTCGCGACGGGCCTGTCGGGCCGGGTGCTGCGTCACCTCGGCGGCGAGCGGTTGATGACCGACCTGCGGCACGTCACCGAGCTGCTGCACGAGGTCACGCTCGACGAGGGCTTCGGTCTCGTCGCGCTCACCGCGTGGCTGCGGCGGCAGATCGCCGACGTCGACACCGGCGGCGTGACCCCGCGCTCGCGCCGGCTCGACAGCGACAGCCGGGCGGTGCAGCTCTCGACGATCCACAAGAGCAAGGGCCTGCAGTACCCCCTGGTCTACCTCCCGTTCGTCGCCGACGAGTTCGTCAAGCGCGTCCCCGACCCGGCCCAGTTCCACGGCGGGCCCGACGGCACCCAGCGGTGCCTCGACGTGGGCGGCGACCCTGCTCCCGACCACGTCGCCCGCGCCAAGGCCGAGGGCGACGGCGAGGCGCTGCGGCTCTTCTACGTCGCGCTCACCCGCGCCCAGTCACAGGTCGTCACCTGGTGGTCGCCGAGCACCAACGCCAACCACGCCGCGCTGCACCGGCTGCTGCTCGGCCGGCAGCCCGGCGACGGCGAGCTGCCCACCGCGGTCGGGCTGCCCGACGACGCCGCGGCGCAGGCCCGGTTCGCAGCGTGGCAGGAGGCCGGCGGCCCCGTGGTCGAGGCGGCCGACGAGCAGCCGGTGGCGGTGCCCCCGACGCCGCGCCCGAGGCCGAGCTGGCGGTGCGCGCGTGGTCACGCACGATCGACGAGCAGTGGCGACGCACGTCGTACACCGCGCTCAGCGTCGCCCAGGGCGAGTCGACGACCGCCACCAGCGAGCCCGAGGTCACCGTCAAGGACGACGAGCCGCCGGTGCCCGAGCCCCCGGCCGTGCTGGAGCTGCCGTTCGGCGACGTGCCCTCCCCGATGGGGGAGCTGCCGGTCGGCGCGACCTTCGGGTCGCTCGTGCACGCCGTGCTCGAGGAGGCCGACCCGCAGGCCGACGACCTGCGCGCCGAGCTGGCCTCCCACGTCCGCGAGCAGCTGGTGCGCTGGCCGGTGCCCGACCTCGACCAGGGGCGCTCGCCGACGCGCTGGTGCAGGTGTGCACCAGCCCGCTCGGCCCGCTGGTCGGCGAGTCGACGCTCACCGACATCGGGCGCCGAGATCGCCTGTGCGAGATGGACTTCGAGCTGCCGCTGGTCGGTGGCGACCTCGTCGCGGGCGCCGCCGGTGACTCCGACGTCACGCTCGGCGAGGTGGCGCCGCTGCTGCGTCGGCACCTGCCCGACGGCGACCCGCTGCGGGACTATGCCGAGGCGCTCGACCAGCCCGAGCTCGGCGGTCAGACGCTGCGCGGATACCTCACCGGTTCGGTCGACGTGGTGCTGCGCGTGGGGGAGCGATACCTGGTCGTCGACTACAAGACCAACTGGCTGGGGCCGGCCGACGAGCCGCTGACCGCCGCGGCGTACGGCCCGCGCCAGCTCGCCGCCGCCATGGGCCACTCCAGCTATCCGCTGCAGGCGCTGCTGTACGCCGTCGTGCTGCACCGCTTCCTGCGCTGGCGGCTGAGCGACTACGCGCCCGAGCGGCACCTCGGGGGCGTGCTCTACCTCTACCTGCGCGGGATGTGCGGCCCCGAGACCCCGATCGTCGAGGGGCACCCGACCGGGGTCTTCTCCTGGCGGCCACCGGTCGCGCTCGTCGAGGCGCTGTCCGACCTGCTCGACGGCCGGCGCGCGGCGGGGGTGCCGCATGAGCGAGCTCGTCACCGGGTCGACGCTGTTCGAGCCCACCTCGCCCGACGACCGGCGGCTGGCGCAGCGCGCCCCCGAGGGTCTGTTGCGCGAGGCCAACCAGGCCGGCGCGATCACCGCCGCCGACGTGCACACCGCGGTGCGGGTCGGGCGCCTCGCGGGGGAGGAGCGCGAGCCGGTGCTGCTCGCCCTCGCGCTCGCGGTGCACGCCGTCGTCAGCGGGTCCACCTGCCTCGACCTGGGCGCGGCGGTCGACCCCCGCGTCGAGATCGAGTGGCCCGAGCCGGCCGGGTGGCTCGAGCAGGTGCAGGACAGCCCGCTGGTCGCCACCGGGGTGCTGCGGGTCGAGCACGGCCTGATCTATCTCGACCGCTACCACGAGCAGGAGGTGCAGGTCGCCCGCGACCTCGAGCAGCGGATGCAGGCCACCGCCGAGACGCACGACGAGAGCCTGCTCGCGACCGGTCTGGAGCGGCTCTTCCCGCCGGTCGGTGACGCCGCGGGCGACGGTGGCGACGGGCGGCACGACCCGGTCGAGCAGCGCGCGGCGGCCCGGGTCGCGGTCACCCGCGGCACCACCGTGCTCACCGGCGGCCCCGGCACCGGCAAGACCACCACCGTCGCCAGGCTGCTGGCGCTGCTGGTCGAGCAGGCCGAGCAGCGCCCGGGGGCCACCGGCTGCGCATCGCCCTGTGCGCCCCCACCGCCCGGGCCGCGGCCCAGCTGCGCGACGCCGTCACCCGCGCCGCCGCCGACATGTCCGCGGCCGACCAGGCCCGCATCGAGGGCCTCGAGGCGCTGACGATGCATCGCCTGCTGGGCTGGAAACCGGGCAGCAGCAACCGTTTTCGGCACGACCGGCGCAACCGGCTGCCGCACGACGTCGTGGTCGTCGACGAGGCCTCGATGGTGTCGCTCACGCTCATGGCGCGGCTGCTCGAGGCGCTGCGCCCCGCCACCCGGCTCGTCGTCGTCGGTGACCCCGACCAGCTCGCGTCGGTCGACGCGGGGGCCGTGCTCGCCGACCTGGTGGCCGGTCTGCGCGGGCGCGCGGGCGACGAGGACGCGGTCGAGGGTGCCGCGGGCGACGAGGTCGAGGTCGAGGCGTCGGGTGGGGACGGCGTACGACCGGGGCTGGGGCCGCCCGTCGTGCGGCTCACCCACACCTACCGCTTCGGCGGCGGCATCGGCGACCTCGCGCAGGCCATCCGCGACGGCGACGCCGACCGCGCCCTCGCGGTGCTGGCCGACGCCGACGACGTCGACCTGGTCGCCGACCCCGACGACGTGCGCCACCGTCTGGTGCGCCAGGCCGTCGACCTGCGTCGGCGGGCCGCCGCCGGTGACGGCGAGGGCGCGCTGCGGGCGCTGGCCGGCCACCGGCTGCTGTGCGCCCACCGCACCGGGCCGTTCGGCGTCTCGGCGTGGAACCGGCTCGTCGAGCAGTGGGTGTCGGAGGAGACCGGCGAGACCTTCTGGACGCCGATGTATCCCGGCCGCCCGCTGCTCGTCACGAGCAACGACTACGCCAACGACCTGCTCAACGGCGACACCGGCGTCGTGATCCGCTCGGTCGACGGGGTGCTGCGCGCCGAGCTCGAGACCACCGGCGGGCGTCGCCTGCTGCCCACGTCGCGGCTCAGCGACATCGAGACGATGCACGCGATGACGGTGCACAAGGCGCAGGGCAGCCAGGCCGAGCACGTCACGGTGCTGCTGCCCGAGCTCGACTCGCCGCTGCTCACCCGCGAGCTGCTCTACACCGGGGTCACCCGCGCCCAGCGGCACGTCACGGTGGTCGGCACCCCCGAGGTGCTGCGCGCCGCCATCGCCCGCCGCACCCACCGGGCGAGCGGGCTCGCCCAGCGCCTGGGTGCGGCCGACGGGGGAGGCGACACCGGCGTACCGGCCTGAGCGGAGGGCGCCGCGCACCCTGGGCGGACACGTTTGCGGGGTGGCGCCCGGGCGGGGTTAGCGTGGGCCGGTGAGCACCCCCACCACGACCCCCGCCCTGTCCGCCCCCGCCGCCAACGCCCCCTTCGAGCAGACCACGATCGAGCGGCGACCGTTGCGCGACAACGACATTCGCATCGACATCCGGTTCGCCGGCATCTGCCACAGCGACATCCACCAGGTGCGCGAGGAGTGGGGCCAGAGCACCTTCCCGATGGTGCCCGGGCACGAGATCGCCGGCGTCGTCGCCGAGGTCGGCCCGGCCGTCACCCGCCACCAGGTCGGCGACCAGGTCGGCGTCGGCTGCATGGTCGACTCGTGCGGCGAGTGCGAGATGTGCAAGAACGGCGAGGAGCAGTTCTGCGAGAAGGGCGCCGTGTTCACCTACGGCGACGAGGGCTACGACGGCGAGATCACCCTGGGCGGCTACGCCCAGTCCATCGTCGTGTCCGAGCGGTTCGCCTGCCGCATCCCCGACGGGCTGCCGCTCGACCAGGCCGCGCCGCTGCTGTGCGCCGGCATCACGACCTACGCCCCGCTGAAGCGCTGGGGCGCCGGGCCCGGCAAGAAGGTCGCCGTCGTCGGCATGGGCGGCCTGGGCCACATGGGCGTCAAGCTGGCCGCGGCGATGGGCGCCGAGGTGACCGTGCTCTCCCGCACGCTCGACAAGGCCGACGACGCGGCGACGTACGGCGCGGCGCACCAGCTGTCCACCAAGGACCCCGAGACCTTCGAGCGCCTCGCCGGCTCCTTCGACCTGATCCTGAACACGGTGAGCGCGGACCTGCCGATGGGCGACTACCTCGGCCTGCTCAAGCCGTACGGCGCGCTGGTCAACGTCGGACTGCCGACGGGTGACTACGCCTTCGCGCCCGGCGCGGTCGTCGGTCGCAGCAAGGTGCTGGCCGGCTCGATGATCGGCGGCATCCCCGACACCCAGGAGATGCTCGACTTCTGCGCCGAGCACGGCATCGGCGCCACCGTCGAGACGATCGACGCCTCGCAGGTCGACGAGGCCTACGACAAGGTCGTGGCCGGCGACGTGCGCTACCGCTACGTCATCGACGTCGCGACCATTCAGCCCGGCGCCTGAATCACGTTGCGGGTGCTGCAGATTCGCGTCGCTGACCTCGACGATCCGGCGTTGGCGCGGTTCTTGAGCGACCACCTCGCCGACATCGCCCCCACGGCTCCGGCCTGCAGCCAGCACGCGCTCGACCTCGACGGGCTCCGCGCCCCCGGCGTACGTCTGTGGTCGGCTCACGACGGACCGCACCTCGTCGGCACGGTCGCGCTCGCGCCGGTCGAGCCGGGCCACGAGGAGCTGAAGAGCATGCGCGCCGATCCCCTGCGCCGCGGGCAGGGGATCGGTCGCGCCTTGCTGGAGCACGCGCTCGCCGACGCGACAGCACGCGGGGTCACCCGTGTCTCGCTGGAGACCGGGAGCATGGAGTTCTTCGCCCCCGCCCGCGCGCTGTACGCCAGCGCCGGCTTCGTCGACTGCGCCCCGTTCGGTGACTACGCGCCCGACTCGAACAGCGCGTTCATGACGCGGTCGCTGCCGTAGCGACCGGGGCTCGTCTCAGCCCTGAGGCTCCTCCGCCATCGGGTCGATGCCCGGGTCGTGAAAGCGCCGGCCTGCCGTCGCCCGGTCGACCGTCTCGATGAGCCGCTGGCCGTCGCGAAAGTCGCGGGCACGCAACCAGACGGTGTTGCCGTCGGCGAAGACGACCATCCGCTGGTCCTCGTGGTGCGCGACACCGACGACGTCGGACCACGGCGCGCCGATGTGCTCCCCGCGCAGGTGCATCGAGATGCCGTCCTCGCCCACGCTGACCTCGAGGCTGCGCGGCACCGGCCGCACCGTCCGCCGGCGGTGCCGCCGGTCGCCGAAGGTGGGGCCGTCGTACAGCTCGGTCGTCACCGCGAGGCCGACCACCTCGGGCAGCTCCTCCATCGGCACGTGCACGAGCATCGTGGCCACGGCATGGGCCGCGGCCTCGCGCAGCCGCGCCGGCTCCAGCTCGGCCAGCTCGCGCGCGAGCATCTCTTCCGGGGTGAGCACCGGGAGGCCCGCGAGCAGTCGCACGGCGGAGAACCCCAGGTAGCCCGTCAGCTGCGTGGGGTCATTCAGCTGCAGCTCCGCCATTCGCGCGGCGTGGGCCCGCTCGCCCGCGTCGGGCGGCCGGTTCGCCAGCCCGAGGACCTCCTCGCGCATCACCCGCGCGACGTCGGGCTCGGCGTCCGGGGCGAAGTCGGCCGCGATCGCGGTGAGCCAGCCCGCCTGCAGCGGCAGGGTGTCGTCGCTGATGTCGTAGCTGATGCCCAGGTCGTGCCGCAGCCGGTCCATGAGCCGTTCGCGCAGGATCGTCGCCAGGCCGACGGCGGGGCTTCGCGTGAGGTACGACAGCGTCACCGGCGCCCCTTCGGGCGCCTGGATCATGGCCGGAGTGCTGCGAGGAAGCAGTGTCGGCTCGGGGGCGCGCCGTGCGGGCGCGTCGGGCAGCGGCAGCCGGATGTCGTCACCGGGCGGCCCGGTCATCGCGAGCACGCAGTTGTCCCGGGTGACCAGCCGGGACACCAGGTCGAGCAGCTGTTCCGGGGTGACCTGGTCGAGCGCGGGCTCGGGCCCGGCGGCCAGGCCGGGGCCGCGCCAGCCGAAGCGGGCCTGCAGCGCGATGGTCGCGCCGGGGGAGTCGTACATCCCCGACTCGATCGCGATGACCTTGGCCTCGTGGGCCATGCGGGCTGTGTCGGGGCGGGCGAGCTGCAGGCAGACGTCGTGCAGGAACTGCAGGACGTCGGACCGTTCACCGATCGCAGAGAACACGGTGGCGTCGGTGGTGGCCTCGGCGTTGTTGTCGATCGGGCGCCGCCCGATGCGCGACATCACGACGTGCTCCAGCAGGTGCGCGAGCCCGGAGGTCGGGAAGGTCTCGTCGCGCGCGCCGATGCCGACCACCAGAGCGGCGCGGAACGGGCCGGGCATATCGGCCCACAGGGTGCGGACACCCTCGATCGTCGTCTGCTGCACGGCGGGAAGGTATCGCGGCGCCGGTGCCGGCGAGCCGGATTGGCGGAATGCTGCCGACGAGCCGCGCCTGTCGGTGGCGGGCCCTACCGTGATGCGTGCGTCACCAGCCCACGCCCGCCCGGCCACGCACCGAGCCCGTCCACCAAGGAGCACGCGATGGCGTCCCGCCTCAACCCCTACATCAGCTTCCGCGGCCAGGCCCGGGAGGCCATGGAGCACTACCAGTCGGTCTTCGGCGGCGACCTGCAGCTGACGACCTTCGGCGAGGCCGGGGCGCAGGCGCCCGGCATCGTGCCCGAGCAGGTCATGCACGCGATGCTCGAGACGCCCGCGGGCTACACGCTGATGGCGAGCGACACCCCCGAGGGCATGCCCTACCGCGAGGGCAGCACCATCTCGATCAGCCTCAGCGGCGACGACGCCGACGCGCTGCGCCACTCCTTCACCCGGCTGTCCGAGGGCGGCCAGGTCGCGATGCCGCTGGAGAAGCAGATGTGGGGCGACGAGTTCGGCATGTGCATCGACCGGTTCGGCATCGCCTGGATGGTCAACATCGCCGGCGACGCTCAGGCCTGAGCCGCGCCCCCGGGGCGCTTGTCGCCCTCGAGGCGCTCGAGCAGGCGCGAGGTCACCGACTCCAGCGCGCGCATCTCGTCCTCGGTCATGCCGTCGAAGAACAGCTCGCGCACGCCGTCGACGTGACGCTGCGCCGCGCGCTCGATGCTGGCGCGCCCCTGGTCGGTCACGGCGACGAAGGCGCCGCGGCCGTCCTCGGCGCAGTGCCGCCGCTCCACGAGGCCGCGGGTGCTCATGCGTGTGATGTGGTGCGACAGGCGCGAGCGGTCCCAGTGCATCAGGTCGGCGAGGTCGCTCATCCGCAGCTGCCCTGACTCGGTGTCGGTGAGGCAGACGAGCACGCCGTAGTCCTGCATGCTCAGGGAGAACTCCTGCAGGTGGCGGTTCAGCTCGGCGGGCAGCGCCCACGAGGCCCGGATCCACTGGCGCCACACCCGCTGCTCCTGGTCGCTCAACCAGGACGTCTCGGTGGTGGTCATGCGAACAGCGTACCGGAATAGTTGACACATCACCAACGTTCTGGAACTCTGTAGTTGACGGATCACCGAACCGACAAGGAGTCCCCCAGTGACGACCACCACCAACCTCTCCGGCCTGCAGAACCTCGACGGCACGTACGCCATCGACCCCGCCCACAGCCGCATGGGCTTCGTCGCCCGGCACGCGATGGTGACCAAGGTCCGCGGCTCGTTCAACGAGTTCGAGGGCAGCGCCGTGGCGAACGGTGGCGTGAACGACGCCAAGGTCGACGTCACGATCCAGGTCGCGAGCCTCGACACCCGCAACGAGCAGCGCGACGGTCACGTCAAGAGCGGCGACTTCCTCGCGATCGAGCAGTTCCCGACCATCGAGTTCCACTCCACCGGCTGCTCGGTCGAGGGCGACACGCTCAACCTGACCGGCGACCTGACCATCAAGGGCGTCACCAAGCCGATCACCGTCCCGTTCACCTTCGAGGGCGCCGCCACCGACCCGTTCGGCAACGAGCGCATCGGCTTCGAGGGCTCGACGGTCATCAACCGCAACGACTACGGCATCACCTTCAACGCCGCGCTCGAGACCGGCGGCGTGCTGGTCAGCGAGAAGATCACCCTCGAGTTCGAGGTCTCGGCGATCAAGCAGGCCTGAGCCGCAGCACCACCCGCATGACCCTCCAGCCGGGCCGATCAGCATCAGCTGATCGGCCCGGTTCTTGTCTGCCCGCGGCCGGGGCGGTAGACGTCTACCCTTGATAGAGTGGTGTCTACCATGAGCCTCAACATCAAGAACGAGCGTGTGCACGACCTCGTGCGTGAGGTGGCGCGGCGCACGGGTCGTTCCCAGACGAGTGCCGTGGAGCTGGCGCTGGAGCGGTTGCTGGCAGAGCTGGGGCGCGAGGACGACGCCGGGAGCCAAGAGCTCGACGGGCTGCTGGCTGACATGCGCGATCGCGTGAGCCGGACCGGCGGCCGGCTCACGACCGACGAGCTCTACGACGAGGCCGGCCTGCCGCGGTGATCGTCGACTCGTCCGCGCTGGTCGCCGTCCTCAACGACGAGCCCAGGGCGCAAGAGCTGGTGACGCTGATGCGTGACCGTTCGACGGCCATGTCCGCGGCCACCTACGTCGAGGCTGCGGTCGTGGTGGACGCCCGCCGAGATCCTGCGCTGTCCCGCCAGTTCGACACCCTGCTGAGCACGCTCGGCATCGCCGTCGTGGACGTGACGCCCGAGATGGCGGCCGTGGCGCGGCAGGCCTACCGCGACTTCGGCCGTGGCTCCGGGCACGCGGCACGACTCAACTTCGGGGACTGCTTCTCCTACGCGCTCGCCGTCGTGCGTGACGAACCCCTCCTGTTCGTGGGCGACGACTTCACCCATACCGACGTCCGCGCGGCTCTTCGCTGAACCGTCTTGCGCTGGAGTGCGCTCCAGGACCTAGCGTCACTGACGTGACCACGACCAGCACCCCCGAGCTCGGCATCGCCGCCGTCGCCGAGCGCACGGGTCTCAGCCAGGACGCCCTGCGGTGGTACGAGCGCGAAGGCCTGATCCCGCCGGTGCCGCGCACGCCGTCCGGGCGGCGGACGTACGACGACGCGGCCGTGCGCATGGTGCAGCTCGTCGTGCGGCTGCGGCGCACCGGCATGCCGATCGCGCAGGTCAAGGAGTTCTGCGTGATGGTCGGCGAGGGCGCCGCGACGCACGGACGGCGGATGAACCTGCTGCTGGAGCACCGCGTGCGCCTGCTCGAGCAGCAGGCGCAGCTGCGCGACGACCTGGCCGCCGTCGACCACAAGATCTCGCACTACGAAGACCTCATCGAGCGCGGCCTCGACTGCGCCGAGACTCCCGTCACGGATCCCGGGATCCGTTCTCAGCAAAGGAGATTCGCATGAGCATCGGCACCATCGACCTCGGTCAGGGGCTCACCGTGAGCCGGCTCGGCTTCGGGGGCATGGCCCTCAGCCACGTCTACGGCGGCATCGAGCCGCAGGCCGCCGAGCGCACCCTGAACGAGACGATCGACCTCGGCATCACGTTCATCGACACGGCCGACGTCTACGGCGAGCCGCGGCCGGGCACGACCGGCCCCGCCGGCACCAACGAGGAGCTGGTCGGCACGGTGCTGCGCACCCGGCGCGACGAGGTGCAGCTGGCCACGAAGTTCGGCATCACCGGTGCGGTGGGCGACGGCGCCACCGCCGCGCGCGGCGACCGGGCGTACGTCCTCGCCGCCTGCGACGACTCGTTGCGTCGTCTCGGGGTCGACACCATCGACCTCTACTACATGCACAGGCGCGAGCTGACGCGCCCGATCGAGGAGACCGTCGGCGCGATGGCCGAGCTCGTGCAGGCCGGCAAGGTGCGCCACCTGGGCCTGTCCGAGGTCACGGCCGACGAGCTGCGCGCGGCCGCGGCGGTGCACCCGATCGCCGCGGTGCAGAGCGAGTGGAGCCTGTGGTCGCGCGACGTCGAGACCAACGTCGTCCCGGCTGCGCGCGAGGTCGGCGCGGGCTTCGTGCCCTACTCCCCGCTCGGTCGCGGCTTCCTCACCGGCGCCATGACCCGGGAGGCGGTCGCCGGCGGCGTGCTCAAGGCCGAGCCGCGGTTCGCCGAGCACTACGACGCCAACCAGCGCGTGGTCGAGGTCATCGCCGCGGTCGGCGACGAGCTGGGCGCCACGCCCGCGCAGGTCGCGCTGGCCTGGCTGTTCGCCCAGGGCGAGCGGTTCGGGCTGCCGGTCGTGCCGATCCCCGGCAGCCGCAAGGCGTCTCGCATGGCCGAGAACGCCGGCTCGCTCGACCTGACGCTGAGCGACGAGCAGCTGCAGCGGCTCGACGCCGCCGCCGACCTCGTGCAGGGCGACCGGCAGCTGACGTTCACCGACCCGCAGTGGATCTCCAGCAACCGCGAGTGACGCGACCGCCCATGGCTATGAACGAGGCTCGTTACAGGCCAATATTGAGGCTATTCTTGCCGCATGAGGTCTGTGGCGCTGAGTGAGGCGAAAGACAAGTTGTCGTCTCTGGTCGACGAGGCGGCGAGCACTCACGAGATCATCCGCATCACCAAGCACGGGCACCCGGCTGCGGTGCTGATGTCGGCCGACGACCTGGAGTCGTTGCACGAGACGCTCCGGGTGCTGTCCACGCCCGGCGCGGTCGACGAGCTCAACCAGGCTCGCGTCGACTTCGCGTCGGGCGAATCGGTGAGTGGGGACGAGCTGCGTCAGCGATACGGGTTGGCGTGACCGAATCGGGCTGGCGTGTCGAGCTCGCTCCCGGGGCGATCCGGTCGCTGGGCCAGCTGCCCGAGAAGGTCTCGTCCGCGATCGTGGAGTTCGTGACGCGCACCCTCCCCAGCAACCCTCGTCGACTGTCAGAGCCCTTGCGGTTCGAGCTGGAGGGTTGGCACGTTGCTCGTCGGGGCGACTATCGGGTGATCGTCGAGATCCACGAAGACCAGCGGGTGCTTCTGATCGGTCGCATCGAGCACCGTGCGCATGCCTATCGACAGCGTTGACGACTGCTGCAGGAGCGTGCGTGATCGCGAGTGACGCGACACACTCAGTCGCGCGCCGACTCCGCCGCGCGCTTGAGGGCCAGCAGCGCGCGGTCCCACTGGGCTGCCACAGCGTCGAGGTCGCGCGCGGTGGCGCGCAGCCGCTCGGGGCGCACGGTGAACCGCACCTCGCGCCCCGAGCGCCGTGACCCGACCAGGCCGGCGCCGGTGAGCACCCGCAGGTGCTTCAGCACGCCCTGCCGGGAGATGCCGACGCCCTCGGCGATGTCGCCGGCGGTGCGCCCGTCGGCCTCCGCCAGCATCTCCAGGATCGCCTGCCGGTTGGGGTCGGCCAGCGCCGCGAACGTGTCGGGGTCGAGCCGGCTCATCGCTCCAGCGCGGTCTTCGCGGCGGCCAGCTCCTGCTCCCAGCCGGCCACGTTCTCGCCGTACGTCCCCGTCGCCTCGGCCGCGTCGGCGTACGCCGCGAACCCGGACTCCACGACCGTGACGAGCACGCCGTCGCCGGTCTGCTCGAGGGTGAAGTCGATGCGTGTGCGCGGGGCGTCGGTCTCGTCGCTGCGGCCCGAACCCCATTGGAAGGCAACGCTTCTCGGCTCGTCGGTGGCGAGCGTGCGGATGGGGTAGTCCGCGCCCTTCCAGTGCAGGGTCGTGGTGTCGCCGTCGACGGTCGTGTCGTGCTCGAAGACCTCGCCGTCGTTGATCCACCACCCGGGGGTGGAGACGAGACGCCACACCAGGTCGACGGGCGCGTCGATCGTGATCTGCCGGCGGATGCTGTCCTGAACGGTGCTGGTGCTCATGGGATCTCCTCGTCCGATATGTGCAACTCTACGGTTGCACACACGAGCACCCATCTGCAACCCCCAGGTTGCACCGAGTGGTTACTACGCCTGCCAGGCCTGGGCCAGCAGCTCGAAGCTGCGCAACCGGTGGGCCGGGTCGAAGGCGTACGTCGTCACGATGAGCTCGTCGACCTCCAGGTCGGCGACGATCGCCTCGAGCTGGCGCACCACCGTCTCGGGCGACCCGACGGCGCGCACCGCCTGGAACCCGTCGACGAAGCGCGCCACCTCCGGCCCGATCGCGGCGTCGAGGTCGTCCACCGGCGGCTGCAGCTTGACCCGCTGCCCGGTGCGGATGCCGGCGGCCATCTGCTGGGCGGTGGTGAACAGGAACGCCGCCTCCTCGTCGGTCGGCGCGACCAGCACGTTCACCCCGGCCATGCTGTACGCCTGCGGCAGCTGAGCGGTCTCGAACTCGGTGGAGAAGCGCTCGCGGTAGAGCGCCAGCGCCTGGTGCCGCAGCTGGGGGCGAAGTGCGAGGCGAACGCGTACGGCAGGCCGAGGTAGGCCGCGACCGCGGCGCCGTCCAGGCTCGAGCCGAGCATCCACAGCGGCACCTGCGTGCCCTGGCCGGGCAGGGCACGCACCTGCTGGCGCAGCTGCTCCTCGTCGCGCGGCGCGAGGTAGCGGTGCAGGTCGACGACGTCCTGCACGAACGTGTCGGTCGTCGCCGCGCCGCGCCGCAGCGCCGCTGCGGTGATCGGGTCGGTGCCCGGCGCGCGACCCAGCCCCAGGTCGATCCGGTCGCCGTACATCTCCGCCAGCGTCCCGTAGTACTCCGCGACCATGAGCGGGCTGTGGTTCGGCAGCATGACGCCACCGGAGCCGAGCCGGATGCGCTCGGTGTGCTCGGCGGCGCGGCCGATCAGCAGCGACGTCGCGGACGAGGCGAACGCGACGGAGTTGTGGTGCTCGGCGTACCAATAGCGTTGGTATCCAAGGGAATCGGCGAGGCGGGCCAGCTTCAGCGACTGGTTGATCGCCTCGCGCGCCCCGGTGCCGGACGCCACCGGCACCAGGTCGAGCACGGACAGCGGCACACGGGACGAACTAGGCACGTCAGGTGCAGCAGCGCCCGCCCGCCCGCTATTCCCTCGCCCGAGCCTGTTGAGCACCCCCACGCTGGTCGAGCAGCCGCGAGGCGCCGGCCGAGCGGCGTATCGAGACCCACGCGCCCCGATCCCGGCCATGATGACCTCATGCCCCGCCCGAAGGTCACCCGAGCCCAGGCCCTCGCCTGGCGCCTGCGCCGCCAGCACCTGCTCGACGGCGCGGCCGACCCTGTCGAGGTGGTGCGCACCCTCGGCATGCTGGCGATCTTCGGGAGCGACCCCGACCTGGCCGTACGCCGCCGGCTGGCCTCGCCCGGCCCGCCCAGTGAGGTGCAGCGCGCGCTGGGCGAGGGCCGGCTGCTGCGCACCTGGGCCCGGGGTGCGGTCAGCCTGATGGAGCCGGCGACCGCCGGCCGCTTCCTGGTGATCCGGGCCGCCGGGCGGCAGTGGGCGCGCAAGAGCTGGGTCGAGTTCTACGACCTGCAGCCCGACGACTGGCCGGACCTGCGCGAGATCGTGCGCGGCGTGGTCGCCGACGGACCGGTGCCGCCGCAGGCCGTCGCCGACGAGCTCGCGCGCGCGCGCCGGTTCGCCCATCTGGCACCGCAGTTCGCCGAGCCGAACATCACCCTGCTCAAGCCGTTCTCCTGGCAGGGCGACATCGTGCTCGGGCCCGGCCTCGACGGCCCGATGCTGCTGCAGAGCCCCGAGGCCACCAGCGGCTGGCGCGGTCTGCCCGACCTCGACGAGGCCGGGCGCGCCGCGGTGCTGGACTACTTCGCGGCCTACGGCCCGGCGACCAGGGCCGACGTGCACCACTGGCTCGGCGACGGGCTGAGCGCGGGCCGGTCGCGCGTGGAGCGGTGGCTCGACGACGTCACCGACCGGCTGGTCGAGGTCGACGTCGACGGCGAAAAGGTCTGGCACGCGGGCGATCTCGTCGACCAGCTGCTCGAGACGGAGGCGGCCGGGCGGGTCGTCATGCTCCCCGGCAAGGACGCCTGGGTCTTCGGCCCCGGCACCAAGCACACCTGGGTCGTGCCGCCGGCCACGCGGCAGGACATGACGCGCGGGGTCGCGCCGATCGTGGTCGACGGCGTGGTGAGCGGCACCTGGCGGGTCGGCGACGACAGGCTGCACACCGCCTGGCTGGACGAGCCGAGCGCGACGGTGGCGAAGGCGTACGACGCCGAGGTCGCCCGCCTGTCCGCCCTGGTCGGGCACGAGCTCACCCCGAGCGGGTAGCCCCCGGCCCGCGCATCTCCCCACGGGTGGTCGTGCGCGAAGGGGCGGCGACATACGGTTTGGGCATGGCTTCGATCCTCATCTTCGGCGGGCACGGCAAGATCGCCCTCCTCGCCGAGCCGCTCCTCGTCAACGCCGGGCACACCGTCGACGCGGTGATCCGCAACCCCGACCACCGCGACGAGGTGGCCGCGACCGGGGCCAACCCGATCGTCGCCGACGTGGAGCAGCTCGAGCCCGAGGACATGCAGGATCTGGTCGAGGGGCACGACGTCGTGATCTGGTCGGCGGGGGCCGGCGGCGGCGACCCCGAGCGCACCGAGGCGGTCGACCGGGACGCCGCGATCCGGTCGATCGGCGCCTCCCAGGTGGCCCAGGTGCCGCGCTACGTGATGGTGTCCTACTTCGGCGCCGGCCCCGACCACGGAGTTCCGGAGGACGAGGGCTTCTTCACCTATGCCGAGGCGAAGGCCGCGGCCGACGCCTACCTGCGGGCCGCCGACGTCGACGCGGTGGTGCTGGGTCCCAGCCGCCTGCTCGACGAGCCCGGCACCGGCACGGTCAGCGTCGGCGACACCGAGGGCACCGGGGTGCCGCGCGCCGACGTCGCCGCCGTGATCGCGGCGGTCGTCGACAACCCCGAGGTCAAGAACGTCACGTTCGAGTTCAACGCCGGCGACGTGCCGGTGGCCGAGGCCGTCCAGAGCCTCGTGGAGTGACCACCGGGGGCCGTACGCCCTCGCCGGCTCACCCCGCCGACTCGCCCAGCTGCCGACCGAGCTCGCGCACGGCCTGACGCAGCGGCTCCGACCCGACCACCCGCCACGGCACCTCGATGGTCGCCAGCTGGCGGGCGAACCAGTCGGGCGTGTTCGTCGTCGCCCGCAGGCGCGACTGCGAGTCCCCCACGGGCTCAAGGCTTCCCAGGCTGCGCCGCACCCAGTAGCGCGCCTGCTCGACCGGCGCGTCGATGATCACCTCGACCTCGTGCTCCCAGCCCTGGGCCAGGTGGTCCTCCAGCGCGGTGAGGGCGTCCAGGTCGTCGGGCGGGTCGAAAACCGTTGGCAGCGCGTGGATCTCGTCGATGCGGTCGGCCCGCAGCACCCGCTGCGCTCCGGCGGTGTGCGACCAGCACAGCAGGTACCACCGGCTGTGCCGCAGCACGACCGCCCACGGGTCGACCTCCATCTCGCGGGTCTTCTCGCCGATGCGGTAGTCCAGCCGCAGCCGGCGCCCCGCCGCGCATGCCAGCACCAGCCGCGACGTGAGGTCGGGGTCGAGCTGCGGCCGGATGCTCGGCGCCGCCGTGCGCTCCCACGTGCTGCGCACCGGCTCGGCCAGCTCGCGCGGCAGCACCCGCACCAGCTTGGCGATCGCCGCGCCGACCGGGTCGGACGGCTCGGCCGCCGCGCGGTGCCCCTCCAGCGCCGCCATCACCAGCCCGAGCGACTCGGCGGGGGAGAGCATGAGCGGGGCGAGGCGCAGGCCGCGGCCGACGCGATACCCGCCGTACGGCCCGGTCGTCGACTCGATCGGCAGGTCGGCCTCGCGCAGCGTGCCGACGTAGCGGCGGGCCGCCCGCTCGGTCACGCCGAGCCGCTCGCCCAGCTGCTGGGCGGTGATGCCGGGGGTGTTCTGGATCGCCTCGAGGGCCAGCAGGGCTCGCGCGGTCGGGTTGGCGGCGCGGGGCATGCGCGACCTCCTGGTCGATGGCGTACGCCCACCAAGCCTGCCGCACGCACGCTCAGCCGGTCATGTCCTCCAGCTCCTTGCCCTTGGTCTCCTGCACGAACTTCTTCACGAAGATCAGCGAGAGCAGGGCGAAGAGGCAGTAGAGGCCGTACGCCAGGCCGAGCGAGACGTCCTTGAGCGACGGGAACGACACGGTGATCAGCCAGTTCGCGACCCACTGGGCACCCGCGGCCAGCGACAGGGCGGCGGCGCGGATGCGGTTGGGGAAGGTCTCGCCGAGCAGCACCCACACGATCGGCCCCCACGACATGCCGAACGCGATGACGAAGACGTTGGCCGCGACCAGCGCGATCGGCCCCTGCGCCCCCTCGAGCACCGGGGTGACCTCGCCGGCGGCGTTGGTGACGGTCGAGGCGGTGCCGAACACGAGGGCCATGACACCGAGCGAGATCGTCATGCCGATCGAGCCGATGATCAGCAGCGGCTTGCGCCCGATGCGGTCGACGGTCGCGATCGCGATGAGCGTGGTGAGGATGTTGACCACCGAGGTGATGACGGTGATCTTGAACGAGTCGTCCTCGCTGAACCCGACGGCCTCCCACAGCACGTTGGAGTAGTAGAAGATCACGTTGATCCCGACGAACTGCTGGAAGACCGACAGCCCGATGCCGATCCACACGATCGGCATCAGACCCATCGCCGGGCCCTTGATGTCGGCCATCGACGGCTTCTTCTCGCGGGAGAGGCTGCGCTGGATCTGGTCGATCTTGATGTCGAGGTTCTTCTGACCGAGCAGCGTGGTGAGCACCTTGCGCGCCTCGGGCACCTTGTGCGTCGCGACGAGGTAGCGCGGCGACTCGGGGATCGTCAGCGACAGCACGCCGTAGATCACGGCCGGGATGGCCATCGCGAAGAACATCCAGCGCCAGGCCTCGAGGCCGAGCCACAGCTCCTCGCTCGACCCGCCGGCGGCCCGCGCGAGCAGGTAGTCGATGAGCAGCGACATGAAGATTCCGGACACGATCGCGAGCTGCTGCAGCGAGCCGAGGCGGCCACGGATCTTGGCCGGCGCGATCTCGGCGATGTAGGCCGGCGCGATGACCGAGGCGGCTCCGACGCCGAGGCCGCCGACGATGCGGAAGATCACGACCATCATCAGGCTGTTGGCGAAACCGGTGCCGAACGCGGAGATGAAGAAGAGCACGGCGGCGAGCTTCATCACCGACAGGCGGCCGACCCGGTCGGCGAGCCGCCCGGCGAAGACCGCGCCGGCTGCGGCGCCGAGAAGTGCTGAGGCGACAGCGAATCCGAGCTCGGCGGACCCGACCTGGTACTCCCGCTCGATGGCCGAGACCGCGCCGTTGATGACCGCGCTGTCATATCCGAACAGGAAGCCGCCGAGGGCGGCGACCGACGCGATGCGCACCGCGCTGCGGCCGGTGCTGGTGTCTGACTCGTCGTAGATGGACTCGGCTTCCGGGGCCGGGCCGTGCTCGCTCATGGGGACCTCCTGCTCCGGCCGCGCGGCCGGCGGTGCCGGTCAGGCGGAAGGCGTGTTGCGGAACAGGAAAACGCTACTCCCCCTGAGCCGTTGGCGGCGCGCCCCGCCCGAGACCGACGTACGTCCGCAGCAGCTCGGGCCGGTCGACGGCCTGAGCCTGGGCCACCTTCTCGAGCGCAGCCCCCTGCAGCAGCCGCTTCACCGGCACCTCCAGCTTCTTGCCCGTGCGGGTGTGCGGGACGCCCTCGACCGCGATCACCTCGTCGGGCACGTGCCGCGGCGACGCGGCGCGCCGGATCTCCTCGCGCAGCTCGGCCACGAGCTCGTCGGTGAGCTCCTGCCCCTCGGCGAGGTGCACGAACAACGGCATCCAGTAGCCGCCGTCCGGGAGCTCGCACCCGACCACGAGCGCCTCGACCACGGCGGGGTGGCGCTCGACCGCGGCATAGATGTCGGCGCTGCCCATGCGCACACCGTTGCGGTTGAGCGTCGCGTCGGAGCGACCGTGGATCACGACCGACCCGCGCTCGGTGACCGTGATCCAGTCACCCTGCCGCCACACGCCGGGGTAGGTCGCGAGATACGAGTCCTGATAACGGGATCCGTCGTCATCGCCCCACAGCCGCAGCGGCATGCTCGGCATCGGACGGGTGACGACGAGCTCACCGACCTCCCCGACCAGCGGCCGGCCCTCGTCGTCCCACGCGGCCACCGCGACGCCGAGGCACCGGGTGGAGATCTCGCCCGCCCAGACCGGCACGAGGGGCGCGCCGGAGACGAACGCGCTGGCCACGTCGGTGCCGCCGCTCAGCGACCACAGCGGCAGGTCACCGACGTGGTCGCGCACCCAGGCGAAGGAGTGGGCGGGCAGCGGCGCGCCCGTCGAGCCCATCGCCCGCAGCCGCGACAGGTCGTGCTCGCGCGCGGGGTCGAGCCCGGCGCCCTCCGACGCCTGCAGGAATCCAGGGCTCACCCCGAACAGCGTCACGCCGTGGTCGGCCACGATCTGCCACAGCCGGTCGGGGCTGGGGTGGGTCGGTGAGCCGTCGTAGCAGACCACGCTCGCGCCGACCGCCAGCGCGTGCAGCTGGGTGTTCCACATGACCCAGCTCGGGGAGGTGAACCAGAAGTAGCGGTCGCCCGGCTGCAGGTCCTCGTGCAGCCCGGCGGTCTTCAGCGCCTCGACCAGCACGCCCCCATGGCCGTGCACGAGGCCCTTGGGCAGCCCGGTCGTCCCCGACGAGAACAGCACCCAGAGGGGAGCGTCGAACGCCAGCGGCACCGGACGTACGGCGGGGTCGGGGTCGGCGACCGCGTCGTCGTACGACATCCAGCCCGCGGCCGCGACGGGGGCGGTCGGGTCGCCCGCGGGCGAGGAGTCACGACCGCTCCGCCGCACCATGACGCCGAGGCGCACGGAGGAGCGCTGCCCGCAGCTCCTCGCTGGCCGCGACCCGGTCGTGAGCGGTGCCGTTCCAGGTGTAGCCGTCGGCGCAGACCAGCGCGACCGGTGCGAGCTGGCCGAAGCGGTCGACGGCGGCACCCGGGGCGTAGTCCTGCCCCACGCTGGTCCAGGTCGCGCCCACGGTCGCCGTCGCGAGGAAGGCGACGATCGCCTCGCCGACGTTGGGCAGGTATCCCGCGACCACGTCGCCCTCGCCGATCCCGTTGCGGCGCAACGTCGTTGCGAGCCCGAGCGCCTCGGTGGTCAGCTGCGCCCGGGTCCACTCCCGCGCTTCCCCGGACTCGTCGACCGACACGATCGCGACCTCGTCGGGGTCACCCTGGTCGAGGATCCAGCCGCCGAAGTTGACCTGCGCTCCGGTGAACCAGCGGGCGCCCGGCATCGCCTCGTCGGCGAGCACCTGGTCGTAGTCGCCCGCGATCCCGAAGAAGTCCCACACCGCCGCCCAGAACTCCGGCAGGTGCGCGACCGACCACTGCCAGAGGTCGTCGTACGTCGGGAGCGCCACCCCGTGCCGGCTCTCCACCAGCCGTCGGAAGGCGGTCATCCGCGACCGCTCGACGCGGTCCGGGCTGGGCAGGTAGATCGGCTGCGGCTCGCTCACATCCGCACGCTAGACCCCGCCCCGCCCGAGCCGCCTCAACCGCGCTCGCGCACCTGCGCGTCGGAGTCGGCGCCCGAGCCGGACTCCTGGTCCACCACCTCGTCGTCCCCGTCACCGATCTCGCGCCGGTCGTCGGCGTCGGCGTCGTCGGACTCCTCCGCCGCACCAGCGCCGCTGCGGTGCCGCCCCGCCGGCTCGTCGCCGGGACCCCACACGTCACGCTTCATGCCCCAGTAGACCCGGGCGGCGACGCCGAAGTAGATGACCAGCCCGAGCACCATCCAGGCCAGCAGGACCATCAGGTCGCGGCCGACGCTCTCGCCGCCGAAGTAGACGATCGAGCGCACGGCGTCCACGCCGGCACCGTTCGGCAGCCACGCCCCGACCGAGGCCCACGGCTCGGGCAGCAGCTCGTAGGAGTACGCCCCGCCTGCGCTGGGGTTGCCGACCACGACGAAGATCAGGATCGCCAGGCCGATGCCGACGACGCCGAACAGCGCGGCCGCGCCGTACGTGAAGAACCCGGCGGCCAGCACCACGAGCGTGCCGAGGCCGGCGATCTGCCAGAAGTGCCCGGTCAGCGACTCGAACCACAGGTCGACGATGGCTGCGCCGGCGATGCCCGAGGCGGCGGCATAGACCACCGCTCCACCGAGACGCCACAGCGCGCGCCGGAAGTTGCGCGACCGGTTGCCCGCGCGGATGCCGAGCAGCGAGGCCATCAGGTATCCGCCGACCAGCCAGCCGACGACGAGGTAGAACGCGGTCAGGCCGCGGCCGTCCTTGGGCAGCGCGGGCACGACGTCCTCGACGCGCAGCGTGCGCTGCTGGCTGGCGTCGACCCGCTCCAGCACGGTCTGCGCCGCGGAGGCGAGGCTCGCCCCGTGCGCGGTCGCGACGAGCAGGGTGTCCTGCGTCGTCTGCGGGTTCACGATGTACGCCGTCTGCACCTCTCCCGTGCGCACCTGCTCGCGCGCGTCCTGGGCCGAGGTCGCGGTCGTCGCCTCGAGCGGCCCGTCGGGGAGGGCGTTGAGCCGCTGCGCCGTCTGGGTCGCGAACTGAGTGGTCGGCCCGGCGACCGCGACCGAGATGCCCTGCGGCTTGGGGTCGTGGAACGCGCCGACGTAGGACGCGATGAACGCGGCCTGCAGGAGGAAGCACGCGACGAAGATCCCCACGACGCGCGGGGAGAGCATCTCGCGCACGCGCTCACGCGTCGGCTCGTCGGTGCTGCGCTCGTACCCGGGCCGCGGCCCGCGCACCTGGCGGGTCTTGACCGGCACCGACGCGTCGTCGGACCGTGCCTCGTCGGCGCTGTGCTTGCCCACTGGTGGCCTCCCCTGATGCAGGACTGCAGAA
Organism: Barrientosiimonas endolithica; assembly: GCF_030296655.1. Classification (NCBI taxonomy): domain Bacteria; kingdom Bacillati; phylum Actinomycetota; class Actinomycetes; order Micrococcales; family Dermacoccaceae; genus Barrientosiimonas; species Barrientosiimonas endolithica. Next base: position 3,277,817 of record NZ_AP027735.1, on the reverse strand, counting down.
CTCTTCCACGATGCCAGAGCCGCGCGGGGTCGCAGGGCCATCGCGGCCCCGGGAGCGCATGAGCCTCGTCACCGTTTCCTACCTGCGGGTAACCAACGGGTCGCGGTGTGCTCGCCCCGATGACGACGACGGGTGGAGTACGAGCGTGGTCGGCCGGGCGGGTCAGCCCCGCTCGCGCAGTCTCCGCAAAGCCCCGGTCGCGCACCCGGCCAACAGCGCCAGCGCGGCCACGACCATCGCGACGTACGTGATCGTCAGCCCCCAGCTCGGCTCACCGCTGAGTCCCTGCCCGGCATACCCGAGCAGGAGCATGCCCAGGGCGAGCATGAGCAGCAGGGCGGGCGCGGACGTGTGAGACCCACCGAATGCCGACGCGAGTCCCGGTTCTCTGCGCGCTTCACCATGGCGGCTCGTCACGCGGTTCACCCCTTCAAGCAGGGCTCGAGTGCCGAGACGCCGCCGACGCACTTCGCGACCCGCCACCAGTCGGGGGCGCGAGTCTGAAACTCTGCGATGCGCTCGAGCTCCGTGCCGAGGCCGTCGAGCGCGGCGCGAGTGCCCGGGTCAACCCGGTACCCGATCACCGTGGAGCCGTTCATGAAATAGGCGCAACACGGTGACGAATCATGAGTACTCCCCGAGCACGTTCGACGAATGGCGACAGCAGGTTGACGTCACCCGATGTGAGCGAGGCTAGGTTGTGGTGTTGCACATGGCAATCATCGGCGCCCGATCTGCCCGTGACTCACCCGAACAGGATCGCAGCCTCGTCGTAGCGCGCGCGGGGGACGGTCTTGAGGGTGCCGACGGCGTCGGTGAGCGACACGGTGGCGATGTCGATCCCGTCGAGCGCCACCATCGTCCCCCACTGCTCGGCGACGACCGCGTCGATCGCGCCGACGCCGAAGCGGGTGGCCAGCACCCGGTCGTACGCCGTCGGGCTGCCTCCGCGCTGCAGGTGGCCGAGCGTCATCTGGCGGGTCTCGATGCCCGTGGCGTCCTCGATCATCGGGGCCAGTCGCTGCGCGACGCCGCCGAGGCGGGGCCGGCCGAACGCGTCCAGCCCGTGCTGCGCGACGGCTTCTTCCTCGCCGTCGAGCACGAACCCCTCGGCCACCACCACGACGGGGGCGCGCCCGCGGCGCTGCGCCTCGAGCACCCACTCGGCGATCTGGTCGAGGGTGGTCGCGACCTCGGGGATGAGGATCGCGTGCGCGCCCGACGCGAGCCCCGCGTGCAGGGCGATCCACCCGACGTGCCGACCCATGACCTCGACGACCATGCAGCGGTGGTGCGCCTCGGCGGTCGTGCGCAGCCGGTCGATCGACTCGGTCGCGATCGACACCGCGGTGTCGAAGCCGAAGGTGTAGTCGGTGGCCGACAGGTCGTTGTCGATCGTCTTCGGCACCCCGACCACGTGGATGCCCTCGTCGGCGAGGCGCCGTGCGGCGGTGAGCGTGCCCTCGCCGCCGATCGCGATGAGCGAGTCCATGTCGTTCCTCGCCATGACCTCGCGCACCCGCTCGGGGCCGCCACCCTCGTACGGGTTCGTGCGGGACGTGCCGAGGATCGTGCCGCCCATGCCCGACAGGCCGCGAACTCGCTTGCGCTTCAACGGAAAGCAGTCGTCCTCGACGAGGCCGCGCCAGCCGTCGCGGATCCCCACGAACGACCGGTCGTGGATGCGGGTGCCCTTGATGACCGCCCCCGGATCACTGCGTTGAGGCCGGGACAGTCGCCGCCGCTGGTCAGGATGCCGATGTGCACCCGTCCAGTGTCAGGGGCCCATGTCGTACGCGCGAGTCGTCTCAGGGTGTGAGTGGCCACCCCGTTCGTTCCCCACCGGGAGCGCCGGGGTGATAGCACGGGAGCAGGCCAGCGCGAGGAGGCGGTAGTGGCGACGGTGAGCACGATCCGTGGTCCGGTCGACGTCGACGATCTCGGACCGACGCTCATGCACGAGCACGTGTTCGTGGTCAACGAGGAGTACCGGCGCAACTACCCCGAGCACTGGGACGAGCAGCAGCGGTTCGACGACGCCGTCACCAAGCTGCGGGCGCTCACCGACGCTGGCGTGCGCACCATCGTCGACCCGACCGTGCTCGGGCTCGGCCGCGACGTCGAGCGGGTCGCGCGCATCAACGAGCAGGTCGACCTGCACATCGTCCCCGCGACGGGGCTCTACACCTACCGCGACCTGCCGTTCGTCTTCTCGCTGACCGGCCCCGGCACCATGCTCGGCGGCGAGGAGCCGATGACCCCGCTGTTCGTGAAGGACCTCACCGAGGGCATCGCCGGCACCGGCATCAAGGCGGCGTTCCTCAAGTGCGCGATCGAGGCGCACGGGCTGACCGAGGGGTCGAGCGGGTGCTGCACGCGGTCGCCGACGCGCACGCGCAGACCGGCGCGCCGATCACCGTGCACACCCACGCCGAGTCGCAGCAGGGGCTGGTCGTGCAGCGGGTGTTCCGTGAGCGTGGCGTCGACCTCACCAAGGTCGTCATCGGGCACAGCGGCGACACCACCGACCTGGACTACCTCGAGCGGCTGATCGACGCCGGGTCCTACGTCGGGATGGACCGGTTCGGGCTCGACATCCTGCTGCCGTTCGAGCAGCGCGTCGACACCGTCGCCCGGCTGTGCGCCAAGGGCTACGCCGAGCGCACCGTGCTCGCGCAGGACGCCTCCTGCTACATCGACTGGTTCCCGCCCGGTCTCCCCGAGCAGCTGCAGCCGCGCTGGAACTACACCCACATCCACGACGAGGTCCTGCCCGCGCTGCGCGCGCAGGGCGTCACGGAGGAGGACATCACCACGATGCTGGTCGACAACCCGCGCCGATACTTCACCCCGGTCGCATGACCGTCGACAACGACCTGATCGCCGAGATCCCGCGCAGGACAACGAGTTTCGATGACAGCAACCTGACGCTGGGTGACGACGGCATCACGCGCTACGCCGGGCTGCCGGTCTCGATGGTCCACCTGCTGCGCGACGCCGCTGCGGCCCACCCCGGCGACGAGGCGGTCGTCGAGCTCGACGGCGGGCGGCTGACGTACGGCCAGCTGTGGGAGCGCGCGCAGCGGGTCGCCGGCGGCCTGCGCGCGGCGGGGGTGCAGGCGGGCGACCGCACGGCGATCCTGCTGCCGGCCGGCACCGACTGGACCCTCGCGTTCCTCGGGTCGATGGTCGCCGGCGCGATCGTGGTGCCGGTCAACACCCGCTTCGCCGAGCCCGAGGTGGCGTACGTCCTCGAGGACTCGGCGGCGGCGTACGTCTTCCGGCCGGGCGAGCCGCTGCCCGACGGCGACCCGGTCGTCGTCGAGCCCGAGCACGCCGACGTGGCCGCGATCTTCTACACCTCCGGCACGACCGGCCAGCCCAAGGGCGCGCTCACCACGCACGAGGCGTTCCTGTCCAACTGCGAGTCGATGCTGCGCGCGACCCCCGACGACGACCGCGACGCGGTCACCGGCCCGGCCTATCGCACGCTCATCTCGGTGCCGCTCTTCCACGTCACCGGCTGCAACTCCCAGCTCCTCACCGCGCTGTACGTCGGCGGCACCGCCGTGATCCTGCCCGCGCTCGACGTGGGCCGGCTGCTGCGCGCCGTGGGGGAGGAGCGGATCAGCGCGCTCACCACGGTCCCGGCGATCTACGGCCTCATGCTCGCCCACCCCGACTTCCCGAGCACCGACATCTCCTCGGTGCGGCGGGCGAGCTACGGCGGGGCGCCCATCGCCCCGGCGCTGGTGCACGCGATCAAGCGCGCATTCCCAGAAGCGAGAGTTTCCAACGGTTTCGGGATGACCGAGACGGCTGCGCTGGCGTGCGGGCTGCCCGACGAGGAGGCGGCCGAGCACGCCGACTCGGTGGGCTGGCCGGTGCCGGTGGTCGACCTCGCGCTGTTCATGACCGACCCCGAGACCGGAGTCGGCGAGCTGCTCATGCGCGGGCCGACGATCACCCCGGGCTACTGGAACAAGCCGGAGAAGACGAGCGAGGCGTTCGTCGACGGGTGGCTGCGCTCGGGCGACCTCGCGCGGGTCGACGACGAGGGCCGCGTCTACATCATCGACCGGGCCAAGGACATGATCAACCGCGGCGGAGAGAACGTCTACAGCGTCGAGGTCGAGAATGCCCTCGCCGGCGCCCCCGGGGTGGCCGAGGCCGCGGTCGTCGGCGTCGCCAACCCGGTGCTCGGCGAGGCCGTCGGCATGGTGCTCTACCCCCGCCCCGGGCAGACCGTCGACCCGCAGAACGTCCTGGCCTACCTGCGCGGCCGCATCGCCGACTACAAGATCCCGCAGTACGCCGTCGTGCGCGACGAGCCGCTCCCGCGCAACCCCGGCGGCAAGATCCTCAAGCGCCCGCTGCGCGACAGCGACGACTGGGGCGACCGGCTCTGGTGACCCGTCACGGGCGGCCTATCGCCGGGGCGGCGCAGGCACCCCCGCGTCCCATTTCTGGGCGCACGGAACCGTCGACGCAACTTTAATTCTTAAAGTTGCGCTGACGGGCGGTTGGTGCCCACTAAGGGCTTGTCCGACGTCCTCGCACCTCGATCAGCGGGGCGTAGAGCGCCATCACGTCCAGCGCGTTCGCGTGGTTCTGCGGGGTCGAGCCGGCGCAGGCGTCGGCGCGCACCACCACGCGCACCCCGGCGTCCGACATCGGCAGCGCCGTGGAGATCACGCAGCAGTCCGTGGCGACACCGACGAGCTCCACCGACCGCGCCCCGCCGAGGGCCCGCTGCAGCGCCGGCGCCCACTTGCCGAAGGTGGGCTCGTCGACCGTGGGGCGACCGGCGTACTCCGGGATCAGGGCGTAGAGCTCGCCGTCGGCCGGCGCCAGCGCGAACGGCCACTGCTCGTAGTACGCCACCCACGCCCCGGCCGGGCGCTCCGGCGCCACGAAGCGGGTGAAGACCGTCCGATCCGGGCCGTACGCCTGCACCCGCTCCGCGATGCGCGCTCGCGCATCCGCGAACATCGGTGAGCCCCAGTCGGATCCGGGGTCGGCGAAGACGTGCTGCAGGTCGACGCAGACCAGCACGTCGCACAGCTCCTCGCCCGTGCCTTCTGTCGCGCTCGGTCGCACTGCACTCCGGCCGCGTGCTCGTTCCTCGCCCGCAACCTGCGTTGCGCGCTCCTCGCCGCTCAATCCAGCGACTCCTGCTCGCGCACCGCTCCCCGGCTCAGCGCCAGCGTGCCGACCAGGCCGACGAGCAGCGCCACCAGCACCCCGAGGCCGGCGCCGGCCCAGGTGCCCTCCTTGCCGCCGAACGGCCCGAGCAGGTAGCCCTGCCACCGCAGCCACGACGCGTTCGTGTTGGTCACCAGACCCCAGCCGACGACGGTGCCGAGCAGCATCAGCCCGATCGCGCCCCACCGCACGGCGCCGTAGCGGCCGCGCGGGTCGTACAGGTCGGCATCGGCATAGTCGCGACGGCGCAGCGCCATGTCGCCGAGGAAGACACCCAGCCACGCGGCCAGCGGCACCCCGCCGGTGATGAGGAAGCCCTGGAACGGGCCGAGGAAGTCGGTCGCGAAGAACGTCACGAGCACCGCGCCGACCGTCATCAGCACCCCGTCGATGCCGGCGGCGACCGCCCGCGGCACGCGCAGCCCCATCGACAGCAGCGACAGGCCGCTGGAGTAGATGTCGAGCACGATGCCGCCGATCAGCCCCAGCACCACGACCACGACGAACGGGATCATGAACCAGGTCGGCAGCAGCCCGGCCAGCGTGCCGAACGGGTCGGCCGCCAGGCCGTCCATCGTCGCCTGCTCCGAGCCGGCGAGCAGCAGACCGAACACGAACAGCACCAGCGGCGCGACCGACGCCCCGAACGTCGTCCAGCCGACGACCCCCGCGCTGGACGCCGAGCGCGGCAGGTATCGCGAGTAGTCGGCGGCCGCGTTGGTCCACCCGAGCCCGAGCGCGGTCAGCAGCATCACGCCCGCGCCGAGGGTCGACGCGAGCGACCCCGACTCCAGCGTCGTGACCCTGGAGAAGTCGATGTGGTCGAGCGACAGCAGCATGTACGCGATCGTCAGCACCGCGGTCGCGAGCGTGATCCAGGTCTGCACCTTCATGATCGCCTGGTATCCGAAAACCCCTGCGAACACACTGATCCCGACGACGACCAGGATGATCAGCAGCTTCACGCCGGTGCCGCCGTCACCCCAGCCGAGGCGCTGCAGGGCGGCGCTGCCCGCCTGGGTCGCGAGCACGACCAGCACGATCTCCCACCCGACGAGCAGCATCCACGACACGAACGCCGGCAGCCGGTTGCCCTCGACCCCGAACGCCGCCCGGGACAGCACCATCGTCGGCGCCGACCCGCGCTTGCCCGCGAGCGACACCAGCCCGCACAGCAGGAACGAGCCGACGACGCCGATCACGCCGACGACCACGGCCTGCCAGAACGAGACGCCGAAGAAGAGCACGTAGGCGCCGTAGGGGATCGCGAGCACCGAGATGTTCGCGGCGAACCACGGCCAGAACAGCGACCGCGGCGTGCCGTGCCGCTCGGACTCGGCGATGACGTTCAGGCCGTTCGCCTCGACGGCGGCGGCCGCCCCGTCCTGCGCGGGGCTGCTTCGGTGGACATGGGCGCCAACCTAGTGCGGCGACCGCGGACGTACGCCCGCTCGGACGCTGAAGACTCAGACGCTGAAGACCGGGTGCGCGCCCTTGGGCGGCAGGCTCAGGTCGTCGGGGGCGCGGCCGGGCGCGCCGCCCGCAGCGACCACCCGGGTGCGCAGCTCGCGGTAGAAGTCCTGCACCCCGCCCTCGCCGTACGGCGACACCATGCGCAGCGAGAACGCCCGCCCGTCGGCCGGCGCCACCCAGACGGTGCCGAACGTGGAGATGCCGAGGTCGCGGACGGTCGCGAGGGTGGCCCTGCGCCGGCTGAACCGGCCCTGCGCGACGAGCTCGGTGTCGGTGACGCGCACCTTCCACCACGCGACGTCCGTCAGGGCGTACAGCCCGACGAGCAGGAAGACCAGCGCGGCCGGCTCGCCGCGCAGCACGCCGTACGCCCCGGTCGGCAGTGCCAAGAGCGTCCCCACGGCCATGGCGAACCGGCGACTCCAGTGCGGTCGCCCGACCAGTGCCTCAGCCACGCGCGCAGCGTAGCCACCCGGTCAGCCGGCCAGGGCCGCCTCCAGCACCGCGTCGGGGAACGGGCCGGCCATGCCGGCGAGGGAGGTGTTGGTGAGCTGCACGACGCTCACCCGCCGTTCGCGGTCGATGGCCCAGGCGTTGCCGTAGACCCCGCCCCACTGCACGCTGCCGGGGGTGAGCGGCGTCGTCTCGCGCGGCGTGATCACCGCCCAGCCGCGGCCGAACGCCCCGCTCACCCCCGGCGCGACTGGCCGCTTCACCCGCGGCTCGAGCATCCCCTCGACCGTCTCCGGGCGCAGCACGCCCGCGCCGCCGGTGCGCGCCGCCTCGAGCAGGCGCAAGAACCCCGCCGCGTCGCCGACCATCCCGCCACCGCCGGAGGGGAACTGGTCGGCGTGGAAGATGCGGCTCGGCGACAGCAGCAGCCCCGGCCCGCCGTCGGGCGTCGGCACCGGCACCCCGTCCCGGATCGGGGTGGGCGGCCGCCCGTCCTGGTACGCCGTCGCCAGGTCCGGCGTCGGCGTCACCGCGAACCCGGCCCGGCTCATCCCGAGCGGCCCCGTCACCAGCTCGGCCACCACGTCGGGGAACGCCGAGCCCGTGGCGGCCTCGGCGAGGCCGCCGAGCACGTCGTACGCGACGGAGTAGGCCCACGCGGCGCCGGGCGGGAAGAGCAGCGTGGAGCGGCCGATCCGCTCGACCTCCTCGGCCAGCGTGAGGTCGGTGAGGTCCATGCCGTCGGAGATGCCGAGAGCGGCGTACTCGCCTGTGGCGCCACCGAATCCGTACGTCAGCCCGGCGGTGTGGGTGAGCAGGTGGTCGACGGTGATGGCCGGCTCGGTGCCGTCGGCGAGGCGCGGGCGGAAGTCCGGCAGCCAGCGCGTCACCGGGCTGGTCAGGTCGAGCGTGCCGCGCTCGACGAGCGCCATCGTGGTGAGCGCGGTGATCGGTTTGGTCAGCGAGGCGTAGCGCAGCAGGTGGTCGACGCGCATCGGCCGCTGCTCGGCGAGGTCGGCGAAGCCGGCGGCGCGCTCGTGCACCACCTCTCCGTCGCGGGCGACCAGCACGACGGTGCCCGCGATCACCTCGTCGGCGATGGCTCGGTCGATGACGGCGTCGAGTTCAGGGATGCTCATGCCAGACCCAACGCCCGCGACGCCCTCACCCTTTCCGGTGGCGCGTAACGTTACCCACGAGTTCACCCTGTCCACCCGGCTGCGAGGAGGTGACGCGCGTGCGCGTCGCGCTGTCGTCGTACCGCTCCAAGCCGCACTCCGGCGGGCAGGGCATCTACGTGCGCAACCTGTCGCGCGAGCTGGTGCGGCTGGGTCACGAGGTCGAGGTCTTCTCCGGCCAGCCCTATCCCGAGCTCGACCCCGGCGTGCGGCTCACCAGGCTGCCGAGCCTGGACCTCTACCGCGACGACGACCCGTTCCGCCGCCCGGGGCTGCGCGAGTTCCGCGACCGCATCGACGTCGCCGAGTTCCTCACCATGTGCGCGAGCGGCTTCCCCGAGCCGCGCACGTTCTCCTGGCGGCTGGCACGCGAGCTGCGCGGCCGGCTCGGCGAGTTCGACGTGCTGCACGACAACCAGACCCTCGGCCCCGGCGTGCTCGAGCTGGCCCGGCGCGGGCTGCCGACCCTCACGACCATCCACCACCCGATCACCCGCGACCGGCGGCTCGAGCTGGCCGCGGCCCGCGGGCTGCAACGCATCACCAAGCGCCGGTGGTACGCCTTCGTCACCATGCAGCGCCGCGTCGCCCAGCGCTCGGCCCACCTGCTCACGGTGAGCGAGCAGTCGGCCCGCGACATCGTCGCCGACTTCGAGGTCCCGCGGGAGCGGCTCGACGTCGTGCCCGTCGGCGTCGACGTCGAGACCTTCGCCGCACGGCCGTACGCCGAGCGCCACCCCGGCCGGCTCGTCACCATCGCCTCGGCCGACGTGCCGCTCAAGGGCCTCGGGGTGCTCGTGCAGGCGCTGGCGCGCCTCGACCCGCTGGCCTGGTCCGAGCTGGTCGTCGTCGGCCGGCCGAGCGAGCGGACGAGCAAGGCGCTCGCCGACGCTGGCCTGCTTGACCGGGTGCGCTTCGAGCAGGGGCTGTCGACCCTCGAGCTCGCCGACCTCCTCGCGTCCGCGCAGGCGTGCGTGGTGCCCTCGCTCTACGAGGGGTTCTCGCTGCCGACGGTCGAGGCCATGTCGACCGGAACGCCCGTGGTCGCCTCCCGCGTCGGCGCGCTGCCCGAGCTGGTCGGCGACGACGCCGGGCTGCTGGTGGCCCCGGGAGACCCGGCGGCGCTCGCGCAGGGGATCACCGACGTACTGGCTGACCCGGTGCGGGCCGCGCGCCTGGGCGCCGTCGGTCGGCGGCGGGCCATCACGACCTACTCCTGGGCCGCCGTGGCCCAGGCCACGAGCGACATCTATGAGCGAATCGTGAGCGAGCACAACGCTTCTCGCGCCATCCCCCGGGAGACCAACGCATGATCACCGTCGACTTCAAGCAGTTCCCGATCACCCCGGGCACCACCGTGCTCGACGTCGGGTGCGGCCAGGGCCGGCACAGCTTCGAGGTGCTGCGCCGCGGGGCCGACGTGACGGCGTTCGACAGCAACGAGTCCGACCTCGCCGACGTGAAGACGATGTTCGGCGCGATGGAGCTCGAGGGCGAGGTCGGTCCCGGCGGGCAGGGGCAGGTGCAGCACGGCGACGCGCGCGACATGCCCTTCGCCGACGGCAGCTTCGACCGGGTCATCGCCGCCGAGGTGCTCGAGCACATCCACGAGGACGAGACCGCGATGGCCGAGATCGCCCGGGTGCTGAAGCCCGGCGGGCTCGCCGCGGTGACCGTGCCGCGCTGGTGGCCCGAGAAGGTCTGCTGGGCGCTGTCCGACGAGTATCACGAGGTCGAGGGCGGCCACGTGCGCGTCTACCGGCGCAGCGAGCTGGTGGAGCGGCTGGAGCGTGCGGGCCTGGAGCTGGTCGGCGGGCACCACGCGCACGCGCTGCACTCGCCGTACTGGTGGCTCAAGTGCGCGGTCGGGCCCGACACCGAGAACGCGGCGACCCGGGCCTACCACCGGCTGCTGGTCTGGGACCTGATGAAGGCGCCGCGGCTGACCCGGTGGAGCGAGGCCGCGCTCAACCCCGTGCTGGGCAAGAGCGTGGCGGTCTACCTGCGCAAGCCGGAGGCGCGATGACGCCGCGGGAGCTGCACCTCGAGGGCGCCCTGACCGCCGAGCAGCTGCGCCGCACGGGCGCGTTCCTGCTCGAGCACCAGGACGACTCCGGGGCGATCCCGTGGTGGCGCGGCGGGCAGCTCGACCCGTGGGACCACGTCGAGGCGGCGATGGGGCTGGCCGTGCTCGGTCACGCCGACGCCGCGGCTGCGGCCTATCGCTGGTCGGCGCGCACCCAGGCGACCGACGGGTCCTGGCCGATGGAGCAGCGCGACGGGGTGGTCACCGAGGCCGCGTCCGACACCAACCAGTGCGCCTACCTGGCCACCGGCCTGTGGCACCACCACCTGGTCACCGGGTCCAGCGCGCTGCTGCGCGAGCTGTGGCCGGCGGTCGACCGGGCCGTGGGTTTCGTTCTGCGGCAACAGCTTCCGGGCGGCGAGATCGCCTGGGCGGTGTCCGCCGACCGGCGTCCCGACACGTTCGCGCTGCGCACCGGGTCGGCCAGCACGCTGCACTCGATCGTGTGCGCGCTGGAGATCGCCGCCCACCTCGGGCACGCGCGACCACAGTGGGAGCGGTCGGCCGCGCGGCTGCACGAGGCGCTGGTCGAGCGGCCCGAGAGCTTCGCCGACCGCAGCCGCTACTCCATGGACTGGTACTACCCCGTGCTCGGCGGCGCGCTGCGCTCCGACGCCGCGCTCGGGCTGCTGGCCGAGCAGTGGGACACCTTCGTCTGGCCGGGCCAGGGCGCGCGCTGCGTGAGCGACCGGCCCTGGGTCACCGCGGCCGAGAGCAGCGAGCTGGTCATGGCGCTCGACGCGGTGGGCCGCACCGATGACGCGCGGCGGCTGCTGTGCGACATCCAGCAGATGCGCGACGACGCGACCGGCGGCTACTGGACCGGCTATGTCGTCGACGACGACGCCGTGTGGCCGGAGGAGCAGACCACCTGGACCGCCGCCGCCGTGGTGCTCGCCGTCGACGCCGTCACCGGGACCACCGGCGGCTCCGGCATCTTCCGTGACTACGCCTGGGTGGAGGACGACCGCGCCGATGACGCTGCCAGCTGAGACCGCCGAGATCGCTTCCGCCGTCAAGGGATTCATGCCCGGCGACGAGGGCGAGGCGCTGTACGCCGTCGCCACCTCCGCCCGCCCCGGCACCTGGCTGGAGATCGGGACCTACTGCGGGAAGTCCACCGTGCTGCTCGCGGCGGCCGCCCGCGAGGTCGGCGCCCAGGTCGTGACCGTCGACCACCACCACGGGTCGGAGGAGAACCAGCCGGGCTGGGAGTGGCACGACACCTCGATGGTCGACCCGCGCACCGGGCGGCTCGATACGCTCCCGACGTTCCGGCAGACGTACGACGACCATCTCGCCGACGTCGTGACCGCGGTCGTCGCGACCACCGCGCAGGTCGCGTCGTGGTGGCAGACCGGCGTCGAGCTGCTGTTCCTCGACGGCAACCACACCGAGGAGACCGCGCAGCACGACTACGCCGCGTTCGCCCCGCACGTCGTGCCCGGCGGCCTGCTGCTGGTGCACGACGTCTTCCCCGACCCCGCCGACGGCGGCCAGGCCCCCTGGCACGTGGTCGAACGCGCCCTCACCGACGGCTTCGAGCAGGTCTCGGTCACCGGCTCCCTGCGCACCCTCCGCCGCCCCCGACCCAAGCCGGTCGAGTAGCGCGAGGAACGAGCGCGTATCGAGACCCACCCCCACCGGCCGCTGAGTGGTCACTTGTGGTGGGTGCGCCGCCCCTCACACCAGCAACAAGTGACCACTCGACCCCGGGAGTAGCCGCTGTCGCCGTGGATCCGGTTTGAGAGCAGCCTCTTCAAGGGTTGGGCTGCCCCGCCCGGTTCGCCCAGGGTCGTGCAGACCAAGCCCGTTCGCAGCCGAGCGAGCGGGGCCACGCGAAGGGGGACCAACCATGCGACGACGTGCAGCATCGATTGCACTGGCCGCGATCACGACCCTGGGCGCGGCCGGCATCACCGCAGCCGGCCCGGCGCAGGCCGACCAGCCGAACTGCGACATCGACCTCACCATGGGGCCGGACGAGGTGAACTGGAACGTCGTGGCCAACGGCACAGCCACCTGTGACCAGCCCACCACGGGCGTGCGGGTGGAAGTCGTGGCCTGGAAGATGATGTTCGGGAATCCAGATTGGGGCCAGCCCGGAGTCGCCACCGCAGACGCACTGCCCGCGGGGGCGCCGCTGTCAGCAGGCTCCGCCTCGAAGCTGTACACCGACAGCGATTGCTACAACGCAAAGGCCACCCTCACCGTGGCTGAACGACCCGACGTCATCGTCGAACGATCAATTTCCTGGGGCGGCTGCTGACCACTTGGCGCTACCTCGAGCCGGCCTCACGGTTGCGCTCGAGGTAGCGCCGCTCACCGCCGACCCAGGGGTCGCGTGGCGCGGGGAACGGGCTCGTATCGAGACTCGACGTCAAGGTTGCATTGACGGTGTCGGTGCGTCACGATGTCTTGGACACGTGCATATAGAGCAGAGCGCGCGACGACATGGCCTCGCAGACGAAGACATCCGCCATGCCTGGCGCAACGCTCTGCGAACGTCGAGTACGAGTACGAGGGGGAGGAGCGACTGCTGGTCATCGGCGCTGACCGAAGCGGGCGGCTGCTGGAGCTTGTGCTCGTCCCCAGCAGTGGCCCGACGCGGATCATCCATGCCGACCGTCTCCGCGCGAAGTTCTACGACTACCTCAGGTGATCTCGATGACCCGAACCACGACGCACGACACCGGCCTGGAGCTGATTGACCCCGCGACCCACCATGGGCGCGACGCGGCTCACCTGCGGGCCATCATCGCTGCGGCGGAGAAGGTCGAGGCCGCGCAGGAACAGCTGGCCGACGTGGTCGCCGAAGCGCGCCGCGGGGGACGTCGTGGACGGTCATCGGAGCCGGCTTGGGTGTCTCCAAGCAGGCCGCGCAGCAGCGTTTCGGCCGCCGCCCCTGAGTCGGGGGATCGGGACCCGCCGACCGAGGGGAGCGTGACTGTGCACGACACGCGGTACGCGCGGTGTCGCCTACCGCGTGTCCTGCACAGTCACGGGGTGCGCAGGGCGGCCGCGACCCCGGGTCGGCGAGCGTGAGGGAGGCAGGCACGATGGCGCGCAGGATCCGCGCTGGGATGGTTGCGCTGGTCGCCCTGGCGGTCGTGGTGGCGGCGACGGTCGTGGTCACCCGCGCGCTGACGTACGACGGCGGCCCCGACGCGCCGACCTCACCGTTCGACCTGCCCGCGGAGGGCAGCTGGGCGATCGGGTGGGCGGCCGCGACCCGGGGTGCGGCGAACCGGCCGACCGAGCTGGTGCTCGTGAGCCCCGACGGGCGCGAGCAGACCGTCGGCCAGGTCTCCCCGAACAGCACGGTCGTGGACATCTCCCACGACGGCCGCCGCATCCTGACGAAGGTTGTGGGGGCCAGCCCCGACGTGCCCACGCCGTTCACCGTCTGGGACCTCGAGACCGGCGAGTCGCACCGGTTCGTGCTGGGGCACGACGCGGACGTGCTGTTCGGCGGCGGCGGCACGCTGGTCACGACCGAGGCCTATCCACGCACCTACACGGCGATCCGCGACCGACGCGGCACGATCGTGCGCACCATCCCCGGGCGTACCGGGGAGAGCCCGGCCGTGTCGCCCGGGGGCACCACGCTGATGTACGCCACCCCCACCGGCATCGACGTCGTCGACATCCCTACGGGCCGGCTGGTCAGCTCCACCCGCAACCCCCAGCCGGTGGCCTGCTACCCCAGCGGCCTGTGGTCCGACGGCGCCCCCAAGCTGTGGTGCGGCGACCAGCCCGGCAGCGAGAACACGTACGTCGTCGACCCCTCGACCGGGCGCGCCCGCCTGATCGGCGCGCACCAGCAGGGGCTGAAGAAGGTGTGGCCGACGTCGCCGGTGACGGCGACCCGGACGTACGCCCCGAACGGGCCGGTGTTCGTGCGCGCGGGCAAGGTGTGGCCGGTCTGGCCCGCGCCCGCCTCCGGCACCGCGCCCGTGCGCGACATCGTCGCCGGCCGCGGGTCGACCCTGTGGCTGACGGTCACCACGAGCCGCGAGGCCTACCTCCCGCCGGGGCAGTACGCCCGCCACGACCTGCGCACCGGCCGCACCACGGTGCTCGCCGAGGGGATCACCTCCGTCCAGGTGATCGACGGGCTCACCTGAGGCCTTCGTTAGGTTGGCGGGGTGACCATTCGTGTGGCCCTGGAGCACCGGACGACCTATACCTTCGACCGGCCGGTCAAGGTCTTCCCGCACACGGTGCGGCTGCGGCCGGCGCCGCACACGCGCACGCCCATCCAGGCGTACTCGCTCAAGGTCAGCCCGCGCGGCCACTTCCTCAACTGGCAGCAGGACGCGTTCGGCAACTACCTCGCCCGCCTGGTCTTCCCCGAGCGGGTGTCCGAGCTCGACATCACCGTCGGCGTCGTCGCCGACATGACGGTCATCAACCCGTTCGACTTCTTCGTCGAGGACTACGCCCAGACCTATCCGTTCAGCTACCCCGACGGCCTGCGCGCCGAGCTCGACCCCTACCTGGTGCCCGTCGACGAGGGCGACGCGGGGAGCGGACCCGGCCCCGTCGTACGCCAGTGGCTGGCCGACAACCGCCCCGCCGACGGCCAGGGGATCGTCGACTTCCTCGTGGCGCTGAACCAGGCGGTCAACCGCGACATCGGCTACACCGTGCGCTTCGAGGTCGGGGTGCAGACGCCCGACGAGACGCTCACCAAGCGGCTCGGGTCGTGCCGCGACAGCGCGTGGCTGCTCGTGTCGACGCTGCGCCAGCTGGGGCTCGCCGCGCGGTTCGTGTCGGGATATCTCGTGCAGCTGACCTCCGACGTCGAGGCGATCGACGGCCCCGACGGCCCCGCGCAGGACTTCACCGACCTGCACGCGTGGGCCGAGGTCTACGTCCCCGGCGCCGGCTGGGTCGGGCTCGACGCGACGAGCGGCCTGCTCTGCGGGGAGGGGCACATCCCCCTGTCGGCGACGCCGCACCCGAGCTCCGCCGCGCCGATCACCGGCGCGACCGAGGTGTGCGACGTCGAGTTCTCCTACTCCAACACCGTGACTCGCGTGCACGAGGACGCGCGGGTGACCAAGCCCTACAGCCCCGAGCAGTGGGAGCAGGTCGACGTGCTGGGGTCGTACGTCGACGGCCTGCTCGAGCGTGAGGACGTCCGGTTGACCATGGGCGGGGAGCCGACGTTCGTCGCCGCCGGCGACACCTCGGCCGACGAGTGGGAGTCGAGCGCCGACGGCCCGCAGAAGCGGGAGCGGGCGCGCGAGCTGGCCGGGCGGCTGCGCGAGCGCTGGGCGCCGAACGGTCTCGTGCACCACGGCCAGGGCAAGTGGTATCCGGGAGAGCCGTTGCCGCGCTGGCAGATTCAGCTCTCGTGGCGCGCCGACGGTCAGCCGCTGTGGCGCGACCAGTCGCTGCTCGACGACCCCTGGGGCGACCCGCGCGACGTCGACGCGGCGAGCAGCGAGCAGGTCGCCAAGGGCATCGCCTCGCGGCTCGGCATCGACGACGACTTCGTGCAGCCGGCCTACGAAGACGTGCTCAACGACATCTGGTCCGAGGCGCGTCGCCCGGCGGGTGAGGCGCGGCCCGCCGACGACCTCGACCCCACCGACCGCGACCTCGACCGGCCCGACGTGCGGGCGCGCAAGATCGACGAGCTCGACGCCCGGGCGGGGAGCCGCGCGGCTGGGTGCTGCCGATCTTCCGCGACAGCGAGAGCGAGGGTGGGGCACGGCCCGGTGGCGCACGCGGCGCCGGCACCTGTTCCTCACGGCCGGCACCTCGCCGATGGGGCTGCGGCTGCCGCTCGACTCGGTGGCGTGGGGCGAGGCCCCGCAGGAGCCGGAGCTGTCGACGTTCGCCGAGCGGGGAGAGCTGCCGGCGCCCGACGAGCTGGGCACGGACGTACGTCCGGCGGCGGTGCGCGACATCGCCGACGCCCCGCGCACAGCCCTCACCGTCGAGGAGCGCGACGGTCACGTGTTCGTCTTCCTGCCGCCGGTCGAGCAGCTCGACGCAGCGCTGGAGCTGGTGGCGGCCGTCGAGGGCGCCGCCGCCGAGGCCGGCGTGCCGGTCGTGCTGGAGGGCTATCCGCTGCCGGGCGACCCGCGGGTGCGCTCGCTGTCGGTCACCCCCGACCCCGGCGTCATCGAGGTCAACGTGCAGCCCACCTCGACGTGGGCCGACCTGCGCGAGCTGACCACCACGCTGTTCGAGGACGCGCGCCAGACCCGGCTGGCCACCGAGAAGTTCGACGTCGACGGCACCCACACCGGCACCGGCGGCGGCAACCACATCACCCTCGGCGGCCCCACGCCCGCGGACTCGCCGCTGCTGCGCCGGCCCGACCTGCTGCGCTCGATGCTGACGTACTGGCAGCACCACCCGGCGCTGTCGTACGTCTTCTCCGGCCGGTTCATCGGCCCCACCTCGCAGTCCCCGCGGGTCGACGAGGGACGGCACGAGACGCTCTACGAGCTGGAGACCGCGTTCGCCGAGCTGGACCGGGTGACCGGGTCGAGCGAGGCGGAGCTGCGCTCGCAGATCGAGCAGGACAAGCGGTTCGACGAGCCGTTCGAGGAGCGACGCGCGCGGCAGCGCACCTCCCAGCTGTGGCTCACCGACCGGCTGCTGCGGCACCTGCTGACCGATATCACCGGCAACACCCACCGGGCCGAGTTCTGCATCGACAAGCTCTACAGCCCCGACACCGAGCGCGGGCGGCTCGGGCTGCTGGAGCTGCGCGGGTTCGAGATGCCGCCGCACGCCCAGATGTCGCTGGTGCAGGCACTGCTCGTGCGCTCCCTGGTCGCGCGGTTCTGGGACGAGCCGTACGCCGCGCCGCTGGTGCGGTGGGGATCGCGGCTGCACGACCGGTTCCTCCTGCCGGCGTTCGCCGCGGCCGACCTGCGCGACGTCGTCGCCGACACCAACCGGTGGCTCGCGACCACCGGACCCAACGCGCCGCAGCTGGACGAGGCGTGGTTCGAGCCGTTCCTGGAGTTCCGCTTCCCACGGCTGGGCGAGACCGACGTCGCCGGGGTGCACCTGGAGCTGCGGCAGGCGGTCGAGCCGTGGCACGTGCTCGGGGAGGAGATCAGCCAGTCGGGGACGTCGCGCTACGTCGACAGCTCGGTCGAGAAGGTGCAGGTCGCCGCGTCCGGGCTCGTCGAGGGCCGGCACGTCGTCACCTGCAACGGGGTGCCGGTGCCGATGGTCCCTGTCGGCGGAACCGGTTGGGGCACAGGGATATCCACCGGGTCGGGCGCCGCGGCGTTCGTGGGTGGCGTCCGGTTCCGGGCGTGGGCGCCGCCGTCGGCGCTGCACCCGACGATCGGGGTGCACTCGCCGCTGACGTTCGACGTGGTCGACCTGTGGAGCCGGCGCTCGCTCGGCGGGTTCACCTACCACGTGGTGCACCCGGGCGGCCGTTCCTACGACGACTACCCCGTCAACGCCGCCGCGGCCGAGACGCGTCGCGGGTCGCGCTTCGAGGCGATCGGGCACAGCCTCGGCGAGGTCGACTCCTCGCACTGGCCCGTCTCGGGCGTCGGGTTCGGCTCCGCCGCGACGGAGTACCCCACGACCCTCGACCTGCGCCGCCACCTCCCGGGCGACCGCTGACCCACGCTGGTCGAGTAGCCGAGCCGGTAGGCGAGGCGTATCGAGACCCTGGTGGGTGATCTCGATACGGACTCGGCTAGCGCCTCGCCCTACTCGATCAGCGTGGATGTGCCCTACTCGATCAGCGTGGATGTGCCCTACTCGATCAGCGTGGATGTGCCCTACTCGATCAGCGTGGGGTCAGCGGGTGTGGACCACGCGGCCGGCGACCATCGTCAGCAGCGGCCGCAACCGGCGTACGGCATCGGCCTGGTCTCGTGAATCCCCTTGGAGATCCAGCGGGTTCACGTCCAGCAGCAGCAGGTCGGCGCGCGACCCGGGGGCCACGGTGCCCTGCCCGTCGGTCGAGGCGGCGAGGGCGTCGCGCAGGGTGAGCGCCTCCTGCGGCTGCCACGGCTCGCGCTCGTCGGCCGAGCGGTGCACCGCGGCGGCGACGGCGAGCCACGGGTCGAGCGGCGCGACGGGCGCGTCCGACCCGAGCGCGAGCTCCACCCCGGCGTCGCGCATGGTCGCCAGCGGGAAGCAGCGCTGCGCCCGGTCGGGCCAGCAGTGGTCGATGACGTCGCGGTCGTCCCACAGGTGCACCGGCTGCACCGAGGCGCGTACGCCCAGCGCGGCCATGCGCGGCACGTCGCCCAGGCGCACGAGCTGGGCGTGCTCGACCGACCCGCGCGCGCCGGACTGCTCGAACGCGTCGAGCGCGTCGGCGAGGGCGTGGTCGCCGATCGCGTGGATCGCCGCCTCCAGCCCCGCGTCGGTCGCCTGGTCGAGCAGCCAGCGCAGCTCCTCGGGCGTGACGTTCTGCACGCCGAACGGCTCGGCCAGGTCGCCGGAGTCGGCGAAAGGCTCGCAGCAGAAGGCCGTTCGCGTGTTGAGCGACCCGTCGGAGATGACCTTGAGCGGGCCCATCGTGACCAGCCCGGAGTCGCCGAGCGGGTCGCCGGTGCGCACGCCCGCCTCGAGCACGCCGGCGAGGTCCTGGCGGTAGACGCCCGGCCGCAGCCGCATCGTGTCGAGACCGTCGGCGACCCGGCCGGGCCACTCCGACCAGCCCTCGCCCATCTCCAGGTCGGTGATGCCGACGAGCCCGAGCGCGGCGCAGTCGGCGAACGTCGCGCGGTAGCCCGCGTCGAGCAGCTGCTCGGCCCCCGGCAGCGACGACAGCCGCGCGAAGACCGGCCACCACTCCTCCTCCTCGAGGATCCCCTCGCGCGGCGGGATCCCGAGCACGTGGAACGCCGCGGTCGACAGCCACCCGTGGTGCGCGTCGCCGCTCACCAGCACCACCGGGGTGTCGCCGACGACCTCGTCGAGAGCAGCCGCGGTGGGCTGCTGCGGCCACAGCGCCGGCCGCTGCCCGAACCCCTGGATCACGCGCCACGGCTCGGCGTGCTCGCCCGCCGGCAGCGCGCGGGCCACGATCGCCGCCGCCTCGGGCGCCGACTGCGCGGCCGACACGTCGATGCGGGTGCGGGTCAGCGCGGCCTGGCCCAGGTGCACGTGCTGGTCCCACAGGCCCGGCATCAGCCAGCGCCCGCCGCCGTCGTGCGTCTCCTCGCCCTCCGGCGCGAGGCCCGGACCGACCTGCACGACCCGACCCCGGCGTACGCGCACGTCGACCGGCCCCGCGGGCGCGGCCTGCGTCAGCGGCACCAGACGTACGTCGCGCAGCAGGGCCGAACCCACCAGCGCGCCTTCCCACTCGCTCACGCGCGCAGTATGCCCACGCCGACCCGGGGTGGGCGCGTCCGCCTCGGCGCCACCCCGGCAGATCGTCCACCGGTGCACGAGATGCGGGACAGACCCGCCGCCTGACTCATCCTGCCGACCGTGGCACGTAGGGTCGGGGCGATGTCTGCTCAGGTGTCGACCCAGCCCGAGGGGTCCGGTGGCGCGGTCGAGTCCTATCGCGCGGCGCTGCGCCGCGTCGGAGCCGCCGAGCCGCACCGCCTCCCGGGGTACGACGAGCTCGTGGGCGCCGAGGGGTGCACCCCGAGGACGAGATGCTCGCCGACACGATCGACGCGCTCGGGCCCGGCGGGATGCGGGCGAAGGCCGCCGAGGCCGCGCGCTACGTCAGCAGCGACGGCATCACCTACGGCGCCACCGCCGACGGCGCGCAGGCCCGCAACTGGCACATCGACCCGTTGCCCACGATCGTCGGCAGCGCGGAGTGGGCCGCCCTCGAGCGCGGGCTGGAGCAGCGCGCGCGGCTGCTCGACCTGATCCTGCGCGACGTCTACGGCCCGCGCCGCCTGCTGCGCCGGGGCGTCGTCCCGCCCGAGATCGTGCTCGGCCACCCCGGTTTCGTCCGGCAGGCCGACGGCATCGCCCTGCCGACCGGGCAGCAGCTGATCCTCGCCGCGACCGACGTCGCCCGGTCCGCCGACGGCGGCTGGGTCGTCTTCGGCGACCGCACCCAGGCGCCGTCCGGCGCCGGCTATGCCATGGCGACCCGGCGCATCGTGGCGCGCACGCTGCCCGCCGTCCACCGCCGTACGTCCACCGCACGTCTGCGGGGCTTCTTCCACACCGTGCGCGCGGCCCTGCTCGACTCCGCCACGACCAACGCGGAGGCCCCGCGCGTGGTCGTGCTCAGCCCGGGCGCGGGCAGCGAGACGGCCTTCGACCAGGCGTTCCTCGCCACCCTGCTCGGCTTCCCGCTCGTCGAGGGAGACGACCTGGCGATGCGCGACGGGCGGGTGTGGATGCGCACGCCCGGCGCCGACCAGCCGGTCGACGTCATCCTGCGCCGGGTCGACGCCGACTTCGCCGACCCGCTCGAGCTGCGCTCGGGCAGCCAGCTCGGGGTGCCCGGGCTCATCGACGCCGCCCGGCGCGGGCAGGTGTCGATCGTCAACCCGATGGGGGCCGGCGTGCTCGAGAACCCCTGCCTCCTGCACTTCCTGGCGCCCATCAGCCGCGACCTGCTCGGCGAGGATCTGCTGCTGCCGCAACCGGACTCGTGGTGGTGCGGCGACGACACCGACCGGCAGCACGTGCTCGCCAACCTCGACCGTCTGGTCATCAAGCCGCTCAGCCGCGACGCGGGGACCAGCACCCGGTTCGGGTGGCTGCTCAGCGCGTCCGAGCGCGACGAGCTGGCCGCCCGCGTCGAGGCGACGCCGTGGGCGTGGGCGGCGCAGGAGCCGCTGCCCGAGTCGACCGCGCCGGTGGTGACCGGCAACGGCATCGAGCCGCGGCGGCTGGTGCTGCGCACGTTCGGCGTCGCCCACGACGACCGCTATGCGTTCCTCCCCGGCGCGCTCGGCCGAGTGGCCGGCGAGGCCGAGCAGGACGTCGTGTCCAACAACGCCGGTGCGCTCGCCAAGGACGTGTGGGTGCTCGCCGGTCGCGACGCCGCGCCCGACTGGTCCGAGCGTGAGTCGGCCGCCGAGCCCGCGGCGCTGGCGCTGGCCGCGGGCACCCTCGCGCCCCGCATGGCCGACGACCTGCACTGGTTCGGTCGCTACGCCGAGCGGGTCGAGGCCACCGCCCGCATCCTGTCCGTCGTCGACGACCTCACCGAGGACTACGCCGCCCGCCCCGGCTCGCTCGGCGCGATCGCGATGGAGTCGATCCAGCACGCGGTCACGATGGTCACCGGCATCGCGCCGCAGCAGCGCACCGGCACCGGCCTCGACTACACCGCGCCCGACCAGTGGGCCACCGACCCCGAGGCGCACCTGAGCCTGCTCGTCGGCGAGGAGTCCACGCCCGGCACCCTGGCGTACGCCGTCGCCCGGCTGGTCCAGTGCGCCCAGCGGGTGCGCGACCAGCTGTCGCTGCACACCTGGCCGGTGCTCGCCCGCCTCGAGCAGACGCTGGCTCGCGCCGGCGAGCCCAACACCAGCCGCCGCGACACCCTCGAGGCGGTGCTGGAGTCCTCGCTCGCGCTCGCGGGGATCGTGCAGCAGAGCATGATCCGCGACGCGACCTGGGCGTACGTCGATGCGGGCGTGCGCGTCGAGCGGGCCGCGCTCACCGTTGAGCTGGTGCGCGCGACGCTGGCGATCGAGCGGTCGCCGGTCATCGAGGGGCAGATCGTGGAGGCGGTGCTGCAGGTCGGCGAGAGCGTGATCACCCACCGCCGCCGCACGTCCGCCGGCGAGGGGCCGTCGGTGCCGGTGCAGTCCGCGCTGCACCTGCTGCTGGTCGACCGGGCCAACCCGCGCTCGCTGGCCTTCCAGCTCGACCGGTTCTCCGAGGACCTGCGCCTGGTCGACGACCCGCAGGGCGTGGCCGCCGGCGCCGCGATCTCGATGGACCTGCCCGAGCTCGACGTCGAGACGCTCGGCGCGACCGACCGCAGCGGCCTCGACCGGCTGCTCGTCGACCTGCGCGGCCGGGTCGATGCGCTCGCGAACGCCCTTGCCTCGCAACACTTCCGGCGCAAGGGACCGCAGGGCACCCAGCTCACCGAGTGGACCTTCTCCCAGTCGCAGCGCCAGTCGCAGTCGCAGCGCCAGTCGCAGGGGGTGGCCCGTGGTTGAGCAGCCGGCGAAGGAAGACGTGTACTCGCCACGGAGCTATCTGGTGCGGCACCAGACGACCTACACCTACAGCGACGACGTCACCTCCTGCTACGAGCGGGGGTGCCTGCAGCCGCGCGACACGGTGAGCCAGACGGTGCGCTCCAGCGACATCGAGGTGAGCCCCGAGCCCGACCTGGTCACCGAGCACCGCGACTTCTTCGGCAACTTCAGCCACTACGTCGAGGTGCGCACCCCGCACCGCGAGCTGGTCGTCACCAAGACCTCACGCGTCGACGTGGCGTGGCCGCGCCCCGACCTCGACCGGCTCAACGAGACGACCGTCGCCCAGGCGCGGGATCTCGTTGCGGCGCAGGCGGATCCGGTCGAGCGCACGACCTACCTGCTCCCGTCGCCGCTCGTCGACGTGGTGCCGCAGGTGCGCGACTACGCGCAGACGTACCTGCCGGACGACGCGCCCCTCGGCGACGCGCTCGTCGCGCTGACCCGCGGCATCTTCGCCGACTTCCGCTACGCCAAGGGCGCCACGTCGGTGAAGACGACGCTGCCGGAGCTGCTCGAGCAGCGCGAGGGGGTCTGCCAGGACTTCGCCCACCTCGCGGCCGGCTGCCTGCGCTCGGTCGGCCTGCCCGGGCGCTACGTCAGCGGCTACCTCGAGACCTTCCCGCCGCCGGGCAAGAAGAAGCTGCAGGGCTCCGACGCCACCCACGCCTGGACCGCCGCGATGGTGCCCGGCGGCGGCTGGATCGACCTCGACCCGACCAACGACCACCTGGTGGACAGCCGCTATGTCGTGACCGCCTGGGGCCGGGACTTCCGCGACGTGTCGCCGCTCAAGGGTGTGATCTACACCGAGGCCGAGAGCAGCGAGCTCAAGGTCGCCGTCGACGTTCTCCGGCAAGACGGCCCCGGCTAAGTTACGCTGCCGTAATCAGCGCGTAGCCGTCGATGGAGGCAGGCAGCATGTCCGACCAGCAGGAGTTCGACGTCGTCGTGGTGGGTGCCGGCATCAGCGGCATCGACATCGGCTATCGACTGCAGACGAGCAACCCTGACCTGAGCTACACCATCCTGGAGGGCCGCTCCTCGATCGGTGGCACCTGGGACCTGTTCAAGTACCCCGGGCTGCGGTCCGACTCGGACATGTACACCCTCGGCTTCCCGTTCGAGCCGTGGCAGGGTGAGCGCTCGATCGCGGGCGGTGACGACATCCTCGCCTACATCAAGCACACCGCGAGCAAGTACGCCATCGACCAGCACATCCAGCTCGACACCATGGTCCGGGGCATCTCCTGGTCCTCGGAGCAGGAGCGCTGGACGGTGCGGGTCGACCGGGCCGACGGGCCGGGCGAGGTGCGCGCGAAGTACGTCTACTTCGCCTCCGGCTACTACAGCTACGAAGCGCCCTACACCCCGCCGTTCCCCGGGCGGGAGACCTTCCGCGGGCAGGTCGTCCACCCGCAGTTCTGGCCCGAGGACCTGGACTACCGGGGCAAGAAGGTCGTGGTCATCGGGTCCGGCGCGACGGCCGTGACCCTGGTGCCGGCGCTCGCCGAGCGTGGCGCCGGGCACGTGACGATGCTGCAGCGCACCCCGTCGTACATCCTGCCGCTGCCGGGCGCCGACCCGGTCGCCAACCAGATGCGCGCGCGGATGAGCAACAAGCAGCGGGCGTACACCCTGACGCGGTGGCGCAACATCGTGCAGACGCTCGGCTTCTACCAGTTCTCGCGACGGATGCCGAAGGTCGCGACGAAGGTGCTCACCTCGGGGCCACGGGTCGCGCTGCGCGGCTCGGAGGCGTACGACCCCAAGCACTTCCAGCCGCCGTACAAGCCGTGGGACCAGCGCGTGTGCATCATCCCCGACGGCGACCTGTTCCGGGAGCTGAAGAAGGGCAACGCCGAGATCGTCACCGACACGATCGCCGAGTTCGTGCCCGAGGGCATCCGCACCGGCTCCGGCCAGCTGATCGAGGCCGACATCATCGTCACCGCGACCGGCCTGCAGATGCTCCTCGGTGGTGGCGCCGACGTCGAGATCGACGGCGAGCAGGTCGACCTGTCGAGGCACTTCGTCTATCGCGGCTGCATGCTGGAGGGCGTGCCCAACGCGGCCCTGTCGATCGGCTACACCAACGCGTCGTGGACGCTGCGCTCGGACCTGTCGGCGCAGTTCTTCTGTCGCGTCGTCAAGCACACCGAGAAGGGCGGCTTCGCCGCGTTCGTCCCGCGCGTCAAGGGTGCGCCGCTGCGGTCGCTCTCGGTGCTGGACCTCACGTCGGGCTACGTGCAGCGGCTGGTCGCGACCTTCCCCAAGCGCGGCGACCGCCGCCCGTGGATGGTCCGCCAGAACTACCTCCTCGACTCTCTCGAGATGCGCCGGGCGACCGTCGACTCCGAGATGGAGTACGTCCGTCCGGGCGAGCGACCCAAGCTCGGCAACGGCACCGCGGCCTCGGTGCCCGAGGACGCACCGCCCGTCGTCCCGGTCACCCCGCCGGCGGAGGCGCCGGACGAGGCGCCCGCGCTCGCCGGCTGAGGAGGCTCACGGAGCGAGACGCGTCGACTAAGCAAGCGCTTAGTGTGTGCCATCCTGG
Source organism: Barrientosiimonas endolithica (assembly GCF_030296655.1). Lineage (NCBI taxonomy): Bacteria > Bacillati > Actinomycetota > Actinomycetes > Micrococcales > Dermacoccaceae > Barrientosiimonas > Barrientosiimonas endolithica. The sequence goes on along the minus strand of NZ_AP027735.1, from coordinate 3,252,716 downwards.
GGTGAACGCCCGAGGAGAGGAGCACCGCCGTGCCCGCACCCATGACCACCGATCAGCTGTTCGCTCTCGACACCCTGCTCGACGACGACGAGCGCGCGATCCGCGACGCGGTGCGCCGCTTCGTCGACGAGCGGATCAAGCCCGACATCGGCGAGTGGTTCGAGACCGGTGAGCTGCCCGCCCGCGAGCTCGCGCTCGAGCTCGGCAAGCTCGGTGTGCTCGGCATGCACCTCGAGGGCTACGGCGCCGCGGGCATGTCCGCGACGTCGTACGGCCTGGCCTGCCAGGAGCTGGAGGCCGGTGACTCCGGCATCCGCAGCCTGGTGTCGGTGCAGGGCTCGCTCGCGATGTACGCCATCCACGCCTACGGCTCCGAGGAGCAGAAGCAGGAGTGGTTGCCGCGGATGGCCGCCGGCGAGGCCATCGGGTGCTTCGGCCTGACCGAGCCCGACTTCGGCTCCAACCCGGCCGGCATGCGCACCCGCGCCAAGCGGGACGGCGACGACTGGGTGCTCAACGGCACGAAGATGTGGATCACCAACGGCTCGATCGCCGACGTCGCGGTCGTCTGGGCGCAGACCGACGAGAAGATCCGCGGGTTCGTCGTGCCCACCGACTCCGCCGGGTTCAGCGCCCCCAAGATCGGCAAGAAGCTGTCGCTGCGCGCGTCGGTCACCTCCGAGCTGGTGCTGGAGGACGTGCGTCTGCCCGGCAGCGCGGTGCTGCCCGAGGTGCAGGGGCTGCGCGGCCCGCTCGGCTGCCTCAACGAGGCCCGTTTCGGCATCGTGTTCGGGGCGATGGGCGCCGCGCGCGACTGCCTGCAGAGCGCGATCGAGTACGCCCAGGACCGCAAGGTCTTCGACAAGTCGCTCGCGGGTTATCAGCTCACCCAGGCCAAGCTCGCCGACATGGCGCTCGAGCTCGGCAAGGGCCAGCTGCTCGCGCTGCACCTGGGCCGGCTCAAGGACGCCGGCACCCTGCAGTCGGAGCAGGTGAGCGTCGGCAAGCTCAACAACGTGCGCGAGGCGATCCAGATCGCGCGCACATGCCGCACCATCTTGGCCGCCAACGGGATCACGCTGGAGTACCCCGTCATCCGGCACGCCAACAACCTCGAGTCGGTGCTGACGTACGAAGGCACCAGCGAGGTGCACCAGCTGGTCATCGGCAAGGCGCTCACGGGGGCGGAGGCCTTCCGCTGAGCGCGACCGAGCAGCCCGTGCCCACCATCCGGCCGCGCGTGGGCTACCTCGCGCTCGGCGGCACCATCGCCTCGATCCCCGACGAGCCCGGCGCGCCGAGCCGCCCGGGCCTCGGCGCCGCCCAGATCGCGGCGGCCGTGCCGGGCCTGACGGACGTGGCCGACGTCGCGGGCGAGGACCTGCTGCAGGTCAGCAGCGCCCGGGTGACGATGCCCGACCTGCTGCGGGTCGCGGCCCGCGCGCGCGAGCTGGTCGACGGCGGCGCCGACGGGGTCGTGGTGTCGCAGGGCACCGACAGCCTCGAGGAGAGCGCCTTCCTGCTCGACCTCGTCTGGGACCGCCCGGAGCCGCTGGTGCTGACCGGCGCGATGCGCGGCGCGAGCGTGGTCGGGGCCGACGGGCCGGCCAACCTGCTGGCGTCGGTGCGCACCGCCGTCTCGCCGCAGGCCCGCGACCTCGGCGTGCTCGTCGTGCTGGGCGACGAGCTGCACGCCGCGCGCTCGGTGCGCAAGGCGCACACCAGCAGCCCCGCTGCGTTCGTGTCGTGGCCGGGGCCGGTCGGCTGGGTGGTCGAGGACCGGGTGCGCGTCGCGCAGCGGCCGCACCGCCGCCCCGCGCTCCGCCTGCCCGACGCCGTCGAGGACGTGCCGCCCGTCGCCCTGGTGACGGCCACGCTCGGTGACGACGGCCGGCTGCTCGGCGCGCTGCCCGACCTCGGCTATCGCGGCGCCGTGATCGCGGCGTTCGGCGGCGGGCACGTGCACACCAGCTGGCTCGACCCGCTGCGCGCGCTCGTCGGGCGCATGCCGGTGGTGCTGGCCTCGCGCACCGGCGCGGGCGAGGTGCTGAGCCGCACCTACGGATACTCCGGCGGCGAGGTCGAGCTGCTCGAGATGGGGCTGGTGCGCGCCGGCGCCCTCGCACCGCTCCAGGCGAGGCTGCTGCTCCAGGCCGCCCTGCTCGCGGAAACCGATGTCGCACAAGCCTTCTCGACGCATGCCGGTGGCGAGCTGCGATGACCGGTGCACTCGAGGGCCTGGTCGTCGCCGACTTCGGGCGGGTGCTGGCGGCGCCCTACGCGACGATGCTGATGGCCGACCTCGGCGCCGAGGTGATCAAGATCGAACGGCCCGGCGCCGGTGACGACACCCGCGCCTGGGGGCCGCCGTTCACCGACGAGGGCGAGTCGACGTACTTCCTGTCGGTCAACCGCAACAAGTCCTCCCGCGTCCTCGACCTGCGCACCGACGAGGGGCGCGACGCGGCGCTCGCGCTGGCGGCCGAGGCCGACGTGGTGATCGAGAACTTCCTGCCCGGGGTCATGGACCGGCTCGGTCTCGGGCTCGACGACGTGCGCGCCGTCAACGACGACGTGATCTATTGCAGCGTCACCGGATTCGGCCGCGACTCACAGATGCCCGGCTACGACCTGCTGGTGCAGGCGATGAGCGGGCTGATGTCGGTGACCGGGCCGTCGCCCGACGAGCCGACAAAGGTCGGGGTGGCGCTGCTCGACATCATCACCGGGCTGCACGCGACCACCGGGATCCTCGCGGCGCTGCGGCACCGCGACCGCACCGGCGAGGGGCAGCGGGTCGAGGTCAACCTGCTGTCGTCGGCGCTGTCGGCCCTCGCCAACCAGGCGTCGGCCCACCTGCTGACCGGCGTCGTGCCCGTCGCGACCGGCAACGAGCACCCCTCGATCGCGCCCTACGCGCTCTATCGCACCGCCGACCGGCCGGTGATCCTCGCCGTCGGCAACGACCGCCAGTTCGCTTCTCTCGCAACCGAGCTCGGCGTCCCGCAGCTCGCGAGCGACGCGCGCTTCGAGACCAACGCCGCCCGGGTCGCGCACGCCGGCGAGCTCACCGCCGAGCTCGAGCGGCTGCTCGAGAGCGACGGGGCCGACGCGTGGTCGCAGCGGCTGCTCGCCGCGGGCGTGCCCTGCGGTCCGGTCAACACGCTGCCCGACGCGTTCGCCCTGGCCGAGCGCGTGGGCGCGCCGGCCGTGGTCGAGATCGATGGCGTACGCCAGGTGGCCAACCCGATCCGGCTCAGCGCCACCCCGGCGGACTACCGCCGCCGCCCGCCCCGCCTCGGCGAGGAGTGAGGCCGGCCGCTCACTCCGGCTGGTCGCCGGAGGCCTGCTCGCCCTGCTGCTGCTCGGCGACCTTGGCGCGCACGTCGTCCATGTCGAGCGCGCGCACCTGGGAGATGAGGTCCTCCAGCGCCGCGGGCGGGAGCGCGCCGGGCTGCGCGTGCAGCAGGATGCCGTCGCGGAAGGCCATCACGGTCGGGATCGAGGTGATGCCGAGCGCCGCGCCCAGCTGCTGCTCGGCCTCGGTGTCGACCTTGCCGAAGACGATGTCCTCGTGCTTGTCGGACGAGTCCTCGTAGACCGGCGCGAACTGGCGGCACGGGCCGCACCACGACGCCCAGAAGTCGACGAGCACGATGCCCTCGCCCTGGACGGTCTGCTGGAAGTTGTCGGCGGTCAGCTCTTGCGTTGCCATGGGTGCTCCTGCACTAGCGGTCACATTCGTCCACTCTGTACAACGAGCATGAACCATGCGCATTCCACACCTGTTGGTGGGCGGGGCCGCCGCGTCGCGCCACTAGGTTCACGAGAGTGACGACGACTCGGCGCGACGACGGGAACGGCAGCATCGCGGTCGCGGTCGGCATGTCGGCCGGTCCGCTGATCGCGCTCGGGCTCGCGCGGTTCGCGTACGCCCTCCTCCTGCCGCCCATGCGCGACCAGCTCGCGTGGTCCTACTCCGCGGCCGGGACGCTCAACACCACCAACGCCGCTGGCTATCTGATCGGGGCGCTCGCCGCACCCACGCTCGCGACCCGGCTCGGCGCGCGGCGCTGCTTCCTGCTCGGCTGCGCCGCCACCGCGCTGATGCTGCTGGCGACCGCCTCGACGAGCAGCTTCGCGCTGCTGCTGGTGATCCGGTTGCTCGCGGGCCTGTTCGGCGCGCTGAGCTTCGTGCTCGGCGCCGGCATCGTGGCCGAGGCCAGTCACCGCGCCAGCAAGGGGCGGGCCGCGCTCATGCTCGGGATCTACTTCGGCGGTGCCGGTCTCGGCATCGTGCTGGCCGGCCTGCTCGTGCCGGCGATCCTCGCGGTCACCGACGACAGCTGGCGCCTCGGCTGGGTGGCGCTCGCCGCCGTGGCGGCCGCGGCGACGGTCGTGGCGGCCTGGGCCTGCCGGCGTACGTCCGACCCGGCTCCTCCCGCGGCCGACGCCGAGCGCTGGGACCGGCGCTCGATCGCCCCCGTCGTCGCGGGCTACACCTGCTTCGGCATCGGCTACATCGCCTACCTGACGTTCGTGATCGCGCTGCTGACCGAGCGCGGGTTCAGCACGCCGCAGGTCGCCACGTTCTGGGCCGTGGTCGGGGTGGCCGCCGCGGCCAGCGGGCTCGTGTGGGGGCGGGTGCTCGGGCGGCTGCCCGGCGGGCGCGGCATGGCGCTGGTGATGGGGGTGCTCGCGCTCGGCACCGCGATGCCGGCGTGGAGCACCGAGCCGGCCCTGGCGTACGTCAGTGGTGCCCTGGTCGGCGGCACCTTCCTGACCGTCGTGACGGCAATGACGGTGGCGGTGCGCGAGGCGCTGCCGCAACCGCACTGGACCGCCGGAATGGCTTTCGCCACAGTCGGTTTCGGCCTCGGCCAGACCGTGGGGCCGGTGCTCACCGGGTGGGTCAGCGACCGGCTGGACAGCCTCACCTCCGGCTTGCTCGTCTCGGCCGCGGTGCTGGTGCTCGGCATCGTGCTCGCGCTCGCCCAACCCCGCCCGGCGACTGGCCCGGGGGCGGAGCGGTCCACCCTCTGAGGACCGTTGCTAGCGTGCGCCGATGCACGACGACGCTGCACTGCTGAGCGCCCAGGTCCAGGCCGAGCTCGACACCATCAAGGGCTGGTTCTTCCCCAGCGACCGACGCATCTTCTCCTGGCTGCTGGCCCGGCAGACCGAGCTCGGGGTGCACGGCAACCTGGTCGAGCTGGGCAGCTACCTCGGCAAGAGCGCGGTGCTCATCGGTGACTACGTGCAGCCCGGCGAGACCTTCACGGTGCTCGACCTGTTCGAGGGCGAGACCACCGATGCCGGCAACGCCGCCGAGCAGGCCGACTCCTACGCCACGCTCACCGAGCAGCGCTTCGCCGAGAACTACCTGCGCTTCCACCCGCAGCTGCCGACGGTCGTGCGCGACGTGTCGTCGGTCATCGTCGACCGGGTGCCGGCCGGGTCGTGCCGCTTCGTGCACGTCGACGCCTCGCACCTGTACGACCACGTCGCGGTCGACGTCGACTCCGCCCGCACCCTGCTCGGCGAGCAGGGGATCGTGGCGTTCGACGACTACCGCAGCGAGCACTGCCCCGGTGTCGCGGCCGCCGTGTGGGAGGGCGTGCTGGACAAGGGGCTGCAGGTCATCGGCGTCTCGGAGAACAAGCTCTACGCCACCTGGGGCGACCCCGAGCCGTGGCGCACCGCGCTGCTGGAGTGGCTGACCGACGACCAGAACGCCTGGGGCCAGCGGCTCGCGGTGTACGACCAGTCGATCGTGCGCGCCAAGGCGTGGTTCCCCCGGGCGATGCCACCGCCTCCCGCGCCTGCGGCGAGGCCGGTCGCCGCGCCGACGCCGGCGAAGGCGCCCGCGGTGGCCCCGAGCGCTCCCGGCTCGGGCGCGTCGGGCCCCAGCGCGCCGGGCGCGCGGCGGCCGGTCGCTGAGTCCGCTCCGGCGAAGGCGGGGGCTGCCGGCCAGCCGGCCGAGGACGTACGGCGGGAGGGGCGGGTCAAGCACCTCGCCAAGGACCTGCTCCCCCGGTCGTCTCCCGCCACCTCGCCCGCGGCCTGCGCGCCCGCCGCCGCTGAGTCCACCAAGCTGGTCGAGCGGCCCAAGGTGGTCGAGTAGGCCGGAGCGCAGCGGAGGCCGTATCGAGACCCCTCACCCCAACAAGCAGGTCGAGTAGGCCGGAGCGCCAGCGGAGGCCGTATCGAGACCACGTCACCACTCGCTGTGGTCACCGAAAGGCGCCGGGAAGCGGGAGCGGGTGCGTGGTTGGCCTGGTCTGGCGGCTCGCGGTGGCGACGTTCCTGACAGAGCCGGACGTTGTTGACACGGACTGGCGTTGTTGACAGGACTGCGTGCTGCAGCAGCCGTTTGTGTCAACAACGCCCTGTCGTGTCGAGATCGTGGGGTGCTGTCAGGACCGACCACTCTGGTGCCGTACGCCATCGGCGACTCGCGAGTCCGACGTCACCCCAGGCGTACTCACGCCTCCCGGCGCTTTTTGGTCACCACCGATCGTGGTGACGGGTCTCGATACGGGCTCGCCTAGCGGCTCGCCCTACCCTTCGATACGCGCTCGTCCCTCGCGCTACTCAGGGCGACGCTCGACCAGCTTGGTGGGGACTCGCTCCGGCCTACTCGACCAGCGTGGGGGAGCCGCTCGACCACCTCGGGCGGCCGCACTCTCAGCTCGCCGCGAGCCAGCGGCGCAGGCCGTGGTGGCCGCCGCGGCGCTCACCCCGCTGCATCGTCAGGACCGTGCTCGAGGAGAGCGTGCCGTCGACGACGAGGGGGCGGCGCTGGACGACCTGCATGCCGTGCTTGCCGAGCTCGGCGGCGAGGTCCCACGGATAGCTGTGCCGGCCGAGGTAGGCCGGCTCGTCGATGGTGACGATCATCGGCGCGAGGCGGGCGAGGGTGGCGAACAGCGCCACGCTGTCGGGGTGGGTGTGCAGCAGGGTGCGCACCGCGATCACCAGCGAGAAGCTGTCGTCGGGCAGCTCGGCGAGCAGCTCTTCGGCCGGGCCGACGAGCATCTCGACGTCGGCCAGCTGCGGGTGCAGCTCGCGCATCCGTTGCACCGCAAGGGGTTGATCTCCACGCCGGTCACGTTGGTGACGCCGTGGTCGACCAGCGCCGCCAGCGTGGCGCCGAGGCCGGAGCCGACCTCGAGCACCCTGTCGTCGGGGCCGAGGGCGCTGGCCTGGCGCAAGATCGCCTCGACCGACGCCTCGGTGAAGGGGAGCGGCTTGATCGGGCGCTCGGGGTCGGTCCAGAACATCCGCTGCTTGTGCAGCGACTGCATCGCCGGGCGCCGGACCAGGAAGCGCGACGTGGCGGGCGCGGCGGCGACGACCCGGTCGCGCAGCGGGCGCACCCGATGCTTCACCGTCTCGGTGGCTCGCCACCAGCCCCGCCTGATGTCCCGCATGCCGGCCAGTCAAGACCTGCGCTCCGGCGTGCCGCAACCGCACGCGGGTGACTCACAGAGGACTCCCAGCCGGCGCCGTACGGTGTGAGCCATGCCCTCATCGACCGTGTCCTGCCAGGTGTCCGACGGCGTCGCCCGCGTGCGGCTGGAGCGCCCCGACAAGCTCAACGCCCTCACCCTCGACACGCTCGACGAGCTGGTCGCCACCGCGCACCGGCTGCGGCGCGACCGGTCGCTGCGGGCCGTCGTGCTCAGCGGCGCGGGCCGCTCGTTCTGCGCCGGGCTCGACTTCGGCTCGGTCGCCGAGGACGGTCAGCTGGCGGTGCTGCGCCGGTTCGCGCCCCGCCCGTGGCGCGGCACCAACACCTTCCAGGAGGCCTGCTGGGCGTGGCGGCGGCTGCCCGTCCCCGTCGTCGCCGTCGTGCACGGGCACTGCCTCGGCGGCGGTCTGCAGATCGCGATGGGCGCCGACTTCCGCATCACCGCGCCCGACGCGCAGTGGTCGGTGCTCGAGGGCAAGTGGGGGCTGGTGCCCGACATGTCCGGGGTGCGCACGCTCGCGCAGCAGCTCGGTCTCGACGTCGCCAAGCGCCTGACGATGACCGGCGAGACGGTCTCGGGCACCGAGGCGGTCCGGCTCGGCCTCGCGACGCAGAGCGCCGACGACCCGGCCGCGGCCGCCGACGAGCTGGTCGACCAGCTGCTCACCCGCTCGCCCGACGCCGTCGCCGCCGCCAAGCGCCTCTTCGACACGCGCTGGAGCGCCAGCCCCCGACGTACGTTCGCGCGCGAGCGCTGGGAGCAGGCGGTGCTGCTGGCCGCGCCCAACACCGGGCGCATCCGCAAGGCCGCGCGCTCCTCGGCGCCGGCCCGGTTCAGCCCGCGCCTGCTCCCCTGAGGACACCAAGGGGTGGCGGCGTAGCGTCGGAGGCGACACCCGACCCGTCGCGAAGGAGCGTCATGAAGCTCGCCGAGCAGATCGTCCAGCAGCTGCAGCAGGCGGGGGTGCGCCGGATCTACGGGATCGTCGGTGACAGCCTCAACCCGGTGGTCGACGCGGTGCGCCGCACCGGCGGGTCCAAGGCCGGCGGGATCGACTGGATCCACGTGCGCCACGAGGAGGCCGCGGCGTTCGCGGCGGGCGCCGACGCCCAGCTCACCGGCGAGCTGGTGGCCTGCGCCGGCTCCTGCGGCCCGGGCAACCTGCACCTGATCAACGGGCTCTACGACGCCAACCGCTCGCACGCGCCCGTGGTCGCGATCGCCAGCCACATCCCGAGCAGCCAGATCGGTCAGGGCTACTTCCAGGAGACCCACCCCGACCGGATCTTCACCGAGTGCTCGGTCTACTCCGAGCTGGTCAGCACGCCCGCGCAGTCGCCCCGCGTGGTCGCCGCGGCCATCCGGCACGCGGTCGGCGCGCCCGGCGTCGCGGTCATCACCCTCCCCGGCGACATCGCCGACGAGGAGGCCACCGCCGACGCCCCGCTGTACGTCCCCGTCGAGCCGGGCGTGCTCCAGCCGCCGGCGTCGGTGGTCCAGCGCCTCGCCGACGCGATCAACGACTCCGACAAGGTCGCCCTGTTCGTCGGCGCCGGCGCCGCGGGCGCGCACGACGAGGTCATCGAGCTCGCCGAGAAGATCGGGGCGCCCGTCGGGCACACGCTGCGCGGCAAGGAGGTCGTGCAGTACGACAACCCCAACGACGTCGGCATGACCGGTCTGCTCGGCTACGGCGCCGCCGCCGAGGGCCTCGACGAGGCCGACCTGCTGATCATGCTCGGCACCGACTTCCCCTACGACCAGTTCCTGCCCGACGACGTGACGACCGCCCAGGTCGACACCGACGCGACGGTGATCGGCCGGCGTACGGCCGTCGACCTGCCCGTGCACGGCGACGTGCGCGCCACGCTGGCCACCCTGCTCCCGCTGGTCGAGGCCAAGCGCAAGCACCGCTTCCTCGACCAGATGCACAAGCGGCACGACAAGCTGATGAACAAGGCGGTCGGCGCCTACACCAAGAACGTCGAGCACAAGCAGCCGATCCACCCCGAGTTCGCCGCGTCGATCCTCGACCAGGTCGCGGCCGACGACGCGATCTTCACCGCCGACACCGGCATGGGCAACGTGTGGACCGCCCGATACCTCAACCCGCTCGGCACCCGGCGCCTCATCGGGAGCTTCCTGCACGGGTCGATGGCCAACGCGCTGCCGCAGGCTCTCGGCGCCCAGCTGGCCTACCCCGACCGGCAGGTCGTGTCGGTGAGCGGCGACGGCGGCCTCGCGATGCTGCTCGGGGAGCTGCTCACCGTGCGGATGTACGACCTGCCCATCAAGGTGGTGCTGTTCAACAACTCCACGCTCGGCATGGTCAAGCTGGAGATGCTCGTCGACAAGCTGCCCGACTTCGGCGTCGACGTGCCCGAGGTCGACTACGCCGCGATCGCCCAGGCGATGGGCTGGCACTCGGTGCGCATCACCGACCCGCGCAAGCTCGAGGCCGAGATGGCCGCGGCCTTCGCGCACGACGGGCCCGCGCTGATCGACGTCGTCACTGACCCGCTCGCGCTGTCGATCCCGCCGAAGATCTCCTCCTCGCAGGTGTTCGGCTTCGCGACCGCGATGAGCAAGATCGTGCTCAACGGCGGTGCGGGAGAGGCGATCTCGATGGCACGCTCCAACCTGCGCAACATCCCGCGCTGACACACTGCGGCCGTGGACTTCTTCTCCGCCTATCACCAGGGGTTCGCCCGGGTGGCGGCCTGCGCCCTGCCCGTGACGATCGGCGACCCCGCCGCCAACGCCCAGGCGATCCTCGAGCAGGCGCGCGCCTGCGACGAGCAGGCCGTGGCGGTCGCGGTCTTCCCCGAGCTGTCGCTGTCGGGATACGCCATCGACGACCTGCTCATGCAGCAGCCGCTGCTGGACGCGGTGCTCGACGCGATCGACACGCTCGTCGAGGCCAGCGCCGACCTGCTGCCGATGCTCGTGGTCGGTGCGCCGCTGCGGCACGGGTCACGGCTGTTCAACTGCGCGGTGGTGATCCACCGCGGGCGCGTGCTGGGGGCGGCGCCGAAGTCGTACCTGCCGAACTACCGCGAGTTCTACGAGAAGCGGCACTTCGCGCCGGGCGACGACCAGCGCGGGCAGACGATCTGGCTGCGCGGCGAGCCGGTGCCGTTCGGCCCCGACCTGCTGTTCGCGGCGAGCGACGTGCCGGGCCTGGTCGTGCATGCCGAGGTCTGCGAGGACGTGTGGGTGCCGATCCCGCCGTCGGCCGAGGCGGCGCTCGCCGGCGCCACGGTGCTGCTCAACCTGTCGGCCTCGCCGATCACCGTCGGGCGGGCCGAGGACCGCCACCTGATGTGCCGCTCGCTGTCCGCGCGCGGCAACGCGGCGTACGTCTACACGGCGGCCGGGCAGGGCGAGTCCACGACCGACCTGTCGTGGGACGGCATGACGATGGTGTACGAGTCCGGCGGGCTGCTCGCCGAGGGCGACCGGTTCTCGGCCGAGCCGCTGACGAGCGTCGCCGACGTCGACCTCGACCGCCTCGTGCAGGAGCGCATCCGGCAGGGATCGTTCGACGACAACCGCCGCACGTTCGCCGACCGGATCGACGAGTTCCGTTCTGTCGCCTTCGAGCTCGCGCCCCCGTCGGGCGACGTGGGGCTGCGGCGCAGCATCGACCGCTTCCCGTTCGTGCCCGACGACCCGGCGCGGCTCGCGCAGGACTGCTACGAGGCGTACAACATCCAGGTGCACGGCCTGGAGCAGCGGATGCGCGCCATCGGCGAGCCGAAGCTGGTCATCGGCGTCTCGGGCGGGCTCGACTCCACGCACGCGCTGATCGTGGCCGCGCGCGCGATGGACCGGCTGGGTCGTCCGCGGTCGGACATCCTCGCGTACACCATGCCCGGGTTCGCGACCTCGAGCAGCACCAAGAGCAACGCCCAGCGGCTGTCGGAGCTGCTCGGCGTCACGTTCAGCGAGCTCGACATCCGCCCGGCGGCGACGCAGATGCTCGCCGACATGGGGCACCCGGCGGGGCAGGGCGAGCCGGTCTACGACGTGACGTTCGAGAACGTCCAGGCCGGGCTGCGCTACGACTACCTCTTCCGGCTGGCCAACCACCACGGCGGGATCGTGGTCGGCACCGGCGACATGTCCGAGCTCGCGCTCGGCTGGTGCACCTACGGCGTCGGCGACCAGATGTCGCACTACAACGTCAACGCCGGCATCCCGAAGACGCTGATCCAGCACGTGATCCGCTGGGTCATCGCCGAGGGCTTCTTCGACGACGCGGTCGACGCGGTGCTGGAGGAGATCGTCGAGCAGGAGATCAGCCCCGAGCTGGTGCCGAGCGGCGACGACGCGAAGCCGCAGTCGACCGAGGAGAAGATCGGGCCGTACGCCCTGCAGGACTTCACCCTGTTCCACGTCCACCGGCAGGGTGCGCGGCCCAGCAAGATCGCCTTCCTCGCCCACCACGCCTGGCGTGACGCCGAGGCGGGGGAGTGGCCGCCCGGTTATCCCGAGGATCGACGAATCTCCTACGACCTCAAGGAGATTCGCCACTGGCTCGTGGTGTTCCTGACGCGCTTCTTCGCCAACCAGTTCAAGCGGTCCGCGCTGCCGAACGGTCCCAAGGTCGTCGGCGGCGGGTCGATGTCGCCGCGGGGCGACTGGCGCATGCCGTCCGACGCCGCGGCCGCGACCTGGCTGGCCGAGCTGGACCGGGAGCTGCCGGAGTCGTCCGTGGAGTGACCGCGAGGGGGCCTGGCGAGTCGCCGGAGCCTGTGGTTAGTCTGCCCTAAGTAACTTAAGGCTTGCCTAAACAGGTGAGCCGCGCAGACCGACCCGGACCGACCTCACGGAGACTCGATGCACCGCCGTTCCTTCCTCGCGCTCGTCTCGGCGACCGCCGCCGCCACGACGCTCGCCGCCTGCCAGACCGGCCCGTCCGGAGACAGCGGCGCCTCGGCGTCGTCGCCCTCGGGTGCCGGCAGCAGCGGCTCCGCGGCAGGTGCCTTCCCGGTCACCATCAAGCACGCGCTCGGCAGCACCACGATCGAGCAGAAGCCGACGCGGGTCGCGACCCTCGGCTGGTCCGACGCCGACATGGTGCTGGCGCTCGGCGTCGTGCCGGTCGGCTGCCCGAAGATCACCTGGGGCGGCAACAAGAACGAGTCCACCGACTCCTTCGACAAGGCGCTGGCCAAGATCGGCGGCCAGCAGCCCACCCGCTACAGCGACGCCGACGGCGCCCCCGTCGACGAGATCGCCAAGCTGCGCCCCGACCTGATCCTTGCGACCAACTCCGGCGTCACCAAGGAGGAGTACGCCCGCCTCTCCAAGATCGCGCCGGTCGTCGCCTACCCGGGCGAGGCGTACGGCACGTCCTGGCAGGACGGCGTGAAGCTGGCCGGGCAGGCGCTCGGCCTGGAGGGCAAGGCCAAGCAGGTCACCGCCGCGACCGAGAAGGCGATCCGCGACGCGGTCGCGAAGTACCCCGCGATCAAGGGCAAGACCGCCTCGTGGCTGATGATCCAGCCCACCGACCTGAGCAAGTTCGCGGCCTACACCACGCTCGACAACCGTCCGCGCATGCTGGAGAACCTCGGGATGAAGAACGCCCCGATCGTCACCCAGCTCAGCAAGGGCAAGAAGACGTTCTCGGTCGACATCTCCTCCGAGAAGGCCTCGACCCTCGACGCCGACGTCGTCGTGTTCTACATCGAGAAGCCGGGCGAGGAGAAGACCTTCACCAGCCACCCGCTCATCGGCCAGATCCCGGCGCTGAAGGACGGCGCCTACGTCGCGACGCTGGAGCCGGGCGAGAGCTACTTCATGTCGAGCCCGACGCCGCTGACCATCCCCGAGGGTCTCCCGCGCCTGCTGCCGAAGCTGCAGGCGGCGGCCACCAAGGCCAAGTAGTCCGGTGACGGCGACGATCGACGCCCCGACGACCCCGGCCACGCCGGCGGTCGCGAGCGCGCGCGGCTCGTCCGCGCGGGCGTACCTCGTGGTCGTGGGGGTGGGGGCGTTGGTCGTCGCCGCGGCGGCGCTGCTGTCGCTGGCGGTGGGCGCGGTGGCGCTCAGCCCGGGCGAGGTGCTGCGCAGCCTGTTCGGCTCGGCCGGGCAGAGCACGGACGCGCTCGTCGACGCGCGCGTGCAGCGCACCCTGGTCGGCATCCTGATCGGGGGCTCGGTCGCGGTCTCGGGTGCGGTGATGCAGGGGGTCACCCGCAACCCGCTGGCCGACCCGGGCATCCTCGGCGTCAACTCCGGCGCCGCGCTCGCGGTGATCCTCGGGATCTACTGGGCCGGGATCTCGACGCTGCCGGCCTACATCTGGCTGGCCGTGCTCGGCGGGTCGGTCGCCGCGGTCGCGGTGTACGCCATCGCGAGCCTCGGCCCGCGCGCCAGCCAGCCGGTGACGATGGCGCTGGCCGGTGCCGCCGTCACCGCCGCCGCCAGCAGCATCATCGCCGGGATCATGGTCACCTCCGACGAGGTGCTCGACACCTTCCGCTTCTGGCAGGTCGGGTCGGTCGCCGGGCGTGACGTCGACGCGATCGTGCCCGTGCTGCCGATGTTCCTCGTCGGCCTGCTGCTGTGCCTGGCCTCCGGCCCGATCCTCAACGCGCTCGCGCTGGGCGACGACATGGCCAGCGCTCTCGGGCAGCGGGTGCGCCTGGGGCGCCTGGTCGCCTCCTTCGGTGCCGTCCTGCTGTGCGCCGGGGCCACCGCGGTCGCCGGGCCGATCGGCTTCGTGGGCCTGGTCGTGCCGCACGTGGTGCGCCTGGTCGTCGGGCCCGACTACCGCCGGGTGCTCGTCGGCTCGATGTTCGGCGGGCCGGCGCTGCTGCTGCTCGCCGACACCGTCGGCCGGGTCGTCGCGCCGCCGGCCGAGATCTCGGTCGGCATCGTCACCGCCCTGATCGGCGCGCCCGCGCTGATCTGGCTCGTGCGCCGGGTGCGGACCTCGTGATGGCCGCCGTCCCCGCGACCGCGTTGGAGGCGCCCGAGACCGAGCCCGCCCGCGCCCTGGAGGTCGTGCGCGACGTCCGCCGGCGCGTACGCCGTCGTGCCGTCCTCGCGTTCGTCGCCGTCGGCCTGCTGTGGTTCGTGCTGTTCGCGGCCCGGGTGCTGCTCGGCGACTACACCGTCACCGCGCCCGACTTCGTGCGCATCGTGCTGGGCGAGGACATCCCGGTCGCGTCGTTCCTCGTGATGGAGTCGAAGCTGCCGCGCGCGGTCGTCGGCACCCTCGCCGGCATCTCGTTCGGGGTGTCCGGCGCGGTGTTCCAGTCGATGCTGCGCAACCCGCTCGCCAGCCCCGACGTGATCGGCGTGAGCATGGGCGCCTCCGCCGCGGCGGTGATCGGGATCCTGTGGTTCGGCCTCGAGGGCGGCCCGGTCGCGCTGCTCGCCATCGCCGGCGGACTGCTCGTCGCGCTCGCGGTCACCGTGCTGTCGGGCAGCCGCGGCACCGCCACGATGAAGCTGATCCTCATCGGCATCGGTCTCGCGGCGGCGCTGCAGTCGCTCGTGCAGTGGGTGTTCATCACCGCCGACGTGCGGCAGGCGAGCGACGCCCTGGTCTGGCTCACCGGCAGCCTCAACATGGCGACCTGGACGGAGATCGGGCAGGTGGCCCTCGCGGTGCTCGTGCTGCTGCCGGTCGTCGCGGTGCTGGTGCCGCGGCTGCGCGTGCTCGAGCTCGGCGACGACGCGTCGCAGGGCCTCGGCGTGCGGGCCGCCCCCACGCGCCTGGCGCTGATGTGCACGGTGGTGCTGATGATGGCGATCACGACCTCGGTGGTCGGGCCCATCGCGTTCGTGGCGCTGCTGTCCGGCCCGATCGCGCGCCGGCTCAACGGCGGACGCACCGCCATCGCCCTGGCCGGGGTCGTCGGCGCCTGCATCGTCGTGGCCGCCGACTACGTCGGGGCCTACGGCGTCGGCGACGACAACCTGCCCGTCGGGGTCGTGACCGGCATCGCCGGCGCGCCCTTCCTGCTCTGGCTGCTCGTGCGCAGCCGCCGTGTGATCAAGGACGGATGAGATGACCATGACCGACTCCTCCTCGACACCGCAGGCCCGGCGGGCCCGGGGGCGACGGACGTACGCCCGGCCGTGACCGACGCCGACGTGCACCGCTCGGTGCGGGCCGACGCGGCCGGCGCCAGTCGGCTCGCGGCGCGGCAGGTGACGCTGGGCTACGGCGAGCGGCCGGTCGTCGAGGGCCTCGACGTGTCGGTGCCGACCGGGCGGATCACCGCGATCGTGGGGTCCAACGGGTGCGGCAAGTCGACGCTGCTGCGCGGCCTGTCGCGGCTGCTGAAGCCGACCGCCGGGCAGGTGCTGCTGGACGGGAAGTCGATCCACGACCGATCCACCAAGGAGGTCGCGCGCGTCGTCGGGCTGCTGCCGCAGTCGCCGATCGCGCCTGAGGGGATCACCGTCACCGAGCTGGTCAGCCGCGGCCGGCACCCGCACCACGGACTGCTGCGGCAGTGGTCGCGCGCCGACGACGAGGCCATCGCCCGGGCGCTGGAGCTCACCGGCACCACCGAGCTGGCCCACCGTGACGTCGACGCGCTCTCCGGCGGTCAGCGCCAGCGCGTCTGGATCGCGATGGTGCTCGCGCAGCAGACCGACCTGCTGCTGCTCGACGAGCCGACGTCGTTCCTCGACATCGCGCACGCCGTCGAGCTGCTCGACCTGGTGACCGACCTCAACGGTCACGGCGCCACCGTGGTGATGGTGCTGCACGACCTCAATCTCGCCGCGCGCTACGCCCACCACGTCGTCGCCATGTGCGACGGCCGGATCGTGCGCGAGGGCACGCCCGCCGAGGTCGTCACCGCCGACGTCGTCGAGGAGGTCTTCGGCGTGCCGTGCCAGGTGGTGGACGACCCGGTCGCCGGCAGCCCGCTGGTGGTCCCGATCGGCCGGCACCACCGCGGCTGAGCGGGGACGCTCCCGGGCGCACGGGTCGGCGGTGGTCCGGCGGGGGTGCGCCGGGCTCGCCTGGGTCGGAGGGGTCACGGGTCGGCGGTGGTCCGGCGGGGGTGCGGTGGGGCGCACTGTTCGGCGGTGGTCCGCGGGGGCGTACGCCGGGCTCGCAGGGGTCTCGCGTGCGTCGCAGGGGTCACGGGTCGGCGGTGGTCCGGCGGGGGTGCGGTGGGGCGCACTGTTCGGCGGTGGTCCGCGGGGGCGTACGCCGGGCTCGCAGGGGTCTCGCGTGCGTCGATGGGGTCACGGGTCGGCGGTGGTCCGGCCGGGGGTGCGGTGGGGCGCACGGTGCGGCGGTGGTCCGCGGGGGCGTACGCCGGGCTCGCCTGCGTCGATGGGGTCACGGGTCGGCGGTGGTCCGGCGGGGGTGCGGTGGGGCGCACGGTTTGGCGGTGGTCCGCGGGGGCGTACGCCGGGCTCGCCTGCGTCTCGCGTGCGTCGCAGGGGTCACGGGTTGGCGGTTGTCCGCCGGGGGGTGCGCTGGGGCGCACGGTTTGGCGGTGGTCCGCGGGGGCGTACGCCGGGCTCGTCGGTGTGGTCGAACTCACCCCGCCACGGTTAGGCCGCGGAATACTTGCGACGTAGAATAGTTCTACATCGAATAACTCGAAGTAGAACAAGCGCAGCAAGGAGTGACGAGGCATGACCCTCGCGAAGACCATCCGCACCCGACGTCAGCTCGCTCGCAACCGCCGCGCGCTCGCCCAGGCCATCTCCGACGCGTCGAGCCCCTCGATGCGCGCCGACCTGATCGCCGCGGCCCAGCGCCAGGGGTTCTGAGTCAGCACTGACGCAACCGGCCTCCGTCCCACTCGGGCGGGGGCCTTCTGCATGCCTCAGAGGTCGAGCAGCCCCCGGATGTCGTCGGCAGTGATCGCGCTGCTCAGCGCGCCGCCCGAGCCGAGCACCCGGTCGAACAGGTCGCGCTTGCGCTGCTGCAGGGCGACGACCTTGTCCTCGACCGTCCCCTCCGACACCAGCCGATAGACCATGACCTGCCGGGTCTGTCCGATGCGGTGGGTGCGGTCGATGGCCTGCGCCTCGGTGGCGGGGTTCCACCAGGGGTCGAGCACGAAGACGTAGTCGGCCTCGGTGAGGGTGAGCCCCGTGCCGCCCGCCTTGAGCGAGATGAGGAACGCCGCGGCGTCGCCCTCTTGGAACGCCCGCACCTGCTCGCTGCGCTCGGTCGCGGACATGGCGCCGTCGAGGTAGCAGGTCTCGAGCCCGGCCCGGTGCAACGCCTGCTCGGCGATGCGCAGGTATCGGGTGAACTGGCTGAACACCAGCGCCCGGTGTCCCTCGGCCGCGACCTCGCGCAGGTGCTCGACGAGCGCGGCGACCTTGGCGGAGGTGCCGACGTCGGAGTAGGAGTCGTCGATCAGGGCCGGGTCGAGCGCCAGCTGCCGCAGTCGGGTGAGCGAGGCGAGGATCGCGACGCGGTTGGCGTCGGGGTCGCCGAGCAGCCCCAGCACCCGCTGGCGCTCGCGCTGCAGGTGCTGGTCGTAGATGCGGGCGTGGGCCGGGGCCAGCGGCACGTGCGTCACCTGCACCTGCTTCTCGGGCAGGTCGGCCGCGACCTCGGCCTTGGTGCGGCGCATCATCAGCGGCCGGATGCGCCGCCGCAGCTGGTCGAGCAGCTCGGGCGCGCGGCCCGACTCGATCGGCCGCCGATAGCTCACCGTGAAGTCGTCGGGACGCGGGTAGAGCCCGGGAGCGGTGATCGACAGCAGCGACCACAGGTCCATCAGCGAGTTCTCCAGCGGGGTGCCGGAGATGGCCAGCCGGAACGGCGCCCGCACCTGCCGGACCGCTTGATAGGTCTTGGAGTGGTGGTTCTTCACCGCCTGCGCCTCGTCGAGCACCAGCCCGCGCCACGGCAGCGCGTGGAACTGCTCGTCGTCGAGCCGGAGCACGGCGTACGACGTCACCACCACGTCCGCGCCCGCCACCACCTCCTCGAGCGGCTCGCGACGCTTCCTGTGGGTCTGGGTGACGGCGACGACCCGCAGGTCGGGGGTGAACCGCGCGGCCTCGTCGACCCACGCCCCGACCACCGACGTGGGGGCGACCACCAGCACCGGGCCGGCGTCGCCGCCGACCTCGCCGAGCTCGCGGGCGCGGGCGACGGTGGCCAGGGTCTGCAGCGTCTTGCCGAGGCCCATGTCGTCGGCGAGCACCCCGCCGAGGCCGGCGTCCCACAGCGTCGTCAGCCAGGCGTAGCCGTCGAGCTGGTAGGGACGCAGCTCGGCCCGCAGCCCCTGCGGCGGGTCGGGCGGGACCAGCTTGTCGAGCTGGCGCAGCCGCTCGACGGACTGCTCCCACGCCTGGGCCTGCTCGCCCACGACCCCGAGGTCGACCAGCTCCTGCCAGAGCCCGACCTGGAACCGGTTGATGCTGGTGCCCGACTCGCGGTCGGCCAGCTCGCGGGCCTCGCCGATCAGCGTGCGCAGCCGCTGCAGCGCCGGCCGGTCGAGCCGGAAGTAGGTGCCGGAGTCGAGCAGCATGAACTCCTCGTCGCGCGCCAGCGCGGCGAACAGCGCCTCGAACGGCACCTCCTCGCCGTCGACCGTGACGTCGACGTGCAGGTCGAACCAGTCGGCGTCACCGCCCTCGGACTCGCTCGTGCCGATCTCGATGAGCGGCTCGGCGGTGGACTCCTCGTAGGCCGGGAGGTCGTCGGCGACCTCGATCTCGACGTCGTCGAGCAGGGCGAGCCGGTCGAGCGAGGCGGTGAGCCGCACCGCGTCGATGCCGGTGAGGGTGACGACCGCGGCCGGCCAGTGCCCCAGCCCGCCGACCAGCTCGTAGAGCCCCAGCGGGTGCAGGTGCTCGTGGAGTCGCTGGACCAGGGTCTGCTCGTCGTGCCGGCGGCGCACGGGCGAGGCCTCCCCGAGGCTGGTCGGCACCCGGGTGGGGCCGTAGCCGAAGAACTGCTGCACCACCACGTGCCCCGGCCTCAGGTCGCCCACGTGCAGCTGCAGCCGCAGCGGCTGGGCGCCGGCCCGCTCGGCCCGCGTCGTGCTTCCGTCGGACGAGCGCCGCCGCACCGGGGCGTGCCGCTCGAACGCCGGCAGGAAGTGGTGGGTGAAGGTGTCGGCGTCGCGCGAGGGCACCTGCACCGGCGGCATGCGCAGCAGCGCGAGCGCCAGCGGGTCGGGGTCGGGGGCCAGCGGCCCGAGCAGCAGCTCGCCGTCGTGCACCCCGATCACGCCGTGCGCCGGGTCGCCGAGCAGGTGCACCTCGGCGCCGGCGGGGAAGCCGTCGACGACCGCGGTCACGTCGAGCGCCCCCGAGGGGTCGTTGGCGACCTCGACGTCGAGCCGCGCGGGCTCGTGCAGCAGCCGCACGGTCTTGGTCGTCACGGCGGTGCGTCCGACGAGTCGGGACCGTTGCTCGGGCTCGAGCAGCACGCCGCCGGCGAGCACCTCGCGCAGCATCGGCCACACGATCGGCGGCGCGTCGTGCAGCGTCAGCGGCTGCGCGCCGGAGGTCCACTCGCCGAGCGCCGCGGCCCGGGCGAGCGCGAGCAGCAGCTCCTGCTGCGGTCCGTCGGCGCGCACCCGGGCGCCGAGGTTGGCGAAGTCGGGGCGCAGCACCTCGCCCCAGCCGTACGTCTGGTGCCAGCGGCCCGTGCGGGTGCGCCGGCTCGGCCGCACCTCGACGTCGACCACCGGTGGGCGGCCGGCGGGCCCCGGCCGGTGCTGCAGCAGGAACAGCAGCCCCAGCTGCTCGGGCTCGGGGTGGCCGACCGCCGCGGCGCGCTCGGCGCGACTCAGCACCGACTGCAGCTCGGACCGCCACCGCGCCCCGGGTCGGCCTGCTCGACCAGCTCCTCGCGCACCGCGAGCAGCACCGCCGCGACGTGCTTGCACGACGTCGTGACCGGGCAGCTGCACCGCCCGCTCCAGCGCGGCTCGCCGTCGAGGTCGCCGTCGCTCGCGATCATCGTGGAGTAGGGCGTCGGACGACCGCCGGCCACCACGCCCAGCAGCATCCGGCCCTGGTCGCCGGTGGTGACCGAGCGCACCCGCTCGGCGTCGACGTATCCCTGTCCGCGCTCCAGCGCCGGGGTGCCGCAGGCGCGGGCGATGGCGTCGTCGGTGACCCGAGTGACCCACTCGGCTCCCCGCACGTCGTACGCCCGTTCCACGTCTTCGACGGTAACCGCGACCACCGTCAGTCCCCGGGACCTGCGCCGGCCTGTGGACGGCGAGCCCGGTCACGACCGGCCTGTGGACGATCGCCACGCACTCCGGCGGCACAGGGGCTCAGCGGCGGGAGTAGGTCTTCCCCGCCTGCGTCGAGCCGAGCAGCTCCGACACCGTCACCAGCGTGTAGCCCTTCTTCTGCAGCGCGTCGATCAGCGCCGGCGCCCCGTCGACCGTGCTGCGGTGGATGTCGTGCATGAGCACGATCGACCCGGGCCGCACCGCGCTCGTCGCGTCCTTCGGCAGCCGGCCGGGGTCGCGGTACTTCCAGTCCAGCGTGTCGACGTCCCACAGCACCTCGGCCATGCCCAGCTCTCCGGACACCTTGTCGACCTGCGCCGTGCGCGCGCCGTACGGCGGCCGCACCAGCCGCACCGGCGTGCCGGTGAGCTGCGACAGCGTCTGGTTGGTGCGCGACAGGTCGCTGCGCAGCGCGCCGGGCGTCATGGCGGTGAGCTGCTCGTGGCCCCAGGAGTGCGACCCGATCTCCATGCCGGCGCTCTTGACCGACCGCACGACCTGCGGATAGCGGCTGGCCTGCTCGCCCAGCATGAAGAACGTCGCCCGGGCCCCCTTGCTGCGCAGCGTCGACAGCAGCCGCTCGGTGTGCGCGCCGGGGCCGTCGTCGTACGTCAGCGCCACGCACCGCTCGACCGTGCAGTCGACCGGTCGTGCGGTGGTCGACGGCGTCGGCGTCGTCGGAGGAGCGGTGGTGCTCGTCGTGGGCCGGCCCACCGCCGTCGGCTTCACCGCCGCGTCGCGAGCGGCGCTGCCCTGCTCGGACAGCAGCGCGTCACCGACCGCGCGGGGCAGCACCACCGACACCGCGCCCTCGGAGTAGGGCGCGACCTCGCCGGGCTCGAACCCGACCCACATGCGTCCGTCGCGCAGGAACGCGATGGCCGGGCCCGCGCCCTCGGGCGCCTCCGGCTCGGCCAGCCGGGCCTTGAGGTCGTCGGGGTCGGCGCGCTCGCCGAGCCGGCGGGTGACCTCGGACGACAGGCGCGACCAGGCGTCGCCGCGCACCAGCCCGCGGGCGGGGATCCGGCGATCGGCGGCGACGTCCCACCACACGAAGGTGTCGAGATCGACCGTCGACGCGCCGGAGAGCTCCATCCGCGACAGGCGCACCCCCACCACCTGCGGGCTCGCCCCGATGAGGCGCCAGTCGCCGTTGAGCTCGGCGCTGGTCGGGCTCTTCGCCGGGCCGTAGTCGGAGCGGAACGTGCTCGCGGTGCGGTCGCGCTGCCCCACCAGCCAGCGGGTGAGCCCGGGCGTCTGCGGGATGCGGGGGACCGACAGGCTGATCCGGTACGTCTGGTCGGTCACCGCGTCGTCGCTCACCCCCGGCGTGAGCTCGGCGGGCAGGTTGGGCAGCGGGTCGCCCGGCGTGAGCGGCGTCGGCGACGGCGTGCCCGGGCCCGTCGTGGAGCCGGTGCCCGGGGTGGCCGTCGGTCCGGTGGACGACGTCGACCCGGCCGGGTCGGGGGTGTCGGCCGTGCAGGCGGCCGAGGCGAGCAGGGTCAGCGCGGTGAGGCCGGCGAGCAGACCATGCCGGCGGGGACGGTGAAGCACCGGGCAACCATAGGCACCCGGCGGTCAGCCGTCGTGGGCGGCCGTCCGACGCCGGTCGTGCTCGCGGTCGAGCGCCTTGAGACCGCGCCGGGTCGAGGTGCGGCCGGTGCGCAGCAGCGACCGCCGCAGCGACAGCGGACCCTGCGCGGGAGCCTCGAGCCGGCCGTCGAGGGCGTCCTGCAGCATGCTGGCCACGGTCTCCTCGGCGTCGTGCCGGTTGGCCCCGATGCCGCCCTGCGCGCCGCGCTTGGCCCAGCCGACGACGTACGTGCCCGGCAGCGCCTCGCCGCCGGTGTCGTCGAGCACCCGCCCGGCGTCCTGCGGGATGCGGCCCTGCACCGGGTCGAACGGCAGACCCTCGATGGGTCGCACCCGAAAACCGTTGGCGCGCACCAGCATCCGCGACGGCGTCTGCCAGGTGCCCTCGGCGCTGCCGGTGTGACGCAGGGTCAGCTCGCCGTCGCCGACCGACTCGACCGCGGCGTCGAAGGCCAGCACCAGGCGTCGCCCGGGCGCAGGCTCGGACGCCCAGTCGAGGTCGACCACCGGCAGCTCGCGCAGCACGCTCAGCCGCGGCTCGGTGATGGCCGCGACGGTCTCCTCGACCCCGACCGAGCGGGCGATCACGACCTCGGCGTCCATCGACTCGGGGAGCATGAGCAGCTCGGGCCGGGTGAAGGCCGCGTGCTGCGGGCCGCGCCGCGCGAGCAGCACGACCTCGCGGATCGCGCTGCGCTCGAGCTCGGCCCGGGCAGCGTCGCTGACGTCGCTGCGGCGCAGCACGTCGGGCGTGGCCAGCAGCACGCGCGCCACGTCGAGCGCGACGTTGCCGTTGCCGACGACGACGACGCGCTCGGAGTCCAGCCGCACCGGCGCCTGGTCCTCGTGGCCGGTGAACCAGCGCACCAGCTCGGCGGCGGTCACCACGGCCGGCGAGTCCTCGCCGTCGATGCCGAGCTCGGGGTTGTCGCCCGCGCCGGTGCCGTAGACCACCGCGTGGTGGTGGCGGGTCAGCTCCTCGTGGGTGATGTCGCGACCGACCTCGACCCCGAGGTGCACGGTCGTGCGCGGGTGGCGATAGACCCAGCGGAAGGTGTCGACCATCCCGCGGGTGCCGGTGTGGTCGGGCGCGACCCCGGCGCGCAGCAGCCCGCCCGGGGCCGAGCGCCGCTCGATCATGGTGATCACGCAGTCGGTGGTGGTGAGCAGGTGCCGGGCGGTGTACGACGCCGCGGGCCCGGTGCCGACGATCGCCACCCGCAGTCGCCCGCCGTCCTTGTCGGAGGCGTGCGTGAAGGCCGGCGCGGTCCACTCGGTCTCGGTCCGGTGGTCCTTGTAGAACTCGGCGTTGATCTCGACGAACCGCTTCTCGCGGCCCACCAGCGAATCGGCCGGGCGGGCCGCGCCGACCGGGCACGCGTCGAGGCAGGCGCCGCAGTCGATGCACACGGAGGGGTCGACGTACAGCGTGTCGACGTGGCCGAAGTCGGGCTCGTCGGGCGTGGGGTGGATGCAGTTGACGGGGCACACGGACACGCAGGAGGCGTCCGCGCAGCAGGACTGCGTGATCACGAAGGTCATGCGGCGCCGATCAGAGCATGTGGGCGGCGCGGTACCACGGCACCGACGCCTTGGTGAGCAGCCGGCACTCGCTGAGGAAGTCCATCAGGTGGATCGAGCTCAGCCGCATCAGGTTGTGGTGGTGCTGGTTCTCCTTGGCCTCGCGCATGGCGCGGTCCTTGTCGAGCCCGGCGTTGGCGTAGACGTCGCCGCGCACCATGCTCGTCGCGATGACGTACGCCGCGATCGAGATCACCTTGGCGGCCAGCTGTCGCCGGGGCGCCCACAGGTCGGCCAGCCGGTCACGCATCTCGGCCCGCGCGAACGCCATGTGCCGCGCCTCCTCGACCACGTGGATGCGGCTGGTGCCGCGCACGATCTCGAGCACGTTGTCGCCGCGCATCCAGTCGCGCTGCATGACGTCGAGCATCTCCTCGGCGACCAGGATCGCGCCGTAGGACGTCTCGCCGAACGCGGTGGTCTTGAGGAACCGGGCCAGCTCGATGTTGATGCGGTGCGGCTTGTACTGCGGCACCCCCATCGCGGAGCAGGCGCGCGCGAACATCAGCGAGTGGCGACACTCGTCGGCGATCTCGGTGAGCGCGAAGCGGAACTCGGCCTGGGCGGGGTCCTTGACGTACTGGTCGCGCAGGATCATCTGCTGCAGGATCATCTCGAACCAGATGCCCGTCATCATGATCGAGCCGACCTCGTGGCGGGTCAGCGTGATGCGCTGCTCCTCGCTCATCTCCGACCACAGGGGAGTGCCGTAGAGCGTGGACCACTCGGGGTTGAGCCCGTAGTGGGTCGGGTCGAGCGGGGTCTCCCAGTCGATCTCGCTGTTGGGGTCGTACGACAGCTGCTCGCTCGAGGAGAGCAGCCGGCGGAACGTGTCGTCGGCGTCGACCTGGGCGCGGAACTCGTGCGCGAGCGTCATCGCAATCCTCCGAACGTCTGCTGCGTGACCTTGCTGTTCCGACCCAGCGTAGTCGCTAACTTACGGTTACGGAGGTTTTCAGGCGGACTTTTTGTGAGCCAGGTCTCAGCGCGGCCGGCGCACGGGCCCCGCTCCCGAAGGAGTGGGCCCCGTGCGCCGGCCGCGGAACGTCACGCTCGGTTCGTCACGCCTGCTGCGTCTCGCCCTCGATCCCCTCGACGTGCGGCAGCAGCCAGCGCAGGATGTCGCGCACGGTGAGCACGCCGACGAGGCGGCCGTCGTCGCGCACCACCGCGAGCTGCTCGCTCGCCTCGCGCATGCGCGCGAACGCCTCGTAGGCGAGGGTCTCCGGCGACAGCTCCAGGGTCTGCCGGGCGAACGGCCGGGCCGCCGTGCCCGGGTCGGACAGCAGGGTGTCGCGCACGTGAATCACGCCGGGCAGCTCGCCCGGGGCGGTGCTCTCGAGCAGGATGCGCAGGTGCCCGCTGCGGGCCGAGGCGGCCTGCACGTCGGCGACGCTGGCCGCGGCCGGCACCGAGGTCGGCGGGCTGGGCCGCTCGGCCACGAGGTCGCCGACCTTCAGCCGCTCCAGCTCCAGCGCGCCGTCCAGCTGGGACCGGTAGGACGCGTCGAGCGCGCCCACGTTGACCGAGTCCTGGACCAGCTGCCGGATCGTCTCGGCATCACGGCCGCCGACCGCGGCCCGGTCGACCGGGGTCACGCCCGAGCGGGCGACGAGCCGGTTGGCCACCTTGTTGATCCAGGTGAGCAGCGGCCGCAGCGGCCAGATGAACGCCCGTGCCGGCAGACCGATCGCGACCGCCGACTGCTCGGGGTGCGCGATCGCCCACGACTTCGGCGCCATCTCGCCGACGACCAGGTGCAGGAAGGTCACGAGCAGCAGCGACAGCACGAAGGCGCTGACCCCGCTGACTTGGGGCGGGAGGCCCCAACCCTCGAGCACCGGGCCGAGGAACCCGTCGACCGCCGGCTTGGTGATCGCGCCGAGCGCGAACGTACAGGCGGTGATGCCGAGCTGTGCGCCGGCGAGCATGACCGTCAGCTCGTTGGACGAGCGCAGCGCGGCGCGGGCGGCGCGACTGGTCGTCGCGGCCTCCTCCAGCCGGTGGCGGCGGGCGCCGAGCAGCGCGAACTCGATGATGACGAAGAACGCGCTGAGCGCGATCAGCGCGAACGTCGACACGACGACGACCCAGGGGTTGCTCATGAGCGCTGCTCCTGCTCGTCGCGGGCGGCCTCGGCCGCCTCGTCGGTGGGGCCGTGCTCGACCAGGCGCACCCGCACCTGGGAGGGCACGTGCCGGGCGACCTCGAGGATCTCGACGTCGATGCTGCGGCGCACCTGCTCGTCGTTGACCAGCTCGGCGGGGTCGGCGGGGAGCTCGACGGACACGACCTCGCCCTCGGCGGGCAGCGTGCCGCTCTGGGCGATGACCAGGCCGGCGATCGTCTCGTAGTCGGCGCGCGGCAGGTCGTGCCCGATCGCCCGCTCGGCCTCGTCGACCGGCACGTCGCCGTCCATCGTCCACACGTCGGGCTCGGCCGACTCGACGACCTCGTGGGCCTCGGCGTCGTGCTCGTCGGTGATCTCCCCGACGAGCTCCTCGGCCAGGTCCTCCATGGTGATGACGCCGGCGAAGCCGCCGTACTCGTCGATGACGCAGGCGAGCTCGTTCTTCGTGTCGCGCATCAGCGCGAACGCCTCGGGCAGCGGCATCAGGGTCGGCAGCACCAGCGGCGAGCGCATGATGCGCTGGACCGGGCCGGAGTCCTCGGTCTGCAGCACGTCGATCAGGAAGACGACGCCGACGACCTCGTCGAGCTCGGTCACCACGGGATAGCGGGTGTGCCCCTCGGCCATGAGGCGACGGACGTCCGCGACCGGGGTGCCGGTGAGCACGGTGTCGACGCGCGAACGGGGGATCATCGCGTGCTCGACGTCCTGCTCGGGGAACTCCAGGATGCGGTCGAGGGTGAACGACAGCTCGCCGCGCAGGTCGCCGCTGGCCCGCGAGTCGGCCACGATCGACTCCAGGTCGCGCGCGGTCGCGGAGGAGTCGACGTCCTCGACGGGGTCGATGCGCAGCGCGCGCAGCAGCAGGTTGGCGGCCTTGTCGAAGATGACGATGAGCCAGCCGAAGGCCTTGAGGTAGATCACGGTCGACCGGGCCAGCCGGCGGGCCAGCGGGTCCGGGCTCGCGATCGCGAGGTTCTTCGGGTACAGCTCGCCGAAGATCATCTGCACGATCGTCGAGATGGCCAGGGCGGCGATGGTGCCGACCGTGATCCCGACCGCGGCGGGGACGCCGACCCCGCCGAGCAGGGTCCCGAGCGACTCGCCGACGAGCGGCTCGGCGACGTACCCGACGAGCAGGCCGGTGACGGTGATGCCGAGCTGGGCGCCC
Organism: Barrientosiimonas endolithica; assembly: GCF_030296655.1. Classification (NCBI taxonomy): domain Bacteria; kingdom Bacillati; phylum Actinomycetota; class Actinomycetes; order Micrococcales; family Dermacoccaceae; genus Barrientosiimonas; species Barrientosiimonas endolithica. The sequence goes on along the minus strand of NZ_AP027735.1, from coordinate 3,225,554 downwards.
GACAGCATGAACGAGGTGCGCTGGGTGACCGAGAGCGCGCGCTCGGCGGCCTTGTCACCGCCCGCCGCGGCGGTCCGCAGGCGGACGCGGTCGACGGACATGTACGCGAACTCCTGGGCCACGAAATAGCCGTTCGCGGCGATGATCAGCAGGATCGCGAGCACGCCCAGCAGGAGCATGCCGATGGTGGCGATCAACGGGGTCACCTCCGTGCGGGGAGGGACTATGACTCGGGTCGTCGTCGGCGGGGTCGGGCTGGTGGGAGGGGTCCACTGCTTTCTCGGGGGTTCGGGGACGGGGACATACCGGCCTACGAACGAGCGACCGCGATGGTTCCCGCGGCCCGGCGGCCGGGTCAGCCCAGCCGGTCCAGCGCCCTGCGGAAGCCGCCCGCGAGCTCCTCGACCTCGTCGTCGGTCATGACGAACGCCGGGGAGACCTGCAGCCCGCCCGCGCCCACCGCGCGGGTGGCGACGCCCTCCTCGCGCAGCAGCGACGCCAAGGTCGCGGCCTGGGGTGCCTCGTGCAGCTGCACCGCGGCCAGCGCGCCGGTGCCGGAGCGCACCTCGGCGACCGCGTCGTGCTCGGCCAGCGGGCCCAGCCGTTCGGCGAGCGAGGTCTCCAGCCGGGCGGCCTCCTCGAGCAGGTTCTCCCGCTCGAGCAGGTCGAGGTTGGCGAGCGCGACGGCCGCGCACATCGCGTGGCCGGAGTAGGTGTAGCCGTGACGGAACCACACGCCCGCGTCGGCCTGGAAGAACGGCTCGGTGACCTTCGGCGCGCACAGCACCGCGCCCATCGGGGCGTAACCGGAGGTCAGGCCCTTGGCCGAGGTGACCATGTCCGGCTCCAGGCCGAACCGGGTCGAGGCGAACCACGACCCGCCGATCCGGCCGTAGCCCGTGACCACCTCGTCGGCGACGAACAGCACGTCGAGCTCGGTGCAGACCTTGCGCACCGCCGTGAGGTAGTCCGGCGGCGGGGGATAGACGCCGCCCGCGCCGATGACCGGCTCGCAGAAGAACGCCGCGACGTTCTCCGGGCCGAGCTGCTCGATGGTCGCCCGCAGGTCCTCCGCGTCGTCCCAGGCGACGTGCGCGGTGTCCGGCACGAGCACGCCGTAACCCTCGGTGTTGGGCGGCAGCCCGCCGAGGGCGGTGCCGGCGTAGTGCATCCCGTGGTACGCCTTCTGCCGGCCGACCACGATCGTGCGGCTGGGCTCGCCCCGCTCGACCCAGTACCGCCGGGCGATCTTGGCCGCGGTGTCGACCGAGTCGGAGCCGCCGGAGGTCAGGAACACCTTCGAGCCGGGCACCGGCGCGATGCCGGCGAGCCGCTCGGCGAGCGCCGTGGTGGTGTCGGTCGTGTAGTCGCCGAAGGTGCTGTAGTGCGCGACCTTGCGCATCTGCTCGGCGGCCGCGTCGGCGAGCTCGCCGCGCCCGTGGCCGACGTTGGCGAACCAGAGTCCGCCGGTGGCGTCGAGGTAGGACCGGCCGGCGTGGTCGTACACCCGGACGCCCTCACCCCTGGTGATGGTGAACTCGCCCTTGGCCTCGATCGCCCCCATGTCGGAGAACGGGTGCCACAACGCGCCCATGCCCAGCTCCTTCCTGTCGCCGCACCGATCTTGCCCTTCCCCGGTGACGGTACGCGCGTGGCGGGTGCGCGCGGATGCTGGTCTCGGCCGCGGGGTCGGGTGCGACGAAACCACCCATGGTTACTGCGGCGTAGGTATGGTGGAGGCATGTCGAAGCCCCGTTCCTACGCAGGTCAGTACGCCATCGTCACCGGGGGTGCCTCCGGTCTTGGGCTGGAGCTGGTGCGGCTGCTCGCGGCCGACGGCGCCACGGTGCTCGCCGTCGACCTGCACGAGCAGGCGCCCGAGGGTGCGCTCCCCGAGGGCGTGCTCTATCGCCGGCTCGACGTGCGCGACGAGGAGGGCTGGGACGAGCTGCGCAACTGGGTCGAGGCCACCTGGGGGCGCCTGGACCTGCTGGTGAGCAACGCCGGCATCGCCGTGGGGGCCGCATCGACGTCACCGGGCTCGAGGACTGGGACCGGGCGGTGTCGATCAACCTGATGGGCATCGTCAAGGGCGTGCGCACGTTCGCGCCGATGCTCAAGGAGCAGGGCAGCGGCCAGCTGGTCCAGACCGCCTCGCTCGCCGGCCTCATCCACGCGCCCGGCATGGCGGCGTACAACGTGGTGAAGGCAGGGGTGGTCGCCCTGTCCGAGACGCTGCGCCACGAGCTCGCGCCGTACGACATCGGCGTCTCGGTGATCTGTCCCGCCTTCTTCCGCACCAACCTCGCGGAATCGCTGCACGGCAAGGACGTGCACCTGGAGCAGAGCGCGGTGAACCTGATCAACAAGGCGCCGCGCTCGGCCGAACAGGTCGCGGCGAAGGCGTTCGCGGGGATGCAGCGAGGCACGTTCATCATTCTCACCGACCGGGACGGCGAGGTCGCCTACCGGGGCAAGCGCTTCACCCGCCCGGTCTACGACCGCCTGATGGTGCGGGCCGGGCAGGAGATGCGCGACGGCGGAACCGGGTCCGGGATGCTGGAGAAGCTGGCCCAGGTGCAGGGGAAGGTGGCCCGCCGACGCCCGTGAGGCCGCGCCGTGGTGGCGCCGGCGGACCCACAAGGGTGAAGCCTCCGAGGGAGGGGTAGGGAGAACCTCACCCCTTGGGGGTTTTGTCGGATGCCTCCGCAGGGTTGAGTGTGCGTCATGAACGACGCCGACCCCACCCCCATCCGCCTGGCCGTGGTCAACGACTACGAAGTCGTGATCCAGGGCCTGGCCTCGATGCTGCACCGGTACTCCGACCGCATCGAGATCGTCGAGATGAACGCCCAGACCGAGGTCTCCCAGCCGGTCGACGTGGTGCTCTACGACACGTTCGGTCAGCCGCAGGCGAACCACGAGTGCGTCACCGAGCTGCTCGAGAACCCCAACATCCGCAAGGTGTGCGTCTACACCTGGAACTTCCAGCCCTCGCTGGTCGAGAACTCCATCGACCGGGGTGTGGCGGGCTACCTGTCCAAGACCCTGCCGGCCTCCTCGCTGGTCCAGGCGCTGGAGCGGGTGACCGCCGGGGAGTCGGTGGTCTCCCCGCCGCCCGGCAACGGACCGATCGCCGGCGACTGGCCCGGCCGCGAGGAGGGCCTGACCCCGCGCGAGGCCGAGGTGCTCGCGCTGATCACCCAGGGCCTGTCCAACAACACGATCGCCGAGCAGACGCACCTGTCGATCAACTCGGTCAAGTCCTACATCCGCACCGCCTACCGCAAGATCGGCGTGACCAGCCGCAGCCAGGCCGTGCTGTGGGGCGTGCGGCACGGCTTCGAGCCCGACTCGCGCCGCATCCGTCCGCGCGCGGGTGACCTCGAGGGCGCCGGCGCGATGCGCTGAGCCTCCTCCACCGGACCGTCGCCCCCTCAGGCCTAGGCCTGAGGGGGCGATGTCGTGCCTGGGGCCGCCAGGACTGGGCGGCTGCCCGATGTCTCGGACTACCTCAGACGGCGAACGTCGTGCTCGTCACGACCACCGCCCGAGGAGGCAGTCCCCATGTCCGCACTGCTCGCCGTCCTGCTGCTCGTCGGCCTCGTCGCGCTCCTGGAGCGCACCCACCGCCGCGCGCACGCCCTCGACCACGCCCCGGGACGCCCGGAGTCCGCCGACGACGCGCGGGCGCGCGCCGAGCTGGCGGGCGTACCGGGTCCGGTCGCGTCTCGTGGGAGCACGTCTCGTCGGGGCGCGTGGCGCCCCGGCGCGACGGCGTCGGGGGCGCGGCGTCCGGGGGCGGCGGCATGAACCCGCTGGTCAACATCGCCGTCATCGTGCTGGTCTTCTGCGCGATGGTCGTGCTGATCGGTCGCTTCGTGGTCCCGCCCCTGGAGCGAGTCCCGTTGCGGCAGTGGCGGTTCGCCGACGTGCGCGCCGCGTTCGCCATCGGCCGCGCCGAGTGCGGCCTGGTCGTGCACCTGTCCAAGGGGCACCTGTCCAAGGAGCACCGGATCCGGTCCCTGTGAGGCGGGCCGCGGCCTAGAGTCGCTCCATGCAAAGGGGTGGGGCGGGGGAGTGGCCGACGCGGCGCACCGTCCTGCGCGGCGGCGGGGCCGTCGCGCTGCTGGGAGCCGGCACCCTGTTCGGGGCGCGGGTGCTGGAGCAGGGCGCGGCCTTCCTGCCGCTGCACGCCACGACCGTCGCGTTCGACGGGCCGGTCGCGCGCCGCGAGGTGACCCCCGCCGAGTTCGACCTGGTGGTCCCCGGGTCGCGCGTGCTGCGCGAGGCTCCCGACGTGGACGGGCTGCTCGCGCGCGAGCGCGGCTGGCTCGACTCGGCCGCGGCGTGGACCCGGAGCGGGCCGCACGCCGATCTCGCCCGGTCCGCCCTGCTCGACCTGCACGTGCTCACCGCCGGGCTGCCCGCGACGGTGGCCGGCTGGTCGCCGCCGTGGCGCTACGTCTGGCCGCGCGACACCGCCCACGTCGCGGCAGCGCTCGCGGTCGCCGGCCACCTGACCCCGGCGGTGCAGGCGCTGCGGGTGCTGCAGCGGGTGCCGCGGCGGGCGGACGGCTGGTTCGAGGCGAGATATCGGATCGAGGGCGACGGGCCGCCCGACGACCGCGCGCCGCAGCTCGACGGGGTCGGGTGGGCGCTCTGGGCGATCGACCGGGTGCTGCGCGAGGTGCCGGTGCAGCAGCGGGTGCCGGTCGCGCGGACCGTGGCGCCCCTGGCAGCGGCCTGCCTCGCGGTGACGCTGCGCGAGATCGACACGGCGTCGGGGCTGCCGCGGCCCTCGCCGGACTACTGGGAGGTCGACGAGGCGCGCACGACGCTCGGCACCGCAGCACCACTGGCGGCCGGACTCGACTCGGCCGCAAGGGTTTTCGCGATCCTCGGCGACGAGCGCCGACGCCGCGAGGCGGTGGCCGGTGCGGGTCGGCTGCGCGGGGCCATCCGCGCCGGGTTCGGGCCGAGCGGTTACCCCCGCGAGCTCGGCGGGCGCGAGCGCGACGCCGCGGTGGCCTTCCTCCTCCCGCCGTACGCCCCCGCCACCGACGACGCGCTCGTCGCCTTCCGCGCCGCGCAGCAGGAGCTGCGCCGACCCGCCGGCGGGCTCGCGCCGGGCGCGGGGTGGAAGCGCGACGGCATCAGCTGGACCCCGGAGACGGCGCTGTTCGCGCTCGCGGCGGCGGGTGCGGGTGAGGCCGCCCGGGCGACCGCGCTGCTCGACTGGGTCGCGGCGCACCGCACGGCCGGCGGCAGCCTCCCCGAGAAGGTGCTGCAGGACGGCCGTCCCGCCGCGGTCGCTCCGCTGGCGTGGACCGCCGCGCTGGTGCTGCTCGCCGCCGCCGAGCTGGGCGTACGGCGCTCGGCGGGGTCCTAGCCGCAAGCCCGGTCCTCCGCCGGAGGGTGCGGTGGGGCGCACGGTTCGGCGGTGGACCGGCAAGGCGTGGGCGGCGGGGTACGCGCTCGCGGTCCTCCGCCGGAGGGTGCGGTGGGGCGCACGGTTCGGCGGTGGACCGGCGGGGCGTGAGGCGACCGCCGGGCGCTGATTGGGGCCGAAGCGTGCTCGTCTGCCCGATATCGGGCAGAAAGTTGGAGTTCGCGAGAGATGGGCGCACACTCGTCCTCGTGCCCGATGCCGAACTCGTCCAGCGCGTCGCCGCGTCCACCGGACTCAGCGCCGCCGAGGCCGACCGGGTGATCGCCGACGTCCTGGCGTTCTACGACGAGACGACGGAGGCGTACGTCCGGCGCCGGCACGCCGAGCTGCAGACCTACGGGGTGCGCAACCCCGAGATCTTCGCCCGGCTGGCCGAGGAGCTGGGCGAGCGCCGCGTCGCCGCACCGCAGCTGAGCGAACGCCAGCTGCGCCGGATCGTCTACGGCTGACGCACGACAAGCAGGGCAGCACGGCACGCACGGAACGGCAACACACCGACGGCAAGCCCACCGGAACGGGCAACACATCGACGGCAAGCCCACCGGAACGGCACCTCACCGGGACGTGGACGGGCGGAATCGACGACCGGGCCACGCGCCCGACGGAGTGAGCGAAGCGATCGACGCGGGCCGCGCGGCCCGCGAGGAGATGGAGCAGAGAACATGTGCGGGATCGTGGGATACATCGGTGGGCAGCCGGCTGCGCCGATCTTGGTCGAGGGGCTGGCGCGGCTGGAGTACCGCGGCTACGACTCGGCCGGCATCGGCGTCCTGACGTCGGGCAAGCCGAAGGTGCTGCGCACCGTGGGGCGGGTGCGTGACCTGGAGGCGTCGCTGCCGAAGCGGCTCACCGGGACGGTCGGCATCGGCCACACGCGGTGGGCCACGCACGGCCCCGCCAGCGAGGAGAACGCCCACCCGCACGCCAGCGCCGACGGCCGGATCCTGGTGGTGCACAACGGAATTCTCGACAACGCGACCGCGCTGCGGGAGCGGCTGACCGCCGAGGGCGTGACGCTGCACTCCGACACCGACACCGAGGTGCTGGCGCACCTGGTGGCGGCCGCCGAGGGCGACTCGCTCGAGGAGCAGGTGCTCGCCGCGCTGCGCCAGGTGACGGGGACGTACGCCATCGCCGTCGCGAGCGCCGACCACCCCGACCGGGTCGTGGTCGCCCGCAACGGGTCGCCGCTCGTGCTCGGCATCGGCGAGCACGAGATGTTCGTGGCGAGCGACGTGGCGGCGCTGGTGCGTCACACCAGCCAGGTGGTGCACCTCGACGAGGGTGAGCTCGCGACCGTGACGCGCGACGGGTTCCACACCTTCACCGCCGACGCGACCTCGACCACCAAGACGCCCGAGACGATCGACGTCGAGGCCGAGCAGTGGGAGCGCGGCGGCCACGAGCACTTCATGCACAAGGAGATGCACGAGCAGCCGGAGACGCTGCAGCGCATGCTGTCGGGCCGGCTCGACGACCGGTTCGCGACCGCCCGGCTCGACGGGCTGCAGCTGGAGCCGCGCGAGCTGCGCGCGTTCCGGCGGGTCAAGGTGCTGGGCTGCGGCTCGGCCTACTACGTCGGGCAGATGGGCGCCTCGATGATCGAGGACCTTGCGCGCATCCCGGCCGACGCCGAGGCGGCCAGCGAGTTCCGCTACCGCAACCCGATCATCGAGCCCGACACGCTGTACGTCGCGGTCAGCCAGTCCGGCGAGACCGCCGACACGCTGTTCGCGGTGCGCGAGATCCAGCGCAAGGGCGGCCGGGTCGTCGGGCTGGTCAACGTGGTGGGCTCCTCCATCGCGCGCGAGTGCGACGGCGGGGTCTACCTGCACGCCGGCCCGGAGGTCGCGGTGGCCTCGACGAAGGCGCTGACGCACATGGGCATCGGCTTCGCGCTGCTCGCGGTCGCGCTGGGTCGCGTGCGTGACCTGTCGTTCGCGGATGGTCAGCGAATCATCAACGGGCTCAAGCAGATTCCGGATCAAGTCGGCGACATCCTCGAGCAGGAGGACGCCATCGCCACCGTCGCGAAGCGCATCGCCGACGCGCAGAGCATGTTCTTCGTCGGGCGCGTGCGCGGATACCCCGTGGCGCGCGAGGGGGCGCAGAAGCTGAAGGAGATCTCCTACCGCCACGCCGAGGCCTACCAGACCTCCGAGCTCAAGCACGGGCCGCTCGCGCTGATCTCGCCGGAGCTGCCGACCGTCGCGATCGTGCCCGACGACGAGCTGCTCGACCGCAACCTGGGCGCCTGCCACGAGATCGCCGCGCGGCGCGGCCCGCTCGTGGTCGTCACGCACGAGGGTGTCGAGCTGGGCGACCTGCGCGGCGACCGGATCGACGTGCCGCGCAACGAGCCCGAGCTCGACCCGCTGCTGCTGACGATCCCGCTGCAGCTGTTGGCCTACCACGCGGCGCTCGCGCTGGGCCACGACATCGACAAGCCGCGCAACCTGGCGAAGTCGGTCACGGTGGAGTAGCCACGGACGTCTGAGGTAGGTGCCGCAGAACGCGGCACCTGCCCGATGGCCGGGACTACCTCAGAGGCGAAATCTCCTCGGTGTCAGGACGACGACACCCAGCGAAGGAGACCGCGATGTTCACGCCCACCGCACCCGTCATCGAGCACGAGCTGGCCTGGCACCGGCACCAGATCGCCCGCCGGGCCGGCGAGGCCGCCAAGATCCGGGCGGCCGAGGAGGCCGCGGCCCAGCTCGCGCAGCAGGAGACCGGCCGGCAGCCCGCCCGGCGTCAGCACTGGTGGCGCCACGCGTTCACGCACTGACCGACGACGGACCGGACGTCCACGTGATGGCCGAGACCGGCGTACCGATCGAGCCTGTCGGTGCTCCCGGACACAATGGCGAGGTGCCCGCGTTCCCCGTCGCCGACCAGCCGCTGGTCGGCCGTGACGCCGACCTGGCCGAGCTCGTCGAGCGGCTCGAGGCGGGCACCTCCTCGGTCGTGCTGCTCGGCGGCGACGCCGGCGTCGGCAAGACCCGGCTGCTGACCGAGCTCACCGCGCGGGCCCAGGAGTCGGGGGCGCTGGTGCTGCTCGGGCACTGCCTCGACCTGGGCGACTCTGGCGCGCCCTACCTCCCGCTCGTCGAGATGTTCACCCGGCTGCACCACGACGAGCCCGAGCGGGTCGCCGAGCTGGCGCAGGCATACCCCGGCTGGCGCCGCTGCTGCCCGAGTCGGTGCGTGCCGAGACCTCGGCCGCCGACCCGGCCGGGTTCTTCACCGAGGTGCTCGCCGCCCTCGGCGCGCTCGCGACCGAGCGGCCGGTGCTGGTGCTGCTCGAGGACGCCCACTGGGCCGACCGGTCCACCCGCGAGCTGCTGACCTTCCTGCTGAGCCGGCGCTTCGTGGGACCGGTGCAGCTCGTGGTGTCCTACCGCGCCGACGACCTGCACCGCCGCCACCCGCTGCGCCGCAACCTCGCCGAGTGGGCGCGGCTGCCCGGGGTGCACCGCCAGACGCTGGCGCCGCTCGCCGACGACGACATCCGGGCGCTGCTCGGGCTGCTCGCGCCCGACCAGCCGCTGCCGGGGAAGACCGCCGAGATCGTGCGCCGCGCCGCGGGCAACCCGTTCTTCGCCGAGGAGCTGCTGGCCGCGCAGTGCCTGGGCGACAGCGGCCTGCCCGACGACCTCGCCGACCTGCTGCTGGTGCGCGTCGACGCGCTCGGTGACGACGCGCGCGAGGTGGTGCGGGTGGCCTCGGCGGCGGGGCGTGCGGTCGACCACGAGCTGCTGGCGCGGGCGAGCGGGCTCGAGCCGACCGTGCTCGACGCCGGCCTGCGCGCGCTGCTCGACGCCCAGGTGCTCACCGCCACCAGCAGCGGCTTCGCCTTCCGCCACGCGCTGCTGGCCGACGCGGTCTACGACGACCTGCTGCCCGGCGAGCGGCTGCGGCTGCACGGTGCCTATGTCGACGCGCTGCAGGAGGCCGAGGCGAGCGCCTCCGGCGACGCCCGGCAGGGGCTGGCGGCGGCGATCGCCCGGCACGCGCGCGCGGCGGGGCGGCGCGACGTCGCGGTGACCGCGGCCGTCCAGGCGGGCGACGAGGCGGCGGCGGCCAGCGGCCCGGCCGACGCGGCCCAGCTCTACCAGCACGCGCTCGAGCTGGTGCTCGCCGACCCGGGCCTGCCGACGCCGCTGTCGCCCTTCGAGATCACCCTGCGCGCCGCGAGCGCACTGGTCGACTCCGGCGACCCCTACCGGGCGTTCGACCTGCTGTCCGACCTCGACGCGTCCGGGTCCAGCGCGCTCGACCAGGGACGGCTCGCGCTCTGCCTCGCCGAGGCGCACCTGCTCACCGACGCGCCCGAGTCGATGGCGCCGCGGCTGCAGTCGGCGATCGAGGCCCTGGCCGGCGAGCCGTCCGCCGTCCTCGCGAGCCTGCACGCCAAGCGCGCCCGGGCGCTGTTCGACGACGACGACTTCGAGGGGTCGGCGCAGGCCGCCGACGAGGCCACCCAGCTCGCGCGCGAGCTCCAGCTGCCGTCCGTGACGGCCGACGCCCTCACCACCCTGGCGCGCCTCGACTCGATCGCCGGCCTCGGCGAGCGGTCGCTCGAGCGGCTCGACGAGGTGGTCCGGCAGGCAGCGGCCACCGGTGACGTCGAGGCCGAGCTGCGCGCCCGGCACCAACGGCACCGGGTGCTGGCCCGGCTCGATGACCACGTGGGCGCGCGCGACGAAGCTGCCGCGGCCGTACGTCGGGCTGGCGAGCTCGGCTCCGCCACCAACTGGTTCGCGCTCGACTGCCGGATCCTCGCCGCGCTGTTCGCGGTGCTCACCGGCGACTGGCGGCTCGCCGACGAGATGCTCGACGTACGCCGTCTCGGAGTCCGCGAGAGCCCCACCACCGCGCCGCTCACCGCGATCGACATGGCGCTCGCCGCCGCGCGCGGCGAGCGCGAGACGGTGCTCGACCGGGTCGAGACGATCCGGCCCGCGTGGGAGCGGGAGATGATGGTGAGCATGCACGGCGGCGGTGCCGCCATCGACGTGCTGGGGCGCGACGGCGACATCGAGGCGATGCTCGAGCTGCACGACGAGGTCGTCGGCACGGTGCGCCGCGTCTGGCACATGCGCTCGTTCGACGCGCGGATCCGGCTGTCGGCGGTGGTGATCGGCCACCTCGCGACCGCGCGCATCGACCAGCGTGACGACCGGCGGCGCGGCGACCGGCAGCGCGACCGGTCCGACGTGGTCGCCGAGCTCGCCGCCACCGCCGAGGACGTCGCCGCGCTGCGCGCCGACGAGAGCTCGCTCGGTCTGGAGTCGCGCGCCTGGTTGGCGCGGGCGCGGGCCGAGCGGCTGCGGCACGACTGGGGCGGTCAGGGCGCTCCGCCGCCCGAGCTGGTCGAGCGGCTGCGCGAGAGCGCCGAGCTGTTCACCGAGGCGAGCTTCCCCTACGAGCAGGCCCGCGTGCGGGTGCTGCTCGCCGAGGTGCTCGCCGCCGCGGGAGACCAGCCCGGCGCCCGCGCCGAGGCCGCCACCGCCCGCGACCTGGCCCTTGAGCTCGGCGCGCGCGGGGTGCTCGAACGCGTCGGCCACCGCGGCAAGGCTCCCCGGGTCCCCGCCGGTGCTGGCTCCGCCCCTGAGCTCACCCCGCGCGAGCGCGAGGTGCTCGCGCTCGTCGCGCGCGGGCATACCAACGGGGAGATCGCCAAGGAGCTGTTCATCAGCACCAAGACGGCGAGCGTCCATGTGTCCAACATCCTCGCCAAGCTCGGCGCCGCCACCCGCACCGAAGCCGCCACCCTCGCGACCAAGCAGGGACTGCTGGGGAGTAACCCGCGCCCACGGTGGTCGAGCGGTTTTCCATGGTGGTCGAGTAGGGCGGAGCGCAGCGGAGGCCGTATCGAGACCACGTCGCGCACCACGCTGGTCGAGTAGGGCGAGCCGCTAGGCGAGGCCGTATCGAGACCAGGTCACCTCTGATCTGTGGTGACCGAAAGGCGCCGGGAGGCGTGAGTACGCCTGTGGTGACGTTGAACTCGCGAGTCGCCGATGGCGTACGGCTCCAGAGTGGTCACGAACTAACAAAGTGGTCGGTTGCAAGTGACCAGTCTGTGAGTTCGCGCCCAGTCTGAGAGATTCTGGCCAGTCTGGGCGGGGTCGGTCCTGACCCGACCGCACGATCCCGACACGGCAGTGCGTTGTTGACACGAAGGGCTGCTACAGCACGCACGTCTGTCAACAACGCCAGTCCGTGTCAACAACGTCAGGCTCTGTCAGAAACGTCGCCACCGCGAGCCGCCAGACCGGCCAACCACGGACCGACTCCCGCCTCCCGGCGCCTTTCGGTGACCACAGCGCGAGCCGACGGGTCTCGATACGGCCTCCGCTGCGCTCCGGCCTACTCGACCACCGTGGAAGGGGTCTCGATACGGCCTCCGCTGCGCTCCGGCCTACTCGACCACCGTGGGAAGGGGGTCTCGATACGGCCTCCGCTGCGCTCCGGCCTACTCGACCACCGTGGGAGCCGCTCGACCACCGCAGCGAGCCGCTCGCCATCTGGACCGTTCCGCCCCGTGCGGACGTGATCTGAGTCACGCTGGATGGATGAGTCACGCCACCACGGAACGCACCGACCTGGGTTCGGTCGCGGCGGTGACGGTGCGCGACGACCCGCGCCGCAAGGCGCACGACCTGCGCGACCTGCACCGCCGGTGGGCGGAGACGGCGACGGTGCCCGACGGCGTACGGACCGCGATCGCGCGGGCGTGGTCGCGCCAGCAGCCGCGGCCCTCGACCGCGCCGACGACGCACCTGCCCGACCTCGCGGTCGCCGAGCGCCGGTCGCAGGCCACGGAGCTGCGCACCGTGCTGCCGCACCTGGAGTCGACGTTGCTCGACGTCGCGTCGGAGGCCAGCAACGAGCTGGTGGTGTGCGACGCGAAGGGGTTCGTGCTCTGGGTGCGCGGCCCGTCCGAGGTGCGTCGCTCCAGCGAGCGCCTGGGCTTCGTCGAGGGCGCCAACTGGAGCGAGGACGCCGTCGGAACCAACGGCCTCGGCACCGCCATCGTCGACGCGCGGCCGATCCAGGTGTTCGGCGCCGAGCACACCGACGAGGGCCACCACGGCTGGGTGTGCACGGGCGCGCCGATCCTCAGCCCGCGCACCGGCGCGCCGGCGGGCGCGATCACCCTGTCCGGGCCGCTCGCGAGTGCCCACCCCAACACCGTCGCCCTCGTGAGCGGGGCCGTGCGGCTCGCCGAGCAGGTGCTGGCCGCGGAGCACCGGGCCGACCTGGATCGCGTACGCCGGGCGGCGGGCGATCTCGCCGGCGGCGGTCCGGTGGTGCTCGTCGACGACGACGGCTGGGTGGTCGAGTCCGAGGGGGTGTCGGTGGGTGACCGGGTGTGGCTGCCGGGCCGGCTGCACGAGGGCCGGGCCTGGTCGCCGCTGCTCGGAGCCATCGACGCCGAGCGGGTGCCCGGCGGCTGGGCGCTGCGCCCGGTCAGCACCCGCGACGTGCGGGTCGAGCTGTGCGCGGGCCCGCCGGCGCGGGCCGTGGTGCACGCGGCCGGCGGCACCGAGGAGGTGCGGCTCACCGCCCGGCACGCCGCGATCCTCGCCGCGCTCGCCGCCCATCCCGACGGGGTGAGCGGGGAGGAGCTGGTGCGGGCGGCGTACGACCGGCCGGTCAGCCTGGTCACGCTGCGCGCCGAGGTGTCGCGGCTGCGCGGCCGGCTGGGACCGCTGATCGACACGCGGCCGTACCGCCTGACGGCGCCCTGTCTCGTCCGGCCCTGAGCGGCCCGCGGGCGCCCGGTGCAACGTCCTGCAACCCTTCCGGGCCGCGGCACCCCGGCCTAGCGTCACGGCATTCCGCAGCGGCACCGAGATGAGGAGCTCCCGATGACCGACACCGCGACGCAGACCGACACCCAGCCCCTGGACGACGCGCGGGCGTGGACCGAGCAGCTGCAGACCGCCCTGGAGGCCGGCGACGTCGACGCGACCCTCGAGCAGTTCGCCGACGACTGCTTCTGGCGAGACCTGATCTCGATGACCTGGAACCTGCACACCGCCGAGGGCAAGGACGCCGTCGGCGCCATGCTGCGCGAGGTGGGCCAGGGGCCTGGCCGCGCTCGATCGAGGTGACCGGCGCCGACGAGGCCGACGGCGTGACCACGCTCGACTTCACCTTCGAGAACGACACCTTCAACGGCAAGGGCATCGCCCGGCTGCGCGACGGCCGCTGCTGGACCTTCCTCACCTCCGCCCAGGAGCTGAAGGACCACCCCGAGCCCAAGGGCCGCCGCCGCATCTTCGGCGCCGAGCACGGGGTCAACGTCAGCAAGGACAACTGGCTCGACCGGCGCAAGGCCCGGGTGGCCTCGTTCGGGAAGGACGAGCAGCCGTACGTCCTCGTCGTCGGAGGCGGTCAGGGCGGCATCGGTCTCGGGGCCAGGCTCAAGCGGCTGGGCGTGAACGCCCTTGTCGTGGACCGGTATCCGCGGCCCGGCGACCAGTGGCGCAGCCGATACCACTCGCTGTGCCTGCACGACCCGGTCTGGTACGACCACCTGCCCTACCTGCCGTTCCCCGACGACTGGCCGGTGTTCTCCCCGAAGGACAAGATCGCCGACTGGCTGGAGTCCTACGTCAAGATCATGGAGCTGGACTACTGGTCCAGCACCGAGGCCAAGAGCGCGCAGTTCGACGAGGAGTCCGGCACCTGGGAGGTGCGGGTCGACCGCGACGGCGAGGAGATCGTGCTGCGCCCGACCCACCTGGTCATGGCCACCGGCATGTCGGGGCTGCCGAACCAGCCGGAGATCCCGGGGCAGGAGCGGTTCAAGGGCGACGTGCACCACAGCTCCAAGCACCCCGGCGGCGGGCCGTACCGCGGCAAGAAGGCGGTGGTCATCGGCTCGAACAACTCCGCCCACGACATCTGCGCCGACCTGTGGGAGAACGGCGCCGACGTGACGATGCTGCAGCGCTCGACCACGCACATCGTGCGGTCCGACTCGCTGATGGAGCACGTGCTCGGCCCGCTCTACTCCGAGGACGCGGTCGAGTCCGGCGTCGACCACGAGACCGCCGACCTGATCTTCGCCTCCATCCCCTACCAGGTGCTGAACGAGTTCCAGAAGCCCGCGTTCGACGCGATCCGCGAGCAGGACAAGGAGTTCTACGACCGGCTCGAGAAGGCGGGGTTCATGCTCGACTTCGGCGCCGACGACTCGGGGCTGTTCCTGAAGTATCTGCGGCGCGGGTCGGGCTACTACATCGACATCGGCGCCTCCGACCTCATCGCGTCGGGCGACATCAAGCTCGTCGCGCCCGCCGAGGTCAAGGAGCTCACCGAGGACGCGGTCGTGCTCACCGACGGCACCGAGCTGCCGGCCGACCTGGTGGTGCTCGCGACCGGCTACGGGTCGATGAACGGCTGGGCGGCCCAGCTGATCGACCAGGACACCGCCGACCGGGTCGGCAAGGTGTGGGGCCTGGGCTCCGACACCCCGAAGGACCCCGGTCCGTGGGAGGGGAGCTGCGCAACATGTGGAAGCCGACCCAGGTGAGCAACCTGTGGTTCCACGGCGGCAACCTGCACCAGTCGCGGCACTACTCCAAGTACCTCGCGATGCAGCTCAAGGCGCGTCAGGAGGGCATGGACACCCCGGTGTACGCCCTCGCCGAGAGCCACCACACCGGCTGAGCCGGTCCGGGCGAAAGCCGGATGACGTGGTGCGGCCGGCGTGCGTACGCTGGCCGCACCATGAAGATCTGAGGCACCGACCCGCTCGCGCCCGAGGCGACCCACGCCCGGCGAGCAACCACCGACCCGCCGCGCCCCGCGGCCGTTGGAGTGCCTCGTGCCTGCCCCTTCCCTGGTCGTCCGCGACGTCCGCAAGTCCTACCCCGACCGCCTCGTGCTCGACGGCCTCGACCTGGTGGCCACGCCCGGCCAACGGGTCGGGCTCATCGGCGAGAACGGCTCCGGCAAGTCGACGCTGGTGCGCCTCGTCGCCGGCCTCGAGCAGCCCGACTCCGGCAGCATCACCGCGCCCGACGACCTGGGCTATCTGGCCCAGGACTCGGGCCTGCGCGACGACGCGACCGTCGAGGAGGTGCTGACCGCGGCCCTCGCCCCGCTGCACGACGGCGTGGCCGACCTGGAGCGGCTGGCGGGGGAGCTGCCCGGGTCGGCCGACGCCTACGCGCAGCGGCTGGAGTGGGTCGAGGCGCACGACGCCTGGGACGCCGACCGCCGGGCCGAGGTGGCCGCGCACCGGCTCGGCCTCGGCGCGCTCGAGCGCGACAAGCCGGTGCGGGAGCTGTCGGGCGGCCAGCGTGCTCGGCTCGCGCTCGCGGCCCTGCTCACCCGCCGCCCCGCCTGTCTCGTGCTCGACGAACCCACCAACCATCTCGAGGCCGAGGCGCTGGACTTCCTTGAGGCACAACTGATCTCGATGCCGGGTGTCGTCCTGGTCGCGAGCCACGACCGGATGCTGCTGGAGCGCGTGTGCACGACGCTGGTCGACCTCGACCCGGCGCACCTCGGCACCGACGGGCGGGGCGGCCGCGCCTACTCCGGGGCCTACTCCACCTATCTGTCGGCCAAGCGCGACAGCAGGCGCCGCTGGGAGGAGGCGTTCGAGCAGCAGCAGGAGACGCTGAACGCGCTGCGTGTCCGCACCCGCACGACGACCCTCGACATCGCGCACGACCGGCCGCCGCGGGACAACGACAAGTACATCTACAGCTTCAAGGGCGAGAACGTGCAGGCCCAGGTGCGTCGTCGGGTGCGTGACGCCGAGCAGCGGATCGCCGCCATCGAGCGCGACCTGGTGCCGAAACCGCCTGTGCCCGTTGACTTCTCAGGGTCGTTCGACGGCCGACGGGCCGCGAGCGTACGCCTTCGTGACCTGTCTGTGCCCGGTCGCCTGCACCTCGCGCGGCTCGACGTCGCCGCGGGCGAGCACCTGCTCGTGACCGGCGCCAACGGCACGGGCAAGTCGACGCTGCTGTCGGTGCTGGCCGGCCGGCTGGAGGCCGCGGGCGACGTGCAGGTCGACGCGCGCTCGGTCGGGTTCCTGCCGCAGGAGGTGCGGTTCGCCGACCCGACGCGCACGCCGCGCGAGATCTACGCCGACGTCGACCCGCTGCGCCCGATCACCGACCTCGGCCTGCTGCACCCGCGCGACCTGACCCGCCCCGTCGGCGTGCTCAGCGAGGGGCAGCGCCGCCGGCTCGCGCTCGCGCTGCTCATGGCCACGCCGCACGACCTGCTGCTGCTCGACGAACCCAGCAACCACCTGTCGCCGAGCCTGGTCGATGCGGTGGAGGAGGCCGTGCGCCGCACGCCGGTCACCGTGCTCGTCGCCAGCCACGACCGCTGGCTCCGGTCGCGCTGGCAGGGGAGCGTCTGCCTCGTCAGGCCGCCGCGACGGGGAGCCGCTGCACGCCCCGGATCGTGACCGACCGCCGGATCGGCACGTCGCCGGTGAGGTGCAGCCGCGGCATCCGCTCGGCGAGCAGCCGCAGCGCGACCTGCGCCTCGAGCCGGGCGAGCGGCGCGCCGACGCAGTAGTGGATGCCGCTGGAGAAGGCGAGGTGGTCGGCGTTGTCGGTGCGGGTGATGTCGAACTCGTGCGGCCGCGCGAACGTCTTGGGGTCGCGGCCGGTGCCGCCGAGGCCGATCAGCACCCAGCGGTCCTTGGGCACCTCGTGACCGTGAATCTCGGTGTCGTTCATGGCAACTCGCGAGGTGAACTGCACCGGCGCCTCGAACCGCAGCGTCTCCTCGACCACCCCCGGCGCGCGACCCTCGGGGTCGGCGACCAGCAGCTCCCACTGGTCGGGGTGGCGCAGCAGCTGGTGCACGGCGTTGCCGATGAGGTTGACCGTGGTCTCGAACCCGGCCACGAGCAGCAGCTGGCACAGCGGCAGCATCTCGCTGGCCTTGATCGCCTCGCCCTCCTGCTGGCTGAGCAGGGTGATCATGTCGTCGCGCGGGTCGGTGCGACGCTCCTCGATGAGTCGGCCGAACATGCGCTCCAGCGCGTACTTCGCCTCGTACGCCCGGCGCGCGTGCCGCATCGACTGGATGCCGTCGAGCGCGCTGCCGAGCGCCGTGCCGTAGCGCAGGAACGTGTCGGAGTCGGCGTCGGGCACGCCCAGCAGCTCGCTGATGACGGTGATCGGCAGCGGCGCCGACAGCGCCCGCTGCAGGTCGAAGCTGCCCTGCCGCTCGGCGTCGTCGAGCAGCTGGTGCACGGTCTTCTCGATGCTGGTCTCGTACGCCGCCATCCGCCGCGGCGTGAACGCCGGTGCCGCCACCCGGCGCACGCGGGTGTGGTCGGGCGGGTTCATGTCCAGCAGCGACAGGTCGATCTCGCCGCTCTCGCGACCGGGGGCCTCGCGGCCGACCGAGCCGAAGTCGCGGCTCTTGAGCACCGCCGCGCACAGGTCGTGGTCCATGCTCACCCGCACGCCCGGGACCCGGGTCTTGCTCAGCGCGCCGCGGGCGCGGACCTGCTCGTACATCGGGTAGGGGTTCTCGTGCCACGGCGCCAGCCCGGCCCGCGCCAACGGGTCACCCTGCACCCACGCGGCATACCTGCGCTTGGCCTTCTCGGCGTACATCGTGGTGGCGAAGGTGCGGATCATCCGCAGCTCGGCGAGCGTCGGTGCCTGCATGCCCACCCACGCTACGTGACCGTAAGCGCCGCGGCGAGGCCCCCGAGGGGGAGGGGCGGCCCGCATACGGCAGGTGAGGCCCACGTAACAGGGGGCCTCACCTCGATCAAGCGGGCCGCCCCTCCTCGACAGCGGGCGTCTCGGGGGTGGTCACGCGGCGACGCTACGCGCCCGCGGGGTGGCAGGCTTGACCTGGTGACCTCGACCGACCTGAACCGCGCGCACGTCGCGGTGCTCACGGTGTTCGCGCTCGCCGGTGCGGCGTTCGCCTCGTGGGCGGCCCGCATCCCCGACATCAAGCGCATCCTCGACCTCGACCCGCGCGCGCTCGGGCTGCTGCTGCTCGCCGGCTCGCTCGGGTCGGTGCTCCTGCTGCCGCTGTCGGGGCACATCGCGAACCGCCTCGGGGTCGCCCGCGCGCTGGTGCTCGGCACGGGCTTCGCGGCGACCGGAATCACGGGCCTCGGTCTCGCGGTCGGCGTGGCCGAGGACGTACGCCTCGCGGCCCCGGCACTGTTCGTCACCGGCCTCGGCATCGCGCTGTGGGACGTGGCGATGAACCTCGAGGGCGCGCACGTCGAGCGAGGGCTCGGCCGGTCGGTGATGCCGCACTACCACGCGGCGTTCAGCGCGGGCACCGTCGCGGCGGCGCTGCTCGCGGCCGGGCTGGTCGGGCTGCGCGTGCCGGTCTGGGTGCACCTGCCGCTGATCGCGCTGGCCTGCCTCGCCGGCGTCGTGCTCGCACTGCGCTCGTTCCGCCCGGGCGAGCCGCCCGCCGAGGAGGACGCCGACCAGCCGCGCGCCCGCAACCCGTGGACCGAGCCGCGCACCCTGCTCATCGGGGTCGTCACCCTCGTCGCGGCGTTCACCGAGGGCACCGCCAACGACTGGATCTCGGTCGCGTTCGTCGAGGGGCACGGGGTGCCCGGCTGGGCGGGCGTGCTCGCCTTCGCGGTCTTCCTGTCCTTCATGACGATCGGGCGACTGGCCGGCACCAAGCTGCTCGACACGTACGGCCGGGTCCCGGTGCTGCGCGTCATGTTCGGTCTCGCGCTCGTCGGCTGCCTGATCGTGGTCTTCACCCCGGCGCCGTACGCCTACCTCGGCGCGGCCGTGTGGGGCATCGGCGTCGCGCTCGGCTTCCCGGTCGGGATGAGCGCGGCGGCCGACGACCCGCGCCTCGCGCACGCGCGGCTGTCGGTGGTCGCGACGGTCGGGTACGGCGCGTTCCTCGCCGGCCCGCCGCTGCTCGGACTGCTCGGGCACGAGGTCGGCGTGCTGCGGGCGCTGCTGGTGGTGGGCGCCGCCCTGCTGCTCGCGGTCGCCTGCCTCCCCGCCGTACGCGAGCCGCAGCCTGTGCAGTCCACCCACCGGGCGCCGACGGCCAGTTGATAGCCAACCGAGACCTACGGTTACTAGTTAGTAGGTAAGATCGTCTGACGCCGAGATCCGAAGGGAAGACCATGACGGTCCAGACTCGACAGACGGTCAGCTTGCTCGACCTGGCCAAGGGTGCCGCGCGCATGGCGCCGGACCTGCCCATCCTGATCAAGGGAGCGCCGGGCCTGCTGCTGCGCAAGCCCAAGGACAAGAAGTCCGTCGGCCTGCTCCTGCAGGAGCTCGCCGCCAAGCAGCCCGACCGCCCGTTCCTGAAGTTCGAGGGGCGCACCGAGACCTACGGCGAGGCCAACCGCATCGTCAACCGCTATGCGGCCGTGCTCACCGAGCGCGGCGTGCAGCGCGGCGACGTGGTGGGGCTGCTCGCGCGCAACGAGCTCGAGACGGTGCTGGTGTCGCTCGCCATCGTCAAGATCGGCGCGGTCGCCGGGCTGCTCAACTACAACCAGCGCGGCGAGGTGCTCGCGCACAGCCTCGGGGTGCTCGGGGCGCCGCTGGTGGTCGTCGGCGACGACTGCGTCGAAGACCTCGCCTCGGCGGGCGCCGCGGCCGAGCAGCAGTCGTCGATCACCTTCTCCCAGCTGCGCGCCGAGGCCGAGGGCAAGTCCGACGCCGACCCGGCCGTGACCGCCGACATCGCGGGCAGCGAGCAGGCGTTCTACATCTTCACCTCGGGCACCACCGGCATGCCCAAGGCCAGCATCATGAGCCACTTCCGGTGGTTGAAGTCCTACTCCGGGCTGGGCGGCCTGGGAGTGCGGCTGCGGCCCGACGACACGATGTACGTCTGTCTGCCGCTCTACCACAACAACGCCATCACGGTCGCGCTCGGCGCCGTGTTCGCCGGCGGCGCCTCGATGGCGATCGGCCGCAAGTTCTCCGCCTCCGGCTTCTGGGACGAGATCCGCACGTACGACGCGACCGCCTTCGTCTACATCGGTGAGCTGTGCCGATACCTGCTGGCCCAGCCGGCCAAGCCCACCGACCGCGACCACAAGGTGCGGGTCATCGTCGGCAACGGCCTGCGCCCCGACGTGTGGGCGGAGTTCCAGGAGCGCTTCGGCATCGCGCGCATCGCCGAGTTCTACGGCGCGAGCGAGTGCAACATCGCGTTCATCAACGCCTACAACGTCGACGAGACCGCCGGCACCTGCCCGCTGCCGTACAAGGTCGTGGCCTACGACCAGGAGACCGGCGACCCGGCGCGCGACGCCAACGGCCGGCTGACGAAGGTCAAGCGCGGTGATGTCGGGCTGCTGCTCGCCAAGGTCACCAACCGCGCCCCGTTCGACGGTTACACCGACGACGACGCCACCGAGAAGAAGCTCGTGCGCAACGGCTTCAAGGACGGCGACACCTGGTTCAACACCGGCGACCTGGTGCGCCACCAGGGCCTCACCCACGTCGCGTTCGTCGACCGGCTCGGCGACACCTTCCGGTGGAAGAGCGAGAACGTCGCGACCACCGAGGTCGAGGCCGCGGTCGGCCGGCTGCCCGAGGTCGAGGACGTCTCGGTCTACGGCGTCGAGATCCCGGGCGCCGACGGCAAGGCCGGCATGGCCTCGATCGTGCTCGCCGAGGGCCAGCAGCTGGACCCCGAGCGTGCGGCGAAGGAGCTCGGCTCGGCGCTCCCGGCGTACGCCGTCCCGCTGTTCCTGCGCATCGTGCCCTCGCTGGAGCACACCTCGACGTTCAAGTCGCGCAAGGTCTCGCTGCGCGACCAGGGTTACAAGACCGACGACCCGCTGTACGTCTACAAGGGCTCCGAGGGGTACGTCCCGTTCTACGAGGACTACCCCGCCGAGGTCGCCTCCGGCTCCACCCCCGCTGACAGCCCGAGCCCGAACCGCCTTACGGCAGTAGGCCGCCCGAGCCCTGCACCTCGTGCAGCGGCCCGGGCGGCATGCCGGCGAGCACGCCCGCCTGGTCCTCCTCGGACTTGTCGCGGCTGAGCTTGGCCTTGGCCTGCACGTCAGCGACGGCGAGCTCGACGCCGACGATGGCCCGCAGCCGCGTGCGCACGAACTTGTCCGGCGCGTCGCTGACGGCCCACGGCTGCTCGCGGTCCCGCTCGTGCGCCTCGGTCAGCCGGGTCACCATGCCGAGCACCCACTCCGGGTCGTCGTGCACGGTCACCGGGCCGCGCAGCTGCACCTCGGTGTAGTTCCACGTGGGCACGACGCGTCCGTGCTCGGCCTTGCTGGCGTACCAGCTCGGAGAGACGTAACCCTCGGGGCCGCGCACGACCAGGAGCCCGGGCGGCGCCCGCAGAGATCCGTTGCCACTGCTCGTTGTTGCGCGCCAGGTGGCAGGTGACGCGGTCGCCCTCCCAGAGCACCGGGAGCGTCGTGGCGTCGGGGACGCCGTCGTCGCCGACGGTGACCAGGCTCGCCGAGCCCACCGCCGCGACGAACGCCCGGACCTGGTCCTCGTCCTCGACGACGCTGTGGCTGGGGAGGTACATGCTGGCGAGGCTACGCCGCGTCACGACCGTGCGCCTCCGCCGTCCGGCACCCCGCTCAGCGCAGCGTGACCAGCCCGGCGGCGTCCAGGTGGCTCACCTCGTTGAACGTCTGCAGCCGCGCCCGTTCCTTGCCGAGCGCGACCCGGCTGACGCTGGTGTTGGAGATGCTCAGCGCGAACTCCTTCCAGGCGTCCAGGCTGCCGGCTGCGGTGAGGCGCGCGGCGATCTGGCTGACGCAGCCGGCGGAGGTGACCACGAGCGTACGGCCCGTGGTGGCCTCCACCGTCGCGTCGAACGCGGCGTCGACGCGCTCGCGGAAGGCGCCGAAGCTCTCGCGGTAGTCGGCGTCGTGCTCGCCGCCGGCCCAGCGCCGCAGCGCCTGCTCGAACATCGACTCGAACGCCGCGCGCGGGCGCAGCGTGCGCACCATGTCGGCCTTGAGCAGCAGGTTGTGCCGATAGGCCGGGCGGTAGGCCTGGATCACGTCGACGTGGTCCAGCTCGTTCCACCGCCCGTCGACCTCGGTCTCCAGGTCCTCCCACTCGGCGCCGACGACGATCTCGGCGACCGTCTGCGCGTGCCGCTTCATGCCGCCGCACACGATCCGGTCGGGCCGCAGCCCGCGCCGCGCCAGGTCGGCGCCGAGCAGCCGCGCCTGCCGGTGCCCGCTCGGGGAGAGCTGGTCGTAGTCCTGCTTGCCGAACGACGCCTGCCCGTGCCGGACCAGCAGCAACGAACGGGGATCCATGGCCGGCAAGTCTGCCAGCCGGGCAGGCCCGGCCGGCCGATGGCGTACGCCCGGCTCGCCTCAGGCGCGCAGCAGCGCCGGCACGTCGCGCCAGCGCTTGCCCTCCGGCAGCGACAGCTGGAAGATCCGCTTCCACGTCGACGCGAGCTGCTTGGGCAGCGGGCCGGTGGTGTAGGGCAGGCCGTAGCGCTCGCAGATCTCGCGCACCCGCGGCGCGATCTCGATGTAGCGGTTCGACGGGATGTCGGGGAAGCAGTGGTGCTCGATCTGGTGGCTGAGGTTGCCGGTCATGATGTGGAAGAACTTGCTGCCCGACAGGTTGGCCGAGCCCATCATCTGGCGGATGTACCAGTCACCGCGCGTCTCGCCCTCGATCATCTCCTCGCTGAACGTCTCGACGCCCTCGGGGAAGTGACCGCAGAAGATCACCGCGTGCGCCCACACGTTGCGCAGCGCGTTGGCCGCCACCGACGCGGTCAGCGCCGCGACGCCCGAGCGCGACACGACCTGCGCGACGAACGGGAAGGCGATGTACTCCTTCAGCACCTGCTTCGCGGCCTTGCGCTTGAGCAGCGCCATGTCGGCGTCGAACGCCTCGCGGGTCTTGTGCCCCTCCTGCACCTGGTCCCACTCCAGGTCGTAGGAGGCGATGCCCCACTCGAAGACCAGCGACAGCCCCGCGTTGACCGCCGGGTTGAAGATGTCGCGCTTGGTCCACGGCTGGTCCTCGCTGACGCGCAGGATGTTGTAGCCCACGTCGCGGTCCTTGCCGATGACGTTGGTCCAGGTGTGGTGCAGGTCGTTGTGCGTGTGCTGCCAGCCGCGCGCCGGCGCGACGAAGTCCCACTCGTACGTCGTGGAGTGGATGTCGGGGTCGCGCATCCAGTCCCACTGCCCGTGCAGCGTGTTGTGCCCGATCTCCATGTTGTCGAGCACCTTGGCCGTCGCGACCATCCCGGTGCCGGCGACCCACGCGGGCTTGTAGCGCGAGGCCAGCATCAGCAGCCGGCCGCCGAGCTCCAGGCTGCGCTGGATCTTGATCATCCGCTTGATGTACGCCGCGTCACGGGCCCCGCGCGACTGGATCACCTCGTCACGGATCGCGTCCAGCTCGGCCCCGAGCTGGCGTACGTCGTCGTCGCTCAGGTGGTCCGCGCCCGGCGGGCGCACGGTCGGGCTGCCCTCGGTGGGGAGCACACCGGTGCGCTTGACGGCGGACGGCTTGCTGCCACGCCGCAACGAGGTGTCGAACGGCTCGTCGTCGGTGGTCGTGTAGGGAACTGCGGCCAGGGCCATCAGGGAATGCTCCTGTCGTGTTGCGTTCAGGGGGTCAGACGTCGAGGTGCACCGGGCCGGCTGCGGCCGAGATGCACGTCTGGATGAGCTCGCCCTCGTCGCTCCGGATCTCTCCGGTGCGCAGGTCCTTGACCTGTCCCGAGAGCAGCGGGGTCAGACAGCTGTGGCAGATGCCCATGCGGCACCCGTGGGGCATGAGGACGCCGGCGTTCTCGCCGACCTCGAGCAGGGTGGTCGAGCCTTCCGCCTCGGCCTCCTTGTCGGACTTCTCGAAGACCACGCGGCCGCCGGCGGCGTCGCCGGCGAGCAGGCCGGTCTCGAACCGCTCGACCGACAGGTGGTCCTCGGCGTGGAAGGTGCGCCAGAAGTCGGTGGCGTCGTCGAGCAGCTCGGTCGGCCCGCAGACGTACGCCTTGCGCGAGCGCCAGTCGGGGCAGGTCGCCTCGAGCTGGGCCGGGCTGCTCAGGTCGAGCCGTCCCTCGATCGCGGTGTAGCGGTGCACGACGTGCAGGCCGGGGTTGTCCTGCGCGAGCTCGGCGAGCTCCTCGCGGAACAGGGCCGTCTGCGGGGTGCGCGCGGAGTGGATGAGCACCACGTCGGCGTCGCGCCGGCGGGGGATCAGGGTGCGGATCATCGACATCACCGGGGTGATGCCCGAGCCCGCGGTGAGCATGAGCAGCGGGCGCGGGCCGGGCGGCAGCACGAAGTCGCCCTGCGGCGGCGCGAGGAACAGCACGTCGCCGACGCGGGTGTGCTGCACCAGGTGCTGGGAGACCCGGCCGATGGCGGTCACGGTGATCGCGGGGTCGTCGCCCTCGGCGGCCGACAGCGAATAGCTGCGCCACTGGCGCACACCGTCGATCTCGACGCCGATGCGGGCGTACTGCCCCGCGGCGTGGGCCGACCAGCCGCGTCCGGGACGGAAGTGGATGGTGGTGCTGTGGTCGGTCTCGGGGGTCACCCGGGTGACCACGCCGCGCAGCTGGCGCGCCGAGGACAGCGGGTTCACCAGCCCGAGGAACTCCTCGGGCGGGAACGGCGCGGTGAACACACCGAGCGCGCGCATCGCCAGAGGTCGTCGTCCAGTCACCTCTCTAGTGTGATTGGCGCGAGGCGTCATATTCTGCTGTCTGTGCTCACAATCGGAGCGCACGTCTTTAGCGCCTGACGCTGAAAAACGGGGTTGGGAGAGGCATAACGTGACGGTCGACACACCCCTGACGGGTGACCCGCCTCCCTGGGCGTCGCTGCCGCGGGAGGTGTCGCGGGCGCTGCAGCCCCACCTGGGCGAGGTCGTCGAGTCGATCATCGCGGCGATCCAGCGCGACGTCCCCGCCTACTCCCGCCCGTTGGAAGGCGACTTCGGCGTCGCCGTGCGGCAGGGCGTCGAGGTCGCCCTCAGCCGGCTGCTGCTGGAGCTGCCCGGCCGCGACGAGCCCGCGCTGCCGCCCGAGGCGCGGCTGGTGTACGCCGGGCTCGGCAAGGGCGAGGCGCGCACCGGCCGTCCGCTCGAGGCGCTGCTCGGGGCCTACCGCGTCGGGGCGCGGATGGCCTTCCGGGCGGTGTCGCGCATCTCGGTGCAGGAGGGGCTCGACCCCACGCTCCTCATGCCGCTCGGCGAGTCGATCTTCGTCTACATCGACGAGCTGTCGTCGGCGAGCATCGAGGCGTTCACCGCCGAGCAGTTCCGGCAGGCCGGTGAGCGCGACCGGCGCCGGGCCGCGCTGCTGGAGCAGCTGGTGTCGGGGCGTGCCGAGGAGGCAGACCTGCGGGCGCTCGCCGCCGACGCCGGCTGGGTCATCCCGCGCGAGGTCGTCGTGGCCGCCATGCCGCTGGAGAAGGCCGACGGGCTGCGGCTCGCGCTCGGCGAGCGCGGGCTGGCCCGCTCGCGCAGCGAGTACGCCGTGGTGCTCGTCGCCGCCCCGCGCAGCGACCGGGCCCGGGCCGAGCTGGAGCGGGTGCTCGCCGGGCGGCGCGCCTGGATCGGTCCGGTGCGCCCGTGGTTGCGAGCCGCCGGCTCGTTGCGTGCGGCGCACGCGGCCATGACGATGCCCGACCCGGCGGCGGTGCAGGCGGCCGAGGGTGACGGCCCCTGGTGGGTGCGCGACCACCTGTCGACCCTGGTGCTCGGGCATGAGCCCGAGCTGCTGAACGACCTTGCGGCACAACGACTTGCGCCGCTGGACCAGCTGCGTCCGAACCAGCGCGCGCGGCTCGCCGAGACGCTGCTGTCGTGGCTCAGCCACCAGGGCGAGCGGGCCAAGGTCGCCGCCGACCTGCACATCCACCCGCAGACGGTGGGATACCGCGTCGGCCAGCTGCGCGAGATCTTCGGCGACGCCCTCGACGACCCGCTCACCCGGTTCGAGCTGGAGATGGTGCTGCGCGCCGGCCACTCCTGATCGCGCCGCTCAGCCCGAAGCCGGTCGAGGAGCCCGGAGCGCAGCGGACACGTCGGTCGAGTAGCCCGGAGCGCAGCGGACACGTCGGTCGAGTAGCCCGGAGCGCAGCGGAGGGCGTATCGAGACCCCGGCCCGCTTGGATGGACCCATGACCTACGTCGCGCTCGGAGACTCCTACGCCGCCGGTGTCGGCGGCGGCGAACGTGTCGACGCCTGCTTCCGGTCGCGTGCCGGCTACCCGGTGATCGTGTCCGAGGCGATCGGCAAAACCCTTGTCTATGAAGCCTGTTCGGGGGCGGTGGTCGACGACGTACGCCGTGGTCAGCTCGCCCGGCTCGACGCTCAGACCGAGCTGGTGACGGTGTCGGTCGGCGGCAACGACGCCGGCTTCGCCGAGGTGCTCACCGCGTGCGCCCGCCCCGCGTGGATGGGCGAGACCGACCCGGTCATCGACGAGGCCGAGCGGGTGATGCGCGAGGACCTCCCGGGCCGGCTGGGCGCGCTGCACGAGGACGTACGCTCGCGCGCGCCGCAGGCGCAGCTCGTCGCCACCGGCTACCCGCGGCTGTTCGCCGGCGAGGAGTGCAACCTGTCGACGTTCTTCAGCCCGCGCGAGCTCACCCGGCTCAACGCGGCCGCCGACCTGCTCGCGGAGGTGATGGGCGCGGCGGCCCGCGCCGCGGGTGCGGTCTTCGTCGACGTACGCGACGAGTTCGAGGGGCACGCGGTCTGCCAGGACCCGGAGTGGATCCGCGGCGCGTCCTGGCCGCTCGACGAGTCGTTCCACCCCAACGCCACCGGCCACCGGGCGATCGCCGACGCGGTGCTGGTCGAGCTGGGGCGGCAACCGGTGGGTGCCCCCGCCGAGCCTCGACCGGCCGTGCTGGCGAGCAGGCCGGCGATCGCGTACGGCCGCCCGCACGACCACGGCCGCAAGATGTTCCGCCTGCCCGACCTGTTGTCGTCGGAAAGCCTTGCTGGTGCGAAGGATTCGGGACTCGACGTCGACGAGGTGCGCCGCCTCGCCGAAGCCGGTGGCCCCGACGCCGAGGCCCGGCTGCACCAGCTCGACCGGCAGGTGCGGGCCACCCTTCCCACGGTGGTCGAGTAGGCCGAGCCGCTTCCCACGATGGTCGAGTAGGCCGAGCCGCTAGGCGAGGCCGTATCGAGACCTGTCACCTCGGTCGTGGGCCACCGAAAGGCGCCCGGAGGCGGGAGTCGGCCTTTGGTCGGGGCGATCTGGCGACTCACCCTAGTGACGTTTCTGACAAACCCTGACGTTGTTGACACGGGCCGGCGCTGTTGACAGACCTGGGTGCTGTAGCAGCACTTTGTGTCAACAGCGTGGGGTCGTGTCGAGATCGCAGGGTCGGGTCAGGACCGACTCGCCCAGACTGGTCGCGAACTAACAGACTGGTCGGTTGCAACCGACCAGTTTGTTAGTTGGTGACCACTCTGGCGATGTACGCCGTCGGCGACTCGCGAATCCGACGTCACCACAGGCGTACTCACGCCTCCTGGCGCCCTTTGGTCACCACCGAGCGTGGCGACGTGGTCTCGATACGGGCTCGCCTAGCGGCTCGCCCTACTCGACCAGCGTGTGGGGTGCCGTGCTCGACCAGCGTGGGGGTCAGCGGCCGGTGCGGTTGCGCCACTCGCGGCGGGTCTCGCCGGGGCGGGGCTGGGCGTCGTCGTCCCCAGCCTGCTCCTCGGGTGCGGCCGGGGTGGCCGGGTCGGCCGGGGTGGCCGGGTCGGCCGGGGCGTCCTCGAGCAGCCGGCCCACCATCGCCACCGTGCCGGCGACCACCTGGCCGGGCAGCAGCAGCGCGAACTCCTCCGCCAGGCACAGGTCGAGCTCGCCGAACGCGGTGAGCACGCGGGAGGCCACGAACCGGCGGCCGGTGAGCGAGTTCGTCCGCACCTCGGCGCGCAGCACCACGCCCGACAGGAGCGCGTGCGGGGTCGGGTCGACCGGGCCGGGGTAGAAGCCGTTCGCGAAGAACGCCGAGGCCGACATGCGCGGCGGCCAGGCGAGGCCGCGCTCGGCCACCTCGGGCGGAGGCGGCCCGAGCTCGTCCTCGGTGCCGAGCAGGCTCGCGTCGTCGGCGAGGAAGGTCGGCTCGTCGTCGAAGGCGGTGACGTTGATCCCGAGCGCTACCAACCGGATTCGGCCGCCGCCCACCTGACCCTCGACGTGCCGCCGCTGCTCCAGCTCGCACGTCACGCCCGTCTCGGTCACGCCGTCCTCGCCGAGCACCGTCACCCGGGCGACGTCCGGGGAGTGTGCCTCGACCGCGGTGCTGGTGAACTCGCTGGTGCTCGCGAACGACGGCAGGATCAGCGGTCTCCCGGCCAGCACGTCGAGCACCACGCGTGCCCCGCTGGAGTCCTGCCAGGCGTACGTCTGCACGCCGGGGCTGTGCGCCACCGGCTCGCTGCCGAGCCGGGCGACCTCGGCCACCAGCTCGGACAGCTCGGCCGGTGAGGTCACCCCCATCCCGATGCAGGCGAGGTTGGAGCTCACGGGCGATCACCGCTCATGGCCGTTCACCGTAGAGGCAGGGCGCAGTTGGGGAAGTCTTGACCTGCCGTATGCCCCGGGGACGCACCGCCCGGGCCAGGGTGAGGCGCATGACCACCTCCCCGATGCGCGCCGCCGGGCTGCTGACCGCAGCCGCCGCGCTGTCCCTGTCCACCGTCACCCCCGCACAGGCAGCCCAGGGCGACTACGTCGCGCTCGGCGACTCCTACTCCGCCGGCGTCGGAACCCGCGCCAAGGTCGACGACTGCTACCGCTCACCGTACGGCTACCCCGCCCTGGTGGCGCAGACGTACGGCCTGAACCTGGACTACCAGGCCTGCTCGGGCGCCACGACCTCCAGCGTGATCGACAGCCAGCTGGGGACGCTCGACAACGGCACCGGCTACGTCACGATGACCATCGGCGGCAACGACGTCGGGTTCTCCTCGATCCTCACCGAGTGCGCGCAGCCGGGCTGGATGAGCGACTGCCAGGGGGCGATCGCGGGCGGCCGGGCGATCCTGCGCGACCAGCTGCCGGGGCGCTACGACAACCTGTTCGGCCGGGTGCGCACCAAGGCCACCAACGCGGCGGTCACGGTCGGCGGCTACCCGCGCATCTTCAACGGCGAGGACTGCAACGCCCTCACCTTCTTCGCGCCCGACGAGCAGAGCACCCTCAACACCGCGACCGGCGAGCTGAACACGCTGGCGCGCAGCAAGGCGACCGGCGCGGGCTTCCGCTTCGTCGACCCCACCGCCTCGTTCACCGGGCGCGCGGTGTGCGACGACCCTGAGTGGATCAACGGGCTGAGCAACCCGGTCGAGGAGTCCTACCACCCCAACCGCGCCGGCAACGTGGGCTACGCCAACCTGGTCGGCCCGTCGGTCACCGGCCGCGCCGCGACGGCGCAGCGCAGCGCCGAGCCGGCGCCGCAGCGCACCCCCGCGCAGCGCACCCGCGCCGCCGCCGACCGTGTCGTCGCGATGCGGCTGAGCTCGCCCGAGAACCTCGCCAAGGCGAAGGCGGCCGGCCTCGACCCGGCCGAGATCCGCCGGCTCGACGCCCAGCTGCGCTCGCCCGACACGACGGTGGTCGACCGGGCGCTGACCCGCCTGCGCCAGCTGGACCGCCAGGCCGACTGACGACGTACGACCGTGGCGGGCCGCGTGCGAGCATGGGCACCGTGCGCCTCCTGCTGATCCGTCACGGCCAGACGCCCGCCAACGTCGCTCACTCGCTCGACACGCTGCTGCCCGGTCCCGGGCTGACCGAGCTCGGGGCCGAGCAGGCGGCGGCCATCCCCGAGGCCGTCGCCGACCAGGGCGTCCAAGCGGTGTACGCCTCCCGCGCCCTGCGTGCGCAGCTCACCGCCGCGCCGCTCGCCGAGGCGCTCGGCGTGCCGGTGCAGGAGCTCCCGGGCGCGCACGAGGTGCAGGCCGGCGACGTCGAGCGCTGCAACGACCGGGAGAGCATCGAGCAGTACCTCGGGGTGCTGTTCGAGTGGGCCCACGGCAACCTCGACGTGCGGATGCCTGGCGGCGAGACCGGCGAGGAGTTCGTCGCGCGGATGGACGACTCGTTGCGCCAGGTCGCGGCCGGCGGCGCCGACGTCGCGGCGGTCGTGAGCCACGGTGCGGCGATCCGCGTCTGGACCACGCTGCGCGCCGGCAACCTCGGCGCCCGCTTCGCCGAGCACAACCCGCTCGGCAACACCGGCGTGGTCGTGGTCGAGGGTGACCCTGACTCTGGTTGGATCGCGACGAGCTGGATGGGCGCCCCGCTCGGCGGGCCCGGCGTCGACGACGCCGACCCGTTCGACGGGCCGGCCGGGGAGCCGCTCACCGCCTGACGAGGGAGAGCCGGATGACCGGCAGCACGCCGAGCCGGCTGGTCGCGTCGCCGGCACGAGCCGCCCAGGACCGGCTGCGATCTCTGGGGCTTCCGCTGCTGCTCGAGCCCAGCGTGCGTGCGCGGGCCCTGCTCGACCGCACCGCCGCCCTGCTCGTCGGTCTCGCCGTCGCGTGCGTCGGCTACGCCCTGCTCGCCCGGGCGAGCGCCCGCTTCACGGCGGCCGAGCTGGCCGACGAGGTGGCCGTGGGTGTCGACGACCCGCGCCTCCCGGCCCTGGCCGTCGGGTTCGCGGTGCTCCTCGCGGCGCCGCTCGTCGTGTGGCTGGCCGTGCTGGTCGTACGCCGGCTGCCGCGCCCCGCACGCCCCGTCGTCTCCGTGGTCGGCATGCTCGGGATCGTCCTGGCGCCAAGGGTTTTCGTGACCGACCCGACTCCGCCGTGGCCCGTGCGGGTGCTGATCCCGGTCGCGGTGCTGGCGGCGACGTACGCCGGGCTCGGCACGATGCTCGCCTGGGCCGGCCGCCGCGCGGTCCGTGAGCTGGGGCGGCTCGGCCCGATGGTGTCGCGGGTGCTGCCGGTCCTGATGCTCGCGGTGCTGTTCGTCTTCTTCAACGCCGAGATGTGGCAGATCGCCGACCGGCTGTCGATGGCGCGCACCTGGGCCGCGGTCGGGGTGCTGGCCGCGCTGTGCGTGGTGCTCGTCGCGGTCAACGCGCGCGACGAGGTGCGCACGGTGGTGCGCGAGCACGAGCGCGAGGGCGACGAGCCGGTGCCGCCGCTGCGGCGGGCCGAGCGGCTCAACGTGCTGGCGGTCTCGATCCTCGTCACGCTCATGCAGGTCGTGATCTTCAGCGCGCTCGTCTTCTGCTTCCTCGTCGCGTTCGGCATGCTCGCGATCCCCGACGGCACCGTGCAGCAGTGGGTCGGCCGCCCGCCGGCACGGTTCGACGGCTGGCCCGGCCGGCTGCCGGCGAGCCGCACGCTGGTGCAGGTCTCGCTGTTCCTCGCGGCCTTCTCGGCGCTCAACTTCGCGGCCGGCAGCAGCGCCGACCGGGCCTACCGCCGCGCGTTCGTCGACCCGGCCCTGGAGGACGTGCGCGAGGGGCTGCGGGTGCGGCGGGCATACCGCCGTCGGGGGTCGGCCCGCGGCGCATAGCCTTCCGGCGTGCCTGTGCTGCTCGACCTGACCCCGCTGCGGGTCAGCCCTCCTACCGCCGCCTGTGGACCGGCTTCACGCTGAGCGGGGTCGGGGCGCAGCTGGCCACGGTCGCGATCGGGCTGCAGGTCTACGACATCACCCGGTCCACGTTCGCCGTCGGCATCGTCGGCCTGTGCGCGCTGGTGCCGCTGGTGGTCATGGGGCTCTACGGCGGGGCGATCGTCGACCACTACGACCGGCGCAAGGTCGCGCTCGCCGCCGGCCTGCTGCTGTGGGCGGTCTCCATCCTCAACACCGTGCAGGCCGCGCTCGGCAACACCCACGTCAGCGTGCTCTACCTGCTCGTCGGGCTCTACAACGCCGGCTTCGCCGTCGTGAGTCCGGCGCGCTCGGCGATCTATCCGCGGTTGCTCGACCGGTCGCTGCTGCCGGCCGCCAACGCGCTCAGCGTCACCGCGATGAACATCTCGATGACCGTCGGCCCGCTGCTCGCCGGGCTGCTCGTCGACTGGGGTGGCTATGTCACCGCCTACGCCGTCGACGCCGCCTTGTTCACCTTCGCCGTCTGGGGGATCCTGCGGCTGGAACCCATTCCGCCAGAAGCGGATCCGGCCGCCGACCCTGCTGCGGTGCGGCGTCGGCCGGGCCTCGCCTCGGTGCTCGACGGGCTGCGCTTCCTCGGGACGCGCCCCAACGTGCGGATGACCTTCCTCGCCGACTTCTGCGCGATGATCCTCGCCCAGCCGCGCGCCCTGTTCCCGGCGGTCGCGGTGCTGAGCTTCGGCGGCGGCGCGAAGACCGTGGGCGTGCTGTCGGCGGCCGTCGCGGTGGGCGCGGTGGTCGCGATGCTGGTGTCCGGTCCGCTCGGTCGCGTACGCCGGCAGGGCCTGGCCGTCATCGTCTCGGTCGCGCTGTGGGGCGTGTCGATCGTCGGCTTCGGGTGCGCGGTCGCCGCCGCGCACGGGGCGCTGCCGAGCGGGTGGGCGCTGTGGCTGGGCGCGCTCGCGCTGGCCGGCGCCGGGGCTGCCGACTCGGTGAGCGCGGTCTTCCGCACCACGATCCTGCAGGCCGCCACCCCGGACCACCTGCGCGGCCGGCTGCAGGGCGTGTTCGTCGTGGTGGTGGCCGGCGGCCCGCGCCTGGGCGACGTCGTGGCCGGGTCGCTCGCCACCGTCTCGACCGAGGCGTGGGCCGCGATCGTCGGCGGGCTGCTGTGCGTCGTCGCGGTGCTCGCGCTGGCGGCGTGGCAGCGCGGGTTCCTGCGCTACGACGCCCAGCACCCGACCCCGTGACCGGGCCGGCCGACCCGCTCGGCCGGCGCCGACGTACGACCCTCCGCCCCGCCTCGTACGCCCGCGCCACCGCGCGCAGGCGTGCCCGGTCAGACCGGGGCGGGCTGGTGGAGGAAGCCGACCAGCTCGGCCAGCTCGGGCACCTCGGCGGCCTCGTCGAGGGCCTCGCTCAGCACCCGGTCGTGCGTGGGGCGCGCGGCGCGGTAGGCCTTCTTGCCGGCGGCGGTGAGCTCGGTGTAGATGCCGCGGCGGTCGTCGGCGCACAGCACCCTCGTGAGCAGGCCGCGGTCCTCGAGGCGGTTGACCAGGCGGGTCGTGGCGCTCGGCGACAGGGCCGCGGCGCGCGCCAGCTGGGAGATGCGCATGTGCCAGCCGTCCTGGCGGGAGAGCGCGTCGAGCACGGTGAACTCGACCACGGACAGGCCGTGCTCGCGCACCAGCTCGCGCTCCAGCGCGGCCTCGATGCGCCCGTGCAGCGCCGCCAGCGTGCGCCAGCCCGAGGCGCGCACCTCCACGGCGCCGTCGGCGATTCCCATGGGCCCAGCATACAGGCGACTTGCAATAACCCGCGCATGCAACTAACTTGCTGCTCACGCCGGTAGTTGCACACGCGCTATAACGGCGAAGACACTCTCCACGGAAGGTTCGTCCTCATGCCTGTCGGCCTCGTCGCCCTCGCTCTCGGCGGCTTCGGCATCGGTCTCACCGAGTTCGTCATCGCGGGTCTGCTCTCGCGGGTCGCGAGCGACCTCGGCGTCACCGTCCCCGCCGCCGGATACCTCGTCTCGGGCTATGCGCTGGCGGTCGTCGTCGGCGCGCTCGCCCTCACCCCGGTCGTCAACCGCTGGGAGCCGAAGCGGGCGCTGCTCGCGCTCATGGTGCTGTTCACCGCCGGCAACGCGCTCAGCGCCCTCGCGCCGACGTACGGGCTGCTGCTGGGTGGCCGGGTGCTCGCGGCTCTCGCGCACGGCGCGTTCTTCGGCATCGGGTCGGTGCTCGCCGCCTCGCTGGTCGCGCCGGAGAAGAAGGCCGGCGCCATCTCGATCATGTTCGGCGGCCTGACCCTGGCCAACGTCGCCGGAGTGCCGCTCGGCACGGCGATCGGTCAGGCGTGGGGCTGGCGCGCGGCGTTCGCGGTGATCACCGTCGTCGGCGTCGTCGCGTTCGCCGGCATCGCCGCGCTCGTGCCGGCCGTCGCCTCGGACCAGCCACGGCCGCGGCTGCGCACCGAGCTCGCCGCGTTCCGCAACGGTCAGGTCTGGTTCTCCCTCGGCATGACCGTGCTGGTGTTCGGCGGGATGTTCGGGGCGTTCATGTACATCGAGCCGCTGCTGACCCGCGTCACCGGGTTCGAGGAGTCGGCGGTGCCGTGGCTGCTGGTGCTGTTCGGCGTCGGCCTGTTCGCCGGCAACCTGCTCGGCGGTCGCCTCGCCGACCGCGCCCTGACCCGCACGCTCGTGACGTTCACCGCGGGGCTCGTCGTCGTGCTCGTGGCGTTCGCGCTGCTCAGCGACAACCGGTTCGCCGCGGCCGCGCTGCTCGCGGCGATGGGCTTCCTCGGCTTCGGCACGGTGCCCGGCCTGCAGATGCGGGTGCTGCAGCACGCCGCCCACGCGCCGACCATGGCCTCCTCGGCCAACATCGCCGCCTTCAACGTCGGCAACTTCCTCGGCGTCTGGGTGTCGGGGCTGACGATCTCGGCCGGCCTCGGCTGGGTGTCGCCGCTGTGGGTCGGCAGCGGGTTCGCCGCGCTGGGCCTGGCGCTGCTGCTGGTCGCCGTGCGCGCCCGGGGCGCCGCGCCCGCTGCGACCGAGGCGGCCGAGGCGGCCGACGAGGTGGCGCCCGGGGACTCCCCGGCCCCGGCCCAGGTCTGCGCCACCGCCTGAGCCCGACGACGCTGCGGCCTACGATCCAGCAATGGCGATCTTCACCGTGGAGTACACCTACACCGACGACGACCAGGGGCGGGACAAGCACCGCGACGAGCACCGCGCCTACCTCGGCCGGCAGGACTCGGTGCTGCTGTCGGGGCCGTACCTCGACTTCCCGGCGGGCGCTCTGATCATCGTCCGCGGCGAGGACGAGGACGCCGTCACGGCGATGATGGACGCCGACCCGTTCCAGCGCGAGGGGCTGATCGCCGAGCGCCGCATCCGGGAGTACAACCCCGTCCTCGGCAGCCAGGCCGGCGGGTTCCCCGGTGAGTGAGGTGCCTGGCCGCGACGAGGCCGCGCCGCCCGCCGTCCCCGACCAGTGGGTCGACGTCGCCGGCACGCGGGTGCGCTACACCGAGCGCCCCGGCCCGCAGGACGGCCCGACGTTCGTGCTCGTGCACGGCCTCGGGGGAGCGCTGACCAACTGGGACTCCCTGGCCCCGCTGCTCCAGGCGTACGGCCGGGTCCTGGCCCTCGACCTCGGCGGCTTCGGCCTGACCAAGGTCGACCCGCGCAAGGCGTCGGTCGCCGAGAACCAGCGGCTGCTGGCGGGGTTCCTGCGCGCGCTCGACCTGCGCGAGGTCGTGCTCGTCGGCAACTCGATGGGCGGGCTGCTCGCCGCGATGCAGGCGGCGGCCGAGCCCGACAGCGTGCGCGCGGTCGTGCTCGTCGACCCGGTGCTGCCGCAGCACCCGCGGCAGCGGCCGCACCCGATGGTGCTCGCGGTGTTCGGCCTCTACCTCGTGCCGCCGATCGGGCGCCGGCTCATCGACGGGCGCGCCAAGCGGCTCACGCCGGAGCAGCTGACCACGGAGACGTTCGCCCTCGTGGTCGCTCACCTCAGCAAGGTGCCGCGGTGGCTGATCGACCGGCACGTCGAGCTGGCGCGCGGCCGGGTG
Organism: Barrientosiimonas endolithica; assembly: GCF_030296655.1. Lineage (NCBI taxonomy): Bacteria > Bacillati > Actinomycetota > Actinomycetes > Micrococcales > Dermacoccaceae > Barrientosiimonas > Barrientosiimonas endolithica. The sequence continues at coordinate 3,189,462 of NZ_AP027735.1, read as the reverse complement.
GCCGACGACACGGGCGCCGCGACGCCGAGCTTCCTCGCCGCGGCGCGGTCGGTGGTGCTCACCGGGCTGCGGGCGCCGAGCTATCAGCGGCTGCTCGGCGGGCTCACCCAGCCGGTGCTGCTGCTGCACGGCGACAAGGACAAGCTGGTCAGCGTCAAGGCGGCTCGGGCCGCGGCGCAGCGGCACCCGTCGTGGACCTACGCCGAGGGCCACGACCTCGGCCACTGCCCGATGTTCGAGGACCCCGCGTGGGTGCGCGACCAGATCGTGGGCTGGCTGGGGTCGCAGGGGCTGCTGCCGGACGAGGCCGGCCAGCCGCGCCAGGCCGGGCGGCGGGGAGGCGCGGGCTGACCGGCGGAGCCGGCCGAGGGCGTACGCCATCGCCGGACCAGGTCACGGATTTGTCACGGCGTGTCGCGCCGGGGCATCGTGGAGGGCGGTCCGGACCCGTCCGGGACCGACAGCAGATCCTGGAAGGAACCATGAAGGTCACCTCGCGCGGCTCGGTCGCGATCGCCGCAGCCCTCTCCATCCCGCTGGTCCTCGCCGGCTGCTCCGACGAGCCCGAGGTGACCACCAACACCTCGCTGCCGACCTCCACGTCGGCCGCTCCGACGTCGACCTCGGCGACGCCGACGACGACCACGTCGAGCAGCAGCACGTCGAGCACCACGACGAGCAGTACGTCCACGTCGAGCAGCACGAGCTCGTCCACCTCGACCACGACCTCCACCAGCGAGCGGCCGTCGTCGACCTCGACCCGCCCGTCGAGCACGTCGACCTCGTCCAGCTCCTCGCGCACCAGCTCGCGCTCGACCAGCCCGAGCAGCAGCTTCAACGTGTCGCTCGCGGGTGACTGCATCTCGGCCACCGGCAAGCTCAGCGCCGTGACGCGGCAGTGGAACTCGGCGGTGAGGTCGGGCGACTCCGGCGAGCTCGACTCGGCCGCGCGCACGATGGGCTCGACCGCCGACGACCTGCGCGACCTCGCCGACGACACCAACGACAACGGCTTCGCCTCCCGCGCGCGCGGCACCGCGTCCGAGCTGGACAAGATGAAGCAGGCCCGCGACAACCGCCGGAGCGTGCGTACCGGTGACTTCAACTCCGCGGCGCGCGGTCTGCGCAACTACTGCCAGGAGCGGCTCGGCGTCGCCAACTGACGTCTGTCGCAGGGTGACGTCGCCGGTCGGCGCTCCGGCGATGTCGTTCGTCGGGGCTCCGGGTGTCGCCGGTCGGCGCTCAGCCGACCTTCCCTGAGCCGAGCACCAGTGCGGCGCCCTCGCCCGGCGCGCACTCGACCTCGGTGAAGCTCACCGTGAGCCGCTGCACGCCCGCCACGCTCACGCCGAGGCTCGAGGTCTGGCCGTAGCGCACGGTCCGCGACGCGAGCGTGCGTCCGTCGCCGCGCACCACCAGGCGCAGCACCGCCTCGCGCGACTCCGACCCGTCGTCCTGCCCGACCACGCCGGTCAGGCGGAGTATCGGCCGTCGAGGCTCCAGGCGTACGTCGGCTGCTTGGAGAAGATCGTGCAGGCGCTGGCGCTGATCGAGTGGCCGTAGGTGGTCCCGCCCATCGTCACCGGGCCCGAGCCGGGCCCGCCCAGCTCGTCGAGGTACGCCGGTGCGGCCGGCGGCGTGCTGCTCGTCGGCGACGACGTGGTCGGCGGCGGGGTGGTCGGCCGGGCGGTCGTGCTGGTGGGCGACGGCGGACGCTGGGTGCGGGTGGGGCTGCTCGGCCGGCTCGGCTCGCCGGTGGGCCGGGTGGTGCGCGTCACCGTCGGTCGCGGCGTCGAGGTGGGTGTGGGGGTGGCCGTGGGCGCGGCGGTGCCCGGGCGCGGGCTGGTGCTCGTGGGGCCGGGGGCCGGCGCGGGGGCCGTGGCCGTGCTGCCGGGGGTGGGGTTGGCCGGGCTGGCGGTGCTCGCGCTCGCGCCCGGACGCTCCTGCGCGGTCGGCAGCGAGGGCAGGCTCGGCCCGGTGCTCGTCGTGACGGTCGGCGAGCCGGTGGTCGGGGTCGAGCTCGGGCCCGACGTGGGTCGCGCGCTCTGCGTGGGCGGCGGCGACGCGATGGTCGGCGAGGCGACGCCGAGGTCGCGCTCGGGGCGGAACGGCTCGCCCCCGCAGCCCGCGAGGGAGCCGACGGTGACCGCCGCGGTGGCCAGCACGGCGGCGCCACGGAGCGGGGCGCCACGGAGAGCGGTGCCACGGAGCGTGGTGCCACGGAGCGTGGTGCCACGGGACGGCAGGGGTCGAGTGCGCATCGCGGGCCAGTTTGCCGAACCGTGCGGGTTCGGGGGCGGACCCGGTGCGTCGGATCACCGCCGCGGGGGTCACGCGTCCTGCAGGTCCTCCAGCGCGGCCGTCGCCGCCTCCAGCGCGCGGCGGGCCTCCGCGCGGCGTGCCCGGGCCTGCGCCAGCGACGCCTCGGCCACCTCGAGCCGGCGCTCGGCCTCGGCGACCTTCTGCTCCGCGGCGGCGATCTCGGCGGGGGAGGGTCCGGTGGGTTCGGGCTCGGGCGCTTCGTCGGTGTCGGTGACGTCGGGGTCGGTGGCGCTGCCGGGCTGGGCGGTGCTGCCGGGCTCGGCAGGCGGTGCGGTGCGTCGGGGCGGCTTGGAGGGCGTACGGGCTTGGGGGGCAACGGATCTCGGCTTCGCGACCGCGCGGTCTGCGGGGTCGGGCACCGCGCGCAGGGGAGTGGCGATCGCGTCGCCGATCTCGACCTCCCCGAACCCGGCGTACGACAGCGGAGACACCAGCCGTCCGCTCGCCACGGCCTGCTCGGCCATCGGGTCGGCGAGGGCCGCGGTGAGGGTCGCGATCACCTGCTCGCGCATCGTCGCCGTGTCGCCGAACGAGGGGTCGCGGTCGGCCGCGAGCCCGGCGGCTCGGTCGGCGAGGTCGCCGACGATGCCGGGGCGCTGCGCCGACAGCTGCTTCATCGTCGCGGTGTCGAGACGCGACTGCGCCTCGCGCAGCGCCGCTCCCAGCCCGAGCAGCGGGTCGAGCGCGCCGGCCTCGTGCGCCAGCAGGTTGACCAGCCAGGCCGCCACGGTGGGCCGGCGCAGCGCCTTCACCTGCGCCGCGAGGTCCTTGTCGTCGGCGCGCAGCTGCTTGGCCCGCGCGTCGCGCGCCTTGACGAACTCGGCGGGGAGGAGGGCGTACAGCGCGGCGGCCTCGTCGGCGAGGGCGTCGGCGGACGGCTCGGCCACGCATCCCCCTTCCCTGGTCCGGACGCGGTCGGCCTCACGCTAGTGCGCCGGGCCGGCACCCCGCCCGCGCGGCGCCCCCCACAACCGCATGAAACCGGGTTCCGTGGATGTGACCCCGATGCATCAGGGTCAAAGACGCGAAACCCGGTTTCATGCACGAACGGGGCAGGCTGCGCGGGAGGCGCGGCAGCGTACGTCCGAGTAGGTTCGCGAGGTATGGATGCGGACGCGATCGTCGTCGGGGCAGGGCTCGCCGGGCTGGTGGCCGTCGGAGAGCTGGTCGCCGCCGGCAAGCGGGTGGCGGTGGTCGAGCAGGAGTCGGCGGCCAACCTCGGCGGGCAGGGGTGGTGGTCGTTCGGCGGCCTGTTCGTCGTCGACACGCCGGAGCAGCGGCGGCTCGGCATCAAGGACTCCTTCGAGCTCGCCTGGCAGGACTGGCAGGGCTCCGCGGGCTGGGACCGGCTCGACGACGAGGACACGTGGGGGCATCGCTGGGCGAGGGCGTACGTCGAGTTCGCCGCGGGAGAGAAGCGAGACTGGTTGCGCGGCAAGGGGATTCGCTTCACACCGATGGTCGGCTGGGCCGAGCGTGGCGACGGTCGGGCGACCGGGCACGGCAACAGCGTGCCGCGCTTCCACATCGCCTGGGGCACCGGCACCGGCGTGGTGAGGCCGTTCGTCGAGGGGGCGCTCGAGGCGGCGCGCGACGGCCGGGTCACCTTCTTCCACCGGCACCGCGTCGACGAGCTGGTCACGACCGACGGGGCCGTCACCGGCGTGCGCGGCACCGTGCTCGCGCCCGACGACGCCCCGCGCGGCGCGCCGAGCAACGACGACGCCGTCGGCGAGTTCGAGCTCAGCGCCCCGGCGGTGCTGGTCAGCAGCGGCGGCATCGGCGCGAACCACGACCTGGTGCGCCAGCTCTGGCCCGACCGGCTCGGCACGCCGCCGGCGCGGATGCTCACGGGTGTGCCGGCGTACGTCGACGGGCGGATGCTCGCGATCACCGAGCAGGCCGGCGCGCGGCTGGTCAACCGCGACCGCATGTGGCACTACACCGAGGGGATCCGCAACTGGGACCCGGTCTGGCCGCAGCACGCGATCCGCATCCTGCCGGGGCCCTCGCCGCTGTGGTTCGACGCGCTGGGGCGGCTGCTGCCCGCGCCGTGCCTGCCGGGCTACGACACGCTCGGCACGCTGCGCCACCTGCGCACCGCTCCCGGCCTCGCCGAGCACGACCACTCGTGGTTCGTCGTGACGCAGAAGATGATCGAGAAAGAGTTCGCGCTGTCGGGCTCGGAACAGAACCCCGACATCACGAACCGCGACCTGAAGCTGTTGCTGCGCACCCGCGTCGGCAAGGGCGCGCCGGGGCCGGTCGAGGCGTTCAAGCAGCACGGCCCGGACTTCGTCGTCGCCGACGCGCTGCCCGAGCTGGTCGCGCGGATGAACGCCCTCACCGACACCCCGCTGCTCGACCTCGACGTCGTGCAGCGGCAGATCGAGGCGCGCGACCGCGAGATCACCAACCCCTTCACCAAGGACGCGCAGGTCATGGGCATCCACAACGCGCGGCGCTACCGCGGCGACCGGCTCAGCCGCGTCGCCACCCCGCACCGGGTGCTCGACCCCGCGGCCGGCCCGCTCATCGGCATCAAGCTGCACGTGCTGACCCGCAAGACGCTCGGCGGCGTGCAGACCGACCTGTCGAGCCGGGCGCTCGCGTCCGACGGGTCGCCCGTGCCGGGTCTGTACGCCGCCGGCGAGGTCGCCGGGTTCGGCGGCGGCGGGGTGCACGGCTACAACGCGCTCGAGGGCACGTTCCTCGGCGGCTGCCTGTTCAGCGGTCGCGCGGCGGGCCGGGCGATGGTCGCCGCCGGGTGAGCCACATCGTGGCGCCGCCTCCCGTCCGCGACGGGTCACCTGGCAGGCTCGGGCCATGACCGACACCCCGCCGGGCACGCCCGGCGCGCCGCGGGAGGACCTGCGGCGAGACCCGCGCGATCCGCGGCTCGAGGTCGCGTTCGGCGTGCGCGTCGCCGCGTGGTGGTCGGTCTGCTTCGTCGCGATCGTCGCGGCGCTGTACGTCCTCGTCCGGCTGCTCAACAGCGTCAGCCTGGTCACGATCACCGTCTCGGTCGCGGTGATGATCGCCGCGCTGCTGCAGCCGCCCGTGGGCTGGCTGGTGCGTCGCGGCGTCCCGCGCGGGCTCGCAGCGGTGCTGGTCTTCCTGCTCGGCACCGGCGGCATCACCGCGCTGATGTGGTTCGTCGGCACCCAGGTGGCGCACTCGGCGGGCGACATGCGCGACCAGCTGCAGCTGGCCGCCGGCACGATCCGCGACTGGCTCGTCGGCGGACCGTTCGGCCTCAGCGAGGCCGAGGCCGGCCGCTACACCACCGAGCTCGGCGCCACCCTCTCGCAGAACCGCTCGGCGCTCACCTCCGGCTTCCTGCAGACCGCGACCAGCGCGCTCGGGGTGATCTCGGGCGCGGTCTTCACGCTGTTCGCCGTGCTGTTCCTGCTGCTCGACGACGGCAAGATCTGGCGCTGGCTCGTCGGCATCTTCCCGCCGCACACCCGGGCGCACGCGACCGAGGGCGGCGTCGCCGCGTGGCGCACCCTCACCCGCTACATGCAGTCGCTCGTGCTGCTCGCCGCGATCAACGCCCTCGCGATGGTGCCGGTCATGATGATCGCCGGGCTGCCGATGGTCGTGCCGCTCGCGATCCTGCTGTTCCTCGGGTCGCTCGTGCCGCTCATCGGCGTGCTCGTCGCGGGGGCAGTCGTCGCGCTCATCGCGCTGGTCAGCGAGGGCGTCGCGACGGCGATCCTGGTCATCGTCGCGCTGATCCTGATCGTGCAGCTGTTCGGCAACCTGCTGAACCCGATCATCCTGGGCAAGGCGGTCGACATCCACCCGCTCGCGATCCTGGTGAGCGTCACGGCCGGCACCATCCTCGCGGGCGTCTTCGGTGCGTTCGTCGCGGTGCCGCTCGTGGCCGTCGTCAAGAACGCCTCGCTCGCGGTGCGCGCGCACCACCGCACGCTGCCCGACCTGCTGCGGCCCGACGGGGACCCGCCGTGAGCGCCGGCCGCCCGGGCGCCGTGCGCCGGCTGGGCATGACCGTCTTCCGGCTGCTGCCGGCCCGGCTGAGCTGGGGCATCGTGCACCTCGCGGCGCCGACGTTCAGCATCGGCGCGGTCGCGCTGGTCGAGCACGACGGCCGCATCCTCACCCTGCGCCAGCTGCACCGCGGCGGGTGGAGCCTCCCGGGCGGCCTCGTCGACCGGGGCGAGCAGCCGCACGAGGCGGTCGTGCGGGAGCTGCGCGAGGAGACCGGTCTGCGCATCGAGCCCGGCGACGTGTTCGCGACGGTCGTCGACCCCGAGTACCGCCACGTCGACGTGATCTACCGGGTGCGGGCCGACCGCGAGCCGCAGCTGGCCCTCGCGAGCGAGGCCGTCGGCGCCGCCTGGTTCCGCCCCGACGAGGTGCCCGACCCCGACCAGCCGACGCAGCGCATCCTCGACGCGGTGCGCGCCGCGCACACCGTGCCCCAGGCGGGCCGGGTCGTCTTCGACTGACCGGCCGACGTCGTACGCCATCGCCCGGCCCGCGCGCCCCTCGCCCGCGGGGGTGGGCCGGCCGGGTGAGGGATCTCCCCGGCGAGGAGGGCGTACGTCCCGACGTAGCCTTGGGGCAATGTCTGTTCGGGGAAGTCGCCTTCGCGACGCACGATGCTCATGGGTTCGATCGCCGCCGCCGGTCTGGCGGGCTGCACGACCGACGGCGGGAGCACCGGCGCGTCCTCGGCGCGCGGCAGCGGTGCGCCGAGCGCGTCGAGCGCGACCGCGACACCGACGCCGCGGCCGACCCTGCCGACCGGCGGCCGCACGATCTTCCCCGCGCACCGGCTGTTCGGGTACAGCGGGTCGCCCGCGTCGCCGGCGCTCGGCCGGCTCGGCGCCGGCAACGACCTCAACGCCCGGGTCGATGAGATGCTGCGCCAGTCAACGGATTTCGCGGCCGGACGCAAGATCCTGCCCGTCGTCGAGCTGATCGCGACGCTCGTGCACCCCAAGCCCGGCGCCGACGGGATGTATCGCTCGCGCGTCGAGCGGTCGGTCGTCGACACCTACCTCGCGGCCGCGCGGCGGGCGAAGGGCATCCTGCTGCTCAACATCCAGCCCGGGCGGGCCGAGTTCATCGACGAGGTGCGCTACTTCGAGAGCTACCTGACCCAGCCCGACGTGGGCGTGGCGCTCGACCCGGAGTGGTCGGTCAAGGAGGGGCAGGTCCCCGGGCGCGTCTTCGGCAGCACGACCGGCGCGGCGCTCGACGAGTGCGCCCGCTACCTCTCCGGGCTGGTGACCAAGCACGACCTCCCGGAGAAGGTCATGCTCTACCACCAGCTGCACCTGTCGATCGTCTCGCAGGAGACCGACCTCAAGCAGCACCCGGGCATCGCGCTGGTCAAGAGCATCGACGGCATCGGCAGCCCCGCGGACAAGAAGAAGGCGTACGACATGATCGTCGCCCAGACGCCGTCGTACGTCCGCAAGGGGTTCAAGCTCTTCTTCGAGGAGGACGCGCGGTCCGGACCGCTCATGACCGCCGAGCAGGTGCTGGCCCTCTCCCCGCAGCCGGAGTACGTCCTCTACGAGTGAGGCCCGGCCCCCGAGCCGGTCGAGCCCCCACGCCGGTCGAGTAACCCGGCCCCCACGCCGGTCGAGTAGCCCGGCCCCCAAGCCGGTCGAGTAGCCCGCGAGGAACGAGCGGGCGTATCGAGACCATCCCGCACCCCTCTCTTTGCCCAGTCCTGACGTTCCGTTGGTCCCGTTCAGAACCGCTCGCTCCTAACGTCGAGCGCGTCCAACCTTCGAACGGAATCGGGGAACACCCATGCAGATCAACCGTTTTCGCGCCGGGCTCCTGGGCCTGAGCTGCGCCGCCGCCATCGCGCTCCCGGTCAGCAGCGCCCACGCCGTCGAGGACCCGGGCGGCGGCACCGGCGACATCGTGGGCGGCGACCTCGCCCAGACCGCCGACACGCCGTGGGCCATCCAGCTGTCCAACGTGAACTCGCCCGACCCGACGGGGAGTACTGCGGCGGCACGCTCGTCGCTCCCGACAAGGTCGTGACGGCCGCGCACTGCGTGGAGGGCACGAGCACCGGCGAGTGGACCGCGATCCAGGGCCGCGACGCGCTGACCGACACCAGCGTCGGCCGGGAGTCGAAGATCTCCAGCATCTGGTCCGACCCGAACTACGGCCGCGGCGGCGGGGACGTCGCGGTGGTGACGCTCGCGAGCCCGTTCGACGGGGTGCCGACGCTCCCGCTGAACGAGGACCCGAGCGTCGGGGAGAGCGACGTCACCGCGACGGTCTACGGCTGGGGCAAGACCGAGGGCACCGGCCCGGCGAACACCTTCCAGAAGGTCGACGTCCCGGTGCTCGGCGACGCGACCTGCAGCAGCGCCTACGGCAACAGCTACAACCCCGGCGGCGAGATCTGCGCGGGCTACCCCGAGGGCGGCAAGGACTCCTGCCAGGGCGACAGCGGCGGCCCGCTCGTGGCCGGCGGTCGTCTCATCGGCGTCGTGTCGTGGGGCCGCGGCTGCGCCGACCCGGGCGCCCCGGGCGTCTACGCCGAGGTCTCCACCTACCTCGACGACATCAAGGCTCAGCTGTAGCGCACGCGGCCACGGCTCCTCCTCCGGCAGCGGCTGGCCGCGCTGCGCGCCTGCCGGCATCGTCACCCCGGCGGTAGCGCATCGTCCCAGGTCAGAGCAGGGGCGGCCCAGATAATCGAGGGGCGGCCCCCTTATTAACTGGGCCGCCCCTCGAGTAAGTGGGCCGCCCCTCCCCGATCGGGGCCGACCGGACCGCGGCCGGGCGGGGCGGGGCTGAGCGGGAGCTAGAGGTACTGGCCGGTGGGGCCGGAGCTGTCGTCGGCGGGGCGGCCGGTGGGCATCCCGGGCATCCCCGGCTGGCCGGTGGGGCCACCGGGGCCGCCCTGGCCGGCGCGGCCCATCGGCAGCCCGCGCTGCATCGCCTGCAGCTGCGCCTGCGCGGCCATCTGCTGGGCGACGAACGCGGTCTGGATGCCGTGGAACAGCCCCTCGAGCCACCCCACCAGCTGGGCCTGGGCGATGCGCAGCTCGGCGTCGCTCGGCGTGCCCTCGGTGAACGGCAGCGCGAGGCGTTCGAGCTCCTCGACGAGGTCGTCGGACAGCCCCTCCTTGAGCTCGCCGAGGGAGCGCCGGTGGATGTCGGCGAGCCGCTTGCGGCCGGCGTCGTCGAGCGGCGCGTTCCGGACCTCCTCGAGCAGCTGCTTGATCATCGAGCCGATGCGCATGACCTTCGCGGGCTGCTCGACCTGGTCGGCAGGGTTGTGCGGGTTGCCGTCGGGGTCATCGCCGTCGGCCTGCGGCTGCGCGACACCCATGCCGTCGGGCGTCACGACCACCACGCGCTGCGACTCGGGGGTCTCGTCTCGTCCCTGCTCGGGCGTCTGCTCAGGCTGGTCGGTCATGGGTCCATCCTGGCTCACCGCACGTCCGCCGGCGCCACCCCCGCGCGTGTGGGGATGGCGCCGGAGCCCGTACGTCAGGCGCGGGTGAGCGCGTCCTCGTCCCGCTCGTCGGTGGTCGCCTCGGCCCCCGCCGTACGCCGGTAGCGGGCGACCGCGAGGCCGACGAACCCGAGCCACAGCGCCACCACGACCAGGTAGAGCAGGCCGCGGTGGTCGCCGAGGACGTCGTACTCCTTGGCCAGGGTGCGCAGGTTCGTGATGATGATCAGCCCGCCGACCGCCGTGCCGAGCACCGCCGCGGGGAGCCGGCTCACCAGCCAGGCCGCGACCGGTGCCGCGAACAGGCCGCCGAGCAGCAGCACCCCGACGAACGTCCAGTCGATGCCGGCGCTGCCGAGGCCGATGAGGAACGCGATGCTCGCCGAGACGGTCACGAGGAACTCGGAGGTGTCGACCGAGCCGATGACCTGGCGCGGCTTAGTGCGGCCCGCCGACAGGAGTGCGGTCGTCGACACCGGCCCCCAGCCGCCGCCACCGGTGGCGTCGACGAACCCGCCGACGACGCCGAGCGGGGCGAGGAACTTCGACCCGTGCGGGGACCGGGCGGCGTGCACGACAGCCTTGGGCGGGCGTACGGCGAAGCGGGTGAGGATGTAGACGCCGAGCGCGAGCAGCAGCCCGGCCATGATCGGCGCGGCGGCCTCCGTCGACAGCCGCGACAGCACGGTGGCGCCGGCGAACGCGCCGACCGCGCCCGGCACGCCGAGGCGCCAGACGAGGTTCCAGTCGACGTTGCCGAGCTTCCAGTGGGAGGCGCCCGACACCAGCGTGGTGCCGAGCTCGGAGAAGTGGACCGACGCGCTGGCGGCGGCGGGTGACAGCCCGGCGACGAGCAGCAGTGACGTGGACGTGACGCCGTAGCCCATGCCGAGGGCGCCGTCCACGAGCTGCGCGCCGAAGCCGACGAGCGCAAGCACGATGAGCTTGTTCATGATGAAAGTCCTTGGGGTCTGGTGCGATTCAGCAGTGCGGTGCGATGCAGCAGAGAGAAGGGTGCGGGTCAGTGCTGCGTGGCGAGTCGCACGACGTCGCCGACGACGATGACGGCGGGGGCCTCGACCCCCACCTCGTCGGCGCGGTCGGCGATCGTGCGGAGCGTGCCGACGGTGGTGCGCTGGTCCGGCAGGAATCCGCGCTCCACGATGGCGACGGGACACTCGGGGTCGCGGCCGTGCGCGATCAGCAGCCCGGCCGTGCGGCGCAGTCCGGCCACGCCCATGAGGAGCACGAGCGTGTGGTCACCGCCGGTAGGCAGCGCCGGAACGTCTTCGTGGCCGGTCACGACGGTGAAGCCGCGGGCCACTCCGCGATGCGTGACCGGGATGCCGGCCGCCGCGGGCACGGCGATCGCCGAGGTCACCCCGGGGACGACCTCGACCGGCAGACCGTGCTCCTCGCAGAACTGTCGCTCCTCGCCGCCGCGGCCGAGGACGTAGGGGTCGCCGCCCTTGAGCCGCACCACGCCGAGGCCGCGTTCGGCCTCCGCGACCAGGATCTGGTTGATCCGGTCCTGCGGGACGGGGTGGTGGCCGGCGGTCTTGCCGACGTCGATCACGCGCACGCTCTCGGGCAGCCTCGACACGACGCCGGTCGGCGCGAGCCGGTCGATCACCACCACGTCGGCGACGGCCAGCAGCTCGTGCGCGCGGCGGCTCAGCAGCCCGTCGGAGCCCGGCCCGCCACCGATCAGCGCGACCCAGCCGGACTCGCGAGTTCGGTTGCGCTGCAAGGAGATTCGCCCGTCGCTGATGGCCTCGTCGACGAGCCGGGCGACCTGCTGGGTCGCCGCCCTGGCCGTACGCGGGTCGCCGCCCACGTGGGTCGCGACCGTGACCGTGCCGTCGGGTGAGTCGACCTGCGCCCGGGCGGGCACGGCGGCTGCGGTGCGCTCGGCCGAGGTGGCGTCGATGCACCAGACCCGGGCCGCGTGCGCGTCGTCGGCGACGGCGCGGTCGGTCTGCGGGTCGCCGGTCGCGGTGTGCGCGAGCCAGGCGCCGTCGAGGTCGGTCGGCCCGGCGTAGTCGCGCTCGACCCACTCGACCCGCTCGGCGCGCCACAGCTCGACGAGCTCCTCGCACAGCCACGGGGCGACGACGCGCACGGCGGCGCCCTCGTCGACGAAGGTTCGGGCCCGTCGTGCCGACACGGGTCCGCCACCCACCAGCAGCACGCGGCGGTCACGCAGGTCGAGCACGAGGGGCAGGGTCATGACGCCAGCCAGTCCTCGGCCGCGTCGGCGTCGGGCAGCACGTCGCTCGCCCAGATGCCGGGCACGCCGACCATGCCGGCGGCGAGGGTGCCGCCGCTGCTCGGGTCGATCACGAGGAACGAGCCGTGCCGGCGCGAGTCGGCGTAGGGCTCCAGCGGGAGCGGGCCGGCCAGCCGGAGCGACACCCGCCCGATGTCGTTGAGCCCCAACGACTCTGTGGGCTGCAGCGCCAGCGCCTCGAGGTCGAGGCGGCTGTCGACGCGGTCGACGATCGCCTTCACGGTGCGGGCGCCGTGCTTGACCAGCACGCGCGCGCCCGGCTGCAGCGGACGCTCGTCGAGCCACGCGAGGAGCGCGTCGGACTCGCGGGTGAGCTCGGGGACGCTCGACGCGGCGACGATCACGTCACCGCGGGAGACGTCGACGTCGTCGGCGAGTCGGACGGCCACCGACTGCGGCGCGTATGCCCGGGTCAGCTCGTCGGGTCCGAGGTCGATCCCGGACACGCGGGTGCGGCGCCCGGAGGGCAGGACGACGACCTCGTCGCCGACGGCGACGACGCCCGACCCGATCTGACCGGCGTAGCCGCGGTAGTCGCGCAGGGCGGGGACGGGCGCGGCGGTCTGCGGGCGCAGCACGAGCTGCACCGGCATCCGGAACGGCTCGGCGTCGGGTTCCTCGGCCGTGGGCAGGTCCTCGAGCAGCTCGAGCAGGGCGGGGCCGGCGTACCACGGGGTGCGGGTGGACCGCTCGACGACGTTGTCGCCGTCGAGGGCGCTGACCGGCACGGTGACGGCGTCGGGGATGCCGAGCTCGCGGGCCACCTGCTGCACCTGCGCGTCGACGTCGGCGAAGACGTCGGCGGAGAAGTCGACCAGGTCGATCTTGTTCACCGCGATGACCACGTGCGGGACGCGCAGCAGCGCGACGACCGCCAGGTGGCGTCGGGTCTGCTCGACCACGCCGTGCCGGGCGTCGACCAGCAGCACGACGACGTCGGCGGTGCTGGAGCCGGTGACGGTGTTGCGGGTGTACTGCACGTGGCCGGGGCAGTCGGCGAGCACGAACGAGCGCCGCGGCGTGGCGAAGTAGCGGTAGGCCACGTCGATGGTGATGCCCTGCTCCCGCTCGGCGCGCAGGCCGTCGGTGAGCAGCGCGAGGTCGGCGGAGGACAGGCCGCGGTCGCGCGAGATGCGCTCGACGGCGGCGAACTGGTCGGCCAGCACCGACTTGGTGTCGTGCAGCAGCCGGCCCACCAGGGTGGACTTGCCGTCGTCGACGGAGCCGGCGGTGGCGAGCCGGAGCAGGGTCGGCGCCTGCGACCCGCTCGTCGCGTTCGTGAGGGTGCTCATCAGAAGTAGCCCTCCTTCTTGCGGTCCTCCATGGCGGCCTCGGAGATCCGGTCGTCGGCGCGCGTGGCGCCGCGCTCGGTGAGGGTGGAGGCGGCGACCTCGGCCACCACGTCGCTCACGCTGCGAGCGGGCGACTCGACCGCACCGGTGCACGACATGTCTCCGACGGTGCGGTATCGCACGGTGCGCACCTCGACCTGCTCGCCGTCGCGCGGGGTGCTCCACGGGCCGACCGCGAGCCACATGCCGTCGCGCTGGAAGACCTCGCGCTCGTGGGCGTAGTACAGCGGCGGCAGCTCGATCTGCTCGCGCTCGATGTAGCGCCACACGTCCAGCTCGGTCCAGTTCGACAGCGGGAACACGCGCACGTGCTCGCCTGGCCGGTGCCGCGGGTTGAACAGCGACCACAGCTCGGGCCGCTGGTTCTTGGGGTCCCACTGGCCGAACTCGTCGCGCAGCGAGACCACCCGCTCCTTGGCGCGCGCCTTCTCCTCGTCGCGCCGGCCGCCGCCGAAGACGCCGTCGAACCGGTTGTCGACGATGGCGTCGAGCAGCGGCTGGGTCTGCAGCGGGTTGCGGTTCCCGTCGGCGCGCTCGGCGAGGCGGCCGTCGTCGAGGTAGTCCTGCACGGAGGCGACGACGAGCCGCACCCCATGCGCGCGACGGTCTCGTCGCGGAACTGCAGCACCTCGGGGAAGTTGTGGCCAGTGTCGACGTGCAGCACCGGGAACGGGATCGGGCTGGGCCAGAACGCTTTTCGCGCCAGGTGGAGCATCACGACGGAGTCCTTGCCGCCGCTGAACAGCAGCACCGGCCGCTCCAGCTCGGCCGCGATCTCGCGGATGACCAGGATGGCCTCGCTCTCCAGCGTCTCCAGCTGGGAGAGCAGCAGCGGCTCGACCTCGGTGCTCGCCAGCGCGCTCATGCGTGCAGCCCGCACTCGGTCTTGGCGAAGCCCGACCAGCGGCCGGCCCGCGCGTCGGCGCCGTCCTCGACGGGTCGGGTGCACGGCTCGCACCCGATCGACGGATAGCCATTGGTGACAAGCAGATTCACCGGGAGCCGGTGCTCGTTCGAGAATCGCAAGAGGTCCTCCAGGCTCCAGGTCACGAGCGGGTTGATCTTGACCAGGCCGAACGTCTCGTCGAAGGAGACGACCGGTGCGTCGGCGCGGGTGGGCCCCTCGTCGCGGCGGACGCCGGTGACCCAGGCGTCGTACGCCCCGAGCGAGTCGCGCAGCGGCTCCACCTTGCGCATGCGGCAGCAGGCGGCAGGGTCGCGGGCGAACAGGTCGACGCCGTGCTCGGCGTCCTGCTCGGCGACGGTCAGCCGCGGCTTCACGTCGACGACGTTGATGTCGAGCTGCTCGGCGACCAGGTCGCGGGTCACGAGCGTGTCGGAGAAGTGGTATCCGGTGTCGAGGAAGAGCACGTCGACCCCGGGGGCGTGCTCGGCGACGAGATAGGGGAGCACGGCGTCGGCCATCGAACAGGCCACGGCGAGCCGGCCCGGGAAGTGCTCGGCCGCCCAGGCCGCGATGGCCGGCGCGTCGTCGTCGCGGCCCGCGAGGTCCGAAGCCCCTTGTGCCGCAAGGGCTCTCAGCTCGTCGACCGGTCGGCGGGTCGTCGTCGCGGTCACTGCAGCGCCTCCTCGTCGGCTCGGTGGGCCCAGGTCGCGAAGGTCTCGGTGCCGTCGCGCTCGGCCAGGAACCGGCGTACGACTCGCTCGACGTAGTCCGGCAGGTCGGCCGCGGCGACCTTGAGCCCGCGCACGGTGCGGCCGAGGCCGCCCTCCTCGCGGTCGTCGGACGCGAGACCGCCGCCGAGGTGCACCTGGAAGCCAGGCACCTGCTCGCCGTCGTCGGTCGTGATGATCTGCCCCTTGAGGCCGATGTCGGCGGTCTGGATGCGCGCGCACGAGTTGGGGCATCCGTTGACGTGCAACGAGATCGGCGTGTCCAGCGCGACACCGGCGAGGCGCTGCTCGAGCTCGGCGATGGTCGCCGCGGCGGTGTCCTTGGTGTCGACGATCGCGAGCTTGCAGAACTCGATCCCGGTGCAGGCCACCGTGTTCCGGCGGAACGGGCTCGGTCGGGTGCTCAGGCCGATCGCCTCCAGCCCCTCGACCAGCTCCTCGACCCGGTCGCTCGGCACGTCGAGCACGACCAGCTTCTGGTGGGCGGTGAGGCGAACCCCGCTCGCGCCGACCCGCTCGACCAGCGTGCCGACGTCGGTGAGCGTCGACCCGCTGACACGGCCCACGACCGGGGCTGCGCCGACGTACGACTGCCCGTCCTTCTGCTCGTGCACGCCCACGTGATCGCCGGGCGAGGTGGCGCGCGCGGGGGCGGGGCCGTCGGCGAGGCGGTATCCGAGGTACTCGTTCTCGAGCACCTCGCGGAACTTCTCGGTCCCCCACTCGGCGAGCAGGAACTTCAGTCGTGCCTTGGTGCGCAGCCGGCGGTAGCCGTAGTCGCGGAAGATGCGGATCACGCCGTGCCACACGTCGGGCGCCTGCTCGGCGGTGACGAAGGTGCCGAGCCGCTCCGCGAGGCGGGGGTGGTGGACAGGGCGCCGCCGACCCACAGGTCGTAGCCGGGGCCGAGCTCGGGGTGCACGACGCCGACGAGCGACACGTCGTTGATCTCGTGGGCGACGTCGAGGCTGGGGTGGCCGGTGATGGCCGACTTGAACTTGCGCGGGAGGTTGGCGAGCTCGGGGTCGCCGAGGTATCGGCGCTTGATCTCGGCGATGACCGGCGTGGGGTCGATGATCTCGTCGGCCGCGACGCCGGCGACGGGGGAGCCGAGGAAGCCGCGCGGGGTGTCGCCGCACGCCTCGGTGGTCTCCAGGCCGACGGTCTCGAGGCGGCGCCAGATCTCGGGCATGTCCTCGACGGAGATCCAGTGGTACTGGATGTTCTGCCGGTCGGTGATGTCGGCGGTGCCGCGGGCGAAGTCGGTGGAGATGCTGCCGAGCACGGCGAGGGCGGCGGGGGAGAGCAGCTCGCCGTCGGAGCGCACCCGCAGCATGAAGAAGCGGTCCTCGAGCTCGTGCGGCTCGAGCTGGGCGGTGCGGCCGCCGTCGATGCCCGGCTTGCGCTGGGTGTAGAGCCCCCACCAGCGGAAGCGGCCGTGCAGGTCGTCGGCGGGGATCGCGTCGAACCCCTCACGCGCATAGACCTTCTCGATCCGCTCGCGCACGTTCAGGCCGTTGTCCTCGGCCTTGAACTCCTCGTTGTGGTTCAGTGGCTCACGGCCGTCGACAGCCCACTGGCCGTTCGACCGGCCGGTGCGCGACTGGCGGACCCGGGTCGCCTGGGCCGTCACGAGCGCTCACTCCAAACATCACCACGCATGATGTGAACGATAACGAGGCGTTCCGACGTGAGACGCGGGGTGTCCGTTCGGTGAGATCGGCGGCTCAGTCCGTACGTCGGGTGAGGGCTGGGCGGGTGCGCGTCACCGCGGCGGCCATGAGCGCGGCCAGCAGCGGCACCCCGAGCACGACCAGGGCGATGCTCGGCCAGGGGATCACCAGGAACGGGCCGGCCGGTTCGCCGGAGGGCCCCATGCTCGACGACGTCAACGGCTTGGCCACCGCGATCCCGGGGATCAGGCCGAGCGCCAGCCCGGTCAGCCCGCCGACCAGCGCGATCGACGCCGCCTGCCACCCCGCGATCCGGCGGCGCAGGCCGCGACCGGCCCCGACCGCGGCCAGCGTGGCCTGGTCGGTGCGCGACTCGGTCTGGGTGAGCGCCGTCCCGATCAGCGTGGCGACGAGCACGATCAGCCCGAGCACGGCCGTCATGGTCCAGATCACCGCCCGAGAGGGGCTGGTGTAGCCGCGCTCGACGTACAGCCACACGCTCGTGGGAAGCGCCTCAGTGATCCGCTGCTCGGTCGCGGCGTCGATGCCGCCGGGCTGGTGCAGGCGCAGCCACGCGGTGCGCGTGGGCCAGCCCCGGCGCTGCGCCGTCTCGGTGCTCACGATCACCGAGGGGCTCGTCTCCATCCCCAGCACGGACAGTCGCCTCGCCGGCACGACCTCACCGGGCACCTCGCTCCTGCTCGGTCGACTCATCGGGGACGCGTCCGACCGCCCGTTGGAGACGCCCTCGACGAGCGTCGCTCGCCCGTCGCGAACAGGGCAGGTCAGGCCGTACGTCTCGGGCGGCTGCGCGCACACGATCCCGCCGTCGCGAAGGGCGGCGCGCGACGCCGCGGGGAGGTCGAGCGCCGCCAGCTGGCTGGGTGTCAGCGCGAGGATCGGAGGGCTGAGGGCGTTGGCGGCGTACCAGCAGGACGTCTCGGAGACGTCGCGGCACGAGGCGGAGGGGATCGCGACGAGTCGGGTCCCGGCAAGCGGCACGGTGTCGTCGTTCAACGGTGCGCTGAGGTTGCTGTAGCGGTCGATCCGCACCTGCGGCGCGACGGCCTGCAGCTGTCGCTCGATCACCCGCAGGTCGGGGTCCTGCGTCGGGTCGGCGGGCCCCTGCTGCAGGTCGATCCGGCCCTCGCCGGCAGTGGCCTGCGGCAGGTAGACCGCGCGCGCCTCCTCGTCGTCGCTCGCGGCGCCGATCGACAGCGCGACGAGCAGCGTGACCGACGCCATGATCGCCCCGACGCCGGACAGCGCACGGCCGCGCTGGCGTCCGACGTCGCGCGCCGCGATGCGCATGGCGAGCGGGAGGTGCCGGGCGAACCGGGCGACCTGGGCCAGCAGCCAGGGCAGCGCGACCATCGCCCCGGCGAACAGCATGATCGCGCCGAGGGCGATCCGGATCTCGCCGCCGGCGGGGGCTCGCAGCCCCGAGAACGTCAGCAGCCCGCCGATCCCGACGACGACGGCGCCGAGCACCGGCCATCCCGCGCGCACGTGCCGCGCCGACACCTGACCGCGCAACGTCTGCAGCACGCTGGTGGTCCCGGCGATCACCGCGGGGATCAGTGCGGCGACCAGCGCGCTGATCGCGGCCAGCGCCGCGAGGGCGAGCCCCAGCGCCACCGCAGGTCCGGCGGACCCCAGGCGATCTCAGGCTCGAGTCGCTGCGCGAGAGGTGCGGCGCCGAGGCCGATGGTGGCCCCCAGCGCCACCCCGACCACGGCGGCCAGCACGCCGAGCAGGACTGCCTGGGCGAGGACGTACCGCCGCAGCATCGCCGCCGTGCCGCCGTTGCTCGCGATCTGGCCGAGCGCGCGCCGGTGCCGCAGTCCGGAGGTCGTGAACGCCGGGCCGGCGAAGAAGACGGTCAGCAGCGCGACCCCGACCGTGACGAGTGCGACGAGCTGCGGGTCGCCGCTCGTGGTCCCCGGCGGATAGATCGTGCGCGGGGCGGAGCCGGGGTCGGTCGTCAGCGAGCGGCTCAGCACGGTGATGCCGTGCGCGTTGAGCCGCTGCACCTCCTCCCACCGCACCGGTGTGTCCCGCCTCAGGAGGTACGCCGTCGCCGACGACGACGGGAGCGTCACCACCTCGACGGGCGCGGCGGTGTCGGCGACGCCCACCACGGTCATCGGCTGCCCCTCTTCCAGGGTCAGGCGGCCCGAGGTGGGGAACCCGCGCTCGCGGGCGCGTTCGGTGACCAGAGCCTCGCCCGGCGCGGACGGCCAGCGGCCGGACACCAGCTTGCCCATGCCGGCATACGCATCGTTGCGACCGTCGATCCCCAGCAGCGAGAAGCGAACTCGGCGCTGGCCGATGACCGCTCGCGCCTCGCCGTCGGAGACCGGCAGCAGCTGGCCGCCGGTGACGCGTCGGATCGCTGCGGCGGACGGCGCCTCCCCGGCCGACCCGCCTGGCAGGACCTGGACGGGCGGCAGCTGCGTGCCGGTGGTCGGGGAGAAGGTCTGCACCTCGCGGCCGTCGTAGTTCTGCTCGACGCGCTGCGTGCCGACGTCGAGCCGCGCCTGGGTCGTGCCCATCACCCGCGGGATAGCCTCGGCGCTGCTGACGCTGCGGGTGGCGAGCAGGGTGCCGCCGGCGCTGACCAGCATGACCGGCAGCGCCACCATGAGGGCGGTGAGGATCGCGCGGCCCCGGTGGCGGCTGAGGTCGCGCCGCGCGAGGCGCAGCATGAGCCGCCACGACCCGACGAAGCTGCTGCGGCGGCCGGTCGAGATGGTCTCCCCCGAGGTGGCCATCTCAGCCGGCCGTCCGCAGCAGTGACTCCGGTTCGGACGGGCCGCCGGTGGAGTCGACCACGCGTCCGTCGCGCAGGAAGACGACCCGGTCGGCCCAGCCCGCGTGCCGCGCCTCGTGCGTCACGAGCAGCCCCGCGGCGCCGGCGTCGCAGCGCTCGCGCAGCACCCGCAGCACCGCCTCGCCGGTGGTGGAGTCGAGCGCCCCGGTGGGTTCGTCGGCGAGCACCAGGCGCCGATCACCCACCAGCGCGCGGGCGATCGCGGCGCGCTGCTGCTGGCCGCCCGACATCTCCTCGGGGAAGCGGTCGGCGAGGTCCTGGATGCCGACGGCGAGCATCGCCGCCCGCGCCTCGCGTCGCGCCTCCCGCACCGACAGGCCGTCCAGCTCGAGCGGCAGGGCGACGTTCTCACCGGCCGTGAGCGAGGGGATGAGGTTGAGGTCCTGGAAGACGAATCCCACTGTGCGGCGGCGGATCTCGGCCAGCTGTCGGGCGGTCAGCCGGCTGAGCGGCGCCCCCGCCACGACGACCTCGCCGCTCGTCGGCCGGTCGAGACCGCCGGCGAGGTTGAGCAGGGTCGACTTGCCCGACCCGCTCGGCCCCATCACGGCCACGAGCTCGCCGGGCGCGACGGCAAGGCTGACGTCGTCGAGCGCCATCACCTGCGCAGCGCCGGCGCCGTGGTGGCGCGACAGGTGGTGCAGCTCCAGCACCGGCGCGCTCATCGCCGGGCCTCCTGCCGGTCGCGCGCGGCAGGCTGAGCCGCCGATGGCGTACGTCCTTGCGCGTCAACGGTTCTCGCGGTTCGCAGCACGCTGGCCTCGACGTGGTCGAGCCAGCGGATCTCGGCCTCGGCCTGGAAGACCAGGCTCTCGACGACCAGCTCCCAGGCGAGGTCGTCGTCGGCGCTGCCCTTGAGCCGGGTGAGGTCGCGCAGGTGGCGCATCGTCGCGGTGCGCTGGGTCTGCACCACGCGCGGCACGTCGACCCCCGGCATCGTCACGGCGAGGGCGAGCTTGATCGCCAGCTCGTTGCGCGGCGTCTGCTCGCGGTCGACGGGGTCGGCCCACCACCGGTCGACCTCGGCGCGCCCGGCGTCGGTGAGGCGATAGGGGATGCGGCCGTCCTCGTCGGCGGCCCCCGCCCCCTCGACGAACCCGTCGCGCTCCAGGCGCGCGAGCGTGGTGTAGACCTGCCCGACGTTCAGCGGCCAGGTGCCGCCCGTGCGGCGCTCGAACTCGCTGCGCAGCTGCGCGCCGTACATCGGCTCGCTCCACAGCAGCGCGAGCAGTGAGTGCTTGATCGACATCGTGACCCCCGAGTGCATACCGAGTATGTAGGTAGAGGTATACCGAGTATGTAGCCAGGGGGTCAAGGGTTTCTGGGGAGACCGTCGAGGCACCCAAAAAGATCGAGGCGGACAGGCATGCCTGTCCGCCTCGATCGTTCTTGCGGTTGTCGAGGGCTGTGCGGGGCCCGCCGGGGGCGGGTCGTAGGTTCGGTGCATGCGTGCGATCACGATTCCCGAGTTCGGCGACGAGGACGCGCTGGTGCCGGCCGACGTGCCGGCCCCGCAGCCCGGCGAGGGCGAGGTGCTGGTCGAGGTGGCCGCCGCCGGCGTCAACCGCGCCGACCTGATGCAGCGCCAGGGCCACTATCCGCCGCCGAAGGGCGAGTCGGAGCTGCCGGGCCTCGAGGTGAGCGGCACGATCAGCGCGCTCGGCGACGGCGTCGACGGCTGGCAGGTCGGCGAGCAGGTGTGCGCGCTGCTGGCCGGCGGCGGTTACGCCGAGCAGGTCGTGGTGCCCGCCGGTCAGCTGCTGCCCGTGCCGCAGGGCATCGACCTGGTCGACGCCGCCGCGCTGCCCGAGGTGGTCTGCACGGTGTGGTCCAACGTGTTCATGACCGCCAACCTGCAGCCTGGTGAGGTGCTGCTCGTGCACGGCGGCTCCAGCGGCATCGGCACGATGGCGATCCAGCTCGGCAAGGCCGTGGGCGCGCGGGTCGCCGTGACCGCCGGGTCGGCCGCGAAGCTGGAGGCCTGCCGCGAGCTCGGCGCCGACATCCTGATCAACTACCGCGAGGACGACTTCGTCGAGCGGCTCCAGCAGGCCACCGAGGGGCACGGCGCCGACGTGATCCTCGACGTGGTCGGCGCGAAGTATCTCGACCGCAACGTGCAGGCGCTCGCCGACAACGGGCGCCTGGTGATCATCGGCCTGCAGGGCGGCGTCAAGGGCGAGCTCAACATCGGGACGCTGCTCGGCAAGCGCGGCGCCGTGATCGCCACGTCGCTCCGCGCGCGGCCGCGCGCCGAGAAGGCCAGCATCGTCGCGTCGGTGCGCGAGAACGTCTGGCCCCTGGTCGAGTCCGGGCAGATCCGTCCGATCGTGCAGGAGCGCATGCCGCTCGAGCGGGCCGGCGACGCGCACCGCGTGCTCGGCGAGAGCCAGCACGTCGGCAAGGTGCTGCTGACGCTCTGAGCGAGCTCAGCCGCGGTGGCCGAGGCGACGGGACAGCTCACCCGCCGCCCGCCGTACGTCCGTCACCAGTCGCGCCTGCTCGTCACCGCCGAGCGGCGACTCGGCGGTGTGCGGGTAGGTGACGGCCAGGCCTGCGAGCGGGTGGCCGTTGTGGTCGAGCACCGCCGCGGCCACCGACGCGAATCCTGAGGTGACAGAGCCCTGTTCGAGCGCATAGCCGCGTCCGCGGACCTGCGCCAGCTCTGACCGGAGGGCGGTGAGCGACGTGGGGCCGTGGCCGTCGCGCTGCACGAAGTCGGAGCGTGTGGGGAACAGTGCGCGCACCTGCGCCGCCGGCAGCGCCGCGAGGATCGCCAGGCCCGAGGCGGTGATCGTGGCGGGCAGCCGCACGCCGACGTCGGTGACGAGCGACGGGCGGCGCGGCGCCCGCTCCTCGATGACGTACAGCACGTCGCGGCCGTGCAGCACGACCAGGTGCGCGTTGTGCGTCGTCTCGTCGACGAGCCGGGCGAGCGCGGGCCGGGCGACCCGCTGCAGCGGGCCCTGCCGGCTGTAGGCCGAACCCAGCTCGAACGCAGCGACCCCGAGACCCCAGCGTCGGCGCTCGCCCAGGTGGCTCACGAAGCCGGCGTCGCGCAGCACGGCGAGCAGGTGATAGGTCGACGAGCGGGGCAGGTCGAGCTCGCGGGCGATGGTGGCTGCCGGCACCGGCTCGGCGTGCCGGGCCAGCAGCTGCAGCACGGCGAGGGCGTGCGCGGCGGCCGGGGCGTTGGGCATGCCCTCACGATACGTCTCGGATCCGAGACACAACTCCCGCGCTACGGCGGTCGAGTGCGCTCCGGGTCGGCTGCAATGAAGGCATGACGAGCACCACCACCGCCGCCACGGTCACGGTCGGCACCGGCGCGCTGTCGCCGGCCGACGTCGTGGCCGTCGCGCGCGACGACGCCCGCGTCGAGCTCTCGCCCGAGGCCGTCGCCGAGATCCGGCGCAGTCGCGAGGTCATCGAGGGGCTGGCCGGCGACACCGTGCCGCACTACGGCGTCTCGACCGGGTTCGGGGCGCTGGCCAACCGGCACATCCCGCACGACCTGCGCGCCCAGCTGCAGCGCAGCCTCGTGCGCTCGCACGCGGCCGGCTCCGGCCCGGAGGTCGAGCGCGAGGTGGTGCGCGCGACCATGTTGCTGCGGCTGTCGACGCTCGCGACCGGCCGCACCGGCGTGCGGCTCGAGACCGCGCAGGCCTATGCCGACCTGCTCAACGCGGGGCTGACCCCGGTGGTCCACGAGTACGGCTCGCTCGGCTGCTCCGGCGACCTCGCGCCGCTCGCGCACTGCGCGCTCGCGGTGATGGGCGAAGGCGAGGTGCGCACTCGCGACGGTGAGCTGGTCGAGGCTGAGAAAGCGTTGCAGGACAACGGGATCCAGCCGGTGCAGCTCGCCGAGAAGGAGGGCCTGGCGCTCATCAACGGCACCGACGGGATGCTCGGCATGCTCGTGCTGGCGCTGGCCGACCTGCAGCGACTGCTGCCCACCGCCGACATCACCGCCGCGATGAGCGTCGAGGGCCAGCTCGGCACCGACGACGTGTTCGCCGCCGACCTCCAGCAGCTGCGCCCGCACCCCGGCCAGCAGCAGAGCGCGTCGAACCTGCGAATGATCATGCGGGACAGTCAGATTCGCGAGAGCCACCGCGACCCGCACGCGTGCACCCGGGTGCAGGACGCGTACAGCCTGCGCTGCTCGCCCCAGGTCGCGGGCGCGGTGCGTGACACGGTTACCCACGCGACGACCGTCGCCGAGCGCGAGCTCGCGGCCGCCGTCGACAACCCGGTGGTGACGCTCGACGGGCGGGTGGAGAGCAACGGCAACTTCCACGGCGCGCCGGTGGCGTACGTTCTCGACTTCCTCGCGATCGCCGTCGCCGACCTGGCGAGCATCAGCGAGCGGCGCACCGACCGGTTCCTCGACGCCGCGCGCAACCACGGGCTGCGCCCGTTCCTCGCCGATGACCCCGGTGTCGACAGCGGCCACATGATCGCGCAGTACACCCAGGCCGCGATCGTCAGCGAGCTCAAGCGACTGGCCGCCCCGGCGAGCGTCGACTCGATCCCCTCCAGCGCGATGCAGGAGGACCACGTCTCGATGGGCTGGTCGGCCGCGCGCAAGCTGCGGCGCAGCATCGACGGGCTGACCCGGGTGCTCGCCATCGAGCTGCTGACGGCGGCGCGGGCGCTCGACCTGCGCGCCCCGCACGCCCCGGCCCCCGCGACCGCCGCGGTCGTGGCCGCCCTGCGCGAGGACGTGCGCGGCCCCGGGCCCGACCGTCACCTGGCGCCGGAGATCGAGGCCGCGGTGCAGCTGGTCGCCGACGGCCGCGCCCTGGCCGCCGCCGAGTCGGTGACCGGGAGCCTCGCGTGACCCCCACCCCCGTGCTGAAACGCGGTTTCAGCGCTCTGACCGTGCTGCAGCGGAGTCGTAGCGCTACAACCGCGTTTCAGCGGCCGGCCCGGCCGGCCCACGAGAACAGGAGATGACCATGGAAGGCGCGCGGCCCGTACGGGCGACTCGCGGAACGCAGCTGACGACCCAGTCGTGGTCGACCGAGGCGCCGCTGCGGATGCTGATGAACAACCTCGACCCCGAGGTGGCAGAGCGGCCGGACGACCTGGTCGTCTACGGCGGCACCGGGCGGGCGGCACGTGACTGGCGCAGCTTCGACGCGATGGTGCGCACGCTCACGACGCTGCGCCCCGACGAGACGATGCTCGTGCAGAGCGGGCGCCCGGTGGGCGTGTTCACCACGCACGAGTGGGCGCCGCGCGTGCTCATCGCGAACTCCAACCTCGTCCCCGACTGGGCGAGCTGGCCGGAGTTCCGTCGGCTGGAGCACCTCGGCCTGACGATGTACGGGCAGATGACGGCCGGGTCGTGGATCTACATCGGCACCCAGGGGATCGTGCAGGGGACGTACGAGACGTTCGCGGCGGTCGCGGAGAAGCGGTTCGGCGGCACGCTCAAGGGCACCCTGACCCTCACCGGCGGCTGCGGCGGCATGGGCGGGGCGCAGCCGCTGGCCGTGACGCTCAACGAGGGCGTCTGCCTCGTCGTCGACGTCGACCGGCAGCGGCTCGAGCGGCGCGTGGAGCACCGCTATCTCGACGAGGTCGCGGGCGGCCTGGACGCCGCGGTCGACATCGCCGTGCGTGCCAAGAACGAGGGCCGCGCGTGGTCGGTCGGCGTGGTCGGCAACGCGGCCGAGGTCTTCCCCGAGCTGCTGCGCCGTGGGGTGCCGATCGACATCGTCACCGACCAGACCAGCGCGCACGACCCGCTGTCCTACCTCCCCGAGGGCATCGGCACCGACGAGTGGGCGGAGTACGCCGAGAAGAAGCCCGAGGAGTTCACCGACCGGGCGCGCGAGTCGATGGCCAAGCACGTGCAGGCGATGGTGGAGTTCCAGGACGCCGGCGCCGAGGTGTTCGACTACGGCAACTCGATCCGCGACGAGGCCCGCCAGGGCGGGTACGACCGGGCGTTCGAGTTCCCGGGTTCGTGCCGGCGTACATCCGGCCGTTGTTCTGCGAGGGGAAGGGGCCGTTCCGGTGGGCCGCGCTCTCGGGCGACCCCAAGGACATCGCCGCCACCGACCGGGCCGTGATGGACCTGTTCCCCGACAACGACCGGCTGCAGAAGTGGATGCGCGGCGCCCAGGAGAAGATCGCCTTCCAGGGGCTGCCCGCACGCATCTGCTGGCTGGGCTACGGCGAGCGTGACAAGGCGGGGATGGCGTTCAACGACCTCGTCGCGTCCGGCGAGGTCAGCGCGCCGATCGTCATCGGCCGCGACCACCTCGACTGCGGCTCGGTGGCCTCGCCCTACCGCGAGACCGAGGCGATGGCCGACGGCTCCGACGCCATCGCCGACTGGCCGCTGCTCAACGCGATGCTCGCGACCTCTTCGGGCGCCGACTGGGTCTCGCTGCACCACGGCGGCGGCGTGGGCATCGGACGCTCGATGCACGCCGGGCAGGTGTCGCTCGCCGACGGGACCCCGCTGGCCGCGGAGAAGCTCGCGCGGGTGCTCACCAACGACCCGGGCATGGGCGTCATCCGGCACGTCGACGCGGGCTACGACCGGGCCGAGGAGGTCGCGCGCGAGCGGGGCGTGCGGATCCCGATGGCCGAGGGCTGAGCCGATCGCCACCAGCCTGCCGCCGCGTCGCGGGCGCGGGGCGTCATGGTCGCGGGGCATCACCGTCACCGCGCTCGATCTCACCCGTGTCGGGCAGCACCAGCTGCCCGACGGGGCCGGGGTTCCACGCGACCTCCCAGCGGAAACCGTCGGGGTCGGAGAAGTATCCGGTGAACCCGCCCCAGGCGCGCTCCTGCGGCGTCGAGACCTCGGGGGCGCCGGCTGCGCGCGCGGCGTCGAGCACCTCGGAGACCTCGGCGCGGGTGGCCACGTTGTGGGCCAGGGTGAGGGGCGCCCTGCCCTGGCTCGGTGCGTAGCCCACCTCGGCCTCGAACGCGTCGCGCCGCCACAGCGAGAGCACCAGCTGCGGCCCGGCCTGGATCATCACCACCTCGTCCCCGTCGTCGAACACGGCCGGCCAGCCCAACCCCGCCAGGTAGAACGCCCGGACCGGCTCCAGGTCAGCGACGGCGAGAGTGACGAAACTGATGCGAGGCTCCATGACGGCAGCCAAGCAGGGCGCACCGACAACCGACCCGGGATGCGATGAGATGAGCGACGTGAGCGACGAGGCGCGCGACTTCGACCGGATGTGGGCCGACCTGGCGCCGGTGGGGCGCGACGGCCGCACCGGTGGATACCACCGCTTCGCGTGGACGCGCGAGGACCACACGCTGCGCGAGTGGTTCGCGGGGGAGTGCGCCCGGCTCGGGCTGGACCTCACCGAGGACCGCTTCGGCAACCAGTGGGCGTGGTGGGGCGACCCGGACCGGGAGCCCGGGCGCGGGGTGGTCGTCGGGTCGCACCTGGACTCGGTGCCCGACGGTGGCGCGTTCGACGGGCCGCTCGGTGTCGTCTCCTCGCTCGCGACCGTGGAGTCGTTGCAGCGCAACGGTTTTCGACCGTCCCGCCCCATCGCCGTCGTGAACTTCGGCGACGAGGAGGGTGCGCGGTTCGGCGTTGCCTGCGCCGGGTCGCGCGTCATCACCGGAGCGCTGACGGCCGACCGGGCGCTCGGCCTCACCGACGCCGACGGGGTGTCGATGGGCGAGGCCCTGCAGCGCGCCGGCCGTTCGACCGACCTTGGGCTGGACCGCGAGACCCTTTCTCGCGTGGGCGCTTTCGTCGAGCTGCACGTCGAGCAGGGCGTGCGCTCGCCGACCTCGACCCGGCCACCTCCGCGGTCGCCGTCGGCACCGACATCTGGCCGCACGGGCGCTGGCGCATCGAGCTGCCGGGTGCCGCCAACCACGCCGGCACCACCCGCATCGAGGACCGCGACGACGCCCTGCTCAAGGCCGCCGAGGTCGTGCTCGCCGCCCGGCAGCAGGCCGAGCGGCACGGCTGCGTCGCCACCGTCGGCCGGATGTCGGTGCAGCCCAACGGGATCAACGCCGTCCCCGCCCACGTCACGACCTTCCTCGACGCGCGCGGCTCCGACGCCGACGCGGTGCGGTCCGCCGTGGCCGACGTGCGCGAGGTCGTGGGATCGCTGGCCGGTGAGATGCACGAGGAGTCGTGGACCCCGTCGACGCCCTTCGACGCCGACCTGTCCGAGCGCGTACGCCGGGTGCTGGGCGGGGCGCCGACGCTCGGCACCGGCGCGGGGCACGACGCCGGCATCCTCGCCAACGCGGGCGTCCCCACCGCGATGATCTTCGTGCGCAACCCCACCGGAATCTCCCACGCGCCAACGGAGTTCGCCGAGTCGGCCGACTGCCACGCCGGCGTGCGGGCGCTCACCGCCGTCGTCGCCGACCTCGCCGGGGAGGCGTGACGTGCGCGTCTGGTCGCTGCACCCGCGATACCTCGACCGGCAGGGCCTCACCGCCTGCTGGCGCGAGACGCTGCTCGCGCAGGCCGTCCTGGCCGGACGCACCAAGGGCTACACCAACCATCCGCAGCTGCGCCGCTGGCGCGCGACGGGCGACCCGCAGGGTGCCGTCGCGGCCTACCTGCACGGCGTCGCCGACGAGGCCGACCGGCGCGGCTATCGCTATGACCGGCAACGCATCTCGGCCGCGCCCGCCGAGGTCGTCGTCCCGGTGACGGACGGGCAGCTGGCGTACGAGTGGCGCCACCTGGTCGCCAAGCTCACCCAGCGCAGCCCCGCGTGGTTGACGGGCCTCGGCGAGGTCGACGCACCAGACCCGCACCCCGTCCTGCGCGTCGTGCCCGGCGACGTCGAGGAGTGGGAGGTGCGATGACGGTCTACTGGGCCGAGTTCGCTCTGCTGCCAACGGGACTCGCGCGCGACGTGTGCTTCGAGGTCGACGAAGGTCGCTTCGCAGCCGTGCAGGCCGGCCAGCCGCAGGCCGACGCCCAGCGCCTGCCCGGTGTCGTCCTGCCCGGGTTCGCCAACTGCCACAGCCACGCCTTCCACCGGGCGCTACGCGGGCGCACGCACGACCGGGGCGGCACGTTCTGGACCTGGCGCGACCGGATGTATGCCGTCGCCGGCCGACTCGATCCCGACACCTACCTCGCGCTGGCGAGGGCGACGTACGTCGAGATGGCGCTGGCCGGGGTGACCAGCGTCGGCGAGTTCCACTACGTGCATCACCAGCCCGACGGCACGCCCTACGCCGACCCCAACGCGATGGGCCGCGCGCTGCGGCAGGCCGCCCGAGACGCGGGGGTGCGGCTCACGCTCCTCGACACCTGCTACCTCGCCGGCGGGCTCACGGCCGACGGACACACGCCGCTCGGCCCCGAGCAGCGCCGGTTCGGCGACGGCGACGTGCAGTCCTGGGCGGAGCGCCGCGCGGGCCTTGCCGACGACGACGGCTTCCGGGCCTGCGCGGCCGTGCACTCGGTGCGCGCCGTGCCGTTCGACCAGCTCCAGCGGGTCGCCGGCCTGGTCGGCCCCGACGTCGCGGTGCACGCCCACGTGTCGGAGCAGCCGGCCGAGAACGACGCCTGCCTCGCGCACTACGGCCGCACCCCCGTCGAACAGCTTCACGCCGCAGGCCTGCTCGACGCCCGCTTCACGGCCGTGCACGCGACCCACCTCACCGACGGCGACATCGCCTCGCTCGGTCGCAGCGGTAGCAGCGCCTGCTTCTGCCCGACCACCGAGCGCGATCTCGCTGACGGCATCGGTCCGGCAACAGCCCTGCGCGACAACGGATCTCGGTTGACCCTGGGCTCCGACCAGCACGCCGTCATCGACATGGTCGAGGAGGCGCGAGCGCTAGAGATGCACGAGCGCCTCGCGACCCTGCAGCGCGGGCGACTCACCCCCGCAGACCTGCTCGCCGCGGTCACCGCGCACGGCACGATCCAGTGGCCCGACGCGGGCTCGCTCAGCGTGGGCGCACGCGCCGACCTCGTCGCGATCCGCCTCGACACGCCCCGCACCGCGGGCGCCGACCCGGCCCAGATCCTTCTGGCTGCATCCGCTTCCGACGTCGACACCGTGATCCGCGACGGCGAAGAGGTCGTCACCGGCGGCCGGCACCGCCTCGGCGACGCCGGCCGACTGCTCACCGACGCCATCGACCCGCTCTGGAGGGACGCATGACCAGCACGCTCGTCACCGGCATCGCCGAGCTCGTCACCCACGACCCGTCGCTCGGCGACGACCCGCTCGGCATCGTCACCGACGCCGCGCTCGTGGTCGACGCCGGCCGCGTCGCCTGGGTCGGTCCGGCCGTGCAGGCGCCCGACGCCGACGCCCGCGTCGACGTCGAGGGCCGCGCTGTCGTACCAGGATTCGTCGACAGCCACTCGCACCTGGTGTTCGCGGGAGACCGTTCCGCCGAGTTCGCCGCGCGCATGACCGGCGAGCCGTACGACGGTGGCGGCATCGCCGTGTCCGTCGCCGCCACCCGGGCCGCGTCGGACGAGGAGCTGCGCGCGCTGCTCGCCCGCCGCGTCGCCGAGATGCGAGCCCAGGGCACCACGACCGTCGAGGTGAAGAGCGGGTACGGCCTGACGGTCGAGGACGAGACCCGGGCGCTGCGGCTCGCGGCCGAGGTCACGCCCGAGACGACGTTCCTCGGGGCCCACGTGGTCCCGCCCGAGATGCGCGAGGACCGTTCTGCCTACGTCGATCTCGTGTGCGGCGACATGCTCGGCGCGGCGGTGCCGCACGCGCGGTGGATCGACGTGTTCTGCGAGCCGCACAGCCCGCACGCGTTCACCGAGGAGGAGTCGCGGCGCATCCTGACCGCGGGTCGTGACGCGGGGCTGCTGCTGCGCGTGCACGGCAACCAGCTCGGCCCCGGCCCGGGGTGCGGCTGGCGGTCGAGCTCGGCGCGGCGTCGGTCGACCACTGCACCTATCTCGACGACGCCGACGTCGAGGCGCTGGCCGGCAGCGACACGGTCGCCACGCTGCTGCCCGGGGTGGAGTTCTCCACGCGCTCGCCCTACCCCGACGCCCGCCGGCTCCTCGACGCCGGAGTGGCCGTCGCGATCGCGAGCGACTGCAACCCCGGCACGTGCTACTCCAGCTCGATCCCGCTGGCGATCTCGCTCGCCGTGCGCGAGATGGGCATGACGCCGGCCGAGGCGCTGCAGGCGGCCACGCTCGGGTCGGCGAGGGCGCTGCGCCGCGACGACGTCGGCCACCTCGCCGTGGGCGCGCGCGCCGACCTCACCGTGCTGGACGCCCCGTCCTACCTCCACATCCCCTACCGGGTCGGCGTCCCCCTCGCCCGCGCCCTCGACCTCGGCCCCACCCCCACCCCCACCCCGAGCTGACCCCCCACCCCGAGGCGACCCCTCCCTCCCCGGCATGAAACCGGGTTAGGTGCGTTTGACCCTGATGCATCAGGGTCAAACGCACCTAACCCGGTTTCATGCGCTGTACGACCGGGCCCCCCGCCCCCACACAGCAGAAGGCCGCCTCCGAGGAGGCGGCCTTCCGAAGAGCTCCGGGGTGAGGTGCGGCTCAGCCCGGCGTGAACTCGAAGTTCACCGTGTCGCCCTCGACGGACTTCACGGTGGCCTTGTACTTGATGTTGGCGCCGTCGACCTCGATCTCGCAGTCGGCGGTCTCGCCGACCTCGGCCTTGAGGTCGTCGTTGCAGTCGGCCTTGCCGTAGTCGCGGTCGGGGGCCGAGCGCTTGAGGGCGGCGGTCAGCTGCTCCTCCACCTTGCCGTTGTCGACCTCTTTGGAGCAGCCGGTGAGGCCGGCCGTCAGGGCGAGCGCCGCCACGGCCGCGGCGAACGTGCGTCGCTTCGTCGTCATGTCTTCCTCCGTTCGGGGAACTACCGACGGCATCGTGCCAGGAAGGGCTACAGGTCGGCCAGTAGCGCGACCGGTCGCTCCACCCCATCGGCTATGGCGCGCAGGAAGCCGCCGGCCGATCCGCCGTCGCACACGCGGTGGTCGAACGTCAGCCCGATCTGCGTCACCGACCGCACCGCCAGCTCGTGGTCGACCACCCAGGGGCGCTCGATGATCCGCCCGACGCCGATCATGGCGGCCTCCGGGTGGTTGATGATCGGCGTCGACCCGTCGACCCCGAACACGCCGTAGTTGTTCAGCGTGAACGTGCCGCCCGTCAGCTGCGCGGGCGACAGGCTGCCCTCGCGCGCGCCGGCGGTCAGGTCGCGCAGCGCCGCGGCCAGCTCGCGCGTCGTCAGCTCGTGCGCGTCGTGCACCACGGGCACCACGAGACCGCGCGGCGACTGCGCGGCGAAGCCCAGGTTGATCGCGCCGTGCCGCACGATCTCCTGCGCCTCGACGTCGACGCTCGCGTTCAGCTCGGGGAAGCGCCGCAGCGCCGAGACGCAGATCCGGGCGAGCAGGGCGAGGACGCCGATCCCGCTGTCGGGGTACGCCTTTCGCAGCTCGTCCTTCGCCGCCAGTAGTCCGGTGGCGTCGGCGTCGACCCAGGTCGTCGCGTCGGGGATCTCGCGCCGGCTGGTGCTCAGCTTCTCGGCGATGGCGCGGCGCACCCCGGTGAGGGGTACGCGCTCCTCGCCCGCGCCGGACCGTGCCCCGGTGGCGCGGGTCGGCGCCGGAGCGGGAGCCGCGACGGCGCCCACGGAGCCAGGGGCGGCGGCGCTGCTCTGCGCCGCGGCCTCGACGTCGGCGCGGCGCAGCACCCCGTGACCGTGCGCCTGCGACAGCGCCGCCAGGTCGACCCCGTGCTCGTGGGCCAGCCGCCGCACGATGGGGGAGATGACCCGCACGGCGGTCGGCTCGTCCACGCTGGTCGAGTCGTCCACGCTGGTCGAGTCGCCCATGCTGGTCGAGTCGCCCATGCTGGTCGAGTAGGCCGGAGCGCTAGCGGAGGCCGTATCGAGACCCGCGTCGTCTTGATACACCGGCTCGGCTAGCGCCTCGCCGGCACTCGACGAGCGGGGGCCACTCGACGCGCGTCGGGTGCTGGCGCGGCGGGCGCGGCGGGACGCCGACCCGGCGCCGTGCCCCGACCCGGTGCCGTAACCGATCAGCACCGCGCCCGAACCCTCTTGCGCGTCAACGCCGTTCGGCTCCGTGGCCGCCTCGCGCGGCGCCTGCGCGGGGTCGTCGCCGGCGCGCTCCTCCTCGCGGTACTGCCGGGCGCCGGCCAGCGCGGGCTCGGCGTCGGCCGCGCCGACGGTGACCAGCGGCGCACCCACCTGCACGACCTCGCCGGCGGCGCCGTGCCGGGTGGTGAGCCGGCCGGCGAACGGGCACGGCACGTCGACCGTCGCCTTGGCGGTCTCGACCACCACGACCGGCTGGTCGACGGTGATCTCGTCGCCCTCCTCGACCAGCCACTCGACGATCTCGGCCTCGGTCAGTCCCTCGCCCAGGTCGGGGAGGGCGAAGACCTTGGCGTCAGGGGTCTCGATACGCGGCTCGGCCAGCGCCTCGCCGCTCGACCGGCTTGGGGTGGGCGCCTGGCCGCTGCTCGACCGGCCCGGGGCGCTCATGCGGACGCCGCCGGCTCGAACGTACGGTCCGGCTCGTCGTCCCACTGCAGCCGCGCGATCGCGTCGAGGATGCGGTCGACGCCCGGCAGGTAGGTGTGCTCGAGCTTCGGTGCGGGATAAGGGATGTCGAGCCCACTCACCCGCAGGACGGGAGCCGCGAGGAGTGGAAGCAGCGCTCGGTCACCCGCGCGGCGACCTCGCCGGCGACGCCGGCGAAGCCTTGTGCCTCCGACACGACCACGCAGCGGCCGGTGCGGCGCACCGACTCGACCACGGTCTCGTCGTCGAACGGCACGATCGTGCGCAGGTCGACCACCTCGACGTCCCAGCCCTCCTCGGCAGCGGCCTCGGCGGCCTTCATCGCGGTCGGCACGGAGGGGCCGTACGTCACGATCGTCACGTCAGTTCCGTTGCGGCGCACCGCTGCTCGCCCGATCGGCTCGGTCTCCACCGGCAGCTCGACGTCCTGCTTGGACCAATAGAGCACCTTCGGCTCCATGAACACGACCGGGTCGGGGTCGGCGATCGACGCGCGCAGCAGGCTGTAGGCGTCGGCCGGCGTCGACGGGGTGACGACCTTCAGCCCCGGCGTGTGGGCGTAGTAGCCCTCGCTGGAGTCGCAGTGGTGCTCCACGCCGCCGATGCCCCCGGCGTACGGCACCCGGATGACCATCGGCAGCCCGACGCGGCCCTGCGTGCGGTTGCGCAGCTTGGCGACGTGCGAGGTGATCTGCTCGAACGCGGGGTAGGCGAACGCGTCGAACTGCATCTCCACGACCGGCCGAAAACCGGTGAGGCACATGCCGATCGCGAACCCGACGATGCCCGACTCGGCGAGCGGGGTGTCGAAGCAGCGGTCGTCGCCGAGGTCGCTGGCGAGCCCGTCGGTGATCCGGAAGACGCCGCCGAGCGTGCCGACGTCCTCGCCGAACATCAGCACGTCGTCGTCGGCGGCCATCGCGTCGCGCAGGGCCTGGTTGAGCGCCTTGCTCATCGTGACGTCGGCCATCAGTGGTCGCCTCCTCGGCGGCGAGCTCGTCGAGCACCATCGCGCGCTGCTCGCGCAGCTGGGGCGTCGGCTCGGCGTAGACGTGGTCGAAGAGCGTCGCCGGGTCGACGACCGGGTCGACGTTCATCCGGTCGTGCAGGTCGGTCGCGAGCCGTTCGCCCTCGGCGTCGGTCTCCTCCACCAGCGCCTGGTCGACCACGCCCCGCCCTTCGAGGTACGCCTGCAGCCGGGCGATCGGGTCCTTCGCCAGCCACTCGGTCACCTCGTCGGCCTGGCGGTATCGGGTGGCGTCGTCGGCGTTCGTGTGCGCGTCGAGCCGGTAGGTGTGCGCCTCGACGAGGAACGGCCCGTGCCCGGCGCGCGCGTGCTCGACGGCCGCGTCGACCACGGCGAGCACCGCGGCCGGGTCGTTGCCGTCGACCTGCTCGCTGCGGATGCCGTACCCGATCCCCTTGTACGCCAGCGACGGCGCCTTGCTCTGCTTCGCCAGCGGCACGGAGATGGCGTACTTGTTGTTCTGCACGAAGAAGATCACCGGCGCCCGGAAGACCGCCGCGAAGTTGAGCGCCTCGTGGAAGTCGCCCTCGCTGGTGGCGCCGTCGCCGATGAACGCCATGGCGACCGCGTCGCTGCCCCGCCGCCGCTCGCCGTAGGCCGCGCCCGCCGCGTGCACCAGCTGGGTCGACAGCGGCGTGCACTGCGGCGCGG
Source organism: Barrientosiimonas endolithica (assembly GCF_030296655.1). NCBI lineage: Bacteria > Bacillati > Actinomycetota > Actinomycetes > Micrococcales > Dermacoccaceae > Barrientosiimonas > Barrientosiimonas endolithica. Next base: position 3,154,684 of record NZ_AP027735.1, on the reverse strand, counting down.
TCTTGTGCGCCGTCGGGTCGTAGCCGCAGTGCGCGTCGCCGCGCAGCAGCGACAGCGCCTCGACCGGGTCGATGCCGCGGGTGAACAGCGCCACCGACTCGCGATAGGTCGGGAACATCCAGTCGCGCTCGGTGATGCCGAGCACCGCACCGACCTGGCAGGCCTCCTGGCCGCGCGAGCTGGGATAGACCGCGAGGCGCCCTGCTTGGTCAGCGCGGTGCACTGGATGTCGAGCCGACGGCCGAGCACCATGCGCCGCCAGACCTCGAGCAGCCGCTCGTCGGACGGCATCGCGTAGTCACCGTGGCTCTCCCGGCCGGCCGCGCCCTGGGCGTCGAGCAGCTGCACCGGCACGGGGAGGGCAGCAGCGCCGCGACGTCGGTCGGGAGGTCTGTCGGAGGCGCTCCGGCCACTGTGGTCTCCATCACACCATCGTCCCTCGCGCGCGGCGAATGGCTCAAACCTGCCGAGGTTTGCGAGACATACTGCTCTGCATGGCGACCAAGCAGCGCAAGACGTCCACTCAGCAGCGCGAACCGGACCAGCAGGCTGGACGGTCGGCCCCGCCGCGCCCGCTCGACGACACCGACCGGGCGATCATCGCCGCGCTCGTGGACGACGCCCGCACGTCGGTGCGCACGCTCGCCGAGCGGCTGCACATCAGCCGGGCGAACGCGTACGCACGCCTCGACCGGCTCCTCGAGCAGGGCGCGATCACCGGGTTCAGCGCGCGCATCGACCCGGTGCGGGTGGGGCTGGGCACGACGGCGTACGTCTCGATCAACATGGAGCAGAACACCTGGCGCGCGGTGTCGGCGGAGCTGCAGCAGCTGCCGTTCGTCGACTCGGTCGCGCTGCTGGCCTCGGAGTTCGACGCGCTGGTGCTGGTGCACGCGCCCGACAACACGACGCTGCGCACGCTCGTGCTCGACCGCATCCAGGCGATCAAGGGCGTCACGGCGACGCGCACCTGGCTGGCGTTCGAGGAGATCCGCGGCCCCGGACCGGACTGGGCAGCCCTCCCGACTGGGAAGTAAGGCAGACCTCATCTACGATCGCCGCATGACTTCCGCCAGCGGCGCGATGGACCCTCGGCTCGTCGAGGTCGCCCACGCCTGCTTCGACTTCGCCCGCGACGGCGACGCCGTCCGGCTCGGGGCGTACGTCGACCAGGGCGTGCCGGTGAACCTCACCGACTCCTCGGGCAACACCCTGCTCATGCTGGCCGCCTACCACGGGCAGGCCGCGGTGGTGACCGCGCTGCTCGAGCGCGGCGCCGACGTGAACCGGCTGAACGACCGCGGTCAGTCGCCGCTCGCCGGCGCCGTGTTCAAGGGCGAGGACACCATCGTGTGGCTGCTGCTCGACGCCGGCGCCGACGTCGAGCTCGGGTCGCCCTCGGCGCGCGAGACGGCGCAGATGTTCGGCCGGGGCGACCTCATCCCCTGACTCTGCTCGCACCGCAAAAAAATGATCGAGGCGTACAGGCATGCCTGTACGCCTCGATCATTGGTGAGGTAGCCGCTTGCTACTTCGCCTTCGCCTTGCCCTGCAGGTCGGCCTTGAGCGCCTCCGGCGGGTGGCCGGCGGACTTGGTGTAGAAGTGCGCGGCCTGCTTCTGGGCGACCATGCGCGCGACGCCCATGATCGCGCCGGAGACGATCGCGAAGACCGCGGCCTCCTTCCACGACACGTCGGGGTCGGCCGGGTTGGCCGGGGCTTGCCGCCGGTGGCGGCCTTCCAGGTGCCGTCGCTCGCTGCCTTCGCCACTCGCGCGCCGACGACTCCGGAGACGATCGCCAGCACCTTCCACACCGCGTTGCCCATGGGCACCTGCCTTCGCTCGTGGCCGCGCACGGCGGCCGGGGAATCGACTGGGTCGAGCCTTTCACGAGCCGGCGTGTACCGTCGAGGGGACGACAGGGGAGCGCACCCGAGCGCTGAGAGTGCGGCCCAGCCGCAGACCCTCGAACCTGACCCGGTTAGCACCGGTGGAGGAAGTCGAGTTCTCCCGTCCACCCGCCACGGTGGACGAGACCCCTCTTCGCAACAAGGAGAGGACGTCATGCGACGCAGGACCCTCGCGGCCACGGCCGCACTCAGCACCATCGCCCTCGCGGGCTGCTCCCTCGGCGGCGGCGAGTCCGGCGGCTCCGGCAGCGCCGCCTCCCCGAGCGCGGCGGGCTCGTCCGGTGCGGCCTCCGGCTCGTCCGGCGCCGCGGGCAGCCCGGCGAGCAAGACGGTCACGCTGGTCACGCACGGCTCGTTCGCGATGTCGAAGGAGCTGCAGGCGGCCTTCACCAAGGACACCGGCTACGCCGTGAAGATCAGCCAGAGCGGCGACGCCGGCGAGCTCGCGAACAAGCTCGTGCTGACCAAGGGCTCGCCCTCGGCGACGTCGTCTTCGGCGTCGACAACACCTTCGCCTCGCGCGTGACGTCGGCCGGAGTCCTCGAGGACTACAGCCCGCGGGCCCTGCCGGCCAGCGCGAAGACGTACGCCCTCCCCGACGCGGCCGGCGCGCGCCAGCTCACGCCGGTCGACAACGCGAGCACCTGCGTCAACGTGGACACCACCTGGTTCGACAAGCGCAACGTCGCGCCGCCGAACAGCTTCGATGACCTGCTGAAGCCGGACTACAAGAACCTGTTCGTCACGCCGGGTGCGCCCACCAGCTCGCCGGGCCTCGCGATGCTGCTCGCGACGGTCGGGAAGTACGGCGACCCCGGCTGGCAGGACTACTGGAAGAAGCTCGTGGCCAACGGCGCCAAGATCACCAGCGGCTGGGAGGACGCCTACAACGTCGACTTCACCCAGGGCGAGGGCAAGGGCGACCGGCCGATCGTGTGGTCCTACGACACCTCGCCCGCGTTCACCGTGAGCGGCGGGAGGTCGACGACGAAGGCGTTGCTGAACACCTGCTTCCGCCAGGTCGAGTACGCCGGCGTGCTCAAGGGCGCGAAGAACCCGGCCGGCGCCAGGGCGCTGGTCGACTGGATGGTCGGCAAGCAGTTCCAGGCGGCGCTGCCCGAGGCGATGTACGTCTTCCCGGTCGACTCCAGCGTCGAGCTGCCCGCCGACTGGGCCACGTTCGCCAAGCAGCCCACCGACCCGATCGAGGTCGACCCGAAGCAGATCGCGGCGAAGCGGCAGGGCTGGCTGCGGACCTGGCAGGACGTCACCTCGCAGTGACCCGGCCGGAAGCGACCCCGTGACTTCCCGCCGGGTCGGGCGCGCGGCGCTCGTCGTGGCCGCCCTGGTGCCGCTGGCCTTCCTCGCGATCTTCTTCGTGGTGCCGGTCAGCGGCATGGCGCTGCGCGGGCTGCGGCCCGAGGGGCAGTGGGCGCTCGGTTCGGCGCTGGAGGTGCTGGGGCGGGGCCGCACCCAGCGCGTCCTGTGGTTCACGGTGTGGCTGGCCGGGCTCGGCACGGCGGTGACGGTGCTGCTCGGGGTGCCGATGGCGTACGTCCTGCACCGATTGTCCTTCCGCGGCCAGCGGGTGCTGCGCGCGCTCGTGGTGATGCCGTTCGTGCTGCCGACCGTGGTGGTGGGTGTCGCGTTCCGCACGCTGCTCGCGCCGTCGGGGCCGCTGGGGTTCCTCGGTCTCGACGGGTCGTGGGTGGCGATCCTGCTGGCCCTGATCTTCTTCAACCTCGCGGTGGTGGTGCGCACCGTCGGCGGCATGTGGGAGAGCCTCGACCCGCGCGCCGAGGAGGCCGCGGCGGCGCTCGGCGCGAGCCCGGCGCAGGTCTTCCGCACGGTCACCCTGCCGGCGCTGCTGCCGTCGATCCTGAGCGCCGCGAGCGTCGTGTTCCTTTTCTGCTCAACGGCTTTCGGCGTCGTGCTGGTGCTGGGCGGGCTGCGCTACAGCACGATCGAGACCGAGATCTACCTGCTCACCGCGAACTTCCTCGACCTGCAGGCGGCGGCCGTGCTCAGCCTGCTGCAGCTGGTGGCGGTGCTGGCCCTGCTCGGCCTGACCGAGGCCGCCCGCACCCGCCGCGAGCGGGTGCTCTCGCGGGTCGCGCGCACCGGCTCGCCTCGTCGCCCGGCCCGGGTGGACGCGCTGCCGGTCGCCCTCACGGTCGCGGCGGTCGCCTTCCTGCTCACCCCGATCCTCACCCTGGTGGTGCGCTCGCTGCGCATCGACGGGGCGTGGTCGCTGCACAACTACCGCCAGCTCGCGGCGCCCGAGGCGACCGACGCGCTGCTCGTGCCGGTCACCCAGGCGATGGCGAACTCGTGGCGCACCGCCATCGACGCCACCCTGCTCGCGATGCTGCTCGGGGTGCTCGTGGCGGTCGTCGTCTCGCGGCGGCCGGCGACGCCGCGCGGTCGGCGGGCGCTGGGGGCGCTCGACGCGACGTTCATGCTGCCGCTCGGGATCTCTGCGGTCACCGTCGGATTCGGCTTCCTCATCACCCTCGACCGGCCGCCGCTCGACCTGCGCAGCTCGCCGGTGCTGGTGCCGATCGCGCAGGCGATGGTGGCGCTGCCGCTGGTGGTGCGCACGCTCGCGCCGGTGCTGCGCTCGCTCGACCCGCGCCAGCGCGAGGCGGCGGCCTCGCTCGGCGCCGGCCCGGTGCGCGCGTGGCTGAGCGTCGACCTGCCGGTCGTGTGGCGCCCGCTGCTCGCGGCGACCGGGTTCGCGATGGCGGTGTCGCTGGGGAGTTCGGCGCGACGAGCTTCCTCGCGCGGCCGGAGCGGCCGACGCTGCCGGTGGTGATCTACACACTGATCGGGCGGCCCGGCGGCGACAACTTCGGCATGGCGCTGGCCGCGTCGGTGCTGCTCGCGCTCGTGACGGTGGCCATCATGGGCGTCGTGGAGCGGCTGCGCGTGGGCTCGTTGGGGAGCTTCTGATGAGCGACGTGGACGCGTCGTCGGCGCGGCCGGGGGCCTCGCTGCAGGTCGACGGCGTGACCGTGCGCTTCGAGCGCACCGCGGCCGTCGACGACGTGTCGCTGCGGCTCGAGCCGGGGCGGGTGCTCGCCGTGCTCGGCCCGTCGGGCAGCGGCAAGTCGACCCTGCTGCGGGTCGTGGCCGGGCTGCAGCGGCCCGACTCCGGCCGGGTGATCATTGGCGGCGACGACGTCACCGACGTGCCGACCCACCGTCGCCGCGTGGCGCTGATGTTCCAGGACGGGCAGCTCTTCCCGCACCAGGACGTCGCCGGCAACGTCGCGTACGCCCTTCGGCGCCAAGGCCTTTCGCGCGCCGAGGCCGCGGGCCGGGTGGGGGAGCTGCTGGAGCTGGTCGGGCTGCCGGGGATGGAGCGGCGCCGCCCCGGCACGCTGTCCGGCGGCCAGCAGCAGCGGGTCGCGCTGGCCCGGGCGCTCGCGGCGAGACCGCGGCTGCTGCTGCTCGACGAGCCGCTGTCGGCGCTCGATCGCGCGCTGCGCGACCGGCTCGGCGCCGACCTGCGGCAGATCCTCACCACCTCGGGCACGACCGCGATGCTCGTGACGCACGACCACGACGAGGCATTCACCCTGGCCGACCGGATGGCGGTGATGAGCCACGGCCGGATCGTCCAGGAGGGCCCGACGGCGGACGTCTGGCGCGCACCGGCCGACGAGCAGATCGCCGAGTTCCTCGGGTTCTCGACGGTGCTCGAGGGCGAGGCTGCGGCGAGGCTGGTCCCGGGCGTGGCCCGGTTGGCGCTGCGGCCGCAGGCGTTGCGCCGCGCCGACGACGGCGAGCACCTGGCCACCGTGCTGGGCGCCGCGCTGGGGGCAGACGTCGTGCGGCTGCGGGTCCGGCTGGCCGACGGGGTCGAGGCCGACGCCGTCGCCGAGCTCGGCGAGCCGCTGCCGGAGCCCGGCGAGAGCGTACGTCTGCGGCTGGTTCCGGCCGCCGCCGCACCGCTCCCCGGGTGACCCGGGCTACTGCGCCGCGTCGCGGAGCTTGCTGGCCAGCTGCGGACCCCACGTCGCCGCGAAGGTCTTGCTGACGTGGCCCGGGTTGAAGAAGACCGGCACCGAACCGATCACCGCGGGGCAGCGTCCGTCGACGCAGAAAGAGTCCTCGACCCCGACGAAGGTGACCCCGCGCTGCCCCTCGGCCGCGTCACGCAGCGTCTGACGGCTCTCGGGGAACGCGGCGTCCTGGTCATAGGTGCACTCGGTGCTCGCCGCGACGTCGTTGCGCGCGACGCAGTCGAGCGGCTCCTGGCCGAGGTTGGGCACGTCCTGGATCACGATGACCTGCTTGCCGGCGCGGGTGAAGCGCGACCACGCCTCACGCATGCCGGCCTCGAGCCGCGGACGCTTCTCGGAGGTCAGCTCGGTCGGGCTCGCCTCGTTGCGGGTCATCACGACGATGTCGATGCTGTCGTCCTTGGCGACCTGGTCGATGACGTCGTTGCGCCAGGTCTCGCACGCGGTCACGTCGCGGTCGACCACCTCGATGTCGGCGGTCGTCGGATAGCAGCCGGCCTTGCCCGACGCCTCGAACCGCCAGTTGAGCGACTTGGCCGCCTTCTCGTACGCCGGGATCAGCGAGTTGCTGTGCGAGTCGCCGAGAGCGATGACCCGCTTGGCGGGCTTCGCAGGGTCGTTGAGGGTGCAGCGCTTGAACTCCGAGGACCCCTGCACGGTCCAGCAGTCGCCGCGGTTACCGTCGTCCTTGGGCAGCAGCGCGAGGCTGGGGGTGAGGCTATTGGGAGCCGGACAGTCGTTGCGGCCGAGGGCCGGCGCGCCGACGCACCGGTCGGCTCCCGACAGCGCGTCCTGCACCTGGTCGGCCGCCTGCTGCTCACGCTGCTGCACCAGGCCGAGGCCCGCGCTCGACAGCACCAGAACCCCGGCGATGCCGGCTGCCACCGCTGCACCGCTGCGGGTGCGCCACCGGGCGAAGCCCCGCGCGCGGAACGGCGTCTCCACGAAACGCATGCTCAGCCAGCCGACGGCGATCGACAGCACGAGGATGCCGAGGCGGGGCAGGAAGCCAAGCTCGCGCCCGAGCGCGTAGGGCGCGATGACGAACAGCGGCCAGTGCCACAGATAGATGGAGTACGACGCGTCGCCGATCAGCTGGACCGGCCGGGTGTTCGTGACGGTGTCGAACACCCGGTCGTGGCGCAGGGTGATCAGCGCGAGCGCGGCGCCCACGGTGGGGAGCAGCGCCGCGTAACCGGGGAAGGCGGTCTGTCCGCTGAACGTCACGGCCGAGACGACGATCGCGCCGATGCCGACCCAGGCGACGGCCGGGCTGATGCGCGCGAGGTGGCGAGGGCGTACGAACGAGGCCAGGGCCCCGATGCCGAACTCCCACGCGCGGGTGGTGGTGACGAAGTAGGCCGCGGCGGAGTTGGTGGCGGTGAGCTGGATCGACCACCACAGCGAGGCGCCGGTGATCGCGACGAGCGCGGCGAAGAAGGCCGTGCGCCAGCGGGTCTTTGCGAGGGCGAGCACGGCCACGAACACGACCGGCAGGACGAGGTAGAACTGCTCCTCGATGGACAGCGACCAGAAGTGCTGGAAGGCGGTCGGGCTCTCGCTGGAGGCGAGGTAGTCGGTCGAGCTCGCCGACAGCACCCAGTTCTGCACGTAGAACCCGGAGGCGAGGGCCTGCTGGGCGTGGCGGCGCCACTGGTCCTCGCCGACGAACGCGAGCACGCCGGCCATCGTGACCACGATGACGAGCAAGGACGCCGGGAGCAGGCGGAAAGCGCGGCGGGTCCAGAACTGCAGGAGCGAGACGCCACCCTTGCGCTCGGCGTCGCGCAGCAGGTGCCCGGTGATGAGGAACCCGGAGATGACGAAGAAGACGTCGACGCCGACGAATCCGCCGGTCAGCTCACCTGGCCACAGGTGGTAGACCACGACCAGCATGACGGCCAGCGCACGCAGCGCCTGGATGTCGGTGCGCATCCCTGAAGCACCCGCCCGCTTGTCGGGAGGATTGCGGTCGAGGCGCTGGAGGGTGGGTGTGGACACCCGGAGAGGGTAGATGCCCAAGTTGGGCGGGCCGGGGAGGGTGGCTCCCGCGCCGCCCAAGCTGGTCGAGCAGGCCGCGAGGGACGAGCGGCCCTATCGAGGCCCGGTCACCCAAGGTGGTCGAGTAGGCCGCGAGGGACGAGCGGGCCGTATCGAGACCCGCTGCCCGTGAGTGTGCGCAAGTGGCCCCTTCCAGCGCCGCCGCGTGGGCGTGTTGCGCACACTCACGGCCGGTTCGGCCGTCGGCGCGGTAGGAATGGTGCAGCTTCGAGTGATCGGGTCGAGGAGGTCGGGGTGGGGCTGAACGATCAAGGAAGAGGTGGGCCGTTCTGAGCTCCACGGGCCCGCGACGCGCTCGGCGAGGTCAGGGCGAACGACGCCCTGACAGACCTCAGGAGATCCGTGCCGCGCGCCCTCTGGTCCTCGGCATCCTGGTTCAGGATCTCGTGGCGCTCCTCTCTGCCTTCTTCGGTGGGTGGCTGTTCCTTGGCGAGGGAATCGTCGGCGGATACTGGCTTCTGCTGTGCGCCGCTATAATTCTGGCGGCCATGCAGTGCCGCTGGATATATGCACTGGGAAATTACATCGTCCTGTCCAGAACGCCCTTTCAGATGCGAGTCCGCTCGGCCTTCTTCTTGCGCGAGGCTACGATCTCGGCAAGTCAGATCGAAAGAATAGAGATTAGCGGCGCTGACGAACCAGCGCGCTGGCCAGCGTACGACCCGGTGGCTATCTGGTGGAAGTGCCGGGTCCGGGTGCGCGGGAGGCGGATTCCGGTCTCGGTCATGGTGTTGCTGGACAGCGGTGAACAGAGCGTGGCGAACCAGCAGCTCAGCCAGTTCGCCGAGGCGGGACAGATCGGGTTGGAGGTCCGTGGCTGATGAACAGGCCGGAAGAAGGGTGCGTCGAGTGTGGCTGTGCGGGCAGCTGGTTTCGGCGTTCTGGGCACAGCGATTTTACGATCCTGGCTCCGTGGGATGTCCCAGCGGCAAAGGGGTACGTTTATAGCCGCATGCTTCGCGCGACGGAGGAGTCGAATGGCGTAGAAAGCTGGAAGGGGCGTTCGCAGGATCCAGGGGACCGCATCTTCTTCGAGCTAGAGATCCTTGCGGGGCAGGCCAAGCGTGGGCGTACGACTCTTCGGGTGGTGCCGCCGTCGTTGGACATTCCGATCCGGCAGCACAACGTGACGGTCCGGACACCGCAGCGGGATCCGTACCCGTTCGAGGTCGTGGACGAGGTGGAGCGCGGCCTGCGCGTCCTGGCGATGTATGAGTCGGCGGTGGGCGCGTACTGCGAGTGGCGCGGCTGGTCGGCGCCGGGACCGCTGCCGCGCACGGAAGCCGAGCAGGCCTGGGTCGCGGAGCATGGTGAGCCGGAGACGCCGGAATGGGTTGGCCGGTTGCAGGTCCCCAAGCCGCGCCCGGTGAAGCTGGATCCCGTGCTGAGCGTGCTGCGGGAGTGCGCCGACGGGACGGGGGTGACGTGGACGACCGCGTGGAGTGTCGTCGCGACGGTCCAGCGGTTACCGAAGGCCAAGGCGAAGCCGGTGATGGCGGGCTGGAACGCGTTGGTCTCCAACCTCGGCACGCAGGCGCACTGGGACGCTGCGGTGAGCGTGCCGGGGTGGGACTGGCTGTCGGGGGACGTGTTCCTGGACCTTCGCGCGCATACCGCGCTGCTCGCGCCTGAGGTGGCCGAGTCGGGTGGCGTTGAGGCGTTTCGGCGGCACGTAGCCTCGATCGGGGATCAGGAGGAAGTTGGGATTGCCGGCGGCCTGGCCGACCTGCTGAACGAGGTGGCCGACGAGCGGGAGATCGACACCAGCGGTTTCCCAGACCCGTGGAGCATTCGTGACTAGGGACCAGTGGCGCACAGCGCGAGGGGCGCTTCGTAGCCGCCGCGTGCTGAGACAGCGGCGGCAGCTGGCCATTGAGATAGGAAACTTGCTGGACCCGTACACCTACCGACCTGAGAAGTCGTTCGCCAACGAGCAGGAGGAAGACCTCGCGATCGACCTGCTCGGCATCGTCGCGAGCTTGAACGGTGGCGCCAACTCATTCTTGGGCGATGATGAAACGCTCGGGCGGCTCTTCTCCGAGCTTCGGACGATTCGTGCGGAAACGGAGAATCCACAGCTGGCGGGCGCGTTGGACGCGGCCTCCCGTATCGCGGAGCAGTGGCGAGGGGAGAGTGTATGAATTCGGGCTTGGTCCGGAGCTCATGATGGCCCGGAGTTCCCTGGGAAGTGCTCGCAGTGGTGTCTGACGCGGCCCTCGTGTGCCGGTGGCGATCGCTGCGCTGGCCGGCGTACGACCCGGTGGCTATCTGGTGGAAGTGCCGGGTCCGGGTGCGCGGGAGGCGGATTCCGGTCTCGGTCATGGTGTTGCTGGACAGCGGTGAACAGAGCGTGGCGAACCAGCAGCTCAGCCAGTTCGCCGAGGCGGGACAGATAGGCTTGTAGCATGACGTCGGCTTGGGCGTGGCTACCTCCTGCGTTGCTGGTTACGGTAGCGAATGTGCTCCCGCGGCTGAGGTTCTCAGTTCGACTGCTGGCTACCTTGGCAGGACTAGTAGCAATTGCCGTACAGGCTACGTACGGGATCGTTGGACCGGAAGAGATGTTCTTCCAATTCGTGATCGCTTATGTTGCCATATCTGGGAAATATGCGAACGACGGCGCGCGCCACAACGATGAAGGCCCTGCAGCAGATCGCATGCCCGATTGGGGCACCGGAAGATATATTCTCGACCCCACCTTCTCTTGGCGATACCAGCTTAAGATCTGGCGCTCCCCGCGCTCTCGGGCATGGTTGCTGAACCAGGCTATGCCTCTGCCGAGGTGTATCTCGAGGGATCCGTCGGAGTGGCAGGGTTGGATGAGTGTGAGGGATGACGACGACTTCCGGCCGGTTTCGCGGTGTTCGGGCCGGACCGCCCGGTCACCTCCACCACGTCGATCAGCGCGGCGGACTGGCCGTACGCCGACCTGTCGTTCACCGACGATCAGGGCTGGGAGGTCAACACCGCCACGTACGGCGCCGGGCAGTGGCAGGTCACCGCGACCGACTACGACACGGCCGGGAATCAGGTCCGGTCGTTCACCCCGGAGGGCATCAACGCCGTCAAGGCGGTGGGCCCGGTCAGCAAGGACCAGGCCGACTGGTATGCGACCGAGTCGTTCTACAACGCCGACATCACCGACACGACCGGGAAGGTCGTGGTGCCGGCGGGCACGCTGCTGGTGCGGCAGGTGAGCCCGGTGCGTGAGCTGACCCTGCCCGACGGGCAGGTCCTCACGGCCAGGGTTGCTGAGGCCACCAGCTATGACGAGGGCGCCCCGAACGGTGGGGTGAACCCGGCGACCGGGGGCCGGTACAACCTGCCGACCTCGACCACCACGACCGTGGTGGGCACGGCCGAGGGCAGTGCTGGTGACGTGCAGCTGACCCGCACCACGACCGGGTATGGGCCGGTCAGTGCCGGTGATGCGTCCGGGTGGGACCTGGGCGCGGCGACCTCGACCACCACGGGCGGGATCACCAGAGTCACCAGGTACGACTCGGCCGGGCGGGTCATCGAGACCCGGCAACCGTCGGCGACCAGCTCGACGTCACCGGGGGCGCGGCGCACGATCTATTACACCGCCGGGGCCAACAGCGCCGACCCGACCTGTGGCGCGACCACGGCCGCGAAGGCGTGGGCGGGTCTGGTGTGCCGGGTCATGGCCGGTGCGCCGATGACCCAGGGCCCGGACATCCCGGACGAGAAGACGACCGGGTACGACATGTACGGCCAGCCCACGACCGTGGTGGAGACCTCCGGAGCCGCCACCAGGACGACCGCGACCCGGTACGACACCGCAGGCCGTCAGACCTACAGCAAGACGACCGCGACGATCCCCGGCTCCACGCCGGTGCCGGGCACGTTCACCCGGTACGACCCGGCCACCGGTCTGGTGGCCTACGTCGGCGAGGCCAACGAGGCCGGCACCGACGCGACCACCAAGCGGGTCACGACCACCTATGACCGGTGGGGCCGCAAGGTCGGGTACACCAACGACACCGGACAGACCGGCACCACGACGTACGACACCGCCGGGAGGGTGGCCTCGTTCACCGACCCCAAGGGCAGCACCACGTACGCCTACGACGGGACGGACGCGGCGGGCAAGACCGAACGGCGCGGCCTGGTCACGAAGGTGAGCGTGTCCCGGCCGGGCACGGGCGGGTCGTTGACCTTCACCGGTGCCTACGACGCGACCGGGTCCCTGGTGCGCCAGGACCTGCCCGGCGGGATCACCGCCACCTCGCAGCGCAACATCCTGGGCCAGGAGACCGGGATGACGTATGCCGGGCAGGTCACCCCGGTCACCGCCACCACCGACCCCGACACCGGGGAGACGACCTGGACCCCGGGCGCCCCGACGACCGCGCCATGGGTTGCCTGGAGCGTGGACCGGGACGGGCTGGGCCGGGTCGCGCGGGAGTTCACCTCGACCGGGGCCGCGTTCGACCCCGACCCCGCGGCCGCCACCCCGGAGCCCGGCGAGACCGGGACCGAGGAGGTCGGGAAGGCGGTGCCGTACGACCGGGCGTACAGCTATGACGGTGCGGGGCGGCTGGTGCGGGTCGCGGACCGGGTCGGGCACGGGCAGGGTGCCCCGGCCGGGTTGGGCCCGGACACCCCGGCCACACCGGCCGCGCCGTGCTATGTGCGCACGTACGCCTTCGACGGCCCGGCGGGTTTGAACGGGGCCCGCACCGGGGAGTCGTTCGCGGTCAGCACTGATGGTGACTGTGCCAACCCGGCCCCGGCCTACAAGGCGACCGCGACCTATGCCTATGACGCGGCGGACCGGCCCACCTCGGGGAAGGCCGTCGAGGGCGCGGCCGCGCCCGGCGCGTACGTCTATGACGCGTTCGGGCGGCAGACCACGGTCCCGGCCAGCGACGCCCCGAACCGGGACGCCGGTGACATCACCATCGGGTATTTCGACACGGACCTGGCGCGGACCATCACCCAAGGGGCCATCTCGACCGAGCTGACCCTGGACTCTCAGGATCGTCGGGCGAACCAGACCAGCACGGACGCGACCTCGGTCACCAAGACCGTGGTGCGGCACTACACCGACGATTCGGACAACCCGTCCTGGGTGGAAGAGACCCGCCCCGGTCAGGGCACCACGACGACACGGTTCGTGGAAGGTGTTTCCTCGGAGCTGGGGGCGATGATCGCCGACACCGGCGAGGCGACGGTGAACCTGTCGAACCCGCACGGGGACAACGTGTCCTCGGTGACCGTGGCGGCCGACCAGGCCACCGATGTCCCGTGCACGTCGATGGGTGGGTGGTCTGACTACACCGAGTTCGGCCAACCCTACGGATTCACCCCGGTGAACGACCCGGCCGTGGTCGGGCCCATCGGGTACGGCTGGCTCGGGGCCCAGCAACGCTCCAACACCACCGACACCGCCGGGCTGACGTTGATGGGCGTACGGTTGTACAACCCCGCCACCGGCGCCTTCACCACCCCCGACCCCGTGTACGGCGGCAACGACACCGCCTACACCTACCCCCAAGACCCCATCAACAGTTTCGACCTTGACGGCAAATGGCGCAAACCCAAGTGGTTGACCTGGAAAAATGCGGCGCGGGCCGCCACGGCTGCCGCGTTCGGAGTATGCGTATTTGCAAGCGGCGGCGCGTGTCTCGCTGCGGGCGTAGGTGCTGCATTCATCTCAGCCCGGACACAAGGAAAGATCGGGTCGCGTCAGTGGAGGGGTGCGTTTGCTAAGAATCTAGCCTTCGTCGCGCTGGGTGGAGGAGCAGGCATGGCTCTAAGGAGGCTCTACCAGGGTGTGGGGGCTGCGACGTATCGGAGTTACTCCGTGCGCCGCGTGATTGTGCGCTCAGGGAGGCGACCGGTGGTGCAGTATAAGCGGACTCCCCGGTGGCGATATCGGCCATCGTACTATTTCCACAGTGCTCAAGTGAGCGGAGCGACTTACATGTTCCAGCGGAGCATAAAGTGGTGATCCCGGAAGGTTGGTCGATGAAGTATCAGCCTCCAGGCGCCTGGAGGCCGGGCGATGTTCCAGATGACGATGAGATCCTGGCGGCGATTTTCGCTGAACCAAGGAACTCCCCACAGAGCATGGAGCTTCATAATCGCACGAACCGTCTAGCGGGCATCCTTCTGCCCTGGGGGTGTTAGCATTCACTGCCTATTTCTACCCCGCCTGGAATGCGGTGCGCGGGGAAGATCCTCTCGGCTGGTGGTTCATCTGGACGACATGGGTCCCCGTTCTGGCTTTAATGCTGACGCTAGAAACCATATTTGCGCGCCCCGTCGCGCGTCTCTGGTCTGATGGTCGGATATTTATTCGAAACCCTGTGTGGACATATGAGACCGTTGTTGCCAACTTTGAGCAACCGGTGGAGAAGAATTTGTTCAACTATCCGCGCGTTCAACTCAGGGAGGGCGCGTCTGTGAAGCGGATCACGGTCATGAGCCTGCAGGAGTCAGAGTTCCAGGAGAGGTGGCTCGCAGGTTCGGCCGGGCTGCGGATCCTCCGCATCGCGGTGGGTGCTCACCAACAGCACCGGCCGACGGCCCAGGTCGGCATCACGAGGACTCGCCCTTCGTTCCGATTCTGGGCGCTGTTGCTGGCCTGGGTAGTGGCTTTACTCGCGGGCTTTCCATGGTGAGGGCGGTTGAGTCAGTGACGAGAGCGATCGAGGCGCTCGCCGCCTCGCCTACCCCTCCCTGCTCTCCACCGCCTTCAAGAAGATCCCCACCATGTCGTCGGGGTTCTCGGCGACCTGAGCCGAGCCACCGGTGGCCTGGGCGATCTTGCGCATCGCGTCGAGGTTGGTGCTCGGACCCACGCCGACGAGCACGACCGACACCGGTTTGCCGTTGCCCTGCAGCCGGCGCAGCTCGCCGAGCAGCCCGTCCAGCGAGATGCCGCCGGTGGTGTCCTCGTTGGCGCCGTCGGTGACCACGACCACCGAGTTCTCCCGGCCGGGGTTGTAGTTGCGCTGCGCCTCGCGATAGGCCGCGAGCACGGTGTCGTACAGGCCCGTGTCCCCGCGCACCTCGCTCGGCATCGTGTCCAACGCGGCGCCCAGCATCGAGGCCTGGCTGCTGCCGCCGACGGTGGAGTCGAGTCGCCGCATCGGCAGCACCTCGCGATAGTCACGCTTGCCCTGCTGCGCGGTGGAGAACACCCACAGCCCCATCTCGGTCGACTGCGGCAGCGTCTGCAGACCCACCGCGCCGGCCTTGCGCGCGAGGTTGATCCGGCTGTCGCCCTTGGGCGCCTTGCGCAGCATCGACCCGCTCACGTCGAGCACGACCAGCATCCGGCTCTCCCGGGCCGCCTTGTTCCACGCCGTGAGCAGCGCCGACAGGTCCTGCGCCGACGGGTCGGGAGTGTTCGACGGCAGGCTCACCGGCGCCCCTTGCACGGTGGGCGTCGTCTCACCCTGCACCCGAAAACCGCTGTTGCGCATGATGGTTCGCGCGAGCGGGCTCGTCACCAGCTTGGTGAACCGCTCGTACGCCGCGTCGTCGCCACCCGGGCTCCCAGGGATGCGCAGCACCGGGTAGCGCAGCTGCGCCACCCCTCCTTCGGCACCACGACCGACAGCTTCGACCCCGTGTGCTCGGTGTTGTACGCCGCCACCGCCTGCTCGCTGGTCGGGAACGCCCGCGCCTTCTTCGGGTCGTCCGCATCGGTGAGCATCGTGCTGCTCGCGTTGTCGGAGTGACTCATCCTGACCACGAGGCCGGTGAGCTGCTGGCGCCCGGCCGCGCTCCCGCCGTACGACTCCGCCACCCCTTCAACGACATCAGGGCAGGCGTGTCGTCGGCCGGGTTGTCCATGCCGAACCTGCCACCGGTGCGTTCCAGGATCGTCTTCCACGGCTGGGTGCCGGAGACGTTCGCCCCGCGCAGCGACTGCGGCACAGCGACCACGGTCGGGCTGGTCGCGATCGTCGGCCCCTGCTGCAGCCCCGACAGACCCGACTCGCGCGCCCACAGCGGACTGTCGGGCACCCAGACCGCCGGCCGCAGCGGGTCGTTGCCGTGCACGGCGTTGGCCACGGCGAGCGGGGTGGCGGTGTCGACGACGAACCGTACGCAGTCGGTCGAGTTGCCCTGACTGACCAGCGCCCCGAGGGGCACCCGCATCTCGTTGGTGGTCGCGATGCGCAGCGGGCTCTCCGGGCAGTCCTCGGACTGCTCGCCCGCGACCGGCTGCTCGTCGCCGTCGGCCGCGCGCCACGCCCAGACCCCGCCGCCGACCAGCGCGGCGACCAGCGCCAGCGCCACCGCCCAGGACAGGAAGCGGCCCTGCCCGGGCAGCGCGTGGCGGCCGCGGCGCGGCTCGGGAGCTGAGTGTCGACCCACGAGCCGGGATGCTAGGCGAGATCGCAGAACGGCGTTCTCGAACGCGGAAGGCTTGGCGAAGTGCGAGACGGCGCCGTCTTCGGGTGGGTCTCGATACGCCGGCTCGTTCCTCGCCGGCTACTCGACCAGCGTGGGGGCTACTCGACCAGCGTGAGTGGTCTCGATACGCCGGCTCGTTCCTCGCCGGCTACTCGACCAGCGTGGGGGACTACTCGACCAGCTTGGGGGTGCCCATGGGGGACCAGCGGTTCTCGCCGATCAGCACCTCGCGGGCCAGGTCGGGGCGGTCGGTGATGATCGACGGCACCCCTGGCGCACCAGGCGCCGCTGCAGGTCGGGCCGGTCGATCGTCCAGGCGCGCAGCACCAGCCCGAGGTCGGCGCACTGCTCCACCAGCCGCACCGCGACCCGCTCGTCGGCGAGCCAGCGCACGCCGTTCAGCCGCCACGGCACGTGCGCGGCGTACGCCCGCCCCGCCAGCCGCCGCGGGCGTACCCCGCGCCGGGCCGACCACATGAGTGTCGACAGGCCCCGCCAGCCCAGCGCCGGACGTACGCCCGGGCAGCGCTCGACCACCGCGGACAGCCAGTGGTCCCAGCCCCCGGCCACCCACACCCGGTCGGCGCTGCGCGTCGCCTGGATCGCCGCGACGAGCGGCCCGACCACCCGGGCCTCCTTGACGTCGACGAGCAGCTCGACGTCGTCATGCGCCCTCAGCAGCTCGTCCATGCGCAGCACCTGACCGCCGAGGTCGGCGAAGCTGCGGTCGCGCACCGCCCCGCGCAGCGTGGTCGTGCGGTCGAGGGTCGCGTCGTGATGCGCGACGGCGACGCCGTCGGCGGTCGCGCGCGCGTCGGTCTCCAGGACCCGCACCCCGAGGGCGTGCGAGGTCGCGAAGGTCGCCAGCTGGTTCTCCGGGCCGAGCCCTGCGCCGCCGCGATGCGCGACGACGCTGACGTCACCCGGTCGTGCGGTCCCGAGTTCCACACCTGCCACGGTGAGGGCCTCGAACGCCCTGCGCCCCGCATCGCCGTGAACGCTCCATGGCGCGTGCATGACTTTTGCCTCGCTGCGCCCCAAGCCCCCGCGGGCGCGGGCATATTGGCTCCTGCGGGTCCGCGCCGTCTGCTTCCGCACGCCCGGCACCCCCTGGGACCCGCAGCTGACGAAGGAGACAGCCCCATGAGGCGAGCGATGCCTGGTCGGATCGCCGCGGTCGGAGGAGTCCTGGCGCTCGCCATGGCGACCACCACCCCCGCGCAGGCCGCGACCAACGTGGGCGGTGGGTCGATCGACCCGTCGCTGACGAAACTGACCCTGCTCAACATCAACGACTACCACGGTCACTTCACCAAGGACTTCGCCTGCACCGTCACCACGGCGCAGCGGGAGAACCCCGGGGCGACGTTCGTCGCGGCCGGCGACAACATCGGCGGCACGCCGTTCGAGTCGGCGTCGCAGAACGACGAACCGGCGATCGACTTCCTGAACTCCCTTGACCTGCAAGCGTCTTCGGTGGGCAACCACGAGTTCGACAAGGGCTTCTCCGACCTCACCGGCCGCGTCGCGGACCGGGCGAGCTGGACGTACCTCGGTGCGAACGTCTATCGCAAGGGCACGCAGACGCCCGCGCTCCCGGAGTACAAGATCGTCGAGCAGAACGGCGTGAAGATCGGCGTCGTCGGCGCGGTCACCAAGGACGTCCCGTCGCTCGTCGCGGCCGACGGCATCAGCGGCCTCGACTTCGGCGACCCGTCCACCGCGGTCAACCGGGTGGCCGACCAGCTGACCGACGGCAACGCCGGCAACGGCGAGGCCGACGTCGTCGTCGCGGCCTACCACGAAGGCTCCCCGGTCGGCGGCGAGGGCGCGACCCTGCAGGAGGGCGTCGCCGGCAGCGACGAGTTCGGCAAGATCGTCAACAACACCTCGCCGAAGGTCGCCGCGATCATCACCGGCCACACCCACATGGACTACACCTGGGACGGCCCGGTGCCCGGCGACGGCACCCGCCCGGTGATCCAGACCGGCTACTACGCGAACAACCTCGGCGAGCTGACGCTCGGCTACGACCCGGAGACCAAGAAGGTCACGCAGTACCAGATGGGGCTGCGCCCGGTGACCGAGCCGACCGCCGCGTGCGAGGCCGACCCGCGCTACCGCGCGAGCGCGCAGATCGTCGACTCCGCCAACAAGAAGGCCGCCGAGATCGGGGCGCGCCAGATCGGCGAGCAGACCGGCGACATCACCACCGCGTTCAGCCCCGACGGGCAGCGCGACGACCGCATGCGCGAGTCGACGCTGAGCAACATGATCGCCCAGAGCTACCTCGAGTCGATCAACAAGCCGGGCCGTCCCGGCGGCGTCGACATCGGCGTCATGAACCCCGGCGGCGTGCGCTCGGACCTGATCAACGACGACGGCAAGATCACGTACGCCGACGCCGCCTCGATCATGCCGTTCAACAACACCGTGGTCACCAAGGAGCTCACCGGGGCCCAGTTCCTGAAGGTGCTCGAGCAGCAGTGGCAGCCGGCCGGCTCGTCGCGGCCGTTCCTAAAGCTGGGGCTGTCCGAGAACGTCACCTACACCTACGACCCGACGGCCGCGGAGGGCTCGCGGGTGACCACGGTGATGGTCGACGGCGAGGAGCTCGACCCGGCGAAGACGTACACCGTCGCGTCGAACTCGTTCCTGCTCGGCGGCGGCGACAACTTCACCGCGTTCGGCGAGGGCACCAACACCCGCGACTCCGGCCTGATCGACCAGTCGCTGTTCGTGGAGTGGATCCGCGAGAACAGCCCGCTGTCGCCGTCGTTCAAGAAGGGCGCGGTCGCCGTGCAGGACCAGCCGACGCAGGTCGCGGCCGGCGAGGAGGTCAGCTTCACCGTCTCCGGCACCGACCTGACCAGCGTGGGGTCGCCGACCAACACCACGCTCACCGCGAGGCTGGGCGACGCGTCGCTCGGCGAGTTCCCGATCACCGCGGGCAAGAGCACCGCGCCGCCGTACCCCACGCGCGACGGCTCGGCCGACGTCACGGTCACGATCCCGGCCGGCACGCCGTCGGGGCCCGCGATGCTCACGCTCACCGCGGCGCCGTCGGGCACCACGGTGCAGATCCCGGTCGAGGTGACCGGTGGCGGCGCCGAGCCGACGCCCACCGACCCGGGTGAGCCGACCGATCCTGGTCAGCCGGGTGAGCCGACGGTGACCGGCCCGCCGGTCGAGACCGGGCGCACGGGCGCCGCGGGCCTCGGCAACACCGGCACCGCCGGCGCCGGCGCGGCCCTGGTGTCGCTGCTGGGTGGCGCCTACCTGGTGCTGCGCCGCCGGATCACCGAGTAACCGCACCCACGCCGGTCGAGCAACAAGCCGGTCGAGTAGCTCCGCGCTGCTCGACCGGCTTGTGTGCTACGGCAGGCGCAGCGTGAGGCTCTGGGCGGCGGTGCCGACGGGGCCGTGCACGTCGTTCAGCACCGTCGAGGTCAGACCGACGCCGTCCGGGCCGAACGACACCGACGTGTCCAGCCCCACCCACTCCGGGTCGGGGCGGCGCAGCAGGTGGATCGACAGCTCGACGTTCGGATAACCCATCGTCTTCGGGTGCCGCCGCGTCGCGACGCCGTTGGCCAGGTCGACCAGCGACACGAACCGCGCGAGGTCGCCCACCTCGACGCCCTCGACCAGGTCGACCGGCGTGCGGGTCCACACCTGCCGGCGGCCGTCGCGCCCGCCCGGCGCGGCCAGCCACTCCAGCGACGCCAGGAACTCGCCCTGCCACTGCGCCGCGCCGTCGAACGGCTCGCAGTCCTGCGGCTTCGGCATGGCCGGCAGCTCGATGCCCTCGACCGAGGTGGTGTCGGAGGTCAGCAGCCGCCAGGCGCGCGTCAGCAGCACCGGGCGCGGGCCGATCGTGCCGACCGCCTCGACCAGCTCGATGGTCCGGCCGGGGCGAGCGGTGCGCACCTCGAAGCTGATCTCCTCACGCGCGATCTGGCCGAGGATCTCGAAGCTGAACCGGCAGGCCAGCAGGTCCGCCCGCGGCTCGTGCTGCTCGATCTCGTGCGCCGCCAGCCCCGCCAGCACCGACACGTGCTGCTCGTCCTCCCGCCACGCCCCCTGCGTCAGCGACGTCGGGCGATAGGTGTGGTCCGCGACCGGGACGAAGTACGAGGGCGCTGCGTCCGTTGAGCGCGTCTCCTCCTCCGGGCGTGCTCGCGGGCTCGCTCGCCCGGCATCGTCGACGCACATGTCACGAGGGTACGAGGGCGTACATCTGGACAGGAACAACGGGCGGCCGCCCGCACCGAGCCGCGGAGTCCCGCGGGCCCCGAATCCTTTGTCCTGTCCATCTGCACGCGGCGGCGGCCCCGCTAGCCTGGGCGGGGTCCTGCCGCCGCCCGGCGCGCCCGTCGCACCCAAGGAGCCCCCGTGATCAAGGTCAGCGTCCTCTACCCGCGCACCGAGGAGCCCGGTTCGACCACGAGTACTACCGCTCCCGGCACGTGCCGATGGTGGCCGAGCTGGTGGGCTCCGCCGTCACCGCGTGGGGCGTCGAGCGCGGCCTCAACGGCGGTGCGCCGAACGCCCCCGCGGTCTACGAGGCGGCGTGCTGGTTCGAGGTCGAGACCGAGGAGGCCTGGGCGGCGGGCTTCGGTCCCAACGCCGACCAGATCCTCGGCGACATCGCCAACTACACCGACATCACGCCGGTGATGCAGGTCAGCGAGGTCACCGCGACCGGCTGAGCGTCAGCTCTCGGCCGGCGTGTAGCCGATGACCGCCTTGGTCTCCAGGAAGTCGTCGAACGCGGTGTCGCCCCACTCGCGGCCGTTGCCGCTCTGCTTGTAGCCACCGAACGGCGCGCTCAGGTCGACCTGGGCGCTGTTCAGGTTGACCTGCCCGGCGCGCAGGCGCGACGCGACCGAGCGCACCTGCTCGGTGTCGGAACCGGAGACGTACGCCGCCAGCCCGTAGTCGGTGTCGTTGCCGATGCGCACGGCGTCGTCGACGTCGTCGTACGGCAGGATCGACAGAACCGGCCCGAAGATCTCCTCGCGCGCGATGGTCATGTCGTTGCTCACGTCGGCGAAAACCGTTGGCTTCACGTAATATCCGGCGTCCAACCCATCGGGGCGGCCGGTGCCGCCGGACACCAGCGTGGCGCCCTCGTCGATGCCCTTCTGGATCAGGTCCTGGATCTTGTTCCACTGTGCCTCGGACACGACCGGCCCCATGCGCGCCTCGCTGTCGGGCGCGCCGACCGTGGTCTTCTCGGCCGCGGCCTGGGCGATCTTCTTGGCCTCCTCCATGCGCGCGGCCGGCACGAGCATGCGGGTGGGCGCGTTGCACGACTGCCCGCTGTTGTGCATGACGCTGGCGACGCCGATCTTCACGCCCTTCTCGAAGGCGTCGTCGTCGAGGATGATGTTCGGGCTCTTGCCGCCGAGCTCCTGGTGCACGCGCTTGACGGTCGGCGCGGCGGCCTTGGCGACCTCGACGCCCGCGCGGGTCGAGCCGGTGATCGAGATCATGTCGACCTGCGGGTGCGCGGCGAGCGCGGCCCCGACGGTCGGCCCGTCGCCGTTCACCAGGTTGAAGACGCCCGCGGGAACGCCTGCGGCGTCAAGGATCTCGGCGAAGATGTACGCCGAGAACGGCGCCACCTCCGACGGCTTCAGCACCATCGTGCACCCGGTCGCCAGGGCCGGCGCGACCTTGGCGGAGAGCTGGTTGAGCGGCCAGTTCCACGGGGTGATGAACGCGCAGACGCCGATCGGCTCGCGCACGATGCGGGTGGTGCCGCGGTCCTCGCTGAAGGCGTAGGAGTCCAGCGCCTTCATCGCGGTCACGAGGTGGCCGAGGCCCATCCCGACCTGCGCGGTCTCGGACAGCTTGGTGGGCGCGCCCATCTCCTCGGTCACGGCGGCGGCGAGGTCGCCGCTGCGCTTCTTGTACTCCGCGACGATCGCCGACAGCAGCTCCTGGCGCTCCTTCGGCTCGGTCCGGCCGTACGCCTCGAACGCCGTGCGCGCCGCCTCGACCGCCCGGTCGACGTCGGCCGCCGTGCCCAGCGTGATCCGGCCGGCGACCTGCTCGGTCGCGGGGTTGATCACGTCGAGGGGCGTCCCGTCGGTGGGCTGCACCCACTCGCCACCGATGTAGAACTTGCCGTAGTCGCGCATGGTGTCGCCGCCTCCTGGCTCACGGATCGGGCGCCGACCTCGTCGTCGGCGTCACCCCGAGCATAGGTACGCCCGGCGCCCCTGCGTCAGTCGGTCCAGGAGGGTCTGCGCTTCTCGAGGAAGGCGCTCATGCCCTCCTTGGCGCCGCCTGTCTGCGAGGCGGCGGCCATCGCCTCGGCGGCGACGGCGTACGCGTCGGACTCGGGTCGGTCGAGCTGGGCGTAGAGCACACGCTTGCCCCACGCCTTCGAGGCGGCGCTGCCGTGGGTCGCGCGCGCGAGCAGGTCGTCGACCGCCGCGTCGAGCTCGCCCTCGGGGACGACCTGGTTGACCAGGCCCCAGTCGAGCGCTGTCTTCGCGTCGACGACGTCGCCGGTGAGGGCCATCTCCATCAGCCGCTTGCGCCCGATCGCCCGCGCGACCGGCACGGCCGGGGTGTGGCAGAACCAGCCGCCCTTGCCGCCGGGCAGCGCGAAGCCCGCTGTGTCGGCGGCGACGGCGAGGTCGGCGGAGGCCACGAGCTGGCAGCCGGCCGCGGTCGCGAGCGCGTGCACGCGCGCCACCACGACCTGCGGCATCGTGTGCATCCGCTCCATCACCGACTGGCACAGCGCCAGCAGGTCGCGCACCCCGACCATGTCGCGCGCGGCCACGTCGGCGAAGTCGTGCCCCGCGGAGAAGACCGGCCCCTCGGCCTGCAGCACGACGCCGGTCGCGTCGCTCGCGGCCACCTCGTCGAGCGCGGCGAGCAGCCGGCGCAGCGTGTCCTCCGACAGCGAGTTGCGCCTCTTGGGGTTGGTGAGGGTGACGCGGGCGACGGCGCCCTCCCGCGTGACGGTGACGGGACTCTCGGCCATGCGACCAACGTACGCCCGCCGTCGGCCGCCCGTCAGACGCCGACGCCGACCGCGGTGCCGATGGCGTACGTCAGTGCCATGGCGAGCGCGCCGCCCACCATGTTGCGTCGCACCGCGGGGAGGCTGGGGGCCTGGCCGAGGCGGGCGCTGATCCGGCCGGTGAGGGCCAGCGCGACGAGGACCGCGACGAACGTCACCGGCACCCGCCAGGTCGGCCCCGGCAGCAGGATCGCGATCATCGGCAGCAGCGCACCGACGAGGAACGACACGAACGACGCGCCCGCCGCGTGCCACGGGTTGGCCAGCTCGTCGGGGTCGATGCCGAGCTCGATGTCGGCGTGCGCGCGCAGGGCGTCCTTGGCGGTCAGCTGCTCGGCCACCTCGCGGGCGAGCGCGGGCTCGATGCCCTTGTCGACGTAGAGCGCGGTGAGCTCGTCGAGCTCCTCAGCGGGCATCTCGCGCAGCTCGCGGCGCTCCAGGGCGAGCATCGCCTTCTCGCTGTCGCGCTGGGTGCTGACCGAGACGTACTCGCCGACCGCCATGCTCATCGCGCCCGCCACGACGCCCGCGACCCCGGCGATCAGGATGGCCGAGCGGTCGGTGGTGGCACCCGCGACCCCGACCACGATGCCGGCGATCGACACGATGCCGTCGTTGGCGCCGAGCACGCCCGCGCGCAGCCAGTTGAGCCGGGTCGCGAACGCCGCGTCGTGCGGCTCGTGCGGGTGCTGGGCCTGCGGCGGACGGCCCTCCGACCCGCTCATGCCGCACCCCCGACCAGCTCGGCGAAGCGGCCCAGGTCGACGTTCCCGCCGGAGACGATGACGCCGACGCGTCGGCCGGCGAGCTCGTCGCGGTGCTCGGTGAGCCCGGCGAGGCCGAGGGCCGCGGTCGGCTCGGCGACGATCTTCAGCGTGCTCGCGAGGGTGCGCATCGACGCCACGAGCTGGTCGTCGGTCGCCGTCCAGACCGCGGTCAGCAGCTGGCGTGCGAGGGCGAACGTCACCTCGCCGAGCGCCTGCGTCTGTGCCCCGTCGGCGATGGTGCGCGGGGTGTCGATGCGCACGATCTCGCCGGACTCGAGGGAGCGCCGGGCGTCGTCGCCGGCGGCGGGCTCGACGCCGAAGATCTGCGCGTCGGGCGCCAGAAGCCTTGCGGCCAGCGCAGATCCGGTCACCAACCCGCCGCCACCCATCGGCGCGACGAGCGCGTCGAGCGGGCCGACGTCCTGCAGCAGCTCGAGCGCGGCGGTGCCCTGACCGGCGACGATGTCGGGGTGGTCGAACGGCGGCACGACGACCGCGCCACGCTCCGCGGCGATCGCCCGGCCGATCTCCTCGCGCGACTCGGTGTGCCGGTCGTACTGCACCACCTCGGCGCCGTAGCCCAGCGTCGCCTCGTGCTTGATCCGTGGCGCGTCGGTGGGCATGACGATGGTGGCCGGCATGTCGAGCAGCCGCGCGGCGAGGGCGACGGCCTGGGCGTGGTTGCCGGAGGAGTAGGCGACGACCCCGGCCCTGCGCTGCTCCGACGTCAGCTGCACCAGCGTGTTGTAGGCGCCGCGGAACTTGAACGCCCCCATGCGCTGGAAGCTCTCGCACTTGAGGAAGACCTGCAGGCCGAGCGCCTCGTCGAGCCGGGTCGAGGTGAGCACGGGCGTGCGGTGCGCGACGCCGTCGAGGCGCTCGGCAGCGGCGAGGACGTCGTCAGGGATCGGCAGGCGCATGAGGCCAGCGTGCCCGCTCGGGCCGGGCCGCCGCGCGCCGGGCCGCGGACCGGCGCCGAGACCGGCTCCCCGGCGGCGAACGGTCGGTATCTGATCGGTTGGCCCGGGAGGACGCATCGGGACGGCTTTACTCTGGGGCGCCTCGTGCGCCAGTCGCGGGTGGGGCGTCCCGTGGGCCGGGCCGGGGTGGCGCACCACGTGCCCCAGATTAAGGCCGGCTCCGAGGTCCCCCGGGCGTCGCCGGCGGCCCGGGCGTGGCCGGCGGCCCGGGCGTGGCCGGCGGCCCGGCTCAGTGCCGCCGGCTACTCCGAGACCGCCGGCGACGGGGGCTGTTCTGCCTGGGCGGTATCGGGGTAGGCCAGCACCTCGGTGGCCTTCGCGGCGAGCCACACCGAGTCGCCGACCTGCAGGCCCAGCTCGGCCACCGCGTCGGGCGTGAGGTCGACGACGGCGGGTGGCTCGCCGCTGGTCGCCAGCCGTACGCGGTCGCCCAGCTGCTCCAGTCCCTCGACCCTCGCCGGCCAGGAGTTGCGCGGGCTGCCCGAGGGGCGCTCGCGGTGCACGCCGATGGCCGCGGGTCGCAGCGTGACGAGCACGTGCTCCCCGTGCAGCGGCTCGTCCTCGGTCGTCGCGACCAGGCGGCCGCCGCCCTCCAGCGCGACCGAACCGGTGTGCGAGTCGTGCTGTCCCGCATAGAGATTCAGGCCGACCAGCCGAGCGACGTACGCCGTCCGCGGCCGCCGCGCGACCTCCACCGGGGAGCCGTCCTGGACCACGCGGCCCTGCTCGATGACCAGCAACCGATCGGCCATCACCATGGCGTCGACCGGGTCGTGGGTCACCATGAGCACCGCGCCGGGGAACTCCGCGAGGTGCTGGCGCAGCGACGAGCGGATCTCGGTGCGCGACCGCGGGTCGAGCGCGGCCAGCGGCTCGTCGAGCAGCAGCAGCTGTGGCTCCGACGCGAGCGCCCGCGCGATCGCGACCCGTTGCGACTGCCCACCGGACAGCTGCCGCGGCTTGCGGTCGGCGAGCTCCTCCAGCGCCAGCCGCCGCACCCACGGGGCGGCCCGCTCGCGCGCCTGCGCCTTGCTCGCACCGCGCGCCCGCCAGGAGAACCCGACGTTGTCGGTCACGCTGAGGTGGGGGAACAGGCGATAACTCTGGAAGACCAGGCCCACCTCGCGGCGCTCGGGCGGCACGAGCACGTCGGCCTCGGCGTCGTCGAGCAGCGTGCCGCCGAGACGGACCTGCCCGGAGCGCAACGGGTTCAGCCCCGCGAGCGTGCGCAGCAGGGTCGACTTGCCGGCGCCGTTGGGGCCGAGCACCGCGACCACCTCACCGGCCCGCAGCGTCAGATCGATCTCGAGCCGGAAGCTCCCGGCACCGGCCACCCCGCGCAGGCTGCCGACCTCGCTCACGCGTCGCTCCCGTGCGGCCACCAGCGCTCGCGCAGCCCGACGAGCACCAGCAGGCAGACCGTCAGCAGCACCAGCGACAGCGCCACCGCCGCGTCGGGGTCGGTCTGCAGCGCGAGGTAGGCCGCGAGTGGCATGGTCTGCGTCGTCCCCGGGAAGCTGCCGGCGAAGGTGATCGTCGCGCCGAACTCGCCCAGCGCCCGCGCCCAGCACAGCACCGCCCCGGCGACCAGCGCGGGCAGCACGTGCGGCAGCGTGACCAGCCGGAACGCTCGCGCACGCGAGGCGCCCAGCGTCGCGGCGGCCTCCTCCAGGTCCTCACCAGCCGCCCGCAGTGCCCCCTCGACGCTCACCACGAGGAACGGCATCGCCACGAACGTCTCGGCCACGATCACCCCGGTCGTCGTGAACGGCAGGCTCACCCCGAACCACTGGTCCAGCCACCGACCGACCACGCCCTCGCGCCCGAACGCCAGCAGCAGCGCTATGCCGCCCACGACCGGCGGCAGCACCAGCGGCACCGTCACCAGCGCGCGCAGCAGCGGGATGCCCCGGGCCTGCGAGCGCGCCAGCACCCAGGCCAGCGGCACGCCCAGCACGAGCGAGATGGCGGTCGCCGCGGTCGCGCACAGCAGCGACAGACGCAGCGCCGTGCGCACCTCGGGCTGGGCCAGCAGCCGCGGCAGGTCGGTCCACGGCGCCCGCAGCAGCATCGCGAGCAGCGGGAGCAGGAGCAGCAGGGTGGCCAGCAGCGCCGGCACCCCCAGGGGCCAGGGCGCTCTCGACCGCGCCCGGCGAGGGCGTACGTCGGGGAGGCTCACGGCATCAGGATGGCGCAGCGAACCCCGCGCCGGTGAGCACCTGGCGCCCGGTCTGGGACAGGACCAGGTCGACGAACGCCTTGGCGGTGGCGGGGTTCTTGCTGCCGGTGAGCGGCGCGATGGGGTAGTCGGTCGAGGCGTTGTCGTCGGCGGGGATCGCGACCTGGGCGACCTTGGTGCCCGCGGCCTTGGCGTCGGTGACGTAGACCAGGCCCGCGTCGACCTCGCCGAGCGTGACCTTCGACAGCACGGCCTTGACGTCGACCTCCTGGGTGACCGGCTTGACCGTGACCCCGGCGTTGCGGAACACCGTCGCGGCCACCACCCCGCACGGCACCTGAGCCTGGCAGACCGCGGTCTTGACCGACGGCTTCGTCAGGTCGCTCAGCCCGCGCACCTTCGCGGGGTTGCTCGCCGGGGTGACGATCGTGAGCTGGTTGCGGGCGAAGGTCGTGGGCGAGGCGGCGTCGCCCGCCTGCGTCACCTGGTCCATGTTCTTGCGGCTCGCCGAGGCGAACACGTCGGCCGGCGCGCCCTGGGTGATCTGCCCCGCCAGACCGCTGCTCGGACCGAAGCTCAGCACCACCTTGGTGCCCGGGTGCTGCTGCTCGAAGGTGCGGGCCAGCGAGGTGAACGACTCCTTGAGCGACGCCGCCGCCATCACCGTGATCGTGCCGGTCACCC
Source organism: Barrientosiimonas endolithica (assembly GCF_030296655.1). Classification (NCBI taxonomy): domain Bacteria; kingdom Bacillati; phylum Actinomycetota; class Actinomycetes; order Micrococcales; family Dermacoccaceae; genus Barrientosiimonas; species Barrientosiimonas endolithica. The sequence goes on along the minus strand of NZ_AP027735.1, from coordinate 3,126,632 downwards.
GCCCGCTCGACGCGGCCCCCGACCCGGCACCCGGCGCGGCGGAGCCGGCGTTCTCGCCGGCGCCCTCCCCGGTGCCGTTGCCGCAGCCGGCCACGGTGATCAGGGCGGCAACCGCGGCCGGGGCCGCTCTCCTCGACGCGATCCTCGACGTGCTGCTCATGCCCCGGCCTCCTCGGTCTCGACGACGACGTTGGTCGACTTCACCGTCGCGATCGCGAGCGCGCCGGGCTCCAGCCCCAGCTCGTCGGCCGCCTCACGGCTCATCAGCGACACGACGCGGAACGGGCCGCACTGCAGCTCCACCTGCGCCATCACCGTGTCGCGCACGACGCGCGTGACCAGGCCCGGCATCCGGTTGCGGGCCGACGACGGCGTGGGCCGCGCGGGGAGTCGGCGCCGGCGGCGAGCCCTTGGGCGAACGCCGCCAGCGCAGTCCCGTCGATCACCCGCCGACCGGCGGAGTCGGTGGTCGACTCCAGCCGGCCGGCGTCGCACCACCGGCGCACGGTGTCGTCGCTGACCCCCAGCAGAGCCGCAGCCTGCTTGATCCTCACTTGCGTCACGAATGAGAACTCTATGCAACAGGTGCGGCGCTACGTGGCGACTCTCCCCGAAAATGAGACTACCGGAAGAGCCGGGGAGGGCGTACGGGATCGGCCGGTTCGGACTACCAGCTCACCTCGGCGCAGCGGGTCGGGTCCTGCTCGACCTGCAGCGTCGCGTGCTCGACCTTGAAGTCGGTGCGCAGCAGGTTCTGCGCCTGCTCCAGCAGCGCGGTGGTCTGGCTGGGGTCGTCGGAGACCAGGTGCGCGGTGGCGACGTTCATGCCCGAGGTCAGGGTCCACAGGTGCAGGTCGTGCACCTCGCGCACGCCGGGGATCGCCGCGAGCTTGGTCTCGACCTCGACCGGGTCGATGCCGGCCGGGGCGTGCTGGCCGAGCACGGTGAGCACCTCGCGGGCCAGCATGATCGCGCGGACCGCGACGAAGATCGCGATGGCGAGGGCGATCACGGTGTCCCAGATGGCGTCGCCGGTGATCATGATGAGCACGCCGGCGACCATGACCCCGACCGAGCCGAGGGTGTCGGCCATGACTTCGAGGTAGGCGCCCTTGACGTTGATGCTCTCCGAGGCGCCGCTGCGCAGCAGCAGGAGCGCGACGATGTTGATGATGAGGCCGATGCCGCCGACGATGAACATCGGGCCGGTGGCGACCTCGGGCGAGCCGCCGATGCGGCTGATCGCCGAGACCGTCACGTACGTCGCGACGGCCAGCATGATCAGCACGGTCAGGCCCGAGGCGAAGACCTCGGCGCGGTAGGAGCCGTAGGTGCGCCGGCCGGTGGTGTCCTTGCGGGTCGCGATGCGGGTGGCGGTGAGTGCGGCGCCGAGGGCGACCACGTCGGCGGCCATGTGACCGGCGTCGGACAGCAGCGCCAGCGACCCGGAGATCAGACCGGCGATCAGCTCGACGAGGAAGAACGAGGCGACCAGGCCGAACGCGACCGCGAGCCGCCAGCGGTGCCGACCGCCCGCGTGACCGGCGGCGCCGCCGCCGTGGGAGTGCCCGGCGCCCATCAGCGCACCCCCGCCGTGGAGCAGGCCTGCGCCGCGTCGGAGGTCGACTCCAGCAGCTGCTCGGCCGCGGCGAAGAACGCGGTCACCAGCTCGGGCTGCGTCACGGAGTACGCCGACGCGCGCCCGACCGGCCGATAGGTCACCAGGCCGCACTCGCGCAGGCAGGCCAGGTGCTGCGAGACGGTCGACTGAGCCAGCCCGAGGTGCTCGATCAGCTCGACGACCCGGTGCTCGCGGATCAGCAGGTGGCGCAGGATCGCGAGGCGTGCCGGGTCTCCCATGCTGCGGAACATCGCGGCTGCGGAGACGGCAGCGGCGCGCTCGTCGAGCGGCGCGACGGTCTCGAGCGGCTCGGTGGCCCGCTCGGTCGCGCTCGGCTGAATCATCGTCATGCGGCGATAATAGCGAGGGGGCCGATGCCGTGTCGAGCCGCGGTCATCCTGCGTCCGGGGGCCGGGCGCGCCAGTACGCTCGGTGGTTTCTGAAATCACGGCGTCGATGGAGCCCACCGTGGAGATGCTGCACACCGCGATCGCGATCCTGGTGGCGATCCTGCTGATCATCCGCTTCAAGGTCGACCCGGTGATCTCGCTGATCATCTCGGCGCTCTACCTGGGGCTCGCGGCGGGCGTCGGCTTCGCCAAGACGCTCGAGGAGATCACCGGCGGGTTCGGCGAGATCATGGCCGAGGTCGGTCTGCTCATCGGGTTCGGCGTGCTCATCGGGTCGCTGCTGCAGGCGACCGGCACGTTCGCGGCGCTGGTCGAGGTCATCGCGCGGCGCGTCGGCGGCCGACTGCCCTACGCCATCAGCGCGGCGCTCGCGACGATCTTCCCCTCGATCTACGTCGACGTGCAGGTCGTGCTCTCCGCCCCGATGGCCCGGCAGTCCGCGCAGGTCGTCGACCGCAAGAACGGTCTGCCCTGGCTCGCCGGGGCGCTCGGCGTCGGCATCTTCGCCGGCTACGTCTTCGTCGTGCCCGGCCTCGCCGCGGTCGCGGTCGCCGGGCTGATCAAGGTGCCGCTCGGCACCTACCTGCTCTACGGCGCCCCGCTCGGGCTCGCGACCGCGCTGATCGTGACGTTCCTGTTCCGCCAGCTGCTGCGCATGGGCCTGTGGAACCCGGCGACCGACATCGACGTGAACGAGGTCGAGCACCCCGACCACCCCGAGCACGCGGCGTACGTCGCCCAGCACGAGGCCATGGCCGCGGGCTCGGCGACGGGGTCGGCTGCGGCCGGTGCGGGCGCTGCGGCAGGTGCGGGCGGTGCCACCGCGGCGGGTGCGGCAGGTGCGGGCGCTGCGGCAGGCGCGACGGACGTACCGGACGAGGACGACCTCGACAACGTGCCCGAGAAGGCGCTGCGGCTGCCGCTGCTCGTGCGGCTGCTGCCGATCCTGGTGCCGCTGGTGCTCATCGCGTTCGGGGCGTTCGCCGACCTGCTCGGCTTCTCCAACCCGTTCATCGCGTTCGTCGGCGACGCGAACCTCGCGCTGTTCGTCGGGCTGCTGATCGCGTTCGTCACCGGGCGGCGCGTGCTCGGCACCAACCGCACCGAGGACGCGCTCGCGCGCGGCTTCCGCACCACCGGCGAGATCCTGCTGATCACCGGCATCGGCGGCTCGCTCGGCGCGGTCATCAAGGCGACCGGCCTGGACAAGACGCTGGCCGGGCTGTTCTCCGCCGACGCGGGCGCGCCCGTGCTGGTGAGCGTGGTGCTGGCGTGGCTGATCGCGGCGGTGCTGCACTTCGCGATCGGGTCGGTGTCGGTCGGGGCCATCACGGCCGGCGGCATCATCGCGCCCGTCGTCGCCTCGACCGGCGTGGCTCCGGTGGTCATCTGCCTGGCGATCGCCTCGGGTGCGATGTTCGCGCTGCACGTCAACAGCAACTTCTTCTGGATGTTCAAGTCGCTGCTGGGCCTCTCGACGCAGGGGGCGCTCAAGACGCTCACCGTCGCGACCAGCCTGGGGTCGCTGGTGTCGCTGCCGTTCGTGCTGCTGCTGGCGCTGGTGCTCTGAGGGCCAGCGTCGTGCGTCGCGCCCTCCTCAGGGCGCGGCCGGGCGGCCGTGCCCGCGCACGTCGTACCCACCCTCCGGCGGCACCATCTCGGCGCGCACGCCGAGCAGCCGGATCGGTCGCTCGTCGCCGAGCCCGCCCAGGAGTGCCAGGGCGGTGTCGGTGATGGTGGCGACGTCGTACGTCGGGTCGGGCAGCTTGCGCACGCGGGTCACGGTGAAGAACGGCGCGAACCGCACCTTGAGGTGCACGCGCTGGCACGGACGGCCCTCGCGGCGGATGTCGGCGACGCACTGGTCGGCGAGTTCCCTTATGGCAGAAGCGATCTCGGCCGGGTCGGTGAGGTTGTGCTGGTAGGTCGTCTCGTGGCCGTGCGCCCGCGGAACCCACGGGGTGTCGTCCACGGTGGCCCTGCCCTCGCCCCGTCCGAGGCGGCCGATGTGCGGTCCGGTCGACGGGCCGAACTCCGCGACGAGCGGTTCGTCGGGGGCGGCGGCGAGCTCGGCGACCGTGCGGATCCCGAGCGTCGTCAGGCGTTCGGCGATGCGGTTGCCGATGCCCCACAGCGCCTTGGTCGGCTTCTCGCCCATCACCTCGAGCCAGTTGTCCCGGGTGAGCAGGTACGTCCCTCGCGGCTTCCCGAAGTCGGTCGCGTTCTTCGCGCGCACCGTGGTGTCGCCGATGCCGACGGAGCAGTGCAGGTCGGTCGCGGCGAGCACGGCGGCCTGGATCTCGCGCGCGGTCGCGACCGGGTCGGCGGTGGTCACGCCGACGAACGCCTCGTCCCAGCCGAGCAGCTCGACGACCGCGCCGGGGAAGGCTCGCAGGGTGGCCATGACCTGCTGCGACGCCGCCTCGTAGACCGGGAAGTCGACCGGTAGGAAGACCGCGTCGGGGCACTTGCGCACCGCCAGCTTCAGCGGCATCCCGGAGCGGATGCCGAACGCGCGCGCCTCGTACGACGCCGTCGACACCACGGCCCGCTCGGTGGGGTCGCCCCGTCCGCCCACCACGACCGGGAGCCCGACGAGCTCGGGCCGCCGCAGCAGCTCGACGGCGGCGAGGAACTGGTCCATGTCCACGTGCAGCACCCACGGGGCGGGGACTGGGGTGGGTGGCGTGGTCGCGGCCGGGGCCATGCTCAACCAATACCGCACCCGCGACCGGATCGCCCCGCACGAGCCCCGATCGACCCCACCCCGCAACCGGGCCAAGGCCATCTCCCGAGCATGAAACCGGGTTACGTGCGTTTGACCTCAATGCATCAGGGTCAAACGCACCTAACCCGGCTTCATGGGGGCTGTGGGCTCGGTTCAGCCTCAGCTGCCCAGCCCGAGCGCCTCGGCCGTGACGGTCCTGCGCAGCTGCGCGACGGGCCCCTCGAACAGCACCCGGCCGCCGTGCCGCCCCGGACCCGGTCCGAGGTCGATCACCCAGTCGGCTCGGCGGATCACGTCGAGGTTGTGCTCGATGACCACGACCGTGTGCCCCTGGTCCAGCAGCGCGTCGAGCACGCCGAGCAGCGTGCCGATGTCGCGCAGGTGCAGGCCGGTGGTCGGCTCGTCGAGGACGTACGTCGTCGGCACGGTGGTCTCGCGCAGCTCCTTGGCGATCTTGACCCGCTGCGCCTCGCCGCCCGACAAGGTGCTGAGCGACTGCCCGAGCCGTAGGTATCCCAGGCCCACCGCGTCGAGGTGCTCCAACCCACGCCGAACGGCCTTGTCGTCCAAGCGTTTCAGCGCTTCGGTGATCGGCAGGTCGTCGAGGTCGGCGATGCTCAGGCCGTCGACCGTGTGCTGCAGCACCTCGTTCTTGAAGCGTCGCCCGTGGCAGGTCTCGCACACCGTCTCCTGCCCGTCCATGAACGCCAGGTCGGTGTATCGCACGCCCAGGCCGCGACAGTCCGGGCAGGCACCGTCGGAGTTGGCGCTGAACAGCGAGGCTGGCACCCCGTTGGTCTTCGCGAACAGTCGACGGATCGGCGCCGCGATCCCGGTGTACGTCGTCGGCGTCGAACGCCGGCTCGTCGCCACGGCCTTCTGGTCGACGACGATCGCGCCATGCTGCCCGACGAGTTCCATTGCGAGGCTTGACTTTCCGGAACCGGCCACGCCCGTGAGCACGGTCAGCACCCCGCAGGGCACGTCGACCGTGACGTGGTCGAGGTTGTTGCGGGTGGCGTCGTCGACCCGCAGCCAGCCGGTGGGTTCGCGCGGGTCGGTGGTGAGCGGCTGCTGGGTCGACAGGGCGTCGCCGGTGGGGGTGTCTGCGGTGGTGAGCTCGGCGTACGTGCCCTGGAAGACGAGCCGACCTCCTCGCCGCCGGCGCCCGGTCCGATCTCGACCACCTGGTCGGAGGCGGCCATGACGGCGGGGTCGTGCTCGACCACGAGCACGCTGTTGCCCTTGTCGCGCAGCCGGGTGAGCAGCTCCACCATCGATCCGACGTCGTGCGGGTGCAGCCCGACGGTGGGCTCGTCGAAGACGTACAGCATCTCGATCAGGCTCGACCCGAGGTGCTTCACGGTCTTGATCCGCTGCGCCTCACCGCCGGAGAGAGTGCTCGTCGCCCGTCCCAGGTGCAGGTAGCCGAGGCCGATCGTGACCATCGCCCCGAGCCGCTCGGAGAGCTCGGCGACGACCGGCGCGACGGTCGGATCGTCAACGGCACGAACGACGTCCAGCAGCTCGGTGACCTCCAGGCGCGACATCTCGCCGATGGTCCGGTCGAGCAACCTCGCCGCACGGCTGTCGGGGTTGAGCCGCTCACCACCGCAGTCGGGGCAGGTCTGCGAGCGGGTGAAGCGCTCGATCGTCTCGCGCTTGCGGTCCGAGACCGTGTCGGAGGTGTGCAGGTAGATCCGCTCGAACCGCTCGACGACGCCCTCGTAGTCGGCGGGTGGTCGAGTGCCCAACCGGGCTGCGGCCGGCCCGCCGTGCAGCAGCGCCTCGCGCTCGGCCGGAGTCCATTCCCGCAGCGGGGTGCTGGCGTCGAACGAGCCGATGTCGGCGTACTGCCGGAACCAGTACCCGCCGTTCCCGAACCCCGGCAGCCGGATCGCACCACCCGCCAGGCTGCGGTCGAGGTCGAGGAACTCCTCGACCGCCGGGACCACCACCTCGCCGAGGCCCGAGCACGTCGGGCACATGCCCAGCGGGTCGTTGAAGGAGAAGTGGTTCGACTCCCCGACGTACGGCTGTGCCACCCGCGAGAACAGCAGCCGCAGATAGGTCCACGCGTCGGTGATGGTGCCGACCGTGGATCGGGCGTTGCCGCCGAGTCGCCGCTGGTCGATCACGACCACGGGGGACAGCCCGTCGAGCCGCTCGACGTCCGGGCGGGTCCAGCGGGGTAGGCGGTTGCGGGTGAACGGCGGATAGGTCTCGTTGACCTGGTGCCCCGCCTCGGCGGCGATCGTGTCGAAGACCAGCGAGGACTTCCCCGAGCCGGAGACGCCGACCACGGTGACCAGGGTGCTGCGCGGCAGGTCGAGGTCGAGGCCGTCGAGATTGTTCGTGCGGGCTCCGCGGATGCGGATCGAGCGCTGCTCCATGGCCGGACCGTAGGAGCACAAGCGGACAGGGCGAGACCGCTGAGCCCCGCTTGCCAGTAATACCCCTAGGGGGTATACATGGGCTATGCGAGAGCACACCGGGGAGCACGTCGAGCACCAGGAGCACGACCACGCCCAGCACGCGGGCCACGACGGCGGGGGCGAGGGTCAGCAGAGTGGCCACCAGGGCCACGGGGGAGGCCACGGCGGGCACGGCGACCACGTCGCGATGTTCCGCCGGCTCTTCTGGGGGTCGCTGATCCTCGCGGTGCCGACCGTGCTGCTGTCGGGGATGTTCGCCGACCTGCTCGGCTACTCGCTGCCCGACGTGCCCGGCCTGTCGTGGGTGTCGCCGGTGCTCGGCACGATCCTGTACGTCTGGTTCGGCCGCCCGTTCCTCACCGGCGCCGTCGACGAGATCCGCGCCCGCCGGCCCGGGATGATGCTCCTCGTCGCGCTCGCGCTCACCGTCGCGTTCGTCGCCTCGTGGGGCGCGACGCTCGGCCTGCTGCCGCACGACCTCGACTTCTGGTGGGAGCTGGCGCTGCTGGTCGTGATCATGCTGCTCGGCCACTGGATCGAGATGCGTTCGCTGGCCCAGACCACCTCGGCGCTCGACTCGCTCGCGGCCCTGCTGCCCGACGAGGCCGAGCGCGTCGAGGGCGACCAGGTGGTCAGCGTCGCGCCCGCCGACCTGCGCGTGGGCGACGTCGTGCTCGTGCGCCCCGGCGGCCGAGTTCCCGCTGACGGCAAGGTGATCGACGGCAGCGCCTCGCTCGACGAGTCGATGATCACGGGCGAGTCCAAGCCCGTACGCCGTGGGCCGGGTGACCAGGTCGTCGCCGGCACCGTCGCGACCGACTCGGGTCTGCGCGTCGAGGTCGCCGCGACCGGCGACGAGACCGCGCTCGCCGGCATCCAGCGCCTCGTGGCCGAGGCGCAGGGGTCGGCCAGCCGCGCTCAGCGCCTCGCCGACCGGGCCGCGGGCTGGCTCTTCTGGTTCGCGCTCGGCGCCGCCCTGATCACCGCGACGGTGTGGACGGTCGTCGGCACCCCGGAGGACGCGGTGACCCGCGCGATCACCGTGCTGGTCATCGCCTGCCCCCACGCCCTGGGTCTCGCCATCCCGCTCGTGGTCTCGATCGCCACCGAGCGCGCCGCGAGCGCCGGCATCCTCGTGAAGAGCCGCCTCGAGATGGAGTCGATGCGCACGGTCGACACCGTGATCTTCGACAAGACCGGCACGCTCACCAAGGGCCGCCCGGCCGTCACCGCCGTGTCGCCGACCGCGGAGTCCGGGCTCGACGAGGAGCAGCTGCTGGCGTACTCCGCTGCGGCAGAAGCAGATTCGGAGCACCCGCTGGCCCGGGCGATCGTCCGCGCCGCGCAGGAGCGTGACCTGCAGGTGCCTCGCGCGACCGACTTCACCTCGGCGCCGGCGGTGGGTGTCACCGCGACCGTCGACGGGCGTGAGGTGCGCGTCGGCGGCCCGGCGATGGTGCGCGAGGTCGGTGGCGAGGAGCTGGCTGCCACCGACCCGTGGAAGTCCGAGGGCGCGATCGTGCTGCACGTCGCGGTCGACGGGCGCATCGCCGGCGCGCTGCGGCTCGCCGACGAGATCCGCGCCGAGTCGCGCGCCGCGGTGGAGCGGCTGCACGACCGCGACGTCCAGGTCGTGATGATCACCGGCGACGCCGAGCCCGTGGCCGCGGCCGTCGCCGAGGAGCTGGGCATCGACCGCTTCTACGCCGGTGTACGCCCGGAGGACAAGGCCTCGTCCGTCGCCGAGCTGCAGGGCGAGGGGCGCAAGGTCGCGATGGTCGGCGACGGCGTCAACGACGCCCCCGCCCTGGCCACCGCCGACGTCGGCATCGCAATCGGCGCCGGCACTGACGTGGCGATCGGCTCGGCCGGGATCATCCTGGCCTCCGACGACCCGCGCTCCGTGGTGTCGGTGATGGAGCTGTCCCAGGCGACGTACGCCAAGAGCGTGCAGAACCTCGTGTGGGGCGCCGGCTACAACCTCGTCGCGGTGCCGCTGGCCGCCGGGGTGCTGGCGCCCGTGGGCATCACGATGCCGATGTCGGTCGGCGCGATCCTGATGTCGGCCTCCACCGTCGTCGTCGCGCTGAACGCCCAGCTGCTGCGCCGCCTCGACCTGCGCCCACGCGACCTCACGGGCTGACGCCCGACCGCCCGCCGACCGGCACCCGCCGAGTGGTCACTCGATGCGGGTGCCGGCGCGTGCGTACCGACAACGAGTGACCACTCGACGCGCTCGCGCAGCGATCACGGCGGCAACCGACCGCGCCCGCCGCCCCGCGCGTAGCGTGTGACGCAGATCACGTCGCGCAACCCGGGTGACCCGGAACAGAACCCCCGTCCCAAGGTTGAGCCTAGTGAACGCAACTTTGCGGAGTCCGATCTTGACAGGCTCGGGCGGCCAGGAGTTGAGTCAGACCTAGTCAGACGCGGCGCCGCACCCGGTGCCGCACCCCGAACTCACGAGGAGTCAACACACATGGGACGTGCGGTAGGTATCGACCTCGGCACCACCAACTCGGCCGTCGCCTTCCTCGACGGCAACGACCCGGAGATCATCGCCAACGCCGAGGGCGGACGTACCACGCCCTCCGTCGTGGCCTTCGGGAAGAACAACGACGTGCTGGTCGGCGAGATCGCCAAGCGCCAGGCCGTCACCAACGTCGACCGGACCATCCGCTCCGTCAAGCGCCACATGGGCACCGACTGGAGCACCGAGATCGACGGCAAGAAGTACACCGCCCAGGAGATCTCCGCCCGCATCCTGCAGAAGCTGAAGCAGGACGCCGAGGCCTTCCTCAACGAGCCGGTGACCGACGCCGTCATCACCGTGCCGGCGTACTTCGACGACGCCGAGCGGCAGGCCACCAAGGAGGCCGGTGAGATCGCGGGCCTCAACGTCCTGCGCATCATCAACGAGCCCACCGCGGCCGCGCTGGCGTACGGCCTCGACAAGGGCAAGGAGGACGAGCTCATCCTCGTCTTCGACCTGGGTGGCGGCACGTTCGACGTCTCGCTGCTCGAGGTCGGCAAGGACCCCGAGGACGGCTTCTCCACCATCCAGGTGCGTGCCACCAACGGTGACAACAAGCTCGGCGGTGACGACTGGGACCAGGCGGTCGTCGACCACCTGCTGCGCCAGGTGAAGAACTCCACCGGCGTCGACCTGTCCAAGGACAAGATCGCCATGCAGCGTCTGCGCGACGCCGCGGAGCAGGCCAAGAAGGAGCTGTCCAGCGCGACGACCACCAACGTCTCGCTGCAGTACCTCTCGATGGGCGAGAACGGCCCGATCCACCTCGACGAGAGCATCTCGCGCGCGCAGTTCGAGCAGCAGCTCACCAAGGACCTGCTCGAGCGCACCAAGAAGCCCTTCGAGCAGGTGATCCAGGACGCCGGCATCAAGGTCTCCGACATCGACCACGTGGTCCTCGTCGGCGGCTCGACCCGCATGCCCGCCGTCGCCCAGGTCGTGAAGGACCTCACCGGCAAGGAGCCCAACAAGGGCGTCAACGCCGACGAGGTCGTGGCCGTGGGCGCCGCGCTGCAGGCCGGCGTGCTCACCGGTGACAAGAAGGACGTCCTGCTCATCGACGTCACGCCGCTGAGCCTCGGCATCGAGACCAAGGGCGGCATCTTCACCAAGCTCATCGAGCGCAACACCGCGATCCCGACCAAGCGCTCGGAGGTCTTCTCGACCGCCGAGGACAACCAGCCGTCGGTCGACATCCAGGTGTTCCAGGGCGAGCGCGAGATCGCCAAGGCCAACAAGCTGCTCGGCAACTTCGAGCTGTCCGGCATCGCGCCGGCCCCGCGTGGCGTGCCGCAGATCGAGGTCACCTTCGACATCGACGCCAACGGCATCGTGCACGTGTCGGCCAAGGACCGCGGCACCAACAAGGAGGCCTCGATCCAGATCACCGGCGGCTCGGCCCTCCCCAAGGAGGACATCGAGCGCATGGTGCGCGAGGCCGAGGAGCACGCGGCCGAGGACAAGAAGCGGCGTGAGGAGACCGAGGCCCGCAACACCGCGGAGCAGCTGGTCTACTCCACCGAGAAGTTCCTCTCCGACAGCGGCGACAAGGTCCCGGCCGAGAACAAGACCGAGGTCGAGAACGCGATCCAGGAGCTGAAGGACGCCCTCAAGGACGAGAGCACCCCGGCCGACCAGATCCAGGCCAAGGCGACGGCGCTGTCCGACGCCTCCCAGAAGATGGGGGCCGCGGTCTACGCGCAGTCCGAGGGCCAGGCCGACGGCCAGCCCGCGGGCGGTACGTCCGGCGCGGCCGACGCCGACGACGCCGGCTCGAGCGCCTCGTCCGACGACGACGTGGTCGACGCCGAGGTCATCGACGACGACGAGGCCGACAAGAAGTGACCGACGCCTACTCCTCCGCCGGCTCCCAGGAGCCGGCGGAGGACGACGGCCGCCCCGTCATCCGCGACAAGCGCCGCATCGACCCGCAGACTGGGAAGGTGCGCGACAGCGGTGCGGCAGAAGGAGATTCGGCTGTGAGCCAGCAGAACCCCGAGCCCGGGCCAGAGCAGCCGGTCGACCCGACCGGTCAGCAGGCCCCCGGCTCCACCCCCAGCCCGAGGCGCCGGACGGCGCCCGGGGAGCGGTCCCGCCCAGGGCGAGACCGACGTACAGAACGAGGGCGGTGCCGACGAGCGCGCCGCCGAGCTGCAGGACCAGCTGCTGCGCGAGAAGGCGGCCTTCCACAACTACCGCGAGCTGATGAAGCGGGAGCGGCCCAAGGACCGCGACGCCGCGATCGGCTCGGTGGTCGAGGCGCTGCTGCCGGTGATGGACGACATCCACCTCGCGCGCGAGCACGGCGACCTGGCCGAGGGCACGCCCTTCGCGAAGATCGCCGACAAGCTCGAGTCGACGCTCACCCGCTTCGGCGTGCAGAGCATCGGCGCCAAGGGCGAGGCGTTCGACCCGACGCTGCACGAGGCGCTCATGCACGTGCAGGCCGACCTGCCCGAGGGCAGCGAGGGCACCACGGTCGTGCAGGTCATGCAGCCGGGCTACAAGATCGGCGACCGCGTCGTCCGCGCTGCGCGGGTGAGCGTGGCCGACCCGGCCTGATGCCCACGAGAAGACCGACCAGCCATCCGGCAAAGGAGGTGTGATGGCGAGTCAAGACTGGTTCGAGAAGGACTTCTACTCCGTTCTCGGCGTCCCGCAGGACGCGTCCGAGAGCGACATCAAGAAGGCCTACCGCAAGCTGGCCCGCAAGTGGCACCCCGACAAGAACCCGGGTGACGCCGCGGCCGAGCAGAAGTTCAAGGAGATCGGCGAGGCCAACGCGGTCCTGTCCGACCCCGAGAAGCGCCAGGAGTACGACGCCGTACGCCAGATGGTCCGCGGCGGTGCCCGGTTCACCGCGGGTGCCGGCGGGCCCGGCGGTGGCGGCGGCGCCGGTGGCTTCGAGGACATCTTCAGCGCCTTCGGTGCCGGCGGTCCGGGTGGCCCGGGCGGCACCCGCGTGCGCTACTCCACCGGTGGCGGTGCCGAGGGCATCAGCCTGGAGGACCTGCTGTCCGGCCTCGGCGGCCAGGGCGGCTCGCCGTTCGGCGGGGCGTTCGGCGGCGGCCGCGGTGGCTACTCCGACTACGGCGGCTACTCCGAGTACGGCGCCCCCGCCGGCCCGCGACCCGGCCGCGACGTCGAGGCCAACGCCTCGCTGTCGTTCCGCCAGGCCGCGTCCGGCGACACCGTGACGCTGCGCGACTCCGACGGCAAGACCGTCACCGCGCGCATCCCGGCGGGCGTCAAGGACGGGCAGAAGGTCCGGCTGCGCGGCAAGGGCGAGCCGGGTCAGCCCGGCGCCAAGGCCGGCGACCTGATCCTGCACGTCTCGGTCGAGCCGCACCCGGTGTTCGGCCGCGACGGGCGCAACCTCACCGTCGACCTGCCGGTCACCTTCGCCGAGGCCGCGCTGGGAGCGACCGTGGAGGTGCCGACGCTCGACGGCAAGCCCGTCAAGGTGCGCGTCGCGCCCGGCACCCCCAGCGGTCGCGTGCTGCGCGTCAAGGGCCGCGGCATCAAGACCGGCAAGGGCACCGGCGACCTGCTCGCCAAGGTGCAGGTCGTGGTGCCGCAGCGCCTCACCGACGAGGCCACCAAGGCCGTCGAGGCGCTGCGCGACCAGGAGCAGCAGGAGGGGCTCGACCCGCGGTCCGACCTGCTGGAGAAGGCCACGCGATGAGCCCCCGGGGTTCGGGCGACACCGCTCCCGTCTACGTCATCTCGGTCGCCGCCGAGCTGGCCGGGATGCACGCCCAGACCCTGCGGCAGTACGACCGTCTCGGCCTGGTCACCCCCTCCCGCACGGGAGGGGTGGCCGGCGCTACTCCCCGCACGACATCCGTCGGCTCAGCGAGGTGCAGCGCCTGTCGCAGGACGGGGTGAGTCTCGCCGGCATACGGCGGATCTTCGAGCTGCAGGACCAGGTCGAGGCGCTGCGCTCGCGCGTCGGCGAGCTCACCGAGCAGGTCGAGCAGCTGGAGCAGCAGACCGGCCGGCGCATCTTCGCCGCGGGCTCCGACGGCCAGATCGTCGCGCTGCGGCTGGGCGAGCGGCCGGTGCGCCGCTCCACGTCCACGGCGCTGGCGCCCTGGACCCCTCGCGGCCCGTACCACCGCTGACCGGCGGCTGGCAGGTTCACCTTCCCGGCGTCGTCGACGACGGCGGACCAGAAAGTACGACGGCGGACCACATCACAAGTGGTCCGCCGTCGTGCGATGTGTGCCGCCGTCGATCTCGATACGCCCCGCTCGTCCCTCGCGGGGCCACTCGATCGGCTTGCCTGGCGGGGCTGCTGCTCAGGGGGCGACGCGGTCGGCCTCGGCGGCCCGCTGGCGCGCGAGCTTCTTCAGCCCGTCCGCAGGGTGCACGGGGTCGGGCCACTTCGGCTGCAGGGTGTCTCCCTCGCGCACGCCGCTCATCCGGCGGCGCACGAGCGGCACCACCTCGTCGCGCAGGAAGACCCGCTCCTCCTTCACCACCTGCCGCCAGTGCCGTGGCTCCCAGTCGGGCAGCTCGGGGATCTTCAGCGTGTGCGGCACCCCGATCGAGTCGCAGACGTAGCCCGCGAGCCGCTTGTGCCCCAGCCGCGACATGTGGATCCGGTCGAGGCTCCACAGGCGTGGGTCGTCGTACTCCCGCCACTGGGTGTGATCGACCAGCTGCGCGCCGTGCAGCGCGGCCAGGTGCCGAACACCGTTGTTGTAGAAGCGGATCCGGCGCTTCAACGGCTCGAGCATCGCCGACATCTTCAGGTCGAACGTCGTGAAGACCAGCACCCAGGCGCCGCTGCCGACCAGCCTGGTCAGGGCGGCCTCGTAGCGCTGCAGCACCGAGTCCATGTCGACCCGCAGCGCGAGGATGTCGTTGCCGCCGGCGTAGAACGACACGACCGTGGGGTCGAGCTCGAGCGCCCGGTCCAGCTGCTCGGTGACCACCTCGTCGAGCACCTTGCTGCGGATGGCGAGATTGGCGTACTCCCACGCCGGGTCGTGCCGGCCCAGCTGCCGCGCCATCCGGTCGGCCCACCCGCGAACTCCGTTGGGATACAACACGTTGCTGTCGCCGACGCCCTCTGTGAAGGAGTCGCCTACGGCCACGAATCGCCCCGCCATCGCGCGGCAGGGTAGGCAGCCCGGGCAAACCTGCGCCGAGCCCCAGGCGCACGGCGGGTGAATCGAGGGCGACACGGGTGTGGTCGATTGACGCACCGGTGGGCAGGTCGCACCCTTGTCGCGTGGTCGACTTCCTGCTGGTGTTCCCGAGCCGCGACGACGCCGAGGCGGTCGCCGACGACCTGCGCGACGACGACGGGTTCTCCGAGGTGCGGGTGGTGCGCGAGGCGCTCTCCGGCGAGGACGACTCCGAGGACCACGAGTGGGCGGTCTACGTCGGGGTCAACACCATCGACGACCCGACGGGGGCGCCTGCGCGAGCGCTCGCGGCCCGCTTCGGCGCGCTCGCCGAGGAGCACGACGGCTGGCTCGACGAGGACGTCTCACCCGACCGTCACTGATCGGCGAGATCGCCCAGGGCAGAACGGAACTCCTCGAGCACGTCCTCGCTGAACAGCACGAACCGCACGAGCTCGAGGCGCTCGGTCACCGGCGACGTGCGGGTGGCCTCCACCGCGATGCGGGCGACCTCGCCCGGGTCCCAGCCGTAGACGCCGGCGCTGACCGCCGGGAAGGCGACGGTGCGCGCACCCACCTCGTCGGCGACCTCGAGCGAGCGGGTGTAGGCCGAGGCGAGCAGCGCCGGGTCGGTCTGTCCCGCGCGGCGGTTCGGGCCGACGGTGTGGATCACCCAGCGGGCGGGGAGATCGCCGGCCCCGGTGGCGACGGCGTCGCCGACCGGCAGCCCGTCGGGGAGCCGGTCGCGGCGCACGGCGCGGCACTCCTGCAGCAGAGCCGGGCCCGCTGCCCGGTGGATGGCGCCGTCGACGCCGCCGCCACCGAGCAGCGAGCTGTTGGCGGCGTTGACGATCGCATCGACGCGCTCGCGCGTGATGTCGCCCTGCACCGCCTCCAGACGAGCCATGGTCAGCTCGACACCGTCTCGGCGAGCTTGCCCAGGGTGTCCTCGAGCTGGTCCTCGGTGACCAGCGGGAAACCGACCTTCTGCAGCAGAGCGGTGTCGGTCACCTTCGACCAGTCGTACGTGTGGCGCACCAGCGTGCTGTCCGGGCCCTGCGGCTCCAGCTCCCAGACCCACTCCCAGCCGGGCGGGTCGGTGTCGGCCGGGGCGGTCTGCCACGCGAGCAGCTTGTCCTTGGCGTAGCCGGTGACGGTGTTGTCGGTCTGGTACTCCCCGCCCATGTGGTCGCCCTCCATGTTCATCCGGAAGACGTCGCCGACCTGCTGGATGCGGTCGCCCTGGTCCTCGCTGCGCACGAAGCCGGAGCCGTCGAGCTGGGGGTGGCGCTTGGGGTTGCTCAGCACGTCGAAGATCTCGCTGGCCGGCGCATCGATGGTGCGTTCCACGGTGATCTGGGTGTCGTCGCTCATGCGGCCACCCTCACCCGCAGGGTGGGATCCCCACAAGTGCCCCCAGGGGTGGACGTCCGACACGGTCGGAAACTACTGACGAGTAGCCGCCGCCGGTGGCTGATTTGCGCCTACTTTGTGCCCACGCCGCACACCTTCTTGCGCGGCGTTCCCTGCACGAGGAGTTTCGTTCATGTCTGTGTACGTCACGCGCAGAGCGGTGGTGGTCGGCGCGGCGAGTGCGGCGCTGGCCGTCGCTCCGCTCGCAGGAGGCGCCCCGTCCGCCTCCGGCGCCCCGTCCGACTCCGGCCCCAAGGCGCGATACGTCGTCCAGGTCGCGGGTGCCCCGATCGCCAGCTACACCGGCGGTCAGTCCGGGCTGGCCGCCACCAAGCCCGCACGCGGCAAGAAGGTGCAGCGCAGCTCTGCGCCGGCCGTCGCGTACGGCAGGTACCTCAAGGGCAAGCAGACGCAGGTGCTGCGCTCGGTCGGTGCTCCGACCTCGGCGCTGACCCACCAGTACAGCGTCTCCTTCAACGGCTTCACCGCCAACCTCACCGCGAGCCAGGTCAACGCGCTGGAGAAGTCGCCCAACGTGCTGCGCGTCTGGAAGGACGAGAAGCGCAAGGCCGACACCGTCAGCACCCCGCGGTTCCTCGGGCTCGACGGCTCCACCGGCGTCTGGCAGAAGCAGTTCGGCGGCCCCAACCAGGCCGGCGCGGGCATGATCGTCGGCGTCATCGACTCCGGCATCTGGCCCGAGAACCCCGCGTTCGCCGAGACCGAGATGTCCGCCACCGAGCGCTCGACCATCGCGAGCAAGTGGAAGGGCAAGTGCGAGCCGGGCACCAGCGGCACCCCGGTGAAGTGCAACAACAAGCTGATCGGCGCGCAGTACTTCGCCGACAACGCGACGGTCTACCCGTTCGAGTTCAAGTCGCCGCGCGACTACAACGGCCACGGCTCGCACACCGCCAGCACCGCCGCCGGCAACGACGGCGTGAAGGCCACGATCGACGGCACCGACGTCGGCACGATGAGCGGCATGGCGCCGCAGGCCCGCATCGCCGCGTACAAGGCGCTGTGGGCGACGCCCGACGGCTCCGCCAGCGGCTCGACGAGCGACCTGGTGGCCGCCATCGACACCGCGGTCGGCGACGGGGTCGACGTCATCAACTACTCCATCTCCGGTTCGCGCGAGTACGTCGTCACCCCCGACGAGCTCGCCTTCCTCTCGGCCGCGGACGCGGGTGTGTTCGTCGCGACCTCGGCCGGCAACTCCGGTGACACCGTCGGCACCTCCTCGGTGGCGCACAACTCGCCGTGGACGACGACCGTCGCCTCCTCGACGCACGACCGCGGCGCCAAGAAGACGATCACGCTCGGCAACGGCCAGACGTACGACGGTGTCGGCGTCGGCCCGGGCGTGGGCCCGGCCCCGCTGGTCACCGCGGCATCGGTCGCCGCGGCGGGTGCGCCCGCCGACGCGGCGCGGCTGTGCCAGAGCGACGCGGACGGCAACGCCGGCAACGGCGTGCAGCCCGCGCTCGACCCGGCCAAGGCCCAGGGCAAGATCGTGATCTGCGACCGCGGCGGCAACGCCCGCACCGACAAGAGCCTCGCGGTGAAGAACGCCGGGGGCGTCGGCATGGTGCTGGCCAACACCGCCGCCGGTCAGTCGCTCGACGCCGACTACCACGCGGTCCCGTCGATCCACGTCGACGCGACCAGCGGTGCCGCGATCAAGACCTACGCCGCGACCAGCGGCGCGACGGCCACGATCTCGGCGGTCGACCCCAAGCCGGTGCGCGCGCCGGAGATGAGCGGGTTCTCCTCCTACGGTCCGGCGCTCGCCGGCGGTGGTGACCTGCTCAAGCCCGACATCACCGCTCCGGGGTCGTCGGTCATCGCGGCGGTCGCCCCTCCGGGGAACAACGGCAACAACTTCGGCTCCTACTCCGGCACGTCCATGTCGACGCCGCACATCGCCGGCATCGCCGCGCTGGTCATGCAGAAGTACCCGACGTGGTCGCCGGCGGCGGTCAAGTCGGCGCTGATGACCACGGCGACGACGCTGGACAACACCGGTCAGCCGATCCAGCGGGCCGGTCGCGCGGCGACGCCGCTGGACTACGGCGCGGGCCACGTGCGTCCTGCCCAGGCGATGAACCCGGGCCTGGTGTACGACGCCGGCTGGAACGACTGGCTGCGCTACGCCTGCGGCATCGGCCAGCTGCAGCTGGTCACCGAGGCCAGCACCTGCGAGGCCGCCGGGAGCACCGACCCGAGCGACCTGAACTACCCGAGCATCGCGGTGGGTGACCTCGCCGGTCGCCAGACCGTGACCCGCACGGTCACCAACGTGGAGAAGAAGGCCACCCGCTACACCGCCAAGGTGCAGGCGCCGGCCGGCTTCACCGCGACGGTGTCGCCGAGCTCGATCACCGTCCCGCCGGGTCAGTCGCGCACCTTCACGGTGACGCTGACCCGCACGTCGGCGGCGTTCGGTCAGTGGTCGTTCGGTGCGCTGACGTGGGAGGGCAACCGCGGCCAGTCCGTGCGCAGCCCGATCGCGGTGCGCGCGGTGGCGGCCTCGGCCCCGGCCGAGATCACCGGCACCGGCACCAGCGGCTCGCAGGAGATCAAGGTCACGCCCGGGTTCACCGGCACCATGACCGCGGCTCCCGCCGGCCTCGTGCCGAGCGCGGTGCAGACCAAGGACGCCACCACGGCCACCGACGCGGTGTTCACGGTGAACGTCCCGGCCGGCACCAAGGTGGCGCGGTTCGCGACGTTCGACAGCGACTACACCTCCGGCACCGACCTGGACCTGACCGTCCAGCGGAACGGGCAGACCGTCGGCACCAGCGGCGGCGGCACCTCGGAGGAGGCGGTGACGCTGCAGAACCCGCCCGCGGGGACGTACACCGTCATCGTGGACAACTACGCCGGTCCCGCGACCGTCCCGGTGAAGCTGCACAGCTTCGTCGTGGGCTCGACTCCGGCGGGCAACCTCACGGCCACCCCGGCCTCGCAGCAGGTCCAGATCGGTCAGCCGGTCACGGTGACCGCGAGCTGGAGCGGGCTGACCGCCGGGCAGCGCTACCTCGGACTCATCTCGTTCAACAACGGGTCGACCGAGGCCGCGCGCACCCTGGTGACCGTGAACCCGTAGCTCGATGAGACCTGCGGCGGGCCCGGTTTGGGCCTAGCGTGAGGGGCCTCCGGTGACGCGAGTCACCGGGGCCCTTCGCGTTCCCGCCGAGGGTCGCGGCAGCAAGAAAGTCAGCCTTGAGCGGAATAGACTCAACTTTGGCTCGTTGGACCAAGTGAACCCGTCTCGATCACCCCAGGAGCACCCTTGGATCTTCAGCTGACCACCAAGGCGCAGGAGGCCATCTCGGCGGCCGTGCGCCGCGCGACCACCGACGGCAACCCGCAGGTCGAGCCCGCCCACCTGCTCGCGGCGCTCGCCGACCAGACCGACACCACCACCGCACCGCTGCTCGAGGCCGTCGGGACCTCGCCCGCGGCGGTGCGCCAGACCGCTGACGCCGCGATCCGGCAGCTCCCCACGGCCGCAGGGTCGTCGGTGCAGCAGCCGTCGATGTCGCGCGCCCTGGCCAACGTCATGGAGCAGGCGCGTCAGCTGATGTCCTCGATGGGCGACTCGTTCGTCTCGACCGACCACCTGCTGGTCGCGCTCGCGCGCACCGGCGACTTCGGCCTCGACGCGCAGGCTCTCGAGGCGGCCATCCCCGCCACCCGCGGCGGCTCCAAGGTGACCAGCGCCGAGCCCGAGGGCACCTTCGAGGCGCTGGAGAAGTACGGCACCGACCTGACCGCCGTGGCCCGGGAGGGCAAGCTCGACCCGGTCATCGGCCGCGACTCCGAGATCCGGCGCGTCGTGCAGGTGCTCAGCCGGCGGACGAAGAACAACCCGGTGCTCATCGGTGACCCGGGCGTCGGCAAGACCGCCGTCGTCGAGGGCCTGGCCCAGCGCATCGTCGAGGGCGACGTGCCCGAGTCGCTGCGCGACAAGCGCCTGGTGGCGCTCGACCTGAGCTCGATGGTCGCCGGCGCGAAGTACCGCGGCGAGTTCGAGGAGCGGCTCAAGGCCGTGCTCGAGGAGATCAAGAGCTCCGACGGCCAGGTCATCACCTTCATCGACGAGCTGCACACGATGGTCGGGGCCGGCGGCGGGGGCGACGGCGCGATGGACGCCGGCAACATGCTCAAGCCGATGCTGGCCCGCGGCGAGCTGCGGATGGTCGGCGCGACCACGCTGGACGAGTACCGCGAGTACATCGAGAAGGACCCGGCGCTGGAGCGCCGCTTCCAGCAGGTGTTCGTCGGCGAGCCCAGCGTCGAGGACACCATCGCGATCCTGCGCGGGCTCAAGGAGCGCTACGAGGCCCACCACAAGGTGGCCATCTCCGACTCCGCGCTGGTGGCGGCCGCGAGCCTTTCCGACCGCTACATCACGAGCCGGCAGCTGCCCGACAAGGCGATCGACCTCGTCGACGAGGCGGCCTCCCGGCTGCGCATGGAGATCGACTCCTCGCCCGTCGAGATCGACCAGCTGCGCCGCCAGGTGGACCGGCTCAAGATGGAGGAGCTGCACCTGGAGAACGAGACCGACGACGCCTCGCGCGACCGGCTCGCCAAGCTGCGCAGCGACCTCGCGGACAAGCAGGAGGAACTGTCGGCGCTCAACGCCCGGTGGGAGCAGGAGAAGGCCGGCCTGAACAAGGTCGGTGACCTCAAGGCCAAGATCGACGAGCTGCGCACCCAGGCCGACCGGCTGCAGCGCGAGGGCGACTACGGCGGCGCGTCGAAGCTGCTCTACGGCGACCTGCCGGGGCTGGAGAAGCAGCTCGAGGACGCCCAGGCCGCCGAGGCCACGGCCTCCACGGCCGGCGGCGAGGCGCCGATGGTCAAGGACGAGGTGACCGCCGACGACATCGCCGACGTGATCTCCTCCTGGACCGGCATCCCGGCGGGCCGCCTGCTCGAGGGCGAGACCGCCAAGCTGCTCAAGATGGAGGACGTCATCGGGCAGCGGCTCATCGGCCAGCTGGGCGCGGTCGAGGCCGTCGCCGACGCCGTACGCCGGGCGCGGGCGGGCGTCGCCGACCCCAACCGGCCGACCGGCTCGTTCCTGTTCCTCGGCCCGACCGGCGTCGGCAAGACCGAGCTGGCCAAGTCGCTCGCCGACTTCCTGTTCGACGACGAGCGCGCGATGGTGCGCATCGACATGTCGGAGTACTCCGAGCGGCACGCCGTGGCGCGGCTGATCGGCTCGCCCCGGGGTACGTCGGCTACGAGGAGGGCGGTCAGCTCACCGAGGCGGTGCGCCGGCGGCCGTACTGCGTGGTGCTGCTCGACGAGGTCGAGAAGGCCCACCCGGAGACCTTCGACATCCTGCTGCAGGTGCTCGACGACGGTCGGCTCACCGACGGCCAGGGCCGCACGGTCGACTTCCGCAACGTGATCCTGGTGATGACCTCCAACCTCGGCAGCTCCTACCTCGTCGACCCCAACATGAGCGACGAGGCCAAGCGCAAGGCCGTGATGGACACCGTGCGGCAGGCGTTCAAGCCGGAGTTCCTCAACCGGCTCGACGAGATCGTCATCTTCGACCCGCTGTCCAAGGACGAGCTGGGCAACATCGTGGGCCTGCAGGTCGATGAGCTCGGCAAGCGCGTCGACGACCGCCGGATCACCCTCGAGCTCACGCCCGGCGCCCGCGACTGGCTGGCCGACGTCGGCTTCGACCCGGCCTACGGCGCGCGGCCGCTGCGCCGCCTGGTGCAGAAGGAGATCGGCGACCGGCTGGCCCGCAAGCTGCTGTCCGGCGAGGTCAAGGACGGCCAGAAGGTCGTCGTCGACGTCGGCGAGGGCGGCCTGGTGCTGCGCACGCCGCAGGAGTTCCGGGAGTCGGAGCAGCAGGGCCAGCAGCCCGACCACGGGTCGGACACCTCCGACCAGGGGTCGAGCCAACAGGGCTGACCCCGGACCGGGCGAGGGAGCGGCTGCCGTGCGAGGACGTACGGCAGCCGCTCTTTCTGCGTGCGTTTCTCAGTCGGTGGAACCGAAGTGACTCGCCGGTACGTCCGAGCCGCGACCCGCCGTCCGTCCAGATAGGTTCGCTTCATGCCGATGCGTCACTCGAGGCGCGCGGTGGCCGGTGCCGCCGCGCTGCTGTGCCTCTCCTCGATCACCGCCTGCAGCTCGGGCGCCGACTCGCGCGGGGGTGGTGGGGACAAGTCCGAGAGCAGCTCCGCGTCGCCGATGTCGCGGCTGGCCGCCGCCAAGTCGGTCGTCGACAAGACGTCGGGGATGCGCATCGCGCTGACCTCGGAGGGCATCCCGCAGAACGCCAGCGGACTGCTGCGCGGCCAGGGCAACGGCAGCAACAAGCCCAACTTCAGCGGCACCTTCGCCGCGAAGGTCGGCAGCATCGAGGCCAACGTGCCGATCCGCGCGATCGGCGACGACGTGTGGGCCAAGCTGCCGATCTGGCCCGACATGCGCAAGATCGACCCGAAGACCTACGGCGCGCCCAACCCGGCCACCCTGTTCACCCCCGACAAGGGTCTGTCGTCGCTGATGCCCAAGACGCGCAAGGCCGCGTTCGGCAAGGAGCGGCGCGACGGCAGCGAGGTCGTCACGCCCATCACCGGCCAGCTGCTCGGCGCCGACGTGACCAGTGTGCTCACCATCGGCGACCCGAGCCGCGTCTACCAGGTCGAGTACCTCCTGACCGACAAGAACGAGCTGCGCGTGGCCAAGATCACCGGCGCGTTCTACAACGACGCGACCTCCAGCTACATCCTGCGCCTCGACCAGTACGGCAAGAAGGTTGACGTCCAGCCCCCGGCCTAAGGCGCTGCTCGGCACGGCGTCGGTGGCGGTGGCCCTCGCGGCCGCCGACACCTATGTCGTCGTGCTCGCGCTGGAGCAGATGATGTCCGGGGTCGGGCTCGGCATCGACGCGCTGCAGCGGGCCACGCCGATCATCTCCGGCTTCCTCCTCGGCTACATCGCCGTGCTGCCGCTCATCGGTCGGCTCTCCGACCTGGTGTCGCGCCAGCGGGTGCTGCTCGGCTGCCTCGCGATCTTCGTCATCGGCTCCGCCGCGACGGCGCTCGCGGTCGAGCTGCCCGTGCTCGTCGGCGGCCGGGTGCTGCAGGGCATCGGCGGCGGCGGGCTCGTGCCGGCCACGCTGGCCCTCGTGGCACAGCTGTGGCCGGCGGGCGAGCGCGGCACGCCGCTCGGCGTCGTCGGGGCGGTGCAGGAGATCGGCAGCGTGCTCGGCCCGCTGCTCGGCGCAGCCGTCCTGGCCGTGTGGGACTGGCGAATGATCTTCTGGCTCAACGCGATCGCGGGCATCGTGCTCGGCGCGATGGTGCTGGTGCTGGGTCGCGGGGCGGGGCACCCCGGCTCCGCGGCCGACGCCGAGTCCAGGGTTCCGGGTGAGTCCGGCGAGGGCGTACGTCTGCCGCGGCCGCGGCTGTGGAAGGCCGCCACGGCGGTCGCGGGCGTCGCGACGCTGCTGCTGCTCGGCCTGGCGCTGTGGGCGCCGGAGCGGCTGACGCAGGACATCACGCTGGGCGAGCCGTTCGTGCCGTACGCCGGCCACACCTCCCGCCTGTTCACCCAGATCGGTCTGTGGGGGGCCATCGCGCTGGTGGTGACCGTGCTGCTCGCCGCGCCGCTCGTCTGGCCGGTGCTGCGGCGCATCGACCTCGTCGGCGCGCTGCTCGTGACGGTCGCGCTGGGGTGCCTGGTGCTGACGTTCGCCTCCGCCGACCCGGAGAAGCAGGTGATCGGCCCGCTCGGCTGGACCCTGCTGCCGGTGGCTGCCGTCGCGGCCGGGCTCTACCTGGTGCGCCACCGTGCGGCCGCGCAGCCGCTGATCGCGCGCGGCGTCGTGCGGCGCCGGGTGCGCCCCGCGCTGGTCGCCTCGGCGCTGGTCGGGGTCGCGCTGGTGGCCGTCGTCGTCGACGTGCCGATCCTCGCGCGGCTGACCGTCACAGAGGACCAGACGCAGGCGGCGCTGATCCTGGTGCGCTTCCTGGTCGCCGTGCCGATCGGTGCGCTGGCCGGCGGCTGGCTGCTGCGCCGGGTCGGGCCGGGTCTGGTCGCCGCTCCCGGGCTGGCGCTCGCCGGCGTGGGCATGCTGGTGATGTCGACGTGGGGGCCCGGCTCGCTCGCGCAGGTCTGGGCGACGGTGGTGCTGGCCGCGGTCGGCCTCGGCATCGGGCTCTCGATCGCCCCGATCAACGACGCCGCGCTCGACGACGCCCCCGCCGACGCCCACGGCATCGCCGCCGCGCTGGTCGTCGTCTCGCGGATGGTCGGGATGGTCGTCGGCCTCGGGCTGCTCACCGCGATCGGGCTCAACCGGTTCTACGCCACCGTGCAGGCGCTGGAGAACCCCACGGTGCAGCAGGTCAAGGACGCCGGCGTCGTGCAGGTGCAGACGGTGTTCCTCGGGGCGGCGATCGCCGCGCTCGTCGCGGCCGCCGCGTCGCTGCTGCTGGGCCGCCAGCGCGTCGCCCACCACACCGCCCTCGACTGACCCGCCGCCCCCGGAGAGGAGCGGCGCCCCTGGTCAGCCGAAGGTGTAGTCGACCAGCTCGGGGCGGGTCAGTCGGCGCTCGTACTCCCGGACCGAGCCGGGCCAGAGCGTACGGTTGCGGCCGGCGTCGTCGAGATACCAGCTGTGGCAGCCGGACTCCCACACCGAACCCTCGCTGCGGCGGTCGATCTCGGCCATGAAGCCCGGCACGACCTCGGGGCGCACCTGCACCGCGCGGGCGCCGCGCCGGTCGCGCTCGTCGAGCAGCCGCATCGTGAGCGCGACCTGGGCCTCGAGCATCAGCAGCACGGAGGTGTGTCCGAGCAGGGTGTTCGGGCCGAGCAGCACGAACAGGTTGGGGAAGGCCGGCACCGTCACGCCGAGGTAGGTCTGCGCGTCGTGCGCGAACTCCTGCCCGAGCACCCGCCCGTCGAGGCCCGTCACGCCGAGGTAGCGGTAGGAGCCGATCGGGTCGAAACCTGTTGCCAGCACGAGGAAGTCGACCTCGTGCCGGGTGCCGTCGGCGGTGACGACCGCCCGCGGCTCGACGCGCTCGATGGCGTCGGTGGCCAGCGTGACGTCGGGCCGGGCCATCGCGGGGTAGTAGTCGTCGGACAGCAGGATGCGCTTGCAGCCCATCGTGTATCCGGGGGTGAGGCGCTCGCGCAGCGTCGGGTCGGAGACGGCCGCGGCGAGGTGGCGGCGGGCGCGCAGCTGCATGGCCCTGAGCAGGCCGGGGTGGTCGGTGAACGCGCGGCCGCGGGCGTCGTGCGTGGCCCGCAGCTGGGTGCGGTGGGCCCGCATGACCATCGGGTGCCGCTCGAAGCGGTCGATGGTTGCCTCGGAGTAGTCGGTGTTGTCGCGGGGCAGCACCCACGCCGGGGTGCGCTGGAAGACGGTGAGGTGCGCGGCGTCCTCGGCGAGCGGCGGGATGATCTGCACGCCGCTGGAGCCGGTGCCGATCACGCCGACGCGGCGCCCCTGCACGCTGAGCCCGCGGTCCCAGGTCGCGGTGTGCCGCAGCTCGCCCTCGAAGGTCTCCAGGCCGGGCAGGTCGGGGACGACCGGCTCGTGCAGCGCCCCGACCCCGAGCACCAGCGCCCTGGCCCGCAGCTGACGCAGCTCGCCCCAGGCGGACGCGACGGTGACGGTCCAGACGCCGGTGGCGGCGTCGTACCGCGCGTGCTGCACGGTGGCGTCGGTGCGCACGTGGGGGCGGAGGGCGTACTTCTCGACGCAGTAGAGCAGGTAGTCCTGGATCTCGTCGGCGTCGGCAAAAGTCTTGGACCAGTAGGGATTCGGCTCGAACGAGAACGAGTAGAGGTGCGCGGGCACGTCGCACGCGCAGCCGGGGTAGCGGTTCTCCCGCCAGGTGCCGCCGATCTCGTCGGCCTTCTCGAGGATCAGGAAGTCACGTCCGGACGCCTTCAGCGCCACCCCCATCGCGATGCCCGCGAACCCGGCGCCGACGACGACGACGTCGTGCAGCTCATCGCCTTCGGTCATGGACGCGAGGCTAGCTCGCGGCGTCGGCCAGATCGACGAGGACCGGCGCGTGGTCGGACGCGCCCTTGCCCTTGCGCTCTTCGCGGTCGATCTGCGCGCCGGTGACCCGGGCCGCCAGCGCGGGGCTGCCGAGGGCGAAGTCGATGCGCATGCCGCGCCGCTTCTGGAACGACAGCTGGGTGTAGTCCCAGTAGGTGTAGACCCCCGGCCCCGGTGTGTGCGCCCTCGTCAGGTCGGCGAACCCGGCGTCGACCACCGCGCGGAACGCCGCGCGCTCGGGCTCGCTGGTGTGGGTCTTGTCGGCGAAATGGGCCACGCTCCAGACGTCCTCGTCCAGCGGCGCGATGTTCCAGTCGCCGGCCAGCATGATCTGCGCCTGCGGGTCGTCGGCCAGCCAGCCCGCGGCGGTGTCGCGCAGGTGGGTCAGCCAGTCGAGCTTGTACGCGTAGTGCGGGTGGTCCAGCTCGCGCCCGTTGGGGACGTAGAGCGACCAGACGCGCACCCCGCCGCAGGTCGCGCCGATCGCCCGCGCCTCGGCCGCCGCCGGGTCGCCCCAGTCGGGCATGCCGGCGAAACCGCGCTCGACGTCGTCGATGCCGACCCGGGAGACGATCGCCACGCCGTTCCACTGGTTCAGGCCGTAGTGGGCGATGTCGTAACCGGCGTCGGCCAGCGGCTGGGTCGGCAGCTGGTCGTCGCGGCACTTGGTCTCCTGCACCAGCAGCACGTCGAGGTCGTGCCGCTCGAGCACCCCCACGACGCGGTCGATGCGGCTGCGGATGGAGTTGACGTTCCAGGTCGCGATGCGCACGGGGTGCACCATAGGCGGGTCGTCTGACACGCATCCTTACCGGGCGGTAGGTCCATGTGCGAGACTCGCGGCCATGACGACGGCGATGGTGACCGGCGCGAGCTCCGGCATCGGCAAGACCTTCTGCGAGCAGCTGGCGGCGCGGGGTGACGACCTCGTGGTGGTCGCCCGCGACGAGGCGCGCCTGGGTGCGCTGCGCGACGAGCTGCAGACGGCGTACGGCATCACGGTGGAGGTGCTGGCCGCCGACCTCATCGACCGCGAGCAGCTCGGCCGGGTCGCCGAGCGGCTCTCCGACCCCTCCCGGCCGATCGACGTGCTCGTCAACAACGCGGGCTTCGGTCTGCGGAAGTCGTTCCTGCGCAACGAGATCGGCGACGAGGAGCGGATGCTCGACCTGCTCGTGCGCGCGCCGGTGGTGCTCAGCCACGCGGCCGCCCGCGCGATGCGCGACCGCGGGCGCGGCACGATCATCAACGTCTCGTCGGTCGCGGGCGGGCTGTCGTCGGGGACGTACGCCGCCGCCAAGTCCTATCTCACGTCCTTCTCCCAGGGGCTGGCCTCGGAGCTGCAGGGGAGCGGGGTGCAGGTGACCGCGCTGCTGCCGGGCTTCACCCGCACCGAGTTCCACGACCGCGCCGGCATCGACGGCGCGGCGATCCCGAAGGCGATGTGGCTGAGCGCCGACAAGCTCGTGCGCGACGCGCTCACCGACGTCGACAAGGGGCGCACCCTGTCCGTGCCGGGCGCGCAGTACAAGGTCATCGTGCCGCTGCTGCGGATCGCGCCGCGCTCGCTGCTGCGCCGCCAGGGCATCGTCGCCCGGCACCGGCCGAACCGGACCTGAGACACTGGCCGGCGTGACCGACCGCGACACGCTGCTGCAGATCATCAAGGACGACGCGATCGTGCGGGGCGAGGTGACGCTGTCCTCGGGCGCGAAGGCCGACGTCTACGTCGACCTGCGGCGCGTCACGCTCTCCGGGGCGGCGGCCCCGCTGGTCGGCCGGGTGATGCGCGAGCTGACCGCCGACCTGGAGTACGACGCCGTGGGCGGGCTCACCATGGGCGCCGACCCCGTGGCCACCGCGATGCTGCACGCCGCGGCGGCCGACGGGCAGGCGCTCGACGCGTTCGTCGTGCGCAAGGCCGGCAAGGCGCACGGTCTGCAGCGGCGCATCGAGGGCCCGTCGATCTCCGGCCGGCGCGTGCTGGTCGTCGAGGACACGAGCACCACGGGTGGGTCGGCGCTGGAGGCCGTCGCCGCGTGCCGCGAGGACGGGGCCGAGGTCGTCGGGGTCGCCGTGATCGCCGACCGCGCCACCGGCGCACGCGAGAAGGTCGAGGAGCAGGTGCCGACCTACCTCGCGGCGTACGGCCTCGCCGACCTCGGCCTGGCCTGACGCCCCCACCGGTCGGCGCCCGCCCCCGCCGGTTGGCTCGGCGAGAGAACTCTCTCCGGGGTTCCCCTGCGCGCGGCCGGCGCGCCAGCCTGAGGTCAGCGCGTCAGGGGCGCGCGACCACTGACAAGGGGAACCACGATGAAGGCTCGAACCAGCACCAGGACCCGACTCGTCCGCGGCGCAGCGGCGACCGCCACGGCAGCCGTCCTCGCCGGCGGCGTCGTCGCCACCAGCGCCTCGGCCGACGGCAGCTCCGACGGCGGCAGCACCGAGAACGCCTACACCATCCCGAACTACGCCTCGGCGAGGGTGGCGGGCATGCCGCAGCAGTACGACAGCGGCCAGTACGCCAACATGCCCGCCGTCACCGGCGCGATGGCCTGCGACCCGGGCAACCCGGACGGCATCAGCCCGGTGGCCGGCCGGCAGTGGGCGTACTACTCCGGCGACGGCTCGCTCGGCTCGCGCAACGCCAGCGTCACCGTGACCGGCTGGACGAGCGGCGCCAAGGCGCTCAACGCGATCACCACCGACGGCACGCAGTGCACCCTGCAGGAAGGGTGGCGCCAGGTCGACTCGACCCGGTTCAGCCGGACGCTGACCAACGGCACGGAGTACGCCGTCGTCACCCGGGTGAACAACGTCCTCGTCGCCGTGGTCGCCGGCGACCAGGGCAGCCCGGCCGCCAACAAGCGGGTGGCGCTGGGCGAGGCCGCCAAGGTCACCGGCCGGGTGGTGCTGAACTACCCGCCGGCCGCCTGAGGCGACCACTGACCGAGACGCCGGAGATATTTCCGGCAGCCGGTGCAACCCCTGGCGGGGTCAGTGCGTCTCTACGGGTGCAACACCAGCACGGCCCAGGGGGTCGGCGCGAGGGGCTGGGCGACTGGAGGGGGCCCAGCCCCTCGCCACGTCCCCGCCGCTCGTCCGGGCGTCGCTTCGTCCGGGCGTTCCTCGCGCCGCCGGGTTCCCGCACCGCCACGACCCGCGGGAGGACTACCCGTTCGCCAGGTCCACCGGGGAGACCTGTCGGACGGGTAGTCACCGCCGGCCCGGAGCCACGCCCAGCTCGCGGCTGCCGGCCGGGCTCGCGCCGCCGGCCGGGTTCGACGAGCCCACCCGAGCGTGTGCATCACGAGACGTCGAGCCACGCGGGCTAAGGTCGCACCCATGACGACGGCAGGCCGCGCGGTGCGCACTCTCGCGGCCGGATCGGTGGCCCTGCTGCTGGCGGCCTGCACGACCACCTCGAGCAGCACCGGCACCAGCTCCTCCAGCACCCGCACGGCTGCCGTCTGCGGAGGGCAGCAGCTGAAGACCATCAACCCGGGCACGCTCACGGTCGCGACCTTCGACCCGGCGTACGCCCCGTGGTTCGTCGGCAACGAGCCCGGCAACGGCCAGGGGTTCGAGTCCGCGCTCGCCTTCCGCATCGGTCAGCAGCTCGGCTTCGACCCGCGCGACGTGCGCTGGAAGCGGGTGCCGTTCGGGCAGATCGTCGGCAGCGGCGAGAAGCCGTTCGACCTGGCGCTCGCGGAGGTGTCGATCACGCCCCAGCGCACCCAGGTCGTCGACATGTCGGTCAGCTACGCCGAAGTACGCCACGCGCTGCTGACGTACGAAGGCAGCCCGATCGACGGGGGCACCACCGAGGCCGAGCTGCGCTCGGCCAGGCTCGGCGCGTCGGAGCAGACGACCTCGCTCGCCGCGATCCAGCAGGTGCTGAAGCCCACGACCCCGGCCGTCGCCTACCCGAGCATCGCCAAGGCGGGCGAGGCGCTCGGCGCCAAGCAGATCGACGGGGTCGTCGCCGACCTGCCGACCGCGACGTTCCTCGCCAACACCGTGCTCGACAACGGCGTGCTGGTCGGCCGGCTCGACCGGCCCCCGAGCGCATCGGCGCGGTGCTGCCCAAGGGCTCGTCGCTCACCAGCTGCGTCAACCAGGCCATCGGCAAGCTGCAGGACAACGGCACCCTCGGCCGGCTGCACACCCAGTGGCTGCCACAGCGCGACGCCGTGCCGGTGGTGCCGCCGCCCGCGCAGCCGTCGATGCCGGTCCCCGGGTCGACCGAGACCGAGTCGATGACCCCGGCGCCGGCCCCGACCGACTCTCCGTCCGGCTCCGCGCCGGGTGACGCGCCCGGCTCATCCCCGTCCGGCCCCGCACCCAGCGACGCGCCGCCGGCCGGGTCGGCCACCGCCGAGTCGGAGTCCTCCTAGCGGACAGCGGCTGTCCGCACGCGGGCGCACAATGGCGTCATGCCCGACACCACCGCGCGCGTGCTGCAGCTCCTCGGCCTGTTGCAGGCCCGCCCGGTATGGAGCGGCCCGGAGCTCGCCGCCCGCCTCGGGGTGACGACTCGCAGCGTGCGCCGCGACGTCGAGCGCCTGCGCCAGCTGGGCTACCCCGTGCACGCCTCGCACGGCGTCGGCGGCGGATATCAGCTCGGCGCCGGCAAGGCGCTCCCGCCGCTGCTGCTCGACACCGAGGAGGCCGTCGCGGTGGCCGTGTGCCTGCGCCTGGCCGCCGGCGGCACGGTCGCCGGGGTGGGGAGGCCGCCGTGCGCACCATGGCCAAGCTCGACCAGGTCCTGCCCGCGCCGCTGCGCGCCCAGGTCGCGGCGGTGCAGGACGCCACGGTGACGCTGGAGCTTCACCCCGTCGAGGTCGACCCCGAGGTGCTGCTCGTCCTGGCCCGCGCCATCCGCGAGTCGGTGCAGGCCCGGCTCGACTACGTCGCGCGCGACGGCACCGCGAGCGAGCGGCGCATCGAGCCCTATCACCTCGTCGCCACCGGCCGCCGGTGGTACCTCATGGCGTTCGACCTCGACCGCGACGACTGGCGCTCGTTCCGCATCGACCGCATCGGCGCGGCGCGCACCAGCACCTTCACCTTCAGCCCGCGCGAGTGCCCCGACCCCGAGGACTACATCCTGCGCTCGGTCGGCTCGGCCTGGCCGGCCAGCGCGAGCGTGCTCGTGCGCCTGCCGCTCGAGCAGGCCCGCACCGACATCGGCTCCTGGGCCGACCTGGAGGAGGTCGACGCCCAGACCACGCGGCTGCGCGCCGGCAGCGAGCGCATCGAGGACGTCGCGTGGTGGCTGCTGCGCCTGCCCGTGGAGTTCGAGGTGGAGGGACCCGACGAGCTGCGCCGGGCGTACGCCGATCTCGCCGCCCGCGCCACCCGCCTCGCGGCGGGTGGCTGAGCCGGACCGGTGAACGGTCGGTGAAGACCTGCCGCAGCCGGGCGCGCGAGCCCTAGGGTCGGAGCATGAGCTCCCAGAGCAGCGACGACCGTCCGGCGCTCGACCTGCCCGACTGGAACCGGGCCGGCACCGCGATCGTGGCGACCTTCTCCACCGACGACTTCGCCGCGGGCGTGCGGTTCGTGCAGGCCATCGGCGAGGCGGCCGACCGGGCGAACCACCACCCCGACGTCGACCTGCGCTTCGACCACGTGACGGTGCGCTCGGTCAGTCACGACGTCGGCAAGGTCACCGACCGAGACCTCGACCTCGCCCGCACGATCAGCGGCCTCGCGCGCGAGCAGGGCCTGTCCGCCCAGGGCGCGGCCGACCTGCGCTTCGCCGACGACGCCCCGGTGCCGCCCGGGTCGGTGCAGTTCTGGACCGCGGTCGCCGGCATCGAGCCCGGCGCCTCGGTCGACCTGTCCACCGACCACGAGACCGTCACCTTCACCGACGACGCGGGCCAGACCCGGTACCGCGTGAACGTGCCCACCGGCGACACCCCCTCCGGCGACCGCGTGCGCGCCGCCCTCGACGCCGGCGGCTCGCTGCTCGACGACAGCCGCGCCCCCGACTGGTGGCTGCTCGGCGACGGCGCCGGCAACCAGGCGCGGGTCTGCGACGCCACCGACGGCATCCCGCCCCTCGCCCAGGACCTCCCGCTGGCGCGTTAACCCTTTGTCCCGTCTCCTCCTCCGGCCGGGCTCGCAGGCTCACCCGGCCGGCATCGTCGACGAGACGCCGACGACCTCTGTCCCGTCTCCTCCTCCGGCCGGGCTCGCAGGCTCACCCGGCCGGCATCGTCGACGAGACGCGTGCCCGCCCTCCCCTACCCTCGACTGCCATGGAACAGGAGGTGGGCGTGGGGCCGTGGGAGGGGAGGCGCCCCGGCTGCCCGACGGGTCGCCCGACCCGCGCTTCGACCCCGAGCTGCTGCGCGCCGGCGACCGGCGCAACGTGGCCGACCACTACCGGTACTGGACCCACGAGGCGATCGTCGCCGACCTTGACTCGCGGCGGCACCCGTTCCACGTCGCGGTCGAGAACTGGCAGCACGACTTCAACATCGGCTCGATCATCCGCACCGCGAACGCGTTCAACGCCAAGGCTTTCCACATCGTCGGCCGCCGCCGGTGGAACCGCCGCGGCGCGATGGTGACCGACCGCTACCAGCACGAGCACCACCACTCGACCGCCGCCGACCTCGCCGACTGGGCCGCCCGCGAGGGCTCGCTGCCGCTCGTCGGCATCGACAACCTTCCGGGCTCGAAGCCGCTGGAGACGTATGACCTGCCCGCCGCGTGCGTGCTCGTGCTCGGCCAGGAGGGGCCTGGCCTGAGCGAGCCGATGCGCGAGGCGTGCGAGGTGGTGCTGCACATCGGGCAGTTCGGCTCGACCCGGTCGATCAACGCCGGCGCCGCGGGGGCGATCGCGATGCACGCGTGGGTGCGTCGGCACGTGTTCGGCCAGGTGCCGGATCGAGAAGGTTTCGGCCCCGGCGCTCCGCGGCCGACCGATCGCTTGTAGCGTCTCGCGGCATGGACGACGTCCAGACATTCATCGCCGACAACGGCGACCTCTTCTGGAGCTGGATCGTGCTGCCCGTCGTGGTGGTGCTCGGTCTCTACTTCACGATCCGCACCAGCGTGGTGCAGGTGCGCCTGCTGCCGGCGATGCTGCGCACCCTGCGCGACCCCACCCCGCGCAACGCGCAGGGCGAGGCCCAGTCGATCTCGGCGTTCCAGGCGTTCACCGTCTCGGCCGCCTCGCGCGTCGGCGTCGGCAACATCGCCGGCGTCGGCACCGCCATCACCCTCGGCGGCCCGGGCGCGGTCTTCTGGATGTGGCTGATGGCCACGATCGGTGGCGCGTCCAGCTTCGTGGAGTCGACCCTCGGGCAGCTCTACAAGGTGCGTGACAAGGACGGCTACCGCGGTGGCCCGGCCTACTACATGCAGTACGGCCTCGGCCGGCGCTGGGTGGGCATCCTGTTCGCGATCATCCTGCTGATCTGCTTCCCGCTGGCGTTCTCCTCGCTGCAGGCCAACACCATCTCCGGCACGCTGAGCTCGACCTCCGGCTACGAGGGGTCCGGCCTCGGTTGGGGCGTCGGCATCGCGCTCGCGGTGCTCACCGGCCTCGTCGTCTTCGGCGGCATCCGCCGCATCGCCCACGTGACCCAGGCGGTCGTGCCCGTCATGGCGCTGCTCTACCTGGCCGTCGGCCTGGTCATCGTGATCCAGAACATCGGCAACGTCCCGCAGATGATCAGCGACATCGTCAGCGACGCCTTCACCGCCAACTCGGTGACCGGCGCGGCGGTCGGCACGGTCATCCTCGCCGGCGTCAAGCGCGGCATGTTCTCCAACGAGGCGGGTCTGGGCTCGGCGCCCAACGCCGGCGCGAGCGCCGCCGTGACCCACCCGGTGAAGCAGGGTCTGGTGCAGACCCTGGGCGTCTACTTCGACACGCTCATCGTCTGCTCGATCACCGCCTTCATCATCCTGTCCTCCGAGCAGGACTACGGCGCCGCGAGCGCGGGCATCGACCTGACGTACGGCGCGGTCACCCAGGGTCTCGGCGACTGGGCCGGCTGGCTGCTCGCGATGATCGTCTTCCTGCTCGCGTTCAGCTCGATCATCGGCAACTACTACTACGGCGAGTCGAACCTGGAGTTCATCAAGAACGACCGCACGCTGCTCGCGGCGTTCCGGGCGGTCGCGTGCCTCGCGGTGCTCGTCGGCGCGGTGCTCTCGGCCGACGTCGTGTGGGCGTTCGCCGACGCGATCATGGGCGCGATGGCGCTGGTCAACCTGATCTCGATCGCGTTGCTGTCGGCGGTGGCCTTCCGGCTGCTCAAGCACTACCAGCAGCAGCGCTCCTCGGGCGTCGACCCGGTGTTCGTGCAGGGCGACGTGCCGGTGCCGGGCTACGTCGAGACCTGGCGCAACCGAGCCGAGGTCGTCGGCCCGGGCAAGCCGGAGGACGAGGCGATCTCCCGCCCCTGAGTGGGTACCGCCCGCGGCCGGACCCGACCTAGCGTGACGACGCAAGACCTACCCGTCTGATCGCGAAGGAGCGAGTCCACCCATGTCCGTCCGCAAGCCCGATGTCGTCAAGAACGCCGAGGAGCGGGTCAACAGCGAGGGCGGTTTCCCCGCCCAGCAGCAGGAGCCGCCCGGCAGCACGACCGCGATGGACCCGGTGCCCGACCACGGCGAGTCGTCCTACGAGGGCCACGGCAAGCTCGAGGGCATGGTCGCCCTGATCACCGGCGGCGACAGCGGCATCGGCCGCGCGGTCGCGATCGCGTACGCCCGCGAGGGCGCCGACGTGGCGCTGTCGTACATGCCGGAGGAGCAGGACGACGCCGAGGACACCGCCGGCTGGGTCGAGAAGGCCGGCCGTCGCGTGCTGCTGCTGCCCGGCGACCTGCGCGAGGAGAAGTACGCCCGCTCGCTGCCGCAGCGGACCGTCGACGAGCTCGGCGGGCTCGACGTCGTCGTCAACAACGCGGCGTTCCAGTACGCCCGCGACGAGGAGTTCGAGCAGGTCGCCACCGACCGCATCGACCGCACGTTCACCACCAACCTCACGGCGATGTTCTGGATCACCCAGGAGTCGCTGCCGCACCTCGGCGAGCGCTCGAGCATCATCAACACCAGCTCGATCCAGGCGTTCGAGCCGTCCGACACGCTCATCGACTACGCCGCGACCAAGGCCGCGATCAACAACTTCACGGTCAACATGGCGGCCCACCTCGGCGAGCGCGGCATCCGCGTCAACGCCGTCTGCCCCGGCCCCATCTGGACGCCGCTGCAGCCGGCGACCCAGGAGGCCGAGAAGCTGGAGCAGTTCGGCGGGGACACGCCCCTCGGCCGGGCGGGCCAGCCCGCGGAGTGCGCCCCGGCGTACGTCTTCCTCGCCTCGCCCGCCGACGCGAGCTACGTCTCGGGCACGGTGCTGGGCGTGACCGGCGGCAAGCCGATCTTCTGATCGCCGACGACCTCCCGAATGCGCGGGGCGGACAGGGATTCCTGTCCGCCCCGCGCTTTGTCGGGTGTCGCGCGGGTCCTGCCCGCGCGCGTGGAAGACTGAGCCCGACGACCGACCGTCACGACCCCTGAGGAAGGTGCCATGCCGATCGCCACGCCCGAGGCGTACGCCGAGATGCTCGACCGTGCCAAGAAGGACGGCTTCGCCTACCCGGCCATCAACGTCAGCAGCAGCCAGACGCTCAACGCCGCGATCCGCGGGTTCGCCGAGGCCGAGAGCGACGGCATCATCCAGGTGTCGACCGGCGGCGCGGAGTACTGGTCCGGCCCGACGGTCAAGGACATGGTGGCGGGCTCGCTCGGGCTGGCCGCGTTCGCCGAGCAGGTCGCGAAGAGCTACGACATCAACATCGCGCTGCACACCGACCACTGCCCCAAGGACAAGCTCGACGGCTTCGTCCGGCCGCTGCTGGCCGCCTCGACCGAGCGGGTGAAGAACGGCGGGCTGCCCTACTTCCAGTCGCACATGTGGGACGGCTCCGCGGTGCCGCTGGAGGAGAACCTGCAGATCGCCGAGGAGCTGCTCGGCCTCGCGAAGGCCGCGAACGTGATCCTGGAGATCGAGGTGGGTGTCGTCGGCGGCGAGGAGGACGGCGTCGCCAACGAGATCAACGACCAGCTCTACACCACCCCCGAGGACGCGATCGCCACGATCAAGGCGCTCGGCTCGGGCGAGGACGGCCGCTACCTCACGGCGCTGACCTTCGGCAACGTGCACGGCGTCTACAAGCCGGGCAACGTCAAGCTGCGCCCGGAGATCCTCAAGGCCGCCCAGGAGGCCGCGGCCAAGGAGCTCGGCCAGGGCGCGAGCGACCGCCCGTTCGACCTGGTCTTCCACGGCGGGTCGGGCTCGACCGCCGAGGAGATCAAGGAGGCGGTGTCCTACGGCGTCGTGAAGATGAACGTCGACACCGACACCCAGTACGCCTTCACCCGCCCGGTCGCCGGCTTCATGCTCACCAACTACGAGGGCGTGCTCAAGGTCGACGGCGAGGTCGGCAACAAGAAGCAGTACGACCCGCGCACCTGGGGCAAGGAGGCCGAGGCCGGCATGGCGGCCCGCGTCGTGGAGGC
Organism: Barrientosiimonas endolithica; assembly: GCF_030296655.1. Lineage (NCBI taxonomy): Bacteria > Bacillati > Actinomycetota > Actinomycetes > Micrococcales > Dermacoccaceae > Barrientosiimonas > Barrientosiimonas endolithica. The sequence goes on along the minus strand of NZ_AP027735.1, from coordinate 3,089,731 downwards.
GTGCCAGCACCTCGGCTCGGCCGGCACCAAGATCTGACGCGTGGCGAGGCGGGAGGCGACCGCGGCTGACGTCGCGAAGAAGGCGGGCGTCTCCCGCACCGCCGTGTCCTTCGTCCTCAACGACAAGGACGCCGGCAACATCGCGCCGGCCACGCGCGAGCGCATCCTCGCGGCGGCGCAGGAGCTCGGCTACGTCCCGCACCCGGTCGCGCGCAGCCTGCGCACCCAGCGCACCCAGATGGTCGGCCTGATCACCGACGCCATCGCGACCAGCCCGTTCGCCGGACAGCTGCTCGGCGGGGCGGCCGACCGGGCGCGCGAGCGCGGCCACCTGGTGGCGGTCTTCGACAGCCAGGAGCGGCCGGCCCTCGAGGCGCAGGCCGCCGAGGAGCTGCGCTACCGCCGGGTCGACGGGCTCCTCTACGCGGCGATGTCGCTGCGCGAGGTCGGCGAGGTGCCCGGCGTCGGGCTGCCGACCGTGCTGGCCAACTGCTACGACGCCGACGACGCGCACCCGTCGGTGGCTCCCGACGAGGTGCGCGCGGGCGAGACGGTGGCCGACTTCCTGGTCGGGATGGGGCACCGTGACGTCGGCGTGCTGATCAGCGACCTGGTGGTCGCCGGCACCCTGCGGCTGCAGGGGCTGCGGGCGGGCCTGGCGCGAGAGTCGTTGCAGCCCAAGGTGATCGAGCACCTCGACGACGGCTGGACCATCGACGCGGGATATGCGGCGACGATGCGCGTCCTGCAGGGCGAGGACCCCCGACCGCGCTGTTCTGCGTCAACGACCGCGTCGCGGCCGGGGCGGTGCTGGCCGCCACCCGGCTCGGGCTCGACGTGCCCGGCGACCTGTCGGTCATGGGCTTCGACGACCAGGAGGAGCTGGCCGCCAACTTCGTGCCCGGCCTCACCACGATGGCGCTGCCGCACCGCGCGATGGGCGAGGTCGCGATGGACCGGCTGCTCGACGCCGTCGAGGGGATCAGCGACCCCGGGCCGCGCCGGCTGCTCCTGGAGTCGCCGCTGGTGCAGCGGGAGTCGGTGGGACCACCTCGGTGATCGTTGCGCCGGCGCCGGTGATGCCCGTGGCGCGGAGCCGCCAGCCGGCGGTGCCCGGCTGCCGGACCGTCACCGGGGGCAGCGTCTCGCGATAGACCTCCACCACGTCGGCGTCGACCCAGACCTCGAATCCCGTTGCGCCCACATGGATCTCGACGTCGCCCTCGGCGCCGCGCAGGGTCAGCGCAGCGGTCGGTTCGGTGCCCGCGCCGGTCACCCGCGCCACGAGCGGCAGGTCGACCCCGGCCGCGAGCTGCGCGCCGGTGACGGGGGTGCTCGGCTGCCCACCGACGTATGCCCGGAGCCGGTCGTCGACCCGGCTCACCACCGCGTCGCCCACCAGGTGCAGCCGCCGCGGCAGCGTGAGGCAGCCGCTCACCGCGGGCGCCGGGGCGTCGGGCCGGCCGACGTCGAGCACCCAGCCGTGCAGCCACGGGCCGTCCGGGTCGAGCGCGACCTGCGGCGCGTAGCAGCTCGGACCCTCGTCGAGCAGCCCGGCGACGGCCGGCTCGAACCGCGGCAGCCCGTCGCCGTTCGCGGCGTCGGTCAGGTCGCCGACGAGGAGGCCGACGGTGGACAGCCGCCCCTCGAGCTGCAGCGACAGCACCAGCACCGACCGTCCGCCGAGCTCGACCAGCTGCGGGCACTCCCAGAAGTCGGACTCGGGAAGCGTTGCGGCCACAGGGTTCTCGCCGGTCAGCCAGACGCCTTCGTAGTGCCAGTCACGCGGGTCGTCGCAGCTGAACAGCAGCACCGCGGGGTCGCGCGGCCGACGCGCGCACCCAGCAGCGCGAACCGTCGCCCCGCCCGCTCGAAGCAGAACGGGTCACGCATCTGGGTGACGTCGGGGGAGTGGTGGCGACGACGTACGGCGGGGCCCAGGTGTCGAGGTCGTCGTCGAGCGCCTCGCGCACGACGACCGTGCTGGCGTGCGTGTCGTCGACCACCCCGCTGTACGCCATCGCGGGCCGATCGAGCCACGGCAGGAACACCCCGCTCCAGCACCCGGCCCGGTCCGGCCCTCCCGGTTCGGGCGCGAACGCCACCGGGTGCGGGTCCCAGCCGACGAGGTCGGCGGAGCTGACGTGCCCCCACGCGATGCGCTCGTGCACCGGCCGCTGCGGGTTGTGCTGGAAGAACACGTGCCACCGGCCGCCGTGGTGCACCATTCCGTTCGGGTCGTTCAGCCAGCCGTGGTCGGGGCGGATGTGCAGTGCTGGCAAGGGGTTTCGGGGCACGGTGTGCGGGGTCCTCTCGGAAAGGGGTGCGGTGCGGTGGCGCGGTCGGTCACCGGTTGCTGCCGGTGGTGAGGCCCTCGCGCAGCGACCGCTGCCCGAAGACGAAGACGAGCAGGGCGGGGATCATCGACAGCACGACGCCGGCGAGCACGGTCGCGACCGACCCGGTGCCCTTGTTGCCCTGCAGCGAGACCAGCCCGAGCGGCAGGGTGAAGTTCTCCTCGCTCACGGTCATGATCAGCGGCCGGAAGAACTCGTTCCAGTGGAAGTTGAACGCCAGGATCCCGACGATCGCGAGCCCGGGCGCGGCGAGCGGGGCGTAGATCGAGCGGAACGTGCGCCACGGCGACGCGCCGTCGATCGCTGCCGCCTCGCCGAGCTCGTGCGGCAGCGTCATGAAGTGCTGGCGCATGAGGAAGGTGCCGAACGCCGTCGGCAGCGCCGGCAGGATCAGCGCGAGCAGGGTGTCGGACAGGTTCATCCCGCGGATCAGCATGAAGACCGGCACGATCGTGACCTGCATCGGCACCATCATCGTCGCGAGGATGACCGAGAACAGCGCCCCGCGACCGCGGAAGGGCATCCGCGCGAAGACGTACCCCGCGAGGCCGGCGCTGACCATCTGGCCCAGCGCGATGAGGCCGGTGACCAGCACGCTGTTGAGGATGAGCAGCCACATGTCGATCTGCTCGAAGACGGCGCGGTAGGAGTCCAGGCTCAGACCGGAGAGGCTGAAGCTGCTGCCGAGGGCCTGGTCGGGCGGGCGCAGCGAGGTGAGCACGGTCCAGACGACCGGGCCGAGGGTGAGGGCCAGGGCGACGAGCAGGAAGGCGAGCTTGGGGACGGCCCGCAGGCGGGCGGTCGCGGCGGTGGTCATCGCGGTGCCTCTCAGGAGTAGAAGACGAATCGGCGGGAGAGGCGGAACTGCAGCGCGGTGACCGCCATGATCAGCACGGTCAGCACGACGCCGATGGCGCTGGCGCGGCCGAACTGCAGCTGCTGGAAGGCGTTCTCGTAGATCACCATCACGACGGTGCGGGTGGAGTCGCCGGGACCGCCGCGGGTGAGGACGTACGGCTGGTCGAAGATCTGCAGCGCCGCGATGATCGCCATGACCGACGCGACGAGCATCGTCGGCGACAGCAGCGGCAGGGTGATCTGGCGGAACTGCCGCCAGCCGGTCGCGCCGTCGATCGCGGCCGCCTCGTAGACGTCGCGCGGGATGGCCGCGAGGCCGCCGAGGAACAGCAGGAACGAGAAGCCGAAGTTCTGCCAGACGTAGACCAGGACCACGACGATCGGGGCGGCCCAGTCGGAGGTCAGCCACGGCACCGACGCGATGCCCAGGCTGTTCAGGGTGCGGTTGACGAGTCCGAAGTCCTGGTTGAACAGGTAGGCCATGACGATCGAGACCGACGAGGCCGACAGGATCAGCGGGAAGAAGAAGGCCGACCGGAAGACCGAGCGCAGCCAGCCCGGCATCCGCGACATCACCGCCACGGCGAGCACCAGCGCGACGGCCAGCTGCAGCGCGACGGCGACCACGACGAACAGCAGCGTGTTGCCGAAGGCGATGCGCAGCGTGGGGTCGGAGGCGAGCGAGGTGAAGTTGTCGAGGCCGACGAACTCGGGGTCGCTGATGATGTCCCAGCGGAAGAACGCCAGCAGCAGCGACGCGACGATCGGGACCAGGGTGAACAGGGTCAGGCCGATGACCGTGGGCGCGAGGAAGAGCGCGGTGAGCCACCGCGTCTGCCGGCGGGTGCGGTCGTCGGTCGGGGCGCCGGCCGAGGTCTCGGCCGCGACGACGTCCTCGGTGGGCGGGGGCGGGGCGATGGTGGTCACGGGGTGCTCCTCAGGGCGCGCTCGAGGTCGGCGTCGAGCCGGCGCAGGGTCGGCTCGACGTTGCGGGCCGAGCCGGTGACCGCGCCGACCGTGTGCTTGATGAGCGCGGTCTCGACGGCGGCCTGCTGCGGCGGCGCCGGGATCGGTCCGGTGGTGGGGAAGCGGTCGAGGGTGTCGTAGAAGACCTGCCAGTGGGCCGGCCCCTTGCCGCGGTAGAGCGCCTCGTCGACCATCGACCGGCGTACGGGCGTGGTGTTGGGCACCGGGAAGGCCAGGCGCATGCCTTCGCGGGAGGCGCAGAACTTGATCCACTCCCACGCCTGGTCCTTGCGCTGGGAGGTCTTCATCATCGCGTAGCCGGCGGCGCCGAACTGGTGGCGCTGGGTGCGCCAGCGCGGGAAGAACTGCACGTCGTAGGCGCTGCCGGGCATCTTGGCCTCGGCGAGACCCTCCACCCAGAATCCGCCGGCAGGCGTGAATCCCACTCCGCCAGAAGCGAACTGGCCGACCAGCTGGTTGCCGCCGCCCTGGGCCGGGCTCGACCCCAAGCCCTCGGCGACGACCCGGCGCAGGAACTCGTAGACCTCGGCGACCTTGGGGTCGAGGGCGTTCGACCCGCGCCACAGGTAGCCGCCGGAGCGCTGCGCGACGCCGGGGGAGCCGGCGTAGAAGCGGGACCACAGCCAGTCGCCGCCCGGCGCCTTCTCCTCGGTGAGGAAGCTGGTGCCGTTGGCGTACAGCCACGGCACGACCCCGCCCCACAGCCGGTTGGTCCAGTAGTACGGCACGAAGCCGCGGCCCCCGCGGGCGCGCATCGCGCGCAGCATCCGCAGGAAGTCCTCGTGGGTCCAGTCGTCCGGCGGCCGCTCCAGCCCGGCGCGACGCATGGCGGCGACGTTGAGGTACATGTTCGCCGCGTTGAAGTCGACCGGCAGCTGGAACAGGTGGCCGTCGTACATGAACGCCTCGATGAGCGAGGGGTGCACGTCGGAGAAGTAGTCGGCCATCTCGGCCGCGTCGCGCTGGACGTAGCGGTCCAGCGGCTCGGCCAGCCGGTCGGCGAACAGCTGGGTGCCCTCGGTCGCGACGACCACGACGTCGGGCGGGGTGCCGGCGGCGACCAGCGTGAGGATCTTGGCGAAGAAGTCGCTCCAGTCGGCGCCCTGGATCGCCTGCACGCTCACCGGGATGTCGGGGTGACGGCGCCGGAAGGCCTGGACGAGACCGGTGCGGGCCTCGGCGTCCTGCGCGGTGCCGAGCATCGCGACGCGCAGCTCGTCGTCGCCGCGGCCGGGGATGTCGCTGCCGGTGAGCCGTGGCCAGCCGGCGGTGAGCGCGGCGAGGGTGCCGGCTCCGGTGACGCCGAGCATCGTGCGGCGGGTGAGTTCGGACATGTCCGCTCCGAGGAGTTCGGGGACGGGGCCATGCGGGTGAGCCCCATCACGTAAATCGTGTTAGGTAGTGAACCGCCGCGCCGGTCGGCTGTCAACGGGTTCGCCGAAGATCGGGCCGCCCGGCCCGGGCGCGAGGGTGCGGGCGGGGCGGGGGAGGATGGGCCCATGGACCAGAACCTGCTGGGGATCCCGCCCACCGAGCTGCCCGAGGACCCGGCCGCCGCCGCGCTCGCCGAGGGTCGCGACCCGCGCTCCGTCGCCGCCGCCGCGCCCACCTCCTCGCTCGCCTGGGCGCAGCTCGCCGAGGACGCGCTCGCCGACGGACTCACCATCGAGGCGTACGCCTTCGCCCGCACCGGCTACCACCGCGGGCTCGACGCGCTCCGCCGCGCCGGCTGGAAGGGCCAGGGTCCGGTGCCGTGGGAGCACGAGCCCAACCGCGGCTTCCTGCGCGCGCTCGCCGTGCTGTCGAAGGCCGCCGGCGAGATCGGCGAGACCGACGAGCAGCAGCGCTGCGCCGACTTCCTGCGCTCGTCGTCGGCGACCGCCGCCCGCGAGCTCGGCATCGACTGACGCGCCAGCCCCCTCCTTCGGCGCCTACCCTGGGCCCCGTGTCCGGACGCTTGCAGGTGCTCGGGATCGGGCCCGAGAGTGAGGCGCTCTACCGCCAGGTGCTGCGCGCGCCGGGGCTGCCGCTGACGACGTACGCCAGCCGGCTCGGCTTCGCCGACTACGAGGCCGAGCGGGCGCTGGAGCAGCTGCGCGCCCGGCGGCTCGTGCGCAGCAACGACCTCGGCGAGCTGCAGGCCGACCACCCGCGCGCCTCGCTCGAGCGGGTGCTGAGCGCCGAGGAGGCCAAGCTCGCGACCCGGCGGCAGGACCTGGCCCGGCTGCGTGACGCCATCGACCAGTTCGCCGCCGACCACCGGGTCGGGCAGTCCACCGGCGACCTGCACGCCCCCGCGCGCGAACGGGTCGACGACGACGCGCTCACCTCGGTGCACGAGCACCTGGCCGCGAGCACCGACGGCCCGATCCGCATCGCCCACGAGCAGGTCGGCCCCGGCCCCGACGAGCTGCCCGCCGTGCGCCAGCTGCTCGAGGCGGGGCGCGAGCAGCGCGCGCTCTACCGCACCGACGTGCTGCCCGAGCAGGCCGCGGTGGTCGACGCCTGGGCGCGCCTCGGCGAGCAGCAGCGACTCACCGCGACGCTGCCGTCGGCGTTCGTCTGCTTCGGCGGCGAGGTGGCGCTCGCGAGCACCGAGTGGGGTCGCTCCGGCGGCGACCACGTCGTGCTGCGCGACCCGATGGTGGTCAGCGCGTTCGTCGAGCTCTTCGACCGGCTGTGGGGCGCCGCCGCGCCGGTGCAGCCGGTCTCCGGCGCCGACCAGCAGCTCGTCGAGCTGATGCGCCAGGGACTCAAGGACGAGGCCATCGCGCGGCTGCTCGGCATCTCGCTGCGGACCGTGCGCCGGCGCGTCGCCTCGCTCATGGACGACCACCAGGTCTCCACCCGGTTCCAGCTCGCGCTGCGCCTCGCCGAGCGCCGTGACGGTGGCCCTGCTTCCCCGGTCTGAGAGGATGCAGCACGGCCACCGACCGGAGACCTAAGGACAACCGAATGCCAGCGATCGTGCTCGTGGGCGCCCAGTGGGGCGACGAGGGCAAGGGCAAGGCGACCGACCTGCTCGGTGACCGCGTCGACTACGTCGTGAAGTTCAACGGCGGCAACAACGCCGGTCACACCGTGGTGGTCGACGGCGAGAAGTACGCCCTGCACCTGCTGCCCAGCGGCATCCTCAGCCCCGACGTCGTGCCGGTCATCGGCAACGGCGTGGTGGTCGACATCGGCGTGCTGTTCGAGGAGCTCGACGGTCTCGAGGCGCGCGGCGTCGACACCTCCCGGCTGCGGGTCAGCGCCAGCGCGCACGTGATCACCAGCTACCACACGACGATGGACAAGGTGACCGAGCGCTTCCTCGGCAAGCGCAAGATCGGCACCACCGGGCGCGGCATCGGCCCGGCCTACGCCGACAAGATGAACCGCGTCGGCATCCGCGTGCAGGACCTCTACGACGAGTCGATCCTGCGGCAGAAGGTCGAGGCCGCGCTCGACGTCAAGAACCAGATGCTGGTCAAGATGTACAACCGCCGCGCCATCGCCGCCGACGAGATCGTCGCCGAGCTGCGCGGCTATGCCGAGCGGCTGCGCCCGATGGTCGCCGACACCTCGCTGGAGCTCGGCGAGGCGCTGGACGCCGACAAGGTCGTGCTGTTCGAGGCCGGCCAGGCGACGCTGCTCGACGTCGACCACGGCACCTACCCCTACGTCACCTCCTCCAGCGCCACCTCCGGCGGCGCGTGCACCGGCTCGGGCGTGCCGCCCACCCGCATCGACCGGGTCATCGCGATCCTCAAGGCCTACTCCACCCGCGTCGGCGAGGGTCCGTTCCCGACCGAGCTGCACGACGACCTGGGCGAGTTCCTGCGCAAGACCGGCGGCGAGTACGGCGTGACGACCGGGCGACCCCGACGTACGGGCTGGCTCGACACCGTCGTCGGCCGCTACGCCACGCGGATCAACGGCACCACCGACTTCGTGCTCACCAAGCTCGACATCCTCGGCGGCCTCGAGAAGGTGCCGGTGTGCGTGGCGTACGACGTCGACGGGGTCCGGCACGACGAGATGCCGGTCAACCAGAGCGACTTCCACCACGCGCAGCCGATCTACGAGGAGCTCGACGGCTGGTGGGAGGACATCTCCGAGTGCCGCAGCTACGACGAGCTGCCCGAGAACGCCCGCCGATACGTCGAGTTCGTCGAGGAGCAGATCGGCGCACGCGTCTCGGTGATCGGCGTCGGGCCGGGCCGTGACGAGGTCATCGTGCGGCACGACCTGCTCGGCTCCGACGACCCGCGCTGACCGGGGAGGCACCCCGTGACAGTCGTCGGCGTGGCCTTCCTCGTGGTCGGTCTGATCTTCGTCGTGCTCGCGCCGCACACCCTCGTGCGCGACCTGCGGCGCAGCCGCCGCGCCGCCACCTGGCAGCCGGCGCAGGCGCTGGTGGAGGGCGTGCGCCAGGAGCGGCGCAGCACGTCCGGCACCGACGGCGGGTCCTCGAGCCACACCGTCCGGCTCATGACGTACGCCTGGGCCGACGCGAGCGGTCGGCGCTTCACCGAGGAGACCCAGATCGACGACGACGACATCGTCGAGCCGGGCCGGCCGGTGCAGATCTTCGTCGACCCCGACGACCCGTCGCGCAGCCAGTTCGGCCGGCCGAGCGCCGTGTCCTACGGCTGCGGCGTCGTCATGCTGCTGTTCCTGCTCGTGCTGGGGCTCGGGCTGGCCGGCATCGGCTGGATGCTGCTCGGCGTATGACCGTCGTCGCCGTGCTGCTGATCCTCTTCGGCCTGGGGTGGGCCGGGATGGGGACGGCCGCGGCGCGCCGCACGGCGCCCTACCGCGCCCGCGAGCGGTGGCCGCGCGTCACCGGGCTGGTGCTGGCGCTGGCCCAGGAGGAGGACCCCGAGCGGCCCGGCCGGGCCAAGCGGCTCCCCACGGTGACCTATCGCTACCGCGACGCGGCCGGGGTCGAGCACGAGGGCCGCGACGCCCTGGCGACCAACCAGTCGCTGGCCGCGGGCGACCCGATCGAGATCGAGGTCGACCCGACCGACCCGCGCCGCTCGCGCACCTACGCCCCGACGGTGGCGGTGGGGGCGATCTTCTGGGGCGGGGCGGTGTTCGCGGTGGGCGGGGTCGCCCTGCTCGGGCTCGGCCTCTGGCTGCTGCTGACCCGCTGATTCTTTCACCCGCAGGGAGGTGCTGAACGAGGTCGGCGAACAGCGTTCACGACCGCCCGCCGCGGGTTAGCGTGCGCCGTCCGGGGGAGAACGTGGCGGAGGGGTCGCGGGGGATGGGGGCCGTCTTGCTGGTCGTGGGTGCGTTGCTCGTGCTGGTCGCGCCGGTGCCGCTGCTGCGGGCAGCGCAGACCGGGCGGGTACGCCCGTGGCGGGGCCTGCTGCTCGCGCTGCTCGCCGTGGGCGGGCTGCTGTCGCTGGTGGGTCTCGCGCTGCTCGACGGGTGAGTCGCCCAGCCCGCGGGAGGGCGGACGTACCCTCCGGTGACGCCGGCCGGCCGCGGCCGCGCGACCGCGCCAAGAATTCGTCCGGCGAAGCCGCCGGAGGGTCTCGCCGGCTCTACGCTGCGGCCACGGGCCTAGCTGACCCGCCTGCGCACAGTCGCAGCGATGCGCCTGGCGCAGTGGTTCTCACCCCCTCTGGAGTCCACCATGAGACGCACACCCTGGACGCTCGTCCTCATCGCGGTGCTGGCGTTCTTCGCCCCGTCCACCCTCGGCGCCGCACGCGCCGCGGCCGTCACCCCCAAGCTGACCGACGTCATCGCGAGCGGCACCGGTTACGGCAGCTATGTGCTGTCCAACCTGGCGTCGGTCCGTTCCGGGCCGACGTCGTACTCGACGCTCGGCTGCACCCGCGCGACGCCGCTCACCCGCACCAACTCGGCGGCCACCGTCACCGTCCCGGTCGTCGGGCAGGTCGGTGCCGTCAGCACCTCGGTGCGCTCGTCGCAGACGACCACCGCCAAGACCGCGCAGGCCGACAGCACGACGGCCAGCGTGAACCTGCTCGGCGGGCTGATCACCGGGTCGACGCTGAGGTCGACCGCCGCCACCACGATCAGCTCGACCGGCGTCACGACCAACCGCCAGTCGGTCTCGCTCGCGAGCCTGCGGGTGAGCGGCGTGGCCGTCGCGGCCAACCCGGCGCCCAACACCACGCTCGCGCTGAGGTCGGGCAGCACGGTCATCGGCAAGGTCGTGGTCAACGAGCAGTCGCGGCAGGCCAGCGCCTGGGCGGGCGGCGCCACGACCCGCGTGCTGTCGGTCTACATCACGACCAGCAACCCGCTGGGCCTGCCGATCGGCACGCGGATCATCGTCGGCCACGCGGGGGTGGCGGCGAAGGCCTCGCCCGCCGGCCAGCTGGGCGGCGCCGGCTTCGCGGCGCGCAGCACGCTCGCCGACGGCACCGTGAAGAACGGGCCGCTGTCGTACATGACCGTGCCGTGCCTGGGCGGGACGGCGAGCGCCTCGGCGGCCTCGCTGTCGCAGCCGGGCGTGCTCACGGCCGGCGTCACCCGCACCGACACCAACGGCACCGTCGGCAGCTCGCTGCGCAGCAGCGTCGTGACCAAGGTGACCGACCTGTCGCTGCTCGGCGGGCTCATCACCGCCGACGCGGTGACGGCCAGCGCGACGACCACGCGGTCGGCGCCGGGTGCCACCCCGGTGAGCACCGACGGCTCGACGGTCGCCAACCTGCGGGTGGCCGGGGTGCCGGTCATCAACGGCGCGGTCGCCCCCAACACCGTCGTGCGCATCCCCGGGGTCGCCACGGTGACCCTGCACAAGGTCGTGCGCACCAGCACCGGCCTCACCGTCACGATGATCGAGGTGAAGCTGGAGAAGCTGTTCGGCGCGCTGCCCACCGGGTCGCTCGTCGAGGTGGCCCAGGCCCGCAGCTACGTCGTGTGACCCGACCCTCGCGGGTCTTTGCCGCGCGTCCCACGGGTGACCGTGGGGCGCGCGGCGCGCGATGACGTACGCCCTCGCCGGGCCCGTAGAATCGGCGCTCGTGACCGAGCAGCTTGACGACTGGGTGTCCCGCCTCGCCGACGAGGTCGTGGCCGAGGCGAAGCGGCGGGAGACCCCCGTCGTGTGCGCCTCGGGCATCTCGCCCTCCGGCCCCATCCACCTCGGCAACCTGCGCGAGGTGATGGTGCCGCACCTGGTGCGCGACGAGATCCGCCGCCGCGGCATCGAGGCCGAGCACATCATCAGCTGGGACGACTTCGACCGGTTCCGCAAGGTGCCGAACGTCGAGGGCGTCGACGAGTCGTGGGCCGAGCACATCGGCAAGCCGCTGACCTCCGTCCCGCCGCCGGCCGGCTCGCCGCACGAGTCGTGGGCGGCGCACTACCGCTCCGAGCTGGAGGGCGCGCTCGCCGAGCTCGGCGTCGACTACCGCGGGATCAGCCAGACCGAGATGTATCTCGCCGGCGCCTACACCGAGCAGATCCTGTTCGCGATGGGGCACCGCACCGACATCGACAAGGTGCTCGACCAGTACCGCACGCTCGCGCGTGCCGCCCAGCAGAAGGAGCAGCCGCAGCAGGGCGAGCTCAGCGAAGACGACGCGCTCGCCGCGGCCGAGGCCGCCGAGGGGTCGGGCGCCGCGAGCGAGGACGACGGGTCGGGGGCGGGCGACTACTACCCCTACAAGCCCTACTGCACCGTCTGCGGCACCGACTTCACCACGGTCACCGACTACGACGACGCCACCACCGAGCTGACCTACACCTGCCGCTGCGGCCACACCGAGCGGGTCGTGCTGCGCGACTTCCGCCGCGGCAAGCTGGTCTGGAAGGTCGACTGGCCGATGCGCTGGGCCTACGAGCGGGTCGTGTTCGAGCCGTCCGGCGTCGACCACCAGTCGCCCGGGTCCTCGTTCGCGGTCGGGCTGGAGCTGGCGCCGCTGTTCGGGTGGGATCGCCCCCTCGGCCCGATGTACGCCTTCGTCGGCATCCGCGGCATGGCCAAGATGTCCTCGTCCAAGGGCGGTGTTCCCACGCCCGCGCAGGCGCTGCGCTATCTCGAGCCGTCGGTGCTGCGCTGGCTGTACGCCCGTAAGCGGCCGAACCAGGCGTTCGACGTCGCGCTCGACGCGGAGATCCAGCGCACCTACGACGAGTGGGACGGGCTGGCGCGCAAGGTCGCCACCGGCAAGGCGCAGGCCGGTGACGTGGCGGTGCTCGCGCGGGCCCGCACGACGGCCGCCGGTGAGCTGCCCCAGACGCCGGTGCCGCTGGCGTACCGCACCATCGCGTCGGTCGTCGACATCACCACCGGCGACGACGACCAGACGCTGCGCATCCTGTCGGCGCTCGACCCCGAGCAGCGGGTGACCGGTCTCGACGTGCTGCGGCCGCGGCTCGACCGCGCGAGCCAGTGGGTCGCCGAGCAGGTGCCGGCCGAAGACCGCACCATCGTGCGCGAGCAGCCGGATCGTGAGGCGCTGCAACGGCTTTCGGCCGAGGAGCGGCGCAGCCTCGACCTGCTGCTCGACGGCGACGGGGCCGAACTCGGCGCGATCGACGCCGACTGGAGCATCGACGGGCTGACCCACCAGGTCTACGGCGTGCCCAAGGTGATGCAGGGCAAGAGCGCCGACTTCCGCCCCGACAGGAAGGCCGACCCCGAGACCGCCGCGGCGCTCGGCCAGGCGCAGCGGGAGTTCTTCCGGCTGCTCTACCAGCTGCTGATCGGGCGCGACGCCGGCCCGCGGCTGCCCACGCTGCTGCTGGCCATCGGGCCGGAGCGGCTGCGCGCGCTGCTCGCTGCCTAGTCTGGGTCGCATGACCGCGACCGACGCCGTACGTCTGACCCAGCTGGCCGCCGGCGGCGCTGCGCGTGCAAGGTGCCGCCGGGGGAGCTGGAGCGGGTGCTCGGTGACCTGCCGACCTCGCGGGCCGGCGGCGACCTGCTCGTCGGCATCGACAGCGGTGACGACGCGGCCGCCGTGCGCATCGAGGGCGGCCGGGCGGTCATCGCGACGGCCGACTTCTTCACGCCGGTCGTCGACGACCCGTTCACGTTCGGCCGGATCGCCGCGACCAACGCGATGTCCGACGTCTGGGCGATGGGCGGCGAGCCGCTGGTCGGCGTGAATCTGCTTGCCTGGCCGCGCGATCGGGTGCCGTTCGAGCTCGCGGCCGAGGTGCTGCGCGGGGGAGCCGCTGCGTTCGAGGAGGCCGGGGCGCACCTGGCCGGCGGGCACTCGATCGACGACCCCGAGCCGAAGTACGGCGTCGCGGTCACCGGCCTCGCCGACCCGCAGCGGCTGCTGCGCAACGACACCGGGCGCGCCGGCCTGCCGCTCACGCTCACGAAGCCGCTCGGGCTCGGCGTGCTCAACAACCGGCACAAGGCCACCGGCGAGGTGTTCCCCGAGGCGGTCGAGGTGATGACCACGCTCAACCAGGCGGCGTCGCGGGCAGCGCTCGCGGCGGGGGCCGAGACCGCTACGGACATCACGGGATTCGGGCTGCTCGGACATCTGCTGAAGCTGGTGCGCGCCTCGGGGGTGAGCGCGGTCGTCGACGCGTCCGCGGTGCCGTACGTCGGTGGCGCGCGCGAGGCGCTCGCCGAGGGGTTCGTCCCCGGCGGGTCGCGCCGCAACCTCGACTGGGTGCGCCCGCACCTCACCTCCGCCGTGGGCGAGGACGAGCTCGTGCTGCTCGCCGACGCCCAGACCTCGGGCGGCCTGCTCGTGGTCGGCGAGGTGCCGGGATATCCGGTGGTCGGCGAGCTGGTGCCGCGGGCCGACGCCCTGGTCGAGGTGCGCTGAGCGGTCGCCCACGACGGTTCCCCGGGCACCCGTGGGGATGGATCGGCCGGGGCGCCGCGCGGGGTCGTAGAGTTCGGCGTGGAGGCGTTCCTCGTCTGGTGACGGGCCCGGTCTTCAACACCGTGGTGATCGAGCATCTCGGTCAGGCGGGTTCGATTCCCGTCCGCCTCCGCCACCCGCACCGGGCCGCTGGTGCGGCGACCTCGACCGCAGGAGCGCACTGACAGGAGCGCCGTGACCGACCCCCGCCGCGCGACCCCGCGCACCGACACCGTGCTGGCCGACCCGGCCCTCGCGCCGGCCACCGCACGGCTCGGCCGCGACGGAGTGCGGGCGGTGGTGCGCGACGTGCTCGACCGGTGCCGCGCGGGCGAGCTGTCGCCCGACGAGGTGGTGCCGGCGGCGCTCGAGGCGCTGCCGACGTACGCCTCGTCGTTGCGTCCGGTCATCAACGCCACCGGCGTCGTCGTGCACACCAACCTCGGGCGCGCGCCGCTGTCGGCGCTCGCGCGCGAGGCGGTCGTCGACGCCGCCGGCACCACCGACGTCGAGCTCGACCTGGCGACCGGCCGGCGAGGCCGGCGCGGCGCGGGTGCGCTCGCGGCGCTCGCCGAGCGGGTGCCCGACGCGGAGGCCGTGCACGTGGTCAACAACGGCGCTGCGGCGCTCGCGCTGGCCGCCGCCTGCCTCGCGGGCGACGGCCGCGAGATCCTCGTCGCCCGCGGCGAGCTGGTCGAGATCGGCGACGGCTTCCGCATCCCCGAGCTGCTGGAGTCGACGGGCGCGCGGCTGCGCGAGGTCGGGACGACCAACCGGGTGAGGCTCGCCGACTACACCGCCGCGGTGAACGAGCGCACCGCGTTCGTGCTGAAGGTGCACCCGTCCAACTTCGTGGTGCGCGGCTTCACCTCCTCGGTGCCCGTGCGCGAGCTGGCCGGCCTGCGCCACGACGGTGCGGCCGTGCCGCTGGTCGCCGACATCGGGTCGGGGCTGCTCGCGCCGCACCCGCGGCTGCCCGACGAGCCCGACGCGGCGAGCACGCTGCGGGCGGGCGCGGGGCTGGTCACCGCCTCCGGCGACAAGCTGCTGGGCGGCCCGCAGGCGGGTCTGCTGCTCGGCCGGGCGGAGCAGGTCGAGCGGGTGCGTCGCTTCCCGCTGGCCCGCGCGATGCGCGTCGACAAGCTCACCCTCGCCGCGCTCGAGGCCACGCTGCGCGGCCCCGAGCCGCCGGTGCTGGCGGCGCTCGCGACCCCGCGGGAGCAGCTGCGGTCGCGGGCGGTGGCGCTGGCTGGCCGGTTGGGCGCGGGTGCCGGTGACGCCGGTGATGCGGGTGCGGGCGGTGCGGGCACGGTTCGGGTCGTGGAGACGACCGGTGCGGTGGGCGGCGGCGGCGCGCCCGAGGTGCCGGTGCCGAGCGTGGCGCTCGCGCTGCCCGCGGCGTTCGCCGAGGCGCTGCGGGGGGCGACAGTGCCCGTGGTGGCGCGGGTGGTCGACGGTCAGACGCTCGTCGACCTGCTCGCGGTCGCGCCCGATGACGACGACCAGCTCTTGGCGTCGATCAACGAGATCTTCTCTGCTGCAACGGTTCTCGAGGGCAGCACGTCTCGCACGGGTGCGGTCTAGTGCACGTCGTCGCCACCGCGGGCCACGTCGACCACGGCAAGTCGAGCCTGGTCGAGGTGCTGACCGGCCAGGACCCCGATCGGCTCGACGAGGAGCGCGAGCGGGGCCTGACCATCGAGCTCGGCTACGCCTGGACGACGCTGCCGGGGGTGGGCGAGGTCGCCTTCGTCGACGTGCCGGGGCACCAGCGGTTCGTCACCACGATGCTGGCCGGCGTCGGCCCGGTGCCTGCGGTGTTGCTGGTGGTGGCTGCCGACGACCCGTGGATGCCGCAGGCCGAGGAGCACGTGGCGGCGCTCGACGCGCTCGGCGTGCGGCACTGGGTCGTGGCCGTCACGCGCAGCGACCTGGCCGACCCCGCGCCGATGGTCGAAGAGGTGCATCGAAGGCTCGGCGCGCGCGGGCTGTCCGCCGCGGTCGTGCCCGTGAGCTCGCAGACGCGAGAAGGCATTCCGGCGCTGCAGCAGGCGCTTGCCGCGATGTGCGCCGAGCTGCCGGAGCCCGACCCCGACGCGCCCGCCCGGCTCTGGTGCGACCGCGTGTTCAGCCTCCGCGGCGCCGGCACCGTCGTCACCGGCACCCTGCCCGCCGGCACGCTCCGGGTCGGCGACGAGCTGGCGGTGGGCGAGCGGCGCGTCCGCGTGCGCAGTCTCCAGTCGCTCGAGACCGACCGCACCGAGGTGACTGGCACGGCCCGCGTGGCGGTGCGCGCCGGCGGGGACGTACGTCTGCGCCGGGGCGACGTGCTCGTCGTCCCGGGCTCGTTCACCTTCTCGGCCGAGGTCGACGTGGCGCTCAGCAGTCCCGGCGACCGGATGCCCGAACGGCCGGTGCTGCACGTCGGCGCGACCCACCTCGAGGTGCACGCGCGGCCGCTGGGGGAGCGGCACGCGCGGCTCCGGCTGCCGCACCCGCTGCCGTGGCACGTGGGGGACCGGGTGCTGCTGCGCGACCCCGGACGTCGTGAGGTGTGGGGCGCGCAGGTGCTCGACCCGGCGCCCTCGCCGCTGCGGCGTCGCGGGGCGGCCGCGCAGCGCGGCAAGCAGCTGAGCGGGGTGGGGGTGCCGACGGCCTCGGACCTGCTGGCGTGGCACGGCCCGATGCGTGCGGACGACCTGCGGCGCCTGGGGCTGGCGCTGCCCGAGGGCGCGGAAACTGCCACGCAGCAAGGGGATTGGTGGGTTCCTCGCGAATGGGCCGCGGCTCAGGCCGCGCGGCTCACCGGGCTGTGCGAGGCGCACGAGCGGGACCGTCCGGTCGAGCCGGGGCTGACGCTCGAGGGCGCTGCCCGGGCGCTCGGCCTGCCGTCGGCGCAGCTGGTCCCGCCGCTGGTGCGCGACCCGTGGCAGGTGCGCGACGGGCGCATCGTCCGCGCGGACGCCGGGGTGCCGCCGGCCGTGCTGCGCGCGGTCGAGGCGCTGCGGGCGGAGCTGGCCGACGCCCCGTTCGCCGCCCCCGCGGCCGGGCGACTGCCCGAGCTCGGGCTCGACCGACGTACGATCGCAGCGGCCGACAAGGCCGGTCTCCTCCTCGTGCTCGAGCCGGGGGTCGTGCTGCTCGCCGGGGCCGACGACGAGGCGGCGCAGCGGCTCGCCGAGCTGCCGCAGCCGTTCACCACCAGCGAGGCCCGGGCCCACCTCGGCACCAGCCGCCGCGTAGCCCTGCCGCTGCTCGCCCTGCTCGACCGCCAGGGCCGCACGGTCCGCCACCCCGACGACACCCGCTCGCTGACGTGACGCCCGCCCGCACCCGCTGACGCCCGCTTCCGCCCCGGCGGTCCTCCGGCAAGGAGTGCGCTGGGCCGCACGGTTCGGCGGTGGACCGCGATGGCGTACGCACGCCTCGCCGCCCCCGCCCGCTCAGGCGTCGTCGCGAATCTGCTCGTGGTGGTGGATGACCTCGTCGATCACGAACCGCAGGAACTTCTCGCTGAACTCCGGGTCGAGCTGAGCGGCGCTCGCGAGCGCCCGCAGCCGCGCGATCTGCCGGTCCTCGCGCGAGGGGTCGGCGGGCGGCAGGTCGTGGGCGGCCTTGTACTCGCCCACCGCCTGGGTGATCTTGAACCGCTCGGCGAGCAGGTGGATCAGCGCGGCGTCGATGTTGTCGATCGACTGGCGGTACGCCGTCAGCCGCGGGTCGACGCCGCTCGCCCCGGTCTCGGGGCTGGCGTGCAGGTCCTCGCTCATGCCATCTCCAGGACGGTCATCCGGTGGGCGGCTCGGGTGAGCGCGACGTACAGCACGCGGACGCCGCCGGGCGACTCGCGCACGATCTCGGCGGGGTCGACGATGACGGTCGCGTCGTACTCCAGACCCTTGGTCGACATCGGGTCGACGACCAGGGTGCGGCCGGGCGCGAGGTCGCCGAGGTGCGCGAGCTCACCGGCCCACGCGGCCGGTGCGACGATCGCGACGGACCCCTCGACCTCGTCGAGCAGCGCCTTGGTGGCGTCGAGCGCGGCGTCGACCATCGACTCGCGCGTCACCCGTCGCACGCTCGGGGTGTGCCCGGTCTCGCGCACGGCGTCGGGGATGTCGGCGTCGGGCACCTCGCGGCGGACGACCTCGGCGGCGTAGTCGAAGATCTCGCGCGCGTTCCGATAGTTGGTCTGCATGTGGAAGCGCTGGCGCTTCTTGCTGCCGAACGCCTCGTCGCGCGCGGCCAGCGACTCCTCGGCATCGGGCCACGACGACTGCGCGGCGTCGCCGACGACCGTCCACGACGCGTAGCGACCGCGCCGGCCGACCATCCGCCACTGCATCGGAGACAGGTCCTGCGCCTCGTCGACGAGCACGTGGGAGAACTCCGCGCGCCTCTCGATGCGCCCGGTGAGCAGCCGCTCGCGCGCCTCGGTCGGGCTGCGCTCGGCCGTGACCTCGCCGGGCTGCCGCCGCGACCCGGTGACCTCGACCTCGGTCACGCCGTAGTCGCTGAGGTTGTCCAGCTCCTCGACGTCGTAGAAGCTGCTCTCCTTGACCTGCTCGGGCACCAGGCCCAGCCGTGCCGACAGGTCGTCGACGAGCGCCGCGTCGGCCACGCTCCAGGTGCCGGCGCGCAGCGCCTCGTCCATCGAGGCCCGCAGCTCGGCGGCGTCCTCGGGCGGCAGCACGCCGGCGGTGTACGCCCGGGCTCGCTCCTCGTCGGCCAGCCACAGCAGCACCTCGCGCGGGTCGAGCGGACGCCACCACTGACGTACGAACGTCTCGACGTCGAGATGGTCGCGGAACCGGTCGAGGAACTCGGGCTTCTCCATGCTGCCGACGTGGCTGCGCACCTGCTGCCAGGCCGCCTCGGCGAGTGCGTCGGTGGCCGACTCGGCCGCCGAGTTGTGGTTGTGGTTGCGCAGCACGCGTCGCCGAATCGCTTGCAGCGCAGCGGAATCCAGGTTGACCGCGTGCCCGGCGACCATGACCCGCAGCCGCGTCGGAGCCTCGGGGGGCGTGTCGCGAGCAGCCCGCGCGAGCACCTGTCGGACGCGCAGCGAGCCCTTGATCGCGGCGGCCGCGGGAGAGTCGAGCCGCTCACCGGTGACGCCGTCGACGACGTCGCCGAGCGAACGCAGGGTGACCGTGTCCTCGCCGAGCGAGGGCAGCACCCGCTCGATGTAGGCCGTGTACGCCGACGAGGGGCCGACGACGAGGATGCCGCCGCTCTCGTACCGCCGCCGGTCGCTGTAGAGCAGGTAGGCCGCGCGGTGCAGCGCGACCACCGTCTTGCCGGTGCCGGGGCCGCCGGTGATCTCGGTGATGCCGCGCGAGTCGGCGCGGATCGCCTCGTCCTGGTGGCGCTGGATGGTGGCGACGATGTCGCGCATCTGCGCGCCGCGGCTGCGGGTGAGCGCCGCCATCAGAGCGCCGTCACCGACGACGACCATCCCCTCGGGCGCCTCGGCGACCATCAGGTCGTCCTCGATGCCGAGCACCAGCGCGTCGCGGCTTCGCAGCACCCGGCGGCGCACGACGTTCATCGGCTCGACCGGGGTCGCGCGGTAGAACGGGGAGGCGGCCGGGGCGCGCCAGTCGATGACCAGCGGCTCGTAGTCGTCGTCGCGCACCCCGATGCGGCCGATGTAGCGCACCTCGTGCTGGTCCTGCGGCCCGTTGCCCTCCTCGCCGGAGTGGTCGAGGTCGAGCCGGCCGAAGACGAGCCCTTCGTACTGCTGCTCCAGCGACACCCGCCGGCGACCGGCGCTGAACATCAGCGCGTCGCGCTCGAACAGACCCGACAGCTCCTCGTCGCGGGCCTCGCCGGTGCGGTCGGTGCGACCCCGCGCGAGGCCCTCGGCCTCGACCAGCGCGACCCGCTCGCCGGCCTTGACCAGCTCTTCGTGCACACGGGTGACATGGGCCTGCTCGCGCTCGATCTCCTCGGCCACCTCGGGGGCGGGCGCGGTGGCGCTGGCGTTGGGTGCGGTCACGTGGTCAGGTCCCCCACGAGGCGTGCTGGAGCGGTGCGGTGCCGAGCGGCTGCAAGTCGACCAGTCTACTGACGTACGTCCGCGCCGCTGCGGGGTCCGCCCCCTGGCGGAGGTGGGCCCGGGCAGCCACCTGCCGGCCCCCGGCCGGACGTCTCCCGGACACCTCCTGGCCCGCTCAGATCCACCCCCGCTTCACCGCCTGCGCCCCGGCCTGGAAGCGGGTGGTGGCCCCGAGCAGCTCCAGCAGCCGGCGGACGCGGCGCTCGACGGTGCGCTGGGAGACGCCCAGCTGGCGGGCGATCGTGGCGTCGGCGACGCCGCCCAGCATGAGCGCCAGGATGTCGCGGTCGCGGTCGTCGAGGGGTTCGGCGTCGGCCCGGGTCACGGTGCCGCGGCCGGTCCAGCGCACCCCGCGCACCCACGTGTCGTCGATGACCCGCTTGATCGCCGCGCTCACGCCGGGGTGAGTGATGCGCATCCCGACCGAGGTGCCGCTGGGGTCGTCGATGTCCATCACCGTGACCCCGTTGTCGGAGGTCGTCGCGGTGAACGGGATGGCGTTGGCGAACCGGATCTCGTCGCCGGCCTGGGTGCGCGCCGCCACCGCGGCGGGCATCGCCGGCTCCTCCAGCAGCCCCGAGTCGAAGCTGACCCGCAGGCGCAGCGTCTCGCCGTGGCTGTTGAAGACCGGCTCGGCGATCCGCTCGGGAGTGCGGTTCATGATCATCAGCACGCGCGGCGAGCGGGTGCGCATCGACACGACCTGGCGCCGGGTCGCGGCGAACAGCTCGCTCATCGCGGCGTTGACGTCTTCCAGGCTCTCCAGCAGCTCGACGCCCACGGCCTCGAGGCTGCGCGGGCTGCGCGCCATCGCGTCGTAGTAGATGCGCGACAGGCCGGGCGTCGCCGCCCGCAGGGTGCGCGCCCGCTCCTCCAACCGCGAGGCGTGGTCGGCCAGCGCGTTCTCCGGGGCGTTGGTCACCCAGCTGCCGTCGTCGACCCGGTGCAGCAGCCCGCGCGACTCGAAGATGCGCAGGCACAGCTCGACCTCCTCCGGCGAGGCGCCGTGCGTGTCGAGCTGCTCCGGCCGGAACCGCGGGTTCTGCACCATCTGCACGTAGACCGTCGTCATGACGTCCTGGTTCAGCAGGTCCAGCAGCGACTCCAGACCGCCCCTCCCGATCGCTTGCATCGCGGCTCGCTCGCGGTCCTGCCCGGTCGCGCTCATGGTGTGGTTCCCCTTCGTCCTAGGACCTCCTTTGGCGGAGTCCCGACATTGACCCTATTCCGACATTGAACAATGCGGCACCCGAGGGGAGATGGTGCAATACTGAACCTGTCAGCCCACGGGCTGATGCGAGCACTTGGACGAGTCGCCGACCCCCCTAGTGGCTGACCCCAATGCTCACGCTGCGGGCCCTCCCGGGAGACCCTCCCCCTGACTCTCGGGAGGGCCCGCGGCCTTTTCTTTTTGCCGCGTCTCCTGTCTTCCTTGGCCGCGTCTGCTCCTCCGCCGGCCCGTCGCAAGCTCCGGCCCGCCGGCATCGTCGGCACGGCGGCCGTAGTCCCCGCCTTCGGTGCCCGGTCGTCGCCGGCGGTTGCTTCCGGTCTTGTTCACCGCTCTCGCTGTCGCGGTGGTCCGCCGGAGGGTGCGGTGGGGCGCACGGTTCGGCGGTGGTCCGCGTACGCGTGGCTCGCCGTTGCTCCCTCGCTTGCCTCCCGCTGTCGCGGTGGTCCGCGAGGGGGTGCGGTGGGGCGCACGGTTGCGCGGTGGTCCGCGTACGCGTGGCGCGCCGTTGCTCCCGTGGCTTGCCTCCCGCTGTCGCGGTGGTCCGCCGGAGGGTGCGGCGGGGCGCACGGTTCGGCGGTGGTCCACGTACGCGTGGCTCGCCGTTGCTCCCTCGCTTGCCTCCCGCTGTCGCGGTGGTCCGCGAGGGGGTGCGGTGGGGCGCACGGTTCGGCGGTGGACCGTCGCGGCGGGGTGGGGAGGCGGCCACTACCCTGACGGGCGTGAAGCCTCTCGTCGTGGGATCCGGCGCGCGTGAGCACGCCCTCGTCCGCGCCCTGCTCGCCGACCCCGACGTCGAGGCGGTCTTCGCCGCCCCCGGCAACCCGGGCATCGCGCTCGTCGCCGACTGCCGTCCGCTGCCCGGCGGGCTGACCGACGGCGCCGGCGTGGCCGACCTGGCCGAGGAGCTCGGCGCCGACCTGGTCGTGATCGGGCCCGAGGTTCCGCTGGTCGCGGGCGTGGCCGACGCCGTGCGCGCTCGCGGCATCGACTGCTTCGGGCCGTCCGCCGACGCCGCCCGGCTCGAGGGCTCCAAGGCCTTCGCCAAGGAGGTCATGGCCGAGGCCGACGTGCCGACCGCGCGGGCGTACGTCTGCGACGACGAGACCCAGCTGCGCGACGCGCTCGACGCGACCGGGGCGCCGTACGTCGTCAAGGAGGACGGGCTCGCTGCCGGCAAGGGCGTCGTCGTGACCGACGACCTCGACGCCGCGCTGGCCCACGGGCGCGCGTGCATCGACGGCGGCTCGCCCGTGGTGGTCGAGGAGTTCCTCGACGGCCCCGAGGTGTCCATCTTCTGCGTCACCGACGGCACCACCGTGCTCCCGCTCGCCCAGGCACAGGACTTCAAGCGCGTCGGCGACGACGACCAGGGACCCAACACCGGTGGCATGGGGGCGTATTCGCCGCTCACTTGGGCTCCCGAGTCGCTCACCGACGAGGTCGTCGAGCGCATCGCGCAGCCGACCGTCGACGTCATGCGCCGCCGCGGCACCCCTTCTCCGGCGTCCTGTACGTCGGCCTCGCCCTGACCTCGCGCGGCCCCCGGGTCGTGGAGTTCAACGCCCGCTTCGGCGACCCCGAGACCCAGGTGGTGCTGGCGCGCCTGCGCACCCCGCTCGGCGCGCTGCTGCAGGCCGCGGCCCGCGAGCGCCTCGACCAGCTGGAGCCTCTCGCGTGGCGGCCCGAGACGGCGGTTACCGTGGTGATCGCCTCCGACGGCTATCCCGCGCAGCCGCGCACCGGCGACCCGATCAGCGGGCTCGACCAGATCGACGACGACGCCGCCTACGTGCTGCACGCGGGCACCGCGATCGGCGACGACGGCACGCTGCAGTCGGCCGGGGGCCGGGTGCTGTCGGTCGTCGCGCTCGGCTCCGACCTGGCCGAGGCACGCGAAAACGCTTACGCCGCAGTCGATCTCGTCGATCTGCCCGGCTCGCACCACCGCACCGACATCGGTCTCGCCGCCGAGCGGGGCGCTGTCGCCGTGCCGTCCCCGGAAGGTTCCCGATGAGCAACGACCCCACCACCGCTGCCCCCGAGCTGCCCGGGTTCGCGCACGCCTACTCCGGCAAGGTGCGCGACCTCTACGCCCCGCTCGACGCGTCGGGCCAGCCGCGCGACGACCAGCTGTTGCTCGTCGCGAGCGACCGCATCTCCGCGTTCGACTTCGTGCTGCGCAGCGAGATCCCCGACAAGGGTGCGGTGCTGACGCAGCTGTCCCTGTGGTGGTTCGAGCGACTGGCCGACCTGCTGCCGCACCACGTGGTCTCGACCGACGTCCCGCCGCAGGTCGCGGGCCGCGCGGTGCTGGTCGAGCGGCTCGACATGGTGCCGGTCGAGTGCGTCGCCCGCGCCTACCTCACCGGCAGCGGACTGGCCGACTACCGGCGCACGGGCGAGGTCTCGGGCGTACGTCTGCCGGACGGACTGGTCGACGGCTCACGTCTCGCGGACCCCGTCTTCACCCCCTCCACCAAGGCCCCGATGGGCGAGCACGACGAGCCGATCCCGTTCTCGACGGTGGTCGACATGGTGGGCGCCGAGCGCGCGGCCCAGCTCGACGACCTCACCCGGCGAATCCTGGCCCGTGGCAACGAGATCGCCGTCGACCGCGGCGTGATCATCGCCGACACCAAGGTCGAGTTCGGCGTGCGCCCGGGCGGCGAGCTGGTGCTGGCCGACGAGGTGCTGACCCCCGACTCGTCCCGATTCTGGCCGGCCGACGAGTGGGAGCCGGGCCGCGCCCAGCCGTCCTACGACAAGCAGTTCGTGCGCGACTGGCTGACCTCTCCCGCGAGCGGTTGGAGCAAGGACTCCGGCGAGGAGCCCCCGCCCTGCCCGACGAGGTCATCGAGCGCACGCGCGCGAAGTACGTCGAGGTCTACGAGCGCCTCACCGGCCAGCGCTTCGGCTGACCCCGGTCCCTCACGCAGGTGGGGGAGTAAGTAGTTCTTCCGAAGCACCGACAAGGGGGACGACGCGATGGTGCAAGCAGCATCCCGCCCTCGCCGGTCCGCAGGTGCGCGCTGGCTCGTGCTGGCATGCACGCTGGCCGTTGTCGTGGCAGGGTTCCTGATTCCGTTCGGCGGTTTGGTGCTCGGCCTGGTCTTCTCGTTCACCGTGCTGCGCAGCCACAGGACTGCTCGCTGGGCCGTGCCTCTGGTGGGCCTTGCGCTGGGTCTGGCGTGGCTGGGGTTGTGGGCGCCGTGGTCCTCCGACGGGACGGGGCCGTCGCTACCTGGCCAGTGAAGTGTGGACCTTGGCAGTGATCGTCAGCGACGAAAAACCCTGTCAAGGCTAGGAATCCGCCCGCGGTACGCCTGCAGCAGCTCTCCCGCGACCGTCACCGAGTCAACGAGCGGGTGCAACGCGAACGCGCTGCGGGCGAGGTCGGGGTCGCCCTCGATCGCCGCCCGGATGGTGCGCTGCTCGACCTCCTTGACCTGCTGCACGAGGCCGGCCGCGTGACCGGTCAGCGGTGACACCGGCAGCGGCGCGGGGCCCTGGCCGCCGACCCGGCACGGCACCTCGACCACGGCCTCCGCGGGCAGGCCGGGCAGCGTGGATCCGTTGCCGACGTTGAGGATCAGCGCGGTCTGCTCGCCGCGGGCGATCGCCGCCATCAGCGCCAGGGCGACCCCCTCGTAGCCACCGCCGGCGACGTCCTGCTCGTCGCGCTCCTCGCCCTCGGCCCGCGACTCCTTCATGTACGTCGCGTCGCGCGCCGCCCGCACCGCGCGCCACGTGGTCAGGGCCGCGCCGGGTTCGCGGGCCACGTCGGCGTAGAAGTCGTCCTGCTGCCCGACGAGGAACTCGCCCCGGGTCTGGGGCTCGGCGAGGATGCCCGCCACCGCGTCGCGGGTGAAGTAGAAGTAGTGCAGGTACTCGTTCGGGATCGCCCCCAGCTGCTGCAGCCAGTCGGCGCCGAAAAGCCTTCCCTCCTCGAAGGACTCGAGCCTCGCGGGGTCGGCGAGCAGCTGCTCGGCCCCGGGTCCGCGCAGCCAGCCGAGATGGTTCAGCCCGGCGTAGTCGAGGGTGCCCACGTCGAGCGGCACGTCCAGCGCACGCGCGACGCGGCGGGCCAGCCCGAGCGGGGAGTCGCAGATGCCCACGACGCGCTCGCCGAGCACGCCCTGCATCGCCTCGGTGACCATCCCGGCGGGGTTCGTGAAGTTGATGACCCACGCGCCGGGCGCGACCCGCGCCACCGCCTCGGCCACCTCGACCGCCACAGGCACCGTGCGCAGGCCGTAGGAGATGCCGCCCGCCCCGATCGTCTCCTGGCCGAGCAGGCCCCGGTCCAGCGCGACCCGTTCGTCGGCGACGCGCCCCTGCAGCCCGCCCACCCGCATCGCGCAGAACACGAAGTCCGCCCCGGCGAGCGCCTCGTCGAGGACGGTCGACGTGCGTACGGCCGGGCCGAAACTGCCTGCGGCAGAACGCTGCTGGCGCAGCACGGCCTCGATCGCCGACAGCCGCGCGGCGGAGGTGTCGTGCAGCACCACCTCGGTGACGCGCTGCTCGTGCTGGTCGTCCAGGAGCGCCGAATAGACCAGGGGAGTGCGGAATCCGCCGCCCCCGAGGATCGTCAGCCGCATGGGTCCCTCGCTCGCGATGTCGTCCACTTTGCCTCCGCAGTCTCGCAGGCGAGGATGGGGGAGCATCGAGCGAAGGAGCGTCAGGTGGAGGAGCCGGCCTACGACCCGCTGCGCGGGATCCGCGACCCGGGCGATGAGCGGGTCGACGTCGCCCTGTGGGGCACCGTCTTCCTCGACATCATCTTCACCGGGCTCGACTCCCGGCCGACCGACGGCACCGAGGTCATGGCCAGCGGCATGGGCTCCTGCCCCGGCGGCATCGCCAACCTCGCGGTCGCGACCAGCCGACTCGGCCTGCGCACCGCGCTGAGCGCCGCGTTCGCCGAGGACTACTACGGCGACTTCTGCTGGGAGACGCTCGGCGAGGAGGGGGTGCGGCTGGCCAGCTCGCGCCGCTACGGCCAGTGGCACTCGCCGCTCACCGTGTCGTACGCCTACTCCGGCGACCGCAGCATGGTCACCCACGCCCACCGCCCGCCGGGCTACGCCGACGACCCGGTGCCGCCGCCGCCCGCGGCCCGCGCGGTGATCGCCGACCTCGGCAGTCCCGAGGTGCGCGACCCGGCCGGCCTCGAGTGGTTGCGCGGCGCGCGCGACCAGGGGTCGCTCATCTTCGCCGACCTCGGCTGGGACTCCACCGGCGCGTGGTCGCGCGAGATGATCGAGCCGCTCGAGCTGTGCTACGCGTTCCTGCCCAACGCCGACGAGGCGATGGCGTACACCAGGACCGACACCCCGCAGGACGCGCTGTACGCCCTCGCCGACCGGGTGCCGCTCGCCGTCGTCACCAACGGTCCGCACGGTGCGCTCGCGATCGATTCCGCCACGGGCGAGGAGGTCAGCGTGCCGTCGCTGCGGGTGTCGGCGCTCGACGCCACCGGCAGCGGCGACGTGTTCGGGGCGGCGCTCGCGACCGGGACGCTCGCCGGGTGGCGGCTGCCCGACCGGGTCGCGTTCGCCGCGCTGTGCGCCGGGCTCGCGGTGCAGCAGTTCGGCGGGTCGCTCGCGGCGCCCGGCTGGGGTGACATCGCCGACTGGTGGCACCGGGTGCGCGACGGAGAGGGGCGCACGTCGTACGACCTGGCCGTCCGGCGCCGCTACGGCTTCCTGGAGGACATCGTCCCGACGGTGCCGGTCGGCGCGGTACACCGCGCGCAGGCCACGATCGCGCGCCGCGCCGACGTCGGGCACCACCCGCAGGCCTGACGCTCAGGCCCCACTCCGGGGCGCCCCGGTCAGCCGACGAAGGCGCGCGCGTTGCGGAACATCCGCAGCCACGGGCTCTCGTCGCCGATCGGCGCGTCGGTCCACGACAGCTGCGCGTTGCGCTGCACCCGCTCGGGGTGCGGCATCATCGCGGTGAATCGGCCGTCGGGGGTCGTGACGGCGGTGAGCCCGTCGGGGGAGCCGTTGGGGTTGGCGGGGTAGGTGGTCGCGACCTGGCCGTCGGGCGTGACGAACCGCGCGACGCGCTGCACCGTCGCGAGGTCGCCCCGCCGCGAGAAGTCGGCGAACCCCTCGCCGTGCGCGACCGCGATCGGCAGCAGGCTGCCGGCCATGCCGCTGGTGAACAGCGACGGGCTGTCCAGCACCTCGACGAGGGACAGGCGAGCTTCGTACTGCTCCGAGGTGTTGCGGGTGAACCGCGGCCACGCGTCGGCCCCCGGGATGAGGTCGGCCAGCGCCGCGAACATCTGGCAGCCGTTGCAGATGCCGAGCCCGAACGTGCCTGGGCGAGCGAAGAACTCGGCGAACTGGTCGGTGAGTCGGTCGTCGAACAGCACCGACCGGGCCCAGCCCTCGCCCGCGCCCAGGGTGTCGCCGTAGGAGAACCCGCCGGCCGCGACGAGCCCGGCGAAGTCGTCGAGCCGGGTGCGCCCCGACTGCAGGTCGGTCATGTGCACGTCGAACGCGTCGAAACCGGCCCGGTGGAAGGCGTACGCCGTCTCGACGTGGGAGTTGACGCCCTGCTCGCGCAGCACGGCGACCCGCGGTCGGGCGCCGACGTTGAGGAACGCAGCGGCGACGTCGTCGGTGGGGTCGAACGTGGGGGAGACGACCAGGGCCGGCGCCTCGGCGCCCACCGAGGCGTGCTCCTCGTCGGCGGTCGCGGGGTTGTCGCGCAGCCGGCTGATCCGCCACGACACCTCGTCCCAGACCTGCATGAGGTCGGGCAGCGCCTCGTCGACCACCTGCTCGCCGTCGACCGAGACCCGGATGCGACGGTCCTCGTTGGGACTGCCGACCACGCGCGTGAGGTCGCCGAGCCCGGCGTCGGCGAGGACTGACGTCGCGGCGTCGAGACGCTCTCGCGGGACCTCGAGCAGCACCCCCAGCTCTTCGGCGAAAAGGCTTGCGGGAGTGGGCGTCTCGAGGTCGAGGCCGGCGCCGCCGGCGAACGCCATCTCGCACGCCGCGGCCCACAGCCCACCGTCGGAGCGGTCGTGGAAGGCGGTGACCAGGTCCTGGTCGCGCAGGGTGTTGACGGCGTCGACCAGGGCGACGAGGCGCGCGGGGTCGTCGAGGTCGGGCACGGCCCCTCCGAACTCCTCCCGCGTCTGGGCGAGCACCGAGCCGCCCAGCCGGTCGGCCCCGGCGCCGAGGTCGACCAGCACCAGGGCGCTGTCGCCGCGCAGCTGCGGCGTGAGCGTGCCGGTCACGTCGGGCAGCGACGCGAACGCCGTGACCACGAGCGAGACCGGCGAGATCACCTGTCGCTGCTGGTCGCCCGAGCCCCAGCGGGTGCGCATCGACAGCGAGTCCTTGCCGACGGGCACGCTGACGCCGAGCGCCGGGCACAGCTCCATCGCGACCGCCTGCACCGTGTCGTAGAGCGCGGCGTCCTCACCCGGCTCCCCGGCCGCGGCCATCCAGTTGCACGACAGCTTCACGCGCGGCAGGTCGATCGGCGCGGCCAGCAGGTTGGTGATCGCCTCGGCGACCGCCATCCGGCCCGAGGCGGGGGCGTCGACCGCCGCCAGCGGCATCCGCTCACCGGTCGCCATCGCCTGCCCGGCGAGGCCGTGCAGGTCGGAGAGGGTGACCGCGACGTCGGCCACCGGCACCTGCCACGGCCCGACCATCTGGTCGCGGTGGGTCAGGCCGCCGACCGTGCGGTCGGCGATGGTCACCAGGAATCGCTTCGACGCCACGGTCGGGTGGCGCAGCACGTCCAGGGCGGCAGCCCGCACGTCGAGAGCCGACGTGTCGAGCTCGGGGTCGACCGGCGTACGTGCTGGTCGTCGCGCGTCATCCGCGGCGGCTTGCCGAGCAGCACCTCCATCGGCATGTCGACCGCGGCGTCCACGCTGGTCGAGGAGGCCGGAGCGCCGGCGGAGGGCGAGTCGAGACCCGCCTCGTCGAGCAGCAGCCGCCCGTCGCCGCGCGCGACGCCGACGACGGCGTAGGGGCAGCGCTCGCGCCGGGCGAGCGCGGCGAACCGGTCGAGCGACTCCGGCGCGATCGCCAGGACGTAACGCTCCTGGCTCTCGTTGCACCAGATCTCCTTCGGCGCGAGCCCGGTCTCCTCCAGCGGCACCGCCGACAGGTCGAAACGCGCGCCGAGGCCGGTGTCGTCGACCAGCTCGGGGAAGGCGTTGGACAGGCCGCCCGCGCCGACGTCGTGGATCGCGAGGATGGGGTTGTCGGCGCCGAGGCCCCAGCAGTGGTTGATGACCTCCTGCGCGCGCCGCTCGATCTCGGGGTTGCCGCGCTGCACCGAGTCGAAGTCGAGGTCGGCCGCGTTGGCGCCGGAGGCCATCGACGAGGCGGCGCCGCCACCCATGCCGATGCGCATGCCCGGGCCGCCGAGCTGGACGAGCAGCGTGCCGTCGGGGAAGCGGACCTTCTCGGTCTGGTCGGCGTCGATCGAGCCGAGCCCGCCGGCGCTCATGATCGGCTTGTGGAAGCCGCGGCGCACGCCGTCGACGGTCTGCTCGTAGACGCGGAAGAACCCGCCGAGGCCCGGGCGGCCGAACTCGTTGTTGAACGCGGCGGCGCCGATCGGCCCCTCGACCATGATGTCGAGCGGGGCGGCGATGTGGTCGGGCCGGCCGTACGTCTCCCGCTCCCACGGCTCGTCGGTGCCGGGCAGGTGCAGGTTGGACACGGCGAAGGCGGTGAGTCCGGCCTTGGGCTGCGAGCCACGGCCGGTCGCGCCCTCGTCGCGGATCTCGCCGCCGGCGCCCGTCGCGGCGCCGGGGAAGGGGCTGATCGCGGTCGGGTGGTTGTGCGTCTCGACCTTCATCAGCACGTGCGCCGGAGTCTCGCGCGGGGCGTATCGCGTTGGCCCGTCAGGGGATTCGGGCGCGAACCGGGTGATCGTGCCGCCCTCCATGATCGAGGCGTTGTCCTTGTAGGCGACGACCGTGCCCTGACCGGCGACCTTCTCCGTGTGCCGGATCATCCCGAACAGGCTCGCCGTCTGCGGCTCGCCGTCGAGCACGAAGTCGGCGTTGAAGATCTTGTGCCGGCAGTGCTCGGAGTTCGCCTGGGCGAACATCATCAGCTCGACGTCGGTCGGGTTGCGGCCGAGCCCGGTGAACGCGTCGACGAGGTAGTCGATCTCGTCGTCCGAGAGCGCCAATCCGTATGCGCGGTCGGCCTGTTCGAGCGCAGCCCGGCCGCGCGCGAGCACATCGACGTGCTCCATCGGCTCGGGGTCGCGCTCGTCGAACAGGTGGCGTGCGTCGTCGCGCGAGGCCAGCACCGACTCGGTCATCCGGTCGTGCAGCAGCGACACGACCGCGGCGTGCTGATCGGCGCTGAGCGGCTGCCCGGCCGGGTGCGTGAGGGCATGCTCGACGACCCGCTCGACCCGGCGCAGCTCGACCCCACAGTTGCGCAGGATGTCGGTGGCCTTGGACGCCCACGGCGAGACCGTGCCCAGCCGCGGCCCCACGACGACCACCTCGCCCGCGTCGGCCGCGGAGCCCGCCGAGTCGAGACCCGCGCCCACGGACTCGACCGCCGCTGGCCCGTACGTCAGCAGCTGCTCCACCCGTCCGCGCGCGTCGTCGTCGAGCGGCTGCTCGGTCGCGACGAGGTGGACGTACCGCGCGCTCAGGCCGGTCACCTGCGGGGCGACGGCGGTGATGCGGGCCAGCAGGCCCGCGGCGCGGAAGTCGGAGAGCGCGGCGCCGCCCTCGAACGTGGTCAGCACGAGGTCGTGCGGCGATGCCATCTCTGGGGTCTCCACGGGGCGGGCGGCGGTGAGCCTCCAGGTTACCGAGCCGCTGTCGGTGCTCGCTCCTAGCCTTCCGCTCCAGGGGGTGAGGTGATGACGGCGCTGGTCAGCTTCATCGGTGCGTTGCTCGGCGCGGGCGTCCCGTCGTACTTCGTGTGGCGTGGGCAGCGACAGAGCGGGCGAGTGGAGTGGCGGACGCGATTGGACCGAGCGATCGACC
Source organism: Barrientosiimonas endolithica (assembly GCF_030296655.1). NCBI lineage: Bacteria > Bacillati > Actinomycetota > Actinomycetes > Micrococcales > Dermacoccaceae > Barrientosiimonas > Barrientosiimonas endolithica. The sequence continues at coordinate 3,058,425 of NZ_AP027735.1, read as the reverse complement.
TCATCACGGCGCCGCAGGAGAACGTGCGGCAGATCGGCGACACTGGACGTAGAAGGAGGGCGACATGAGTCAGATCTGTTCGCGAGACACCCTCGACGCCGTGCCGGATTCCAAGATCCGGTTGGCGCGCGCCCTCGTCCGATCCTCGGCACGCGATGGCATCACCGAGAGCGAGCGCATCCGCGCGATCGCGGCGCTGCCGCTGCCCGAGGACAAGCAGCGCCGCAGCCGAGCATCCTCCGGCAGCCGGGCCTAGCCGGCGGTGCCCAGCAGCCGCTCGACGAACAGCCGCAGCGGCACGCGCCGCTCGGCCACCATCGCGCGGCGGTAGTCCGCCCAGTCCGGATGCTCGCCGCTGGCCCGGCGATAGATGTCCACCAGCTCCTCGACGGCCTCGTCGTCGGGCTCGGTCGCGACCGGGCCGACCTCGGCGCGGCACTCGGCGACGACGTACGACCAGCCGTCGGCGCCGCTCACGTGCAGCGTCGCGCGCGGGTCGCGCCGCAGGTTCTTGGTCTTGGCGCGGTCGTCCGTGATCGAGACCTGCACGAGGTCACGGTCGCGGTCGTAGACGTAGACGACCGTCGACAGCTGCGGTCGCCCGTCACGGCGGATCGTCGCGAGCACGGCGAGGTGCCGGTCGGCGAGCAGGTCGCGGAGCGGGTCGGAGCTCATGCCCCCATCCTGACCCGCCGATCCGCCTGCTGCGACAGGATCGGCGCGTGGAGATCTGGTGGCTCCGGCACGCGATGCCCTCGGTCGACCCCGACGTGCCGTCGAGCGACTGGCCCCTCTCCGCCGACGGGCTGGCCGCCGCCGCGGCGCTGCGCCCCCTGCCGCCGCCCGGCGCGACGCTGCTCGCGAGCCCCGAGCCGAAGGCCTGGCAGACCCTCGAGACGTACGCCGGCCGCACCTGCTCCCGCGACGCGCGGCTGCGCGAGGTCGACCGGGACGAGCCGTTCGGCCCCGGGTTCCGGGAGCGGCGTCGGGCGTACGTCGACGGCGTGGACCACCCGGGATGGGAGCCGCGCGCAGCGGTCGCCGCGCGCCTGCAGGCCACCGTGGACGACGGGCTCGCGGCGGCCGAGCCGGACGGCGTGCTCGTGCTCGGCACCCACGGCATGGCGTTGACCGTGTGGCTGACGAGCGTCGGGCTGCTCGACGACCCGGGTGCCTTCTGGGCCGGGCTGGGCTTCCCGACCCTGCTGCGTCTCGCCGCCGACCCCGGGTCAGCGCAGCCGCCAGCGACTCGCGTCCGGTGGCTGGGGTGACTCCTCGCCGGGTGCCGTCAGCGGCGTGGCGCCCTGCGCGAGCCGCCGCGTCTCGGCCAGCCCGCGCACCCCGGTCGGGAAGTCGGCGGCAGCAGCGCGACGTCGCAAAGAGTTTTCGTCCAACGGCGAATCCGACCCCAGCACAACAAGATTCCCGAACCGCTTGCCCTTGAGCACCTCGTGCGTCGCGACCAGCGCCATGTGCGGCAGCACCTCCAGCAGCGTGGCGATCACCCGGCGCACGTAGCGCAGGCCCGGCTCGTCGGCGAGGTTCAGCAGGAGCAGCCCGCCCGGCCGCAGCACCCGGGCGTAGGCCGCCGCGGTGCCGGCGTGGGTGAGGTCGGCGGGCACCCGGCCCCGGTCGTAGGCGTCCACGACCACGGCGTCGGCGCTCGCGTCCTTCAGCGCGCCCAGCCCGGTCGCGCCGTCGACGGGCCGCACCCGGATCCGGTGACCGCGCGGGAGAGGCAGCTCCCGGCGTACGAGCTCGGTCAGTCCCTCGTCCGGCTCCAGCACGATCTGGGCCGAGCCCGGCCGCACGTGCTGGACGTAGCGCGCCAGGGTCAGCCCCGCGCCGCCGACGTGGGTGACGCCGATCCGCCCCGCTGGCAACAGATCAAGCCCGATCGCAAGGTGCTGCACGTACTCGAAGACCAGCAGCTCCGGGTCGTCCGGCGCGACGTACGACTGCGGATGCCCGTCGCGCACCACGGTCGCCCCGCCGCGCTCGTCCCAGCGCACCTCGAGGTTGGTGGAGTCCGGCACGCCGTGACGGTAGCGCGCCGCACGGCGCAGCCTTCGCCGCGACCGACCCTGGCCGCGCCCGGTCGCCGCTGCGCCCGGACCGCGCGGGCGCAATGATGGCGGCATGCCACCGCGCCGCCGCATCGATCCCGTCGCCGGACGCGAGGCCGTCGTGGCCTGGCACGCCGATCCCGACGCCGCCGACCGGAGCACGGTCGCGACCGCGGTGCGCTACACGCTGGAGGAGCTGTCGCTGCTCGCGCCGGGGCGCTCGGTCGAGGTGCGCGTCCCGCCGTACGGCGCCGTCCAGGTGATCGAGGGACCGCGCCACACCCGCGGCACCCCGACCAACGTCGTCGAGATGGACGCCCAGGTCTGGCTGCGCCTCGCCACGGGCGCGACGCGCTGGGTCGACGCCGAGGACAGCGGCGCCGTGCGTGCTTCCGGGCAACGGGCCGACCTCAGCCGCCACCTGCCGCTGGTGCCGCTCGCCGACGGCTCGGCCTAGGGTCGCCAGCATGCGTTTCGGCATCGCGATCCTGCCCGAGATGCCCTGGGCCGAGGCCGCGCCGCTGTGGCGCCGGGCCGAGGACCTGGGCTTCGACCACGCCTGGACCTACGACCACCTCGTGTGGGCGGGGCTGCCCGACTCGCCGTGGTTCGGCACCACCCCGACGCTGACCGCCGCGGCGCTGATCACCTCGCGCATCGGACTCGGCACGTTCGTGACCTCGCCGAACTTCCGCCACCCGGTCACCTTCATGCGGGACGTGCTGTCGCTCGACGACGTCTCCGGCGGCCGGTTCGTCTGCGGGGTCGGCTCCGGCGGCGACCTCGATGCGCGGCTGCTCGGCGGCCCCGACCTCACGATGCGCGAGCGGATGGACCGCTTCGTCGAGTGGGTCGACCTGTTCGACCGGATGCGCCGCGAGGACCACGTCTTCGCCGACGGCGACTATTTCTCGGCCGTCGACGCGCGCACCCTGCCCGGGCCGGTCGGCGATCGGGTGCCGCTCGTCGTCGCCGCCAACGGGCCGCGCGGCCTGCGCCTGGCGGCGAGCAAGGGCGAGGGCTGGATGACGTACGGCCGCAAGGGCGACACCGAGGACGAGTGGTGGGCGAGCCTGCGCGACCTCGGCCAACGGATGGACGCAGCGCTCGCCGCCGCCGGGCGCGACCCCGCGGGCTTCGGCCGCTACCTCAACCTCGACATCGCGTCGTACGCCCTCGGCAGCGTCGACCGCTTCGAGGACCACGTCGGGCGCGCGGCCGAGCTCGGCTTCACCGACCTCGTGGCGCACTGGCCGCGGCCGAGCGAGCCGTACGCCGGTGACGAGGGCGTGCTCGAGCGCGTGGCGTCCGAGGTGCTGCCCCGCTGGCGCTGAGCGCCGCGGCAGGTTCTGCCGGGTGCGCCTCGGGGCGCGCAGCGTGGGTCTGGGCGGGTCACCCGCGCGTCGACCCAACTGAGCGGGACGCCAGCAGGCCCCCTGACCCGGGCGGGTCAGGGGGCCTGCTGGCTGTGGTTGCTGCGGCCGGTCTGTCGGCCGCGCGGGGTGGTCAGCGGCGGCCGGCGTCCCAGTGCTGGAAACCCGCGCCCCTGGCCGCGTCCTCGCTGGCGAACCAGACCTCGGCCTCGGTGGCCTCGTAACCCGGGGAGCCGGGGCCGTGGAACACCATCGAGTCGGCGTTGCCCTTGATCCAGCCCTCGGGCCCCGAGCCGTCGTCGGCAGGCAGCACCGACCCGTCGAACGGGCCCTCGGTGAAGCCCTCCGGCGCGGCGGCGGGCGCGGCGGCCGGCGCCGAGGCGGAATCCGGCGTGGCGTCGTCCTGGCGGCCGACCGGCACAGCGGCCTCGGAGGCGCCCGATTCGGCCGTCCCGGCGGTGTTCTGCCGGTCCGTCGTCGGTGCTGCGGCGGACTCAGCCGCGGGCGACGACGCAGCTGCGGGCGACGACGCAGCTGCGGGCTGCGCGTCGGCCTCGTCCAGCGGGAGCGGCGGCGTGGACCAGTCGTCGCCGCCCTTCGCCGCCGGGGCCGCGGGCGCTGCGGGTGCCTCGTCCCGCGCGACCCCGGTGGGCTCGGTGGCCTCGGCCGTCCTGTCCGAATCGGTCGGACGTGCGGTCTCGGTGCCAGCAGCCGCCTCGGCGCCGGTGTCCGTCTCAGCCGGACGCGCGCCCTCGGCACCTGCCGAGGCCGCCCCGCCGCTGCTGTCCGACTCAGTCGGACGTGCGGCCTGGTCGGCCGGAGGGGCCGCCGCGTCGGTGCTGTCCGACTCGGTCGGACGCGCGGGCTCGGTGGCAGCACCCGCCTCGGCGGAGGTGTCCGTCTCAGTCGGACGCGCCTCGGTCGTGGTGCTGTCGTCCAGCGGCGGGGGCGGGGTGCCCCAGTCGTCGCCCCCGGACGCTGCCGGTGCCGCGGCGGGAGCCGTCGTGTCCGTCTCAGTCGGACGCTCGGCCGCGGTGTCGGCCTTGGTGCTGGTGGCCTCAGCGTCGCCGGCGTCCGAACCAGTCGGACGCTCGGTCTGCTCTGCCGGAGCTGCGCCAGCGTCGGTCGTGTCCGTCTGATTCGGACGCGCTTCGGTGGCCGGCTCGGTCGTGGTGGCGGCGGGGGTGCTGTCGTCCAGCGGCGGGGGCGGGGTGCCCCAGTCGTCGCCCCCGGAGGCTGCGGGTGCCGCGGCGGGAGCCGTCGTGTCCGTCTCAGTCGGACGCGCGGTCTCGGTGCCTGTGTCGGCCCCGGCGTCGGTGCTGTCCGTCTCAGTCGGACGTGCCTCGGTGGCCGGCTCGGTCGTGGTGCTGGCCGGGGTGCTGTCGTCCAGCGGCGGGGGCGGGGTGCCCCAGTCGTCGCCAGCGGACGCTGCCGGTGCCGCGGCGGGAGCCGTCGTGTCCGGCTGAGTCGGACGCGCGGTCTCGGTGCCCGTGGCGGCCTCGGCGTCAGTGCGGTCCGTCTCAGTCGGACGTGCCTCGGTGGCCGGCTCGGTCGTGGTCTCGCCGGCCTTGTTGTCGTCCAGCGCGGGCGGCGCGGCGTCCCAGTCGTCGCCGCCTGCGGCGGGGGCGGGCTCGCCCTTGGGCTCGCTCTTGGTCTCGCCGGCCTTGTTGTCGTCGAGCGCGGGCGGGGAGCGTCCCAGTCGTCGCCGCCAGCGGCGGGTGCTGCGGCCGGGGCTTCCGTCGTGTCGGTCTCAGTCGGACGTGCTTCTGCGGCCGGCTCGCTCTTGCTCTCGGCCGCCTTGTTGTCGTCGAGCGCGGGCGGGGTGGCGTCCCAGTCGTCGCCGCCAGCGGCGGGGGCGGGTTCGCCCTTGGGCTCGCTCTTGGCCTCGGCGGTCTTGTTGTCGTCGAGCGCGGGCGGCGCGGCGTCCCAGTCGTCAGCGCCTCCGGCCGCAGCCTCCTGCGGCTCGTCGGTCTTCGCCGGCGTGGGCTCACCCTCCGAGGCGCCCGCGACCGCGGCCGCACCTGCACCGGCCGCACCTGCACCAGCCGCGGCAGCCGCCGCCTTGCCGCCCGTCGTCCCCTCGGCCGGCTCAGCCGCGTCGGCCTTCGCCGCGTCGGCCTTCGCCGCGTCAGCCTTCGCACCCGCGGTCTGGTCGGCCGGCTTCGACTCGACCGTCTCGGTCGTCTTCGCCTCGTCGGCCGCTGCGGACGTGCCCTTCTGAGCGGTGCCCGCGGCAGCCGGCTCCCCGGCCTCGACCTCACCGGCTGGCGCCTCCGACTCCGGAGCGGCAGCCTCGACGCGACCCTTCCGGTCGACACCCTGGATCCCTACCGTGCCTCCGGCGCCCTTGCGCGGGTCGCGGACGTACCACCACGCCACACCGAACAGCACCAGCAGGACCAGCAGCAGAACGAGCCATTTCATGCCTCGAACCCTAGGCGTGGCGCGATACCGGGCACCACTTACCGTTGTCGTCGTGTCAGACCGTGAGCAGCCGCCGCCGACGAACCGTCGACCGGTGCGGCGCGCGCCCAACTTCCCGCAGTTCATGATCATCGGCGGGCTGATCGGTGTGCTGCTCGGGCTGTACGTCGGCCAGCGCGGCGAGTCCGGCAGCTACTCCGACGCCACCGCCATGGGTCTGTTCGCCGTGCTGTTCGGGGCCATCGGCGTCATGATCGCCACGGCGATCGCGCTCGCGCTCGACAAGCGCTCCCGCCGCCGCTGACGTACGCGCTGAAACGCGGTTATAGCGCCCTGACTCTGCTGCAACCCGGTCAGAGCGCTCTAACCGCGTTTCAGCGGCCCGTGCCCCAGCGGCCCGTGGCCCAGCCGCCCCACCACCTGGGCTCGACCATCCCTCCCGACGTGGGACACTGGACCCGTGGCTGGTGACGGACGTCTCTCGCACGACCTCATGCCCGGCGAGAAGTCCCCGCAGGACGCCTGCGGGGTCTTCGGGGTCTGGGCCCCCGGTGAAGAGGTGGCGAAGCTCACCTACTTCGGGCTCTACGCCCTGCAGCACCGGGGTCAAGAATCCGCTGGCATCGCGACCAGCGACGGGCGCAGCATCCTGGTCTACAAGGACATGGGGCTGGTCAGCCAGGTGTTCGACGAGTCGAGCCTGGGCTCGCTGCGCGGGCACCTCGCGATCGGGCACACGCGCTACTCGACCACCGGCGGCAGCACCTGGGAGAACGCCCAGCCGACGCTCGGCGGGCACGACGGCGGCACGGTTGCGCTCGCGCACAACGGCAACCTGGTCAACACCGTCGAGCTGCGCGACCTCGTCGACCAGCGCACCAACGGCCGCTACTCCGGCGAGCTCGGCCGCGGCAGCACCAGCGACACCGCCCTGGTCACCGCGCTGCTCGCCGCCGACCCCGACCGCAGCCTCGAGAACGCCGCGCGCGAGGTGCTGCCGCTGCTCAAGGGCGCCTTCTGCTTCGTGTTCATGGACGAGCACACGCTGTACGCCGCCCGCGACCCCCAGGGCGTGCGCCCGCTGGCGCTGGGCCGGCTCGAGAACGGCTGGGTCGTCGCGTCCGAGACGGCCGCGCTGCAGACCATCGGCGCGAGCGTCGTGCGCGAGGTCGAGCCCGGCGAGCTCATCACCATCGACCAGGACGGCCTGCGCAGCCACCGCTTCGCCGAGCCGCGGCCCAAGGGCTGCGTGTTCGAGTACGTCTACCTCGCCCGGCCCGACGCCGTGATCCGCGGCCGGGTGGTCCAGGAGGCCCGGGTCGACATGGGCCGCCGGCTGGCGCGCGAGCACCCGGTCGACGCCGACCTGGTGATCGGCGTACCCGAGTCGGGCGTGCCGGCCGCCACCGGTTACGCCCAGGAGAGCGGCATCCCGTTCGGCCAGGGCTTCGTCAAGAACGCCTACGTCGGGCGCACCTTCATCCAGCCCAGCCAGACCCTGCGCCAGCTGGGCATCCGGCTCAAGCTGAACCCGCTCGAGCACACCATCCGCGGCAAGCGGCTGGTGGTCGTCGACGACACGATCGTGCGCGGCAACACCCAGCGTGCCCAGGTGCGCATGCTGCGCGAGGCCGGCGCCAAGGAGGTCCACGTGCGCATCTCGGCGCCGCCGGTGACCTGGCCCTGCTTCTACGGCATCGACTTCGCCACCCGCGCCGAGCTGATCGCGAACGGCCTTGACACCGAAGGTATTCGGGCGTCGATCGGGGCCGACTCGTTGGGCTACATCTCCCAGGAGGGGATGGTCGCCGCGACCGAGCAGCCGCCCAGCCAGCTGTGCACGGCCTGCTTCGACGGCGTCTACCCGATCGGTCTGCCCGACGAGGACTCCTCGGCAAGCACGTGCTGGAGACCCTGCCCGTCGAGGTCCGCACCGGCCACGACCGTTCGATCCGGCACCGTCCCGAGGACGAGGTCCCGCGCCGCCCCGACGCCGAGGGCGTGTCGCTGGGCGTCGCCGGCGGCGCCGAGAACGCCCTTCTGCGCCCGTGACCACCCCCGAACAGCGAGGCCCGATGAGCGACTCCCCGATGACGTACGCCGCCGCGGGCGTCGACGTCGAAGCCGGCGACAAGGCCGTCGAGCTGATGAAGGCGTCCGTCCGCCGGGCGCAGCGCCCCGAGGTCATGGGCCGGCTCGGCGGGTTCGCCGGGCTGTTCGACGCCTCGCTGCTGGCCGGGATGCGCAGCCCGGTGCTGGCCACCTCGACCGACGGCGTCGGCACCAAGGTCGCCATCGCGCAGGCGATGGACCGGCACGACACGATCGGTTTCGACCTGGTCGGCATGGTCGTCGACGACATCGTCTGCTGCGGCGCCGAGCCGCTGTTCATGACCGACTACATCGCCACCGGCAAGGTCGTGCCCGAGCGGGTCGCCGCGATCGTCTCCGGCATCGCCGCCGCCTGCGAGCAGGCCGGCGTCGCGCTGATCGGCGGCGAGACGGCCGAGCACCCGGGGCTGCTCGCCGAGGACGAGTACGACGTCGCGGGCGCCGCCACGGGCGTCGTCGAGCGCACGGACCTGCTGCTGCCCGAGCGGGTGCAGGTCGGTGACGTGGTGCTGGGGCTCGCGGCCTCGGGCCTGCACTCCAACGGATACTCGCTGGCCCGTGCGGTGTTCGACCGCGCCGGGTGGGCGCTGGACCGCGACGTGCCCGAGCTCGGCAGCACGCTGGGCGAGGCGCTGCTCACGCCGACGCGCGTCTACACCGCCGACCTGCTGCAGCTGATCCGCACCGAGGGCATCGACGTGCACGCGCTGTCGCACGTCACCGGCGGCGGGCTCGCCGCCAACCTCGCGCGGGTGCTCCCGGCCGGGACGCTCGCGCGGGTCGACCGCGCCAGCTGGACGCCACCGGCGATCTTCGAGGTGATCCGCCAGGTGGGGTCGGTGCCCGTGACCGACCTGGAGCGCACGCTCAACATGGGCGTGGGCTTCTGCGCCGTGCTGCCCGCGGAGCAGGCGGACACGGCCCTGGAGGTCTGTGCTGGTCTCGGCCTGCCGGCGTGGGTGCTCGGCGAGGTGATCGACCCGGCGGCGGCTGAGCCTGGCGTCGAGGTGGTCAGCGGTGCCAAGGGCAGCGTCGGCGGCGGATGTCAGCTGGTGGGTGAGCACCCGCTCGCCGACTGACTGCCGGGCCGGGGAGTCCGCTCAGCGGTCGCCCGAGGCCCACTTCTCGTAGTCGGCGTAGTCGTCGTCAGGCTCACCCTGATCGCCGCCTCGCGGCTCGTCGGCTTGGTGCGACGAGTTGCCTGAGCGCAGCTCGCGCTCGAGTGCGCTCAGGTCGGTGTCGGGAGAGAAGTACTTCAGCTCCCGGGCCACCTTGGTCTGCTTTGCCTTCGCCCGGCCGCGCCCCATGGCGTGACCCCCTCTGTGTTTGCCCAGAACGGCAAGCAACGGCGGCGCAAGTGCTGCGTCGTCGTCACCCACGGCTCTCGGGGATCCTCAGTTCTGTCGTGGGACAAACGGTACCTCAGTCGGAGCCGTGCTCGGGCATCGGTCCGGATGCCGCGAGCCGCCCCGCCGACCGTGCCGGAAACGGTGCCGGAGACGGCACCAGGGATGGCGCGGAGTCCGCGCCATCCCTGGTGGGAAGGGGTGTTTGCTCAGGCGTCGTCGCGGACCCGGCCGCGGGCGTACCAGCCGCCGCCGAGGATGACGAGCAGCGCCAGCACACCGAGCCCGACGATGAGCCAGGGCTGGTTGTTCGTGGCGTTGGTGTCGACCTGCTCGCTCGGCGTGGCGGGCGGGGTGCTGCTGCTCGCCTCGAAGCCGGGCTGGCTCTCGGCCGTCTCGTTGGTCGGGGCCTCGGTGGCGGTCCCGGTCTCGGTGCCCGAGCCGCCCGTCGCCGGCGCGGTGCCGGTCTCGGTGCCGGTCTGCGACGCGCCGCCCTCGACGGTGAACGCGAAGTTGCCCGAGATCGGGTGCCCGTCGCTGGAGGTCACCCGCCAGGTCACGGCGTAGCGGCCGGGGGCGCTGATGTCGACCGCCTGGCTCGCCGAGACGCCGTCGATGCTGACGTCGCCGGAGGTGACCTGCTGCCCGTCGGGGCCGGTGACCTGGATGCGCGAGCCCGCGGGGACGATCTCGGCGTTGAACGTCAGCCCGACCGTGTCCGGGGCGCTGACCGTCGCACCGTCCGCGGGGGTCGACCGCAGCAACCGGTCGTGGGCCGACGCGCTGGGCGCGTTCGCGACCCCGAGACCGAGCAGGCCGAGGAGGACGAAGAAGACTGTGAGGGGGCGTGCCGCTGTTTTCACGCGCGTCATTGTGGGGCGTGAACCTGTGTGCCCCCTGGCCGGGGGCGGGAGCGACGACGGGCCGCGACCGGAGTGGTCGCGGCCCGTCGTGGGTGGTGGCCAGGGACGGGGTCGAACCGCCGACCTAGCGATTTTCAGTCGCTCGCTCTACCAACTGAGCTACCTGGCCAGGTAGTGCTGGCGACCCCGACGGGACTCGAACCCGCGACCTCCGCCGTGACAGGGCGGCGCGCTAACCAACTGCGCTACGGGGCCTTGGTTGCAAGGCCTTCTTGCGTGTATCCCCAACGGGATTCGAACCCGTGCTACCGCCGTGAAAGGGCGGGGTCCTAGGCCGCTAGACGATGGGGACCTGTCCTGTTCGAAAGGTCCCAACCCGCCAAGCGAAACTCGGATCCGTCGAGGACTCGGCAAGCATAGGGGGTGCCCGGCGCAACCACCAAAACGAGGTGCGCGGCTCACTCTCCGGCGGCCCAGGACAGCAGCTTGTCGCGCTCCCAGGTGTCGACGATGCGCTCGATCGGGACCCCCAGACGCTCGGCCCGCGCGCAGCCGTACTGCACGAAGTCCAGCTGCCCGGGGGCGTGCGCGTCGCTGTCGATCGAGAACAGGCAACCGATCTCCAGGGCGAGCGTGAGCAGGTCGTCCGGCGGGTCCGTACGCTCCGGCCGGCTGTTGATCTCGACGGCGGTGCCGTGCTCGGCGCACGCCTCGAAGACCGCCCGCGCGTCGAACTGCGACTGCGGACGCTTGCCGCGGTCGCCCTCGATCAGCCGCCCGGTGCAGTGACCGAGCACGTTGACCAACGGGTTGCTCACGGCCGTCACCATCCGGCGGGTCATCGCCTGCGGGCCCATCTTGAGCTTGGAGTGCACCGACGCGACCCGCAGGTCGAGCCGCTGCAGCATCGCCTCGGTCTGGTCGAGCGCGCCGTCGTCGAGGATGTCGACCTCGATGCCCTTGAGCAGGGTGAACCCGTCGACGTGGGCGTTGATCGTGTCGATCACCTGCAGCTGCTTGCCGAGGCGCTCCTTGGACAGGCCGTTGGCGATGCGCAGCCGGGGGAGTGGTCGGTGAGCACGAGGTACTCGTGGCCCAGCTCCATCGCGGTCGCCACCATCTCCTGGATCGGGGATCCGCCGTCGCTCCAGTCGGAGTGGCAGTGGCAGTCGCCGCGCAGCGCCTCGCGATAGGCCAGACCACCCTCGGTGAGGTGCTCGGGCGCGGCCTCCTCGAGCTCGACGAGGTACGTCGGCGTCTGGCCCGCGAGCGCCTCGCGGATGACCTTCTCGGTCGCCTTGCCGATGCCCGGCAGGTCGCTGAGCGTGCCTGCGGCAGAACGAGACTCGAGCTCCTCGCGCGGTGTCTTGACGACCGTGTCGGCAGCGGTGCGGAACGCCTTGACGCGATAGGTCCCGGCCCGGGAGCGCTCCAGCAGGAAGGCGATCCGGCGCAGGGCGTCCAACGGCTCCATCCCGTGAGCCTAGAGCGGTCTCGATAGGGTCCCCGCATGCGGACCTGGCTCGTGCCCGTCGTGCTCGTGCTCGCCGGCCTGTGGGTCTGGTGGATGCGCCGCACGCTGCGCGCGAAGTACCTCCAGCGGCTGGTCGTCGCCGCCAAGGGCAGCCCGCGTCGGGCGCGGGTCGTGACCCTGACCTGGCAGACGGCGGTGGCGCTGACCGGGGTGCTGCTGATCGCCGCCGCGGCGCTCGCGCAGGCGCAGTGGGGTCTGGACGCCGTGCGGATCCCGTTGCTGCTGCTCGTGATCGCGCTGATCGTGCCGCTCGGCAGCATCGCCAGCGGACGCGACGCGTCGGCCGGCCGGCAGCGGCGGGTGCAGGTGCGCCGCAGCGTGCAGCAGCGCCTCACCGACGTGGGCGCCAGCGGCGAGGTCGCCGACGTGGTGGTGCGCACGAGCAAGCCGTACGCCTACGTCTCGTTCGCGCTCGGCCTGGTCGCGGCGTTCCTGCTGGTCTGGCGGGGCTGAGAGCCTCAGGAGGTGCGCGGCAGCTGGGCGCGCTCGTCGTTCTGCAGCTCGGCCGCCTTCTTCTCGGCCGCCTGGGCGGCGCGCTCGGTGACCACGCCGATGACGTACACCACGCCCACGGCGCCGACGGCCATGAGCAGGCGCGGGCGGCGGACGCCGCGGTTCAGCAGCATCTGCTCGACCTTCGCGTCGAGCTTCAGGCCCGGCTTGGACGTGAGCAGCCCGACGCCCGCGGTCACCGCGGTGAGCGCGCCCGCGACGCCCTCGACCGGGCCGGCCTTGGAGCCGAGCTTCCCGGCGAGCGGCGCGGCCGAACCTGCCTTGGCGTCGGTGCCGAGCAGCATCGCCGTGCCCGTGCCCGCGGTGTTGGTCGCCAGCAGGCTGCGCCGCGCCCACGTCGGCACCCGCGCCGGCCGCAGGTAGGTCACGACCCCGGCGATCGCGGCCGAGGTGAGGTTCTTGCCGGCGGGGGAGCGAAGGAAGCTGCGCGCAGTCATATCGACACTGTATTGGTCTCGGCTTCTGCTCCGTCGGTCTCCGCTCTCGCCCCCTTTGTCTCTGCTCCTCCTCCGGCGGCCTGTCGCTGCGCTCCGGCCCGCCGGCATCGTCGCCGAGACGTGTTCGGCCCGTCGCTGCGCTCCGGCCCGTCGGCATCGTCGCCGAGACGTGTTCGGCCCGTCGCTGCGCTCCGGCCCGCCGGCATCGTCGCCGAGACGTGTCCGTTCAGTCCGTTGAGGTCAGTCCGCGTCGACGAGGGTGCGGGGGCGCTGGCCGCGCTGCAGGACCGGGCCGCCGAGCCACGCGGTCAGCAGCATCAGCGCGCCGGCGCAGATCGTGACGGCGAAGGCGGGGGTGTGGCCGCCGTGGTCGGCGAGACGACCGGCGACGGCGGCGCCGACGGCGTACCCGAGACCGGTGGCACCCGCGAGCAGCGTCATGGCCGCGCCGGTGCGGCTCGGGGCCGTCACCCGCTCGCCGAGGGTGAACGTGGTGATCATGTACGGCGCGACGCTGAGGCCCAGCACCAGCAGGACCGGGGCCAGCTGGGCGAGCGAGTCGACGAGCAGCAGCGGCAGGGCGAGCAGCACGAACGCCAGCGCGAACCAGCGCAGCCGCGCCGGCAGGCTCCAGCGGGCCGGGAGCACGGTCAGCGACAGTCCGGCGATCACGCTGCCGATGCCGAGCAGCGCGTGGAACAGGCCGGTCAGCCCCGGCTGGCCGGCGGCGGTGGCGAGCACGCTCGTGCCGTTCTGCACCGAGCCGAAGACGCTGCCGATCGCCAGCTGCGCCAGGCACAGCACCTGCAGGGCGGGCGTCAGCAGCCGTGCGGTGCTGGTGCCCTCGTCCTCGGGCGCCTGGAAGGTGATGCGCGCCGTCTCGTGCAGCGCGAACCAGGTGCCGAACACCGCCAGCATCGCGGCCGCGACGAACAGCGCGACCGACGGCCCGAGCAGCGCGAGCACCCCGACCAGGGCCGGGCCGAGCACGAAGGCCGCCTCGTCGGCTGCGCCCTCGTAGGAGAACGCCGTGTCGACGAGCTTGCTCGGGGCGCCAGCCCGCTCGGCGACCGGGCGCCAGCGCACCCGCGCGAGCGGACCGACCTGCGGCAGGAAGAACCCGGCGACCGTCGCCGCCACCGCGACCCAGCCCCAGGCCAGGTCGGTCGGCACCAGCGCCAGCACCACGAGCAGCCCGGTCGCCGCGGCGAGCGACTGGATCAGCACGACCGGGCGCTGCCCGAACCGGTCGGCCCGGTTGCCCCACCACGGGGCCGCGACCGCGTTGGCGACCGCGAGGGCACCCGCGCACGCGCCGCCCGCGCCGTAGCTGCCGGTGTCGTCGGCGACCAGCAGCATGACGCCGAGCTGGCTCATGGCCAGGGGGATGCGACCGAGGAAGGCGACGACGACGTACGTCAGGCCGGTCAGGCCGAACAAGGAGCGATATTGCGACACGGGCTCTCCGGGGAGGACGAGGCGGTGCGTGCTGTCCCACCTCACAGCCACGCGGAGCCCTGTTCGGTGTTCGAGTGTACGACCTCCACGCCGCCCCGAGCGCGCTCGCCGGGAGCGCGGGCCGGGCCTGGTCAGGCGGCGGGAAGGCCCGCGCGCAGCTTCTCCATGCGGGTGATCTGGCTGCCCTGGCTGGAGCGGATGTCGCCGCCGAGCTTCTCGATGTCGACGTCGGTGCCGCCGGACTTGTCGCGCAGCAGCGCCATCGAGATCGCGCCCTGGTGGTGGGTGATCATCAGGTTGAGGAACGTGCGGTCCTTGGCCGGGCCCGAGGCGTTCTGCAGGGTGAGCAGCTGCTGCTTGGAGGCCATCCCGGGCATCGACGGGTCGTGGCCGCCGGCCATCCGGGTGTTGGTCGCCTGCGGTGGCACCCGCTGGCCCTGCTTCTCCAGCCAGCGCTTCATGTAGCCGATCTCCGGCCCCTGCTCGGCCCGGATGCGCGACGCGAGCGAGCGCACCTGGCCGTCGGTGAGCCCGCCGAACGCGATGTCCACCATGGTGAGCGCCTGCGCGTGGTGGACGATCATGTTCTGCACGAAGCGCACGTCGGCGGGGCTGGCCTTGGCGCTCGGGCTCGGCACGGCGCGGGTGCCGGTGAGCGTCTGGTTGTCCTGCCCGGGCCGCCCGGGTTGCAGCACCGGGGCGTCGGGGGAGGTGGCGCTCGACCGGGGCGCGGCGTCCTCGCTGCAGCCGGTGAGCACCGCGCAGCAGACGGCGACGGCGGCGGCGACGCGCAGGCCGGGGGCGAGAGGCATGCGCCGATCCTCACCCGCGGCGGGACCGGAGCGGGGGACCGCTGGCATTTCTTGACCATCTCTTGAACGTGCGGACCGGCCCGGGGCACGCGACCCCAGGCGATGCTGAGCGAATCCCCGACCGCGCGCGCAGGCGCCGGTCACTCTCAGATGGGAGCGCTCATGAGATCTCGGCGACCGCACCGCCGACTGTCCACGCTCGCCGCCGCCCTGCTCGCAGGGACGTTCGGGCTGGGCATCTCCGCCGCCAGCGCCGACCCCGGCGACGGCTCCGGCCCGGACGGCGACGACCGCGTCCGGACCAGCACCTCGTCCAAGGCCGGCACGGGCAAGCCGGCGGGCATCGGCCTGTCCGGCACCCAGCTGGCGCCCGACCAGATCGGTCGCAGCGCCAACATGGAGCTGCTGAAGAACGTGAACCCGGCCGGGCCGCTGGCCGACAGCACCGGCACCGACATCGCGTTCGAGGGCAACCGCGCCTACGTCGGCAACTACGACGGGTTCACGATCTACGACGTCTCCAAGCCGGCGAACCCGCGCATGCTCTCCCAGGTGGTCTGCCCCGGTGCGCAGAACGACGTGAGCGTCTCGGGCAACCTGCTCTACCTCGGCACCGACTCCTCGCGCTCGGACGACTCGTGCGCCTCGACCTCGCAGCCGGCCACCCAGAAGGACAGCTGGGAGGGCATCAAGATCTTCGACATCAGCGACCCCACCAACCCCCGCTACCTCAAGGCGGTCGAGACCAGCTGCGGCTCGCACACCCAGACGCTGGTCCCGGGTGACGCCGGCACCGACTACCTCTACGTCTCGAGCTACGCCCCCAACGCGGCCTACCCCGACTGCGCGCCGCCGCACGACTCGATCTCGATCGTCGAGGTGCCCAAGGCGAACCCGACGGCGGCCAAGGTGGTCAGCACGCCGAACCTGTTCCCCGACGGCGGCCTCGCCAACACCTCCGGCTGCCACGACATCACGGCCTACCCGGCGCGCAAGCTCGCCGCGGGCGCGTGCATGGGCGACGGGATCATCATGGACATCAGCGACCCGGTGAACCCCAAGGTCGTCGAGCGGGTCACCGACCCCAACTTCGCGTTCTGGCACTCCGCGACGTTCAACAACTCCGGCACCAAGGTCGTCTTCACCGACGAGCTCGGCGGCGGCGGCGCGGCGACCTGCAACGACGCCGTTGGCCCTACCCGCGGCGCCGACGCGATCTACGACCTGGGCTCGGACAACCGGCTGTCGTTCAAGTCCTACTTCAAGATCTCGCGCGACCAGTTCGACTCCGAGAACTGCGTGGCGCACAACGGCTCGCTCATCCCGGTCAAGGGCAAGGACCTGATGGTGCAGTCGTGGTACATGGGCGGCACGAGCGTGTGGGACTTCACCGACTCGGCCAACCCGCGCGAGATCGCCTACTTCGAGCGCGGCCCGGCCGCCGGCGACGACGGCGGCGGCACCTGGTCGTCGTACTACTACAACGGGCACATCTACTCCTCCGACCTCGGCAAGGGGCTCGACGTGCTGCGCGTCACCGGCAAGGACGTCGCTCCCGCCGCCGGCGTGAAGATGGACGAGTTCAACCCCCAGTCCCAGCCGTACGTCCCGCGCGGCTGACCCGGCACGGCTCGCCCGGCCCTTCGCCGGGCAACGACGAACGACCCCCGTCCCTCACGGTGAGGGACGGGGGTCGTTGCCGTGGACGTACGGCGGTCAGCCCTGCTTGCCGCCGGACCGGTTGCCGATCATCTGCTTGGCCGCGTCGGTCAGCGCCTGCTGCGCGGTGTCGACGGTCTCGGAGGAGACCTGCCGCGGCTTCGGCCGGGTCGAGGACTGCTGCTCGCCGAGGCGCGGCAGCATCTGCGCCAGCAGCAGGGTGGACAGCGCCGAGCTGTCCGAGCCGCCGCCGTCGGTCTGCACGATGACCGGCTGCGGCGCGTGCTGCGCGAGCTGGGCGCCCACGTCGAGGCGACGCCGGGCCAGCTCGTAGCCGAGGACGGCCCGGTTGTCGCGGTACGCCGTCGCCAGCTGCTCCTGCGCCCGCGCCTCACCCTGGGCGGCCACCAGGTTGGTGCGGCCGCGGGTCTCGATCTCGTACTTGACCTTCCGCGCCTCGGTCTCCTGCTCCTCGAGCATCTGGGCGACGTCCTTGCGGGCCTGGTTCAGCGAGGCGTTGACCTCGACGACCTTGGCGTCGCGGACCTTCTTGGAGCGCTCGATGTCCATGAGCAGGGTGTCGACCCGGCGCTTGCGCGTGAGGTCCCACTCCTTCTCGTAGGCCTGCAGCTCCTTGGCCACCCGCTCGCGCGTGGAGATGTGCTGGCGGTACTGCGTCGGCAGCTGCACGTCGGGGATGTTGCACCCCATGATCTGCACGCCGTAGCGGGCCAGCTGCCGGTTGAGCAGGTCCTGCATGTCCTGCACGTCGGAGCCGCGCAGGTCGTAGGCCTGCTCGGTGCGCACCTGCCGCGAGCGCTGCCGGATGGCGTCCTGCACCGAGTTCGACAGCACCAGGTCGAAGTTGCCGGCACCGATGCGCTGCACGAACTGCAGCGCGTCGACGATCCGGAACTTCAGGAAGAACTCGATCGACTTCAGCGGGACGTTCTCGTGCGTCGGGCACGCGAGCACCGGTGCGTTGTAAGGGATCTCGGTGGTGACGTCGACGACGTACGCCACCCGCGCCCACGGGTGCCACAGGTAGTGACGACCGGGCGTGAGGCCCGGGCCCGAGATCGCGCCGAACTTGGTGAGCACGCCGACGGTGCCCTCCTCGATCTCGATGATCGAGGAGCGCCACCACCACAGCGCCGCGCCCGCGAGCGACAGCACACCCAGCAGCAGCAGCGGGACCATCGCCCAGTCGGCGTCGGTCGTGGTCGCGATGCCCGCGCTGAGGAACGCCCACAGCGCGATCCAGACCAGCGTCAGCCAGCGCAGGCCGCGGCCGTCCTTGGGGATGACGACCGGCACGATCGCACCCTGGTCGCCGCCGCGCAGCAGCTGGCGGATGTCACCCCAGCTGCCCAGGGCCTCCTTGATCGAGGACATCCCGCGCGGACGCGAGGCCATCTCCTCCTGCATCGGGGCGCTCATCGCTGGCCCTCCTCACCCTGGCCGGGAAGCCGGTGTCGGTCGTTGGTCGGCGGCGGGGGCGGGGAGTCTCGCCGAGCCGCAGCCCCTGCGTGGCGTTCGGGTCCCCGGCCTGGGCCATCGGCACCGCGGTCGGGTCGGTGGCCGGAGCCTGCCGTACGCCGTCCGCACCCGGGCGGGGTCCGCCTGGTGCCGCGTCGGCCGGGACCGGCCCGGCCGGTGCGGGGCTCGCGCCACCCGGTCCACGAGGTGCCGGACGCTGGGCGGCCGGCTCGGGCGTACCGGCCCCGGTCGGCTCGTCGACCGACACCGAGCGGCGGATCTCCTCCATCCGCTCGGCCCCCGGCAGCTCCTCGTCGCTGCTGGGTTCGGCCAGCTCCTCCATCTCCGGGGTCTCCGGCGGCTTGAGCAGCTCGGTGATCGAGCTCTCCCGCGAGCTGATGCGCGCGGAGATCTCGTCGCGGCGCTGCCGGATCTGGTCCAGCTCCTCGGCGCTGAACAGGTTGGCGCTGCCGCCACCGACGAGGCCCTGGGCGATCTTGAGGTAGTCGACGCTCTCGTCCTGACCACCGATCTGCACCATCTGCGGGAGGCTGTCGCGCACCTGCTCGAGGCGGGCGAGCAGGTCCTGCTGGTATCGGTAGTCGAGGATCTCGGGCGCCTCGGCCGCGCTCATCGCGCGGATGTCCAGCGCCTGCGCCTCGAGCAGCGCCGCGTTGGCGTTGGCCTCGGACTCGGCCTCGACGAACCGCTGGCGCGCCATCGCCGTCGCGCGGTTGGTCTCGCGCTCGAGCGCGGTGTCCATCTGCGCCTGGTACTTCGCGATGTCGGCCTGGATCGAGCTCAGCGTCTCGTTGAGCGAGGCGAGGTCGCGGTTGAGGTCACCCTCGTTCTGCTCCTTCTTCAGCTGCAGCTCGTACTCGTAGGTGTAGGCCTCCTTGGCCACCCGCACCATCTCGGGCGCGGCGAGGTCCATCCGGTACTCCTGGCTGGAGGGCTCCGCGTGCGTGATGTTGGCGTGGGTGAACTCCACGGCCGGCGCGAACTGGGTGTTGAGCTGCTCCAGCAGCCGCTGGGTGCTCTCGCCGACGAGGTCGTAGATGCCCGCGGCCTCCTGCTCGTAGATCAGCGAGCGGGTGGTCTCCGAGATGGCGTTGTTCAGCTTGTCCTGGAAGCCCTGGACCGCGCCGAGGGAGAAGATGAACTGCCGCGGGTCGACGATCCGGAACTGCAGGAACAGGTCGACGCTCGCCTGCACGCCGCTCTTGGTCGGCGCCTGGTGGATCGGGGCGTTGTAGGGGTACTCACGCGTCGTGTTGACGATGTACGACACCCGCTTCCACGGGTTGAACAGCGTCACCAGACCGGGGCCCACCTGGTTCTCGACCTTGCCGAAGCGGCTGATCAGGGCCTGGCACCCCTCGGGGACCATCACCATGCCGAGGCGCCACCACAGGAACGCGGCGAGCAGCAGCAGGATGACCCAGTAGTGCGGGCCGAACAGCGCGACGTTGAGCCCGTCGGTGGGGATCAGCGCCACGAAGCCGAAGATGCCGACGATCGCGAGCACCAGCACCGGGAGCATCCCGACGAACCGGCGGCCCTTGGGGATGACCATCGGCGTGATGACGTGCAGCACGCCGTTCGGGCCGGGCTGGTAGCTCGACTGGTTCAGCGTCTCGCTGGCGTTCTCCAGCGAGGTCGTCTGCTGCACGATGCGCGTGCCGGTCGAGAACCCCTGGGTGCGCGCGGTGGCGAAGTCGGAGGGGTCGAGCCCCCGGGCAGCCGCTCGGCTGCCTGCTGCGTCACCCCCTGCACGGCCTGCTGCACGGCCTGCTGCACCCCGCCGCCCTGCGCGATCTGTTGCGCGGCCTCGCGGATCTGTTGTGCTCGCCCCATAGGGCCCTCCTCGCTCGCGTCCCCCCGTGACGTGGCGTCACGGGCACCCGTCGCCGGGAGTCTTTCACGGGTGGCGGCGTCGGGACCGGGGGTCGCCGCTGCTCGTGCGACGCACCAAGGCGCCGATCGGCTCCCACCCGACCCTGGCGTACGTCCTCGGCCGGGTCCCGTTGCCGACTCGTCATCCGACATGCCGACACGGTTAACCCCTGCCGCGGGTGGTCTGGGTGACCCTGGAGTGCGTCCCCGGCACCGATGGGGACGCAGGGACAACGGGGGAGAGCACCATGACCGACGTTCGACGTCGCACCGTGATCGGAGGCGGGCTGGCCGGCGCGGCGCTGCTGGCCGGCTGCAGCTCGGAGAAGGAGCAGCCGGTCTCGGCCGGAGAGACCGGCGGCGGCCGCAAGCCGCCGAGCACCACCACGACGACCCGGCCGGCGGGCAAGCCGATCGGCGACGGGTCGACGTCCGACACCGGCCCGCAGCCGCACCAGCCGCGCTGGACCCGGCTGAAGCCGGGCGAGAAGCCGCCGCAGTTCGTCGTGATCTCCTGGGACGGCGGCGGCGAGACCTCCCTGAAGCTCAACAGCCACTTCCAGCAGGTGGCCAAGCGGCACGGCGCGTCGATGACGTACTTCCTCACCGGGATCTACTTCCTCCCCGGCGGCAAGAAGATGCTCTACTCCCCGCCGCGCAAGAAGCAGGGCGCGTCCGACATCGGCTACTTCCCCGACCGGTTCGTGCGCAGCACGATCGAGCAGATCGGCAAGGCCTGGCTCGCGGGCCACGAGATCGGCACCCACTTCAACGGCCACTTCTGCGGCGAGAAGGGCGTGGCGAGCTGGTCGGTCGAGGACTGGAAGTCCGAGATCGAGCAGGCCAAGAAGTTCGTCAAGACCTGGCGCACGAACACCGGGATCACCGACCTGCCGGCGCTGCCGTTCGACTACGAGAAGGAGCTCGTCGGCGGGCGCGCGCCCTGCCTCGAGGGCGTCGACAACCTGCGCAAGGCCGCGGCCGAGCTGGGCTGGCGCTACGACTCCAGCGGCGCGCGCTACCCCACCTGGCCGAAGAAGGTCGAGGGCATCTGGGACCTGTCGCTGCAGGCCGTGCCCATGCCGGGGTCCGACCGCGAGGTGATCGCGATGGACTACAACTTCCTCGCCAACCAGTCGGGCGACGTCAACGGCGACAAGGCGCAGCGCCCGAAGTGGAAGAAGCAGACGGTCGACTCGTTCATGGCCGGGTTCCGCCGCTCCTACGACGGCAACCGGTCGCCGCTGGTCATCGGCAACCACTTCGAGAACTGGAACGGCGGCATCTACATGGAGGCGGTCGAGGAGGTCATGGGTCAGATGGCCGCCGAGCCCGACACCCGGCTGGTGTCCTTCCGGCAGCTGTGCGACTGGCTCGACCTGCAGGACCCGGAGGTGCTGAAGAAGCTGCGCAAGCTCGGCAGCGCGCCGAGCGAGGGCTGGGCGTCCTACCTGGCCTGAGCGCCACTAGCGTGGCCGACCATGAGCCAGGACCCCGGTGAGACCAGCGCTGCGAGCACGCGTCCCGGGATGGGCGCGACGACGTACGACGGGGGCACGACCTTCCGGGTCTGGGCACCGTTCGCGCAGGACGTCTCGGTCGTCGGCGACTTCACCGGCTGGGACGAGCGGCCGGTGCCGCTGCAGCGCGAGGACGGCGGACGGTGGTCGGTCGACGTGCCGGGCGTCACGAGCGGCGCGGAGTACAAGTTCCGGCTGACCGGCGCGGGCGGCCAGCAGCTCAGCAAGATCGACCCGTACGCCCGCCGCGTCACCTCCTCCGTCGGCAACGGTGTCGTCTACGACCACGCCGAGTTCGACTGGCAGGGCGACGATTTCGCGGCTCCGCCGATGGACGACCTGGTGATCTACGAGCTGCACATCGGCTCGTTCTTCACCGAGGACCCGAACCGGCCCGGCACGTTCGCGCTGGCCTTCAGCAAGTTCGACCACCTCGTCGCGCTCGGCGTGAGCGCGGTGCACGTCATGCCGATCATGGAGTTCGCCGGCGACCGGTCGTGGGGCTACAACCCCGCGCACATCTTCGCGGTCGAGTCGGTCTACGGCGGGCCGGACGCGCTGAAAACCTTTGTGCGAGAAGCGCACCGACGCGGCATCGC
Source organism: Barrientosiimonas endolithica (assembly GCF_030296655.1). Classification (NCBI taxonomy): domain Bacteria; kingdom Bacillati; phylum Actinomycetota; class Actinomycetes; order Micrococcales; family Dermacoccaceae; genus Barrientosiimonas; species Barrientosiimonas endolithica. The sequence goes on along the minus strand of NZ_AP027735.1, from coordinate 3,036,334 downwards.
GGTGATCCTCGACGTCGTCTACAACCACCTCGGCCCGAGCGACCTCGACCTGTGGCAGTTCGACGGGTGGAGCGAGAACGGCAAGGGCGGGATCTACTTCTTCAACGACGACCGGTCCAGCACGCCGTGGGGCGACACCCGCCCCGACTACGGCCGCGCCGAGGTGCGGCAGTTCATCTTCGACAACGCCCAGTCGTGGCTGCGCGACTTCCACGTCGACGGGCTGCGCTGGGACATGACGCCCTACATCCGCAGCGTCGACGGCGGCGGGCGCGACCTGCCCGAGGGCTGGTCGCTCATGCACGACGTGAACTCCGCTCTGCAGCAACAGTTCTCGGACGTGGTGTTCATCGCCGAGGACATGCAGCGCAAGCCCGAGATCACCCGCGGCGACGGCGCCGGGTTCCACACCCAGTGGGACGGCGCGTTCGTGCACCCGGTGCGGGCGGCGATGAAGGCGCTCGACGACGGCAGCCGCTCGATGGGCTCGCTGGCCGAGGCGGTCACGACCCGCTACAACGACGACGCGTTCCAGCGGGTCGTCTACACCGAGTCGCACGACGAGGTGGCCAACGGCAAGGCGCGCCTCCCCGAGGAGATCGACGGGAACGACCCGCGGGCCTGGCACGCCCGCAAGCGCTCGACCCTCGGCGCCGCGCTCGCCCTCACCAGCCCGGGCGTGCCGATGCTCTTCCAGGGACAGGAGTTCCTCGAGGACGAGTGGTTCCGCGACGACGTGCCGCTGGAGTGGTCGCTCAAGGAGACCTACCACGGCATCGAGCGGCTCTACGCCGACCTGATCCGGTTGCGCCGCAACGCATCCGGCGCCAGCGCGGGTCTGCGCGGCCAGCAGACCGCAGTGACGCTGCTCGACGACCAGGCCAAGCTGATGGCGTACGTCCGCCGCGCGCAGGGCGGACCCGGCGACGACGTGCTCGTGGTGGTCAACGCCTCGGCCCAGGAGCGGCGCGACGTCGTCGTGCCGGTGCCCGCCGGCGGCCGCTGGCGGCTGCTCGTCAACAGCGACGCGAAGATCTACAGCGACGACTACGGCGACCTCGGCAGCGACGCCGACGCGTTCGAGGAGAACGGCCAGGCGCGGGTGCGGGTCAGCATCGCGCCCTACTCGGTGCTGGTCTACGGCCTCGCCGGCTGAGGCTCAGCGCTCGGGGCGCGGGACCATCGTGAGCTGGACCAGGTAGGGGACCGCGCCGGGCGTGCCGCGGTCGTGGCCGGCCTCGGCCCACCGCTGCCGCAGCGCGTCGAGCTCGGACCACAGCTCGTCGGCCTGCTCCTCCGTGAGGAACAGACCGCCCATCGAGGTCTGCAGCGAGTGCAGCGACGACGCCACCCCGCGGTCGGAGAGACGGTTGAACGACACCTGTCCGCTCTCGCCAAGGCGGATCGTGAGGTCCTGGTTGGGCATGTCGGCGACCGATGCGACGGCGTCGACGACCTCACGGTTGATCAAGGCCATCTGCTGCTCGTAGTGCTCGGGCGGCACCAGCGCGGCCGGGAGCCGGAACGAGCGGGCGACCGCGCGGTAGCGCTTGATCGGACGCCCGGCCCGGGGCACCACCTCGACGACGCGCAGCACGCCGGCCGCGACCAGCCGGTGCACCCAGTGGTGCACCTGGCCGATGGGCCGCTCGAGCCGCGCGGCCGACTCGGCGATCGACCGGTCTTGATCCAGAAAGGAGCTCACGTGCAGCGCGGCCTGTCGGCGGGACAGCAGGCGGGCGACCTCGGGGTCGGTGATGACCTGCTCGTCAGGCGGTTCGGGGTGCGTCGTCACCTACTCAGCATATTGTCTTGTCGTCGAAGTAGCTCGACTTCTAGTGTCGCCGCGACGGCGACGAAGGGGAGGCAGATGACGCAGACGACTCAGCGGTGGCAGCGCGAGGTGACGTTCTGGCGGCACGCGCGGCGGGCGTACCCGCTCGGCACGGTGGTGGGCCCGGGGCTGGTCGTGCTCGCAGCGGTGGCGTCGTTCGCCACGATGGTCGCGACCGGTCGGCTGGTCACCGCGGTGGTCGACGGCGACCCGGTCTGGACCTGGCTCGCGCTGGTCGTCGCCGGGATGATCACCCAGCCCGTCGCGATGGCCGCGCTCGACGCGGTCGGGGCGGTGCACCAGGTGAGGCTCACCGAGCAGCGGCACCGGATGATCGCCGAGGCCGCGCTGGCGCCGCACGGCATCGGCCACCTGGAGGACCCGCAGCAGGCCGGCCGGGTGGCCGCGCTCACCGAGCACGTGCGCTCCGCGGTGGGGCTGCAGGAGATCGGCTCGGTCTGGCGGGTGCTCGCCATCCGCGCGACGGGCGTGGCCGCCCTGGTGGTCGTCGCCTCGTGGTCGTGGTGGATCGCCCTCGGGGTGCTGCTGGCGCAGCTGGTGCAGGGGCACCTGTTCACCAGCTACATCGACGTCGTCAACCGAGAGCTGCTCACCGAGAGCTCGGTCGAGCGACGCCGCGCCCGCTATCTGTTCCAGCGGTTGACGGTCCGTGACGCGGCCAAGGAGGTGCGCCTGTTCGGGCTCACCCCGTGGCTGCTGGGGGAGTACGCCCGCACCTGGGAAGCGGTGAACGACAACAGCATTCGCGCCCGACGCGGTGCGATGCGGCGGTCCCTCGCGGGGGCCGTGCTGCTCTCGGCGGGCATCGCTGCCGCGCTGGCGTGGTTGGTGCGCGACGCCTGGGTCGGGGCCGTCGGCGTCGGCGCGGTCGTGACGATCGTCCAGGGCATCGACGGGCTGGCCTCCTTCGGCGCCCTGGGCGACCAGAGCGTGCGCAGCGGGCGGGCCCGCGAGACCGAGCTGCGGCTGGCAGAGCTCGTCGGGGGCGCAGCCAGCCTGCCGGCCCTCACGACCGCGGCGAGCGCCGCCGGACGCGGTGCCGCGCGCGTCGACCTCGACGACGTGACGTTCACCTACCCCTCGCGCACCGAGCCCACCCTGCGCGGGCTCGACCTGCACGTCCCGGCGGGGCAGTCCGTCGCGATCGTCGGCGTCAACGGCGTCGGCAAGTCGACGCTGATCAAGCTCCTGTGCGGGCTCTACCCACCCGACGCGGGGACCGTGCGCATCGACGGGCTCGACCCGGCCGCCGCCGACGACGTACGCCGTCGGGTGGCGGTGATCTTCCAGGAGTTCGTGCGCTACCACCTGTCGCTGCGCGACAACGTGACGATGTCCGAAGGCCGCGAGCCCGGCGCGTTCGAGGAGGCGCTCGCCGACGCCGCGGGCGAGGACGTGCTGGGGCGCGTCGGCGGCGACTGGGACACCGTGCTCGACCCCGGATATGCCGGTGGCACAGACCTTTCCGGCGGTCAGTGGCAACGGGTCGCCCTCGCGCGGGCGCTGCTCGCCGTGCGCCGCGGCGCCGGGGTGCTGGTGCTCGACGAGCCGACCGCGGCCCTCGACGTGCGGGCCGAGGCGCAGATCTTCGACCGGTTCCTGCAGGTCACCCGCGGCGTCACGACGATCCTGGTCAGCCACCGGCTGTCCAGCGTGCGGCACGCCGAGCGCATCGTCGTGCTCGGCCCCGACGGCATCGTCGAGGACGGTTCGCACGAGGAGCTGCTCGCCCGCGACGGCGACTACGCCCGCATGTTCCGCCTGCAGGCGGCGCGGTTCGCCTCGGCCGGTGGGCAGGTGCAGGCATGAACGGCGGCTGGTGGACCTCGCTGCGCCTCGTCACGCGCATCGCGTGGGAGCAGGGCCGCGGGCACGCGGTGGCCGCGCTGCTCGAGGTCGTCTCCCGGGTGCTGACGGCGCTCTTCCCGCTCTTCGCCGGACTCGTCGTGGGCGGCCTGGCGGCCCGCGACCTGACGCTCGTGCTGCTCGGCGCTGGAGGGCTCGTGCTCTCCCGGGCGCTTAACTTCCTCCTGGTGATCGTCGGGGTGGAGTCGCGGCTGGTCCTGATGGAGCGGGTCGGTCACGCCATCGACCTGCGCGTCGGACAGCTGTCCGGCGAGGCGGCCACGCTCGACCACCTCGAGGACCCGGCCCACCAGGACCAGACCCAGGCGCTGGCCGAGCGGCTGGGGACGGTGGGGATGGCGTACAACCTGCTGGTCAACGTGCTCAACAACCTGGCCGGACCGGTCATCACGATCGTCGTCGCGGCCACCGCCGACTGGCGGCTGCTCCTGCTGCTCGCGGTCGCGCTGCCGGCCACCTGGCTCGGGCGCCGGTCGATCCAGTGGGAGGCGGAGGCCGAGAAGGCGGGCGCGGAGGCCGGTCGCCGCAGCGCGCACCTGCTGGGAGCGGCGACGGCACCGGTCGCCTCGTCCGAGCTGCGCGTGCTCGGCGCTCGCAGGTGGGCGCTGGACCTGCTGTCGCGCGAGGCCGCCCGGTGGCGTCACCCGCACCGCACCGCCGAGGTGCGCACCGCCGGGTGGTCGATCGTGCTCGCGGTGGGCTACCTCGGCGCGGCCGCGGCGATCCTGGCCTGGATGGTGCGCGACGCGCTGGACGGCCGGATCGACCCGGGGCGGCTCGTCACGGGCGTCCTGGTCGTCGGTCAGCTGCGCGAGTCGGTCACCGATCTGCAGTGGGTGATCAGCGGGCTGTCGGGCGCGCTGCGCGCGGTCAGTCGCTATCGGTGGCTGGAGGACTACGCGCGGACGGTCGACGAGGAGCACGCCGGGACGGCCGCTCCGCCGGCGCGGCTGACCGACGGAATCCGGTTGCAGGGCGTGGGTTTTCGCTATCCGGGTGCCGACCGGGAGTCGCTGAGCGACATCGACCTGCACCTGCCGGCCGGCGCGGTGGTCGCGGTCGTGGGCGAGAACGGCGCCGGCAAGTCGACGCTGGTCAAGCTGCTCACCGGCATGCACGACCTGTCCTCCGGCCGCATCCTCGTCGACGGCGTCGACCTGCGCGCGCTCGACCTGCCGGCCTGGCGCGCCCGGTGCTCCGGCGCCTTCCAGGACCACGCCCGGCTCGAGCTCACCGCCCGCGAGGCGGTCGGCGCCGGGTCGGTGGAGGTCCTCGACGCAGGGCGGGCAGAGATCGACTCGCGGGTGCTGCGCGCGCTCGAGGACTCCTCGGCGAGCGACGTGCTGCGGGCGCTCCCCGACGGGCTGGACACCCAGCTCGGCGCCGCCTGGCCGGGCGGGGTCGACATCTCCGGCGGGCAGTGGCAGCGGCTCGCGGTCGCCCGCGCGATGGTGCGGCTCGACCCGTTGCTGCTGGTGCTCGACGAGCCGACGTCGGCGCTGGACCCCGCGACCGAGCACGCGCTCTTCGACCGCTACGCCGAGGCGGCTCGTGCGACCGGCGGGCGTGGCGGCGTCACGCTGCTCATCACCCACCGCTTCTCCACCGTCGCGGCGGCCGACCTGGTGATCGTGCTCGCCGACGGCGGCGTCGCCGAGGTCGGCACGCACGCCGACCTGATGGCGGCGGGAGGTCGCTACGCCGACCTCTACGCGCTGCAGGCGGCGGGATACCGCTGACCAGCACGAGGTCGCTGCTGCTCGACTCGCGCGCCCGGCCTCGCCATGCTGTCCTGCGTGACACCGGAGGCCAGGCATCGACCGCCGCACCTGCGCCCGGCGTACCTGTTGCTGGTGCTGGTCGGCGGCGCGCTGGGCACCGGTGCGCGCGAGGGGCTGAGCCTCGCCTTCCCGCCCGTCGACGGCATCCCGGTGGCCGTCCTCGTGATCAACGTCGTCGGCGCCTTCCTGCTCGGCTGGCTGCTCGACGGGCTCGCCCGGCGCGGCCCCGACGGTGGCCGCCGCCGCCCGGTGCGGCTGCTGCTCGGCACCGGGCTGCTCGGCGGCTTCACGACCTACAGCACGCTCGCGACCGACGCGGCCCGGCTGCTCGGTGACGGGCGCACCACCGCCGGCCTGACGTACGCCCTCCTCACCGTGGTCGTCGGCGCCGCCGCGACCTTCGCCGGCATCGCGCTCGCCGCCGTCACGCACCGATCGCGGGAGGCGCGCGGTGGGTGACGTCACGCCCGTGGTCTTCGGGTTGCTCTGTGTCGCAGGCGGACTCGGCGCCGTCGCGCGCTTCGTGATCGACGGGTTCGTGCGCGAGCGCACCTCCGGCGCGCTGCCGTGGGGCACGATCGCGATCAACCTCAGCGGCTCGTTCCTCCTCGGGCTGCTCACCGGCCTGGTCGCCGCCCGGGCGCTGCCGGCCGAGTGGCAGCTGGTGGCGGGCACCGGCTTCCTCGGCGGCTACACCACCTTCTCGACCGCGAGCCTCGAGACGGTGCGGCTGCTGCAGGAGCGCCGGTGGGCGGCCGGGCTGGTCACCGGGCTGGGCGTCGTCGTGGGCGCCACCGCGGCGGCGGGGCTCGGGTGGTGGATCGGCGCTCTCGTCTGAGGTCCTAGGACCAGGGTGGGCGAAAGATCGGTCCAAGTCTGGTGCCGATCGGGGGAACGGCATCGCCAGGCTGGCAGTCGGAGCATCGGCACACGCCGCTGACCGGTCGCACCCGGTGAGGGATCTCGTGCCAGGGGCACGATCCGTACTCGACTCGAGGGGAAGTCATGGCACGCAAGGGAATTCGGCACACGCTCACGACCGGCGCCACGCTGGCGCTGCTGGGTCTGGGGTCCATCGGCAGCCTCGGCTGCCAGACCACCAACCAGGGCGCGACGGCACCCGGCGGGGCGGCGACCTCGTCGCCGAGCCAGGGGAGCGGGTCCGAGGGCGGCTCGGGGAACGGGTCCGGGCGCGGCGCGGGCAGCATCGTCCCGGCGGCTGGCTCCAAGACCGCCCTCGGATTCACCGCGATGGTCCGGCACGAGACCGGACCCCAGGACGGCAAGGGCACGCTCGTGCTGCGCGCGCCCGACGGCCGGCACGCCACCGTCGGCGAGGTGTCCGACGGCGCCGAGGTCGCCGACATCAGCAGCAACGCCCGCACGGTCGTGACCGCGATCCGGGCCAAGGGCGGCGGGGAGTCGCGCTACACCATCTGGGACACCGCGACCGGCAAGCCGACGTACGTCCGGGTCAAGGACGGCGGCGACGCCGTGCTCGTGCAGGACGGGCTGCTCGTCGCCCGCCCGAAGCAGTCGCCGCAGCTGTTCGACCGCTCCGGCAAGCCGGTCCGCACGTACGAAGGGAGCTTCTCGCCGTCAGCCGAGGTCGTCGCTTCCGCCGACGGAAAGCGGTTCTGGATCGCCGACGACGGAGGTCGGATTCGCCTGTTCGACCTCAGGTCGGGCACCGAGCTGCGGCAGATCGAGGTGCCGTCTGGACGTGCGTCCTGCTCGCCCGGTCCGCAGCTGTCGTACGAGGACTTCACGATGGACTGCTCCGCACCGGGAGACGCGGACCCGAGCGGCTCCACCGCGTACATGGCGCAGTTCTACGGGACGGCCGCTCCGCAGCGGCTGGTCGACCACGGGGACCAGGCGTCGCAGGCGCGTCGGGTCAACCCGGGGTTGGTCTACGAGGTGCCGGGTGTCTGTGGATCCGCCTGGATCTCGCGCGGCGCGAGCTACGAGCCGCTCAAGGTCGACGACAGCGACACCCGCCAGGTGGCGGGGGCGTACGGCGACACGGCCTACCTCACGAGCTGGGGCGGTCAGTGCGGCGACGGCGACCTGGTGCGTTTCGACCTGGCCAACCTGAAGGGCGCCAAGGTGGCGGGCAAGGGCACCCCGATCGGTGGCTTCGTCACCTCGGCCAAGACGGTCGACGGCACCTGACCGTCGGGCGCCGGGGGTCAGGGGTGAGCAGCGCGGCGGCGTCGTGCTGTGCCACCCGACCCCCGGCGTACGCCATCGGCAGCGCGAGCGCGGACGCGTAACCGGGCAGCGGCGGAGAGAGCCCGAGCACCTGCGCGGCGCCGGCGACCAGCCCCGCCTTGACCACGGCCTCGTCGCGCACCCAGGTGCCGGCGTCGGTCCCGGCCGGCACGTCCGCGATCCGCTGCACGTCGACGCCGACGGGGCCGTCGTGCGCGGCGACCACCACGAGCAGCCCGGAGTGCGACACCGACAGCTGGGGCGCTCCGGGGAGGTCGAGCCGCGGGCGGCCGTGCGGTCGGCCGCAGTCGGGGCAGGCGCGCTCGACCGGCACGTCGCCGGGCGGGAGGTCGAGCAGCCGACCGGCGACCGCGCGCACCAGCGCGGCGGCGAGCAACGAGCGGGCGCGGTCGGCGGGGCGGGCGAGGGCGTCCAGGCGCGCGCGCTCGACCGGGCTGAGCGTGCGGACCAGCGCGATGTCGGCCAGGGCGAGCCGCGCCCACCAGACTTCGGAACCGCGCAGAGTCACAGCCGGCACTTAAGTTAGCCTCACCTTCATGACAGGGACCCTACTGCCGTCGCCGCGCGCCGCGGCGACGTCGGTGCTCGCGGGGGCGACGGCCGTCGGTGACGCCCCCGCGCTGGTGGTCGGCGACCGCGCGGTCACCCACGCGCAGCTGCGCGAGCTGGTCGACCGGGCGGCGGCGCGCCTGCCCGACGCCGCCGACGGGCGCTGCCTGGTGCAGGTCTTTCCGCGCCCCGACCTCGACGCGCTCGTCGCCTATCTCGCGACGCTGCACGCGGGTCACGTCGCGCTGGTTGCCGCGCCCGGGCCTGCAGCCGCACCGATCCTGACCCGATACCGCCCCGACCTCGCCTTCCTCGGCGACACGGTCGAGGTGCTGGGCGAGGAGCCGTGGACGGGTCCGCGCCACCTGCTGCACCCCGACCTGGCCCTGCTGCTCAGCACCTCCGGCAGCACCGGCTCGCCCAAGCTGGTGCGCCTGTCGCACGACAACCTGCGCGCCAACGCCGACGCCATCGCCCAGGCGCTGTCGCTCACCGCGGCCGACCGGGCGATCACGTCGCTGCCGCTGACCTACTGCTACGGCCTGTCGGTGCTGCACTCCCACCTGCGCGCCGGCGCCTCGGTGGTGCTGCACGACGGCTCGGTCCACGAGCCCGGCTTCTGGGACGCCGTGGACCGGCACGGCGTGACCACGCTCGCCGTCGTCCCGCACTCCGCGCGCCTCGCGCTCGCGGGCGGCCTGGCCGACCCGCACCCGTCGCTGCGCCTGGTGACCCAGGCCGGCGGCCGCCTCGAGCCTGGGGCGGTGCTCGACCTGGCCGACCTCGGCGCGCGCCGCGGCTGGGACCTCGCGGTGATGTACGGCCAGACCGAGGCCACCGCCCGCATCGCCGTGCTCCCGCCGGCGGAGGTGGCCACCGCCCCCGATGCCGTCGGGCGCGCGGTGCCGGGCACGGGCGTACGCCTGGACCGGTCGGTCCCGCAGGCCACCGGGGGCGTGGGCGAGCTGGTCGTCACCGGGCCGGGCGTGATGCTCGGCTACGCCGAGCATCCCGACGACCTTGCCGTGGGCCGGATGCAGCACGAGCTGCGCACCGGCGACCTCGCGACCGTCGACGCCGACGGGCTGGTGCGCATCGTCGGCCGGCGCAGCGGGTTCGTGAAGGTCATGGGCCACCGCATCGACGTCGCCCAGGTCGAGAACGCCCTGCAGGCAACGGGATTCGAGACCTGCGTGACCGGCGGCGACGCGCAGCTGCGGGTGCTGGTCGAGCCGCCGACCGTCGGCGGCGACCGGTCGAGCGCCGCACGTGGCCGCCACGACGCGGCCGCCACCGCCCGCCGGTTCCGGGCGCTCGTCGCGGAGCTCACCGGGCTCGGCCCCGCCGCGGTCGCGGTGGCCGTCGCCCCGCTGGCCCGTCGCGACAACGGCAAGGTCGACCGGCCCGGCTGCGACGCGCTGGTGCGAGCCGCGCTCGAGACCGAGGGCGCCGACCCCGCGCCGGAGCGCCCCGGCGACGGGCCGCCGCTCGAGGTGCAGGTGGCCGGCACGGTCGCCCGTGTGCTGGGTCTCGACCCCGAGTCCGTCGACACCGCAAGGTCTTTCGTCGAGCTGGGCGGCGACTCGCTCAGCCACGTGCAGGCCGCGACGCGCCTGGCCGAGCTGCTCGGCGAGCTGCCCCGCGACTGGCACCACCGGCCGCTGCGCGACCTCACCGCGGGCGGTGACGAGCAGGGCCGCACGCCGCTGGAGACCTCCGTCGTGCTGCGCGCGGTGGCCGCCTTGATCATCCTCGGCACCCACGCCGACCTGTTCTGGATCGTCGGCGGGGCGCACGTGCTGCTCGTCGTCGCCGGTTACAACGCCGGCCGGTTCAGCCTCTCCCGCGTCGACCCGGTGCGCCGAGCGCTCGCCTCGGCCCGCACCGGCCTCGGCATCCTGGTGCCCGCCGCGGTCGTCGCGCTGGTCGGCCTGGTCACCACCGGCCGCTACGGCTGGGCCAACGTCGGCGCGGTCAACTGGATCGCCGGCGACGTGACGTACGGCAGCCGCAACGAGCTCTGGTTCGTCGACGCGCTGCTCGCGTCGGTCGCGATCATGGTCGCCGCGCTGAGCCTGCCGCCGGTCTCCCGGGCGTACGCCCGCGACCCGTGGCGGGTCAGCATCGCCGTCGCGGCGATCGCCCTGGTGCCGCGGTTCGTCATCCTCGCGGTCGCCGACGGCACCATCCGCGGCATCGCTCCGACCGTCTTCTGGCTGTTCGCGACCGGGGTCGCGCTGGCGCACGCCGGCACGGCCCGCCGACGCCGAATCACGTTGGCGCTGGCCACGATCGGGATCGTCACCTTCTTCGACGACCCCATCCGCAACGCCACCGTGCTCGCCGGCATCGTGCTGCTCGCCCTCGTCCCCGCCGTACGCCTACCGCGCCGCCTCGCGTCCGTCGCCGGCACCGTGGGCGCGGCCTCGCTGTACCTCTACCTCGTGCAGTTCCAGGTGTTCGACCTGGTGCCCGACGTGGGCGGTCGGTTGCCGTCCGCGGCGCTGCGGGTCGCCGCCGCGCTCGTCGTCGGCTGCCTCGTCTGGCGCCTGGCGGACCCGCTCGTCCGCCGCCTCCAACAGCTGATCCCCCTTCCCGTCGAAAGGAACCACCGTGCGTCGTCGCACCCTCCTGTCCGGCCTGCTGGCCGTGGGCGTCACCTTCCCCTGCTGGCAGCCTGCGGGGGTGAGGAGGAGTTCGCGGCCGACCCCAACGCGCTGATCATCTACTCCTCCCAGCACAAGGAGGTCACCGAGAGCTGGGCCAAGGCGTTCAGCGCCAAGACCGGCATCAAGACCCAGATCCGCCGCGGCCAGGACTCCTCGATGGGGCAGCAGATCGTCGAGGAGGGCGCGGCCTCGCCCGCCGACGTGTTCCTCACCGAGAACTCCCCGGCCATGACCGTCGTCGAGCGCGCGAAGCTGCTCGCCCCGGTCGAGGCCGGCACGCTGAGCAGCATCGACCCCAAGCTGGTCCCGACGAGCAAGGACTGGACCGCCATCGCGGCCCGCTCCACCGTGCTGGTCTACAACCCGAGCAAGCTGCCGGCCGGCCAGCTGCCGAAGTCGCTGATGGACCTGCAGCAGCCGGCGTGGAAGGACCGGTGGGGCGCGGCGTCCGGCGGCGCCGACTTCCAGGCGATCGTGGCCGGGATGCTCGCGCAGAAGGGCGAGCCGGCGACCGCCGCCTGGCTGAAGGGCCTGAAGACCAACTCCAAGACGTACCAGAACAACATCGCGACGATGAAGGCCGTCAACGCGGGCGAGGTCCCGGCCGGCGTGATCTTCCACTACTACTGGTACCGCGACCAGGCCGGCGACAAGGCCGGCACCAAGAACACCAAGCTGCACTACTTCAAGAACCAGGACCCCGGCGCGTTCGTCAGCCTGTCGGCGGGCGGGGTGCTGAAGAGCTCGAAGAAGGCCAAGCAGGCCCAGCAGTTCCTGCAGTACGTCCTCAGCCCCGAGGGCCAGAAGGTGCTCGTCGACTCCGGGTCGATGGAGTACGCCGTCGGCAAGGGCGCCACGTCGGCGCCGGCGCTGCCGGCGCTCGGCACGCTGCAGGCTCCGCCGGTCGACCCGTTCACGCTCAACTCCGACCGGGTGAGCAAGCTGATGACCGATGCCGGCATCCTCTAGGACCCACTCACCCGCCTCGCGCACCGGCGTCGCCGTCCCCGCGGCGGCGCTGGTCGCGCTCGTCACGATCCTGCCGATCGTGGTGGTCGGCGTCCGCGGGCTCTCGATCGGGTTCGGCGCTGCCGCCGAATACCTCGTGCGCCCAAGGGTTCTGGAGCTGCTCGGCAACACGGGCGCCCTGGTCGCGATCACCGTGCCGGCCGCGCTGGTCGTGGGGGTCACCGCCGCGTGGCTGGTCGAGCGCACCTCGCTGCCGTTCGCGGGGGTGTGGCGGCTGCTGCTGCTCGCGCCGCTCGCGGTGCCGGCGTTCGTCAGCGCCTACGCCTGGATCTCGGTGCGGCCCGGTTTCACCGGGCTGTGGGCGGCCGCGCTGGTGACGACGCTGGCGTACTACCCGTTCGTCTTCCTGCCCGTCGCCGCCATGCTGCGCGCGCTCGACGGCGCCGACGAGGACGTCGCCCGCTCGCTCGGTCTGAGCCGCGGGCGGGCGGTGGTGCGCACCGTGCTGCCGCGGCTGCGGCCGGCGATCTGCGGCGGCGCGCTGCTCGTGGCGCTGCACCTGCTGGCCGAGTTCGGCGTGCTGGAGATGATGCGCTTCCAGACCTTCACCACCGCGATCCTGCAGCAGTACGCCGTCGGCTACAGCGACGCCCAGGGCAGCCTGCTCGCGCTCGTGCTGGCCGTGCTGTGCGTGGGCGTGCTGCTGCTCGAGGTGCTGGCGCGCGGCCGGCGCCGGGTCGCGCGCGTGGGGAGCGGGACCGCCCAGGCCCCCGCTCGCGTACCCCTCGGGCGGTGGACCGTCCCCGCCCTGCTCGCCCTCGCCGCGGTGGTGGCGCTGGCCCTGGTCGTGCCGGTCGCGCTGGTCGCGCGGTGGGTGTGGGCCGGCATCGACGACTCGGTGGTCGACGCGGGCCGGCTCGCGCGGGTGACGCTGAGCAGCCTCGGGCTCGCCGCCGCCGGCGGTCTCGCCGCGGTGCTGGCCGCGCTGCCCGGCGCCTGGCTGCTGAGCCGGCGCCGCGGCGCCGCGCCGATGGTGCTCGAGCGCGTCACGTTCATCGCCTCGGCGCTACCTGGGGTGGTGGTGGCCCTGGCGCTGATCACGCTGTCGATCCGGTGGGCGCGGCCGACGTACCAGACCGTCGGGCTGCTGCTGCTGGCGTACGTCATCCTGTTCCTGCCGCGCGCGATGGTCTCGCTGCGGGCGGGGCTGGCGGCGGCACCGCCGGAGCTGTCGGAGGCCTCGCGCTCGCTCGGGCAGGGTGGCGCGGCGACCTTCTGGCGCGTCGTGCTGCCGCTCGCGCTGCCGTCGTTCCTCACCGGCTTCGTGCTGGTGGCGCTCGCGATCGTCACCGAGCTCACGGCTACCCTGCTGCTCGCCCCGACCGGCACCGACACGCTCGCGCTGGCGTTCTGGGCGTCGAGCGACGAGCTCGACTACGCCGCGGCGGCTCCCTACGCGGCGATGATGATCGTGCTGTCGGCCCCGCTCACCCTGGTGCTGCGCCAGCAGATCCGCACATCCGGGAGGGCGTGAGATGAGCGACGTCGAGGTCAGCGGCGTGACCGCGGGCTACGGCCGGCAACCCGTGCTGCACGAGATCGACCTGCGCGTGCCGACGGGCACGACGACCGCCGTGCTCGGCGACTCCGGGTCGGGAAAATCCACGCTGCTCAAGGTGATTGCCGGTTTCGTCGCTCCGATCGGTGGGTCGGTGGCGATCGGCGGGCGCACCGTCGTCGGCCCCGGCGTGCACGTCGCGCCCGAGCGGCGCGGGGTGGGGTACGTCCGCCAGGACGGCGGCCTGTTCCCGCACCTGACCGTCGCGGGCAACGTCGCCTTCGGTCTGCCCTTCCCGCGCCGCCGGCACCGGCCCAAGGTGCTCGAGCTGCTCGACCTCGTCGGGCTGCCGGCCGAGATGGCCGACCGCACGCCCGACCAGCTCTCGGGCGGGCAGCAGCAGCGGGTCGCGCTGGCCCGGGCGCTCGCGCTGGAGCCGTCGGTGGTGCTGCTGGACGAGCCGTTCTCGGCGCTCGACACCGCCCTGCGCGAGGCGACCCGCGAGGCCACCGGCCAGGCCCTGCGCGCCGCGGGGGCGACCGCGCTGCTGGTGACGCACGACCAGCAGGAGGCGCTGTCGTTCGCCGACGAGGTGGCGATCCTGCGCGACGGCCGGTTCCGGCAGGTCGCGCCGCCCCGCGTCGCCTACGAGTCGCCGGCCGACGCCCACGTCGCCGGGTCGCTCGGCGACGCGGTGCTGCTGCCGGGGAGTCCTCGGGCCGCTCGGTGAACAGCCCGCTGGGCGAGTTCCCGCTCGCCGAGGAGGTGCGCGCCGGGGGCTGCCAGGTGCTCTTCCGCCCCGAGCAGCTCGCGGTCGGGCCGGCCGGTGCGGGGATGTTCGACGCCGAGGTCGGCCGGGTCGTCTACTTCGGCCACGACGCCCTCGTCGAGCTGGACCACCTCGACCCGCGCACCCAGATCCTCGTCCGCGTGCGCGCCCGGGTGCTCGGCTCCGGCGCCTCGCTCACCCGGGGCGAGCGGGTGTCGGTCCGCGTGCTCGGCCCGGTGCGCGCCTTCCCGCTGTAGCGGAGGTCCGCGCCGGGGTGCGCCCCGGCCCGGTCACGCTCTGGCGGTGGTCCGCCGACGGGTGCGCCCGGGCGCACGGTTGGGCGGTGGTCCGCGAGGTGGTGGTCGGTGATGGGGTGCGCCCCGGCCCGATCACGCTCTGGCGGTGGTCCGCCGACGGGTGCGCCCGGGCCCGATCACGCTCTGGCGGTGGTCCGCCGACGGGTGCGCCCGGGCGCACGGTTGAGCGGTGGTCCGCGAGGTGGTGGTCGGTGATGGGGCGCGCGCGGACATCTGGACAGGACAAAGGCCTCCCGCACCCCCGAGAACCGCGGCATTCCAGGGGCCGGCCCGCGTTCCTCCTGTCCATCTGCACGCGCGGCGGCGATCACGCCCCGGCGGTGGACCGCGAGGGCGTACGCCGGGGTCGGGGGCGGCGAAAATCGATGGCGCGGAGGGGCGCCGAGCCGTCACGCTGTACGGCGGACAAGGCGGAGCAAGCAGTCACGGTGAGGTATCACGCGGTGGTCCTGCGCGTCGGCTCCGCCGGTGTGGATCCAGTGGCAACGGGCTTTCAACCCCAGAGGTTCAACTCCTCGGTGCCGGCTCCGACCCGACACGCTCGACGAGCGCCCTGCGGCGTGAGCACCCGCTCGCGCCCCGCGTTCGCCGTCGCGGGTCGGAGCCGGCACGTTCCATGGATCGCGCTGTCCGACAAACGAATACGGCCGCACGACCACGAGGCGCCACGAAGGAGGTCGCCATGTCCCTGTTCCACATCACCGTCCCGCCGCGCCAGTGCGCGCTGGCCTACAAGCACGGCCGCCTCCTGAAGGTGCTGACGGCCGGGCGGCATCCGCGCACGTTCGGCGCCGACTACGTCTGGGTCGACCTGCGCGAGAGCCTGCTGCCGATCGCGTCGCAGGAGGTCGCGACGGCCGACGGCCTGGTCGTCAAGGTGTCCGCGGTCGTGCGGTTCGCCGTGGTCGACCCGGTGGCCTACGTCGAGCTGACCGCCGACCCGACGGGCGTGGTCTACCTGGCCGCGCAGGTCGCGATCCGCGACGCGGTTGCGCAGCGCGACCTGGAGCAGATCGCCACGCGTGCCGCGCTGCCGGGGGACGCGCTGACCGAGGCCGTCGACACGGCTACCCGGGCGGTCGGCGTCGGGGTGCTCGAGGTCGTCGTCAAGGACGTGGTCGTCCCGGCAGAGGTACGCCGTGCCGCCACCGAGCTGGTCACGGCGCGGCAGCGAGGTGCGGCTCTGCTGGAGCAGGCCCGTGCCGAGACGGCGGCGCTGCGCTCGCTGGCCAACGGCGCCAAGCTGCTGGACGCCCACCCGGCGCTGGCCCAGCTGCGCATGGTGCAGTCGGTGCCGCAGGGGTCGCAGGTCGTCGTCCGCGTGGGAGACACCGGCCGCGAGGAGTGACCGGCGGTGTGGAGGTTCCTTCGGGCGCCTCCACGCCGGCGGTTCGCGCAGATCGCCCACCACGCGCGGGCGCCCTAGCCTCGCGGGCATGAGCCCGTCCGGCCCGGGCGTCGTGCCCCCCGCCGCCTCGTTCACCCCCGCAGCGCGGGAGGACTTCACGCCGAGCGCCGGGGCCCGGATCCTCGTCCCGGGCGACCGTGCGAGGGTGGACCAGGACGCCCAGCGGGTGGCGCAGGAGTGGGCCGAGATCACCGGCCTGCTTGCGCCGCCGGTGGTGACCGACGAGGCAACCCGAGCGGGCGACGTCCGCCTGCTCGTCGGCGAGGTGGCAGCCCTCGACGAGTCGGCGGAGGCATACGCCCGCTCCGCCGGACCGGCCCTGACGATCACCGGCCGCACCCCGGCCGCGGTCTTCCTGGGGACCCGCACCCTGCTGCAGTCGCTGCAGGCCGAACGGCACTTCCCCGCGGGCGAGGTCGTGGACCACCCGGCGGTCGGCGAGCGCGCGCTGCTGCTCGACTAGGGCGCAAGTACTACTCACTCGGCTGGATCAAGCGGCAGATCCGGATGCTGGCCTGGCGCCGGATGAACACGCTGCAGCTGCACTTCTCGGAGAACGAGGGTTTCCGGATCGAGAGCGAGCGCTTCCCGCAGATCGTGTCCGCGCGGCACCTCACCCAGGACGAGGTGCGCGACCTGGTGGCCTACGCCGACCGCTACCACGTGACGGTTATCTCGGACATCGACATGCCCGGGCACCTGCGGCAGGTGCTGACGAGGTTGCGACCGGCGTCCGGCTGCCGCTGTGGGCCATGGCGCAGCGCTGCCGGACGCCGGCGACGCCCGACTCATACGCCCGCCAAGCCGCCGCGGTGGGCGAGGCCCCCGTCGTCGCCCTATGACGCTGCCCACCGGCCCGCATCATCGGGGCGACAGTGACTTATCTCGGAGGCTTTGCTCAATTGCGAGCCCGGCCTCCATCGGCTAGCCCTCCGGCCTTTGACTCTCGATCGAGAATAGTGGCCAGAGCGATCCCCGCCAGCAGAGAGATCATGGTTGTCGAGACCACAAGGGCTGTGCCGAGTGAGGGGGACGGTTGGATGCGGGCGTCCCCTTCCATCATGCCCATCGGCAACAAAAGATAGCAGAGTGCAGCGATGACTCCGGTCAGTGCGATCGGAAAAGTGACCGCGCACACTGAATATCCCAGCAGCCACGAGCGGCGAGACGTAAATGCTGACAGTGCAGTTAGTACCCGAGCTTGCCGACGGAGGTCCACCAGGATGTGTAGCGCTGAGACAAGCACGAGGCAGGAGATGCTCAGCGTGGCAAGGAGCGATACCCACTTACCGTGAACGAGGGCGGCTTGTCCTCCCGCGACCCAGTTCTCACCGGCCTCTGAGAAGCGCGCCCCCTGGCAGGGCGGCGGCCGATCGCCTATTGAGGGCGGCGATGTCGACGGGTCCATCCTGGCCGATGATCGCGATCGATACTTCTTTCTCCGACAGACTTTTTGGTGCCGTGGCCACGTCGATCTTGGGTCGTCCGAATGACTCGGACATCAGGCCGTGCAGGGCAGGGGAGCCCGTCGTGCGTGGTAGTGCCCCTGAGGTGCAAGGTAGGGAGAGTGCGGCCAGATCCGCGCATGTGGTCATCCATGTCGTCGAGGGTGCGTCGCCGTTCTGCTCAGTGACCAGCCACACCATCGAGACCCCCGGGCGCCGCAGCGCTGAGACTTCTCCCGAACTCGGCAAGGAGCGCAGTGGGGCGGACACGGCAACGCGGCCTTCCGCGGCCTCTTGCGCCTGGACGCCTTGGTAGTACTGCTCGCCCAACAAGGAAGTCCACAGCTGGCCCTGTCCCAGGAGTAGGATCGCCAGTCCCGCGGGAAAGAGGAGCCGGCTCAAGCGATTCGGGCGCGCGACGAGGCTGCTGCCACCGGCGATGAGTCCTGCCCGGCCGTGGCGGCGACCGAACCATCGGAGTGCGCCCCCGCCAAGATAGAGAAGTCCGGACAAGACTGAGGACATCCCGAAACCAACGCCAAAGACGCCCACGAGGTAGGCGATCATCGGTTGTTGCCCGGGCGGCAGGAGCATGGGCCCTCCGACCGCGACCCAGAATGCCAGCACGAATAGCACTAGTCCCCATTTCGCCGGCGTTTCAGCGAGCTCGATATCTCTGCCCCGCGAGCGTCGAGAGAGTGACAGAACCCCGGGTAGTGCACCTACCGCGCAGGCCGTTCCGGCTGCGATGAGGATCGCAGTCATCAGTGGCGCCATCCCGGGCGATATTTCTGCAGCGGTGTAGCGTGCTTCCGTAACGCGAAGAGTGACTCCGTTCAGCGTCACAAAAGTGAGAGCTCCGCTGGCCAGGAAACAGCCTAGGATGATGCCTGGAAACATGTCTTTGAGGCTCACCAACGCCAGGTCCCGCTTCGACGCGCCCATCGTTACCGCACGCCTGTAGCGAAGACTGCGTCGACGGAGATCGATAGTGCTTGCCCCGATCAGGATGGCAAAGCCTGGGACAGCGAGGGTCCCTGCCCCAAGGGCCCAGACGGTCGTGACGGACTCGCTCTGCAAAAGGTCGAGCGAGGGTGGCCCGATCGCTTCGGTCCCGGTGCCGAAGCCATCAGCCGGGACCAAGTGCCGGAGGTCGGCGCCAACCGGTGGTGCCGAATACGCTTTGTACTCGTTTCCCGTTGCGAGCCCGGCGTCGCCGATGATCCCCACCACCCGACCGAAGCTCCTCCCGCCGTCGGGCAGTTTCGCCACGGCCGGCGACACGAAGGCTTCCCCGGTCCGGGGTAGCGAGAAATACCCGGTGGCGGGGAGCCTCCCCGCCGGGGAACGATAGATATCTCTTGGACCGAACGATGGTCGATGATCGGGAGATCGACGTATGTCAGAAACGCCGGCGCGCGGGGGTCGGCGGCCGCGGACGGTGACAGGGACGGAGCCTTCTGGCGGATGTTTTCCTGCACAGACGAGTGGATCGCGGGGAGCGACAGCCCAAGCGCTATCAGTGTGACCCCGAGGGCCGCCCCGAGTGCTCGTGCCCACCTCCAGGTATCGCTCTGTCCTACGAGCGAGAGCCAGATGGATCGTTCTTTCCACCTCACGACGGGCCAAGGACCAGGGTCGTGTCAGCTCGGTCAGCGAGTTCTTCGTCATGCGTCACTGCGAGGACTGCTTTCCCGGAGTCATGCGCTTGCGATACGAGGAGGTCCGCTATAGATCGCCGGTTCTTGCGGTCCAAGGCGGCAGTCGGCTCGTCGGCCAATAGGAGCTGGGGGTCCGAGACCAGGCCGCGCGCCAGGGCGACCCGTTGTTGCTCGCCGCCGGACAGCTGGGCCGTGGTGGTGACGTCGAGCGGCACCCCGAAATCGGCCAGGCGTTGGTGCGCATCCTCCCGTGCATCGTCGATGCTGGCGCCGCTCAGCAGGGACGCAATCAGCACGTTGTCGCAAGGAGTCAGGTCGGGAAGTAGCTCACCGGACTGGAATACGACCCCAATCCGGCGTCGGCGCAACTCCTGCCACTCTCGGGAAGACAGTCCTCCGGCGTCTTTACCGAACAGGTGAAGGTCGCCCGAGGTCGGGCGGAGAAGCCCCACGAGGATGGAGACGAGTGTCGACTTCCCACTCCCGCTAGCCCCGGTGACGGCCATGATGGTGCCGGGGCTCAGGCTGAAGCTGAGGCCTTG
Organism: Barrientosiimonas endolithica; assembly: GCF_030296655.1. Taxonomy (NCBI): domain Bacteria; kingdom Bacillati; phylum Actinomycetota; class Actinomycetes; order Micrococcales; family Dermacoccaceae; genus Barrientosiimonas; species Barrientosiimonas endolithica. The sequence continues at coordinate 3,016,710 of NZ_AP027735.1, read as the reverse complement.
GAAGACCTGCCGCCTGCCCAGGACAACACCGAGCCCCTCCGCCGTGACGGAGGGGCTCGGCGCGGGCCGGTCTACTTCCATGCAGAGCACGGGTCCGGCCAGTTGTTGTAATCCACGCACGCTTGCAGGGCGGTGATGCCGGCACCGGTGTCCCGATACGCGGTCGTTCCGGCGCCGGAAGAGTTCAGCACCCGACCGGTACCCCGAGAGTTGGACCAGTTGCCGTAGACCGAAGCATTGTCGGCCTTATTATCCTTGACGACGAGCGTGCGGTAGTCGGTAGCCGACGACGAGTTCCAGACGTAGACGGCTCCGTTGTCCGCCGTCGCGATCTTGTACACCGCCGCCGATGCTGGTGCTGCGACGGCTGCGCTCGCCAGCAGCCCGAGAGCCGCCGCGGACACAGATCTCTTGAACATGAGATGCCCCTCCTGTCACGACGGGCACCCCGCGTGCCCGCGTGCCCGCGTGCCCGCAACGCTAGGCCAGGCGACGACCCCACGGGGTCTACACGCGCAGATTTCTTGCGCGCGATGTCGCGTCGGATGCGTGAGCTGCCCGCCGGGTGCTCGCGGGCAGCGTGGCTCAACGGTCAGACCGGAGCCGAATTGCGTTGGCATCTGGCCAAACTCACCTCGGACAGTAGGCGAGCGCCTGCAACGGTGGGCCCCGTGGGACTCGAACCCACAACCTACGGATTAAAAGTCCGCAGCTCTAACCGATTGAGCTAGAGGCCCGGGGCGGCGACGCCGCCGGGGCAACTGTAGTGGGGCGGGCGGGTCTCGATACGCCGCGCTCGTCCCTCGCGCGGCTACTCGACCGGCTTGGGCGGGGTCTCGGTGCGCCGGGCTCGTCCCTCGCGCGGCTGCTCGACCGGCTTGGAGAGAATGGGCACGCCATGACTCCTCGTCTCACCGACCGCACCCCGTCACCCGCCGAGCCCGATGCGATCTACGAAGCGTTCCAGGGCTGGGCCGGCGACCGGGGGATCGACCTCTACCCGCACCAGGACGAGGCGATCATCGAGCTGGTCGGCGGCGCCAACGTCATCCTCGCCACCCCCACCGGCTCCGGGAAGTCGCTCGTCGCGACCGCGGCGCACTTCACCGCGCTCGCGCAGGACAAGGTCTCGTTCTACACCGCACCCATCAAGGCGCTGGTCTCGGAGAAGTTCTTCGCGCTCATCGAGCAGTTCGGCGCCGACAACGTCGGGATGCTCACCGGCGACGCGGCGGTCAACGCCGACGCCCCGATCATCTGCTGCACCGCCGAGGTGCTCGCCAACATCGCGCTGCGCGAGGGGCGCAGCGCCGATGTCGGCATGGTCATCATGGACGAGTTCCACTTCTACTCCGAGCCCGACCGCGGCTGGGCCTGGCAGGTGCCGCTGCTGGAGCTCCCGCAGGCGCAGTTCCTGCTCATGTCGGCCACCCTCGGCGACGTCGCTCGGTTCGAGGAGGACCTCACCCGTCGCACCGGCCGCCCCACCGCCACGGTCGCGACCGCCGAGCGGCCGGTGCCGCTGAGCTTCTCGTACGCCATGACCCCGCTCCACGAGACGCTCGAGGAGCTGCTGACCACGCACCAGGCGCCGGTCTACGTCGTGCACTTCACCCAGGCCGCCGCGCTCGAGCGGGCCCAGGCGCTGATGAGCCTGTCGGTCGCGAGCAAGGAGGAGCGCGCCCGGATCGCCGAGCTGATCGGCGGTTTTCGCTTCTCCGCCGGCTTCGGCAAGACGCTGAACCGGTTGGTGCGCCACGGGATCGGCGTGCACCACGCCGGGATGCTCCCGAAGTACCGCCGGCTGGTCGAGACTCTCGCGCAGGCCGGCCTGCTCAAGGTCATCTGCGGCACCGACACCCTCGGCGTCGGCATCAACGTGCCGATCCGCACCGTCGTGTTCACCGGGCTCACCAAGTTCGACGGGTCACGCAACCGGCTGCTCAAGGCGCGCGAGTTCCACCAGATCGCGGGGCGGGCCGGGCGTGCGGGGTACGACACCAGCGGCTCGGTCGTGGTGCAGGCGCCCGAGCACGCGATCGAGAACGCCCGCGCGCTCGCCAAGGCGGGCGACGACCCCAAGAAGCAGCGCAAGGTGCAGCGCAAGAAGCCGCCCGAGGGCTTCGTGAGCTGGTCGGAGGAGACCTTCGACAAGCTCGTTGCCGCCCAGCCCGAGGCGCTCCAGTCACGCATGCGCGTCACCCACTCGATGCTGCTGAACGTCATTGCGCGAGAAGGGGATCCGTTCCCCGCGATGCGCTCGCTCGTGCGTGAGAACCACGAGGACCCGCGCCGGCAGGCGCGCCTCGCGAAGGGGGCGATCACGCTCTACCGCGAGCTGCTCGCCGCCGGGGTCGTGGAGAAGCTGTCGGTGCCCGAGGCCGACGGTCGACAGGTGCGTCTGACCGTCGACCTGCAGGACAACTTCGCCCTCAACCAGCCGCTCGCGCCGTTCGCGCTCGCGGTGCTCGACGTGCTCGACCCCGAGTCCGAGACGTACGCCCGAGACGTCGTCTCGGTCATCGAGGCGATCCTGGAGGACCCACGCCCGGTGCTGCTCGCCCAGCGGCGCAAGGTGCGCGGCGAGGCCATCGCCGAGATGAAGGCCGACGGCATCGAGTACGACGAGCGCATGGAGCTGCTCGAGGACATCAGCTGGCCCCAGCCGCTCGCCGAGCTGCTCGACGCGACGTTCGAGACCTATCGCAGCGGCCAGCCGTGGGTCGCCGAGAGCGCGTTGTCGCCCAAGACCGTCGTGCGCGAGATGTACGAGAACGCCTGGAGCTTCGGCGATCTCGTCAAGCAGTACGACCTCTCCCGCTCCGAGGGGATCGTCCTGCGCTACCTGACCGACGCCTATCGCACCCTGCGCCAGACGGTGCCCGACCGCTACCGCGACGAGGAGCTTGACGACCTGGTCGAGTGGCTGGGGGAGACCGTCCGGCAGACCGACTCCAGCCTGCTGGACGAGTGGGAGGCGCTGAGTCACCCGGAGGAGGCGGCCCTCGAGGGCGGCGCGCCCTCCGCGACCACCGTCGCGCCCAGGCCGATCACCAGCAACCCCAGGGCTTTTCGGGTCTCGGTGCGCAACGCGATGTTCCGCCGCGTGCAGCTCGCGGCGCGGCGTGACGTCGTCGCGCTGGCCGCGCTCGACCGGGCCGCCGCCGAGTCGACCGACCCGCCCACCGAGATCGTCATGGACGAGGGCGCCTGGCACGACGACCTGGCCGCCTACTTCGCCGACCACGACGAGATGGGGGCGGGCGCGAGCGCGCGGGGGCCGGCGTACCTGCGGATCACGCAGAAGTCCGACATGTGGGAGGTGCGTCAGGTGATCGAGGACCCCGAGGACGACGGCGACTGGGGCATCGACGCGCAGATCCCGCTGGCCGCCTCCGACGAGGCCGGGGCGCCGGTGATCGTCGTGCTGGGCCTGAACAGACTCGACGTGGTGGGGTGAAGGCATGAGCGCCGCGTTCTCCAGCACCTACCGTCTGCAGCTGCACGGCGAGTTCACCTTCGACGACGCCGCCCGGCAGGTGCCCTACCTCGCCGACCTCGGCGTCACGCACCTGTACCTGTCGCCGATCCTGCAGGCCGTGCCCGGCTCGCAGCACGGCTACGACGTGGTCGACCACAGCCGGGTCAGCGACGAGCTGGGCGGGGAGGACGGCTTCCGTCGGCTCGTTGCGGCCGCGCACGAGCACGACCTCGGCGTCGTGGTCGACGTCGTGCCCAACCACATGGCCTTCGTCGCGCCCGAGTCGCTGAACCGCGAGGTGTGGGAGGTGCTGCGCGACGGGCGCGACGCCGCCACCGCCGACTGGTTCGACATCGACTGGAAGGCCGGCGGCGGGCGCATCGGGCTCCCGGTGCTCGGCGAGCCGCTGGCCGACGTGCTCGCGGCCGGCCAGCTCACCCTCGACGAGATCGACGCCGACCCCGGCACCGGCCAGCCCGCCCCGGTGCTGCGCTACTACGACCACGTCTACCCCGTCGCGCTCGGCACCGAGACCTCCGGCGACGTCGCCGAGATCCTGGAGCGCCAGCACTACCGGCTCGCCTCGTGGCGCGACAAGGACGACGTGCTCAACTACCGCCGGTTCTTCGAGGTCGACGGGCTCATCGCCGTGCGGGTCGAGCTGCCCGAGGTCTTCGACGCCACCCACCGGCTGCTGCTCGAGCTGCACCACGAGGGGCTGATCGACGGCTTCCGCATCGACCACCCCGACGGCCTGGCCGACCCGACCGACTACCTCGAGCGGCTGGCCGCGGCCTGCCGCCCGGACACCCCGGTGTGGGTGGAGAAGATCCTCGAGGGCGAGGAGCGGCTGCCCCGACGCTGGCAGACCGCCGGGACGACCGGGTACGACGCGCTGCGGGTCGTGCAGGCCGCGCTCACCGACCCCGAGGCCGCCGACACGCTCGACGCGACCTGGCGCGCCACCGGCGGCGAGCCCGACTTCGACGTGGTCGTCGAGCAGGCCAAGCGGCAGGTCGTCGAGCAGTCGCTGGCCCCCGAGGTCGAGCGGCTGACCCGGCGCGCGCGCGAGGCGCTGCCCGAGCTCGACCCCGAGCGGCTGCGCGAGGCGGTCGTCGAGCTGCTCGTCGCGGGAGAGGTCTATCGGGCGTACGTCCGGCCCGAGCACCAGATCGGTCAGGTCGCGCGGCGCCGGCTCACCGACGCGTTCAGCGCCGCGCTCACCGCGCGGCCCGCCCTGCAGCCCGAGCTCGACGCGCTCCTGCCCGTCACCGTGATGGCCGAGGACAGCGACGCCGCAACGGATTTCGGCGTCCGGCTGCAGCAGACCTGGGGCCCCGTCATGGCCAAGGGCATCGAGGACACCAGCTTCTATCGCTGGCACCGGCTGATCGCGCTCAACGAGGTCGGCAGCGACCCCACCGTCGTCGCGTCGGCCTCGCCCGGCCTCATGCACGAGTGGGCGCAGGCGCAGGTCGAGCACTGGCCGCGCACGATGACGACCCTCACGACCCACGACACCAAGCGCAGCGAGGACGTGCGCGCCCGGCTGCTCGCCGTCGCGGGCGACACCGAGGGCTGGCAGCAGGTCTCCGCCGTCGCGAGCGCCGAGGCCGAGCGGGCCGGCGTCGACCTGCCCACCGGCCACCTCGTCTGGCAGACGCTCCTCGGCGTCGGCGAGATCGGCGAGGAGCGGCTGCGCGACTACCTGCAGAAGGCGCTGCGTGAGGGCAAGCAGCGCACGGCATGGGTCGACGGCGACGAGGACTACGAGCGCCGCGTCATCGACTTCGCCGTCGCCGCCTCGACCGAGGGCCCGCTGCACGACGCGGTCGAGGAGCTGATCACGAGCAACGCCAACGCGATTCGCGCGACCACCCTCGCGGCCAAGCTGCTGCAGCTGACCCTGCCGGGGGTGCCCGACACCTACCAGGGGTGCGAGACGGTGAGCCTGTCGCTGGTCGACCCCGACAACCGGCGACCTGTCGACTACGCCGCGCTGTCGACGGCTCTGGACCGGGGCCATGGTCAGGGTGGTCTCGATACGGCCTCGCCCAGCGGCTCGGCCTACTCGACCGGCGTGGGCGGCTCGGGCGATTCGACCGGCGTGGGCGGCTCGGGCGACTCGACCAGCGTGGGCGGCTCGGGCGACTCGACCAGCGTGGGCGGCTCGGCCTCCTCGACCGGCTTGGACGGCCTGGGGGAGGAGAAGCTGCACCTCACGAGCACCGTGCTGCAGCTGCGGCAGAGCCGCGCCGAGTCGCTCGGGCCGGGCGGGACGTACCTGCCGTGGGAGTCGGGCGAGGAGCACGCCGCCGGGTTCCTGCGCGGCCCGGCTGCGGGCCTGCTTGCCGGCGTCCTCGGACGCATGCCCGAGCCGGACGTGCTCGTCGCGGTCACCAGGGCCCCGGCCCGGCTGGAGCGCGACGGCGGCTGGGGCGAGCGGCTGCTCACCCTCCCCGAGGGTGATTGGCGAGACGCCCTCGACGGGCGAATCATCAACAGTGACGGGCAGATCCGGGCGCGCGACCTCTTCGCGGACCGCCCGGTGGCGCTGCTGGAGAGGAGGGACTCGTGACCGGATATCGCGTGTGGGCCCCCGCGGCCGAGCAGGGGGTCGATCTCGTGCTCGGTGACGAGCGGGTCGCCCTCGAGCGGGGCGACGACGGCTGGTGGCAGACCGACCGCGCACCGCGGCCGGGCGAGCGCTACGCCTTCTCCGTCGACGGCGGCGACCCCCGCCCGGACCCGCGCTCGCTCTCCCAGCCCGACGGGCCGCACGAGCCCAGCGAGGTCGTCGACCTGACGGCGCACGAGTGGGGCGACGGTGACTGGGCGGGCGCTCCGCTGGAGGGCGCGATCGTCTACGAGCTGCACATCGGCACCTTCACCCCCGAAGGCACCTTCGACGCCGCCGTCGAGCACCTCGACCACCTGGCCGACCTCGGCGTCACGATCGTCGAGGTCATGCCGGTCGCGGCGTTCCCCGGCCGCCGCGGCTGGGGCTACGACGGGGTCGACCTGTTCGCGGTGCACGAGGCCTACGGCGGGGTCGAGGCGTTCCAGCGGTTCGTCGACGCGTGCCACCAGCGCGGGCTCGGCGTCTGCCTCGACGTCGTCTACAACCACCTCGGCCCCAGCGGCAACTACCTCGCGACGTTCGGCCCCTACTTCACCGACGCCCACCACACGCCGTGGGGCTGGGCGGTCAACCTCGACGGTCCGGACAGCGACGAGGTGCGTCGCTTCCTGCTCGACAACGCCCGCTTCTGGTTCCGCGACGTGCACGTCGACGCGCTGCGCCTCGACGCCGTGCACGCGCTCATCGACGACCGCGCCGTGCACTTCCTCGAGGAGCTTGCGGCCGAGACCGACTCTCTCGCAACGGAACTGGGGCGTCCGCTCTGGTTGATCGCCGAGTCCGACCGCAACGACCCGGCGACCGTCACGCCGCGTCGCGACGGCGGCTCGGGCGGTCTCGGCCTGCACGCGCAGTGGGCCGACGACGTGCACCACGCGCTGCACGTGCTGCTCACCGGCGAGACGCAGGGCTACTACGCCGACTTCGCGGCAGCCGACGCGCCCGCGAAGGTGCTCGGACGTACGCCCTTCTTCCACGACGGCACGACGTCCACCTTCCGCGGTCGCCGGCACGGCCGGCCCGTCGACCCGGACGAGACGCCGGGCTGGCGCTTCGTCGCCTCGCTGCAGACCCACGACCAGGTCGGCAACCGCGCCACCGGCGACCGGCTCTCCCAGCTCGTCCCGCCGGGCCGGCTCGCCGCGGGGGCGGCGCTGCTGCTGACCTCGCCCTACACGCCGATGCTGTTCATGGGGGAGGAGTGGGGCGCCAGCACGCCGTGGCAGTACTTCACCGACCACGAGGACCCCGAGCTCGCCCGGGCGGTCTCGCAGGGCCGGCGCGCCGAGTTCGCCGAGCACGGCTGGGCCGACCAGGTGCCCGACCCGCAGGAGCGCGGCACCGCCGACGCCTCGACGCTGCGCTGGGAGGAGCTGCGCGAGCCCGAGCACGCCCGGCTGCTGGAGTGGTACGCCACGCTGATCCGGCTGCGGCGCGAACGGCCCGAGCTGCGCGACCCTGCGCTCGGCCGCGAGGACGTACGTCGGGAGGGCGGGGTGCTGCGGGTGCGCCGCGGCGAGCACCTGCTCCTGGTCAACCTCGGCGACGAGACGCTCGACCTGCCCACCGGCGGCGAGCACGAGGTGCTCGCGGCGTGGCACGCCGACCTGCTGCACCCCGGCGCCGCCCGCCTCGGCCCCGACGCCACCCTGCTGCTGGGGCCGGTCACCTCGACCGGCACGACGGAGGAGGCCACCCGTGGCTGACCAGAGACGACCGCGCCGGCCCGAGTTCCGCACGCCCGCCGAGCTCGAGGCGGCCGGGGGAGAGGCCCTCGACCCCGCCGAGGTGAGCGAGGTCGCGCACGAGACCGCCGCGGCGCTCGTCGGCCAGGGGCGCGCCTCGCAGGACCCCGCGCTGCGCGAGCGGCTGGTGCACCTGGTCGACGAGCTGGGGGTCGCCACCGTCGCCGAGCTGTGGGCCCAGCGGCCGGCCGTCAGCCTCCCCGGGGCGCTGTGGCGCCTCTACATGCTGCGCGAGTGGGTGCAGCGCGACCCCGCAGGGGCCTCCGCCGACTACACCGAGGGCATGAAGCACGCCGACGTCGCGCACGTGGTCGCCGGCGCCGCCGAGCCGCCCGGCCCGGACGAGGTGCGCGACCTCGGCGACGCGATCGTGCGCGGGGTCTACGAGGGTGACCTGGCCGTGGCGCTCGACCGGGCCGCCGCGTTCTGCCGGGTCATCGCCGTCGGCCGGGCGCACCGCGCCGATGATCGCGACGGGCTCGACGAGGAGGGCGCCGCCCGCGCCACGCGCACCGCCGGCTCGCTGGTCACCACGGCGCACGACCTCGAGCGCGCGGCCGCCCTGTGGCGTGACTCACGACTGACCTGACGGCGCCCGTGGAACATCCCGGCCCGATCGGTAGTTAGGCTGGGTGCGCGTCGGGCCGCGGTAGCCCCGGGTCCCAATATTTGCCGCTACGAGCGGCCATGCGCCGTGAGGCGCTTCCCGGCCCGACGCGACCCACTTCTCTCGGGCGCGAGCCGCGCCGGTCTGCGCGCGCCGCCCGAGGACGTACGCCGGGCTCGGCTGGCACACGCCCGTCGCCACGGGCGCTCCGACAGGGTCGTTCACCTGATGCTCACGTGACCGCCGCCACACGCTTTACACACTCTCGATCCGCGTTCACCCCGAGTTCACCCACCCAAGGACCTCGCGTCACCCGCGCTCCCTACCTTCACGGAGGCGGTGTTCCCGTGCCGCCCACGAACTCCCCAACCTCGAGAGGTCCCTGACGTGAAGATCACGCGCATCGGCCGTGTCTCCAGCATCGCCCTGGTCGGAGCGCTCGCGCTCTCGGCGTGCGGTTCGGACAACAACACTGGCTCCGGCGGCAGCGGCGACGGCTCGTCGTCGGCCGCCAAGTCCGGCGGCGACCAGGCCGGCGCCGGCAACGTCGACTGCGGCACCAAGGCCATCAAGGCCGAGGGCTCCACCGCCCAGGACAACGCCATCCAGGAAGCGATCGCCAGCTTCCAGTCGGTCTGCCCCGAGCAGTCGGTCACCTACAACGGCACCGGCTCCGGCAACGGCATCAACCAGTTCACCGCCAAGCAGGTCAACTTCGCCGGGTCCGACTCCGCGCTGAAGAGCAGCGACGGCAAGACCGAGCAGGCCGACGCCGACAAGGCCTGCGGCTCGCCCGCGTGGAACCTCCCGATGGTGACCGGCCCGATCGCCGTGGCCTACAACCTCGAGGGCGTCGACAAGCTGGTGCTCACGCCGGCGCTGATCGCCGACATCTTCAACGGCAAGATCACCAAGTGGAACGACCCGAAGATCGCCGCGGTCAACAAGGGCACCACGCTCCCCAACGTCGACATCAAGGTCTTCTTCCGCTCCGACGAGTCGGGCACCACCGAGAACTTCACCAAGTACCTCGCGGCCTCGGCCAAGGAGAACTGGACCGCCGAGCCGGCCAAGAAGTGGTCGGGCAAGGGTGAGGGCAAGGCCAAGACCGCCGGCGTCACCAACGCCGTCAAGTCCACCCCGGGCGGCATCACCTACGCCGAGTGGTCCTCGGCGAAGGACAACCAGCTCGGCATGGCCCAGGTCGACAACGGTGCGGGCCCCGTCGCCCTGACCGGTGAGAGCGCCGGAAAGGCCGTCGCCGCCGCCACCCAGGACGGCTCGGGCAACAACCTCAAGCTCAAGCTCGACTACGCCACCAAGGAGGCCGGGGCCTACCCGATCATCCTGGTGACCTACGAGATCGTCTGCTCGAAGTACTCCGACCCGGAGATCGGCAAGGGCGTCAAGGCGTTCCTGAACCACTTCGGCAGCAGCGAGACCCAGAAGAGCCTGGAGGAGGTCGGCTACGCACCGCTGCCGTCCGAGATCCAGGGCAAGGTCGAGACGGCCGTCAACGCCATCCAGTGATTCACTCGTGCGGTGGGGTCGTGGCGTCGCGCCCGGCCCCACCGCACGACGTACGTCTCCCTCGGCAGAACAGGTAGCGCATGTCCTCCATCACCGGGGTCTCGGTCTCCGACCAGGCCCCTGACCCCGACGGTCGAGCTCCGCTCGAGTCCGACAAGGCCGACACCGGGCGCCTCGGGGACAAGATCTTCGGCGGCCTCGCCAAGGGCTCCGGCATCCTCGTGGTGGCGCTGGTCACCCTGATCGGTGTCTTCCTCATCGCGCAGGCGATCCCCGCGCTGAGCCGCAACAACGCGAACTTCCTCACGTCGACGGAGTGGAACGTCGCCAACCCCGACAGCATGTCGTTCGGCATCGCGCGGATGCTCTGGGTGACGGTGATCTCCTCGATCCTGGCGCTGATCCTCGCGGTCCCGCTGGGGGTGTGCATCGCCCTGTTCATCACGCAGTACGCCCCGACCTGGCTGGCCCGTCCGGCCGCCTCGCTCATCGACCTGCTCGCCGCGGTCCCCTCGATCGTCTACGGCCTGTGGGGTGCGTACGTCGTCGGCCAGTACTTCCGGCCGATCCAGGACTTCGTCACGAGCGTCTTCGGCTGGATCCCGCTGTTCGCCGACGAGGGCGCCAGCGCCGCGAGCACGATCGCGTTCGTCTCGATCGTCCTAGCCGTGATGATCCTGCCGATCATCACGGCACTGTCGCGCGAGGTCTTCGCGCAGACGCCCGGCACGCACAAGGAGGCCGCGCTCGCGCTCGGCGCGACCAAGTGGGAGATGATCCGCACCGCGGTGCTGCCGTTCGGCAAGCCCGGCGTCATCTCGGCCTCGATGCTCGGCCTCGGCCGCGCGCTCGGTGAGACTGTCGCGGTGATGATCATCGTGTCCTCGCTGCCCGAGGGCGCCCCTGGTCGTGGTCGATCTTCAACGGCGGTGAGACCTTCGCCTCCAAGATCGCCAACAACTACGGCGAGTTCGACAGCCCGACCAAGACGGGCGCGTACATCGCCGCTGGTCTGGTGCTGTTCCTGCTGACCTTCGTCGTCAACGCCATCGCCCGTGTCGTCATCGAGCGTCGGAAGGCCTTCACCGAATGAGCACCCTCGACTCGACCTATCCCGCCGGAGACGTGACGGCGACCGCCGAGCGGGGCAACGTCAGCTCCGGGCTCGGCCCCAAGTCCTCCGGGCGCGCGATCAAGGACCGGATCGCCCAGATCGTCATGTGGGGCGCGTTCCTGGTCGCTCTCGTGCCGCTGATCTGGATCCTCGGCACCGTCGTCGTCAAGGGCGGCTCGATGCTGCTCGAGGCGCAGTGGTGGACCAACTCCCAGCTGGGCATCACCGCCCGCAACGCGGGCGGCGGCGCGACCCACGCGATCCAGGGCACCCTGATCCAGGGCGCCGTCACCTCGCTCATCGCGGTGCCGATCGGTGTGCTGACCGCGATCTACCTCGTCGAGTACGGCCGCGGCAAGCTCGCCCGCGCGGTGAGCTTCATGGTCGACATCCTCACCGGTGTCCCCTCGATCGTCGCGGCGCTGTTCATCTACGCCGTCTGGGTCACCACGTTCGGCTTCCAGCGCGTCCCGTTCGCGGTGTGTCTCGCGCTGGTGCTCCTGATGGTCCCGGTCGTCGTGCGCTCCACCGAGGAGATGCTCAAGCTGGTCCCCAACGAGCTGCGCGAGGCGTCCTACGCCCTGGGCGTGCCCAAGTGGAAGACGATCATGAAGGTCGTCCTGCCGACCGCCTTCTCGGGCATCGTCACCGGCATCCTGCTCGGCCTGGCCCGGGTCATGGGTGAGACGGCGCCGCTGATCATCCTCGGGCCGTACTTCTTCGGCATCTCCAGCAACCTGTTCTCCGGGCTGATGGGGACGCTGCCGACGATGATGAACAGCGGCCGCGACAACATGGGCCTGCCGCAGACCGAGGCGCGCGTCTGGGGCGCGGCCTGCACGCTGATCCTGATCATCCTGGTGCTCAACATCGCCGGTCGCCTGATCAGTCGGTTCAGCAAGGTCAAGAGCTGACCCACCGACTCGACAACCCTTTCTGAGACTGAGGAAACGAAACCCCATGGCTAAGCGGATCGACGTCAGCGACCTGAACGTCTACTACGGCGACTTCAAGGCGGTCGAGGGCGTGTCGATGACCGTCGAGCCCCGGTCGGTGACGGCGTTCATCGGCCCGTCGGGCTGCGGCAAGTCGACCTTCCTGCGCACCCTGAACCGGATGCACGAGGTCATCCCCGGCGGTCGCGTCGAGGGTCAGGTCATGCTCGACGACCAGGACCTGTACGCCCCCGGCGTCGACCCGGTCGGCGTGCGCCGCACCGTCGGCATGGTCTTCCAGCGGCCCAACCCGTTCCCGACGATGACCGTGCGCGACAACGTCGTGGCCGGCCTGAAGCTCAACGGCGTCAAGAACAAGGGCAAGCTCGACGAGGTCGTCGAGCGCTCGCTCAAGGGCGCCAACCTGTGGAACGAGGTCAAGGACCGCCTCGACAAGCCGGGCGCCGGCCTCTCCGGCGGTCAGCAGCAGCGGCTGTGCATCGCCCGCGCGATCGCCGTCGAGCCGCAGGTGCTGCTCATGGACGAGCCGTGCTCGGCGCTCGACCCGATCTCGACGCTCGCGATCGAGGACCTGATCACCGAGCTGAAGGACCGCTACACGATCGTCATCGTGACGCACAACATGCAGCAGGCGGCCCGCGTCTCCGACCGCACCGCGTTCTTCAACCTCGCGGCGACCGGCAAGCCCGGCCGGCTGATCGAGATGGACGACACGCAGAAGATCTTCAACAACCCCACCGAGAAGGCGACCGAGGACTACATCTCGGGCCGGTTCGGCTGATCGGTCGGCAGCGCCCCGCGCGCCCGGCCCCGGCCCTACGCTCGCGACCATGAGCAACCTCCCGGTCGCGCCCGAGCCGCCCCGCGGCGCGGTCGGCGGTGCCGCCGCGGTGCATGACGCGACGGTCGACGGAGAGCTGGAGCTGGTGGCCAGACTGGTCGCGGCGGTCGCGATGCTCGCCCGCCCGCTCACCGACGCCGAGCTCGACGAGATCCTGCTGCCCTAAGCCCGTGCACCCGAAAGGGTGGTACATCTCACGCCCGAATCGGGCACCGAGCACAGGTTTCGGGCGCACAATGTCAGTCGTGGGCAAGCGCAGACGGGTGCGGGAGCGCCTCGCGGAGATGAGCCGCAAGGAGCTCAAGGCGCAGGTTCCGCGCGAGGAGCAGCGCCCGGGCGACACCCGCGAGAAGGGCTCGTTCGCGTACGGCTACTGCAAGTCGTGCGACTGGCAGGGCAGCGGGCGGCGCGCCCGCGAGAAGGCCCGCCGCGACGCCCTCGAGCACGCCGAGCTGTGCTCGGGCCGGCACAAGCCGCGCATCGCCACCACCGACACGAAGAAGTGAGCGTCAGGGCCGGTGCCGCTCGACGGTCACCACGACCGCCTCGTCGCCGGCGCCGCTGACCTGGCAGACCAGCACCTCGCCCTTGTCGATGCCGGCCGTGGCCAGCGCCGAGAGCGTCCGCCGCGCGGCCGACCCCGCGACCGCTCGCTCGGCCAGGTGACCGAGCACGTCGGGCAGCAGCGGGCGGTGCGTGCACAGCGCCGCGGCCCCGCGCTGCAACGCCGAATCCGTATGCCGCACAGCCTTTTCCGGCCGCGCCTCGTAACCCTCCTCGGAGAGTCCCTTCTTCGTGCGCACCCGCACCTGCGCCGACTCGGCGAACGGGCTGACGGTGTCGACGCAGCGCACCGACGGCGAGCTGACCAGCCGGTCCAGGCCGTACGTCTGCAGCAGCGGGACCAGCGCGTGCGCCCGGGCGAGCCCGTCGGGGTCGAGCGGACGCAGCCCGTCCTCGCCGCTCCACTGCGAGCGCGGCATGCTCTGCGCGTGCCGCACGACCAGCAGCGGCCAGGTGTCGAGGTGGCCGGCCCGCTCGGCCTCGAGCAGGGCGCGCAGCTGCAGCACGTCGCGCGCGTAGCTCAGCCGCAGCCGGGCCGGGTCGGGCGCGAGCCACTCGACGCGGTCGATCTCGTTGAGCAGCTCGCCGTGGCCCCCGGTGGGGGTGGCCGCCCAGTAGCGGACCTCCTTGAGCTCGTCGCGGGGCGTGACGTAGAGCGCGCGCGGGAGCGGGATGCCGAGCCGGGCGACCAGACCGGTCTCCTCCTCGGTCTCGCGGCCCGCGGCGACGGCCCACATCTCGCCGGGGTCGAGCTTGCCCTTGGGCCACGACCAGTCGTCGTAGCGCGGGCGGTGCACCAGCGCCACCTCGAGGCGCCCCCGACGGCGTCGCCACAGCAGCGTGCCGGCGGCGGCGACGGCACGTGGACGAGGGTCGATCACCGCCGGCGTGCCTTGCGCCGTCGGCGGGCGTAGCTCTCGATGAGCTCGGACTGCACGTCGGTGAGCGGCTCGCCCTCGTCGTCGAGGTGGTGGCGCACCCAGCTGCCGTCGGACTGCAGGTGCCACGACGAGGTGCCCTCGCTCATCCCGAGCTTCATCAGGTCGTGCATGGTCTGCACGTGGCGGGGGTCCTTCAGCCGCACCAGCGCCTCGACCCGGCGGTCGAGGTTGCGGTGCATCAGGTCGGCGCTGCCGATGTAGCAGACCGGATCCTGGCCCTCGATCTCGAACAGGAACACCCGCGAGTGCTCCAGGTATCGGCCGAGAATCGAGCGCACCCGGATGTTCTCGGACAGGCCCGGCACGCCCGGGCGCAGCGCGCAGATGCCGCGCACCCACACGTCGACCTGGACCCCCGCCTGCGAGGCGCGGTAGAGCGCGTCGATCGAGGCCTCGTCGACCAGGGAGTTGACCTTGATGCCGATGCGGGCCTTCTTGCCGTCGGCCGCGGCCTCGGCGCACCGTTCGATCTGCTCCAGCAGGCCGGTGCGCACGGTGCGCGGCGCGACGAGCAGCCGCTTGAACTTCGAGCGCGGCGCCATGCCGGACAGCTGGTTGAACAGCCGGGTCAGGTCTTCCCCGACGGCCGGGTCGGTGGTGAGCAGGCCGAAGTCCTCGTAGAGCCGCGCGGTCTTGGGGTTGTAGTTGCCGGTGCCGACGTGGCAGTAGCGGCGCATCTTGCCGTCCTCCTCGCGCACGACGAGGCACAGCTTGGCGTGCGTCTTCAGGCCGACCATGCCGTAGACGACGTGCACGCCGGCGCGCTCGAGCTTGCGCGCCCAGGTGATGTTGTTCTCCTCGTCGAACCGGGCCTTGATCTCGACGACGGCCAGCACCTGCTTGCCGGCCTCGGCGGCCTCGATGAGGGCGTCGATGATCGGCGAGTCACCGCTGGTGCGATAGAGCGTCTGCTTGATCGCCAGCACGTTGGGGTCGTCGGCGGCCTGCTCGATGAACGACACGAACGAGGTGGAGAACGAGTCGTACGGGTGGTGCAGCAGGATGTCGTGCTCGCGCATCGCGCCCATCACGTCGGGCGCCGCGGCCCGCTCGACCGGGGCCAGGTCGGGGTGGGTGAGCGAGGTGTGCGGCGGCCAGCGCAGCTCGGAACGGTCCAGGTCGGCCACGATGTTGAGCGCGCGCAGGTCGAGCGGCTCGGGCAGCGGATAGACCTCGTCGCGGCGCACCCGCAGCTCGCGCATCAGCATGTCGAGCACGTGCTCGTCCATGTCCTCGGCGACCTCGAGCCGCACCGGGGGCCGAACCGGCGCCGGGTCAGCTCCTTCTCGAGCGCGGTCAGCAGGTTCTCGGCGTCGTCCTCCTCGACCTCGAGGTCCTCGTTGCGGGTGACCCGGAAGGTGAAGTGCTCGCGCACGTCCATGCCGGGGAAGAGGAACTCCAGGTGCTCGGCGATGACGTCCTCGAGCGCGACGAAGCGGGCGTCGTAGAGCTCGTCGGCGTCGGGGTGGTCGGGCAGGCGCACCAGCCGCGGCAGCGACGGCGGCACCTTGACCCGGGCGAAGTGCTCGCGGCCGGTCTTGGGGTTGACCAGCAGCACCGCGAGGTTGAGCGAGAGCCCGGAGATGTACGGGAAGGGGTGGGCCGGGTCGACGGCGAGCGGCGTGAGCACGGGATAGATCGACTCGCGGAACAGCCGGCCGAGGTGCTCGCGGTCGTCGTCGGTGAGCTCGCTCGCCCGCACGATGGTGACGCCCTCCTCCTCCAGCTGCGGGCGGATGTGGTTCTGGAAGACCCGGGCGTGCACGCTCATCAGCTCGTGCGCGCCCTGGGAGATCTCGTCGAGCACCTCGCGCGGCTCGAGCCCCGACGCGGAGCGCACGGCGATGCCGGCGGCGATGCGCCGCTTGAGGCCGGCGACGCGCACCATGAAGAACTCGTCGAGGTTGCTGGCGAAGATCGCGAGGAAGCGGGCCCGCTCGAGCAGCGGAATGTTGTCGTCGGAGGCCAGCTGCAGCACGCGCTCGTTGAACTGCAGCCACGACATCTCGCGGTCGAGGAACCGGTCGGCCGGCAGCTCGCCGGGCGGGGCCGCGGGCGGCGGGGTGTCGGGCGTGACGCGGATGAACCGGCCGTTGGCGCCGCGGGGTCGCGGCTGACGCGCCTTGAGCTTGACGACCGAGCCGCCCTCGGCGACCGTCTGGATGGCAGCCTCGACCTCCTCGTCGCTGGGCTGCGGTGGCACCTGCGGTCGCACGTCCGAGGGGGCGCTCATGACCCTATTTTGGCACTGCCCCATGAACGGCGCGCGCATACATCGCATCGGTAGCCGCACGGGTGAAGCCCTGGCGCTCGTACGTCCTCAGGGCCGGGGTGTTGTCACCCTCCACGTAGAGCTCGACGACGTCGACACCCACGCTCGCGAGGTGCGCGAGCCCGAGCTCGGTGACGGGTCGGGCCAGCCCACGACCCTGGTACGCCGGTGCCACCGCCACGACGTAGACCTCGCCGCGGCGCGGCTCGCCCTCGGTCTGGTCGGTCGGCACCTTGGTCCAGTGCGAGCCGGCGAGCGCACCCGTGGTGTCGTCGTGGACGAGGATCAGCCCGGCCGGGTCGAACCACGGCTCGGCCATCCGCCGGTCGAGGTCGGTGCGGGTCATCCGACCCTGCTCGGGGTGGTGCGCGAACGCCGCCGCGTTGACCTCGAGCCAGGCCTCCTCGTCGCGCCCCGGCTCGAACGCCCGCGCCGAGAACCCTTCGGGCAGAACGCCCCCACGCTGGTCGGGCCCAGCTCCCGCTCCATCCGGAGCAGCTCGCGCACCAGCTCCAGCCCGGCCGCGCGGGCGGTGGCGCGGGCGGCCGGGAGGTTGCCGTGCGCCCAGAAGCGGGCCGCGGGCCGGTCGGCGAGCACCGCCCGCACCAGCTCGCCGCCGAGCCCGCGCCGCCGGTGGTCGGGGTGCACGACGACCTCGACGCTGTCCGGGTCGTCGTCGGGGTGCAGCGCGGCGGCGACCAGCCGGCCCTCCACGACCACCGGCCGCAGGCTCGCCGGCACCTCGGACGAGCCGGCGTGGCTGCGCAGGTCGAGCAGGGCTGCTCGGAGAACGGCGCCACCCCGTCGACCTCGGTGGCCGCCGCGGCCAGCTCATCGACCTGCTGCACGAGATCGCTCATGCCGCCCAGTGTTTCGCACCCGGCGGGAGGCGTCGGGTCCGGCTCAGTCCTGCGCGGCCGGGTCGCGGGCCTCGGCGGCATCGGCGTCCTCGGCCGGCCGCTGCGGCGTGCCGACGAACCGGTATCCCACGTTGCGCACCGTGCCGATGAGCGACTCGTGCTCGGGCCCGAGCTTGGCCCGCAGCCGACGCACGTGCACGTCGACGGTGCGGGTGCCGCCGAAGTAGTCGTACCCCCAGACCTCCTGCAGCAGCTGGGCGCGGGTGAAGACCCGGCCCGGGTGCTGCGCGAGGTACTTCAGCAGCTCGAACTCCTTGTAGGTCAGGTCGAGCGCGCTGCCGTGCAGCTTGGCGGCGTAGGCCCCCTCGTCGATCACGAGGCCGCCCGCGGTGATCTTGCTGGGCTCGTCGTCATCCTCGGTCTGACCGCCGCGGTGGGCGGCCAGGGTGATGCGCGCCTGCACCTCGGCCGGGCCCGCGGTGGTGAGCACGACGTCGTCGACCTGCCACTCGCCGTTGAGCGCGACCAGCCCGCCCTCGGCGAAGATCGCGATGAGCGGCACGGACAGACCCGTCGAGCGCAGCATCCGCGAGAGCCCCTTGGCTCCGGCCAGGTCGCGCGTGCAGTCCAGCAGCACCACCTCGCAGTCGGGCGGGTCGACCAGCGCCTGCGCCTCCGGCGGCAGGATGCGCACCCGGTGCGCGAGCAGACCCAGCGCGGGCAGCACATCGACGCTCGCACCGGGCGAGTCGGTGAGCAGCAGCAGCCGGGCCATCCACCGAAGAATAGGTGGACCCCCTCTCGGTGACCGTCCCTCGGACGTACCGTGGCCAGAGCCACACGCCCCGCACCCCGCAGGAGACCGGTTCCCCGTGAGCACCCCCGTCGACGTGACCGTCCGTTACTGGGCCGGCGCGCGTGCCGCTGCCGGGCTCGAGCAGGAGACCGTGCGGGCGTCCGACACGCGCGAGCTGCGCTCGACCCTCGCGACCGCGCACCCGGCGCTCGAGCCGGTGCTCGAGGTCGCCTCGCTGCTGCTCGACGGGCGTGCGGTGCGCGGCGACGAGCCGCTCTCCGAGGGGTCACCGTCGAGGTGCTGCCGCCGTTCGCCGGGGGCTGACGGGTCGCGGACCGTCCTACGGCGACCCCGTCTTCTCTGGCAGGATTCCGGGCGTGCCTGACCACGAGCGACGGGTCCTGACCCTGGCCTCCCCGGCGACGACGCTCGTGCTGGGGGCGCTGCTCGTGCTCTCGACGTATGCCGGGCGCGGCCTCACCGCCGCGGCCGTCCTGCTGACCGGGGTGCTGGTCGCGTTCGGCTGGCCGACGCTGCTCGGCCTCCCGAGCCCCAAGGGCGTGCGGGCGGTGCTGACCGCCGCCGCGGCCGCGTGCGTGCTGGCCGCGCTCGCCGAGCCAGGCCCCGACCTGCGCTGGCTGCCGGTCGCGCTCGCGGTCACCCTCGTCGGCAGCTTCCTGCACCAGCTGCTGCGCCGCGACGGCCGCGCGCGCCTGGTCGCGACCCTCGGCGGCACCGCGCTCGGCGCGGGGGTGCTGGCAGCCGGTGCGTGCTACGTCGGTGTGGCCGACGCCCCCGACGGTCCGGTCCTGGTGGCGATCACCGTGCTGGCCGCCGTGCTCTCCGGCCTCGTCGACCTGCTGATGCACCGCACCCAGCACGCCGAGTGGGCGCTGCCGCTGTCGATGGCGCTGGGCGCCGCCGGCGGCGCGGTCGTCGGGGTGGCGCAGGGGAGCGTCGACGCGGTGCCGGCCTTCGCGCTCGGTGTCGCGTCGGCGGGTGTCTCGCACGCCGTACGCCGGGTGCTGACGATGCTCTCCAGCGCCCGCTGGGCCAGTGCCCAGGTGTCGGTCGGTGCCGCCGCGCTGCTGCTCCTCGGCGCGCTGCCCTACGTCGCGGCCTGGGCCCTGCAGCGCTGAGCGAAGCCGGTCGAGTCGAGCGGTGCGGGGCTCCGGTCTCGATACGTCGCTCGGCTAGCGCCTCGCGCCTACTCGACCAGCATGGCGCCTCGCGCCTACTCGACCAGCATGTGCTCGGCTCACTGGGCGCGCTGCAGCTCCGCGGAGGCGTACGTCTGCAGCGGCTGGCCCTTGGCCGCCATGTCCATCGCCCACATCAGGTTGGAGTGCACGTAGCCGTAGAGCCGGGTGGCGGCGGTGTACTCCTCGGCCTGCGGGCTGCGCACGACGGCGTCGGTCTGCAGCTGGGCCTTCGCCGGCTCGGTGGTGCCGACGTACATCTCGACCACGCCGGTCGGGTGCGCGAGCAGCAGCTCGACCTCGTTGTCGGGCAGCGGCCGCCAGAAGCCCAGCTCGGTCGCGAGCGGCTTGCCCCGCTCGCCGTCGTCGCCGACCTCCCACATGCGCGCGCTCCACGACAGGAACGGCTGCTTGTCGTGCCGGCACTCGATCTCCTGCACGAAGTTCACCGAGTCGACGCCGGGATAGCCGAGCACACCTCGGCCCTCCCACCGCCCGACGAGCCAGGCGAGCGGGGCGAGTGCGGGGGCAGGTCTGGGTCCAGTTCGAACGGCACGACCCGATGGTATCCACGGCCGGGGCGGCCGCCGCTGCTTCGTAGGCTGGTCGCCATGAGCGCCGAGGAGTCCGTCCAGCTGGTCGACGAGGCGGGAGAACCGGCGGGCAGCGCGCCCCGGTCGGTGATGCGCGCCGACAACCTGCCGCACGCGGGCACCGGGGTGTTCGTACGCCGGCCGGACGGCGCGATCTACGTCCACCAGCGCGCACGCACCAAGGACTGGGCGCCCGGCCACTGGGACGCCGCCGCGGGCGGCGTGCTGCGCGCCGGCGAGGATCCGGCCGACAACGCCCGACGCGAGCTCGAGGAGGAGCTCGGCATCGCCGGAGCCGAGCTGCGTGGGCTGGGGACGCACGCGTACGCCGACGGCACCACCCGCCTGTTCGAGCACCTCTTCGAGGTGGTCTGGGACGGCGAGATCCGTTGGCCCGACGAGGAGGTCGTCGACGGGCGCTGGGTGCTCCCCGAGGAGCTGGGCCCGCTCGTCGAGACCGGTCCGTTCGTGCCCGACACCGCCGCGGCGCTGGAGCAGCTGGCCGCCGAGGGGGCGGGCGACTACGCGCAGCTGCGCGCGTTCGCCGGAGCGCGTCGGGCGGGGCTGCCGTTCACCGTCACCCGGCACGGGCGGGTGCGCTCGCTGGAGGAGGCCGCCGCCGCGCGCGGGGTCGAGCCGCGGCAGCTGCTCAAGACGATGGTGGTGCGCCTGTCGGCCGACGACCACCGGCTGGTGCTGGTGCCCGGCGACCGCGAGATCGCTTGGCCCCGTTTGCGATCCGCGCTCGGCGTGAACCGGCTGACCATGCCGTCGGCCGACGAGGCGCGCGAGGTGACCGGCTTCGTGCGCGGCACGATCACGCCGTTCGGCACCCGCACCCCGCTGCCGGTCGTGCTCGACGCGTCGGTGAGCGGGCCGATCTCGCTCGGCGGCGGTGCGCACGGCGTCGGCATCACCGTCGAGCGCGACGACCTGGTCGCCGCGCTCGACCCGCTGGTGGTCGACGTGGCCGAGCCGGTCAGCCCGGGTTCGTGATCTGCCCCGGCAGGGTCGTCATCGTGTCCTCCTGCAGCGCCTGACCCAGCTGCTTCATGCGCGGCTCGTCGACGACGTCGATCGAGCCGATGCCGCGCACCGAGCTGAAGCCGGAGTAGGGCGCGGTCATGAACGTGATGTCGGCCTGCCGCACCCCGCGCATGCTGAACGCCAGGCTGCGCATGTCGCCGGTGCTGAAGCTCTCGTCGACCACGAGGTTCTGCGACACGTCGTCGACCATCCCGGACAGCTTGACCGGGTTGGTGAGCGTTCCGGTGTTGAGGGTCTTGCTCATCAGACCCTTCATCCACGCCTGCTGCCGCTTGCCGCGGTCGATGTCGCCGCCGGCCAGCTGCTTGCGCTCGCGCACGAACGCCAGCGCCTGGTCGCCGTTCATCTGCATGGTGCCGGGCGTGAAGGTGTAGCCCTGGCTGGTCGAGGGCTGGTCGACGTTGACCTGCACGCCGCCGACCGTGTTGGTCAGCTCCTTGAAGCCGTCGAAGCCGATGGCCGCGACGTTGTCGATGCGCACGCCGAGCAGCTGCTCGAGGGTCTGGACGAGCAGGGGGCGCCGCCGAAGGCGTACGCCGCGTTGATCTTGTTCTTCCCGCGGCCGGGGATGTCGACGTAGAGGTCGCGCGGGAAGTGGATGACCTGCAGCGACTTGCGGTCGTTGGGCACGTGCACCAGCTGGATGACGTCGGCGCGGGCGCCCGAGCGCAGCTCCTGGGTGCGGCTGTCGGAGCCGAGCAGCAGGATGTTCTGCGCGTTGCCGGCGCTCGCGGCGCGGGTGGCGCGGTCGCCGTCGGGCAGCAGGCTGCTGCGGGTGACGTTGTTGTCGAACTTGTTGGTCAGGTAGAGCGCGAACCCGCCCAGCGCCACGGCCACGATGAGCGCCATGGTCAACAGCACCAGCAGCGCGACGACCAGCGGGTTGCGGCGCTTGCCCTCGCGTCGCCGGCGCGAGCGGCGCGACCCTCTCCTTGCTCGTCCGCCTCGGCGTCGTCACGCCCGTCGGTCGGCTCGTCGGCGTCGTCGGTCAGCCGCAGCCTGCGGTCATCGGCGTCGTCATCGGGCATGGCGGTCAGTGTAGGTGCGCAGCCTGCGCGGGACCCGGGAGCGGCGACCAGGCGTCGGCCGCCGCCGAGCCCGTCGACGAGGTCGCGCCATCACGCCGGTCGAGCCCCTCGAGCCGCTGTTTCGCGATTGTGAAGTCGGATGTGCCCACCGCGTTGTCGGGGGTTGGCGACGACACGGATCGGCGGTGACCCTGTTGAACCTGCGGCGGCAACGTGTCTTCGCCGCCGGACGTACGCTGGAGTCGTGACTTCCCCAGCGGTGCCCGACCTTCGCTCGCCTCTGCTCGACCGCCCCGGCGCGGTCGCGGGGAGGGGCTCGAAGCGGCGGTCGCGGCGCACTACGGCGACCCGATGCGCGAGCAGCGCCGGCTGGTCGCGGGCGAGGCCGTGGTCGACCTGTCGCACCGCGGGGTGCTGCAGGTCAGCGGCCCCGACCGGCTGAGCTGGCTGCACTCGCTGACCACCGCCCGGCTCACCGACCTGCCGCCGCGGCGCTCGGCCGAGACGCTGATCCTCAGCCCCAAGGGGCACGTCGAGCACGACCTGCACCTGGTCGACGACGGCGAGACCGTGTGGATCACCGTCGAGCCCGGCACGGCCGAGGCGGCGGCCGCGTGGCTGGACTCGATGCGCTTCATGCTGCGCGTCGAGGTGCGTGACGTGACCGCCGAGTTCGCCGTCGTCGGCGAGGTCGACGACCGCGAGTGGACCGAGGCCGACGCGCCCGCCGTCGCGGTCTGGGTCGACCGCTGGCCCGAGCTCGGAGACGACACCGCCTCCTACAGCGGCGAGGGACCGCACCCGGCGCAGGGCCGGCGCTGGCGCGAGGTGATCGTGCCGCGCGAGGCGCTGCAGGCGTACGTCGGGGAGCGGGGGCTCGCCGGCACCTGGGCCGCCGAGGCCGAGCGGGTCGCCGCGTGGCGGCCCCGGCAGGGCGTCGACACCGACCACCGCACCATCCCGCACGAGCTCGACCTGCTGCGCACGGCGGTGCACCTGCACAAGGGCTGCTACCGCGGGCAGGAGACTGTCGCGCGGGTGCACAACCTCGGCCGCCCGCCGCGCCGCCTGGTCTTCCTGCACCTGGACGGCTCGGGGCACGTGCTGCCCGAACCCGGCACCGACGTCATGGCGCCGGGCAACCCGCGCCCGGTCGGTCAGCTCACCTCGGTCGCCCGCCACCACGAGGACGGTCCGATCGCCCTCGCGCTCGTCAAGCGCAGCACCCCGGCCGACGTCGACCTGCAGGTGGGCGACGTGGCCGCCGCGCAGACGGTGATCGTCGAGCCCTGACCCGACCCCGACGTACGCCCTCGCCGGGTCGTGTGACCCGGCTCACGCTGCCTCCGGCTTGCAAAGTGCTAACTGCAGCAAGCACAATGGGGGCATGAGTTCGCGACTCCCCGTGCCGGAGCTGCCCGACCTGGGCGGCTATCTGCGCGAGCAGCGTCAGGCCGCCGAGCTGTCCCTGCGGCAGCTGGCCGAGCGCACCGGGATCAGCAACCCGTACCTGTCGCAGATCGAGCGTGGCCTGAAGAAGCCCAGCGCCGAGATCCTGCAGTCCATCGCCAAGGGCCTGCAGATCTCCGCCGAGCAGCTGTACGTCCACGCCGGCATCCTCGAGCCCGACCACGACAAGGGGTCCACCCTCGACGTGCGCGCGGCCATCCACGCAGACCCCCGCCTGACGGCACAGCAGCGCAAGGCGTTGCTCGACGTGTACGCGTCGTTCGTCGGCGAGTAACCGAAGTCCACGACCCTTGGTTCACCACCGAAAGGAACAGGCGATGAACGCCCTGCAGAACCTCAAGAAGTCCCTGACCGACCCGACCCCGTTCTACGCCGCCGTCGGCGCAGCCGACCTGGCCGTCGCCCGCGTCGTCGCCGCCTCCGACGAGGCCGGCAAGCGCGCCGCCGAGCTGCGCGCCCAGCTCAAGCCGCAGGCGCTGGCCGGCAAGGCCCAGCAGGCTGCCAACGAGACCGTCGAGCAGGTCCAGGCGCTGCCGAAGCAGCTGGAGACCCAGCGCAAGGCGACCGTCGCCCAGGCCGAGGAGTCCTACGTCGGCCTCAGCAAGCGCGGCGCCGACGTCGTGGCCGCGCTGTGGAACCAGGAGCAGACCCAGCAGGTCGTCGGTCAGGGCAAGGCCACCGTCGCCGGCGTCCGCAAGGCCGCCGAGGACGGTCAGGACCTCGCGACCAAGGCCGTGCTGGCCGGTCGCAAGGAGGCCGCCAAGCAGGTCGAGGCCGTCGCCGACTCCGCGCAGTCCGCGGCCGGCAAGTTCGGCGCCGAGGCCGGCAAGCTCGGCGACGAGGCCCGCACCGAGGTGCGCTCGTCGGCCGCCCGCTACGGCGCGGTCGACGCCAAGCCCGCCAAGCCCGCCAAGAAGGCTCCGGCCAAGCGCACCGCGAAGAAGTCGCCGGCCAAGCGCACCGCCAAGAAGGCCCCCGCGCGCAAGAGCTCGGCCAGCAAGACCACGGCGAGCACGGCCAAGAAGGCCTGACCCGCTTCACCCCGATGACGGCGCGTCCCCGCGAAGGGGGCGCGCCGTCGTCGTTCGCGTCCCCAGATTTCGCGGATTGATATCCCTTAGGGTGAACAGGCCAGCAAGGCCGCGATGGTCGGGTGGAAAGCAGGACGGAGGTCTTCCTCCCGACCGTGAATCCGACGATCGAAGGGACTACACCGTGATCACGAACGAGAACGTCCAAGCCATCCGCGGCGGCACCGCTGTCGACCGCAACGGCGACCGGATCGGCACCATCGGCGAGGTCTACCTCGACGACCAGACCGGGCAGCCCGCCTGGATCACCGTCAACACCGGCCTGTTCGGCACGTCCGAGTCGTTCGTGCCGCTGCAGGGCGCCGAGCTCTCCGGCACGGACGTGCAGCTGTCGTTCACCAAGGATCAGGTCAAGGACGCGCCGCGCGTCGACGCCGACCAGCACCTCGACGTCGAGCAGGAGCAGCAGCTCTACTCCCACTACGGCCTGCAGCCGCCCGCCGCGGGTGGCGGTGTCGGCCAGCGTGGCGACGGCCAGCGCGGTGACGGGCAGCTCGGCGACGGCACCGGCCGCGACGCCGGTCTGCGCGGCGACGGCGTGCGCGACGACAACGTGCGCGACGCCGGTGTGGCCGGGGCAGCCGGTACGGGTGTGGCCGGCGCTGCCGGTGCCGCCGGCACCGGCCTGGGTCGGGACAACGACCGTGACCGCGACGGTGGCTTCGGCGACCGTGACCGTGACGGTGGCCTGAGCGCCGAGCGCGACCGCGACACCGGCCTGACCGGTGACCGCGAGGGCGGCTTCGGTGACCGTGACCGCGACGCGGGTGTCGGTGGCGGCGTCACCGGCCTCGGCGGCGACCGCGACACCGGCCTGACCGGTGGCCGTGAGGGCGACACGGGCTTCACCACCGCCGCCGGCACCGGCCGCGGTGAGACCGCGACGGGTCTCGACCCGGTCCGCGACCAGGACAGCGGCCTCGGCGGTGACCGTGACCGCGGCCTGGGCGGCGACCGTGACTCCGGCTTCGGCGACCGCGACCGCGGCCTGGGCGGTGACCGTGACTCCGGCTTCGGCGACCGCCAGCACAGCGACCAGACCGGCGCGTTCGGCACCGATCGCGACTCCGGCTTCGGCCGCGAGACGACGCCGCGCACCGGCACCCAGTCCGAGCCGGGCCTGCCCGAGACGCAGCAGGGCACGCCGGGCACCCCGGCACGCCGGACGTACCACCGGTGCCGGGTCAGCCGGGGCAGCCCGGTCAGCCGGGCGTCCCGCCCCAGCCGGGCACGCCCGAGGTCCCGCCGACCCCCGGCCGTCCTGACGCGCCGGAGCCCGACGTGCAGCCGACGACCGGCCACCCGGGTGCTCCCGGCGTGCCGCCCACCCAGCCGTCGACGTTCGACCGCCCGGGTGACGCAGGTGCGCCGAGCTCGCCCGGTGCGGGGTCGTACGACCGCTCCGGCGACATCGGCTCGGCCGGTGCTCCCGGCGCCGGCTCCTACGACCGTCCCGGCACCAGCGGCACCGGTGCCGGCGACACGTTCGACCGCCCGGGTGAGCACAGCACCGCCGACGCGTCCGGCGCACCGGGCGCGGGGACGTACGGCAGCCCGAGCAGCGGTTCGCCGCTGGACGAGTCGGCCGGTCTCGGCACCGACCGCGACGCCGGTCGCGTCGAGCGGACCCCGGGCGACGGCACCGTCGGCGACGCCGACCGCGGCGACGCGAACGACGGTGAGCGCAAGGGCTTCTTCGACAAGGTGAAGGACGCCATCACCGGCGAGAAGGACGGTCGCAACGACCGCTGACCGCTCGCCCGCACCCGGAGCCCCCGACCAGCCGCTGGCCGGGGGCTCCGGCGCGTCTGGCTAGCCTGATCCGCGTGAGCGACCCCATCTCCGCGCTGTCCGAGGCGCCCGTGCTGGCCCACGTCGAGCGGTCCGGATTCGTCGAGTCCGTGCACCGGGCGATCGCCGTCGAGGTGGCGGCCGACGGCGCCGTGACCCGCCGCTTCGGCGACGTCGACGCCCCGCACTTCCCGCGCTCGTCCAACAAGCCGATGCAGGCGATCGGGATGCTGCGCTCCGGGCTCGACCTGCCGCCGGACCTGCTGGCGCTGGCCTGCGCCAGCCACTCCGGCGAGCAGATCCACCTCGACGGGGTGCAGCGCATCCTGGCCGGTGCGGGCCTGCCCGTGGCGACCCTGCAGAACACGCCCGACCTGCCGTACGGCGAGCAGGCGCGGCTGTCTTGGATCCGCTCCGGCCACGACAAGGAGTCGATCACCCAGAACTGCTCGGGCAAGCACGCGGCCATGCTCGCCACCTGCGTCGCGGCCGGCTGGGACACCGCGACCTACCGCGAGGCCGAGCACCCGCTGCAGCAGGCGATCGCCGTCGCGCTCGCCGATCTCGCCGGCGAACCGGTCGGGGCGGTCGGCGTCGACGGCTGCGGCGCCCCGGTCATGGCGATCAGCGTGGCCGGGCTCGCGCGCTGCTTCGGGCGCATCGCCGCCGCCGCGCCCGGCACCCCCGAGGCGCGGGTCCGCGACGCGATCGGTGCCCACCCGCGCATGCTCGGCGGAGACGGGCGCGACGTCACCGAGCTGATCGCCGGGGTGGGCGGCCTCGTCGCCAAGGACGGCGCCGAGGCGGTCTACGCCGTCGGGCTCGCCGACGGCCGCGGCTTCGCGGTCAAGGTGGTCGACGGCGGGCAGCGCGCCCGCGCGCCGATCATGGCGCAGCTGCTGCGCACGGCCGGTGTCGACCAGCCGGTGCTCGACCGCGTCGGGGACGTGCCGGTGCTCGGCCACGGCGAGCCGGTCGGCCGGGTCGTCGTGCGAGGGATCTGATGCGGGCGGTCCTGCAGCGCGTCACCCGCGCGGCGGTCACGGTCGAGGACGAGGTCGTCGGCCGCATCGACCGCCCGGGCCTGGTCGCCCTGGTGGCCGCGACCCACGACGACGGACCCGAGCAGGTCGAGGCGATGGCCCGCAAGATCGCCGAGCTGCGCATCCTGCGCGACGAGGAGTCGCTGCTCGACGCCGGCGCCCCGGTGCTGGTGGTCTCCCAGTTCACGCTCTACGGCGCCACCCGCAAGGGGCGGCGGCCCTCGTGGTCGGCCGCGGCGCCCGGCCCGGTCGCCGAACCGCTCGTCGACGCGGTGGTCGAGGCGCTGCGCGGCCGCGGCCTCGAGGTGGCCACCGGCCGGTTCGGCGCGATGATGCAGGTCGAGCTCGTGGGAGACGGCCCGTTCACCGTGCTGGTCGACGTCTAGGCTCCTCGGTATGGATTCGGTGTTCCAGGTGCAGAACGCGATCGCCCTCCTGCTCGGAGTGGCCGTGCTGGCCCTCGAGGTGTTCGCCTTCGTCGACTCCCTGCGCCACCGCGCCGACGCCTACACCGCGGCCGGCAAGCTCAACAAGCCCGCCTGGTGCGGCATCACCGGCGCCAGCGCCGCTATCGGCTTCATCACCGTGACCAACCCGCTCAACATCTTCAGCCTGCTCGCCGTCGTCGGCGCCTCGGTCTACCTCGCCGACGTGCGGCCGGCCGTGCAGCGCATGGTCGGGGGCGGCCGCAACAACGGGCCCTACGGCCCCTGGTGAGCATGCCGCTGCCCACCGCCTCCCGCATCACGTCGATGTTGCCGACGGCAGACGGCGCGATCGAGTACGCCATCACCGGATCCGGTTCTCCGGTCACGGTTTTCGCGCACGGGCTGAGCGGGACCATCGACACGACCCGGCCGTTCGGCGGGGGAGTGCCGGGCAGCAAGGTCTTCTTCCACTTCCGCGGCCACGGGGCCTCATCCTCGCCCGAGACGCCGTGGACCTACGCGGCGCTCGCCGGCGAGCTCGACGCCGTCGCCCGCCGCACCGGGGCCACCCGCGCGCTCGGGGTGAGCATGGGCGCCGGGGCGATCTGCCGGCTGCTGCAGGACGACCCGGCCCGCTTCGAGCGCATGGTGCTGGTGATCCCGGCCGTGCTCGACACCCCGCGCCGCGACGAGGCGCGCGAGCGGCTGCTGCGCATGGCCGAGCTCGCCGAGGAGCGCGACGTCGAAGGGGTCATGCAGCTGCTGCTCGAGGAGCAGCCGGCGCAGGTGCGGGCCCGCACCGACGTGCGCGCGTGGTGCCGGCGACAGGCCGAGGTCGTGGTGGCCACGGACGTACGCCGGGCGCTGCGGACGATCCCGCAGGAGACCGCCATGACCGACCGGGCCGCGCTGCGCGCGGTGACCGCGCCGGTGCTCGTGCTGGCGCAGGAGCGCGACCCCGCCCACCCGGTCCCGGTGGCCGAGCAGATCGCCGACCTGATCCCGGACTGCCGGCTCGAGGTGCTGCCCCCGGGCGGCATCATGTGGCAGCACCGCGATCGCGTACGGTCGCTGGTCGGCGAGTTTCTGGGCTGAGGGCAGCGGGGGAGAGACGACGTGCAGCTCCTGGAGGGGCACATCCAGCACTACGCCTGGGGGTCCCACGAGGTGATCGCCCGGATGACCGGGCGTGCCGTGCCGACCCCTGAGCCGGAGGCCGAGCTGTGGCTCGGCGCGCACGAGGCGGCGCCGAGCCGGGTCCTCGGCGACGGGGCGCAGGGCCACCTCGACGGGCTCGTCGCGGCCGACCCGCAGCGGGTGCTCGGCGACCTCGCCGCGCGCTTCGGGGGCGGCTGCCGTTCCTGCTCAAGGTCCTCGCGCCCGTGCAGGCGCTGTCGATCCAGGCCCACCCCAGCGTCGAGGAGGCGGCCAGCGCCCCCGCCGGCACCTACGGCGACGGCTGGGCCAAGCCCGAGGCGTGGTACGCCCTCACCGACTTCGAGGTCTTCGCCGGTCTGCGACCGTTCGACGACACCCGAGCGCTCGCCGAGCTGCTCGACGTCGAGGCGCTCACCGGCCACGTCGCGGCGGCCACCGAGGCTCCCGAGCCGGCGCGCGCGCTGCTCGCCACCCTGCTGCACCTGTCGTCCGACGAGCAGGCCGAGCTGGCCGACGCGGTGGTCGAGGCGTGCCGCCCGCTGGCGCCCGCCGAGCCGGCGCTCGACGCCGTCGTGCGGATCGCCGAGCAGCACCCGCGCGACATCGGGCTCGTGGTGCTGCTGGTCATGCGGCACGTCGTGCTGCGGCCGGGCGACTACGCCTTCGTCGACGCGGGCGTGCTGCACGCCGGCGTGCGTGGGGTGGTGGTCGAGATCCTCGCCAACTCCGACAACGTCGTGCGGGCCGGCCTGACCCCAAGCACATCGACGTCGACGAGCTGCTGCGCATCGCCGACCTCGACCGGCAGATCGAGCCCGAGCGCGGGGTGCTCGACGAGGGCTGGACCTGCTTCCCCGCGAGCACGCCGTACTTCATGCTGCGCACCGCCCCCGTGGCGGCCGACCCGCTGCCGGTCCCGGCCGACGGACGGCCGCGCATCCTGTTCGCGCTCGACGCCCCCGTCGAGGTCGTCGGGCCGCAGGCCACCGTGCGCGTCGCCCCCGGCCAGGGGTGCTTCCTGGAGGCGGGCGACCGGGCGCACGTGCGAGCGGCCGCCCCCGCCGAGGCGGGCTCGGCCTCCGACGCCGCCCGCCCGCGCGTCTTCCTGGCCGCCCCCGGCGACGCCTGACCGGCCACGCCCGCCCGGGTCCGCCTGACCGGGTCCGCCTGACCGGGCGTACGACCCCACCCAGCCCCGCATGAAACCGGGTTTCGGTCGTTCGACCCCAATGCATCAGGGTCAAACGGCCGTAACCCGGTTTCATGCCGGGTAGGGCGCGGGGGCCACGGCCTCCCAGGCCACGGTGACCTCGCCGAGCCGCCAGCGGCGGGGGCCGTGCAGCACCGGCCAGCCCTGCTCGCGCAGCGCCTCGACCGTTGCGAGGAAGCGCTGCCGCGGGCCGTACGCCATCAACGGGCTCGTGCGTCGCCACGCACCGGAGAGGTCGGAGACCAGGTGGTGCACCCGCTCGCCCGGGACGTTGCGGTGGATGAGTGCCTTCGGCAGCCGCTCGGCCACGACCGCAGGGTCGGCGAGCGAGCCCAGGTGCAGCGACACCGTGAGCGACACCGGCCCGGAGCGCTCGAGCGCGACCCACGAGGCGATCCGGCCGAGCTCGTCGCAGGTGCCGTCGACCAGTAGCCCGCCGGGTGCCAGCCGGCCGCGCAACCGCTCCCACGCGGCGCCGACCTCGCCCTCGTCGTACTGCCGGAGCACGTTGAACGCCCGGATCAGCTGCGCGTCACGCCCGTCGAGCGGCACCTCGAACCCGCCGAGCCGGAAGCCAACTCCCTTGCGCGCCAACGGTTCTCCCGCGGCGACCCGTTCGGGGAGATCTCGATGCCGACCACCTCGACGTCGGGGCGCACCGGCTGCAGGCGCCGGGCGAGCTCCAGCACGGTGACGGGCGAGGCGCCGTAACCCAGGTCGACCACCACCGGTGACCGGGCCGCCCCGCGCAGCCGGTGCGCCTGGGTCGCGACGAGCCAGCGGTCGCAGCGGCGCAGCCGGTTGGGGTTGGTGGTCCCTCGCGTGATGACACCGACGGGCCGCCTGCTGGTCACCGCGCGAGGCTATCTGCGGCCCGTGCGAGACTCGAAGTCGTGAGCTCCACCGACGCTGCGGACGACCGCGGGACGCGGCCGGACCCCACCGGGGGCTGCCCCGTGCAGCGGGTCGCGATGATCAGCGTGCACACCTCGCCCCTGGAGCAGCCCGGCCAGGGCGACGCGGGCGGCATGAACGTCTACGTCCTGGAGTCCGCCCGCGAGCTCGGCCGTCGCGGCATCGAGGTCGAGATCTTCACCCGCCGCACCACCGCCGCCCAGCCCGACCTCGTCGAGGCCGCGCCCGGCGTGCGGGTGCGCTTCGTCGACGCCGGCCCCTACGAGGGTCTCGGCAAGGACGACCTGCCCGGTCAGCTGTGCGCCTTCACCGCCGGGGTGATGCGGGTGCTGGCCGGTCTGCCCGAGGGCTACTTCGACCTGGTGCACTCCCACTACTGGCTCTCCGGGCAGGTGGCCTGGCTGGTCGCCGACCGGTGGCGGCTCCCGATCGTGCACTCCATGCACACGATGGCCCGGGTCAAGAACGCCCAGCTCGCCGCCGACGACTCGCCCGAGCCGCCCGGCCGCGAGATCGGCGAGGAGCAGGTCGTGCGCGCGGCCAGCTGGCTGGTCGCCAACACCGCGAGCGAGCGGCGCGAGCTGATCGACCTGTACGCCGCCGACCCCGACCGCGTCCACGTCGTCAGCCCCGGGGTCGACCTGGCCACGTTCACCCCCGGCGACCGCGCCGCGGCTCGCGCCGAGCTCGGGCTCGGCGACGACGAGGACGTGCTGCTGTTCGTCGGTCGCATCCAGCCGCTGAAGGGCCCCGACGTGCTCGTGCGGGCGGCCTCCCGGCTGCGCGCCGCGCGCCCCGACCGTCGCCTGGTGGTCGCCGTGCTGGGCGCGCCCAGCGGCTCGGGGCTGCGCCATCCGACCTGGCTCTCCGACCTGGTGAGCGAGCTCGGTCTCGACGAGGTCGTACGCCTGCTCCCGCCGGTCGACCGGCCCACCCTGGCCCAGTGGTACCGCGCGGCCGACCTGCTCGCGGTCCCCTCCTTCAGCGAGTCGTTCGGGCTGGTCGCGGTCGAGGCGGCCGGCTGCGCCACCCCCACGGTCGCGGCCCGGGTCGGCGGCCTGCCCACGGCGGTCGGCGACGGCGGCGTGCTGGTCGACGGCCACGACCCGAGGGTCTGGGCCGAGACGCTCGGGGCGCTGCTGGACGACCCCGAGGCGCGCCGCGAGCTGGGCGAGCGGGCTCTGCGCCACGCGCAGGACTTCGGCTGGGACCGCACGGCCGACCAGCTGCTGGAGCTGTATCGCACGGCCTGCCGCCAGGGCGAGCAGGCGCCCCACGACCAGCCCCTCGCGGGCGTACCCACGGCGGTGATCCCATGACCCTCGACGAAGCCACCCGAGTGCTGGAGTCGGCGCTCGCCGACGCCGAGATCGAGTGGGAGCCGGGCGTCGCAGACGGCGAGTACGCCGTCACGCTCCCCGGCGAGAAGAAGCTCAAGACGGTCGTCTCGCTGATCCTGCGCGAGCGCGGGATGTCGGTGTCGGCGTTCGTGATCCGCGCCCCCGACGAGAACCACGACGCGTTCTACCGCCACCTGCTGCTGCGCAACCTGCGCCTGCCCGGCCTGGCGTACGCCATCGACAAGCTCGGCGACGTGTTCGTCGTCGGTGAGGTGCCGCTCGAGGCGGTGACCGAGGCCTATCTGGACCAGCTGTTCGGGGTGCTGCTCGCGGCCTGCGACGAGCCGTTCAACGACCTGCTGCTCATCGGCTTCCGCACGTCGATGCAGAAGGAGTGGGACTGGCGCATCTCGCGCGGCGAGTCCACCCGCAACCTCGAGGCGTTCCGGCAGGTGCTCGCCCGAGACGGGGACGACGCCTCTTCCTAGGATGGGCGCATGACCTACACGCTTGTCCTGCTGCGCCACGGTGAGTCCGAGTGGAACGCCAAGAACCTGTTCACCGGGTGGGTCGACGTCGGCCTGACCGAGAAGGGTCGCGAGGAGGCCCGCCGCGGCGGTGAGCTGATCCGTGAGGCCGACCTGCAGCCCGACGTGCTGCACACCAGCCTGCTGCGCCGCGCGATCACCACCGCGAACATCGCGCTCGACACCTGCGACCGGCACTGGATCCCGGTGCGCCGCGACTGGCGGCTCAACGAGCGGCACTACGGCGCGCTGCAGGGCAAGAACAAGAAGGAGACGCTCGAGGAGTTCGGCGAGGAGCAGTTCATGACCTGGCGCCGCTCGTTCGACGTGCCGCCGCCGCCCATCGAGCCCGGCAGCGAGTTCAGCGAGGCCGGCGACCCGCGCTACGCCGACCTCGGCGACGAAATGCCGCGCACCGAGTGCCTCAAGGACGTCATCGAGCGCTTCCTGCCCTACTGGGAGTCGGCGATCGTCCCCGACCTGCGCGACGGCAAGACCGTGCTGGTCGCGGCGCACGGCAACTCGCTGCGCGCCCTGGTCAAGCACCTCGACGGCATCTCCGACGACGACATCGTCGGCCTCAACATCCCCACCGGCATGCCGCTGGTCTACCGCCTCGACGAGCAGCTGCAGCCGACCGTCAAGGGCGGGGAGTACCTCGACCCCGAGGCCGCGAAGGCGGCCGCCGAGGCCGTGGCCAAGCAGGGCCGCTGACCCGCGCGAGCCGGCGCGGACGTACGACGGCAGCGCCCCGGTCCGCATCGGACCGGGGGCGCTCGACGTGCGGGGAGCGGTCGCTCAGACCGCCTGCGGGTCGGTGACCACGCCCTCGTCGACCGAGCCGTAGCTGCCGGTCACGAGGTAGACGATGCGGTTGGCGACGGCGACCGCGTGGTCGCCGAAGCGCTCGAAGTAGCGGCTCAGCAGCGTCGCGTCGACGGCGCCGGCGGTGCCGCCCTGCCAGCTGGGGTCGAGCAGGATGGCGAACACCCGGCGGTGCAGCTCGTCCATCTTGTCGTCCTCGCGCTGCAGGTCGGCGGCGGCCAGGACGTCCTTGTTGGCGATCGCCTGGCCGGTCTTGACGACCAGCGACTCGGCGACCCGCTCCATCTCCGACAGCACCGGGCGCAGCTGCTCGGGGACGGCGTTCTCGGGGTAGCGGCGGCGCGCGGCCTTGGCGATGTGCCGGGCCAGGTCGCCCATCCGCTCGATGTCGGACGCCATGTGCATCGCGGTGACGACCATGCGCAGGTCGGTGGCAACCGGCTGCTGGCGGGCGAGCAGGTCGACGGCGCTGTCGTCGACGCTGCGGCGCAGCTCGTCGATGTCGTCGTCGCCGGCGATCACGCTCTCGGCGACGCTCAGGTCGGCCTGCAGCAGCGCGGTGGTGGCGCGGGACATGGCCTGCTGCACCATGCCGGTCATCTGCACGAGCTCGTCGGAGATGCGGTCGAGATCCTCGTGGAACGCGTCGCGCATGGGGGGACATCCT
Organism: Barrientosiimonas endolithica; assembly: GCF_030296655.1. Lineage (NCBI taxonomy): Bacteria > Bacillati > Actinomycetota > Actinomycetes > Micrococcales > Dermacoccaceae > Barrientosiimonas > Barrientosiimonas endolithica. The sequence continues at coordinate 2,982,030 of NZ_AP027735.1, read as the reverse complement.
CCTCGGGCCTGCGGCCCAGCAAGCCCGCTCAGGTCGCGGGCACACACGGGTGGGTGCCCTGTCCGGGCACCGTCGCGGTGACCCTCTCAGCAAGTCGTGAACGACCGCAAGACGAAAGGTGAACAGTCGGCATCCCCGGCCGCACGGGGCAGGGAGTGGTCGGAGGCGCCCCGCGACGGCCGTACATTGGAGGTCGTGTCCGATCTGGTCGTGCCGCTGCTGTGCGTGCTCGCGGGGCTCGCGCTCGGCGCTGCGGCGACCGTGCTGCTGACCCGCCGCGGCCGTACGCCCGAGCCGGCTCGCGCCGGCGCCGCACCCCAGGCTGCGGCCGGCGAGGAAGGGCTGCGCCCGGGCGCGCTCGACGTCATCACCGCGCTGCGCTCCATCACGATCGTGCTCGACTCCTCCGACGCGGTGCTGCGCTCGTCGCCGTCGGCGCCCGCGCTCGGCCTGGTGCGCGGGCAGAGCCTGGTGCACGACGAGCTGCGCTTCCTCGTGCGCGAGGTGCGCCGCGACCGGGTCGTGCGCGAGGTCGAGCTGGAGCTGCCGCGCGGCCCGCTCGGCACCGGCCGCATCACCCTCGGTGTGCGCGCTGTCGCGCTGCACGGCGACCTGGTGCTGCTGCTCATCGAGGACCGCACCCACTCCCGCCGCGTCGAGGAGACCCGGCGCGACTTCGTCGTCAACGTCAGCCACGAGCTGAAGACGCCGGTCGGCGGGCTGTCGCTGCTCGCCGAGGCGGTCGAGGACGCCAAGGACGACCCCGAGGCCGTCGCCCGCTTCGCCGGCCGCATGCAGATCGAGACCGAGCGGCTCGGGCGGCTGGTGCGCGAGATCGTCGAGCTGTCCCGGCTGCAGGTCGCCGACACCCTGCACGAGCCGGTGCTGGTCGACGTCGGATCCTGCGTCGTCGAGGCCTTCGACCACGTGCAGCTGGTCGCCGACGACCGCGACATCGCCCTCGTGCACGCGCTGCCGCCGGTGCCGCCCCAGGTCTACGGCGACCCCGAGCTGATCACCACGGCCGTGCGCAACCTGGTCGCCAACGCCGTCAACTACTCCGACGCCGGCACCCGCGTGGTGGCCACCGTGCGCACGCTCGAGGAGGTCGTCGAGATCGCCGTCTCCGACCAGGGCCGCGGCATCCCGCAGGAGGAGCAGGGCCGCATCTTCGAGCGGTTCTACCGCGTCGACACCGCGCGCTCGCGGGCCACCGGAGGCACCGGCCTCGGCCTCGCGATCGTCAAGCACGTGTGCGTCAACCACGGCGGTGAGGTGTCGGTGTGGAGCGAGGAAGGCTCCGGCTCCACCTTCACCATCCGCCTCCCCCTCGCGGTGCCCGAGCGCGAGGCGCCGGCCGAGCCGGGCGAGGACGTACGCCCTGAGGACCTGATGACTGCCAGCCCCAGCACCCGGAAGGACCGCACATGACCCGCATCCTGGTCGTCGAGGACGAGGAGTCCTACTCCGACCCTCTGTCCTATCTGCTGCGCAAGGAGGGGTACGACGTCCTGGTCGCCGAGACCGGCCCCGACGCGTTGTCCGACTTCGACCGGCAGGGCGCCGACCTGGTGCTGCTCGACCTGATGCTGCCCGGGATGTCCGGCGTCGACGTGTGCCGCAACCTGCGGCAGCGCTCCAACGTGCCGGTCATCATGCTCACCGCGAAGGACACCGAGGTCGACAAGGTGGTCGGGCTCGAGCTGGGCGCCGACGACTACGTCACCAAGCCCTACTCCAGCCGCGAGCTGCTGGCGCGCATCAAGGCGGTGCTGCGCCGCGGCCAGGACAACGAGGAGCTGCTGCCCGCGACGCTCGAGAGCGGCCCGGTGCGGATGGACGTCGAGCGGCACACCGTCGCCGTCAACGGCGAGTCCGTGGCGCTGCCGCTGAAGGAGTTCGAGCTGCTCGAGATGCTGCTGCGCAACGCCGGCCGGGTGATGACCCGGATGCAGCTGATCGACCGCGTGTGGGGCAGCGACTACGTCGGCGACACCAAGACGCTCGACGTGCACGTGAAGCGGCTGCGCGCCAAGATCGAGCCCGACCCGGGCAACCCGCAGTTCATCGTCACCGTGCGCGGACTCGGCTACAAGTTCGAGGCCGCCTGATCCCGCCTGCCTCAGCTCCTCCTCCGGCAGCCCGTCGCGCGCTCCGGTCTGCCGGCATCGTCGCCGAGGCGGCCTAGCCCTCGCCGCCCTCTGCGCCCTCGGGGCTCTCGGCGGTGGGGGTGGCGGCCGGGGCGTGGGTGACGCTCGCGGTGCCGTAGGGGTACTGGTTCAGCAGCACCGGGACCGACACCGAGACCGTGCCGGCGCTGCCGCTGGTGAACGTGACCGAGGTGGTCCGACCCGGGGCGGCGGTGATGCTCGGGAGCGAGACCGGGGCGGCCGTCGCGGTGTTGTTGCCCGAGGGCTGGCCGTCGAAGCGCACGGTGTTGCCCGGCGGGACGGTCACGTTGATGTTCGAGGGCGAGCTGGCGCCGGCCGGCGCGACCGCGATCTGCACCGGCGTGCTGCCGGGGTTGTAGGCCGTGCCGAGCAGGCGGGCCGGGCCGCCCTGTCCGCTGCTGACGAGCAGCACGTCGGTGAGCTGCACCGAGCCGACCTGCGCGGAGACGCCGTCGGCGGCGTCGTACTCCAGGAAGGTGGCCTGCTGCGACAGTCCGGCGCAGCCGCTGAGGATCAGGGCGGAGGCGACCGTGGCGGTGCCGGCGAACGCCCGGCCCGGGCGGCTGGTGAGAACAGGTCGACGCGTCACGCGCGTCAGCCTACCGGCCGCGGGGGAGCGGCTCGTGGGGCGTCGGCCACCGGGTCTGCGGAGGGCTGCGAGATGCACGGATCGGAACCGGTTGTCAAGTGCCTCTCGGGGTGCGTGCAGGCCGCTGACCTGCAAGAACGTGTGTGTGGCCCCCGCCACGCGTGGTATCCTGGACCCCGCGAAAGGGGCTTATCACCTATGACATTCAAGGTCGGCGAGACCGTCGTGTATCCGCACCACGGCGCCGCACTCATCGAAGAGATCAAGGTCCGCAAGATCAAGGGGAAGACAAGAAGTACCTCGTCCTCAAGGTGGCCCAGGGCGACCTGACGATCGAGGTCCCTGCCGAGAACTGCGACCTCGTCGGTGTGCGCGACGTCGTCGGCAAGGAGGGCCTCGACAAGGTGTTCGAGGTGCTGCGCGCCGACTACACCGAGGAGCCGACCAACTGGTCCCGCCGCTACAAGGCCAACCTCGAGAAGCTGGCCTCCGGCGACGTCATCAAGGTGGCCGAGGTCGTGCGCGACCTGTGGCGCCGTGACCAGGACCGCGGCCTGTCCGCCGGTGAGAAGCGCATGCTGGCCAAGGCCCGCCAGATCCTGGTGTCCGAGCTCGCGCTCGCCGAGCACACCAACGAGGACAAGGCCGAGGCCACGCTCGACGAGGTGCTCGCCTCCTGAGCGTGCCCACCGCCCGCAGCGACGCCCGTGACGCATCCGTCACGGGCGTCGTCGTCGTCGCGGCAGGGTCCGGCACCCGGCTGGGCGCCGGGCGCCCCAAGGCCCTCGTCGAGGTGGGCCGTCACGCGCTCGTCGTGCACGCCGTACGCCGGGCGTCGGCAGCCGCCGACGTCGCCCAGGTCGTCGTGGTGGTCCCCGCGGCCGCCCGGGAGGAGTTCGCCGCGCTCCTGCCGGACGTCCAGCTGGTCGACGGCGGGGCCGAGCGCACCGACTCGGTGGGGTGCGGGCTCGCCGCGCTGCGCCCGGAGGTCGACGTGGTCCTGGTGCACGACGCGGCCCGCGCGCTCGCGCCGACTGCGCTGTTCGAGCGGGTCGCGGCCGGGGTGCGCGACGGGTTCGACGCGGTCGTGCCCGGCCTGCCCGTCGCCGACACCATCAAGCAGGTCGACGCCGACGGCGTCGTGACCGCCACGCCCGACCGCGCCGGGCTGCGCGCCGTGCAGACGCCGCAGGCGTTCCGGCGGGCCGCGCTGGAGGCGGCCCACGGCCTCGGCGAGCAGGCGACCGACGACGCCGCCCTGGTCGAGCGCTGGGGCGGCCGCTGCCTGGTCGTGCCCGGCGACCCGCTGGCCGTCAAGGTCACCACCCAGGCCGACCTGGCGCACGCACAGACCCTGGTTGACTAGCCGGATGAGCTTGCCGCGCACCGGGATCGGCGTCGACGTGCACCCGTTCGCCGACGACGACCGCCTGCTGCACCTGGCGGGGCTGGAGTGGCCGGGGAGCGCGGCATCGAGGGGCACTCCGACGGCGACGTCGCGGCCCACGCGATCTGCGACGCGCTCTTCTCCGCCGCCGGGCTCGGCGACCTGGGTCAGCACTTCGGCACCGGCCGCCCCGAGCTGGCCGGCGCGCTGGGCGTGCGGCTGCTCGCCGAGGCTCGAAAAATCTTGTCCGACAACGGTTTTGCGATCGGCAACGTGGCGGTGCAGGTGATCGGCAACCGGCCCAAGCTCGGCCGCCGCCGGGTCGAGGCTCAGGAGGCGCTGTCCGAGGCGCTCGGCGGGGTGCCGGTCTCGGTCGCCGCCACCACCACGGACGGGCTCGGACTCACCGGCCGCGGCGAGGGCATCGCCGCGGTAGCGACGGCGCTGGTCGTGGCGACGGATCCCGCCGGGGCCTGATCCCGCGCCGGCCGCTGATCCCGCGTCGCGGCGCGGGCGGTGACCGGATCGCGCGGCCGGCCACCGGCGTACGGCGGGGTCGGGTGGCCGAATCACGCACCCGGTTGCCGACGTACGCCGGCCTCGGGTTGGCTGGTCCTGTCACCTGTTCGCGAACCTCGAGGAGCCACCGTGCCGCAGACCGTCAAGGGAGTCGTCGCCCGCGAGAAGGGGGCGCCCGTCGAGCTGGTCGACATCGTGGTGCCCGACCCGGGGCCGGGCGAGGCGGTGGTGACGGTCGAGGCGTGCGGGGTGTGCCACACCGACCTGCACTACCGCGTGGGCGGCATCAGCGACGACTTCCCGTTCCTGCTCGGCCACGAGGCCGCCGGCACGGTCGAGGCGGTCGGCGAGGGCGTCACCGAGGTCGCGCCCGGCGACTTCGTGATTCTCAACTGGCGCGCGGTGTGCGGTCAGTGCCGCGCGTGCGCCAAGGGCAAGCCGTGGTACTGCTTCGACACGCACAACGCCGACCAGAAGATGACCCTCACCGACGGCACCGAGCTCAGCCCCGCGCTGGGCATCGGCGCCTTCGCGGAGAAGACGCTGGTCGCGGCGGGGCAGTGCACCAAGGTCGACCCCGACGCCGAGGCGGCCGCCGTCGGGCTGCTCGGGTGCGGCGTGATGGCCGGGTTCGGCGCGGCGGTCAACACCGGCCAGGTCGACCGGGGCGACTCGGTCGCGGTCATCGGCTGCGGCGGGGTCGGCGACGCGGCGATCGCCGGGGCACGCATCGCGGGCGCCACGACGATCGTCGCCGTCGACGTCGACGACCGGAAGCTCGAGAAGGCCCGCGAGCTTGGCGCCACGCACACCGTCAACAGCGCCCAGGACGACGCCGTGGAGAAGATCCGCGAGCTCACCGGTGGCTTCGGCGCGGACGTGGTGATCGACGCGGTCGGCCGGCCGGAGACGTACGAACAGGCTTTCTTCGCAAGGGATCTCGCCGGCACGGTGGTCCTGGTGGGCGTGCCCACCCCGGAGATGAAGGTGCCCGAGCTGCCGCTCATCGAGGTGTTCGGGCGGGGCGGCGCGCTGAAGTCGAGCTGGTACGGCGACTGCCTGCCCAGCCGCGACTTCCCGATGCTGGTCGACCTCTATCGTCAGGGCAGGTTCGACCTCGACGCGTTCGTCACCGAGCGGATCGGGCTGGGCGACGTCGAGGCGGCGTTCGAGAAGATGCACGGCGGAGACGTGCTGCGCTCCGTCGTCATGATCGAGGAGAGCAGTGATGTCCGACAGCGACGAGACGCCCGCGGTGCGCATCGAGCCGGTGGTCACCTCCGGCACGTTCAGCCTCGACGGCGGCACCTGGGACGTCGACAACAACGTGTGGGTCGTCGGCGACGACGCCGAGTGCGTGATCGTCGACCCGGCGCACGACGCGGCCCCGATCCTCGAGGCCGTGGGCGACCGCCGGGTCGTGGCCGTGCTGTGCACCCACGCCCACGACGACCACATCGGCGCAGCGGCCGAGATCGTCGAGGCCACCGGGGCGCCGACCTACCTGCACCCCGACGACCGGATGCTGTGGGACCGGGTGCTGCCCGCGGCGCCCGACCAGGAGCTCGCCGACGGGCAGCGGCTCGACGTGGCGGGCACGCCGATCGAGGTGCTGCACACGCCCGGCCACAGCCCCGGCTCGTGCTGCTTCCTGCTGCCCGACCTCGGCGTGCTGCTGACCGGCGACACGCTCTTCCAGGGCGGCCCCGGCGCCACCGGCCGCTCGTTCAGCGACTTCGGCACGATCATCGTGTCGATCAGCGAGAAGCTGCTGACCCTGCCCGAGGAGACCACCGTCCTCACCGGCCACGGCGACTCCACGACCATCGGCGACGAGAAGCCGCACCGGCAGGAGTGGATCGACCGGGGCCACTGAGCCCGGCTCGCTAACCTGGTCCCGTGAGCACCTGGGCCGATCAGCACGTCGTCGCGACGCTGCTGCTCCTGCTGCCCGTGGCCACCGCGCTGCTGGGGTCGGCGCTGGTCGTGCGGATCGCCCTCGTGGTGCCCGCGCTGCAGACGAGCCCACGACTGCTCACCCAGCAGCGGCGTCGGCACTGGCAGGTGCTCGACGTTCCCCTGCGACGGCCCGACCTGCCCGGTCGGCCCCGCTCCCGCGCCCCGGGACGCCTCCCGGCGTGCGCGTGAATCTGCTGCACTGACAACGCTTCTGCGCGATATCGCGCACGCCTCCGCGACTCCTTCTCCCGACTCGCCTGGAGGCTCCTGTGCTTGCCCTGCTCGACCCGTTCGTCCTGCCCCTGCACGCCGCGCTCGTCGCGCTCACCGGTCCGCTCGGCGCGGCCCCGGCCATCGTCGCGCTGACCCTGCTGCTGCGGCTCCTGCTGCACCCGCTCGTACGCCATGCTCACCTCGCAGCGATCGAGCGCCGGCCCGGGTGCCTGCCCGTGCTCGTGCAGCTGCCGTTCCTGCTCGCGATCTACCGGATCTTCACCTCGCCGGTGGTCGCCGGGCAGACCAACGGCCTGCTGCAGCACTCGCTGCTCGGGGCGCCGCTCGGGGTGCACCTGCTCGAGGGCGGTCTCACCGTCGTGCCGGTGTTCGCCGTGCTGGCCGCGCTGATGCTCCTGGTGTGCTGGCTGAGCTATCGGTTCGCGCGGGCGCACGCGGTGGCGCCCGCTCTGCCTGACGGCACCTCGCCCGAGATGGCCGAGGCGATGGCGCGCACCCAGCGGCTGCTGCCGTACCTCTCGTTCGGGTCGCTGGTGGGGGTGCTGGTCATGCCCCTCGCCGGTGGGATCTACCTGCTGACGTCGGTGGCGTCGGCGCTGGCCGAGCGGGCCTGGCTGCGGCACCGGCACCCGATGCCGGCCGCCGGCTGAACGGGCCGCTCGGCGGTGTCCCCGGCGTGGCACAGGCACCCCCGCAGGATCAGTAGACTCACCGAGCGTGACTCTGCAGATCTACGACACCGCCACCCGGGAGCTGCGCGACTTCGTGCCGCAGCATGAGGGCAAGGTCGGCATCTACATCTGCGGCCTCACCACCCAGGGCGCGCCGCACATCGGGCACGTGCGCTTCACCGTCGCGTTCGACATCCTGCGCCGCTGGCTCACCGAGGGCCACGGCTACGACGTGCGCCTGGTGCGCAACGTGACCGACATCGACGACAAGATCCTTGCCAAGTCCGCCGAGGCCGGCCAGGACTGGGCCGCGTGGTCGTACCGCTTCGAGCGCGAGACCCGTGCGGCGCTGGACCTGCTGGGGGTGCTGCCGGCGACGTACGAACCGCGCGCGACCGGGCACATCACCGACATGGTCGAGCTGATGGACACCCTCGTCGAGAAGGGGCACGCCTACTCCGCCGACGACGACAGCGGTGACGTCTACTTCGACGTGAAGTCCTGGCCCGACTACGGCTCGCTCACCCGGCAGTCCATCGACGACATGGAGCCGGCCGGGGACGCCGACCCGCGGGGCAAGAAGGACCCGCGCGACTTCGCGCTGTGGAAGGGGCACAAGGCCGGCGAGCCCGAGTCGGCCAGCTGGCCCACGCCGTACGGCCGGGGCCGGCCGGGATGGCATCTCGAGTGCTCCGCGATGGCGCGGCGGTGGCTCGGCGACACCTTCGACATCCACGGCGGCGGCATCGACCTGCGCTTCCCCCACCACGAGAACGAGCAGGCCCAGTCGCGTGCAGCCGGACTGGGATTCGCGCGCTACTGGATGCACAACGGGTGGGTCACGCTCGGCGGCGAGAAGATGAGCAAGTCGCTCGGCAACACCCTCACCGTCACCGAGCTCACCAAGCGCGTCCGCCCGCTCGTGCTGCGCTACTACCTCGGCGCCGTGCACTACCGCTCGACCATCGAGTACGGCCAGGGCTCGCTCGACGAGGCCGCCGCGGCGGTCGAGCGCATCGAGAGCTTCCTGGGTCGCGTCGGTGAGGTCGAGCCGGCGCAGGAGTTCCCCGACGCCTTCCGCGCCGCGATGGACGACGACCTCAACGTGTCCGGCGCGCTCGCCGTGGTCTTCGAGACGGTGCGCGAGGGCAACACCGCGCTCGACGCCGGCGACCTCGACCGGGCGCGCGACGCCGCCGCCCGGGTCGTGCGGATGACCGGCGTGCTGGGCATCGACCCGCTCGACCCGCAGTGGCGCTCGACGAGCGAGGACCAGGCCGCCCAGACGGTCGGGGCGCTGGTCGAGGGCCTGATCGAGCAGCGTCAGCAGGCGCGCGCCGACAAGGACTTCGCCACCGCCGACCGCATCCGCGGCCAGCTCGCCGCGGCCGGTGTCGCCCTGGAAGACACCGCCGACGGGGCGCGTTGGAGCCTGACGAAGACCGACCCCGAAGCCGGAAAGGCCTGACATGGCTGGCAACTCGCGGCGCCGCGGCGCTGTGCGCAAGACCGGGTCCAAGAAGGGCGCCGTCGTCGGCAGCGGCGGCCAGCGTCGCCGTGGGCTCGAGGGCAAGGGCCCCACGCCCAAGGCGGGCGACCGCCCCAACCACAAGGCCTACAAGTCCGCCCGCCGGGCCGAGTCGACCGCCGAGCCGCGCAAGGCGGCGCCCGCGCGCGAGAGCAAGCGCGCCGGGGGCAAGGCGGCCTCGACCGAGGTCATCGCCGGACGCAACTCGGTCGTGGAGGCGCTGCGGTCGTCCGTGCCCGCCTCGGCTCTCTACGTCGCCGGCCGCATCGACTCCGACGACCGGGTACGCGAGGCGCTGAAGACGGCGGCCGACCGCGCCATCCCGATCCTCGAGGCGCAGCGCACCGAGCTCGACCGGCTCAGCGACGGCGCCGTGCACCAGGGCATCGCGCTGCAGGTGCCGCCGTACGAGTACGCCCACCCCGCCGACCTCGTCGACCCCGAGGCGCCGGGCACCCCGCTCGTCGTCGCGCTCGACGGCATCACCGACCCGCGCAACCTCGGCGCCATCGTGCGGTCGGTCGCCGCGTTCGGCGGTCACGGGGTCGTGGTGCCCGAGCGGCGCTCGGCCGGGATGACGGCGGGGGCGTGGAAGACCTCGGCCGGCGCGGCCGCGCGCGTCCCGGTCGCCATGGCCACCAACCTGACCCGCGCGCTGCAGGACTTCCGCAAGGCCGGCTTCTTCGTGCTGGGGCTCGACATGGACGGCGACGTGCTGCTGCCGGAGGTCGCGCTCGCCGACCAACCGCTGGTCATCGTCGTCGGCTCGGAGGGCAAGGGCCTGTCGCGCCTGGTCGCGGAGACCTGCGACCAGATCGTGTCCGTCCCGATGAGCTCGGCCATCGAGTCGCTCAACGCCGGGGTGGCCGCGTCTGTCACGCTGTACGAGATCGCGCGCCAGCGCGGCCTCGCTCGCTGACCAGGGGGACGCCATGTCGACTGCAGGACCGCCGGAGCACGGCCCGGACCAGGGGTCCCCGGCGCCGTACGAGCAGCAGGGCGGGATGGCGTACCCGCCGCCGGAGCAGGCTCCGGGCCCGCAGCCTCAGGGCGGTGCCTACCCGGGACCGCCGCAGGGCGGGTACGCCGGCTACCAGGTGCCGCCGCAGGGCGGGTACGGCGGTTACCAGGTGCCGCCGCAGGGCGGGTACGGCTACCCGGCCCAGCCGACCGGTGGCTACGTGCCGCCGGCGTACGGCCAGCCGATGATGCCGCGCAAGGAGCCGGTGCTCAGCCTGATCGTGTCGTTCTTCCTCCCCGGCGTGGGGACGATGATCAACGGCGAGGTGGGCAAGGGTGTCGGGATCCTCGTGGGCTACCTGGTCGGCGTGCTGTTCAGCTTCTTCCTCATCGGAGTCCCGTTCGCGATCGGCTTCTGGGTCTGGGGCATGGTCGACGGCTACACCGGCGCGGTGCGCTACAACCAGCTGCACGGCTACCCCGGCTGACCCGCTTCCAACGCATGAAACCGGGTTACGTGCATATGACCCTGATGAATTGAGGTCAGATGCACGTAACCCGGTTTCATGCGCGGAAGGGGTGGGGGTGGTCACCCGGCGACCTGCAGGGTCGCGGCGACCGCAGCCTTGATGCGCGCCACGAGCTGGCGCGGGTGGACCAGATCCGCCCAGGTGACGCGTACGATCACCCAGCCTTCCGCGCGTAGCGCGTCCTCGCGCGCCTTCTCCCGGGCGAGGACATCGCGGCCGTCCGCGCCGGCGTACTTCACCAGCCCGTCGAACTCGATGAGCACCTTGGTGCCCTTGACCCGGAAGTCGGAGCGGAAGAGCTGCCCCGAGGCGAGGCGGATCTCGAACTGCGGCTCGACCTCGATGCCCCCTTCGAGCAGGTCCAGGCGCAGCCTCGACTCACCGGCCGACTCGGACCTGGGGTCGCTCAGCTCGACCATGCGCTGCACGCTCGCCAACCGGTGGGAGGTCCCGAGGCGGTCGACGATGTCCAGGACGTCGTCCGTCTGCACGAGGCCCTGATGCAGGGCGGCGTCCATCGATACGACTCCGGCCTCGACCCCAGCGTCCCTGGCGAGGTCGACGAGGTTCCAGGCAAGAGACGTCAGCAACCACCCGTCGTGCTCCTCGACCTCCGGCGCGACCAGCGGGCGCCTGACCACCATGTGCGCGGTAGCGTGCTGGCTGCTCCTGTTGGTCCAAACACCTTGCGCCCGTTCGTGATTCACTCCGAACAGCGGGATGCCGCGCAGCGCCAGAGCGGACCTCCCTGTCGCGGCGGCCGTGGGGCAGATCAACAGCATCGCCATCGTCAGCTCCGCCAGCCGCCCTTCCCTCGAGCCGGGCGGCGGGCCGATGCTGTAGACGCCGCGAACCACGGGCCGACACAGGGTCAGCTTCACCGCCAGTCGAAGCTGCGTGGGCGTCATCCCGTGCGCCAAGGCCTCTTGCGTCGTGAACAGCCCCGCCCGTTCACCGGCCAGCAGGCAGAGCGACGGGTCGAGCGTTCTCTTCTCCAGCGTTGTCTTCGTCATGACGCCACGGTCCCGACCGGCCACCACGGGACGGAAGGCGTCAGCTCGAGCCTGTGGAGGGCGTACGGCCCGCCGCACGGCCTGTGCATGAAACCCGGATCGAGCCCCGCCCACCCGGGCATGAAACCGGGTTACGTGCATATGACCCTGATGGATTGAGGTCAAACGCACGTAACCCGGTTTCATGCGCGGTACAGGGTCGCGTCTGAGTCCGAGGTCGTACCCGGATCCGCGCAGGGGTGGCAGGCTGGGGTGGTGGCCCTGGAACTCACGGCGGCACGGCCGTACCCCGCCCTGCTCGACCTGCCGTGGCAGCTGCCGCTGGAGGAGTGGCCGGAGGAGATCCTCGCGGCGCTGCCCCGCGGCATCTCGCGGCACATCGTGCGGTTCGTGCGCGTCGACGGCCGCGTCATCGCCGTCAAGGAGATCAAGGACGACATCGCCCGCCGGGAGTACGCCATGCTCCGGATGCTGCGCCGGCTCGGCCAGCCTTCGGTCGAGCCGGTCGGGGTGGTCAGCGGCCGCGTCGACGACGACGGCGAGCCGCTGGACGCGTGCCTGCTGACCCGGCACCTGCAGTTCTCGCTGCCCTACCGCGCCATGCTGAGCCAGACGCTGCGCCCGGACACGGTCCAGCGGCTGATCGACGCGCTCGCCGTGCTGCTCGTACGTCTGCACCTGGCCGGGTTCTGGTGGGGCGACGTCTCGCTGTCCAACACGCTGTTCAAGCGCAACGCGGGGAGTTCGCGGCCTACCTGGTCGACGCGGAGACCGGTGAGCTGCGCAACAGCCTGAGCGACGGTCAGCGCGAGCACGACCTGGACATCGCCCGGGTCAACATCGCGGGCGAGCTGATGGACCTGCAGGCCGGCGGCCTCGTCTCGCCGGAGCTCGACCCGGTCGACGTCAGCGAGCTGATCATGACGAGGTATCGCACGCTGTGGGCCGAGCTGACCGAGGCCGAGTCGTTCGAGACCGGCGAGCGGTGGCGGGTCGACGAGCGCATCCGGCGGCTCAACGAGCTCGGCTTCGACGTGGGCGAGCTCGACATCACGACCGACATCGGCGGCACCCAGATCCACATCCAGCCCAAGGTCGTCGACGCCGGCCACCACTGCCGCCGGCTGCTGCGCCTCACCGGCCTCGACGTCGAGGAGAACCAGGCGCGCCGGCTGCTCAACGACCTCGACTCCTACCGCGCGGCCACCGACCGGCAGAACGAGGACGAAGACCTCGTCGCGCACGACTGGCTGACGCAGATCTACGAGCCGATCACCCGGGCGGTGCCGCGCGACCTGCGCGCGAAGCTGGAGCCGGCGGAGCTGTTCCACGAGGTGCTCGAGCACCGGTGGTACATGTCGGAGAAGGCCGGCAAGGACGTCCCCATCGAGACCGCGATCGCCGACTACGTCAAGAACGTGCTGCCCGAGAAGCCCGACGAGAAGGCGATCGTCGGCGCCGACACCGAGGCGATCCCGGTGCGCGCCCGACCCGACTGAGCCCCGGGACAACGGCGGAGCCGCCGCCCCTTCGCGGGGACGGCGGCTCCAGCCCGACGTACGTCCGGGGTCAGTCCCCGAGCCGCTCGCCGCTGTCGGCGTCGAACAGGTGCACGTGGCCTTCCTTCAGCGTGAAGAAGACCTGCTGCCCCTTCTCCGGCGGCGTGCGGCCGTCGACGCGGGCGATGATCTGCTGCTCGCCGTCGCCGAGGTTGGTGCGGCCGTAGACGTAGGCGTCGGCGCCGAGCTCCTCGACCACGTCGACCTCGACCGGGATGCCGGTGCCCTCGGTGTTGAGCACCAGGTCCTCGGGGCGCACGCCGACCGTCACGGTCTGCCCCGCCTCGTTGAGCGCGCCGCGCTCGATCGGGTGCACGTAGTTGCCCACGCTCACACCGCCGTCGACGACCGGTCGGGTCAGCAGGTTCATGGCGGGGGAGCCGATGAAGCCGGCGACGAAGACGTTGTTGGGGTGGTCGTACATCCGCCGCGGGGTGTCGATCTGCTGCAGGAGGCCGTCCTTGAGCACCGCGACCCGGTCGCCCATGGTCATCGCCTCGGTCTGGTCGTGCGTGACGTAGACCGTGGTGACGCCGAGCCGGCGCTGCAGCGACGCGATCTGGGTGCGGGTCTGCACGCGCAGCTTGGCGTCGAGGTTCGACAGCGGCTCGTCCATCAGGAAGACCTGCGGCGAGCGCACGATCGCCCGACCCATCGCGACGCGCTGACGCTGACCGCCGGAGAGCGCCTTGGGCTTGCGGTCCAGGAACGGCTCGAGGTCGAGGATCTTCGCGGCTTCCTCGACGCGAGAACGGATCTCGGCCTTCGGGGTGCCCGCGATCTTCAGCGCGAAGCCCATGTTGTCGGCGACCGACATGTGCGGGTAGAGCGCGTAGTTCTGGAAGACCATGGCCACGTCGCGGTCCTTGGGGGACAGGTTCGTGACGTCGCGCTCGCCGATGCGGATGGCGCCGCCGTTCACCTCCTCGAGGCCGGCGAGCATGCGCAGCGCGGTGGACTTCCCCGAACCCGACGGGCCGACCAGGACGAGGAACTCGCCGTCGGAGATGTCGATGTCGAGCGAGTCGACCGCGGGCTTGTCGCCCCCGGGGTAGACGCGAGTTGCTTGGTCGAACGTGACTGTGGCCATGGCGATGCCTACTTTCCGTCACCGGCAGGAACGTGCCGGACGATCCGTTGTGATGGAACTCACCTGCGACGCAGGTGCAGTGATCTTGCACTACCGGGGGTGCTGCCCTCAAGCGGACCGGTCAGTACGTCTCACCCGGCTGCGCGCGCACGTGCGCCTGCCGAGGCGGCCGGCAGCTCCTGCGGCGGCTTGACGCGACGATGTCGCAGATCTGGAAACCTTCTGCAAAATCTTGCAGAACTCTGAAAGCGTCCGGCACTATGACGTGCGTCACGTCGTGCCGGCGCCTGCCGCACCTGGCCCCCGCTCAGAGGAGTTCTCCCGTGTCCCACCGCAAGATCGCCGTCGCCATGGCCGGATCGGCCGCCCTGCTGCTCTCCGCGTGCGGCGGTGGGGGCGGCGGCTCGTCAGCCAGCAGCTCCACCCCCGCGGCCTCCGGCGGCTCCGCCGACGCCGGCGGCGCGGCCGCCGCGCCCACCACGCTGTCCACCAAGGACCCGGCCCGCGCGGCCGCCGACCTGGTCATCTGGTCCGACGCCGACCGCGCGCCGGTCGTGCAGAAGTACGCCGACCAGTTCGGCAAGGAGAACGGCATCAGCGTCGCGGTGCAGATCGCGCCCGACACCCGCCAGCAGTTCAAGGACGCCACGAAGGTCGGCAAGGGCCCCGACGTCGTCGTCGGCGCGCACGACTGGCTGGGCGAGCTGGTGCAGAACAGCGCGGTCGCCCCGGTGAACCTCTCGGCCGCCGACCAGGGCAAGTTCGCCCCGAGCTCGATCGCGGCGACGAAGTACAACGGCCAGGTCTACGGCGTGCCCTACGCCATCGAGAACATCGGCCTGATCCGCAACACCGCGCTCGCGCCGAACGCGCCCAAGACGATGAACGAGCTGCTCACCACGGGCAAGGGCCTGGTGTCGTCCAAGAAGGCCACCAACGTGCTGGCCCAGCAGGTCGGCAAGAAGGGCGACGCCTACTTCGGCTACCCCTACCTGTCGGCGTTCGAGGGCGGCGGCATCTTCGGCACCAAGCCCAACGGCGACTACGACCCGGCCAAGGTCATCGTGAACAGCGCCGGCTCGGTGAAGGGCGGTCAGCTGCTGGGCCAGCTCGGCAAGGACAAGGTCCTGTCGACCAACGTCGACGACAAGAACGTCGCGGCGCTGTTCGAGGGCAAGAAGGTGCCCTACATGATCAGCGGCCCGTGGGCGATCGACGGCATCAAGAAGGCCGGCATCAACTACGAGGTCTCCCCGCTCCCGACGGTCGACGGCGGCGGCGCGATGAAGCCGTTCCTCGGCGTGCAGATGTTCTACGTCTCCGCCAAGGCCAAGAACGCCACGTTCGCCCAGGAGTTCGTGACCAAGTACGTCCCGCGCGAGGACGTGCAGATGGCGCTGTTCACCGCGGGCAACCGTCCGCCGGCCCTCACCTCGGCCTACGACAAGGTCGCCGCCAAGAACCCCGACGTGAAGGCGTGGTTCGAGGCGGGCAAGGAGGGCAAGCCGATGCCCAACATCCCGGCCATGAACTCGGTCTGGGAGCCGCTGGGCCAGGCCCTCGCCGACATCATCAGCGGGCAGGACCCGAAGGGCCGCCTGGGCAAGGCACAGACCGAGATCGTCGCGAACATCAAGCAGGGCTGACGCCCCTGACCGGTGGGGCGGCGCTCGCCGCCCCACCGGTCGCCCTTCTCCCACGGAGCCGGAATGTCTTATCGCACAACGCAGTCCGAGGTCGACGGCGAGTTCAGGCTGGGCCCGACCAAGACCCCCGTGTGGGCGGTCGTGGTCAAGTGGCTGGCCATCGTGGCCGCCGCCGGGCTGGCCCTGTACGTCGCCACCAGGCTCGCCCAGACGGGCCACTGGATGTTCGCGGTCGTCGCCGGGACGGTCGGCGTCGCCGTGCTCGGCATCTACGCCACGGGCCGCGCGGTCCCGCTGAAGTACCTCCTGCCGGGCATGCTGCTCTGCCTCGCCTTCCAGGTCTGGCCGATCGGCTACACCGTGCTGACCAGCTTCACCAACTACGGCGACGGGCACACCTCCAGCAAGGAGGAGGCGACCCAGCAGAACCTCACCTACAGCGTGCGCGAGGTCCCCGGCTCGCCCCGCTATGCCCTCACCGTGGCCGTCCCCGAGGGGCAGCCGAAGACGACCGGCGACCTGCACTTCCTGCTCGTCAGCCCCGACAAGAAGCTGTACGACGGCACGGACTCCGGCCTGGAGCCGCTGGCCTCCGAGGGGGTCGAGCAGGCACCGACCACCGGCAAGGTGCTCTCGGCACCCGGCTTCACCGTGCTCAACGCGCGAGAAGTCAACTCCCGCAGCGATGTTCGCGAGTTCGCGGTGCCGACCGACGGCGGCAGCGGCATCAAGGCGGTCGGGCTGTCCGAGGCATTCGAGGGCCGTCCGACGCTCGTCTGGGACAAGGACGCCGACACCCTCACCGACACCCAGAGCCGCGAGGTCTACGTCCCGCGCGACGCGAGCTGGGTGCCGCGCGACGGCACCGGCGAGGCGCTCCCGGTGGGGTGGAAGGAGAACGTCGGCCTGGCCAACTTCGGCACGGTGCTGACCAACTCCACGATCCGCACCGGCTTCGCCAAGATCTTCGCCTGGAACGTCGCGTTCGCCCTGCTGTCGGTGGGCACGACGTTCGTGCTCGGCATGTTCATCGCGCTGCTGTTCAACGACCGCCGGATGCGCGGCCGCGGGATCTACCGCAGCCTGCTGATCCTGCCGTACGCCATCCCCGCCTTCGTGACGGCGCTGGTCTGGGCCTCGATGTACAACCAGGAGTTCGGCCTGATCAACACCCTCACGGGGCTCAACGTCGACTGGCTCGGCAACCCGTGGGCGGCCAAGGTGGCGCTGCTGCTGGCCAACCTGTGGCTGGGCTTCCCCTACTTCTTCATCATCTGCACCGGTGCGCTTCAGTCGATCCCGCAGGACGTCATGGAGGCCGCCCGGGTCGACGGCGCGTCGGCCTGGCGGACGCTGCGTTCGATCACGATGCCGCTGCTGATGGTGGCGGTCGGGCCGCTGCTGATCGCCTCGTTCGCCTTCAACTTCAACAACTTCGGGCTCATCTGGCTGATCACGGCCGGCGGCCCGTTCACCGAGGGCGACGCGAGCATCGGGTCCACCGACCTGCTCATCACGTATGCGTTCCGTCTCGCGTTCACCAGCTCGTCGCCGAACTTCGGTCTGGCGTCAGCGGTCTCGATCTTCATCTTCGCCTTCGTGGCGTTGATCAGCATCCCCGCGTTCCGGCGCACCCGCGCCCTGGAGGAGGTCCACTGATGTCGGCCGTCGCGCAGCCCAACCCGATCACCCCCGCCGTCGGCGACGAGCTCGACGAGTCGGTCGCGGTCGCCGACCGGCAGCCGCCGCGCGGGCACGGCTCCACCTGGTGGCGCCACGCGCTCGGGATCCTCGCCCTGGTCTGGGCGCTCTTCCCGATCGTCTTCCTGCTGTCGGCCGCGCTCAACCGCACCGGCTCCCTGTCGACGAGCTCCCTTCTGCCGCAGTCGTTCTCGCTGAACAACTTCTCCCAGCTGTTCAACGACCCGGCCCGGCCCTACACCAGCTGGTACCGCAACTCGCTGATCATCTCCCTCGTCGGCTCGCTGGCGACGGTCTTCATCGGGGCCTGCGCGGCGTACGCCTTCTCCCGGCTCCGCTTCCAGGGTCGCCGCCCGGGCCTGATGGCCCTGCTGCTCCTGCAGCTGTTCCCCGGGCTGCTCGCGGTGGTCGCGCTCTACCTGACCTTCAACGCGATCGGCGACGTGCTGCCGGGAGTCGGGCTGAACACCACCTGGGGCCTGATCCTGGCCTACCTCGGCGGGGCGATGGGCGCCAACATCTGGCTGCTCAAGGGCTACTTCGACACCGTGCCCCGCGAGCTCGACGAGGCCGCGCGGGTCGACGGCGCCTCGCACGCGCGCATCTTCTTCACGATGACCCTGCGGCTGGTCATGCCGATCCTGGTGACCGTCTTCATGGTCAGCTTCGTGAGCCTGTTCGGCGAGTTCATGCTGGCGAGCATCTTCCTGCTCGACGCCGACAAGCAGACCCTCGCGGTCGGGCTGTGGTCGATGAGCAAGGGCAACGAGGCGAACCGGCTGTTCGGGCAGTTCGCCGCCGGGTCGCTGCTCGGCTCGCTCCCGACGGTGCTGCTCTACCTCGCCTTCCAGAAGCAGCTGATCGGCGGCGCCACCGCGGGCTCGGTCAAGTGACCGACCCGGCCCCGCTGCGGCGCCCGCACCACGACGGGTCGGCGCTCTACGTCGCCGACCCCGCGCCGCGGCCGGGGCAGCGGGTCACCGTGCGGGTGCGGGTGCCGCACGCGTCCGGCGTGACCGAGGTGCACCTGCGCCAGGTGACCGACGGTGAGCCGGAGTTCCGGCCCGCCACCCGCGTCGCGAGCGACGACCTGGAGAGCTGGTGGGAGGCCGAGGTCGTCTGCCACAACCCGGTCACCGGCTACCGGTTCGTGCTGAGCGGCGAGACCAGCGGCTACCAGTGGCTCAACGGCACCGGCGTGCACGACCGCGACGTGCCCGACGCCGCCGACTTCCGGCTCGTGACCCACGACCCGCCGCCCGACTGGGCGCTGGACGCCGTGGTCTACCAGGTCTATCCCGACCGCTTCGCCCGCTCCGCCGCCGCCCCGCCGGTGACGCAGGTCGCTCCCGACTGGGCGATCCCGGCCGGCTGGGACGACCCGGTCACCGCCGAGCCGCACCTCGCCGGGCGGCAGCTGTTCGGCGGCGACCTCGACGGCATCGCCGAGCACCTCGACCACCTCGAGCGCCTCGGGGTGACCACGCTCTACCTCACGCCGTTCTTCCCGGCCGGCTCGAGCCACCGCTACGACGCCGCCACGTTCGACGCCGTCGACCCGGTGCTCGGCGGGGACGAGGCGCTGCGCCGCCTGGTGCGCGCGGCGCACGAGCGCGGCCTGCGGGTGCTGGGCGACCTCACGACCAACCACACCGGCGACCGGCACGAGTGGTTCGTCGCCGCGCAGACCGACCCGGCCGCGCCCGAGCGCGACCGCTACCTCTACGACGAGACCGGCGACTACGTCTCCTGGCTCGGGGTGCCCTCGCTGCCCAAGATCGACCACGAGAGCACGAGCGTCGCCGAGCGGCTCTTCGACGCCCCCGACGCGACCGTACGCCGGTGGCTGGCCGGGCCCGACGGGCTCGACGGCTGGCGCGTCGACGTCGCGAACATGACCGGCCGGTGGGGCGCCCAGGACGTCAACCACGAGGTCGCGCGCCGGATGCGCCGCGCGGTGCAGGAGACTCGCGCCGACGGTCTGCTCATCGCCGAGCACTGCCACGACCACTCCCGCGACGTCGACGGCGACGGGTGGCACGGGGTGATGAACTACAGCG
The DNA here is from genome assembly GCF_030296655.1 of Barrientosiimonas endolithica. Taxonomy (NCBI): domain Bacteria; kingdom Bacillati; phylum Actinomycetota; class Actinomycetes; order Micrococcales; family Dermacoccaceae; genus Barrientosiimonas; species Barrientosiimonas endolithica. The sequence continues at coordinate 2,962,413 of NZ_AP027735.1, read as the reverse complement.
GGTTCACCCGCCCGTTGTGGACCTGGCTGCGCCACCCGGCACGGCCCCGAGCTTCCTCGGCTCGCCGCTGATGGTGCCGCGGCTCGGCGGCGCCGCCGTGGCCGACACGATGGACGAGTTCACCGCGCTGGTGCCCTGGCGCAGCCGCGCGCACAGCTTCACGCTCGTCGGCTCGCACGACACGACGCGCATCCGCACCCTGGTCGAGAGCCCCGACGAGGTGATCGCTGCGGCGGGGCTGCTGCTGACCCTGCCGGGGGTCCCGATGATCACCTACGGCGACGAGATCGGGATGCTCGGCAGCTTCGGCGAGGACGGCCGGCGTCCGATGCCGTGGGACGAGTCCCGTTGGGACAACGGGATTTTCGCGGCCTACCAGGAGCTGATCCGCGCGCGCCGCGACCTCGAGCCGCTCCGGCGGGGTGGCATGCGCTGGGTGCACACCGGCGACGACGTGCTCGTGTTCCTGCGCGAGACCGCCGAGCAGGTGGCGATGGTAGCGGTGTCGCGGGCGGCGTACAGACTGGGGGTGCCCGCACGCGACCTGCCCGGTGTCGAGGAGCACCGCGTGGTCGTCGGGGGCGCTGCCCTCCAGGTCGACGGCGACGTCACGCTGAGCAGTGACCGAGCCGGTGTCGGGGTCTGGGTCTGGTCGAGAGAGGTGCCGTGATGGCCATACGCCTGTCCGAGGTCGCCAAGCACGCCGGCGTGAGCGAGGCGACGGTGAGCCGCGTGCTCAACGACAAGCCCGGCGTCGCGCGCGGGACGCGCGAGGCGGTGCTGACCTCGGTCGACGTGCTCGGCTACGAGCGACCCAGCCTGCTGCGCCGTCAGATGGTCGGCATGGTCGGTCTGATCGTGCCCGAGCTGACCAACCCGATCTTCCCGGTGATGGCGCAGAGCATCCAGATGGGGCTCGCGGCCGAGGGCTACACCGCGGTGCTGTGCACCCAGGCCCCCGGCGGGGTGCACGAGGACGACTACCTGCAGATGCTGCTCGACCGCGGCGCGGCCGGGGTGATCTTCGTCAGCGGCCAGCACGCCAACCTCGACGTCGACCTCGAGCGATATCACCGGCTGCGCGCCCGCGGCTTGCCGATGGTGCTGATCAACGGGCACCGCCCCGAGGTCGACGCGCCGTCGCTGTCCAACGACGACGCCGCCGCGGTCGAGGTCGCGCTGGCGCACCTGGTGCAGCTCGGGCACGAGCGCATCGGCCTGGCGACCGGGCAGCACCGTTATGTCCCGGTGGTGCGCCGCGTCGAGGCGTTCCGCCGGCTCGCCGCCGAGCTGCTGCCCGACCTGGATCTGGACGCGATGGTGCAGGAGACCTGGTTCGGGCTCGAGGGCGGCGTGCAGGCCGGGGCCGACCTGATCGAGGCCGGCGCCACCGCGGTCATCTGCGGCTCCGACGTCATCGCGCTCGGCGTCACCCGCGCCGCTCGGCAGGCGGGGCTGTGCGTGCCCGACGACCTGTCCGTGGTCGGCTACGACGGGTCGCTCATCTCCGCGTTCAGCGACCCGGCGCTCACCACGGTCCGGCAGGACACCACCGCCATCTGCCACGCCGCCGTGCGCGCGCTCGTCGACGAGATCGGCGGCCGGCCCCACCGCCGGGGCGAGGCGCTGTTCGCCCCCGAGCTGGTCGTCCGCGCCTCCACCGGGCGTCCGCCCGAGCGCTGAAACGCGGCTTGAGCGCTCTGACTCCGCTGCAACCCGGTCAGAGCGCTCAAGCCGCGTTTCAGCGTGGCGCGCCGCCCCTTCAGCCCGCCGTACGCCGGTCGGCCACCGCGCGCAGCGTCGCCACCGCGTCGGGCGGCCCGGCCACCCGGAAGCCGGCGAGGGTCTCGCCCGGACCGACCTTGACGGTCACGTTGCGCTCGTCGTCGCGCAGCGCCGCGAACGCGGTCTCGTCCGTGACGTCGTCGCCCTGGTAGAGCGTCGCCGCGACACCCAGGTCGCGCGAGAGTGCTTGCAGGGCTTGGCCTTTCGAGACCGGCAGCACCGACAGCTCGACGACGTCCTTGCCGCGCATGGCGTGCACGCCGGCGACCTCCTCGGGCACCCGCAGCGCCGCCGTCGTCGCCGGCTCGGCCACCTCCGGGGCGACCCCGCGGGTGTGCAGCACGATGCCCGCGGGCTTGTGCTCCAGCCGCACCGGCGGGTGCTGCTCGGCGATCCGGGTGAGCACCTCGACGGTGTCGGCGAGCCGCTGCCGGGCCCGGTCGTCGAGCGTGGCGCCCAGGTCGAGCTCGACGCTGGACTCGGCCCCGTGCGACCCGATCAGGATGACCGGCGACGCGGGTTCGATTCCCGCCGCCGCCCGCAGCGACGCCAGGTCGCGCCCCGACACCAGCGCCGCCGGGGTCCCGGCCCGCGCGAGGCGCTCGAGCAGCGCCACCGACCCGTCGATCGGTCGCGAGTCGGCGGGGTCGTCGACCAGCGGGGCGAGCACCCCGTCGAAGTCGGTGGCGACCAGCACCCGGTCGAGCGCGGTGAACCGGTCGATCGCGGAGCGCAGCTCGGGCGTCAGGTCGGTCGGCACGACATCTCCTCGCTCGTCAGGGCTCGCTCGTCAGGACTCGGTCGGCGCCGGCTTCTCGGGCGCCGCGCGCAGGGCGGCCAGGTAGGTCTCGGCCCAGTGCTGCACGTCGTTCTTGGCGACCTGGTTGCGCAGCGCCTTCATGCGGCGGGCGCGTTCCTTCTCGGGCGTCTCGATGGCGTCCATGATCGCCTGCTTCAGGCCGCCGATGTCGTGCGGGTTGGTCATGAACGCCTGCCGCAGCTGCCCCGCGGCCCCGGTGAATTCCGACAGCACGAGCGCGCCCGGCCCGTCGTGGCAGGTGACGTACTCCTTGGCGACGAGGTTCATGCCGTCGCGCAGCGGGGTGACGAGCATGACGTCGGCGGCGACGTAGAGCGCGGCCATCTCCTCGCGCGGGAACGACCGGTGCAGATAGGTCACCGTGGTGTGACCGATGGGGGAGTAGGCGCCGTTGACCGACCCGACGGTGCGCTCGACCTGCTCGCGCAGCTCGCGGTAGGCCTCGACCCGCTCGCGGCTCGGCGAGGCGACCTGCACCAGGCACACGTCGTCGGCCGACAGCCGCCCGTCGCGCAGCAGCTCCTCGAACGCCTTGAGCCGGTGCCGGATCCCCTTGGTGTAGTCGAGCCGGTCGACCCCGAGCAGCACGGTGCGCGGGTTGCCGAGCTGCTCGCGGATCTCGCGGGCGCGCTCCTGCACCGGCTCGGACATCGCGAGCTCGCGCAGCCCGCCGGCGTCGATCGAGATGGGCACGGACGCGGCCCGCACGCGACGGTCGGTGTGCGGCACGTCGACGACGTCGCCCTTGGTCCGCGCGCCGAGCAGCCGCCGGCAGGCGCGCAGGAAGTTCTCGGCGTCGGCCGGCCGCTGGAAGCCCAGGAAGTCGGCGCCGAGCAGGCCGGTGAGGATCTCGCGGCGCATCGGCAGCTGCCCGAACAGCTCGACCGGCGGGAACGGGATGTGGTTGAACCACCCGATGCGCACGTCGGGCCGCAGCTCGCGCAGCAGCGCCGGCACCAGCTGCAGCTGGTAGTCGTGCACCCACACGGTCGCGCCTTCGGCTGCCACCTCGGCGCACTGCTGGGCGAAGCGCTCGTTGACCTGTTCGTACGCCGCCGCCCACGACCGCCGGAACGTCGCCGGCACGATCACGTCGTGATAGATCGGCCACAGGCTGTCGTTGCTGTAGCCCTCGTAGTAGCTGGTGACCTCGTCGAGGCTCAGCGGGACGGGCACGAGCAGCAGCTCGTCGTCGGTGAACGGCTCGGGCGTCTCGTCGGGGATGCCGGCCCAGCCGACCCAGGCCGCAGACCGGCCGCGCATCACCGACTCCATCGCGGTGACGAGTCCGCCGGGACTGGTCTGCCACTCCTCGGTGCCGTCGTCGCGGACCACGCGGTCGACCGGCAGCCGGTTGGCCGCGATCACGAAGTCGTACGTCCTGCTCGGCACCGGAATCCGCCTCCCAGGTGGTGGGTGGACGAGTCGTCTGATTCGACACTAGTCGCGGGTGGTCGCGACCCATCGGGGTGGTCGCGATCCGGTCGCGCCAGACCGTGACGCGGCGCGGCGACCGGCGTTAGATTCAGTCATGCGCATCAACGACGTCCTCCGCAACAAGGGAAACCAGGTCGTCACCATCCGCAGTGACGCGACCGTGGGCGACCTCGTCGACCTGCTCGGCGAGCACGGCATCGGCGCGGTCGTGGTCGTGGACGACCCCGAGGCCCCGGCGCCGGTCGGCATCGTCAGCGAGCGCGATGTCGTGCGTCGGCTGCGCGACGGCGGCGTCGACTACCTCGCGAGCCCGGTCGCGCAGATCATGACCACGGACGTGCTGACCTGCCAGCCCGACGACGAGATCGAGGGCGTGGCCCGCCAGCTCACCGAGCACCGCATCCGGCACCTGCCGGTGCTCGCCGACGGCCGGCTCGCGGGCATCGTCAGCATCGGCGACGTCGTGAAGCAGCGCATGGACGAGCTGCAGGCCGAGCGCGACCACCTGACCACCTATATCCAGGGCTGACACCCAGCGCGGGTCCGACCGGCTCCCAGGATCTGTGAGGGAGACGGCTTACCGTGGAGGCATGGCAGCAGACGCGCGCCCGCCGAGGGGACCACAGGAGCGCGCTTCCGGCGACCCGGTGACCAAGGGGCATCGCCTGCCCACCGCGGTGCTCGGCGGGGGACGCGGCACGAGCCCCGACGACGACCCCACGCTCGAGCTCGGCCCCGGGGCGCAGATGCTCGGGCCCTACCTGCTCGTCGACAAGATCGGCGAGGGCGGCATGGGCGTGGTGCACAAGGCCGTCGACCGCGACGGCACCGAGGTCGCGGTCAAGGTGCTGCGGCCGCACATCGCCCACGACGACGGAGCCCGCGACCGGCTGCGCCGCGAGGTCAGCACGCTCGCGCGGGTGCGCCACGACGGCGTCGCCCCCGTGCTCGACGCCGACATCGACGGTCCCAACCCCTACCTCGTCACCCGCTACGTCCCCGGCCCGCCGCTGGACGACGTCGTCGAGGAGCGCGGCCCGCTCTCGCCCGACCAGCTCGTCGTGCTGGGCCGCGGCCTCGCCGAGGCGCTGGAGGAGATCCACCGCGCGGGCGTCGTGCACCGCGACCTCAAGCCCGGCAACGTGCTGATGGTCGGCGACGACCCGGTGCTCATCGACTTCGGCATCGCCCACGCGGCCGACGACGTGCGCCTGACCATGACCGGGCTGGTCATGGGGACCCCGGATACCTCTCGCCCGAGGTGGTCGAGGGCGCGCCGGTCTCCGACTCCACCGACTGGTGGGGCTGGGCGGCGACCCTGGCCTTCGCGGCGTCCGGCAAGGCGCCGTTCGGCAAGGGCCCGATGCCGGTCGTGCTCGACCGGGTCTCGCGGGGGCAGGCCGACCTGTCGGGGGTCGACGAGCGACTCCGGCCGCTGCTGGCCGCCGCCCTGTCGCCGGTGCCCACGGAGCGGCCCGACGCGGCCACGGTCCTCGACGAGCTCGAGCGCTATGCCGCGGGCGGTCATACGCGCGGGGTGCCGGTGCAGACCACCGCGCCCGACGCCGGTTCGGGCCGGCCGAGCACCCAGCAGACCCCGGCCGTTCCGCACACCCAGGTGCAGCCGCAGGCGCAGCCCTCCTCGACCTCGGTGCTGCCGCTGGCCGCACCTGCCGCGCAGACCGACCCGTTCGCGACGCCGACGCGCGAACCCGCCTCTGCCCGTACGTCTTCCGCACCTCCCGCAGGCCCGGCGCCCACCGAGCCGGTCGCCCGGCCGCAGCCGGGCACCCGCCCCGACCCCGCGACCCGGCCCGAGCCCGCGCAGCCCGCCCGCCGCGGGTGGGGGCGCCGGCCCCAGGCCGAGCCCGCTCCTGCGCAGCCGGCGACACCGGCGTACCCCACGGCGCAGGGCGGCCAGCCGCAGCCGTGGCAGTCCGGCGGTGGGCCGACCGGCCCGACCGCGCCGCACGACTGGGCCGCGCGTCAGCCCGACCCGCGCATCGGTCTGTCGGCGCGCACCGGCAGCCTCGCGGGGCTGCTGCTCGCGCTGCTCGGCATCACGGCGCTGTGGCCGGCCGTCGGGCTCGGCCTGCTCGTGCTGTGGACGATCGCCGCTCGCTGGACCGACCGGTCGATGACCTCGATGGTGCTGCGCCGCTTCCAGCAGGGGCGCGCCGGTCCGACGGGGTGATGGCCGTGGTCGCCTCGCCGTGGCACGGGCTGCGCGCCGTCGTCGCCACGTTCTTCTCCCTGCTGCTGCCGGCCTTCGTCGGCGGCGTCGCCGCCGTCACCACGGCGCTGCTGGTGTCGATGACCACCGGTGACCGGCCCGAGCTGGAGGCCTCGCTGCCCTGGGTGGTCGGCACGCTGATGGCTGCCTGGGTGCTGTGGTGGGGTCCGGGCGGGCCGTCGATGCGGCGCGGCTCGCGCAGCATCGTGCGCGGGCTGCTGCGCAGCGAGCCGCTCACCAAGGCGGTCATGGCGCTGTGCGTCGTGATCGCGGTGTGGTGCGCGTTCTGGGCCTTCACGAACGACATGGCGGTCAGCTGGTGGCCGTTCGACCCCCAGGGCTCCTGGTCGCTCGACGACTGGATCCCGCAGCTGCCCGGCTGACGCCCGTGGCCGACTCCTCCTCGCCCGAACGGCCCGCGGCCAGGCTGCGCCCGGTGCGCCGGCGCCTGATGCGCGGCGAACCGGTCACCGACCCGCTGCCGCTGCGCGAGTCGCTGCGGCACACGCCCTACCGCGACCCGCGGGTGCGCGACGAGCCCGGCGAGATCGCCGAGCGGCGCCGCCGGATGGAGCTGTCGGTGCGCGTCGGCGAGCTGCTGCTGCGCTGCGGCGCCTCGACCCGCGACGTCGAGAGCGCGGTCATCGCGGTCGCGGCCTCGCTCGGTCTGCGCCGGCTCGAGGTCGACATCACCAACCAGTCGCTGCTGGTGCAGGGGCCGGCCCCGAGCGGTGGCGAGCCGCTCACCGCGCTGCGCGTCGTGCGCACCTCCACCCGCGACTTCGCCCGGCTCGCCGCCGTGCACGACCTCGTCGACCGGATCATCACCAACGACCTCGACGTCGAGCAGGCCGGGGCCGAGCTGAAGCAGCTGCAGCGCGAGCCGCGGCTCTACCCGCGCTGGCTGGTGACCCTCGGCTACGGCGGCCTCGCCGGCTCGGTGGCCGCGCTGCTCGGCGGCGGCATCGTCGCGATCGCCGTGGCGGTGGTGTCGGCGATCATCATCGACCGGGTCGGCCGGGGCTGAGCCGGCGCGGCCTGCCCTACTTCTACGTCTGCGCCGCCGGCGGCGCCATCTCGACCGTGCTGGGGTGGCTGGCGTTCGTGCTCAGCCGCCTCGGCGACGGGCCGTGGGCGATGTCCACCGTCGACTTCGCCTACGCCGTCGCCGGCGGCATCGTGGTGCAGCTGCCCGGGCGCTCGATGACCTCGGCGGTCGAGGACGCCATCACCGGCTATCCGGTGACCGGCGCCGGCCGGATGCTCACCACCGTGCTCACCGGTGCGGGCATCATCATCGGCGTCGCGTTCGGGCTCTCGCTCACCCTGCGGCTGGACCGGGCGCTCGACCTGGAGCTCAGCACGCCCGGGGCGCTGCGGTTCGAGGGGCAGGAGCCGCTGCTGTGGCTGGTGGTCCTGTGCGGCGCCACCGGCGCGCTCGCCTCGGCGATCACGATGCGCTCGCGGCTGCGCATGCTGCTGCCGACGGCGCTGCTCGGCATGGTCGGGCTGCTGGTGTCGCAGACCCTCACCCGCTACATCGACCTCGGCGCCACCTCGGCGGTCGCCGTCGGCGCCATCGCCATGGGGCTGCTCGGCCGGGTGACCGCGCTGCGGCTCGGGGCGCCGCCGATGGTGCTGGTGGTCCCCGCGATCTCGCCGCTGCTGCCCGGGCTGCGCATCTTCCAGGGGATGTACGAGTCCGTGTCGGGCACGGTGGTCGGCGAGGCCGCCGCCGCGGCCACCAGCGAGGGCGTCGTCACCCTGGTCGGCGCGGCCGGTGTGGCGCTCGCGCTGAGCACCGGGATCGTGCTCGGCGACCTGATGTCCTCACCGCTGGACCGGTCGGCGGTCCGCCGTCGCCGCGCCCGGCGCCGGTGAGTTTCTGGTTCAACTAGCCCCCGTCGTACCCCTTCCGTGCCGTAACATTCTGGCGGCCCTGGCGATGACAACTGTGCCGTCACCGACAGGGCGTGCGACAACTGAAAACCCTTTGTGCGCGCGCCAGAACGCCGAACCTCGTCACCCATGGCGCGTTTCCCCGGACGGTCCGGGGCGCAGACGAGGGCGGGGGACCCAACACCGGGCGCGACAGCGTCCTGGGGTGAAGCCGGGGAGACCCGGCCGGGCACCTGACAGCTCGAACCCGACAGCTCACCTCGCAGGCGTTCGTCAGGGAAGGAACCCTTCGTGCCTTATACCCCGAAGCACGCTGCACCCAAGACCGTCTCTCGCACCGGTCGCCGTGCCGCCGGTGTCGTCATCCTCTCCGCGGCCACCGTCGGCGCCGGGCTCGGCACCGCCGGCAAGGCCGAGGCGCACACCCCCACCAACGTCTGGGACCGCGTCGCCGAGTGCGAGTCGGGCGGCAACTGGTCGATCAACACCGGCAACGGCTACTACGGCGGCCTGCAGTTCTCCTACTCCACCTGGAAGGCGTTCGGCGGCCAGAAGTACGCCTACACCGCCAACCGCGCCACCCGTGAGCAGCAGATCCTCATCGCCCAGGCCACGCTGCGCGTGCAGGGCCCCGGCGCCTGGCCGGTCTGCTCGGTGCGCGCCGGCCTGACCCGCACCAACGGCCTCGCGGTCGTGGTCGGCAGCGGCGACTCGGTGAGCCGCGACACCACCCGCCCGACCACCAGCAAGCTGGCGCTCGACGGCTCGTTCGGCCCGCTCACCACCAAGGCCGTGCAGAAGTGGGTCGGCACCACCCAGGACGGCTCGTTCGGCCCGATCACCAAGCGCGCGCTGCAGCGCAAGCTCGGCGTGACCCAGGACGGCTCGATCGGCCCGAAGACCATCGCCGCGCTGCAGACCCGCATCGGCATCTCGCGCGACGGCGCCTACCGGATGAACTACCGCACCACCCGGGCGCTGCAGGTCTACCTGAACAACAACGTCCTCTGATCCTCGCGATCTGAGACGACGTCCACGAGGCGCACCGGCTTGCCGGTGCGCCTCGTGCGTTGTGTCGTGCGGTCGCGTGCGTGGTGAGCCTCGTCCACAGGGTGAGGTCGCAGCCGCCTGCCGGACCCGGTCGCCCGGCAGGATGGCGCCGTGCCGATCTACGCCCTGCTGCTCGCCGCCGTCGCCGGCGGGGGAGCCGGCGTGGTCGTACGTCGGTGGCTGGTGCGCGGCTCCTGGCGCCTCCCCGAGGAGCAACCGAGCCGGTCGAGCAGCCCGACGGCGCGCCCAAGCCGGTCGAGTAGTCGCGAGGCGCTAGCCGAGCGGCGTATCGAGACCACCCGCACCGGCGCCCTCCCGCGCCTGGCCTGGGAGCCGGTGGCCCTTGCGATCCTGTGGCCAGGGCTCTTGGCAGTCGCCGGTCGAGTCGACCATCCGTGGGCCTGGCCCGCGCTCGCGGTCCTGTCCGCCGCTGGCGTCGCCCTGACCTCCATCGACCTCGCGGTCCACCGCCTCCCCGACATCTTCACGCTCGGGTCGGTCCCGGTGGTCGGCGCGCTCCTCGCGTTCGCGAGCTGGCGCGAGGGCGACTGGCAGGGCTGGGTCACCGCCGCGTGGGCCGCAGGCGTCGCGCTCATGGTGCTGCTGGTCCTGGGTCTCGGCGGCATGGGGCTCGGCGACGTGAAGCTCGGCGTCCTGCTCGCCGGCGCGCTCGGCTGGTTCGGCGTCACCGTGGCCCTGGTCGGCCTGCTGCTCGGATTCGTGCTGGGCGGCCTGTGGGCAGGCGTGCTGCTCCTGACCGGACGCGCCTCTCGCAGCACGCGATTCGCGTACGGCCCCTGGATGCTGCTCGGCGCCCTCGCGGCCCTGCTCACGATGCCCGGCTGAGCCCCGGGCGTGCTGCTGAGAGTGCGCAACACGCCCATGTCGTACGCCTTCGATGGGCCCTTTGCGCACTCTCACCGGAGCGGCGTGGGCGGCGGGGCCGGCGGGCTGGCTCGGCGCGCGGAGCCGGTGACAGGAGTCGAACCCGCGACATCCTCTTTACAAGAGAGGCGCTCTACCAACTGAGCTACACCGGCGCGGCCCGGGGACGGGCCGGTCAAGGCTACCTCGCGGCCCCGTTGAGGATCATCGTCGCCTCGCGGCGGTTGCCCGCGCCGACGAGCGCGAGGATCGCCGAGACCTCCCGCTCGACGGTGCGCACTGACGTCCCCAGCCGGCGCGCGGTCGTGACGTCCTTGTCGCCGCGGGCGAGCGACCGGGCGACCTCGAGCTGGCGCGAGGTCGGAGCGTCGGGCGCGTCCTCGGCCGGCTCGCTGACCTCGAGCAGGTCGTCGCGCAGCTCGCGCAGCGGCAGCAGCAGCTCGTGGTTGGTCGAGGCGTACAGCGTCGGTTCGTGCCGCCGCGTGACCGGTCCGGCGATCATCGCCACGTGGTCGTCGACCAGGGTGAGGTCCACCGCCACGGGCGCGACGCGCACGCCGGTGCCGGGGCAGGCGAGCAGCGGGCAGCGGGCCACGGCCTGCTCGGGGACCATCACGCTGAGCCGCACGGGCCGCACCGTCTCGGGGCACGGGCCGGGCAGCCGCCAGCCGGTCTGCATCCGCGTCACGCTGGCGCGGGCCATCGACTCGATCCGCTCGACCTGCTCGTCGATCGCGTGGCGCCCGACCGCGACCAGGCGCAGCCGCGGGTCGCTCGGGTCGAGCGCGGCGGCGAGCATCTCCTCGCGCAGCGCGCTGCCGCGCCGCTGCAGATCCAGGTCGGTCCGGGGTGAAAGCTGGGTCATCGTCATGGTCGCGAACGCTCCTTCGAGGTCTCGCGGCTACGACGTCACCCGGCCCGGGGTTCGTTCCGCCCGGATCGGATCAGCGCGGCGGCATGCGCAGCGCGCCGTCGAGCCGGATGACCTCGCCGTTGAGCATCGGGTTGTCGACGATGTGCGCGACGAGCGCGGCGTACTCCGCCGGCCGGCCCAGCCGCGACGGGTGCGGCACCTGCGCCTCGAGCACCGACTTCACGTCGTTCGGCAGCCCCGCGAGCATCGGCGTCTCGAACGTGCCGGGCGCGATCGTCATGACGCGAATCCCCTTGTCCGCCAGGTCTCGTGCGCTGGTGAGGGTGAGGCCGACGATGCCGCCCTTGGACGAGGCGTACGCCGCCTGGCCGATCTGTCCGTCGAACGCGGCGACCGACGCGGTCATCACGACGACGCCCCGGTCGCCGTCGACCGGCTCGTTGCCGAGCATCGCCTCGGCCGACAGGCGCAGCACGTTGAACGTGCCGATCAGGTTGATCTCGATGACCGTGCGGTAGTCCTCGAGGCTGTGCACCCCGCGCTTGCTGATGATCCGCCCGGGGGTGCCGACGCCGGCGCAGTTGACGACGACGCGCAGCTCGCCGAGCTCCTTCGCCGCGCCGATCGCGGCCTGCACCTGCTGCTCGTCGCGCACGTCGGTGGTGACGAACGTGGCCCGCTCGCCGAGCTCGGCGGCCAGGTCTGCGCCGCGCGAACCCTCGAGGTCGGCCAGCACCACGGCCGCGCCGTCGGCGTGGAGCCGGCGGGCGGTCGCCTCGCCGAGGCCGGAGCCTCCGCCGGTGACGAGGGCAACGGTCTTGTCGTCGATCTGCACGTGAATCCCTTTCAGGCAGTGATCAGCTGGCGCGAGATGACCAGCCGCTGGATCTGGTTGGTGCCTTCGAAGATCTGGGTGACCTTGGCGTCGCGGAAGAACCGCTCGGCCGGGAAGTCCTGGGTGTAGCCCGCGCCGCCCAGCACCTGCACCGCGTCGGTCGTGACCCGCATCGCCGCGTCGGTGGCGGTCAGCTTGGCGACCGCGGCCTCCTTGGTGAACGGCATGCCGGCGTCGCGCAGCCGCGCGGCGTGCAGGTAGGCGGTGCGCCCCGAGCTGACGGCGGTCTCCATGTCGGCGAGCAGGAACGCGAGCCCCTGGTTGTCGGCGATCGGGCGACCGAACTGCTTGCGCTCGCGGGCGTACGAGATCGCCAGGTCGAGTGCTGCCTGGCCGAGTCCCGTTGCGGCGGCAGCGATTCCGAGGCGTCCGGAGTCGAGGGCGGTGAGCGCCAGTTTCATGCCCATGCCTTCCTCGCCGATGAGGCGGTCGGGGCCGACCCGCACGTCGTCGAGGATCACCTCGCGCACCGGGTCGCTCGCGAGCCCCATCTTCTTCTCGGGCTCGGCGAACGTGAGGTCGTCCGGCGGGACGAGGAAGCAGGACAGGCCCTTCGTCGGGTCGTCGCCGGTGCGCGCGAACACCGTGTAGAAGTCGGCGTGGCCGGCGTTGGAGATCCACGCCTTGCGCCCCCGCAGCACCCAGCCGCCGTCGTCGTCGCGCCGGGCGCGGGTGGAGATCGCGGAGACGTCGGACCCGGCCTGGGGCTCGGAAAGGCAGTAGGCGCCAAGCTTTTCGCCGCTCAGCATGTCGGGCAGGAAGGTCTCCTGCTGCTCGCGGCTGCCCATGGTGGCGATGGGGTAGCAGCTGAGGCTGTGCACCGACGCGCCGACGGCGACGGACATCCAGGTCGAGGCGATCTCCTCGATCACCTGCAGATAGACCTCCTGCGGCTGGCCGCCCCCGCCGAGGTCCTCGGGGTAGGGGAGCGACAGCAGGCCGGCCTGCCCCAGCGTGCGATAGGTCTCGCGCGGCATCTCGCCCTTGCGCTCGGTCTCGTCGACCACAGGGGCCAGGCTGCGGCGACAGACGTCACGCGTCAGCTCGATGAGGTCTGCCGACTCCGTTGTCGGCAACAGTCGCTGCACGGGCATGGGCGCAGGTTAACCGGGCGGCGGTGACCTGGATCACGCCGGGGGTGAGCGCCGGATGCACCCGCCCCCACCCCGGTGGACGGATGGAGAATCTGTCGCCTACCGTGGTCAGCGCGAAAGATTCTTCACCGTGAGAGGGGTTGTCATGAGCGTCTTCCCGAAGATCCTGGTCGACCAGGCCCACAGCAGTGCGTGGTCGCTGAGCCGTGAGGTGGCGGCGCGGATGAACCCCGCCAACCCGGCCGACGCGAGCCTGGCCCGCGCCGCCGAGGTGCTGCAGGGCACCGGTCTGCAGGTCGTGGGCCACGAGCAGGGGAGCTCACCGCCGACGCGCTCGAGGGCGCCGACGTGCTGGTCGTCGCGCACCCGGCCGAGGCGCGCTCGGAGCGCGTCGTCGGCGACCTGCCTCCGGTGCTGACCGGTGCCGAGCTCGACGCGGTCGAGCAGTTCGTCCGGTCCGGCGGCGGCCTGGTGGTGCTCGGCGAGTGCGACCAGGACACCTACGGCAACAACGTCAACGAGCTCCTCGCGCGGTTCGGCCTGGGGCTGCGCAGCACCCTCGTGCACGAGTCGGCCGAGGGCGGCCGCCGGCACCAGGGCAACGCGACCTGGGTGCTGGCCGAGGCCGGCGAGGGGGCCGGTCAGGGTCTGCTGGCCGGCGTCGACGAGGTCGCGTTCTACCGCGCCGGCACCATCGACACCAGCGAGGCTCCGCAGGCTCTCGTGCTGCAGCGCACCAGCGCCACCGCCGACCCCGCGCGCCAGCCGGTCGCCGTCGCGCTCCCGGTCGACGCCGGCCGCGTGGTCGTGCTCGCCGACTCCGACCTCGCGGGCGACGACTCGATCGACGAGCTCGACAACGCGCGCTTCGTCAGCAACGTGGTCACCTGGGCGAGCGGCGGCAACCGCGCCGCGACCCTCACCGCGGTGAGCGGTTCCGGCACCGTCGACCTGCCCGAGTGGCAGCGCCTCAAGGCCGCGGTCGTCGAGCTGCGCGCCACGCAGAGCAAGGACGGTTCGATCGACGGCGAGCAGCACGACCTCGACCGTGCCCGCGAGCTCGTCGACACCATGAAGCGCGAGATCGCTGCGCTGGCACCGCGATTCCCGCACGACGCCGACTACCTCGCGGCCCTCCCCGGCGACCTCGACCGCTGGGTCGGGTCCGGCTTCGCCAAGCCCGACTTCCTCGACTCGCTCATGGCGTTCCGCCCCGACCTCTCGCGCGAGGACGGCATCGAGCACCTGGTGGTCTTCCCGATGTACACCCAGAACGGCAACCCCGACCGGGTCTTCGAGGCACTGCTGGTGTCCGTGCAGTGGCCGGACTGGCTCGCCGAGGTGGAGCAGATGTACGACAACAAGATGTTCCTCGCGGTGAACTTCATCGATTTCACCCCCGGCTACGACACCAACTCGGCCGTGCTGTTCCCCGAAACCGTTGCGGTGCGGGAGGTTCCGAAGTTCAGCTGGGGCGCGATCTTCTGCGACCGCGAGGGCGCGCGCTTCCGCCGCGTCGTCTCCGAGGCCTCGTCGCTGCTCGGCCTGCAGCTGCCGCCCGACGCCGAGCGGCTCGTGCGCTCGCAGGACCTCGCGCAGTCGACCTTCGCGATGTGGGACCTGATCCACGACCGCACGCACAGCCACGGCGACCTGCCGTTCGACCCGTTCATGATCAAGCAGCGGATGCCGTTCTGGATGTACGCCCTCGAGGAGCTGCGCTGCGACCTGAACACCTTCCGGCAGGCCGTCGAGCTGGAGAAGCAGGGGCAGCCGTACGCCAAGCTCGTGCAGTACGCCATCCTCTTCGACCGGCTGTTCCGCTTCCCGATCACCGGTGAGCGGGTGCGCAACTACGACGGCCTCGGCGGGCAGCTGCTGTTCGCCTACCTGCACAGCCAGGACGCGCTGCGCTGGACCGACAACCAGCTGTCGTTCGACTGGCGACGGGTGCCCGAGGTCGTGGTCGCGCTGTGCGACGACGTCGAGAAGCTCTATCGCTCCGGCATCGACCGGTCGCGCGTCGGGCACTGGCTGGCGTCGTACGAGTTCGTCACCACCTACGTCGCGCCGCACCCGGCCTCGACCTGGGCCAAGGGTGCTGCCGCGCTGCCGCTGGACGGCCCGCCCAAGGGCCTGACCGACCTGGTGCAGCCCGACGAGTTCCCGCTCAACGTCTTCTACGAGGCGCTGCGCAAGAAGCTCGGCGACACCATCGCCTCGACCTCGGGTATCACCGCGACCAGCGCGGACACCCGGGTGGCCGCGTGAGCCTGCGCGACGCCGTCGTCGTGGTCACCGGCGCGACCGGCGCGGCCGGTCCGCCGGTGATCGAGCGGCTGGTCGACGCCGGCGCCACGGTCGTCGCGGTCGGGCGCGACCGCGCGAGCCTCGACGCCCTCGCCGGTGAGCGGGTCGTACCGGCTGTGGTCGACCTGCTCGACGCCGAGGCGACCGAGGCGTTCGGTCGGCAGCTGCTGGCCGAGCACGGACGGGTCGACGGGCTGGTGCACCTGGTCGGCGGCTGGCGGGGCGGCAAGGGCATCGTCGAGGCCGACCTCGCCGACTACCGATGGCTGCACGACAACCTCGTGGTCACGCTGCAGCACGCCACGCGCGCGCTGCACGATCCGATCGCGGCGTCGCCGATCGGGCGGGTGGTCATCGTGTCGACCACGGCGCTGGACCGCCCGACCGCCGGGAACGCGTTCTACCTCACGGCCAAGGCGGGTGCCGAGGCGTGGATGCAGGCGCTGGCGCACTCCTTCCGCGAGACCGAGGCGGCCGCGGTGGTGCTGCGCATCAAGGCGCTGCTGACGCCGCAGATGCGCGAGGACAAGCCAGAGGCGAAGTTCACCGGCTACACGCCTGTCGCGCTGCTCGCCGACGTCGTGGTCGACCAGTTCGAGGAGCCGGCAGCGCAGATCAACGGCGGCACCTTCTCGGCCCTGCCCGGCTGACCTCCCCCGTCGCTGAAACGCGGTTATAGCGCTACGACCGTGCTGCAGCGAAGTCGTAGCGCTACAACCGCGTTCTAGCCGAAGGAGAACGTCTGTGAGCATGGTCCGGTGACCGACAGCCTGAACCCGTTGCACGACCCCACCGCCCGAGGATTCGCCAGCGACAACTATGCCGGGATCCACCCCGAGGTGCTGGCCGCCCTGGTGCGGGCCAACGGGGGCACCAGGTGGCGTACGGCGGCGACGTCTACACCGAGCGGCTGCAGGAGCGCTGCCGCGAGCACTTCGGCGAGCGCGCGCAGACGTTCCCCGTGTTCAACGGGACGGGCGCGAACGTCGTTGCGCTGCAAGCGGTTACCGACCGCTGGGAGGCTGTCGTGTGCACCAGCACGGCGCACATCCACGTCGACGAGTGCGCGGCGCCCGAGCGGATGGGCGGGCTGAAGCTGCTCGCCCTCGACACCCCCGACGGCAAGCTCACCCCCGACCAGATCGACGCGGTCGTGCTCCGCCACGACGACGAGCACGCGGCCCAGGCCAAGGTCGTCTCGATCACCCAGTCGACCGAGCTCGGCACCTGTTACACCGTCGAGGAGATCCGGGCGCTGGCCGACCGCGCGCACCGCGACGGGCTCGTGCTGCACGTCGACGGGTCGCGGCTGGCCAACGCCGCGGCGCACCTCGGCGTCGGCTTCCGGGAGATGGTGCACGACACCGGCGTCGACATCCTGTCGCTGGGCGGCACCAAGAGCGGGGCGATGGTCGGGGAGGCCGTGGTCGTGCTCAACCCCGACGCGGTGCGCGGGACGAAGTTCCTGCGCAAGCAGTCGATGCAGCTCGCCTCGAAGATGCGGTTCGTCTCGGTGCAGCTCGAGGCGCTGCTCACCGACGACCTCGCGATCCGCAACGCCGCCCACGCCAACGCCATGGCGACCCGCCTCGCCGACGGCGTGCGCGACCTGCCGGGCCTCACCCTCACCCGCCCGGTGCAGGCCAACGCGGTCTTCCCGGTGCTGCCGCACGAGGTGAGCCGACGGCTCATGCAGCGGTTCCCGTTCTACTTCTGGGACGAGGTGACCGGCGAGGTGCGGTGGATGTGCGCCTTCGACACCACCGAGGCTGACGTCGACGCCTTCGTCGCCGCGGTGCGCGAGGAGCTCGGCTAGCTCCGCCGCGCCCCGGCTGCACGACCACGAGATCGCGCTCTCCCCGAGGGGAGGGCGCGATCTTTCGTCGGTGCCCACCCGAAGGGATTTCACCCGAACGTCTTGACCGTGTGATCCACGTCATGTCACTATCGAATAGTCATGCACCACTGACTAGATATGCAAACGAGGAAACATGCTGAAAGCAGATGCGGAGCGGGCCCGGGCCTGGCACGCACGCCGGGAGGAGTACGCCGGCAGCGACGCCGCCGGCCGTACGTCCGTGGCGGCCGACGAGGCCAGGCTGGTGCGCCGCACGATCATCGAGACCATCGCCGCGGCGGGGCAGGGCCACGTCGGCGGCGACCTGTCCGTCACCGACATCCTGACCGTGCTGTTCGACCAGGTGCTGCGGATCGACCCGGAGGAGCCGCGCTGGGGCGACCGCGACCGGTTCGTCCTCAGCAAGGGGCACTGCGCGGCCGCGCTCTACTCGACGCTGGCCCAGACCGGCTTCTTCGACCCGGCCGAGCTGTCGACCTTCATGGCCCCGGGCAGCGCGCTCAACGGGCACCCCAACGCGATCAAGGTCCCCGGGGTCGAGACCAACACGGGTCCGCTCGGCCACGGCCTCCCCGTCGCGGTCGGCGCCGCCCTCGGCGGGCGCCTGCAGGACTCGCAGCGGCGGGTCTTCGTCGTCTGCGGTGACGGCGAGCTGCAGGAGGGCAGCAACTGGGAGGCGATCATGTCGGCCGCCCAGTTCGGCCTCACCAACCTCACCCTCGTGGTCGACCGCAACCGGCTCCAGCAGGGAGCGCGCACCGAGGAGACCAACGGGCTCGACCCGCTGCCGGACCGGCTCGCCGCGTTCGGGTGGGAGGTGCGCGAGATCGACGGCCACGACTACGAGGCCCTGCGCACTGCGTTCGAGCCGGCGACCGAGGGAAAGCCGGTGGCCGTCGTCGCCAACACCGTCAAGGGCAAGGGCGTGTCGTTCATGGAGGACCGCGTCGAGTGGCACCACAAGGTCCCGACCCCCGAGCAGGTCGAGCAAGCACTCAAGGAGCTGGCATGAGCACCACCACGGCACCCGCCGTCCACGACAACCGGACCGCCTTCGCGGAGCAGCTCATCGAGCTCGCCCGCGCCGACGAGCGAGTCGTCGCGGTCTGCAACGACTCCGTCGGCTCCAGCAACCTCGTGGCGTTCCGCGACGAGTTCCCCGACCGCCTCATCAATGTCGGCATCGCCGAGCAGAACATGGTGGGTGTCGGCGCCGGCCTCGCCAACAGCGGCCTCGTCCCGTTCGTGTGCGCGGCCGCGCCGTTCCTCACCGGCCGGGCGCTGGAGCAGATCAAGGCCGACGTGGCCTACAGCGCGCACCCGGTGGTGCTGTGCGGGATGAGCCCGGGGCTGGCGTACGGCGAGCTCGGCCCGACCCACCACTCGCCCGAGGACTTCTCCTGGCTGCGGCCGCTGCCCGGCCTCGACATCGTGGTGCCGACCGACCGCGAGCAGACCCGACAGGTCGTTCGCGAGCTGGTCGAGCACCCGCGCCCGACGTACGTCCGGGTCGGCCGGTTCAAGGTGCCTGACCTCCCCGAGGGCGTGGGTGAGCCGCTGCAGCGCGGCCGGTTCCAGACGCTCCGCGAGGGCGACGACGTGGCGATCATCGCCGTCGGGAGCATGGTCTCTCGCGCGGTCGATGCCGCGGATCTGCTTGCGGCAGAAGGAATCTCGGCCCGGGTGCTGAACGCGGCGTGGCTCTCGCCGTTCGACAGCGAGGCCGTGCAGCTGGCCGCGGCCGACTGCGGTGCGATCGTCACCGCCGAGGAGGCCAACGTCAGCGGCGGGCTCGGCGCCGCGGTGGCGAGCGTCGTCGCGCAGCAGCCGGCCCGGGCGCGCATGCGCATCCTCGGCACCGACGGGTTCGCCCCGACCGGCAGCACCCAGTGGCTGCTGGACTTCTTCGGACTGACCGTCGAGGGCATCGCGGGCGCGGCCCGCGACCTGGCACGGGACGAGTCCCGCGGTGCCTGACCAGCCGTACGTCCTGGCGATCGACCAGGGCACCAGCTCGACCAAGGCGGTCGCGGTGGCCGAGGACGGCACCGTGCTCGCCACCGCGCAGGTGCCGCTGGGGCAGACCCACCCGGCGCCTGGGCAGGTCGAGCAGGACGCGAGCGAGATCCTCGCCTCCGTCCACCGCGCCGCCGAGATCGTGCAGCAGGAGATCGGCTCGCGGGTGCTCACGACCGGGCTGAGCGTGCAGCGCGAGTCCGCGCTGCTGTGGGACCCGAGCGCCCGCAAGCCGCTGTCCCCGGTGCTGGGCTGGCAGGACCGACGTACGTCCGGCGCGGCCACCCGACTGCGCGGCACCGCCGCGGGGCAGCGGGTCCAGGAGCTGTCCGGCATGCCGGTCGACCCGATGTTCTCCGCCCTGAAGGTGCGCTGGCTGCTCGACGAGCACGGCTCCGCCGACGGTGTCGCGGCCGGCACGCTCGACGCGTTCCTGGTCTCGGCGCTGTGCGGCGGCCGCACGCACGAGGCGGGGAGCGCCAGCCGCACCCAGCTGCTCGACGTCACCACGGGGGAGTGGAGCGAGGAGCTGCTCGACATCTTCGGAGTGCCGCGGGCGGTGCTCGGCGAGGTCGCCGACTCCGACGCCCCGCTGGGCGCGATCACCGAGGGGCCGCTCGCCGGCTGCCGGGTCGACGCGGTGCTCGGTGACTCGCACGCGGCGATGTTCGGTCACGGGGTGCGGGCGCCCGGCGAGGTGAAGGTGACCTACGGCACCGGCTCGTCGGTGCTCGGCCTCGTGCCCGACGGGGCCGCGGCCCCCGAGGGGTTGGTGCGCACCATCGCCTGGGCGCGGGGCGGCCGGCCGGTCGCCGCGGTCGAGGGCAACATCCTGTCGACCGGGGCCACGCTGGTGTGGCTCGCCCGGCTGCTGGCCACCACGCCCGAAGACCTGCTCGCGCTCGCCGAGACCGCGCCGGCCGACCACGGCGTCGACCTGGTGCCCGCGTTCGCCGGGCTCGCCGCGCCCTGGTGGGACGCCGAGGCCGTCGGTCTGGTCAGCGGCCTCGACCAGGGCGTGGACCGAGCGGTGCTCGCGCGCGCGGCCGCGGAGTCGGTGGCTCTGCAGGTCGGCGACGTGCTCGACGCGGTCGAGCGCGGCGGCGCCGACGTCGCGGCCATCCATGCCGACGGCGGGCCGACCCGCAACGCCTGGCTCATGCAGCTGCAGGCCGACCTCGCCGGCCGCCGGGTGCGCCGGTCCGGGGTGGCCGAGCTGTCCGCCCTCGGGGCGGCCCACCTCGCCGGCCTCTCGGCCGGCGTCTGGACCGAGGACGACCTCGTCGAGATGCCGCGCCAGATCACCGAGTTCAACCCCCACCCGAGCGCAGCCGGAGGTGACCGGCGAGACCGCTGGCACGCCGCCGTACGCCGCTCACGCTTCCGACCGAACCAGGAGAACGACTCATGACCGACACCACGCAGCCCGTCGCCGACCCGATGTTCGCGGGCACGCTGCAGGGCCGGGTGGCCGCTGTGACCGGGGCCGGGCGCGGGATCGGCCTGGGCATCGCCACCGCGTTCGCCGAGGCCGGCGCGCAGGTGGTGCTGATCGACCTCGACGAGGCTGTCACGTCGGCGGGCGAGGAGCTGCAGCGGCGCGGCTTCGCGGCCGCGGGAGTGGTGGCCGACGTCACCGACCCCGAGCAGGTCGGCGCGGCCATGCAGGTCGCCGAGCAGCGCTTCGGCGGGCTGGACGTCCTGGTCAACAACGCCGGGATCATCACCATCGACAAGCTGGAGGACACCCGGCTCGAGGACGTCGAGCGGGTGCTGCGCGTCAACACGACCGCCGTGCTGATCGGCGTGCAGCAGGCGTTGCCCCTGCTGCGCGCCAGCGACCACCCGTGCGTGCTCAACGCCTCGTCCGGGCAGGGGCGTCAGGGCTTCGTCTTCACCCCGGCGTACGCCGCCAGCAAGTTCGGGGTCATCGGCCTCACGCAGTCGCTGGCGAAGGAGCTGGCGCCGGACGGGATCCGCGTCAACGCCTACTGTCCCGGGATCGTCGAGACCCCCATGTGGGAGTACAACGACCGCCGCTGGGGGCTCTCCTCGGCGACTACCAGCCCGGCGAGCTCATCGCCGAGTGGATCGACGGCATCCCGCTCAAGCGACCGGCCACGGCAACCGACGTCGCGAACCTTCTGCTCTTCCTGGCGTCCGACGCCGGGCAGTACATCACCGGCCAGGCCATCAACGTCGATGGCGGCATGTTCATGAGCTGAGCGCACGCTCAGCGGTCAAGGAGTCCCCATGTCCCAGACAGCCACCCCAGTCGCCCAGGGCGACCCGCCGACCGGCTCGCCGACGCGCGACCGACTTCTCGGCTATCTCTCCGGATCCGGAGGCGCGGCAGCAGGTTTCGTCGCCCTGTTCGTGATCATGTCCCTCACGGTGCCGTACTTCTTCACCGGTCGGAACCTCATCAACATCGTCGACCAGGTGGCGGTGCTGGGCATCCTCGCGCTGGGCGCGACGTACGTCATCATCACCGGCGGCATCGACCTGTCCGTGGGCGCGGTGCTCGCGCTGAGCGGCATGGTGATGGGCTGGCTCTCGCACGAGATGGGGATGCCGCTGCCGTTCGCGATGCTCGTCGCCGTCGGGGTCGGCGCCCTGTGCGGGCTGCTCAACGGGCTCGGCGTGACGCGCATGAAGCTGCCACCGTTCATCGCGACGCTCGCGATGATGTCGATCGCGCGCGGCCTCGCCAACCTGGTGACCAACGGTGAGCAGATCGTCGGCTACCCCGAGTGGTTCTACGACCTGTCCTCTCGCCGCTACCTCGGCTTCCTGTCGGTCACCACGCTGCTGCTCGTGCTGCTGTTCGTCGCCGGCGCCTACTTCCTGTCCCACCGCACCGGAGGCCGCGAGGTCTACGCCGTCGGCGGCGGCAAGGAGGTCGCGCGGCTGGCCGGCATCAACGTTCGCAAGGTGACCACCTGGGTCTACGTCCTTGCCGGGGCGCTCGCGGCGGTCGGAGCGATCGTGCTCTCCTCGCGGCTGGACTCCTCGCAGCCCTCGGCCGGCAACGGCTACGAGCTGGACGTCATCGCGGCCGTGGTCATCGGCGGCGCGTCGCTCACCGGCGGCACCGGCAAGGTCAGCGGCACGATCTTCGGCGTCCTGATCATCGGCTGCCTGCGCAACGGCCTGAACCTGCTCGGCGTCTCGCCATTCGTGCAGCAGGTCGTCATCGGTCTGGTCATCGCCGTCGCGGTGGGTGCCGACGTGCTGCGGCGGAGGGCCGACGCGTGAGGGCCCGCACCCGGTTCGGCCGCGCAGTGGGCGCGCTCCTCGCGCTCCTGGTGGCGGTCGGTGCGCTGAGCGGCTGCGCCGTGACGGCGGCCGGCAACGAGGACGGCCGCAAGGTCGTCGGGCTGGCCGTGGCCAACCTGCAGGCCGACTTCTTCAACCAGATCCGCCAGTCGGTGCAGCGCGAAGCCGACCGGCGCGGCGTGCGCCTGGTCATCGCCGACGCCAAGGGCGACCCCGACACCCAGGTGAACCAGATCCAGGACCTGATCACCCGCGACGTCGACGCGATCATCTACATCCCTGCGGGGGCGACGGCAGCCACCGTGCCCGTGCGCAACGCCAGCCGGGCCGGCATCCCCGTCGTGACGATCGACCGCAACCCCGACGGCGCCCCGGGCGACACCTTCATCGCGACCGACAGCGAGAAGGCGGCCCAGGACCTGGGCGGCTGGGTGGCTCGGGAGAAGGGCGGCCAGGCCAACATCGGCGTGGTGCAGGGACAGATCGGGACGACCCCGAGATCGCCCGCAACGCGGGCTTCCTGCGCGGGATCGCTCCCTACCCCGGCGTGCGCGTGGTGGCCAGCCAGGCGTCGAAGCAGTGGGCGCAGGACGAGGGGTTCACGCTCGCCACCGACATGCTGCAGGCCAACCCGCGCATCAACGCCTTCTTCGGCCGGGCCGACGCCCTCGCGCTCGGGGCCGCGCAGGCGGTGCGCGCCGCCGGCCGCAAGGACATCCTCGTCGTCGGGTTCGACGGCGACCGGGCCGCCCTGACGGCCGTCCAGAATGGCACGCTCGCGGCGACGATCGTCCAGCAGACGCAGAAGATGGGCCGCCTCGCGGTGGACTCCGCCCTCCGGCTCGACGCCGGGGAGACGCTCCCGGCCGAGCAGCTGCAGCCCGGTCTCCTCGCCACGCGCGACACTGTCGCGCCCTACATCAAGGAGCACCCGTGAACACGCAGACGCCTCGAGAAGGCTTGCGCGTCAAGCAGATCCGCAAGGAGTACGCCGGCACCACCGCGCTCGACGGCGTGGACTTCGAGGTCCGGCCGGGAGAGGTCGTGGCCCTGCTGGGCGAGAACGGCGCCGGGAAGTCGACGCTGGCCTCGATCATCGCGGGCAGCAACGAGCCGACGTCCGGGTCGATGACCTGGGACGGTGCCGACTACGCCCCGGCCGACCCGCACGAGGCCATGGCGCACGGGATCGCGATGATCCACCAGGAGCTGCGGCTGCTCCCGACCTGTCGGTCGCGGAGAACGTCATGGTCGGCCGGTGGCCGGTCCGCGGCGGCCGGGTGGATCACCGGGAGATGGAGCGGGTCGCGCGCGAGCAGCTGGCCCGGCTGGGGTTCGAGGGGTCGCTCGGCACGCCCGTGCGCCGGCTCAGCGCGGCCGCGCAGCAGCAGGTCGAGATCGCCAAGGCGCTCAGCCAGGACGCCTCGCTGGTCATCCTCGACGAGCCCACCGCGGCGCTCGGCGACGCCGAGACGCAGGCGTTGTTCGAGTGCATCCGCGACCTCAAGGCCGAGGGGGTGGGCTTCGTCTACGTGTCCCACCGCATGGCCGAGATCGCGCAGATCGCCGACCGCATCGTCGTCCTGCGCGACGGTCAGCAGGTGGCCCAGCACGACGACGCGCAGGTCTCGCCCGACGTGCTCGTGCAGGAGATGGTGGGGCGTTCGGTCGAACGGCTCTATCCCGACCTGCTGCCGCCGCGCGACGAGGTCGTGCTGCGGGTGCAGGGCCTGACCTCGGCCGAAGGTCGGTTCGCCGACGTCAGCTTCGAGGTGCGCGCCGGCGAGGTGTTCGGCATCGCCGGCATCGTCGGGGCCGGCCGCACCGAGCTGGTGCGCAGCATCTTCGGCGCCGACCCGCTCAGCGAGGGGACCGTGGAGGTCGACGGTGCTCCCCTCCGGCTCACCGGGCCCGCCGACGCGATCCGCGCCGGCTTGGTGCTGGTCCCGGAGGACCGCAAGTCGCAGGGCGTCATCGTGCCGTTCACCGTGGCCGACAACCTGCTGCTGCCCAACCTGAAGGAGCTGGCCCCCTCGGGCAACCTCGCACCCGGCAAGGCCGGGCGGCTCGCCCAGGAGATGAGCGAGCGGGCGGGGGTCAAGGGCGGCGCGAAGGCGCTCGTGTCGGCCCTGTCCGGCGGCAACCAGCAGAAGGTCGTGCTCGCGAAGTGGCTCGAGCGTCAGCCCCGCGTGGTGATGCTGGATGAGCCCACCCGCGGCATCGACGTGGGAGCGCGCGCCGGCATCTACGAGACCGTCTCCGACCTCGCGGCCGCGGGCAGCGCCGTCGTGGTGGTCAGCTCCGACCTGGAGGAGGTCCTCGGCCTCGCGCACCGCGTCCTGGTGATGGCCGACGGGCGGGTGCGTGGCGTGCTGGAGCGCGACCGCGCAGACGCGGAGTCCGTCATGAGCCTCGCCACGACGTCCTGATCAGTCCAGAACCGTTCAGCAGCAAGGAGTTTCGATGAGCATCTTCGACCTTGAGGGCAAGACCGCCCTGGTGACCGGAGCCGCGAGCGGCATCGGTCAGGCGTGCGCGGTCGAGCTCGCCCGGATGGGGGCCGGCGTCGCCCTGGTCGACCGCTCCACCGACGGCCTCGCCTCGGTCGCGGCGGCGGTGCGCACTGCCGGGGCGCGGTCGCTGCCGCTCACGGCCGACGTGACGGTCCCCGGCGAGATCGACGAGGCCGTCGAGCGCGTCGTACGCGACTGGGGCCGCCTCGACATCGCGGTGAACAGCGCCGGTATCGCCCACGCAGCACCCGCGGCAGACCTCGCCGACGAGGACTGGGCGCGGGTCTTCGACGTCAACGCCACCGGCCTGTTCCGCAGCTGCCGGGCCGAGGGGCGCGTGATGCTCGAGGCGGGCGAGGGGGCGATCGTCAACATCTCCTCCATGTCCGGGGTGATCGCCAACCGGGGCCTGGAGCAGGTGCACTACAACGCCTCCAAGGCCGCGGTCACGCACCTGACGAAGTCGCTCGCCGTGGAGTGGGCCGGGCGCGGGGTGCGGGTCAACGCTGTGAGCCCGGGCTACACCGCGACGCCGATGAACACCCGCGCCGAGGTGGCCGACCAGGTGCGCGAGTTCGAGGACCAGACACCGATGGGCCGGATGGCGGAGCCGCGCGAGATCGCCGGACCGGTGGTGTTCCTCGCGTCTCCGGCCGCGTCGTTCTGCACCGGCGTCGACCTGCTCGTCGACGGAGGTTTCTGCTGCTGGTGAGCAGTGCGCCTATCGTGACGCGGGTGACGTCGCAGCCAGGACAGGGGTCCCCGCGCCCGACCGCCTCGCTCTCATGAGCAAGGTCGCGCGGCTCTACCACGAGCAGGGCATCCGGCAGCCCGAGATCGCCGACCGCCTCGGCCTGTCGCAGTCGCGGGTCTCGCGGCTGCTGCGCGAGGCGGTGCAGGTCGGGATCGTGCGCACCGTCGTGATGCCTCCTCCCGGGGCGCAGACCGACCTCGAGGTCGCGCTGGTCGACCGGTTCGGGCTGCTCGACGCGGTGGTCGTCGACGCGCCGGCCGAGGACGGACCCGAGCTGCTGCAGGCGCTGGGCGGCGCCGGCGCGCTGCTGATGGAGCGCACCCTGCGCAAGGGCGACCGGGTCGGGCTGTCGTCGTGGTCGTCCTCGCTGCTCGCGGTCGTCGACTCGATGAGCCCCGGGGCGGGCGTCGGGGCCGACCTGGTGGTGCAGCTGCTCGGCGGCATCGGCCAGCCGCAGGTGCAGGTCTCGGCCAACCGGCTCACCGAGCGGCTGGCCTCGCTCACCGGTGCGGAGGCGTACGTCGTCGCGGCCCCCGGGGTGGTCGCCAGCCGAGCCCTGCGCGACGAGCTGCTGTCGGACTCCTACCTGCACGGCGTCGTGTCGCTGTGGGGCGACCTCACCGTGGCCCTCGTGGGCATCGGGAGCCTGCAGCCCAGCCCGCTGCTCAAGGACTCGGGCAACACGGCGCCGGAGAAGGACATGGCGATCCTGCGCGAGCACGGGGCCGTGGGCGACGTCTGCCTGCGCTTCTTCGACGGCGACGGCCAGCTCGTCAGCGGCGACCTCGACGAGCGGGTGCTGGGCATCCCCGTCGAGTCCTACCGCGCGATCCCACGCCGGGTGGGCGTGGCCGGAGGGCCCCGCAAGCTGGACGCGATCCTCGCGGCGGTCCGCGGCGGGTGGGTCAACGTGCTCGTGACCGACGTGACGACCGCCGCCTCGCTGCTCGGCGCCAAGGCCTGAGCCGTGCAGATGGACGGGACGAACGCGGCAGCCCTTGCGTGATTCCGCAGGATCTCGGGCGGTGGCGCGCGTTCTTCCTGTCCAGATGCGCGCGTGGGGGTCTCGATACGCCGCGCTCGTCCCTCGCGCGACTACTCGACCGGCGTGCTCACCAGAGGCGCATCGCCTGGGCCAGCACCTCGCGGGCGTCGGCGGCCTCGACCGGGCGGGGAGCCGTGGTCAGCAGGCGCTGCTGCTTCATCGTCCCCTCGACCAGCGCGTCGAGGTCGGACTCGGAGAAACCTACGGCGGCAAGGCCGTTCGGGATCCCGATGTCCTGATAGAGCGCGACCAGCACCGAGGGGAGCAGCTCGCGGTCGTCGGCGTGGGTGGCGTCCGGGGCCAGGCGCCGGGCCGCGGCCAGGTGCCGCTCGGGCGCCGCGTCGAACGTGAAGCGGAACGCGGCCGGCGCGGTGAGGGCGACCGCCATGCCGTGCGGCACCATCGCCTCGTCGCCGGGGTAGTCGTCCGGGCGAAAACCCTTGACCTGACCCGCGATCGGGTAGGCGTTGGCGTGGGGGAGATGCACGCCGGCGTTGCCGAAGCCCATCCCGGCGAACGTCGCCGCCATCGCCATGGCGCCCCGCGCTTCGGTGTTCGCGCCGTCGGCGACGGCGGTGCGGAAGCTGCCCGACATCAGGTCCAGCGCCTTCTCGCACCACATGTCGGCGATCGGGTTGGACCCGCAGTACGGCACGCGCTGCTCGGGCGCCTTGTGCTCGTACGTCGTGTAGGGCCGGGCCGTGTAGCTCTCCAGCGCGTGGCACAGGATGTCCATGCCCGCGCTGGCGGTCACCATCGGCGGCTGCGACACGGTGAGCTCGGGGTCGATCACCGCCATCATCGGGCGCAGCCGGGCGTGGCTGATGCCGCTCTTGACGTGCTGGTCGAGCACGTCGAGCACGCACACCGTGGTGCTCTCGGCGCCGGTGCCGGTCGTGGTCGGCACGGCGATGAGCGGCAGCAGCGGCGACGTCGGGGCCTTCCCGCCGCCGACCGGGGCGTTGACGTAGTCGAGCAGGTCGCCGTCGTTGGTGAGCATCAGGTTGACCGCCTTGGCGGTGTCGATGCTGGAGCCGCCGCCCACCGCGACGATCGCGTCGAACGGCCCGTTCTCGCGGGCGAACGCCACGGCCTCGGCCATGCTCCGGTCGGTCGGCTCGACGTGGCTGCCGTCGAAAATCACTGAGTCCACACCGAACTCGGACATCTGGTCGGCGACCTTGCGCGGCCCGCCGGACGCCGCGATGCCCGAATCCGTGACGACCAGCGCGCGCGTGGCGCCGGTCGTGCTGAGGTCGTAACCGATCTCGTCGCTGGACCCCGGGCCGAACTTCAGCTGCGGCGCGCCGTAGGTGAAGACCTGCTCCGGGCGCGCGGGCGTGGGGTGGGTCATGACGTCTCCTCGAGGGCGGGGTCGAGCGGGGCGACGGTGGGTCGCTTGGGCTGCACGGTGTCGCCGGAGCTGCGGCCCTGCACCCGACGCTGCACCCACGGCGACAGGTGCGTGCGCACCCACGCCGCGTGGCTCTGCGCGGTGGCCCAGCGACCAAGCGGCTCAGCGGGACTCAGCGGCGAGGTCCAGTCCAGCCCCGGCTCCAGACCGAGCGTCCAGGCGGCCTGCGCGGCGACCCGCTCGTGCCCGACGGTCGACAGGTGGATGCGGTCCTCGGACCACATGTCGGGGTGGCGCAGCACGCGCATCGACCACACGTCGAGCACGGAGCAGCCGTTGCGCTGCGCGATGCCCCAGACGTTGGCGCTGTGCACCGCCAGCCGCGGACGCACGTGCTTGAGCACCGGCGCCCAGCCCGGGTCGGCCGTCGTGGCGAGCAGCACGTCGGCGCCGGACGCCCGCAGCCGCTGGACGGCACCCTCGAGCCGCGCGGCGACCGCGTCGAGGTCGACCTTGGGCCGCAGGGCGTCGTTCGCGCCGCCGACGACGCTCACCAGGTCGGGCGACAGCTCCAGCGCGGCGTCGGTCTGCGGGCCGGTGACGTCACCGACGAGGCGACCGCGGATCGCGAGGTTCGCATAGCCGAAAGGCTTGTCCTCGCTGGCGTTTCGCGCACCGAGGTATGCCGCGAGGCGGTCGGCCCAACCGACGTACACCTCCGGGTCGTCGGGTGACCGGTCGCTCATGCCCTCGGTGAAGGAGTCGCCGATGGCGACGTATCGCTCCCACCGGCGTCCGGTGGGCGAGGCGGTGGGGTTCATGCCAGCTGCCAATCGATCGGGGCGGCGCCCTGCTGCTCGAGCAGGGCGTTCGCGCGGCTGAACGGACGCGACCCGAAGAAGCCGGACCGCGCGGAGAGCGGCGAGGGGTGGGCGCTCTCGACGTAGGGGACCGAGCCCAGGTGCGGGGCCAGGTTGCGCGCGTCGCGGCCCCACAGGATCGCGACGAGCGGCTCGTCGCGGGCGACGAGCGCGTTGATCGCCGCCGCGGTGACGTGCTCCCAGCCCCGGCCGCGGTGGCTGCCGGGGGTGCCTGGGCGCACGGTCAGCACCCGGTTGAGCAGCAGCACGCCGTGCTCGGTCCACGGCGTGAGGTCACCGTTGGCGGGACGGGGAAGGCCGAGGTCGCTCTCCAGCTCGGTGTAGATGTTCTGCAGGCTGCGCGGCACCGGGCGTACGTCCGGGGCCACCGAGAAGCACAGCCCGACCGCGTGCCCCGGGGTCGGGTAGGGGTCCTGCCCGACGATGAGCACCCGCACCTCCTCGAACGGGCGCTGGAAGGCGCGCAGGACGTTCTCGGCGGCCGGGAGGTAGCCGCGGCCCTCCTGCAGCTCGGCCCGCAGGAACTCGCCTGCCTCCGTGAGGTGCTCGCGCGCCGGCGACAGCGCGGGCACCCAGCTTTCGTGGACGAGTTCCTCGAGCGGGCGAGCGACCATGGCGGCCAATCTAACGAGCGGCCGCTCGCCCCTAGACTCGACATCCGTGCACGAGTACACCGACCAGACCCGGGCGCTGGCCGCCGACATCCTGCGTTACGCCGAGGAGCGGCTGCGGATGGATCCGGTGCCGCTCGACGCGCCGCTCACCAAGGACCAGCTCGACGAGATCGCCGGGGGAGCGATCACGCCGCAGGGCCGTGGCGGGGTGCAGGCCCTGGACCTGTTCGCCGAGAAGCTCGCGCCCGCGTGCCTGTCGATCGACCACCCGCGATACCTGTCGTTCATCCCGTGCGCGCCCACGCGCGAGGCCGCGATGTTCGACCTGGTCGTCGGCGCGTCCTCGATCTACGCCGGTTCCTGGCTCGAGGGCGCCGGCGCCGTCTACGCCGAGAACCAGGCGCTGCGCTGGATCGCCGACCTCGCCGGCTTCCCCGAGCAGGCGGGCGGCTCGTTCGTGCAGGGCGGCACGATCGGCAACCTCTCCGCGCTCGTGACCGCCCGCGCGACCGCGCGGGAGCAGGCCGCCGAGGGCGTACGGCCGTATCGCATCGCGGCCACCGTCGGCTCGCACTCCTCGATCGCCACCGCCTGCCGCGTGATGGACGCCGAGCAGGTGCAGGTGCCGGTCAACGACCGCATGCAGCTCACCGGCGAGGGGCTGCGCGAGGTCCTGCTCGAGCACGGGCCCGAGACGTTCTTCGCGGTCGTCGCGACCGCCGGCAGCACCAACTTCGGCATCGTCGACGACCTGGCGTCGGTCGCCGAGGTCTGCGCGGAGTTCGGGATCTGGTTCCACGTCGACGGCGCGTACGGCGGTGCCGGCCTGGCCGCACCGTCGATCCGGGCGAAGTACGCCGGGATCGAGCGCGCCGACAGCTTCATCGTCGACCCGCACAAGTGGCTGTTCGCGCCGTTCGACTGCTGCGCGCTGATCTATCGCGAGCCGGCGCTCGCGCGGGTCGCGCACACCCAGCACGCCACGTACCTCGACGTGCTCAACGACGCCCCCGAGTGGAACCCGACCGACTACTCCGTCGGCCTCACGCGGCGCGCCCGCGGCCTGCCGTTCTGGTTCTCCCTCGTCGCCAACGGCACCGACGCCTACACCGCCGCGATCGAGCACACCCTGTCCGTCGCGCGGTTCGCCCAGCGCGAGGTCGAGCGCCGGCCGTACGTCGAGGTCGTGCGCGACGCCGACCTCACCGTCCTGGTGTTCCGCCGGCTGGGCTGGAGCACCGAGGACTACTACGCCTGGTCCGACAAGCTGCTCGCCGACCAGGTCGGCTTCGTGGTGCCGACCTCGCACGAGGGGAGACGCTCGCGCGGTTCGCGATCGTCAACCCCAAGACGACCGAGGACGACATCCGGGTGCTGCTGGACTCGATGGCCTGAGCGCGCGGCCCCCGGGCGCTGCTCTCGGCGACTCACTCGTCACAGCCGCCACAGGCGTACCGGCTGGTCGTGGTGGGAATGACAGCGCTGTAGTTCCGCCGTACGATCGGGGCCAAGCAGTCCCGACCGCACGCTTGGAGATCCCCACCGATGAGCGCCGCCGAGCAGTCCCAGCAGCAGCCGCAGACCGGCTCCCTGAGCGACCGCGACCGCGACATCCTCGCCTTCGAGCGGCAGTGGTGGAAGTTCCCCGGCTCCAAGGAGCAGATGATCCGCGAGCGGTTCGACATGGGCTCCACCCGCTACTACCAGGTGCTCAACGCCCTGATCGACACCCCGGCCGCGCTCGAGCACGACCCGATGCTGGTCAAGCGGCTGCGCCGACTGCGCGCCTCGCGCATGAAGCAGCGCTCGGCGCGCCGCCTCGGCTTCGACACCTGAGCCGCTCCACGATCCGGAACGGCCCGACCGAGCCGGCCACCGCCGCACGCCGGTCTGCCAGGGTGAGCCCATGCGCATCGGAATGCCGTTGGGATATGCAGGTGGCTTCTCCGAGGTCGCCGACGAGGTCGGGGAGCTCGAGCGGGTCGGCGTCGACATCGTCTTCGTGCCCGAGGCGTACAGCTTCGACGCGGTGAGCCAGCTCGGCTTCCTCGCCGCGCGCACCGAGCGCATCCAGCTCGCCTCGGGCATCCTGCAGATCTTCACCCGCACGCCCACCCTCACCGCGATGACCGCGGCGGGTCTCGACTACGTCTCCGGCGGCCGGTTCGTGCTCGGCATCGGCGCCTCGGGGCCGCAGGTCATCGAGGGTTTCCACGGCGTCCCCTACGACGCGCCGCTCGGCCGCACCCGCGAGATCGTCGACATCTGCCACCAGGTGTGGCGGCGCGAGAAGGTCGAGCACGACGGGCGCCACTACCGCATCCCGCTGCCGGCCGAGGAGGGCACCGGCCTCGGCAAGCCGCTGAAGCTCATCAACCACCCGGTGCGCGACCGCATCCCGATCCTCATCGCCGCGCTCGGCCCGAAGAACGTCGAGATGACCGCCGAGATCGCCGAGGGCTGGCAGCCGATCTTCTTCTACCCCGAGAAGGCCGAGTCGGTCTGGGGCGGGCCGCTGGCCAAGGGCCGCGCCAAGCGCGACCCCGCGCTCGGCGACCTCGACGTGTGCGTCGGGCCGCCGCTCGCGATCGGCGACGACACCGACGAGCTGCTCGAGCTGCCGCGCCTGCAGCTCGCGCTCTACATCGGCGGCATGGGCGCCCGCGGCAAGAACTTCTACTACTCCCTCGCCGAGCGCTACGGCTTCGCCGACGACGCCGCCCGCATCCAGGAGCACTACCTGGCCGGGCGCAAGGACGAGGCCGCCAAGGCCGTGCCCGACGAGCTCGTACGCCAGACCTCGCTCATCGGGACCGAGGACTTCGTGCGCGGCCGGGTCAAGGCGTACGCCGACGCGGGCGTGACCACGCTCGCGGTGCACCCCCTCGCGGGCGACGCCTCCGGCCGGATCGCCCAGATCGAGGCGCTGCGCTCGCTGCTGCCGTAGGGGCTGCCGCCCGGCGCGTTCCGGGCCGTGCGTCCGCCGCCCTCCATTTGCACTCGGCCCCTCCGAGTGCTAATCATGGCTTTAGCACTCTCCTGGTGAGAGTGACAGACCTGGCCGTGGTGTCGAGGGGTCGAGCGACGGGCGACGTGAGCCCGGAGACCGGCCTCGTCCGTCGCGGGCGACCTGCGGCCGATTCGCTGACGTGTGGGAGGAACCACCGCAAATGGCCAAGACCATTGCCTTCGACGAGGAGGCGCGCCGCGGTCTCGAGAAGGGTATGAACACCCTCGCCGACGCCGTGAAGGTGACGCTGGGCCCCAAGGGCCGCAACGTCGTGCTCGAGAAGAAGTGGGGCGCCCCCACCATCACCAACGATGGTGTGAGCATCGCCAAGGACATCGAGCTCGACGAGCCGTACGAGAAGATCGGCGCCGAGCTGGTCAAGGAGGTCGCGAAGAAGACCGACGACGT
Source organism: Barrientosiimonas endolithica (assembly GCF_030296655.1). NCBI lineage: Bacteria > Bacillati > Actinomycetota > Actinomycetes > Micrococcales > Dermacoccaceae > Barrientosiimonas > Barrientosiimonas endolithica. The sequence continues at coordinate 2,929,399 of NZ_AP027735.1, read as the reverse complement.
CGCGGGTGACGGCACCACCACCGCGACCGTGCTGGCCCAGGCGATGGTGCGCGAGGGTCTGCGCAACGTCGCGGCCGGCGCCAACCCGATGGCGATCAAGCGCGGCATCGAGAAGGCCGTCGTGGCCGTCTCCGACGAGCTGAAGTCGGCGTCCAAGGAGGTCGACACCAAGGACCAGATCGCTGCCGTCGCGGCGATCTCGGCCGGTGGCGACGAGAACGTCGGCGACATCATCGCCGAGTCGATGGACAAGGTCGGCAAGGAAGGTGTCATCACCGTCGAGGAGAGCAACACCTTCGGGCTCGAGCTCGAGCTCACCGAGGGCATGCGCTTCGACAAGGGCTACATCTCCGGCTACTTCGTCACCGACACCGAGAGCATGGAGGCCGTCCTCGACGACCCCTACATCCTGGTCGTCAACTCCAAGATCTCCTCGATCAAGGACCTGCTGCCGCTGCTGGAGAAGGTCATGCAGTCGGGCAAGCCGCTGGTGATCATCGCCGAGGACGTCGAGGGCGAGGCCCTGTCGACCCTGGTCGTCAACAAGATCCGCGGTACCTTCAAGTCGGTCGCCGTCAAGGCCCCCGGCTTCGGTGACCGTCGCAAGGCGATGCTGGGCGACATCTCGATCCTCACCGGTGGCCAGGTCATCTCCGAGGAGGTCGGCCTCAAGCTGGAGACCGCCGAGCTCGACATGCTCGGCAAGGCCCGCAAGGTCGTCGTCACCAAGGACGAGACCACCATCGTCGAGGGTTCGGGCGACGCCGACCAGATCGCCGGTCGCGTCAACCAGATCCGCGCCGAGATCGAGAACAGCGACTCCGACTACGACCGCGAGAAGCTGCAGGAGCGCCTGGCCAAGCTGGCCGGCGGTGTTGCGGTCATCAAGGTCGGCGCGGCCACCGAGGTCGAGCTCAAGGAGCGCAAGCACCGCATCGAGGACGCCGTCCGCGCCGCCAAGGCGTCGGTCGAGGAGGGTGTCGTCGCCGGTGGCGGCGTCGCCCTGCTGCAGGCCGGCAAGGACGCCTCGGGCAAGGTCAAGCTCGAGGGCGACGAGGCCACCGGTGCCAACCTGGTGGTGCTCGCGACCGAGGCTCCGCTGAAGCAGATCGCGCAGAACGCCGGCCTCGAGCCGGGCGTCGTCGCCGCCAAGGTCAAGGACCTGCCGGTCGGCGAGGGCCTCAACGCGGCCACGGGCGAGTACGGCGACATGCTCAAGATGGGCATCCCGGACCCGACCAAGGTGACCCGTTCGGCGCTGCAGAACGCCGCGTCGATCGCCGCGCTGTTCCTCACCACCGAGGCCGTCATCGCCGACAAGCCGGAGAAGGCTCCGGCCGGCGGCGGTGCCGACGCGGGCATGGGCGACATGGGCGGTATGGGCTTCTGATCAGCGCATAGCGCCACCCGCACGAAGCAGCGGCCCCTCCCGATCTCAGGAGGGGCCGCTGTCGTACGTCCTGGGCCGGGTCAGCTCGAGCCGCTGACGACGACGGGAATGATGACGGCGGTCATGATCGCCGCGTTCATCGCCTGCACCGCCTTGGCGACGGCGCTGCCGGCGGCGCCCGTTGCCTTCTGGCATTTCGTGCACCGGTGAACGATCTGAGGTGGGGCACCCCTGGAATCTCCGGGGGCCTCCGGGATTTCGTGCACCGGTGAACGAAATGCGGCTGCCGCCCGGTCGGTACGCCCTCGCCGGGCCGCGCGCGCGACGCGGACTCGCCGCGCGGTTGACTATGCAACAAGGTGCATAGAGACTGACGGGCGTGTCGTTGCAGCACGCGATCTGTGTGTCCCTCGCCGAGCAGTCGGCGTCGGGCTACGAGCTGACCCGGCGGTTCGACCGGTCGCTGGGGTTCTTCTGGTCGGCCAGCCACCAGCAGATCTATCGCACGCTCGCGCGCATGGAGGAGCTCGAGCTGGTGTCGGCCACGGTCGAGCCGGGGAGGGAGCGCCCGACCGCAAGGTCTACGGGCTCACGGCCGCCGGGCGCGCCGAGCTCACCGCCTGGACCCGCGAGCCGTCGCCGCCGGAGCGGCCGCGCAGCGCCTTCGCCGTGAAGGTGCGCGGCATGGCCCACGGCGACGCCGCGGCGGTGCTCGCCGACATCCGGCGACAGCGCGACCAGCACGTCACCCAGCTGGCCTACTACGAGCGCAACGCCGCCAAGAACTACCCCGACCCGCAGCGCCTGTCCGACGAGGAGCTCCCGGTCTACCTCGTCCTGCGCGGCGGGATCCGCGCCGAGCAGGCGCTCATCGACTGGTGCGACGAGATGCTCGCCGCGCTCGACCCGGAAGGCGACCGATGACGTACGACCACCTGCTGTCCCCCATCACGATCGGCGGGGTGACGCTGCGCAACCGCCTGGTGATGGGCTCGATGCACACCGGCCTCGAGGACCGCAGCAAGCACCTGCCCGAGCTCGCGGCCTACTTCGCCGAGCGCGCGCGGGGCGGCACCGGGATGCTGATCACCGGCGGCTATGCCCCCAACGTCGAGGGGTGGCTGCTGCCGGCCGGGTCGATGCTGCGCACCGCCCGCGCGGCCGACAAGCACCGTCTGGTCACCGACGCCGTGCACGAGCACGACAGCCGAATCCTGTTGCAGATCCTGCATTCCGGGCGTTACGGCTACCACCCGATGATCCGCTCGGCGAGCGGTCGCAAGTCGCCGATCACGCCGTTCCGGCCGCGCGCGATGTCGGCCCGCGGGGTCGATCGCACGGTGGAGGCGTACGTCCGCACGGCCCGGCTCGCGCAGCGCGCGGGGTACGACGGGGTCGAGATCATGGGGTCCGAGGGCTACCTCATCAACCAGTTCCTCGCCGCGCGCACCAACGACCGCACCGACGCCTGGGGGGCACCGCCGAGAAGCGGATGCGCTTCCCGGTGGAGATCGTGCGCCGGGTGCGCGAGGCGGTCGGCGGCGACTTCGTCATCGACTACCGCATCTCCCTGGTCGACCTCGTCGAGCACGGGCAGACGTGGGAGGAGGTCGTCGAGCTCGCGCAGCGGCTCGAGCAGGTCGGGGCCTCGATGTTCAACACCGGCATCGGCTGGCACGAGGCGCGGGTGCCGACGATCGTCACCTCCGTGCCGCGCGCGGCGTTCGCCGACTGGACCCGGCGGCTGCGCGAGAGCGTCGGCGTGCCCGTCATGGCGTCCAACCGGATCAACACCCCCGAGGTCGCCGAGGGGCTGATCGCCGACGGCACGGCCGACCTGGTCTCGATGGCGCGGCCGCTGCTCGCCGACCCCGACTTCGGCGCCAAGGTCGCGACCGGCCGCACCGACGAGATCAACACCTGCATCGCCTGCAACCAGGCGTGCCTGGACCACACGTTCGCGAACAAGCGCGCCACCTGCCTGGTCAACCCGCGGGCCGGCCGCGAGACCTCGCTGGTGCTGCTGCCGGTGCCGACCGCGCGGCGCAAGCAGGTCGCGGTCGTCGGTGCCGGGCCGGCCGGGCTCGCGGCGGCGGTGTCGCTCGCCGAGCGCGGGCACGCGGTCACCCTGTTCGAGGCGCGGCGCGACATCGGCGGCCAGTTCCGGCTCGCCATGGCGATCCCCGGCAAGGAGGAGTTCGCCGAGACGCTGCGCTACTACACCCGGCGGCTGGAGGTGCTCGGGGTCGACGTGCGCCTGGGCGAGCGTGCCGAGGCAGAGGCGCTGACGGCGTACGACGAGGTGGTCGTGGCCACGGGCGTGCAGCCGCGCGTCCCGCAGATCCCCGGCATCGACCACCCGAGCGTCGTCACCTACGACGCGCTGCTGCGCGGCGAGGTCGAGGCCGGGCGGCGCGTCGCGGTGATCGGCGCCGGCGGCATCGGCTTCGACGTCTCGGAGTTCCTGCTGCACGACCCGCACGAGAAGCTCGAGCACTGGCAGGCGCGCTGGGGCGTCACCGACGCCGTCGACGTGCCCGGCGGGCTCACCGACAAGGTCACCGAGGAGCTGCGCCGCGAGGTCTTCCTGCTGCAGCGCAAGACCTCCCGGCTCGGCAAGGACCTCGGCCGCACCACCGGCTGGGTGCACCGCCAGACGCTCAAGGACGCGCGCGTCGAGCTGATCGGGGGCGTGACCTACGAGCGCATCGACGACGCCGGGCTGCACCTGACGGTGCGCGCAGGCGACGGTGAGCCGCAGCCGCGGCTGCTCGAGGTCGACACGATCGTGGTCTGCGCCGGGCAGGAGTCGGTGCGCGACCTGGTGGCCGACGGGAGGGCCGTGATCGGTGGCGCCGACGTGGCCGCCGAGCTCGACGCGAAGCGCGCGATCAAGCAGGCGACCGAGCTGGCCGCGGCGCTGTGACGACTCCGCCGCGGCCGGCCCGGTGCCGGTTCAGCCCGGCGTCGGTTCAGCCCGGCGTCGTGAAGCGCCGGGTCACCGCCTGCTCGGTCGTGCGGTAGTCGGTCGCCGACTGGCCGAGCGCCAGGCTGATGTTGCGCAGCGAGTCCTTGACGTTGCGCTGCTGGCGCTCCCAGTCGCCGTAGAGGATCGAGAACTGGTTGGCCCCCGACCCCTTCCACTGACCCTGCAGCGCCTGCAGCTTGCGCTGCATCAGCCCCATCTTCTCCTGGATGTCGCGCGCGACGTCGCCGACGGTGCCGCCGTGCGTGCCGATCGCGTCGGCGTCGACGGTGAAGCTGCCGCCCCCGCCACCGCCCTGCGGATTCGCCATGTCCGTCCCCTCTCGTGCCACCCTCCCGACGGTCGGGAGGTGTTGCTCCCGCACGCTACGCAGGATCGGGGGACCGCCCCGAAAGTTATCCACAGGGGCTGGCCCGGGGCGTACGCCGGCCGCGCCGCGGCCCCGACGCTCAGGGGCCGTTCGGGGTGACCTCAGGGTTGGTCCCGAGGGCGAGGGGCCCGGCGCCCGCATAGCGTGATGGTCATGATCGAGACGGCCGCCCGGGCGGCGAACCTCACCAAGTCCTACGGCAGCGGGGCCGCGGCGGTCACCGCGCTCGACGGCGTCGACGTCGACCTCGGACGCGGTGAGTTCACCGCGATCATGGGTCCGTCCGGCTCCGGCAAGAGCACCCTGATGCACTGCCTCGCGGCACTGGACACGCCGACCTCGGGGAGGTCTTCCTCGGTGACCAGGCGCTGTCGCGGCTGAACGACAAGAAGCTCACCGAGCTGCGCCGCGACCGGATCGGCTTCGTCTTCCAGTCGTTCAACCTGGTGCCGACCCTGACCGCGCAGGAGAACATCCTGCTGCCGCTCGCGATCGCCGGGCGGCGGCCCGACCCCGACTGGTTCGACCAGGTGATCGAGACCGTCGGCCTGCGCGACCGCCTCTCGCACCGGCCGAGCGAGCTGTCGGGCGGGCAGCAGCAGCGGGTCGCGTGCGCCCGCGCCCTGGTCAGCCGGCCCGACGTGGTCTTCGCCGACGAGCCCACCGGCAACCTCGACTCCGCCTCCGGCGAGGAGGTCCTGCGCTTCCTGCGCTACAGCGTCGACGAGCTCGGCCAGACCATCGTCATGGTCACCCACGACCCGGCTGCGGCCGGCGGCACCGACCGGATCGTCTTCCTCGCCGACGGGCGGGTGGTCGACGAGATGCGCGAGCCCAGCGCCGACCGGATCCTCGACCGGATGAAGCAGTTCGACGCGCGCCACGCCGCGCGGGGCGAGGTCTGAGCCGTGCTGCGCGCGACGTGGAAGTCGTTGTGGTCACGCAAGATTCGGCTTCTCCTGAGCACCTTCGCCATCGTGCTCGGTGTGGCCTTCGTGGCGGGCTCGCTGGTCTTCACCGCGACGCTCGATCGAGCCTTCCAGAGCATCATGACCGGTTCCGTCAGCGACGTCGTGGTGCGGCCGGTCGGAAGCAGCGGTGACGACGGGGCGGCGCCCGGCCGCGGCATCCCGGCCAGCACGCTGGAGCGGGTGCGGGCGGTCCCTGGCGTCGAGCGGGTCGAGCCCGAGGTCACCTCGTTCTCGACGTACGTCGTCGGCAGCGACGGCAAGCTCGTCGGCGGCCAGGGGCGCCCGGCATCGCGACGACGTATCACGACGCGCCGGCCGCGCACGGCATCCCCGGGCTGCGGATGAGCGAGGGGCGGGCGCCGACGAATTCCACTGAGGTTGCTATCGATCCGCGCACCGCGGAGCGTGCAGGTTATCGCGTCGGCGACAAGGTCGACCTGGTCACCGCCGGCAAGCAGCCGCGGGTGCGGGCCACCCTGGTCGGCCTGGTGTCGTTCGCCGACGGCAGCGGTCTCGCGGGCGCGAGCCTCGTGGCGTGGGACCTGCGCACCGGGCAGTCGCTCTACCAGACCCAGCCGGGGACGTACTCCGACCTGTGGGTCGTCATCGACCAGGACCGCACGCAGCAGGAGGTGCGCGACGCCGTCGCGAAGGTGCTGCCCGCCGGCGTCGAGGCGCAGACCGGCGACCGGGCCGCGGACGAGGCGAGCAGCGAGATCAAGGAGGCGCTGTCGTTCATCACGACGTTCCTGCTGATCTTCGCCGGGGTGGCGCTGGTCGTCGGGTCGTTCCTGATCATCAACACCTTCTCGATCCTCGTGGCGCAGCGCGCCCGCGAGCTGGCCCTGCTGCGGGCGCTGGGCGCCTCGCGCCGGCAGGTGACCTGGTCGGTGCTGTTCGAGGCGGTGGTGGTGGGGCTCGTCGGGTCGACCCTGGGTCTCGCGCTGGGGCTGCTGCTCGCGGCCGGCATCCAGGTGCTGTTCGCCCAGTTCGGGCTCGACCTGAGCGGCACCCCGTTGCAGCTCACGCCGACCGCAGTGGTCGCGGCGTACGCCGTCGGCATGGTCGTCACCGGGCTCGCGGCCTATCTGCCCGCGCGACGCGCCGCACAGGTGGCGCCGGTCGCGGCGCTGCGCGACGAGGTGGCGATGCCCGAGGGGATCGTGCTGCGCCGGGCGCTGCTCGGAGGGCTTCTCGTGCTGCTCGGGGTCGGCCTCGAGCTCTGGGTCCTGACCGGCGAACGCGCCCAGGAGACAACGCTTCTCGGCGCCGGGCTGTTCTTGGTGGTGGCGGGCGCGGTGCTGGCGTCGCCGGTGGTCGGGCGACCGATCATCCGCGGCCTCGGCGCGGCCTTCCGCCGGGTGTTCGGCACGGTCGGCAACCTCGCCGAGCAGAACGCACTGCGCCAACCCCGACGTACGGCCGCCACGGCCTCCGCGCTGATGATCGGCCTGGCCCTGGTGTCGATGATGTCGGTCTTCGGGGCGTCGGCGACAAAGAGCGTGGACACCCTGATCGAGGAGAACTTCCAGGGCGACTACACCGTGTCCGGCAACTTCGGGATGCCGTTCTCCAGCACCGTCGCCGACGGGCTCGAGCGGGTGCCCGGGGTCGACGCCGTCGCGCGGGTCAGGTTCGCCCCCGCGCAGATCGACGGCAAGGCGCGACAGGCGCTCGGTGGCACGGATCTCGTTGCGCTGCAACGGATCACGACGATCGAAGCGGTGTCGGGCTCGCTCGACGGACTGGGCGCCGCATCGGCCGTCGTCAACGAGAGCAAGGCCGAGGAGCTCGGCGTGCAGCCCGGCGACGACATACGCGTCGCGCTCGCCGGCCGCACCACCACGCTGCGGGTCGCGGCGGTCGTCAAGGACAACCCGGCGGTGGCGCCGGTGGTCACGACGCTCGCCGGCTTCCAGCGGGCGGGCGGCCCCGACCAGGACAACTACGTGTTCATCGACCGCGCCGCCGGGTCCGACCCCGCGACCGTGCGCGCCGGGCTCGAGCGGCAGGTCGAGGCGCTGCCCACGGTCACGCTGAAGGACCAGGACGAGTTCAAGGCCGAGCAGCGCGAGCCCATCGACCAGCTGCTCATGCTGATCTACGCGCTGCTCGGGCTGGCGGTGATCATCGCGATCCTCGGCATCGTCAACACGCTGGCGCTGTCGGTCATCGAGCGCACCCGCGAGATCGGGCTGCTGCGCGCGGTGGGGCTGAGCCGGCGCCAGCTGCGGCGGATGGTGCGCCTGGAGTCGGTGACCATCGCGGTCGTCGGCGCGCTGCTCGGGGTCGCGCTCGGCATCGGGTTCGGGGTGGTGCTGCAGCGCTCGCAGGAGTCCCAGGGCATCGCGCAGCTGGCGATCCCGTGGGGCCGGCTGGGGCTGTTCGTGGTGCTCGCCGCGGTGGTCGGGGTGCTGGCTGCGTGGTTCCCGGCCCGCCGCGCCGCCCGCCTCGACGTGCTGAAGGCCATCGCGACCGAGTGACGGCTCTCCCCGCCCCGCCCGGCCCCTACCGGGCATGAAACCGGGTTACGGCCGTTTGACCCCAATTGATCAGGGTCAAACGACCGTAACCCGGTTTCATGCGGAGGGCAGGGGCGTGCCGGGCGGGGATCAGGGCGAGAGGGGGCGGGGAGCGGGGCGCTGTGCAGCACGGTCAGCGACGAGACCGCTCGGGTGAGGACGACGTACAGCCGACGCAGGCCGGTGCGCTCGTCCGGCTCGGCGGCTGCGATCTCGGCGGGCTCGACGACCAGGACGGTGTCGAACTCCAGGCCCTTGGCGACGGTTGCGGGCACCAGCTGGACCTGGTGGTCCTCCTCGTCACCATGCTCACGATCCAGGCGGCCGTGCTCGATCCCGTTGTCCTGCAACGCTTTCGAGAACCGCTCGACGGAAGCGTCGGGGGCGATCACCCCGAGCGAGCCGGGGCGCTCGGACAACCCCGCCACGCGCCGTACGACCTCGCCGGGCACCTCCTTGGCCGTCACCTCCACCAGCTCCAGCTCTCCCGGGTTGTCGCGCACGGAGACGGGCGCACCGAGTCCGGGGGCCATCGCGGGCAGCAGCCGCGCGGCGAAGTCGATGACCTTCGCGGGCACCCGGAAGCCGCGGTCGAGCACCTCGAGGTGGTGAGCGGGTTTGCCCAGGTGGGCCATCGACTCCTCCCACGACCGGGTGGCCCACGGGGTGGTGCCCTGCGCGATGTCGCCGAGCACGGTGGCCGACCCGGTCGAGCAGCGCCGGCCGACCGCGCGCAGCTGCATGGGCGAGAGGTCCTGCGCCTCGTCGAGCACGACGTGGCCGAGGCTCGGGGTGCGGGCGAGCAGGTCGGTCAGCTCGTCGAGCAGCGGCATGTCGGCGGCCGACCACCGGGCCGAGCCCTTGCTGCGCGGCACGGTGTCCCACAGCAGCATCGCCTGCTCCTCGTTGTCGAGCAGCCCGGCGGCGGCGCGGCCGAGCGCGTCGGGGGAGGACCACAGCTCGAAGAGCACCTGCGCCGGGTCGATCTTGGGCCACAGGCTCGCGGCGAAGGTCTTCATCGGCGCCGAGCGCGCCACCGCCTCCTGCACCCGGTCGTCGGGCGACTCGCCGGCGCGCTCCATCTGCAGCAGCACCGCGTGCGCCAGCCGCTGCGGGAGCATCGCGCGGGCCGCCTCGTAGCGCACGCCGCGGGCGGCGAGCTCGTCGAGGATCTCCTGGACGTCGTACGCCGGCACCCGCCACCGGCGTACGCCGCGCGGGATGACGCACGCCTCGGTCGCGGGCCGCACGTGGCTCCAGACCGCCCTGCGCAGCACCTCGGCCATGCGCGGATCCCCTTGAGCACAGCGATTTTCGCGGGGTCGACGGTGCGGACGCGGCCGTGGTCGAGCAGCGTCTCGACGCTCGCGTGGCCCACACGCACCTCGCCGAGGGCGGGGAGCACCGCGCCGATGTGGTCGAGGAACGCGGCGTTGGGTCCGACGACGAGCACGCCGGTGCGGTCGAGCCGCTCGCGGAAGGAGTAGAGCAGCCACGCGGCGCGGTGCAGCCCGACCGCGGTCTTGCCGGTGCCCGGCGCCCCCTGCACGCAGATGGTGGTCTCGACGTCGGAGCGGACGATGACGTCCTGCTCGGGCTGGATGGTGGAGACGATGTCGCGCATGGGCCCGGTGCGCGGGCGCTCGATCTCGGCGGCGAGGATCTGCGAGCCGGCGTCAGCCTCGCCGGGGTCGCTGAGGTGCTCGTCCTCGATGGCGGTGAGCACGCCGCGGTCGACGCCGAAGCGGCGGCGCAGCAGCACGTCCATCGGCTCGGCGTGCGATGCGCGGTAGAACGCGGTCGACACCGGCGCCCGCCAGTCGACGACCACGGGCTCGCCGTCGGCGTCGGCGACGTGGCGACGACCGACGTACCACCGCTCGGCGTCGGTGCGCAGGTCGATGCGGCCGAAGAACAGCGTGCTGCGCGGGTCGTCCTGGAGCGCGGCGAGCCGGCGGGCCAGCGCCTCGCCGAGGGCGGCAGCAGAGTCGGCGTCGCTGGCCTTCGCGGCGTCGAGCCGCTCGACCGAGGCGCGCATCCGCGCGAGCTCGGCGCGGGCGTGGTCGAGGTAGCCCTGCTCCCGGCCGAGCTCGGAGTCAAGGGTCGCGGTCGAGTCGGTATCCGGTGGGTGTGCGGGCGCAGGCATGACCGATGAGTGCCTCTCGGGCGGCGTGGTGGGGGAGGAGCCACGCTACGCCATCCCCGCCCCCACGACCCGCGCTTCGCCCAGAACGTCCCCCGACATCGGCCGGTACGTCGTCGCGGGCTGGCGGGGTACGTCACGTCCCCCGGTGTTGGGGCTTGTGACGCCGTGCCCGGGGCTTGAGGTGTCATGTCCCCCGGTATCGGCCGGTACGTCGTCGCCGGCTGGCGGGGGCACGTCACGTCCCCCGGTGTCGGGCTTTGTGACGTCGCGGCTGGGGCCTGAGGTGTTATTTCCCCCGGTATCGGCCGGTACGTCGTCGCGGGCTGGCGGGGTACGTCACGTCCCCCGGTGTTGGGGCTTGTGACGTCGCGGCTGGGGCTTGAGGTGTCATTTCCCCCGACATCGGCCGGTACGTCGTCGCTGGCTGGCAGGGGGTACGTCACGTCCCCCGGTGTCGGGGCTTGTGACGTCGTGCGCGGGGCCTGAGGTGTCATTTCCCCCGACATCGGCCGGTACGTCGTCGCGGGCTGGCGGGGGCACGTCACGTCCCCCGGTATCGGGGCGTGCGACCCCGGTCGCCACAGCGAACAAGGGTTCGCCGACGATGCCAGCCGCCCGGAGCGGAGCGACGGGCGGCTGGAGGAGGAGACGAACCAGGAACGGAACGGGGGCTGCGCCCGCACAGCGCAGCCCCCGTGGGACCCGGGGCCCCGTCACAAGCCCCGGTTCCCTTTCCCCGTCCGGGCGGTGCTGTTTAGAGGAAGGGAGGGTTCAGCACCGCCGGATGTGTCACGACGTCGAGGGAGCAGCTCCCAGCGTCACCGTGACGTTCACGCGCTTGCCGTCCCGCACGACGACGAGCGCGACTCGCTGACCGACCTTGCGCTCACGCACCTGACCGACCAGCGAGGTCGAGGAATCGACGGCGTCGCCGTCGATCGAGATGATCACGTCGCCCTCCCGGAGGCCGGCCGAGGCAGCGCTGCTGCCCTGCTCGACGCTGGCCACCTGAGCACCACTGACCTGGGCGCCGTCGATCTCGACGTTGCCCGTGCGGGCGGTCACGCCGAGGCGCGCGTGCTGCGCGCTGCCCTTGGCGATGAGCTGCCCGGTGATGTTCTTGACGACGGTCACAGGGATAGCGAAACCGATTCCGATGTTTCCGCTCTGCGAAGAACCTGAAGATCCGCTGAGGGTGGCGATCGAGCTGTTGATCCCGATGAGTTGTCCGCTGCCGTTGACCAGTGCGCCACCGCTGTTTCCGGGGTTGATCGCGGCGCTGGTCTGGATGGCGTTGGTGACGACCTCGGTGGACTCCTGGGCGCCCGGCTGACCCGGTTGCCCCGGCTGACCGGGCTGACCCGGACCCTGGTCGGGGCTCGGCTGCTCCTGGCTCTGGGTGCTGACCGGCCGGTTGAGGGCGCTCACGATGCCGGTGGTCACGGTGCCGGCGAGCCCGAGCGGGTTGCCGATGGCCATGACCGGCTGCCCCACGACGAGCTTGCTGTCGTCGCCGAGCGTCGCGGGCTTGAGGTCCGCGGGCGGGTTCTCCAGCTTGATCACCGCGAGGTCGGTCGAGGGGTCGGTGCCGACGACCTTGGCGGTGTACGTCCGGTTGTTCGCGAGCGTGACCTGCAGCTGGTCCGACCCGGCCACCACGTGGTTGTTGGTCGCGATGTTGCCCTGCTTGTCGAGCACGACACCCGACCCGGCGCCGCCGCCGCTGGCGCCCGACCGCGCGGTGATCGCGACGACGCTCGGCGTGACCTTCGAGGCGGTGGCCGACCAGTTGATCGAGCCGGCCTCGGCGAAGTCCGCCGGGTTGGCCTGCACCACGGTGGTCGCGCCGCCCGCCGCGGCGTTCTGCGTGTCGTCTCGGGTGAGGGCGTACGTGCCCGTGCTCGCCAGCACCGCCGCCAGCAGCGCGGCCAGCGGCACGGCGAACCGGTTGGCCCGCGCCGGGCGGGGACCGGTCGCGACCGGGGTCGCACCGTGCGCGCCCGCCGCACCCGCGGTGGTCCACGTCGGCGCCTGCGGGAGCCGGTGCTGGGCGCCCGGCTGCCCCTGCTGCGCGTACGTCGGCTGCCCCTGGCCGCCTTGGCCCGGCTGGCCGTACGCCGGCTGCCCGCTCTGCCCGTACGCCGGCTGCGCCTGCGCGCCCTGGCCGTACGTCTGCGGGGCGCCCTGGCCGGGCTGTGCCTGGCCCGGCTGCGGCTGAGCGGCACCCGGCTGCGGGTGGGGCGCCTGCCCCGGCTGCTGCGCCTGACCCGGCTGCGCCGGACCCGCCTGCGCCTGCGCCGAACCCGGCTGCTGCCAGGGGAGCCCTGGTCCTGCGACGACTCGGGGCGCGCCGGGGTGATGGGACGCGTCTCGTCGACGCGAGGCACCGGGGAGGTCTGGTCCGGTGTGTCGTCGTGGTCGCTCATCGGTGCTCCTTGGTCGTGACGGTGCGGTGTCGCGCCGTTGATGATCAGTTGACCGGGTCGGACTGGCGATCCTCTGGCGCGGACCTGTGCGGTGGCTGTGGGAGCCGGACGACGAACGTCGCACCTCCACCAGCAGTCTCCTCGACCGAGACGTCGCCGCCCATGGCCCCCACGATCGCCTGCACGATCGCGAGCCCGAGACCGCTGCCGCCGAGCGCGGTGTTGCGCGAGGAATCGCCGCGGTAGAAGCGCTCGAACACCTTGTGCCGCTGCTCGGCCGGGATGCCCGGCCCGTGGTCGCGCACGGCCAGCAGCGCCCCCTGCGGGCCGGAGCCGACGAGCACCTCGACCGGCGATCCCTCGGGGGTGTAGCGCAGCGCGTTCGCGAGCAGGTTGGTGAGCACCTGGCGCAGCTGGGCCTCGTCGCCGACGACGGTCGTGGGCTCGACCGCCTGGTCGTCCCAGCCCTGCAGCCGCATCGGCCGGGTCCGGTCGCGGGCCTGGGCGTCCTGCACCGCGTCGGCGGCCAGCACGGTGAGGTCGACCGGCTCGCGCACGGCGGGCTTGTCGTCGGGCTCGCGGTCGCTGCGGTCGAGCCGGGTGAGCAGCAGCAGGTTGTCGACCAGGGCGCTCATGCGCACCGCCTCGCCCTCGATGCGGCGCATCGCGGCGCCGATGTCGTCGGGGTCGGTGACCGCGCCCTGGCGGTACAGCTCGGCATAGCCGCGCACCGTCGCGAGCGGGGTGCGCAGCTCGTGCGAGGCGTCGGCGACGAACCGGCGCATCCGGTCCTCCGAGGCGGTGCGCACCGCGAAGCTCTGCTCGATGCGGCTGAGCATGACGTTGAGCGAGGAGGCCAGGCTGGAGATCTCGTCGCGGGTGGTGGTGTCGGGCACGCGCCGGGTCAGGTCGCCCTCGGCGATGGCCTGCGCGGTGTCCTCGATCTGGGTCAGCGGCCGGAACGCGCGCCGGATCAGGAACCAGCCGAGCACCGCCGACACGACCGCGGCGATGATGCTGATCACGACCGTCGACCAGCGCATCCGCTCGACCGTCTCGTCGGCGGCCGACAGCGAGATCGCCACGGTCACCGTCGAGCTCGAGGTCGGCCCCGGATAGGCGGCGGCGATCCAGCGCGACCTGCCGTCGTAGGAGTTGACGATGAAGGACTGGTGCGTGGCGACGTACGGGTGGTCGCGGGCGATCGAGGGGATCGCCGGCTGGCTCGGGCTGCCGGCCTCGGGCGCGCTGCCGCCCGGCATGATCGTCACGACGTAGACGTTGTAGGGCACCGTCGCGGGCTCGGTCGGCATCTGCAGCAGGCTGGAGTAGACCTCGTCGAGGACCTGCGGGGCGGCGGCGTGCAGCTCGTCGGACTTCTGGCTGACGACGAACGAGTCGAGCCGGTAGGACGCGGCGAGGCCGGCCACCGACAGGGCGGTGATCAGCAGACCGACGGTGACCGCGACGAGTCGCAGCCGCAGCGGGACCTCGTGCAGCGCGTCGCTGACGGGGCCGCGCAACGGATGGGCCGCGCTCACTCCTCGGCTCGCGCAGGACGTAGCCGACCCCGCGCTTGGTGTGGATCAGCGGCTCGCCCTGGGTGTCGATCTTGCGCCGCAGGTAGGAGATGTAGGACTCGACGATGCCGGCCTCGCCGCGGAAGTCGTAGTCCCAGACGTGGTCGAGGATCTGCGCCTTGGACAGCACGCGCCCGGAGTTGAGCATGAGGTAGCGCAGCAGCTTGAACTCGGTCGGCGAGACGTCGATGACCTTGCCGCCGCGGCGCACCTCGTGGGAGTCCTCGTCGAGCTCGAGGTCGGCGACGACCAGGGCCGCGCCCACCTCGTCCTGCAGCGACTGGGTGCGGCGCAGCACCGCGCGGATGCGGGCGACGACCTCCTCGAGGCTGAACGGCTTCGTGACGTAGTCGTCGCCGCCGACCGTCAGCCCCTTGACCTTGTCGTCGACCGAGTCGCGCGCGGTGAGGAAGACGATGGGCATGTCGTGGCCGTTGCCGCGCAGCCGCCGGGTCACGGTGAAGCCGTCCATGTCGGGGAGCATCACGTCCATGACCGCGAGGTCGAGGGGGTTCTGCTCGGCGAGGCTGAGCGCCTGCTGCCCGTCGGCCGCCGCGTGCACCTCGAACCCGGCGAACTTCAGGCTCGTGGCCAGCAGCTCGCGGATGTTGGTCTCGTC
Organism: Barrientosiimonas endolithica; assembly: GCF_030296655.1. Classification (NCBI taxonomy): domain Bacteria; kingdom Bacillati; phylum Actinomycetota; class Actinomycetes; order Micrococcales; family Dermacoccaceae; genus Barrientosiimonas; species Barrientosiimonas endolithica. The sequence goes on along the minus strand of NZ_AP027735.1, from coordinate 2,914,389 downwards.
CTCGACGACGAGCAGGCGAGCCTCGGGACTGGTGGTGGTCATGGAACCACTGTGCGACGGATCGCTGGACGTTTCCTGGGAACTGGCTGATCTCGTACGTCCGCCGCGCCCGCGAGCGAGCGGCGCCGGCCCGATCCTGAGGTATGCTTATTACTCTGGCTAACTATTCGTGATCGTACGTCCTCGCAGGAGACCATGACCGCCCCGCCCCGCCGGATGAGCCCGGCCGCCCGTCGCCGGCTCGCGACCGATCTGCGCCACGTGTGCATGCGGATCAGCCGTCGCGCCCGGTTCGAGAACACCCAGGAGCTGGCGCCGCACCAGTTCTCCGTGCTCAACCAGCTGGAGAAGGGGATCGACCGGCCGGGCGCGCTCGCGCGGGCCGAGTGCGTGAGCGCCCCGTCGATGACCCGCACGGTGAGCTCGCTGGTCGACGGGGATACGTCGACCGCGCGCCCGACCCCGAGGACGGGCGCGCCGCGATCCTCAGCCTGACCGACGCCGGCCGCGAGGTGCTACGCACGGTCCGCCGCTCACGCGACGCGTGGATGATCAGCCGCATCGAGGACCTGACCGACGAGGAGCTGCGCGTGCTCGACGAGGCGCGCGAGATCCTCACCCGGGTGGCGGCCCGGTGAGCCCCACGTTCGCGTCGCTGTCGATCCGCAACTACCGCATCTACTTCACCGGGGCGCTGCTGTCCAACGTCGGCACCTGGATGGGCCGGGTCGCCCAGGACTGGCTGGTGCTGGTCGAGCTCACCGACCACGACTCCACCGCGCTCGGCATCGTCACCGCGCTGCAGTTCGCGCCCGTCGTGCTGCTCGCCCCGGTCGCCGGCACCCTGGCCGACCGCTTCCGCAAGCGGCGCGTGCTCGCGATCACCCAGACCGGTCTCGCGGTGACGGCGGCGCTGCTCGCGCTGCTCACGCTGACCGGCGTCGTGCAGCTGTGGCAGGTCTACCTGCTCGCGGCGCTGCAGGGCTTCTTCACCGCCGCCGACAACCCGGCGCGGCAGGCGTTCGTGTCGGAGATGGTGCCGCCCGAGCGGCTCGGCAACGCCGTCGGCCTGAACAGCGCCAGCTTCAACGCGGCGCGGCTGATCGGCCCCGCCGTCGCCGGCCTGCTCATCGCCTGGGTCGGCACCGGGTGGACGCTGGTGGTCAACACGTTCTCGTTCGTCGCCGTGCTCGTGGCGCTGCAGATGATGCGCGGCAACGAGCTGCACCCGGCGCCGCGCGGCAAGGGCGCGGCGGCCTGCGCGAGGGCCTCGCCTACGTCCGGCACCGGCCCGACCTGATGCTGATCATGGCCATCGTCTTCATGCTCGGCACGTTCGGGATGAACTTCCAGATCACCACCGCCCTGATGGCCACGACCGTGTTCCACAAGGGCGCCACGGAGTTCGGCCTGCTCGGCTCGATCATGGCGATCGGGTCGCTGAGCGCGGCGCTGCTGTCGGCCCGGCGCAGCCAGCCCCGGCTGCGGGTGCTGCTCGGGGCGCTGGCCGGGTTCGTCGTGGCGAGCGCGGGCGCGGCGACCGCGCCGACGTACGAGCTGTTCGCGCTGTGGCTCATCCCGGTCGGGCTGACCGCGCTCACCGTGCTGCCGACCGCCAACACGATGGTGCAGCTGAGCGTCGCGCCGCACCTGCGCGGGCGCGTCATGGCGCTCTACATGGCGATCTTCCTCGGCGGCACCCCGATCGGTGCGCCGCTGATCGGCTGGATCGGCGCGGAGTACGGCGCCCGCTGGACCATCGGCATCGGCAGTGTGGCGACGGCCGTCGCGGTGGTGGCTGCGACGATGTACGTCATGCGCACCGACGACCTTCGAGTCCGCTACCGCCTGCACGAGCGGCCGCACCTGCAGGTGATGCGCCGCGGCGAGGCCGCCGAGGCCGTCACCCCGGAGCAGGTCGCGTGATGTCGCCGCGCTTCCGGCGGTGGATCGTCATCGTCGCCCTGGTGGCCCTGGTCGGCGTGAGCGTCCTGGGTGCGCTGACCTCGATCCTGCCCTGATCCGCGCAGGGTCGCCTTCAGCGCCGGGGGTGCCGGTGGTCGTCGCCCCCGCTTCCTGGGCGCGCAGCGCCCGCAGCAGGTCGTCGCGGCTCTCCAGCACGCTGCGCCGCAGGCCGGCCGGCGCGTCGGCGTTGGCCTCCAGCCAGGCGCTCGCGGCCGCGGCGGCCGGGTTGTCCTCCGGCGCCTGGCCGGCCTGCAGCGGCTGCTTCGGGAACAGCCCGACGGCCAGGATCAGCGCCATCGTCTGGGTGCGCGCGCGCCACCAGTCGACCAGCGAGGCGTAGTAGTCGTCCGCGAACCGGGTGGTCTCGGCGGCGCCGGACGGGGCGATGAACCCCAGGATCAGCGAGCGCAGCTCGTCGTTGGTCAGCTTCTCGTCGGTGGTGATCCGCTGCCAGGCCCACTGCTTGGCCTCGGCGGTCGGGCGGCTGGCCGTGGCCCGGACGTACGCCGTCCGCCCGCTCATCGAGCGGTCGCGCCGCAGCTGCTCCTCGAGCTCGTCCGTGGTCGCCGCGTCCTGCGCGGTCAGTGCGGTCCACAGCGCCCAGCGCAGGTCGTCGTCGATCTCCAGCCCCTCCGGGGCGCCCCCGTCGAGCAGCGCCCGCGCGAGCGGGGAGCCCGCCGGGGTGTCGCCGGCGGCGCCGGCGAGGGCCCGCGCCCAGATCAGCTGCAGGTCCGAGCCCGGCTCGGCCGCGCGCATCCCGGCGTCGAGCGCGGTGACCAGCCGCTCGGCGGCGGCCGGGCGACGGTCGGCCGGGAGGTAGTCGCGCAGCGCCACCAGCGCCCGCTCGAGCACCGTGCGCAGCAGCGCACCCTCGGGCTCGCGCGGCGCCTGGGCGATCACCAGGTCGAGGAAGTCGGCGGCGGGCAGGGCGGCGTCGCGCGTGGCGTTCCAGACGTCCGACCAGACCAGCGCGCGGGTGAGCGTCTCCGGCAGCGCCGACAGCCGCTCGCGCAGCACCGCCAGCGACCCCTCGTCGAGCTGCACCTTCGCGAAGGTCAGGTCGTCGTCGTTGAGCACGAGCAGCGGGGCGGTCGACCCGACCGCCTCGGGCACCTCGGTCTCGGCGCCGTCGACGTCGACCTCGAGCAGGCCGGTGCGCTCCAGGCCGTCGCCGGCGGGGGAGTAGAGCCCGATGCGGATGCGGTGCGGCCGCAGCACCTGCTCGCCCGTGGTGGGGTCGGTCGAGTCCTGGCGCACGACCAGCCGGGTGATCGCCCCGGACTCGTCGCGGGTCACCTCGGGTCGCAGCGTCGAGATGCCCGCGGTCTGCAGCCACAGCCGCGACCACGTCTGCAGGTCGCGGCCGGAGGCCTCCTCGAGGCAGACCAGCAGGTCGTCCAGCTCGGTGCTGCCGAACGCGTGCCGGGCGAAGTACTCCCGGGCGCCGGCGAAGAACGCGTCCGCACCGGCGTACGCCATCAGCTGCTTGATCACCGACGCCCCCTTGGCATAGGTGATCCCGTCGAAGTTCTGCCGCGCCGCCTCGAGGTCGTCGATGGTGGCGACGATCGGGTGCGTGCTCGGCAGCTGGTCGGCGCGGTAGGCCCACGACTTGCGTGCGACGAACGCGGTCCAGGCGTCGGTGTAGCGGGTGGCGGCGGACGCGACGTGGTATCCCATCAGGTCGGCGAAGGACTCCTTGAGCCACAGCCCGTCCCACCAGCGCATCGTCGCGAGGTCGCCGAACCACATGTGCGACATCTCGTGCATGATCACCTCGGCGCGCGCCTCGCGCTGCTGCGCCGTCGAGCGACCGCGGTGCAGGAAGTCCTCGGTGAAGGTGACCAGCCCCGGGTTCTCCATCGCGCCGAGGTTGTACTCCGGGACGAAGACCTGGTCGTACTTGCCCCACGGGTAGGGGAACCCGAACGTCTCGTCGAAGAACGTCAGCCCCTGCTTGGTGACCTCGAAGATGTCGTCGGCGTCGAGGTGCTTGGCCATCGCCTGCCGGCACAGCAGGGTGAGCGGCACGATCTGCTCGGTGCCGTCGTCGCGGCTGACGCTCCACTCGTCCTCGGCGACGTGGTACGGACCGGCGGCCAGCGCGACGAGGTAGGTCGACTGGGGCGGGGTGGGGCCGAAGGTGACCGTCGCGGTCGAGCCGGAGGCGAGGTAGGTCTCGTCGCGCTCGACCTCGGCCTGGCCGGAGCGCACGACCCACTCGGCCGGCGCGGTGACCCGGACGGTGAAGCGGGCCTTGAGGTCGGGCTGCTCGAAGCAGGCGAACATGCGCCGCGCGTCGGTGGGCTCGAAATGCGTGTAGAGATAAGTGTTCTCGTCCTCGGCGTCGGTGAACCGGTGCAGCCCCTCGCCGGTGCGGCTGAAGCGGCAGCGCGCGACGACCTCGAGCTCGTTGCGCTCCTGGAGTCCGGGCACGGGGAGCCGGGCGCCGTCGTAGGTGCTGACGTCGAGGTCCTCGCCGTTGAGCGTGGCGCGCTCGATCTCGTCGGCGATCACGTCGACCCAGGTCTGGTCCCCGGTGGCGGCGAACACGATGGTGCTCGTGCTGGTGAACGTCTCGGCGGTGGCGTCGGGCGCGGTGCTCAGGTCGAGGTGCAGCCGGTAGGCCTCGGGCTCGACGGCGGCGGCGCGCTGGGCGCACTCCTCACGGGTCAGGTTCGCGGTGGAGGTCACGGTGAGCCAGTCAACCACCCGGCCCGGGTGCCTCGCGCGCGGATCGTCAGGCGAGGCGCTCGACGACGAAATCGACGCAGCGAGTAAGGGCCTCGATGTCGTCGGGGTCGACCGCGGGGTACATCCCGACGCGCAGCTGGTTGCGACCCAGGCTGCGGTAGGGCTCGAGGTCGACCACCCCGTTGGCCCGCAGCGCGGCGGTCACCGCGGTGGAGTCGATCGCGTCGTCGAGGTCGATGGTGCCGACCACGAGCGAGCGGTGCCGCGGTTCGGTGACGAACGGCGTTGCGAACGAAGACTTCTCGGCCCAGGAGTAGAGGCGGTTGCTGCTGTCGGTCGTCCGGCGTACGGCCCCCTCGAGCCCGCCCAGCGACTCCAGCCAGCGCAGCTGGTCGGCCATCAGCGCGAGGGTCGCGACCGCGGGGGTGTTGACCGTCTGGTCCTTGCGCGAGTTCTCGATCGCGGTGCGCAGGTCGAAGAACGCCGGGACCCAGCGCTTGTCGGCGAGGCGCAGCGCGCGCTCGACAGCGGCGGGGGAGAAGGTGGCCAGCCACAGACCGCCGTCGCTGGCGAAGCCCTTCTGCGGGGCGAAGTAGTAGACGTCGGTCTCGGTCAGGTCGACCGGCAGGCCGCCCGCGCCCGAGGTCGCGTCGACGAGCATCAGCGCGTCGGGGTCGGCCCCTGCACCCGCTCCACCGGAGCCATCGCCCCGGTCGAGGTCTCGTTGTGCGGCCAGGCGTAGGTGTCGACCTCGACCCGCGCCGACAGGGTCGCGACCGAGCCGGGCTGGGCGTCGACCAGGTGCGGCTCGTCGAGGAAGGGCGCCTTGCGGGTGGCCGCGGCGAACTTCGCGGAGAACTCGCCGAAGACCAGGTGCTGGGCGCGCTGCTCGATCAGGCCGAACGTCGCGATGTCCCAGAACGCCGAGGCGCCCCCGACGCCGAGGACGACCTCGTAGCCGTCGGGCAGCCCGAACAGCTGCGCGATCCCCTCGCGCACCTCGCCGACGAGGCCCTTCACCGGCGCCTGCCGGTGGCTCGTGCCGAGCACGCTGCGGCCGAGGCCGGCCAGGTGCTCCAGCTGCTCGGGGCGGATCTTCGAGGGCCCGCTGCCGAACCGTCCGTCGCGGGGCAGCAGCTCGGCCGGGATGCGCAGGGTGCCTGGGTCGCTCACCCGACCGAGTCTGTCAGGCCGCGTGGACGATCAGCTCGACGCCGTCGGGGTCGGTGGTCGGCAGGTGGGCGCCGTGCTCCTCGGTGACGATCTCGCCGGGCGCGAAGCCGGCGTCGCGCAGCCGCTGCTGGACCTGCTCCAGCGGGGTGGTCGCGGTGAGCCCGAGCGTCACCTCGGCCTCCGGCGTCGGGGCCAGCCGCGCCGACCCGTCGTCGTGGTGCAGGCCGAGGATGCCGGCGCCCGCGGAGTAGGGGACGTAGAACGCGTTCGGCTCGCCCTCGCGCCGCAGCCCGAGCGCCTCGGCGAAACCGGCGTACGCCCCCTGCGGGTCGGTGAACCGGCACAGCGAGACGGTGATGCCGGGGTCGGGCCGGGCGTCGTGCTGCTGGTAGCCGTAGTCGTCGGAGTGGTCGTGCACGGTCACTCGCGCCCCGAGTGGGTCGGTGATCTCGACCGACCGGCCGAAGGCCTCGTCGACGACGCTCGCGGGGAAGCCGGCCGCGACCGCGGCGGCGGCCAGCGCCTCGACGTCGTCGATCTGGCCGCTGAACCCGGTCGACCCGGGCGGGGCGCCGATGTCGCTGGACGCGGCCGAGTGCAGCCAGACCTGTCCGGCGCCGGCGCGCAGCACCGCCCAGTCCTCGCCGCGGGTGGTCGTGGTCGCCAGGCCGATCGCCTCGAGGTAGCGCCGCATGGCCGGCACGTCGTCGGAGAACCGGATGCCTGCGATCGTGAGTGCGGAGGTCACTTCTTCTGCTCCTGTCGGTCGGCGTACTCGGTCAGCGCCTTCTCGACCAGCGCGCTGAGGCTGTGCTCCTCGTCGATCGCGAGGTGCTTGATGCGGGTGATCAGCGGCTTCGGCAGATAGACGTTGAACTGCGCCTTGGTGCTGCTCGCGGGTTCGACCATGCCGGAATGCTAGCAATATAGATCCGGCCGGGCAAGAGGTCCGGTGACCGGCCCGGCGGGGCCGGGGCCGACGTACGCTGGCGCTCGTGAACGAGGTCCTGCGCACCGACTACGACGGACACGGGCTCGAGGACGGGGTGATGCCGCCCGCGCCCTGGCCGTTCGTCGAGGAGTGGGTCACCGAGGCGCGCGAGGCCGCGCGCGAGCGCGCGGACGTGCCCGAGCCGGACGCGCTCTCGGTGGCGACGGCCGATGCGTCGGGGCGGCCGCGGGTGCGCACCGTGCTGCTGCGCCACCTGGGGCCCGACGGGTTCGGTTTCTTCACCAACCTCGGCTCGCGCAAGGGCGCGACCTCGCGGAGAACGCCGCGGTGGCCGCCTCGCTCACCTGGCCCGCGATGTTCCGGGCGATCCGGGTGTTCGGGCGCGCCGAGCAGCTGCCGCGCGAGACGGTCGAGGCGTACTTCCGCAGCCGGCCGTGGGGGTCGCGGATCAGCGCGTGGACCTCGGCGCAGTCCCAGCCGGTCGAGGACCGGGCGGCGCTGGAGCAGGCCTACGCGGCGTACGCCGAGAAGTGGCCCGACCACGGCAACCCCGACGACGTGCCGGTGCCGGACTTCTGGGGCGGCTACCTCATCCACTGCGACGAGGTGGAGCTGTGGGGCGGGCGCCGCAGCCGCCTGCACGACCGCTTCCGCTACGTGCGCGTCGGCGACGGCGACCTCGCCGACCCCACCAGCTGGGAGCTCTCCCGCCTCCAGCCGTAGCGCGGCGGTGGTCCCGTCTCGACGGTGGAGCACCGGAACGTGGACGGAAGTTCGGCGACGACCCGGGACCACCGAGCTCGCGAGGTGGAACCGGCGAGGAGCCGAACAAGAGGACATGAGACGGCCGGTTGGCGCGGACAGGGGGAACGCGCCAACCGGCCTGCGCCCGAAGGCGCTGCGCCCCAACAGGGGGTTTGGGGCGGGCGGCGGATCTCAGGGGGAGGAAACCGCCGCTACCTGCACAACGCTAGCGCTACCCGGGGTGTTCCTTCGACCGCTTCAGGGGTGGAAAAAGTTCGTGTCGCGGGTGGTGGTCGGTGTGGGGCGGTTAAACCTCTTGAGTCGGCGGGGGCGAGCGACTTACCGTGCAGGCACACGAGAGAGGAGGTGGTCCAGGAGTGAATTCTTCAAGGACGCGTGAGGTGGCCGCGCGCTAGCGCTGACCATCCGTCGGCACCTCCGGTGCCCGACCTAGGACGGCGCCGGCAATCCCAGCCGGTCACCGCAACCCGTGGGAGCACGACTCGTCCATCGTGCGCCCGTTGGCCCCGCCAGCGGAACCCACGGGTTGTCTCATGCCCGGAATCAGGCCGACGGCACCGGCGCGTCACGCTCGCGGAGCATGCCGGTCATCAGCCGGATCTCCGACTGCTGCCCCTCGACCATGGTGCGCGCGAGCGCGACCACGTCGGGCTGCTGGCAGGAGCTCACGCAGGCCTGCGCCATCGTGACGCCGGAGCGGTGGTGGGTGATCATCAGCTGCAGGAACAGCACCTCGGCGGGGTCGCCGCGCAGCGAGCTCAGCCGGTCCAGCTGGGCCTTGCTGGCCATGCCGGGCATCCGCCCGTCGGGCATCAGCATCGGCTCGCCGTTGCTGTGCCCGTGACCCGCGCGCTCCATCCAGGCCATCGGGGCCTCGCTGCGCGCCACGGGCAGCCCCCAGGTCTCCAGCCAGCCACGCATCTGGCCGCGCTGGTTCTCCTGGGTGGTGGCGATGTCGTACGCCAGCGTCTGGACGTCGGAGCCCACGCCGGCCGAGCGCACGGTCAGGGACATGTTGACCGCCTGCGCGTGGTGCACCTGCATGTCGCGGGCGAACCCGGCGTCGGCGCTGGTGTCGTCGGGCCACGACGGGCGGCCGACGAACCAGCCGGCGACGAACAGCAGCGCGGCGGCGAGCAGCGCGCCGACCCCGAGGAGCACCCGGCGCAGGCCGGGTCCGCTGCTGCGCTCGGCGCGGACGGTGTCGTCGGCGGGCCCGTCCGCGTCGGCGCTGCGGTCGTCGACGGTCGGGTCGGTCGGTTCGTGGGTCAGGTCGTCCCGACTCACATGCCGCCCGCGATCTGGCCGGTGTTCGGGTCGTAGCCGCCCGAGCACGACGCGCCCTTCTCAGGCGTCTGCGGACCCTGCAGGAAGTCGCGGATGAAGGTGTCGATCTTGGGGTCGCTCGCGCTGTTGAGGTGCAGCTGCTTGCCCCAGGCGGTGAGCACGATCGGCGTGGCCTGGTCGTTCTGCTGCGACACAAGCATGTAGCCCTGCTGCTGGCCGGCCTTGCTGCGCAGCAGGTTGACCTGGCCCTCGGGCAGCGAGTCCTTGTAGGTGATCCAGACGGCGCCGTGCTCGAGGGAGTGGACGGCGTACTGCGGGGGACCTCGCGGTCGTACACCCCGCAGTTGGCCCACACCGCGTTGTGGTTGCCGCCGACGGGCGGGGTCTGCGGGTAGTTGTAGCCGCTGGTGATGTGCTCGCGCGAGAGGTTGTTGTACGTCTTCACCTCGCCGACCGTCACGTTGCCGGCGGCGGCCTGCTGGGCGTCGCGCTCACGCTTGATCAGCCAGAACGCCCCACCGCCGAGCGCGGCCACCACGAACAGTGCCGCCACCACGCCGATGACCGTGCCCTTGTGCGAGCTGCGGCGCTGCTGGCGCTGCACCTTGGCGAGCCGGTCCTGGGCGCTCGCCCGGGAGGAGACCACCTCGTCGTCGCGCTCGTGGTCGCGCGTGGTGGTGCTGTCGTCGTCAGTCATGAAGGTCCCTGATCGCTGAGGCTGTCGGGCAGCCGCATTATGACGCGCCGACCTGGCAAGCGGGGTGAGGGTTACCTGGCACTGGTCGGCGCGGTGTCGGGGTGAGGTGGCAGGCTGGTGCCTGTGAGCGACCTGATCGACACCACCGAGATGTACCTCCGCACGATCTACGACCTCGAGGAAGAGGGCATCGTGCCGCTGCGCGCGCGCATCGCGGAGCGTCTGGGGCACTCCGGGCCCACGGTCAGCCAGACGGTCGCCCGCATGGAGCGCGACGGCCTGCTCACCCTCGCCGGCGACCGGCACATCGAGCTCAGCGAGAAGGGGCGCTCGCTCGCGACCCGGGTGATGCGCAAGCACCGCCTGGCCGAGCGGCTGCTGGTCGACGTCATCGGGCTGGAGCTGCAGTTCGTCCACGACGAGGCGTGCCGCTGGGAGCACGTCATGAGCGAGCGGGTCGAGCGCAAGATCCTGGGCCTGCTGGAGGAGCACAAGCTCTCGCCGTACGGCAACCCGATCCCCGGCCTCGACGAGCTGGGTGACGACGAGGAGCCTGAGGACTTCCGCGCCGGGGTGGTGGCGCTCACCGAGATCGCCACCGCCGAGCCGCGCGAGGCGTTGGTGCGTCGCATCGGCGAGCCGGCCCAGGCCGACTCCGACGCGCTCGCGGTGCTCACCGGCGCCGGGGTGCGCCCGGGGGTCACCGTGCTGCTGCGCACCGACGGCGAGCGGGTGCTCGTGGTCGCCAAGGACCGGCCCGAGGCCGACGGCGCGTCGCTGCCCAAGGACATGGCGGCGCACGTGTTCGTGGCCCAGGGCTGAGCCGGACCGGGCCGGGTCGAGCGGGGACGGCCGGCGCGGGCGTACGCGAGTGCGCCCATGCCGTTCCGCGCACGCCGTTCCGCGGCTGGCGCGAGGCCCGGCAGCGCGCGGAAGTTCCCGGTCGCGGGCATTTGTGACCTTCGTGTGACATACCCCAACCCGGTGTGTACCGTGGTCACGGCTCTCAAAGGGAGGGCCCCTGGGTGGCATCGCCGAGTCCTGCCAGCCGCCCGGGAGTGAGAGATCCGCAAGGCAGGAGCGGGGGACCCACTTCTGGTCGACCACGGTCGTCCTCGGGGTGAAGCCAGCAGCGCTGGCCGGGTGATTTCCTCCCACCCGAACCCGACAGCTCACCTCGTAGGCGCCCGAGAGGTTCACCCGTGTCTCAGCACACCCCGCGCGGTCGTCACCGCGCTCCCAGCCGTCTGTCATCCGCCGTCTCCTCGACCGCGCGCGTCTCGGCGGCCGTGGCCGTCTCCGGCGGTCTGGTGGCTGCGGTCGCCGCACCTGCCGACGCCGCCACCGCGGTCGGCACCGTCGTCCCGGGCGCCGCTCCGGCCGCTCCCGTCGCCGCTCCGGCTGCCCCGGTTGCTCCCGTCGCCGCCCCGCCCGTCGGCTCCGTCGCCGCGTCCGGCGCGATCGCTCACGGCCGCGTCACGCTGCCCCGCATCGAGTTCGCCGACGACCTGATCATCGTCAAGAAGGCGCGCAAGAGCGAGACCAAGAGCGAGCCCAAGCGCGAGTTCCGCTCCGAGCGCTCGGCCCAGCCGCAGCGCACCGAGCGCAAGAAGCGCGAGCGCACCGAGCACTCGCACGCGACCAGCACCCCCGAGCGGCGCACCACGACCGACCGCGACGAGGCTCCGACCCGCACGACGAGCCGCTCCACCGAGCGTCCGGAGGCGCCGAAGACCGAGCCGGCGCCCGCGCCGACCGCTCCGGCCTCGTCCAAGGGCGCGCAGGTCGTCGAGATCGCCAAGCGCTACATCGGCACGCCGTACGTCTACGGCGGCTCGACCCCGAGCGGCTTCGACTGCTCGGGCTTCACCAGCTACGTCTACCGCCAGATCGGCATCGAGCTGCCCCGCACCGCGCGCGCCCAGCAGGCGTTCGCGACCCGCACCTCGAGCCCCCGTCCGGGCGACCTGGTGTTCTACAACTACCCCGCGACCCACGTGATGATCTACGTGGGCAACGGCCTCGTGATCGACTCGCCGAGCCCCGGCAAGACGGTCCAGGTGCACAAGATGTGGGGTTCGAACATCAGCTACGGCCGGGTCATGTGATCCAGCCGTAGGCCACCGAGGGCCACCGACCCATGCCGGGTCGGTGGCCCTCGTGCGTCGGGTGAGGTGTCGTGCGTCGGGTGGGGTGGGCGTACGTCGACCGCGGGGGCGGGCCCCGGGTCAGGGGCGGCGGCTGATCCGCTGCGCCAGCACCGGCCACAACGCCCGCGGCGCCAGCCGGGTGAGCTTGACCGGGGTCGCGAGCCGGCCGGGGAAGGCGATCTCGCCGCGCTCGCGCTCGAGCCCGTCGCAGACCGCGCGGGCCGCGGTGTCGGGGTCGATGGTCTGCGGGATGCCGGGCAGGCTGCGCCCGGCGAACGAGCGCACCCCCACCGGCGAGACGGTCGTGACCCGGATGCCGTGCGGGCGGGCGTCGACGTCCAGCGCCTCGAGCAGGTTGCGCAGCCCGGCCTTGGCCGCGCCGTAGGCCTCCTGCGCCGGGAAGCCGCGATAGGCCACCGGCGCGATGAACCCCACGATCGTGCCCGCGCGGCGGCGCAGCATGTCGGGCAGCACCGCCCCGATCGCGTTGCTCGCGCCGACCAGCGACACGTTCACCACCTCGGCGAACGCGTCGCGGTCCCAGCGGGTGACGTCCATCGGGCGCGGGTCGGCGGCGGTCATCAGCAGGATGTCGACCGGGCCGAGCTCGGCGGTGATCCGCTCGGCCACCCGGTCGAGGGCGGCCGGGTCGGTGACGTCGGCCGCGAGGCTGAGCATCGCGCCGCCGGACACCTCCTGCAGCCGCTGCTCGGAGCGGGCGGTGATGGCGACCTTCGCGCCGCGCGCCTGCAGCTCGCGGGCGAGCGCCGCGCCGATGCCGGTGGAGGCGCCGACGACCCAGACCACCTGGTGCTGCAGGTCCATACGATTCCTTCCGCTCGGCCTCGGTCGTCACGCTAGTCGTGATGCTCCGCGAGGTCGCGCGCACCTACCGTGGGGTGGTGGGCGATCCGCAGGTCGTGGCGCAGGTGCGCGGGCTCGTGCGCGCCGCCGGCGACGCCGAGCGCGCGGCGGCGCAGCAGGCGTACATGCGCTCGTCGATGCCGTTCCGGGGGATCACCTCCCCGCAGCTGCGCACTCTGCTGCGGCCGGCGCTCGCGGTGCCGGTCGGGGACCGGGCGGAGTGGGAGCGCGCGGTGCGGCTGCTGTACGACGGTGCCCGGTTCCGCGAGGAGCGTTACGCCGCGCTGGGCCTGCTGCGGCACCGGGCGTACCGCGCCTGGCGCGACCCCGGCGTGATGCCGCTGGTGCGCCACCTGGTGGTGACGGGCGCCTGGTGGGACCTGGTCGACGACGCCGCGCACGTGGTCGCCGAGGTGCGGCTGCGCGACCCGGTCGGGGAGGCGGCCCGGCTGCGGGAGTGGGCGCGCGACCCCGACCGGTGGCTGCGCCGGGCGGCGATCATCGGTCAGCTGCGGGCCAAGGACCGCACCGACGCCGACCTGCTGCGCGACGTCGTCGACGCCAACCTGGGCGACCCGGACTTCTTCGTGCGCAAGGCGATCGGGTGGGCGCTGCGCGACCTGTCGACCACCGCGCCGGACTGGGTGCGGGCGTTCGTGGCCGAGCGCGAGGGGCGGTTGTCACCCCTGTCGCGACGGGAGGCGCTGAAGCGGATCGGTCCTTCTGCCGCGGCTCCTCCTCCGGCAGCTGCTGGCTCGTCGCCGCGGAGGCGGTGAGGTCAGCCGCCGGCCTGGCGGCGGTCGTCCCACTCGTGGGCGGTGCGCTCCTCGGCCTCGATGGCCTTGATGATCTCGGGCGAGCCGAGCTTCTCGATCTTGCCGCCGACGACCGGGATCTTGGCCTTGAGGTCGGCCTCGACGCCGACGCGGGTGCCGCCGCCCTCGGGCCGGATGTAGGTGATGCCCTTCATCGTGATGGGCTGACCCTTCATCGCGACGTCGAGCTGCCCGGTGCGCGAGCCGTCGGCCTGCGCGGGGCCCCAGTCGATCGTCTCGGTGACGTCGACCTTGTTGCCGACGACCTTCTTCACCAGCTCGGGCACCGACCCCGACGGCATGAGCCGCTGGACGACGACCTTGTGACCCTCAGCCGTGGGCTCGACGCGGCTGGAGAACTCCAACGCACCGGCCGCCCGGCACTTGTCGTCCTGGTAGTCGGTGTCGATCGCGTCCTCGTAGACCTGCTCGGGGGTGGACTTCAGGGACCAGCTCAGCTCGATCTTCATGCCGAGCCAACTTACTGTGTCGTAAGCGGATGCGCGAGAGGTTCGTCACATTGGTCGGTCCCGGCCCCGCTCCCACGCATGAAACCGGGTTACGTGCGTTTGACCCTGATGCATTGAGGTCAGACGAACGTAACCCGGTTTCATGCCCGGGGTGGGGGCTCGGCGTTATCCGGGGTGGGGGTCTCGGCGCGGTCGAGGATGCGGCGCACGACGACCGGGTCGGCACCGAGCGGCGCGGTCACCAGGTCGGCGCCGGCGGCCTCGAGCCGGGTGTGGAAGTGACCCTGGCCGAGCAGATAGGCCGCGATCGCGACCTCGCGCGCGCCCTGCTCGCGCAGCTGCGCGACCGCGGTCGGGACGTCCGGGGCAGCGGCCGAGCCGTAGCCGGTGACGACCGGACCGGCCCAGCCCTGGCGTACGACATCGCTCACCTCCTCGACGTCGCGCGACGCGTCGGGACGGCTGGAGCCGGCGGCGGCCACCACGACCCCCGCGTCGGGCGCGGCCCCCGCCTCGCGCAGGCGGGTGAGCAGCAGCTCGCCGAGGTCGGGGTGCGGGCCGAGCGCCGCGGTCGCCGACGCGCGGCCCGGGTGCGGCGCGACCGCGCGGGCGATGTCGACCTGCACGTGGTAGCCGCCGGACAGCAGCAGGGGGACGACGATGACCGAAAATCCTTGCGTGACAAGGGATTCCACGACCTCGTCGACGGAGGGTTCCTGGACGTCGACGTAGGCCACGGCGACGGTCGTGGTGGGCCGCTGCTGGCGTACGGCGTCGGCGAGGTCGAGCACCGTCTGCTGGCCCCGGGGGTCGGCGGTCCCGTGCGCGCACAGCACGAGGGCGGTGGTGTCTGCCATGGGGCGATCCTGCCGGGGGCGGCTGGGATCAGGCTGAGGTGACCGCGAGGCGATATCCGCGCTTGACGACGGTGGCCACCACGCCCGGTCGACCGATGCCCTCGCGCAGCCGTGCGACCGCGACCTCCGCAGCGTGCAGGTCGGTGGACGCACCGGGCAGCACCTGCAGGATCTCCTCGCGGGAGACGACGTCGCCGTCGGCCACCGCGAGGCGCCGCAGCACCGCGAGGCTGGCGGGGGACAGCGCGAGGATCCTGCCGTCGAGCACCGCGGCCGAGCGCAGCACGCGCAGCTCTCCGTCGGCCAGCTCGACCCGCAGACCGCGCCGCTCGGCCAGCTCGCGCACCAGCGCGCGCACGAGGGCCCCGAGGCGGAACCGGTCGGGCACCAGCGGTTCGATGCCCAGGTCGCGCAGGGGAGCGGCGGTGGTGTCGCCGACCGCGGCCGCCAGCACCCCGTGGTCGGTGTCCGAGCAGGCCTCGACGACCTTGGTCAGCAGGTCGGCCGAGCCGCAGGCGTCGAGGAAGGCGGCCGCGCCGGGTGCCGAGGTGAACACCACCGCGTCGCAGGCCCGGTCGGCGACCGCGCGCACGCTCGCGGCGACGGCCTCGGGGTCGGGTGCCGGGCCCCAGCGGTAGACGACCAGGGAGTCCACCTGAGCCCCGGCGGCGCGGAACGCCTCGTCCAGCCCGTCCGACCCGGCGCCGTGGTGCTGCACCGCGATCCGACGGCCCGCCACGCCCTCGCGCAGCAGCAGGTCGCGGATCTCGGCGTTGGTCTCGGACTCGGCGACCCAGTCGGCGGTGAGCCCGGCCGCCTGCAGCGCCCCGCGCGCCTTGGGGCCGCGGGCGACCACGCGCGCGTCGCGGAGCAGGTCGAGCAGGTCGACCGCGAGCCCCGCGGCGTCGGCGGCCTCGAGCCAGCCGGTGAGCCCGACACCGGTCGTGACCACGACGGTGTCGGGCGGGTCGGCGATCAGCAGCTCGGTGCGCGCGACGAGCTCGGGGTCGTCGACGTGCGGGACGATCGACAGGGTCGGGGCGTGGGTCACCTCGGCGCCGCGCCGCTCCAGGGCCGCACCGAGCTCCGCCGCGCGGCGCTGAGCGGTCAGGACGATGTGGCAACCGGAGAGCTCCTGCGAACCAGCCATGGGAGCTCAGACGCTCACCGGGACGGCGTGGGCGGCGTGCGCGTCGCCCAGCGGGAGGGCGTCGACCACGGGGCCGACGACGATCGTCGCGGGATTCGTGATCCGTTCTGCGAGAACGAGATCGGCGATGCTCGCGAGGTCTCCGCGCACGGTGCGCTCGTCGGGTGTCCAGGCCTGCTGCACCACGGCGACCCGCGTGCTGGCGGGGCGTCCCGCGGCGACCAGCGCGGCGCACAGCTCTCGCAACCTGCCCATGCCCATGAGTACCACGACAGTGTGCGGCCAGTCCGCGAGCACCTGCGGCGACAGCTCGTCGTGCCCGCTGACCAGCAGCACACCCGTGGAGACCCCGCGGTGGGTCACCGGGATGTCGGCGGCTGCGGGAGCCGCGAACGCGCTGGTGACCCCGGGCACCACCTCGCACTCGATGCCCGCTGCGCGGCAGTGGGCCAGCTCCTCCCCGCCGCGGCCGAAGACGTAGGGGTCTCCGCCCTTCAGACGTACGACGTAGTCACCTGCCCGGGCTCGCTCCACCAGGAGCCGGTTGATCTCGTGCTGCGGGACGGGGTGGTGGTAGGGCGTCTTGCCCACGTCGACGATCTCGACGTGCGGGCCGAGGTCGCGCAGCACGCCGCGCGGGGCCAGCCGGTCGGTGACGACGACGGTGGCCCGCGCCAGGTGGCGGTGGGCGCGGACGGTGAGCAGGTCCTCGGCCCCGGGGCCGCCGCCGACCAGGACGACCCGGCCGGTGGAGGCGCCTTCGCCGCGGGGGCGCGGTGGGGTGATGGACGTCGGGTGGCTCACGATGCCTCCTCGTCGGTGGTCCTGGGGACCTCGTGCGCCGGCCCGATCTCGACCTGCCCGTCGACGACGCGCACCGGCCAGGAGCCGAGCGAGACCGTGCGGTCGCTGAGGCAGACCCCGGTGCGCAGGTCGAAGGCCTGCTTGAACATCGGGGAGGCGATGGTCGGCACGGGCTCGCCGTCGACGGTGGTGCTGCCGACGATCCCGCGGGCCATCACGTTGGCGCCGCTGAACGGGTCGTGGTGGCCGACGGCGTAGACCTCGTCGGCCGCCACCCGCACGACCGCCACCTGGGCGCCGTGCACGAGCGCGGCGACGGCCCGGCCGGGGGTCAGCTGCGTCAGCGCGCAGACGCGCGAGAAGCTCATGACCGCACCGGGATCCGGTCGCCGGCGATGACCACGGGCCGTCGCTCGGAGTCGACCAGCTCGACCTCGCCGCGGGCAGCCGCGACCCGCTCGTCGGCCGTGGCCGGGCGCGCCTGACCGCGCTCGAGGACGTACTGCAACGAGGGGTCGCTCGTCTCCTGCGCGTTGACGAACGAGCTGAAGCGAGCGAGCTTCTCGGGGTCCTCGAGCACGTCGCGCCACTCGTCGGAATAGGTGGACACGTGGGCCTCCATCGCCGCGTCGAGGTCGGCCGCGATGCCGAGCGCGTCGTCGAGCACCACCCGGCGCAGCTGCTCGACACCGCCGTCGAGGTCGGCCAGCCAGGCCGCGGTGCGCTGCAGGCGGTCGGCGGTGCGCACGTAGTACATGAAGAACCGGTCGATCGTGCGCACCAAGGTGTCGTCGTCGAGGTCCTCGGCCAGCAGGTCGGCGTGGCGAGGGTGAATCCGCCGTTGCCACCGACGTACAGGTTCCAGCCGTTCTCGGTCGCGATCACCCCGACGTCCTTGCCGCGCGCCTCGGCGCACTCGCGGGCACAGCCGGAGACGCCGAGCTTGAGCTTGTGCGGCGAGCGCAGGCCGCGATAGCGCAGCTCCAGCAGCACCGCCATGGCGACCGAGTCCTGCACGCCGTAACGGCACCAGGTCTGGCCGACGCACGACTTCACGGTGCGCAGCGACTTGCCGTAGGCGTGGCCGGACTCGAAGCCGGCGTCGACGAGGCGGCGCCAGATCAGCGGGAGCTGGTCGACGCGGGCACCGAACATGTCGATGCGCTGGCCGCCGGTGATCTTGGTGTAGAGGCCGAAGTCGCGCGCGACCTCGCCGATGACGATGAGGCCGTCGGGGGTGATCTCCCCGCCGGGCACCCGTGGCACGACGGAGTAGGTGCCGTCCTTCTGCAGGTTGGCGAGCAGGTGGTCGTTGGTGTCCTGCAGCGCAGCCTGCTCGCCGGCGAGGATGTGCCCGGAGCCGAGGCTCGCGAGGATCGAGGCGACGACGGGTTTGCAGATGTCGCAACCGTTTCCGCCGACGCCGTGCCGATCCACGATGTCGGTGAACGAGGTCAGGCCGGTCACCCGCACGGCGTCGAACAGCTCGGCGCGGCTCAGCGCGAAGTGCTCGCAGAGCGCGGTGCTGACCTCGATGCCGGCCCTGCGCTGCTCGGTCTCGACGAGCTTCTTGACCAGGGGCAGGCACGAGCCGCAGCTGGTGCCGGCCTTCGTGCACGCCTTGACCTCCGTGAGGCTGCAGCAGCCCTGCTCGGCGACCGCGGCGCGCACGGCACCGGCGGTGACGTTGTTGCACGAGCACACGCCGACGTCGTCGGGCAGGTCGGCCGAATCGACCTGTGCGCCGGTGCTTTCCGGAGCGATGTACGACGACGGGTCGCCCGGCAGGAGGCGCCCCACCATCGGGCGCAGGGCCGCATACGCCGCCGCGTCGCCGACGAGGATGCCGCCGAGCAGGGTCTGGGCGTCGTCGGACACGACGAGCTTCTTGTAGACGCCGGCGACCGAGTCGGACCACACGACCTCCAGCGCCCCCGGAGCCGTGGCGAAGGCGTCGCCGAAACTTGCGACGTCGACCCCGAGCAGCTTGAGCTTGGTCGAGGCGTCGGCGCCGGGGAAGGTGCCCGACCCGCCCAGCAGCCGGTCGACGGTGACCTCGGCCATGGCATAACCGGGTGCGACGAGCCCCCAGACCGCACCCTCGACGCAGGCGACCTCACCGATGGCTGAGATCGCGGGATCGTCTGTGGCACAAGCGCCGTCGATGACGACACCGCCGCGCTCGCCCACCGGGAGACCGGCCTCCCTCGCGAGCTCGTCGCGAGGGCGTACGCCGGTGGCGAAGACGACCACGTCGGTCGCGATCCGCTCCCCGCCGGCCAGCCGTACGCCGCTGACGGCCCCCTGCTTGGCCAGCACGGCCTCGGTGGCGGCGCCGACGCGCACGTCCACCCCGAGCCGTCCGATGAGCCGGGCGAGCGCCTCGCCGCCGGCCGGGTCGACCTGCAGCGGCATGAGGCGCGGCGCGAACTCCACGACGGTCGACTCGGCACCGAGCGCCTGAAGGGCGCCAGCGGCCTCGAGCCCGAGCAGTCCGCCCCCGACGACGAGGCCGCGGACGACGTGGTCGGGCCGGTCCGCGCGCAGCTGCTCGACGTAGCCGCGCAGGTCGGCGACGTCGTCGATGGTGCGATAGACGAAGCAGCCGCGGTGGTCGGTGCCGCGCACGGGCGGCACGGCGGCGAACGAACCGGTCGCGAGCACCAGGTGGTCGTAGGCGAGCGTCTCGCCGGTCGACAGCCGAATCTGCTTGCTGTCCTTGTTGATCGACGTCGCGGCCACGCCCTTGCGCAGCCGCACCAGCGGGTCGGCCCACAGGTGGGCCTCGCCGAGGTTGAGGTCCTCGGGGTCGCGGCCGGTGAAGTACGTCGTCAGGGCGACCCGGTCGTACGGCGGGCGCGGCTCCTCGGCGAGAACGGTGACCCGCCACCGGCCGTCGGTGTCGCGCTCGCGCAGAGCCTCCACGAAGCGGTGCGCGACCATGCCGCCTCCCACGACGACGACGTGCTGGGGCTCGCTCATGACACTGCTCCTCGGGCTTCGGTAGACGTGACGCTAGGCAGCGCGTGTTTCTCCGGCTGCGCCGCCGTGTTTCGGGCGTGAAAACTTCTCTGCTCCGCGGGGGCGGTGTCGTCGGCGGCAGGCTCGGACCGCGACATCCACTCCAGGAGCCCCAGGACCTGGCCGCGGCAGCCGCCGCAGCCGGTGGTCGCGCGGGTGCGAGCGGCGACCTGCTCGACCGTGCGGTCGCCGTCCAGATGGGCCTGCACGACGTCGCGTTTCGTCACCCCGTTGCAGCGGCAGACCGTGGTCGCGTCGGGCAGCCTGGTCGGGTCGTCGGCGCCGGCCGCGGGGGTGTGGTCGGGATAGGGCAGGAGCAGTGCCGCCGGGTCGGCCGGCACCGGGGTCTCGCGCTCGAAGGCCTGGGTCAGGTCTGCGGCGGTCCGCCCGGCGCCGACGCAGGAGGCCCCGACGACCCGACCTTCGCGGAGCACTGCCTGGACGTGTCGACGCCGGGCGGGATCGTGGAGGGTCAGCACACGCAGCGCCGGGTCGGCGTAGGGATCCGCCGGCGCTGCCTGACCCATGGTGGTGACCTCGAGCCCGACGGCCTTGAGCTTGACGACCTCACCGGCCGTCGGTGCTTCGGCGGCCGGCAGGCCGGCGAGGTCGCGGGCGAGGCGGTCCGCCTGCGCCCAACCGGGGGCGAGCAGGCCGGTCCAGCCCTCGGAAGGCTGCGCGCAGTCGCCGATCGCGGCCACGGTCGCGTCGGACGGGCTGCGCAGGTCGTCGCCCACCACGACCCCTCGGTCGACGAGAAGGCCTGCGGCGGCGGCGATCCCGGCACGAGGGCGTACGCCCGCGCAGACGACGACCAGGTCGGTCGCCAGCGTCGTGCCGTCGGCGAGCGTGAGGCCGGCGACGTGCCCGTCGCGGTGGCGCACCTGCTCGACCTGGGTGCCGGTGTGCAGCGCGATGCCGAGATCACGCACGACCTGCCCGGCGGTGTGGCCGGCGTTCGTGTCGAGCTGGCGCTCGAGGACGGTGGGGGCCAGGTGCACCAGCGCCACCTCGGCCCCTCGCGTGCGCAGGCCGCACGCGAGCTCCAGGCCCAGCAGCCCCCGCCGACCACCGTCACGTGCGCCCGTCGGCTGACGACGGCCAGCAGGTCGCGGCAGTCGTCGAGCGTGCGCAGCGAGCGGACACCACCACCGGGAGTCAGTGCCGGGCCGGGGAAGGCCGGCTCGGCGCCCGTGGCGAGCACCACTGTGTCGTAAGGGATCTCGTGACCCTGGTCGGTCGTGAGGCGACGCCGGGCGCGGTGCAGCACGGTGCCGGTCACACCGGTGAGCACGGTGACCCGCTCGTCGTGCCGGGGGAGGGCGAGCCCGCCGAGCGAGGCCCGCCCGGCGATCACCTCGGACAGCATCAGGCGGTTGTAGGGCTCGTGCGGTTCGTCCCCGAGCACGGTGGCGCAGACGGCAGTGCCGGTGCGGTCGGCGTACGTCAGGAGCAGGTCGACGAACCGCGCGGCGACCATCCCGTGGCCGACGACGACGACGCGGTGCGCGGCGGTCACGACGCCTCCTCCGTCAGCGGGATCGACCGAGCGGCAACGACATCCACGGCGCACACCTTGAACTCGGGCATGCCGCTGATCGGGTCGGTGGCCGGGTTGGTCAGGTTGTTGGCCGCCTGGGTCCCGGCGAAGTGGAACGGCATGAACACCACCTCGGGTCGCAGGGTCCGCGACAGCCGCGCCGGCGCGGTGGCCGAGCCGCGGGCGGAGGTCACGGTGACGTCGGTGCCTTCCTCGACACCGAGCCGTTGGGCTGTGATCGGGTGGAGCTGGACGAACGCCTGGGTCGCGCCACGGGTGAGCTGGCCGATCCTGCGGGTCTGGGCGCCGGACTGGTAGTGCTGCAGCAGCCGGCCGGTGATCAGGTAGAGCGGGGCCCCGGGGCGCAGGTCGTCATCGACGGGCGCGGCGTCGACCGGGACCATCCGGGCGCGGCCGTCCGCCGTGGCGAAGGAGTCGAGGAACAGGCGCGGGGTGCCGGGGTGGTCCGGGCGGGGGCAGGGCCAGTGGATCGCCTCGCCGGCCTGCAGCCGCTCCCAGCTGACGCCGCCGTAGTCCGCGATGCCGCCGGCGCTGGCGCGGGCGAGCTCGTCGAGCACCTGCGCCGGGTCGGTCGCGAAGGTCGCCGCGCAGCCGAGCCGGGCCGCCAGGTCGTGCCAGATGCGCAGCTCGTCGCGGACACCGTCCGGCGGTCGAACTGCCCTGCGCCGCATCAGGATCCGGCCCTCGAGGTTGGTCATCGTGCCGCTCTCCTCGGCCCACTGGGTGGTGGGGAGCACCACGTCCGCGAGCTGTGCGGTCTCCGACGGGACGAAGTCGCAGACGACGAGCAGGTCGAGCGACCGCAGCCGCTCCTGCACCGCGGTGAGGTCGGGTGCGCTCACGGCGGGGTTGGCGCCGTGGACGAGCAGGACGCTGGGCCCGCTCGTGGTGCCGAGGCTGCGCAGCAGCTCGACAGCGGGGACGCCGGGGCCGGGGATCGAGCTGGCGTCGACGCCCCACACCTGCGCGACGTGCTCCCGCGCGTCGGGGTCGTCGATGCGGCGGTACCCCGGAAGCTGGTCGGCCTTCTGACCGTGCTCGCGACCGCCCTGGCCGTTGCCCTGCCCGGTGATGCACCCGTATCCGCTGCCCTCGCGTCCGCAGAGGCCGAGCGCCAGCGAGAGGTTGATGGCAGCGGTGACCGTGTCGGTCCCGTGGGCGTGCTGCTCGGCGCCGCGTCCGGTCAGCACGTAGGCACCGCGTCCTCCGGCTGACGGCGTTGCGGCGCAAAGGATCTCGGCGGCCCGCCGAAGCTGCTCGACCGGCACGCCGGTGGCCCGCTCGACGCGCTCGGGCCACCACTGCACGGCGGCCCGGGCGACCCCGTCCCAGCCGGTGACGCGATCCCGGAGATAGCGGGCGTCGACGGCCTCGCCCTGGATCGCCAGGTGCAGCAGGCCCAGGAGCACGACCAGGTCGGTGCCGGGGAGGGCCTGCAGGTGCAGCCCGGCGCCGTCGTCGGTCAGCGCGGCGGTGGGTGTGTGCCGCGGGTCGATGACGACGAGACCGCCGCGGGAGCGCGGCCCGGACAGGTGCTGCACGGACGGCGGCATCGTCTCGGCGAGGTTGCTCCCGACGAGCAGCACGGCGTCGGCCCCGTCGAGGTCGGTGAGCGGGAACGGCAGACCCCGGTCGAGCCCGAAGGCGCGGTTGCCGGCCGCAGCCGCCGACGACATACAGAATCTGCCGTTGTAGTCGATGAGCCGGGTGCCGAGCGCGATGCGAGCGAACTTGCCCAAGCTGTAAGCCTTTTCGTTGGTCAGGCCGCCGCCTCCGAACACCGCAACAGCGTCCGGACCACGCCGGGCCTGGGCGGCCCGGACCCCGTCGACGATCCGGCCGTACGCCTGCTCCCAGCTCGTGGGGCGCAGCTCACCGGACGCGTCGCGCACCAACGGGGTGGTGATCCGGTCGGTCGCGCGCAGCAGCGCGGGGGCGGTCCATCCCTTCTGGCAGAGGCCGCCCCGGTTGGTCGGGAAGTCGCGGGGCTCCGCCGAGACGGTGCCGTCGGCGGGGGTGAGCTGTATGCCGCACTGCAGCGCGCAGTAGGGGCAGTGCGTCTCGGTGCGCTCGCTCATCAGACCCGGGCCCGTCCGAGCTCGCTGCTGCTGCGGCCGTAGGCGAGCCAGGTGACGCCGGCCATGACGACGTACGCACCCACGATGACGAGCAGGGCGGCGGCCAGCCCGCCGGTCGCGCTCTGCGAGACGGCGAAACCGCGGGGGATGAGGAAGCCGCCGTACGCCCCGATCGCGCCGACGATGCCGATGGCGCCGCCCGCGACGGCACGCGCCGCCGCGATGCCGGCGGGGCTGCGGTCAGCGGCCGTGAGGTGGAAGACGACGGGGATCATCCGATAGACCGAGCCGTTGCCGACGCCGGTGAACACGAACAGCAGCAGGAACGAGCCGAAGAAGATCGGCAGGCTGCCCTGCTGCAGCCCGGCGATCGCCCCGAGCGCACCGGCCGCCATCGCGCCGAGCGCCACGACCGTGACGCGGGCGCCGCCGACGCGGTCGGCGAACCAGCCGCCGGCGGGACGACTGAGCGAGCCGACCAGGGCGCCGAGGAAGGCCAGGGACAGCGAGACGTCGGGGAACTGCGACTTCAGCAGGGTCGGGAAGGCGCCGCTGAATCCGATGAACGAGCCGAACGTGCCGAGGTAGACGAACGACAGCACCCACGTGTGGCGCATCCGCAGCGCGGCGGTGAAGCTCTCGCGGTTGCTGGTCGCGGCCGACAGGTTGTCCATCAGCCGCCAGGCCAGCACGGCGGCGAGGACGACGAGCGGGACGAACATCAGACCGGCGCGGTCGAGGGCGAGGCCGGCACCTGCGGTGATGACCAGCGGCACGGCGAGCTGCACGGCGGCGGTGCCGAGGTTGCCGCCAGCAGCGTTGAGCCCCAACGCTTTTCCCTTCTCCGCGTTGGGGTAGAAGAAGGAGATGTTGGTCATCGACGAGGCGAAGTTGCCCCCGCCGAGCCCGGCGAGCGAGGCGACCAGCAGCAGCACGCCGAAGGGTGTCTGCGGGTCGGAGACCGCCCATGCGAGACCGAGCGCGGGGAGCAGGAGGAGCAGGGCCGAGGCGATGGTGAAGTTGCGCCCGCCGAAGCGCGGCACGGCCAGGCTGTACGGCACGCGCAGCGTCGCGCCCACCAGCACCGGGATCGAGACGAGCCAGAACTGCTGGTTCAGGGTGAGGGAGAACCCGGCCGCATTGAGCTGCGGCACCACGATGCTCCACAGCGCGAAGACGCCGAAGCCGAGGAACTCGGCGAAGACGGAGACGACGAGGTTGCGCCGGGCGACCCGCGAGCCGTACGTCGTCCACTGCTCGCGGTCCTCGGGGTTCCACCCGTCGATCCAGCGGCCCGGTCGTTCGGCGATGCCGGTCGGGGTCTCGACGGGGCGGTCGAGCGTGATCGCGCTGCGCGCTGCCAGCTCAGAGGTCATGGCGTGGCGCCTTCCGCTTCGGCCCACCCGTGCGGTGAGCGGATGCGGGGACGTTAGGAACGCCGTGTTTCGCCCGCCGCCGCCTCGTGTTTCACCGAGGTGACGGGGTGCTCACAGGCGGTGTGGGCGGGCGGTGAGAAGGGCCTCTGACCTGCGGGTTCGTGGTCCGTGGTGGCCCCTCGCTGGCTGGTGAGGCGTGCGTCACAGTGGAGCCGCGGTGTCCCAGCAGGCGGCGCGATCGCCCGGGCGTGCACCACCTTCTTCGAAACCGCCGGACGGTAGGGCGAAGTTCTGCGAAATGCTGCTCCCGGATCTGTTCAGATCCGTCGCGCTGGCCGCGTGACTCGGAGCCGCGCGCGTACTAGGCACGCGGCGTGTCCACGGTCTGGGGCCCGTGCTGTTCTTCGTTTGTCAGGACGACGTTGAGGGTCTTGAAACCAAGGGCGGCGTAGAACGCCCGGGCGGCGTGATTTCCTGCGTAGGCGGTCACTGATATTGACGCGGCTCCGTGCTCCCGCTTTGACCACTTCATGAACTAATCTAGTAAGTCGTGAGCCAGATGGCGGCGTCGTAAGTGTTCATCCACGAACAGGCTGCGCACATAGCCGATGACCTGTCCGCGCCGTACATCGCTGCTCTTGCTGACCCAGCCGACAAGGTGGCCGTATACGTCAGGTCCGTCTGAGGCGACTAGGACTAGCGACTTGGTCTCTGACAGGAGATTCTCGAAGTCGGCCCGCCCCTTTCGCTGCGGCCACGTCTTGTCGACGGCGGGATCGTGGACGCCTGCGTCCGACTCAAAGAGTCGAGACTCCAGATTTACGAGCGAGTCGATGTCGTCTGCCGTTGCAGCGCGGATGGACGTGGCCACCTCAATATGCAACCACAGGGGACGGGCCGGCCCCGGGGCTTCCCCGAGGCTTCCGGCGGTCTCCACCTTCCGGGCGGGGCCGATTCTGGCTCGGTGGGGGTCTACTCGGCGCTGCGCCGCGGCCCACACGCATACAGTCAGCGCGTGGAGGAGGCGCAACGCTGGGTCCCGCGCGACGCGGAGCCGAACTCGGACGACGAAGAACCCTGGTGGTTCAGTGGCCTGCTCAAGAGCGCCGGTTTCTTCGTCTTCGGGGCGTTGCTCGGTCTGGTCCTCATCGGGATCGACTACGCCGCCGCGCGGGACGTCCCGCGGGAACGCGCCGAGGTCGTCGCGGTGGAGCTCAGCGGTCAGCAAACGTCATGCGGGCGCGATCTGTTCGACAGCACTGACGAAGAGGTCGCCACGCTGCGGGTGGAATCTCCTCGCCCCGGTCTGCCATCGACCGTGGAGGTCCGCAGCTGTCCCGACAACTACGTCCGCGGGGAGTCGGTGCTCCTGGCGCGGCAGGGAGATGGCGGGACAGACGTGGCGGTGGACCCTCCGAGCGGCGGTGACCTCCTCCCCTTCGCCGTCATGGTGGGGGCGATCACGGCCGCCGCGGCGCTGATGTTCTGGTTCGTCCCCGACGCCGTTCGTCACTGGTGGCAGCGCAGGAACGGAGCGCCGTCCGAGGCCGGTTGAGGGTCCGTGGGCCGGGGAGTCCTGCGTGGTGCCCTCGGGCAGATTCGAACTGCCGACACCCGCTTTAGGAGAGCGGTGCTCTATCCCCTGAGCTACGAGGGCGGGGCGGCACGAGTCTAGGTGAGGGCGGGGGAGTGGCTGCGCCGACGTACGCCCTCGCCGGCTGGATAGGTGACCTGCATCGGTGAGGAAACGTGCGGCAGAGCGCACGGTTGGTCACCGATCCGAGTCACCGATGCAGCCCGTCGCCTGGCCGGGCGGGCGGTGGCGCACCAGGCGCCCCAGAGTAAAGCCGCCGCCGAGGACCGGCAGCGCGCTCGACCGCCCGTGCGCTCGACCGCCCGCGCGGGCGCCGTGGCCTCAACCCTGCGACGCCACCGCGTTCGACTGCTGCACCTGGGCGACCTGTTGGCCCTCCTCGGTCAGGTAGTCCAGCTCGTCGGCGCGTTTCTCGCCGCTGCGCAGGTCGATCTGCTCCTGCAGGTAGCGCAGCAGCACGACCAGCAGCGCCGCGGCCGGCACCGCGAGGAAGGCGCCGATGACGCCGCGCATGCTCGAGCCGACGGTCACGCTGAGGATCACCAGGCCGGGGTGCAGCGACATGGTGCGCGACTGCAGGATCGGCTGCAGCACGTTGCCCTCGATCTGCTGCACCGCGAGCACCAGCAGCAGCACCAGCAGCGCCTTGGTCAGCGAGGTCGAGACCAGTGCCACCAGCACGGCCAGGGCGCCGGCGACCGTGGCACCGACGATCGGGATGAAGCCGCCGAAGAAGGTGATCACGGCCAGCGGCAGCCACAGCGGGATGCCGAGGAAGAACAGCCCCAGGCCGATGAAGACCGCGTCGACCAGCGACACCAGCGCCTGCGCGCGGATGAAGCCACCGAGGGTCTTCCACATGCGCGACAGCAGCTCGGTGAGGTGGCCGCCGGCGCGCTCGCCGCACACCCGGCGGGTCCACGGCAGGAACTTCGGGCCGTCCTTGACCATGAAGAACGCCAGGATCAGCGCCAGCACCAGGCTCACCAGCACCGACACGGTGGAGGAGACGCCGCCGAGCACGCCGCTCGCGATCTGGCTGCCGCTCTCGGTCAGCTTGCCGGTGACGGCCTGCACGCCGGAGTCGATGTCCTGCGGGCGGATGTTCAGCGGGGGCCCTCCAGCCAGTCCTGCACGCGCGTCACACCGGCGCTCGCCTGGCTCGCCAGCTCCGGCGCCTGCGAGGCCACGGAGCGGCCGATCATGGCCCCGGTTGTGAAGATGATGAGGAAGCCCAGCAGCAGCGACAGCGCCGCGGCGAGCGCCGGGGCACCCCTTGCTGCGCAGCCAGCGCACCGGCGGCCACAGCACGGTGGCGATCACCAGTCCGAGCAGGATCGGCAGGATCGCGATCCACAGCGGGGCGAGTGCCTTCATCAGCACCCACAGCGAGAGCAGGATGACGGCGATGCGCAGCGCCCAGCTCGCCGTCCACTTCACGCCGTCGCCGATGACGGCGGCGCGGGTGGGCGGCGAGTCGGTCTGCTGCGCGACGGTGCGGCGTGGCATGCGGGACCTCCCGATCAGGTTGCGCCCATCTTCCAGGAGTACGCCCTCCGCGCGCTCCAGGAGGTGCTCGTTCACCCCGTGTCGCCTCCGCGGCACACCTGCGATCGGGTGGGAACCGGTCCTGCACCGCTCGCCGACCCCGGCCGACTAACCTCGGCGGCGTGACCAGCCCCTCGAGCGACGGCATGCGCCCGCAGACCCAGGACGGGTTCGCCGCCGTCCTCGACGGTTGGCGCCGCGAGCTGGTCGAGCTCGGCGGGCGCAACCCGCTGCTGTGGTTCGAGCCGACCCCGTCGGGCTCGCTCGACCTGACCACCGCCCACCCCGCCGGCGTCGCCAAGCTGCTCGCCGGCAACCCCGTCCGGCTCTCCGAGCTGGTGCGCTCGGCCGACGCCTTCGCCGAGTCGCTGCGCCGGGTCCGGGCGATCTGGCGGCACGCCGACCGGTTGGAGCGCGAGCACGGGCTGCGCACGACGTACGTCGCCATGGGACTCGCGTCGTGGGACGTGCCCCCGAGCTATCCCCGCCGGCCGGTCGCCCCCGTGCTGCTGCGCCGGGTCACGCTGCGCCCCACCGACGCCCGCGGCGGCGACGTGCTGCTCGACGTCGCCTCCTCCCTGGTCGCCAACCCGGTGCTGCTGGACTACCTGCGCAGCGAGCGCGGCGTCGACATCACCGCCGACTGGTTGGTCGCCGCCGCCGGTCGAGGACACGGTTCGCCCGAGGGCGCCTACGCCTGGCTGCGCTCGCAGTGCGCCGGGCTGCCCGGGTTCGACGTGCGCCCGAGCCTGGTGCTGTCGACCTTCTCCACCGCCAAGGCCCCGATGATCGGCGACCTGGCGAACAACGGCATGACCCTCGCGGCGCACCCGGCCGTCGCGGCGATGATCGGCGACCCCGAGGCCGTCGCCCACGTCGGCGCCACGGCGCCGCCGGCCGAGGCCGACCCCGACCTGGAGCAGGAGCGCATCGTCGTCGACGCCGACGCCAGCCAGCGCGCCGCGATCGACGCCGTCGAGGCCGGCTCGCACCTGCTGCTGAACGGTCCGCCCGGCACGGGCAAGACCCAGACGATCGTCGACCTCATCGCCACGCTGTCCTCGCGCGGCCGCCGCGTGCTGCTCACCTCGCCCAAGCGCAGCGCGCTGCAGGACGTCCGCGCCCGACTGGGGGAGCACGGCCTCGCCGAGCTCGTGCTCGACGTGGACCGCGCGACACCCGCCGACCTGGTCGCCACCATCGACCGGGCGCTCGCCCAGCCGGAGACCGCCCCGGACGCTGCGGACGCCGAGTCGGACACCGCCCCGTCCGACGCCGCCTCGGGCGCGGAGAGCTCCGGCTCCACGCTGAGCGCCGCCCGCGACCGCCTGGCCGAGCACCGCCGCGCCATGCACGAGGCCCGCGAGCCGTGGGGCGTGTCGGCCGACGAGGCGCAGACCCGCATCGCCGAGCTGGCCGCGCTGGAGCACCCGCCGCACTCGCGCGTACGCCTCGTGGGCAGCCGGTTGCACCGCATCCCCGACGAGCGTCGCGGCGAGGTGTCGGAGCGGCTGGTCGAGCTGGCCCGCGCCGGCGCCTGGTCCAGCGAGCCCGGCCCCGACCCGTGGTACGCCGCCCGCGTCGTCGGCGAGGACCAGACCCGACGCACGCGCGAGCTGGTGCAGCGCCTGTCGGGTGGGGGCTGGCCGAATACCGTTCTCGCGTGGGCGATCTCGCCGCCCAGGTCGGTCTGCGCCGCCCGCGCACGGTGCTCGAGGCCGACGAGCAGCTGGACCTCATGGGCCGGGTCTTCTCGACGCTGGAGATCTTCCGCCCCGAGATCTTCGAGGCACCGCTCGACCAGCTCGTGCGCGCCACGGCCTCCCGCCGCGAGCGGGCCGAGCAGGAGCGCGGCGACGACGTCGGTCTGCTGGAGCGTCGCCGGCTGCGCAGCCAGGCCCGCGAGCTGCTGCGGCCCGGCCCGCCGCCCAAGGACCTGCACGGCGTGCTCGTGCTCGCCGCCGCGCAGAAGGCGCAGTGGAACGAGCAGAGCGGCCCCGGCTCGCGCCCCAGCGCACCGGTCGAGGTGCCCGAGGTCGAGCGCGAGCAGGAGACCTTCCGCGAGGAGCTGGAGTGGCTCGGCGCCCGGCTGGAGCCGACGCGCGACGGCGGCGACCTGGTCCGGCTCGACCTGGACGACCTGCAGGCCCGGCTCGACGACCTGGCCGCCCACGACGACCGGCTGACCGCCACGGCCGCGACCGTCACCCGCGTGGACGAGCTGCGCCGCGAGCACCTCGGCCCGCTCGTCGACGACTTCGCGGCGCGCCACCTGCCGGTCGAGCGGGTGCCCGAAGAGCTCGACTTCGTCTGGTGGAGCTCGGTGCTCGACGAGATCAAGACCCGCGACGAGGCGTACGCCCGGCACGACGGCGAGGAGCTGCGCCGCGCCGCCGAGCAGTTCGCCGACGACGACCAGGCCCAGCTGGAGCGGTCGCGGCGGCGGGCGCGCGCCGATTTCGACCGCCAGGTGCGCCGGGTCGCCCAGGACTTCCCCGACCAGGTGCAGCTGCTGCGCGAGCAGGCGGCGCGCGGCGACCAGGCGATGCCGTGGCGCGAGCTGCTGGCGGCCGCGCCGGAGCTGATGACCTCGGTCCGGCCGTGCTGGGCGATGAGCCCGCTGACCGTCGCCGAGCACGTGCCGCCGGGCCTGTGGTTCGACGTGGTCGTGATCGACGAGGCCTCGCTCGTGAGTCCCGCCCAGGCCGTGTCGGCCATCGCCCGCGGCGAGCAGGTCGTGCTCAGCGGCGACCCGCAGCAGCTGCGGCCGCAGCCGTTCACGGTCACCGCCGACGACCAGCGCCCCGCCGCGGTCGGCACCGGCGACTCGGTGATCGACGTGCTCGGCCCGCTGCTGCCGCAGCAGCCGCTGACCTGGCACTACCGCTCCGCCGACGAGCGGCTGGTCTCGTTCGCGAACGCCGAGGTCTACGGCGGCACCCTCGTCACGCTGCCCTCGCCCGGGGCCGAGGAGGTCGTGGGCTTCGAGCGCGTCGACGGCGCGCACGGCGACGGCACGACCAGCCCCGCCGAGGTGCAGCGCGTCGTCGACCTGGTGCTCGCCCAGCTGCGCGAGCACGCCGAGGAGTCGGTCGGCGTCGTCTCGCTCAGCGCCCCGCACGCCGAGCAGGTCGACGCGGCGCTGCGGGCGGCGCTCGATCCGGCCGTCGCTGCGGCGGTGTCGGTGCGCGACGTCACCGACGCTCAGGGCGAGGAGTGGGACGCGGTGATCCTCACCGTCGGCTTCGGCCGGGGCGCCGACGGCGCCGTGACGTACGACGTCGCCGGGCTGGGTGCGCCCGGCGGCGAACGGTTGCTCGCCGTGGCGACCACCCGCGCCCGCCGCCGGCTCACCGTCGTGTCGACCGTGACGGCCGGTGACCTCGCCCCGAACCGGTTGCGCTCCAAGGGAGCCCAGCTGCTGCGCAGCCTGCTCGCCTCGGTCGGCGGCGACCAGCAGCCGCAGGACCAGGAGGTGCCGCGCGGCGTCGCGCGCATCGGCGGTCGCCGCCGCAGGGTCGCCTCGACCGGCAGCGTGGTCGACCAGCAGGTGGCGCCGCGACCCGCGCAGCGTCCGGTGTCACCGGTCGTCTCCGACCTCGCGAAACGCCTGCGCGACAAGGGACTCGTCGTCAGCACCGGCTACGGCCGGTCGATCCTGCCCATCGACCTGGTGGTGCACGACCCCGCGCACCCGGACGAGCCGATCGTGGCCGTCGAGACCGACGGGCCCGGTTATGCCTCGATCTCCGGCGTGCGCGACCGCGACCGGCTGCGCCCCGACCTGCTGCGCCGCTTCGGCTGGGCCTACGAGCGGGTCTGGACCGTCGACGTCTTCCGCGACCCGGCCCGCGACGTCGCCCGCATCCAGAACACGGTGCAGCGGGTGTCGCTGGAGCGAGCCCAGGCCCGGCGACGAGGGCGTACGTCGTGAGCGGCGCGCGCCCCGCGCGTCGCCACCGCCGCGCGACCCGCGAGGCCACCGGCGGCGTCGAGCAGCGCGGCGGCCGGCCCGACCAGACCAGCGACGACGTGGAGCCCGAACGGGGCGGCGAGCGCGACGACGAGCGCACCCGCTGGCTGCGCGAGCAGCGTCCGCCGCACTGGGGGCGCTAGGCCCGTCAAAACTACGAACGGCGGCTCCCTCGGTGAGGGAGCCGCCGTTCGTCAGCGGTGCAGCAGGTCGGTCAGCGGCGGGCGCGCAGCTCGTCGCGGATCTCGGCGAGCAGCTCGAGCTCGGTCGGCTCGATCGGGTCCTCGACGCCGGCCTTGCGGCGCTCCTGCAGCTTGTTCATCGGCAGGATCAGCAGGAAGTAGACGACCGCGGCGGTCAGCAGGAACACGATGAGGGCGTTGATGATCGCCGACAGGTCGACGAACGTGTTGGCCTGACCCGACTTGATGCGGAAACCGAGGCCCTGCGTGTTCGCACCGCCGAACGAGTTCAGCAGCGGGGTGATGATCGAGGAGACGAACTTGTCGACGACGGCCGCGAACGCGGAGCCGATGACGACCGCGACGGCGAGCTCGACCACGTTGCCGCGGAAGAGGAACTCCTTGAAGCCCTTCATGGGGTGATTCCTTTGGTCTAGGGGGTGATCGCCCGCGACTGTAGCGATATTTCAGCCCCCGGGTATGACCAAACCCTGCGCATCTGCGGCGTGTCTGTGCTATTGGCGGGCCAATCATCCGGCGTCCAGCGCCAGGACGACCGGCGCGGTGCCGCCCGGCCCGCCGCTGCGGGCGCTCGCCACCGCCCCGACGTACGTCCGCGGCACCGCCACCAGCACCGACGCCGCGGCCCGTGGTCCGGCCTCGTCGCCGGCGGGCACCACGGCCAGCACCCGCACGCCGCGCGCGGCCGGGGTGCCCTGCTGGTCGAAGACGTCGACCCGGTCGCCGGGGCGCAGCATCTCGGTGAGGGCGGCGTCGTCGGACGGCAGGCTCAGCACCACGTCGCCGGCGGACGTGCCGGGCAGGGTGGCCGGTGTCAGCAGCCGGGCGGTGGTCACCGGCTCGCCGCCGCGGACCGGACCCACCACGCGGCGACCGGCGAGCGAGGCCGCGGTCGGCTGACCCTCGCCCGCCACCTGCTCGACCAGCCGCGCCGGCCACTGCACCGTCTCGACGTCGTCGGCCCGCAGCAGGTGACCGGCCGGGAGGTCGCGCGCCGCCACCGGCACCGGACGGGTCGGCTCGGGGGCCGGCCGCATCGCCGTCAGCCCCACCGTGACGGCCAGCGCTGCCAGGGCGGCGGTGAGCACGCGGCGCAGCCGGAGGCGGCGGGTGGCCTCGCGGCGGGAGGGTCTGCTCGACCTGTCCAGCGGTCTCGATACGGTCGCTCGTTCCTCGCGACCTACTCGACCGGCTTGGGCGCGACCTGCTCGACCGGCTTGGGCGCGACCTACTCGACCGGCTTGGGCTCGACCGGCTTGGGCGCGGGGTCTCGATACGGCCCGCTCGTCCCTCGCGGGCCTACTCGACCTGCTTCGAGCGCTCATGGCAGCTCGAACGGCAGGGTCAAGCCGTCGAGCGAGCGGCGGCAGGCGCAGCGGGCGGTGTCGTCGGGCTCCGGCTCGGGCAGCCGCGCGATCGCCTCGCGCAGCAGGCCCTTCAGGTCGTCGATCGAGCGCGCGAACTGCTGCAGCACCGCCTCGTGCGTGACCGCCTCCTGCCCCTCGACGCCGGCGTCGTGATCGGTGACCAGACAGGCGTTGGAGTAGCACATCGCCAGCTCGCGGGCGACGCTCGCCTCGGGCATCGCGGTCATGCCGACGACCGACCAGCCGGCGGCCCGGTGCCACTGCGACTCGGCGCGGCTGGAGAAGCGCGGCCCGTTGATCACGACCAGGGTGCCGCCGTCGACCGCGTCGAGCCGCGACCCCGCGCTCGCCCCCAGCACCGCCGCGCGCCCGCGCGGGCAGTAGGGGTCGGCGAACGCGACGTGCACCACCGGCCCCGGCTCGTCGTAGACCGTGTGCGCCCGCCCCCACGTGCGGTCGACGACCTGGTCGGGCACGACGAGCGTGCCCGGGCCGTGCTCGGGCCGCAGCGACCCCACCGCGCACGGCGCGAGCACCTGGCGCACCCCGAGGCTGCGCAGCGCCCACAGGTTCGCCCGGTAGTTGACCTGGTGCGGCGGGAACACGTGCCCCTGACCGTGCCGCGCGAGGAACGCCACCCGCCGCCCGTCGACCTCGCCCACCGCGATCTCGTCGCTGGGGTCGCCGAACGGCGTCTCGACCCGGTGCCGCTCGGGGGAGGACAGGAAGGAGTAGAAACCGGAGCCGCCGATCACGCCGATGTCGGCGAGCGGCTCACGCGTCGGGGCTGCAGCAGCGCTCATGCGGCGAAACTACCGAGGCGGCACCGCGCCCAGCAGGCCGCGCCCCGCCCCTGTGCATCCCGCGCCGCGCGCGCAGCCCTGTGGAAAGGACGGCCCCGCTCAGGCAGCCCCGGAGCCGGACGACCCCGACGAGGTGGTCGAGCTCGACCCGGAGTCGCTCTTGCCCTCGGCCTTCTTGGTGCCCGACTTCTCGCCGGACCCGGACTTCTCGCCCGACCCCGAGCCACCGTCGGACGACGACGACCCCGACCCCGACGACGAGCCCGAGGATCCCGACCCCGACCGGCTGTCGTTGCGGTAGAACCCCGACCCCTTGAACACCACGCCGACCGAACCCCAGACCTTGCGCAGCTTGCCGCCGCACTCGGGGCACTCGGTGAGCGGGTCGTCGTGGAACGACTGGTACTTCTCGAACTGGTGGCCGCACTCGGTGCAGGCGTAGGGGTAGGTGGGCATCTCGACCTTCGTGGGACGTGCGCGCGAGGCGCTCGAGGAGCAACGGTGCCGGGGCGACGGCACCGGCGCGGGCCCAGGTTACCCCGCGGCTCAGCCCGCGTCGGCGGCGTTCCAGCCGGCCAGGCGCCCCGCGCGACTGACCGCCTGGATGCGCTCCACCACCGCGCCGCGCGCCTCGGCGGTCGCGACGACGAGCACCTGGTCGCCGTGCCGCAGCACGGTGCGCCGGTGCGGCACGAACGAGGTGCCGTCGCGCACCACGAGGGTCATGTCGGCGCCGGGCGGCAGCCGCAGCTCGAACACCTCGACCCCGTGCAGCCGCGACTCCTGCCCGATCGTGACCTGCAGCAGGTTGGCGTCGAGGTCTTCCAGCGGGGTGGCCTCGACCTCGACGTCGTACGTCGGTGCCGCCTGCGCGAGCCCGAGCCGCCGGGTGATCCACGGCAGCGTCGGGGCCTGCACGATCGTGAAGACGATGACCAGCACGAAGATCATGTCGAAGATCCACTCGGTGCCGGGCGTGCCGAGCATCAGCGGGACGGTCGCGAGCACGATGGGCACGGCGCCGCGCAGGCCGGCCCAGGACAGGAACACCTGCTCGCGCCAGGAGTAGCCGAAGGCCGCGACGCTCGCGACGACCGACAGCGGCCGCGCGACCAGCAGCAGCACCGTGCCGAGCACCAGCGCCGGCACCACCTGGGCGAGCAGCCGCTCGGGGAAGGCGAGCAGGCCGAGCATGACGAACAGCCCGATCTGGGCCAGCCAGCCGAACGCCTGGGCGATGCCGCGCACGGCCTGCCGGTGCGGCAGGCGCAGGTTGCCGAGCACCAGCGCGCAGACGTAGGTCGCGATGAAGCCGCTGGTGGAGACCAGGTCCGCGACGGCGTACGCCAGCACGGTCACGCCCACCACGGCGATCGAGAACAGGCCTGAGGAGCCCGGGGCGCCCCAGCGCAGCAGCCGGCCGATGAGCTGGCCGAGCACGAACCCGATGAGCGCGCCGCCGGCCAGCTCCAGGATCGCCTCGCCGGCGACGAAGGCCCAGCTGTGCTGCTCGAACCCGGGGTCGCCTGCGCCGCGAGCGCCACGACGAGCAGCACGACGGGCGCGTCGTTGAAGCCCGACTCGGCCTCGAGCACGCCGCTCAGCCGGGCCGGCAGCGGCACCCGGCGCAGCACCGAGAACACCGCGGCGGCGTCGGTCGAGCTGAGCACCGCGCCGACGAGCAGCGCGACGTTCCACGGCACCCCGAGCAGCAGGTTCGCCGCGACGCCGACGACCAGCACCGACACCACGACGCCGACGGTCGAGAGCATCGCCGCGGCCCCCACCGACCCGCGGATCGCCGACCAGTCGGTGGTGAGCCCGCCCTCGGCGAGGATCAGCACGAGCGCGGCGTAGCCGAGCGCCTGCGCCATCGCCTCGTCGTCGAAGGAGATGCCCAGGCCGCTGCTGCCGAGCGCCATGCCGATGCCGAGGTAGAGCAGCAGCGTCGGCAGCCCCGACCGGTTGGCCAGCCGCACCGCCGCCACGCCGAGCAGCAGCACCACCGAACCGATGAGCAGCAGCGTGGTGAGCCGGTCGGTGATGCCCACGGAGGTGGCCGCGGCGAGTGTGGGCATGGCCGGTCTCCTCTCGCGTGCGGGCGGTGCGGCCTATCTTCGCAGCACGTCCGCGCCGGGTCCGGGGCGCAGCACGATCAGGCCGTACGCCGGCGTCACCACCGCGTCGACCGCCCGGTCGTGCGGGTCGGCCGGCACCGACCCGACCAGCTCGTCGTCGTGCACCACCGCGACCAGCGGGGTCCCGGCGGGCACCCGGGCCAGCGCCCGGTCGTAGCTCCCGCCGCCCTGGCCGAGGCGCATGCCGGTGCGGTCGACCGCCAGGGCGGGCAGGACCACCAGCGCCGCGGCGGCGACCGCGTCGACGCCGAGGGGCTCGGCGGCGGCGGCCTCGCCGCCCGTCGCTCGCTGCCAGTCCAGGTCCTTGTCCGGCAGGAGGAGGGGCAGGAGCAGGTCGAGCCCGCGACGGCGTACGTCGGGGTTGAGGTGGTCGGTCGGCGGCTCGCTCGGCAGCGACGCGAACGACGCGACCCGCGCGCCGGCCGGCAGCCGGTCCAGCACGGGCGCCAGGTGGCCGGTGATCGCCGCCGCCTGGGCCGCCCGCTCGTCGGGGCCGGTCGCGGCACGGCGCGCGGCACGGCGGGCGCGCAGCTCGCGGCGGGCCGCGGGCTTGTCGTCGGGCAGGTGCGGGGTGGGCGGCACGCTGCCAGTCTGCCGGTGCCGGTCCAGCCCCGGGTGCTGCCGATAGCCTGACCGCCATGACCGCACCGCAGCAGCGAACCCGAGCCCGCAAGGCCGTGATTCCGGCCGCCGGCCTCGGCACCCGTTTCCTCCCGGCGACCAAGGCCATCCCCAAGGAGATGCTGCCGGTCGTCGACAAGCCGGCGATCCAGTACGTCGTCGAGGAAGCCGCGCGCGCCGGTCTCACCAACGTGCTCACCATCACCGGCCGCAACAAGGCCGCCCTCGAGGACCACTTCGACCGGCACTGGGAGCTGGAGCAGGCCCTGGAGAAGAAGGGCGACGACCTGCGCCTGCGCCGCGTGCAGAAGTCGCAGGGCCTCGGCGAGGTGCACTTCGTGCGCCAGGGCGAGCCGCGCGGTCTCGGCCACGCCGTGCTGTGCGCCCGCCCGCACGTCGGCAACGAGCCGTTCGCGGTGCTGCTCGGCGACGACGTGATCGACGACCGCGACCACCTGCTCGAGGAGATGCTCGACGCGCAGCAGACCTACGGCGGCAGCGTCGTGGCGCTGATGGAGGTGCCGCCGGAGCAGATCCACCTCTACGGCGCGGCCGCGGTCGAGCCGATCGACGGCGTCGACCACGTGGTGCGAGTGACCGGTCTGGTCGAGAAGCCCAAGGCCGAGGACGCCCCGAGCAACCTCGCGATCATCGGCCGCTACGTCCTGGACCCCTCGATGTTCGACCTGCTCGAGAAGACCGAGCCCGGTCGCGGCAACGAGATCCAGCTGACCGACGCGCTCGCCGAGGCCGCCCGCCTCGACAAGCCGGGCCAGGGCGTCACCGGCGTGATCTTCCGCGGCCGCCGCTACGACACCGGTGACCGGCTCGACTACCTCAAGGCCATGGTGCGCCTGGCCGTGCGCCACCCCGACCTCGGCGAGGACTTCCGCCAGTGGGTGCGCGACTGGGTCGACACCGAGGAGGGCAAGCACCCCGGGGACGACACCGACTGGTCGGTCACCCCGCACTGATCGAGATGGCCTCGCCAGCACCCGGGTCGAGCAGCCGCGCGAGCGACGAGCGCGGCGGCTCGGGACTCGTCCCCTCGAGGAGCACCGCGCGGCGATCCTGCGCGCGGTGCGGCCGCTGCCCGCGCGCGAGGTCGCGGCCGTCGACGCGCTCGGCCTCGTGCTGGCCGAGCCGGTGGCGAGCCGGCTCGACCTCCCCTCGTTCACCAACTCGGCGATGGACGGCTATGCCGTGGTCGCCGCCGACCTCGCCGAGGTGCCCGCCAGCCTGCCGGTGCGCGGTGACATCCGCGCGGGCGCGACCGGCGAGCAGCGGATGGCGGCGGGGGAGTGCTGGCGGATCATGACCGGCGCGCCGGTGCCCGCGGGCGCCGACGCGATCGTCCCGGTCGAGCTGACCGACGGCGGCACCACCCAGGTCCAGGTGCGCGAGCAGGTCGAGCCCGGCAACGCCGTACGCCATCAGGGGGAAGACCTGCGCGTCGGCGACCCGCTCGTGCCGGCCGGCTCGCTGCTGCTGGCCCACCACCTGTCGGCGATCGTCGCCGCGGGCGTCGAGACCGTGCAGGCGGTGCCGCGGCCGCGGCTGGCCGTGCTGACCACGGGCGACGAGCTCGTCCCGCCCGGGCAGCCGCTCGCCCCGGGTCAGATCGTCGACAGCAACGGCCCGATGCTGCGGGCGCTCGCGCTGTGCGCCGACGTCGAGGTCGTGGCGGTCGAGCACGTGCGCGACGACGACGACCTGGGGGCGGTCGTCGACCGGCTCGCCGAGAGCGCCGACGCGGTGGTGACCTCGGGCGGGGTGAGCGCCGGGGCGTACGAGCCGGTCAAGGACGCCTACGCCGGGGGCGACGCCGTGCGGTTCGTGTCGGTCGCGATGCAGCCGGGCAAGCCGCAGGGCTTCGGCCTGGTCGGGGGCGCGGGGTGCCGCTGTTCGCGCTGCCGGGCAACCCGGTGTCCTCGCTGGTGAGCTTCCAGGAGTTCGTGCTGCCGGCGCTGCGCAAGCTGGCCGGGCGCTCGCCCGAGCTGCCGGTGCTGCACGCCCGGGTGGTCGACGGCTGGCGCTCGCCCGCGGGGCGGCTGCAGCTGGCGCGGGTGCGCCTCGCGCGCCGCGACGGCGAGCTACAGGTGTCGGCGAGCGGCGGCGCGGGCAGCCACATCCTCGGCGGGCTCGCGTCGGCCCAGGCGATCGCGTACGTCCCCGCCGAGCAGACCCGGGTCGAGCCCGGCGAGGTGCTGGCGGTGCGCATGCTGCCCGGCGAGATCGTGCCGGACGAGTGAGGGTGACCGGTGACGACGTGCGGCGAGGGCGTGCGCGAGACGTGGGCCGGTGCGACATGGACGGTGAGGCGTGATGAGTGAGGTCCCCCGGCTGACCCACGTGCGCGAGGACGGCACGGCCCAGATGGTCGACGTCAGCGCCAAGGCGGTCACCGCCCGCGCCGCCTCCGCGGCCGGGCGGGTGCTGCTGGCCCCGGCCGCGGTCGCCGCGCTGCGCGACGGCACCGTGCCCAAGGGCGACGCGCTCGCGGTCGCGCGCATCGCCGGCATCCAGGCGGCCAAGCGCACCCCGACCTGGTGCCGCTGGCGCACCCGGTCGCGGTGCACGCGGTCACCGTCGACCTGGCGGTCGCCTACGACGGTGTCGACATCACCGCGCAGGTGCGCACCGCCGACCGCACCGGCATCGAGATGGAGGCGCTCACGTGTGTCTCCGTCGCGGCCCTGGCCCTGGTCGACATGATCAAGGCCGTCGACAAGCACGCGCGCATCACCGACATCCGCGTCACCGCGAAATCCGGTGGGCGCTCTGGGGATTGGAGCGAATCGTGAAGCATGCCGTGGTGATCACCGCGTCCAACCGGGCCGCGGCCGGCACCTACCCCGACCGGGGCGGTCCGATCATCGTCGAGGCCCTGCGCGCCTGGGGCATGGACTGCGGCGAGCCGGTCGTCGTCCCCGACGGCGACCCGGTCGAGCAGGCGCTGCGCACGGCGGTGGCCGACGGGGCCGACCTGGTGATCACCACCGGCGGCACCGGGCTGAGCCCCACCGACCTCACTCCCGAGGCCACCCGCGCGGTGGTCGACCGCGAGGTGCCCGGCATCCCCGACGCGATGCGCCAGGCCGGCGCGTCGCAGGGCGTCGACACCGCGATGCTCTCCCGTGGGATCGCCGGACTCGCCGGGCGCACCCTCGTCGTCAACCTGCCGGGCTCGCCCTCGGGGGTGCGAGACGGGCTGTCGGTGCTCAAGCCGATCATGGGTCACGCGCTCGACCAGGTCGCCGGCGGCGACCACTGACGGGCGGCGACCCCTGGTGACCGAGTGGCCGGTGCTGCTCGCCGGCGCCGTGGGCGGGCGAGCGGTGCGGCTGCGCCGGCTGCGGCCGTACGCCGACCGCGAGGAGTGGCTGCGGCTGCGCCGCGACAACGCCGCCTGGACCGGCCCGTGGGACTCCACCTCGCCGACCCCCGGCTCGCGGCCGGTGTCGTTCGCCCGGATGGTGCGCGACCAGGAGCGCGAGGCGCGCGCCGAGCGGCTGCTGCCGTTCGCGGTCGAGGTCGACGGACGCCTCGCCGGTCAGATGCACCTGTTCGGCATCACCCGGGGCGCGCTGCAGAGCGCGGCGGCGGGGTACTGGATCGCGCGGCCGCTCGCCGGCCACGGGATCACGCCGTACGCCCTCGCCCTGCTGCTCGACCACGCGCTGGGGCCGATGCAGCTGCACCGGGTCGAGGTCAACATCCGCCCCGACAACGCCGCGAGCCTGCGCGTGGTCAGCAAGCTGGGGATGCGCGACGAGGGCACCCGCCGGGGATACCTGCACATCGCCGGTGCCTGGCACGACCACCGGTCGTTCGCGCTGACCGTCGAGGACCTCGCCGGCGAGCGGGTGGTCGATCGGCTGAAACGCCTTTCACAGGCGCCACTTTGAGCGACACGCGGCACGCCTCCCCGGTCACCTGAGGGCCTCCGCCTACCGTCGGGCGCGTGATGTCGAACGGCCTGATCCTGCTGGTGATCGTGGCGATCTGGGCTGTCTATCTCCTTCAGCACTGGGTGCGCCGTCGCGAGAACCTCGCCACGGCCCGCTCGGTCGACCGGTTCTCCGAGGCGATGCGGGTGCTGGAGCGCCGCCGCACCGAGCCCCGGCCGGTTCCCGCCCCCGTGCGGGCGATGACCGACGACCGCGACGACCGTCCGACCACGCCGACGGTGAGCGTCAAGCCGCCGCGCACCTCTCTCCGGGCAGGAGCAACCATGAAGTACGACGAGCCCAGTTCCCTTGCGGGGCATCGTGGTTCGGAGCACGCCTCCGACCAGAAGGTGTCGGTGGGCAACCGATTCTTCCGCGCCGCCGGCGCGATGACCCCCGCCCGGCTCAAGGCCGGGGCGCTGCTCGCGGCCGGGGTGTTCTTCGTGGCCTCGGTGCTGCTCACCCCGTTCGGCGTCACGCCCTGGTGGACCCCGCTGCTGGCGCTGGTCGCCGTCGCCGGTATCGTGGCGTGGCTGCGCAGCTCGGTGATCCGCGACGCGCAGGCCGCCGACGCCCCTGCCCCGGCCGCCCCGCGCGCCGTCGTGCGCCGCAGCGAGGCCGCGACCGCGGGTCGCGTGCAGCGGCCCCAGGCGCAGCGG
Source organism: Barrientosiimonas endolithica (assembly GCF_030296655.1). Taxonomy (NCBI): domain Bacteria; kingdom Bacillati; phylum Actinomycetota; class Actinomycetes; order Micrococcales; family Dermacoccaceae; genus Barrientosiimonas; species Barrientosiimonas endolithica. The sequence goes on along the minus strand of NZ_AP027735.1, from coordinate 2,872,854 downwards.
TCGCAGGCGCAGCGGTCGCAGGAGCGCCGTCCGCAGCCGCGTCGCGAGGCGCCTGCTGCGGCTGGCCTCGAGACGCCCTCTGTCGGCGCTCCGGGCTCCTCCACCGCCGTGGGTGCCGTGGCCGCCGAGGAGACCGTCTACGACGTGACCGCGTTCGACCCGCAGCCCGTGGCGACGCAGGCCGACCAGGCGACGCAGGCCGACCAGCCGGTGGCCGAGCAGGCCGACCAGTCCCAGCAGGTCGTCGAGCCGGGTGGCTGGGCGCCGGTCGCGGTGCCGCCGCCGACGTACACGCTCAAGGCGCGGGTCGACCGTCCGCTGCCCGAGCCCGCCGCCACCGTCGACGCCGAGCCGCCGGCGCAGCAGTCGGCTGCCCAGCGCTACGCCGACACCCCGGTCGAGGACCTGCCGTTCGACGGCATGGCGCTGGATGAGGACCTCGAGGACCTTCCGCCGGTCCACCGCGCCGGCTGAGCGGCGACGCTTCTTCGGCCACATCCTGGGGGCCGGTTCCACGTCCGGCGTGCGCTGCGTCGTCGGTCACTGGGTGACGACCCCGTTCGGCCCGTTCGCCGACGTGATGGTCGAGGACGACGAGGGCTGGCGCACCCTGCTCGCGCCGACCGACGAGATCGCCGAGTTCGTCTGCGGCACCTATGAGTTCGACGAGGTCGCGGTCGCGCCGGTCGAGGTCGACGCACCCGGCCGCGACGGGGTCGTCACCGGCCCCGGTCGCTGGTCGGTGCGCACCCCGACCTCGCGTTCGACCTGCAGGTCGCCGGCCGCCCGCTGCTCGGGCAGGCGCTGCGGCTCCTGCCGCTCGCGGCCGCTGCCTCACCCGTCTGCTGCCGCGCGGTCGACCCGGTCGCACGGCTCGTGCTCCCCGGCGTGCGCACCTACGGCACGGCCCTCGCCGGCCGGCACGAGGCGTACGGCGCGCTCGACCTGCACCGCGTCGTCGACCTCCGCGGCAGCTGGCGCGGCCGCAGCCTCGGCGTGCTGACGCCGGTCGAGCCACCGGTGCGGTTCGGGTTCAGCTCCACCCCGGCGACGCCCGCCTGCGTGCGGGTCGTGACGACCATCGACGAGCAGGCCGACGCCAAGCCGGTCGAGTAGGCCGGAGCGCTAGCGGAGGCCGTATCGAGACCTGGCGGGTGGTCTCGATACGCGCTCGTTCCTCGCGCTACTCGACGGCTTGGAGCGCGCTACTCGACGGGCTTGGAGCGCGCTACTCGACCGGCTTGGTGCCGTGCTCGGCGAGCAGCGCGTCGCTGGCCTTCTCGCTGACCAGGTAGACCGCCGAGGCGATGAAGAAGCCCGGGATGTCGGAGAAGACCGACGCGTCGACCACCCGCAGCCCCCGGATGCCGCGCACCCGGAAGTCGCCGTCGAGGTCGGCCTCCCAACCGGGCGAGCCCTCCTCGAAGTAGCGGAACCGGATGTCGGGCACCTCGCGCGGGTCGGCCGAGCGCAGCGTGGCGGTGCCCGCGCGGTTGGTGCCGAGATGCTGTGAAGTCTTCCCGCTCTCGTCGGCCTACTTTGGGCCGGAGCGAATGTTCAGCACCCGACAGACCCACGCGGCAGGACAACAGGACACCATTGATCATTGACGGCTAATGCGGCGCCCGGCTGGATGAGGCTGATGCGGTCGCCAAAGTTCACGCGTCCTGGGACCGTGATGTCGGAGTAGACCGCCAGGTACATGTCGCGTTCGGCCGCGAGGGGTTTGAGCCATCGGCCAGTGGCCATGAGGCCGTCCTGGCCGATGTCGATTATGCGGCATCGCGGTGCGCGCGTTGGTTGAACATCATTGTGGCTGAACCCAGGATAGGCTTCCTGGCCCATCCAAGACTCTTCGATAAACGGTTCGTCCGTCTCGATGACAAGGTTGTCTCTCAGCCGTCGAGGGTCGGCATTGACGCCCCATCGGTTAGCGCACCAGCGCAGTGTGGCAGTTCCCCCAGTGACACAGAGCCCATGTCCTGGTGAGGTACGGAATCTCTCGGTTGAGATAGAAAGCGTCTGCCCCATCCCGGCGGACAGGTGGGCGTCGAGGCCGGGATCACCGACGATCCAGGTAGACTCGTCCAGATGGTTGACGCGAACTGTGTCGCCAGTCATAGCGGATGCGCACTCGAAGACTTGGTCGCGCCCCGGAAACGCCGAGTGTTCTTGCGGGATGCGAAGTGGCCATCACTGTCCCGCACGGTGAAACACCTGTCACCCGCCATCCCCGCTCATCGAAGTCGACGGCAGCCAAGCTCTCGCTGGCCATCGACTTCACGGGGTATCGTCGTAACCGGGTGGTTGTCCCTTTCACGCCGAGACAATATCTCGGCGGAATCATCGGTCGACCACTATCTGAGTCGAGAGCTCCGGCGACACGACCGCACGGTTGACTCGGCCTGAACCACGGCGGCCCCTGCGAGTCGAGTGCAGTTCGGAGTCCGACCATCGATTGGGCGGCCTCCGACTTGGTGAGATTGCTGTACCGATATGTGACACGGTGGGTCGCGCGGCCGGTGCGGGCATGGTGGTCTCGTATTCGATGACCGTCAATCGACCGAGGGCGTCTTGCCGTCTCCGGCAGTAATAGGTCCGTTCGATCAAGGTGATGATCGCGATTCGGAGCGAAGCTCGTCGCTGGTGCGCCAGCGGTGCCGGTTCAGGACGTTCTTCTGGAGCAGGCGAATAACGATTCCCATGACGGCGTTGTCGGCGCTGGTTCCGAGACGGCCGCAACGGCGCACATCGCTTCGAATCCCACGGCTATTTAAGGTGGCAGAACCTCGATGATTACGTTATCGATCTTGGCCAGTCAGGCCGGTCGCAGGCGCGCGCTCCTGCCGCGGAAAGCTGAGCCCAATGTCTCGATTATGCCGCCGATGGTCACTGCTGGTGAAGGGAGGCGGTGTCGAAGACGAGAACATCGGCGACGATGTGGCCGTCTCGGATGGTGTAGTGCTCGGCGGCGCGGATGGTCCCGAACGGGCCGGTGTGCATGTCGTACATTACGACTACATGGTCGCCGTCGTCAGCGACGACTAGGACGGTGATGTCCTCGACGGCTTGGGCGAACTGGTCCATCACCTCGGCCACCGCGTGTGCGCCGGTGAGGCTGGTCTGCGGGCTTTCGAAGGTGATGTCCTCGGCGAGGTAGTTACGGGCGGTGTCCATGTCGCTGGCGGCCCAAGCGTGAAGAAATGACAAGGCGGTCTCTCGGGGTGGGGTCGGCGTCGTCACGGGGACGTCCTTTTCGTGTTGGTGGTGCTGTCGAAGCACCTGGGGTTCTAGAGGGTCAGGGTGGTGTCGCCCGGCCCGATCTTCTCGACGGTGCCGGTGAACGAGGACGCAGATGGGGAGGCGAAGAACACCGCGGCGTCGGCGACCTCGCGCAGAGTCGGGGAGCGCTTCAGGGTGGTGCCTTCGGGAAAAGACTCGAGCATCTCTTCGAGGTCGAGGCCCTGCCGACGGGCGGCGTCGCTGAACACGGTGTTGCTGTGGGAGTCGGTGCGGGCTGCCTCGGGCATCCCATTGGGGCGCAGGCATAGGCACCGGATGCCGCGTCCGCCGTACTCGATGGCCAACTGCCTGGTGAGGGTCTCCACCGCAGCCGAGGCCGGCGCCAGCCCCCGCGCCGGGTGCGGAGTTGGCCGCCGCGGTGGTGGAGATCATCAGGATCACCGCGTCTCCGGTCAGGTGCCTAGTTGCGGCAGTGCCGGTGAGGAACTGGGGGTAGAAGTTCCCGGCTATGGGGGCGGCATACTCCTCGAGGGTGAGCTCAGCGAGTGGTTTCCCCTGGGTGTGCACGGTCCCGATCATGTTCGCGACGATGTTGAGTCCCTCGTTCTTGGCGACCTCTCGAGTGACCCGTTCGACCTGGTCGGCCGCGGTGGCGTCGGCGACCACCCCCGTGATGCGGGAGTCAGCTCCGGCCTGAGCGATGGTCCGGTTCAGCGTCGCTGCGGTGCGGCCGGCGATGGTGACCCCCGCCCCGGCCTCAACGAAAGCACGGGCCACGGCACCGCCGATGGCGCCGCCGCCGCCCCAGACCAGTGCGGTCTTTCCCGCAAGACTCCTCGTGCTGCTCGCCATGTCGGCTCCGTTCGATTGGTTTGGAAGGCCCGAAGTCGGCCCTTTTCTCGCCGGGGACTGTGGGCATCCCGTTGCGCCGGCGCCTGCGAGGCCAGCAGCGCCTTCACCGGCCCCGTCCGGAGATGGTTGCTCGCCGTCTGGCGGCAACGCTTCGACGAACATCCGGGACACCCGCCTTGCCGATGTCGCAAATCACGGTCGTGGCCGGGTCGCAATGGAACAACTCCTCGAGTATCCGACACAGCCGTGGCGTGTCGTTCGCGGTGATGGTGCCGTGTAACGCAAGCTCCAGGGTCTGTGGGCCGGGACTGTTGGGGAGCGCTCGGGGTTCGGGCTGGGAGTGGGTCGGTGTCATCGAGCGACCTCGTGCCCGCCTCGAGACTGCGCCGGTGCCACCCCCGGACGCGGGCAGTGCGCGGTAACACACTGCTCGGCCCCGCTGGCTGCGGGGTGCGTAGCAGCCACAGCCCGCCTAGCAGCCCGGCGCCGGCGAGGATGGCGCAGGTGGTGAAGCCCGCCTGCAGGCCGGCGGTGGCCGGCGCGCCCCGTAAAGCGGCGCCGTGGGCGATGGCGATGGTGGAGACCACCACAGCGCCCAGCGCGCCGCCGATCTGGAACGCAGCGGTGTTGATGCCCGAGGCCACCCCGGCGTCGTGGTCTGCGACACCGCCGAGACCCGCGACCGAGGCGGCGACGGTACTGGCGCCGAGGCCGGCGCCGAAGACGAACAGGCCGGGGAGGAGGTTGGCGGCGTAACTGCCGCCTGGCGAGACCCCTGTCAACAGCAGCGACCCGGCCGCCAACAGCCCGGTGCCAACCGCCGCGACCATATGGACGCGGACCCGGGCGAGAGCAGCCTGCGCGGCATAGGAGGCGGTCATGGCCATCACCGTCATCACCGCGGTACCAAGCCCGAACAGTAGCGGGGTGTACCCGAGGACCTGTTGGGCGTACTGGGATGCCATCAGCCCCATCCCCCAGACGGTCATCCCGACCAGCAGCATCACCAGGTTCCCGCCCACCAGGACTCGGGAGGCGAAGATTCGCAGCGGCACCAAGGGCCCCTTCGATCGCCGCTCCACCGTCACGAAGACGACTCCGAGGAGGACGGCGGAAGCGAGCAGCCCGAGCGTCTGCCCGCTGATCCACCCGGCCTCGGGCGCCCGTACGACGGCCAGACAAGCCAGCACCAACGCACCGGTCAGGGTGAGGGCACCGGCGGGGTCGTACACCCGCGGCCGTACCCGAGGCCGGTGCCCGGTGAGCAGCAACGGGGACAACACCAGCATGACGGCGGCGACGGGGAGGTTGAGGAAGAAGAGCCACTCCCATCCCAGACCCGTAGTCACGACACCGCCGATCAATAGCGCGGCCGTGGCGCCCAGGCCACCGAACGCACCCCAGGCGGCCAGCGCCTTGTTCCGTTCCGGCCCCTGGGGGAACGTGGTCAACAAGATGCCCAGAGCGGTGGGGGCCATTAGCGCCGCCGACACCCCGTGCAGGGCCCGCGCGGCCACCAGCACTCCCGGAGTCCAGGCCAGCCCGCACAGCAGCGACGACGCCCCGAACAGCCCGGTCCCGACCAGGAAGACCTGTCGTTGTCCCAGCAGGTCGCCGGCGCGGCCGCCGAGCAGCAACAATCCGCCGAAGGCGATCAGGTAGCCGCTCATAACCCACTGCGCATCACCGGTGGTAGCGAAGCCCAGGTCCGTCTGGATCGAGGGGAGCGCCAAGACCACGATCTGCGCGTCCAAGATCACCATGAAGTTGACTGCGCACAGCAGGCCCAGCGCCCGCCACCGCCGAGCATCCCTACCCGCTCCCTGCGGGTGGGGGCCGCGCTCCGATGCGGTCGTGTGGGTACTCATGCGAGGGTGTCCTCCCAAAAATGCGTCCACGGGCCCAGTGCGCGCTTGTTACCGGGGCCGTGCCTGGTGGGGTTCGGCTTCACCAATAGGGACCAGCCCCACCGGACGGATTCATCACCTGCCTACAGGAAGTCTCGAAGAAGTTGCCCTGTGGCGCCCGGTCGGCCCGACAGCGTGACCGGCAGGTCGAAGCGGTCGAAGATGCCGGGGTCGACGAACGCGGTGACCGCCGCGATCCTGTCGCCGCGCACGGTGAGCACGTCCAGCACCCACGCCCGATAGCTGCCGCTCTCGGCGTCGAAGCCGTAGCAGCCGATCGCGAGTTGACCGTTGGCATAGGTGGGGACATGACGCCACCGGGTTCGGAACGGGCCCGCCGCCAAGAACGCACGGACCGCCGCGTGACCCTGATACCAGGTCGGCGTCGGCGGCATCGCCCAGGTGACGTCCTCGGCCAACAAACCCAGCATTGTCTCCATGTCACCCTGCTCCAACGCCCGGGTGTAGGCGCTCACCAGCTCCCGCAGCCGCTGGTCTCCCAGACGACGCAGCGTCGCCTGCTGGCTGTGCTTGGGGACCCGCCGCGCGACACTGGCCCGGGCGTGCTGCAGCGCGCTGTTCACCGCCGCCGGCGTGGTTTCCAACAGCTCGGCCACCTCGCCCGCCGAGTAGCCCAGCACCTCCCGCAAGATCAACGCGGCCCGCTGGTTTCCCGGCAGGTACTGCAAGGCCGTCACGAACGCCAGCTCCACGGCCTCCCGCTGCTCTAGTCGAGCCGCAGGCCCGGTCACCCCGGCGATGCCGAGGGCCAGGTCTGGGTACGGCTCCACCCACGCCGACTCGCCTGCCGGCGCACCGAGCGGGTCACCGGCCGCCGCAGCAGGGCCCAGATCGACTGGGAGCGCCCGCCGGGGCCTCCGCTCCAGTGCGGTCAGACACACGTTGGTCGCGATCCGATACAGCCACGACCGCAGGCTGCTGCGCCCTCGAACCCGGCCAGCCCACGCCAGGCCCGCAGCAGCGTCTCCTGCAACGCATCATCGGCATCGTGGACCGAGCCCAACATTCGGTAGCAGTGGGCGTGCAACGGCCCCCGATACTGCTCGAACATGTCACCAAAGACCTGCTCGGCGCGGACCGCGGCCAACTCCTCGTGCGGGTCGCAGCCAGGCATCGACCGGTTCTCATCCATGTCAGTAAGACCCCGCACAAGCTCTCGATTCATCATATATCGCTCGCAAGGCCGACCCACCTGCCCAGCAAGTACGCCACTCGAGCAGCGGCCTCGGCTCGCTGACGCCCGTCGAGCCACCGGTGCGGTTCGGCTTCAGCTCCACCCCGGCGACGCCCGCCTGCGTGCGGGTCGTGACGACCATCGACGAGCAGGCCGACGTCAAGCCGGTCGAGTAGGCCGGAGCGCTAGCGGAGGCCGTATCGAGACCGGGCGGGTGGTCTCGATACGCGCTCGTTCCTCGCGCTACTCGACCGGCTTGGAGCGCGCTACTCGACCGGCTTGGAGCGCGCTACTCGACCGGCTTGGAGCGCGCTACTCGACCGGCTTGGAGCGCGCTACTCGACCGGCTTGGTGCCGTGCTCGGCGAGCAGCACGTCGCTGGCCTTCTCGCTGACCAGGTAGACCGCCGAGGCGATGAAGAAGCCCGGGATGTCGGGGAAGACCGACGCGTCGACCACCCGCAGCCCCTCGACCCCGCGCACCCGGAAGTCGCCGTCGAGCACCGCCCCGGGGTCGTCGTCGCGGCCGATCTTGGCGGTGCCGCACGCGTGGTGGCCCCACGCGTGGTCGCGCACGAACTCGCCCAGCCCCCGCGATCGCGCACGTCGTCGCCGGGCAGCAGCTCGCGGCTCACCTCGACCTGCTCCAGGTGACGCACCACGTCGCGGGCCAGCTCGATGCCGTCGACCACGCCGTCGAGGTCGGCCTCCCAGCCGGGCGAGCCCTCCTCGAAGTAGCGGAACCGGATGTCGGGCACCTCGCGCGGGTCGGTCGAGCGCAGCGTGACGGTGCCCGCGCGGTTGGTCGTGTGGCCCTTGAGCACGAGCAGCGACAACCGGTCGTGCGCGGCGACGGCGTCGCGGGCGTAGCCGGGGTAGTAGCCGTGGAAGTCGATCGGCAGGGAGAACACGATGAGGTCGGAGGCCTCGCCCGCCACCGACGAGCGCGCGATGATCGCGGCCAGCGACCCGTTGGTGGAGTAGGGCCCGCCAGCGTCGTCGGCCCACTCCTGGAAGAGCGCGTCGCCCTGCTCGCCGTCGGCCGGCACGTCGAGCGCGGAGCCGGCGAACAGCGGATAGTCCTGTGCCAGCTCGTAGTTCACCGACACCTCGTAGCGGTCGTGCAGGTTCGCGCCGACGCCGGGGGCGTCCAGGCGCACGTCGATGCCGTGCTGCTCCAGCTGCTCCCGCGGCCCGATGCCGGAGAGCATCAGCAGCTGCGGGGTGTTGTACGCCCCGCCCGCCAGCACGACCTCCTTGCGGGCGCGCACGACCGACCGGGCCGGCTCGGCGGGTGCGTCGGAGGAGCCGGGGGCGGCGGCGTACAGGTCCGGGCCGGTGAGGACCTCCACGCCCACGGCCCGGTCGCCCTCGAAGACCACCCGGGTCGCCAGCGCGCCGAGACGCACCTGCAGCCGGTCGCCCGCCTCGCGCTGGGCCTGCTGCACCCGCTCGCGGCTGCCGTTGCGGTGGCCGTCGCGCACGGCGACGGGGATGAACGACATGCCCTCGAAGTCCTGCGGGGTGTCGCGCGCGTTGGCGTCGCGGGGGAGCGGGACCTCCTCGGGGATGCCGAAGCGGTCGCGCGCGGTGCGCTCCATCGCGCCGATGATGTCGAGGAACATCGGCTCGCGGCCGCCGACCTGCGGGTTGGCGCGGGTGGTCCCGAGCCAGCCGTCGGTGCCGTGTGCCGCCTTGCGGTCGCGGGCGGCCTCGTCGTCGCCGGGCAGCGGCTCGGCGTCGACCCCGCGCCAGGCCTCGAGCCGGTGGAACAGCTCGCGCATCGGGTCCGCGCCCCAGCTCGGGTCACCGGTGAGCTCGGCGAGCCGGTCCCAGTCGCTCGGGTGCGGATAGATGGTGACCAGCGCGCTGACCGCGGTGCTGCCGCCGAGGGTCGAGCCGCGCGGATAGAGCACCCCGCCACGCTCGGGGACGTCCTTGGGGTCGCGGCGCTGCTGGCGCTCGTCGTCGTAGTGCCGGACGAAGAAGTCCCACCGCAGCGCGGGGTCCTCGCTGGCGTACGCCTGCATGATCGGGATCGAGTAGTACGGGCAGCCGTGGTCGCCTCCGGCCTCGAGCAGCAGCACCGAGTGGCCGGCGAGGGCGAGGTTGGCGGCGAGCGGACCGCCGCCGGCGCCCGACCCGACCACGACGAAGTCGAACTCCTGGGTGTCGGTGGTCATCGCGCTCAGCCGTGGATCTTGCTCATCCAGTCCCGGGGGACGCGATCGGCCGGGGCCGGAACCCCTTGCGCCTCAGGGTGACTCGTGGGCGGCGCGAGCTCCGGGCCGGTGCCGACGGCGCCGTCGCGGAAGTCGAAGAACCAGTCCTCGCCCGGCTCGAAGCTGGCGATGATCGGGTGGCCGGTCGACTCGTAGTGGTGCGTCGCGTGCTGGCTCGGGGAGGTGTCGCAGCAGCCGACGTGACCGCAGGCGGCGCAGCGGCGCAGGTGCACCCACCAGCCGTCGGCGGTGGCGAGGCACTCCTGGCACCCCTCGCCGCTCGGGGCGGCGGCGGGGTCGATCTCGGGGGTGGCGTCGTTGCCGGTGGAGGTCATGGGCTCGACGCTACCCGCGGTCGGAGGACAAAGATGCTGGGCGGCGCGAGGCGCCGCCCAGCATCGTGACCCGAACGCTCGTCAGGACACGTCGACGAAGATCGGGTTGGAGTAGAACCACAGGTCGCCCCAGGGCGACTCCTGCCCGTCGGCGGCCGGCTCCATCTCGTCGGTGCTCGTGCCGCGCACCCGGATGTAGCCCTTGGTGGTGACGTCGCGCAGGGTGTGGCGGATGACGTACTGCTTGCCCTGGCGGCGGAAGTCGCTCTTGCCGTAGCGCGCGACGACCTTGGTGGTCGGGTTCTTCGCGGCCTCGCGGTCGGACACCGGGCCGGTGACCTCGCCGGTGATGATGTCGACGCGGTTGACCACGGGGCGGTCGCCGTTGCCGTTGGGGGTCGTGCGCGGGGTGAAGCGCACCTCGACGGTCACGTCGCCGCCGCGGCCGCGCTTGACCTGGACCGTCTGCCCCACGGTGGCGGCGCGCCCGGCGCTCGCGGCCGAGAAGTCGAGGCCGTCGATCAGGTCACCGGTCGTGACGAAGATCCGGCCGTTGCGCAGCCCGTCCATGATGTCGGCGTAGTCCTGGCGGGCGTTGACGTAGGTCTTGGAGTACTCGCCCGGCCAGAAGTCGGAGCCGCCGCGGGTCCAGTGCACGTGCGAGTCGGACGTCGCGGTGATCCACCACTTGCGGCCCTCGCCGAGCAGGCTGTCCCACAGGCCGCCGACGACCGCGGTCATCTGGTCGTAGCCGCCGTGGGTGGGGTAGTTGCCGTACGACCCGCGCGCCTCGTTGACCAGCGGCCCGGCCTGGTGGCCCGGGGCGCCCTCGAAACCGATGTAGACGTCGGGGGCGGCGTCCTGGTTGTTGCGGAACTCGCCCGGGGTGTCCTGGCCCCACACGCCGAGGCCCTTCGCCGAGCGCGACGCGTGGTGGGCGATCACCAGCGGCTTGGCGGACATGCCCTGGGTGTAGCGCAGGAACTCGACCATCTTGGCCTCGGTGTCGCGGCTCGGGTCGGTCGGGAAGGCGTCGTACTTCGCGTAGCGCGACTCCAGGTCGTACAGCAGCTGGGCCTCGTCGGACCGGCGCGGGATCATCAGCGTGTGGTGGTCCATCTGGGGCGCGTCGAACTCCATGCCCCAGAACTGCAGGACCTCCGGCACCAGGTCGCGCGACTTCAGCAGGTCGGGGTAGGCCAGCTCGAGGTTGACCTTGGAGTGGGTCGGGCCGCCGTGGTCGGTGCACATCACCCACTGCAGGCCGAAGCTCTTGGCCATGATCGCGTTGGTGACGATCGGGTAGACCGCGTCGGCGCCCTTGGCGAACGTCGGCGGGTTGGTGCTGGTGTCGAACCGGCCGGAGTACTCCGAGTGGATGTGGTGGTCGCCGGCGCGCCAGGAGCGACCGCCGGTGCGGCCCGACGGGCCCTTGCCGTTGCCCTTCGCGGACGCGGCGGGTGTGGCGAGCACCGCGGGGGCCGCGGCGAGGGTGGCGCCGACCCCGCCGTACTTCAGCAGCTGGCGGCGCGAGGGCACGACGGCTTCCGGGTCGGCCGGGTCCATCGCGTCCCAGCTGTCGTGCGGGTGGTCGTGCTCGTGGTCGTGGTGGTGGCCCATGGCTGCGGCTCCTGACGCGTGGCTGGCTGGGGGCGCCACCATCCAACGGAGCCAACCCTGCGACCGCGGCGTCGGCGAGGCGGCGATCGGTCGAACAGCAGGCGCCTACTGCGACCGTGTCGCAGCTGGGCCCGGTCGCCGCCTCGTCGGTGGTCACCCCCAGCATGGAGGGCATGACCGCACGCGCCCGACCGCTCACCGGCACGCCGTCGCGGGCGCCCGAGCCGTCGTACGCCATGGTGGCGCTGATCCTCGGGTGCCTCTTCGTGGGGTCCTCCTCGGCGCTGATCAAGCTGTCCGGGGCGACCGCCGGCACCGCGGCGTTCCTGCGGTGCGCGCTCGCGCTGGTGGTCTTCGCGCCGCTGCTCGCGGTGGAGTGGCGACGGTTCGGGCTGCCGCCGCGGCGGATGCTCGTGCTCAGCGCGGGCGGCGGGGTGTTCCTCGGGGCGGACTACCTGATGTGGACCCAGAGCATCGTCGACATCGGCGCCGGCATCGCGACGGTGCTGATCGGCGTGCAGGTGGTGGTCTTCCCGTTCCTCGCGTGGCTCTTCCAGAAGGAGCCGGTGCCGACGCGGTTCCTCGTGGTGCTGCCGCTGATGTTCGTCGGGCTCGCGCTCACCGGCGGGGTGGTCGACGCCGATGCCGCGGCGGCGAACCCGGTGCGGGGCGCGCTGCTCGGGGTCGCGGCCGGGGTCTGCTACGCCGCGTTCCTCTTCCTCAACCGGCCGGCCAGCGCGCTGGACCGGCGGATGCTGTTCACCCCCGTCGGCACGACGACCTGCGTGGCCGCGCTCGGCATCGGCGCCGTCGCCGGCCTGGGCGACGTGGCCGGGGGCATCGACCTGGCGCTGTCCGCGTGGGCGTGGGTGCTGCTCGCGATGGTCGCGGTGCTGGGGCAGGCGGTGTCGTTCGTGCTGATCGGGTACGGCCTGGTCCGGCTTCCCGCCGGGCGCGCGGCGGCGGTGATGCTGCTGCAGCCGCTCGGCGCGGTGGCGCTCGGCATGGTCGCGCTGCACGAGCGACCGACACCGGCGCAGTGGGCGGGCATCGTGATCACGGTGGTCGCCGTGGCGTTGGCGACCGTGACGCGTCGACGGCCGCGCCGGAGGGGCCGGTGATCAGCGGGTGGTGGGGCTTCGCCGTCGTGCTCGGCGTCGCGTTCGCCTGGTCGGTCTTCGTCGGGGCCCGGTACGACTACGACGACCGGCTCGCGCGGTGGTGGGTGCGACGCGCGCGGCGGTGGGGGCGGTCGGCCGGCCCGCGCTCGCTGCTCGTGTCGGCCGGGGTGCTGCTGGCGTACGTCCTGCTCGTGGCGGTGAGCCAGGAGCTGGGCGCGCAGCTCGGCGACGAACGGTGGGGGCTGCTGGTGCACGTCCCGGCGCTGCTGGCGTACGCGCCGTTCATGCTGGCCACGGCACCGATGCAGTTCAGCGCCTACACCTACTGGCGCGCCGACCTCGAGCAGGCCGGCGCCGACAAGCAGCTGGGGCGGCGCATCGCGTGGTGGGCGGGGGTCCCGTCGTTCGTCGGGTTGTTCGCGGTGCTTCTCGCGGTCGCGGGGGTCTTCGTGCTGTGAGCGGGGAGGCGGCGCGAGCGAGGTGCGGTGGCCGGCGCGGCGGCGGTCAGCGATGGCCGGCGCCGGTCAGCCGTCGTCGGTGCCGCGACCGCGCGGCCACCGGTTCTCGCCGACGGCCGTGATCACCGACTTCTTGCGGGTCAGCGCGGAGCCGCCGATCACCGCCAGCGGCGCCAGGCTGACCGCGAGGCCCACGAGACTCGCCGGCACCGACATGGTCCAGCGCTCGGCGCCGGCCAGCGGCGGCAGCAGGCCGCGCGGGTCGCGCAGCACGGTGACGTGCGCACTGGGGCCGGGGACACCACTCTGCGGATTCCACGTCCGCCCGGTGTCGTACGACCGCCAATAGGCGACGCCGGTCTCGTCGCCGTAGTCGACCCGCATCGGATAGCCGGCGATGCGCGAAGACGACGGCAGGTTCTCGACCACCCGGGCGCTGACCTCCTCCATGCCGGCGTCGGCGTACAGCCCCAGGGCGGAGAAGGCAAAGAGCCCCGGCGTCAGCGGAGTCAGGATCAGGAGCGCTCCGGGGACCCACGCCTTCCACCGGTGACTCACCTGCAGCAGGCTCACGAGCATCAGCCCGAGCCACACGATGCCGACGGGCGCGAGCAGGAACCCCGGGCTCCACAGCCAGTTCAGCCAGTCGGGGCGCAGCATGACGAAGGCGAGCAAGAAGTACGACAGGAGGGTCAGGGCGAGCAGCAGCACCCGCCGCGACCAGCGCATGCCGTCGAGCTCGGGGGTGGCGCCCACGTCGGCGGGAGTGCGGGGCTCCGAACCCCGAGGTGGCGGCGTGTCGGGAAGCCAGTCGCTCATCGGCGCCTCTCGATCGGGCCCGCGGCTGCTGGGCGGGCGGCTTCCCGCGTGGCGGCTCGGCGGGCGTGCCACCAGCATGACGACAAAAGACCCGCCGGGTGTCGCGGTCGGCGATCACCCGGCGGGTCCGGTGGTGGAGCTGAGGGGATTCGAACCCCTGACCTTCTCATTGCGAACGAGACGCGCTACCAACTGCGCCACAGCCCCAGAAGCGAGAGCAACCATAACACCGGGCCGCGCCGCGTCCGAATCGACGTGAGAGGGTCGGCGCATGCAGCTGCGCGAACCCGCGAATCGTGTGTCCCCGCGGGCGAAGCCGTACTGGGCGCTGTCGTCGGGGCTCGGCTGGTTGACGGTCATCGCGATCCAGCTGGCGCTCGTGATCTTCATCGACGACACGCCCTGGTGGCGGTGGACGGCGCTCGGTCTGTCGGTCGTCGGGCTGGCCGTCGGGGTGCTGGTGCAGCCGCCGATCCGCTATCGCATCCACCGCTGGGAGATCACGCCCACGGCGGTCTACACCCAGTCCGGCTGGATCTCCACCGCGCGGCGGGTCGCGCCGATCTCGCGGGTGCAGACCGTCGACACCTCGCGCAGCGGGCTGCAGCGCGTCTTCGGCCTGTCCAGCGTGTCGGTCACCACCGCGTCGTCGGCCGGCACGATGACGATCGACTGCCTCGACGCCTCCGTCGCCGACGAGCTGGTCGAGCACCTCACCGTGGTCACCGAGCAGTCCCGGGACGACGCGACGTGAGCGAGCAGCCCGGCCCCTGGCCCACACCGCACGGGTCGACGCGCGCGCCGCGGGAGGGTGGGCGTACGCCGGCCGGTGGTGCGACGTACGACAGCCCGCCCCCGCCGTACGCCGGTGGCGGCTCGCCCGTCGACGCCGGCTCTCCCGGGGCCGAGGGGGACGGGTGGCGCCGGCTCGACACCCGGATGCTGCTCATCCACCCGGTGCGCGAGCTGATCCGGTTCCTGCCGGCGTTCCTCGGCATCGCGATCGCGGGGACGACCTCCGGCGACGGCGAGCCGTGGTGGTTCGGTCTCGTGGCGGTCGTGGGCGCGGTGCTGCTGGGCGTGCTGCGCTGGTTCACGACGCGGTACCGCTTCACCCCCGACCAGGTGCAGCTGCGCACCGGCCTGATCAGCCGCAAGGTCATCACCTCGCCCACGGCGCGGGTGCGCACTGTCGACGTCACCGCGTCACCGATGCACCGGCTGCTCGGCCTGGCGGAGGTGAAGATCGGCACGGGCGCCGACTCCAGCGACCTCACGCTCGACGGGTTGTCCGCGCAGCGCGCGACCGCGCTGCGCGAGGAGCTGATCCACCGGCGGCGCGCGGCGGGTGCGGGTCGCGCGGCGGGTGCGGGAGGTTCAGGGGGCGTCGAATCTTTCGACGGCGCAACGGCTTCCGGCGCTGGGGCTGGGGTCCGGGTGGGGACTGGGGTTGAGGCCGGGATCGGCCCTGGAGCCGGGGGCGAGCTCGACCTCGACGAGCCGGAGCAGGAGATCGTCCGCCTCGAGCCGGGCTGGATCCGCTACGCCATGCTCACCTCGACGGGGCTGATCAGCGCGGCCGCGATCCTCGGCGTCGGGTGGCAGATCCTCGAGCGGGCCGGGTTCGAGGAGGTCAGCGGCAGCGCAGAGCAGCGCGCTGAGGACATCGCCGCCCAGATCGGCATCGTCGGGCTGGTCGCGAGCCTCGTGCTGGTGGCACTACTCGGCGTGCTGCTGCTGAGCGTGCTCGGGTACGTCCTGATGTTCTGGAACTTCCGCGTCACCCGCAGCGTGCGCGGCGGCACGCTGCACGTCTCGCGCGGCCTGTTCACCACCCGCGCGACGACGATCGAGGAGGAGCGGCTGCGCGGCGTCACCATGAAGGAGACGCTGCCGATGCGGCCCGCGCGCGGCGCGACGCTCGCGGCGATCACGACCGGGCTCGCCAGCGACAGCGAGTCCGGCGGTATGCTCGTGCCGCCCGCCCCGGTGGCGGTCGTGCGGCGGGTGACCGACGACGTACTGCAGACGCCGGGCGTGCTCGACCACCCGTTGCAGCCGCACGGCCCCGCCGCGACACGCCGCCGCTGGACCCGGGCGCTGAGCAGCGGGGTGCTCATCGCGGCGGTGGCGGTGGCGCTGACGTTCTGGTGGGCGCCGTGGCTGGGCCTCGTCGGGCTGGTGCCGCTGCTCGCCACGCCGTGGTTGGCATACGACCGCGCGCGCAGTCTCGGCCACGCGCTCACCGAGCGGTTCCTGGTCACTCGCAACGGCAGCGTCAGCCGCGACACCGAGGTCGTCGAGCGGCGCGGGGTGGTCGCGGTGACCGTGCGCGAGTCGTTCTTCCAGCGGCGCGCGGGCCTCGCCACGCTCGTCGTCGCGACCGCGGCGGGCGACGAGGTCTACGACGTGTACGACGTCGCCGAGCCTCGCGCCGTCGAGCTGGCCGCGGAGCTGCTGCCCCCGCACGTGCAGCCGCTCCTCACGGAATCCGTGTCTGCCTAGGGTTCCGCCAGTGAGGCGTGCCAACCGCGACCGCGCCGGCAGGCACGCTTCGGCGACGATGCCGGCAGGCCGGAGCTTGCGACGGGCTGCCGGAGGAGGAGCCGGAGCAGAAAGACCTAGATCCAGCTGGGGAACCAGTTGTGCATCGCCCAGAAGCCGCGCGGGACCACCTGGGCGGTGTAGATCGGCCACCAGAAGATGAAGAACGCCACGGCGACGGTCACGTAGGCGCCGACGGCGATCGCGCCCACGTGTCTGCGGACGGCCGATGCGCGTTCGGAGCCGAGGGCCATGCCGCACAGGTAGGTCACGATCAGCACGGCGAACGGCGCCATGACGACGGCGTAGAACGTGAAGATCGTGCGCTCCTGGTAGGCGAACCAGGGCAGCCACCCGGCCGCCAGGCCCGCGAGGATCGCGCCGGCTCGCCAGTCGCGCCGCAGCAGCCACATGAACAGCAGCACCGCGATGCCGGCGGTGGCGACCCACCAGATCGAGACGTTGCCGAGCGAGGTGATGATCTTGGCGCACTCGTTGCTGCCGCAGCCCTCCTCGCCCCGCTTGGGGTACTCGGCGAAGAACAGCACCGGGCGGGCCTGGATCATCCACGACCAGGGGTTCGACTCGTACGTGTGCGGCGAGGTGATGCTGGCCGCCGAGTTGAACATGTCGAGGTGGTACTTCCACAGCGACCGCAGCGAGTCGGGCAGCCACGCGAACAGCGAGCTGTCCGGTTGCAGACCGGTGTCCTTGACGGCCGGGTTCTGCGCGCCCCAGTCGCGCTGATACCCGGCGGTGCTGCGGAACCAGCCCCACCAGCTGGCGACGTAGACGACGACGGAGGTCACGACCATCGACACCAGGGCGGGGAGGGCGTCCTTGACGAACGTGGCGGAGTAGTACCGGCGTACGCCCACCGCGCGCCGCGCGCCGAGGTCCCACCAGACCGACATCAGCCCGAACGCGACGAGGAAGAAGCCGCCGGACCACTTGGTGCCGATCGCGAGGCCGAGGCAGATGCCGGCGACCCAGCGCCACGGCCGCAGCCCGAGCCAGGGACCGCCGAGCTGCATCGCGCCGACGAACTGACCGGAGTCCTTGGCGGCGGCGACCTTGGCGGCGAGCCGTCGCCGGGCCCAGTCGCGGTCGGCGAGCAGCGCCACGAACGCCGCCACGACCCAGAAGGCGAGGATCCCGTCGAGGATGCCGACGCGGGAGTGGACGAACGACATCCCCTCGACCGCGATCAGCAGCGCCGCGACGTTGGCGAGCAGCGCCGAGCGGAACAGGTGCCAGGCGGCGCGGCCGACCAGGAAGATCGTCAGCGTGCCGCAGATCGCGACGGCGAACCGCCAGCCGAACGAGTCGTTGATGCCGAACAGCTGCTCGCCCCAGCCGATCAGCCACTTGCCGACCGGCGGGTGCACGACCATGTCGGCGTCGGTGCCGTACGCCTGCGGCCAGGCGTTGTTCGTGAACAGCTTGTCGGCGTCGGCGCCTTCGTACCCCTCGGGGATGCGCAGCTCGTAGCCGTTCTGGACGGTCGACCAGCCCTGCTTGACGTAGTAGGTCTCGTCGAAGATCAGCTGGTGCGGCCGGCCGACGTCCCACAGCCGCAGCACGCCGCCGATGACCGTGATGATCGCCGGGCCGAGCCAGGCCCACAGCTTCTCCTTGGCCGAGCGGGGTCGTCCGAGGAGTCGGCGGAGCAGCCGGGTCTCGGTGTCGCTCTCACCCGCGGGCGAGGTCGGCGACGGCTGCGCGTCGGACCGGTCGAGCGTGGCTGGCACGGATGGGTCCCCCTTGGTCGTCTCGCATCGGTCGTCGGCGCTGCCTCGTCGGAGGGTAGTCGAGGGTGCTGAGCCTCCGGCGGCGACATTCGTACGCTGTCCCGCATGGCCGGACAGCTCATCCTCGCCGCGACCCCCATCGGCGACAGTCACGACGCCCCGCCCCGGCTGGCGCGTGCGCTCGCCGACGCGGACGTGGTGGCCGCCGAGGACACCCGCCGGCTGCGTCGGTTGTGCGACGCGCTCGGGGTCGTCCCGCGCGGTCAGGTGCTGAGTTATCACGAGCACAACGAGGCGTCGCGCACGGCGGATCTCGTGCGGCGGATCGCGTCCGGCGAACAGGTGCTGCTCGTCACCGACGCCGGCATGCCGTCGGTCAGCGACCCCGGTTATCGGTTGGTCGCCGCGTGCGTCGAGGCCGACCAGCCGCTCACCTGCATCCCCGGGCCGAGCGCGGTGCTGGCGGCGCTCGCGGTCTCCGGGCTGCCGGTCGACCGGTTCTGCTTCGAGGGCTTCCCGCCGCGCAAGGCCGGGGAGCGGACCCGCGCGCTGGCCGAGCTCGCCGACGAGCGCCGGACGATGGTCTTCTTCGAGTCGCCGCACCGTCTCGCCGACACTCTTGCCGCGATGGCCGAGGCGTTCGGGCCAGACCGGCCCGCGGCGGTCTGCCGCGAGCTGACCAAGACCTACGAGGAGGTACGCCGGGGCGGCCTCGCCGAGCTCGCCGACTGGGCGGGTGAGGGGGTCCGCGGAGAGATCACCGTCGTGGTCTCGGGTGCCACGCGCCGCGCGGCCGACCCGGACGCCGCGCTGCAGCAGGTGCTGGGCCGTGTCGCGGACGGCACCCGGCTCAAGGACGCGACGCGCGAGGTCTCGGCCGCGACGGGCGTACCCGCGAAGCAGCTCTACGCCGCCGCCCTCGAGGCCCGCTCGGCCTCGAACCCCTCGGACTAGGCCGCTGCGCTCGCGCTGGTTCAGCCGCGCGGTCGCGCGCTCGGGCGGGTCGGGTGGTGCGGAGCGTGCGCAGTGCGTGTCGAGGCCCGCGCCGCGCTCGGGCGGGTCGGGTGGTGCGGAGCGCGCATCCAGACCCCGGCCGCGCATCACCTCGGCCTCCGGCCTTCGGCCAGGTGATCGTGCAGCGCGGCTTCCTCAGGGGTGAGGGGTCGGGGGTTGCCGAGTTCCTCCAGGCGCCGCGCGCCGCGCGCCTCCAGGAAGGACACGTCCTCCCCGGCGGCACGTTCGGTGAGGTCTCGGTAGCTCCCGGGAAGGGTCGTGATCTCCCGCCCGGTGAGCGTCTTCCAACGGAGCGTCCCGGACGCGCCGGGCTGGACCTTCCACCAGCGGCGGGTCTTGGGGTTGTGGTGGCCGCGGTGCAGGAGGACGAGGTTGTCCGGATGGGTGGCCCCGTCCGCGGGACGTCGCGCGTCGCGGCACCACTCGCGCACGTGGTCGAGGTCGACCCCGGTCCCGACGATCTCGCAGCCGGGCGCCCGGCACGTGCGGTCACGGGCCAGCACGTGCTCGCGCATCGCCTGGGTCGGCCGGTAGGTGCGGCTGCTGTCGATCGCGGCCCCGGTCGTCGGATCGGTGACGATCCGCCGCCAGGTCGATCCCGCTCGCAGGGCGACCCGCCGCGCCTGGGCGGCCGTCAGCAGCCCGGACCCGGGGATCTCGGCGGGGAGCTGGTCCAGACCGAGCAGCGTGGAGAGGCACACCACCACGTGGACCCGACCCGGCGGCGCGTCGCCGAGCAGCTGGTCGTCGGGCACGGTGCCGTGGACGAGCAGGTCGGTCGCGACGTCGCTGCGCAGCTGGGCCAGGTTGCGCGGATCACCCTCGGCACGAGCCTTGCGGGCCAGCCGGTCGATGCGCTCGTGCGCGGCGAACACGCGATCAGCCTCGGCGGAGAGATCGAGGCGGGCCATGCCGTGGTCGGCGGGTTCGGCATGCAGCTCACGTCCGGCGCGCGCCCGGGCGCGGACCCGTTCGGCGTCGACCTCGGGAGACGCCGCCGACCCGATGTCGCGGGCGAGCCGACGTCGGAACGTCGGCTGCGAGACGTTGCCCAGCTCGATCAGGGCAGCGGTCTCGGACGCGAATCCGTCTGGCACGCGGGCGATCTCGTGGCTGTCGGGCTGCGGACCGCAATGCAGGAGCGGCCCGGTGCCGGCGAGCAGGCTGTCCGACGCCATCCCGGGGAGCTGACCGCTGGGCTCGGTCGCGGGGTGCTGACCGTCGGGCTCGGTCGCGACGGGCTCGGTTGCGACGGGCTGACCGTCGGGCTCCGTCGCGACGGGCTGACCGTCGGGCTCGGTTGCGACGGGCTGGCCGTCGGGCTCGGCGCCCGGGAACTGACCGAGAGGCCCCGTCCCGGAGCCCAGGCCGGACGTGGCGGCAAGGCCGGGTTCGTCGATAGCAGGGGAGCAACGTCGCCCGCCCGACCGTCTCCTGCCAGGCACTGACCCGCCACGTCGGCATCCGTCGCCGTTCCCGCCGCGCCGGCCTCCGGGGCTGCGCCAGACGACCGGCTCCTGGTAGCGCCGTCCGCGGGCACCTCAGCCGGAGGCCCAGCACCGGGCGATCGGGGGACAGGCTGGGCGCCGTCCGAGCCGACCCCGCCCGGCGGTGACTGGTCCGCGGCGGGGGCGGGGGCGTACCGCGGGAAGCTGCGGTGACCACCGGCCTGCGGGTCGGAGGACTTGGTGGCCTTCCCGTCGATCGGCCGCAGCGCGCGCCGCGCGATCTCGTCGGCGGTGAACGGGTCGAGATGCTCGGTCTCCTTCAGGACCGTGGTCGCGCGGTAGATCGACGTCGTGCCGCTCGCGATCCGCGCGCGGAGGTAGCCGGCTCGGGACTCCGGCGCGGACGCGAGCGCGACGCGGTCACGGCACTGTGTCAGGGGCAGTCCGGTGAGCACCTGCAGCTCGGTGGCCACGGCGGTGCGCGCCAGGCCGCAGCGGGTCGTGCGTCTTGACGGGGGATCGTGCTGGCCAAGGTCGAGGTTGTGGTCGGCCTCGACTGCCGCCAGCAGCCGCCGTACGCCCTCGATCTCGGCCGACTCGGCCCATGCCTGGATGCCCCGCGCCGCCCGGATCAGGTCGCCCGCGACCGCGCGTGCGAGGGCTGGGTCGTCGACCGGGTCGGGCCCGCCGGCCACGACGGTCGTCGGACCGGTGAGCCGGCTGGTGCCGACCGACGCCGGACCGGCCGGGTCGGCGGCGACCGCCTCGATCGTCTCGATCAGCCAGTCCGCGACGTGTTCCGGCAAGGTGGCGAGCAGCGAGACGAGGTCGCACTCCTCGCCAGACGCGGCGGTGTCGTGCCGCTCCTCGTCACTCCGACCGTCTTCGTCCGACCCGTGCCGTGCGCTGGTTCGAGCTGTCATCTGGATCCTCCCCTGGTCGCGGTCCGATCCGCCTGACTGCGGCTCGTTCCGACGTTTGTTCGAACCATAGGGGTCGCCACTGACAGGCCTCTCGATCCCAGTGCTGGCGCGGCTGTCGGCTCGGACCGGTCGAGCCAGGCCGGAGTACGCCCTCCGTGCCTCGTCGCGCTGGCCCCAGTCGACATGGGCCGCCGGTCGGGTCTTGTCCGGATAGATCGGACAGGGTGCGCAGGGGTAACCCGGCGGCCGCTGACTACCCGGCTTGTCCGCATAGGGCAGACAACGTCGGTGCGTGGGTGCCGAGATGGCTTATGAGCTGCTGGGCACCGGTCACGGCGTGTCCGCCTGGATCGGACAAGTCGGGACGCCCGGCGCCAGGGTGCCCGGCGCCGCTGTGCACGGTTGGCCGGCGGTGGCTGTCCGGGCGGAGCAGACAGCGCTCGGTGCGCGGGTACCCAGGGTGCGGACCGCTGCAGGGGTCAGCGGCCGTGCCCGGACAGGGCGGACAGCGTCGGTAGGCGGGGGCCCAAGTCACCCCGATCGACGACCAGCGACCCAGGCTCGGCGGTTAGGGGTGTCCGTCTCAGGCGGACCACGAGCTGCACCTGGCGTACGCCGGGGAATCGTCCTCATGAGGCTCAGCCCCAGGATGTGTCCGAATGGATCAGACACCCGATCGTGCGGCGGCAGGGGCGGGCTCCGCAGAGACCGGACACTGGGCGGGCGAGGGGTCTCGATACGCGGCTCGTACCTCGCCGCTACTCGACCATCGTGGACTTGCTGCGCGGGGCGAGGGGTCTCGATACGCAACTCATGCGCATAGCTACTCGACCGGCGAGTCCGCCCGGACGACGAGCTCGTTGCCCTCCGGGTCACTGAGGCGCCACCGCCCCTGCGACGACTCCAGCAGTCGGCCACCGGCGGTCTGCGTCTCGTCCACCCGCCGAGCGGCGACGTCTGACGGCAGGGCGACCTCGAGGTGGATGCGGTTGCGCTGCCGCCGTCGGGCTGCGTCCGACACGTCGAGCTGCTGGAACACCAGCTCCGGCGTCAGCCGCCGCGGGTCGTGGATATCGGTGACCTCGGGCCGGCGGTCGGGGACGTACCCCAGCGCCGCCGCCCAGAAGCCGCGCACCGCCCCCACGTCCGCGGCGTCGAAGAACACCTGGACGAACCGCGCCAACCCCGGCTCCGGCGTGGCGCCGATCCCACGGGCGGCCCGTTGCAACGCTCCGGCAAGCGCGGTGAAGTCGACGGCGAGCCCGTGCGCGTCGCCGAGCCACTGGTCCTTGCCGCTGTCGAGGACGACCAGGCCGGGGCGTACGTCGATCAGCAGCGGGAATCCCGCCTCGCCGGCCAGCGCGGCCGCGGCGGTCATCAGGTCACGCTGTTGCGCCGTGGACCGCACGCGGTAGCACGCCATCGCGCTGAACACGACCTGCCAGTCGGTGGTCCCGCTCACCCCGCCCAGGTCACCGAGCTGCTCGCCCGGCACCAGATCGACCTCGTTGCCGTCGCGGTCGCTGTGCCGCACGCCGTACGTCCCCGTCGCCTCCCCGAGTCCTGCTCGGTCGATCTGGTCGGGCGGGCGGACCACGTCGAGGTGGACGCGGTTCCGCAACGGCCGCAGCTCGGGCGACGGCCTGATCCGCACCGCGGGGTCGCGGCGCAGCGGGTCCGCCAGGTCACCGCCCGGGGCTGGCACGTAGTCGAGCGCGCGCTGCCAGAACGGCCGCACCGCCTCGGGGTCGACGCTCTCGATCACGACGCCCAGCTGCTGCAGCACGGATGGTCGGGACGCCAGCCCCAGCTCCCGCGCGGCCGCCGACGCAGCGTCCAGCGCCCTGCCGGGTGCCGCAGGGGCGAACCGGACCCGCACCCCCGTCGTACGCACGTCGAGCGAGACCAGCCCGTCCAGGTCGAGCAGCCGCCCGACGAGATCGGCGCCCGCGCCCAGCGACGGTGCGTCGAACCAGGCCGACCGTGATCCGTCGACGCCGCGCCAGTCCAGCAAGGGGTGCGCCATACCGGGAACGGTAGGGGTCGCGGGATGCCTGTCCGACCTGATCGGACAACAGGGGGTCTCGATACGCGGCTCGTACCTCGCCGCTACTCGACCAGCGTGATCCAGCGGCGCGGGGCGTGGTCTCGATACGCGGCTCGTACCTCGCCGCTACTCGACCAGCGTGATCCAGCGGCGCGGGGCGTGGTCTCGATACGCGGCTCGTACCTCGCCGCTACTCGACCAGCGTGGTTCCGGCTACTCGACCGCCGTGGGATCCCGGCTGCCCGCGTCGCGTCAGCCGGTCTCGTCGTCCCGCTTCGACGCGTCGATCTCGAGCGGCTCGGTCTGACCGGTGCGGTAGGCGGCGCGGCCGACCATGTGACTGCCCACCGGGATCGTGAGCAGCTGGAACAGGCTGATCAGGATGATCATCCCGATGCTCAGCGGGTCCCGCAGCCGCAGCGCGAGCCCGAGCAGCACCAGCAGGACGCCGAGCACCTGCGGCTTCGTGCCGGCGTGCATCCGGCTGAGCAGGTCGGGGAAGGTCAGCAGCCCGATCGACGCGGCCAGGCACAGCAGCGCCCCGGCGAGCAGCATCAGCAGGCCGACCCCGTCGAAGATCGCGGTCCAGCTCATGACGCCCCTCCCCGCCGTACGTCCTCGCCGGGCTCGTCCGACCTACCTCGCCCCGGCGCGCCCGACGGACCCGCCGCGCCTGCCGCGCCCGACGCAGCCTGCCCCGGCATGTCCACCTGCCCGGACGCATCTACCCCGGCGGGCGGCTGCCCAGGTCCCATCGGGACGTCGCGGTCGCGCGCGACGAACCGGGCCACGGCGACCGAGCCGGTGAACCCGACCAGCGACAGCGAGATCAGGATGGGCAGCGTCGTGCTGTGGTCGGTCGCGGCGGCCTCGACGGCCAGCACGCAGACGATGATCGAGACCAGCACGTCGGAGGCCACGACCCGGTCGAGCACGCTCGGCCCGCGCACGATGCGCACCAGGGTGAGCAGCGCCGACAGCACGAGGATCGTGCCGATCACCCACAGCACACCCTCCTCGAAGCCACTCATGCGCGCACCTCCTGGCCGCAGCTGGGGTCCTCGGCGAGCGCGTTCAGCACCCGCGTCTCCTGGGCGAGGATCGTCCGACGTACGTCCTCGGCGCCACCCGCGTCGTGCACGTCGAGCGCGTGCACCAGCAGGGTCCGCTCGCTCGTGTCGAGGTCGATCACGACCGTGCCGGGCACGAGCGCCACCATCTCGGCGGTGAGCGTCTGCAGGAACTCGTTGGCGCAGCGCAGCTGCACCGACACCAGCACACCGCTGGTGGAGCGGCCGCGGGTGACGGCCTGCCAGGCGACCTGCACGCTGGCGCGCACCAGGTGCACCGTGAACTGCGCGACGAGCACGACGAGCGGCCACGGCCGTACCCGCACGCCGGTGACGAGCCGGGGGAGCGGGAAGGCCAGCAGCACCAGCGATCCCAGCGCCATCCCGCCCAGCACGTTGGCCCAGGACAGGTTGCCCCAGAGCATCACCCACACCAGCGTGAGGGTGGCCAGGGGCACCAGGTGGATGCGTTCGCGGATCATGGCGTCGCCTGCTGACTGAGCACGGCGCCGACGTACGGCACGGTCGAGACGAGGTCGGTGGCCGCCCGGTCGGTGATCGCGAACAGCGGCCCGGCGACCACGGTGATCAGGCACCCGATGATGACCAGGCCCATGGTCGGCGCGACGACGCCGATGGACAGCGGCTTGTCCGAGCCCTGCTCGGCGGCGGCGTGGTGGGCGGCCACCTCCTCGGGCTCGCTGCGCCAGAACGCGCGGGTCCAGACCCGGCTCATGGGGTACAGCGTGAGCAGCGACGTCGCGGCCGCGCCGGCGATCAGCAGGTAGGCCAGCGGGGTGCCGAGGTCGGCACCGGCCTGCACCAGCCCGACCTTGCCGATGAACCCGGAGAACGGCGGGATGCCGGCCAGGTTGAGGGCGGGGATGAAGTACAGGACGCCGAGCAGCGGGGCCGCCGCGCCGAGCCCGCCGAGCCTGGCCAGCGAGGTGGACCCGCCGTACCGCTCGATCAGACCGGTCACGAGGAACAGCGTCGTCTGGATCGCGATGTGGTGGATGACGTAGAAGATCGCGGCGGAGTATCCCGCGACCGAGCCGACGCCGATCCCGAACACCATGTAGCCGATGTGGCTGACGAGCGTGAAGGAGAGCATCCGCTTGATGTCGTCCTGCGCGATCGCCCCGAGGATGCCGACGAGCATCGTGAGCAGGGCCGCCCACAGCAGCACGGTGTTGAGCCGCCCGTCGGTGAACAGCAGCGTGTTGGTGCGGATGATCGCGTAGATGCCGACCTTGGTGAGCAGCCCGGCGAACACGGCGGTGACCGGCGCGGGCGCGGTGGGGTAGGAGTCCGGCAGCCAGCCCGACATCGGGAAGACGGCCGCCTTGATGCAGAACGCCAGGATCAGGCTCGCGTGCAGCGCCAGCCGGGTGCCCTCGGGCAGGTCGGGGATGCGCTCGGACAGCAGCGCCAGGTTGACCGTGCCCGTGGCGGCGTACGCGAACGCGATCGAGGCGAGGAACAGCAGCGACGACAGCAGCGAGACGTACGCATAGCTGATGCCCGCGCGCACCCGCTCGGCGGTGCCACCGAGGGTGAGCAGCACGAAGCTCGCGGCGAGGAGCATCTCGAAGCCGACGTACATGTGGAACAGGTCGCCGGAGATGAACGTCGTGCTCACGCCGGCGGCGAGCACCAGCAGCGTCGGGTGGAAGATCGGGAGCGGCGCCTCGCCGTCGTCCTCGGTGTCGAACGAGGACCGGCCCTGGCCGATGGAGTACAGCAGCACGCCGAGGATCACGACCGACGAGACGATCAGCATCAGCGCCGACAGCCGGTCGACGACCAGCGAGATGCCCTCGGTCGGGCCCCAGCCGCCGGACTGCACGACCTGTGGGCCGCCCCGGTCGGCCGCGCCGAGCAGCATCGCGCTGATCACCAGGTTGCTGATGAGCACGGTGAGGCTGACGCCGCGCTGCACGAGCGTGTGCCGGGCTGCGGCGAGCGTGACGCCGGCGCCGACGAGGGGCAGCAGGACGGGAAGGGGTACGAGCACCGCCCCGTTCATCGCTCGTCACCTCCCGGCGTGGGCGCGGCCGGGCCGTGCGGGCCGTGGCTCGGCCCGTCGCCGTCGCTGTCGTGCGCCTCGTCAGCGTCGTCGACGCTGTCGTCGTCGGTGGTGCGGGCGAGCGCGTCGTCCTCGAGCTCGTCGTGCTGGGACTCGTCGTGGAAGTCGCTGGCGGACATGTCGTTCTCCAGCGCCAGCTGGCCGATGCGCGCGGTCTCGGCGTCGTCGGCGAGCACGTCGGTGCGCGAGACCTGCCAGGCGCGGTGGGCGAGCGCGAGCATGAACGCCGTGAGGCACAGGCCGATGACGATGGCGGTCAGCACCATCGCCTGCGGCACCGGGTCGGACTGCTCGGCGGGGTCGGAGTCGCCGAGGATCGGCGCGCGGCCGGCGGGGCCGCTGGCGATCATGAACATGAGGTTCACGCCGTTGCTCATGAGCAGGAAGCCCAGCAGCGCGCGCACGACCGACCGGGCCAGCAGCAGGTAGACGCCGCAGCCGAACATCACGCCGCAGACGATCACGAGCAGGAAGGTGGCGCTCATCGTGACTCCTCCCGCTGGACCGACTGGCCGGCCTCGATCTGCAGGTCGATGCGCGCCCCGAGGCTGCGCAGCAGGTCGAGCATCAGACCGATGACGACGAGGTAGACGCCGACGTCGAAGATCACCGAGGTGACCAGGTGCACGGCACCGAGCAGCGGCACGTCGAGGTCGAAGACCCAGCTCTGCAGCGGCGCGCCGCCGAACAGCATCGACGCCAGGCCGAACCCGGCCGACAGGAACAGGCCGACGCCCATCAGCAGACCGGGCATGACGGGCGCTGCGGCCATCAGCTCACGGCGCGACCCGGCGAGGTAGCGCACGGCCAGGGCGAGGCCGGCCATCAGCCCGGCCGCGAAGCCGCCGCCGGGGTGGTTGTGCCCGGAGAAGAGCAGGTACAGCGACCAGATCATCATCACGTGGAAGATCAGCCGGGTGACGACCTCGAAGATCGTCGAGCGGCGGTCGGGCCGCACGCTGGAGCTGAGCCAGCGCTGCGAGCCGTCGAGGCGCACCGGCGACTGGCGCACCGAGCGGCGCTGCAGCGTGTCGCGGATGACCATCAGCGCCTGGTCGACGTTGCCGCTGTTGACGAAGATCAGCGACGCGACGCCCGTGGCCGCGACGAGCACGACCGACAGCTCGCCCATGGTGTCCCAGGCGCGGGTGTCGACCAGGATCACGTTGACGATGTTGTTGCCGCCGCCGAACTCCTTGGCGCTCTCGTAGAGCCCCTGCCCGGCCGGCGCGGTGCTGCGCACGGTCGCGGCGGTGAGCGCCAGGCCGGCCATGGTCAGTCCGGCGAGGGTGCCGAGCAGCGCCCGCCACCGACGTACGAACCGGGGCGCGTCGTCGGGGAAGCGCCCGGTGAACCGGCGCAGCACCAGGATGAACACGACCAGGGACACGGTCTCGACGAGCGTCTGGGTGAGCGCCAGGTCGGGTGCGCCGTGCAGCAGGAAGAGCAGGGCCGTGCCGTAGCCGGTGACGCCGACGAGCAGCACCGCGCGCATGCGGCGCCGCGCGCGGGTGGCGGCGAACGCCGCGGGGATCAGCACCAGCGCGACGGCCAGCTGGGCCGGGGTGTCGACCAGGCGGATCTGGTCGGGCCAGGTGACCCCGCCGAACAGCAGGATGCCGCCGGGCACCAGCACCAGGATCGTGATGATCAGCCCGAGCGTCATCGGCAGCGAGCCGCGCTGCAGCGCACCGGTGATCTCCAGCGACGCGCGGTCCAGCTGCCCCATGACGAAGCGGTACGCCTGCTGCGCGCTGGGCACGTGCGGCGCCCGCTGCTGGGTGGCCTCGACCCAGGTGCGCGCCGCGAACAGCGCGGCACCGAGCGCCCACGAGGTGACCGACAGCAGCAGCGCGAGGCTGAACCCGTGCCAGCCGCCGAGGTAGACGGTGGTCAGGGTCGCCGGCCAGGCGTCGACGTACGGCTGGAGGTAGGGCGCGAGCCAGGTGGCGACCAGGCCGAAGGCGAGACCCAGGAAGCCCAGCAGGGCCGGGATGCCTACGAGCACCGCGCCCTGCGGCTTCACCTCGGTGCGCGGGCGGCCGGGCACGGTCGCGAACGCGCCCCACAGGAAGCGCGCGGTGTAGGCGACGGTCAGCGCCGACCCGAGCACGATCACCGCGAGCACCGCGATCTCGGCGGTGGTCGAGCCGAGGGCCCCTGGCCGTCCTGCGGCCCGAGCAGGAACGCGCCGAGCGCGGCCTCCTTGCCGAAGAAGCCGAGCATCGGGGGCAGGCCGGCCATGCTCATCCCGGCGACCACCGCGCCGGCCATGAGCACGGGTGCCTGCTTGCCGACGCCGCTCAGCTCGCGCAGGTCGCGGGTGCCGGTGGCGTGGTCGATGGTGCCGACGGTGAGGAACAGCGAGGACTTGAACAGCGCGTGCGACAGCAGCAGGCCCACGCCGGCGAGCGCGGCGGCCCGGCTGCCGGTGCCGACGAGCATGGTGAGGAAGCCCAGCTGGCTGACCGTGCCGTACGCCAGCACCAGCTTCAGGTCGGTCTGGCGCAGCGCGCGCAGCGCGCCGTGGATCATCGTGGCGCCGCCGAGGACCAGCACGGTCGGGCGCCACATGGTGGTCTCGGCGAACGCGGGGGCCAGGCGGGCGAGCAGGTAGATCCCGGCCTTGACCATCGCGGCGGCGTGCAGGTAGGCGCTGACCGGGGTGGGCGCGGCCATCGCGCCGGGCAGCCAGAAGTGGAACGGCACGAGCGCCGACTTCGAGATCGCGCCGACCAGCACCAGGACGACCGCGACGTCGATCGCGAGGCCGGTGGGCGGAGCCGCGAGGACCCCGCTGATGGCGTACGTCCCCGCGGCCTGACCGATGATCACGATCCCGACGAGCATGGCCAGCCCGCCGGCGGTGGTGACCACGAGCGCCTGCATCGCCGCGGCGCGGCTGGTGCGGCTGGTGGTGCGGTGCCCGATCAGCAGGAACGACAGGACGGTCGTGGCCTCCCAGAACACGTACAGCACGAGGAGGTTGTCGGTCGTGACCAGACCGAGCATCGCCCCGGCGAACGCGGTGAGCGACCCGGCGAAGCGGCCGAGCCCCTTGCTGGCGTCGTCGAAGTAGCGGGCGCAGTAGGCCAGCACGAGCGCGCCGACGCCGCCGACCACGAGGGTGAGCAACCAGCTGAGCGTGTCGAGCCGGAAGGTGAGGTCCATGCCGAGCGAGGGCACCCAGGTGAGGCGCTCGGTCGGGTTGACGCCGTCGTGCACCTCGCCGCTTTTGGCGAGCGCCCACGCGAAGGTCGCGGCCGGTGGCAGCGCGAGGAGCCAGAACGCTCGCGTCCCCAGCCGGCGAACGAGCCAGGGGCGCCACAGGCCGCTACCAGGTGGACGACCAGCAACGCGATCACGCGAGCTCGGCTCCAATCAGGGGTCGGGCGGCGTCAAGAGGAGAGCCGTGCGGGGGCTCGTGGAACATTCTACGGTCCGGCTCAGGCGTACGCGCCCGTCGCCCTTCGCCGCTTGCGGTAGCGCGCGATGCGCCGCCAGAGCCAGAAGATGCCGACCCCCATCGCGATCAGACCGATGATCACCAGAAGGGGGTGAAGATCGCGAGCACGCTCATCCCGAGGAGGTGGCGTCCTCCACCCCGGAGAGCACGGGCGCCCCCATGCCGGCCGTCGTGACGTTGACGGCGGGGCGGGTGGCGGCCTTGGTGGTGTGCACGATCCCGGCGATGATCACCCCGCCGATGGCCCCGACCCAGGGGTACTGCTGCATCCAGCTCGCCTGGTCCAGCTGCTGGTTGGCGGCCTGGGTCGCGGCGAAGACGACGCCGCCGACCGTGGGGCGCACGGCCGTGCCGATCATGTCGTTCATCGAGTCGATCGCGGGGATCTTGTCGAGCACCATCTCGGCGAGCAGCAGGAACGTCGCGCCGCCGATCGCCCACGGCGACTCGATCCAGGCGAACTGCGAGGGCAGCACGATGACGTCGCTGAACCGGGCGACCAGCGCGACCATGAGGAAGGGGATGTAGGCGTTGAGCCCGGCTGCCGCCGACAGCCCCGCCCCCGTCAGTGCGGCGAACATGTGACCTCCTCGCGGGCCCCGAGCGCCCGAGCTGGAACACACCGTGCCACAGGCGAGGATCCTCTCGCCCGGCAACGCGCGTGCGTCCTGGTGCATCTATCCCGTACATCCGGCGCCGAGGGGAGCGCCGGGCCCGCCGGTGGGGACCGGCGGGACGATGCGCACAGAAGGGGGACGTGGTCATGGCCACGAAGAAGTTCTCGCGACGTTCGATCGGGGTCGCCGCGGCGGTGACCGCGATGATCGGCATCGGCGCGGTCACCGCGACCGGGGCGCCGGCGCAGGCGCTGGGGATGGGGCAGAAGACGCTGTCGTCGTCGACCTCGGTGGTGGTGCTGCGCTACGGCAGCACCGGGCCGCTGGTGAAGGAGCTGCAGCGGCGGCTCGGCATCACCCAGGACGGCAGCTTCGGCAAGCAGACGCTGGCCGCGGTGAAGGCCTTCCAGTCGCGCAAGGGGCTGCAGCCTGACGGTCTGGTCGGCCCGCTGACCTGGAAGGCGCTCGGCGGGTTCCCCGGCGGCACCGGCGGATCCGCAGGAACGATCTACCTGACGTTCGACGACGGGCCGAACCCGACGTACACCCCGCAGGTGCTGTCCGTGCTGCGCAAGCACAACGTGAAGGCGACGTTCTTCATGCTCGGGCAGAACGCCGCGGCGAACCCGTCGCTGGTGAAGCGGGTCTACTCCGAGGGGCACCAGGTGGGCAACCACTCCTGGAACCACCCGAACATGACGGGGCTGTCCGACTCGGCGGCGCTGTCGCAGATCGACCGCACCGACCGGGCGCTCGGCAACGGGATCAGCTGCTTCCGGCCGCCGTACGGCGCGACCAACACCCGCATCCGCAGCCTCGCGGCCAAGCGCGGCGAGAAGACGATGCTGTGGACGATCGACACCAACGACTGGCGCCGGCCGGGCTCGGGGTCATCGCCTCGCGCATCGTGTCCAACGCGCGCAACGGCTCGATCGTGCTGATGCACGACGCGGGCGGCAACCGTTCGCAGACCGTGGCCGGCGTCGACAGCGCCATCGGGCAGCTGAAGGCCAAGGGCTTCCGGTTCGCGACGCTGCCCGGCTGCTGACCCACGCTGGTCGAGTAGGCCGGAGCGCTCACGCTGGTCGAGTAGGCCGGAGCGCTCACGCTGGTCGAGTAGGCCGGAGCGCTCACGCTGGTCGAGCAGGCCGGAGCGCTCACGCTGGTCGAGTAGGCCGGAGCGCTCACGCTGGTCGAGTAGGCCGGAGCGCTCACGCTGGTCGAGTAGGCCGGAGCGCTCACGCTGGTCGAGTAGGCCGGAGCGCTCACGCTGGTCGAGTAGGCCGGAGCGCTAGCGGAGGCCGTATCGAGACCGCGCTGATACGCAGATGAGGGCCTTGCCTCGTGGCTCCTAGGATTGCCAGCCATGAGCAAGGTCCTCACTGCTGTCGCCTGGCCGTACGCCAACGGGCCACGCCACCTCGGCCACGTCGCCGGGTTCGGGGTGCCCTCGGACGTCTACAGCCGCTACATGCGCATGGCGGGCCACGACGTGCTCATGGTCTCCGGGTCCGACGAGCACGGCACCGCGATCCTGGTGCAGGCCGACGCGGCGGGGATGACCGCCCGCGAGTTCGTCGACCTCAACCACCCGGTCATCGCGCGCGAGCTGACCGACCTGGGCTGCTCGTACGACCTCTACACCCGCACCACGACGGCGAACCACTACGCCGTGGTGCAGGAGCTGTTCACGACGATCCACCGCAACGGCTACATGGTCGAGGAGACCACGCGCGGCGCGATCAGCCCGTCGACCGGGCGCACGCTGCCCGACCGCTACATCGAGGGCACCTGCCCGATCTGCGGCTACCCCGACGCGCGCGGTGACCAGTGCGACAACTGCGGCAACCAGCTCGACCCGACCGACCTGATCGACCCGCGCAGCAAGATCAACGGGGAGACGCCGGAGTTCGTCGACACGACGCACTTCTTCCTCGACCTGCCGGCGCTCGCCGACGCGCTGACCGAGTGGCTCGACGAGCGCGAGGCGAGCGGGGAGTGGCGCCCCAACGTCATCAAGTTCTCCAAGAACATCCTCGAGGAGATCCGCCCGCGCGCGATGACCCGCGACCTCGACTGGGGCATCCCGATCCCGCTCGAGGGCTGGCGCGACCAGCCGAAGCGGTTCTACGTCTGGTTCGACGCGGTCATCGGCTACCTCTCCGCGTCGATCGAGTGGGCCCGCCGCCTGGGCGAGCCGGAGAAGTGGCGCGAGTGGTGGGACGCCGGCTCCGCGACGGAGCCCGGCCCCCGCGACGCGAACCCTGGTGCGGCCAGGGCGAGCTCGCCGACCACCCAGGCGGACCCGGGCTCCGCGACGGAGCCCGGCGGGCACGACGGAGTCGGGGCCGCCGGGCGGAGGAGCGGAGCCCAAAACATCGGAAGTACGCATGGAGAGCTCCGACGAAGGAGGAGCCATCCATGCGTACTTCATGGGCAAGGACAACATCGTCTTCCACTCCCAGATCTGGCCGGCGGAGCTGTTGGCCTACGACGGTCGCGGGGCGCGCGGGGGCGAGCCGGGGACGTACGGCGAGCTGCGGCTGCCGACCCAGGTGGTGGCCTCGGAGTTCCTCAACCTCGAGGGCGCGCAGTTCTCGACCTCGCGCGGGCACGTGCTGTACGTGCGCGACGTGATCGACCGCTACGGCGCCGACGCGCTGCGCTACTACATCGTGGCGGCCGGCCCGGAGAACCAGGACGCCAACTTCACCTGGCCGGAGTTCGCCCAGCGCAACAACGCCGAGCTGGTCGCGGGCTGGGGCAACCTGGTCAACCGCACGGCGTCGATGGTGCACAAGAACATCGGCGAGATCCCGGCGCCGGGTGCGCTGGAGCCGGTCGACGAGGCGGTGCTCGCGACGGTCGAGCGCGGTTTCGGCACGGTCGGCGGGCTGATCGCGCAGCACCGGCAGAAGGCCGCGCTGACCGAGGCGATGCGGCTGGTCGGCGAGGTGAACAAGTACGTCTCCGACACCGAGCCGTTCAAGCTCAAGGGTGACGACCAGCGCGCGCGGCTGGAGACGGTGCTGCACACGCTTCTCCAGTGCGTGAGCGACCTGAACACGATCCTCGCGCCGTTCCTGCCGCACGCGGCCAACCGGGTGCACGAGATCCTCGGTGGCACAGGCGAATTCGTGCCGATGCCGCGGCTCGACGAGGTCGAGGATCTCGACGACGGGCGGACGTACGCCGTCATCACCGGCGAGTACACCCAGACCCCGTCGTGGGGCCGGGTGGCGGTGACGCCGGGCACGCCGATCGACAAGCCGAGGCCGGCGTTCGGGAAGATCGAGCCGGAGCAGGTCGAGGAGGAGCGCGCGCGGCTGCGGGCGCGCGGCGGCGAGGCGCCCGAGGGCGAGGTGTCGCCGGCGTGAGCAAGCGGCACGAGACCGGTCACCACGGGGGCAGGCCGCCCGCGCCCGACCGGTTGCCGCTGCCGGTGGTCGACAACCACACCCACCTGGACATCTCGCGCGACGGCGGGCCGCTGCCCGACCTGGCCGCGACGATCGCCGAGGCGAGCGCGGTCGGGGTCGACCGCATGGTGCAGATCGGGTGCGACCTCGACGGCGCCCGGTTCACCGAGCGGGTCATCGACGAGCACCCGCAGCTGCTCGGCGGGGTCGCGCTGCACCCCAACGAGGCCCCGGCGCTCGCCGAGCGTGGCGAGACCGACGCGGCGCGCGCCGAGATCGAGCGGATCGCGCAGCACCCCCGGGTGCGGGTCGTGGGGGAGACGGGGCTCGACTACTTCCGCACGGGCCCCGAAGGCGTTGCGGCACAACAGGACTCGTTCCGCTGGCACATCGACCTGGCGAAGCGGCTGGGCAAGGCGCTGCAGATCCACGACCGCGACAGCCACGACGACGTGCTGCGCATCCTGGCCGAGGAGGGGGCGCCCGAGCACACGGTGCTGCACTGCTTCTCGGGCGACATCGAGATGGCGCGCGAGTGCGTACGCCGGGGCTACCTGCTCTCCTTCGCCGGCACGGTGACGTTCAAGAACGCCCGCGAGCTGCGCAACGCGCTGTCGGTGGTGCCGCTGGACCAGCTGCTGGTCGAGACCGACGCGCCCTACCTCACCCCCAGCCCGCACCGCGGCGCCACCAACGCCCCCTACCTGGTGCCGCTCACCGTCCGCGCGATGGCCGCCGTGCTGACCACGGACGTACCCACCCTCTGCGAGAACCTCTCCGCCACCAGCGAGCGCGTCTACGGCCCCTGGGCCTGACCACGTCGGCCGAGCAGGCCGCGCGGACCCGGCACCCCCGCTGAGAGTGCGCGAAGTGCCCCTTCCGGCGCGGTCCGGTGGGCGTGTCGTGCACTCTCAGCAACCCGACGTGACGCAACCCTCACACCCAACCGTTACCGAAATTTGACCTTTCGCGAACGGTCCGTCACGGTAGTGCGGTCCCCCCGAGGTCGGTCGACGCTCGGACGCGGCCCACTGTCGGGTCTGGGAGCGCCGCCTCGGGCGGCGTGGGACGTCGCGTCATCGCCGCACATCGATGCCGCACGTCCCTGCCCGAGCGTCCTTGGCCGGCCCCGGTCCGCACGACATCGGAGAACCGTGACCGTTCGCACCACCAAGACCCGACTGACGCTCGCCGTCGCCGCGCTCTCGACGTTCGCCCTGGCGGGCTGCGGCGAGGCGACCCCGCCGAAGAACGCGCTGCTGGAGTCGACGCCGACCGCGTCCGCCCCGAGCGCCCCCGCGCCGGCGCCCTCGAGCAGCACCCCGACGACGACGCCGAGCACCAGCTCCTCGAGCACCTCCAGCAGCTCGAGCGCGACGTCGGCGACGAAGTCCGCCACGAAGGCGGCCGAGCCGACCCGCACCGCCGAGCGTGACCGCGCCGCCCGCGGCGCCGACCGCCCCGCCATCAGCGTGCGCACCGTCGAGGACACCCGCACCCTGAAGTTCAAGACCGAGCGCCGCTACGACCCGCAGGCCGCCAAGGGCCAGGTCACCGTCGTCCGCGAGGGCGTCACCGGCCGCGCCGAGGTCACCCTGCGCCAGACCGTGTCGGGCAAGAAGGTCGTCAAGACCGAGGTCGTCGACACCGACGTCACCCGCAAGCCGGTCAACCGCGTCGTCGTCATCGGCACCAAGGTCGAGGAGCGCAAGGAGACCCCCAAGCCGACCGCGACCGCGAAGCCGAAGCCGACCGAGAAGCCCAGCCCGCGCCCGACGCCGACCCAGACCGAGGAGCCGCAGGAGCCCACCGCGGGCCTCAACCTGGCCCGCTCGGCCATGTGGGACCGCATCGCCCAGTGCGAGAGCACCGGCAACTGGTCGATCAACACCGGCAACGGCTACTACGGCGGTCTGCAGTTCGACATCCGCACCTGGCTCGGCGCCGGCGGTGGCGACTTCGCCCCGCGCGCCGACCTGGCCAGCCGCGCCGAGCAGATCACCGTCGCGAACCGCGTCTACGCCGAGCGCGGCCTGCAGCCCTGGGGCTGCGCCGGCGCGGCCTGATCCGCACCGACGTCACCGTGCGTGAGGCACCCCGCCCTGTCGGGGTGCCTCACGCATGTCCGCGCCCGGGGCCTGCGAGCATTCGCCCATGACCGCTGCCGACCCCGCCGACGACGTACGCCTGCTCGGCCCCGCCGACGTGCGTGCCCTGGCCGCGGAGCTGGGTCTGCGACCCACCAAGCAGTGGGGCCAGAACTTCGTCATCGACGCCAACACGGTGCGCAAGATCGTGCGGCTCGCGGGCGTCGGCCCGGGCGACAGCGTGGTCGAGGTCGGCCCCGGCCTGGGGTCGCTGACCCTCCCGCTCCTCGCGACCGCCGGTCACGTCACGGCCGTCGAGGTGGATCCGGCTCTCGCGCAACGCCTTCCGCGCACCGTCGCCGACCACGCACCGGCCCGCGTCGGCCGCCTCGAGGTGGTCCCGGCCGACGCGCTCACCGTGACCGAGCTGCCCGACCCGCAGCCCACCGCGCTCGTCGCGAACCTGCCCTACAACGTCTCGGTGCCGGTCGTGCTCAGCTTCCTCGAGCGCTTCCCGACCCTGGAGCGGGTGCTGGTCATGGTGCAGCTCGAGGTCGCCCAGCGGCTCGCGGCCCAGCCGGGCAGCAAGGTCTACGGCGCCCCGAGCGCCAAGGCCGCGTGGTTCGCCGAGGTGACCCTCGCCGACCGGGTGGGCCGCAACGTCTTCTGGCCCGCGCCCAACGTCGACTCCGGCCTGGTGTCGATGGTGCGCCGGCAACCGCCGTCGACCACGGCCACCCGCCGGGGTGTCTTCCGGGTCGTCGACGCCGCGTTCGCCCAGCGCCGCAAGACCCTGCGCGCCGCGCTCGCGGGCGTCGCCGGCGGCGCCGCACCGGCCGAGGAGGCCCTGCGCGCCGCGGGCATCGACCCCCAGCTGCGCGGCGAGCGGCTGACGATCGGGGAGTTCGCGCGAATCGCCGAGGCGCTGGGGCTTTAGGGTGATCGCATGACCGGCCGCCGCACCCCGCCATCGAGGTGCGCGTGCCCGCCAAGGTCAACCTCGAGCTGCGCGTCGGGCCCGTGCGCGACGACGGCTTCCACGCCCTCTCGACCGTCTACCACGCGGTCGACATCGTCGACGACGTCACGGTCCGTCGGGCCGACGACTGGGGGATCGAGGTCACCGGCCCCTACGCCGACCGGGTGCCGGCCGACGACACCAACCTGGCCTACCGCGCCGCGCGGCTGCTCGCGTCCGACCGCGGCGTCGACGACCCGGTGCACATCGAGATCGCCAAGACCATCCCCGTCGCCGGCGGCATGGCCGGCGGCTCGGCCGACGCCGCGGCCACCCTCGTCGGCTGCGACGCGCTGTGGGGGCTCGACACCCCCGCCCCGACCTCGAGCGGCTCGCCGCCCGTCTCGGCAGCGACGTGCCGTTCCTGCTCACCGGCGGCACCGCGCTCGGCTCCGGCCGCGGCGAGCAGGTCGTGCCGGTGCTCACCCAGGGCACCTTCCACTGGGTCTTCGCGCTGCACCACGGGGGCCTGTCGACCAAGGACGTCTACGCCGAGCTCGACCGGCTCCGCGCCGACGAGCCGGTCGCCGACCCCGAGCCGGGGCAGGACGTCATGGCCGCGCTGCGCGCGGGCGACGTCGAGCAGCTGGCGAGCGCGCTGCACAACGACCTCGAGGACGCGGCGTGCTCGCTCGAGCCGCGCCTGCGTACGACCATGGCCACCGGCCTCGAGCAGGGCGCCCTGGCCGCGATCGTCAGTGGCTCCGGCCCCACCGTCGCGTTCCTCGCGCGCGACAACACCGCGGCCCTGGACCTGATGGTCGGGCTGTCCGCCGAGGCCGTCGCCGACGAGGTCGTGCACGGCCGCGGCCCGGTCGGCGGCGCCCACGTCACCAGCGACCCGGGGTTGCGCAGCACCCGATGAGCAACCTCGTCTCGGCCGAGCGGCTCTCGCTGATGCTCGGCACCCGGCACATCCTCGACTCCGTCTCGCTCGGCGTCAGCGCCGGCGACCGCATCGGCGTCGTCGGCCGCAACGGCGGCGGCAAGTCGACCCTGCTGCGTCTGATCGCGGGCGACGGCGAGCCCGACTCCGGCCGGCTCACCCGCACCGGTGGCCTCACCGTCGGCATGCTCAGCCAGGCCGACTCCCTCGACCCCGGCGCCACCATCGGCGACTCGGTGCTGCGCGGCCGCGCCGAGCACGAGTGGGCCGGCGACGCCCGCATCCGCGACGTCATGCACGGCCTGCTCGGCGACCTCGAGATGAGCGCGCTCGGCGGCCACGGCACGGACGTACGCTCATTATCCGGCGGCGAGCGACGCCGAATCGCGTTGGCACGCCTGCTGATCGACGACCCCGACCTGTTGCTCCTCGACGAGCCGACCAACCACCTCGACGTCGAGGGGGTGCAGTGGCTGGCCGACTTCCTGGTCCGCCGCCGCACCCGCCCCGAGCACGCGCTCGTCGTCGTCACGCACGACCGGTGGTTCCTCGACGCGGTCGCGACGCTGACCTGGGAGGTCGTCGACGGCCGGGTCGAGTCCTACGAGGGCGGCTACGCGGCGTACGTCCTCGCCAAGGCCGAGCGCGCCCGCCTCGAGGCGGCTGCCGAGGAGCGGCGCAACAACCTGATGCGCAAGGAGCTGGCCTGGCTGCGGCGCGGCCCGCCCGCGCGCACCAGCAAGCCCAAGTTCCGCATCGACGCGGCCAACGCGCTGATCCAGGGCGAGCCGCCGGCGCGCGACGAGGTGGCGCTCGCGAGCTTCGCGACCAGCCGGCTCGGCAAGGACGTCGTCGACCTGCTCGACGCGACCGTCACCGTCGGCGACCGCACGATCCTGGACAAGCAGACCTGGCGGCTCGCGCCGGGGAGCGCACCGGCATCGTCGGGGTCAACGGCGCCGGCAAGTCGACGCTGCTGCGCGCGGTGAGCGGCGACGTGCCGCTGCAGGCCGGGAAGCGCAAGGTCGGCCGCACGGTGCAGCTCGGCTTCCTCACCCAGGAGGTGCGCGAGCTGGCCGAGGTCGCCGGCATGACCGTGATCGACGCGATCACCGACGTGCGCGCCTACACCACGCTCGACGGCAAGGAGGTCAGCGCCAGCCAGCTGGCCAAGCGCCTGGGCTTCAGCGGGCCGCGCCAGCAGACGCGGGTGGCGTCGCTGTCCGGCGGCGAGCAGCGCCGGCTGCAGCTGCTGCGCATCCTGATGACCGAGCCCAACGTGCTGCTGCTGGACGAACCCAACAATTCGATGGGTTGTTCGTTCCGGACACCTCGATTCTACCGTCGTGGCAGGGCGACGTCACGCCCTGATACTCGACGTCGGGCCCGTGGGAGGCGGTCTGTCGTGCCGTGTCGCACCGTGCCGGTCGGGAGAGGTGGTCGCTGATGGCTACACCGCTGCTGGGGGCCGAAGGGCTGCACTTGGAGTACCCGACGCGGGTGGTCTTCGACTCGCTCTCGGTCGGGATCGAGGAGGGCGACCGGATCGGGATCGTCGGTCGCAACGGCGACGGCAAATCGAGCCTGCTGGGGATGCTCTCGGGGCAGATCGAGCCGCAGGCCGGCCGGGTCACCCGGCGCGGCGGCGTGCGGTTCGGCGTGCTCGGTCAGAGTGACGACCTCGATCCGGAGGCCACGGTCGGGTACTCGATCGTCGGCGACGCTCCGGAGCATGAGTGGGCCAGCGATGCCCGCATCCGCGACGTGATCGGCGGGCTGGTCTCGGACATCTCCTGGGATGCGGTGATCGGCCGGCTCAGCGGAGGTCAGCGGCGCCGCGTAGCCCTCGCCGCCTTGCTGGTGGGTGACTACGAGCTCATCGCGCTAGATGAGCCTACGAACCATCTTGATGTGGAGGGCATCGCTTGGCTGGCTGAGCACATGAAGCGACGCTGGCCCAAGAACAGCGGCGGGCTGCTGGTCATCACGCACGATCGCTGGTTCCTCGATGAGGTCTGCACCGAGACCTGGGAGGTGCACGACGGCACGGTCGAGCCGTTCGAGGGCGGCTATGCCGCGTACGTGCTCCAGCGGGTCGAGCGGGACCGGATGGCGGCGGCGGCCGAGAGCAAGCGGCAGAACCTCATGCGCAAGGAGCTGGCCTGGCTGCGGCGGGGTGCTCCGGCGCGGACGTCGAAGCCGAAGTTCCGGATCGACGCGGCCAACGAGCTGATCGCTGACGTGCCGCCGGTGCGCAACCCCATCGAGCTGCAGCGCGTCGCGGTGGCCCGGTTGGGCAAGCAGGTCGTGGATCTGGAAGACGTGAGCGTGACCTTCGGGGATCGGAAGGTTCTCGATGACGTGACCTGGCGGATCGCTCCAGGTGAGCGAACCGGCGTCCTCGGCGCGAACGGTGCGGGCAAGTCCACGCTGCTCGGGCTGATCTGCGGCACGCTGGAGCCGACCGAGGGCCGGGTCAAGCGGGGTAAGACGGTGCAGGTCGGTATCCTCGATCAGCAGTTCTCCCAGCTCGCTGATATCGGCGGTGACCGGGTGCGCGAGGTCCTGGCCCGCACCAAGACCACGTTCCAGATCGACGGCAAGGACCTCACCCCGGCGCAGCTGCTGGAACGGCTCGGCTTCGCCCGCGAACACCTCTCGGCACGGGTCGATGACCTCTCCGGCGGTCAGAAGCGGCGGCTGCAGCTGCTGATGCTGTTGCTCAGCGAGCCGAACCTGCTGCTTCTCGATGAGCCGACGAACGATGTTGATGCGGACATGCTCGCGGCGCTGGAGGACCTGCTGGACTCCTGGCCGGGCACGTTGATAGTGGTCTCGCACGACCGCTACCTGCTGGAGCGGGTCACGGATCAGCAGTACGCGATCCTCGATGGCGGGCTGCGGCATGTGCCGGGCGGGGTGGATGAGTACCTGCGGCTGCGAGCCGCGCAGGAGCAGCAGGCCGTGACACCGTCGCCGATGAGCGCCCAGGCCGCCGAACAGAAGACGTCGTCGTCTTCGTCTTCGGAGTTGTCGGGTGCGGAGCGCCGGGCGGTGCAGAAGGAGATCGGCGCGGTCGAGCGTCGGTTGGAGAAGCTGTCGGGAATTATCGACCGCATCCATCAGCGTCTCGCCGATCACGATCAGAGCGACTACGAGGGCCTGCAAGGCCATACTGATGAGCTTCGCCAAGCGGAGGATGAGGTCGCCGAACTCGAAGAGCGGTGGCTGGAGCTATCCGAGTCGATCACCTGATGGCTCCCTGCCGTCGAGCCTGCCGCATGAGTTCGCGCCTGCCGCTTCGTGAGCGGCAGGCGCGAATGCTGATGACGATGGTTGGGGGCCGGGATGCTCAGGCCTGCGGCGGTCCGTACTCGTTTCTTGTTTCGACGGGGGTGGGTTCTCGGTAGGTCTCGGGAACCTCGTCGGCGCGGCGACTGGCTCGTGATTCTCCGATCTCCTGCAAGGTGAGACGGATCAGCATCTCCGACAGCTTGTGCAGATCGGGTGGTTCGCGATGCACCGCCCTGATAGAGAAATGTCGTTCGTCGTACCGACGCCGCGAGGTCTTCTTCACGTACTTGCCCATCGTGCACTCCTACGTCGAGACCGTCGGTTCGGCGATGGCGCGCGCCCGAGAGTTACGCTCGGTGTGCTCGTGCCACCGCACGCGGGCGAGCAGGATCAGGCTGACGGGGCCGATCCAGAGCATCTTGAGCGCTGACCAGATCGCGATGAGCACGATGATGTTGAGCCAGCCCGGCCCGCCGTCTCGGATGATGACGGTTAGCAGGCTCGCGGTGTAGAGGTATGGGATCGCGAGCAGCATTGCCGGGATGCCCCACTTGAGGCCGCGACGGGTGCGGACCTTGTCGAGCACGATATTGGTCGGCATCCATCGGCGCATGAAGGAGCGGATATGGATGCTGGCGAACCAGATGAGTCGGAACATGATGCCTCCAAGCACGTAACTGTGGTGAGGCAGTACGTGTGGAGTGTCCCGAAGGACGGCCCGAAAGGGGCCTACATGGTGAGGGGTGAAGCTGCCTCTGTGCTTCTCACTCTACGCCGCACGTACGACACGCGGTAGCCCCGCGGGCCGTGCTTGGTCGCCGGCGGCGCACCTTGCCGGTGACCGTCCGGGAAGGGGCACAGATCATGGGCAGGCTGGCAGAACAGGTAAGCGGCGAGCGGCAGGCGCGGATGATGCTGTCGATGATCGCCGAGCCCGACGACGCGATCACCGGCCGTATCCTGCACCGGGTTGGCGGGGTCGAGACGTTGCGGCTGCTCGAAGACGAGCAGGCTGCGGTGCCGGAGATGAACCGGGCTGACGCGATCGCCTGGCGCAACCGCGTCGCTCCAAGGATCGAGGACGGCATCCCCGCCCGTGTCGCGGACGCGGAACGAGCCGGCATGTCCACGCTCATCCCGACCGACGCGGACTGGCCGCACGCGTTCAACGACCTCGGCCCCCGTGCCCCGTACCTGCTGTGGATACGCGGGGCGACCTCGTTCCTTTCCGGCGCACTTGCTGATCGCGTCACGATCACCGGCGCCAGAGCCGCCAGCGAGTACGGCACGAATGTCGCCGCGCACCTCGCCGGCGACCTCGCCCAACAGGAGCGCACCATCGTCGCCGGCGGGGCCTATGGCATCGACGCCGCAGCCCACCGGGCGGCACTCGCCACCGGCGGGGGCACCATCGCGGTGCTGGCCGGCGGTGTCGATCGGCCCTACCCGCGCGGGAACGCGGACCTGCTGGATCGGATCGGGGATGTCGGGGCGCTGGTCAGCGAGGCTCCTCCTGGGGAGGCGCCGACGCGGTGGCGGTTCATGGCCCGCGCCCGTCTTCTCGGCACGCTCTCGGGAGTCACGGTGGTGCCGGAAGCGAGCTTCCGCTCGGGTTCCTTGCTCGTGCCGACCGAGGCGCACCGGCATAGCCGTGCTGTCGGTGCGGTGCCCGGCCCTGTCACGTCAGTGACCAGCGTGGGGCCGCACGAGCTCATCAAGCGCGGAGTCGCCCAGGTCGTCTCCGATACGGCAGATGTGACTGCGATGCTCGACTCGCTCGGCGATCCGGCGCGGCTCCTGAATCGGGAGACGCCGGGCCACCAGCTCGCCGCCCCGGCTTCCGGTCCGCCAGCACGGCCGGGGCCTCGCCTGTAGTCCGCCTCACGAAGCAGGCGGAGAGCTCACCACACTCATCAAGGAGAGGTACTCGGCCCATGAGCTGAGGGAGAGCGCACTCCAGCGTTTTTCATCTGACGCATTGGCGGCATGTTTCTGGGTGTTTCAGTTCGCAGCGAGAGCGTCGAGAGGGGCTACGGCCGCGTGGAACCGGTTGCCGACGAGTAGAACGACAATTTTCTTTCTAGCTCTGGAAAACACCACGTAGAGAAGTCGACTTGTCGTGGGAAACGGTTCCGACTCATAGCCCATGAAGTCTCCCTCCCGCAGTACGACGACGGTTGCGTCGGCCTCACGTCCCTTAGTCTGGTAGAGGTTCATCAGCTGGACCTCGCGCGGATTGAGCACCGAATCCGTGAGAGCCGCATAGCTCGCTTCACGAGCTTCCGCGCAGATCGCTGCAACCATCTGACGGTCATCGCGGGCGCTGCTCGTTCGTATGGCTCGTGCATGCATTACCGAGAGCAAGGTCGCCGCTTGTTGCCAGGCACCGGACTTCTGCGGTAGCCCGAGCGCATCATGCGCAGTAGCGGCTACCTCGATTGCCTCCCCAGCGGACGCGACATTGGAAAGACGCTCTCGAAGGGCGCTCAAGGGATCTTGCAAGGTCGTAGGACCTGAACCGTTTATCACCTGGTGCGCGATGGGAGGCGCCTGCCGTCCACGTTGCGCGCTCGTCAGGAACACGGCTACCGCTTCGAGAACGTTCTCCCAGGCGACATCTCCGGTATGGAATTGCACCATCGCGGTCTGGGCATCGAGGGCGGCGGCGAGTGCGTCGCTGAGACCAGCGACTTCATGCTCGATGCCGTCGGCTTCAAGCGCGTCTGAGAGAGCCGCGAGCATATCGTTGTGGTGCGTGAACACTGCCACGCCCATCTCTTCGGAGGTTAGGTCGCTAACGATCCGTGAGACTTGGCTGGTCTCGTCGGAGAGAGGTATCCCGTTTCGGATTACCAGCCTCTCGTCTTGGATTGCGTTTGTGATGGCTTCTGA
Source organism: Barrientosiimonas endolithica (assembly GCF_030296655.1). Classification (NCBI taxonomy): domain Bacteria; kingdom Bacillati; phylum Actinomycetota; class Actinomycetes; order Micrococcales; family Dermacoccaceae; genus Barrientosiimonas; species Barrientosiimonas endolithica. Next base: position 2,828,518 of record NZ_AP027735.1, on the reverse strand, counting down.
GTCGAACAGGCGCTGGCGAATGGCGTTGGCGACGGCCGGGATGATCCCAGAGGGATCTCGGAAGGAGGTTTCTGGAAGCACGATGGTGTTATCTGCCCCTGCGGCCGAGCAGGCTTCGTGGATGCGCTCCACTCTGACGCCATCTTCGGCAAGGAATGTATAGATGCACTGATTCGGGTCACCGAGCAGTATCAACCTACTGTCTCGTGCTATTAGCTGAAGGAGATCTTGCTGCGCGTCGCCTGTGTCCTGAAACTCGTCAACGATCACGAGCCCCCATCGTGTGCGCAGGTGCTCTGCGACGGCGGGTGCGGCCTCAGCGATCTCAAGCGCGAGTGGGATGAGTTTGCTATATCCGATCTCGTGCTGAGCCACTCCGAGCTTCTCGCGAGCGGGACTGACGAGAACGGCGTCGCCGTGTCCGACGAGACTCCCGAATCTCCGAACTACGGAGAACGCAAGCGAGTGGAACGTCATGATGTCCACCTGGGGTCCGCGTCGGCCGAGAATTTCTCCTGCGCGCGAGGCTATGCGCGCCACTGAGGAGCGCGAGAATGAGAGGAACAGGACTCGGTCGTGGGGTTTGCTGTCCGCTACCCGTTCGAGATGAGCATGCGCTGCGGCGAGCGCGCTCGTCGTCTTTCCGACTCCCGCACCGCCGAGCACGACACTGAGCTCGGCCTGCGTCGAGACGACTTGCTCCTGTTCCGGGTTTCTTGGGGCGACGGTCATGACACATCTGGGATGTCGATGCGGCCGCGTGTATCGCTACAGATTGCTTCGATGACAGATCGCGCTATTGGTGGCTGTCGCGTCAGCGCGTGCGCCCAGACCGCCCCCAATCCCTGCTTCTTGATCACTTTCGTCGTGAGGAGGTGATCCGCGATGTCATCGTCACCGAGACTGGATGGCAGGGCGGGCATGCCGAAGTCTTCTAGGGTCTCGACCGTCTCTCGAAGCCGCTCTCCGGGTACGCCGCGGATAAGCGCGGCCTCCACGGCGGTGCGTGTGGGAAGCACGACGAGTTGTTCGACCATTCCTGCAAGGATTCCGACTGCTGGGTCTTCTTGTCCTGGTTTATCGTTGTCGGCGATCGCTCGGACGTGGAATCCGAGCTTGAGGGAAATCTCGGCGATGGCAGGGAGTCGCGTGACGCCTCCATCCGACCCTGGCGGAGCGACGAGGCGGATGCCGTTAGCGGGCAGGCTGTGGTGCGGTTCATTCGTCTTTAGGAAAAGCCGCGAGGCAAGCGCGCCGTACCCTTCAACGTCGAGCGGTCCTTCTAGGAGGACAACGGTTCTCGCGCTCAGCGCCGCGAGAAGTTGCTCAAGGACCAGTCTCCGATTGACACGGCCGGCCTTGTCCGTAACCGCCGGGAGCTGATGCTGTCGTCTTTCGCCGTGGCTGACCGTAAGTCGGACGAGCTCGCCAGGGTCGAATGCTCGTACTACTTCGGGACGGCGCGTTGTGAGGATCGCTTGCCCTGCCGTTACATGGAGGAGCCGTGCCATGTGTTCGGAAGACGTCGCGTCGAGGCGGTCTCCGAAGTCATCACCGACGATGACGACACCAGATTGCGCATCTCGCGCGGCGGCGATGGCTTCAGCTGCCGAGAGTACGCTTTCGAGCGTAGAGCCCTGGGAACGGACTGGAAGAGCCCCGGCTGCCCCGATCGATATCGCTGGCTGAAGCGCTCTGAGGAGGGCAGACATGGAACCGTCATCGGCCAGGAAGCTTATGTCGGCGGAGTCTTGGATACCGAAGAGAGTCTGCGGACCAGAATCGATGACCTTATCGAGTGCGTCGGTGACCACGTCCGTCTCGGAGAACGACCCGGTAGCGGCATGGACAGCCGTGTCTAAATCGGTAAGGGCGCTGTCCAGTCCCGAAGGGTCAGTGTTCGCAAGGAGCGCTCTCAGAACCCCCTCTGCCCGTAGTTGGAGGGTCGGCGAGCTGTCGATGAACTGAACTGGCAGAGCTTCGCGCTCGATACGGCTTGCTCTCTTGAATACTCCGGCAGCGGGGTCACTCCGTGCCGGGTAATCAACCCAGTGCTCACCGGTGTCTGTATCGAGTTCATATCGTGCGCGGTAGCAAAGGCGTACGCCCAGAGCTGCGTTGCCTGCGTTGCGTGAAGTGGCGATCTCTCCGGTTTCTTGGTCGAATGTTTCCAAGTTTTCGCTGAGAAGGGTTTCGAGGTCATTTCCGAGGTCGAGCAGAGTTACCTCGACCTCTGTCAGGGACTCGTCATCGTCGTCAGCAGGTCGGTAGATATCGAGCGGGTTCACGCGGGAACGCGTGCTGCGGGGATCGAGGACGCGGCGTAGCGCCTCGACTGTGTCAGTGCGGCCGGCCTGCGGCTCACCTGCAAGCACCATGTTCTCTGGCACTACTAGTTCTGCATAGTGATAGCCGCGGAAGCGTTCGATACGGATGCGCGCGACCCTCATTGGCTTACTCCTTGCATGCTCCACGACGCACGCTGGCTGTTGGGCTTACAGCGGGACGATGAGCGTGAGTCGGTGGACCGTCTATTGTTCGGGGTCGGCGACCCCAGTACCCATCCTCCCATGAGTAGCGGACAGGACGAGCCGACGCAGCGTGACGAACCCTTGGCGCGTATGGCGAGAGGACCGCAACGTGTGGTCCGCCGGGTACGCCGACGTGTCGGCGACGTTGCCCGCGACCTCACGGCCCCCTTCGCATGCTCGTCCCGATCTCAGTGCCGAGTCGTCTCGGACCCGACGCCCCACAGCCTCTAGGCTCGCACTATGGATCTCTTCGAATCAGCCCGGCTGCGCATCGCGCGCGCAGATCCGTGCGCGAGAGATGTCTGAAGCCTGGAACGACTATCTTGCGCCCCACCCGTTCGAGTTCCTCTTGCTCCGCACTTCCCCTACGCAGTATCTGGTTCGCCTTGAGCAGATCGAACCGGTGCCGCTTGAACTTCCCGCATTGTTCGGAGAATGGCTCTACAACTTACGTTCGGCTCTTGATCACGTTGTGTGGGCTTCAGCGGCACATGCGTCGGGATCGATCCCTCCGGCGGGCGAAGATGGTCTTCAGTACCCAATCTACGACACGGAGAAAGCGTGGAAACGTAATCTCTGGCGGCTCCGACCACTTCCGGAGCACCAGGTGGAGATGCTGCACACGATGCAGCCGTTCAACTCCGACCTGGATGCAAACTTTCTTGGGTGGATCAATCGGCTCGCGCGGATTGACCGCCATCGGCGTCTAGCGATGTGGACTGCCAGAGTCGCCGAAGCAGAGCCTGTCTTTCAAATCCCGAGTGGCGTCGCCCCGGCTTTGGAGTGGGGCCAGTGGGTGTTCCAGGAGGACGCTGCGATCTTGCTCGGGTGACGTTTCCCGACGCTGATTCCGCAGATGAGGTCTCGTATAATCCTCGCGTTGGTATCGACCCAGAAATTGCCGAGTGGGGCGCATCTGACTTCTGGAAGAGCATCCGCTTCTCGGAGCGCCTGAAGATGCTGATGGTCTTCGTCAACGCCGAGATCGATATCTACGACTACGATTGCACAGGAGCTCCTGCCGCCCGTAGCACTGTAACGAGCACCTTCGCTGACGAATCAGATCGCCGCAGAGAAGCGGGGCTTTTTCCAGCGATGGCGGCCCCCGAACCTGAGCCGCCGTCGTGGACAAGCGCAAGCAGCCCTCGGACCTCAAGTGTTGACCGTTTCATGGGACGCGATTTTCCAGCTCACGGCAACGGAACCGCCCGTTCCTGAAACTCCGCGTAGATGCAAGGTTCGCATGCCGCCGCTACTACAGCGTCGGCCCGAGACGCTGCGACTCACTGCGTCGGGCGCGTTCCTGCTCGGGCTGCTCGGCTTCGGCGAGCTTCTGCGCCCGGTTGAAAGCAGCGTGCGCGCGGGCGCGGTCGATCTTCTGCGCCGAGCCTTGCGGTGCCGGCCCGAGCGGAGTGTCGTCGCTGATCTGGTAGCGATCGCGGTAGGCCGCGATGGTCCGGGCATCACGCCGCCAGCGTGCCTGCTCCCGGTCACCGGACGGCGGGTCGCCGAGCGGCTGGGTCCAGGGCTCGCCGGTCTGGCGGGCGGTGTCGAGGATCGCGTCGGCGCGGGTCTCGATCAGCTCGCGGCGCTCGGTCAGCGCTTCGCGCATGTCTGCGGCGATCGGGCCTTGCGCGTGCGGGATGAGGCCGGCGATCAGCCGCGGGGTCTTTCTCGTGCGCCCCGATCCGGCTGGCTGGGTGGTGGCGCGGGCGAGGCGGTAGTGCATGACCTTGGCGATGTCGTCGGCGTCATCGAACCCGCGAGCGGCCACCAGGCGCGGGAACAGCGCGTCGACGTCGTGGTGGTTGGCCTCGGCGCGTCGCAGCTCGGCGGTCAGCGCTCCGAACGCGACCGACCCGATCGCGGCGTCGGCCTGCTCCTCGGTCAGGCCCGATTCGCGGATGAGGGCGGCCCAGCGGTCGTGTTGGGCGGCTGCGGCGATGGTCTCGTACTCGGCGGCGAGCTGGGCGATCGAGCCCCACTGGTCCTGCTCGGCGGTGATCGTCTCGTGCGCGGAGACCTCGGCCCCCGAATGCTGCAGCACCCCGAACAACACGCTCCGCCCGGTGGCTTCCTCGTTGTCCGAGGGGTGTGGTGCGGCGTGGTCGTCGGGTCGGTCGAGGACGACGTAGGCGCGATTAGATTCCTTGCCGCGGGTCATTGCGACATAGAAGTTCTCACGTGTCGAGGACGGCTCGATCAGAACGTGGGCGGTGTCGACGGTGATGCCCTGCGCCCGGTGCGCGGTGACCGCGTATCCCAGATCGACGTGCTCGGCCACGTAGTCGGCCGGCAGCACGATCGACCCGGTGCGGCGTCCGGGCTTGCGGATCGTGATCGACCCGTCATCGCGCACGTCGGTGATCTGCCACCGTTCGCCGTTGCGCACCCAGCCCCGGCCTGTGCCGGTGCGCAGGCGCCGGTCGTTGCGGCGGGTGATGATCGTGTCCCCGACCCCTGCGGACGTGCCTTCGGTCAGCGCGACCTCTCTGGTGGGGCGGATCGTGCCGTCCAGGATCAGGTCGGCGCGGGCGCGGGCGTTCAGTGCGGTTACGTCTTCGCGGGTCTCGGCGATCAGTACCGAGGCTCGTCCGGCGTCGCGGTCGGCACGCCAGGCGGTGTAGGCGGCGTCGATCATGTCCTCGGCATCACCGTCGCTGACGCGGCCGTGACCTGCGTAGGTGTCGATCACGCGGGTGCGGCCGTGGCGCAGATCGAGGAGGCGGTCTTCTCCCACTCGTGGACGAAGCGGTGCACGTCCACGAGCTCGGGGGCGTCGTCGCGGTCGGCCACGAGCATCCCGAAGCTCCCGCCCGCGTCAACGGATTGGAGCTGCCCGTAGTCGCCGACCAGCAGCACCTTCGCGCCCGCTTCGGCTGCGAGGGCGGTGATGCGATCCAGCGACAGGGTGCCGGCAAGGAAGCCTCGTCGATGATGACGAGCTGCCCGGCCTGGAACGTTTCCCCGTGGAGGAGATGGTTCTGCCACCACTTCGCCGTGTTCTCTGTCGCGATTCCGAGATCCTCGCCGAGGACCTCCGCGGCCACGGCAGAGGGAGCCAGGCCGACCACGGACCCGTGGCCGTGCTGCTTCTCCCATGCCCGACGCAATGCCGACATGGCGGTGGTCTTCCCGGCACCGGCCGGGCCGACCAGCACGTCGAGGACCCGGCCGGAGACTGCGATCTGGGTGAGCGCTGCGGCCTGGTCATCGCCGAGCAGGCGTCCTTCTCGGTCGGGCTTCGCGGTGATCTTCTCGACCGTCTCGACTTCGACCATCGGGCCGGTCAGGGTGCGGGAGCGTTCCAGGAGACGGTCTTCGGCATCCAGCAGCACCGTGGAGGAGAACACGGTCGAGTGGCGGGGCCGGAACACGCTGGTGCCGTCTGGGCGGCGGAACGCGGCCGGGCTGGTGGCGAGTTCGGGCGGGGTCAGCCGCAGCGAGGCTTGCTCGGCGGCATCGGCGATCATCCCCACGATCGCTTCCCGATCACTGGCGGTCGCGAATCGCCATGCCATTGACTGCCGGCTTGCCTCGGAGTGCAGGTTCCATCGCCGCCAGGTTGAGCGTTTCTCGCCGACGACCTCGACCACGGCCTGCCCGATCTCGGAGATCACCTCCAACGGCACATCATCAGCCCGCAACGGCCGCACCTGCTGCGCCTCCGCGAGGACATTGCCGGCCCAGCCAGTCGCGTCCTCATCCAGCAGACGGCCGGCCCGTTCGCGCCAGCCGGCGGTCAGGTCGGCCAGGGAGTGGACCTGCTTCTCGGGCCGGGTGGCGAGGGTGGCCTGGGCACGCAGGCGCACGATCGTCCGCGCCGAGGGCCGGCGGCCGTGCTCGGCCGTGTAGGCGGCGATGAGCCGGTCGGTCTCGGCGTCGATATCGCGGGCGCGGGAGGAGAACTCCTCGATCAGTTCCTCGCTGACTCCGGTGATCTCCCACGCCGGATTGCGGTCCCGGCCCCGATCCCGCGCCTCCCACTCCACGCCGAGCGTGCCGGTGAGGCGGTCGGCCAGTACCGCGTTGTAATGCTCCGAGAGCGCGACGACCGCCGCGTGCATCGGGCGGCCGTCCAGCGACCGCCAGCGTCCGTCCAACGCGGTCTGGACCTTGTTGGAGATCACGACGTGGGTGTGCAACTGGGGGTCCCCGGAGCGGCTGTCGTAGTGATCGAAGGCCGTGGCGATCAGCCCGGTCACGTCGACCTGTGCGACCGCGCCATCGGCGGCGGTGTAGCCGGTGCGGGTCGCGGCGATCTCGCGCTCCATGAAGTCCACGACCTCGGCGATCGCGTCGTGATGCGACTGGGCGATCAGGGCCTGCGTGCCGGCGTCGGCCACTCCCCACAACACCGAGACGGACTTCGGCACCGAGAACGTGTAGTCGAACCCCGCGACCGCACGGCGGTTGCCCCGCTCGATCTCCTCGGCCTCGATCTGGCCGATCTGCTCGGCACGCTCACCCATCCCCAGGCCGGGGTCGAGGTCGGCGACGCGCTTCTCGATCCGGTCCGCGACCGAGACGTACCTTGGGAAGGCCCGCCCGAGCGGGTCGCCGCTGACGGGGTCGCGGCCCATCCCGATCAGCAACTGCAACTGCGACTCCGAGACCTCATCACCGAGGACGATCTGCCCGTCGCCGAAACCGTGCAGAGCCGACCCCATCCAAGTGCCCGGTGGTGTTCCCTCCTCCGTGTAATACCTCGTCAGCGGGGTCGAGAGGGAGCGGTCGCCATCGGCGGCAGCGATCGTGCGCAGCAGGTACTTGTACCCGTCGCCCGCGCTCATCACCCGCATCGAGACCGTCATGCAGACCAGGTGGACAGACTCACCACGACCGCCGGCGTGAGCTCGAAAACTGGCAGCGACGATTCGCTACAGGGCCGGCCCGTCGTCGGACGGGCCGCGCCGCCGGGAAGCCTGCACAGTGGGCTCGGAGGTCGAGCGGAAGGGGTTCGGGAGTTGCCGGCGTGTTGTGCCGGGGTTGCGCAACTGGTCGATCTCGCGCTGTTGCGCCCGGAGCTGCGTGTGGAGGGCTTCCTGCCTCGTGCGCAACTCGGTGAGCTGCTCGCTAATCTTCGCGTTGGCCTCGGTCAGATAGTGCATGATCGCGGCCTCGTATCGCTCGGGGTCAGAGGGTTGCAGCTCCGCGTTCACCGCAACGAACTCAGCGGGAGCGAGCGATCCGTCCGCGGCGGCCTCGCTCATGCGACGGGATGCCATGCGGGAGAACATCGCCGTGCGTGCGGCCCAAGGCGGGAGCTCTCCACCGTAGATGTCTCCGAAGGCTTCCTGGATGAGTTGGATCGTCTCCGGAGTGAGAAGCACCGGGTTCTCGCTCTCGATGGCGGAAGCCAGCGCCACGCAGTTCTTAGCAACAGCGTGGTGCGAGGCAGTTCTGTCCTTGATCTCCTGCGTGAGGTTCGGGGGCTCCAGCTCGTGCGGCTTCTGCTCCGTGAACGTGTTCCAGAGGTCGATTCCCGTGCGCTCGCGGTAGGCGCCGTAGCGACGTAGATCGTCAGCGATCTTGCCTCGCTCAGCCTCCGAGATCGCGAGCTCCACCCGTTCCGCCATGACCTGTCTCCTATCCGTTCGCTCGGCCCGCCGCTGTGCCTGTCGATCTCCAGGTGACCGTGCGATCCCGCAGCCGCGAAACCTTGTCAACCTGGGTTGACCACGATCTGCAAGAGGTGTGATGGCTCAGGAGGGGGCTGGGATCGGACTCGGGAGACCACAGCCGTGAGGTGCGACCTCAGGCGCTGATTGGCGTGCTCGCGGGACTTCTGATGGGAGCTCTGCGGAGGCCGGGGCAGATGGTCACGGGGTGGTGCACCTGGCAGGTGTTCTCCCTGGTGTCGGGCTCTGATCGGGTCTGGTTCCAGGGTTCCACCGACCCTGCCGGAGCCTTATGCACGCCACTTCCTCGCCCCCGATGCCGAGCCCTCGGATCGGTTCGCTGTTCTCCGGATACGGCGGTCTCGATCTGACCGTCGAACACGCCACTGGTAGGCAGACGGTCTGGTTCTCTGAGCTCAACACCGCCGTCACGGGCGTGTTCTCCCACCACTGGCCGACTGCCCCGAACCTCGGCGATATCTCTACCATCGACTGGGCCACAGTGCCGCCGGTAGACGTCCTCTGCGGCGGCTTCCCGTGCCAGGACATCTCGACCGTCGGCAGAGGCGCCGGCCTCGCACCCGGCACCCGTTCCGGGCTCTAGTCGTACATGGCGACCGCGATCGAGGCGTTGCAACCCCGGCTCGTGGTGATCGAGAACGTCCGCGGGTTGCTGTCTGCAACCGCTACCCGCCCCGCAACGAAAGGCCAACGTGATGACGACCGCAACCCCGACGACGCAACCTCCGACCCCGCGAGTGCCGTACGCAACCTGGAACCCGAACCGTGGATGCTGGGAGACGACGCAGCTCGACCTCTTCGGGCGCTCGGAGCGGTACTGGGCGATCTGGCCGAGCTCGGGATGGATGCGCGCTGGATCGGCCTACCGGCATCACTGGCCGGTGCACCGCATCACCGGTTCCGCATCTTCATCACCGCCTATCGCCAAGATTCTGTTCCGGACGCCTCTGGCCTCGGACTCCTCGCGCGGTGGCGAGACGCTGGATCAGGTGCGGGCGCGTCGGGGAACCATCGCGCTGAGTCACCAGGTCATCGACCTGGCCTTGCACGGACCAGCTGGCTCACCGGACAGGCCCGGCGAGTCGGAGACGCTGTTCGCGCTCGTGGAGAACATCTTCATCGCTGGGGGCGATACGCCGACGCGATCGCCCGATGGGAACACATCACCGCACGCCCAGCCCCTGCGCCCGCGATCCTGAACGAGGACAAGGGGCCGCGACCGGCGCCCGAGTTCGTGGAATGGCTCATCGGCCTGCCCGCGGGCTGGGTTACCGACCCCGCCCACGGGCTGACCGCGAATCAGCAGAACACGGCCCTTGGCAACGGTGTCCTCCTGCTCCAGGCATTCCTCGCGATGGACGCAATGTCGTGACGACCCGGGGCGTCGCGGTGTCGAGCCGTACCGCCAAGATCACGGGATCGGTGCTCGTGCGGCCGCCAGCGCATGCCTGCGGGTGATAGGCAACCACACGATCTCCACCGAACCCGCTCACTTGCCTGGCATATTTTCAGGTCAGTTGCAGCGTGGTGATGCAGGTCGCATCATCTTCGGTCATCGTTGAAATGGTCGCGCTGCCCGTCTGACCCTCGTGCTCGATCGTCAGCGTTGCCTCGATGCCGCGGGGCGCCCAGATGCCGACGAACCCGTTGTCGTAGGTCTGCCGCACTTCGTCGAGGAGCACGTCTCCGTCTTCGCTGGTGAGGGTGACCTGGACTTTCGTGTTGGCGAGTTCGCCGAGGCAGGTGGTCAGGCTGTGGAAGTAGCAGTCATGGGTCTGTTCCCGGTAGGGAGCAACTGAGATGTACACCTCGTCTTCGGGCATCGGCAGCTGTGTCTCGCGCTCCTGGTCGTCGGTGAGCACGAGCGCATCAGGCTGCACGGATGCGATCAGATCAGCGGGTCGGTCGGCGACGGGCATCGTGTCGAGCCGTTCGATGACCGCCGGGGTATCGAGACCTGCCAGATCGTGAGCTGCCAGGAAGTCGCTGTCGACGGCATGACTGTTGGTCGAGGGCGACGCGGGTTCGGGCGAGGACGCGGCGGCACATCCGGCGAGAACGAGGGTGGCGGCGAGCGTCGCGGTGGCGGCGACGATCACCTTCCCCGCCGGGGCGTGGTGGGGTGAGACAATGGTGTGATCCTTCAAGAGTGTCGGATGGGTCGGTGCCGGACGATCTCGCCGCGGCACCGACCCGGATGGTCGATCAGAGGGTGGCCAGGAGGTCCTGCATCTGTTGGATCTCGGTGGTCTGCGCGTCGATGATGGTCTGCGCGAGCTCGATGGCATCGGGGTTGCTGCCGTCATCGACCTGCGTCTGGGCCATCTCGACCGCTCCCTCGTGGTGGGCGATCATCTGCTCCAGGAACAGGCGCGATGCCTCGGGGCCGTCGGCCGATTCGAGGGCGGCCAGGTCGTCCTCGGTCATCATGCCGTCGCCGTGGTCCATGCCGTCCATCTGCTGCTCCTCGGGGTCGACGCCCCAGTCGTCCAGCCAGCCCTGGAGCTGTTCGATCTCAGGTCCCTGGGCGGCCTTGATCGCCTCGGCCAGTTCGACCACCTCGGGGTTGACATCCTCCTTGGCGAGGACGATGTCGCTCATCTCGATGGCCTGTTCGTGGTGGACGATCATCATCGAGGCGAACATCACGTCCGCGTCGTTGACGTCGGCTGCCTGTTCGGTGGAGCCGTGGTCCATGCCCGGCATCGAGTCCTCGTCGTCGCTTCCGGCCGAGCATCCAGCCAGGGTCAGCGCAGCGGTGAGGGCGAGTGCGGCGGTCGCCGCGGTACGAAACTTCATAGGTGTTCTCCAATATCAACGGTCGCTTCGGTGGCGCGGCATCCGAGAGGGCACCGCGTGAATGAGGAAGGGGAACCGTCGGCGCTGGTGCGCGTCAGGTTCGCCGCCCCATCACGTGCGACTGATGCAGAGAACGTGCAGCGACGGCGCCCGAGGCAGCAGCCGGTCGATGGAACGCGCCACGAGCAACGGCCGGGGTGCGGTGTGCATCCATCCGGGCAGTAGTCGAGGCGGCACCAGGATGAGAAGGACGAGCAGTAGTGCGAGCACGCACGCCATCGCCATGCCCAGATGGGTGCCGGCCCCGCAGTCCGCACACGTACCACCGAGGTCACTGGCCGTTCCGCCGGACTCATGCGTGCCTGCCGCGCCGTGATGAGCGCCCACGGCGTCGCTTGTGGAGACCGAGATCACGGCGGGCGCGTGGGCTGCCGCGGTGCCATGCAGGTTCAACGTATGCATGGCCAGCAGCCCGATGACGACCGCTGCCACCAGCAGCCCTCCGAGCACGACGCGCCGGAGGAAGCCCTGAAGACCTTTCCTGGATCGCCTTGCCGCCGTCACCGCCATACGCCGCAGTTTACCGGCCCCCGATGTGCGTCCGCCGACGGCGGGAGTGATCAGCTCGGCCGAGGGCGACTGACTCCGTGTCCCTCCGAGCAGCTCTTTGCTCTGCCAGACGCAGACTGACGGGAATACCCCTAGGGGTATTAGGTTGATGGTGGAGAGTTTCCACGAAGGTCAGGAGAGCCCCATGCGTTTGTTCGCGATCCGCGACTTCCGTTACCTGTTCAGTGCGCAGATCATCGCCCTGTTCGGGACGGGGTTGGCGACCGTCGCGCTCGGTCTGCTCGCTTACGAGCTCGCGGGCCCGAGCGCGGGGGCCGTGCTTGCGACGGCGCTGACGATCAAGATGGTCATGTACGTCGTGATCGCGCCGCTGGCGGCCGCCTATGCCGACCGGCTCCCAAGGCGGATGTTTCTGACCCTGCTCGACGTGGTGCGCGCGGCCGTGGTGCTCGCGCTGCCGTTCGTTACGGAAATCTGGCAGATCTACGTTCTCATCGGGGTGCTGCAGGCGGCTTCTGCGGCATTCACGCCGACGTTCCAGGCGGTCATCCCCGATATCGTGTCAGAGGAGTCCGATTACACACGGGCGCTGTCCGCGTCGCAGGTGGCTTACACGATGGAGAGCCTGCTCAGCCCGGTGCTCGCGGCGGTCGCTCTGACGTTCATGACGTTCAACTGGTTGTTCGTCGGCACGTCGGTGGGCTTCGTGATCTCCGCCGTCCTGGTGCTCTCCACTCGCATCCCCAACGCGGCACCGAGCGGGCAGACGGGTGCGTGGAACCGGGTCACGTCGGGCGTGAAAGTCTTCTTCGCGACTCCTCGCCTGCGCGGCGTCATGGCGCTGAACGTGGTGGTCGCCGCAGCCGGATCGATCGTGGTGGTCAATACGGTCAACTACGTCCGCGATCAACTGGACGGCACGCAGGCCGATGTTGCTTGGATGCTCGCAGCCTCCGGCGGCGGCACACTGCTGGTCGCTCTGCTCCTGCCACGCGTGCTCGATCGGGTCACCGAGCGGGTCGTGATGATGACGGGTGCCGCAGTTCTGCTTGCCGGCGTGCTGGCGGCCGTCGCGATGACCGCCATCCAGGCGGCCTCATGGATGATCACGGCCTCGATCTGGGTGGTCATCGGCGGCGGGATGGCCTTGATCGTCACTCCCACCGGACGTGTCATTCGCGGTTCGGTCGCGAAGAGCGAGCTCCCGGCGGCCTTCGCGGCACAGTTCTCGCTGTCTCACCTGGCCTGGCTCGTCACCTACCCGATTGCCGGATGGGTCGGCACCGCGTCCGGGTTCACTCTCGCCTGGTCGATTCTTGCCGCTCTCGCCGTCTTCGGCGCCATCGCGGCGCAGATGCTCTGGCCCCGCGAGAAGAGAACCGAGACCATCGTCGCCGGCACGGACGCAGAAACGGCGACGGGCGGTCTGGCGCTCCGTGAGGAGACCGAAGCCGCCGAAGGCACCCTCGCGGCATCCCAGTGCTCCTGCATACGCACCGCATGAGCGCGCAGGCGGCGGGTGGAACGAATGGTTCCGCTCGCCGGCGCGTCGTGTTCGCCGAGGCGCCCGGCGATCCAGCCTGTCGATCAGGAGCGAGGCGGCGCCGGCTGGTGCAGCCGAGGCATCCACTCGCGGACGAGGCTGGCGGCGTCGATCCCCGTGAGTGCGACGGGGATATCTCCGAGATAGTGGACAGTGAGCAGCGGGTCGGTGGAGACGACTCGCGTGCTGGTCCCCAAAGCGGGATGCCCCGCTCCGACGAGTGTGTGTCCGTGGACGCGTGCGGAGAACGGCGAAGACGGCAGGTAGATGCCGGGATCATCGCCAAGCCCGAGGTCGTGCAGCAGGGTCCTGGCCGCATGGGCGCCCTGGGCGACCGAATCGTCCCAGTGATCGATCCGGTACGAGCTGTGGCCGGGATAGTGGTGCACGGCGACGCCGCCGGCGGCGTAAATCCGCTGGCGTGGGGCGTGCAAGGAGCGCAGATGGTCATCGACGGGGATGCCGTCCGGTCCCGTCCAGGGCGCAGGGGCCGCCGGCATGGTGCCGTGGGCGACGATCGCCAGGTCTCCGTCGACTCGCGGGCCGTCATTGAGGACGACGGTGATGCGGTCGGCGTGGCTACGAATCGCGGTCAGCGTGCGTCCGAGGTAGGCGGCATGCTGAGGCAGATGCAGGTCGAGCAGCCTTCTGGCCGTCTCCTCGCCGAGGGCGCGGGCACCGGGCAGCAGTGCTCGCGTGATCAATGCGACATCGTGGCCGGAGTCGGTGAGGAGGAGGCGGTCTCCGAAGCGACGAGGCCGCCACCGAGGATCAGCACACGGGCAGGGTGCGTGGACGCGAGCAGGTCGCGGACCCGGATGGCATCGGCGATCGAGTGCAGCGTGCTGAGTTGCCCTGTCCTGCGGGAGTGGTCTCGTCCAAGGATGGTCTCGCCGAGGGCGCGGGGGCGGCTACCGCTGGCGATGATGAGGGCGTCATAAGTGTGCGTCTGCCCGGAGTCGAGGTGAACTTCTCGGCTCCGGGGGTCGATGGCGCGCACTGTATCGCCGATGGTCTCCACGCCTGTGGGTGGCAGAGCGGTCTGGTGGGGTTCGAGCAGGCCGATGGCCACGCCCTTGTTCACGAGCGTCCGATTGGACGGCTGTTCGCCGCTGCGGGCGAAGAGATCGACGTCGATGCCGGCACCTGAAGCGTGCAAGGTCTTCGCGGCGGATGTTCCCGCCGCGCCAGCGCCGATGATCCCGACTTTCATCGCGTTCCTCCCTCGGGGGCGACCTCGGTGAAAGCCGGCAGCAGGATCGCGTCGATGAACCATGGCGCATCGTCGGGGTCGATCCGGCCCGTGCGCACCTCCTCGGCCGCGCCGTTGAGAACGACGTGCGTGGTGGTCAGCAGCCAGGACACCGGCAGGTCGGCGCGGAAGGCGCCTTCGCGCTGTCCACGCAGCAGCAGCCCGCGCATGCGCGCCTCGGCCTTCTCGTGCAGTTCGCGAATGCGGGCGGCGGAGAGTTCCTTCTGCGCTGTGGCGAGCAGGGCACGGGACTGGTCGACGAACATCCAGCTGGATGCAACCAAGCGCTGGAAGGCCGCACGCGGGTCGCCATCAAGAGGTATCTGACTGAGCACGTCCTCGGCACGTTCCAGGCTGTCCACCAGTGCGGCCTCGATGAGCTCGGCGCGAGTCTGGAAGTGCCCGTAGAGCGTCACCCGGCCCACTCCGGCTTCAGCGGCGATGTCGGCGACAGAAGCGTCGGGGTTCTTGCGGATCGCGGTCACTGTCGCGGCCAGAATCTTCGCCCGGTTGCGCTGCGCGTCGGCGCGCTGGTTGGCCGCGCGGTTCGCTGTCGCCGGGGCGCTCCGAGCACCGCCGGCCGGCTTGGCCTTCTTCGTCGGCATGCTCCACCTCTCAACTCGTACTGGAATGTATGAGATAGTGTAGCTGTTACAACTTGTACACCAATGACCGAGTTACGGTGTCGTCGCCCGATCCGGCGGCGGGACTAAGGAGAGGAGACACGGCGATGAACACGACACGCACGATCACAGGGGGCGTGACATGAGCGATGCGAGCACACCTGCCCCCAAGGCAGGGGCAAAGCAGTGGTGGGGCCTGGCGATCCTGGTGATCCCCTCAACTCTGCTGTTCATGATGCTGACCATCCTGTTCCTGGCCGCCCCGAACCTCGCCGCGGACTTGAACCCGACGAGCACGCAGCTGCTGTGGATTCTCGACATCTACGGCTTCGTCATGGCCGGCTTCCTGGTCGCGATGGGCGTACTCGGCGACCGAGTGGGCAAGCGGCTGCTGATGGTCATCGGTGCGATTCTGTTCGCCGCGGTCTCCGTCGCCGCCTCACTGACCACGATCCCCGAGCTGATGATCGTCTGGCGAGCCGTCCTCGGACTGGCAGCGGCGATGATGGTGCCCGCAACGATCGGCCTGATCTTCGTGCTCTTCGCCGACGCGAAGCAGCGCGGAGTCGCGATCGGCGTCTGGGCCGGTGGCATCTCCGCGGGCGTGGCCCTCGGCCCGCTGCTCAGCGGCCTGCTCTTGGAGAGCTTCGGCTGGCAGGCAACCTTCCTGGTGGCGGTGCCGATCATGGCCCTCGTCGCCATCGGCGCCCCAATCCTCGTGCCCGAGCACCGCGATCCGTCGGCGAAGATCGACCTGTTCAGCGCCTTGTTGCTGGTCGGCGGGCTGCTCGCGATCATCTACGGCATCAAGCGCTTCGCCGCCCAGGAACCTGCACTGCCCTCGATCGGCCTGCTCCTCGGGGGCGCGTTGATCGGGCTGTGGTTCGTGATCCGGCAGCTGCGAGCCGAGAAGCCCCTGCTGGATGTGCGCCTGTTCGCCAACCGCACCGTCTCCGGGGCGTTGGCGGTGTTCCTGCTGTCGGCGGCGGCGCTGGGTGGCGTGTACTCGCTGTTCACCCAGTATCTCCAGCATGTGCAGGGGCTCTCGCCGCTCCAGGCCGGGTTGGCGATCCTGCCCGCCGCGGCGGTACTGATCGTCGTCTCCACGCTCTCCCCGGTGCTCGCGCGGAGGTTCCGCCCGGGAAACGTGATCGCGATCGGCCTGCTCACCCAGGTCGTCGGCTACATCCTGTTCGCCCAGCTCGACGCTGGAACCGGCCTCGCGCTAGTGATCGCGAGTTTCGTCATCACCTACCCCGGCGTCGCGCCCTCGATGGCACTGACGACCGACCTCGTGGTGAGTTCGGTGCCACCGGAGAAGACGGGCGGCGCCTCGGGGCTCGCGACCACCGCGAACGACCTGGGCATCTCGCTCGGTGTCGCCGTCATTGGCAGCGTCGGAATCGCCACCTACCGGGGTCGCATCGACGGAAATCTGCCTGAGGGCCTCTCCCCGGAGGCTACGGCCGCCGCCTCGGACAGCATCGACGGCGCGCTCGCGGCCGCGGCCAATCTCCCGGGCGCGCTGGGCGAGCAACTGGTGAGCGCCGCGCAGGCAGCCTTCACGGGCGGAATGAACATGGCGGCCGTCGCCTCGGCCGTCATCGCCGGCGTGGCCGCGATCATCGCCGCGACCCGCCTGCGCCACATCCGCCCTACCGGCGAGGCGCAGCAGTTCACCGAAGAAGTTCACACCAACTAGGAATACCCCTAGGGGGTATTGTGTTGGAGAAGTCATACCCGAGTGAAGGAGTTGGAATCATGACCACGACGACCGAGTACCAGGTGACCGGGATGAGCTGCGGGCACTGCGAGACCGCGATCCGCAGCGAGGTGTCCGAGATCCCCGGTGTGACCGGCATCGAGGTCAGCGCCCAGACCGGGCGGCTGGCTGTGACCAGCGATCAGCCGGTGGACGACGCCGCGGTGATCGCGGCGGTCGATGAGGCCGGCTACGCAGCCGTCAGGAGCTGAGATGAAGGCACCTGCACGGCTGGGCCTGTACGGGCTGGTCCTCGTGGCCGTGTTCGCCGTGGCTGGATTCACGGCGAACGCGGTCGTCCCCGAGGAGACCGTGCAGAGCTGGGCAGAAGACACCGCAGACACCACGCACCACGAGGAAGGAGACGCCATGAACGGCGACGAGCATGAAGGACACAATGCCGGCGCATCGTCGCTGGGCTTGGGCCTCGCTCAGGATGGCTACCAGCTCACCGCGGTAACGGCACCGACCGCCACAGGAACTGAGGGCGAGCTGGCGCTGACTATCACCGGATCCGATGGCAACCCGGTCACCGACTTCGAGCTGGAGCACGAGAAGGAGTTGCACCTGATCGCCGTCCGGGCTGACGGGCAGCACTTCCGACACGTCCACCCCGAGATGGACGACGATGGCACTTGGACGATCCCCTGGCAGTGGGAGGCCGCGGGCTCGTACCGAGTCTTCGCGGACTTTGTTCCGGCCGACACCGGGGAGGGCATCACGCTCTCGACCTCGGTGCAGGTGGCTGGCGACTACGAGCCTGCACCGGCGACCGGGCCGGTCACCGAGACCACCGTCGACGGTTTCGACGTTGCAGTGAAGGGGGATCTCATCGCCGGCTCCGCGTCGGAGCTGACGATCACCGTCACCCGTGATGGCGAGCCGGTCACCGCGCTGGAGCCGTACCTGGGCGCGTTCGGGCACCTGGTCGCCCTCCGCGATGGCGATCTCGCCTACCTGCACGTCCACCCGCACGGCGACGCGCCCGAGGTCGGCGATACCTCGGGTCCGGAGATCGTGTTCGAGGCGACCGCTCCGACGCCCGGTCGGTACCTGCTGTTCCTGGACTTCCAAATCGACGGCGAAGTTCGCACTGCACCGCTGGTGATTGACACGACCACCGGTGTGGGCGACAACGGCACCGGACATTCCGGAGGCGAACACTTCGATACCGAATCGAGCACAGGGGAAGAGCATGAGGAAGGAGCAGGCCATGGCCACTGACCAGACCACTGGCACCGGTGTCGCCGGGATCGAGTTGCAGATCGGTGGCATGACCTGCGCTTCGTGCGCGAACCGAATCGAGAAGAAGCTCAACAAGCTCGACGGCGTGACCGCGAGCGTGAACTACGCGACCGAGAAGGCCAGCGTCACCGGCACCGACCTCGACGCCGACGCCCTGATCGCCGAGGTCGAGAAGACCGGCTACACCGCCGCGCTCCCAAAGCCTGCGAAGGGCTCGACCTCCGATGAGGGCGAGGAGGGCGAATCCGTTGAAGACGCCGAGCTGCGCACCCTGCGGCAGCGGCTGATCGGCTCCGCGGTGCTGGCGGTGCCGGTCATCGCGATGGCGATGATCCCGGCGCTGCAGTTCGACTACTGGGGCTTCGCCTCCTCGCCCTCGCCGCCCCCGTGGTGGTGTGGGCGGGCTGGCCGTTCCACAAGGCGGCCTGGATGAACCTCCGTCACGGGGCGGCGACGATGGACACCCTCATCTCCGTGGGCACCACGGCGGCGATGATCTGGTCGATCGTCGCGCTGTTCTTCGGCACGGCCGGTGACCGCGGCGTGGTTCACCCCTTTGAGTTCACCATCTCCCGTTCCGACGGGCTCGGGCACATCTATCTCGAAGTCGCCGCCGGGGTGATCACGTTCATCCTGCTCGGCCGCTACTTCGAGAAGCGCTCCAAGCGGCGCGCCGGAGCCGCCCTGCGTGCCTTACTAGAACTCGGCGCGAAGGAAGTCTCCCTCCTTCGCGACGGGCAGGAGCAGCGCGTCTCCATCGAGGAGCTGACGGTCGGGGATGAGTTCGTGGTCCGGCCGGGCGAGAAAATCGCTACTGACGGCACGATCACCTCGGGCAGCTCTGCGATCGACGCTTCCATGCTCACCGGCGAATCCGTGCCCGTGGAAGTGGGTGAGGGCGATGCCGTCACCGGCGCGACCGTCAACGCCGGAGGACGACTGGTCGTGAAGGCAACCCGCGTCGGTTCGGACACCCAGTTGGCGCAGATGGCGAAGATGGTCGAGGATGCCCAGTCGGGTAAGGCAGAGATTCAGCGCCTGGCTGACCGCGTTTCCGGTGTCTTTGTTCCCATCGCCATTGCGGTTGCTGTTGCCGCCCTTGGCGCGTGGATCGGGGCCGGGTTCCCGCTGTCGGCCGGCTTCACGGCCGCCGTCGCGGTGCTGATCATCGCCTGCCCCTGCGCGCTCGGGCTCGCGACGCCGACGGCGCTGCTGGTGGGCACCGGACGAGGTGCGCAGATGGGTGTGCTCATCAAGGGCCCCGAAACCCTGGAATCGACCCGCAAGGTCGACACGATCGTGCTGGACAAGACCGGCACGGTCACCACCGGCAAGATGACGCTGACTGACGTGATCACCGCCGACGGCGTGGACAGGGCCGAGCTGCTGCGCATCGCGGGCGGACTGGAGGACTACTCCGAGCACCCCATCGCACAGGCCATCGCCGCCGGCGCCACGTCCGAGGTCGGAGACCTGCCCGCCCCCGAATCGTTCGAGAACATCGAGGGCAAGGGCGTGCAGGGCGTCATCGGCGGCCACGCCGTCGTCGCCGGACGTGTGTCCCTGCTGGCGGACTGGTCGATCCACCTCGATGACCGCCTCCGGACCGCGAAGCAGGCGGCCGAGTCCGAGGGCAAGACCGCAATCGCGGTCGGCTGGGACGGACAGGCTCGAGGTGTGCTGGTGGTCTCCGATCAGATCAAGCCCACCAGCTCGCAGGCGATCGCCCAGTTCAAGGAGCTCGGCCTGACCCCGGTGCTGCTGACCGGCGACAACCAGGCGGTGGCCGAGCAAGTTGCCGCCGAGGTCGGCATCGACCAGGTGATCGCCGAGGTGCTGCCCAAGGACAAGGTCGATGTCGTCGCCCGATTGCAGGGTGAGGGCAAGGTCGTAGCGATGGTCGGCGATGGCGTCAACGACGCCCCCGCCCTCGCGCAGGCCGACCTCGGTCTGGCCATGGGCACCGGCACGGACGTCGCGATCGAGGCCGCCGACATCACCCTGGTACGCGGCGACCTGCGCGCCGCGGCCGACGCGATCCGGCTCGCCCGGCGCACCCTACGAACGATCAAGACGAACCTGTTCTGGGCCTTCGCCTACAACACCGCCGCGATCCCGCTCGCCGCCTTCGGGCTGCTCAACCCCATGCTCGCCGGCGCCGCGATGGCCCTGTCGTCCGTGTTCGTCGTGTCCAACAGCCTGCGGCTGCGGACCTTCAAGGCCCGCGCGGACGACACCAGCGCTCCGGCACCCGCCGGACCGGCACCGGCCCGCGAGCCGGAGAACGCCTGACCCATCCGACATCGACACAACACGAAAGGAAGCACGATGACTGCACACGAGAACCTGAACCTGACCGACACGTCCTCCAGCGGTGGGAGCTGCTGCGGACACACACCCAGTGCGGAGGCCATCGCTCAGACTCCGGCCGATGAGATGACCGAATGCAAGGTGATGGCCGGCACCCCCGTCGTCAAGGCGCAGGCGGAGGAAGCCGGTCTCTACCGCGACTACCAGGGCCAGCGGTACTGGTTCTGCTGCGCCGCCTGCGGACCCCTGTTCGACGCTGACCCCGACCGCTACGCGAACGCCGCCTGACGGCATCTGGTTCCGCGCTCGCGACGAGCGGACGTGCACGGGAGCGCGGAACCTTCGCCCCGGTCTCGCATCTGGGCTGGGGTGACGAACAAAGGAGACGAGACCATGAGCAACGATCCCTCGACACGATCGCACGCCCACCCTGAGCACGTGGACGTTCAGCACGCGCACCACGACGAGCCGAGCACCCACGCCGGTCACCTCTCGCACGACCACCACCAGGGTCACGGCGAGGCTTCCGGCCGCCACCACGACGATGCCCACGCCCACCACGAGGGTCACGGCGGACATGATCATGGGCATGCCGGACACGGAGATCACGTGGGGCAGTTCCGGCGCTTGTTCTGGATCATGCTCATTCTCGCCGTCCCAGTCGTGGCGTTCAACGACATGTTCGCCCTCCTCATCGGCTACAACCTGCCCGAAGCCGCGTGGGTTTCGTGGGTGTCGCCTGTGCTGGGCACGGTCGTCTACTTCTGGGGCGGCTGGCCCTTCCTGACGGGCGGGCTGAGCGAGATCCGCTCCCGCAAACCGGGGATGATGCTGCTGATCGCGCTGGCGATCACTGTCGCGTTCCTCGCGTCCTGGGGTGCGAGCCTGGGCATCCTGCACCACGAACTGAACTTCTGGTGGGAGCTGGCGCTGCTGGTGGTCATCATGCTGCTGGGCCACTGGATCGAGATGCGCTCGCTCGCCCAGACCACCTCCGCGCTGGACTCCCTGGCCGCGCTACTGCCCGACGAAGCCGAGAAAATCGACGGCGACGACGTAGTAAAGGTCGCTCCTGCTGAACTGGCCGTCGGCGATGTGGTCATCGTCCGTCCCGGTTCCTCGGTACCCGCCGATGGAAAGATCGTCGACGGGTCGGCATCGATGGACGAGTCGATGGTCACCGGGGAGTCGAAGACGGTGCGCCGGGAGACCGGCGATCAGGTGGTCGCCGGCACCGTGGCCACCGACTCCGGCCTGCGCGTCGAGGTCACCGCCACCGGCGACGACACCGCCCTCGCCGGCATTCAGAAGCTCGTCTCCGACGCCCAGGCGTCCTCTTCCCGCGCGCAGCGGATCGCCGACACCGCGGCCGCATGGCTGTTCTGGTTCGCCCTGGGCGCGGCGGCAATCACCGCCGCCATCTGGTCGCTCGTCGGCCTGCCCGACACCGCCGTGGTTCGCACGATCACCGTGCTGGTCATCGCCTGCCCGCACGCCCTCGGCCTGGCGATCCCGCTGGTGGTGTCCATCGCGACCGAACGCGCCGCCCGCGGCGGAGTGCTCATCAAGGACCGTCTCGCGCTGGAGTCCATGCGCACCGTGGACGCAGTGCTGTTCGACAAGACCGGCACCCTCACCAAGGGCGAGCCGACGGTGACCGACATCGATCCCGCCGGCACCCGGACCGAGGACGAGGTGCTGGCGCTAGCCGCCGCCGCGGAGGCCGACAGCGAGCACCCGCTCGCCCGGGCCATCGTCGGCGCCGCCCGCACCCGGAAACTCGACGTGCCCGCGGCCTCGGACTTCTCCTCCTCCCCGGCAGTCGGCGTCAAGGCCACCGTCGATGAAACCGTCATCGAGGTCGGCGGACCGTACCTGCTCGACCAGCACGAGGCGGACGAGCTCCCCGTCGCCGACGCCTGGCGCGAGGAAGGCGCGATCATCCTGCACGTGCTCGCCGACGGCGAGGTCATCGGAGCCCTGCGGCTGGCCGACGAGATCCGGCCCGAGTCCCGCGAAGCCGTCGACGCACTCCACGCAGCCGGGGTGCAGGTCGTGATGATCACCGGCGACGCCCAGGCCGTCGCCGACACAGTCGCGAAGGATCTCGGCATCGACAGGGTCTTCGCGGGCGTGCGGCCGGAGGACAAGGCCGCCAAGGTCGCCGAACTCCAGGACGAGGGCCGCAAGGTCGCCATGGTCGGCGACGGCGTGAACGACGCGCCCGCACTCGCCCAGGCCGACGTCGGCATCGCGATCGGTGCGGGCACGGACGTGGCGATCGGATCAGCCGGCGTCATCCTCGCCTCCTCCGATCCGCGATCGGTGCTGTCGGTCATCGAGCTCTCCCGGGCGACGTTCCGGAAGATGAAGCAGAACCTGTGGTGGGCAGCCGGTTACAACCTCCTCTCCGTCCCGCTGGCCGCGGGTGTCCTCGCACCGATCGGGTTCGTGCTGCCGATGAGCATCGGCGCGATCCTCATGTCCGTCTCCACCGTGGTCGTCGCCCTCAACGCCCAGTTGCTACGCAGGCTCGACCTCACTCCGCAAGCCAGCACCACCAGAATCCTCGACCGTTCCGCATGACCATGCGTCGACCGAAGCGCACCCGTTAGGAGGCCATCGATATGCACACCCCGAGCATCGCCACCGCCCCAGTAGCTCACGGCTACATCACGGAGAAGGAGCGCTATCTCGCCCGGCTCAGACGCATCGAGGGTCAGGCCCGTGGCATCCACCGGATGATCGAGGAGGACACCTACTGCATCGACATCCTCACCCAGATCAGCGCGATCACTTCCGCGCTGGAGAACGTCGCTCTCGGACTGCTTGATGACCACCTCAAACACTGCGTCGCCGGAGCCATCCAGCACGACGGCACTGAGGCCGAGGTGAAGCTCAAGGAAGCGTCCGACGCCATAGCCAGACTCGTCAAGTCATGAGGTGAACGTCATGAGCATGATTGGACGCGCGCTGCGATCCACACTCGACACCAGCGAGATCAGCGTGTCCGTGAGTCGCTGCTGCAACGCCGTGAGATGGGTCATCATCGCGACCACGAGGAAGAGCAAGAGCCGCCGATAGCGGTCGGCCTTGTCTTCGTTCCCCGGCATCACGAGAGCGCTGGGCCGACATGACATGTTACGACGCCTTGATTGCTCGGACACGCACCATCCATCGTCCGATTGGTCCAGTCGCCTACGACTGTGTGAAGATCATTGTCGTCCGGTCGGGGTCGGCGATCTTGTTCAGCGAATTTGGGGAACGACCAATCAGGCCCGGTGACGTGGTGCTGCTGGGCGCGAACGTGCTGTGCGGGTCGGAGCCGGAAGGCCACGTCACGGTCACGACGATCTACGCCGACACCGACTTCCTGCTCGATCAGCTGTTCTGGCAGCACGCCGATGTGCTCCGGGACCGTCTCGATGCGCAGGGGTTCGCTGACACGATCTACACCGAACCGGCGCAGGTACTTCGCCTCGGCGAGGATCGGGCGGGGATGTTGATGCCCTGGTTGGATGAACTCGTCGCGCTCAGCGTCGATGGCGTCTACCGGGAGCGTTTCCATCGGATGCAGGCGCTCTGGCACGCGGTCATCGACCAGATCTCGCCGTTCATCCGTATCACCCCCTACCGGACATCGCCGCACCAGCGGGCACGGCTCCGACCCACGCTGCCCAGGGACCGCCGATTCACACCGCTTCGGGCTGAAGCGCGACAGGTGCGCGATGCCCTGCAAAGCGATATCGCTCGGGGTTGGACATTGCCGGAGCTGGCGGGCATGGTGCATCTGTCCACGAAGCAACTCAGCCGCGTGTTCACGGACGCCTACGGCAAGACCCCATTGACGTATCTGACGATGCTGCGGGTCGAGGAGATGGCCCGCCTGCTGCGGGAGACCGACCTGACGATCGAACAGACGGGTCGGCGAGTCGGGTGGCGCTCCCGCAATCGCGCCTCAGCGGCGTTCCGCGAGTGCGTCGGAATCACTCCGAGCCGATACCGCGACATGAGGTCCGCAGACAGCAGTATGCCCACGTTTGAGACGTCGCTGCCCACCTAAACGACGCCATCCCGGGTCGTCACGTCCGCGGTGCTGGCAGGGCTGGTAGGCCGTTGTCTTACGTCAGGTGCCTCCGCGTTCCTGACGGCCAACTTACCGCTCTTCTGTTTGCTGACCGTCTCGACTCTCCGGATACACCTGGCTCACCTCGCAGGTGCAGGACCAGCCGCCCACACCCCAGGTGGCTGGGTCTACCGGGAGGAGGCCGAACGATGGCGACGAGGCAAGAGGAAGCCCGCAAGAAGCGGGAAGCGAAGCTCGACGAGCTCCACGAGCGCCTGACCGGCGCGGTCGAACAGCTCGTTACGGGTGAGGACTGGGCCGAGATGCTCCGGTTCGCCGCGAAGTTCCGGTCCCGCTCGTTCAACAACGTTCTGCTGATCTGGGAACAGCACGCGGCGAACTTCGAGGCCGGCCGGGTGCCCGAGCCGTTCCCGACCTACGTCGCCGGCTACCGGCAGTGGCAGCAGCTCGGCCGGCAGGTGGACAAAGGTCAGCCCGGCTACCAGATTCTCGCCCCCGTCACCGGGCGGTTCGCGTCGGCGAACCCGTCGGACCCGAACTCCTGGTATCGCCTCGGTCGGGGTGAGAAGCCGAAACCGGGCGAGGTGGTGCGCTCGCGGATGGTCGGGGCGAAGCCGGCCTATGTATGGGATGTCTCGCAGACCACGGGCGATCCGCTCCCTGAGACGCCATCGCCGGTGCTGCTCGTGGGTGAGGCGCCGGAGGGGTTGTGGGAGGGGCTGGCCGGGCAGGTCGAGGCGGCGGGGCCGACGCTGATGCGGGTGCCGCACGAGGGCATGATCGATGGCGCGAACGGCAGGACCGACTTCGAGGCGAAGACGGTTGCGGTGCGGGAGAACATGGACCCCGCCGCGCAGGTGAAGACTCTCGCGCACGAGCTCGCCCATGTGCTGATGCACGACCCGGATTCCGAGGATGCCCGTCAGCATCGCGGGATCGCCGAGGTCGAGGCCGAGTCCGTGGCGTTGATGGTCGGTGCTGCCCACGGAATGGACACCACCGAGTACACGATCCCGTACGTCGCCGGATGGGCCGCGAACGTCGACGGCAAGGAGCCGGTCGAGGTGGTGCAGGCCACCGGGGAGAGGGTACGTAAGACCGCCGCCGGCATCCTCGATCAGCTCGACACGACCCAGGTGCCCGATGGCACCCCGCCGGGCCTGAGCCGCGACGCTGCGACCCGGCAGAGCCCGGCGCAGGACGCCCCGGCCCGCGCTGCCGAGCCGTCGCCGGCGCGACGGGCGGCACCGGAGCCTGACCGTGGGCGGCGCGGGATCGAAGGGCGGGGGCTGTGATGAGCGGCCGGAACCGGTTCACCGCCGCGCTGCGGCAGATGGATGCCTCCTGGCCGCTGCCGGAGGCGGCGGTGCTGTTCGCCCGCGCCGGGGTGCCGGTGTTCCCGTGCGCGCCGGGCGGGAAGCAGCCGATCACCCGCCGCGGCTTCCATGACGCGACCACGGATGTGGCGCAGGTGGAGGCGTGGTGGGCGCGGTTCCCGGCGGCGAACATCGGGATGCCCACCGGCGCCGCCTCCGGCGTGGTTGTCGTGGACGTCGATGTGCACGGCGTCAACGGTTACGACGCCTTCACCCGCGCGCGCCGGGCCGGGCTGGTGGACGGGTGGGAGACGCTGGTGCGCTCACCGACCGGCGGCCTACACATCTACTACCCGGCCGCCCCCGGCGGTGAGCAACCGTCGTGGCAGGCCGGGAAAGCGGGGATCGACTTCCGCGGCGATCGCGGCTACATCATCGTGCCGCCCTCGCGACGCCGCATCGACGGCCAGCACGTGCTCTACAACCCGACGGCCTTCGCCCCGACCGACAGCCGGACACTGGAGGCCGGCCGGCTACGGGACTTCCTCGATCCGAAGCCGCCGCCCCGCCCACGCCGGACAGGGCCGACGGCGGCGCCGGAGGCGATGGCGGACCGGTTGGCGGCGTGGGTGGCGCGCCGACAGGAGGGCGAGCGCAACGCCGGCTTGTTCTGGGCGGCGTGCAAGCTCGCCGAGAACGGCCTGCCCCGAGACGACGCCCTCGACGTGCTGCAGGCCGCCGCCGCGCACGCCGGGCTGGGCGAGCGAGAGATCACCACGACCGTCCGCTCCGCCTACCGCGCCGTCGGCACCGCACCGCCCACGGCCACAGGTGCCGGGTCGCGGTTCGGGGCCTCGCGTCCCGTCGTGCGGGCGGCGCCGGCCAGGGGCTGGGATGAGCACGCGGGCCGGGCGTCGGTGGGCGGTGGTCGCGGCCGCGTCGGGCACGGTGCTGATCGGCGCCGGCGCATTCTGGCTCAGCTTCGTCGCGCTGGCCGATCTGGCGGTGCGCTCGGGCATCGTCGCCGGGCAGGCGTGGATATGGCCGCTGCTGGTGGACGGGCTGATCGTGGTCGCCACCGTCGCCGTCGTCGCCCTCGACGGGCATCGGGCGGCCTGGTATCCGTGGACGCTGCTGATCGCCGGCGCGGGCATGTCGGTGACCGCGAACGCCGCCCACGCACTGGTGACCGCCGAGGCGTCCGTGCCGGGGGTGCTCGCGGCTACGGTCGCGGCCGTTCCACCGCTGGTGCTGCTGGCCAGCACCCACCTGACCGTCGTCCTCACCCGCCCGGCCACACCCACCGAGCAGGCCCCGGTGCAGGAAGCCGCTGTGCTGAGCGCCGACCCGAGTGCGCAGACCGGCGACGCTCAACGGCTGGCGCTGCCGGAGCGGTCTGCGCCCGCGGTCGACGCTGAGCCCGAGGCTCCGACAGGCCGGCCGCCCAGGCCTGCCACCGATTCGATCCCCGCGGTGCCGACCGGACCCGAACCGGAGCCGGCGCACGAGCCCACCACAGAGCCACCGGCCCCACCGGAGCCGGATACCTCGGATGAAGCCAGCACCCGCCCCGCACCTGCACAGGATGCACGCCCCGCACCCGTCTCAAGGGCCGCCGGTTCGGTCCCGGATCGACGTGCGCGAGCTGCGGCGCTGCGGGAGGCGGGCTGGTCGAACAAGCAGATCGCCCGCGAGCTCGGAGTGCACGCCTCGACCGTGGGCCGCTGGTTTCCGCGCCCCACCGGCAGCAGCGGCGAGTCAGAAACCCCAATGAAGGAAGACAAGGAGAAGGATCATGAACCCGAACGAGCATGACCACGAGCACGCGGCACGGCGTGAGACGCCGCAGGCGACACGCCCCGAGCCTGCGGAACGGGCGATGGCGCCGGATGCGATCGCCGCCGCCGATGTCGACCGCACGACCAGCCCGGACGCGGAGCGCGCTGATCCCGATCCGGCGTTGCGGAAGGCGCGCGGGGTGGACTGGGTGCGTTCCTCGGACCTGCTCGCCCGCGGCAGCGGGGTCGCCTCGCGCCTGGCGATCGACTTCGAGGCGAACCTGGCGCACAAGGCCCATGACCCCCTGGCCCGCGGGGCCAAGCGGCTGGCCCAGCGGACGCGGGAGCTGCCGCCGGTCTCGGCGTTCGGCCGCAGCACCGGCCACGACGGCGCTGGGCGTGGCCCGGTCGGGATGAGCTGAGGTGATCGGCGATGACCACGATCACCGATGCACCGGATGCCGGGGCGGGTGCGTGCACCTGCTTGCCAGGAGGTGCCGAGACCATGACGACGAACACCACGAATACTGCCGGCCCGGAGTACGTGTCCGGTGCCGGGCTGCGCGCTCTGTTGCGGCGACTGCACGCGGCCGGGGATCGGGCGTGGGCCGATGATCCGGTCGCCGCGGAGCTGATGCGGTTCTGCGCGGAGAAGTACGGCGCGTTGGCCCGCAAGCACTCGTTGGACCCGTGGGAGGCCGCCAGCGCGGCGTTCGATGTGATGCGTACCAGGTCGGCCAGGGAGGCGCATGACCCGTGGGGCGTGGTCACGCACGCGGTGCGGATCACCTGCATTGCCGAGGAACGCGCCCAGGGCCTGCTCTGCTCGACCCATCAGGCCCGCCGGCCGCATATCTCGGCGTTCCACGACGCCGAGCGCATCTCCGACCGGGAGACGCCGCTGTGGGAGTATCACCCGGCGTTCCAGGTCACCGACCCCGAACCCGAGACCGACCCCGCCGGCGGCAGCGCCGACAACGGCGACGGCGACGCCTGTGGTGGGGTGCGGGCGGGAATGTCGGCGTCGTCGGCGATGGAGGACACGATCGCGCTGTTGACGATGCTCGGCTGGGAGCCGGCGACTGCGCGGGCGTCGGTGGAGCACGTCTGCGGGGCACTGGCCAAGGCCGGGGCGCGGCACACCGCGTATGAGACGTTGCGCCGCGACCAGCACGCCCGGGCGCTGCTGGACCTGCCGGGCCGGTCCTGGACAGCGTTGCTGAAGGCGCTGCTGGGCAGCCCGCACCCGGCGTTGGCGGCGGCACCGGCCGGGCGGGGTGTGCTGCTGCGGTTGCTGATCGGCGAGACGCTGCCGGTGCTGCTGCGCGATGACGATCTCGTGCTCACCCTGTGCCTGGCTGCCCCGACCCGGCGCCGCCGATAACCGAGACCGCACACAGAGAACCGACAGGTCGGGAGAGGGGTGAGTGGTGATGGGGATCGAGCTGGAGCGCACGGTCGACTCGATCCAGGTCGGCACGCGCCACCGCACCGACCTGGGCGACATCGACGCCCTCGCGGCGTCGATCCGCGAGCACGGCCTGTTGCAGCCGATCACCGTCACCATCGACGGGGTGCTGGTGTGCGGCAGGCGGCGTCTGGCCGCGATCCGGCAGCTCGGCTGGCGCACCGTCAGCGTCTGGGTGCGCAGCGGCATCTCCGACCGGCTGGGGCATCTGCTGGCCGAGCAGGACGAGAACCTGCACCGCAAGCCGCTCACCCAGCTCGAAGCCGCCGCCTTGTACCGGGAGCTGAAGCAGCTCATGGCCGAAGACGCCGAACGCCGGCAGGTGGCCTCCCGGTTCAGCGCCGATCATCAGCCGAGTACCGACGGTGGTGGAAATTTTCCACCACCGTCGGGGCCGGTCGGAAAGGCCCGCGAGCAGGCGGCCGCGATGATCCCCGGCGGTACGTCCTACAAGACGATGGAGAAAATCGGCCACGTCCAGCACGTCGCCGATGACCCCGACGCCCCGGAGGCGTTACGTGAGCTGGCCACAACCGAGCTGGCCCGGATCGAGGCAGGCGGGCCGGTCGACCCGGCCTACCAGCGCATCCGCGCCGCGGCCGCCGAGGTCGAGCAGGCACGCCAGGCCGAGCTGCACGCCCTGGCTGAAGAAGCCGTAGCCCGCGTCACCGGCCCGGGTCGCGGTACGAAACGTAAGACGCCCGCCACCGAGACGGTGCGGGCGCCGGGCCGGTGGCCGGTGGCGGCGTTCGTGCAGACCTGGACGTCGCTGGCCGGCTGGTGGACCCACTACGCTCCGGACGAGCTGGCCGCCGAGCTCACCGACGACCAAGCGCGCGTGTTCCTGACCGTGGTCGACGGCACGGTCGCCTTCGCCGACCGGCTGCGCCCCTGCTCACCATCGACCCCGCCGAGGTCGGCGAGGCCGGCGATGATGCCGCCGGCGAGGAGCCCGCGCAGCACGGCGCCGCCGAAGAGGGTGCGGTGCCGCCCCGGCACCTGCGCGCCCTCTAGCCTCGCCACCCCGGCCCGCGCCGGGTACGGGGTGGAGGCCGTGCACCTGGACGGCATGAAGACTTCTGCTGCTGACATTCCGCCCCGCAAGCGCGTGATCGTGCTGATCGCCGCGGGCCTGTCCGTTCTGCTGCTGGCCGGGATCGGCGTCTACGGACTCATCCAGGGCCCGCGCACCGGCCCACCCACCGATGACGACCCGGCTGCGACGAGTGCCCCGTCTGAGGACGGCACGCCGATGCCGGGCCGGATCGTCCCGGTGGAGCGCAGCAGTGACCCGGAGACGTTCGCCCGGAATGTCGCGACGGCGGTGTTCGCGTGGGATACCGGGGCCGGGTTCATGCCGCTGGACTACACGGCGGTGGTGATGGAGGTCGCCGACCCCACCGGCACCGAGCAGGCCGGCCTCGCCAATGACCTCTCCGCCTACCTGCCTGTCCGCGAGGCGTGGGTCGATCTGCGCCAGTACGCCACCACCCAGCACCTGGAGATCACCGATGCGTTCGTGCCCGAGGCGTGGGCGACCGCCGAGGCGCAGGCCCAGCCCGGGCAGATCACCGAGGGCACGACAGCGATCACGATCGAGGGCGTCCGCCACCGCGCCGGGGTGTGGAACGACGAGCCGGTCGCGTCCGAGCACGAGGTGGCGTTCACCGTGTTCGTGATCTGCGAGCCCGCCTACGACACCTGTCATCTGCTGCGGCTGTCCGAGCTCGACAACCCCCTGCGCTGACCCGGACGAAGGAGGGGTTGTTGTGGTGAAGAAGCTCGCGATCGTGCTGCTGGCGCTGGTGCTGGCGGCGCCGTTGTTGTCGATGGTCGGGATCGGGCTGCTGATGAATCCCGCCCTCACCTCGACCTGCACCGTCCCCGGCGGGGGCTTCACCGTCGGAGAGGTTCCCGACGAGCTGACCGTGCGCACCCGCGACGGTGAGGAGTTCACGCTCACCAAGACCCAGCTGACCCATGCGGCCACCATCATCGAGACCGGCTCCGGCATCGACGGGGTGAACCGGGACGGGCTGCAGATCGCGATCATGGCGGCCCTGACCGAATCCACGTTGCGCCAGCTCGCCAACCCG
Source organism: Barrientosiimonas endolithica (assembly GCF_030296655.1). Taxonomy (NCBI): domain Bacteria; kingdom Bacillati; phylum Actinomycetota; class Actinomycetes; order Micrococcales; family Dermacoccaceae; genus Barrientosiimonas; species Barrientosiimonas endolithica. The sequence goes on along the minus strand of NZ_AP027735.1, from coordinate 2,797,496 downwards.
AGCGCCTACCCGGAGTCGGCGGAGTATCCCAACGACGGCAACGGCAGCGACCACGACTCGTTGGGGCTGTTCCAGATGCGCCCGCAGGCCGGCTGGGGCACGGTCGAAGAGCTGATGGCCCCCACCTATCAGGCCGAGGCGTTCTTCGGCGGCCCCGGCGGCCCCAACGCCGGCTCGCCGCGGGGCCTGTTGGACATCCCCGGCTGGGAAGACATGGGCAAGGGCGAGGCCGCCCAAGCCGTCGAGGTGAGCTCGTACCCGGACCGGTACGAGAACTACAGCCCCGTGGCCGTGACGATCCTCGACGCCCTGCTCGGCACCGATACCGGTCCCGCCGCTGGCGATGACCCTGAGGCGGTGCCCGCCGTGGCCGGGGTGACGGAGTCGTCGCGGGTGGTGTTCCCCCTGCCGGAAGGCACCTGGACGCCGACCAGCCCGTTCGGGCCGCGCGTGCACCCGATCACCGGGGAGCAGTCCTTCCACACCGGCAGCGATTTCTCCGCCGCCGACGGCACGCCGATCCTCGCCGTCGCCGACGGCACCGTGACCGTGGCTGAGTTCTCCGGCGGCTACGGCGGGCTGGTCGTCATCGAACACACGATTGACGGCGACACGGTGGCGACCGCGTACGCGCACTCCTGGGAGCACGGCATCCACGTCAGCGCGGGCGACCAGGTGACCGCGGGCCAGCACATCGCCGACGTCGGTTCGAGCGGCATGTCCACGGGGCCGCATCTGCACTTCGAGGTCCGCCAAGGCGGCACCGACGGCGACTACATTGACCCCGCCGCGTGGCTGAACGACCACGATGCCGCCGATCTGCCCGAGGCCGAGACGGGCCCACCCTCCGGTGGCTGCGACCCCGACACCGGATCACCGGGTGGGGAGCCGGAGCCGTTCACCGGCGAGAACCCGGACGAGCTGGTGGAGGACCCGACCACCGGCGGGCAGATCACCCGCCGCACGCTGCACCTGTATCAGCAGACCTCGGCGGCGTTCCCGGACACCACCTGGGCCTGTTTCTCGCCCCGCCCCGGCAGCGTCTCCGAACATCCGCTCGGACGGGCGTGCGACATCTCTTTCGGGAACGCGATCGGGCAGCTGCCCACCCCGGCGCAGCATGAGCTCGGCTGGGAGGTCACGAACTGGCTGCAGACCCACGCCGAGACCCTCGGGGTGGAGTACCTGATCTGGGATCAGAAGATCTGGTCCCTGGCCCGCGACAGTGAGGGCTGGCGCGACTACGACGGCGGCGGCATGCACGACGCCGACGACATCACCGGTGGGCACCGCGACCATGTGCATCTGACAGTCGCTGATTCGGGCGGGGGCGTGTGATGGACGTGTTCCCCGATTTCGAGGGGCTGGCCGGGATCGGTGAGATGGAAGAGGTCATCGGGGCGCTGCTGATGTTCGTGCTCATCATCGCCGTGCTCATGCTCATCGTCTCCGGCATCGCCTGGGCGATCGGCGCGTCGACCGGGAACTATCAGGTCGCCTCCAAGGGACGTGCGGGTGTGCTCGTCGCGCTCGGCGCGGCGATCCTCGCCGGCAGCGGCGTCGCCTGGATCAACTGGCTCGTGTCGGTCGGCGAACAGCTCTAACCCGGACACCACGCGCGCTGCGCCCACCCTCGGCGGACTCGTCCGGGGTGGGCGCTTTCTCGTGCTGGCGGGTCGGGGTGCACCTGGTGGCAGAACCATCTTTCCGTCTTCGTCCAGAGGAGTTCTGCCGTGATCGACATCGACCCCAACAGCTCGGGCCTGCCGGGCATCGACCAGCTGCGCGACATCGTCGGCGCCGTGATGACCGTCGGCCTCATCCTGTCCGTGCTCGCGCTGATCGTCTCGGCGATCGTGTGGGGTTTCGGCTCCAACTCCTCGAACCCGCACCTGGCGGGCCGGGGCAAGATCGGCGTCCTCATCTCCTGCGGCGCGGCCGTGATCTGCGGCGCGTCGGTGACGCTCATCAACTTCTTTTGGGACGTGGGCCAAGCGGTGTGAGCACCCGCCCTCCTCTCACACCCCTGTCCTGTAAGGGAGGTTCGTGATGGCGCTGTGCGATATCCCCGTCATCTCCAACGTGTGCGACTCGGCCGGTGAGGCGGCCGCATCGCTGGTCTCGGCCCCGTTCGACTGGTTCGCTCAGGCGGTCGGCGGCGCCGCGGGCTGGCTGCTGGAAGCGATGTGGGCGGTGTTCGACACCACCACGATGGTCGACGTCACCCAGGACGGGTACGTGTCCGTCTACAACCTGCTGTTCGGCATTGGCATCTTCATCGTCCTGGTCTTCTTCTGCTTCCAGCTCATCCTCGGCCTCATCCGCCGGGACCCGACCGCCCTGTCCCGCGCCGCCCTCGGTGCCGGCAAAGCCGTGCTCGGCAGTTTCGTGGTGATCACCCTGGCCGCGCTGGCGTTGGAGATCACCGACCAGCTGACCGTCGGGATCATCCAGGCCGCCGGGGAGACGACCGGCACGATGGGCGACAAGATCATCCTGCTCGCCGCCGGCCTGACCGCGATCAACATCTCCGCACCGGGCGTCGGGGCGATCGTGACGATCTTCCTCGCCGGGCTGATGGTGGCCGCGACCGCGATCGTGTGGTTCTCCCTGTTGATCCGCAAAGCGCTGCTGCTGATCGCGATCGTCCTCGCCCCGCTCGCGTTCGCCGGGGCGGCGTGGGATGCGAGCCGGTCGTGGATCGGGAAATGGGCGGCGTTCGTGCTCGCCCTGATCATCAGCAAGCTGGTGCTGGTGGTGGTGCTCCTGATCGCGATCACCCAGATGGCGACCCCCATCGAGGCCGATCTGACGGCGATCACCGAACCGATCACCGGCATCGTCATGCTCGCGATTGCCGCGTTCGCGCCGTACATGGTCTATCGCGTGATCTCTTTCCTCGGCTTCGACCTCTACAACACCATGGGCGCCGAACAAGAGGCCAAGAACGCCATGAACCGGCCCGTCCCCGTCCCGGCCACGCCCTCCGGCGATGGCCCGAAGCGCATCCTCGACGGCGGCGGTGGCGGTGGCGGTGGTGGTGGCGGGGATGATCCGCCTCCACCCGGCGGCGGAGGCGATGGCGGCGGGGGAACCCGCCCCCACCCCCTCCCGGCGGTGGCGGGGGTGGAACTCCGCCGCCCCCATCCGGAGGCGGCGCCGGAGCAGGCGCCGGAGCAGGGGCGGGTGCGGGTGGTTCCGCTGCCGGTGCCGGAGCGGCTGCCGGGCCGGCCGCGGCGGTGGTGATCGGCGCGCAGGTCGCGAAGAAGGCCGCGACCGCCGGCCCCGAGGCCGGCGCGCAGATCGGCGGACAGGCCGAGGCCGCCGCCGATGGCGCGAACCAGAACACCCACAACACCGGCGCCGGCACGGACTCGCGGGTGCCGCCACCTCAGACCCCGCCGCCGAACGCGCCCGACGGGCTGAAGCCGCCCGACAGCGACAGCCGCCCGCCGAGCAGGAAGGAATGAACCGCGATGGCCACGAAACACAGCACGGGGGACAGCAGCGCCCAGGCCGGGTCGGGGGCGGAGCTGGTGCCGGTGAAGTTCAGCCGCCTCACCCGCCGGGGCGTGCTGCTGGGCCTGTCCGCGTCGCAGCTGGTGACCCTCGGGATCGGGGTGCTGACCCTGGTGGGCGCGTTCTACGCCGGCGGCGGCATCCTCATCGCCGCCACCGCCCCGGTGTGGGTGCTGTCGGTCGTGCTGACCTGGATGCCGGTCGCCGGCCGCCCGGTCGTGGAATGGATACCCGTGGCTGGCTGGTGGCTGTGGCGCAGCACCGGCGGGCAGCTCGCCTACCGGCGCCGGATCGTCGCCCCCAGGCCGGCGGGCACGCTCGCCCTGCCCGGCGACCAGGCGAGGTTGCGCGAGCACGTCGACCCGGAGACCGGGGCCGGGATGATCCACGACCCGCACCAGCACACCCTCACCGTCGTCTGCGAGGTACGGCATCCCGCGTTCGTGCTGCTCGACCCGGCTGAACAGCACCGCCGTGTCACCGCCTGGGGCAGGGTGCTGGCCACCGTGTGCCGGTCCGGGCGGATCGCGACCTTGCAGGTGCTGGAGCGCACCCTGCCGGATTCGGGCACCGGGCTGGCGGAATGGTGGGCAGCGCACGGCACCCGCGACGGCTCCTGGGCCGCGACGACCTACCAAGAGCTGATCGAGCGGGCCGGTCCCGCCGGGGAGCGCCACGCCACCACCCTGTCCCTGTCGCTGGACATGCAGGCCGCCGCCCGGCAGATCAGGACCGCCGGCGGCGGGCTGCGCGGGGCCGCCGCCGTGCTCCGCCAAGAGATGTCCACCCTCACCGCCGCGCTGCGCTCGGCCGACCTGACCCCGGCCGGGTGGCTCACCCCCGGCCAGGTCGCGGTGATCCTGCGTTCCGCCTACGACCCTGCCGTGGCCGCGACGCTGGAGCGGCACGGGGAGCTGGGCCAGTCCCTCGCCACGGCGGGGCCGGTCGCGGTGACCGAGACCTGGACGAGGCTGCACACCGACTCGGCGTATCACGCGGTGCTGTGGGTCAGCGAATGGCCACGGTCGATGGTGTATCCGGGGTTCCTCGCCCCGGTCGTGCTCTCCTCCGGGATCGGGCGGGCACTGTCGCTGATCTACACGCCGATGCGCACCGACCAGGCCGCCCGCGACATCCGCAAGAAGAAGGTCGAACACATCTCGGATGCCGCCCAACGACGACGGATCGGGCAGATCGAGGACGCCGCGCAGACAGCCGAATACGAGGACGTGCTCCAGCAGGAGGCCGACCTGACCGCCGGGCACGGGGTGCTGCGCGTCACCGGCCTGGTCGCGGTCTCCGCGCCCACGGACGAGGAACTGGATGCGGCGGTCTCAGCGATCGAGCAAGCCGCCATCCAAGCCTCCTGCGAAACCCGCCGCCTGGTCGGCCAGCAGGCCGCCGCGTTCACCGCCGCCGCCCTGCCGCTGGCCCGCCACGTGTGACGACGTTCAGCCGTTCTGCTGGGTCACCGTCGTTCGCGAGAAGTGAGCATGTTCGGGAGCAGTATGGGACTGCCGCACGCTCAGGTGACAGTTGGGGTGTCAGGCCGCGAGATCCACGGCGGGGTTCATGATGGTCTCGTATTCGATGGGGGTCAATCGGCCCAGGCGGGCCTGTCGGCGACGACGGTGGTAGGTGCGTTCGATCCAGGTGATGATCGCGATGCGGAGCTCTTCTCGAGTCCGCCAGCGCTTGCGGTCCAGGACGTTCTTCTGCAGCAGCGCGAAGAAGGACTCCATCGCGGCGTTATCTCCGCCGGCACCGACTTGGCCCATCGATCCGATGAGGTGATGACGGTTCAGGGCGTGCACGAACTTCCGTGACCTGAACTGAGATCCGCGGTCCGAGTGCACGATGCACCCGGCGGCGTCACGACGCCTGGATATCGCGTTGTCCAGGGCGTTCACCGCGAGGCGAGCCTTCATCCGGTCGCTGATCGAGTAGCCCACGATCCGGCCGGAGAACACGTCTTTGATCGCGCAGAGATAGAGCTTGCCCTCATCGGTCCAGTGCTCGGTGATATCCGTCAGCCACAGTTCGTTGACGTCATCGGCGGAGAAGTCCCGCTTCACGAGATCGTCGTGAACCGGCGGGCCAGGGCGTTTCCCGTCTTCGCCCGCTTCTTCCCGAACACCGACCACCATTGGTTGTCCCGGCAGATCCGCCACGCGGTCCGCTCACTCATCACCTCTCCCGCTTCCGCGGCCTCTCCGACCAGGAACCGGTACCCGTACTCGGGATCGTCGCGGTGGGCGTCCAGCAGGGCGTTGGCACGATACGCCTCGACGAGTTCGGCCCTGGTGAACTGCTGTTTCCGCCAGCGGTAGTAGGGCTGACGGGAGAGCTTCAGGACCCGCAGGGACACCGCGACAGGGATCCCGTCGCAGGCGAGCTCGCTCACGAGCGGGTACCACCTTTTCCCGGCAGGTTCGCCTGGGAGAGGTAGGCCGCGGCACGGCGGAGGACCTCGTTCTCCTGCTCGAGCAGCCGGATCTGCTTGCGCGCCTCGCGCAGCTCGGTCGACTCTTCCCGGCTCCTGCCGGGGCGGTTGCCGTCGTCGATGTCAGCTTGGCGGATCCATTTGTGCAGCGTCATCTCGTGGACGCCGAAGTCCTTCGCGATCTGCGCGAGAGTGACGCCATCCTCACGGGACCGGGCCACGCGCACGACGTCCTCGCGGAACTCCTGGGGGTAGGGAGCGGGCATGGTGCACATCCTTCCAGGCCGCCCAGCGGGCAAGCCAGATCAGATGTCACCTATCCGTACGGCAGTCCCGCTCCTGCCGCGATTGCCTCGCTTGGGGCGTCTACCGGCAACGCAACTGGCGGTGCTGGAAGTGCCGCTGGTGGTTCACGCACTACCCGCAGGGCGAGTGCGTCTCCTGCCACCGCGAGGTCACCATCGGTGAGCAGGGCTACTGCCGCCTCTGCCTGGAAACCGCCCGCTACCACCAGACGCCTGGTGAACCGCTCGACCTCGACGCGGCCCGCACGTACGGCCAGCAGTTCTTCCTCGCCTCGATGAACGACTCCCGTCAGCCCGCAGAACTCCACCTGCCGATGGCGGTGAGCATCCGCGAAGCGCTCAAGGTCATCAACACGCCGCCGCCGACTCCCGCCAGCTACCAGCCGGTCCTGTTTCATATCGACCCCGACCCCGAACGCCTCCGTCAGCGCTCCAACGAGATCCGGCTGCGCGACATCACCAGCCGCACCGACCACTTCCTCTACGCCCGAGCCCGCGAGTACGCCTGGAGCAAGCGACAGACCAACCAGGTCAGGCGCACCCTGAAAGTCCTGCAGCTCGTGTTCCCCGGCGCGAATCTGCGCTTTCGCGCCTCTGACATCCTCGCGATGCGCAGCTACGACGACGGCAGCAACATCCGCTCCACCATCGAAGTCCTCGAAGACGCCGGGCTCCTCATCGACGATCGGGTGCCCTCGTTCACCAAGCTCTTCGAACGCAAGACCCATGCCCTGCCCGAGCCGATGCGATCCCAGCTCGAGCTCTGGCGCGACATCATGGTCGACGGCTCCAAGACCCCGCCGCGCCGTCAGCCCCGCGACACGAGGACCGTCAAAGGCCAGATGTACGGCATCCTCCCCGCGATCACTCGCTGGGTCGACGACGGGCGCACCAGCCTCGCAGGGATCAGCACCGAAGACATCCTCGCCGCCCTCCCTGACGACCCCTCCCGTCGCCATACGATGCTGCTCGGCTTCCGCAGTCTGTTCACGATCCTGCGCGGCCGCAAGCAGGTCTTCACCGACCCGACGAATGCGATCCCGCTGCGCGGCCCGCGGCGCAACACACCGCTGCCAATGGAGCCCACGGCGATCCGCGACGCACTGGTCAACCCCGACCCCGCAATCGCGTTGGCCGTCTCGCTCGTCGCCTTCCACGCCCTGACCACGCAGCAGGTCCAGCACATCCAACTCACCGACATCATCGACGGACGTCTGCGAATGCCCGACGGCCGCTTCATCCCGCTCGCGAAACCTGTCCGCGTCCGCCTGAGCGCGTGGCTCGACCACCGTGCCCAGCGCTGGCCGGAAACGAAGAACCCCTACCTGCTCGTCACCGTCCAGACCGCGCCCCGTCTCCCGCCGCCCGGCCGGAACTTCCCCTGGAAGAAGGCCGGAGTGACAGCCCAGGCCCTGCGCACCGACCGGGTTCTCTACGAAATCGAGCAGACCGGCGGCGATGTCAGGCGCATCTGCGACCTCTTCGGCATCGGCATCGAGACCGCGCTGCGCTACTCCCACACCGCCACGGGACCGCAGAACATCACGGCCGACAGTGCGTAGCCGCCTCAGAAGATGAACCTTCGGCAAACACCACCCAGATGCGCCTCGCCGACTTGCCGCGTGCTTCGATAAGCGTCAATATAGATACATGTCGAATCAAGAGGTCGAGTTGGTCATCGTCGGGTCCGGTCCCGCCGGGTACACCGCGGCGGTCTACGCTGCTCGTGCGGGGCTTGCCCCGGTCGTGATCGCCGGCTCGGTGACCGCGGGCGGGGCGTTGATGACGACGACCGAGGTGGAGAACTTCCCCGGCTTCGTCGATGGTGTGCAGGGTCCGGAGTTGATGGAGTCGATGCGGGCGCAGGCTGAACGGTTCGGCGCTCAGATCGTCTACGACGACGCGACCCGCCTCGACCTCGACGGCGACGTGAAGATCATCGAGACCGGTGCCGGGGCCACGTATCGGGCGCGGGCGGTGGCCCTGGCGATGGGCTCCGCGTACCGCAAGCTCGACCTCCCCGAGGAGGACCGCTTGTCCGGGCACGGAGTGTCCTGGTGCGCGACGTGCGACGGGTTCTTCTTCCGCGACCAGGAGATCGCCGTGGTCGGCGGCGGAGACTCCGCGATGGAGGAGGCCCTGTTTCTCACCCGGTTCGCGTCGAAAGTGACCGTCGTGCACCGCCGGGACGAGTTCCGGGCGTCGAAGATCATGGCGCAGCGCGTGCTGGACGACCCGAAGATCGAGGTCGCCTGGAACAGCGAGGTCGCCGCGATCCTCGGCGACGAGCAGGTCACCGGGCTCACGCTGCGCGATAGCGTCACTGGGACCGAGCGGAGACTCGACGCGACGGGGGTGTTCGTCGCGGTCGGGCACGACCCGCGTTCAGATCTCGTGACCGGCCAGGTCGACACCGACGCGGACGGGTACGTGCGGGTCGCGCACCCGTCGACGCGGACGAACCTGGCCGGGGTGTTCGCGGCCGGGGATCTCGTCGATCACACGTACCGGCAGGCGATCACCGCCGCGGGCACCGGCTGCGCGGCCGCACAGGACGCCCAGCACTACCTGTCGAACCTTGCTCCCGCCACCGTTTCCGCACCTGTTCTGGAGGTTTCCGCATGAGCACCGTCACCCCCGTCACCGACGCCACGTTCCGGGCCGAGGTGCTCGACTCCGAGCTGCCCGTCGTGGTCGACATCTGGGCGGCCTGGTGCGGGCCGTGCAAGGCGGTCGCCCCGATCCTGGACCAGCTCGCCGGTGAGTACGCGGGCCGGGTGAAGATCGTGAAGGTCGATGCCGATCAGAACCCCGAGACCGTGACCGCGGCCGGCGTGACCTCGATCCCGACCCTCGGGTTCTACCGGAACGGGGAACGGGTGGACGTGTTGATCGGCGCGCACCCGAAGCCCGTCTACGCGACGAAGATCGAGGAGCTGCTCGCATGACCGACACCGTGACCCGCACCGCACCGAAACGGCTCTCCACACTCGACAAGTGGCTGCCGCTGTGGATCGGCCTCGCCATGGTCGCCGGTCTCCTCCTCGGCCGGTTCGTGCCTGTGCTCTCCGACGTGCTGTCCGCGATGGAGGTCGGTGGGATCTCGGTCCCGATCGGGCTGGGCCTGCTGGTGATGATGTATCCGGTGCTCGCGAAGGTCCGCTACGACAAGGCCGCCGCCGTCACCGGAGACAAGAAGCTCCTGGTCTCTTCGCTCGTGCTGAACTGGCTCGTGGGGCCGGCGGTGATGTTCGCCCTGGCCTGGATCTTCCTGCCGGATCTGCCCGAGTACCGCACCGGGCTGATCATCGTCGGGCTCGCCCGCTGCATCGCGATGGTCGTGATCTGGAACGATCTGGCCTGCGGTGACCGGGAAGCGACCGCGGTGCTGGTGGCGATCAACTCGGTGTTCCAGGTCGTCGCGTTCTCCCTGCTGGGCTGGTTCTATCTCACCGTCCTGCCGGGCTGGCTGGGGCTGGACACGCAAGGGCTGGAGATCTCGGTCTGGCAGATCGCGCTGAATGTGCTCGTCTTCCTCGGCGTCCCCCTCGCCGCGGGGTTCGCCTCGCGGTGGATCGGCGAGAAGCGGAAGGGGCGCGACTGGTACGAGGAGACGTTCCTTCCGAGGGTCGGGCCGTGGGCGCTGTACGGCCTGCTGTTCACGATCGTGCTGCTGTTCGCCCTCCAGGGCGAACAGGTCACCTCCCGGCCGATGGACGTCGCCCGGATCGCGCTGCCGCTGCTGGTCTACTTCGGCCTGATGTGGTTCGCGGGGCTGCTGCTCGGCAAGGGCCTCGGTCTCGGCTACGCACGGTCGACGACGCTCGCGTTCACCGCGGCCGGGAACAACTTCGAACTGGCCATCGCGGTCGCCATCGGCACCTTCGGCGCGGCCTCCGGGCAGGCCTTGGCGGGGGTCGTCGGCCCGCTCATCGAGGTGCCCGTGTTGGTGGGGCTGGTCTACGTCTCGCTCTGGGCGGCGAAAGCCTGGTTCCGCACCGACCCCTACACCACCGAATCCACGATCGAATCGAGGACGTCATGACCGACACCGCTGTCCTTCCCGACGCCGAGGCGTGCGCGCCCTCCGCGATGCACGCGATCGGCGCCGACGCAGCTGCGACTGTGGCCGGGGCGCTCAAGGCGCTGGCGGATCCGCTGCGGCTGCGGATGCTGTCCGCGATCGCGACCGACCCGCGCGGCGAGTCCTGCGTGTGCGATCTCGCGGAGCTCGCCGACGTGTCCCAGCCGACCGTCTCCCACCATCTGAAGGTGTTGAAGGAGACCGGGATGCTGCGGTCCGAGCGGCGCAGTACGTGGGTCTGGTACCGGATCGCGCCGGGCAAGCAGCGCGCCGTCGCGGCACTCCTCGACGCGTTCGCACCAGCGGCAGTCGCCGACGAGCCGGAGGACGCTCAGGCGCGAGTTGAAGCGTTGCGGCAGATGGACGCCCGCGTGACCCGGCTCGCCGAGGAACTGGCCAACGAGCTGACCGGGCTGCACCGTGATGTCGTGATCGCGATCGTGCGCGAGTCCTACGCGGGCCTGGTGCGGTCGGCGAAGCTGACGCAGCACATGATCCCGCTGACCGAGCGCTTCGCCCGCCAGCGCCTCGCCGACCTCACCCGGGATCGGTCTTCGGGGGTGCCGCAGGTGCTGTTCGTGTGCGTGCAGAACGCGGGCCGTTCCCAGCTCGCCGCCGCCATCGTCAACCAGCTCGCCGACGGCCGAGTGATCGCCCGTTCCGCAGGCTCGACCCCGGCGTCGGACCTGCACCCGCACGTGCGCTCCCTGCTCGTCGAGATCGAAGGCGAGCAGGAGGCTCGGGATGCGTTCCCGAAGCCGCTGACCGACGACGCCGTCCGCGCCGCGGACGTTGTGGTGACGATGGGCTGCGGCGACGTGTGCCCGATCATCCCGGGTGTCCGCTACGAGGATTGGGCCGTCGGCGACCCCGCCCTCGCCTCCCCGCAAGGGGTCGACGCGATCCGACACGACATCGAGTCCCGCGTCCGCGCCCTCCTCGCGACCCTCACCGACTGAAAGAAGCCAAAGATCATGACCGTTCAGCAGCCCTCTGTCCTGTTCGTCTGCGTCCACAACGCCGGCCGCTCCCAGATGGCCGCCGGCTACCTCCGCCACCTCGCCGCAGGCCGCATCGAGGTCCGCTCGGCCGGGTCCATGCCCGCCGAGCAGATCAACCCCGTGGCCGTCGAAGCCATGCGCGAGGAAGGGATTGACATCACCGCCGAGCAGCCGAAGGTGCTCACCACCGAGGCGGTGCAGGCCTCCGACGTGGTGATCACGATGGGCTGCGGCGACGCCTGCCCGTTCTTCCCGGGCAAGCGGTACGAGGACTGGAAGCTCGACGACCCCGCCGGACAGGGCATCGAGGCGGTGCGCCCGATCCGCGACGAGATCAAGGGGCGCATCGAAGCGCTCTTGGCAGAGCTGCTCGTCTGAGGGAGTGTGAGCGCCGGAGGGGCAAGCAACATCGGCGCTTGCCTCTCCCATGCTCTTGAGGGAGCTCAATCCATGCGGGGAACATCGTTGTGCCGCGGGTGTGGCCCGCTAATTGCGTCCCCAGTGGTTGTCGCTCTATCGAGAAGCGCCTCGCAGCGCTGCTTCGATCTGCTCCGGCGTGGGCGCTCCGGCGAATCCGCTTTCCGTCGAGTAGACGCGGCACGCGAGCGAGCGGACCGGTGCGGTCGGGAACAGGTCGACGCCGTCGACGAGGAGCGTGGGTGATCCTCCGAACGGAGAATTCGTCGCTTCGGCCTCGGTCCGGATGGCTACCAGTTCGACGGCCACGTCCACAAATCCGATAGCGTCCAGCGCAGCACGCGCGTTGGCTTCGGCGATGTCCGTGTTCGGGCAGTCGAGGATGTGCAACAGTTCGACCTTCATGCGATCCGCTCTTTTCGGGTCCGAGCCGCGCGGAGCCCGTTGAGGATGACGACGACCTCGGCGATCTCGTGCACCAGCACCACCGCGGCCAGCCCCAGCACGCCGAACAGGGCCAGCGGCAGCAGGACGGTGATGATCAGCAGCGACAGGATGATGTTCTGGTTGATGATGTGCCGTCCGCGGCGGGCGTGGTCGAACGCTCGCGGGAGGAGTCGCAGGTCGTGGCCGGTGAAGGCGACGTCGGCGGACTCGATCGCGGCGTCGGAGCCGGTCGCGCCCATCGCGATGCCGATGTCCGCGGCGGCGAGGGCGGGGGCGTCGTTGATGCCGTCGCCGATCATCGCGACCGAGCCGTGCTTGCCCAGCTCGGTGATCGCGGCGGCCTTGTCCTCGGGGCGCAGCTCGGCGCGCACGTCCTCGATCCCGGCCTGCGCGGCCAGCGCCCGGGCGGTGCGGGCGTTGTCGCCGGTGAGCATGGTCATCCCGACGCCCTGGGCGGCGAGGGTGCGGACCACCTCGGGGACTTCGGGTCGCAGCTCGTCGCGGACGCCGATCGCGGCGACCGGGACGTCGTCGCGGTGCACGATCACGACGGTCATGCCCTGCTCCTCCAGGCCGGCGACCTGGTCCTTGAGCGTCCCGGCGTCCAGCCAGCGGGGGCTGCCGACGGTGACCCGGGCCTCGTCGAGGGTGCCCTCGATGCCGTGCCCGGCCTGCTCGGTGACCTCCAGGGCGGCGGGGGCTCCGGGTGCGGCGGCGGTGATCGCGGCGGCCAGCGGGTGGGTGCTGTGCTGCTCCAGGGATGCCGCCCAGGCCAGGGCCTGCGCCTCGGTCACGCCGTCGGCGGTGAGGACGGCGGTGACGGCGGGCTCGTTGCGGGTGAGGGTGCCGGTCTTGTCGACGGCGACGTGGCGGATCACGCCGAACCGCTCGAACACGGCACCGGACTTGATGATCACGCCGAACCTGCTCGCCGAGCCGATCGCGGCGACGACGGTCAGCGGGACGGAGATCGCCAGCGCGCACGGCGACGCGGCGACGAGCACCACGAGGGCGCGGGTGATCCACAGCTCCGGGTCGCCCAGCAGCGAGCCGATGACCGCGACAAGGGCGGCGAGGATCAGCACGCCGGGCACGAGCGGACGGGCGATGCGGTCGGCCAGGCGGGCACGGTCCCCCTTCTCGGCCTGCGCCTGCTCGACCAGCTCCACGATCGTGGTCAGCGAGTTGTCGGTGCCCGCCGCGGTCGTCTCGACCTCCAGGGCACCGGCGGTGTTGATCGCCCCGGCCGACACCGCGTCGCCGGGCTCGACCTCCACCGGGATCGACTCCCCGGTGATCGCCGAGGTGTCCAAGCTCGACCGGCCCGCACGCACGATCCCGTCGGTCGCGATCCGCTCACCCGGACGCACGAGCATCAGCTGACCAACGGCCAGATCCTTCGCGGCGACCTCCACGGACGCGCCGTCCTGCCGGATGGTCGCGGTCTCCGGGACCAGCTTGAGCAGCGCCCGCAGCCCGCCGCGGGCGCGGTCCATGGCCTTGTCCTCCAGCGCTTCGGCGATGGAGTACAGGAACGCCAGCGCCGCGGCCTCCTCGACGTAGCCGAGGATGACCGCGCCGACCGCGCTGATCGTCATCAGCAGCCCGATGCCCAGCTTGCCCGTGAACAGCTTCCGGACCGCGCCGGGCGTGAACGTCGACGCGCCCAGCAGCAGGCCGATCCAGAACGCCACCAGCGCCGGGATCTCCGCGCCCGTCCATTCCAGGACCAGGCCCGTGCCGAAGGCGACGCCGGAGAGCACCGGGACCATGATCCCGCGGTCCCGCCACCATGGACGCTCCCGCTCCTCCTCGGCCTCCTCAGCGACCTGGGTGTCGGGCTCGTCGCAGCCGCACGCCGCGCTCACGCGCCCGCTCCCGTCCCGCAGCAGCCCGGCACCGTGCACTCGGCGTCCACGCACGGCGCGTGCTCGTCCACGGCCAGCGTCACGTCCACCAGCGCCGTGAGCGCCGCCGCGAGGTGCGGGTCGGCGATCTCGTAGCGCGTCTGCCGACCCTCGGGCTCGGCGACCACGATCCCGCAGTCGCGAAGACAGGTCAGGTGGTTCGACACGTTCGACCGGGTCAGCTCCAGCTCGCGCGAGAGCACGGCCGGGTAGCTCGGGCCGTCCAGCAGGGTCATCAGGATCCGGGAGCGCGTCGGGTCCGCCATGGCCCGGCCCAGCCGGTTCATGACGTCGAGACGCGAAGCAATAGTCAGCATACGCTAAATTATACAGTGAATGCTGACCTATTGTCGGCTCCGATGACCTCAACCTCGACTATGAACGCCACGCGGCGGGAGGAGTGGCTGCTCCGCGCAGGCCCTCGTCCACACGCTGGCGATCATCAGGGCCGTCCCGACTGCAGCCAGGGCGGTCAGGACGGCGAATGCCCTCGCGTAGCTCCCGGTCACCTCGGCGAGGACGGCCCCGGCGAACGGGGCGAGGGCGGCGGCCAGCAGGACCGGGAGGCCGAGGACGCCGGAGAGGTGGCCGTAGGCGCGCTCTCCCCAGCGGTCGGTGATCGCGGTCGCCTGCAGCAGCGTGGCGATCCCGCGGCCGACTCCGGCGAGCATCGACGCCGCGATCAGCAGGCCCACCGGGCCCGGCACCACGGCCAGGACCAGCGTGCTCGCAGTCACCAGGATGAACACGGCGGCGGTGCGCGCGGTCAGCGAGGCCCGGTGCGCCAGGCCGGTGTAGACGAGGCGTCCGGCGACCTGGCCGACGCCTCCGAGGCCGAGCACCCAGGCTGCGGCCCGGGCGTCGAGGCCGCGCTCGAGCATGAGCGGGACCAGGGCCAGCAGGCCCGTGTACATGGCCAGCGACGCCGCGGTCAAACCGCCCGTGAGCAGCCAGAACCGCGCGCTGCGCAGGACCGCGACGGCATGGGCGCTGTCGGCGGCGGGCGCGTCGCGATGCCCGCGCGCGGGCCAGGGGCGTCGCAGCAGGAGCCAGTGGGCCGGCACTGTGACGACGGCGAGGGTGGCTGCCGCCCACAGGTAGGTCGCCCGCCAGCCCAGCTGCTCGCCCGCGACCGCCGTCAGCGGCGCGAAGACCGTACTGGCCAGGCCCGCGACGAGCGTGAGCGTGGCCAGCGCCCCGAGACGGCGTGCGTCGAACCAGCCGGTGACCGCGGCGAACGCCGGCGGGTAGAGCACCCCGGCCATCGCGGCCCCGGCGAGCACCCACCCGGCGACGAAGACCGGCAGGCTCCCTGCCGTCCCGATCACCACGAGAGCCAGGACTCCAAGGACCGACCCGACCGTCATGACCAGCCGCGGTCCGCGCCGGTCGATGACGCGGCCGACCGGGACCCCGACCAGCGCCGAGACCACCAGTGCCGCCGAGAACGCCGAGGTGACGGCCATCGAGGACCAACCGGTGTCGGCGCTGATCCGCGGCGCGAGCACCGGAAAGGCGTAGTAGAGCAGCCCCCAGGAGACGATCTCGGTCACGCACAGCGCCGCCAGCACCGCTCCCAGCGATGGGCGGGGTCCGGGCTCAGGCAACGGCGGCACCCCGCGGCAGCCTGGTCAGGGCGTCGACGACGTGCCGGGCGTCGCGGTGCACCCCGCGCAGCGTGTTCGAGGAGAACGACCGCTGGAACTCCACACCGAGGAAGCCCAGCCCCGGCAGCGCGGTCGAGACACCGCGGTCGTGCCGGGGCCTGCCGGCCCCGTCGAGGACGCCAAACGAGGTCAGGTAGGTCAGGTGCGGCCGGTAGCCGGTCGCGAAGATCACGGCGTCGACCTGCTCCCGGGAGACGTCAGGCCACACGACCCCGTCCGGGGACAACGCGGTGAACATGGGCCGCTGGTCGGGCCGGCCCGCCTCCAGCGCCCGCTTGTACGTGTCGGTCCCGATCACCGGGGTGCCGGTGACGAGCCGTTCGAGGACCGATGGCGGGAGCAGGTCGGCGCGCGTGAGGCGCAGCCACCAGTGCAGGTCGCGTCCGGCGATCATCTGCGGCGCGAACCGCACCCGGTCCCGCACCGCCAGCGACGTCTCCGCGTGCTCGGCGAGCTCGTGGGCCACCTGCACGGCGGAGTTGCCCGCCCCGACGACCACGACCCGCTGCCCGGCGAACTCCTCCGGCGACCGGTAGTCGGCCACATGCAGAACCCGCCCCTCGAATGCCCCCTGCCGGGGATCGCCGGCACGTGGGGATTGCCGAACGAACCGGAAGCGGCGATGAGCGCGTCACCGACCAGGCTGCTCCCGTCAGCCAACTCCACCGTGAACGCCGGCCCGTCGGCGGTGACGTCGACGACGCGGGCATTGGTCCGGACCTCGACGCCGAGCCGGTCGGCGTATCCGCGCAGGTACTCGACGACCTCGTCGCGGCCCGGGTAGCCGTCCGGGTCGCCGGGGAACGGGTACCCGGGGAAGGAACTGAACCGGCGTGGGGAGAACAGGCGCAGGCTGTCGTAGTAGCGCGGCCAGGACCCGACCGGCTCGTCACCGGCCTCCAGGACGACCGGTTCCCAGCCCCGGACGCGTCCGGTGCGGGCTGCGGCGAGGCCGGACTGCCCGCCGCCGACGATCAGCAGGCGGCCCCGGCTCATCTCGTGGTCCTCGCGCCGATCTGGACCAGCTGCGGCGCGGGCGCGCAGCACGAGTCCGAGGCCGCCTGATCGTCCGGGGCGTCGAACAGGCCAGACCCGCCACACACCCCTGTGTCCGGCAGGACGAGGTCGACGCGCGCGGCCGCCTCACGGTCGCCGGCGATCGCCGCAACGACGCTGCGGACCTGCTCGAACCCGGTCAGAGCCAGGAACGTCGGCGCCCGCCCGTACGACTTCGCCCCCACGATGTAGAAGCCCGGCTCCGGGTGTGCGAGGTCCGCCGCTCCCGTGGCACGGACGGAGCCGCACGAATGCAGGTTCGGGTCCACCTCGACAGCGACCTTCGCCGGAGCCTGCAACCGCATGTCGAGATCGAGCCGGATCTCGGACAGGAACGACAGGTCAGGCCGGAACCCGGTCGCGACGAACACGCGCGATGCCGGTTCCAAACGGCGGCCGTCCTCCGCGAGGAGCACAGCCTGCCCGTCCTCGACCGCCACCTCTTCGGTACGGAACCCGGTGACGAGATCCACAAGCCCGTCCTCGACCGCCTTCTTCGCCCGCTGACCCAGCGCACCGCGCTCGGGCAGTTCGTCCCCGCTCCCGCCGCCGAACGTATTGCCGACCGTGCCGCGGCGCAGCACCCAGCTGATCCGCGTCCCCGGCACCCGCTTCGCTACCCGCGACAGTATCCCGATCGTCGTCGCCGCAGAATGACCGTTGCCGACCACCACCACATGCTGACCAGCCAAACCCAGGGCATCCTCGATCGCGGGCATGCGATGCTCCACCAGCCCCGCATGGACTGCAGCCTCCTCACCGAGCGCGGGGAGACCGTCAGCACCCGCGGGACTCCGGGTGTACCAGGTGCCCGACGCGTCGATCACCGCGTCGGTCTCGATCCGCTCCTGCCCACCATCCGTGCGGCGGACGTGCACGACGAACGGCTGCTCCGCTCGCCCGGCATCGACCGCGAGATCCCGCCCCTTGCGCGCCGCTCCGACCACACGAGCCCCATACCGGACCCGGTCGCCCAGCGCGTCCGCAAGCGGGGCGAGATACCCCTCGATCCACTGCGCCCCGGTCGGATAGCCTTTCTCCGGCGCCACCCACCCCGTCGGCTCCAGCAGGCGACGAGACGCCGCATCGGTGAGCTCCGTCCACGGCGAGAACAGCCGCACATGCCCCCACTCCGCAACAGCTGCCCCCGGACCATCACCGGCCTCCAGCACGAGCGGGTTCAGTCCGCGTTCCAGTAGATGCGCGGCCGCTGCGAGCCCCTGCGGGCCTGCACCGATAACGACGACGGAAACCATACCCAACCTCCATACATTGACGTTCTTCAATATGAGCAAGCCTGCCTCACGTATCGACAGATGTCAATGCGTAGGGCAGAATGGAGCCATGAACACCCCCGCGACCATCGAGAGCACCCCCGAAGCCTCGACCTGTTGCATCCCGGGGCAACCGCTCGACGATGCGACCGCACAGCAGCTCGCCCGGGTGTTCAAAGCGCTCGGCGACCCCACCCGGGTCAAGCTCATGGCGATGATCGTCGGCAGCAGCGAGGGCGAGATGTGCGTGTGCGACCTCACCGAACCCGTCGGACTGTCGCAGCCGACCGTGTCACACCACATGAAGCTCCTTGTCGAAGCCGGACTCGTGACCCGCGAGCAACGCGGTAAGTGGGCCTACTACCAGCCCACAACCGACACGCTCGCCACTGCCGCGCGGGCGTTCCTCTCCTGATGCCAGAGTCCCGGTTCCGGCCGATGGTCGAGTCCGACTGGCCCGAGGTCGCGAGCATCTACCAAGCCGGGATCGCCACCGGGCACGCCACCTTCGAAGCTGTGCCGCCCGCGAACTGGGCCGCGTTCATCACTTGCAAACGCTCCGAGCTGAGCCTGGTAGCCCTCGACTCCGCAGATCGGGTCAACGGATGGGTTGCCGCGGCCCCCACCTCAACGCGGACCGCCTATGCGGGCGTCGTCGAACACTCGATCTACATCCACCCGGATGCTGCAGGACAGGGCGTCGGCTCCAGGCTCCTGGCCGCATTCCTCGCCGTCGCCGACCACGCGGGCATCTGGACGGTCCAGTCCTCAATCTTCCC
This sequence comes from Barrientosiimonas endolithica, assembly GCF_030296655.1. NCBI lineage: Bacteria > Bacillati > Actinomycetota > Actinomycetes > Micrococcales > Dermacoccaceae > Barrientosiimonas > Barrientosiimonas endolithica. The sequence continues at coordinate 2,778,597 of NZ_AP027735.1, read as the reverse complement.
CGAGAACACCGCAAGCCTGCGTCTCCACGAGCGCGCCGGATTCCGCACCGTCGGCAGACGAGAACGCATCGCCCGCATGGACTACGGGCCGCACGCCGGCCGCTGGCGCGACACCATCCTCGTCGAACGCCGCACCCCTGCTGATCCCGCAGGAAGCCACGCTGAGGTTGCATCTTCCGTGAACATGCACACTCACACCTGCCCCAGCGACCTCTCAACCCGCATCTTCACGCCAAATCGACTTCAGGATTCCTGAACTTGCGGGGAATTCAGCTCATGCGGGCGGTGGTGTCGAACAGGTCGTACTCGTCGGGGTGGAGCTGGTGCTGCACGACGAAGGAGCGATCCTTGATCCGCCACAGCCCCTGCCCGGTTCCCAGGGTCGGCAGGAGGGAGCGTTCGGTGCCGGTCAGGCCGAGGGTCTTCGCGGTGGTGCCGAGCTGGTCGGATTCTTGCCGGTAGATGATCCGCGACTCCGCGTTCGCCAACAGGCTGTTGGCCAGCGAGCGCATCGCCGAGCCCTGGTCGCCGACGTTCTCCAAGTCGGTGAGCTTGTGGAAGATGAGCATGTTGCTGATCCCGTAGGCGCGGGCCAGCCGCCAGTGCGCGTCCATCCGCTTCAGCAGCGCCGGCTCGCTCATCAATCTCCAGGCCTCGTCGTAGATCACCCACCGCTGTCCGCCGTTCGGGTCCAGCAGCGCCGATTCCATCCACGCGCTGGAGCAGGTCATCAGCACCGAGATGAGCGTGGCGTTCTCCGTCACCCGCGACAGGTCCAGCGACACCATCGGCAACGTCGGATCGAACACCTCCGTCGACGGCCCATCGAACAGCCCGGACAGGTCGCCGGCGACCAGACGCCGCAGCGCGTGCCCGACCATCCGGCCGTCCTCCGCCAGCCGCCCGTCAGGGTCGTCCGACGGGGTGAGGAGGTGGTCGACGATCATCGGCAGGATCGGCACGTCGTTCTCCCGAACCGTCGCTGTCAGGGCGGTGTCGATCGCGGTGTGCTCCAGCGGGGTCATCGGCCGGGTCAGCACCGTCTCGGTCAGCGCGCCGATCAGGTCACGACGGCGGGAGGCGACCGTCGTCGCCCACTGCGCATCGCTGAGCCCGGTCGGCCGGTAGCCCTCATCGAGCGGGTTGAGGCGGGTGGGCAGGCCGTGGCCGAGCTGGATCGCCCGGCCCCCGACCGCGCGGGCGATCTCGGTGTGCTCGCCTTTCGGGTCGCCCGGCACGTACACCCGCCGCCCGAACGGGAGCGAGCGGGTGTAGAGGCTCTTGGCCAGCGACGACTTCCCGCTGCCGACGATCCCGGCGAGCACCACGTTCGGGGCCGTGATGATCCCAGCCTGGTAGAGCACCCACGGGTCATACACGAAGCTGGCGCCCGAGTAGAGGTTCTGGCCGACGAACACGCCTTCGCTGCCCAGGCCCCCTTCGGCCAGGAACGGATACTGCGCCGCCAACGTCGCGGAGGTGTCCTGATGGCGAGGCAACCGGAACCGGCCCGGGGTCCGCAACGCCACCGGCCCCGCCTCCCCGGCAGCCGGCAGATACTGCGTGGCCTTGCGTTCGGCGCGTTCGGCGCCGGCCTTCGCTTTCGCGGCGGCCACCTCCTGCCGGCGCTGCTCAGCCTGCAACTCTGCGGCGGCACGGCGACGCTGTTTGCGCAGCCGACGACGTTCCGCGGCCGGGGCGACCAGAACGGCGGTGTGCAGGCGCTCCTTCTCGCTCACAGCCCCCACCCCCGACCCCGCGTGACGCCACCGGCGGCAGGCGCCCCGGCCGGGTCTATGCGGGTCATCTCGTCGGCGGCGCGAGCCGCGCCGGCCAGCCGGCCTCTAGCCTCGTCCAGGGCGGTGCCGGCCTGATGGAGCTCATCACCGGCCTCCAGCGCGGTGGGGTGACCGGGGATGGTGTGAGCGGCGGCGAGCCGGTCGAGCACCAGCCGCATCGCCGCGGTCGCATCGCGAAGGTCCGCGATGATCGCAGGCGCCCCCGCTTCGGTGAGCTGGCCGGCGCTCGCGAGGGCGCGCAGATTCCGGGCGGCTTCGGCGGCGTAGGCGGTGGGATAGGAGAAGGTGGGCACCAGGGACCTCCCGAGATGCGGAGCGGACAGGGATGCCGGTCAGGTGCGCCCGGCCCGCACACACGACGGCACCGCCACCCCGTGACCGGGGCGACGGCACCGTTCACGGCGGGGCACCGCTTACAGGCCGAGGCCGCGGTCGCGTTTGACGGCCGCGACGCCGGGATGGGTGAACCACGACCCGTCGGTCTTCGCCGGTCGGCCTTTCCCGGCCGCAGCCGGAGCCTTGCGCCCGCCAGCCGCCGCAGCGGATGCCCCGAGCGCTCTGGTCGACCGGGACGCGGCGGCCCCGGTGGCGCCTCCCGCTCCTGCCGCAAGCCCGCCGGACGCTCCCGCCGCGCTTGCAGCGCCGCCGACGTTCGGGCCGATGGGCCCAGCCGTGTGGGATTCGGGGTCGAGGCGGTCTTCGGGCGGGATCGGGTGGCGACGGTAGAGGCCGACGTGCCCCATGTCGGGGTTGTAGGTCAGCGTGTACTCGCCGGCGGCAGCCTCCTGGTCCAACGGTCCGGCGGGGAGGGTGTCGTAGACATAGCCGTTCTCCATCGCCGCATCGGTGGTCTCAGCGCCGTAGTCGAAGCCGGACAGGTGCTCGATTGCGGCGTCCGGGCCGTGGCGGTCGATCATCGACAGCACCGCGTCGGCTTCCTCGCCCTGGAGGAACACGATGTTCACCCACCGCGAGACCGCCTCGGCCCCCGCTCCAGGCTCGCGGCGGCCGATGGCGCGGGCGGCCCGGGTGCGGGGTGCCAGGCGATCCGCCCGGCGGCCTGCATGGCGAGGTTCAGCCGTTCCTCCACCGCATCGAGTCCGGCGGCCGCGTCGAAGAGCTGCCTGGCGGCCTGGTGGGCGTCCCGGATGCCCGCGGCCTGGTCGCCGTGGTCATCGAAGGCGCGGCCCTCGTGCCGGTTGTGCTGCTGGGCGATCTGCGCGAGGGACTGCTGCATGGAACGCACCCCGGACAGCAGGTTCCCCATCATCGTGTAGGCGTCCTCGGGATGGGCGAAGTCGCGGCTGGCGTGCGCCAGACCGCGCAACGCCTGCGACGCTTCCTCAGCGTCGGCGACGGGATCATAGAATGTAGGCACGGTTCCTCCCTCAGCTTCTGGTCTCTGAGAGGTGCGCACCGAGCATCCGACCGACATCGAGGAGTGCGACCGCGTGGCCGATGAGAACAGCGATCCGGTGGCGAGCAAGCACCTCCAGACTCTGCGGCTGTTCAAGCGTCGTGCGGACGAACTGTTCTCATGCGGACTTGCTCAGCGCGAAGACGCCCTCAAGCTCGGGCAACAGCTCCATATGAACCTCGTGCTCGATAAGACCACCGGCGAAACCTCTGTGCGAGATTTGCGCCAGGTGATTCCTCCCAAAGAGCAAGTCGCCTACGCTCTCACGTTGATACGCCCCCTGACGCTGTCCAAGAAGGGCGACAGGTTGGCGTGGAGAACCGTCATGGCGGCCCTCGACTTCTTCTGCCCTCCGGAAGACGCCGTCAACAGGGAGCGGATAGGTGAGTTGCGTGAGGGGTGGAGCAAGTACCCGGTTCGTCGGATGCGGATCATGCAAGCGCCCATCGATCCGGATGCACCGGGGCCGCGTATCGATGCGTGGGATAACGAGATCGCGCGAAAGTTCCTCTATGGCGATCTGGTGCACGGAGACGACAACGCAGAACTCCTGGAAGCCCTTGGAGACGATCAGGTTGTCTTTTCTGCCGGAGCGATGGCGTCGGACGGCTTCATCTTGATGAACAACACGTACGAGGTCATGCATTGCCTCCGGCCCGATAGGGACTGCCGTACGGATAGGTGACATCTGATCTGGCTTGCCCGCTGGGCGGCCTGGAAGGATGTGCACCATGCCCGCTCCCTACCCCCAGGAGTTCCGCGAGGACGTCGTGCGCGTGGCCCGGTCCCGTGAGGATGGCGTCACTCTCGCGCAGATCGCGAAGGACTTCGGCGTCCACGAGATGACGCTGCACAAATGGATCCGCCAAGCTGACATCGACGACGGCAACCGCCCCGGCAGGAGCCGGGAAGAGTCGACCGAGCTGCGCGAGGCGCGCAAGCAGATCCGGCTGCTCGAGCAGGAGAACGAGGTCCTCCGCCGTGCCGCGGCCTACCTCTCCCAGGCGAACCTGCCGGGAAAAGGTGGTACCCGCTCGTGAGCGAGCTCGCCTGCGACGGGATCCCTGTCGCGGTGTCCCTGCGGGTCCTGAAGCTCTCCCGTCAGCCCTACTACCGCTGGCGGAAACAGCAGTTCACCAGGGCCGAACTCGTCGAGGCGTATCGTGCCAACGCCCTGCTGGACGCCCACCGCGACGATCCCGAGTACGGGTACCGGTTCCTGGTCGGAGAGGCCGCGGAAGCGGGAGAGGTGATGAGTGAGCGGACCGCGTGGCGGATCTGCCGGGACAACCAATGGTGGTCGGTGTTCGGGAAGAAGCGGGCGAAGACGGGAAACGCCCTGGCCCGCCGGTTCACGACGATCTCGTGAAGCGGGACTTCTCCGCCGATGACGTCAACGAACTGTGGCTGACGGATATCACCGAGCACTGGACCGATGAGGGCAAGCTCTATCTCTGCGCGATCAAAGACGTGTTCTCCGGCCGGATCGTGGGCTACTCGATCAGCGACCGGATGAAGGCTCGCCTCGCGGTGAACGCCCTGGACAACGCGATATCCAGGCGTCGTGACGCCGCCGGGTGCATCGTGCACTCGGACCGCGGATCTCAGTTCAGGTCACGGAAGTTCGTGCACGCCCTGAACCGTCATCACCTCATCGGATCGATGGGCCAAGTCGGTGCCGGCGGAGATAACGCCGCGATGGAGTCCTTCTTCGCGCTGCTGCAGAAGAACGTCCTGGACCGCAAGCGCTGGCGGACTCGAGAAGAGCTCCGCATCGCGATCATCACCTGGATCGAACGCACCTACCACCGTCGTCGCCGACAGGCCCGCCTGGGCCGATTGACCCCCATCGAATACGAGACCATCATGAACCCCGCCGTGGATCTCGCGGCCTGACACCCCAACTGTCACCTGAGCGTGCGGCAGTCCCAGCCGATGAAGCCGGGGCTGCCGGGGTGACAGTGGGCGCAGAGTCCTTGGCTGTAATACTCGGTTGATCCGCACTTGCTACAGGCCGGCGGTGTGAACGGGCCGCCGGGGATGCAGTCGTAGCAGAAGTCGATTCGGGGTGTGAGCCACGCGGCCGGCCTCACCCCGCACGCGGTGCAGGGCAACGGCGGACTCAAGGGTCCGTTTGGGCCGCGTGCCGGACTCATAGCGGCGGCGGCGGCCGATCGTTCTTCGGACCGAACCGGGGCGCGACCATATTCGTGCTCCCATTCGCTTCTACCCGCCGACGGGTGCCGGGCTTGCGTGCTCGGACTTTCTCGGGCTCGGGCACCAGCAGATCAGTTGGCTTGCAGGCGAGGACATGGCAGATGACATCGAGATCGTCCAGCCGGATCGTGGTCGGCGTGCCCGTCCACAGCCCGGACATCTTGCCCTGGCTGATCTCTAGCCCGGCGTCGGCGAGCATCCGCCGCAGTTCCGCCGACTTCCAGATGCCGCGCTCGGCGGCCTGGACTCGCAGGTTCCATTTCATCGCGTGGTCATCCCTTCAAATCGGTCTTCCAGCCGTTGGTTGGCTTGCATCCACGAGTCCTCGACGTGCTCGCCCGGGACGTGGATGTACTGCGTCGTGGTCGAGAGCCATTGGTGCCCCAGCAGCTCTTGCAGCGCTTTCAAGTCCATGCCCGCCAGATACAATGATGACGCGCAGTAATGGCGGAGCACATGCGGCGTCATCCGTCCTCCGGCCCAGGCGGGCAAGAACCGTTCAGTCGCTCGGGTCAGGCCCCGCCGGAGCACGTCGTCGCTGGCCCGCCAGGAACGACCGAGTTCGTGGTCGAACCGCTCGGACGGGATCATCGGGGCATCCGGGTTGTCCCAGTCGGGGCCGAAGCGGTGTCGCACATCGCCGAGCCACCAGTCGATGAGCTTGTCCGCCCCGTTGATCGCAGGCACCAGACGCTGCTTCGACCCTCGTCCCCGCGAGCCTTTCCCGAACCGGACATGCAGCTTACCCAGCGCCCCGAGATCGGGCCGCCAGTCACGGATGTCGAGTTTCGTGCTCTCCGTGATGCGCACCCCGACCCTGCGCCAGAGCGACGCAGCGAAGTAGTTCCTCGCGGCGGGCAGATAACGTCGCTCATCTTGGAGCGAGGCGGCCCACCCGCCGAAGAGCCGGCCGATCTCCGCATCGGACGGAGGCACACGGACCTTGCCCAGCGACGAGCCCGACTGCCGGTTGTACTCGTCGACGGGCTGCTCGATCACCCAATCGGTCAGCGCATTGATGTCGCCCTGGTAGCGGGCGATGGCGAAGTCGTAGAACTGCGCGATCGCACCCGCCTTGCTCGCCCGCGTCGTGACCGCCAACCCAGCCCGACGTAGCCCGGCCAGAAAAGCGTCCGCGTCGGAGGGCCTTGCTTGCCACAGCGGGACGTCGAGATGGTGACGGAACTCGAACACGACTGCTCTGGACTGCGCGATGTAGCCGTCGCTGAGCCCGGCGGCAGCCATCGCGAGAGCGTACTGGTCGATGATCTCCTGCTCGAAGTCGGCAGCATCCTCCTCGGACCGCCAGCCCCTGGCAGTTCCGACACTCCGAACCGCAGCGAGCTTCATCACTCCGCAGCTTCACGAATCATGACCATGCATCAAGAATACTGCAAAAGTGTCAGGAATCATGATGGTTCGTCAGAATTCTCGACAAGCGGTAAGTCCGTTGCGGCGGCGGGCGGAGCGCACCTGCGAGGCATGAACCTCGGTCAGAAAGTTGCGGCTCTAGAGATAAACCCCCGCAAGTTCCCCGGATTTCTGACGGTTCTTCACTGTGGCTGACGGTTCGTCAGTATTCCTGAAGGTCTGTCGGAAGCTCTGACGGTTCGCGTGAACATGCGTGTCCGGCGCGGGACGGGCGGGGCGCACCTGGCGGGCATGAGAAAGAACCCCACCAGCCCCACTCCGGCCGCGTCCGCACCGGTGTCATTGCGATCCGTCGTCCTGGACGTCCAGCCGGACGGGTCGATGACCGTCACGATCAACGGCGCCCCGCACCCGCCACCGGAGAACACCGGGGCGTGGTCGCGGAAGATGTTCCCGCAGATCATCGACCAGGCCAGTGATGAGCGGGCGGTGCCGGTGCGGGTCGAGGTGCACGAGGCCGACGGCACCAGCTTCACCGACCTCATCCCTGCCGCGCCCCGCAAGCCCGCCGCCGCCGAACCGGTGCCGCAGAAGAAGGAGAAGCGCACGCCGGGCCGGCCGGTGCTGGTCGAGGTCACCGGGGACGGGTTCGTGCCCGGCGAGGACGTGGCGGTCGCAGTCATCGTCTCCCACACCGATGCCACCGGCGACGGCACCGCCCGCGCCCTGCTCGACCCGGCGCGGTTCGTCGGCTCAGGGGCGGATGAGGTGGTGTTGGTCGGGCGTATCTCCGGCTCCATCGTCGTGGAGACCCTGCGATGAGCATGGCGTCGCAGGGACGGCAGACCGGCAGCCTCGGCGACGAGCTGACCAACGCCGCCATGATCGGACTGGTCGGCCTGTTCGGCCTCGCGCTCATCCTGCGCGCCGCCGGTAGCATCGCCGCGTTCCTCACCGGCACCGACCAGCCGGCGGCCGGGCCGGCGGCCGGGGTCGGGGTGCTGTTCCGGCCCGGCGACCCCGCCGCCGCGCTCGACGCGGACGGGCTGCATCCGTTCGCCTACTGGACGGTCGCCGTCGTGCTGCTCACCGCTCTCGCCGCCGCGGGCGGCTGGGTGTGGGTGCGGCTGCGCCGCCACGCCCGCAAGGTCGAGACCGACCCGCACACCACCGCCGGGATCGCCACCTCGCATGAGATCACCACCACGGCCTCAGCGCGGGCGCTGCTCCAACGCGCCGCGAACCTCCGCCCCTCCCTGGACAACCCGACACCGGCAGACGTGGGGTACCGGCTCGGCACCAGCAAGGGCAAAGAGGTATGGGCATCGGTCGAAGACTCGATCCTGCTGATCGGGCCGCCCCGTTCCGGCAAGGGCCTGCATGTGGTGATCCCGGCGATCCTCGATGCTCCCGGCGCGGTGATCACCACCAGCACCCGGCCCGACAACCTCACCGCGACTCTGCGCGCCCGCAAACGGATCGGGCCCGTGGCCGTGTTCGACCCTCAACACTTGGCCGAGGGCGTGCCGGCGGGGATGCGCTGGTCACCCATCCGCGGCTGCGCCGACCCGCTCACGGCGATGATCCGCGCCACCGGCCTCGCCTCCGCTACCGGTTTGTCGGCGGGCGGGGTGGAGTCCGGCGGGTTCTGGGAGGGGAAGACCCGCACCGCTCTCCAAGCCTTGCTGCACGCCGCCGCCCTCGACCACCGGAGCCCGGAAGAGCTGTTCCGGTGGACTCTCGACCCCTCGGCGGCGGCCGAGGCGGTCGCGATCCTCACCAACCACCCCGACGCGGCGACCGGCTGGGCGGACTCGCTGGAATCCATGATCGACGCCGACCCCCGCACGCGGGACTCGATCTGGCAGGGCGTGTCCCTCGCCCTGGGTGCGCTGGCCGACCCGCGGGTGCTCGATGCTGTCAGCCCCGGCCCCGGCGAGGATTTCGACCCCGAACGGTTCATCCGCGACAAAGGCACCCTGTTCCTGCTCGCCACCGGCGCCGGTGCCGGCGCATCCGCCGCGCTGGTGGCCGCCCTGGTGGAAGACCTCGTGGAGACCGCTCGCCGGATCGCGGCCCGCTCGCCGGGAGCCCGGCTGGACCCGCCGGTGCTGCTCGCGTTGGATGAGATAGCCAATCTCGCACCGCTGCCGAGCCTGCCGGTGCTGATGGCCGAAGGCGGCGGCACCGGCATCACCTGCGTGCCCGTCTTGCAATCCCTCGCCCAAGCCCGCGACAAGTGGAACGAGAACCAGGCGAACGCGATCTGGGACGCCTCGATCGTGAAGATCATCCTCGGCGGCGCCTCCAACAGCAAAGATCTCCAAGACCTCTCCTCGCTGATCGGTGAGCGCGACGAGTACACCGACAGTGTGACCCTCGGCGATCACGGCACCCGGCAGAACCAACGCTCGGTACGGCGGGTGTCGGTCTTCCCGCCCGACCGGCTGCGGACCTTGCCCTTTGGCACTGCCGTCACCCTGCTGCGCGCCGCACCACCGATCGTCACCGATCTGACCCCGTGGCCGGCCCGGCCCGACGCCGCCCAGCTGAAGACGGACCGCGGCGAGATCGAGGCACTGCTGCGCCGCCCCCGTTCCGCGTAGAGCTCAGGACAGCGGGTGTGCACCTGCCTGTCACGACGGTCACCGCCCTCGGTGACCCGATGAGGCAGACAGGAGCAGAGCGATGGCCGAGGAAGCACACCCCGAGCAGGCCCCGGAGCCGGAGGCGGATGTCCGCCAGTCCTTCAAGGGACGCATCGTGTCCACCCCGTCGCTGGACACCACGTCGACGGGCAAGGCGAAGTTCTACGCGAAGGTCGAGCAGCGGCACTGGAACTACGAAAGCGACGGCACCTACACGCGGCTGCCGAACAGCTACCACGATCTGGTCGCCTACAAGGGCGCTGCCGTCCGCGCGTACAAGAATCTCCTCCGTGGCGACTACTTCATCGCCGAGGGTCGCATGGAGGAGTACACCAGCAAGTCCACCGGCGAGATGAAGGAGCGGTTCGTCGCCACCGGGCTCGGGCACGACATGGCCCACACCCGCTACGACGTCGACCGCAGTCCCCGCCGCGAGGTCGCCGAACGCGCCGCCGGGCAGCAGACCCCCGAACGGGACACGTCCCACCAACGGGCCCCGGAGCCGGAGGGGGCACGGTCGCGGCCGGCCCAGCCGCCGCCCGGGCCGCGGGAGCAGGTGTCTGCCTTCGAGGCGTCGGCGCGGCGTCCTGTGCAGCAGCCGCCGGCGATGGGCCTGTGAGGACGAGGAGACCGCGATCATGAGCGACCTGACCTCCGACCACAACAGCCCCGCCGAGCCGCAGGCCGATGGCCTGCCCGGCGACGACTTCGACCTGGACGAGGACTACGACGAGTACGACACCGAAGAGGGCGAGGAGGATGCCGGCCCGCCTGGACCGGTGAACTGGTACCTGCTGCGCGCTGACGTGCTCGAAAAGGAGTGGTACGCCCTGAACCGGTGGGTCGAAAGGCTGCGCCGCACCTACGGGCTGCCCGCCAGCGTGATCCCGCCGTTCTGGCACCGCCACGACGAACTGGTCTGGGAACTGTCTGCTCTCCATCTGCATTGGCTGTGCGCCTACCACCCCGAGCAGGACGGGTCCGCCCCGTTCGGGTGGCATCGCGACTTCGCCGACGCCCGCGCCCGGCTGCGCGAATGGGTCGCCGCCTCCGGCACCCGTCTGGACCGCGACCGGCCCACCCGGCAGACCGCCTGGCCCGGCGAGGACCCGCCCGACCCGATCGAGGACGTGTTCGTCGCCGACCGCGACCGCGACTTCGTGGACTACGTCGCCGCACGAGTCGCCGAGCGCCGCGCCGCCGAAGACGCCTTCTACGCCGGCGCCGACCCCGAAACCGGAGAACTGCCATGACCACCACCACCACCGCAGTGCAGAAAGAGAACGCCGAGCTCTCGCGACTCCAGGATCGGGGGCGAGAGCTCGGCGCGTCGTTCCTGCCTCCGACCGAGCGGCAGGGCGCTGCGATCAGGACGATTCTGCTCGCTTCCACTGATACGTCTCGGGAACCGAGTAGCGAGGCGTGATCTTGATCCGATCCGGGTTGAAGTACGGCCCCATCTGGATCGCCTTCTCCACACGGATGTCCAGCAGCATCTTCAGCAGCCGACGCTTCTCGACCAGCTCCAGACGGTCCCATGCCGCCTCCAGATCGCTCTCCTGGATGAACGAGAGCAACTGCTTGTCAGCGACGGGAGGAACCGCAGCCTTCGCGGCCTGCTCGATCTGCGGAATCAGTCGACGTTCGATGCTGGTGAGCATCGTCATGCTGATCCGGCCCTCGGCGTACTCGCTCGCCGCCTCGTCCAGTCGCTGACGCAACGCAGCGGCCTGCTCCTCAGCCTCCCGGACCCGCTCGCTCCAATCGTCCTCCGGGCCGATGATCACCGCCAAGCTCTCCGGCTTCGACAACCAGCCCAGCAACACGCCGGTGACGTACACGTCGGTGTTGCGCATATCGATGCTGACCTTGCGGCAGCCGGGGCGCCCGCAGCTGTAGTTGTCAGAACGCAGCCCGGTGCGCTTGCGCACCTTCGTGCCGTGAATCCGCACCAGCGGATGGAGGCAGTACCCGCACCTCGCTATGAACGTCAGCAGCCAGCGCGGATGGCTGGGGTTGTCCTCGGGAACGTAGCGGGTGCGCCTGGCTCGGTCATCGAGCAGATGGTTGACCTGCTCCCACTTCTTGACCGGAATGATCGCGGGCCAGTCCGCCTCGCCGATCACCTCGCCCTGGTACATCCGCAATCCCGCGATCGTCGGGCTCTTGATGATCTGCCGGATCGTGGCAGTCGTCCAGCCGCGCGAGTGATCAGAGGTCGCCTTCATCGGCGTGGGCACGCCCTGACGATTGAGGCGCGTCACGATCTGGTTGATCGACCCGCCGTCGAGAATCTCGTCAACCGCTGAGACGATGATCGCCGCCTTCTCCGGGTCTACCTCCTGGCGAACGAGCGCACGGGTATGCTCGTCGTAGACCCTCCGGTACCCGAACGGCAGCCGCCCGTGCGGGCGGCCCTTCTGCGCGTTCAGCCGCACCGTGCGCAACTGCCGGTCGCGGATGATCGCCGCGTCCTTCTCCGCACTCAGAAACTCCAGGCCCATCATGAAGCTGTCATCGTGGCGGGCGAAGTCGTAGACACGACCCTTCGTCAGGTACAGCACCCCGGCCTCCTGACAGGCGGCGCGCAGCTGCACATAGGCCAGGAGCTCACGACCGGCACGTGAGGGCTCCCACGTCACGAAGGCGTCGTACTCCTTCGACGCGATCAGTTCCAGAGCCTCCTCGAATCCTTCGCGCTCGCGGGTGCGCCAGCGCGACGCGGATCGGTTGGCGTCGGTGATGACCTTGGCGACCGTCCACTTCTCCTGCTCGCACCAGGCGCGGCAGTCGGTCTCCTGGTCGGTGGTGGATCGCATGAGGTAGTGGCGATCCATCGAGGCACGTGTGTAGATGAGTGCTCTGACTTCCGAGGCGACCGGCAGAGCGAGTGATTGAGTTTCCATGGCAGACAGGTGCTCCCTTGGGATCTGCCATCGAATTTCTGGGTGAGCCGACCAACGACCTCGACATCGAGACCCTGACGTCGATGGAGGACGTGCTCGACGGCTGGGCCGGCACGCTGCTGGTGGTCTCGCACGACCGATACCTGCTGGAGCGGATGTGCGACCGGCAGGTGGCGCTGCTCGGCGACGGGCGCATCCGCGAGCTGCCCGGTGGTGTGGAGCAGTACCTCCAGCTGCGCCACGACCAGCAGCAGCGAACCTCGAGAACCGCTGCGGCGCAAGGCAGTTCGGCGACCGGCTCCTCGGCGGGCGGCTCGTCGGGTGCGGCGTCGGGCTCGTCGGGCGCCGGGTCGGGCGGGCTGAGCGCGGCCGAGGAGCGCCAGGCCCGCAAGGACCTCGCGCGCGCCGAGCGCACCCTCAACCGGCTGCACGAGCGGGAGCAGAAGCTGCACGACCAGCTGGTCGAGGCGGCCAGCGACCACGCCCGCGCCGCCGAGCTAGACCGCGAGCTGCGTGGGGTGCAGGAGGAGCAGGAGGCGGCCGAGCTCGCCTGGCTCGAGGCCGCCGAGAAGCTCGGCTGACGAGGGCCGCGGCGCGTGGCCCCTCGCGCCGCGCGCGCCGCGCGCCGGGCGGGATCAACCGCGCTCGAGCGCCTCGAGCACCCAGTCGCACCACGCGACCATGCCCTCGGCGCCGAGCACGCCCATGCGCAGCGCCGCCGCGTTGCCGAACTCGGGGTCGCCGACGGCCGGTGAGCCGAGCTCGGCGTCCTCGCGGGCGTAGTCCGCGAGCAGCTCGACGTGGCGCCGGCGCACCTGCTGGACCATCGCGCGGGCGGCGTCGGGGTCGGCCAGCCACAGCGAGTACGCCTGCACGGCCAGGCGACTGCGCGTGGGCCGGTCGGGTGGCGGGGTCGTGACGAAGGCGTGCAGCGCGCGTCGCCCGGCGCCGGTGATCGACCACCTGCGCGACTGCCGCGGGCCGGCGCCGTCGACGTCGCGGCCGCGGATCAGCCCGTCCTGCTCCAGCCGCGTCAGCTCGCCGTAGATCTGGCTGTGCTGGGCGCTCCAGAAGTAGCCGACCGGGCGGTGCATCTGCCGGGTCAGGTCATACCCCGTGCCCGGGCCGCGCGCGAGAAGGCCGAGCAGGGCCCCACCCAGGTCACTGACCGGCAACGGTTCCGCGGAAGGCACGGCACGACCGTAGTCGATATGTCAGAGTCGACATATGAGGGGACGTCAGGGGTGGTGGGTCGGTGCAGTCGCGGTGCTGCTGGCGGCGTGCGGCGGCGGGGGTCAGGAGGCCTCGTCGCCCACGTCCGGCAGCGCCGCGAGCCCGTCGGTGGTCACGAGCTCGTCGGGGGCGGCAGGCTCGTCGTCGTCGTCGGCGGCGAGCGAGTCGTCCGCGAGCAACCCGATCGTCGAGCGCTGCGGGCTCCCCGACGCGCCGGCGACGCCGCTGATCTTCCCCGGCCCCTCGGGCAGCTCGCTGATCGGAGCCCAGACCGGCAGCGGAGATCGGGTCGCGCTGCTGCTGCACCAGACCAACGGCGACGGGCTGTGCGGCTTCTGGCCGTTCATGGCGGCCGCCGCGAAGGAGGGGTGCGGCTCGTCGCGTTCGACCTGTGCGGTTACGGCGGGTCGCAGTGCGCGCCCGGCTCCGAGGCCGCCCGCGACCCGGTGGCCCAGGTGCGGGCCGTCGTCGACCGGTTGCGCCAGGAGGGCGCGCGCAGCATCACCCTCGTCGGCGCGTCGATGGGTGGCACGATCGCGATCGGGTCCGCCGCCGAGGTCAAGGCCGACCGGGTGGTCGACCTGTCCGGACCCACGAGCTGGAACGGCGTGCCCGACACGGCAAAAGCGTTGCGGGAGCTGCGGATTCCCGTGCTCGTCGTCGCCTCGCCCGGCGACACCGACACCGACCCGGCCGCCCTCCAGCGGGCGGTGGCGGCCTCGCCGAGCCGGCAGAAGGCGTACGTCCAGGGCCCGGCCGGCATGCACGGCGTCACCCTGCTCAAGGACATCGCTCCCGAGGATCCCGTGACGCCGATCGGCAAGCAGGTGCTGGCGTTCGTGAAGGACGGGAGCCTCCCGCGCGGTTGAACTAGATAGGTGGTCTATGTAAAGGTGGAGGGCGAGCCCTCGCTCGTCCGTCACACCTGAAAGGACCGCATCCTCGTGCTGCGCCAACCCAAGACCGTCTGGGCGGTCGCGTTCGCCTGTGTCATCGCCTTCATGGGCATCGGCCTGGTCGACCCCATCCTCAAGCCGATCGCCGACGAGCTCGGGGCGGGCCCCTCGGAGGTCTCGCTGCTGTTCACCAGCTACATGGCGGTCATGGGTCTGGCGATGCTCGTCACGGGCTGGGTCTCCAGCCGGATCGGCGCCAAGCGCACGCTGCTCACCGGCCTGGTGATCATCATCGTCGGCGCGGGGCTGGCCGGCACCATGGACTCCGTCGGCGGCGTCGTCGCCTTCCGCGCCGTGTGGGGCCTCGGCAACGCGCTGTTCGTCGCGACCGCGCTGGCCGCCATCGTCGGCGCCGCCCAGGGCTCGGTCGGCCAGGCGATCATCCTCTACGAGGCCGCGCTCGGCATCGGCATCGCGACCGGCCCGCTGCTCGGCGGCGCGCTCGGCGAGCTCTCCTGGCGCTTCCCGTTCTTCGGCGTCAGTGCCCTGATGGTCATCGCCCTGGTCGCCACCGCGATCGCGCTGCCGGCCACCCCGCCGACCGGGCACAAGACCCCGATCTCGGCGCCGCTGCGGGCGCTCGGCCACCGCGGCCTGCTCACCGTCGGCCTGACCGCGCTGTTCTACAACTTCGGCTTCTTCACGCTGCTCGCCTTCACCCCGTTCCCGCTCGACCTGGGCGCTCGCGAGGTGGGGTACGTCTTCTTCGGCTGGGGAATCCTGCTCGCCTTCACCTCGGTGGTCGTCGCGCCGCGCCTGCAGCGCCGCATCGGCACGCTGCCCGGCATTCTCATCGCGCTGGTCGGCTTCGCGATCGTGCTGGCCGTCATGGGGGCGTTCACCGACAGCAAGGCGGTGCTCATCGCCTGCACCGTCGTCGCCGGCGGCTTCCTCGGCATCAACAACACCCTGATCACCGAGGCCGTCATGAAGGTGGCCCCGGTCGAGCGCGGGGTGGCCTCCGCGGCGTACAGCTTCGTGCGGTTCGCCGGCGGTGCGGTCGCGCCGTGGCTCGCCGGCCGCCTGGGGGAGCGCTCGTTCGACCTGCCCTACTGGGTCGGCGCAGGGGCGGTCGTCGTCGCGATCCTGGTCCTGCTCTCCGGTCGCAGCATCGTGGCCGCCGTCGACGCGCTGCCCGAGCACGGCGCCGACCCGGTCGACTCGCCCGCCGAGGCCCAGGCGCTCACCGCCGCCGACGCCTGAGCGTCGCCCGCAGTCCCCGTCCCCAACCCCCGATATCGGCCCTTCCGACGCTCGCCGGCCCATGGCGTACGTCAGTGCGGCCGATGTCGGGGTTGTTGCGTCTCGGGGGTCGCGGGCGTACGTCAGTGCGGCCGATATCGGGGGTTGTTGCGTCTCGGGGGTCGCGGCGTACGTCAGTGCGGCCGATATCGGGGGTTGTTGCGTCCCGGGGTCGCACCTGCGGTCAGTGCGGCCGATGTCGGGGGTTGTGGCGTACGCCCTCCTCGCCTACTCGCCCTCCACCGCGGCCAGGAGCCGGCGCAGCAGGTCGGCGGTGCGGGCCCGGTCGCGCTGGGGCAGCGCCTCGAGCAGCTCGTGCTCGCGCTGCAGCAGGTCGGCGAAGGCGGCGTCGACGACGCCGCGCCCCTCGCGACTGAGCCGCACGAGCACGCCGCGCCGGTCGGCGGTGTCCCGCCGGCGCACGACGAAGCCGCGCTTCTCCAGCCGGTCGACCCGGTTGGTCATCGTGCCGCTGGTCACCAGGGTCTGCTGCACCAGCGCGCCGGGGGACAGCTCGTAGGGCTTGCCGGCCCGGCGCAGCGCCGCCAGCACGTCGAACTCCCAGCTCTCCAGGCCGTGCTCGGCGAACGCCCCGGCCCGCGCCCGGTCGAGCTGTCGCGCGAGGCGCGACACGCGGGAGAGCACCTGCAGCGGCGCGACGTCCAGGTCGGTGCGCTCGCGCTGCCAGGCCTCGACGATGGCGTCGACCTCGTCCGGCTTCGGGGTGGCCATGCGCGTCAGTCTAGATCCGTCAAGTTTCTTGACGTCAAGAGACGTGGCTGGCGTGATATATCTTGACGTCAAGATAGATCCGACGACGGGAGAGCGCCGTGCCGAGCTGGGACCCGCAGCAGTACGAACGATTCGCCGACCACCGCACCCGCCCGTTCTTCGACCTGCTGGCCCGGGTCGGCGCCGACCGGCCGGCCCGCGTGGTCGACCTCGGCTGCGGCAACGGGCCGCTGACCCT
This sequence comes from Barrientosiimonas endolithica, assembly GCF_030296655.1. Lineage (NCBI taxonomy): Bacteria > Bacillati > Actinomycetota > Actinomycetes > Micrococcales > Dermacoccaceae > Barrientosiimonas > Barrientosiimonas endolithica. The sequence goes on along the minus strand of NZ_AP027735.1, from coordinate 2,761,838 downwards.
GGCCCTGGCCGACCGCTGGCCCGGCGCGGCGGTCACCGGCGTCGACTCCTCGGCCCAGATGCTCGAGCGCGCCCGCAACCTCGACGACCGCGACCGGGTGACCTGGCAGCTGCAGGACGTCACCGAATGGCAGGTCGGCGAGGCCGGCGCGCCCGACGTGATCGTCAGCAACGCGACGCTGCAGTGGGTGCCCGAGCACCGCGAGCTGATCCCCGAGTGGCTGGCCGGCCTCGCGCCCGGCGGCTGGTTCGCGATGCAGGTGCCCGGCAACTTCGACGCCCCCTCGCACCGCATCATCCGCGAGGTCGCGGCCGCCCAGCCCGACGGCGAACGGCTGCTCGCGAGCTACCGGATGACCAGCCCGGTCGACGAACCGACCGACTACGCCGACCTGCTCGCCGCCCACTGCCCGTACGTCGATGTCTGGGAGACGACGTACGTCCAGCTGCTCGACCCGCCGGGTGAGCAGGAGGCGCCGGTGCTGGAGTGGGTCAAGGGCACCGCCCTGCGGCCGCTGCTCGACCAGCTCGACCCCGAGGGGCAGGAGCGGTTGCTGGCCGACCTGCGGGAGGCGCTGGGCCGGGCCTACCCGCGGCGTTCGTACGGCGTGCCCTTCCCGTTCCGGCGTATCTTCGCGGTGGGCCGAGTGGCAGGAGAGGCGAGATGAGCGTTGTCGGACTGCACCACGTGCAGGTGGCGTGCCCCGCGGGCAGCGAGGAGCGGCTGCGGGAGTTCTACTCCGGGGTGCTCGGGATGCACGAGGTCGAGAAGCCTCCGGCCCTCGCCGGGCGCGGCGGCTGCTGGTTCCGCGCCGGCGACGCCGAGATCCACTGCGGCGTCGAGGACGACTTCCGCCCCGCGCGCAAGGCGCACCCGTGCCTGCTGGTCGACGACATCGCCGAGGTGGCCGAGCGGGTCGCGACCGTCGGCGGCGAGGTGCGCTGGGACGAGCAGATCCCGGGCGTGCGCCGGTTCCACACCGACGACCCGGTCGGCAACCGGATCGAGCTGCAGCAGGCCTGAGCCTGCTCGACCGAGGCTTCGCGCCCGACCCAGGCTCCGCCCGGCCGAGCCTCAGCTCGGCGAGATGGTCTCCTCGGGCTTGACCGAGTCCAGTCGCAGCTCGGGCCGGCCCTCCAGACCCTTCATGCCGTTCCAGGCGAAGTTGGTCATGTGCGCGGCGAGCTCCTCCTTGGTGAGGGCGTTCTCGTGCTCCAGCCACCAGTCGCCGGTGTAGGCGATCATCCCGACGAGCATCTGGGAGTAGATCGGCGCGAACTTCGGGTCGATGCCCGCCTCCTCGAAGCCGCCGGCCAGCACCGCCTCCACGCGGTCACCGATGTCGGCGAGCAGGCTGCCGAGCCGCCCGGTGCCGTGCCAGTGCGGCGAGTCGTGCGACATCACCCGGAAGCCGTCGGGCTGCTCCTCGACGTACGTCAGCACCGCCAGCGCGGCCCGGGCCAGCAGCGGGCGACCGGCCTCGCCGGACTGCAGCGCGCTCGCGATCGTGTCGACGAGGGTCTGCATCTCGCGGTCGACGACGACGGCGTACAGGCCTTCCTTGCCGCCGAAGTGCTCGTAGACGACCGGCTTGGTCACCCCCGCCACCGAGGCGATCTCTTCGACGGTCGCGTTGCCGACGCCCTTGTCGGCAAAGACCTTCCGGCCCACGCGCAGCAGCTGCTCGCGCCGCTGGGCCCCGGTCATTCTCGGCTTCGGTGTCTGGCTCACCGGGCCATTCTGGCCCTGTCCTACCCTGGTACGGGCTCACGGGCCGAAACTGCCCGATCCGCCCGTTCCCCGGTTGCTCTGCTGGTAGGGGCCGCCTGACTTTGAATCAGGATTAGCGACGAAGGTTCGATTCCTTCCCGGGGAGCATCACGCGCCCAGCCCGTGCCGCACCACCCGGCGACGCAGCGTGGGGGAGGCGACGACGGCGTACCCCGCCTCCACGAAGACGTGCAGCAGACCGACCGACGCCTCGTCCCAGATCACCGTCTTGCCCGGCGGCGGGTCCATCGGATAGCCCTCGAGCACCCGGGCGCCGACCTGCTGGCCGTACTCCACGGTGGCGGCGGCCAGCTCGTACGTCAGCCCGGACCGGCGATGGCCCCTCGCCACGACGAAGCAGGTGACCGACCAGACGCCCTCCATCTCGGGGTCCATCCGCATCCACGGCTGCCGGCGGCTCCAGATCCGGGGGTAGTTCTCCCGCGGCTCGACGGCGACCCACCCGGCCGCCTCGCCGTCGACGTAACCCACGAGCCCGGAGGTCGGCCCGTCGGTGCCGCACGCGGTCTGCTCCAGCAGCGCCGCCTCGCGCTCCTCCTGGGTGCTGTCGCGCCAGATCCAGCCCGGCACCTTCAGGGCCTGGCAGCGGCACCTGCGGGCGCCGCCCGCGCCGAAGATCGCCTCGACGTCGTCGGTGGACGCCTCGTTGGCCGGGCGCCACGTGAACTCGGGCATGTGCGCGCTCCCCTCCCGACCCGGTGCGGCTCGGCCCGACCAGGCTCCCACGCGCGGGCGCGCACCCCAGGTGGAACGGGGCACCTTCGACCGACCGGTAGCCTGTGCCCGACCCACCGCCCCAACCCCCTGGGAGCATCCCCACCGTGAGCACTGTGCGCCCTGCTGCCGTCATCGTCCTGGCCGCCGGCGACGGCACCCGGATGAAGTCAGACCTCAACAAGATGCTGCACACCATCGGCGGTCACCCGCTGGTGGGGCACGCGATGCGGGCGGCCGACGCCACCGGCGCCGAGCACCTCGTCGGGGTGGTCCGCGCCCAGCGTGACGCGGTCGCCGAGGCCATCGCCGTCGCGGCCGAGCGCGCCGCCATCGCCGACCAGGACGACGTCAAGGGCACCGGCCGCGCGGCCGAGTGCGGACTCGAGCTGCTCCCGGGCGACCTGCAGGGGACGGTGCTGGTGACGTACGGCGACACCCCGCTGCTCACCGCCGCGACGCTGCTCCAGCTGACCGCCGAGCACGAGGCCGCCGGCAACGCCGTCACCGTGCTCACCGCGGAGGTCATCGACGCGACCGGTTACGGCCGGGTGCTGCGCGCCCCCGACGGCAGCCTCGCCGAGATCATCGAGCACAAGGACGCCCTGGCCGCCCGCGAGAGCGGCGACGAGGTGCGCGGCCGCGCGCTGGAGATCAACGAGATCAACTCGGGCATCTACGCCTTCGACGTGTCCGTGCTGCGCGCGAGCCTGGCGCAGGTCACCAGCGAGAACGCCCAGGGCGAGAAGTACCTCACCGACGTGCCCGCCATCGCCCGCGCCGCCGGCGGCAAGGTGGCCGCGCACCTGGTCGACGACCCGTGGGAGATCGAGGGCGTCAACGACAAGGTGCAGCTGGCCCGGCTCGGGCGCGAGCTCAACCGCCGTACGCTCGAGCGGCTCATGCGCGAGAACGGCGCCATCGTGGTCGACCCGGCCACCACCTGGGTCGACACCGATGTGAGCATCGGCCGCGACACCGTGGTTCACCCCGACACCCAGCTGCTCGGCGCCACGACCATCGGCGCCGGCTGCGAGATCGGCCCGAGCACCACGCTGAAGGACACCGAGGTGCAGGACGGCGCGAGCGTCGTGCGCACCCACGGCGAGCTGGCGCTGGTCGGTCCGGGCGCGACCGTGGGGCCGTGGGCCTACCTGCGCCCCGGCACCGAGCTCGGCGGCAAGGGCAAGATCGGCACGTTCGTCGAGACCAAGAACGCCCGCATCGGCGAGGGCTCGAAGGTGCCGCACCTGTCCTACATCGGCGACGCGACCATCGGCCGCGGCTCCAACATCGGCGCCGCGAGCGTCACGGTGAACTACGACGGCGTCAACAAGCACCAGACGACGATCGGCGACAACGTGCGCATGGGCAGCGACAACATGTACGTCGCGCCAGTCACCGTGGGCGACGGCGCCGGGTCCGGGGCCGGCGCGGTCATCCGCAAGGACGTCCCGCCGGGGGCGCTGGCGATCTCGGTCGCGCCGCAGCGCAACATCGAGCGCTGGGCGCTCGACAAGCGTCCGGGCACCGCGCAGGCCGAGGCGGCCGAAGCCGCTCTGGCGCAACAGGATCCGAGCGAGACCGACGAAGGCGGACGCGCATGAACATCTCGATGACGCGCACCACCGAGAAGAACCTCATGGTCTTCTCCGGCCGCGCCCACCCCGAGCTCGCCGAGCAGGTGGCCGCCGAGCTCGGCACCCAGCTGGTGCCGACCGAGGCGCGGGCGTTCGCCAACTCCGAGATCTACGTGCGGTTCGAGGAGTCGGTGCGCGGCTGCGACGCGTTCGTCATCCAGAGCCACACGGCGCCGATCAACGAGTGGATCATGGAGCACCTGATCATGGTCGACGCGCTCAAGCGCGCCTCGGCCAAGCGGATCACGGTGGTCATGCCGTTCTACGGCTACGCCCGGCAGGACAAGAAGCACCGCGGCCGCGAGCCCATCTCGGCCCGCCTGGTCGCCGACCTGTTCAAGACCGCCGGCGCCGACCGGCTGATGGCCGTCGACCTGCACACCGACCAGATCCAGGGCTTCTTCGACGGCCCCGTCGACCACCTCATGGCGCTGCCGATCCTCGCCGACTACGTGCGCGAGAAGTACGGCGAGGAGGACCTCGTGGTCGTCTCGCCCGACGCCGGGCGCATCAAGGTCGCCGAGCAGTGGGCCGCCCGCCTCGGCGGCGCGCCGCTGGCGTTCATCCACAAGACCCGCGACATCGACCGGCCCAACGAGAGCCGCGCCAACCGCGTGGTCGGCCAGGTCGAGGGCCGCACCTGCATCCTCGTCGACGACATGATCGACTCCGGCGGCACCATCACCCACGCGGCCGAGGCGCTGATGCGCGACGGCGCCTCGTCGGTGGTCATCGCCGCGACCCACCCGATCCTGTCCGACCCCGCGACCCAGCGGCTGCGCGACTCGGTGGCCCGCGAGGTCGTCGTCATGGACACCCTGCCGATCTCGCAGGACAAGCACTTCGACAAGCTGACCGTGCTGCCCATCGCGCCGCTGCTGTCGACCGCGATCCGCGAGGTCTTCGAGGACGGCTCGGTCACCTCGCTGTTCGGCGGGCGCGCCTGAGGCGACCGGTCCGGTCAGGGTCGGCCCTGGCCGGCCGGTCTGCTCCCGGCCCCGGGCCGACGGCGCGATTTGGGGCGCGCCGCGCGAGGTCGTACGATCATCGGCGTTGCCTCGGCGAGGGACGCCCCACGAGCGTCCGTGATCGACGCGGTGGTCTTGCAGATGTTGTGCTCACGACGTCCGCCGGGCGTCCGTGCGTGATCCGACCCGCGTGACGCGTCCCGCGTCGAGGCCGCCGCCCCCGAGGCCGGTTCGATCCGATCAACCGGCCACCCATCCGATTGATCCAGGAGCCGACCGACATGGCCCAGACCGAGAACCGCCTCGAGGCGGAGACCCGCACCGAGTTCGGCAAGGGTGCCGCCCGCCGCATCCGCCGCGCCGACAAGATCCCCGCCGTCCTCTACGGCCACGGCGAGGCCCCCGTCCACGTGAGCCTGCCCGGCCACGCGACGATGCTCGCGCTGAAGAACGTCAACGCCCTGCTCACCATCGTCCTGGAGGGCAAGGAGCAGCTGGCCCTGGCCAAGGACGTCCAGCGCGACCCGATCAAGCCGTTCATCGAGCACGTCGACCTGGTCATCGTGCGCCGCGGCGAGAAGGTCACCGTCGACGTGCCGGTGCACATCGAGGGCGAGGCCGCTCCCGAGACCGTCGTCACGCTCGAGAACGCCTCGCTGCAGGTCGAGGCCGAGGCGACGAACATCCCCGAGCTGTTCACCGTCCACGTGGACGACCTCGAGGCCGGCTCGCAGATCCTCGCCAAGGAGGTCGAGCTGCCCGCGGGCACCACGCTGCTCGCCGACGAGGAGCTGCTGATCGTCAACATCACCCAGCAGATCTCCGAGGAGGCCCTGGAGGCCGAGCTCGCCGAGGCCGAGGCCGAGGCCGGCATCGAGCACGAGGAGTCCGACGAGGAGGCCGCCGAGCGCGAGGAGGCCGAGGGCGAGGAGTCCGAGGGCGAGGGCGACTCCGACGGCGAGGAGTCCGACTCCGACGAGAGCTGACCCTCTCCAGCAGGACGTACGTGAGGCGCACCGGCGACTGGCCGGTGCGCCTCACGCGCGTCATCCACGGATCCGGCACGTGAGCCCGATATCGGGGGTTGTGACGTACGACCTCGCGCGGCGCACCTCGCCGCACCGGGCATACTGGCTCGCCGTGAGCGAACCCGTGGCGAGTGGCAGCGACACCTGGCTGGTCGTGGGGCTGGGCAACCCGGGTCCGCGCTACGCCGGCAACCGGCACAACGTCGGCGCGATGGCGATCGAGCAGCTCGCGGCCGACGCCGGCACCCCGCTGCGTCAGCACAAGGCCCGCGCGCACGCCGCCGAGCTGCGCATCGGCACCCTCGCCGGCGGCCGGCCCGGTCCGCGCGCGGTGGTCGCGGTGCCGATGACGTACATGAACGAGTCTGGCGGCCCGGTGTCGGCGCTGATGAAGTTCTTCAAGGTCACGCCCGAGCGGCTCGTGGTCGTGCACGACGAGCTCGACATCGACTTCGGCGCGCTGCGCCTCAAGCGCGGCGGGGGAGAGGGCGGGCACAACGGGCTGCGCTCGATCAGCAAGTCGATCGGCACCAAGGACTACCTGCGCGTGCGCGTCGGCATCGGCCGGCCGCCGGGCCGGATGGACCCGGCCGACTACGTGCTCAAGGACTTCTCCGCCGCCGAGCGCAAGGAGCTCGAGTTCGTGCTGCCCGACACGGTCGACGCGGTCGAGCGGGTCGTGCACGACGGGCTCACCGCGGCGCAGAACGTCGTCCACGCCCGATGACCGCCCGGCCCCCGCGCAGACCCCGGGCGAGGCCGCGGGCGAGGTCGCGGGCGGGGCCGCGGACGAGGTCCCCGGTGAGGTGCCCGGTGAGGTGCGGCTGCCCGGCGGCAACGTGGGCGGTGCGTGGAAGGTGGGTCGGACCGTGCGCCGCACCACCGGGCCGTGGACGCCCGCCGTGCACGCGCTGCTGGCGCACCTCGAGGGGCTGCGCTGCGTGCCGCGGGTGCACGGGTTCGACGAGCAGGGGCGCGAGGTGCTCGACTTCCTGCCCGGGCGCATCGTCGACGTCGAGACCGAGCTGCTCACCGACGCCCAGCTGGTGTCGGTGGCTCGCTGGACGCGCGAGCTGCACGAGGCGGTGGCCGGGTTCACCCACCCCGGGCCGTGGCGGTTCTTCGGCGCGGACAGCCCGATCCTGGTGGGGCACAACGACATCGCGCCCTACAACATCTGCTTCGACGGCGACGAGCTGGCCGGAGTCTTCGACTGGGACCTCGCCGGCCCGACGACGCCGCGGCTCGAGCTGGGGTGGCTGGCCTGGCAGGCCGCCCCGCTCGTACGCCGGCTGCCCGACGAGTGGACGGTGCGCCGGCTGGGGGTGCTGGCGAGGGCGTACGGCGGGGAGGAGGTCGACGCCGAGGCGCTGCTCGACGCGGCCGTCGACCGGGTCGAGCTCGCGATCCGCGGCGTGCTGGCGGCCGTCGCGGCCGGCGACCCCGGGATGATCGCGCTGCACCGCACGACCGGCGAGCCGGAGCCGATGCGCCGGGCGCTGACGCTGCTGCGCGAGCGGCTGCCGCAGCTGCGCCGGCTGGCCCGCGCGTAGACTGGGCGCGCAGCACCCACCCCACCCGCTCCGCGTGACCACCCGTCCCGCGCGCGACGTGGGGCCTTCGTGCTGTCTCGTGCCAGCCCCACCCACCGCTCAAGGAGCCCCGTGAGCCTCCGCCCGCTGCTCGACGTCCTCGCCACCGACCCGGCCGTGCGCCGGGTGCTCGAGCACGTCGGTCGTTCCGCCGTGGTCGACGTCGCCGCGGCGCCGGGCGCCCGCGCGCCGCTCACCACGCTGATCGCCACCGGCGCCGAGCGGCCGGTGCCGGTGCTCGCGGTGACCGCCACCGGGCGCGAGGCGCAGGACCTCGCGGCGGGGCTGCGCACCTTCCTGCCCGCGGGCGCGGTCGCCGAGATGCCCAGCTGGGAGACGCTGCCGCACGAGCGGCTGAGCCCGCGCAGCGACACCGTCGGCCGCCGGCTCGGGGTGCTGCGCCGCCTCGCGCACCCCGTCGAGGGCGACCCCGAGCATGGCCCGCTGCAGGTCGTCGTCGCGTCGGTGCGCGCGCTGATGCAGCCCATCGCCAAGGGCCTCGGCGACCTCGAGCCGGTCGCGCTGCAGGTGGGCGACGAGCGCCCGCTCGAGCAGGTCGTCGAGGCGCTCGCCGCCGCGGCCTACACCCGCACCGACATGGTCGAGCGGCGCGGCGAGTTCGCCGTGCGCGGCGGCATCGTCGACGTCTTCCCGCCCACCGAGGAGCACCCGCTGCGGGTGGAGTTCTTCGGCGACGAGGTCGACGAGGTGCGCCACTTCAAGGTCGCCGACCAGCGCACCATCGCCGCCGACGAGGCCGGCGCCCCCGAGGAGCTCGGGCTGTGGGCGCCGCCGTGCCGCGAGCTGCTGCTCACCGACGACGTACGCCTGCGCGCGGCCGAGCTCGCCGAGCAGCTGCCCGGCGTGGCCGACCTGCTGCACAAGGTCGCCGAGGGCATCGCGGTCGAGGGCATGGAGTCGCTCATGCCCGCGCTGCTCGCCGACGGGATGGAGACGCTGCTCGACGTGCTGCCCGAGGGCACCCACGTGGTGCTGTCCGACCCCGAGCGGGTGCGCACCCGCGCGCACGACCTGGTCGCGACCAGCGAGGAGTTCCTGCAGGCGTCGTGGGCCAACGCCGCCGCAGGCAACGCCGTGCCCGTCGACCTGGAGTCGGTGCTCGGCACCGCGTCCTACTGGGGTCTCGCCGACCTGCGCGAGCACGCGCTGGAGACCGGGCGCCCCTGGTGGTCGCTGTCGTCGTTCGCCAGCGACGAGGACCTCGCCGAGTTCGTCGAGGACTCCCTGCCCGGGGAGCGGGTGACGGTGCCGACCGAGGAGGTGCCGGCGTACAGGGGGAACACGGAGCAGGCCGTCGCCGACCTGCGCTCGTTCGTCGAGGCCGGCCGCCGCGTGCTCGTCGTCACCGAGGGGGCGGGGCTGGGGCAGCGGGTCTCGGAAGTGTTGCGCGACAACGACATTCCCGTGCGCGAGCTCACCGACCTGCAGCCGCGCACCGTCGAGGTCGCGACCGGCTCGCTCGGTCACGGCTTCGCGCTGCCGACCTGCGACCTGGTCGTGCTCACCGAGGCCGACCTCACGGGCGCGGCCGGCGCCACCGGCGGCAGCACCAAGGACATGCGCAAGATGCCCTCGCGCCGGCGCAACGTGGTCGACCCGCTGCAGCTGCGCAAGGGCGACTTCGTGGTGCACGAGCAGCACGGCGTCGGCAAGTTCGTCGAGATGATGCAGCGCACCGTCGCCGGCGCGACCCGCGAGTACCTCGTGGTCGAGTACGCCAGCAGCAAGCGCGGCCAGCCCGGCGACCGGCTGTTCGTGCCGACCGACCAGCTCGACCAGGTCACGCGGTACGTCGGTGGCGAGCTGCCCACGCTCAACAAGCTGGGCGGGTCGGACTGGCAGAAGACCAAGTCGCGCGCCCGTCGGCACGTGCGCCAGATCGCGGGGCAGCTGATCCAGCTGTACTCCGCGCGGATGGCCTCGCCCGGTCACGCGTTCGCGCCGGACAGCCCGTGGCAGCGCGAGCTGGAGGACGCCTTCGCCTACATCGAGACGCCCGACCAGCTCTCCAGCATCGACGAGGTCAAGGCCGACATGGAGAAGTCGGTGCCGATGGACCGGCTGATCTGCGGCGACGTGGGTTACGGCAAGACCGAGATCGCGGTGCGCGCGGCGTTCAAGGCGATCCAGGACGGCAAGCAGGTCGCGGTGCTCGTGCCGACGACGCTGCTGGTCAAGCAGCACCAGCAGACCTTCTCCGAGCGCTACGCCGGCTTCCCGGTGACAGTGCGCTCGCTGTCGCGCTTCCAGTCCGACAAGGAGGCGCGCGAGGTCATCGCGGGGCTGGCCGACGGGTCGGTCGACCTGGTGATCGGCACCCACCGGCTGCTGTCGAACGAGATCAGGTTCAAGGACCTCGGCCTGGTCGTGGTCGACGAGGAGCAGCGCTTCGGCGTCGAGCACAAGGAGCAGCTCAAGCAGCTGCGCACGGCCGTCGACGTGCTCGCCATGTCGGCCACGCCGATCCCGCGCACGCTCGAGATGGCGGTCACCGGCATCCGCGAGATGTCTACTCTCGCAACGCCGCCCGAGGAGCGGCACCCGGTGCTGACCTTCGTCGGCGGATACGACGAGAAGCAGATCACCGCGGCGATCCGGCGCGAGCTGATGCGCGAGGGACAGGTCTTCTTCGTGCACAACAAGGTGCAGTCGATCGAGAAGGCCGCGGCCCGGCTGCGCGAGCTGGTGCCCGAGGCCCGCATCACCACGGCGCACGGGAAGATGAGCGAGCAGCGGCTCGAGGAGGTCGTCGTCGACTTCTGGGAGCGCCGCTCCGACGTGCTGGTCTGCACCACGATCGTCGAGACCGGCCTGGACATCTCCAACGCCAACACCCTCATCGTCGAGCGCTCCGACGTGCTCGGCCTCTCCCAGCTGCACCAGCTGCGGGGACGCGTCGGGCGCGGCCGCGAGCGGGCGTACGCCTATTTCCTGTTCCCGCCCGACAAGCCGCTCACCGAGACCGCGCACGACCGGCTCGAGACGATCGCCAGCCACACCGACCTCGGCGCGGGCATGCAGGTCGCGATGAAGGACCTGGAGATCCGCGGCGCGGGCAACCTGCTCGGCGGTGAGCAGTCCGGCCACATCGCCGGCGTCGGCTTCGACCTGTACGTCCGCATGGTCGGCGAGGCGGTCGCCGACTTCCGCTCCGACGGCACGGCCGAGAAGCCGCCGTCGGAGGTGAAGATCGAGCTGCCGGTCGACGCCCACCTGCCGCACGACTACGTGCCGGGGAGCGGCTGCGGCTGGAGGCGTACAAGAAGCTCGCGACCGTCGAGGACGAGGCGGCGCTCGCCGCGATCGTGGAGGAGCTGGAGGACCGCTACGGCACGCCCCCGGAGCCGGCCCAGCACCTCATCGAGGTGGCGCGGCTGCGCACGGTGGCCCGCCGCGCCGGCATCAGCGACATCGCGGTGCAGGGCAAGAACGTGCGGTTCTCCCCGGTCGACCTGCGCGAGAGCCAGGCGCTGCGGCTGCAGCGGCTCTACAAGGGGACGGTCATCCGCGAGGCGATGCACCAGATCCTGGTGCCCGCCCCGCGCACCGCCGCCGTCGGCGGCCGCCCGCTGCGCGACACCGAGGTGCTGCAGTGGGCCCGCCAGCTGATCGAGCAGGTGCTGCTCGACAGCGCCGCCGCAGCCTGACCCCGCCCCCGCCCCGCCCCGCCCCTCGGACCCCCGCAACTCCGCATGAAACCGGGTTACGTGCATTTGACCCCCATGCATTGAGGTCAAACGCACGTAACCCGGTTTCATGCCCGGGTGGGGGTGGGTCTCGTGGCCGGGTGGGGTCCTGTCCGGGTGGTGGGGCTCTCGACAGGCGAGACGACCGCGGGGCCTCCTTGTCGCAACGCAATGGATTCCATAATCTCTCGTTAGGTCTTGAGCGTCAGCGCGAAGCCCCGGCTCGCTGGCCAGCAACCCTCCGACGCGGTGGGGTGCTCCGGGTGACGACCTGGCTCGGTCGCAGCAGCGGCCGGGCAAGCGCGATCCAGGAGACTCACGGATGAACGGCAACCAGGCCCTCGTGCGCCGTCGCCACATCGATCTGCTGCAGGTGGCAAGCGACCTCTGTCGCTGACAGGTAGACCTCGCAAGTCCCTGTCCTGCAAGGGGATCCGCCGACAGGTCGGCGATCCCGCACCGGCTGCCGCGAGCGTACGCCCGCCCGCCGGTCCGTCCGAAGGAACCCTCCGTGACGTCCAACCCTTCTCTCGACCGCCGCACCCTGCTCGCCGGCGGCCTGACCCTGCTCGCCGGGGGCGCCCTCGCCGGGTGCGCCGACCCCGGCAACGCCGCGACCCGCGCGGCGGGCTCCAGCAGCGGCGCGCCGCGCGTGACCGGTGCGAAGAACGCGGCGGCGGCCGCCCGGCTCCCGGCCGCCGTGCGCGAGCGCGGCAGCATCGTCATCGGCAACGCCGCCGGCGGTGGCGGCACCCCGCCGCTGGCCTTCCTCGCCGAGGACAACACGACACCGACCGGGGTCGAGGTCGACCTCGCGCGGCTGCTCGCCGAGATCCTCGGCCTGCGCGTCGAGCAGCCGGTCACCTCCTGGGAGAACCTCTTCCTCAAGGTCGACGCCGGCACCTTCGACGCGGTGCTGTCCAACGTCACCGTGACCGAGGAGCGCAAGGCCAAGTACGACTTCGCCACCTATCGCAAGGACGACATCTCGGTCGAGGCCAAGAAGGGCGCCACCTGGCGGGTGCGGTCGGGGGCCGACATCGCGGGGCGCACGCTCGCCGTCGGGTCCGGCACGAACCAGGAGAAGATCCTGGTCGACTGGAACGCCGCCAACGTCAAGGCGGGGCGGCCCCGGGCGACGATCCGCTACTACCAGAACCCGGCTGATCGCTACCTCGCGCTGCAGTCGGGCCAGATCGACGCCTACGTCGGGCCGAGCCCCAACGTGCGCTACCACATCGACACCGCGAAGCAGACGGTCGAGATCGGCCGCTTCTCCGGCGGCGGGTCGCGGCAGGGCCTCATCGGCGTGCTGAGCAAGAAGGGGTCGGGTCTCGCGCCCGCCTTCGCCGCCGCGGTCGACGCAGCGATCGCCGACGGCAGCTATCGCGCCGTGCTCGACCGCTGGGGCGTGCAGGCCGACGCCGTGCCGCGCTCCCTGGTCAACCCGCCCGGTCTGCCCAAGTCCTGAATCGCCTTCGGAACAAAGGGAATCCGCACATGGCACTCATCGTCACGATCACCGGCAGCCCGACCGCACCGTCGCGCACCGACGCCGTCGTCGACCACGTCGCCCGGCGCGCCGCGGTGCGTGGCCACCAGGTGCAGGCCATCACCCTGCGTGACCTCCCGGCCGAGCCGCTGCTGCGCGCCGACCCCACGGCGCCGGCGGTGGCCGACGCGGTCGCGGCGATCGAGCGGGCCGACGCCGTCATCGTCGGCACGCCCGTCTACCGCGCGTCGTTCTCCGGTCTGCTCAAGGCGTTCCTCGACCTGCTGCCGCGGGACGCGCTGTCCGGCAAGGCGGTCCTGCCGCTGGTGACCGGGGGCAGCCTGGCGCACGCCCTGGTCGGTGACTACGCGCTGGCGCCGGTCCTGCGGTCGCTGCAGCCGGCGTACGTCGGGGGCGGGCGGTTCGTCCTCGCCGAGCAGGTACGCCTGCACGAGGGCGGCGGAGCCGTGCTCGCCCCGGAGGTGCTCGCCGCCCTGGGCGCCGTCGCCTCGGCGTTCGTCGCCCGCCTCGAGGGGCGGCCGGCGGAGGCTGCTGCCCCCGCGACCGACCGGCCGGCCGAGGTGACCGCGCGCGTCGTGCCCGTCGACGACCCCGTGCTGCGCCCGCTGCTGGAGGAGCTGCAGGTGGAGTACGGCACCCGCTACGCCCGCGACAGCGTCAACGAGCGCCTGGTCGAGGTGCCGGTGACCGACTTCGACGCCCCGCACGGTGCGTTCGTCGTGCTGGAGCGCGCCGGCGTGGTGGTCGCGGGCGGTGCGATCCGCCGCCGCGAACCGGGCGTCGCCGAGGTCAAGCGGATGTGGACCGCCCACCACGCCCGCCGGCAGGGCCTCGGTCGTCGTGTCCTGCAGGAGCTGGAGGAGCAGGCTCGGCGCCTCGGGTACCACCGCATCTTCCTCACCACCGGGCCCCGCCAGCCCGAGGCGCGGGGGCTCTACCTCGCCGCCGGCTACGCCCCCAGTTCGACCTGCACGCCGACCCCGAGGAGCTCGGCCACCTCGCCTTCGAGAAGCCCCTCGTCACCTCGGTGCAGACCCTCGCCAGCTGAGTCGGTCCCCGGCCGCTCTCAGCCGAATCCCGTTGAAGGAGAACCCATGTCAACCTCGTCCACCTTGCGCGCCGGCCCCGCGCGCGACGCCGCGGCCGCCCCGCCGCCGCGCGCCGAGGCGCCGGCGAGCAGCTCGTCCCTGACCGTCGTCCCGCGCCGCAACCCGTGGCGCTGGGTGGCCACCGCCGTGGTGGCCGTGCTGCTCGCGCAGCTGGTGAACGGCCTCGTGACCAACCCCGCGTGGGAGTGGGGCACGGTCGGGTCCTACCTGTTCTCCCGGACGGTCATCAACGCGCTCGGCATCACCATCTGGCTGACCGTGCTCGGCACCGTCCTCGGGTTCGCCCTCGGCGTCGTGCTCGCCGCGATGCGACTGTCGGGCAGCCCGGTGCTGCGCGGCGCCGCCTGGACCTATGTCTGGGTCTTCCGGTCGGTCCCCCTCATCGTCCAGCTGCTGTTCTGGTTCAACATCGCCTACCTCTACCCGCGCCTGGGCTTCGGCGTCCCGTTCGGCCCCGAGCTGGTCACCATCGACTCCAGCACCGCCATCGGGGCGATGGGCGCGGCCGTGCTCGGCCTGACCCTGCACCAGGCCGCCTACTCCGCCGAGATCGTCCGCGCAGGCATCGGCTCGGTCGACCAGGGGCAGCTGGAAGCCGCTGCGGCACTGGGACTTTCGCGCCGTCGCCAGTTCTTCCGGATCGTCCTCCCGCAGGCGATGCGCTCGATCCTGCCCAACGCGACCAACGAGGTGATCAGCCTCTTCAAGGGCACCTCGATCGTGTCGGTGCTCGCGATCCCCGAGCTCTTCTACCAGGTGCAGGTGATCTACGGGCGCACCTCGCAGGTCGTGCCGCTGCTCATCGTCGCGACCATCTGGTACGTCGTCCTCACCACGGTGCTGTCCGTCGCGCAGTACTACCTCGAGCGCCGCTACGCCCGCGGCAGCTCCCGCGAGGCGCAGGCACCGACGCCGCTGCAGCGCCTGCGCTCCCAGGCCGCCGAGTGGCGCGCCGGCGCCCAGACCGCACGGACGGGACAGATCCGATGACCGCCGAGACCACGACTACCACCGAGACCACCGAGCCCCAGAACCGCCAGCCGCTCGTCGAGATCGACTCCGTCTCCAAGCGATTCGGGCCCCACCTGGTGCTGGACGACGTGTCGCTCACCGTCCCGCACGGCAGCGTCACCGCCATCATCGGACCCTCCGGCTCGGGCAAGTCGACCCTGCTGCGCACGGTCAATCACCTGGAGAAGGTCGACGGCGGGCTGATCCGGGTCGACGGCGAGCTCATCGGCTACCGCCGCTCCGGCGACAACCTGCACGAGCTGCCCGAGCGCGAGGTGCGACGGCAACGCTCGAAGATCGGGTTCGTCTTCCAGGACTTCAACCTCTTCCCGCACCTGACCGTGCTGGAGAACGTCGTCGAGGCCCCGGTGTCGGCCCAGCGCCGCGACCGGTCGGAGGTGACCGAGCTCGCCCGGTCGCTGCTCGCGCGCGTCGGCCTCGCCGAGAAGGAGGGCCTACCCGCGTCAGCTCAGCGGCGGCCAGCAACAGCGGGTCGCCATCGCCCGCGCCCTCGCGCTGCGGCCGGCGGTGCTGCTCCTGGACGAGCCCACCTCGGCGCTCGACCCCGAGCTGGTCGGCGAGGTGCTCGAGGTCATCCGCGGCCTCGCCGACGAGGGTGTCGCGATGGTCGTGGTCACCCACGAGATCGGGTTCGCCCGCGACGTCGCCGACACCGTCGTCTTCCTCGACCGCGGCCGGGTGGTCGAGGTCGGACCGCCCGCGAGCGTCATCGACGCCCCCAGCCACGAACGTACGCGCGCCTTCCTGCGCCGCTTCCGCTGACCCCAAGGACACCGATCATGAGCAACCGCAAGCAAACTCGAGCCATCCTCGCCGCGACCGCCGTTGTCGCCGTCGGCCTCGCCGGCTGCGCCGACCCGCAGGAGAAGCAGGCCGAGGCCACCGTCACCCAGCCCGGCGGCGGGGCCGCGACCGCGCAGGTCGTGCGCTACGACACCACGCCCGGTCAGGCCGGCCGGGTCAAGGGCACCTACGACGCGAA
This sequence comes from Barrientosiimonas endolithica, assembly GCF_030296655.1. NCBI lineage: Bacteria > Bacillati > Actinomycetota > Actinomycetes > Micrococcales > Dermacoccaceae > Barrientosiimonas > Barrientosiimonas endolithica. The sequence continues at coordinate 2,745,762 of NZ_AP027735.1, read as the reverse complement.
GCTGGCCGGGCAGGTCCCCGCGGCGATCCGCCGCGACGGGGCGCTGGCGATCGGCAACTCGGCGGCCGCGGGCGGCACCCCGCCGCTCTCGTTCCTCGCGACCGACAACAAGACCCCGGCCGGGGTCGACGTCGACATCGCCTTCTTGATCGCCGACACCCTCGGGCTCGAGCCGCGCATCGGCACCACCTCGTTCGAGAACACGTTCGTGGGCGTCGACTCCGGCCGCTACGAGCTGGCGATCGCCAACATCGGCGTGAGCGAGAAGCGCAAGCGCAAGTACGACTTCGCCACCTATCGCCTCGGGCTGCACGCCTTCGAGGTGCCGAAGACCTCGAAGCTGCAGGTGCGGTCGGCCAAGGACGTGTCGGGGAAGCGGGTCGCCGTCAGCTCCGGCACGCTGCAGGAGGACATCCTGCTGCGCTGGAACGACGAGAACCGCAAGGCCGGCCGGGCGCCGATCAAGATCGTCTACTACCAGAACACGGCCGACTACTACCTCGCGCTGTCCTCGGGCCGCATCGACGCCTTCCTCGGTCCCAACCCGACCGCGACCTACCACGTCGCCACCAGCGGCACGACGCGCATCGCGGGCACCGTCTCCTCCAGCTACCCGGTGCAGGGCAAGGTCGGGACGCTGAGCAAGAAGGGCAACGGGCTGACCCCCGTGGTGCGGGCGGCGCTCGACAAGGCGATCGCCAACGGGTCCTACGCCAAGATCCTGCAGCGCTGGGGCCTCGCGGGCGAGTCGGTGAAGAAGTCCGAGCTCAACCCGCCCGGCCTCCCGGACCGACCGACCTCATGAGCGCCGCATCGCTCGTCGTGGTGGGCGGCGGCCCGCGGGCCCTCGGGGTGCTGATGCGCCTCGCGGCCAACGCCGCCGAGGTCGCCCCCGGGCTCGGGCTGCGGGTGCACGTCGTCGACCCGCACCCGCCCGGCGGGGGCCGCATCTGGCGGCACGCCCAGTCGCGGCTGCTGTGGATGAACTCGCTGGCCGAGGACGTCACGATCTTCACCGACGCGTCGGTGACCTGCGACGGCCCGGTCGACGACGGTCCCTCGCTGGCCGAGTGGGCCGTCGGCGAGGGGCGCGAGACGCTGCACCAGAACGGGTGGTTCGACCGCGAGCAGCCCATGAGATCAACGGAGTTCGCACCCCGCGCCGTCCAGGCGGACTATCTGGGGTGGGCCTGGCGCCGCACGCTGGACCGGCTCCCCGAGGGAGTCGAGGTCGTGCACCACGCGACGTCGGCGGTCGCCCTCGACGACCTCGACGACGGCCGCCAGCGAGTGACCCTCGCCGACGGGTCACCCCTCGACGCCGACGCGGTGGTGCTCGCCCAGGGCTACCTCGCCCAGCGACCCAGCCCGACCGAGCGGGTGTGGCAGGCGGCCGCCGACGGGCGTGGGCTGACGTACGTCCCCACCGGGCACACCGCCGACCTCGACCTGAGCGAGCTGCGCCCGGGCGAGCCGGTGCTGGTGCGGGGGATGGGGCTGGCCTTCGTCGACCTGTTCGTCCTGCTCGGCGAGGGCCGCGGCGGGCGTTTCACCGGGACCGGCGACGACCTGACCTACCACCCGAGCGGCCGAGAGCCGGTGCTGCACGTCGGCTCGACGCGCGGGGTGCCCTACCGCGCCAAGCTCGGTTACGACGTGGGCGCGCAGGGCCCGGTCGCCCTGCACCACCTGCGCGTCGACGCGCTGCCCGACGTGGGCACGCTCGACTGGGACGAGCACCTGCGCCCGCTCGTGGAGCGCGAGATCACCGACCTGCACTACCGCCGCCTGTTCGCCGCGCACCCCGAGCGCACCCGCGGCACCTGGCGCGACCTCGAGCGCGCGATCGCGACCGAGCCACCCGGCTCGCCCACCCTGCTCGCGGCCGTCGAGCGGCAGGTGCCCGACCCCGCCGACCGGCTCGACCTGCGGCTGCTCGACCGCCCCCTGGCCGGGCGCGCGTGGGACTCCGGCGAGGCGCTCGAGGCCGACGTCGTCGCCCACGTGCGCGCCGACATCGCCCGCCGCGCCGACGCCTCCCGCTCCAGCGACCGCGCCGTCTTCGACGGGCTGCTGTCGATCTACGCCGTGCTCGCGACGCTTGCGCGGCAGGGCCGGATCTCCAGCGCCGACAGGGTGATTCGCTTCGAGCGCGAGTTCCACGGCTTCTTCTCCTACCTCGCGAGCGGCCCCCGCCGCGGCGCCTCGCGGAGCTGCTCGCGCTGCACCGGGCCGGCGTCGTGCGCTTCCTCGGCCCCGACGTCGAGGTCGAGCTCGCCGAGCGCGGCTTCGTCGCACGCTCGCCCGCGGTGCCGGCCCCGGTGCGGGCCCGCGCGCTCGTGGAGGCGAGGCTCCCGCGACCCGACGTCACGCGGGTCACCGACCCCGTCGTACGTCGGCTGGTCGCCTCGGGCGAGCTGCGCGCCGAAGGCGTGCACGACCCCACCACCGGCCGGCTCGTCGCCGGCCAGCTCACGTCCGACGAGGAGTGCCGGGCGGTGCGCGCCGACGGCAGCGCGCACCCCGACCGGTTCCTCGTCGGTCCCGCGGTCTCGGGCAGCGTCGGCAGCGGCGGCTTCGTCCGCCCCGGCTTCGACGGCCCCGCGCTGCGGCAGAACGACCGGCTCGCGCGACACCTGCTCGGCAGGCTCGCGCGCGCCGGCGAAGACACCACCACCCTCACGAAGGAGCACCGTCATGCCAGTTGAGTTCCTGGGAATGGCCGCCAACCACGACGGCACCGAGACCCGCGCCCGCTCCGGCGGGGCGCTCGACCTCAGGTACGCCGCGAAGCTCGCCCGCGCTCACGAGGACAACGGCTGGGACCGGGTGCTGTTCGCCTACCACTCCGGGTCGCCCGACCCGGCCCAGGTCGCGGCTTTCCTTGCGGGACAGACGGATTCGCTGCGGCTGGTGGTCGCGCACCGGCCCAACACCGCGGCCCCGACGCTGACCGCCAAGACGCTCGCCACGCTCGACCACATCAGCGACGGCCGGGTCGAGGTGCATGTCATCACCGGCGGCAGCACCGCCGACCAGGCCGCCGAGGGCGACCACCTCGCCAAGGACGACCGCTACGGCCGCACCCGCGAGTTCATCCAGATCCTCAAGCAGGCGTGGACCTCCGACGAGCCGTTCGACTTCGCCGGCGAGCACTACCAGCTGGAGAACTTCCTGGCCGACGTGAAGCCCGTGCAGCAGCCCCGCCCCCGGATCAGCTTCGGCGGGTCCTCGCCCGCGGCGTACGACGTCGGCGCCAGCGAGGCCGACGTGTTCGCCCTGTGGGGCGAGCCGCTGGCCGGCACCCGGGAGCAGATCGAGACGATCCGTCGCGCGGCCGAGGCGGCGGGCCGCCCGCTGCCGACGATCCAGGTCGCCTTCCGGCCGATCCTCGGCGCGACCGAGGAGCTGGCCTGGGCCAAGGCGGAGAGCACGCTGAGCGAGATCGAGGCGCTGACCGCGGTCGGCAACTCCCCGCGCGGTCGCCTGCGGCGCAACGGGTCGACGCCGGAGAACGCCGGCTCCCAGCGGCTGCTCGCGGCGGCCGAGTCGGGGAGCGGCACGACCGCGCGCTGTGGACCGCGACGTCGAGGGCGACCGGCGGCGGCGGCAACTCGACAGCGCTGGTCGGCACCCCCGAGACGGTGGCGGAGGCGCTGCTGGACTACTACGACCTCGGCGTGCGCATCTTCTCCGCCCGCGGCTACGACCTGCACGAGACCGCCGTCGACTTCGGCCGCCAGGTCATCCCGCTGGTGCGCCAGGCCGTCGCCGAGCGCGAGCGCGCGGCCGGCGAGCGGGTCCCCGCGTGAGGCTGATCAGCTACACGCTGGTCGACAACAGTCCCGACCCGGTCACGGGGGTGCAGCTCAGCCCCCGTGACCGGCTCGCGCACGTCGTCGACCAGGCCCGCTGGGCCGAGCAGCTCGGCTTCGACGCCTACGGGGTGGGGGAGCGGCACGCGCAACGGTTCCTCTCGTCCTCGCCGCCGGTGCTGCTGTCGTACGTCGCCGCCCGGACCGAGCGCATCCGCCTGCTCACCACGGTGACCGTGCTGTCGCTGCTGGACCCGGTGCGGGTCGCCGAGGACTACGCGACGCTCGACCAGCTGAGCGGCGGCCGGCTCGAGATCATCATCGGCAAGGGCAACGACCCCGAGCAGAACGCGCTGTTCGGCTACGACCTCGACGAGCAGTGGGAACGCAACCGGGAGAAGTACGAGCTGCTGCGCCGCCTGCTGCGCGAGGAGCGGGTGACCTGGAGCGGGCGGTTCCGCCCCGACCTGGTCGAGGCCACCACCCAGCCGCGCCCGCTGCAGCAACCCGGCATCCCCGTCTGGCACGGGTCGGCCTCGTCGACGGAGTCGACCGAGCTGGCCGCGCGGTTCGGCGAGCCGTTGTTCTCCGCCAACGGTTTTCACCCGATGCGCACCTACGCCGCGCTCATCGACCACTACCGCGAGCGGTTCGCGGCGCACGGGCACGACCCCGCCGACGCGGTGGTCGGCGCCGGGTTCATCGCGCTGGTCGTGGCGCCGCGCTCCCAGGACGCGCGCCGGGCGTACGAACCGGCCTTCCGGGCCTTCCTCGACTCGCCCGGGGCCCGGCACAACCGGCTGCCGTTCCGCACCCTCGAGGAGTTCCTCGAGCAGGGGTCGGCCCTGGTCGGCTCGCCCGAGGAGGTGCTGGACAAGATCGGTCGCTACCGCGAGGCGTTCGGCCACGAGCTGACCGGCGTGCCGCTGGAGGTCCCGGGGTGCCCGAGCCGGTGATCCGGCGCGGCGCCGAGCTGTTCGTGGCCGAGGTCGTGCCCGCGCTGCGGCGCTCCTTCCCCTCGCGCGTGTGGAGCGATCGGGCGGCGTGACAAGATGGCCGCCGACGCCAGCACGAGAGGATCCCCCAGATGGCCACTTCCCGCACGGGCCGGCGCGCCCTCGGCGCGCTCGCGGCGGTCGCCACCGCCACCGCACTCACCGGGTGCGGCACCAGCGGAGTCTTCACCGACGGCGGCGTCGCGGCGAAGTACGGCGACACCACGGTCAGCACCAGCCAGGTGCAGGACGCCGTCGCCGACCTGCGCTCGATCAACCCGCAGAGCGAGATCAGCGGCCAGCAGGCGGCGGTGCTGCTCGCGCTCGGCCCGGCCATCAGCCGCATCGCGGCCCAGCAGGGCGCGACGATCTCGCCGTCGATGGTCGAGCAGACCTTCGCCCAGAACGGCCTGCGCGACCCCAGCCCGTCCACCATCAGCATGACCCGCGCCAACGGCGAGCTCGGTCAGCTGCTGCAGGGCCGCGCCGCCGGGCAGGAAGCCATCAACCGGCTGATCAACACCGCCGACGTGCAGCTCAACCCGCGCTACGGCAGCTATGCCAAGGGCGGCGCCATCGGCCCGGCCGCGACCCCGTGGATCCGGCCCGACGCAGCCGCCTCGGCCCAGCCGGCGCCGCCGCAGTGACCGAGCCGGCCGGGTCGCTGACCCTGCTGGTCACCAGCCCGCGCGTCGCCGCGGGCCTGCTCACGCGCGACGCGTGGGACGTGCTCTCCCGCGCCGACCGGGTGCTCGCGATCGACCTCGACGACCCGACCCCGGCCGCGCTCGTCAGCAGCGGCATCGAGGTCGAGGCATTGGTCGCCGAACCTGATTCTCTCGCAAGAGATCTCGCGCAGTCGGCCCTCTCGTCGCGCACGGTGTGGGTGGGGTCGCCCGACGCCGACCCGGGCCTCACCGACGCCCTCGCCGCCGAGCTCACCCGGCTGCCCGACCCGCCCGAGGTCGAGGTGCTCGTCGCGTCCTGGGACGTCCCCGGAGCCCGGCTGCTCGACGCCGTGGCCGTGATGGACCAGCTGCGCTCGCCCGGCGGCTGCCCGTGGGACGCCGAGCAGACCCACGAGTCGCTCACGAAGTATCTCCTCGAGGAGGCGCACGAGACCGTCGAGGCGATCGAGGTCGGCGACCGCGAGCACCTGGCCGAGGAGCTCGGCGACGTGCTGCTGCAGGTGCTGTTCCACGCCCGCATCGCGGCCGAGCACCCCGAGGCGCCGTTCGACGTCGACGACGTGGCGGCGGGTCTGGTCGGGAAGCTCGTGCGCCGCCACCCGCACGTCTTCGCCGACGGCGACGCCTCCTCGCCCGAGGACGTCGAGCGCGCCTGGGAGCAGATCAAGGCCGACGAGAAGCCCACCCGCGACGCCGCCGACCTGCTCGCCGGCATCCCCGCCTCGCTGCCGCTGCCGCTGGTGGTCGACAAGGTGCGCGCCCGCGTGCGGCGCCGGGGCGCCGACCCCGCCCTGGACGTACGCCTGGAGCAGCTCGCCGAGGACAGCCGGGTCGGCACCGCCCGCGGCTGGGAGCAGCTGCGCGCCCTGCTGGACGAGCGCGCCTGAGCCGGCGCGGGCGTACACCCGCCTCGGCCGTCCCGCTCTGCGGGTCGGTCCCGGAGTGCCGCGCGGGCCGCTTGTAGCCTGGGCGCGACCGATCACGCCACACCTCAAGGAGCCATCTGTGGCCACCATCGAAGCAATCGGCGCCCGCGAGATCCTCGACTCCCGCGGCAACCCCACCGTCGAGGTGGAGGTGGCGCTCGACGACGGCACCATCGCCCGCGCAGCCGTCCCGAGCGGTGCGTCGACCGGTCAGTTCGAGGCCGTCGAGCGCCGCGACGGCGACAAGAAGCGCTACCTCGGCAAGGGCGTCGAGGACGCCGTCGACGCCGTCATGGAGCAGATCGCGCCCGCGCTGCTGGGCTTCGAGGCCAGCGAGCAGCGGCTGATCGACGCCGAGATGATCGGGCTCGACGGCACCGACAACAAGGGCTCGATCGGCGCCAACGCCATCCTCGGCGTCTCGCTCGCGGTGGCCAAGGCCGCCGCCGACTCGGCCGAGCTGCCGCTGTTCCGCTACGTCGGCGGCCCCAACGCCCACGTGCTGCCCGTGCCGATGATGAACATCCTCAACGGTGGCGCCCACGCCGACTCCAACGTCGACATCCAGGAGTTCATGATCGCGCCGATCGGTGCGGAGAGCTTCCGCGAGGCGCTGCGCTGGGGCGCCGAGGTCTACCACGCGCTCAAGGACGTGCTGAAGAAGAAGGGCCTGTCCACCGGTCTCGGCGACGAGGGCGGCTTCGCCCCCGACCTGGAGTCCAACCGCGCCGCGCTCGACCTCATCGTCGAGGCGATCAAGAAGGCCGGCTACAAGCCCGGCACCGACATCGCGCTCGCGCTCGACGTCGCGGCCAGCGAGTTCGCCGACAAGGGCAAGTACACCTTCGAGGGCAAGAAGCGCTCGGCCAAGGACATGGTCGACTACTACGCCGAGCTCGTCGACGCCTACCCGCTGGTCTCCATCGAGGACCCGCTGGACGAGGAGGACTGGGCCGGCTGGACCCAGATGACCGAGCAGCTCGGTGACAAGGTGCAGCTGGTCGGCGACGACCTGTTCGTCACCAACCCCAAGCGGCTGCAGCGCGGCATCGACGACGGCGCCGCTAACGCGCTGCTGGTCAAGGTCAACCAGATCGGCACCCTGTCCGAGACGCTCGACGCCGTCTCGCTCGCGGCGCGCAACGGCTACGCCTCGATGATGTCGCACCGGTCCGGCGAGACCGAGGACACCACGATCGCCGACCTCGCCGTCGCGACCAACTGCGGCCAGATCAAGACCGGTGCGCCCGCGCGCTCCGACCGCGTCGCGAAGTACAACCAGCTCCTGCGCATCGAGGAGGAGCTCGACGACGCCGCGGTCTACGCCGGCGCGAGCGCCTTCCCGCGGTTCACGGCCTGAGCCGGGAGGGTCCATGAGCACCGAACGCCGCCGTACGTCCGGCTCGCGTCCTGCGGGCCGTCGCCCCAGCACCTCGGCCGGCTCGGCGAGCCGGGCGTCGGGCCGGGCTAGCGGCGCGGGCAGCCCACGCGGACGTACGTCGTCGTCGGGGGCCGCGGGACCTCGCGTCCCGCGGTCCGGCCGGCGTCGGCGGGGGCGGCCGGCAGCTGCCGAAGCGGCGCCGCCCGACGTCGATGCGCCGGATGGTCACGCTGGGGCTGCTCATGGTGTTCCTGGCGGTGCTGCTGATCCCGACGCTGCGCGGCTACCTCCAGCAGCGCTCGCAGATCGACGCGCTCAACGAGCAGGTCACCGGGCAGCAGCAGACCGTGAACAACCTTCAGCGCGAACGCAATCGGTGGAACGACCCCAACTACGTCGCGCAGCAGGCGCGGGAGCGGCTGGGCTTCGCCAAGCCGGGCGAGCGGGCGTACATCGTGATCGACGACAAGGGTCGCAAGCAGCAGGTCGACGAGGTCACCGGCGTGCGCAACGACAAGGCTGGGCAGAACCGCCCGTGGTACGGCCAGCTGTGGGGGTCGGTCGTCTCGGCGGGCGAGGAGCCCACGGTGGGCAGCAAGACCAAGTGAGCGCGCGACCCCAGACCCCCGACCCGGGCCACGCACCCGGCATCGACCCAGCCGACATCGCCGCCGTCCAGCAGCAGCTGGGCCGGCTGCCCCGCGGCATCGTCGAGATCGCCGCGCGCTGCCCGTGCGGCTGCCCGACGGTGGTGCGCACGCTGCCGCGACTGCCTGACGGCACCCCGTTCCCGACGTCGTTCTACGCCACGTGTCCCCGGCTGACCGGCGCGATCAGCACCCTGGAGGCGCAGGGGATGATGCGCGAGATGACCGAGCGGCTGCGGCACGACCCGGAGCTGGCGGCGGCCTACGCCGCCGCGCACGAGGACTACCTGCGCCGGCGCGGCGAGCTCGGCGAGGTTCCTGAGATCGAGGGCGTCAGCGCCGGCGGCATGCCGACCCGGGTGAAGTGCCTGCACGTGCTGGTCGCCCACTCGCTGGCGGTCGGCCCGGGCGTCAACCCGCTCGGCGACGAGGCGCTCGCCGCCCTGCCGCAGTGGTGGTCCAATGGCTGCTGCCAGCCCATGCCGGTCGAGCAGGCCCCCAAGCTGGTCGAGTAGGCCCGCGAGGGACGAGCAGGCCCCCAAGCCGGTCGAGTAGGCCCGCGAGGGACGAGCGGGCCGTATCGAGACCCCCTCAGCGCTCCCGCACAGGTCACGCACAGGCCTCGGTTCCGTCACGGGCAGGTCACGACGTGAGCGCGGGCGGTCGTACGGGAGGAGCGTGCGGATCATGTCGCCGCACCTCATCCGCAGCATCGTGGCCCTGCTCGCGTCGGTCGGAACGGCCGCCGCAGCAGCTCCGGCTCTGGCCGACACCACCGGGGCGAGCGCCCCGGCGCAGATCTCCTGGTCCGCCTGCGAGGGCGAGGTGGCACCCGGTCAGCAGTGCTCGACCATCACCGTGCCGCTCGACCACGCCCGACCCGACGCCGGCACCGTCCGGCTGCAGGCCGCGCGCATCCCGGCGGGTGACCCCGACCAGCGCATCGGGTCGCTGTTCATCAACCCGGGCGGCCCCGGTGCACCTGCGGTCGCCCAGATCCCGGGCATCGCGTCGCTGCTGCCGCAGGAGGTGCGCGACCGGTTCGACCTGGTCACGTTCGACCCGCGCGGCACCGGCTCCTCCACCCGGGTCGACTGCTCCCCGGCCGAGGGGAGCCGGAGCAGTCGCCGCCCGGCTCGCCCGTGCCGAGCACCCGCAGCGAGATCAAGCAGCAGCTGAGCTATGACGCGTGGTTCCGGCGCAGCTGCGCGCAGCACGGCGGGGCGCTGCTGAACCGGGTGTCCACCGCCGACACCGCGCGCGACATGGACCTGATCCGCTCGGGGCTGGGGGAGCGGACGATCTCCTACCTGGGGATGTCGTACGGCTCGTTCCTGGGTCAGACCTACGCCGCGCTGTTCCCGAACCGGCTGCGCGCCACGGTCATGGACGGCGTCGTCGACGCCCGAGCCCTCACCCGCGACGACAAGCACCTCACGGCGCCGATGCGCCAGGGGCAGGACGTCGGGATGAGCGAGACGATCCGCAGCTCGATGGGGGTGTGCGACCAGGCCGGGCCGGAGCGGTGCGCGCTCGCACCGAACGCGCTGAGGACGTACGACCAGACCCGGCGGCTGCTGGACAAGCGGCCGCTGCAGCTGCCCGGGCTGCAGATGACCCGCGGCTACCTCGGCATGGTCGTGGGGTTCAGCTCCTACTCGACGCAGATGTACCCGCAGATGGCCTCGTGGGTGAAGGCGGTCAACCGGCTGCTCACCGAGGACCTGGACCCGGCGACCCGGGGCAGCCTGGAGCAGGAGGTGCTCGGGCTGCTCACCGGTGTTGGACTGTTCCGGCCGGGGGCGAACTACGACGACTGGGCCGCCAGCCTCGGTGTCGACGGGCGCGCGGTCTCCTGCCTCGACCAGCCCGCTCCGCGCATCCCGCAGCTCGTCGCGGCCAAGGCCGCCAAGCGCGACCGCACCTACCCCGGCGGCGGCCCGTGGTCGTGGTCGGGCACGGTGTGCGTCGGCTGGCCGGGCTCGCCCGACTCGGCCTACCGCGGACCGTGGACCGGGATGAAGATGCTCAACCCGCCGCTGATGCTCACGACGACCCACGACCCGGCGCTGCCATCGGCCGGGGCGCAGCGCACCCGCGAGCTGCTGCCGGGCGCTGGCATCGTCAACGTCGACTCCTGGGGCCACGGGGTGCTCGGCACGAGCCAGTGCGCGACGCGCCAGCTGGGCGACTACCTGCTGCGCCCCGGCCCGCGCGGCGACGTGTCGTGCAAGCCGGACGAGCAGATGCTGCTGTACGGCGTCGGCTGAGCCGACCGATCAGTCACCGATGAGCTCGAGAAGCCTTCCAGGAGAAAGGATCTCGGCACCAACCTGACGTACGCGCTCGCGCAGCTCACGATCGGCCGTCGCCACGGTAACCGGACCGTCGGCGGCGGCCGATCGGGCCTGCCCGACGATCTCGTCGTCACCGTTGCGCGGCGCGTGCACGACGGCGACGGCGCCGTCGTCACCGGCCGGCACGCCCGCCTTGGCCGCGCCCTCGAGCACGAGGGTGACCCGGTCGTACGGCAGGCCGGCGTCAGCCAGCCGGTCGAACAGTCGACGGGCGGCGCCGGCCCGGTCGCGCCACCACCCGTCCGGCCGCGAGCCGACGACGTTGGCTCCGTCGACCACCAGGGTTGTGGGCGCGGTGCGAGCGCCGTCGCCAGGTGACTCAGTGGAGCTCATCGGGCCTGCTCCACCGCACGTCGCGGAAGCGGCCGAAGTCAGCGTCGCCGGAGACAACCGTCGGCCGGTGCTCGGTCGCGACGGTCATCGCGGCTGGATCTCGCCCATCGGCCCGAAACCGTCGACCTCCTCGGCGTCGACGTAGATGATCTGCGGCTGCGCGGAGACGATGTCGGGCATCTTCTCCATAAAGGTCTTCACGTGCTCGGTGGCCATGTGCTCCTCGCCGGCCGCGCTGTCGCGGAAGCCCTCGATGCACACGAACGTGTTGGGCTCGGTGACGCTCTGGGAGAACTCGAAGAACTCGTTGCCCGGCTCCTGGGTGACGTTGCGGGCGTAGTCCGCGGACAGCTCGCGCCACTCGTCCAGCTTGTCCTCGCGGATGGGGAACTTCACGGTGATGAGGATCATCGGTGCACTCCTGGTCGGCTGTGGGTCGGCTGTGGTCTGACGCGGACGGTCGCCGGCGGTCCGGCTTGTCTCGCGCCCCTCACCGTACGAGGATCGCGAGCGTCGGGCTCACCCCTGCCCCCGAAGGAGCTCCATGACGCGCGTCGCCGCCATCGACTGCGGCACCAACTCGATCCGCCTGCTCATCGCCGACCACGACGGCGACCGGCTGCAGGAGGTGCTGCGGCGCACCGAGATCGTCCGGCTCGGCCAGGGCGTCGACGTGTCCGGCCGCATCGCCCCCGAGGCGATGGAGCGCACGCTGGCGCGCAGTCGTGAGTACGCCGGGCTCGCCCGCGAGCACGGCGTCACCGCAGCGCGGTTCGTGGCGACGTCGGCCTCCCGCGACGCCTCGAACGCGGGGAGTTCGTGCAGGGCGTGGTGGCCGCCTTCGGCGACCTGGACGTCGCGCCCGAGGTGGTCAGCGGCGACGAGGAGGCCGCGCTGAGCTTCGCCGGTGCGACGATCGGTCTCGCGGCGTCCGGTGCCGAATCTCCTTATCTGGTAGTCGATCTCGGCGGTGGCTCCACCGAGCTGGTGCGCGGGTCCGACACGGTCGAGCAGGCGATCTCGCTCGACATGGGATCGGTCCGCCTGACCGAGCGCTACCTGCGCTCCGACCCGCCCACGCCGGAGGAGATCCGGGTGGCCAGCGCCGAGGTGGACGCGGCGCTCGACCTTGCCGAGCGCACGGTCGACCTCAGCGGGGTGCGCACGCTCGTCGGCCTGGCCGGCTCGATCACCACGGTCACCGCCCACGCCCTCGACCTCGAGCGCTACGACTCCGGGCGCATCCACCACGCGCGCGTCCCCGTCGAGCGGGTGCTGCGCGCCACGACCGAGCTGCTGCAGGCGGGCCACGCCGAGCGCGCGGCCCTGGGGTTCATGCACCCCGGCCGCGTCGACGTGATCGGGGCCGGCGCGCTGATCTGGCAGCGCATCGTCGACCGCGTCGCCCAGCGCTCCGGCATCACCGAGGCGGTCACCAGCGAGAGCGACATCCTCGACGGCATCGCCCTGTCGGTCCCCACCCGCAAGCCGGTCGAGTAGCCGCGAGGCGCGAGCGGCGTATCGAGACCCGCTCCGTCGTACCCTGACGCTGCCCTCGTGGCCCAACTGGCAGAGGCAGGCGACTTAAAATCGCTCACGGTGCGGGTTCGACTCCCGTCGAGGGCACCCGCCGCGCCGCGCCCTCAGATCGTGCGTTGTCGTACGAAATGCGGTGAGCCGGCCCGGGATTCCGGGGCGCGCTCTCTCAGATCGTGCGTTGTCGTACGAAATGCAGGACGTCGCGGAACTCCGCACCGCGCTCACGGGTTGACCGGGCAACTACTGGAGGTGTCCGACCCATGAGCCTGAACCACCAGACCATCGACCGCACCCGCCCCGCCGCCGCACCCGTGCTGCGGGTGGCGCAGCTGCTGGCGGTCCTCACCGCGGCGACAGTGGTCCTGATCTTCGGGACGGCCGGTGCCCTGGTGCAGGACGGGCGCGCCGAGGGGCTGCACGGCACCGGTGCCGTCCTGCTGCACGTCACGTCGGGTCTGCTGACCCTGGCGCTCGGGGTGCTCGCCGCCCAGCGGCGCGTCTCCTGGGCGGGCCCGATCGTCGCGGCCGCGCTGTTCGGGCTGTCGTTCCTGCAGGCGTCCTACGGCAGCCGCGCCACCCTCGACCTGCACGTCCCGGGCGCGTTCGTGATCAGCGCGCTCGCCGTCGGCCTCACCGTCTGGCTGCTCACCCGCCGCCCCGACTGACCCCGTCAGGCCACCCGGAGGCTCACAACCCCTGGAGCAGCCACAGCATCGCCCCGACTCCGGCCGAGATCACGAGTCCGGTGACGAACCCGTCGAGCCCGGAGCGTCGGCGGGGCCGTCGATCGTCGGGCGTGCGGATCAGCTCGGCGACGGCGTACCACGCGATGCCGAGGCCGAGCGACGCCGGCAGCAGCCAGAACCAGAACCAGCGCGTGCCGTAGCGAGGCCGCGGTCCGGCCACGACCGCCCACAGCGAGAGCAGTGACATCAAGACGCCGACGACCATCGGCCGGTGCAGCGCCTCGGCCGGCTGCAGACCGGTGCTCGACACCGGGCGCGCGCGGTACTCCTTCAGCATCGGGTCGGACGGCGAGAGCGTGGCCCACCGCACGCGGCCGGCCTCGGTCCAGACCAGCACGTTGCCCTCGGGTGCCGGCCGCAGCCGGTCGATGAGCTCGCCCGTCGACCACGGCCGCACGCTGGACAGACCGTCGGCTGCGTTGAGCGAGAGCACGTAGCCCTCGCTGGGCATGCTCTCCGGCGGCGGACTGTCCGGTCGCGGTCCCACCCAGGCGCCCCACAGGACGAAGACGGCGACCAGCCCCAGCAGCAGCACGCCGAGGGCCTCCTTGCGCAGCGCCAGGGTGCGCCACCCGAGCCGTCGCCCGGGCCGCTGTGGTGCCTCGATCGTCTGCGTCACACGTGCCCCCGGTCGAACCTGCTCAGAATCCTGCGACGAACCACAGGCCGGCCGTGATCACGATGGTCAGCCCGACCATCGTGAAGAAGCCGTCGAGGCCGCTGCGCCGGCGCGGCCGTCGCTCGTGGGGCGTGCGCACCAACTCGGTCCAGGCGAACCACGCGGCGCCGATGCCGAGCGGCACGAGCAGCTGGAAGATCCAGAACCACCGGGTGCCGACGCGAGGCCGCGGGCCGAACAGGATCGTGAGCGCGGTGACACCGGCGAGGACGAACCCGATCTGCGCCACCCGTCGCATCAGGTCGCGCGGGTCACCCTCGGCGGTGGCCTGGGGCTGTGCGCGCAGCGCGGCCAGCTCCGGGTCCTGCGCCCGCAGCCGCGTCCAGCTCAGGGTGTAGTCGCCCTGGGCGTCGGCCCACACCAGCACGGTGCCGGTCGCCGACGGCTGGAGCTCGCTCGCGCGCCGGTCGACGGCCCATGCCGAGCGGTGCAGCGGCGTCGGCTCTCGGTCGGTGAGCACGTAACCGCCGCGGTACTCCGCCGGTGGCAGGTCGGACTCCTCGCGCGGCCCCACGAACGAACCCGCCACCAGGAACACCGTGAACAGCGCCAGGACCAGATACCCCAGCGTCTCCTTGCGCAGCAGCCAGGCCCGCCCGCGCTGCACCGGCGACTCCGGCTGCCGCTGCGGCGCCTCGATCGTCTGCGTCATGCTCGCTCACCCCCGAACGAACGTCGTTGCTGACACCGTACGACGAACCGCCCTCCGGCGGGCCGTACGTCAGCCGGCGATCTCGGCGATCGTCTCGACCAGCTGGTCGGGCTTGGACCACATCGGCCAGTGGCCGGTCGGCAGGTCGACGAACTTCAGGTCGGGGTAGTCCGGCAGCGCCGCGAGGAAGCCGGCGCCCTCGGCGGCGTACTTGCGGTAGTCCTCGCTCGAGTAGCTCGTCGCGATGAGCGTGGCCGGGACCCCGTGCCGTGCGTCGTTGCCGAGGCTCACCGGCTCCTTGACCGTCCGGCCCGGCTGCGGCACCGCCTTGGCGCGAAACTCCGCCAGCTGCTCGTCGGTGAGGTCGCGCATCGCGCCGCCCTCCTTCTCCTCGTCCCACACCTCGCTCAGCTCGAGCACGTCGCCCTCGAGGTCGGCGTTCATGGCGTAGCCGTCGCGCACGGGCGCGGTGTCGACGTAGATCACCTGGTCGACGAGCTCGGGCTCCCGGTCGAGCACGACCGTCCCGGGCACCGCCGCGCCGCTGTGCACGACGAGCACCCGCCGGTCCTTGCTGCGGTCGAGCGCCGCCACGATCGCCTCGGCCTGCTCCTCGACCGTCACCTGCGACCGGTCGTCGCGGTCGGGCTCGAGGCCGGGCAGGGTGAGCGGCGCCACGTCGTAGCCCCGCTCGCGCAGTCCGTTCGTCACGTCGTTCCAGGCCCACGCACCGAGCCAGAAACCGGGCACCAGCACAATCTGAGTCGTCATGGGCGCGAGCATGCCAGCCGACACGGACGAACCCCGTCCGTCTGCGCCGATCAGTTCCGATCCGGCGCCTGCGCGGCGGACCGACGCCGCCGTAGGGAGCACCCAGGGGTGTGCCCGGGCAGCCAGCACCTTCCTAGCGTGACGGGCATGACTGCACTCAGCACGGCCGTACGCGCCACGCACCTGCTCACCAACGCCGCCTGGTTCGGTGGCTCGCTGATGGGAGCCGTGAGCCTCAACGCCGCCTCGCACGAGGCGGGCAGCCGCCAGGACACCGCGCGGGTCGCGGGCACCGGCTGGGAGCGCTGGGGACCGGTGCAGGGCGGCGCCATCGCGCTGCACCTGCTGAGCGGGCTCGCGATCGTCGCCGACAACCGCCGTCGCACGACGCTGCACGCCCCGACCCGCGGCGCGGTCGTCGCCAAGACCGCGCTCACCGGTGTCGCGCTCGCCGCCACCGGGGCGGCCTGGGACCAGGGCCGCAAGCTCGGCGACCTGCGCGAGGGCAAGGCCGGCGCGGCCGGCCAGGACGAGCAGCAGCTGCACCAGCGGCTGGCCGTGCTGCGCTGGGTCGTGCCCGCCGCCACCGGCGCGCTGCTCGTGCTCGACGCCTACCTGGGGGAGCAGCAGCGCGGCGCCGCCGGGCTGCTCGACCGCGTCCTGCGCTGACCCCGCACCCGCCACCGGACGCCCGCTCAGCCGCCCGACCGGGCGGCCCGGCCCGCCGCGCCCCTGCGACGGGAACCTTTTGCGCGCCCCGGCACTTCTACACTGTGAGAAGTCGCGTGCAGCAGCACGCATCACCATGACGCCTGGAGGAGCCATGGCAAGCAACCCGGTCTTCGGCCGGATCGAGAAGCAGATGGAGCAGGGGCAGTACGCCGGCTTCGGCCAGCAGGGTTATGCCCAGCCCCAGCAGGGTTACGGCCAGCAGCCGTACGCCCAGCCCGGCCAGCAGGGTTACGGCCAGCAGGGTTACGGCCAGCAGCCCTACGGCCAGCCGCAGCAGGGCCAGCCCGGGTTCCCCGGTCAGCAGCAGGGCCCCGGTGGCATGGGCGGCGCCTGGGGCGCCGGCCAGGACGCCATGAGCCCCCAGCAGCTGGAGCAGATGTACAACCAGACTCCGGCCGGGCCGCAGCAGACCGGCCGGATGACGCTCGACGACGTGATGATGAAGTCGCTCGGCCTGTTCGGGGTCGTGCTGGTCTTCGCCGCGGTCGGCTGGTTCGCCGTCCGCGAGATGCCCGAGATGGGCATGGCCATCTGGGGTGTCGGCCTGGTCGCCACCCTCGGCCTCGGCATCGCCATCGCGTTCAAGAAGACGATCTCGGTCCCGCTGATCGTGGCCTACGCCGTCTTCGAGGGCCTGTTCGTCGGCGCGATCAGCATGACGTACAGCGACATCTTCGGTGGTGGCATCGTCGGCCAGGCGGTGCTCGCGACGCTGTGCGTGTTCGCCGCGATGTTCGTCGGCTGGAAGGCCGGCTTCATCAAGGTGACGGCCAAGAGCCGCCGCATCTTCGGCATGGCGATCCTGGGCTACTTCATCTTCGCGCTGATCAACCTCGGCTACGCGATGTACACGAACACCCCGTTCGGCATCGGCGGCTCGGGCGCCCTCGGCATCGCGATCTCGGTCTTCGCGGTCGGCCTCGCGTCCTACTCGCTCGCGATCGACTTCGACACGATCGACCAGGGCGTGCGCATGGGCGTCCCGGAGAAGACCTCCTGGCTGATGGCCCACGGCCTGATCGTCAGCCTGGTCTGGCTCTACCTGGAGATCCTGCGCCTCCTGGCGCGCATCCAGAGCGACTGACCGATGGCTCCAGGCTCACCCGTCCCCGACGCGGTGGCCGCGGAGCTGCGGCGCGTGGCCGAGCGGTGGCAGCAGCTGCCGCTCGGCCACGCGCTTTCGCTTGCCCCGGCCATGCGCGGGCTGGCCCAGGACCTCGCCGACGAGGTCGCCGCGACCGAGCACCGCGCGGTGGTGCCGCTGCCCGACCTCGGTCCGGCGACGGCGTACGACCAGCTCGTCGTCACCAGCTACGACGCCTGCGCGGCGGGGCTGGCCCCCGACCTGCCCGTACGCCTGCGGCAGCTGCGCGCGACCCTCGCCCGGCCGCCGGGCTGAGACCGCGAGAACCGCAAGAATGATCGAGGCGGACCGGCATGCCGGTCCGCCTCGATCAATCTTGAGGTACGCGCGTCAGCTGAGCCGCTCGTAGATGATCGCCATGCCCTGACCGCCGCCGACGCACATCGTCTCCAGGCCGAAGGTCCCGTCGACGGTCTGCAGACCGTTGAGCAGCGTCGCGGTGATCCGCGCGCCGGTCATGCCGAACGGGTGGCCCAGCGCGATCGCGCCGCCGTGCTTGTTGAGCTTGTCGTGGTCGAGCTTCAGGTCGTCGGCCGAGGCCAGCACCTGCACCGCGAACGCCTCGTTGATCTCGTACAGGTCCATGTCGGCGACCGTCATGCCGGCGCGGGCCAGCGCCTGCTTGGACGCCTCGACCGGGCCGAGGCCCATGATCTCGGGCGACAGCGCTGAGACGCCGGTCGAGACCACACGGGCGAGCGGGGTGAGGCCGAGCTCCTTGGCCTTGGTGTCGCTCATGACGATCATCGCGGCGGCGCCGTCGTTGAGCGGGCAGCAGTTGCCGGCGGTGACCGTGCCCTGCTCGCGGAACACCGGCTGCAGCTGGGAGACCTTCTCCAGCGTCACGCCCGCCCGCGGGCCGTCGTCGGTGCTGACCACGGTGCCGTCGGGCAGCGTGACCGGCGAGATCTCGCGCTCGAAGAAGCCCTCGGAGATGGCCTTCTCGGCGCGGTTCTGGGAGCTGACGCCCCACTCGTCCTGCCGCTCGCGGGAGATGCCGCGCGAGGTCGCGACGTTCTCGGCGGTCTGACCCATCGCGATGTAGATGTCGGGCAGCTGGCCCTGCTCCCGCGGGTCGGTCCAGGTCGCGTTGGTGCGCGCGGTCTCGGCGGTGCGCGCCTCGGCCTCGGCGAACTGGGGGTTGTGCCACTCGGCCTTGGACTGGCCGGCGCCGCTGAGGTCGGGGTAGCGCGAGACGCACTCGACACCGGCCGACAGCAGGATGTCGGCCTCGCCGGCCTTGATCGCGTGCGCGGCCATCCGGGTCGTCTGCACCGAGGAGGAGCAGAACCGGTTGACGGTCGCCCCGGGCAGGTGGTCGTAGCCGGCGAGCGTCGCGACCACGCGGGCCATGTTGTTGCCCTGCTCGCCCCACGGCTCGGCGCAGCCGAGGTAGAGGTCCTCGATCAGCGTCGGGTCCAGGTCGGGCACCTTCGCGAGGGCGGCCTGCACCGCCTGCACCGTGAGGTCGTCGGGGCGGATGTCCTTCAGGCTGCCCTTGAACGCACGACCGATCGGCGTGCGGGCGACGGAGACGATGACGGCTTCTGGCATGAGTCCTCCAGGTCGGCGGAGCGGTCGAGAGACCGGCGTGATCCGAGCATAACCCGTGCTAAGCGCTCGCTTAGTGGGGTTGCCCGGTCCTGTTCTGTACGTCCGCGGCCGGCTCCTCCTGCCCGTCCGACGCGGGCGTCGGGTCGGCGGAGTCGTCCGCGGGGCCGGCGCGCCCGTCGCCGTCGGAGGTGTCCGGCAGCGGCTCGCGGTGGCGTCGCAGCAGCACCGCCAGCCGGCCGCGCAGCCCGACCTCGTCGGTGCCGACGACCTCGGTGCCCGGGTCGGCCACGGCGCGCACCGCCGCGACCGCGACCGGGCCGACGCCCTCGCCGCGGCGCTGGTCGGGTGCCCGGCCGGTGTCGACGGTGGTCTGACCCAGCGCGTCGAGCACGCTCGGCAGCAGCGCGGAGGCCGCGCGGGCGTACCCCGCCGGCGAGGGGTGGAACTGGTCCTTGCTGAACATCACGGTCGGGCTCTCCAGGAACTCCGGCCCCAGCAGGTCGCCGAGCGACACGGTGCGCCCGCCCTGCTCGACCACGGCCACGGTCTGCGCGGCGGCCAGGTCGCGCGACCAGCGCTGCGCGATGAGCCGCAGCGGCTGCGGCACCGGCCGGATCACGCCGAGGTCGGGGCAGGTGCCGACGACGACCTCGGTGCCGCGCTCGCGCAGCCGGTTCACCGCCATCGCGAGGTGGCGCACGGCGACGCTGCGGTCGATGCGGTGGGTCACGTCGTTGACGCCGACCATGATGATCGCGACATCGGGGTACTCCACGCGCTCCCACAGCTGGTCGACCTGCCCGTCGAGGTCGGCCGACTGGGCGCCCACGACGGCCAGGTTGGTCAGCTCGACCGGCCGGCCGCTGAACGCCGCGACCGCGCCGGCGACGATCGCGCCGACGGTCTGGCTTGGCTCGTCCACCCCGAGGCCGCGCGCGCTGGAGTCACCGAGCACGACCAGGTCGATCTGGTCGCCGAACCCGTGCCCGTAGCGGCCCGAGTCGTCGGGGGCGGTCTCGAACGGCGTCCCCACCACGCGCCGCGCGATCTTCGCCTCGGCGGCGAGCAGGCCGTACGTCGCCAGCCCCACCGCTCCCGCGCCCCCACCGCCGTACGCCGCCGCCGCCGCGATCCTGCGCGCTCGCCGTGCTCGACCCATGCGACCCCCTCCGGTCCTCGTGCCTTCTGCCTGTTCCAGCGTCTCACCGGGGCAAAACGTGCCGGCCCCGGCATCGCCGGAATGGCCCGCCGGAGCAGGTGTCACGATGAGCACATGGCTGACGACGGCATGACCTACGCCGAGCACATCGCCGACCTCGTGGGAAACACCCCGCTGGTCCGGCTGAGCTCGGTCACCGACGGAATCGACTGCACGGTGCTCGCGAAGGTGGAGTACCTCAACCCCGGCGGCTCCGTGAAGGACCGCATCGCCCTGCGCATGGTCGAGGCCGCGGAGGCCTCCGGCGAGCTGAAGCCCGGCGGGACCATCGTCGAGCCGACCTCCGGCAACACCGGGGTCGGGCTCGCGCTGGTCGCGCAGAAGAAGGGCTACAAGTGCATCTTCGTGTGCCCCGACAAGGTGAGCGAGGACAAGCGCAACGTGCTGCGGGCGTACGGCGCCGAGGTGGTCGTCACCCCGACGTCGGTCCCGCCGGACCACCCGGACAGCTACTACTCCGTCTCCGACCGCATCGCGGCCGAGACCGAGGGCGGCTGGAAGCCCGACCAGTACTCCAACCAGAACGGCCCGGCCAGCCACTACGACACGACGGGCCCGGAGATCTGGCGCGACACGGCGGGCCGGATCACCTCGTTCGTGACCGGCATCGGCACCGGCGGCACCATCACCGGCACCGGCCGGTACCTCCGCGAGGTGTCGGCCGAGCGTGAGGGCGGCCGGGTGCAGATCATCGGCGCCGACCCCGAGGGCTCGGTCTACTCCGGCGGAACCGGCCGGCCCTACCTCGTGGAGGGGGTCGGTGAGGACATGTGGCCCGAGGCCTACGACCCCAAGGTCGTCGACGAGGTCATCGCCGTCAGCGACGCCGACTCCTTCGAGATGACCCGACGGCTGGCCCGCGAGGAGGGGATGCTCGTGGGCGGCTCCTGCGGCATGGCCGTCGTCGCGGCCCTGCGGCACGCGCGCACGCTGCCCGCCGACGCCGTGGTCGTCGTGCTGCTGCCCGACTCAGGGCGCGGCTACATGTCCAAGATCTTCGACGACGGCTGGCTCGCGTCGTACGGCTTCCGCAAGGGCAGCACCGAGCAGACCGTCGGGCAGATCCTCGAGGGCAAGGACGGCTCGATGCCGGACCTGGTGCACACCCACCCGGTGGAGACCGTGCGCGACGCCATCCAGATCATGCGCGAGTACGACGTCTCGGCCATGCCTGTCGTCAAGGCCGAGCCTCCGGTCATGGCCGGAGAGGTCGCGGGGTCGGTCACCGACAAGGCGCTGCTGGAGTCGCTCTACGCAGGGGAGGCCCACCTCGCCGACCCGGTCGAGAAGCACATGGCCCCGCCGCCGCCGATGCTCGGCGCGGGGGAGCCGGTGAGCCAGGCCCGCGAGCTGCTGGAGGACCACGACGCGATCCTCGTGGTGAGCGACGGCAAGCCCAGCGGGGTGCTGACCCGGTCCGACCTGCTCAACTTCCTGGTCGACTGACGTCGGCCGGCCTCGCCCAAGGCCCAATCCTGTTGTGCTGCAACGGGATTGGGCCTTGTGACGCAGGTCTCACGCTCCGGAGGCGTTCTCGATTTGCAGGCCGCGCTCCCGGTGTCCTAATGTTCTCGACGTCAGCCCGACAGGGCAGGCAAGCCGGGTAGCGAAGCCGACAAGGTTCTGCTACGATGGCACTCCGCTCGGAGCCAAGTGCGCGAGAGTTCGGACCTCACAGGGCCGGCTTGACGCCCAAGAGCCGAGTCGGAACCAACGAGATGGGTCACCCCACACGATCGGTGCGAATGCATCTGTCGCTGAGGTGCGTGCTTGTTTCTTGAGAACTCAACAGCGTGTCGAGTGATTGATGCCAAATGTTTGTTTGGTTGATTTTGAACTCTGTTCAATTTCGGCCAGGTTTTGATTTTCTACGGAGAGTTTGATCCTGGCTCAGGACGAACGCTGGCGGCGTGCTTAACACATGCAAGTCGAACGATGATGCCCGAGCTTGCTCGGGTGGAT
The DNA here is from genome assembly GCF_030296655.1 of Barrientosiimonas endolithica. Classification (NCBI taxonomy): domain Bacteria; kingdom Bacillati; phylum Actinomycetota; class Actinomycetes; order Micrococcales; family Dermacoccaceae; genus Barrientosiimonas; species Barrientosiimonas endolithica. Next base: position 2,723,621 of record NZ_AP027735.1, on the reverse strand, counting down.
TAGTGGCGAACGGGTGAGTAACACGTGAGTAACCTGCCCTTCACTCTGGGATAAGCCTGGGAAACTGGGTCTAATACTGGATATGACGGCGCACTGCATGGTGTGTTGTGGAAAGATTTTTTCGGTGAAGGATGGGCTCGCGGCCTATCAGCTTGTTGGTGGGGTAGTGGCCTACCAAGGCGGTGACGGGTAGCCGGCCTGAGAGGGCGACCGGCCACACTGGGACTGAGACACGGCCCAGACTCCTACGGGAGGCAGCAGTGGGGAATATTGCACAATGGGCGCAAGCCTGATGCAGCGACGCCGCGTGGGGGATGACGGCCTTCGGGTTGTAAACTCCTTTCGCCATTGACGAAGCCCTTCGGGGTGACGGTAGGTGGAGAAGAAGCACCGGCTGACTACGTGCCAGCAGCCGCGGTAATACGTAGGGTGCGAGCGTTGTCCGGAATTATTGGGCGTAAAGAGCTTGTAGGCGGTTTGTCGCGTCTGCTGTGAAAGCCCGGGGCTTAACTCCGGGTCTGCAGTGGGTACGGGCAGACTAGAGTGTGGTAGGGGAGACTGGAATTCCTGGTGTAGCGGTGAAATGCGCAGATATCAGGAGGAACACCGATGGCGAAGGCAGGTCTCTGGGCCATTACTGACGCTGAGAAGCGAAAGCATGGGGAGCGAACAGGATTAGATACCCTGGTAGTCCATGCCGTAAACGTTGGGCGCTAGGTGTGGGATCCATTCCACGGGTTCCGTGCCGCAGCTAACGCATTAAGCGCCCCGCCTGGGGAGTACGGCCGCAAGGCTAAAACTCAAAGGAATTGACGGGGGCCCGCACAAGCGGCGGAGCATGCGGATTAATTCGATGCAACGCGAAGAACCTTACCAAGGCTTGACATGCACCGGACGACTGCAGAGATGTGGTTTCCCTTTGTGGCTGGTGCACAGGTGGTGCATGGTTGTCGTCAGCTCGTGTCGTGAGATGTTGGGTTAAGTCCCGCAACGAGCGCAACCCTCGTTCCATGTTGCCAGCACGTGATGGTGGGGACTCATGGGAGACTGCCGGGGTCAACTCGGAGGAAGGTGGGGATGACGTCAAATCATCATGCCCCTTATGTCTTGGGCTTCACGCATGCTACAATGGCCGGTACAGAGGGTTGCGAGACCGTGAGGTGGAGCGAATCCCTTAAAGCTGGTCTCAGTTCGGATTGGGGTCTGCAACTCGACCCTATGAAGTTGGAGTCGCTAGTAATCGCAGATCAGCAACGCTGCGGTGAATACGTTCCCGGGCCTTGTACACACCGCCCGTCAAGTCACGAAAGTTGGTAACACCCGAAGCCCATGGCCTAACCAGGTTTTCCTGGGGGAGTGGTCGAAGGTGGGACTGGCGATTGGGACTAAGTCGTAACAAGGTAGCCGTACCGGAAGGTGCGGCTGGATCACCTCCTTTCTAAGGAGCTGTTAAGCCTCTTCAGTGCCGTGTGTGTGCTGGGGGTGTGCTCATGGGTGGAACATCGATCATGGTGCCTCGTGGCGCTTCGGTCTGGTCAGGGCCGGCTAGTACGACCACGCTTCCTGCTTAGCCTTCTTGGTTGGGTGGGGGTGGTGGTGTGGAGGGCTGGTGACCGGGTTGTGGAGTGCGTGGGGGTGTCGACACGTTGTTGGGTCCTGAGGGAACAGGACCCGCCCTGAGGGAGTCCGTCAGTTCGTGGCGGGGTTCCTTGTGGGGTGGGGGTTTTCTCGTGGACGGGACCAGCTGGCTGGCGCACTGGGTGTGTTGGTGGTTGGTGTTCGTGTGTTGTTTGAGAATTGTATAGTGGACGCGAGCATCTTTGTGGCCAAGTTTTTAAGGGCGCATGGTGGATGCCTTGGCACCAGGAACCGATGAAGGACGTAGGAATCTGCGATAAGCCTCGGGGAGTCGATAACCGGACTGTGATCCGAGGGTGTCCGAATGGGGAAACCCAGCACCTGTTATGAGGTGTTACCCGCATCTGAATATATAGGGTGTGTGGAGGGAACGTGGGGAAGTGAAACATCTCAGTACCCACAGGAAGAGAAAACAATATGTGATTCCGTGAGTAGTGGCGAGCGAAAGCGGATGAGGCTAAACCTGTTTCGTGTGATACCTGTCAGGGGTTGCGGAGCGGGGGTTGTTTGGGGTGCGTCGTGCTGGCTCTGACAGGTCGGCGCGGAGTGATAAATCGCGTGCATAGGCGAAGCGTCTTGAATGGCGTGGCGTAGAGGGTGGTACCCCCGTAGCTGAAATGTGCGTGACTTCGTTGGCGTGTTACCCCGAGTAGCACGGGGCTCGAGGAATCCCGTGTGAATCTGGCAGGACCACCTGTCAAGCCTAAATATTCCCTGGTGACCGATAGCGGACTAGTACCGTGAGGGAAAGGTGAAAAGTACCCCGGGAGGGGAGTGAAATAGTACCTGAAACCATGTGCTTACAATCCGTCAGGGCCTGCACTTTGTGTGGGTGATGGCGTGCCTTTTGAAGAATGAGCCTGCGAGTTAGTGCTCAGTGGCGAGGTTAACCCGTGTGGGGTAGCCGTAGCGAAAGCGAGTCCGAATAGGGCGGTTGAGTCGCTGGGTCTAGACCCGAAGCGGAGTGATCTACCCATGGCCAGGTTGAAGCGCCGGTAAGACGGCGTGGAGGACCGAACCCACTTAGGTTGAAAACTGAGGGGATGAGCTGTGGGTAGGGGTGAAAGGCCAATCAAACTCCGTGATAGCTGGTTCTCCCCGAAATGCATTTAGGTGCAGCGTTGCGTGTTTCTTGCCGGAGGTAGAGCTACTGGATGGCTGATGGGCCTCACCAGGTTACTGACGTCAGCCAAACTCCGAATGCCGGTAAGTGAAGCGTGGCAGTGAGACTGCGGGGGATAAGCTTCGTAGTCGAGAGGGAAACAGCCCAGATCACCAGCTAAGGTCCCTAAGCGTGTGCTAAGTGGGAAAGGATGTGGAGTTGCTGTGACAACCAGGAGGTTGGCTTAGAAGCAGCCACCCTTTAAAGAGTGCGTAATAGCTCACTGGTCAAGTGATTCCGCGCCGACAATGTAGCGGGGCTCAAGCACATCACCGAAGCTGTGGCAGTCACACATTACTCTAGCAATCTTTTGGTTGTTCAGGGGTGTGGTTGGGTAGGGGAGCGTCGTGTGGCGGGTGAAGCATCGGAGTGATCCAGGTGTGGACGCTACACGAGTGAGAATGCAGGCATGAGTAGCGAATCACGGGTGAGAAACCCGTGCGCCGAATAACCAAGGGTTCCAGGGTCAAGCTAATCTGCCCTGGGTAAGTCGGGACCTAAGGCGAGGCCGACAGGCGTAGTCGATGGACATCCGGTTGATATTCCGGAACCGGCGAAGGACCGCCCATATCGAATCAGGTGATGCTAACCACCCTAACCCGCGCTTACTGCCCTTTCGGGGGTAGGGGTGTCGGGGGCGCGTGGGACCCGATCTTGTAGTAGGTAAGCGATGGAGTGACGCAGGAAGGTAGCCTCCGCGGGGCGATGGTTGTCCCCGTCTAAGAGTGTAGGCCGGCACTACTGGTAAATCCGGGTGCCTTGAAGGCTGAGACTTGATAGTGACCACGTTAGTGGGAAGTAGGGTGATCCTATGCTGCCGAGAAAAACTTCTAGCGAGGTTCGAGCCGCCCGTACCCCAAACCGACTCAGGTGGTTGGGTAGAGAATACCAAGGCGATCGAGTGAATCGTGGTTAAGGAATTCGGCAAAATGCCCCCGTAACTTCGGGAGAAGGGGGCCTGAGCCTTGAAACCCTTTCGGGTTAGGGGCGAGGGCCGCAGAGACCAGGGAGAAGCGACTGTTTACTAAAAACACAGGTCCGTGCGAAGAAGCAATTCGATGTATACGGACTGACGCCTGCCCGGTGCTGGAACGTTAAGGGGACCGGTTAACATCTTTCGGGGTGTGAAGCTGAGATCTTAAGCGCCAGTAAACGGCGGTGGTAACTATAACCATCCTAAGGTAGCGAAATTCCTTGTCGGGTAAGTTCCGACCTGCACGAATGGCGTAACGACTTCTCCACTGTCTCAACCACGAACTCGGCGAAATTGCACTACGAGTAAAGATGCTCGTTACGCGCAGCAGGACGGAAAGACCCCGGGACCTTTACTATAGCTTGGTATTGGTGTTCGGTACGGCTTGTGTAGGATAGGTGGGAGATGTTGATCCCCTCGCGCCAGCGGGGTGGGGAGTCGTTGTTGAAATACCACTCTGGTCGTTCTGGGCTCCTAACTTCGGACCATGATCTGGTTCAGGGACAGTGCCTGGTGGGTAGTTTAACTGGGGCGGTTGCCTCCTAAAAGGTAACGGAGGCGCCCAAAGGTTCCCTCAGCCTGGTTGGCAATCAGGTGTCGAGTGTAAGTGCACAAGGGAGCTTGACTGCGAGACAGACATGTCGAGCAGGGACGAAAGTCGGGACTAGTGACCCGACGGTGGCTTGTGGAAGCGCCGTCGCTCAACGGATAAAAGGTACCCCGGGGATAACAGGCTGATCTTGCCCAAGAGCTCATATCGACGGCATGGTTTGGCACCTCGATGTCGGCTCGTCGCATCCTGGGGCTGGAGTTGGTCCCAAGGGTTGGGCTGTTCGCCCATTAAAGCGGTACGCGAGCTGGGTTTAGAACGTCGTGAGACAGTTCGGTCCCTATCCGCTGTGCGCGTAGGAAGCTTGAGAAGACCTGTCCCTAGTACGAGAGGACCGGGATGGACGAACCTCTGGTGTGTCAGTTGTTCTGCCAAGAGCACCGCTGATTAGCTACGTTCGGAAGTGATAACCGCTGAAAGCATCTAAGCGGGAAGCACGCTTCAAGATGAGGTTTCCAACACCCTTTGGGTGGTGAGGCTCCCAGCTAGACGACTGGGTTGATAGGCCGGACGTGGAAGCACAGTAATGTGTGGAGCTGACCGGTACTAATAAGCCGATAACTTGTTACCACAAAGATACTCGCGTCCACTATGCAACTCTGAAACAGCACCGGCCCGTTGGTTGGTTGATAGTTTCACAGTGTTACGGCGGTCATAGCGAATGGGGAAACGCCCGGTCACATTCCGAACCCGGAAGCTAAGCCCTTCAGCGCCGATGGTACTGCACTCGGTAGGGTGTGGGAGAGTAGGACACCGCCGGACAATCTTTCCGAGAAGGGGAGCCGCACATGCGGCTCCCCTTCTTGCGTTTCCTGCCACAATCGCGGCATGACCTGGCGGGAGCGTGTGGCGCGCACGCTGGGCAACGCGTTCGCCCTGGTCGCGCTCTGGTCGCTGGTGTCGTGGCCCTGGCGGCACAGCGCGACCGTCGAGGCCGTCAACGACGCGCTGGGAGTCCTCGGGCTCCCGGCAGAGCCCAGCCTGTTCGTCATCGCCATGCTGCTCGTGCTCGCCGGCGCCGTCCGACGGAGGCTGCGGGCGGCGTACGTCGTGGTGGTCGTCCTGGTGTCGCTCAGCCTGGGTTTCCAGGTACTGGTGGCGGTCGACTCCTGGTCGGGAGGCGCCGCGCCCGACACGGCCGGGACCGGCCGGTTCGCTGGGCTCTGGTGGGGGCTGCGGGAGCGACCGCTGTTCAACGTCGGGTGCGCCGCGGTCACCCTGGCCGTGCTCCTGCTCTTGGCAGCAGCGTTCCGCCAGTTCCCGGCCCGCCTGGCTCACGGATCGCGCCGCACCGCCCTGGTCGTGCTGGTCGCCGGTCTGCTCGCCTCGTTCGGGCTGACCCTGGCGCTCACCGTGCTCATGCCAGGTTCGCTCGACGGACTCCTGGAGGAGGCGCGGTGGGCGCTGCGCGCGACGTTCGGGCAGTCCACGTCCCCGGTCGACCCCACGTTCGACGGACGCATGGGCCATCAGTGGATCTTCGGGCTGGCCGGGCTGGCCTCGGCGGCGGCGCTCGTGCTGGCCACGCTCGTGCTGCTGCGGGGCAACCGCGCCAGCACTCATCAGAGCACCGACGAGGAGCTGGCCGTGCGGCGGCTGCTGCTGGAGCACGGGGAGCACGACTCGCTGGGCTACTTCGCGACCCGCCGAGACAAGAGCGTGCTGTTCTCCAGCGACGGCCGGGCCGCGCTGACCTACCGGGTCGAGGGGACCGTCTGCGTGGCGAGCGCGGACCCCGTGGGCGCGCGCAGCGGCTGGCCAGAGGTGATCGGCGACTGGCTGGAGCGGTGCCGCGCGCACGGCTGGCACGCCGCGGTGCTGTCGTGCAGCGAGGAGGGGGCGCGGGCGTACGTCGCGGCCGGGCTGCGCCCCTTCGCGCTGGGTGACGAGGCGATCGTCGAGCTGGACTCCTTCTCGCTGAGCGGCCGCGACATGCGGCCGGTGCGCCAGGCGGTGACCCGGGTGGCCCGAGCCGGCTACACCGCCCGGGTGCGGCGGCACAGCGAGCTCGACCCGGCCGAGCTCGCCGAGCTCGAGCGCCTCGCCGACGCCTGGCGCGGCGAGGAGACCGAGCGCGGCTTCTCGATGGCGCTCAACCGGGTCGGCGACCCGGCCGACGGGCGGTGCGTCGTCGTCACGGCGCACGACCCGCAGGGGCAGGTGCGCGGCTTCCTCAGCTTCGTGCCGTGGGGCACGCGCGGGCTGTCGCTGGACCTGATGCGCCGCGACCGGACGGCGCCGAACGGCCTGAACGAGTTCCTCGTGTCGCGGCTGGCCGAGCAGGGGCCGGGCCTGGGCGTGCGGCGGGTCTCGCTCAACTTCGCGGTCTTCCGCAACGTGTTCGCCGGCGCCGACCAGGTGGGCGCCGGGCCGGTCACCCGGCTCACCGACGCCGCCCTGTCGTTCGCCTCGCGGTTCTACCAGCTCGAGACGCTCTACCGGTCCAACGACAAGTACCGCCCGCAGTGGGTGCCGCGGCTGCTGTGCTACGACCCGGCGCTCACCGTGGCCCGGGCCGGCATCGCCATGGGCGTGGCCGAAGGCTTCCTGCCTGTGGTCGGTCCCCGGTTCCTCACCGGCCCGCGCGTCGACGACCACCAGCCGCCGCGGCCCGAGGCCGGCTTCGTCGAGCGGGTCCGCGCCCAGGAGGAGGAGCTGCTGCACGTCGCGGCGCCGGCCCCTCGCGTGGGCGAGCAGCAGCGGGTGCGCCGCGCCAAGGCCGACGCCCTCGAGGGGAAGGGGCTGCCGGCGTACCCACCGTCGGTCGAGCGGGACCGCTCGCTCGCCGACGTGCGCGCGGCCTGCGGCGGGCTGGCGCCCGGCGCCCGGACCGGGCGCACCGTGTCGGTGACCGGGCGGGTGCGGGCGTGGCGCGACCTCGGCGGCGTGACGTTCGCCGTGCTGGAGGAGGAGGGCGCGCTGCTGCAGGTGCTGACCAGCCGCGACGAGACCCCGGCGCCCGCGCGCGAGACGTGGGTGAGCGGGGTCGATCTCGGCGACCTGGTGAGCGTCACCGGCGAGGTCGGGGCCTCGCGCACCGGGGAGCTGTCGGTCGTGCTGCACCGATGGGCGATGGCCGCGAAGTGCCTGCACCCGGTGCCGCCGCTGCGCGCCCGGCTCAGTGACGACGTGCGCGTCCGCAACCGGTCGTTGGACCTGATCACCAACCCCGACGCCGTGGACCTGCTGCGCCGACGCTCGGCCGCCGTGCGCGCGCTGCGCGAGATCTTCGCCGAGCGCGGCTTCCTCGAGGTCGAGACGCCGATGCTGCAGGCCGTCCACGGCGGCGCCGCGGCACGACCGTTCACGACGCACATCAACGCCTACGACACCGAGCTGTTCCTGCGCATCGCGCCCGAGCTCTATCTCAAGCGGCTGGCCGTCGGCGGGATGCCGCGGATCTTCGAGCTCAACCGGAACTTCCGCAACGAGGGCGCCGACGCGACGCACAACCCGGAGTTCACCTCGCTGGAGGCGTACGCCGCCTACGGCGACTACACGACGATGCGGGAGCTGATGCGCTCCGCCACGATCGCTGCGGCGACCGCGGTCAACGGCCGCCCGGTCGCGATGCGACCCGGTGCCGGTGGCCAGCTCGTCGAGGTGGACCTGACGGGGGAGTGGCCGGTGGTGCCGCTGCACGAGGCCGTCTCGCGAGCCACGGGCGCGCGGCTCACCTCGAGCACGCCGCTGCGAGACGTCGCCGAGGTCTGCCGGGAGCACGGGGTCGACGTGCCGCCCGGCACCAGCGCGGGCCGCCTCGTGATGGAGCTGTACGAGGCGCTGGTCGAGAAGCAGACGACCTACCCGACCTTCTACACCGACTTCCCGGTCGAGGTCTCGCCCCTGGCGCGGCGGCACCGGGAGGACCCGCGACTGACCGAGCAGTGGGACCTGGTGGCCTGGGGCGCCGAGCTGGGGACGGCGTACACCGAGCTCACCGACCCGATCGACCAGCGGCAGCGGCTCACCGAGCAGTCGATGGCCGCGGCCGCCGGCGACCTGGAGGCGATGCAGCTCGACGAGGCGTTCCTCGCCGCGCTCGAGCTCGGGATGCCGCCGACCGGCGGCCTCGGGTTCGGCGTCGACCGGTTGGTGATGCTGCTCGCCGGGGTGTCGATCCGCCCCACGCTCGCCTTCCCGTTCGTCCGCCCCCAGCCCTGACCGGCGTACGACGGCGGACCAGGCTGTGTTGTCTTGCCGCGTCTCCTCCTCCGGGCGGGCTCGCAGGCTCACCCGCCCGGCATCGTCGACGGCGGCACAGAAACCACGACGGCGGCACAGAAGTTTTCTGTGCCGCCGTCGTCGGATGTGGGCCGCCGTCGTCGTGCGGGGCGCGGCCGGTGGCTAGGAGGTGGCCGTGATCACCGGCTTGTCCGACCAGGGGAAGTCGATCCAGTCGTTGGTGCGCTTCCAGACGTACTCGCACTTCACGGCCGAGCGGTCCTTCTCGAAGATCACCGCGCAGCGCGCGTCGGCGACGTGCTCGGTGCAGAAGTCGCGCACCAGCTGCAGGGTGCCGCCGGTGTCGGCGACGTCGTCGACGATGAGCACCGACTTGGCCGACAGGTCGACCGCCTGCGGCACCGGCGGCAGCATGACCGGCATCTCGAGCCGCTCGTTGACGCCGGTGTAGAACTCGACGTTGATGACGTGCAGGTTCTTGATGCCGAGCGCGTAGCTGATCGTGCCGGCCGGGAGGAGGCCGCCGCGCGCGATCCCGAGGATCAGGTCGGGGCGGAAGCCGTCGTCGACGACCTCCTGCGCCAGGTCGCGCGAGGCCTGCCCGAAGGCGTCCCAGGTGAGGACCTCCCGGGCGACGTCGGTGCTCACGCTTCGCCGGTCTCGGTGGTGCTGGTCGGGCGGTTGCCGAGCTCCTCGTCGAGGCGCAGCAGGCCGGGGCCGTCGTCCTTGATCAGCTCGAGGTGGGCGACGATCTCGCTGACCGTGGCCTCCTCCTCGACCTGCTCCTCCAGGAACCAGTTGAGCAGCGGGCGCGAGTCGAGGTCGCTCTCCTTCTCGGCCGCGAGGTAGAGGTCGCGGATGGCCTGGGAGACCTTCTGCTCGTGGGCGTACGCCGCCTCGAACACCTGCAGGGGCGTGGTCGCCTCGACCGACGGCGCGTTGATCTGGCCGATGGCCGGGTGGTTGTCGCGGTCGGCCAGGTGGTTGATGAACTTGTTGGCGTGGACGATCTCCTCGTCGGCCTGGTGGCGCAGCCACGCGGCCATGCCGGGGAGGTCGCGGATCTCCATCTCGATCGCCAGCTGCCGATAGACCATCGACGCCTCGAACTCGAGGGTGATCTGCGCGTTGAATGCCGTTTCGAGAGAGGGTGCGAGCTTCATACGAAGGACTGTAACCACGCGATTCCCGCCGCGATAGCGTGGCTAGGCTGGCCTCAGTCCAGTTTGGGAAGGCTCAGTTTGCCTGGCCGGCGTCGTCCGGGAGCTCGTGGCAGGTGACCGTCATCAGCTGCAGCCAGGGAGCGCCGTACGTCGTCACCATCGCCACGTCGGCCGCGTCGCGACCCTGCCCGATGACCGTGCGGCCCTTGAACCGGCGGTTCCACCGGGCGTCGACGTCCCACCAGCGCCCGTCGAGCCACACCTGGGTCCAGGCGTGGAAGTCCATGACCGGCGGCTGCGGGGCGCCGTCGAGCACGGGCAGGTAGCCGTGCACGTAGCGCGCCGGGATGTTGAGCGCGCGCAGCATCGTGATCGACAGGTGCGCGAAGTCGCGGCAGACGCCGAGCCCGGTCGCGAAGGTGTCGACCGAGGTGGCCGTCGCGTTGGTCGAGCCGGTGGTGTACGCCAGGTGCTGGTGCACGAAGTCGACCACCGCCTGCACCCGGCCCCAGCCGGGCTTCATCCCGCCGAACCGGCGCCAGGCCTGCTGGCCCAGGATGTCGGGCTGGCAGAAGCGGCTGGCGAGGGTGTAGACGAGCACGTCGTCGGGCAGCAGCGCCGGCGGGACCTCCTCGGCGTTCTCGTCGATCTCGTCCAGCTCGTCGGGCACCTGCGCCACCGCGGAGTACGTCAGCGTCGACACTCCCGTCGGCAGCGTCGTGCGGGTGCACGGGTTGTCGAACAGGTCGGCGTAGTGGTGCAGCGGGGCCTCGCCGTCCCACGCGAACGACTCCTCGCTCACCGTGATGCGCGGGGAGCCGGCCGCCTTCACCTGGAAGATCGCGGCGGTGGGGTTGGTCGCGGAGTAGCGGAAGGTGCAGCCCAGCTGCAGCCGGCGGGTGGACATGCTCTCCCTCCAGGGGGCGGACGAGACGGTGCGGGGCTCTTGCAAACTAGCGCGCCGGGGCGGCGCTCAGCCGCGCGGCCCGGGCTTCCCCGCCCTTGGGGTGGGCGGTCACAGCGGCGGGATCTCGATCTCGGTGAAGACCGGGCGGCCGACCTGCTCGGGCTCGCGCAGCAGCTTGGTCAGGTCGGTCGTGTTGCGCGAGATCGACACCAGCAGCTTGCCCGACTCCAGCGGGATCTCCGGGTGGCCGAGCGGGGCGTACTGCAGCTCGTCCTGGTTGACGCCGTACGGCGCCTTGACGCCCTTGCGCCCGCGCCACGGGCCGGTGGGGGAGCGGGAGGACCAGGTGTAGACGAAGTCGCCGAGGTCGCCGTCCTTCTTGGAGACGACGACGTACTGCCCGTGGGTGCGGCTGACCGACAGCGTCTGCGACACGCCCTCGCTGGCCGGGAGCACCGGCCGGGCCTTCTCGAGGTCGGACTGCCAGCGCTTGCCGTCCCAGAACTGCCAGCCCGAGCGCACGGCCGGGCGGGCCACGGGGGCGCGACCGACGTACAGCTCGCGGCCGAACGAACCCTTCGGGAGGCGGCTGCCGTAGACGTAGTACCAGCCCTGGTCGACCATCGCGGCCGCTCCCCAGTGGATCTGGTCCTGGTTGGTGCGGTCGGGGGTGATCTCCAGCGTCAGCACCCGCTGCGGCGCCTCGCCGCGCCGGACCGTGAAGATCGTGGCGGAGAAGCCGAGGTAGCGGAAGTCCAGGGCGTTCTGGGTGCCGCGCTCGATGCGGCCGGTGAAGACCACGAGGATGTCGCTGGTGCCGGGCGGCACCGCGGGGTCCTTGATCTTCGCGGGGTCCAGCCGCGCGACCGACATCGGCCAGTGGACGACCTTCTCGGACACGTCGGGGATGATCGGCTGGTCGAACCGCGTCATCACCTGCGAGAGGCACAGACCCGAGGACAGCAGCATCGAGTTCGCGACGATCTTGGGGATGTAGTCGTCGCCGCGCACGGTGTCGCCGAACACCCACACCAGCCGGTTGTCGGAGAGGCGGGCGCTCGCGCCGATGTCGCCGGCCTCCCACGCGGGCAGCGTCGAGTTGCTGGAGACCACGCGGTTGACGATCTCGGCGCTCACCGGGAACTCGGCGGGTGCCGGGCCGCACGCGGGCTCCATGCGGTAGGCGTTGGGGTCGGTCGGCGTGGAGCTGCCGCTGCGGTCGCCGTCGACCAGACCGCACGACGCGAGCAGGGCGGCGACCAACCCGGCGCCGAGGGCGCGCGCCGCGCGTCGTCGGCCCCGCCGGCCGGGGGCGCTGTTCATCCCTCCATCATCGCCTTCTCGACCGTAGGTTGGGACCGTGGCGCCTGGTGGTCTGCGCCACTACCGTGCCTAGGGCCGGTCGCCCCGCGACCCCATCCGGGTCCACGGCCGGCAGTCTGGAGAGTTCAGATGGCAACCGCTCGTGACCTCATGACCAGCCCCGCCGAGTTCCTGCAGGAGAGCGACTCGCTCACCGTCGCCGCGCAGGCGCTGAAGACCAGCAACGTCGGCTCGATGCCGGTGAAGGACGACAACGGCAAGGTGGTCGGCGTCGTCACCGACCGCGACATCGTGGTCAAGAGCGTCGCCGAGGGCGCCAACCCCGACGACGCGCGGGTGGCCGACGTCGCCAGCAGCACCGTGGTCACCGTGTCGGCCGACGACGACGCCCAGGCGGTCATGCAGGCGCTGTCGGACAACCAGGTGCGCCGCCTCCCCGTGCTCGACGGCGAGGAGCTGGTCGGCGTGATCAGCCAGGCCGACGTCGCCCGCGAGCTGAGCGCCGAGCAGACCGGCGACGTGGTGCGCGCGATCTCGCAGGGCTGAGCCGGCGTACGCGCGGGTCCGGGCGGGTGCGCACGGCCCCGCGGGTGCGACGGATCAGAGTCGCACCTGCAGGGTCAGTCGGCGGGGCGGACGGACTGCTGGCTGGGCAGCTCGTCCTGGCGCACCAGACCGGTGGGGCAGGTCAGGCCGTTGGGGCCGTGGTTGCAGTAGCCGCCGGGGTTCTTGTGGAGGTACTGCTGGTGGTAGTCCTCGGCGTAGAAGAACTCGCCCGCCTCGCTCGCCGGGCGCAGCTCGGTCGAGATCTCCCCGTGGCCGTGGTCGGTGAGCACCTGCTGGAACGCCTCGCGCGTCGCCTCGGCCGCCGCCTGCTGGCCGGGGGTGGTCCAGTAGATCGCCGAGCGGTACTGCGTGCCGACGTCGTTGCCCTGCCGGTTGGCGGTGGTGGGGTCGTGGTTCTCCCAGAACGCCTTGAGCAGCGTCTCGGCGTCGGTCCGGCTCGGGTCGTACGCCACGAGCACGGCCTCGGTGTGGCCGGTGCGACCGGTGCAGGTCTCCTCGTACGTCGGGTTGGGCGTGTAGCCGCCCATGTAGCCGGCGGCGGTGGTGACCACGCCCGGCTGCTGCCAGAAGATGCGCTCGGCACCCCAGAAGCAGCCCATCGCGACGTACATCACCTCGGTGCCGTCGGGCCACGGTCCGTGCATGGACGTGCCGAGCACCTCGTGCGTGTCGGGGATGCCGGGCAGCGGGTCGGGACGACCCGGGAGGGCCTCGTCGGGGGACACCATCTGCGTGCTGCGGCCGAGTCCGAAGATCATGTCTGGTCCAACGACCCGCCGCCCGGGATCCTTCCCGGGCGGCGGGTCGCGGAGGGGAGCTGTGGCCCCGTCGCGCTCAGCAGTACTTCGTGCCGCTGGCGACCTGGGTGTAGGTGCAGCTGTGCACCAGGCGGCCGGTCGGGCTGAGCAGCCGAGCCGTGTCGCCGGTGTTGTTCCAGACGTACTGCGAGGTGCGGCCCCAGTAGAGGTCGGTGCTGGTGTTGCGGCCCGTGCCGGTGTGCAGGGTCACGGTGCGCTTGGAGCCGATCGTGTAGCCGCTGGGGAACCGGTAGATGTGTGCGTCGCCGTTGTCGCGCACGGTGTAGCCGGTCATGACGATCGACCGGGTCGTGGTGTTGGTCAGCCGGATGAACTCCGCGTTCAGCTTGGTGGTGCTGATCGGGAGGTCGGCGCCGGCCGGGTCGGCCACGAAGGTGCCGAACTTGACCGGCGGGAGAGCCGCCTCGGCCGTGGAGTTGGCCGAGACGGAGACGGTGAGCGCGCAGGCAGCAGCCAGCGCAGCGACGAAGCGACGCATGATTTTCCTTGGGGTGAGAGGTCGGACCCCCTGTCCGACGGGGCGAATCCTATCCCGGCCTCGCGGGCGTCGTCCGGGTTTCGGCGAGATTCGTCGAGCTCAGCTCGTCGCGCGCCGTCGGCGGGCGGCGCGGGCGGCGAAGAACGGGAACAGCACCCAGGTGCCGGCGAAGGTCGCGGCGGCCACGACCGCGGCGACCCAGGCGGCGGTCTGGCCCAGCACCACGCTGAACACCAGGAAGATCACCAGCACGATGGTGACCGCCAGGGTCCCGAGGCCGAGCTTGGCGACCCGGTCGCCGGCGTCGACCAGCACGTCCTTCTCGCGGCGGCGGAACAGCATCCGGTGGGCGCTGACCGGCGCGATGAGCAGCGCCACGGTGAGCCCGGCGAAGCTGACGGCCAGGATGTAGGCCACCCGGGTGAGGTCGTCGAGGTCGGCGAAGCGGGACTGGAACGGCACGATCAGCAGGAAGCCCATCAGGATCTGCACGCCGGTCTGGGCGACCCGCAGCTCCTGCAGCAGCTCGATCCAGTTGCGGTCGAGCCGCTCGTTCGCGGTCTCGCGGCGCCCGCCGACCAGACCGGTGTCGTCCGGGGTGGAAGGGGCGGCTGCTGCTCGGGCATGGCCCCATCGTGGCGGCGTCGCGGCGCCGGGAAAAGTCGTTGGCCGCGGCAGCGGGTCGGGTGCCAGGGTGCCGGCATGCCTGACGTACAGATCGTGCCGGTCGACGCCCTGTCCGAGGACCCCGAGCAGCGCCGGCTGCTGACGGGCCTGGTGGGGGCGCACACCGCGGCCTCCCGGGCGGTCTTCGGCGACGAGCACAGCGGGTGGACCGAGGCCGAGCTGCGGGGCAAGCGCGCCGTGCCGGGCTATCGCTTCGTCGACCGTGTCGCGCTCGACGGCGGCGACGTCGTCGGGATGACCGCGCTCGCGATGCCGTCGCAGGACAACCTGTCGCTGGCCTTCCTGATGCTCACGGTGCGGCCGGAACGGCGGCGCGAGGGCATCGGGTCGATGCTGCTCGACGACGCGCTCGCGTCGGCACGGGCGGCAGGCCGTACGGTCGTGCAGGCCGACACCGAATGGGTCGCCGGGGCGCAGGACGAGTCCGGCCAGTTCTTCGCTGCGCCAAGGGGATTCGTCGACGCGCAGACGACGGTGCGCAGCGCGATGCCGCTGCCCGCGGACGCCGAGCTGCTCCGGGCGTACGCCGGTGGGGACGGGGTCGAGGACGCCGCCGCCTTCACCGTCGAGACGGCGTGGGACCTGCCGCCGCAGGAGTGGCTGGCCGACCTCGCGGTGCTGGAGCAGCGGATGAGCACCGACGCCCCGCTCGGGGAGACCAGCTTCGAGGAGGAGGTCTGGGACGTCGCCCGCGTCGAGCGCAACTACCGCTGGGCGGCCGACGCCGGCCGGCGCTCGCTGACCGCCGTCGCGCGCGACGGGTCGACCGGCGGGCTGGTCGCGTTCACGGTGCTGCAGGTGCCCGGGCACGAGCCGACCCTGGCCTACCAGCACGACACGCTCGTGCTGCGCGAGGCGAGGGGCAACCGGCTGGGGTTGCGGGTCAAGGCGGCCGCGGCCCTGGAGCTGCAGCAGGCGCTGCCGCAGGTGACCCGGGTGCGCACCTGGAACGCCGACGACAACCGGCACATGCTCGCGGTGAACACCGAGCTGGGATACCGCCCGGAGGGCTACCTGCGGGTGTGGGAGCGGCGGCTGCACTAGTCCGTCAGCCCGATAGCCTGCACGCGTGCTGACAGTGCAAGACGCCCTCATCCGCCTGCAGAAGTTCTGGACCGACCGCGGCTGCATGGTCGTGCAGCCGTTCAACACCGAGGTGGGCGCCGGCACGATGAACCCGGCCACCGTCATGCGGGTGCTGGGCCCCGAGCCCTGGCGGGTGGCGTACGTCGAGCCGTCGGTGCGACCCGACGACAGCCGATACGGCGAGAACCCGAACCGACTGCAGACGCACACGCAGTTCCAGGTGATCCTCAAGCCCGACCCGGGCAACCCGCAGGAGCTCTACCTGGAGTCGCTCGAGGCGCTCGGCATCGACATCCGCGCGCACGACGTGCGCTTCGTCGAGGACAACTGGCAGCAGCCGGCGATCGGCGCCTGGGGGCTCGGCTGGGAGGTCTGGCTCGACGGCATGGAGGTCACCCAGTTCACCTACTTCCAGCAGGTGGGCGGGCAGAACCTCGACCCGGTGAGCGTCGAGCTCACCTACGGCATCGAGCGGATCATGATGGCCCAGCAGGGCGTCAGCCACTTCAAGGACATGCAGTACGCCCCCGGCCTCACCTACGGCGAGGTGTTCGGGCAGAGCGAGTACGAGATGTCGCGCTACTACCTCGACGACGCCGACATCGGTGCCAACCAGGACCTGTTCGAGCACTACACGACCGAGGCCCAGCGGCTGATCGACGCCCGGCTGCCCGTGCCGGCGTGGACGTACGTGCTGAAGAGCTCGCACGCGTTCAACGTGCTCGACGCACGCGGCGCGGTGTCCACGACCGAGCGGGCCAAGTCGTTCTCGCTCATGCGCCGGCTGGCCCGCGAGGTCGGGCAGCTGTGGGTCGAGCGGCGCGAGGAGCTGGACTTCCCGCTGCTCAAGGCCGACCTCGGCCAGATCCAGGTCGGGTCGGCCGTCATGCCGCCGCGGCCGGAGGAGCCCGAGGCGCCCGAGGCCGCCTCGCTGCCCACCGACGCGCAGGACTTCGCGCTCGAGATCGGCGTCGAGGAGCTGCCGCCGCACGTCGTCGGGCAGGCCATCGACCAGGTGCGCCAGGCGCTCACCGACGGGCTGGCCGCCACCCGCCTCACGCACGGCGCGATCGAGGTCGTCGGCACGCCGCGGCGGATCGTCGCGACCGTCGCGGGGCTGTCGGCGCGCGAGCCCGACGCGGAGACGCTGCGCAAGGGCCCGAAGGTGAGCGCGGCGTACGACAGCGAGGGCAACCCGACCAAGGCCGGCGAGGGCTTCGCCCGCGGGCAGAAGGTCGCCGTCGAAGATCTGGAGCGGGCCGAGTTCGACGGGGTCGAGCACGTCGCCGTGCGCATCAGCGAGCAGGGACGCGACGTGCTCGAGGTGATGTCGGCGCTGGTCGCCGACGTCGTCGGGTCGCTGCGCGCCGACAAGAACATGCGGTGGAGCGACCCGCAGCTGAGCTACAGCCGCCCGATCCGGTGGCTGGTGGCGCTGTGGGGCGAGACGGTCGTGCCCGCGCAGGTGTCGGGTCTGCGCGCGGGGCGGACGACGTACGTGCGGCGCACCGACGCCACGCCGCTGGTCCGCGTCGACGACGCGGCCGGTCTGCGCAACACCCTCGAGACGCACGGGCTGGTGCTCGACCCGGCGAAGCGCCGCGAGCTGGTCGTCGAGCAGGCCACCGAGCTGGCCCGCGGCGTCGGCGGCACCGTCGACGTCGAGGCCGAGGCGGCGCTGGTCGACGAGATCACCAACCTCGTCGAGGAGCCGCGCGGCATCCTCGGGTCGTTCGGCCCGAAGTACCTCGAGCTGCCCGAGCAGATCCTCACGACCGTGATGCGCAAGCACCAGCGATACCTCCCGGTGCGCGACGAGTCCGGCGCGCTCATGCCGCACTTCGTCACCATGACCAACGGCGAGGTCGACGAGGACCTGGTGCGCGCCGGCAACGAGTCGGTGCTGCGCGCGCGTTACGAGGACGCCGCGTTCTTCTTCGACAGCGACCTCAAGGTGCCGCTCGCCGACCTGCGGTCGGGCATCTCCAAGCTGACCTTCGAGGACCGCATCGGGTCGATGGCCGATCGGGCCGACCGCATCCGCGACGTGGCCACCGCGCTCGCCGCCGACGTCGATCTGGATGCCGACGAGCGGTCGACCCTGGCACGCGCGGGGAGCTCGCGAAGTTCGACCTGTCGTCGCAGATGGTGGTCGAGCTGTCGTCGCTCGCCGGCACGATGGCCCGCGAATATGCCTCTCGCGCAGGCGAACCCGCCGCCGTGGCCGAAGCGCTGTGGCAGATGGAGCTGCCCCGCTCGACCGGCGACGCCCTGCCTGACTCCACGCCGGGCGCGCTCCTGGCGCTCGCCGACCGCTTCGACCTGCTGGCCGCGATGTTCGCGATCGGCGCCAAGCCCACCGGGTCGTCCGACCCGTTCGCCCTGCGGCGGGCGGCGCTGGGCGTCGTCAACATCCTGCGTGCGCAGCCGGCGCTGGCGTCGATCACCGTCGAGCGCGGACTGACCGCCGCCGCCGACCGCCTCAAGCAGCAGGGCGTCGACGTCAGCGACGAATCCGTCGAGAGCGCAACGGAGTTCGTGGTCGGCCGGTTCGGGCAGGCGCTGCGCGACGAGGGCGTGCCCGTGGGGCTCGTCAACGCCGTGCAGGCGCTCGCCGAGGCTCCCGGCACCGCCGAGCAGGCGCTGCGCGACATCCAGCAGCTGGCCGGCGACCCGCAGCTGGCGCCGACCGTCGAGGCCGTGCAGCGGATCACCCGCATCGTGCCCGCGGAGACCGCGCCGACGTACGACCGGGCGCTGCTGGCCTCCGACGCCGAGGACGCCCTCGCGGTCTACGTCGAGGAGCTGCCCGACCACGCCCGCGACGGGCTCCCGGCGTGGCTGCCCGACGCGCACCGGCTGGTCGCGCCGCTCACGACGTTCTTCGACGACGTGCTGGTGATGGACCCCGACGAGCAGGTGCGGGCCGCGCGGCTCGGGCTGCTGCAGACCATCGTCGACCGGGCACCGGCCGGCATCGACTGGAAGGCGCTCGACTCGGCGCTCTAGCACAGCCTCTATGTCACTCTAGTCATATGGGCCGAGCTG
The DNA here is from genome assembly GCF_030296655.1 of Barrientosiimonas endolithica. Taxonomy (NCBI): domain Bacteria; kingdom Bacillati; phylum Actinomycetota; class Actinomycetes; order Micrococcales; family Dermacoccaceae; genus Barrientosiimonas; species Barrientosiimonas endolithica. Next base: position 2,704,976 of record NZ_AP027735.1, on the reverse strand, counting down.
GGCCATGCTGAGGGATGGACTCCTTCGCAGCAGCACGGTTCCTCGGTCGGGTCGCCCTGGCGACGGTCGTGGCGGGCGGCCTCGCGGCCTGCGGGTCGGGTGACGACCGCCCCGCCGCGGGGTCGGCCTCCGAGCCGGCGACCGCCGCGTCGTCCCCGGCGACAGGCCCGCCTACTTCCCCGTCGACCTCTGCGCCGGCCCTGGGCTGCCTGCCCGGCGGCCGGTCGCTCCCGGGCGCGCACGGCACCAACGCCACCGTGACCGGCCGGGGCGCCACCGCCGTGGTCTTCGTCAACACGGCCGACGGGACCGCCTGCGACTGGGCCGACTACGCCAAGACCCTGGTCGAGGACGGCACCACCGTCGTGGCGTACGACTACGCGACGCCGGACGGTCCGCTCGCCGACCGGCAGCGAGAGCTGCGCGGCGTCGTGGCCGGGGCCAGGGCGCAGGGCGCCGATCGTGTCGTCGTGATCGGCGGGTCCCGCGGCGGGTGCCTGGGACTGATCGAGGCGGCCTCGTCCGCGGACATCGACGCCGTGGGCGTGCTGAGCTGCGCGAAGGTGTGGAACCGGGGCGACCCGACGGCGCTCGCGGGCTATCTGCCGAAGGTGCGCCAGCCGGTGCTGTCGGTGGTGGCGGCGCAGGACCCCGACGTGCCCGAGTCGGAGGTGCGGGCCGATGCCGCGGCGCTTCCGCGCGCGAGCGTGCTCGTCGTCCCGGGGAGCGAGCACGGCGTGCCGCTGCTGACGCAGCCGAGGGTGACCGCGCAGCTCACGGCACTCGTCAGGGGAGCTGAGCGGACCGAGCGCGGACTCCAGGCGAGGGGTGACGCCCCACTGCCGGCACAGGTCGGCGTACGCCTGCCGGTCGTCCGCGGTGGCGGTCGAGCCGGTGCGCACCGCGCGGATGATCGCGTTGCGCGGGGTGTGCTTGCTGTCGACGAACTCGATGACCTCGGTGCGGTACCCCTGCTGCCGCAGCAGCGCCGCGCGCAGCCCGTCGGTGAGCACGTCGGCCATCCGCTCGCGCAGGATGCCGTGCCGGGTGAGCAGGGCGTACGGCCCGGGGACCGTCTGCGCGTCGAGCTGGCGCTGCAGGTCGTGGTGGCAGCACGGCGCCGCCACGACCACGGGCGCCGCCCACCGCACCGCCTGGGCGAGGGCGTCGTCGGTCGCGGTGTCGCACGCGTGCAGCGCCATCACCAGGTGTGGCTCCTGGTCCAGCTCGGTCTCGCCGATCATCCCCTGGACGAACGTGAGATCCGTTGCGGCGCCGAGGTTCTCGGCGACGAGCGAGTTGTGCTCGCGCGACTGCGCCTTGCTGTCGACGCCGGTGACGTGCACGTCGAGACCGCGCACCTCGTGCAGATATCGGTAGGCCGCGAAGGTGAGGTAGGCGTTGCCGCAGCCGAGGTCGACCACCCGCAGCGGGCCGTCGCCCGCGGCGGCCACGGCGGCGTCGAGCACCGGCTCGAGCGTGGCGAGGAAGTCCTGCACCTGGGTGAACTTGTCGCGGCGCGACGGTTTGATCGTGCCGTCGGCGGTGGCGATGCCGAGCGCGGCGAACACCGGGTCGTCCTCGGCGAGCCAGCGCCGCTTGGCGCGGTCGTGGCTGCGGTCGACAGTGGCGGTCGCGGCCCTTGATCGCTGCACGACCGCGCGTCCCTTCTTGTTGACCCGGACCGCGTGGTCGCCGCCGGTGGTCTCGACGTGCCAGTGGCCGTACGCCTGGCTCAGCAGGCCCTCGACCTCGCCGGTCGCGGCCTCGGCGTCGTGGTTGCTGGTGTGCGCCTGCGTCGCGTCGAAGCGCTGCACCTGCAGCCGGCGGCCGGCCTTGAGGTCGACGTAGCGCAGCTCGACCCGGTGGTAGGCCGGCGGCTCGGACCCGCGCAGGGCGCCACCGGCGACCGCCCGCACCAGACGCTCGGGATCGAGCAGGAGCGGGGCGAGGTCGGCGTACTCTGGGACGGCGGGGGAGGGCACCTGTCGACGGTAACCCGGGGCGAACCGGGGTTCGCGCGCGACGCCGGCGTACATCTGGACAGGACGAACCAGCCGAGTCCCGCGTGCTCCCGCGGGATCTCGGGGCGCACGCCGCGTTCTTCCTGTCGAACTGTCCGCCGCGGGGGTCTCGATGCGGCCGCTCGTCCCTCGCGGCCTGCTCGACCTGCATGGGCGGCCCGGCTCGACCGGCATGATCGGGCGCCTCGACCGGGATGGTGGGCCGCCGCATAGCCTGGGTCCATGACCGACCAGACCTCCCGTCAGGGCTTCTCCACCCGCGCCATCCATGCGGGGCAGGAGCCCGACCCGCGCACCGGCGCCGTCGTGCCGGCGATCTACCAGACGTCGACGTACAAGCAGGACGGCGTCGGCGGCTTCCGCGAGGGTATGAGTACTCCCGCTCGGCGAACCCCACGCGCACCGCGCTCGAGGAGTGCATCGCCGACCTCGAAGGCGGGGCAAGGGGATTCGCGTTCGCGTCGGGTCTGGCGGGCGAGGACGCGATCATGCGCGGGCTGCTCGGGCCGGGTGACCACATGGTGGTGCCGACCGACGCGTACGGCGGCACCTACCGCCTGGTCGCCAAGGTGCAGCAGCGCTGGGGCGTCGACCACAGCCTCGCGAAGGTCTCCCAGCCCGACGCGATCCGCGGCGAGATCCGCCCCGGCGTGACGAAGATGATCTGGCTCGAGACGCCCACCAACCCGCTGCTCGGCATCGCCGACATCGCCGCCATCGCCGAGATCGCGCACGAGGCCGGGGCGCTGCTGGTCGTCGACAACACCTTCGCCTCGCCCTACCTGCAGCAACCGATCGCGCTGGGCGCCGACATCGTCGTGCACTCCACCACGAAGTACGTCGGTGGCCACTCCGATGTCGTCGGCGGCGCGGTCGTGGTCGCACCGCAGATCGCCGTCCCGGAGTACGCCGACGCGGCCGAGCGCATCGCGTTCCACCAGAACTCCATGGGCGGCGTCGCCGGCCCGATGGACTCCTGGCTCACCCTGCGCGGGCTGAAGACGCTCGCCGTGCGCATGGAGCGGCACTGCGACAACGCCGAGCGGGTCGTCGAGTTCCTGCGCGGCCGCAGCGACGTCACGCACGTGAACTACCCCGGGCTCGACTTCCACCCGGGCCACGACGTCGCCGCGAAGCAGATGCGCCGGTTCGGCGGCATGGTCAGTTTCCAGGTCGAGGGTGGCGAGCAGCGCGCGCTGGACATCGTCGGCTCCACCAAGCTGTGGATCCTGGGGGAGTCGCTCGGGGGCGTCGAGTCGCTCATCGAGCACCCGGGCCGGATGACCCACGCGAGCGTCGCGGGCACCGAGCTGGAGGTCCCGAGCGACCTGATCCGGCTCTCGGTCGGCATCGAGGACGTCGACGACCTCGTCGCCGACCTCGAGCAGGCCATGGGCTGACCTGATGGCTCGGGGGTGCTGGCGATGACGTTCATGACCGGGCTGCTCGCGGTCGTCGGGGTGCTGATCCTCGTCGCCGCGTTCGCCGGTGGCGGCTGGGCGCTGTTCGACCACGCGCGCCGCACCGGCAGCCGGCCGCTGCAGTTCCTCGGTCTGGCGCTGATGGGCATCGCGGCCTACGGCCTGGTGGCCGCGGTGGTCGCGCTCGTGACCTGGCTCACCTGAATCGTTGCTACCCGCGGACACACGCTGTCCGTGGGGGGTGTCATGCTCTGAGCCGTGACCGATTCAGTGACCGCCGAGGGGCTCAAGAAGCACTACGGCGACGTGAAGGCCGCCGACGGGATCTCGTTGCGCGTGCCCGAGGAAGCGTCCTGGGAGTGCTGGGCCCGAACGGGGCCGGCAAGACCACGACGGTGCGCATGCTCACCACCCTGATCAAGCCCGACTCGGGCCACGCGACCGTGGCCGGGGCCGACGTCGTGCGCCAGCCCGGCGAGGTGCGCCGGCGCATCGGCGTCAGCGGGCAGTACGCCGCGGTCGACGAGTACCTCAGCGGCTTCGAGAACCTCGAGATGGTCGCGCGGCTCTATCACCTGTCGGGGTCGGCCGCGAAGGCACGCACCCGCGAGCTGCTCGCGCAGTTCCGCCTCGAGGACGCGGCCGACCGCCCCGCCAAGACCTACTCCGGCGGCATGCGGCGCCGGCTCGACCTCGCGGGCGCGCTGGTCGCCAACCCGCCGGTGATCTTCCTCGACGAGCCGACCACCGGCCTCGACCCGCGCAGCCGCGGCGACATGTGGGACGTCATCGCCGACCTGGTGCGCGGCGGCACCTCCGTGCTGCTCACCACGCAGTACCTCGAGGAGGCCGACCGGCTGGCCGACAACATCGTCGTGGTCGACCAGGGCAAGGTCATCGCCGAGGGCACGGCCGACCAGCTCAAGGACCAGGTGGGCGGCTCGCGGCTGCACGTCACCATCGCCGACGCGACCCGGCTCGGCGAGGCGCGCTCGCTGCTGGGCCAGGTCGGCGCGGGCGACCAGCCCGACCTCGACGAGCACACCCGCACCCTCACCGTGCCGGTCTCCGGCGGCACCGACTCCCTGCTGCGGGGGTCCGGGCGCTCGACGACGCGGGCATCGCCGTGCAGGACATCGGGATCCGTCGCCCCACGCTGGACGACGCCTTCCTGTCCCTCACCGGCCACCGCGCCGAGGACGCCACCGACGACGCCGAGGCTGGGGCCGACCAGCAGCAGGAGGTCAGCTCATGAGCACGCTCGTCCCCGACGCCTGGACCGTCACCCGGCGCAACCTGATCAAGATCAAGCGGGTGCCCGACCTGCTGGTCTTCACCACGCTGCAGCCGATCATGTTCATCCTGCTGTTCGGCTACGTCTTCGGCAGCCTCGCCGGCCCCGGCAACAACGCCGGATACCGCGAGTTCCTGATGTGCGGCATCTTCACCCAGACGATCATCTTCGGCGCCACCCTCACCGGGTGGGGCATGGCCGAAGACATGCAGAAGGGCGTCATCGACCGGTTCCGCACGCTGCCGATGCACCCCGGCGCCGTGCTCTTCGGGCGGACGCTGTCCGACCTGCTCACCAACGTCGTCGTGCTCGTGGTCATGACCCTCACCGGGCTGGCCATCGGCTGGCGCATCCGCGAGGGGATCGCGGGGGCCGTGGTGGCGTACGGCCTGATGCTGCTGTTCGCCTACGCGTTCAGCTGGATCATGGCGTTCGTCGGCCTCGCGGTGCGCACGCCCGAGATCGTCAATAACGCCTCGTTCATCGTGATCTTCCCGCTGACGTTCATCGCCAACACGTTCGTGCCGAGCGAGCAGATGCCGGCGGTGCTCAAGGCGATCGCCGGGTGGAACCCGGTGTCGACGCTGACCCATGCCGCCCGCGAGAACTTCGGCAACCTGTTCGCCCTGCCCGGGCAACCAGGCGTGAGCCAGGAGCAGCGGCTCGCGACGATCGAGTACACCTGGGCGCTGCGCAACGCCGAGATCTACACCCTCGGCTGGATCGCGCTGATCCTGGCGATCTTCGTCCCGCTGTCGATCCGGATGTACCAGCGGGCCGTCGCGCGCTGATCCTTTGGCCTCGGCTCCTCCTCCGCCGGCCCGTCGCACGCTCCGGTCCGGCGGCATCGTCGCCGAAGCGGGACCCCTTGGCCTCGGCTCATCCTGCGGCGGCATCGTGTCGCCGAAGCGGGACCCCACGAACGCGCGAGGCGTACAGGAATCCCTGTACGCCTCGCGCATTCTTCGGTGTCTCGGCCCACGCCGGACGCTGCGACCCTCAGTCGGTGTAGGGCGTCGCGTCGAGGATCTTGACCTTGACGGTTTTGCCGTTGGGCGCTTCGTACTCGGCGGACTCGCCCTTCTTCTTGCCCATGATGGCCGCGCCGAGCGGCGACTTCTCGGAGTAGACGTCGAGCTCGCTGTCGCCGGCGATCTCGCGGCTGCCGAGCAGGAACTTCTCCTCGTCGCCGAACATCTCGACGGTCACGACCATGCCGGGCTCGACGATCCCGTCGTCCTTGGGGGCCTCGCCGACGATGGCGTCGCGCAGCAGCGACTCGAGCTGGCGGATGCGGGCCTCCATCTTGCCCTGCTCCTCCTTGGCCGCGTGGTAGCCGCCGTTCTCCTTGAGGTCACCCTCGTCGCGGGCGGCCTCGATGCGCTTGGCGATGTCGGTGCGACCCTCGCCGGAGAGGTGCTCCAGCTCAGCCTTCAGCCGGTCGTAGGCGTCCTGGGTCAGGAAGCTTGCCGAGGTGTTGGCGGTGTCGGTCACGGTTGGTCTCCTTGGGAATGAACGTAGGCCGGGTGGCGAACCACCCGGCACAAACAACGCGGTCCGGGATGGCGCCTACGACGACGAGTCGACGTCAAGGCCAGCCCAGACCGTGGTTGAACTGACAAGTCTAACAGCGAACGGCTCGATGGCCATTCCCCGCGGTCAGCTGCGGGGGGTCACCCCGGGGGTGTCGGTCGGGGTGCGCTGGCACGACTCGACCGTCGTGGCGACGGCCCGCTGGGTGGTCTTGACCTCCACGACGTGGCGCGTGGACTCGAACCGGCTCGCGGGCAGCGCGACGGTGCGCCGTCCCACGATGGACTTGTCGGGGGCGAGGGCGACCAGCGTGCAGGTCACCGGGCCGTTCTCCGGGTCGATGACGTCGAACCGGACCTGGACCGTGCGGTCGTCCACCGTGGTGCGCCCGGTGTCCTGCCAGGAGATGCCGCTCGACGCCGAGATGCCGAACCACACCGTCACCGCGACCGCGAGGGTGATCGCGATGGTGCCGAAGATCCACCAGCGTCGCTGCTCGGGCGCGGGACGGGGGATGGGCACGCGGGCTCCTTGCAGAGGGGAGGTCGATGGCCACCGGCGCAGGGTCGGTCGGTGCGCAGTGAGAGGATAGGTGGCGATCCTGCGGGCGAGCCGAGTGCCCCGCGGGAGCGCTGCAACGAGTGCACCAGGAAGGAACCTCACGTGGCCGAGCGGATGCGTCTGATGGCGGTCCACGCCCACCCCGACGACGAGTCGAGCAAGGGCGCCGCCACCCTCGCCAAGTACGTCGCGGAGGGCCACGAGGTGCTCGTCGTCTCGTGCACCGGCGGGGAGCGCGGCGACGTGCTCAACCCGCGGCTGCAGGACGACCCGCAGATCCTGCGCGAGCTGCCCGAGGTGCGCCGGCGCGAGATGGCCGCGGCCGCCGAGATCCTCGGCATCGACCACCACTGGCTCGGCTTCGTCGACTCCGGGCTCCCCGAGGGCGACCCGCTGCCGCCGCTGCCCGAGGGCTGCTTCGCGCTCGAGCCGCTCGACATCACCGTCGAGGCCCTCGTGCGCGAGGTGCGGCGCTTCCGCCCGCACGTGATGACGACGTACGACGAGAACGGTGGCTACCCCCACCCCGACCACATCATGTGCCACGTGGTGTCGGTCGCCGCGTTCCGCGCGGCCGGCGACCCCGAGGCCTACCCGCACGCCGGGCCGGCCTGGCAGCCGCTGAAGCTCTACTACGACCGGGGGTTCTCCCGCGCCAAGCTCGAGGCCTTCCACGAGGCGCTGATCTCGGCCGGCCAGGAGTCGCCGTACGCCGAGTGGATCGCGGGGTGGAAGGACCGGCCCGAGGGGCGGATCACCACCCGGGTGCAGGTCGCCGACTACTTCGAGCAGCGGGAGCGGGCGCTGCTCGCGCACGCCACGCAGGTCGACCCCGACGGCAACTTCTTCCGCATCTCGCGCGAGATGCAGGCCCAGGTCTGGCCCACCGAGGACTTCGACCTGACACTGTCCTACGTCCCCCTCCCCGACGACGGGGACGAGGACGACCTGTTCGCCGGGCTCGGCACCACCGCCGAGGCCGACGAGCGCGCGACGCGCGGCGGGCAGCAACTCGTCGTCGACGACGTGCGCGAGAGGGTGCCCGAGGAGGCCCGATGAACAACGAGAGCATCGAGAGCGTCACCACGACCGCCGGTCTGGTGGGCTTCATCGTGCTGTTCACGATGTCGCTCGCCTGCTGGTGGATCTTCCGCAGCATGAACAACACGATGCGGCGCATCCGCTACCGCGACGAGGTCGAGCGCGCCGAGCGCGGCGAGGACGCGGGCGGCTGGAAGCCCGGGATGCCGCTGCAGCGGTGGTACGGCCCGGAGCGGCCGGAGACCGACGGGAAGCGGCCCGTCGCTCAGGCCAGCGCGCCCGACGCCCCGGAGTAGATCGCGAGCGACGCCGCGACGTAGTGCGCGACGAAGGCCAGCACCGTGAAGGTGTGGAACACCTCGTGGAAGCCGAACCAGCGGGGTGAGGGGTCGGGCCGCTTGAGGCCGTAGACCACGGCGCCGAGCGTGTAGAGCAGCCCGCCGGTCGCGATCAGCGCGACCACGGCGACGCCGCCGTGCTGCAGCATCGGCCCGAAGTAGAACACCGCCACCCAGCCGAGCGCGACGTACACCGGGACGTAGAGCCAGCGCGGCGCCCCGACCCACAGGATGCGGAAGGCCACCCCGACCAGCGCCCCGGACCAGACGATGATCAGCAGCGTGCGGGCCTGGTCGGGCGGCAGCAGGGTGAGCGCGAACGGCGTGTAGGTGCCGGCGATGATCAGGAAGATGTTGGAGTGGTCCCACCGCTTCAGCACGGCCAGCACGCGCGGTGACCAGCGGCCCCGGTGATAGACGGCCGAGGTGGTGAACAGCAGCACCGCCGAGATCCCGAAGACCAGCGCGCCGATGCGGCCGCGCGTGGTCGGCGCCAGCACGATGAGCACGATCGAGGCCGCCAGCGCCAGCGGCGCCATGCCCAGGTGCAGCCACCCGCGCAGCCGGGGCTTGACGTACGCCGCGAGCTCGCGCGCAGACTCGCTCGCCTGATCGAGCGTCTCGGCGACGGCGTCTCCGGTGCGGGCCATGTACCGAAGAGTACGGCGTGCGGCTGGGAGCCGGCCGCACGCACCGTGGCGACCAGGCTGCAACCGACCGGCGCTCGGCTGCGTCAGTGTCTGCGAAGCTCACGTGCTCGGGCCGGGGATCTCAGGGCCGCCCGGGCGTGCGGGATGCCTGCGGGTGCGCACGGTGACCGGCGGGCGAAGGGTGGCGAGGGGTACGGTGCTGGGGGCGTCGGTGAACAGTCAGGAGCTGGAGATGGCAGGGCCGTTCGATCTGTTGTATCGGGCGTACGAACGCAATCTCAGCCGCTCGCTCCCGACCGAGAAGCTGCCGCGGCACGTCGGGGTGATGCTCGACGGCAACCGGCGCTGGGCCAAGCTGCGCGGCCACGACACGCAGACCGGGCACCGCGCGGGCGCCGACAACATCAAGCCCTTCCTCGGGTGGTGCGAGGAGGTGGGTGTCGAGGTCGTCACGCTGTGGCTGCTGTCGACCGACAACCTCAACCGCCCGCAGGCCGAGCTGGCGCCGCTGCTCACGATCATCGAGGACGTCGTCAGCGACCTGGCGGGGGAGAAGCGCTGGCGGATCAACGCCGTGGGCGCGCTCGACCTGCTGCCGCAGCAGACGACCCTGAAGCTGAAGTCGGCGGCCGACGCCACCCGCGAGGTCGACGGGCTGGTGGTCAACATCGCGGTGGGCTACGGCGGGCGGCAGGAGATCGCCGACGCGGTGCGCTCGCTGCTGCAGGAGCACGCGTCGCGCGGCACCACGCTCGAGGAGCTCGCCGAGGTCATCGACGTCGACACCATCGCCGGGCACCTCTACACCAAGGGCCAGCCCGACCCCGACCTGGTGATCCGCACCTCGGGCGAGCAGCGGCTCGGCGGCTTCCTGCTGTGGCAGAGCACGCACTCGGAGTTCTACTTCTGCGAGGCCTACTGGCCCGACTTCCGCCGCGTCGACTTCCTGCGCGCGCTGCGGGCGTACGCCGAGCGGGAGCGGCGGTTCGGCGCCTGAGGGCTCGGCGCCTGACGAAGCGGTCAGCGCAGATCGTGCGTTGACGTACGAAATGCGCAGAGCCGGCCCGAGATCCCGGGGGCGGGCTTCCCAGATCGTGCGTCGTCGTACGAAATGGGCTGGGTGGCCGGAGCGCTCGCCCGGCCGGGCGGTCACGGCAGGCGGTGAACGGCGTACGAACGCGCGTCGAAAGGTCGGCGCCACGCCGTCCGGATGTGCGGTGCAAAGGCGCGGAGGTCGTAGCGTCGGCAGCGACACGAGAACACCCGTCCTCGTGTTCGGGAGGCCCATCACATGGAGCGAACGTTGCTCCGGACGGAGGGCCGGCACCGGCTCCACCGTCTCGTGGGGGCTCGGTCCCGGCACCTCGTCCGAGAGTAGGCCGACGCGGGAATCGCCCGCGGCGGCAAGGAGATTCGACCATGGCATCTGCCCGGCAGTCCTCCCGTTCCTCGCAGGCATCCGCGTCCACGGCACCCTCGCAGCGCACGTTCGTGCTCGACACCTCGGTGCTGCTCTCCGACCCCCGGGCGATGACCCGGTTCGCCGAGCACGAGGTGGTGCTCCCGGTCGTGGTCGTGACCGAGCTGGAGGCCAAACGTCACCACCCGGAGCTGGGCTACTTCGCGCGGCAGGCGCTGCGGATCCTCGACGAGCTGCGGGTCGAGCACGGCCAGCTGGACTCGCCGGTGCCGATCGGTGACGGCGGGTCGCTGCGCGTCGAGCTGAACCACACCGACCCCGAGTCGCTGCCGGCCGGGTTCCGGCTGGGCGACAACGACACGCGCATCCTCGCGGTGTCGCGCAACCTCGCCAACGAGGGGCACGACGTCACGGTCGTCTCGAAGGACCTGCCGATGCGGGTCAAGGCCTCGGCGGTGGGGCTGCCGGCCGAGGAGTACCGCGCCGAGCTCGCGGTCGACTCCGGCTGGACCGGCATCCAGGAGCTGGAGGCCACCGACGCCGAGCTCGACACGCTCTACGAGGACAGCCGGGTGGAGCTGGCGCAGGCCGCCGACCTCCCCTGCAACACGGGCGTGGTGCTGCTCGGCGGGCGGGGAGCGCGCTGGGCCGGGTCATGGCCGACAAGTCCGTACGCCTGGTGCGGGGTGATCGTGACGCGTTCGGTCTGCACGGGCGCAGCGCCGAGCAGCGCATCGCGCTGGACCTGCTGCTGGACCCGGACGTGGGCATCGTGTCGCTGGGCGGGCGCGCCGGCACCGGCAAGTCGGCGCTCGCGCTGTGCGCCGGGCTCGAGGCGGTCATGGAGCGTCGGCAGCACCGCAAGGTCATCGTCTTCCGCCCGCTGTACGCCGTCGGCGGCCAGGAGCTCGGATACCTGCCCGGCACCGAGAACGAGAAGATGGGCCCGTGGGCCCAGGCGGTGTTCGACACGCTCGGGGCGGTGTGCTCGCGCGAGGTGGTCGAGGAGGTCGTCGACCGTGAGCTGCTCGAGGTGCTGCCGCTGACCCACATCCGGGGCAGGTCGCTGCACGACGCGTTCGTCGTGGTCGACGAGGCGCAGTCGCTGGAGCGCAACGTGCTGCTGACGGTGCTGTCGCGGGTGGGGCAGAACTCCCGCGTGGTGCTGACCCACGACGTGGCGCAGCGCGACAACCTGCGGGTCGGCCGGCACGACGGCGTCGCCGCAGTCATCGAGAAGCTCAAGGGCCACCCGCTGTTCGGGCACGTCACGCTGCACCGCTCCGAGCGCAGCCCCATCGCGGCGCTGGTGACGGACCTGCTGGAGGGCTCCGACGTGTGACGAAAAGCCCTGGGCGGTGGTGGGATCACGCGTAGCGTCGGCACCGCCCAGGGATGAGGAGCGCGTCGCGAAGACTCCGACGTGTGACGAAAGCCCTGGGCGGTGGTGGGATCACGCGCAGCCGGCACCGGCGTACGTCGAGATCCCGTGCATGAAACCGGGTTTCGTGCGTCTGACCCTGATGCATCGAGGTCAGGGCCACATAACCCGGTTTCATGCGAGCGTGGGTCGCGCGGGCTCGGCGCCGGTTGGACATCCGCGGCGGCTTCCGGCATGGTGGTCGCGCTGGTCACGAAATGGTTACGGCCCCGTGGCCAGCAGTCATGTTCGCAGAACGGCACATCGGCGCATCCCTGGCGTCGCATGACGCCAGGAGGTCCTTCCCGCATGTCCCGTCACGTCGGTCGTCACCGCGCCAAGCGGCGTCACCCGCTGCGCCGCCCCTCGGTCGCGGCCACCGCCACCCTGTCGGCGCTCGCCGTCAGCGCCGCCGGCTACTCCACGGGGTTCAGCTTCGACCGTGCCGCCGCCGCGCCGGAGGCCGCGATGGGGATGCCGCGGGCGCACAGCGCCGGCGTGACCAGCCTCGACGAGAACGGCACCGCCGGCGCCAAGGCGAAGGCGCGCGGCGCCCGCGAGGCGGCCTCGCGCAAGGCGCGCGGCGAGCAGGCGAAGCGACAGTCGTCGGCCCGGTCCAAGAGCGCCAAGGCCGCCAAGGCACGCGCCGCGGCGATTAACAAGCTCGACACCGAGCCCACCGTGGAGCCGCGCACGCAGGGCGCCGACCGCGCCTCGCGCGACGCCGAGCGCCCGGTCGTCAGCGGCGACCCGCGCACCATCGCGCGCGGCATGCTCAGTCAGTACGGCTGGGGCCAGGGCCAGTTCGGCTGCCTCGACCAGCTGTGGGTCGGCGAGAGCAACTGGCGCGTGAACGCGACCAACCCGACCTCGGGCGCCTACGGCATCCCGCAGTCGCTGCCCGCCGGCAAGATGGCCTCGGCCGGGCCGGACTGGCGCACCAACCCCGCCACCCAGATCGAGTGGGGCCTGACCTACATCAAGCAGTCGTACGGCAGCCCGTGCGGCGCCCTCGCGTTCTGGAACTCCAAGAACCCGCACTGGTACTGAGTTCCTTCTGGCTCGGCTCCTCCTCCGACCGGCGCTTGCTTCGCTGCGCGCCCGTCGGCATCGTCGCCGAGCCGTGCTGGGCTCCCCGGTTCAGCTCCTCCTCTGGGCAGCCCGTCGTACGACGCCCGGCGGGCAGGGACGTGCCCGACCCCGGGTGGGGTGGATCGGTGAGCAGGACCGGTGACCAGGAGTGCGCCGGCGCGCACGGTCGATCACCGATCCGGCTCACCGCTCCAGCCTGGCCGCGGCGTGCTTGACCAGCTCGGGGCGGCGAGGGCGTACGCCTAGCGCCCCGTGGCCATGCGCAGCACGTCGAGAGCCTCGTCGAGCTGGGCCTCGGTGAGGTCGCCGCGCTCGACGTGGCCGCGCTCGATCACGACCTCACGGATCGTGCGGCCCTCCTTGACCGCCTGCTTGGCGACGGCGGCGGCGGCCTCGTAGCCGATGTAGGAGTTCAGCGCGGTCACGATCGCCGGGCTGGACTCGGCGAAGGTGCGGGCGCGGTCGGCGTCGGCCTCCAGCCCCTCGATGCACCGCGTCGCGAGGGTCTCGGTGGCGCCGGCCAGGAAGGTGATCTGCTCCAGCACCGCCCGGCCGATGACCGGCAGCATGACGTTGAGCTCGAACGCGCCGCTGGCGCCGGCCATCGTGATCGTCGTGTCGTGCCCGATCACCTGGGCGCACACCATGAGCGTGGCCTCCGGCAGCACCGGGTTGACCTTGCCGGGCATGATGCTGGACCCCGGCTGCAGGTCGGGCAGGTGCAGCTCGGCGAGCCCCGCGAGCGGGCCGGAGCCCATCCAGCGCAGGTCGTTGCAGATCTTGGTCAGCGACACCGCGAGCGTGCGCAGCGCGCCGCTGAGGGCCACGACCGCGTCCTGGCTGCTCTGCGCCTCGAAGTGGTCGTCGGCCTCGCGCAGCGTCAGGTCGGTCTCCTGCGCCAGCCGCTGGATCACGGCGTTCGCGAACCCCGGGCGGGCGTTGAGCCCGGTGCCGGTGGCGGTGCCGCCGAGGGGCAGCTCGTGGACGTACTCCGCCGCCTCGCGGATCCGCTGCCGCCCGAGCGCGACCTGCCGGGCGTAGCCGGCGAACTCCTGGCCGATCGTCACCGGCACCGCGTCCATCAGGTGGGTGCGGCCGGCCTTCACGACGTCGCCGAACTCGCCGGCCTTGCGCTCCAGCGACGCCTGCAGCGTGGCCAGCGCCGGGTCGAGCCGGTCGCGCACGGCGACCGCGGCGGCCAGCCGGATCGCGCTCGGGAACGTGTCGTTGCTGGACTGGCCGGCGTTGACGTGGTCGTTGGGGTGCACCGTGACGCCGGCGTCGCGCTGCGCCAGGTGCGACAGCACCTCGTTGACGTTCATGTTCGTCGAGGTGCCCGAGCCGGTCTGGAACACGTCGATCGGGAAGTGGTCGTCGTACTCACCCGCGGCCACCCGGCCCGCCGCGGCCACGATGGCGTCGGCCTGCTCGGCGGTGAGGATGCCGTTCGCCCCGTTCTCCGCCGCGGCTGCCGCCTTGATCCGGGCCAGCGCGTGGACGATCTCCGGCGGCACGGGCTGACCCGAGATCGGGAAGTTCTCCACCGCCCGGGCGGTCTGCGCGCCGTAGAGCGCGTCGGCGGGCACCTCGACGGCTCCCATGGAGTCGTGCTCGGTGCGGGTGTTCTTCTCGGTGCGAGGCGTCTCCGACATGTCTCCATCATGCGTCGCGCCGAACCGGTCACAATAGGCGGCATGCGCCTGCTCAACCGTCGCCCCGTCGCGATCGCCTACTGGTTCGTGGCGGCCGTCCTGTCGGTGTTCGCCGGCGTGGCCGCGGCCAACGCGGCGGTCGGCTTCGCGCCCGAGACCACCGACGAGCTGGGCGAACCCACCACCAACGGCGCCCAGATCCTTTACGGGCTGGTCGGATTCGCGCTCGGGATGCTCGGCGCGATCGCGGTCTTCGCCGGAGTCTGGCTGGCCCTGTGGGCACTCGAACGCCGGTCCCACCCGCAGGTCGAGGAGTGGGACGAGAGCGACGACGAGGACGACTTCGACGACATCCTGGTCGACGAGGAGGGCGAGCGCTTCCGGCGCTGACGGTCCGATGAGGGTCCGCGGCGCAGCCCTGGCGACCGGGATGCTCCTCGCCCTCACGGCCACGGGCTGCTCGCTCTGGACACCGTCGGCATCGAGGTGCGGCTGGCCGGACCGCTGGGGTCGCGCGTGCTCACCGTGAACGGCCGGTAGGTGACAGCGCAAGCCATCGACGACCCGTTGCCATTCTCGCCCGCCACGACCGTGACGGCCCGGCGCTGAGCCGGGCGAGGGCCGTACGTCCGTCAGAGCTTGCGCAGGAACACCTGGCCGACCGTGTGGTCGGGGCGCTTGCGCATCACCAGGCTCGCGCGGCTGCGGGTGGGGACGATGTTCTGCATCAGGTTGGGGTAGTTGATCGACTCCCAGATCTGCGTCGCGCGCGCGACGGCCTCGTCGTCGGACAGCGCGGCGAAGCGGTGGAAGTAGGAGTCGGGGTTGGCGAAGGCGGTGCCGCGCAGGGTGAGGAAGCGGTTGACGTACCACCGGCGGATGTCGCGCTCGCGGGCGTCGACGTAGATCGAGAAGTCGAAGAAGTCGGACACGGCCAGCGGTGACCGGCGCTCGGGCGTGACGACCGGCTGCTGCAGCACGTTGAGCCCCTCGACGATGAGCACGTCGGGCTGGCGGATGACGGTGCGCTCGCCGGGGACGATGTCGTAGACCAGGTGGGAGTAGACCGGGGCGGTCACCTCGGCCTTGCCCGACTTCACCTCGGCGACGAACCGGACGAGGGCGCGGCGGTCGTACGACTCCGGAAAACCCTTGCGCTCCAACAGTCCCCGGCGTTCGAGCTCGGCGTTGGGGAAGAGGAACCCGTCGGTCGTGACGAGCTCGACACGCGGGGTGTCGTCCCACCGGGCCAGCAGCTCGCGCAGCACGCGCGCGGTCGTCGACTTGCCGACCGCCACCGAGCCGGCGACGCCGATGATGAACGGGGTCTTGGCGGGGCTCTCGCCGAGGAAGTCGGAGGTGACCTGGTGCAGCCCCGAGGTGGCGCCGACGTAGAAGTTCAGCAGCCGCGAGACCGGGAGGTAGACCTCCTCGACCTCGCGCAGGTCGATCGGCTCCTCCAGGCCGGACAACCGCTGCAGGTCGTCGGCGTCGAGGCTCATCGGGTGCGCCCGGCGCAGCCGCGCCCAGTCGCTCCGGTCGAGCTCGACGTACGGCGACGGATAGGTCTCCCGCGCGGTCGTTGACGGTGAGGTCACCGGCTCATTGTTGCCGACCGCACCGGGCGGGGTGGGCCCGGTCGGGCACGCAATAGGCTGCCCCTCATGTGTGGAATCGTCGGATATGTCGGCCCGCGGGGCGACGGCAAGGCCCTCGAGGTCGTCATGGAGGGGCTCGCGCGCCTGGAGTACCGCGGCTACGACTCGGCCGGGGTGGCGCTGGTCGACGGGGAGTCGGTCGCGACCGACAAGCGCGCCGGCAAGCTGGCCAACCTGCGCGAGGCGCTCACCGAGACCCCCTCCCCGAGTCGGGCACCGGCATCGGGCACACCCGCTGGGCGACCCACGGCGGCCCGACCGACGCCAACGCCCACCCGCACCGCGGCGGCGAGGACGGCAAGCTGGCGCTGATCCACAACGGGATCATCGAGAACTTCCACGCGCTGAAGTCCGAGCTGGTCGCCGAGGGCGTGGAGTTCAGCAGCGAGACCGACACCGAGGTCGTGGCGCACCTGCTGGCGCGGGCGTACGACGGCGACCTCACCGCCGCGATGCGCGAGGTGGTGCAGTCGCTGGAGGGCGCGTTCACGCTGCTCGCGGTGCACGCCGACCAGCCCGACGTCGTCGTCGGCGCCCGGCGCAACAGCCCGCTCGTGGTCGGCCTCGGCGAGGGCGAGAACTTCCTCGGCTCCGACGTCGCGGCGTTCATCGGCTACACCCGCGAGGCCATGGAGCTGGAGCAGGACCAGATCGTCACGATCACGCCCGAGGGCGCGACGGTCATCAACTTCGACGGTACGCCCGCGCAGGGCAAGCGTTATCACGTCGACTGGGACGCCGCGGCTGCCGAGAAGGGTGGCTACTCCACCTACATGGAGAAGGAGATCAACGAGCAGCCCCAGGCGGTCGGCGACACCCTGCTCGGCCGCACCGACGAGCAGGGCCGGCTCACGCTGGACGAGCTGCGCATCGACGAGGACAAGCTGCGCCAGGTCGACCGGATCACGATCGTCGCGTGCGGCACGGCGGCGTACGCCGGGATGGTCGCGAAGTACGCCATCGAGCACTGGACGCGCATCCCCGTCGAGGTGTCGCTGGCCCACGAGTTCCGCTACTGCGACCCGATCGTCAGCGACCGCACCCTGGTCGTCTCTATCAGCCAGTCCGGCGAGACGATGGACACGCTGATGGCCGTGAAGCACGCCCGCGAGCTGGGCGCGCTCACCATCTCGGTGTGCAACACGCACGGCTCGACCATCCCGCGCGAGTCCGACGCCGTGCTCTACACCCACGCCGGGCCGGAGATCGCGGTCGCCTCGACCAAGGCGTTCCTCGCGCAGATCACCGCCTGCTACGTGCTCGGCCTCTACCTGGCGCAGCTGCGCGGCGGGTCCTACGCCGACGACGCGCAGCAGGTGCTGACCGAGCTGCACGACATCCCCGGCAAGATCACCGAGCTGCTCGACGGCATGGAGCGGGTGCGCGAGATCGCCCGCTTCATGGCCGACACCCGCTCGGTGCTCTTCCTCGGGCGCAACGTCGGATACCCGGTCGCGATGGAGGGGGCGCTGAAGCTCAAGGAGCTCGCCTACATCCACGCCGAGGGGTTCGCCGCGGGCGAGCTCAAGCACGGCCCGATCGCGCTGATCGAGCCGGGCCAGCCGGTGTTCATCGTCGTGCCCGGGCCGAGCACCCCGCACGGGCTGCACGGCAAGGTCGTCTCCAACATCCAGGAGATCCGCGCCCGCGGCGCCCGCACCCTGGTGATCGCCGAGCACGGCGACACCGCGGTCGAGCCGTTCGCCGACGAGATCATCCGGGTGCCGTCGACCTCGCCGATGCTCGCGCCGCTGCTGACCGTGGTGCCGCTGCAGGTCTTCGCGCTGGAGCTGTCCAGCGCCAAGGGCCTCGACGTCGACCAGCCGCGCAACCTGGCCAAGTCGGTCACGGTCGAGTAGGGCCGGCGGGCACGGCAGGACCGGCGGAGGGAGCGGCAGTGGCGATCGTCGGGGTCGGGATCGACGTCGTCGACGTCGCGCGCTTCGAGCAGACGCTCGAGCGCACCCCCGCGCTGCGCGAGCGGCTGTTCACCGCCGACGAGGCGCAGCTGCCGATCAACTCCCTGGCGGCCCGGTTCGCGGCCAAGGAGGCCCTCGCCAAGGCACTGGGCGCCCCGGCCGGGCTGCACTGGACCGACGCGACGGTGCGCAAGCACGACGACGGACGTCCCGAGCTTCTCGTGCAGGGCACGGTGGCGGCGCGGGTGGCTGCGCTGGGCATCGACACGCTGCACCTGTCGCTCAGCCACGACGCGGGCATCGCGTCGGCCGTCGTGATCGCGGAAAGTGAGTGATAGCAGCATGATTCGTGCATTCAGCGTCGATTCCGTACGCCGCGCCGAGTCGGCCGCCATGGCGGACCTGCCCGACGGCGAGCTCATGCAGCGCGCCGCCACCGGGCTCGCCGAGGTGGTGGCCGCGCGGCTCGAGCAGCGCGACGGGGACCGCGTGGTGGCCCTGGTCGGGTCGGGCGACAACGGCGGCGACGCGGCCTACGCCGCCGCGCGGCTGGCCGCCGACGGGCACAACGTCGCCGTGGTGCTGCTCTCCGACCGGGCCCACGAGGGCGGCGTCGAGGCAGCGCGCGGCGCCGGCTGCGTCGTGCTGGCGGCCGAGTCCGACCCCGACGAGGTGACCGCCGCGCTCGGTGAGGCCGACGTCGTGGTCGACGGCGTCACCGGCATCGGTGGCAGCGCCGGGCTGCGGGAGAGCGCGGTCCGGCTGCGCGATGCGGTGCCCGAGACGGCGTACGTCGTCTCCGTCGACCTGCCCAGCGGCTCCGACCCTGCGGGCATCGAGCCGGGCGAGACCTTCTTCGCCGACGAGACGGTGACCTTCAGCCTGGCCAAGCCGGTGCACCTGCTGCCTGCGGGCGAGGCCGCGACCGGGCTGCTCACCGTCGTGGAGATCGGTGTCGAGGAGCCCGAGCGTGCTGCGGTGGAGCGACTGACGCGCGCCGACATCGCCGAGATGTGGCCGGTGCCAGGGCCGTTCGACGACAAGTACACCCGCGGCGTGCTCGGCGTGGTCGCCGGCGGAGAGCGCTATCCGGGCGCGGCGGTGCTGGCGACGACCGCTGCGGCCACGGCCGGGGTCGGGATGGTGCGCTACGTCGGGCCGTCCACGCCGACCGGGCTCGTGCACGCCGCCGTGCCCGAGGCGGTGCCCGGCAAGGGCCGGGTGCAGGCCTGGCTGGTCGGCCCCGGGCTCGACTCGGGCGACCGCACCTCGCCGGGCCGCGCCCAGCTGCGCGCGGCCGAGGACGCGCTCGGGGAGGACGTGCCGTGCGTCGTCGACGCCGGCGCGCTCGACCTGCTGAGCAAGCCGCGGTCGGCCCCGACGCTGCTCACCCCGCACGTCGGAGAGCTCGCGCGGCTGGCCAAGCGGCTGCGGCCGCGGGGGCTGCCGCGGGCCGGGCGGTCGGAGGCGTCGTGGGTCCAGATGACCCGCGAGCGGCCGGTGCTCGTGGCCCGCGCGGTCGCCGACCGGCTCGACGCGACCGTGCTGGTCAAGGGAGCGGTGACCGTCGTCGTGCCGCCAACCTCGACCGGGCTGCCGGTGCGGTCGCAGTCCGACGGGCCGGCCTGGCTGGCCACGGCCGGTGCGGGCGACGTGCTGGCCGGGCTCGCCGGCGCGCTCGCGGCCTCCGGCTGCTCGATGCTCGACACCGGGTCGATGGCCGCGGCCGTGCACGGGATGGCGGCCGACCGGGCCAACCCCGGCGGGCCCGTCCGGGCGCTGGACGTCGCCCACGCGCTCGGGCGCACGGTGGCCGGCGTCCTCACCGAGCCGGCGTAGGCGTACGGGCTGGGCGAGGGCGTACGCGCTCGGCACAACCCCCGGTGTCGGGGCTTGTGACGGTCCCTGCGGGGTGGAGGCTGCGGCAGCGGCCGATATCGGGGGTTGTGACGGTTCCTGCGGGGTGGGGGCTGCGGCAGCGGCCGATATCGGGGGTTGTGACGGTGGCGTAAGGCACGAGTGTCGTTCGGCTGGCGCACAATCCGCCGTGCGAAACTGACCGGGATGAACGATCAACCACCGGCCTGGATCACCGTCGACCTCACGGCGATCCAGCAGAACGTGGCCCGGCTGAAGGAGTACGCCGGCGACGCCGAGGTCATGGCGGTCGTCAAGGGCGACGCCTACGGCCACGGGCTGCTGCCGGTCGCCCGGGCGGCGCTGCGCGGCGGCGCGACGTGGCTGGGGGTGGCCCAGATGTCCGAGGCGCTCGCGCTGCGCGAGGCCGGCATCGAGGCCCCCGTGCTCACCTGGCTGACCGCCCCCGGCACCGACTTCCAGCCGGCCGTGCGGGCCGGGATCGACATCGGCGTGCCGGCCGTGTGGGAGCTCGAGGCGGCCGTCGCGGCGGCCCGCATCACCGGCACGGCCGCCCGCGTGCAGCTCAAGGTCGACACCGGCCTCGGCCGCAACGGCGCGTTCGGCGCCGACTGGGACGCTCTGCGCGACGCCGCGGCCAAGGCCCAGGCCGAGGGCAGCGTGGAGGTCGTCGGGCTGTTCACCCATTTCGCCTACGCCGACGCCCCCGAGCACCCGACGGTGCTGACCCAGCAGGAGCTGTTCGCCGAGCGGGTGCGCGACGCCGAGCGGGCCGGGCTGCGGCTGCAGACGCGGCACATGTCCAACTCCGCCGCGACCCTCACCCAGCCGAGCGCGGCCTGGGACATGGTGCGTCCTGGCCTGGCGGTCTACGGCCTGACGCCCGTGCCGCAGATCGGCGACCCCGCCCACTTCGGCCTGCGCCCCGCGATGCGCGTGCAGGCGCGCGCGACGGTGACCAAGCGGGTGCCGGCCGGGCAGGGCGTGAGCTATGCCCACACCTACGTCACCGACCGCGAGACCAGCCTCGTCGACGTGCCGATCGGTTACGCCGACGGCGTGCCGCGAGCCGGCTCCTCGGTGGGTCCGGTGCTGGTCAACGGCGAGCGGCACACCGTGGCCGGCCGGGTCTGCATGGACCAGTTCGTCGTCGACGTGGGCGACGAGGAGGTCGCCGCGGGCGACCCGATCGTGCTGTTCGGGCCCGGCGACGGTGGCGAGCCCACCGCCCAGGACTGGGCCGAGGCCACCGGCACGATCTCCTACGAGATCGTGGCGCGGATGAGTTCGCGGCTGCCCCGGACGTACGTCGGCGGCGAGGAGCCGGCCTGATGGCTCGCGGAGGAGTGCTCGCCTGGGGGTGGGCGCGGTGGCCACGGGCGCCGGCGCGGCCCTCGGGGTCACCGCCGACCGGCTGTGGCGCAGCCGCTCGACCGCGGTGCGGCTCGGGGTCGACGACGACTTCGCCGAGACCGCCGACCACGAGCTCGCGGTGATCACCGAGGACGGGGTGCCGCTGCACGTCGAGATCGACGAGCCGCGCGCCGACCCGCCCGCCAACGGGCGCACGCCGACGGTGGTGCTCGTGCACGGCTACACCCTCAACCTCGCGTCGTGGGTGTTCCAGCGGCGCGCGCTGCGTGAGGCCGGATATCGCGTGGTGCTGTTCGACCTGCGCGGGCACGGCCGGTCCGAGGAGGGCGAGCCGACGTCGTACAACATCGAGCAGCTGGCCCGCGACCTCGCCGCGGTGCTGGAGCAGGCGGTGCCCGAGGGGCCGGTCGTGCTCGTCGGCCACTCGATGGGCGGCATGACCCTGATGAGCTTCGCCGCGCAGTTCCCCGACGTGCTGCGCGAGCGGGTCATCGGCGCCGCGCTGGTCGCCACGAGCTCGGGCGGGCTGGCGGAGGTCAACTGGGGGCTGGGCAGCCCGATCGGGTCGCTGGTGCACCGGATGGGTCCGGTCGCGGTGGCTCAGCTCGCCGGTCGTGAGGCGCTGCTGGCGGCTGCGCTCAAGGCCGGCCGTGACGTGGAATCCCTTGTGGTGCATCACTTCTCGTTCGGTTCGCGCGTGCCCATGTCGGTGGTGCGGCACACCGGCAAGATGGTGTTCAGCACCAAGATGAGCGTCGTCAGCGCGTTCCTGTCCGAGCTGATGAAGCACGACCAGCTGATGTCGCTGAAGGCGTTCGACGGCATCGAGACGCTGGTGCTCAACGGCACCGCCGACAAGCTCACCCCGGCCGAGCACTCCGACGCGATCGTCTCGGCGATCCACGGCGCCGAGCACGTCGTGGTCGACGACGCCGGGCACATGCTGATGCTGGAGCACCCCGATCTGGTCAACGAGCAGCTGATCGCGCTCATCGCCCGGGCCCGCCGGGCGGTGGAGCGTCCCCGCAGCGGTCGCCGGGTGCGCAAGACCGTCACTGACATGGCCGCTCGCCGGCGGGTGCGCGGCGCGGGCACCGGCCGGGGACCCGCGTGACCTCACCGGAGCAGGAGCCGCTCACCGCGCGCTGGGTCGCGCGCGACGTCGCGACCACCCAGCGGCTGGCGGAGCGGCTGGGTGCCCTGCTGCGCGCGGGCGACCTGGTGCTGCTCACCGGCGGCCTCGGCGCCGGCAAGACCACCTTCACCCAGGGCCTCGCCCTCGGGCTGCGGGTGCGTGGGCCGATCACCTCGCCGACGTTCGTCGTCTCGCGCGAGCACCCGAGCCTGGTCGGCGGGCCGCCGCTGGTGCACGTGGACGCCTACCGGCTGCAGGGCGCCGCCGAGCTCGACGACCTCGACCTGGACGCCGAGCTCGCCGAGGCGGTCACCGTGGTCGAGTGGGGGCACGGGCTGGCCGAGGCGCTCAGCGAGGACTACCTGGAGCTGACGCTGGACCGGGCGGGGGACGGGTCGGGTGGCTCGGGTGACGGGCCGGGGGTTCGGGTGGCTCGGGTGAGGAGCCGGGTGAGGAGCCGGGCGACGTGCCCCGGATCATCGTCGCGCGTGGGCACGGTGCGCGCTGGGCGGCCGTGTGGTCGCAGATCGCCGCGCTGGCGTAGCCTCGCGCCGTGCTGCTCGCTCTCGACACCGCCACGTCAGCCGTCACGGTCGCCGTCCGCGCCGACGGTCGCACGCTGGCCGAGCGCAGCGAGATCGACGTGCGGCGGCACACCGAGACGCTCGCCCCCGCGGTGCGTGACGTGCTGGCCGACGCCGGGCTGCGGCCCGCCGACCTGACCACGGTCGTCGTCGGGGTCGGGCCCGGCCCGTTCACCGGCCTGCGGGTCGGCGTGGTCACCGCGCGCACGATGGGGCTCGCGCTCGGGATCCCGGTGCACGGCGTGTGCAGCCTCGACGCCATCGCCCGGCAGGTGGTCGCGACCGGGGCGCCGGAGCGGTTCCTGGTCGCGACCGACGCGCGGCGCAAGGAGGTCTACTGGGCGACCTACCGCGCGGGGGCCCACGGGGCGCAGCGCGACGGCGAGCCGCAGGTGGTCCGCCCCGGAGAACTTCCCGACGACGTGCGGGCGCTGCCGAGCGCCGGCCGCGGGCACGACCTCTACCCCGACCTGCTGACCGGCGACCCGCTCGGCCCGCTTGACGTCTCCGCGGGGGCGCTGGCCGAGCTCGCCGAGGCGGAGCTCGCGGCCGGCCGGTCGCTGCTGGTGCCCGAGCCGCTCTACCTGCGCCGGCCCGACGCTCAGCCGCAGGCGCCCCGCACCCCGCCGGACCGTGATCCCCGACGAGGTCGGAGGCGTGAATACGCCTGGGGGCAAGAAGATTCGCTGCGGCCCATGCGTTGGACCGACATCGACGACCTGGTGCGCATCGACGCGCTGCTGTTCGAGCACGACGCGTGGCCGGCCGCGACCTGGTGGGCGGAGCTGCGGGAGCGACCGCGACGGGTGTACGTCGTGGCGACGGGCCCCGACGACCGGGCGATGGCGTACGGCGGGCTGGACGTGGCCGGAGACGTCGCCGACGTCATGACGATCGGGGTGAGCCCGCAGGCGCAGGGCCGCGGGCTCGGGCAGCGGCTGCTCGACCGGCTGCTGCAGATCGCGCGCGAGGCGGGGGTCGAGGCGGTGCTGCTCGAGGTGCGTGCCGACAACGACGCGGCGCGAAACCTCTATGCCCGCAACGGTTTCGAGCAGATCAACGTGCGGCGCGGCTACTACCAGCCCGGTGGTGTCGACGCGCTGGTGCTGCGCCGCCTGCTCGAAACACCCGAAAAGGCGCGAGGCGGATAGGCATGCCTAGCCGCCTCGCGCATTCTTGGGAGTTTCGTCGGCGTTGAGGATCCTCGCTGCATGGCCGCTGAACCCCTCGTGCTCGGCATCGAGTCCTCCTGCGACGAGACCGGCGTCGCCTTCGTGCGCGGCACCACGCTGGTCGGTGACGCGCTCGCCAGCAGCGTCGACGAGCACGCCCGCTTCGGCGGCGTGGTGCCCGAGGTCGCCAGCCGCGCCCACCTCGAGGCGATGATCCCGATGCTCGAGCGGGCCAGCGCCGACGCGGGCCACCGGCTCGCCGACGTCGATGCCATCGCCGTGACCTCCGGCCCCGGTCTGGCGGGTGCGCTGATGGTCGGCGTGGCCGCCGCGAAGGCGCTGGCGCTGTGCCTCGACAAGCCGCTGTACGGCGTCAACCACCTCGCCGCGCACGTGTGCGCCGACGTGCTCGACCACGGCCCGCTGCCGGAGCCGACGGTCGCGCTGCTCGTCTCCGGCGGGCACACCAACCTCCTGGTCGCGCGCGACATCGCGACCGACGTCGAGGAGCTCGGCGGCACGATCGACGATGCGGCGGGGGAGGCGTACGACAAGGTCGCGCGGGTGCTCGGCCTGCCCTATCCCGGTGGTCCGCACATCGACCGCGCCGCGCGCGAGGGCGACCCGGCGGCGATCGCGTTCCCGCGCGGGCTGACCGCGCGGCACGACATGGAGCGGCACCGCTACGACTACTCCTTCTCGGGGCTGAAGACCGCCGTGGTGCGCTGGGTCGAGGCGCGCGAGCGGGCGGGGAGCCGGTGCCGGTGGCCGACGTCGCGGCGAGCTTCTCGATGGCAGTCGCGGACGTGCTCACCAGGAAGGCGCTGCTCGCGTGCGCGGAGCTCGGCATCCGCGACCTGCAGATCGGCGGCGGGGTGACGGCCAACAGCCAGCTGCGCGCGCTCGCGGAGGAGCGCTGCGCCGCGGCCGGTGTCAGCCTGCGCGTGCCGCGCCCGCGGCTGTGCACCGACAACGGCGCGATGGTCGCGGCGCTCGGGGCGCAGATGGTCATGCGCGGCCTGCCGGCCTCCGACCTGGCGCTGCCCGCCGACTCCTCGATGCCGGTGGAGCAGCTGCGCGCGTCCTGAGGCCGGCGTCACCTTCGCGGGCATGAAACCGGGTTACGCGCGTTTGACCTCGATTCATCAGGGTCAAACGCACGTAACCCGGTTTCATGCGTTGTGGGGTGGGTCAGCTGCAGGGGGCGAGGCCGCGGGCGACCTTGAGCCCGACCACCCGGCGTACGGCCGCGTCGACCTGCTTGGCGAACGCCGGGTCGGTCGATGAGCGGGCGAGCAGCGCCTGGGTCATCGGTCCCGCGTCCGCGGCCCGCCCGGTGAGCAGGATGTCGCCGCCGGCGGCGACGAACCGGGTGGCCCGTTCGCCGACCGGCACCCCGGAGAGCGCCTTGGCGTTGAGGTCGTCGGTGATCACGACGCCGCCGAAGCCGAGCTGGCCGCGCAGCACGTCGGTGATCATCGTGCGCGAGAAGACGGCCTGGTTGTCGGCGTCGATCTTGGGGTAGCGCGCCGACGACATCATCACCAGCTCCGAGCCGGCCTGGATGCCCTGCCGGAACGGCCCGAGATAGGGGTCGCTGCGGGTCGCGACCGAGTCGTCGGTGCCCTCGGCGGTGAAGTCGGTGTTGCCGGTGACCCGGCCGAGGCCCGGGAAGTGCTTCAGCGTGGTGGCGACGCCGCCCGCGTGCATGCCGCGCACGAGGTCCTGCACCGCCGGCCCGACGGCGACGGGGTCGGAGCCGTACTGCCGCCCGTGCCGCCCGATCGGCTGGTTGGCCTCGCCGATCGACGTCGGCACCGTGTCGGCGACCGGCGCGAGGTTGACGTTGACCCCGACCTTGTCGAGCAGCGAACCCACCTGCCTGCCGTACGCCTGCCGCTGGGCGGGCGCGGCCCGCCCTGCTCCACGGCCGCGGGCAGTCGCGGGGTCGAGGGTCGCGCAGCTGCCAGACCCCGCCGCCCTCCTGGTCGGCCGCCACCAGCAGCCGCAGCCCGCCGGTGCTCTCCGGGCCGACCGCGCGCTGCAGCTCGGCGGAGGTGCGCGACACCAGGTCGTTGCCCTCCCAGCCGCCGAGGTAGAGCACGTTGCCGACGTTGTGCTCGCGCACCACCGACGTCACGCTCGAGGCGGGGCTGCCGGCCTGCAGCCCGACCATCACGAGCTGGCCGACGCGCTGGTCGGGCGTGAGCCGCGCGACGATCCGGTCGGCGCAGCCGTTGCTGCTGGTCGCCGAGCTCTGGCTGCTACCAGGCGAGCTCGCCGATCCGGGCGCAGAGCCGGTGGTCGCCGAAGGGGCGGCGGAGGAGGCCCCGGGCGACGACGCGCCCGGCGACGACGACCCCGCCGGCCCCGACCCGGGTGCGGCGGGGGTACCTCCCGAACCCGGGCTCGACGCCGACTCCGACGACCCGTCGCCGGAGGTGCATCCGGTGGCGACCAGGGCCACGGCGCTGACGAGCACGAGCAGTCGGGTGGGGCGCATGGCCCCCACGGTAACCAGCGAGACGCCTCTCGCCGGCGTCACGCTCCGCCGCGGCCCGCGGCCCGCGGCCCGCGGCCCGCCGCCGGCCGCCCGCCGCCTCTCGCCGCCCTCACGGACCGCTCACCAGCAGCGCCACCTGGGTGCTGCCGGCGCGGGTGAGCACGCAGGTGGCCGAGGCGTCGCCCTTGAGCCGCAGCTGCCGCCGCAGCTGGTCGGGCTCGATGCTCACGCCACGCTTCTTGACGGTGAGGCGCCCGACGCCCCGGTCGCGCAGCGCCGCCCGGAGCCGCTTGACGTTGAACGGCATCGCCTCGGTCACGACGAACCGCCGCGCCCACGGCAGCCGCGCCTCGCGCTGCGCCACGACGTAGCCGACCCCCGGCGCCAGCTCGCGGCCCCCGGTCGCGTTGACCAGCGCGCCCACCAGCCCGGCGCGGATGACGGCCCGGTCGGGCTCGTACAGATAGCTGCCGGTCGCGGGCACGTCGGGGCTCTCGGTGGTCGCGCCGGCCGCCATCTTCTCGGTGACGAGCGCGTCGACCCGCGGCCCGAGCACGTGCGCGGTGCGCCCGGCGGTGCGCGCGAGCGCCCCCACCACAGCGCGCACTCGACGACCTCGCCGTCGTAGGAGGTCCACGCCGCCTCGGCGCCCGGCGGCACCTGCGCGTGCGGGAACGCCGGCGACAGCTTGGCGCCCGCGGCCGGCACCGCCCCGGCGAGCGTGCGCACCGTCTCCCAGGTCGGGCTGATCTCCTCGAGCCGGAACACCCGCCGGGTGCGCCCGGTCACGTCGGCGACGCCGGGCACGCGGCGGGCGGGGTCGAGCCACAGACCGAGCCCGCGGGCCGCCTCGCCGCGCGGCAGGACGACGTCCTCGGCGAGCCCGGTCTCGACGCTCGAGCGCGGCCACGGGCGCAGGTTGGCGGCAGCGATCAGCGC
Source organism: Barrientosiimonas endolithica (assembly GCF_030296655.1). NCBI lineage: Bacteria > Bacillati > Actinomycetota > Actinomycetes > Micrococcales > Dermacoccaceae > Barrientosiimonas > Barrientosiimonas endolithica. The sequence goes on along the minus strand of NZ_AP027735.1, from coordinate 2,677,368 downwards.
GGTGGTCTCGTCGGCGTCGCGCGCGTCGACGCGCAGGCCGGCGCGGGCGTACGCCATCGCGTCGGACCCGATGCCGCACCCGAGGTCGAGCACCCGCGAGACGCCGGCGTCGCGGAAGCGCCGGGCGTGGTGGTCGGCGACCGCGCGCCGGGTCGCCTGCTCCAGCCCGTCCTGGGTCAGCAGCATCTCGGCGGCGTCGGGCCCGAGCTTGTCGACGGCCGCCGCGCGCAGCCGCGACTGGGTCAGCGCGGCGGCCACCAGGTCGGCGTCGAACCCCGCCGCGCGCAGTCGCTCGCCGAGCGCGAGCGCGCCCGCCGGGTCGTACGGCGGCAGCGACTGCAGCAGGCCCCACCCCTCTCCCGAGGTGAGCCTGTGCACCAGAGCCGGGTCCATGGGTGCCATCCTGGCGCACGACCGAATCGCAGACGACCGCGCACGGAGGCACCGGATGACGCGCCTGATCGCGACCCCGGCGCGGCTGGTCGTCACCGCCTACGCGCTGGCCGTGATCGTCGGCAGCCTGCTGCTCCTGCTGCCGATCGCGACGACCCAGCCGGGCAGCGGCTCGGTGTCGGCGGCGATCTTCACCGCGGTCAGCGCGGTGTGCATCACGGGCCTGACCACGGTGGACACCGCGACCTACTGGACCCCCTTCGGGCAGGTGGTCATCGCGGCGCTCATCCAGATCGGCGGGCTCGGGATCATGACGCTCGCGACGCTGCTGGCGCTCGCGGTGCGCGGCCGGCTCGGTCAGCGCGACCGCCAGCTCGCGGCGGCCGACACGCACAGCACCCACCTCGGCGACGTGCGCCAGGTCGTGGGGCGGGTGGTGCGCTGGTTCCTGCTGCTGGAGCTGGCCGTCTTCTGCTTCCTGCTCGTGCGCTTCCGGCAGGCGTACGACGGTGACTGGGGCACCGCCGCCTGGCACGCGTTCTTCCACGCCATCTCCAGCGTCAACAACGCCGGCTTCGCGCTCTACTCCGACAGCCTGGTGAGCTTCGCGACCGACCTGTGGCTCATCGGCGTCATCTCGGGCGCGGCCATCCTCGGGGGCATCGGCTACCCGGTGGTGTTCGAGGTGTGGCGACGCTGGCGTACACCCCACCGCTGGTCGCTGCACACCCGCCTCACCGTGGCCGGCACGGTCGCGCTGCTCGCGATCGGGTTCGTCGCGTTCCTCGCGCTGGAGTGGACCAACCGCGACACGCTCGGTCCGATGTCGGTGGGTGGCAAGCTCGTCGGTGCGCTCGGCGGCACAGCCTTCCCCCGCACGGTGGGCTTCAACTCGATCGACTACGCCTCCGCGCAGGAGGAGACGTTGCTCGTGACCAGCGTGCTCATGTTCATCGGCGGCGGCAGCGCAGGCACCGCGGGCGGCATCAAGATCACGACGTTCCTCGTGCTGGCCGGTGCGATGTGGGCCGAGATCCGCGGCGAGCGCGACGCGGTCATGTCGCACCGCTCGATCAGCTCGCACACGGTGCGCCAGGCGCTGACCGTCGCGCTCGGTGGCGTGGCGCTGGTCGCGGGCGGGGCGATGGTGCTCATGCTGCTGGCCGGGCTGCCGCTCAGCCTCGCGATGTTCGAGGCCTCGTCGGCCTTCGCGACGGTGGGTCTGTCGGCGGGGGTCACCCCCACGCTCGACGTCCCCTCGCAGGTCGTGCTGATGCTGCTGATGTTCGTCGGACGCGTCGGACCCATTACCTTCGCGACATCGATGGCGCTGCGCGCCCAGCACCGCCACCGCCGTTACCGCCTCCCCGAAGAACGGCCGATCATCGGATGAGCGAAGGAAAGTCGCGCAGCCTGCTCACCACGCCTGCCCGGATGGTGGTGACCGCCTACCTGTCCGCCATCGCGGTCGGGACCACGCTGCTGCTCATGCCGTTCGCGACGGTCGGGCCGGGCAACGCGCCGGTCGTGACCGCGCTGTTCACCGCCGTGTCGGGCGTGTGCATCACCGGCCTCACGACGGTCGACACCGGCACCTACTGGACCCCGTTCGGCCAGGGCGTGATCCTGCTGCTGGTCCAGCTCGGTGGCCTCGGGATCGTCACGCTCGGCACGCTCACCGCGCTGTTCGTGCGCGGCCGGCTCGGCATCCGCGACCGGATGGCCGCCCAGCGCGACGCGCACACGCTGAGCGTCGGGGACGTACGCCTGCTGCTGGCCCGCATCGTCCGGCTGTTCCTGCTGCTCGAGCTGGTCGTGGTCACCTGCCTGGTGCTGCGCTTCCGGTTCGGCTACGACATGGTCTGGCCGACCGCGCTGTGGCAGGGGATCTTCCACGGCGTCTCGGGCGCCAACTCCGCCGGCTTCTCGCTGTGGCCGGACAGCGTCTCGCGCTACGTCGGCGACATCATGATCATCGGGCCGCTGTGCTTCGGGATCTTCGTCGGCGGCCTGGGCTACCCGGTGCTGTTCGAGCTGCGCAACAAGTGGCGCAAGCCCGACTCCTGGTCGGTGCACACCCGGCTGACCGTCTACGGCTCGCTGGCGCTGTTCAGCATCGGGTTCGTCTCGTTCGCAGCGTTCGAGTGGGCCAACCCCGGCACCCTCGGCCCGCTGTCGGTGTACGACAAGGGCGTGGGCGCGCTCGCCGGCGCCGTCTTCCCGCGCACCGCCGGGTTCAACTCGGTCGACTACACGCTGATCTCCGACGAGACGATGGTCACCCACCTGGTGCTGATGTTCATCGGCGGCGGCAGCGCCGGCACCGCCGGCGGCATCAAGATCACGACGTTCCTGATCCTGCTGTTCGTCATGGTCGCCGAGATCCGCGGCGAGAAGGACGTCATCTTCGCCCACCGCCGCATCCCCGAGGACGTGCAGCGCCAGGCGCTCACCATCGCCCTCGGCGGCGTCGCGTGCGTGGTCGCCGGCACGATCGCGCTCACCCTGTTCACCGACCAGCCGCTCAACCGGGTCGTCTTCGAGGCGATGTCGGCGTTCTGCACGGTCGGGCTGTCCGCCAACGTGACCACCGGCCTCAACGCGCCGGCGCAGGTCGTGCTCATGGTGTTGATGTTCATCGGCCGAGTCGGCACGATCACCGTGGTCACCTCGTTGGCCCTCAACCGGCGGCACCGCCGCTACCGCCTCGCCGACGAGCGCCCCATCGTCGGTTGACCCCGGAAGGACACCATGGCGTTCCGCAAACCCCCGAGCCCCGGTGACCGGGCCGTGCTCGTCGTCGGCCTCGGCCGGTTCGGCGCAGCCACCGCCCGCAGCCTCATCGACCAGGGCTGGGACGTCGTCGCGATCGACGAGAACCCCGAGCTGGTGCAGAAGTTCGCCGACGACCTGACCTACACCGCCGTCGTCGACTCCACCGACCCCGAGGCGCTGCGCCAGGTCGGCGTCGCCGAGTTCGAGCGGGGCATCGTCGCGATCGGCACCGACGTCGAGGCGAGCGTGCTGACCGTGGTCAACCTCGCCGACCTGGGCGTCACCGACATCTGGGCCAAGGCGATCACCAAGCAGCACGGCAAGATCCTCGAGCGCATCGGCGCCCGGCACGTCGTCTACCCCGAGTCGGCGATGGGCGAACGGGTGGCGCACATGATCTCCGGGTCGCTGTCGGACTACCTGGAGTTCGACGACGGCTTCGCCATCGCCCGCACCGCCGCCCCGCGCTGGGCGTGGGACAAGTCGCTCGCCGACGTCGCGCTGCGCACCAAGTTCGGCGTCACCGTGGTGGGTGTGAAGAAGGTCCGCGAGGACTTCGAGTACGCCCGCCCCGAGACCGTGGTCGAGCGTGACCACGAGCTCGTGGTCGCCGGCCCGACCGACAAGGTCGAGCTGTTCAGCACCGAGGCCGCCCGCGGGCGCGCCTGAGCGCTTACGCTGCCGAAGACGTACGGCACAACCCTGGAAGCCGGACGCCCCCTGGAGGTCTCGTGCGCGACATCGTCGTCTTCTCCGGCTCGGCCCACCCTGCGCTCGCCCGCAGCATCTGCGCCCACCTCGGGGTGCGGCTCAGCGAGGTCGACATCAAGCGCTTCAGCAACGACTGCCTGCAGGTGCAGCTGCTCGCCAACTGCCGCCAGCGCGACGTCTACATCGTGCAGTCGCTGGTGCCGCCGACGCAGGAGCACCTCATGGAGCTGCTGCTCATGGTCGACGCCGCCAAGGGCGCCTCGGCCGCCCAGGTGACCGCGGTGATCCCGCACTTCGCGTACGCCCGCTCGGACAAGAAGGACGCGTCGCGCATCTCGCTCGGCGGCCGGCTCGTGGCCGACATGCTCGCCACGGCGGGGGTCAACCGGGTGATCACCATGGCGCTGCACGCGCCGCAGGTGCACGGCTTCTTCTCGGTGCCGGTCGACCACCTCACCGCCATCGGCGTGCTCGCCGACCACTTCCGCGGGCAGGACCTGACCGACACCGTCGTGGTCTCGCCCGACCTCGGCAACGCCAAGACCGCCACCCAGTTCGCGCGGCTGCTGGGGCTCCCGGTCGCGGCCGGCAGCAAGCAGCGCAAGGCCGACGACAAGGTCGTCATCGACGCGATCGTCGGCGACGTCGCGGGCAAGCGCGCGATCGTGCTCGACGACGAGATCGCCACCGGAGGCTCGATCATCGAGCTGCTGGAGCGGCTCAAGGACTTCGGCTCGACCGAGGCCGCGGTGGCGTGCACGCACGGGCTGTTCGCCGGGCCGGCGGTCCAGCGGCTGCAGGGGCACCCGATGATCCGCGAGGTCGTGACCACCGACACCGTGCCCGCCCCCGAGGGATGGCCGCAGCTGCAGGTGCGCTCGATCGCCACGCTGTTCGCCGAGGCCATCGCCCGCAGCCATGCCGGCGAGTCGGTCTCCAGCCTGTTCGACGGCGTCGACCCGACGCACGGGCCGCCGCCGCAGACGCTGCCGCTGGGCTGAGCCCCGTGCGGGGTGGTGCGGGCGCGCGCCCGCGCCGGGCGACGGCGTACGAAATCGTCGTTCGGCACACCCCTTTGGTGGTTCGATGACCCGGTGAGCACCGAAGCCCAGACCAGCACGCCCCGTTGGAAGCTCGTCGGTCCGGGGCTGGTGGTCGCGGCCACCGGCGTCGGCGCGGCCGACCTGGTCGCGACGCTGATCGCCGGGCAGAAGTACGGCTACGCGCTGCTGTGGGCGGTCGTCGTCGGCTGCCTCATGAAGATCGTGCTCGTCGAGGGCGCCGGGCGGTACTCCTCGCGACGGGAAAGACGATCTACGAGGGCTGGTCCACCCTCGGCACCTGGACGCACATCTACTTCGTGCCGTACATCGTCGTGTGGGGCTTCGTCTACGGCGCCGCCGCGATGGCCGGAACGGGGCTGCCGCTGCACTCGCTGTTCCCCTTCCTCAGCGTCAAGGTGTGGGGCATCGCCTGCGGGCTGATCGGTCTCGCGCTGGTGTGGATGGGCCGGTACTCCCTGTTCGAGAAGATCTGCGCCGCGCTGGTCGCGCTGATGTTCGTGACGATGGTGGGCGCGGCGATCCGCACGCTGCCGAACCTCGGCGAGCTGGTCGCGGGTCTGGTGCCGACGATCCCCGAGGGCGGTGTGGTCAACATGCTCGCGGTCGGCGGAGGCGTCGGCGGCACGATCACGCTGGCGGCCTACGGCTACTGGATCCGCGAGAAGGGCTGGACCGACGAGCGGTCGATGGGGGTCATGCGGCTCGACAACCGGGTGGCCTACCTGGTCACCGGCATCTTCGTGGTCGCCACGCTGATCGTCGGGGCCGAGCTGCTCTACTCCGCGCGGATCGCGGTCAGCACCGGCGACCAGGGGCTGCTCGACCTGTCCGGCGTGCTCGCCGACCGCTACGGCGAGTGGTTCGGGAAGCTGTTCCTCGTCGGGTTCTTCTCCGCGGCCATGTCGTCGCTGATCGGCGTGTGGAACGGCGTCTCGCTGATGTTCGCCGACCTCGTCGGCCACCTGAAGGGGCTCAGCCAGGACGACCCCGAGCGGCGCGCGGGCGGGAAGTGGTACCGGGCGTACATCCTGTGGCTGACGATCCCGCCCATCGTCCTGGTGATGTTCGGGCGGCCGGTCTGGCTGATCCTGGCGTACGGCGTGCTCGGCGCGTTCTTCATGCCGTTCCTCGCGGTCACGCTGCTCTGGCTGCTCAACACCGACCGGGTGCCGGCGCGCTGGCGCAACGGCTGGTGGTCCAACCTGCTGATGGTGCTGTGCGCCGCGGCGTTCGTCTGGCTGGCCGCGACCGAGATCCAGAAGGCGATCACCTAGCCCGGCTCGCGGGGGTGTGTGGCTCGTCGTCGCCGGAACCTCCGTGTCGAGCTCGGCGTCGCAACGGCATGACCCCCGCCTCCGTCGTCCCGGCGGACTCCGAGACGCCCGCGCCACGACGGCGTACGTCGTCGCGGGCTCTGGTGGGTCTGCTCGTCGTCGCGCTCGTGGCCGGCGGTGGGTGGTGGTTGTGGAACGACCAGTGGCGCGACCGCGCGCCGGTGGGCGTGCTGCCGGGGAGCTGCAGGTGTTCGCCGAGCGCGAGGCGTCGGCACGCTTCCGGTTGCCGGACGGGCGGGAGGTGGTCGTCAGCACCCAGGTCGGCGTCGAGTCCGACGGGAGCGTGCGACCACCCCGAGGCGGCCGACTGGTCGAGACCCAGTGGCGCATCACTGACCAGAACGGCGTGCCCGCGCTGGTGCTCTATCAGGGCCAGGACCTGCAGCGGGTCGGCCTGCGCCTGGCGACCGGCGGCCGGGAGGTCGACCTGGGTGGCGACGTCGCTGCCCAGGCCGACGAGGGCTCAGCCGTGCTGGCGCTCCCGGGTGACGTGGACGAGCTCACGGCGACGGTGTCGTACGCCGGGCGCAGGCAGTCGGTAGAGCTGTTCACCGGTCGCCGGGACGCGGGCTCGTTCCGCAGCCTCTACCGCGCTCGGGGGCGGACCAGCATCGACGTCCTCGACTCCCAGCTGCCCGAGTCCGGCAACGGCGGTCTGGTGTGGACCAGCTGGGTGACTGCGGGCTGGCAGCGGACGCCGTATGTCGCCGGTCGCGGCTGGGCGCCGACCGGTCGTGAGTGGGTGGTGGTCACCGATCCGGCGTTGGAGGTGACATCGATCTGGGGCCCGGGCGACCGCCGCACCCGGCTGGAGCCCCCGCAGCCGGTGTCGCCGGGGGAGTGTCGGCGTCGGGCGCGCGAGTCGTCTCCCCACCGGTGGAGCGGGTCCCGATCAGCATGAGATCCAGCAGCCTGAGCGTCGAGTTCCCCGAGGTCGTGCTGGACGCGCCCAACGGTGCGCCGGTGCGCGTGCGGCTCTGGGTCTCCACGCAGGTGGAGCGCGAGGGCGACGCCCCGCGGCGTGTCAGGTTCGAGCGGACCTGGGAGGTCCCGGCGGCGGTGGATCTGGCATGACCGCGACGAACGACTCCGGTCGCGCCGGGGACGGCGCGGCGCGGGCGTACGTCCGTCCCGTGGCGAAGGTGCTGCTCGTCGCCGCGGTCATCGGTGCTGTGCTGATCTGGCTGCGTCCGCCGGAGCTGGAGGCGGGGCAGCAGGTGCGCGGCAGTGCGGTCTCGATCCACAACGGCGGCAAGTCGAACGTCGCCCTGCCCGGTGGCGGCATCCTGCGGATCGAGGCGGGGACCGTGTCCGAGGTCCGCGACGGGGGATCGACGTTCACCGCCGACGACGGGCGGCTCGTGGGCGTGACCTGGAGGGTTGACGCATCCCCCGTCGGTCCGGCGCCCTGGCCGGGTGCTGCGGCCGCCGAGCTCCGGGAGCCGGCCACCCGTCTGCTCCTGCGCGTCGGCGACCGCGTGTTCCCGGTTGCCGACGGCATCCGCAGCCTGCAGAGCAACGGCTCGGTGACGACGCGCGTGCCGGCCACGGGTGAGATCGCCGTGGTCGCCCAGGCCGAGAACCGCGATCTGCCCGGCCGGTCAGCGGAACCGCAGCGCAACCTGGACCGGCGCTCCGAGGCGCCGGACTGCGTCCCCGACGGCGCCGACCCGGTCACGGTCGACGGGGTCCGGCTCGACCAGGTGGCGTGCGAGCTGCGGACGCGTCGGGGCCCGTGGGTCGCCGGACTCGGCTGGGCCCCGCAAGGTCAGGAGTGGCTGGTGGTCCGCGGCCTCGTGCGCACCGACCACACCGTCGGGTCGTGGGACGAGACCGAGGGATCGCCGACGTACTACCGCCTCGCCGCCGCTCCGGCTCTGCGGCTGTCGGTCAGCGGCGCCACGCCGCAGCGAGCCGCTCGTGACGCGGCGGGGCAGGCCGCCGGCGAGTCTGCGACCCCGAGCACCGCCTACCTCGTGCCGGTGTCGTCCGACGTCGAGGTCGCTCTGTCCGTCGCCTCCCGTGCGGTCAAGACCGATCTGGTCGGCCCGGCAGCTGCGGCGGCCCCGGAGGGTGTCGAGGTCGCGCTGCGCCAGGTCGTCCGCATCCCCGGCGGCTGATCGACCAGTCACGAGGTCGGCGGGGGCGGGCGAGCGGGCGGCGCTCCGTGAGTGCACGACACGCCCATAGCACCGCCGCGCGATGGGCGTGTCGTGCACTCTCACGGCGGTGGGCGGGCGGTGGCCGCGCGCTGCAGCCGTTGCGCACCTGGCCGAGCCGCATGCCGCTCGGAAAACCGTTCGCGCCGGTCGGTGCCACCGCCTAGCGTTGTCCCGCCATGCGCGACTTCCCGCCTCCCGTCGAGGCCTACCTCACCCCCGGTGCGTCCGAGCCCGACACCCGCTCGCCGATGCGCCTGCTGGGGTCGATGTTCCGTGCCCAGGGGAGCCTGGTGTGGATCGGCACCCTCATGTCGTGCATGTGGATGGTGCCGCAGGTCGTCGGGCCCTGGCTGGTCGGCTGGACCATCGACCAGGGCCTGGTCACCGGCGACACCGGAGCCACCGTGCGCGGGGTCGCCCTGCTGGCGGTCGTGACCGTGGTGGGTGCCTCGTTCGGCATCCTGTTCCACACCGTCATCGTGCGGCAGTGGCTGGTCGCGCTCTACGGCACCACCAGCCTCGTCACCCGCAAGTCGCTCAGCCTCGGCCACGTGCTCCCGCGCCGCACGCCCGCCGGCGAGGTGCTGTCGGTCTCGGGCAGCGACGGCGACCAGTTCGGCGCGCTCATGGAGATCACCGGGCGCACGATCTCCCAGCTGCTGGCCTACCTCGCGGTCGCGGTGATCGTGCTGCGCACGTCGGTCGAGCTCGGCCTGATCGTGCTGCTGGCCGCGCCGCTGCTCGTGGTGCTCGGCGCGCCCCTTCTGCGCCCGCTGCAGCGCTGGCGCGGCATCGAGCGCTCCCGCAACTCCGACCTCACCTCGCTGTCCACCGACATCGTGGCCGGGCTGCGCATCCTGCGCGGCATCGGCGGCGAGTCGACGTTCGGCGGCAACTTCACCGCCCAGTCGCAGCGCGTGCGCGAGGCCGGCACCCGCGCCGGCATCTGGCAGGCGTCGGTCGACGCGATGGGCGTGCTGCTCTCCGGGGCGTTCGTCGTGCTGCTGATGTGGCTCGGCGTGCGCGACGTCGCCACCGGCGAGCTCACCGTCGGCCAGCTGGTCAGCCTCCTCGGCTACGCCGTGATGCTCATCGAGCCGATGCGCACCTTCGTGGAGTTCGCCCAGAAGCTCACCCGCGCCCACGTGTCGGCGACGAAGGCCCGCGCGGTCCTCTCCCAGCAGGCGCCGTGGGTGTCCCCGGTCGACCCGCTGGAGCTGCCGGGCGAGGCGACGATCGTCGACGAGGCCTCCGGCACCCGCATCGAGCCCGGCCGGCTCACCATGCTCGTCTCGGCGGTGCCCGACGACACCGCGGCGCTGGCCGACCGCCTCGGCCGATACCTCCCCAAGGACGCCGAGGCCCAGGTCAGCGAGGAGCTGCCCGAGCACCTGCGCGGCCGCGCCGCGCGCAAGGAGCGGGCCGAGCGGGCCCGCCGCCGCGCCGAGCAGGAGCGGGCCGACCGCGAGCGCGCCGCGCGCCCGTGGGGCGTCACCGTCGCCGGCGTCGACGTCTCCCGGGTGCCGCTCGAGCGATACCGCCACCAGGTGGTCGTGAGCGACGCGACGCCGCAGATCTTCGCCGGCACCCTGCAGTCGGCCGTCGACCCGTGGGGGCACGCCTCGCGTGCGCAGGCTGAGCGCGCGCTGCACACGGCCGCCGCCGAAGACGTCTTCGACGCCGTGCCCGGCGGCTGGGGCGGGCGCGTCGACGAGAACGGCCGCGGCCTGTCCGGCGGTCAGCGCCAGCGGCTGGTCCTTGCCCGGGCGCTCACCGCCGACCCCGAGGTGCTGGTGCTCGTCGAACCCACCTCGGCCGTCGACGCCCACACCGAGGCGCGCATCGCCGAGCGGCTGGCCGAGCACCGGCGCGGCCGCACCACGGTGGTCGTCACCGCGTCGCCGCTGCTGCTGCACCACGCCGACGAGGTCGTGCTGGTCGCCGGCGGCCGCGAGGTCGCCCGCGGCAACCACGCCGACCTGCTGGCCGGCAACCCCGACTACCGCGCCACCGTCGTCCGCGGCGACGACGCCGAACCCGCCGAGTCCGTCGAGGAGGTGACGCAGCCATGAGCCACACCAGCACTCGTACGTCCTCCGAGCCCGAGCGCACCGGCCTGCCCGAGCAGATCGCGGCCGAGTCGGCGCGCACCTGGAGCGACAGCACGACCCGGGCGGGGGAGGAGCCGGTCCCCGAGCTGCTCACCCACCGGCCCGGCGGAGGTCCGCTGCCGCGTGCGCGGGCGCTGCGCCGCCGTCACCTGCTGCGCGCCGAGCGCGCCCAGGACTTCGCCCGCGAGCTGCGCGAGCCGCACGGCGGGCTGCCCGTCGCCACCGCGCGCCAGGTCGTCCGGTTCGTCGGCGGCCTGCTGGCCGAGCGCCGCCGTCTCGGGCTGCTGCTCGTGCTCGCCAACGTGCTCGCCGCCGCGGCCGGACTGCTGGTCCCGCTGCTGCTCGGACGTCTGGTCGACTCCGCCATCGCCGACATCGGCCGCGGGGCCGTCTCCTCGGCGATCGCCGCCGCCGACGAGATGGCGCTGCTGGTCGCGGTCGTCGTGGTCGCGCAGGCCGCGCTCACCTTCGTCGCCAAGGCCACCGCCGCCCGGCTGGGCCAGGGCATCCTCGCGACCGCCCGCGAGCGGATCACCCGCGACATCCTGCACCTGCCGCTGTCGCGGGTGGAGTCGGCGACGTCCGGCGACCTGGTCACCCGCGTCACCCGCGACGCCGGCACGATGAGCGACTCGGTGGCCTGGGCGCTGCCGGAGTCGGTGTTCGCGCTGATCACCGTGGCGCTCGCGCTGGTCGCGATGGTCATCAACTCGCCGCTGCTCGCGCTCACCACGATCGTCCCGATGGCGCTCGCGATGCTGCAGATCCGGCGATACCTGCGCCGCGCGCCCGCCGGCTACCTCACCGAGGCCGGCAGCTACGCCCGGATCAACACGACCCTCACCGAGACCGTCACCGGCGCGCGCACCGTCGAGGCGCTCGGCCTCACCGAGCGGCGCCTCGGCCGCGGCCGCGCCGACCTCGACGTGTCCAGCGAGGCCGAGCGCTACACCATGTCGCTGCGCAACCTGTTGTTCGTCGCCATGGACCTGGCGTTCAGCCTCCCCGGGTCTTCGTGCTCGCGGTGGGCGCGATCGCGTACGCCAGGGGCTGGGTCTCGATCGGACAGATCACCACGGCGATCCTCTACACGGGGATGATCTGGGGCCCGTTCGACATGCTCGTCGCCACGGTCGACCGGGTGCAGGTCGGCATCGCCTCGACCGCGCGACTGCTCGGCATCTCCACGGTGCCGCGCGACCGCGACGAGGGGCAGGAGCGCCCCGACGGTGTCGCGCTCTCGGGGCGCGACCTGCGCTACGCCTACCGCGAGGGTCACGACGTGCTGCACGGCATCGACCTGGAGCTGCGCACGGGGGAGCGGCTCGCGATCGTCGGTCCGAGCGGGTCGGGCAAGTCGACGCTCGGGCGGCTGCTCGCCGGCATCCACGGCCCGCGCACCGGCAGCGTGCAGGTCGGGGAGTCGAGCTCACCCGGCTGCCGCTGCCGCTGCTGCGCCGCGAGGTCGCCCTGGTCACCCAGGAGCACCACATCTTCATCGGCACGATCCGCGACAACCTGATGCTGGGCCGCGAGGGCGCGAGCGACGACGAGCTGCTGACGGCGCTGGAGGCCGTCGACGCGCGCGGCTGGGTCGAGCAGCTGCCCGAGGGCCTCGGCACCAAGGTCGGCTCCGGCAACCTGGAGCTGTCGCCCGGCCGCGCCCAGCAGGTCGCGCTGGCCCGGCTGGTGCTCGCCGACCCGCACACCATCGTGCTCGACGAGGCCACCTCGCTCATCGACCCGCGCACCGCCCGCCACCTCGAGGGGTCGATGAACGCGCTGCTCACCGGCCGCACGGTCGTCGCGATCGCGCACCGGCTGCACACCGCGCACGACGCCGACCGGATCGCGGTGGTGATCGACGGGCGCATCGCCGAGCTCGGCTCGCACGAGGAGCTGCTGGCGCGCGACGGCGAGTACGCCGCGCTCTGGCGGGCTTGGACCACCTGAGCCGGACGTACGGCCGGTGCTCGGCAGACGAATTTCTGGCACTCGAGTTGACCGAGTGCTAACGCCCGCCTAGATTCAGTTCTGGCACTCGCCAGGGGCAAGTGCCAGCCCCGACCGCACAGCGCGACCCCCGCGACGGCGCGCCACCGGTCTTGGCTCTGACCCCGGGCGAGCAGGACGGATCCCTGCTGCTTCGCGCAGCGCACCTCACAAGGAAGGTCACACCGTGTCGGTGAACATCAAGCCGCTCGAGGACCGCATCGTCGTCAAGTCGGTCGAGGCCGAGCAGACGACCGCGTCCGGTCTGGTCATCCCGGACACCGCCAAGGAGAAGCCCCAGGAGGGCGAGGTCCTGGCGATCGGTCCCGGTCGCATCGACGACAACGGCCAGCGGGTGCCGCTGGACGTCAAGGTCGGCGACAAGGTCATCTACAGCAAGTACGGCGGCACCGAGGTGAAGTACGGCGGCGACGAGCTGCTCATCCTCTCGGCTCGCGACGTGCTCGCGGTCGTCGGCTGACGACTCCTGACTTCTCGACGCGCCCCGGGCGCCCCGTCCGGGTGCCCCGGGGCGTCGTCGTCCCCGCGGTGAGCGGCGCAGCCTGCGCCCGCCGCGCCCGAATCTGATCGACCCGAAAGGAAATCCACAACATGGCCAAGCAGCTGGAGTTCAACGACTCCGCTCGCAAGTCGCTCGAGCGGGGCGTCGACGCCCTCGCCAACGCCGTGAAGGTCACGCTCGGCCCCAAGGGTCGCAACGTCGTGATCGACAAGAAGTGGGGTGCCCCCACCATCACCAACGACGGCGTCACCATCGCTCGCGAGGTCGAGCTGGAGGACCCGTACGAGAACCTCGGTGCGCAGCTCGCCAAGGAGGCCGCCACCAAGACCAACGACATCGCCGGTGACGGCACGACGACCGCCACGGTCCTCGCCCAGGCCCTGGTCAAGGAGGGCCTGCGCAACGTCGCGGCCGGCGCGGCGCCCGGTGGCGTCAAGCGCGGCATCGACAAGGCCGTCGACGCGATGAAGGAGCGGCTGCTGCAGAACGCCCGCGCGGTCGAGGGCAAGAGCGAGATTGCCCAGGTCGCGACCGGTTCGGCCCAGGACGAGACCATCGGCGGGCTCATCGCCGACGCGTTCGACAAGGTCGGCAAGGACGGCGTGATCACCGTCGAGGAGTCCTCGAGCACGGTCACCGAGCTGGACTTCACCGAGGGCATGCAGTTCGACAAGGGCTACCTGTCGCAGTACTTCGTGACCGACCCCGAGCGCATGGAGGCCGTCCTCGAGGACGCCTACATCCTCATCAACCAGGGCAAGATCGGCTCGATCGCCGACCTGCTGCCGCTGCTGGAGAAGGTCGTCCAGTCCGGCAAGCCGCTGCTGATCATCGCCGAGGACGTCGAGGGCGAGGCCCTGTCGACCCTGGTCGTCAACAAGATCCGCGGCACGTTCAACGTCGCCGCGGTCAAGGCACCCGGCTTCGGCGACCGCCGCAAGGCGATGCTGCAGGACATCGCGATCCTGACCGGCGGTCAGGTCATCGCCGAGGAGGTCGGCCTCAAGCTCGACCAGGCCGACCTCGACGTGCTGGGCCAGGCCCGCCGCGTCGTCCTCACCAAGGACACCACCACGATCATCGACGGCGCCGGCGACAACGACGCGGTCGAGGGCCGGGTCAAGGAGCTCAAGGCCGAGATCGAGCGCACCGACTCCGACTGGGACCGCGAGAAGCTGCAGGAGCGCCTGGCCAAGCTCGCCGGCGGTGTCTGCGTGATCCGCGTGGGTGCGCACACCGAGGTGGAGCTCAAGGAGAAGAAGCACCGCATCGAGGACGCCATCTCGGCGACCCGCGCGGCCATCGAGGAGGGCATCGTCGCCGGCGGCGGCTCGGCCCTCATCCACGCCGCCGCAGCGCTGGACGACCTGTCGCTCGAGGGCGACGAGGCCACTGGTGTCGCGATCGTGCGCAAGGCGGTCGCCGAGCCGCTGCGCTGGATCGCCGAGAACGCCGGGCTCGAGGGCTACGTCGCCGTCGCGCGCGTCGGCGAGCTGGGCATCGGCAGCGGCCTCAACGCCGCCACCGGTGAGTACGGCGACCTGGTCAAGGCCGGGATCATCGACCCGGTCAAGGTCACCCGCTCCGCGCTGCGCAACGCCGCGTCCATCGCGTCGATGGTGCTCACCACCGACACGCTGGTCGTCGACAAGCCGGAGGAAGAGGAGCCGGCGGCTGCCGGCCACGGCCACAGCCACTGACCTCTCGGTCCGACGGGTCGGCCCCGGTGCGCGCTCGCGCACCGGGGCCGACCCATGTCATGCCCCCAGCCCTCATGCCCCACCCTGGGCATGAAACCGGGTTACGTGCGCCGACCTCGATGTGCATGAAACCGGGTCAGGTGCGTATGACCTCGATGCATCAGGGTCAGATGGCCGTAACCGGGTTTCATGCGGGGCTCCGGGGGTGCCGTACGTCGGGGGTGGCGTACGCAGGGGTGTCGTACGTCAGGGCGCGGGTGAGACCTCGTCGGCGCGCACCACGGTCATGGTCGCGCCGGGCAGGTGCACGGTGCTGCCCGGGCGTACGCCGTGGGCCCGGCGGGTCTCGACCTCGCCGTCGACCTGGACGCGCCCGGTCTGGATGAGCTCGCGCGCCTCGGCGCCGTCCTCGACCAGCCCGGACAGCTTCAGCAACTGCCCGAGGCGGATCTCCTCGTCACGGATCGGCACCTCGATCACGGGGTCGCCTGCGTCACCAGCCATAGCCGTGATCCTCCCAGACGGCGGCGGGTGCGGACACACCCGTGCCGGCGTACGGGGAGAGCCGGCGCCCGACGTACGGCGGGCGGTGCGTGCGCCCCGCGACGCCGGGCGAGACCGGGGTCACCCGCAGGGAGGAGCCGAGTTTGCGGGGTCGGCTTGCACAGGTAGGAGTCGTCGGTCACGCTGGATCTCAGGTCGCCGGCACCTCCAGCGACCGCGGCAGGGGGCCGCTGCTGGACACTCGGGACGGAGGACATGTGCGTTACGGACGCCGCGGCTCCGCCGACCCTGTCTCAGCAGACGATCAGGATGACGTCACACCCGTAACATTCTCCGGCCCCAGGCCGATGGAGCAGTCGATCCCGCAGGGTGCGTTGCGGGATCTGGTTGGCGCCGCGCGGGCAGGTGACGGCGCAGCCACAGATCAGCTCATGGCAGGGGTCCACCAGATCGCTGTCCGCTATGCGCGGGCGCGTCTCGGCACCTTGCCCGGAGCCCGGGAAGCCGCGCAGGACGTGGCGCAGGAGGTGTGTGTGGCCGTGCTGACGTCGCTGTCGCGCTACACCGACCGCGGGCTCCCGTTCGAGGCCTTCGTCTATCGCATCGCCGCCAACCAGGTCGCCGACGCCCAGCGCGGCACCCTGCGCGGAGCGGTGCCCACCGACGACGTGCCCGACCAGGTCGACTCCGCCGCAGGCCCCGAGGAGCACGCGCTGCGCTCGGACCAGGCGCGCGCCGTGTGGGAGCTGATGGACCGGCTCTCCCCCAGCACCGCGAGATCGTCACGCTGCGCGTGGCCGTGGGCCTCTCGGCCGACGAGACCGCCGAGGCGCTGGGCATGACCCCCGGCGCCGTGCGTGTGGCCCAGCACCGCGCTCTCGGCCGGCTGCGCAGCATGCTGGCCGAGGGGAGTGAGCTGGCGTGACGCCGCCCTCTCTCGGTCGCATCCACAGCGACGACCGGGCGCTCGACGCCCTCGGCGGCCGCCGCCGCCCCGCGGAGCGCGACGAGCTCAGCGACCTGCTCTCCGCGTGGGTCGGGGAGATCGACCGCACCCCGGCTCGGTCCCGGCGCGCCCGTCGCGCCGCCGGCACCTGTCGTACGTCGGTGCGGCCACGGGCATCGCCGTCGCCACCCTCTCGGTCTCGTCGATGGCTGCCGCGGTGACCGGTCACCAGGTCCCGGTGCTCTACCAGCTCGGCAACGTGGCGAGCAGCGTGTTCGGGGGCCAGACGCCCAGCCAGACACCGGTCGCCGACGACGGCACCGGCGACGGTGGCAGCGGCCACGGCAACGACGACGGCAGCGGCAACGGCGGCGTCCCCGGCTCGACCGGCAGCTCCACCACGGTGGGTCAGCCGTCGGGCTCGGCGACCACCGCCCCGGCGTCCTCGCCGCTGCCGGGCCCGCCCGGCACGAGCCCCTCGCCGCGCCCGACCCCGACCGACCTGCCGTCCCGGCTGCCGGGCACGGCGTCGCTGAGCGATGCGCCGGGCACGTCGCAGCAGCAGCGGCCGAGCCGCCCGGGCACCGGTCCCGCGCCGACGGCCACCCCGACCACCCCGTCGACACCGTCCGGGTCGTCCTCGGGCGGCAGCGGCTCCTCGACCTCGACGGGCAGCAGCTCCTCGCGGCCGAGCAGCAGCTCCAGCACGGGGTCGACCAGCAGCAGCGGGTCCACGAGCTCCAGCTCCTCGGGCTCCTCGTCCGGCACGTCGACCTCGACCGAGGCGAACCGTCCGTCGATCCGGCCCTCGAGCCCGTCGCCGACCTCGTCCAGCTCCTCGGCGTCGCGCCCCGGCGGCCCGAAGGGGTCGAGCGTCGACAGCACCGGCTCGACCACGAGCCGGCAGCGCCTGATCAGTCCCGAGCCGACCGGCTCGACCACGTCGCAGCGCTCGCCCGGCCGGTCGGCCGACGCCCCTGGCCAGTCCACCGAGCGCACCAGCCGGGGCAACGGTCGTGGCCCGGCGCCCTCGGTGACGCCCAGCCCCTGACCTGGCGCAGACGTACGCCGTGATCGGCTGTTCCTGCCGTGGTCAGGGCACCCCTTCGGGGAACCTACACTTGGTTCATGGCACCAGAGATGGCCCCGCTTCCTTCGGTTCCCACGCACTTCGGCCAGCTCGGTCTGACCTACGACGACGTGCTGCTGCTGCCCGGTGAGACGGATGTCGTGCCCAGCGAGGTCGACACCACCTCGCGGCTGACCCGGGAGATCTCCCTGCGCGTGCCGCTGATCTCGGCCGCGATGGACACCGTCACCGAGGCCCGCATGGCGATCGCCATGGCCCGCCAGGGCGGGCTCGGCGTGCTGCACCGCAACCTGTCGATCGAGGACCAGGCCTATCAGGTCGACCTCGTGAAGCGCACCCAGACCGGGCGCATCACCAACCCCGTCACCATCGGCCCCGACGCCACCCTCGAGCAGCTCGACGAGCTGTGCGGCGAGTACCGCGTGAGCGGCCTCCCGGTCGTCGAGGGCGACGGCACCCTCATCGGCATGATCACCAACCGCGACCTGCGGTTCACCCCCGTCGCCGACTGGGGCACGCTGCGGGTGCGCGAGGTCATGACGCCGATGCCGCTCATCACCGCGCCCACCGACATCTCCCACGAGGACGCCACCGCGCTGCTGCGCCAGCACAAGCGCGAGCGGCTGCCGCTGGTCGACGGTGACGGCAAGCTGTCCGGCCTTATCACGGTCAAGGACTTCGTGAAGTCCGAGCAGTTCCCCAACGCGTCCAAGGACGGCCAGGGGCGGCTGCTCGTCGCCGCGGCGATCGGCTACTTCGGCGACGCCTGGGAGCGCGCCACCACGCTGGTCGACGCCGGTGTCGACGTGCTGGTCCCCGACGTGGCCAACGGGCACGCGCGGCTCATGCTCGAGATGATCAAGAAGCTCAAGTCCGACCCGGCCACCCGCCACGTGCAGATCATCGGCGGCAACGTCGCGACCCAGGCCGGCGCGCAGGCGCTGGTCGACGCGGGTGTCGACGCGGTCAAGGTCGGGGTCGGACCGGGCTCGATCTGCACCACGCGCGTGGTCGCGGGCGTCGGCGTCCCTCAGGTCACGGCGATCTTCGACGCGGCGCAGGCGTGCCGCCCGGCGGGGGTGCCGGTGATCGGCGACGGCGGCCTGCAGTACTCCGGCGACATCGCCAAGGCCCTGGTCGCCGGCGCCGACACGGTGATGCTCGGCTCGCTGCTCGCCGGCTGCGAGGAGTCGCCGGGCGACCTGATCCTGGTCAACGGCAAGCAGTTCAAGAGCTACCGCGGCATGGGGTCGCTCGGGGCGATGGCCTCGCGTGGCAAGAAGTCCTTCTCCAAGGACCGCTACTTCCAGGCCGACGTCGCGAGCGACGACGAGATCGTGCCCGAGGGCATCGAGGGTCGCGTCGCCTACCGCGGCTCGCTGTCCGGGGTGCTGCACCAGCTGGTCGGCGGCCTGGGTCAGTCGATGTTCTACGTCGGCGCCCGCACCATCCCCGAGCTGCAGGAGCGCGGCCAGTTCGTGCGCATCACGACCGCCGGCCTGAAGGAGTCGCACCCGCACGACGTGCAGGGGATCGTGGAGGCGCCCAACTACGTCGGGCGATAAGCGCGCGGGCGATAGCCCGTCTCGCAGATCGTGCGACGACGTACGAAGTGCGGCGGGCCGACCCCGGGATCCCGGGGGAGGGGCCGCTCAGATCGTGCGACGACGTACGAAATGCGGAAGGGGCGCGGGTGCCTCGCCCCGCGACGTCGGCCGGGTCAGGCGAGGTCGATGGGGCACTCGGGGCCGGGCGCGGTCGCGAGCCGTCGGTCGGCGGTGAGAAGTCGCGCGTCGAGCACCTCGGCGAGCGCGACGTAGGTCGCGTCGTAGAAGCTGAGGCTGTCGCGCAGCTCCCAGGCTCTGGACTGCAGCGGGGCGACGGGGTAGCGCTGGACGACGAGGTCGCGCGCCGCGGCCAGCGAGGTGGCGGCTCGGTCGGCGGGCAGCACCCCGCGGTGGACGAGCCCGCGCAACGCCTGACCGCACTCCGCGTCGACGAGGTGCGGGGCGGCGACGCCGGACAGGAGCTGCTGGCGCACGGCTGCGCCGCGGCTCGTGGTGTCGACGACGGCCAGGACCAGGGCGGAGGCGTCGATGACGAGCACGTCAGCGGTCGGCGTCGCGCGCGGCGAGCACCTGGTTGACGTCGAGGGTCAGCGGCGGGCGACCGGCGAGGTCGTCCTCGAGGGCTTGCACGACCTCGTCGGGCTCGGGCCGTCGGCCCACCTCGACCGTCCGGGCGAGCATGTACGCCTGGATCGACTGGCCCGACCGGCGCGCCCGGCGGCGGATCGTCTCGTAGACGTCCTCGGGCACGTCGCGGATCTGGATCAGGGCCATGCATGCATGGTAGCAATTTGCATGCACCGCCTGGTGGGCCTCGCGCGGCCGCCCGTCGATAGCCTGTGCCGGTGACTGAGATCGAGATCGGCCGCGGCAAGCGGGGGCGGCGCGCGTTTTCCTTCGACGACGTGGCGGTGGTGCCGTCGCGGCGCACGCGCGACCCCGAGGAGGTGTCGGTCTCCTGGCAGATCGACGCCTACCACTTCGACCTCCCGGTGCTGGCCGCGCCGATGGACTCGGTGATGTCGCCGCAGACCGCGATCGCGTTCGGGCAGCTCGGCGGCCTGCCGGTGCTCGACCTCGAGGGGCTGTGGACCCGCTACGAGAGCCCCGAGCCGCTGCTCGCCGAGATCGCCGGGCTAGACCCCGCTGAGGCCACCTCGCGCATGCGCGAGCTCTACGCCCAGCCGATCAACCCCGACCTGATCTCGTTGCGGCTCAAGGAGATTCGCGACGCGGGCGTGACCGTCGCGGGCGCGCTCAGCCCGCAGCGCACCCAGGAGCACTGGAAGTCGGTCGTCGACGCCGGCGTCGACCTGTTCGTCATCCGCGGTACGACCGTCTCGGCCGAGCACGTGTCCGGCAAGGCCGAGCCGCTCAACCTCAAGCGGTTCATCTACGAGCTCGACGTGCCGGTGATCGTCGGGGGCGCGAGCACGTACACCGCGGCGCTGCACCTGATGCGCACCGGCGCGGCCGGCGTGCTCGTCGGGTTCGGCGGCGGCGCGGCGCACACCACCCGCGTCACGCTCGGCATCCACGCGCCGATGGCCTCGGCGATCGCCGACATCGCGGCCGCGCGGCGCGACTACCTCGACGAGTCGGGCGGGCGCTACGTCCACGTCATCGCCGACGGCGGCATGGGCACCTCCGGCGACATCGTGAAGGCCGTCGGCTGCGGCGCCGACGCGGTGATGATCGGCGCCGCGCTGGCGCGGGCGAGCGACGCCCCCGGCCGCGGGTTCCACTGGGGCTCCGAGGCGCACCACCACGAGCTGCCGCGCGGCGAGCGGGTCGAGGTCGGCACCGTCGGTTCGCTGCAGGAGATCCTGCTCGGCCCCGGCCGCGGCGCCGACGGCACCACCAACCTCATCGGCGCGCTGCGCCGGGCGATGGCCACCACGGGCTACACCGACCTCAAGGAGTTCCAGCGCGTCGAGGTCGTCGTCGCGCCGTACCAGCGGTCCTGATTCGCCGAGCCGGTCGTACGCTCCGGTCTCGCGGCATCGTCGCCGAGCACGCGCTTACTCCTTCTGGCTCAGCTCCTCCTCCGCGAGCCCGTCGCACGCTCCGGGCTCGCGGCATCGTCGCCGAGCCGGTCGCACGCTCCTACCCGGGATCTGGGTCCCCCGCGCGGATTTTTGGACGTTCAGTGGCGCAGATCACGTCCCGCGAGGTTACGCTGACGTAATGACTGATTCGTTGGTCCAGGACTCTCGGCAGCGTTCCTCCGCCGACGCGGGCGGCCAGCCCAGCGCGTACGCCCTCCCCACCGGCCTCGACGCCCGCCTCGGGCGGCGCGTCGTCGCCCCGGCGCGGCCCGAGATGCACGAGTGCGTCACCCCGTTCACCGGCGAGGTGATCGGGCGGCTGCCGCTCTCGACGGTCGACTCGGTCGACCAGGCCTTCCGCGACGCCCGCGAGGCCGCCGCGCGCTGGGCCGCGCGGCCGGTCGAGGAGCGCACCCGCTTCCTGACCCGCCTGCACGACCTGCTGCTGCGCCACCAGAACGAGCTGCTCGACCTCATCCAGCTCGACGCCGGCAAGGCGCGCAAGCACGCGTTCGAGGAGGTGCTCGACGCGGCGGGCGTGTGCCGGCACTACGCCAAGAAGGCCGAGAGCTACCTCGGCCCGAAGAAGCACCTGGGCGCGATCCCGCTGCTCACCACCTCGGTCGAGCTGCGCCATCCCAAGGGCGTCGTCGGGGTCGTGTCGCCGTGGAACTACCCCCTGTCGATGTCGATCACCGACGCGCTCCCGGCCCTGGTCGCGGGCAACGCCGTCGTGCTGCGCCCCGACACCCAGTCGGCCCTCACCGCGCTGCGCGCCGTCGAGCTGATCGACCAGGCGGGGCTGCCCGAGGGCGTGCTGCAGGTCGTGCTCGGCCCCGGCTCGGTCATCGGCAAGGCGGTGCTCGACCGCGCCGACTACGTGATGTACACCGGCTCCACCAAGACCGGCCGCGGCGTCGCCCGCGACGCGGGGAGCGCCTCGTCGGCGCCTCGCTGGAGCTCGGCGGCAAGAACCCGATGTACGTCCGTGCCGACGCCTCGCCCAGCCGCGCCGCGGAGGGGGCGGTGCGGGCGGCGTACGGCTCGGCGGGGCAGCTGTGCATCTCGGCCGAGCGGCTGATCGTGCACGAGCAGGTCGCCGACGAGTTCCTCAAGCACTTCCTGCGCCGGGTCGAGGCGATGCGCATCGGCCCCGGCCTGCAGTGGGGCATCGACATGGGCACGCTGGTGACCGCCGAGCAGCTCGAGCGGGTCAGCGCGCACGTCGAGGACGCCAAGGCCAAGGGCGCCGCGGTGCTCGCCGGCGGGCGGGCGCGGCCCGACCTCGGCCCGCTGTTCTACGAGCCGACCGTGCTCACCAACGTCACCGGCGACATGCTCTGCCGCGACGAGGAGACCTTCGGGCCCGTCGTGTCGGTCTATCGGGTCGCGAACGACCAGGAGGCGCTGGCGCTCGCCAACGACACGCCGTACGGCCTCAACGCCTCGGTCTGGACGCGCGACGTCCGGCGCGGGCGCGAGCTCGCCGCGCAGATCCGCACCGGCACGGTCAACATCAACGAGGGCTACGCCGCGGCGTGGGGCAGCAACGGCTCGCCGATGGGTGGCATGGGTGCCTCGGGTCTCGGCCGGCGGCACGGCGCCGAGGGCATCCAGAAGTACACCGAGTCGCAGAACGTCGCGGTCCAGCGCCCGCCCGGCTTCGCCGTGCCCAAGGGCGTCCCCGAGAAGGTGTGGGCCAAGGCCATGGCCACCGGCCTGCGCGTGATGAAGGGCGCGGGCCTGTCGTGACCGGCACCTACGACTACGACGTCGTCGTCGTGGGCTCCGGCTTCGGCGGCTCGGTGGCGGCGCTGCGGCTGGCCGAGAAGGGCTACTCCGTCCTGGTGCTCGAGGCGGGCCGCCGCTTCGAGGACGCGGACTTTGCCAAGACCTCCTGGGACCTGCGCCGATACCTGTGGGCGCCGGCGCTGAAGTGCTTCGGCGTGCAGCGCATCCACAAGCTGCCCGACGTGCTGATCCTGGCCGGGGCGGGTGTCGGCGGCGGATCGCTCAACTACGCCAACACGCTCTACCAGCCGACGGGGCCGTTCTACACCGACCCGCAGTGGGGCCACATCACCGACTGGGAGGACGAGCTCACCCCGCACTACGACGTGGCGCGGCGGATGCTCGGCGTCGTCGAGGACAACCCGTGCGACGGGCCGGTCGAGCAGGTCATGCGCGACGTCGCGCACGACATGGGCGTCGGCAGCACCTTCCGCAAGACGCCGGTCGGGGTGTTCTTCGGCGAGCCCGGCAAGCAGGTGGCCGACCCCTACTTCGGCGGCGAGGGCCCGGCGCGCAGCGGCTGCACCGAGTGCGGCAACTGCATGGTCGGCTGCCGCGTGGGCGCCAAGAACACGCTCATGAAGAACTACCTCGCGCTGGCCGAGCGGGCCGGCGTGAAGATCCAGCCGATGCGCACGGTCGTCGGCCTGGACCCATTGGGAGACAAGGGTTTTCGCGTCACGACCCGCCGCACGGGCGCGTGGGTGAAGCGCGGCGAGCAGACGGTCACCGCCGAGCAGGTCGTGCTCGCGGCCGGCGCCTGGGGCACCCAGAACCTGCTGCACACCATGCGCCAGACCGGGCGGCTCGCGAAGCTGTCCGACCGGCTCGGCATGCTCACCCGCACCAACTCCGAGGCCCTCGAGGGCGCGGCCGCGGTGACGGTGCGCGAGGACTTCCCGGTCGCCAAGGGCATCGCGATCACCACCTCGTTCCACGTCGACGAGCACACCCACGTCGAGAACGTCCGCTACGGCCCCGGCTCCAACGCGATGGGGCTGCTGTCGACCCTGCAGGTCGACAGCTCCCGGTCGCTCGCCTCGCGCGGCCTGGAGTTCACCCGCAAGTTCCTGCGCGAGCCGATCTCCAACACCCGGGCGGCGTTCGGCCCGCGGTGGAGCGAGCGCACGGTGATCCTGCTGGTGATGCAGACCCTCGACAACTCGCTGACCACGTCGGTGCGCAAGCGCTTCGGCCGCTACTGGCTGACCAGCCGGCAGGGCCACGGCATGCCGAACCCGACGTACATCCCGCAGGGGCAGGCCGCGGTGCGCGCCATCGCCAAGCGCCTGCAGGAGCGCAGCGGGGTGCACACCATCGCCGGCAGCACCTGGCCCGAGACGTTCGGCATCCCGATGACCGCGCACTTCCTCGGCGGCGCGGTGATCTCCGACAGCCCCGAGCGCGGGGTCGTCGACCCCTACCAGCGGGTCTGGGGCTATCCCGGGATGCACGTGGTCGACGGGTCGGCGGTGTCGGCCAACCTCGGCGTGAACCCCTCGCTGACCATCACCGCGCAGGCGGAGCGGGCGATCTCGCTGTGGCCGGCCAAGGGGCAGACCGACCAGCGCCCGGCGCAGGGCGAGGGATACCGGCGCTTCCCGGCCGAGCCCGCGCGGGTGCCCGGCGTCGAGCTCGGCATGCCGGCGACGCGCACCGCCTGAGGCGACGCGGGAGCGGTCAGGTTCGACGCCTACCCTGAGGGAGTGATCGAGACCGCCCGCCGCCCGCGTCACCTGGCGCTGCTGGCGCTCGCGCTGGCCTTCGTGGCGCTCTTCGTGGGCCTCGGCTTCTGGCAGTACGGCGTCGCCAAGCAGGACGCGCGCGAGCAGGTGCTGCAGCAGGGGCCGGCCCAGCCGGTCGCGCCGCTGAACGAGGTCATCGCCCCGCACGAGGCGTTCCCCGACGACGGGTCGCTGCGCCGGGTCAGCGTGACCGGGACGTACGACGCGCCCAAGCAGTTCCTCGTGCCCGACCGGCGCCTCGAGGGCCGGGCCGGCTTCTGGGTGCTGACCCCGCTGGTGGTCGACGGCACCGGCGCGCGCATCCCGGTCCTGCGCGGCTTCGTGACCGACGCGGCCGCCGCCCCGGCCCCGCCCACCGGGCCGATCCAGCTGCTCGGCTCCCTCGTGCCGGCCGAGTCGCCGCGCCCCGACGTCACCGTGCCGCCGGGGCAGCAGGCCTCGGTCGACGTGAGCACGCTGCTCAACGAGTGGGGCGGCACGGTCTACAACGCGTTCCTGTTCACCATCGAGCAGACCCCGGCCGAGCAGTCCGCGGCGATGCAGCACGTGCCGCCGCCGTCGCCGACGGTCGAAGGGGTCGACTGGCGCAACCTCGGGTACGCCCTCCAGTGGTGGGTGTTCGCGGTGTTCGCCCTCTACCTGTGGTGGCGCTCGGTGCGCGAGGACCACCTCGACCAGCTGGCCCTGAGGGCCCGCGACGACGGCCCGACGGGCGACGAGCCGGCCGACGACCCGACCGACGACGGCCCGACCGACGGGCCGACCGATGACCACGGTGCCGGGGCGCCCGCGCCGGCCGACGACGTACGACCGAAGGATCTGCATGTCTGACCTCGCCCGCGAGGAGCGCATCGACGTCCCGAGCGCCCGCACCAAGCTGAAGTTCTTCAAGGTGATGGCGTTCATCGTCGGCATCGGGCTGCTGGTGCTCGTGGCCGAGATGATCCTGCAGTACGGCTTCCAGAACGACGCGCTCGCGTGGTGGCCGCAGCCGCACGGCTTGATCTTCGTGATCTACGTCGTCGCCACCGCCGTGCTCGGGTTCGCCGTGCGCTGGCCGCTGTCGAAGATGGTGCTGGTGATGCTCGCCGGCTGCGTGCCGCTGCTGTCCTTCTGGGTCGAGCGCAAGGTCGGCGGCGAGGTCGAGGCCCAGCTGGAACGGCTGGAGCGCGGCGCACCCGCGACGGCTCGCTAGGCTCTCGCTGTGACGGAGAATCTGCAGGACCATCCCGTCCTGGTCGTCGACTTCGGCGCGCAGTACGCCCAGCTCATCGCCCGGCGCGTGCGGGAGGCCTCGCTCTACAGCGAGGTCGTGCCGCACGACATGCCGGCCGAGGAGATCCTCGCGATGGAGCCGGCGGCGATCGTGCTCTCGGGCGGCCCGTCGTCGGTCTACGCCGACGGCGCGCCCGCGCTCGACAAGGCGCTGCTGGAGGCGGGCGTGCCCGTCTTCGGCATCTGCTACGGCTTCCAGGCGATGACCCAGGCGCTCGGCGGGACCGTGGCGCACACGGGCATGCGCGAGTACGGCGCGACCCGGGCCGACATCGACGACACCGGCTCGACGCTGTTCAACGGGCAGCCGCCGCAGCAGTCGGTGTGGATGTCGCACGGCGACTCGGTGAGCGAGGCGCCCGACGGCATGAAGGTCACCGCGCGCACCCCCGGCACGACCGTCGCGGCGTTCGAGGACGACGAGCGCCGGCTGTACGGCGTGCAGTGGCACCCGGAGGTCATGCACTCCACGTTCGGGCAGCGGGTCATGGAGAACTTCCTGCTGCGCGGCGCCGGCCTCGAGGCCGAGTGGACCCCAAGAACATGGTCGACGAGCTGGTCGCCCGGGTGCGCGAGGAGGTCGGCGAGGACCGGGCGATCTGTGCGCTGTCCGGTGGCGTCGACTCGATGGTCGCGGCCGCGCTGGTGCAGAAGGCGATCGGCGACCAGCTGACCTGCGTGTTCGTCGACCACGGCCTGCTGCGTGCGGGAGAGGCCGAGCAGGTGCGCACCGACTTCGTGGAGCTCACCGGCGCCGACCTGGTCGTGATCGACGCGAGCGAGCGATACCTCGACGCGCTGGCCGGGGTGAGCGACCCGGAGCAGAAGCGCAAGATCATCGGCCGCGAGTTCATCCGCATCTTCGAGCAGGCCGCGCGCGACATCGTGCACGACCGCGGCGACAACGAGCACCCGGTGAAGTGGCTGGTGCAGGGCACGCTCTATCCCGACGTCGTGGAGTCCGGCGGCGGTGCGGGCGCGGCCAACATCAAGAGCCACCACAACGTCGGCGGGCTGCCCGACGACATCCAGTTCAAGCTGGTCGAGCCGCTGCGCACGCTGTTCAAGGACGAGGTGCGCCAGGTCGGGCTCGAGCTGGGGCTGCCCGAGAAGATCGTCTACCGCCAGCCGTTCCCGGGGCCGGGCCTCGGCATCCGGATCGTCGGCGAGGTCACCGCGGACCGGCTCGAGACGCTGCGCAAGGCCGACCTGATCGCGCGCGAGGAGCTCACGGCGGCCGAGCTGGACCGGGACATCTGGCAGTGCCCGGTGGTGCTGCTCGCGGACGTACGCTCCGTCGGCGTGCAGGGTGACGGCCGCACCTACGGCCACCCGATCGTGCTGCGCCCGGTGTCGTCGGAGGACGCGATGACGGCGGACTGGACGCGCCTGCCGTACGACGTGCTCGCCCGGATCTCCAGCCGCATCACCAACGAGGTCGAAGAGGTCAACCGGGTGGTGCTGGACGTGACGAGCAAGCCCCCGGGACGATCGAGTGGGAGTGAACCGGCGGTGCCTCGGCGAGCGCGCCAGCGTGAGGTGAGGTTCCGCCGGTTCGCTCCTGCGACAGAAGGCATCGAGTGGGAGTGAACCGCTCCGCGTGACGGCGGGCACCCGTCACGCGTCCAGACTGCGTCCAGCCGGGTCCTGCACACTGTTCACATGTCCGAAGCACCCACCATGAGCCGTCCGGTCCTCGCGGAGACGCGCGGGGCCGACGGGCGCCTGCCCGAAGAGCCCGAGGGTCCCGAGCGGCGCGCGTCGGGGCCGTGGCTGAGCGTGGTGCTGATGGGGCTGCTGGCGCTGGCGGCGTTCGCTGCGATCGTGCGGGTCTCGCTGGGCAGCCTGCGCGGGTCCGAGCTCGACAACGACATGATGCACGCGGTCGGCAACTCGGCGACGGCGGCGATGAAGGTCACCGACTGGATCACGTACGTCAGTGTCGGCGGAGTCGCGCTGTGTCTCGCCGTCTGCGTGGGCGTGGCCCTGATGCGGCGCCGGGTGGGGCTCGCGGTGGCCGCGATGGTGCTGGTCGTGGGGGCCAACGTGACGACCCGCATCCTCAAGCTCAACGTGCTCGACCGTGCCGACGGGGCCGGGAACTCGCTGCCGAGCGGTCACGCCACCGTCGCGCTGTCGCTGGGGCTGGCCGCCGTGCTCGTGGCGCCCGCGGCGTGGCGCTGGGTGGTGGTGCCGTTCGCCGGGTTCGTGGCGACGTTCGTCGGTGCGGGCACGGTGGTGGGGCAGTGGCACCGTCCGGGTGACGTGCTCGCGGCCGTCGCGGTCTGCCTCGGCTGGACGGCGCTCGCGGTCGGTCTCGCGGCCCTGATCCAGCCCGGTGCGGCGCCGCGGCGTCCGGGGTGGGCGGCTCGTTCCTCGCTCGCGCTGGTCGGGTCGGCCGTCGTCGGGCTGATCTTCGTCGGCTGGGGCCTGCGCCCGGCCGACCACGACGTGAACCTCGTCCTCGCGGTGCTCGCGCTGGTGCCGATCGGCATCGCCAGCGCCGCCGCGCTCGCCTGGACCTCGGCCGTGGCCGACCGCCACCTGGCCTGACCCGCTCGCCGGTGCCGGGCCGGGGGTGCCGGCGCCGACGTACGCCGGGCTTCATTTCGTTCACTTGTGCACGAAATGAAGGCGTGGGGGCCGGGATTCCGCGGCGGCCCGCTGCATTTCGTTCACTTGCGCACGAAATGTGGGCGGGACCCCGAGCCGTACGCCTCCGCTCGCACCCCTTCGCCCGCACCTCAGTCGGGCGGCGGCACCTTGGGGCTCAGCGACCAGCCGAGCCACCCCAGCAGCCCGAGCGGCACCTCGAACACGTGCGTGTAGAGCGCGAAGATCAGGACGCCGGCCGCGGCGGGGGCGGGCGGGGCGCCCCACGCGACGAGCACCGAGAGGGTGCCGGCCTCGGTGATGCCGAGCCCGCCCGGGGTGACGCCGACGGCGGTGAGCAGGCGGCCGATGGCGTACGCCGCGAACAGCTTGGGCAGCGGGATCTCGACGCCTACCGCCTCCATCGTGCGCCAGAACAGCACGAAGTAGATCCCGAGGAAGCCCACCACCCCGAACGTCATCGGGAACCAGCCGTGGGCCGTGACGCTGGCGAGGCGGGAGCGCTGGTTCTGCAGCACGGTCGCGAGGTCGAGGCGCTGGCCCTTCTTCGGGCCGCGCCGCAGCCGGGCGAGCAGGTGCCCGACCCGCCGGTCGAGGAGGCCGCCGAGCTGGCGGGCGCGCTCGTCGCTGATGACCATGGCGATGAAGACCGCGAGCACGACCAGCGCGGTCACGCCGGCGGCGAAGGCGCCCTGGCGCACCGACTTCGGCAGCGCGGTCTGGTCCCACGCGAGCACCACGATGCCGAGCAGCGGCAGGGCCACCCGGGCCAGGACGTTCCAGACCCCGGAGACGATGATCGAGGTCGAGATCGCCATCCGCGAGAAGCCCCAGCTGCGGCCGAACAGGTAGGTCACGGCCACGCCCGCCGCGCCTCCGCCGGGCAGCATGTTGCCGACGGCCGAGCCCGAGACGTTCATCATCAGGGCCTTGCTGTGCGACAGGCCGGGCAGGGAGCCGGTGAGGGTGAAGGTGTAGCACCACAGCCCGAGCACCATCCAGCCGAACAGCTCCAGGGCGGAGGCCGGGCCGACCGACCCGAGGTGCGTGCCGATCTTGGCCCAGGTGGTGTCGGCGAAGTAGGGCAGGCCGAAGGCGATGATCGCCATCGCGAGGCCCAGCCCGAGCACGGCCTGCAGCACGGTGCGCGGTGTCGGCTTCGGGAAGGTGGTCTCGGGGGCAGGTGCCGGCGCGCGGCTGGCCGGGCTCACGGCAGCCCGGCGAACACGTCGGAGGCGACCGGCCCGGTGTGGGCGCGGTCGACGTACCACTCCCGGCGGAAGACCAGGTCGAACAGCGGCCGCGGGATCTTCAGCAGCATCCCGACCGTGCGGTCGGTGCCGCCGTCGGCCGAGGACTGCGACGCGTGCGCGCGCAGCGAGGCTCGCTTGGCCCGGACGAAGCGCCGGACCGGGATGCGGTGGGTGATGTCGGCCCGGGCGCTGTAGGCCCGCTCGAACGACGACAGGTCGAACTCCGGCGGGAAGCGATAGACCTTGGTCAGCAGCCGCAGCACCCGCACCAGCAGGTCGCGCGGCACGGTGGCCTCGAGAACCCTTGGTGTGCCTGCGATCTCGGCGGCACGAGCTCCCACCTCGTGCACCCGCACGTGGTCGCGATGGCCGTAACCGCCGTTCGGGTCGTACGTCAGCAGCACCTCGGCCTGCTCCTCGCCGAGGATGCCGGCGAGCCGCTGGGCGGCCTCCTCGACCGGCGCCCGCACGAACCGGGTGCGCCCCGGTGGGTCGGGCAACAGCTCCTCGCCGCTGCCGCTGTCGGCGTAGCCCAGCCACTCGGTGCGGGCGACCCCGAGCACCGCGGCGCTGGCCTCGAGCTCGGCGCGGCGGTGCGCCGCCAGCCCGCCGCCGGCGGTGAAGTCGGTCGAGGCCAGACCCAGCTCGCCGTCGGTCGCGACGACCAGGACCACCCGGTGCCCCTCGGCCGCGGCGCGCGCCATCGTCCCCGAGGTCAGCAGGGCCTCGTCGTCGGGGTGGGCGTGAAAAGCCACGAGGGTGTAGGGCATCACGCGACAGTCTCGCAGCATGACATCCTCGGACGGGTGAGGGTCGCGCTGCTGTCGGACTGCTACCTGCCGCGGCTCGGCGGCATCGAGGTGCAGGTGCACGACCTCGCCCGCTCGCTGCGCGAGGCCGGCCACGAGGCCGTGATCATCACCGCCACCCAGGGCCCCGACGAGCCGATCGACGACGTGCCGGTCGAGCGCCTCGCGATCCCGCTGCCCGGCGGCGTGCCGGTGAATCCCTTGCGCCGCCGAAGGTTCGGCGGCTGCTGCTCGACGGCGGGTTCGACGTGGCGCACGTGCACATGGGGGTCGTGAGCCCGTTCGCGATGGACTCGATGCGGGTCGCGCTGGGCGTCGGCATCCCGACCGTCGCCACCTGGCACTGCGTGCTGGCGCACGCCGCCCCGCTCGTCGACGCCGCCGGCTACGTCGAGCGCTGGGCCGTCCGCGGCGCCGAGCTCACCGCCGTGTCGCAGGTCGCCGCGGCGCCGCTGCGCCGGATGAGCGGCGGCGCGCCGGTCTCGGTGCTGCCCAACGGGATCGACGTCGCGCGCTGGTCGCCCGGGCCGCGGCCGGAGGCGTCGACCGGCTCGCTGCGCGTCGTCACCGCGATGCGGCTCGCGCTGCGCAAGCGCCCGCTCGACCTGGTCAAGGTGGTGGCCCGCGCCCGCGAGCTGGCGCCCGGTGCCGACCTGCGCCTGGAGATCCTGGGGGAGGGACCGCAGCGGCGCCGGCTCGAGGCCTGGTCGGCCCGGCACGGGGCGCAGGAGTGGCTGTCGCTGCCGGGCCGGGTGACCCGCGAGGAGCTGCACCGGCGCTACCTCGCCTCCGACGTCTACGTGGCGCCCGCCGAGCTCGAGGCGTTCGGCATCGCGGCGCTCGAGGCGCGGGCGAGCGGCCTGCCCGTGGTCGGGCCGCGCCGCAGCGGCATCACCGAGTTCGTCGCCGACGGCCGCGACGGGCTGCTGGTCGACGACGACGAGCAGTTCGCGCAGGCCCTGGCCCGGCTCGCGACCGACGCCGACCTGCGCGACCGGCTGGGGGCGTACGCCCGCTCGACCCCGGTGCGCCAGGACTGGGGCGAGGTCGTCGCGCAGACCGTGCAGGCGTACGGTCGGGCCCGGGCTTGATCGGGGGAAGGACCGAGGATGACGGACGCAGGCGTGCTGGTGCGCGGGGTCGACGGGTCGGGGAGCGACTGCGTCGAGGTCGCGCTGGAGCACGGTGCCGACCCGCGCGCGGTGCTCGCCGACGCCGGGTGGGAGGTCGTGAGTCTGGTCAGCATCGGGCGGCAGCCCGGGGCGAGATCGAGCTGGACTTCCGGGTGCGCCGTCGCCGGGCTCACGCCGCGGCCGCGCCGGTCGCCCCGCGCGTCGAGGTCAGCGCGGCCGAGGCCGCGGGGGCGGTGCGCAAGCAGCGGGTGGCGGCCTACGCCGTGGTGCGCAGCGAGCGCGGGCTGCTGCTGACCGAGTTCTCCGCGCGCACCGCGCGGCCGGGCACCTGGGGCTGCCGGGCGGCGGGGTCGAGCCGGGCGAGGAGCCCGACCAGGCGGTCGTGCGCGAGGTGTGGGAGGAGTCGGGGCAGCACATCCGGCTCGAGGAGCCGCTCGACGTGCTCAGCCAGCACTGGGTCGGGCGCGCGCCCGACGGTCTGGTCGAGGACTTCCACGCCGTGCGCCTGGTCTATCGGGCGTGGGTCGAGGAGCCGACCGACCCGGTGGTGCACGACGTGGGAGGCACCACCGAGTCGGCCGCGTGGGTCGAGGAGCACGAGCTTGCCGGTCTGCCGGTCAGTCCGTGGGTCGGTGCTCTGCTCGCCGAGCCCGCACGCTGAGCGACACGACCCCCAGCAGCACGAAGATCACGCCGAGCGCGATCCCGGCGACGGGCAGCGCGGTGGACCAGTCGAGGTCGATGTCGGTCGTGAGGCGTACGCCCGCGAGGACGGCCACGACCAGCGCCAGCAGTCCGGCGAGCGTGGTGGTCGGCGCGGGGCCGGAGATCCACTGCGGCTCGGGCGGGGCGGCGCCCTGGGAGCGCGGTGGTACGTGGTCGGGGTGGTCGGCCTGGTCGAGGCGGTCGGTCTGATCGGTGTGGTCGGTCTGGCCGGCCTGGTCGGTGGCCCGCGGCAGCGGGGTGGTCCGGTCGCTCATCGCGTCGTCCTCTCGATGGTGATGACGCCGAGCCCGACGCGGGCGTCGACGGTGAGGGTCGGGGTGCCGGTGCCGACGGTGACGGTGCGGGTGCGGCCGAGACCGCCGTCGTCGACCTCCCACGGGTCGCCGGGCCAGCCGGAGCTGATCTGTCCCGCGCCGACCTGGGCGCGCACCCGCACGGTCAGGTCGTCGGGCACGACGATGCGCAGCTCGCCGGCGCCCACGTGGCTGGTGAGCGTGCCGGTGGCCTGCTGCGGGGTGAGCGCGGCGAGGTCGAGCCGCGCGGTGCCGGAGGACAGGTCGTACGACTGGCTCGCCACCGTCGTCGGCTGCCACCGGGCGTTGCCGTGGGGACCGGTGAGCGCCACGTCGGTGGGGAAGGCGGCCGCGACGGCGGTCCCGGCCGCGAGCACCAGGGCGATCGCGCCGGCGGCGACCGCCCGGCGGCCGAGCAGCCCCGCGACGAGCGCACCGAGCGCGACGACCGCGGTGGCCGCGACCCAGCCGAGCCGGTCGGCGACCGTGCCGAGGTCGGTGCCGCGGGTCAGCATGGTCGTGGCGGCGCCGGCGATCGCGGCGAGGCCCAGGACGAGCAGGGTGAACCCGCCGGGGAGGGTGCGCCGGCGCGGACGCGGGTCCGGCGGCGGGGCCTGCCACCGCGGCGCGGCGGCGGGGAAGGTGGGTGCCCCGCCCACCGGTCCGCCCGGTCCGCCCGGCCCCCGAGACCGGGCGGAGCGGGGGCGGGAGTCGTGGTGGCGTGCGTCCCCGAGGGGGTGACGCCCGCCGAGGTGGTGGCGCTCTCCCAGGTGCTGACGCCCGCCGAGCGGACGCCCGCCGAGGGGGCACCGGCCGAGGGGAAAGGTGCGGTGGGGGTGGAGGTGGCGCCGGCGTACGGGCTCGGGGTGGCGGGTCGGTTGCGGCTCAGCACGAACCAGACGGCGCCCGCGACCACCACCAGCGGCAGGAGCGGGCCGGGGCCGCCCCAGCCCCAGGCCCAGCCGAAGCCACTGGTGACCACGACGATCGCGACGATCATCAGCACCACCGCGCCGACGTCACCGGTCCGCAGGCCGCGCTCGAGGAGGATCGTGCCCTGCCGGTCGGGCAGCAGGAGCCAGGCGACGAGGTAGAGCGGGATGCCGATGCCGAAGGTGAGCCCGAGCAGCACGAACGCAGCCCGGACGATCAGCGGGTCCACCCGCAGCCGCTCGGCCAGCCCCGCGCAGACGCCGCCGATCCACCGGTCCTCGGCGCGGAACAGGCCGCTGCCGCGCAGGCTGGCGAAGAAGCGGTCCAGGGGTCGCGCGGTGCGGCGCCGGGGCCGGTCTGCGGCGGTTCGAGGCGCGTCGCGCCGTGCGGCTCGGTGGGAGGGACGGACGAGGTCATGGCAGCACTCTGCTGCCGGTCGGCCCGCGCGCGACATGAGGTTCGACCCTGACGCGCCCCTGATCCCACCCTGAGCGGCCGGGGAACCGGGCCGTCGGTGGGTCAAGATGGAGGCATGACGACCCCGCCCGGCGCGCCCGCGCTGCCGCCCGCGGCGCCGAGCGCGCCCGCGGCGCCAGGCGCGCTGCCGGAGCGGCCGCCGCTGCGCCGCCCGCCGCACGGGCGGATGCTCGCCGGCGTGTGCCGTGGGGTGTCGGTGCACCTGGGGATCCCGGTGGTGCCGCTGCGGATCGCGACGTTCGTGGGCGTGGTGGTCTTCGGGGCGGGTGTCGTGGTCTACGGGTTCCTGTGGTTGACGATGCCGGTCGGTGACCAGGGCGTCGCCGAGGAGGACGCGGCCCTGATCGACCGGCGCTCGCTGTCGACGCGCTGGGTCGTGCTGGGCGGCGTGCTGCTGGCGCTGGCCGGGATCAGCACGCTGGTCATCGGCTCCACGATCAACCCCTCCGCGGTGCTCCCGCTGCTCGCGATCGTCGCCGGCCTGCTGCTGAGCTGGTCGTTGCTCGACGGGCGGCGCCGGCAGCACTGGCTGGCCGGCACCGACCTCGCGCGCGGCGAGTCGCTGCTGCGCGTGGGGCTCGGGGCGGCGCTGGTGCTCGGCGGGATCGCGGTGCTCATCTCCGGCGGCCGCGGCCTCGGCGGGCTGCGCGACGTGCTGCTCGCGACGCTCGTGGTGCTCGTGGGCGTGACGCTGCTGGTGGCGCCGTTCGCGATCCGGCTGTTCGAGGACTTCCGCCGCGAGCAGACCGAGCGCATCCGGGTCACCGAGAAGGCCGACATCGCCGCCCACCTGCACGACTCGGTGCTGCAGACGCTCGCGCTGATCCAGCGCCGCGCCGACGACCCGGCGGCGGTCCAGCGGCTCGCGCGCGGCCAGGAGCGTGAGCTGCGGCAGTGGCTGTTCGCCGACGCCGCGCCGGCGGGCGCGACCCTGGCCACGGCCGTACGCTCCACGACCGACGAGATCGAGGACCAGCTCGGGGTGCCGGTCGACCTGGTCGTCACCGGCGACCGGCCGCTCGACGAGCACGGCGCGGCGCTGGTGGCCGCGGTGCGGGAGGCGGTGTCCAACGCCGTACGCCACGCGGCCCCGCCCGTGTCGGCGTACGTCGAGGTGGGGCCGGGCGAGACCGAGGCGTTCGTGCGAGACCACGGCGCCGGGTTCGACCCTGACGCGGTGCCCGCCGACCGGCTGGGGGTGCGCGAGTCGATCGTGGGCCGGATGGAGCGGCACGGTGGGAGCGCCGAGGTGCGCCGGCGGGAGGACGGGACGGAAGTGGTGCTGAGGCTGCCTCATCTGAGCGGCGAGGAGCGCGCAGCGCAGGGTGGCGGCGAGGAACGAGACGCCGGCCGGAGCGGAGTGCGACCGAGCGCGACAGAAGGCATGAGCGGCGAGGAGCGCGCAGCGCAGGGTGGCGGCGAGGAACGAGCCGCAGTGCAGGGCGGCGAGGAGGAGAGCGGATGAGCGGCGAACCGGTCCGGGTGGTGCTGGTGGACGACCACCGGATGTTCCGGTCGGGGGTCAAGGCCGAGCTGGACGACAGCGTCGAGGTCGTGGGCGAGGCGCCCGACGTGGATCGGGCGATCGAGGTGATCCGCGAGATGCGGCCCGACGTCGTGCTGCTCGACGTGCACCTGCCCGGCGGGTCGGGTCGCGGCGGCGCGGACGTACCCCCTGGGTGTGCGGGTGTCGAGACCGGCAAGGGTCGGCCGGTGCGATTCCTGGCGCTGTCGGTGAGCGACGCTGCTGAAGACGTGATCGCCGTGATCCGTTCTGGCGCAAGGGGATACGTCACCAAGACCATCTCGCCGACCGACCTGGTCAGCGCGATCCACCGGGTGGCGGAGGGGGACGCGGTGTTCTCGCCGCGGCTGGCCGGGTTCGTGCTCGACGCGTTCGGCGCGGCGGCGGGCGAGATCGCCGAGGTGGACGAGGAGCTCGACCGGCTCTCGGCGCGCGAGCGCGAGGTGATGCGGCTCATCGCGCGCGGCTACCAGTACAAGGAGGTCGCCAAGGAGCTGTTCATCTCGGTCAAGACGGTCGAGACGCACGTGTCGTCGGTGCTGCGCAAGCTGCAGCTGTCCTCGCGGCACGAGCTGACCAGCTGGGCGATGTCGCGCCGCCTACTCTGAGCGCCGGGCTGGACCGACGGGGCGGCGGTTGTCGGTCCTGGCGTCTACGGTCGGCCCGTGCTGACCACCGACTGGCGGAGCGACTTCCGCAGGCTGTGGTTGGCGTACGCCCTCGGCCAGATCGGCTCCGGCGTCGCCACGGGCGGTCTGGCGCTGGTCGCGGTGCTCACCCTGGCGGTGGCCGACTGGCAGGTGTCGGTGCTCGGTGCGGTCTCGGCGATCACGACGGCGCTGGTCGCGCTGCCGCTGGGCAGCCGCATCGAGTTCCGCCGAAAACGCCCGGTGATGATCGCGGCCGACCTGCTCGCGGCCGCGGCTCTGCTGTCGGTGCCGGTGGCGTGGTGGCTCGGGCGCCTGACGTTCGCCCAGCTGTGCGTGGTGGGGGCGCTGCAGGTGCTCGCGACCGTGTCGTTCGCCGCGGCGGCGGGGGCGCACCTCAAGGGGCTCGTCGCGCCGGACGCCCGCGTCTGGGCGCAGTCGCGGCTCGACAGCACGATGTGGGGAGGCTTCACGCTGGGCCCACCCGCGGGCGGGGCGCTCGCGAGCGCGTTCGGGCCGGTGCTGGTGCTGGCGGTCGACGCGGTGAGCTACCTGGGTTCGGCGCTCGGGATCCGTCGGCTGCGCAGCCCCGAGCCCGACCCGCCGGCGCGGCAGGCCGACCAGCACTGGCGGGCCGAGATGGCGGCCGGCTGGCGCTTCGTGCTCGGTCACCCGGGGCTGCGGGCACTGTTCTGCAACGCCCTGCTGTTCGGCGGCGGGATCATGCTCATCTCGCCGCTGCTGGCCGTGCTCGTGCTGCGCGACCTGGGGCTGGCGCCGTGGCAGTACGGCCTGCTGCTCGGCGTCTCGGGGCTCGGCGGACTGGTCGGCGCGACGCTGGCGCCGCGGGCCGTGCGGTGGTGGGGAGAGCGGGCGGTGCTGCTGGGGGCCGGTACCCTCCGGGCCGTCTGGATGCCGCTGCTGGTGGTCGCGCCGCCCGGCACCGCCGGGTTCGTGCTGGTCACCGCGGCCGAGACCTTGCTGCTGTTCTTCGCCGGGTTGTTCAACCCCACGTTCGCGTCGTACCGGATGACGGTGACCCCCGACGAGCTGATGTCGCGGGTCGGGATGTCGTGGTCGGTGGCGACCCGAACCGTGCAGCCGCTGTTCATCGCGCTGGGCGGGCTGGTCACGGCGCTGGCGGGGTTGCGCGCCGGGATCGCGGTCGGGGCGGGGGTGCTGCTCGTGACCGGTGCGCTGTTGCCGTGGCGGGCCACGGCGGACGGTGCGCGTCGCTAGGCTCCGCAGCAATGAAGGTGGTCTACGACATCCTCGTCATCGTGCACCTGCTCGGCATGGCCGCGCTGGTCGGTGGCTGGTTCGCCGTGGCCGCCTCGCCGCGGGTCAGCGCGCTCATGACCTGGGGCGCCCGTGCGCAGCTGCTCAGCGGTGTCGTGCTCGTCGGTCTCGGCGAGAGCGCCAGCGCGCTCGACAAGGTGCTCGACCACAACAAGGTCGGGCTGAAGCTGCTGATCGCCGTCGCGGTGCTGGCGTGCGCCGAGATGGGGCGCGGACGCCAGCAGCGCGGCGGCCGGGCGGTCGGCCTCGCCAACGCCGCCGGCTACCTCGCGGTGCTCAACGTGATCGTGGCCGTCGGCTGGCCCTGAAGCGCCCCCTCGTAGCATGCAGCGGTGCTGCTGATCACCGCCAACGTCAACGGAATTCGCGCCGCGGCGCGACGCGGCGGGCTCGCCTGGCTCGCCGCCCAGGAGCCGAATGTGCTCTCCTCCAGGAGGTCCGCGCGACCCGCGACCAGCTCGAGTCCGCGCTCGCCGGGACGCCGTTCGCAGACTGGCACCTGGCGTACGCCGAGGGCGTGTCGGGACGGGCCGGCGTGGCGGTGCTGAGTCGGGGGCCGATCGCTCGGACCGCCGTGGACCTGCCGGTGGCGCAGGGGCAGGGCCGCTGGATCGAGGCCGAGGTGCAGGTGCCCGGTGGGCCCGCGCTGACGGTGCTGTCGGCGTACGTCCACACCGGCGAGGCGGGGACGCCCGTGCAGGAGGAGAAGTTCGCGCTCCTCGATGCGATCGGTGGGCGGCTGGAGGAGCTGCGCGACCAGCACGTGGTGCTCACCGGCGACCTCAACGTCTGTCACACCGCTCGAGACCTGAAGAACTGGAAGGGGAACCGCGGCAAGGCCGGCTTCCTCCCGGAGGAGCAGGAGCGGCTGACGGGCTGGGCCGAGCGCGGCTGGGTGGATCTCGGCCGGCGGCAGGCGGGTGACGTCGACGGGCCCTACACGTGGTGGTCGTGGCGCGGGAAGGCGTTCGACAACGACGCGGGATGGCGCATCGACTACGCCATCGCCAGCCCGCCCCTCGCCGAGCGCCCGGTCGAGGTCGCCGTGGGGCGCGCGCCGACCTACGCCGAGCGGTGGAGCGATCACGCGCCGCTGGTGGTGCGCTGGTCGTAGCGCGGCGTGCGCTCGGGCGCCGGCGCCCCGGCGCGCCGGCGCTCGAACCGGGTGACTTCGTGGGCGGCTCTTCACTGGGGCGGGTGGTGCACCACCCCGTCTCGGAAGCGAGCTCCGAGCGTTGTCAGTGGTGTCTGGTATAGGCCCATGATGCTCGAATTCCGCTGAGAGCGAACAAGATTCAGGTTCTCGAACCCTTGACAGGACTCGTACGCGTGTTCGATGATGGGTGCATCGCCCGGACCTGGCGTCCGCGGCGGGCACCGGGTCGAGGGCGGCCCGCAGG
The DNA here is from genome assembly GCF_030296655.1 of Barrientosiimonas endolithica. Classification (NCBI taxonomy): domain Bacteria; kingdom Bacillati; phylum Actinomycetota; class Actinomycetes; order Micrococcales; family Dermacoccaceae; genus Barrientosiimonas; species Barrientosiimonas endolithica. The sequence goes on along the minus strand of NZ_AP027735.1, from coordinate 2,638,528 downwards.
GCTTCGGGGAAGGGGGCCAGGGGCATGGAGCACATGGCAGATCCGCCGCAGCGTCCCGTCCGGCTGCCTCGCGCCAGCGAGTCCACCGTGCCGGCTCCTGCGCCCGGCGCCGGCGTCGACCTGTTGCAGCGGCTGACCGACGTGCTGGAGGAGGTCGCGGCCGCGCCGGCCGTGCTGCACCAGCTGTCCGAGGATCAGCTGACCCAGCTGGGTCAGGCCGGGCTGAGCATGACGCGCAAGGGTGAGTCGTTGCTGGTCGCGGTGACGGTGGAGGCGATCAGTCGCGGCGTGGTGCGCGAGTCGGTCGCGGCCAACGCGTGCCAGTGGGTCCAGTGGCTCGGGCCGGGGGTCGAGCCGAGCCAGGCGCGGCGCGTGGCTGTGGTGGCCGAAGAGATCGCGATGTCGACGGGCCTGGTGCCGTTCGTGCATCCCGATGCTGGTGACGGCCCCGACGCAGACGACGGTGCGAACGAGTCGGCCGGCGACAGCGTCGACGGCGGCGTCGAGGAGGTGGGCTCGGTCGTGCTGTCCGACCCCACCGGTCGCGCACTGCTGGCCGAGGTCGTCTCGGGCGACGTGGTGAGCGTCCGGGCCGCCGCTTCCGCGCTGCGCGAGGCGCCGAAGATCACGCCGCTGCTGCCGACCGCGTCGCGGGCCGAGGTGCTGTCGTGGTTCCTGGCGCTGGGCGACGACGCCACAGATGCCGACCGCCGCTCGTTGACCAAGCAGCTGATCGGGCGCTACGACCCCGAGCAGCTGGACCGGTCCGAGGAGGCGGCGCAGCGCGCGGAGTCGTTGACGATGTACGAGCTTCCGTCCGGCCTCGTCCGGCTCGTCGCCGAGCTGTCCCCGGGCAACGCCGCGATCGTCGCGCAGGCGATCGGTCACCTGTCTGCACCGGACCCGATGCACTGCCCCGGCGCGGGGCCGGGCATAGGCGCCTCGGGTGCTGGTGCTGGTGCGGGTGCGGCCGCAGGTGCCGGTGCGGGTGCCGGTGCGGGTGCGGGTGCGGCGGACGGCGCCGTCCGGCCTCGCGGGGTCGACCAGGACCGTGCTCGCGGGACGCGTTCGCCGGACCAGGCTCGTCCCCGTCCGGCCGGGACGGCGGGAGCGCTCTCTCAGGACACGCCTGGCCGAGGCTCGCCTCCGGCCGAGGGGCAGGAAGCGGCGGATCGAGAACCCCCGGTGACCGGATCACCGCCAGGAGGGCTGCCGGCGGAGCCGGTCACGCCGGAGGAGCGTGGGCCGGTGCGCGATCCGCGGAGTGCGCCGAAGCGGCGGGCGGATGCGTTCATGGAGCTGGTGCAGCGGGCTGCTGCTGCGCTGCCCGGCGCCGGAAAGGGTTCGGTGACCTCGCACCCGAAGGTCGTGGTCACGGTCGGGCTGGAGACGCTGCAGGGTGTTCCGGGTCCGTTCGAGGGGTCGAGCGTCGGGGTGCGGTTCCTGCCCGGCACCGGCAGCACGCAGGCCGGGGAGCTCCTCGCCGGTTCGATGCTGCGCCGGTTGGCCTGCGACGCGGGAGTGATCCCGGCGGTGCTGGGTTCGCACGGCGGGATCATCGACCTCGGCCAGGAGGAACGGCTGTTCGTCGGCCGTGCCCGCACCGCGGTGGTCCATCGTGACCGGTGCTGCACCTTCCCCGGGTGCGACCGGCCGCCGGACTGGTGCGAGGTGCACCACCTGGTGCCGTGGTGGGCCGGCGGCCCGACCGACGTGGACAACGGGGCGCTGCTGTGCTCGCGGCACCACACGATCGTGCACCGCGACGGTCTCCTCGGGCAGCTGGTCGACGGCCGGGTCGTCTGGGACCTGACCAAGGGCCGTCTCGACCAGCTCACGCCGATGCTTCGGCCCCGGACCGACCCGCCTCGCCGCGCCGGATGAGGCGTCCGGGGCACCGGGGCGCCGGGTCAGCCCCGGCGGCCCCAGGGCGCCGAGGCCCAGGCGTCAGACCCTCACGGCCTCGTACCCCCACAGCGTCACGGGGTCAGGGCGTCAGGACGACCTTGAGGCACCCGTCGTCCTTGTTCATGAACGTGTCGTACATCTCCGGTGCGTCCTCAAGGCTCACCCGGTGGGTCGCCAGCTGCTCGAGGCCGAGCACGTCGTCGGGCTGCCGGGCGATGTCGAGGAGCTCGTCGGTCCACCGGCGGACGTGGCACTGGCCCATCCGCAGCGCGATGCCCTTGTCGAACATCTGCATCATCGGCAGCGGGTCGGCCATCCCGCCGTAGACACCGCTGATCGACACCGTGCCGCCGCGCCGTACGGCCGAGATCGCCGTGGTGAGCGCCGCGAGCCGGTCGATGCCGGCCTTCTCGATGGCCGTACGTGCGAGCGGGCCGGGCAGGCGACTCGCCCCCGCGATCACCTTCTCCGACACGGGGTTCCCGTGCGCCTCCATGCCGACGGCGTCGAGCACGCTGTCCGGCCCACGACCGTCGGTGAGCTCGCGCAACGTCTCCGCGACGTCCTTGACCCCCTGGAGGTCGACCACCTCCGCGCCGGCGGCGGCCGCCTTGGTCAGCCGGTCGGGCACCAGGTCGACCCCGATCACCCGCTCGATGCCCCGGTGCTTGGCCGCCCGCACGGCCAGCTGCCCCACCGGGCCGAGCCCGAGCACGGCGAGGGTCCCGCCCTCGGGGACGTCGGCGTACTCCACGCCCTGCCAGGCCGTCGGGAGGATGTCGGACAGATAGAGGAACCGCTCGTCGGAGTGCTCCTGCGGCAGCCGCACGGGGCCGAAGTCGGCGTGCGGCACGCGCACCCGCTCGGCCTGCCCGCCGGGCACCGAGCCGTAGAGGCTGCTGAACCCGAACAGGCTCGCGCCCTTGTCCTGCTGCACGTTCTGCGTCGTCTCGCACTGCGCGAACAGTCCGCGCTCACACATCCAGCAGTGGCCGCAGGAGATGTTGAACGGCACGACCACCCGGTCGCCGACCGAGAGGTTCTGCACGCCGCTGCCGACCTCCTCGACCACGCCCATGAACTCGTGGCCGAGCACGTCGCCGGGGCTCAGGTACGGCTTGAGCACGTTGTAGAGGTGCAGGTCCGACCCGCAGATCGCGGTCGAGGTGACCCGCACGATCGCGTCGGTCGGTTCCTGCAGCACCGGGTCGGGAACCTCCTCGACCCGGACGTCCTGAAGTCCCTGCCAGGTGAGTGCTCGCATGGTCGGACCATAGGCACGAGCGCTCGCTCGGGTCGCCACCCGTCCGGGTGCGTTGTGCGACGGGCCGGATCCGTACGGTCGAGGCATGGTCGATGCAGACGTCACCGCCGCCGCGCCCGTCGCGCTCGTCGTCGGGGGTTCCCGCGGACTCGGGCTCCTCGCCGCACGCGAGCTGCAGCGCCGCGGTCACCAGGTCGTGATCGCCGCCCGTGACGCGGCCGAGCTCGACCGCGCCGCAACGGATCTCGCGCGCACAGGAGAGGTGACGACGCACGTCTGCGACGTCCGCGACGCCGACGAGGTGCAGCGCCTCGTCGACCGGGTCGAGGAGCAGACCGGGCCCATCCGGGTCGCGCTCACCGTCGCCGGCATCATCCAGGCCGGACCGGCCGAGGCGATGACCCTCGAGCACTTCCGCGACGCGATCGACACCATGACGTGGGGCCCGATCCACGTCGCGTGGGCGGTGCTGCCGCGCATGCGAGCACGTGACCGCGGCGCCATCGGCACGGTCACGTCCGTCGGCGGCATGGTGTCACCGCCGCACCTATTGCCTTATGCGACAGCGAAGTTCGGCGCTGTCGGGTTTTCCGACGGGCTGGCCGCCGCCCTGTCGGGCACGGGCGTCACCGCCACGACGATCGTGCCGGGTCTGATGCGCACCGGCTCGCACCTGCGTGCGCAGTTCACCGGCGACGCGGCCAAGGAGTACGCCTGGTTCGGCCCCGGCGCCTCGCTGCCCGTGCTGTCGATGGACGCCGAGCGCGCCGCAAGGCGCATCGTCGACGGGGTGCTCGACGGCAAGCCGATGGTCACCCTGACGCCGCTCACCTGGGTGGGGATCCGGGTGCGCGGCCTCGCCCCCGCCACGACCACCCGCGTGATGGGCCTGGTCGGGCGGCTGCTGCCGGACTCCTCCGGGCCGGCGACCGACGGCGCCGTGGAGGGCCGCCACGCCCGCCGCGACCTCGGGTCGCGCGTGGTGAACACGCTGACGACGCTCGGTGACCGCGCGGCCGGCCGCAACAACGAGAAACCCTCACCGTCGGTCCACCCGTAGCAGTCGACCCGTCGCAAGGGCTGCGAGCCGGACCCGCGGCCGCACAATCACAACCGACCAATACTTTCGCCTGCCGAACCCTCAGGCGTGCCAACCTGATTCGTCGACTCCGCCCGGGATGTCACCGTCAGGGGAGTAGGGCGTGCGCGTCAGTCGGAACGACCCGAGATCGAGGTGCACGCCAGGGGTGCCGCGCCCGATCACCCGCAGCGTCTCGCCGGCCCAGTAGTCGTCCTGACCCACCCAGGTGCCGTCGCCGGAGGGCACGAACCGGGAGCCGCGACCGCCGCCGGGGGCGCCCAGGTCGAGCACGTCGCCCGGGCGGGACGAGACCACGAAAGGCCTTGGGCCCCAGAACCATTCGCCGACAAGGTCGAGGTGGTCGGTCGCCTCGGTGTGCCACGGCTCGGGTTCCTCGGGCGCGTGCATCTCGAGCAGGTCGAGCAGGTCCCACCCGAGCGCGGGCGAGGGCCCGCTCGTGGAGCTCGTCAGCAGCGACACCCCGGTGCCGGTGGCCGGGTCGACGGCGACCACCGCCTGGAAGCCGGGCATGGACCCGCCGTGGCCGACGTACCGCTTGCCGTCGCGGTTGAACACGTCCAGGCCCAGCCCGTACGCCCTCGTCCACGGCTGCCCGGGCGTGTCCCACACGACGCCGGGCACCTGCATGGCCGTGCGCAGCTCGTCGTCGAGCACCCGCGGGTCGCCGGCGGCGAGGAACGTCGCCCACCGCGACAGGTCGTCGACGGTCGACCACAGCTGCCCGGCTGGCGCCATCGCGCCCGTGTCCTGCTCGGGCTCGACGTGCCGCAGGTCGGCGTAGGGGTGCACGCCCAGACCCTGCGCGGCGGGCGAGACGGCGCTGTACGTCGTGCGCGCCATCCCCAGCGGCGCGAGCACCTCGTCGGCCAGCACGGCGTCCCACCGCCGCCCGCGCACCTGCTCCACGAGGCGACCGAGAACCGCGAATCCCACGTTGCTGTAATGGAATCGGCGTCCCGGGTCGTGGGTCAACCGGATGCTGGGCAGCAGCTCTTCCCAGCTCACGCCGGGGGAGCGTTCCCACCACGGGCCGGTCGTCTCGGCGAACAGGCCGCTGGAGTGGCCGAGCAGCGCGGTGACCGTCACGCCGTCGAGCGCAGGGTCGAGCTCGGGCAGGTGGCGGCGGATCGGGTCGGTCAGGGTCACCGAGCCGTCGGCGACCAGCCGCAGCACCCCGACACCGACCATGGTCTTGGTGATCGACCCGATGCGGAACTGCGTGTCCGCCGTCGCCGCAGCGCCGCCCGCGCGCCCGTCGACCGTCCCCACCGCGGCCGACCAGACGATCTCGCCCCGCCGCACCAGTGCGGCCGTCACCGCGGGGAGGCGACGCTCGCGCTGCTCGCGCGCGAGGCGTACGTCGAGGTGGTGGCGGGCGACATCCAGCGCGCTGCTCATGGGCCGCGAGCATAGGCAGCCGCCGGCGCCGCCCGCATGCGCATTCACCGTCCCGCGAGTGGCGCGCGCCTGCCCGCGCGACGCCGCGCCGCGCCCCACGCGCGGGTCGGCATCACCTGCGCCGAGCGGGCGGGAAGCATCGTCGGAAACTACTTGCCACTATGGAAAGTAGATGCTTCGATGGAACCACGAACCCGCGACAGGAGATGCGCGACATGGACGACCGCGACACCACCCTGACCCCCGACGAGGCGCGGCGGCGCCTCGACCTCGACGCGGCCACGCCTCTGGCGACGACGGCCGATCGCCGCCTGCACGCGGGATCGACCGCGCTGTTCGGCGTCGGGCTGGGCGTGCTGGCGGTGCTGAGCAACGTGCTGGACGGACTCGTCGCCAGCGCGGTGTCCGGCATCGTGGCTGCGGCGCTGCTCGGCCTGCTGGTGTGGGCCGACGGCCGGGCGCGCACGGTGCCCCGCCGTGCCCGGTTGATCTCGCGTGCGGGAGTCGGCGCCTCGTTGCTCGTCGGTCTGGCCGCGGTGCTTCCGTGGCTCAACCTGCGAGCCCAGGACCAGCCGATCACGTGGGCGGCCGCCCTCGCCGCGATCGTGCTCATCGCCCTGCCCTCGTTGGTCGCGGCCGCGATGATCGCTCGAACGCGCGCATGACCAGGGCCTCCGAGGCGCACGCCCGCCACGAGCTCGACCCGGTCATCCACGCGCCGGTCCGGTTCAGCATCGTCGCCGCCCTCAACGGGGTCGACGAGGCCGAGTTCGCCGCCGTGCGCGACGCGGTCGAGCTGAGCGACTCGGCGCTGTCGAAGCAGGTCAGTCAGCTCGAGCAGGCGGGCTACGTCAAGGTGCGCAAGGGGTACGTCGGCAAGCGGCCGCGCACCTGGCTGCGGCTGAGCGCGGCGGGGCGGAGGGCGTACGCCGCGCACGTGCAGGCGCTCCGCGCCATCGTGGACGCCGCGCCACCCGACTGATCGACCGTCGCCGGTGCCCGTGGGCCCACGCTGGCCCACGCGGGCCGCGACGCCCGGCGCGGCTCAGCGCTGGGGCGTGATCCAGTAGCGGCGCGTGCCGTGGCGCACGTCCTCCAGCACCCCGCCGCCGGCCTCGATGGTGCGCTGCGACGGCTCGTTGCCGTCGTCGCACGTCACCAGCAACCGGTCGATGCCGATAGACCCGGCGTACGCGATCGCCTCGCGCAGCGCGCTCGTCGCCACGCCGCGGCCCCGGGCCGACGGGCGCACGCCGTAGCCGATGTGGCCGCCCTCCTCCAGCAGGTACGCGTTGAGCTCGTGCCGCAGGTGCAACGAGCCCAGCACCCGGTCGGGCGCGACGTCGTCGACGATCCAGAACAGCGTGGCCGGCACGAAGCCCTCGGGCGGGTCGGTCAGGTTGCGGCGCTGCTGGTCCAGCCAGTCGCCGAAGGCCGGCTCGCTCGCCAGGTCGGCCCGCTCGAACCCGAACGCGGAGTACCCGTGCAGCGTCGCGTCGGCGTCGAACTCCGCGACGCCCTCCCACCACGACGCGTGCAGGCGCTTGCTCGGCTCGACCAGTCGGATCATGGGCCGGAGCGTAGCGAGGGTTGTCGGACCCCGGACGTACGCTGGTGCTCGCGATGACCAGCACCGACACCGACCTCTTCGGCGACCTCCCGCTGCCCGGGCTGAGCCCTGCCCAGGCGTCGGCCGGGCTGCCGCACCCCGACCTCGACGAGCACGGCCGCCCCACCGGCGACCAGCCCAGCGGCAGTCAGCTGACCGACGAGCCGCAGACCCGTGGCGACGGCGCGCTGCCCCCGGTCGACGAGCGCGGCGTGCCCGCCTGGGCGATCGAGGGCACCCCGCCGCCCGGCGACCAGGGCGGCGGCCCCGGCGGCCACCCGGGCGCCCACGGCCGGCTGACCGGCGACCAGCTCCTCGAGGGCCTCAACCCGCAGCAGCGCGCGGCGGTGCTGCACCACGGCGGCCCGCTGCTCATCGTCGCCGGCGCCGGCTCGGGCAAGACCCGCGTGCTGACCCACCGCATCGCCTACCTGCTGGCCGAGCGCAACGTCCAGCCCGGGCAGATCCTCGCGATCACCTTCACCAACAAGGCCGCCGCCGAGATGCGCGAGCGGGTCGAGGGGCTCGTCGGGGGCGCCGCCCGCGCGATGTGGGTGTCGACGTTCCACTCCGCGTGCGTGCGCATCCTGCGCCGCGAGGCCGGCAAGCTCGGCATGAAGTCGACCTTCTCGATCTACGACGCGGCCGACAGCCAGCGCCTCATGGCGATGGTGCTGCGCGACATGGACCTCGACCCCAAGCGCTACCCCCGCGGTCGTTCAGCCACGCCGTGAGCAACCTCAAGAACGAGCTGATCGACCACGAGACCGCCGCCAGCAACGCAGCCGGCGAGACGGCGACCGAGCGCGACCGCCTGGTCGCGCAGGCGTACGCCGAGTATCAGGCCCGCCTGCGCCAGGCCAACGCCTTCGACTTCGACGACCTGATCATGACCACGGTCAACCTGCTGCAGGTCTTCCCCGACGTCGCCGAGCACTACCGCCGCCGGTTCCGCCACGTGCTCGTCGACGAGTACCAGGACACCAACCACGCGCAGTACGTCCTCGTCCGCGAGCTCGTCGGTCACCGGGTCGACGACGCGGCTCAGGGGCAGGTCCCGCCGGCCGAGCTCGCGGTCGTGGGCGATGCCGACCAGTCGATCTATGCCTTCCGCGGCGCGACGATCCGCAACATCGTGGAGTTCGAGCAGGACTACCCCGACGCCACGACGATCCTGCTCGAGCAGAACTACCGCTCCACCCAGACCATCCTCAAGGCCGCCAACGCCGTCATCGAGCGCAACTCCGACCGCCGCGAGAAGAACCTGTGGAGCGACTCCGGCGACGGCGAGCCGATCGTGGGTTACGTCGCTGACAACGAGCACGACGAGGCCTCCTTCGTCGCGCGCACCATCGACCGGCTCGCCGACGACCACGGCGTCAAGCCGCGCGACGTCGCCGTGTTCTACCGCACCAACGCCCAGTCGCGCGCGGTGGAGGAGGTGCTCGTGCGGGTCGGGCTGCCGTACAAGATCGTCGGCGGCACCCGGTTCTACGAGCGGCGCGAGGTCAAGGACGCCCTGGCCTACCTGCGGGTCGTCTCCAACCCCGCCGACACCGTCAACCTGCGCCGCATCCTCAACGTGCCCAAGCGCGGCATCGGCGATCGGGCCGAGGCGTGCGTCGCGGCGCTCGCCGAGCGCGAGCGCATCCCGTTCGTCGCGGCGCTCGGCCGCCCGGAGGACGCCCCGGGCATCGCCACCCGCTCGGTCACCGCGATCCGTGGCTTCACCACCCTGCTCGAGGGCCTCGGCCAGACCCGCGACTCCGGCGCCGGCGTCGCCGAGCTGCTCGAGGCGATCCTCGACCGCTCGGGCTACCTCGCCGAGCTGCGCGCCAGCCACGACCCGCAGGACGAGACCCGCATCGAGAACCTCGCCGAGCTCGTCGCCGTGGCCCGCGAGTTCGACGAGACCTACCCCGAGGGCAGCCTCGAGGACTTCCTGGAGCAGGTCTCGCTGGTCGCCGACTCCGACGAGATCCCCGACGAGGGCGACGACAACGGCGTGATCACCCTGATGACGCTGCACACCGCCAAGGGTCTGGAGTTCCCCGTCGTCTTCCTCACCGGCCTCGAGGACGGCACGTTCCCGCACCTGCGCTCGCTCGGCGACGACGACGAGCTCGCCGAGGAGCGGCGGCTGGCGTACGTCGGCATCACCCGCGCCCGCGAGCGGCTGCACCTGTCGCGCGCGCAGGTCCGCTCCGCCTGGGGCGCCCCGCAGTACAACCCGCCCTCCCGGTTCCTCGACGAGATCCCGAGCGGCCTGATCAGCTGGGAGCGCGACGTCGCCACGGGCGCCTCGTCCGTACGCCGGTCGCAGCCCCCGCCGTCGCCACCCTGGCCGCCCGGCCGGGGGTGCGCAGCCCCGGCAACCGCCCGGTCATCTCCCTGGAGTCCGGCGACAAGGTCACCCACGACAGCTTCGGCCTCGGCACCGTGGTGCGCGTCGAGGGCGAGGGGAGCGGGCCATGGCCCACGTCGACTTCGGCGGCGACGCCGGCGTCAAGCGCCTCCTGCTGCGCTACGCCCCCGTCGAGAAGCTGTAAGCCCAGCCCGCCGCGGTGGCTGTGGGCGGCTCCCGCAGCCACCGCAAGGGGTGTGGTCGCCTAGCCCCGCCCCTCCTAGGTTGGTCGCGAATCACCCAGACCACCGCAGGAGGAGCGCGTGTCCGAAGTCAGCGTGAACAGCCAGATGCTCGGCCTCAAGGACGTCCAGGTCCACGTCGACGACCACGGCGGGCCCGGGCGGCCCGTGGTGCTGATCCACGGCTGGCCGTTGTCGGGGAGTCCTGGTCGGAGCAGATCGAGCCGCTGCAGCAGGCCGGCCTGCGGGTCATCACGTACGACCGGCGCGGCTTCGGGCGCAGCGACAAGCCGTCCAGCGGCTACGACTACGACACCTTCGCCGACGACCTCGCCGGCGTGCTGGAGGCCCTCGACCTGCGCGACGTCACGCTCGTCGGCTTCTCGATGGGCGGCGGCGAGGTCGTGCGCTACCTGACCCGCCACGGCGCCGACCGGATCCGCAACGTGGTGCTGGCCGCGGCCGTACCTCCCTATCTGCTGCAGAGCGAGGACAACCCCGACGGCCCGATGACCCAGGACCTCGCCGACGACATGGAGTCGCAGCTGAAGCAGGACCGCTCGGCCTTCTTCGACGACTTCACCACGCAGTTCTTCGCCGCGGGCGGCGAGGGCGAGCCGCTGGTCACCGAGCAGCAGCGCCAGGACGCGATCCGGATGGCCGAGCAGTCCGACCAGGACGCGGCGCTGGGTGCGATGGAGGCGTTCGGGACCACCGACTTCCGCGACGAGCTGCCCAAGATCACCGTCCCGGTGCTGATCGTGCACGGCGACGCCGACGGGATCGTGCCGTTCGAGGGGTCGGGTCAGCGCTCGGCCGACGCGATCTCGGGCAGCGAGGTCGTCCTGGTCCCCGGCGGCCCGCACGGGCTCAACGTCAGCCACGCCAAGGAGTTCAACGACGCGCTGATCGACTTCCTCACCCGCGACCCGCGCGGCGTCACGGCCTGAGGCGCCGCCCGCGCCCAGGCCGGGTCGCGTACGACCTGGCCGGGTCGCCTGCGCCCAGGCCGGGTCGCATGCGACCCGGGCCGGTCGCGCGCGGGCGTGACCGGCGTCACGACGCGGCGAAGGCCGCCACCCGGAACCGGGTGGCGGCCTTCGCCGTCGTAGCTGTCGTGCTCACCGAGGTGAGCTCAACAGGTCGAGCTCACAGACCGCGCGCAGCGAGCCAGCCGGCGGGGTTGATGGGCGTCCCGCCGACGTGGATCTCGAGGTGCAGGTGCGGACCGGTGGAGTTGCCGGTGTTGCCGGAGTAGGCGATGCGCTGACCGGCGGAGACCCGCTGACCGGCGCTGACCGCGAGCGACGAGGTGTGGGCGTAGACCGCCTGGACACCGTTGTCGAACTGCACGACCACGCGCAGACCCTGGCCGCCGTACCAGCCGGCGGCGGCGATGGTGCCGTCACCGATGGCGCGCAGCGGCGTGCCGGTGGGCACGGCCCAGTCGACGCCGTTGTGCATCCGACCCCAGCGCATGCCGAAGCCGGAGGTGAACGTGGCGCCGGAGACCGGGCTGACCCAACGGCCCGAGCTGCTGACCGGGGCGTCGTTGTCGTTGTCGGACGACGTCGCCGGCGCGGCCGAGCGGCTGCTGGAGCGGCTCACCGAGTCACGGCTGGAGGTCGACCGCTCGGAGGTGCTGCTGCGCTCGTTGCTCCCCCGAGCCGAACGCGAGCTGGACGAGTGGTCGTGCTCCGACTGCGCGGGCGCGGCGGAGCGCGTGGGCTCGGGGGCCTTCGCCTGCTGGCCCACGGAGTCCTGGACGGGCTCGGGCTTGGGCTTCGGAGCGGGCTGCTCGTAGTCCTTCGCCAGAACCTGCGGCTGCGCGAGCGCGCTCAGGGCGGCGCTGCGAGCCTTGTTGCTCTTGGCTGCCTTGGCCTTGGCGGCCGCGGTGGCCCGCGACTTCGCCTTGGCGGCAACACTTGCCTTGGCCTGCGTCACCGCGGTGCGCGTGCCGGAACGAGAGATGCCCGCGGTGCTGGAGCGGGACCACTGCGTGGTGTCCTGGAAACCGGCAGACACGCTGTTCGAGCGAGCCTGCGGCGCGGCATCAGTTGCGGCTGCGGTCCCTGCCGCTGCGACGGTCAGCGAGGCTGCGGCGATAGCCGGCAGCGCCACGCGAGCGCTCTGCAGCGGAGACACCGGAAGCGCGCGGTGCCGGCCCTGGTACTTACGGGACAAGACGCACACCAACTTCCTGATTCTCGGGGAGAGTGACCGCTAGACCCTAGCGTGACCTTCTCGTGACATGAAATCGACTTCGGCGAAATCTGTGGAAATCTTTCCTGTGATCGCCACATTCGTCACAGCGCTCCCACTCGCACCACAGGATCGGCGGTGTCCCGGACGCCCGGCCGCAGGATGGCCCGATCTGGGCGAGTTCACCCCTCCGGCGTGAGACCTCGGTCACACCGGCGGTTACGCTCGGCGGTCATGAGCGCCTCCCCGTTGCGGATCGTCGTCGCCAAGCCCGGACTCGACGGGCACGATCGCGGCGCCAAGGTGGTGGCCCGGGCGCTGCGCGACGCCGGGGTCGAGGTGATCTACACCGGGCTGCACCAGACCCCCGAGCAGATCGTCGAGGCGGCCATCCAGGAGGACGCCGACGCCGTCGGGCTCTCGGTCCTCTCCGGCGCGCACATGACCCAGTTCGCCAAGGTCACCGAGCTGCTGAAGGAACGAGACGCCGCCGACATCGTCGTCTTCGGCGGCGGGATCATCCCCGAGGAGGACCTGCCCGAGCTGCGGCGCATGGGCGTCGCCACGGTCTTCACCCCCGGCGCGACCACCCAGGAGATCGTCACCTGGGTGCGCGAGAACCTCGGCGACCCCGCGGGCGACCAGGGCTCACCCGCTCAGCAGTAGTCCAGCCCAGCAGTCGTCCAGCTCGGCAGTAGTCCCGGTCAGCGCTCGTCCCTCAGCCGCGCGCCGCGTCGCGCAGCTGCTGGGCGAACACCCGGCACTGCTCGTACGTCGGCAGCAGCCCGGCCTGCTCGGCCTCGGCGAGCGTGGGGGCCTGCTCGTCCTTGGGCGACAGCAGCGGGGTGAGCCCGTCGGGCAGCTCGATGCCGATCTGCGGGTCGAGCGGGTGGATGCCGTGCTCGCGCTGCGGGTCGTAGGTCGCGCTGCACAGGTAGTGCGCGGTCGAGCCGTCCTCGAGCGAGACGAGCGCGTGCCCCAGCCCTTCGGACAGGTAGACCGAGCGGCGGTCGACCGCGTCGATGCGCACCGCGCGCCACTGCCCGAAGGTCGGCGACCCGACCCGGATGTCGACGACGACGTCGAGGAAGGACCCGGTGAGGGCGGAGACGTACTTCGCCTGCGAGGGCGGCACGTCGGCGAAGTGGATGCCGCGCACCGTGCCGCGCGAGGAGACCGACACGTTGGTCTGCACCACGCGCGGCTCGTGCCCGAGGTGCTCGCGCAGCAGGTCGCCGCGGTATCCCTCCAGGAACACCCCGCGGTCGTCGGGGAACTGCCGGGGAGTGACGACGAACGCGCCCTCGATGTCCAGCGGCTCGATCTGCATTCAGGCCTCCTGCGTCGCGTCGGGCTCGGGCGGGTCGGCCAGGTCGGCGAGGTAGCCGCCGTAGCCGCTCTTGGCCAGGTCGCGGGCGTGCTGGCGCAGCCGCTCGTCGTCGATCCAGGCGTTGCGCCAGGCGATCTCCTCGGGGCAGGAGATCTTCAGCCCCTGCCGCGCCTCGACGGTGTGCACGAACTGGCTGGCCTCCAGCAGCCCGTCGAACGTGCCGGTGTCGAACCAGGCCGTGCCGCGCGGCAGCACCGTGACGGTCAGCTCGCCGCGCTCGAGGTAGACCCCGTTCACGTCGGTGATCTCCAGCTCGCCGCGCGCGCTCGGCCGCAGGTTGCGCGCGATGTCGATGACGTCGTTGTCGTAGAAGTACAGCCCCGGCAGCGCGAACCGCGACCGAGGCCGCGCGGGCTTCTCCTCGATCGAGAGCACCTCGCCGTCGGGCCCGAACTCCACGACGCCGTACGCCTCGGGGTTGGTCACCTGGTAGGCGAACACGTGGCCGCCGGTCACGTCGGTGTTGGCGCGCAGCCGGGTGCCGAGCCCCGGCCCGAAGAACACGTTGTCGCCGAGCGCGAGGGCGACCTTGTCGTCGCCGATGAAGTCGGCGCCGATGAGGAAGGCCTGGGCGAGCCCCTCCGGCTCGGGCTGGACGGCGTACGACAGGGTCATGCCCCACTGCGAGCCGTCACCGAGGAGCCGCCGGAACTGCTCGGCGTCGTGCGGGGTGGTGATCACCAGCACCTCGCGGATGCCGGCCAGCATGAGCGTCGCGAGGGGGTAGTAGACCAGCGGCTTGTCGTAGACCGGCACCAGCTGCTTGCTGATGCCGCGGGTGATCGGATGCAGACGCGTGCCCGACCCCCGGCGAGGACGATGCCCTTCATGCCAGCCAACCCTAGAGCGGTCGCGACTCCCTTAATACAGTCGACGCCATGCGGCTTCTCGTGACCGGCGGCGCCGGCTTCATCGGCGCAAACTTCGTGCTCCGCGTGCGCGAGACCCGGCCCGACTGGCAGGTCACCGTGCTCGACGCCGTGACCTACGCCGCCAACCTGTCCTCGCTGGACCCGGTCATCGACGACATCCACCTGGTCAAGGGTTCGGTCGCCGACGCCGACCTGGTCGACGACCTCGTCGGACGGCACGACGCCGTGGTGCACTCCGCGGCCGACAGCCACAACGACAACAGCCTCGACGACCCGTGGCCGTTCGTGGAGACCAACGTCGTCGGCACCTATCGCCTGCTGGAGGCCGTGCGCCGGCACGGCACCCGCCTGCACCACGTCTCGACCGACGAGGTCTACGGCGACCTGGAGCTGGGCGACCCGGCGCGGTTCACCGAGCAGACGCCGGTCAACCCCAGCTCGCCCTACTCGGCGACCAAGGCCTCCTCCGACCTGCTCGTGCGGGCGTGGGGGCGCTCGTTCGGCATCGAGGCGACGATCTCCAACTGCTCCAACAACTACGGCCCGCGCCAGCACGTCGAGAAGTTCATCCCGCGGCAGGTCACCGGGGTGCTCGAGGGGATCCGGCCCAAGCTGTACGGCGCGGGGGCCAACGTGCGCGACTGGATCCACGTCGACGACCACAACGACGCGGTCGTCACGATCCTGGAGCGCGGTACGCCGGGGGAGACCTACCTGATCGGCGCCGACGGAGAGATGAGCAACCGCGAGGTCGTGGCGATGATCCTGGAGCTGATGGGGAGGCCGGCCGACTGGTTCGACCACGTGCCCGACCGGCCCGGTCACGACCTGCGCTACGCCATCGACTCCACCAAGCTGCGCACCGAGCTGGGCTGGGAGCCGCGCTACACCACCTTCCGCGACGGGCTCGCCGCCACCATCGAGTGGTACCGCGCCAACCCCGAGTGGTGGCGCACCGCGCGGGTCACGTCCGAGACGACGTACGCACGGCTGGGGCGCTGAGATGGGCGTCGCGACGAAGGTGCTGGTGACCGGGGCCGGCGGGATGCTCGCCCACGACCTGCTGCCCGCCCTGCGCGCGGCCGGGCACGACGTCACCGCGGCGACGCGGGCCGACCTCGACGTGACCGACCCGGCGGCCTGCGCGGCTGCGGTCACCGGGCACGACGCGGTGATCAACGCAGCCGCCTGGACCAAGGTCGACGACGCGCAGGACCAGGAGCCCGCGGCGTTCGCCGTCAACGCGGTCGGAGCCGCGAATCTCGCTCGTGCTGCAGCAGACTCGGGCGCTCGGCTGGTGCAGGTGTCGACCGACTACGTCTTCTCCGGCGACGCGACCACCCCCTACGCCGAGGACGCGCCGACCGAGCCGCGCTCGGCGTACGGCCGGACCAAGCTGGCGGGGGAGTGGGCGGTGCGGGCGCTGTGCCCGCGCAGCTATGTGGTGCGCACGTCCTGGCTGTACGGCGCGGGCGGGCCGAACTTCCTCGCCACCATGGTCCGGCTCGCGGGTCAGCACGCGACGCTGAGCGTGGTCGACGACCAGCGCGGCGGCCCGACGTGGACCGGCGACCTGGCGGACCAGCTGGTCGCGCTCGTGGGTTCGGACGCGCCGTTCGGGACCTACCACGGCACCGGCGCGGGCGAGACGACGTGGTTCGGGCTCACCCGGGCGCTGTTCACCGAGCTCGGCATGGACCCCGAGCGGGTCGAGCCGACCACCACCGACGCCTTCCCGCGCCCGGCGCCGCGACCGGCGTACAGCGTGCTCGGGCACGACGCCTGGGACGGCACCGGCGTGGCGGCCCAGCGCGACTGGCGCGCGGCGCTCGCCGAGGCCGTGCCGCAGCTGGGCCTGACGCCCTCGCCCGGCCCGCAGGCCTAGGTCCAGCACCGCCTCATTTGGGCGGACGACCTGGGTCTACCCTCGGACTCGGACGATCCCCTTCAACGGCGAGGACGAGTTCGTGGATCTTTTCGAATACCAGGCGCGCGACGTGTTCGAGGCGCACGGCGTTCCGGTGCTCGGTGGCAAGACGGCCACCACCCCGGCCGAGGCCAAGGCCGCGGCCGAGGAGATCGGTGCCAAGTCCGGCGGCGTGACCGTCGTCAAGGCGCAGGTCAAGACCGGTGGCCGAGGCAAGGCCGGCGGCGTCAAGGTCGCCAAGTCCGCCGAGGAGGCCGAGCAGCTCGCCGGCCAGATCCTCGGCATGGACATCAAGGGCCACACCGTGAACACGGTGATGATCGCCCAGGGCGCCCAGATCGCCGAGGAGTACTACTTCTCCATCCTGCTCGACCGCACCAACCGCGGCGTGCTCGCGATGTGCTCCAAGGAGGGCGGCGTCGACATCGAGACGCTGGCCGTCGAGCGCCCCGAGGCGCTCGCCAAGGTGCCGGTCGACCCCAACGTCGGCATCGACGAGGCCAAGGCCCGCGAGATCGTCGAGCAGGCCGGCTTCGACGCCGAGACCGGCGACAAGATCGTGCCGGTGCTGCAGAAGCTGTGGGACGTCTACGCCGGGGAGGACGCGACGCTCGTCGAGGTCAACCCGCTGGTCAAGACCGAGGACGGCCAGATCATCGCCCTCGACGGCAAGGTGACGCTCGACGGCAACGCCGACTTCCGCCACCCCGACCACGCGACGCTGGAGGACAAGTCCGCGGCCGACCCGCTGGAGGCGGCGGCCAAGGAGAAGGACCTCAACTACGTCAAGCTCGACGGCAACGTCGGCATCATCGGCAACGGCGCCGGCCTGGTCATGTCCACGCTCGACGTGGTGGCGTACGCCGGTGAGAAGGTCGGCTCCAAGCCCGCCAACTTCCTCGACATCGGCGGCGGCGCCTCCGCCGCCGTCATGGCCAACGGCCTCGGCATCATCCTCGGCGACGAGCAGGTCAAGTCCGTGTTCGTCAACGTCTTCGGTGGCATCACCGCGTGCGACGAGGTCGCCAAGGGCATCGTCGGCGCGCTCGACACGCTCGGGGACGCCGCCACCAAGCAGCTGGTGGTCCGGCTCGACGGCAACGCCGTCGAGGAGGGCCGGCGCATCCTCGCCGAGCGCAACCACCCGCTCGTGACCATCGAAGACACCATGGACGGCGCCGCGGCCAAGGCCGCCGAGCTGGCCGCCAAGTGACGGAGCAGAGGGACTAACTCAGACATGTCGATCTTCCTGAACAAGGACAGCAAGGTCATCGTCCAGGGCATGACCGGCTCCGAGGGGATGAAGCACACCCAGCGGATGCTGCGCTCCGGAACCGCCGTCGTCGGCGGCGTGAACCCCAAGAAGGCGGGCACCGAGGTCGAGTTCGAGGGCGGGGTCAAGGTCCCCGTCTTCGGGTCGGTCAAGGAGGCCATGGACGCCACCGGCGCCAACGTGTCGGTGCTGTTCGTGCCGCCGGCCTTCGCCAAGGGCGCCGCCGTCGAGGCCATCGACGCCGAGATCCCGCTCGCCGTCGTCATCACCGAGGGCATCCCGGTCAAGGACACCGCCGAGTTCTTCGCCTACTCCCAGGGCAAGAAGACCCGCATCGTCGGCCCCAACTGCCCCGGCCTGATCAGCCCCGGGCAGTCCAACGCCGGCATCATCCCGGCCAACATCGCCGAGGGTGGCCGCATCGGCCTGGTGTCCAAGTCGGGCACGCTGACCTACCAGATGATGTACGAGCTGCGTGACTTCGGCTTCTCCACCGCCATCGGCATCGGCGGGGACCCGATCATCGGCACCACGCACATCGACGCGCTCGAGGCCTTCGAGGCCGACCCCGAGACCGACGCGATCGTGATGATCGGCGAGATCGGCGGCGACGCGGAGGAGCGCGCGGCGGCGTACATCAAGGACAACGTCAGCAAGCCGGTCGTCGGCTACGTCGCCGGGTTCACCGCGCCCGAGGGCAAGACGATGGGCCACGCCGGCGCGATCGTGTCCGGCTCGTCCGGCACCGCCCAGGCCAAGAAGGAGGCCCTCGAGGCCGCCGGGGTCAAGGTCGGCAAGACGCCCACCGAGACCGCGGAGCTGATGCGCGAGATCATGCAGGCCAAGCAGGGCTGATCGGCTGAGGCTGGTCGAGCAGCGGCGAGGAACGAGCCGCGTATCGAGACCCGAGCCCCCAGACCCGCGCCCCCACCGCCCCTGGCGGCTGGGGGCGCGGGTCTGTGTATGCCGCGATTCTCCGCGGCGCGGCGTGGCGGCGCGATGGGCGCGTGGCGAGCGGCGACCATATGAGCACCATGACCCTGCTCGAGCGCACCCGCCAGATCGTCCCCGGGCCCTCGCTGGACCCGCAGCACCGCTGGCATCGGCTGCTCGTGGCCGCCGGATTCGGGGCGGTGGCGGCGTTCGCGCTGGCGCTGATCCTCGTGGTGCCGAGCGTCGCCGGGTGGGTCACCGACGCGCAGAGCACCGCCACCTGGTCCGACGCGCTGTCGTTCGCGCCGGCGCTGTGGGTGCTGGTGCACCGGGGCAGCGTGACCGCCCCCGGCGACGCGGTCGCGGTCACCGCGCCGCTGCTCGCGCTCACGGCCGGCGCCGTGCTGCTGGCGCGTTCAGCGGCCCGCGCCGCGCTGGTCAAGGTCGACACGGACGTACGGCCTGCGCCCTCGGCGACGACATCGTCCACCGCGTCCACCGCGTCCACCGCGTCCGACGACGCCGACTCAGAGGACGACGCGCGCGGCGGTGACGCCTGGTGGCACCTGCCCGCGGCGTTCGTCGGGGGTTACGCCCTGAGCGGGGTCCTGCTCGCGCTGCTCGCCTGGGTGGGGCCGACCCGCCCCAACCCGCTGTACGTCCTCCCCGGCTCGATCGTCGTCGCCGCCCTCGGCATGGGCTGGGCGCTGCTGCGCTCTCGCGAGGACCCCGAGGCGGACGCCGCGCTCGAGGTCATCGACGGGCTCACCGAGCGGGTGCCGGTCGTCGTGCGGCGCGCCCTGCAGCCCGCGCTGGTCGGGGCGGGCGTGCTGCTCGTGCTGGGGGCGCTGCTCGCGCTGGTCGCCGTCGCCCTGTCGTGGTCGCGTGTCAGCCAGATCGGCGGGGAGCTGGGCGTGGGCGCGACCGCCGGGGTGCTGCTGACCCTCGGCCAGCTGCTCGCGCTGCCCAACGTCGCCGCCTGGTCGGCCGCCTGGCTCTCCGGTGCCTCGGTCACGGTCGGCCCGGTCAGCGTCGGCCACGCCGCGATCTCGCCGGGGCTGCTGCCGATGGTGCCCGTGTTCGGCGCGATCCCCGAGGCGGGCGCGGGCCCGGCGTGGGCGCCGTTCGTGCCGCTGGTGCCGGTCGCGGTCGGCGCGGTGGTCGGGCTGCTGACGCTGCGCCGGCTCACCTCGCTCGCGTCGCTGCAGGTCAAGGTGCGCACCGCCGCCGTCGCGGGCGCTCTCGCCGGCGGCATCGTCCTGGCGGTGGGCTATCTGGGGAGCATGGGCCTGTCCGAGGGCGCGATGTCGTACGTCGGGCCGCACCTGCTCGCGATCCCGCTGCTGCTGCTCGAGCTGGTCGTCGGCGCGGTGGCCGCGGCGACGGCGCTGCACTACTGGCGCACGCACCGCTGAGCGCCCCACACGGTCGGTCGGCTGGGGTCTCGATACGCCCGCTCGTCCTCGCGGGCTACTCGACCGGCTTGGGCGGCCGGGTCTCGATACGCCCGCTCGTCCCTCGCGGGCTACTCGACCGGCTTGCTGGGTCAGCCGGCGAGGAAGGACAGCCGCACCTGGCGTACGGCGTTGTCCACGTTGAGGTCCACCAGGCAGATGCTCTGCCAGGTGCCGAGCGTGAGGCGGCCGTCGAGCACCGGCACGGTCGCGTAGGGCGGGATCAGCGCAGGCATCACGTGCGAGCGGCCGTGACCGCGCGAGCCGTGCGCGTGCTGCCACCGGTCGTCGGCGGGGAGCAGGTCGCCCAGCGCCGCGAGCAGGTCGTCGTCGGAGCCGGCGCCGGTCTCGATGATCGCGATGCCGGCGGTGGCGTGCGGCACGAACACGTGCAGCAGCCCGTCGCTCGCGTTGCCCCTGTCACCCGCCGCGTCGCGCGCGAACGCGGCGCACTCGTCGGTCAGGTCGTGCACGACCTCGCGGTCGCCGGTGCGGACGGTGATCTCCTGCGACTTCATGCTCCGACCGTAGTCCGCGCTCAGCGGCGCGCAGCCACCCCGGCCCCCAGCGCGGCCAGCAGGCTGATCACCACGCCGACCACGACGGGGGTGCCGATGTCGGGGCGCACGGCGGGGTCGGCCAGGTCGAGCCCGAGCGCGGTGAGCAGCTGGCCGGCGACCGACCCGAGGCCGAACAGCAGCACGCCCAGCTCGTGCACCGCCCACGCGGTGATCGCGATGAACGCGATGCCGCACGGCGCCCCGAGCCAGGCCCACCACGGCGCGCCCTGCG
The DNA here is from genome assembly GCF_030296655.1 of Barrientosiimonas endolithica. Lineage (NCBI taxonomy): Bacteria > Bacillati > Actinomycetota > Actinomycetes > Micrococcales > Dermacoccaceae > Barrientosiimonas > Barrientosiimonas endolithica. Next base: position 2,617,818 of record NZ_AP027735.1, on the reverse strand, counting down.
GCCAGCCCCAGGCGCCCGGCCGGGTGAGCGCCGAGCCGAGCGCGAGCCCGACGAGCACGACGCAGCCGAACAGGAAGTTCTGCCAGGTCGTCGCGAGCGGCTGCCCGACGGCGCGGTTGACCCGGGCGTTGACGGCCTGCTGCACGGCGATGCCGGCGCCGGCGACGAACGTCACGAGCACCGGCAGCCACGCCAGCGAGCCGACGCCGTGGCCGAGCGAGGACACGACGACGCCGGCGACGGCCAGCAGCGCGAAGCCGACCCGGGCCGGGGTCACCGGGTGCGGGCCGCTGGACCCCAGCCCCGCCCGGTCGACCCCGATCGCGGCCAGCGTCTGCCCGCCGAGCACCGCGACGCTGAAGATCGCGACCCCGATCACCGGGACCGCCCACGTCTGCGCGGCGACGAGCATGCCGCCGACGAGCCCGCCGAGGCACTGCCACCACTTCAGCCGGCCGTCGCGCACCGCCCGGGGCAGGTCGCGCACGGCCGAGCGCAGCCGCGGCACCAGCAGTACGGCGACGGTGAGGATCGCGAGCCCCGACCCGAACGACCACAGCGCGGCGATCACGGCGCGCGGGCTGTGCTGGCTGAGCGTGCCGTTGATCCGCGACTGGAGCGCGATGAGGGCGCCGCACACGAACGCCGCGAACAGCGCCACCGCGCTCGTACGCGCGTGCTGCGGCGTCGCGCTCGTCGCCTGCGCCATCAGTGGGCGAAGTGCCTGGTGCCGGTGAAGTACATGGTCACCCCGGCCGCCTGGGCGGCCTCGATCACCTCGGGGTCGCGCTTGGAGCCACCGGGGGCGACGACCGCGCGCACTCCCGCGTCCAGCAGCACCTGCAGCCCGTCGGCGAACGGGAAGAACGCGTCGGAGGCCGCGACGGCGCCGCGCGCCCGCTCGGCACCGGCGCGGTCGACCGCGAGGTGGCAGGAGTCGACCCGGTTCACCTGCCCCATGCCGACCCCGACCGAGGCGCCGTCGCGGGCCAGCAGGATCGCGTTGGACTTCACCGCGCGGATCGCGCGCCAGGCGAACTGCAGGTCGGCGAGCGTCGCCTCGTCGGCCGGGTCGCCGGACACGAGCCGCCAGGCCGTCGCGTCGTCGCCGCCGACGATCTCGTCGGACTCGTCGCGCACCTGCGCGTCGACCCGGTCGCCCTCCTGCAGCAGCATCCCGCCGGAGATGGTGCGCAGCTCGCCGCCGGCCGCGCGCGGGGCGCAGCGGACCAGGCGGATGTTCTTCTTGGCCTGCAGCACCTCGAGCGCGTCGGCGTCGAAGTCAGGGGCCACGACGACCTCGGTGAAGATGTCCTTCACCGTCTCGGCCATCGCCCGGCTCACCGGGCGGTTGGTGGCGATCACGCCGCCGTACGCCGACACCGGGTCGCACTCGTGGGCCTTGCGGTGGGCGTCGGCCACGTCGTCGCCCACGGCGATGCCGCACGGGTTGGCGTGCTTGATGATCGCGACGGTCGGCCGGTCGCCGTGGTCGTAGGCGGCGCGGTGCGCGGCGTCGGCGTCGACGTAGTTGTTGAACGACATCTCCTTGCCGTGCAGCAGCTCGGCCTGGGCCAGGCCGGGTCCCTGCGGCAGGAAGCCGCTGGCGTAGAGCGCGGCCGACTGGTGCGGGTTCTCGCCGTAGCGCAGCGTGCGCACCTTGTCCCAGGTCGCCCCGACCCAGGCGGGGTACCCCTCGCCGTCGCTGGTGTCGGTCAGCACGTTGCCCATCCAGGAGGCGACGTGCACGTCGTAGGTCGCGGTGTGCACGAATGCCTCGGCCGCCAGTCGCTGACGCTGGGCGAGCGTGAATCCGCCTGCGGCCAGGGCGGACTCGACGTCGGCGTACGCGCTCGGCGAGGTCACGACCGCGACCGTCGGGTGGTTCTTCGCGGCCGCGCGGACCATCGAGGGGCCGCCGATGTCGATCTGCTCGACGCACTCGTCGGGGGAGGCGCCGGAGGCGACGGTCTCGGTGAACGGGTAGAGGTTCACCACGACCAGGTCGAACGGCTCGACGCCGAGCTCGGCGATCTGCTGCAGGTGCTCGGGCTTGCGCGAGTCGGCGAGGAGACCGGCGTGGACCTTGGGGTGCAGGGTCTTGACCCGGCCCTCGAGGCACTCGGGGAAGCCGGTGAGCTCCTCGACCCGGGTGACGGGGATGCCGAGTCCCTCGATGCGAGAGGCGGATCCGCCGGTCGAGACGATGTCGACGCCCGCGGCGTGCAGCGCCTGGGCGAGCTCGTCGAGGCCGGTCTTGTCGTAGACGCTGACGAGGGCGCGGCGGATCGGCCGGCGGCCCTCGGACGTGGCCTGCGTGGACGTGGCCTGGTCGGACGTCGGCTGGTCGGACGGGGTGGTCATGACGCTCCTGCTCGGGTGCTGAGGCGGTGCGCGCACCCAGGCGGGCGATGCGCGTCGTTCACTCCCCGGTGGTGGTCCACCTACGCCAGTCGTGTGGCTCCAGGGTAGCGAGGCTCAGGACCCGATCCGTACGCGCCGGCCCTCCACCCGGAACCCCTCGCGCGCTATCGCGCCGACCTGCTCGACGAGCATCGCGCGCTCGACGACCTTGATGCGCTCGTGCAGCGACGCCTCGTCGTCGTCAGGCTGGATCCGCACGGCCCGCTGGTCCAGGATCGGCCCGGAGTCCAGGCCGTCGTCGACCAGGTGCATGGTCGCGCCGGTCACGCTGACGCCGTGCGCCAGCGCGTCGCGCACGCCGTGCGCCCCGGGGAAGCTCGGCAGCAGCGCCGGGTGGGTGTTGACCGTCGGGGCGACCGCGAGGCTCCGCGGCCCGAGGATCTTCATGAACCCCGCGGTCACCACGAGCCGGGGCGCGTGCGCCGTCATCGCCTTCGCCAGCGCCGCGTCCCAGGCCGCGCGGTCGGGGAAGTCGCGCAGGCGTACGACGAAGGTAGGCACCCCCGCCCGCTCGGCCCTGGCCAGTCCCTCGATGCCGTCGCGGTCTGCCCCGACCGCTGCCACGCGTACGCCGTAGGCCGGGTCCGCGCACGCGTCCAGCAGCGCCTGCAGCAAGGTCCCGGAGCCGGACACGAGGACGACGATCGGGACCTGGGGCACAGCCCGAGGCTAGCGGCGCGCTGGGGGCGCGGTGGCGGAGGCCGTGTCGGGAGGGGCTGAGAGGATGGGCGGGTGACCAGCCCCACGCAGCAGCCGCCTGCCGCGACCCACTCCCGCCGCGCCACCGGCTACCTGTTCCTCGGGCTGCTCGCCTCGCTGATGCCGATGCCGTTCAACCTCGTCGCGCTGGTGCCGCTCGGGGCCGCGATCTACGAGTCGGTGCGCCTGATGCGCGAGCTGCACTCCGACCGCGCCCCGCGCGGGCTGCGGATCTGGGCGGGCGTCGGGCTCGCCCTCACCATGGCGCTGCTCATCTCGATCGTGGTGCCCTACCTGCTCTACGCCACCACCCGCGACTACAACGACTGCCTCGCCGGCGCCAACACCCAGGTCGCCGAGCAGGCCTGCGAGCAGCGCTACGGCTGAGCCGCACCGAGCCCGCGCACCGAGCCCGCGCACCGAGCGCACTGACCGGCGTGGCACTGATGTGCGCCGGCGGCCGAACTCCCCGTGGAGCGGCTTTACTCTGGGGCGTGTGGTGCGCCACCGCCGGATCACGGGGATCGTGGGTGGCGCACGAGGCGCCCCAGAGTAAAGCCGCCGCGCAGCGCATCTCCGACCAGCCGCCTCGCCGCCCACGCCGTCCACAGCCCGTGACCAGCGCGGCGGCCGGGTCCACAGGCCGGTCGCGCAGCGTCGACACCTGTCCTGCCCGGCGCCAGCGTGGCGTCATGACGTGGTGCGCTCCGCTACCGGAGGACTTCCCCGGCCGAGAGCCGGAGCCTGCCGAGGAGGCCCGCCGGCAGGACCGCGTCGAGCTGCTCAACCGGCCGCCGTCAGTGCCGAGCCATCTGCGTCCTCTGGGGCCGATCGTCTACAAGGGCGGGCTCAACCGCCACCCGTTGAGCGATCCTGGCCGCAGGGCGGACGCCATCGCCACGACCAGGTCGCAGCTGACGGTCTTGGACCAGGTCGGCCTGGCGCTGCGGATGGATCGTGACGCGGCAGGGGAGAGCCAGCGTGCCTACGCCGAGCGTCGGGGTGTCAGCCGCGACATGATCCGGCGCGCGGAGGGCGGCGGCACCGGGCGGCAGAGCCTCGACACGGTGCGCAACCTCCTGGCGGGCACGGGGTTCGAGCTGGCGGTCATCCGTTCCGGCTCCCCGGCGAGCCGTCCCAGTGACGAGATCGACCCCGAGCGGCTGGTCGCCAAAGACCTCGCCGGGCGGGCGCTCCCGGCCCACCTCCCGATCGAGCTGGCACCGAACCCGGGGATGGTCTGGCTGTTCCGCAACGGCGGATGGTGGACGAAGAAGGTGGCTCCGGCGTGGACGTACCGGCGCGACCGAGAGCCGTGAGCCTCTCGGCTCAGATCAGCCACTTCGCGTAGCACCGGCAGGTCGGCTCGTCGCGGTAGTAGCCGTAACCGACGATCTGCTGGTAGCCGCTGGCCTCGTACAGCGCGATGGCCTCGGGCTGGGCGGTGCCGGTCTCCAGGATCACCCGGGTGAAGCCGCGGGCGCGGGCGTAGGCCTCCAGCGCGGTGAGCAGGTGCCGCGCGAAGCCGCGGCGACGGCGGCTGGCGCGGACGTACATCCGCTTGATCTCGGCGTCGGCGCCGTGGGTGCGGATGCCCGCGCACCCGATGGGCCCCGCGCCGTCCTCCATCACGAGGAACGTGCCGGACGGGTCGGCGAAGTGGTCGGGGTCGACCGGTGTCGCGTCCTGCCCGCCGTAGCGCGCCTGCATGTCCTGGTCGAGCTCAGCAACCAGCTCCTGGGCCACGGGGTCCAGGTACGGCACGGGCCGCACCGTCCAGGGCGGGGAGCTCATCCGGGAAGGGTAACGCCGCGCTCCGGAGCGTCCGAAACCTGCGTGGCAGGATATGGCTCCGTGACGGCGACGGTTCTCGACGGCAAGGCGACCCTCCAGGCGATCAAGGACGAGCTGCGCACCCGCATCGAGGCGCTCGCCGCCCGCGGCGTGGTGCCCGGGCTCGGCACGGTGCTCGTCGGCGACGACCCCGGCAGCAGGTGGTACGTCGCGGCCAAGCACCGCGACTGCGCCTCCGTCGGCATCACCTCCATCCGGCGCGACCTGCCCGCCACCGCCACCCAGGCCGAGGTCGAGGCGGTCATCGACGAGCTCAACGCCGACCCCGCCTGCACCGGCTTCCTCGTGCAGCAGCCGACCGGGCTCGACGAGTTCGCGCTGCTGTCGCGCGTCGACCCGGCCAAGGACGTCGACGGCCTGCACCCGTTCAACCTCGGCAAGCTCGTGCTGGGGGAGGAGGGGCCGCTGCCGTGCACGCCCATCGGCGCGATCGAGCTGCTGCGCCGCTACGACGTGCCGCTCGACGGGGCGGAGGTCGTCGTGGTCGGCCGCGGCCTGACCGTCGGCCGCCCGCTCGGCCTGCTGCTCACCCGGCGCTCCGAGAATGCCACGACCACGCTGTGCCACACCGGCACCCGCGACCTGGCCGCGCACACCCGGGCCGCCGATGTCGTGGTGGCGGCCGCCGGCGTACCCGGCCTGATCACGCCCGACATGGTCAAGCCCGGCGCGGCCGTGCTCGACGTCGGGGTCTCCCGCGTCGACGGCAAGCCGGTCGGCGACGTCGCGCCCGAGGTGGCCGAGGTCGCCGGGTTCGTCTCGCCCAACCCCGGCGGGGTCGGCCCGATGACCCGCGCGATGCTGCTGACCAACGTGGTGCTCGCCGCCGAGAAGCTCGCGGGCTGAGCCCCCGTGTCCGCCCGCTCGGCCCGCCCCGGTCCGTTGTGGATCGCCGCTGCGGCCGGGACCCTGGTGTGCCTGGCGGTGATGGTCCTCGGCGACGTGCGCACGGGCGGGTACGCCCTCGGCGGCCTTCTCCTGGTGTGCGGCCTGGTCCGGGTCGGGCTGCCCGACGACACCTCGCTCGGCCTCGCCGTGCGCAGCCGGTTCGTCGACCTCGCGATCTACCTGAGCCTCGCGATCTCGATCCTGGTCATCTTCCGCACCCTCAAGCTCCCTGAGCAACGACACGGCCGGGCAGCCACGAGGGCTGCCCGGCCGGATCGTCCAGCGTCAGGCTCAGATCAGCCCGAGCCCCTTGACGGTGTCGCGCTCCTCGGTCAGCTCCTGCACCGACGCGTCGATCTTGCCGCGCGAGAAGTCGTCGATCTCCAGGCCCTGGACGATCTCGTAGTCGCCGTCCTTGGTGGTCACCGGGAACGAGGAGATCAGGCCCTCGGCGACGCCGTACGACCCGTCGCTCGGCACCGCCATCGAGGTCCAGTCGCCCTGCGCCGTGCCGGCGAACCAGTCGCGCGCGTGGTCGATGGTGGCCGCCGCGGCCGAGGCCGCCGACGACGCGCCGCGGGCGTCGATGATCGCCGCGCCGCGCTTGGCGACGGTCGGGATGTAGGTGTCCTCGATCCAGGCCTGGTCGCCCACGGCCTCGGCCGCGACCTGACCCTTGACCTTGGCGTGGAACAGGTCGGGGTACTGCGTCGCCGAGTGGTTGCCCCAGATCGTCATGTTGCTGATCTCGGTCACGCTCGCGCCGGTCTTCGCGGCCAGCTGGGCGATCGCGCGGTTGTGGTCGAGGCGGGTGAGCGCGCTGAACCGCTCGTTCGGGATGTCGGGCGCGTTGTTCATCGCGATGAGCGCGTTGGTGTTGGCCGGGTTGCCGGTGACCACGACGCGCACGTCGTCGGCCGCCACGTCGTTCAGCGCCTTGCCCTGCGGGGCGAAGATGCCGCCGTTGTCCTTCAGCAGGTCACCGCGCTCCATGCCCGGGCCGCGCGGCTTCGCGCCGACCAGCAGGGCGAGGTTGACCCCGTCGAAGACCTTGTTGGGGTCGTCGCCGGTCTCGACGCCCGCGAGCAGCGGGAACGCCGAGTCGTCGAGCTCCATGACGACGCCCTCGAGCGCCTTGAGCGCCGGGGTGACCTCGAGCAGCCGCAGCTCCACGGGGCGGTCCGGGCCGAAGATCGCACCGCTCGCGATGCGGAACAGCAGGCTGTAGCCGATGTTGCCGGCGGCGCCGGTGACGGCCACCTTGACGGGCGTGGTGCTCACGGGGTCTCCCCTTCGGGCGAGGCGGTTACGGATGCTTCGGACGCTACCTCACAGGTGGATCACGCTCTGGGCCAGGAGTGCCGCGAGCACGAACGACCCCGTCAGCGTCATCAGCGCGACGATCACCACGCGGGCGTCGAGGCTTACCTCGGCGGCTACCGTCTGGCCCACCACCCCCGGACCCCGCACCGAGCCCACCGACGAGGAGCCCGCATGACCGCCCTGCTCATCACCGACGTACGCCCGTGGGGCCGGAGCGCGACCGACGTCGCCGTCCTCGACGGCCGGATCGTGGCCGCGCTGCCCGAGGGGGTCGAGCCACAGGTGGTGCCGGGACGCGGCCGGCTGCTGCTGCCGTCGTTCTCCGACGTGCACGTGCACCTGGACTCCACCCGCATCGGGCTGCCGTTCCGCGAGCACACCGGCTCGCCGGGCATCTGGCCGATGGTGATGAACGACCGCGCCAACTGGCGCTCGGCAGAGCTTCCGGTCGCCGAGCGGGCCGAGCTGACCCTCGGCCGGATGATCGCCCGCGGCGCGACGCGGGTTCGCTCCTACGCCCAGATCGACGTCGACGCCGGGCTCGAGCGGTTCGACGCGGTGCGCCGGGCCAAGGAGGCCCACGCGGACCGCTGCGACGTCGCGGTCATCGCCTTCCCGCAGGCGGGGCTGCTGCGCGAGGAGGGGACGGTGCCGCTGCTCGAGGAGGCGCTGCGCCAGGGCGCCGACGTGATGGGCGGCATCGACCCGTGCACGCTCGACCGCGACCCCAAGGGCCACCTCGACGTGGTCTTCGACCTGGCCGAGCGGTACCAGGTCCCGATCGACATTCACCTGCACGAGCCCGGGCACCTCGGGGTGTTCAGCACCGACCTGGTGATCGAGCGGGTGCGCGCGCTCGGCATGCAGGGGCAGGTCACGATGTCCCACGCGTACGACCTCGGCTCGGTCGACGAGGCCACCACCCGGCGGCTGGTCGAGACGTTCGCCGAGCTCGACATCGCGATGGCCACCGTCGCCCCGGCCAGGCAGCAGGGACTGCCGCTGACGGCGCTCGCCGAGGCGGGCGTACGCGTGGGGCTGGGGGAGGACGGGCAGCGCGACTACTGGTCGCCCTACGGCAACGCGGACATGCTCGAGCGCACCTGGCAGCTGGCGTTCACCCACGGCTTCCGGGCCGACGAGCTCATCGAGCATTGCGTCGCGATCGCGACCGTGGGCGGCGCGGCGGTGCTCGACGCGACCGCGCCGCGGCTCGGCGGCGTCGCCGACCGGCCCGGTCTCGAGGTGGGCGACCCGGCCGAGCTGCTGCTGGTCGACGGCGAGACCGTGACCTCGGCGGTGATGGACCGCGGCACCGACCGCACGGTGATCCACGCCGGACGCGTGGTGGCCGACGGGCTGGCCCTGGTCCCAGGTGCTGGACAGGGCTTGCCCGACTGACGGACCTCTCAATAACGTCTCGTTATCCCATCCAGAGCTGCTGAGAGACCTGGCTCGTCGACGCCGCAGCAACCGCCTCGCCCGAGGAAGGTGCTAACGCCAGGACCGATGGCCGAGAGGACGCTCCGCGATGTCACAACCCCTCACCGTGCTGCCCCGACGAGACGCCCCGATCGACCTGCGCCCGGCCTTCCGGCAGGCGGCCAGCAGCGCCTGGGTCATCACCAGCTCGCACGCTGGTCAGCCGGTCGGCTTCACCGCGATCTCCGTGGTGTCGGTGTCGGTGGACCCGCCGCTGGTGTCGTTCAACCTCAACCTCACCAGCTCGAGCCGGTCGACGATCGAGCAGTCCGGTCGGGTGGCCCTGCACCTGCTCGCCGACGGGCAGGCCGACCTCGCCCGCCGCTTCTCCGCCGACCGCAGCCAGCGGTTCGCCTACGACGGCACCTGGCGCTGGCACGCCGACGAGCTGCCCGCGCTCACCGACCCGGTGCTGCGCCTGTCGGCCGCCGTGGTCGGGGTGCTGGAGGCCGGCGACAGCCTCGTCGTGACCGCGGAGGTCACCGACCTCGAGCGCGCCGAGGGCGTGCGTCCGCTGGTGCACCACGACGCGGTCTACCGCGCGCTCGACTGAGTCGCGCGCAGCGCACCGGACCTCGAGAACCCAAACCCCACAAGGAGTTTCACGCATGTCTGTCGACCCTCTGAAGTTCGCCTACTGGGTGCCCAACGTGTCCGGTGGTCTCGTCGTGAGCACGCTGCCGCAGCGCACGAACCACTCACCGGCGTACAACATCGACACGGCGCGCGTGGCCGAGCAGAACGGCTTCGAGTACGCCCTGACGCAGGTGCGCTACCTCGCGTCCTACGGCGCCGACGCCCAGCACGAGTCGACCTCGTTCTCGCAGCTGCTGCTCGCCAACACCGAGAAGCTGAAGGTCATCGCGGCCGTCCACCCGGGCTTCTGGCAGCCGGCGGTGCTCGCCAAGCTCGCGGCGACCGCGCAGGAGTGGAGCAACGACCGGTTCGCGCTCAACGTCGTGTCGGGCTGGTTCAAGCAGGAGTTCACCAACCTCGGTGAGCCGTGGCTGGACCACGAGGAGCGCTACCGCCGCTCCGAGGAGTTCATCGAGGTGCTCAAGGGCGCCTGGAGCACCGACGACTTCACCTTCCGCGGCGACTTCTACCGCACCCGCGACCTCACCTTCCGCCCGCAGCCGAGCACGCCGCCGGAGGTCTTCCAGGGCGGCAACTCCACCAGCGCGCGCAAGATGGCCGGCCGCCTGTCGGACTGGTACTTCATGAACGGCAACACCGTCGAGGACGTGCGTGACCAGGTCGAGGAGGTCTCCGGCTACGGCCAGGAGCATGACCGCCGACCGGGCTTCGGGCTCAACGGGTTCGCCGTCGTGCGCGACACCGAGGACGAGGCCCGCCAGGTGGTGCAGGACATCATCGACAACGCCGACGAGGACAAGGTCAAGGCGTTCGGCGAGGCCGTGAAGCAGGCCGGCAAGGCCAGCTCGGACGGCAAGGGCATGTGGGCCGGCTCCGACTTCAAGGACCTGGTGCAGTACAACGACGGCTTCAAGACCGGCCTCGTCGGCACGCCCGAGCAGGTCGCCCGCCGCATCGTCGAGTACAAGAAGGTCGGCGTCGACCTGCTGCTCGTCGGCTTCCTGCACGTGCAGGAGGAGGTCGAGCGCTTCGGCAAGGAGGTCATCCCGCTGGTGCGTGAGCTCGAGGGCGAGGCCGACGCCGAGCGCGGCGCCGCCTGACCAGGCCGGCTCAGACCTGGCCCGACTCCCACATCCGGGCGGCGATCTCGACCCGGTTCCGCACGCCCAGCTTGGTCTGGATGCTGCCGAGGTGGGTCTTGACCGTGCCGAGCGAGATGAACAGCTCGGCCGCCACCTCGGAGTTGGTACGTCCGCGCGCCACCAGGCGCGCGACGTCCAGCTCCCGCTCGGACAGGTCGGCGACGCCGGGCACGGCCGGCGCGGCCGAGCCGGCGGCGCGGGTGCGCTGCAGCAGACGCACGGTCAGCTCGGGGCTGATCAGCGCGTCCCCGCTGGCCGCCGCGCGGATCGCCGAGACCAGCAGGTCGGGTCCGGAGTCCTTCAGCAGGAAGCCGACCGCGCCGTCGGCCAGGGCGGTGTCGACGTAGTCGTCGTGGTCGAACGTCGTGACGATGACGACCCGGGTCTGGCCGGCGACCTGCCGGTTGACCGCGAGGCCGTCGAGCCTGGGCATGCGGATGTCGAGCAGCGCCACGTCGGGCCGCTCGCGCCGGATCGCCTCCAGCGCCTCGACCCCGTCGCGGCACTGCGCGACGACCTCGATGTCGTCGGCGCGCTCGAGGATCATCGCGAACCCCATGCGCACCATCTCCTGGTCGTCGGCGAGCACCACGCGGATCACGACGCACCGTCCTTCGGGTCGGCCAGGGGCAGGTCTGCCTCCAGGATCCACCGGTCCTGCTCGCGGCGGGTGTCGAGGCGGCCCCCGAGGCGTTCGAGCCGCTCGCGCGCCCCGACCAGGCCGTAACCGCTGCCGGGTCCGATGCCGCGAGTTCCGCTGCCGTCGTTGACGATCCGCAGACCGACACCCCCGGGGCGCTGCGTCACCGACACCTCCACGACGGTGGCCTCACCCGCGTGCCGGCGCACGTTGGTCAGCCCCTCCGACACGAGGCGCTGCAGCGCGGCGTCGTGCGCGGCGGGCAGGTCCAGGTCGTCGATCCGGGCGTCCACCCGGGCCCGGCCCGACGTGGCGAACTCCGCCACCAGGTCGCGCAGGCCGGCAGCCCCGCCGCCGGTCGGGCGCAGCTCGGCCTCCTCGTCGGCGCGCAGCGTCTGCACCATCGCGCGGATCTGGGCCAGCGCGTCGTGCCCCGACCGCTCGATGCGGCGCAGCACGTCGGCCGTGGTCGGGTCGGGCGTCGCGGCCGCCGCGGCCTGCGCGAGCACGACGATGCCGGTCACCTCGTGCGCGACGAGGTCGTGCAGCTCGCGGGCCATGCCGGCGCGCTCCTCGGCGACGGCCTGCCGCCGCGCGGTCACCGCCTGCTCCCGTCCCGAGCGCACCTGCAGCCCGACACCCACCGCGGTCGCCATCGCCGTGGCCAGGAACAGTGCGAGCAGCACCCCGGTGTCGGGCATCGTCAGCGGCGTCAGCACCGCCGCCGCGACCAGCGCGCACAGCGCCACCAGCTCGGCGTTGCCGCGCAGCCGCGACGCGAGCGCACCGGCGAGGGCGACGACCGCCCAGCCCAGCGTGATGGGCCACAGCTCGCGGCTCGTCGCGGTCGCGCTGAGCAGCACCAGCGCGGCCACGCCCGCCCAGCCGTACGCCGGTGCCGGCTCCCGCCTGCCCCGCGCCACCTGCAGGGCGCACCACGCGAGAACCGTTGCGGCAGCGACGGATCCGGCCAGCAGCAGCGGCGGCGGGTCGCTCACGGCCTCCAGCAGCGCCGCGGGCAGCAGCGGCCCGAGGATCAGCAGGGCGAGCCAGGGCATCGGGGCGCTCCTCGTGAACGGGGTTGCTCGCGCAGCCTACGCGCGGGGAGGCGCACCTCGTCGGCCTCGACCTCGACGAGCACGCCGCGCTCGGTGGCCGCGGGGGTGCCGACCATGCTCCACGAGGTGCCCTCGGGCAGCGCCGTGCGCAGCCGGTCGACGCCGGTGCCCCGCACGGTCAGGGTGCGCCCGTCGACCGAGGCCCGATAGGTCACCGTCCGGCCGTCGACGGTCGCGCGGTCGGTGTAGGCGTCGTTGCGGGTCAGCTGCGGCTTGCCCTGCTGGCCGTCGGCGTAGGGCAGCGTCACGAACATCCGGCTGCGGCCGACCTTGCCCTCGTCGGGGCGCAGCTCCTGCACGAGCAGCTGGCGCCGCGCGTCGCGACCCGGCGCCAGCTCGACGTACGCCGTCGACACCTCTCCGTTCAGGCTCGACACGACGTACGGCCGGCCGCGGACGTTCATCGCGCTCACCCGCTCCTCGGGATAGAGCGAGGTGACCGCGGTGCGGACATCGTCCTCGAGGGTGCGCTTGGCGAGCTGCTCGGAGGCGAGGCCGCCGCCGACGAGGAGGAGGGGCAGGACGAGCGGGACGATGACCCGGGAGGTGCGCATGGGAGTTCTCCGATCTCTGTGCAGGGTGGTGGTGAGGGACGAATCAGGTTGGGGCGGAACGGTTCTCAGGACTGCGCGGCCGAGCGGAGCAGGCCGCGGCTGGCCCGGATCGCCAGGTGCACGCCGGCCGCGCCGAGCACGATGGTGAGCACCAGCAGCAGGGCTCCGGTGCCGCTGACCGACCCGCCGGCGAGGGTGATCGGTGCCGCGGCGAACAGCCCGGCGAAGACCGCGAGCGAGGCGCACACGACCATCGGCGAGGTGCTCTCGAGCACCCGCGCGCGGTCCAGCGTCGGCAGCGGGACGCCTGCCTGCCAGAGCCGGCGGTAGTTCTCCCGGCGGTCGAGCACGGCGGCCGCCGCGACGATCCCGGTCGAGGCCGCGGCGACGAGGAACGACACCAGCAGCACCACCACGCTCGCGGCGCGGAAGTCGCGGGCGAACTGGTCGGCGCGGTTCTCCACGTCGCCGCCGCTCGCGGTGGGCGCGCCGGGGAAGGCCCGGGCGACGGCCGCGCGGGCGCGGTTCTCCTCGGCGGGGTCGGCGGGCAGCGGCACCACGACGGTGCTCCACGCGCGCTCGCCCGCGTCGAGGAAGAGCAGCGCGCCGCTGTCGTCGCCGCGCACGGGGGTGGCCTCGACGTCGGCGTCGGCCAGGGCGGACCGGGCCTTCGCGAGCGCGCCGGGAGCCTGCTCGGCGGTCACGGCGATCTCCAGCTCGCGCTCCTGACCCCACACGACCCCGCCGCCACCGACGGAGAACAGCGCGAGGAAGCCCGCGACGAAGCTGGCCATGACCAGCCCGGACACGCTGCGCCAGCCGGCGCGGGGGTCGTCCAGCAGCCGGCGGCCGGCGATGAGCCGGGCGCTGTCGGCGCGGCGCTGCGCCCGGCGTACGACCATCCGGCCGAGCAGCGTCACCACGACCGGGCCGACGATCGCGAGCACCCCGAACACCGCGGCGAACGCGATCAGCACGCCGACCGACGAGGTGTCGCCGTTGCGGGTGAGCTGGTGGAAGGCCAGGGCCGCGGCGCCGGCGGCGAGCACGCGCCACAGCAGCGGCATCGACTGGGCGTGCTGCTGGGCGACGCTGAGCGGGTCGCGCAGGATCCGCCGCACCGGCACCAGCGCGCTGGCGATGCCGAGGGCCGCGACGAGCGCGGTCACCGCGAGCAGCCCGAGCACACCGACCCACAGCTGACCGGGGGTGAACGCAGAGCCGCCGACCGGGATGCGGCTGACGAGAGGCAGGAGCAGGGCGTACGCCATCGCCCCCGCGAGCGCGCCCGTCACCGCGATCGCCCCGGCCTCGACGACCGCGACGCCCGCGACGGTGCGCCCGGAGGCGCCGGCGAGGCGCAGCCGTGCGAGGCGGTCGGCGCGACGGGAGGCGCCGAGCCGGGCCGCGGCGCCGGTCAGCGTGAGCACCGGGATGACCAGCAGGATCGAGGCCACCAGCGCGAGCTGGACGTAGCCGCGCTCGTCGCTCTCGGCCGCGGCCGGACTGCCGGTGAAGTCGCGGATCTCGGTCGGGCCGGCGAAGTCGCCGGGGGTGTTGGCCGAGCTCCAGGCCGGGCCCTGCAGCACCGCGTCACCGGGGCGGGCGCCGACGACCGCGACCAGCTGGTCGGGGCCGATCAGCCCGTCGGTGCCGAGCTCGGCGGTGACCGGACCCACCGGCCGCTGGTCGGCCGGGCGCGACGCCAGCAGGTCGCGCAGCGCGGGGAGACGGCGACCTCGCCGGGCTCCGGGAAGGCGTCCATGCCGGGCGGCGCGGGCAGCGCGCGGTCCCTGCCGCGCTCACCCGGCAGCGCGGCCAGGTGCACGAGCGTGAGCGGCTTGCCGTCGACGTACGTCGTGCTCGTGGTCTGGACCGCGACGGCGTCGTCGGAGGCGGCGGGCCGCAGCCAGGCGGTCCGTCCGTCGCGGTCGGCCAGACCGGTGACGGCGCCGAGGGTGAGCAGCATGACGGTGACCGCGACGGCGGTCGCGAGCACGGCCAGGCCGTGGGTGCGCAGGTCGCGCGCACCGCCGCCGCGCAGCATGCGGCGGGCCAGGAGGGCGCTGGTGCTCATCGCAGGACCCCTCGCTGGCGCTGACGATGCGGCCGTCGCGCAGGTGCAGCACGAGGTCGCAGCGCTGGGCGATCTCCGGGTCGTGGGTGACCAGCACGAGCGAGGCGCCGAGCGAGCGCTGCGCCTGCAGCAGCAGGGTCATGACCTCCTCGCCGGTGCGCCGGTCGAGCGCGCCGGTCGGCTCGTCGGCGAGCAGCAGCTGCGGGCGGGTGACCATCGCGCGGGCGATGGCGACGCGCTGCTGCTGGCCGCCGGACAGCTCACCCGGCCGGCGCGCGTCGAGACCGCCGAGGCCGAGCGGCGCGAACAGCTCGGACGTCCGGGCCAGCGCATCGGCGTAGGCCACCCCGTCGACGATCAGCGGCAGCGCCGCGTTCTCGACGGCGGTGAGCTCACCGAGCAGCTGGCCGGACTGGAACACCAGACCGAACCGGCTGCGCCGCAACGCCGCTCGCTCCTCGATGCCCAGCCGGGCGAGGTCGGTCTGGTCGCCGGCGAGCACGATGCTGCCCTGCTGCGGCGCCAGGATGCCGGCCATCAGGTGCAGCAGCGTGGTCTTGCCGGAGCCGGACGGCCCCATCAGCGCCACGGCTCGTCCCTGCGGGACGTCGCAGCTGACGCCGTGCAGCACGGTCGTGTCGCCGTACGCGTGCCCCACCCCGCGCACCGACAGCAGCGGAGCGCCCGTGGTGGCGCGCGTGGTGGTCGAGGAGGCCGGAGCGCCGCCCATGGTGGTCGAGTAGGCCGGAGCGCCAGCGGAGGCCGTATCGAGACCCTGCTGGGCCTGCCAGATCGAGTTCAACGAGTTCATGGCCACGACGGTAGGAATCGCGGGGGTGCCGCCACATCGGCCGCGAGACCGGTTGTGCGGCGGCGGTATCGGCCGTTCGGCCGAGACGGAGGAATGGCTCGGCGGCGGCTTTACTCTGGGGCACGTGGTGCGCCACCGCAGGATCACGGGGTTCGCGGGTGGCGCACGAGCCGCCCCAGAGTAAAGCCGCGGGGCGAGAGGGTTTCGGGGGCTGAGCAGGGTCTCGATACGGCCGCTCGTTCCTCGCCGCCTACTCGACCGGCTTGTAGCGGCTCGTCCCTCGCGGCCTACTCGACCAGCCTGGGCGTGGGCGTCACGTGGCGCGGGCGACGAAGTCCGCGAGGTCCTTGCTCTGCTGGAGGCGGCTGGGCTCGTGGACGTACATCATGTGGCCGGCCTCGTAGAACCGGTGCTCGATGTTGTCCAGCAGCTCGGGCGGGAGGCTGGTGCGGGCGAGGGCGTCCTGGCCGGCGGCGTACGGGGTGGCGCCGTCGTAGTAGCCGTACGCGACGTGCACGCGCAGGTGCGGGTTCTGCCGCATCGCCCGCTCCAGCTTGTCGAGCACGTAGATCGGCTTGCCCTCGAAATCCTTGTAGCTCCAAGGGTGCACGTCGCCGAACACGCGGTAGGGCGCGTCCGAGTCGAGCCCGAGCTCGGCCCGGGCGTAGTGGTTCCAGGCGGTGGCGTACGGCCCGATGATCGCGTCCATCGACGGGTCGGCGTCCATCGACTCGGCGATCGCCGACGCGGCCGCCCCGGTGAACCGCGAGTCCAGCCGGCCGACCGTGCGCCGCTCGTCGCGCAGCAGCTCGCCGTAGTAGCGCCAGTGCTCGATGCGCAGGTCGGCCCGGTCGACGTAGTCCTCGCTCAGACCGGCCAGCCGCGCCACCGTGGCCACCGCCTCGGCCCGCTCGGTCGCCGACGCGCGGCTGCCGAGCGCCAGCACCCGCGGGTACTCGCCCGCCGCGTACGTCTCGGCCTCGGTCAGCACCGAGCGCAGCGACCGGCGCCCGTGCTTGCCGTGGAAGTGCGCCGTCGCGGCGTAGTGCGGCAGGTAGAGCGCGTGCGCCCGGTCGTTGCGCGGGATCTCGAAGTCGAGGGTGCCGAAGTCCAGCACCGAGGAGATGAGCATCAGCCCGTTGAGGTACATCCCCTCCCGGCTCTGCAGCCGCTCGGCCAGCGCCACGGCCCGCGTCGTGCCGTAGGACTCGCCCGCGAGGAACTTCGGCGACCCCCACCGCGCGTTGCGGGTGGTCCACAGCCGGATCACCTCGGCCATCGACTCCACGTCCTTGGCGTAGCCGTGGAAGTCCTTGGCCTTCTCGCCCTCCGCGGCGCGCGACCAGCCGGTCGAGACCGGGTCGATGAGCACCAGGTCGCTGACCGCGAGGAGCGACTCGGGGTTGTCCGCGAGGGCGTACGGCGGGCGCGCCAACCCGCCCGCGTCACCGGCGACGACGCGGCGCGGCCCGAGCAGGCCCAGGTGCAGCCACACGCTGGAGGACCCCGGCCCGCCGTTGAACGCGAACGTCACCGGCCGGGTCGTCGCGTCCGCGTCGGCCCCCTCGTCGAGCGTGTACGCCGTCAGCCCGACCTCGGCCTTGGCCCGCCGGCCCTGGTAGACGTCGTCCTTGAACACGTCCTCGCGCAGCACCAGCCGACCGGCAGCCGCCTTGTAGCGCAACGTCTTTCGGCCGACCTTCAGCGTGTGCGCCGTCGTGACCAGCTCGTCCTTCGGCTCGGCCGGGCGTGTGGTCTCGCTCGCATCGGCGGCGGGGGTCGTGGTGCTCGCGTCGTCGTCCACCCCGGCAGCCTAGGGTGGCGGCGTGAGTGCCACGACCGTTCCGGACGACCAACGATTCGTGCCCGTGCTGCTGGGGGCCGACGCCTCGACCTACAGCCTCGCGCGCAGCTTCCACGAGGAGTACGCCGCGATCTCGGTCGCCGTCTCCCGGCTCGGCGCCGGCCCGGTCGCCAACAGCCGCATCATCGAGGTCTCCCGGCTGGCCGACTTCGACGACGACGACGCCCTGGTCGCCCACCTGCAGGGCCTGGGGGAGCGGTTCGGCGACCGCCCGCTGCTGCTGCTCACCAGCACCGACTACCTCGTGCGCCGCATCGTCACGCTGCGCGACCGGCTCGAGCCGCGCCTGACGATCCCCTACCCCGGCCTCGCGCTGATCGACCGGCTCACCGACAAGGCCCAGTTCGCCGAGCTGTGCAGCGAGCTCGGCATCGCCCACCCCGAGACGGTGGTCTACGACGTCGCCCGCCACGAGCAGCTCAAGGAAGACCCGCAGCTGCGCGAGCGGCTTTCCCGGCTGAGCTTCCCGATCATCGCCAAGACCGGCAACTCCGCGACGTACGAGCGCTACGACTTCCCCGGCAAGCAGAAGGTGCACACGGCGGGCTCCCGCGAGGAGCTGATGGACCTGATGCAGCGCGTCCACGACAGCGGCTACCCCGGCACCTTCATCCTGCAGGACATGATCCCCGGCCTGGACGACGGCATGCGGATCCTCACCTGCTACTGCGACCGCGCCGGCAAGGTGCGCATGGGCGCCTTCGGGCACGTGCTGCTCGAGGAGCACCTGCCGGAGACCCTCGGCGTCCCCGCCGCGATCATCACCGGTCAGGACCGCGCGGTCCTCGACGAGGCCGTGCGCCTGCTGGAGCACGTCGGCTGGCGCGGCTACGCCAACTTCGACCTGAAGTACGACCCCCGCGACGGACGTACCAAGTTCTTCGAGCTCAACCCCGGCTCGGCCGGTCCAACTTCTACGTCAACGCCGGCGGGGTCAACACCGCCCGCTACTACGTCGAGCAGTACGTCGACGGCAGCGACCTCTCCGACGAGCCGCGCCTCGTGGAGTCGGCGAAGGAGGAGCTCTACACCTCGCTGCCGGTGCCGCTGGTCCTGCGCTACCTGCCGGGCGACCTGCGCAAGAAGGTGCTCTCGCTCGTCGCGCGCGGCAAGGTCACCAACCCGATGATGTACGCCCGCGACCCCCACCCCAAGCGCTGGGCCTACGTCGGGGCGTACGGCGCGAACCAGGTGCGCAAGTACTTCCGGGTCTACCCGCCGCCCAAGCGTGACGCCGAGCGCGAGAAGGCCTGAATCGTCATGAGCGACAACGAGATCCGCGTGACGGCCGAGCAGGGCTGGTCCGCCCCGGTCGTCGGCATCATGGGCGGGCTCGGGCCGCTGGCGGGCGCGACGTTCCTGCGGGTGCTGACCCTGCTCACCCCGGCCGAGTCCGACCAGGAGCAGCTCGACGCGGTGCTGCTCAGCCACTCGACCACGCCCGACCGCACCGCCCGGCTCACCGACCCGGCCGCGCCCGACCCGGCCCCGGTGCTGCTCGCCGACGCGCTGCGGCTGCAGGGCATCGGCGCCGAGCTGATCGCGGTGCCGTGCAACTCCGCGCACCCGTTCCTGCGCGCCGTCGCGGACCAGGTCTCGGTGCCGATGATCGACATCGTCGAGACCACCGCGACGGCCGCGGTCGAGCAGGCCGCGGCCCGCGCCGAGGGCCGCCCTCCGCGCGTCGGCATCCTCGCGACGACCGGCACCCGCGCGGCCGGCATCTACGCCGACGCCGTGCGGGCGCTCGGTGGCGAGCCGGTCGACACCAGCGACGACGAGCAGCGCGAGGTCATGCGGATCATCTACGACCAGGTCAAGGCCGGCCTGTCGACCGACCTCGGGGCGCTGCTCGCGCTGGTCGACGCGATGGTCGCCAAGGGCAGCGACGTCGTGGTGCTGGGCTGCACCGAGCTGTCGGTGGCGTACGACGAGCACAACCTCGGACGTGATCCTCGTCTCGTCGACTCGGTCGACGCGCTGGCGCGCGAGACGCTGCGCCGCGCCGGGCGTACGCCCAAGAACCCCGTCGTCCCGGGGGAGTAGGCCCGCGCCGTCCGGGCGCGCGCTCCCCCGAGCGACGATCCAAGCCCCCACTTCGGGGTGACTTCACGCGCCAGTAACCTTCGGTAACGTAAAATTCGTGCAAAGGGGACGTTCATCACAGTTGACAACGGTGCTCGCTAACGAGAACAGTGTTCTCTCGTGGCAGGGGACAAGATTCAACGACCGGAGCTGGGGCGCACCCACGGAAGCCGTCGGATGCGCTCGTGGCTGCGGGCGGGGCTCGTCGTCCCCGAGATCGTGGCGATCGTGCCGGCGCACAACGAGCAGGACTGCGTCGCGCAGACCATCACGTCGTTGCTGACGCAGACCGTGCCGCCCACCACGATCGTCGTCGTCGCCGACAACTGCACCGACCGCACCGTCGAGATCGCCCGGGAGTTCCCGGTCGTCGTGATGGAGACGGTCGACAACCCCCACCGCAAGTCAGGTGCCCTGAACCAGGCGTGGGCGCTGCACGCCCGCGACGCCGACGTCGTCTTCACGATGGACGCCGACACGGTGCTGCGCCCCGACTCGATCGAGCAGCTGGTGGCCTCGATGCTCGCCGACCGCAGCTCGGCCGCGGTGTGCGCGCGCTACTGGGCGCGCGACGCCAAGGGCCTGGCCCAGCGGCTGCAGCGGCTGGAGTACGCCCGCTACGACGACAACCGCGAGATCC
This sequence comes from Barrientosiimonas endolithica, assembly GCF_030296655.1. Taxonomy (NCBI): domain Bacteria; kingdom Bacillati; phylum Actinomycetota; class Actinomycetes; order Micrococcales; family Dermacoccaceae; genus Barrientosiimonas; species Barrientosiimonas endolithica. Next base: position 2,597,620 of record NZ_AP027735.1, on the reverse strand, counting down.
GCGGCTGGCGCATCCAGGTGGCCTCGGGTGCGGCGGCGATGTATCGCGGCGAGGTGCTGCGCCGGCTGCCGCGGGTGCGCGCCGGGCGGGGGCCGTGGGACGAGACGAGCCTGATCGAGGACTACGGCCTCACGCTCGACCTGAAGTCGCAGGGCTATCGGGTGCGCGCCTCCAACGGCGCCCACGTCATCACCGACACCCCGAAGACGTTCGGCGAGCTGTGGACCCAGCGGCAGCGCTGGGGCCGCGGCGGCGTCGACGAGTGCCGCAAGCGCGGCTGGGTCTGGGGGACCCGGCGCGACATCGCGGCCTACGTGCTGTTCGCGTTCGGGATGCTCATGCGCCTGGTGTTCATCGCGTACGTCGTGCTCATCCTGGCGCTCGGGCTCAGCATGACGCTGTCGCTGCTCGGCCTCGTGCCGCTGGCGATCATGTGGTTCGACCGGGTTGCCTCGGCCTGGCGGGTCCCGGGCCGTGACTGGCGCGACATGGCGATCGTCCTGCCGATGCTCATCGAGGACTTCTACGGGCTCTTCCTCGAGGCGTGCACCGCGGTCGCCGTGGTGCGCAGCCTCCGGGGCGCCGACCAGAACTGGTAGCGCCCACCGACCGACCACCACCGAGATCACACCGAAAACATCGGAACGACAGAAGGAAGCACACGACATGTACGACAACGGCAACGGACCGCTGGTCAACACCGGTTACGTCTCGCTCGCCGGCATGGGGACGGCCGTCGGCGCCCTGCACGGGCTGCTGCTGACGGTCACCATCCTGTTCACCCTGTTCGTCCTCTACCGGATCGTGCTGCGGGGCGCGCGGGCCACCCGCCGGTGATGCGGCGCCGCACGCTGCTGGGCGCCGCCGCCGCGGCCCCGCTGGCGCTGCTCCCCGCAGACCGGGCGACCGCGGCGACGCCCGGGTGGGCGCGGGCGACCGCGCCCGGCTCGGCCGGCCTCGTGGCGCTCACCTTCGACGACGGCCCGTCGGCCGAGATCACGCCCACGGTGCTGTCGACGCTGCGCAGCTACCGCGCGAAGGCGACGTTCTTCCTGCAGGGCGAGCACGCCGCGGCCCGGCCCGACCTGGTGCGCGCGATCGCCGCCGACGGCCACGTCATCGGCAACCACTCCTGGAGCCACCCGCGGTTCTCGTCGCTGACCGCCGAGCAGGCGCGCACCGAGATCGTGCGCACCAACGACACCATCGAGCAGATCACCGGCACCCGGCCGGTGCTGTTCCGCTACCCGTTCGGGGAGGAGACCGCCGACGGCAACGCGGTCATCCGCGAGCAGGGCATGTGGGGCGGGGTGCTGTGGCACTGGACCAACCCGCTCCCGGGCGACTTCGAGTGCCCGGGTGCGGCGGGCGTACAGAAGTACGTCGTCGGCAACGCGGTCGACCAGGCGCTGATCCTGCTGCACGACGGCAACGACGTGGTGCAGTGCGGCTCGGGGCAGCTGTCCTACCTTGGGCGGACCATCACCGAGCTGCGGCGGCGGGGCTTCGCGCTGGGCGTCGTCGACATCGCCTGGGGCCCCAGCCGGGTCAACCAGCAGTCGTGGGTGCAAGTTGTTCCCGCTTGAGGTCGTTTCTGGGGGAATCGGCGACCGACGTGCGCTCCGCCCGCCGAACCTGTTGAATGTGGAAGGTTTGTCAGGGGAGGGAACACCGATGAGCGGACTCCACCGAGAGTTCCGGAGCCACGCGGCGAGCCTGCCGCAGTCCGACGACCGCCGCGTCGATCCGCGGGCGTTCGCCGAGGTGGCCTACCGCGTGCTGCACGATCTCGACGGCATGGAGCGCGACAGCACGCGCATGCGCATCTCCGCGGTCGCGCACGCCCTGGGCCGGGCGGTCAACGCCTCCGGCTGGCGGGCGATCCGCGACGACACGGCGGGCACCCGGCTCGAGCTGCGCTTCCAGGCGCGCGACGCCGGCCCGCACCACGACGACGGGATCCCCGTCAGCTCGGTGGTCGACGGGGTGGGGCTGCACGTGCTGATGAGCGACGCCCCCGCGGGCACCCGCGCCCGCTTCCAGGGCACGTCGGTGCGCGAGGTGCTGCTGGTCGGGGGCTACGACCCCGACGCGGTGGCCTGGGCGGTGGAGTTCTACGGCGACCAGTGGTCGGCCGACCTGCTGGAGGTGCTGCCGATGGCGTACACGCTCGTGCAGGCGGCGCTGCGCTTCCCTGGGGGCAACCGGGCGAGCGAGTTCAGCGACGGCCTGTTCGACGGGCCGCCGCAGCGGCTGTCACTGGTCGTCGAACCCGAGGGCGAGGGTGAGCCCCGCTAGCTGCGCCTCGAAGTAGTCGTCCGCGGCCTTGTCGGTCAGCGGCAGCCGGCCGGTGGCCTCGAGGGCGACGATGCCGTGGATCGCGGTCCAGGCGGCCAGCGCGATGCTGAAGATCTTGGGGTCGATGTCGGTGTCGTGCATCGCGGGGACCTCGAGGGTCACCCCGACGACCTCGCTGATCGGGTGGTTGAGCAGGTCGAGGGTGCCGTCGGCGTCGGCGTCCTGCAGCGTGCGGGCGAGCTGGGCGACGATGCGCCGCACGACGTCGTCGGGCGGGTGCTCGGTGTGCCGCTCGGGCGCGGGGCCGAAGTTCAGGGTGTAGCCGGGCACGTGGCTCATCACCCAGGCGCGGTACGCCCGCAGCTGGGCGACCCACCGGCCGCGGTGGTCGGTGCTGGGCAGCACGGCGCCGGCCATGCGGACGTGCTCCAGCATCGAGGTCGCGGCGTCGTCGGCGAGCGCCTCGAGCAGGTGGGCGTGGCTGGGGAAGTAGCGGTACAGCGCGGACGGGACGACGCCCATGTCGCGCGCGATCGCGCGCAGCGACAGCGTGGCCGCGCCCTCGCGGACCAGCCGCTCACGGGCGATCTCCTTGACCTCCTCGACCGTCGCGAGGTGGCGTCGCTGGACCCTGGTCCTGGGGACCTCGTTGCGCCTGGTCATCGCGCACGTCCCGCGCTCGACCGCTCGAAGGCGCCGTCCGCTCGTCCCGATCGCACCCGAGTCGTCTCCATCCGTGTTCTTCGTGCGGGGCAGTGCCGTGCACCCTCAAGACTACGCGCGAAGGTGGGGGCGGTGTGACTTGTGTATCACCTGGCGGCGCGCCGCCCGCTGAAAATCGGCGCCGGGGCGGGCGATAGGCTAGCGACCGCGCAACCGGCGTGTTCGGCCGGTGCCCCGAGCGTCACCCCGCTGTCTAGGAGCCCTTCGTCCATGCAGAAGATCACGGTCAAGAACCCCATCGTCGAGCTCGACGGTGACGAGATGACGCGCATCATCTGGGCGTTCATCAAGGACCGGCTCATCCACCCCTACGTCGACGTCGACCTGAAGTACTACGACCTCGGGATCGAGAACCGCGACGCCACCGACGACCAGGTGACCGTCGACGCGGCCAAGGCCATCAAGGAGTACGGCGTCGGCGTCAAGTGCGCCACCATCACCCCGGACGAGGCGCGGGTCGAGGAGTTCGGCCTGAAGGAGATGTGGAAGAGCCCGAACGGGACGATCCGCAACATCCTCGGTGGCGTGATCTTCCGCGAGCCGATCATCATCGGCAACGTGCCGCGGCTGGTGCCGGGCTGGAAGCAGCCGATCGTCATCGGCCGTCACGCGCACGGCGACCAGTACAAGTCGCAGAACTTCAAGGTGCCGGGCGCCGGCACGGTGACGATCTCGTACGCCCCGGCCGACGGCGGCGAGGTGCAGACGTACGAGATCGCCGAGTTCGGCGACGACGGCGGCGTCGCGATGGGCATGTACAACTTCGACGACTCGATCCGCGACTTCGCGCGGGCGTCGTTCAACTACGGCCTGCAGCGCAAGTACCCCGTCTACCTGTCGACGAAGAACACGATCCTCAAGGCCTACGACGGGCAGTTCAAGGACATCTTCCAGCACGTCTTCGACACCGAGTTCAAGGACAAGTTCGACGCCGTCGGCATCACCTACGAGCACCGGCTGATCGACGACATGGTCGCCGCCGCGATGAAGTGGGAGGGCGGCTACGTCTGGGCGTGCAAGAACTACGACGGCGACGTGCAGTCCGACGTCGTCGCGCAGGGCTTCGGCTCGCTCGGGCTGATGACCTCGGTGCTGATGAGCCCCGACGGCAAGACCGTCGAGGCCGAGGCGGCGCACGGCACGGTGACGCGGCACTACCGCCAGCACCAGCAGGGCAAGGCCACCTCGACCAACCCGATCGCCTCGATCTTCGCCTGGACGCGCGGCCTCGCGCACCGCGGCAAGCTCGACGGCACCCCCGAGGTCACCCAGTTCGCCGAGACCCTCGAGCGGGTCTGCATCGAGACCGTCGAGTCGGGCAAGATGACCAAGGACCTGGCGCTGCTGATCTCGCCGGAGCAGGAGTTCCTGACGACCGAGGAGTTCCTGGCCGCGATCGACGAGAACCTGCAGAAGGCGATGGGCTGAGCCCTCGCCCCTGACGCGAAAGGCCGCCCCGCACGAACGCGGGGCGGCCTTCTGCGTGCACGAGGTGCTAGGCGAGCGATTCCAGGCTCTTCCCAGATGAGGGTGTAGTGCGTGCGGGCGCGTCGGTCCGGGCGTAGGCGTCGAGGTCTTCCGAGGATGGGAGTTCTCACGCTGCCCATCTGGAAGACCTCGACGTGCCTGACGCTACCTTCTTCGCTTGCCCTGACCTCACCACGTTCTGCCGGCTCGATGAGCTGGGTCTTGAGGTAACGGGGCAGCGGCTCGAGCCTGACCGGGCGGTGCTGGCGTGCCGGGTGGTCGAACCCGACCAGTGGTGTCGTCGCTGTGGGTGCGAGGGCGCACCGCGGGACACGGTGGTGCGTCCGTTGGCGCACGAGCCGCTGGGCTGGCGGCCGACGACGTTGGAGGTCACGATCCGTCGCTACCGCTGCGGCGAATGTGGTCACGTGTGGCGGCAGGACACCAGCGCAGCGGCCGAGCCGCGGGCCAAGCTGACCCGGGCCGCGGTGCGGTGGGCGGTGGTCGGGATCGTGGTCCAGCACCTGACCGTGGCTCGGGTCGCCGAAGGACTTGGGGTCGCGTGGGACACCGCGAACAACGCGGTCCTGGCCGAAGGGCAAGCGCCTGCTGATTCACGACCCCGCCAGGTTCGACGGCGTGGCCGTGATCGGCGTGGATGAGCACGTGTGGCGGCACACCCGGCGGGGCGAGAAGTACGTCACCGTGGTCATCGACCTGACCCCGGTCCGCGACGGCACCGGCCCAGCGAGGCTGCTCGACATGATCGAGGGCCGCTCCAAGCAGACGTTCAAGAGCTGGCTCGCCGACCGTGATCAGGCCTGGCGTGACGGTGTTGAGGTCGTGGCGATGGACGGGTTCACCGGGTTCAAGACCGCCGCCGTTGAGGAGCTGCCCGGCGTGGCCACGGTGATGGATCCCTTCCATGTCACGAGGCTGGCCGGCGAGGCGCTCGAGGAGTGCCGACGCCGGGTCCAACAAGCCATCCACGGTCACCGCGGCAGGAAGGGCGATCCGCTCTACGCCGCGCGTCGGACCTCATCGACGGGTGCTGACCTGCTCACCGACAGGCAGGCCGACCGACTCACCACGCTGTTCGCCGACGACGCCCACGTCGAGGTCGAGGCGACCTGGGGTGTCTACCAGCGGATGATCGAGGCGTACCGCCACCAGGACCGGCACCGTGGGCGTGAGCTGATGGTCACGCTCATCGACTCGATCCGCACCGGCGTCCCGAAGGCCCTGGTCGAGGTCACGAAGCTGGGCCGGACGCTGACCAAGCGCACCGAGGACGTGCTGGCCTACTTCGACCGCCCCGGCACGTCCAACGGACCCACCGAGGCGATCAACGGCAGGCTCGAACACCTGCGCGGATCCGCACTCGGGTTCCGCAACCTGACCAACTACATCGCCAGAAGCCTGCTCGAGACCGGCGGCTTCAGACCGCAACTACACCCTCGATTCGGATGAGCCAGATTCCACCGAGTGAGCACGTCCGGTGATCCCAGTACTCGTCACTTCAGAGCTCTGATGTTGGTTGATCTGAATTGCGATCACCCCTGCGAGCCAGATCCAGAACCAGGGAGCGGCGATCACCGATGAGGGCAGGAGAGCCGCCAAGATGAGCGCAGGGATCCACGACGGACCGATGAAACTCTGAACATCGGCACCGTTGCGCGAAAGCATGGGCCGTATCGCTCGTACCGCGACAACAGCCAGCGACAGCGCTAGCGGGACAGTGACGAAGAGTCCGTACTCAGACAGCAGCTCATGCAAGAGACTGTGTGGCGGCGCCGCAAGCTCGATGGGATAGTTGTACCGCTGCGACCAGAACCCCTCGAAGCTGCCGGGCCCCGAGCCCAATGCCGGTGCCCGTAGGAACAGCTCCCAAGCGTCTCCCATTAGTGCCATTCGTCGCTCGGCAGATTGGTCGGGCCCTGCTGGTGGCGAGAGCGCGGACTGCAGCACAAGGGTTGGCCAGATCGCGAGGCCGCCGAAAACGATGGCGTGGACGCGATAACGCGGGTACGACAGCATCACAAGAATGCCGATAACAAGTCCCCCAGCAGTGCGCCACGACTGCCGCCTGCGAACGCCACGACCGTCAGCAGGCCCAGGGGGAAAATCATCCGAGATACCTGTGATTTGGGCGACGGCAAAGCAAGAAGCGCGACCAGGCTCAGCGTCAAGAAGACAGCAAGGTCATTCGGATTGTTAAAGGTTGCGGCGGCGGATCGAGCAGGAAAAATCCAGCCCCTGCTCGTGAACTGGAGGACGTGAAACCCGGTAATCACTTCGAGAAGTGCGAACAGCCCGAATATCCAGAAGCTAAGCTGAAATCCGTGGAGGAAGGGTTCCCTAGTTGCTGGATCACTCCGAAGGATGAAGAAAACAGTGGTCGCAACCAGAGTGGCTACAAGGAACCCAAGGTACTCTCGCCAACTACCGAACCAGACATAGCTGCGGCCAGAGAATAAAAAGAGGCCCTGCATCAAAATCGCCGCAAAAAATAGGTACCATGCCACGCCGGGCAGCGAGGACGGGAAGGGGCGCTGGGCCCCAAAGAAGAGAGCAAAGGCGATTACCGCCAGAAATGCTGCCCAAACCCTGAACAGCGTGACCTGTGCACCCGATTGGCCAGGCTGCAGGGACGCCCAGGACCCAAGGCCGGTGAAAGTTGGAAGTAGATACAGCAACCATGAAAGAAATCCGTTGACGCGCGATCGCGAGTCTAGTCTTGAGTTTTCGACCTGGAGCCGAGCAGCACGGGTTGGATCCATTCTTCCTGCACTCATCAGTGCGGCGGCCTTGACGGCCGTGGTGTTCAGCGAAGGGACAACCTTTCAGTCCAGGCATCAGATCACCTCCGGCCCTGCCGCTGGCCTCTGGGTATCGGAAAGCTCCGTTACGCGTACCCGTGCCGTAGAAGCGCTCGCAGCGCGGTGCCCACGTGACTCGCGTTCGCTAGTTATTGGGGTTGCTGGTGCGTATTTGTGGCTCCCGGCGGATAGTGCAGCGATGGGGTCATGGGTGAGTCTTGAGGTCCTGCATCGACTTCCGGTAGAACGTCAGTTGGAGCGTCGACCTGACTGCATATTGGTCAGTCGACGCCCTGGCAACCCATACGTTTCCGAAGGTGCTGAACGAGCTCTTTCGCGGCTCCTGGTCGGGATGCGTCCTGCCGGCCCCCATTTTTCTGGATCGGTATCAGACGATCGGGAGCAACTACGGTCAGGTCTACGTTCCCGTGAACCGGGCTGATCCCTGATCGGGTCCCTTGCTGAGCGCTCCTCGGCATCATCACGTAAGTTCGGTGCGGGTATGTGCAATGCTGGGGATGCCGCTGCAGGGGCGCCTCTTGGTCAAGTCATGTAGTCCGCTCGTCGGTGTACTTCGGCATACCAGTCCAAACTGGTCTGGGTAGGATCGCGAATGCGTCGTCGAACGAGAGGATGTCAGTGTTCCGTGAGCAGTTCCGGTCGAGTCGTGACTCAATGTCGATCGGGCGGGGAGCTCTACTCGGCAGGCGCCCACAACCCACAGGGCGGGTCGACCGTTGAGGATCTCGACCGCTTCTGCATGAACCTCGTTTCCTCTTGATGTCAGTGTGGGTGCCGCCGGACTGGTGCATCTGGCAGCGTAAGTATTCGCTGCGATGGAAGTAGGCCAGGTGCGGGTAGATCGGCTGGAGCGGTGCTCGGGCAGGGTGAGGAGTCGAGGTTCCCGCTGGTCACGACCCGGGCCCGAATCGACCTACCCCTGACACACTGTGCCCATGACCAACCGCAAGCCCGTCGAGTGCTGGCTCACCGACATGGACGGCGTCCTGGTGCACGAGGAGCAGGCGATCCCCGGGGCGGGCGAGTTCCTGGCCCGGCTGCAGGAGACCGGTCGTCGCTTCCTGGTCCTGACCAACAACTCCATCTACACCCCGCGAGACCTGCGGGCGCGGCTGCTGGCGTCGGGCATCGACGTGCCGGAGGAGTCGATCTGGACGTCGGCCCTGGCCACCGCGCAGTTCCTGGACGACCAGCGTGCGGGCGGGTCGGCGTACGTCCTCGGGGAGGCCGGGTTGACCACGGCGCTGCACGACGTGGGCTACGTGCTGTCCTCGCGCAAGCCGGACTACGTCGTGCTGGGGGAGACCCGCACCTACTCCTTCGAGGCGATCACCCGGGCGATCAGGCTGATCGAGGCGGGCGCGCGGTTCATCGCCACGAACCCCGACGCCACCGGCCCTTCCACCGAGGGGTCGCTGCCGGCGACCGGGTCGATCGCGGCGCTGATCACGAAGGCGACCGGCGTCGAGCCCTACTACGTCGGCAAGCCCAACCCGCTGATGATGCGCAGCGCGCTGAACCGCATCGACGCGCACAGCGAGACCACGGTGATGGTCGGTGACCGGATGGACACCGACATCGTCAGCGGTCTGGAGGCCGGGCTGCGGACGATCCTGGTGCTGTCCGGATCGACGCGGAAGGACGCCGTCGACCGCTTCCCGTTCGTGCCGACCCGGGTCTGCGAGTCGATCGCCGACGTCGTGCCGCTCGTCGACGAGCTGGCACCCAGCGGCGAACCTGAAGAGCCGGTCGAGGTCTGAGGGCGACGGTTTGCCGACACTGCTTTTCGTCTGCGAGGGCAACGTCTGCCGTTCCCCGTTCGCCGAGCGCCTGGCCGGCTCCCTGGCCGGCGACAGCGGGTGGCAGTTCAGCAGCGCCGGCCTGGGGGCGCTGGCGGGCTCACCGATGGATCCGCTGATGGCCGAGCAGCTGGCCCGCCGCGGCGGCGACCCGGGCGGATTCGTCGCGCGGCAGCTGACCCCGTCGCTCGTCCGCGCGGCCGATCTCGTCGTGGCGATGCAGCGCTCCCAGCGCGACCGCGTGATCGAGGACCACCCGGCCCGCGCCTCGGTCACCCTCACGCTCGGGCAGCTGGCCCGCACCCTGGAGCGGCTGCCGGCCGAGCAGACCGGAGCCGACCTGGCCGCGACGATCCGCCGGCACCGGGCGAGCGTGCGGCCCGAGGAGGACGTCGCCGACCCCATGGGCAAGGGGCCCGAGGCCGCGCGCAACTGCGCGCGGGTCCTCGACGCAGACGTCCGGCGCGTGGTGGCGGGGCTGCTCGCGAACTCGTCGCGGGGTGGCGCGGAATGATCGAGGAGGTCCCGGTCGCCGTGCGCGTGCGGCTCGCGCACGGCGTGGCGCAGCGCCTCGCCGATCAGCACGGCGTCGACCTGCTGCACCTCAAGGGGCCCGCCGCCGACGGGTCGCTGCGCGCCCCGGGTCGGCAGAGCCTGGACGCCGACGTGCTGGTCCGCCCGGCACACGTCGACGTCCTGCTCGAGGCGCTGCAGCAGCGCGGGTGGGCGCGCGTCAGCGGGTTCGACGAAGGCTCGGCGTTCGGCCACGCGTTCAACCTCCGGCACGAATACCTCGGACTGCTCGACCTGCACCGCAGCTGGCCGGGGTTCGGGATCGACGCGACCGAGGCGTTCGACCGGCTGTGGCGCGACGCGGGGCGCGTCGAGCTGGGACACGTCTCGTGCCCGGTCCCGTCAGTGCCAGCCCAACGCTTCATCCTGCTGCTGCACGCGGCGCGCAGCGGCGGGACGGCCGTCGACGACCAGTCCCTCACCTGGTTGGACGCGAGCGAGGAGGACCGGGCGGTCGTGCGGCGGCTGGCGAAGGAGTTCGACGCCGAGGTGGCGCTGGCGGCCGCGACGGGGGAGCTGGAGCAGTTTCGCCACCACCGCGACTATCGGCTGTGGCGGCACTTCTCCGAGCGTGACTCGAACCGCTTCGACGAGTGGGCGGGCCGCTTCCAGGCGGCGCGCGGGCCCCGCGCCAAGGCGCGGGTCGCGCGGGCCTTCGTATCGGTCAACCCCGATCTGCTGCGCGAGGAGCTGGGCCGCGAGCCGACACCGACCGACTACGCACGGGCGAATCTGCACCGGGTGAGGACAGCGTTCTCGCAGGCCGGTATTCTTGCGCGCCGGGGTCTACGGAGGGGAGAGCATGACCTGGAAGGCCCCGGAGGATGTCGTCTGGCACGCTGGCGACGGCGTGGCCTACGTCGTGCACGCCGACGGCGGACCGGTCCACGTGCTGTCGCCCACGGCGTTCGTCGTGTGGGACGTCGCGTCGGGCAGGAGCACCGCCGAGGAAGTCGTCGACGAGGTGAGCCAGGCCCTCGACCAAACCCCATCCATCGTCCGCGCCGACATTCAGACCTGTCTGGCACAGCTCACCGAGGTGGGCCTGCTGGAGAACACCCCGGGAGCACCGTGACCATCCTCGACGTCATCCGCCTGCTGCGCCGCTCGTGGCTCAGCGTGGCCATCGGGCTGCTGATCGGCCTGCTCGTCGCCGCCGCCTACACCCTGACCCGTCCGACGATGTACGTCGCGGAGTCGCGTGGAGTGGTTGTCGCCGGCAGCACACTGTCGGTCGGCGACACCATGTCTGGTGACACCGTCACGGTCAGTCGTGCGTCGATGTACGCGTCGTTGGTCAACACCAGCGCCGTCGCCGAGCGCGCGTCGCGGACCCTGGCCTCGCAGGGGCTCACGAGCAGCGGCACGGTCACGGCGACCACGTCGGCCGGGTCTCCCTTCATCAACGTGACGGCGCAGGCGCCGACCGCCCGCGAGGCGCAGGCTCTGGCCAACGCGACCTTGTCCGCCCTGCGCTACGAGGCGCTGCGCCTGGAGACCTTCGGGCGGACCCAGGGCCGAGAGACATCCGAGGAACAGATGCGGGGGATGACGAGCATCAACGTGCTCGCCTACGAACCAGCTGCGCTGCCGGGGGCGCCGGCACGCCCCGGGGCACTGCGAAACCTCGTTATCGGCGGGTTGGCCGGGGCGCTGCTCGGTGGTTTCTTCGCCTTCGCCCGGCGTGCGTTGGACGCGCGGATCCGCAGCCAGGAGCAGGTCGAGCTGCTCACCGGCAAGTCGGTGCTCGGCGTCGTCCCCGAGACCAAGTCGCTCAAGATCCGCAAGGGTCAGGCGTCGAAGCGGGTCAGCGGCGCGGCAGGGGAGGCGTTGCGGCAGCTGCGCACCAACCTGCGGTTCGTGAGCGTGGACGCCCCGCCGCGCTCGGTGGTCGTCACGTCGCCCGCCCCCGGTGACGGCAAGTCGACCATCGCGGCGCAGCTCGCTCGCCTTCTGGCCGCCGCTGGCCAGCCCGTGGTGCTCATCGACTGCGACCTGCGCCGCCCGACCCAGGGCGACCAGTTCAACGTCGACTCGGCGGTCGGGGTCACCCAGGTGCTCGCCGGTGACGTGCCGCTCGAGGACGCGCTCGTCGAGTCGGGCACGCGGGGGCTGCAGATCCTCCCCGCAGGACGCATCCCCCGAACCCGTCCGAGCTGGTGGGGTCGAACGCCATGCACACGCTCATCGATCGGCTCGCGGCCAACCACATGGTCGTCATCGACGCGCCGCCGGTGCTCGCGGTCACCGACGGCGCCCTGCTGAGCGCCGCTGCCGACGGCACCATCCTGGTGACGCGACTCGGGCGCACGCACCGGGCGGCGCTCGAGCAGAGCACCAAGCTGCTCGACCAGACCAAGGCCCGCGTCCTGGGCGTCGTCCTGAACGCGGCGTCGAAGCGCTCGCTGACCGACTCGGCCTACAGCTACACCGGATACACCGGCTACTACAAGGACTACTACGCCGCGGCGGAGCCGGGGCGGCCTCGTCCGAGCGCTCGCGGCCCGCAGACGTCGTCACTGATGCCGAGCCGACCAGCAGCCGGGCGGCCCGGAAGCGGCGGCGGAGGAAGGACGCGGTGGGCTGAGGTGGCCCTCGCGCCCCCGGCCGCGCACAGCGGGGCCTCGGTTGCCACCGCGTCGGCCAAGCCGCAGTGGCTGGAGCGGGCCAGCGCCTACTGGTCGCAGGTCAATGCGCTCGACTTCGTGCTGGGCGCCCTGCTCGTGCTCAACAACTACACGATCGGCCCGGCGCCCCTCGGGGTCGCGCTGTCCGGATTGATCATCACGGTGGCCGCGTTCCGGCGACCCGCCGTGCACGTGCGCTGGGGTGGGATCCTCTACCTTCTGGGCCTGGCGCTTTTCGCGTATCTGATCCTGGTGTCGATCGACCAGGGCCAAACCTGGGCGCAGCGCAGCTTCCGCTTCTTCCTCATCCTGACCGTTGCGGCGGTCGTCGCGCAGCAACGCATCGACCCGGTGTCGTTCTTCGCGGGGGCGGCCATCTCCCCGCTCCTCAACGCCATCGCGTTCTACGCGGGGGTCGCGCCGAACAACTACCCCCGTTCCTCAGCGGTTTCTACACCGACAAGAACGTCGCCGGCCTCTACTACGCCCTCGTCGGGATGCTGGGGCTGCTCGCCATCCCGCGCCGCTGGACGATCCCCTGGTTGCTGCTGTCGAGCGGTCTGCTGTTCCTCACCGGCTCACGCACGTCCATGATGGCGTTCGCGTTGGGGGTCGCCTGGCTGCTGCTCCGCAACCGACTCGGGATCACCTTCCGGCTGGCTGGAACCGCGTTGGCGGTCTGGATGGTGATCTTCGTCGAGACCCAGTTCGCCCGCATCGGAGTCTTCGCCGACCGAGTCGGCACGGACTGGTATCGCGAGCAGATCAATGCGGCCACTGAGGTGAAGGTTGGCTACACCCCCGACCGGGCTTGGCCTCAACGAGGGATACGTCGTGCTCGAAGGCGGCCGAGAGGCATTCATGCACGACTCCTATGCCCAGGCCTTCGTCGAGGGCGGTTATCCCTTCCTGTACGCGACGATCCTGGCGTTCGGCGTCCTGGCCCTCGGCATCTTCAGTCGCCGGGTGACCGTGCCGAGGCCGCTGCTGATCGCGGAGGCGGCGACCGTCGTGATCCTCGTGTGTGGGTGGAAGCTCGGTGAGGTGTTCATGACGACGGGAGCCTTCATTGTGCTCGGACTGGCCATCGGCGCGCGGTTCGGAGAAGAGCCCCGTCTGGCCGATCGATGGTGGGCGGCGCCATGAGCCACAAGCTCGCCCGGCTCCTGGTCGAGAAGCGCGCTGGCCTGCGCTACCGGCTGGCGCAGCTCGGGATGCCCGTCATGCGCGCGGCGTTCGACAGCATCGGCGCCGGCACGGTCGTTGTCGCTCCGCTGATGCTCATGGGCGTCGACCGCATCACCATCGGTCGGGATGTGCTCGTCCGCGACGGCGCCTGGCTGGCGACCGAGGGCGAGGGCAGCCGGCTCGTCATCGGCGACGGCTGCTACATCGGTCACCGCGCACACCTGCACTCGATCGACCCCGTCGAGCTGGGTCAGCGGTGCGTGCTGGCCGACAACGTCATGGTGACCAGCACCGACCACGAGCGAGCCGACCGGCACGGGGTGCACGGGACCGGGGCGGTCACGATCGGTGACGACGTCTTCCTGGGACAGAACGTCGTCGTGCTCGGCGGCGTCCAGATCGGTGACGGCGCCACCGTCGCGGCGGGGGCCGTAGTGGTGTCCGACGTTCCGGCCGGCGCCGTGGTCGGCGGAGTCCCCGCCAAGCTGTTGCGGAGTCGGTCAGCATGAGCCGGCTGCTTGTGGTCGCGCCCGGGTTCCACGGGTACGGCGACTCCATCGGTGACGCGCTGTCGCGGCGCGGCTATGACGTGGCCGTGCACCGCTACGACGCCGTCGACTCCCGTGCGCGCAAGGCCTGGAACAAGCTCGCCTTCGAGCTGCCGGCGAAGATCCGGGGGACGGTGCCCTGGTCCAGTCGGCCACCTATGCCACCGACCGTGCCATCGCCCGGATGCGGCAGTTCCGGCCGGACGTCGTGCTGGTCGTCCGGGGCGATCTGCTGACCTCTGCCTTCTGGGACGAGGCGTCGTCCGGCGGGAGGCAGGTCGCAGTCTGGCTCTACGACGAGCTGCGTCGGATGACGTACGACCCCGCTGGCCTCGCCCAGGTCGCACGCATCGCGACCTACAGCAGCGGTGACGCAGCAGCGTTGCGCGAGAAGGGAATCCCCGCGCTGCACGTGCGCACCGGCTTCGACGACCGCAAGGTTCCGGCAGCCACGAGCGAGGCCGACGGGCTGGTGAGTTTCGTGGGCGCCCCTCTGCCTAACCGGACCGTCGCTCTCACCGCGATGCACCAGGCCGGGCTTCCGGTCCACGTGTGGGGCCGAGGATGGTCGGACCACCCGATCGACCGTGCGCGCACGTGGCGATTGCGGCCGAACCCGCTGCCCAACTCGCGCGACGTTCCCTATGACCAGGCACTCGCGATCATGCGGGACAGTGCCGCGACGCTGAACGTGCACGGCGACCAGGACGGGTTCACCATGCGCACCTACGAGGCCAGCGCGGTCGGTGGCGTGCAGCTCATCGACCGGCCCGACGTCGCCGAGCTCTACGAGCCCGGTCGGGAGATCCTGGTCTTCACCGATCACGACGAGCTGGTGGAGGCCGCTCGCCGGGTCGTCGAGCACCCGGCGGAGTTCGTCGAGCTGCGACGCCGGGCGAGGCAGCGCACGCTGGCCGAACACACGATGGTGCAGCGGGTGACGCAGCTGGAGCAGCTGTGGTGACGAACGCGTCTGTAGCGGTGGTCATCCCGCACTTCGGTGATCCTGCCCCGACTCAGCTGCTGGTCCGGCAGCTCACTGACCAGAAGGGCAGCGACTGCCGGGTCATCGTCGTGGACGACGCGTCTCCGGTCCCTTTCCCCGCCGGGGAAGGGTTCGAGGTGGTCCGGCGCCATAGGAACGGGGGTTCGGGTCCGCGGTGAACTCAGGGCTCGCTGTCGTCAGTGAGGATGCGGTGCTGGTGCTCAACAGCGACGCCCAGGTCGAGCCTGACTTCGTCTCCCGCCTGCTGGCGGCAGCCGATCCGTGGTGGCCAGCCGTGGTGTCCGTGCAGGTCCGTCAGCAGCGTGACCTGTGTGTCACGCGGTTGTGGCCCACGCCAGGCCAGCACGTCGTCGAGTGGCTGGAGCCCCTTGCCCGTTTCCACGGTCGGCCTTGGCTGGAGCGAGCGCTGGGCAACGACGTCGCCGGATGGTCCTCGCCGTCCGTTGCCGTCACGGACTGGGCGGTCGGTGTGTGCCTGCTGATCCCGACGGACGACGTCCAGGCTGTCGGCGGGTTTGACGAGCGGTTCTTCATGAACAGCGAGGAGATCGACCTGCAGCGGCGTCTTCACGAGGAGCGAGGACTGCCCGTCGTCGTCCTGCCGTCCCCGACGCTCGAGCACGAAGGCGGGGGTTCGTCCGACCCGCTCCGCCGCGCTGGCTGGGTCGTCGACTCGCGGTTCCGTTACCAGCAGAAGTGGGGTTCACCAGCAGCCCTGCGCGTGGGCTTGATGGCGGCGAGTCTGGTCAATCTCGGCTGGAACGGCGCCCGTCGGTTGGCCGGACGCGACGTCCAGCCGCTGTCAGGGTTCCGCAGCCAAAGGGCGATCATCCAGCACGGCTGGGCGACTCGTCGTGAGGGAGAATCATCCGAGGAGGTGAACGCGAATGGCGGCTAGTCCGCGCGTGTGCGTGGCGAGCGGTGGTGACGAGGTGCGCTATCGCTCGTACGTCAACCACAAGGTCTTCGCCGGTCTTCACGGTTTCACCCATCACATCGGGATCGGCCTGGCCCCGGGCATCGACACCGTCTACTACTACAAGTTCGAGCTGGTTCGCGAGATCCTGCCGCATTTCGACTGGGTCCTCTATCTGGATGACGACGTCTACGTCACCGACCTGAAGAGCCCCGCGGTGGAAGAGCTGATCGCTGAAGCGACGGACAGCGATGCGTTCCTCGTGATCGCTGAGGGGCCGCGAGAACCGGATGACACCTGGACCCGGGTCAACAGCGGTGTGCTGCTCCTGCGCAACGACCCGCGCACCTTCGCCTTCCTCGATGCGGCACAGGCCTGGGATCTCGAGGCGATCCGCTCTGACTGGTCCGAGACCGACGAGGGGTTGTACACGTTCGGCGACCAGGACGCGATCTGGCGCACGATCCGCGACCACCCGGAGTTCACCGAAGGCGTGACCATCGTCGGTCACCGACGGCTCAACTCTCGTGCTCACTACTACGACGGCGACCTCAACGACGCGTTCGCAGTGCACTTCTGCGGCCCCGGCGACAAACCCCTCAAGGTGGCCCGGTTCGGACGCCGCTTCGGCATGGGGCAGGAGCTGGTGCCTGAGGAGCTGCTCGATCGATTCTCGGTCCGCCGTCGGGAAGAGATGCCACGCCGCGAGATGGTCGGTCGCGAGCTTGCGCTTCTGGGGCGCGCGGCGCACAAGCGCGTGCGACGCAAGATCGCGTTCGTGCGCGAGACCGGTCGGTGGAAATGAGCCGCACTTCGGTAGCACGCAGGAGCGCACCCGCCCGGGCAGCCCGGTTCGTCCGCTTTCACGCTCTGAAGCGGCTGGACGCCTGGCGAGCGAATGGCCGCCATCGAACGGTCAACCTGCCTCCCGAGTCCGGGATCGGCGTCGGCAACATGTTCTCCTTCTGGCTCTGGGGCCACTACGGCCAGGCGACCGGTCGGGACTGGTGGGTCCTCCAGACCGACGCCATGCGGCCGTGGCTCGAGGTGTTCCCCCGCATCGAGCCTCTGCTCCTGGCTCGCGACGAGCTTCGCTTCTCGGACGCGCGAGAGTGCGACTGGTCGCAAGACTTCGACAAGTTCCCCGAGGAGTTCCTCCCGGACTTCGTGCGCGAGCGACTCCTGAGGTCGGGCCTCCCCGTCTCCCGCGAGCCGCGCGAGGACGTAGTCACGGTCAACGTTCGCCGCGGTGACTACTACTCAGATCCGCAGCTTCGACTGCTCTACGGGTTCGACGTGCGTGGCTACGTGCGCGCAGCCATGCACGGGGCCAGGCGGCAACAGGCAATCGCGCGCGTGGACGTGGTCTCCGACGACCCCGGGTGGTGCTCGGCCGAGCTGGGGTTCCTGACCGAGTTCGGGGAGGTGACATACCAGCGAACCGGAGACGGGCCTGTGGCCAACCTGGCGCAGCTCGCTTCAGCGCGGCGGCTGGTGCTCGCGAACTCGACGTTCTCCTACTGGGGTGCCTACCTCAGCAACGGTGTCTACAGAGACAACCACGCGCTGGTGTGGGCGCCGGCGTTCCACCGTCGAGGGATCAACGGCGACAAGGCCTTTCAGCTCGACCCCCGATGGTCAGTCGTCGAGGGCTACGCGGATCTGGCGGATGCGCATCACTGGTAGTCGTCGTGGTCCGGGAAGAGCCGCTCGTCGTACAGCAGCGCGTCCCGGTACTTCACCTGCAGCGGGTCGACGACCTGAGCCAGGAGAGCGTTGAAGGGGACAGGGTAGCCAACGTTGTCGCCGCGAGCGTTCCCCGGGTGCAGAGCGAGGTGGTCAGCGTACTTGTCCATTCGATGATTCAGCTCCACCCACCACTCGCGGGTCAGGGGAGTGTCTGGGCGAGCGATGTAGCTGCACTGCCCCAGGCGGACCTCTGAGCATCGACGCATAACCTTCTCCAATCGAGGGTCAGGTTCGTTGGGAGTCATGAGCCGCACCGGGACGCGATACCCGGCCATCCATTGCTCTGAGTCGTCCATGCGGTCGAAAACTGGTTCCCAACTGTTCCGGGATGGCTTGATGTCGGCATAGCCGCCACCGTGGAACTGCATGAAGTAGCTCTTGAGGTAGTCCGCGCGGTGAATGAAGGAGAGGCCGTTGTACGCCGGGTGAAGGGGTGTCCCGGAAATACGTAGTCGTCCAGATTCTCGGGGGTGATCAGGACGACGTCGAGGCTTGGGTTGAGCGCCCGCAGCGAGTCGATGCCTCGCTGGCGCTGCGCCGACACTGCATTGTCACCGGTCCAGAACACGAAGATGCGGCGTGGCAGCGCCTCGTTGGTGCGTCGAGTCAGCGGCTCGTTGTGCGGGAGGTGGGTTCCCGGCCAGTCATTCGGATCGAGCCGGTATGGCCGGAGCTTGTGTGCGGCTCGGAACACCGGCTCGACCGCGCCGGCCACCCGGAACCGGTACGGCTTGTACGCCAGGAACGCCCGGTGCTTCAGCTGCTGCGCTGCGTGCTTGCCGGAAGCGAACGATTCTCGCGCTCGATCTCTCATGCCGATTCGGGCCCCTCCTGTAGGTCGAGCTGTCCTAGCGCGACAAGCCGCGCGAATCGAGGGGAAGCGGAGACCACCTCGTCGAACGTGCCGACGGCTTCAACCCGACCGTCGGCAAGGAAGGCCAGCTGGCGCGCGTGGCGGACCGTGGACAGCCGGTGCGCGACGATGATCGTGGTGATCTCACCGTGCAGACTGCGGATCGCCTCGGTCATCCGGTGCTCTGTCTCGTTGTCGAGGGCTGAGGTCGCCTCGTCCAGGACTAGCACCTGCGGTTCGCGATAGAGGGCGCGTGCGATCCCGACACGCTGACGCTGTCCGCCGGACAGTCGCGAACCTCGTTCTCCCACACGGGTGTCGAGGCCGTCGGGGAGCTCTGCGAGCAGGTCACCCAAGAGCGCGCGGTCGGCGGAGCGCCGAACGAGCTCGTGATCGCGCTGATCCTCTGGGACTCCGAAGGCGATGTTCCCGGCGAGAGTGTCGTCGGCGACGTAGACGTCCTGCGGTACATAGGCCACGACGTCGTGCCACCACTGGTCGGACTGGCGGATGGGGACATCGCCGTAGGCCACCGAGCCGCTGGTCGGCGGGATGAGCCCGAGGATGATGTTGACCAGCGTCGTCTTGCCCGATCCGCTCGGGCCGGCGAGGGCCAGCGACGAACCGGTGGGGATGTGGAGCGTCACGTCGCGGAGCACGTCGCGACCGGCACCGGGGTACCGGAACCCGACTTGTTGCACCTCGATCGGGGCTCCGGTGACGGGATGCGCGGCTTCCGTGCGCGGGTCTCGATCGTTGGCCCCGGACGTGAGGGCCTCCTGGAGCGCACGCACGACAACCTCGAGACCGGCTCGCCCGACCTTGATGGTTCCCAAGGTCGCGGTGAGGGCGACCATCGAGGGGAGGATCCGGATGCTCGCGGCCACGAACAGACTCAGCGTGGGGAGGGCTGCGGCTTCGCTGCCGGTCGCCACCGAGAGGATCACCAGGAGCGCGATTGCTGCCATCGTGGTCAGTTCCAGGACTGACTTCGGCAGCATGGCCAAGAAGTTCGCCCGCCGCGCGGACTGAGCCTGGCTGACGTTGGCAGCGTCGAAGCGATCGACGAAAAAGCCCTGAGCGTCGTGCATCGTCAGCTCTCGGAAGCCGTGCAGCGAGTCCACCAAGGCGTGGGAGCTCGCCCAGGCGGCGTTCTGCGCCTCGAGACCCGCCTTGCGGTTGGCGGGTGCTAGCGCCCGTTGCAGACCGAAGACGACGATGGCGAAGTAGGCGATGGCGGCGAGGGTGGGCAGTGGTGCCACCACGAGTAGAAACGCCGCGATCAACCCGATCGACATGGCCTGGCTGAGCACCTGGAGCAACCCACCGAGCACGCTGGTGTGAGCCATCTGCGCGCCCTGCCCGACGGCACTGATGACCTCACCCACGTTGCGGTCGCGATGCCGCAGGTAGGGCTCGGTCAAGTAGTGCTGCAGGAGTCGCCGTGATGTTGTCGTCTGCAACCGCACCACGATCCCACTGGACCACCACAGGATGATCGACGCCAGTACGGCCTTCGCCAGAAAGGCGAGGATCATGACGAGGGCGAGGGCAATGGTGAATCGCTCGCGGGACCCGCCACCGAGGATGTCGTAGAGGCGCCCGAGGACGCCGCTGTCCAGCGAGGCGCCGGTAAGTGTCTGCATCAACGGGAACACGACGGCGATACCGACCAGGTCGAGCAGTGCCGAGGTGAACTGGGCCAGCACCACCATGACGAGAAGGAACCGGTCTCTCGCCGTGAAGGTGGAGAGCAGGTAGCGCAGGTCCGCTCTCATGGGTCCATCACCTCCGCGAGGTGCCCGATCTGAGCGAGCTCCTGATCGAGCGTGGCTGGATTCAGCTCGAACTCGTCGGCGATGATGCGGATCCGGTGGCGCCAGTCCAACATGCGCAGGGCGTGGCGCGACAGCCGCAGGGGCGCACCGGTGTCGTACGTCTCGAGGGCCGCGCGCAGGGCAGGCAGGCCCACCTCGAGAGAGCTGACATCCATTGGGATGAGCGCGTCAGACGGGAGCAGGTCTGCGGCTCGGCAGCGGGGCGACGAACCGGCGATCAGCGTCCCGTTGGCCACGGCGTCGGTGAATCGGGCAGAGAGATAGTCGCGAGTTGGGTGGCGGTATGCGCTGGGACTGTCGAGGCTGCTCGACGCGAGGACGACCTTTGCCCTTCGTAGCTGGTCGTGAACCGTGCGCTGGTTGGTCGACCCGTCTGTTGCCAGCGGGAAGCGGCCCTGATAGCTCATCCCGACGCGGGAGAGCGCTGCTCGGTTGGAGTCGTCGTCATCCCAGGCGCGCGGTTGGCGACCCAGACGCAGCACATCGACCGGGCGATTGGCGGTGAGGTCGTGGTCCTGCTGCGCCTGCAACGCGTCCGTCCCCCAGGGGAGCCAGCCAGTAGGAACGCCCGTGGCCGCGCCGTAGCGGTCGGCCAGCTCGCCGTCCGTCACCCAGAGCCTGTCGAACGTGTTGCGGTGTCGGGCGAATCGCGGCAGCAGCTCGTCCCAGAAGGAGTCGATGATCCAGGCACCCACGCGGTCGAAACGGCCCGCGAGCACCGGAGCTTCGGCCACCGACAACAGGTTCCCTGGGTGGGCGGCGATGAGTAGCAGGGACCGCCCACTGCCACGTCGGCGGGGGAGATGGGCGAATGCTTTACGGGCTGGCCCGTACGGCTTCGAAGGGTGGATGAACCGCACGTCGGCCTGGAGCACTCGCCCAGCCAGCTCGGCGAGTGCTGTGACCGGGCCCCAGCCGCCCGAGGACGAGGGCGTGACGCACCAGATCTCCATCGCTGCACCGGAAGTCATCGGGGCTCATTGTTGTCGAAGCCGGCCCTGGCCGAGGACTCGACCACCAGCGCCACAGCCTTGCGGCCGACGGGGGCGGGCAGCGCGGGCAGTGCCCTGTCTACGGCCGCGCCGAGTCGTGCGACGCGCCCCTCGTCGAGCCGGGCCGCCACGGCGTCGGTGGCTCTGCTCCACCAGGTGGGTGGGCCGGGCGGAGCGCTGACGTCGGGACCGTGGATGTTCTCGAACTGACGCCGTGCCTGGCCGGACCAGAAGGCGCGCTGGGCTCGGGTGCGGGTGTCGACCGAGGCCATGTGGTGCCGCACCTCGGTCGCTTCGACGACGTCGATGGGCACGCCCAACCGATGGACGCGGTAACCGAAGTCGACGTCCTCCCAGCCGTATCCGCGATAGCGGTCGTCGAACTCGCCGACCCGGTCGAACACTTCGCGGGTGACCGAGGTGTTGCCGCCCCAGAAGCGCCAACGTTCGTCCGGCGGCGCCGAGAGCGCGGCGATTCGGTGGCGCTCGTCGGCGTAGAGACCGTACGCGCGCAGGTAGGCGCCGTCGGGGGCGATGTTTCGTGGCAGGCCGATCACGCCGCACTCGCGCCGTTCGTGCGCGGCGACGTGAGCCGCGACGTGGTGCGGAGCAGGCTCGAAGTCGTCGTCGCACCGGATGAGGACATCGCCGTCTGCCGCCCGGAAGCCGGCGTTGAGCGCAGCGACCCGTCCCTGGTTGGTCGGGAGCACGACGGTGCGCAGCGGCAGGTCGTGACGGTCGCGCAGGGTCTGGGCGGAGCCGTCTACCTCGCCGTCGAGGACGACGACGGCCTCCCAGTCGTCGTGGGTCTGCCGCGCCAGGGCGTCGAGCAACCGGGGGAGGCGACCGGCCCCGGCATAGGACGGGACCACCAGCGAGGCGCGCGTCATGAGGCTTTCCTCGTCTCGAGCTGCCCCAGCAGTCGGCCCAGGCGCTCGCGTCCCGCCTCGGGCGAGAAGTGCGTCGCCCACCGCGCGTAGGATTCTTCGACCGTGGGGGCCCAGTCGGCGGTGCTGGCCCTGTCCAGCAGCCGCGCCAGTCCGTCGGCGTCACCGCGACGGAAGGTCCACGGATAGCCCTCACCGGCCACCTCCGGGAGCGCGCCGGCGTCGCTGATGACGAACGCCCGGCGGGCCGACATCGCCTCGCTCACCACGAGTCCGAAGGGTTCGTCCCAGAGCGAGGGGAAGACGGCCAGGTCGACCGACTCGAAGAAGCGGTCGGCGGGCATCCATCCCCTGAGGTCGGCCCCGACCGCCTGCAGCGCGGCGGCCACCCGTCCGGCCTCGTCGGGCGCGACGAACCGGGACTCGCCGGCGACCAGCAGACGGAAGGAGCCCGGGCGACGGTCCTGCAGCCGGCGCACCGCCTCGCACAGCACGAGCAGACCCTTGTCCTCCGACAGGCGCCCGAGGTAGCCGAGGGTGATGTAACCCCGGTCGGGTTGGGGTCGAGGTGGAGGGAAGGCCGGAGACCAGTTCCACAGGATCTTCGCGCTGGCCACGTGGCGCGCCATCGAGGAGGAGGGGACGATGGTCGCGAGCGCTCCGCGGCGCGCCAGCTGGACCAGGCGCCGCTGTCTTGCGGAGGGGCGCTGGTGCAGGTGCACGACCCGGTGGGGCCGTCCCGTCGTGGCGAGCGCAGGCCGTGGCCCGTTGCACCACAACAGTCCTCGACGCTCGGCACGGTCCCAGGCGCGGGTGACCCGCAGCTGGTCGGCGCCACCGCGGGTCCGCAGCGGGACGACGCGAAGACCCCGCCGAGCAGCCTCGTCGACGACGTCGTGGGGGTGCTCCGGGGCCACGACCTCGACGTCGTGGCCGAGCTCGGTGGCGGCCTCGGCCATCGCGAGCAGCATCACCTCGCCCCCGGCCATCTGTCCGTGGTTGGCCGCGAACGAGATCCGGTGCGGGCGGGTCAGTCCTTCCACGCCCACAGCGTCCCGTGGCCCCAGTAGTTCTGCGTGACGAACCCAGTCGTGAACCCGGCGTCACGCAGGAGGCGCTCCGCGGCGTCTCGCGGCGGCTGACTGGGGGACATGTGGCGGTGATACTCCATGACCAAGGTCAACTCCCGGAGGTCACGCATGCGCGGGTCCCCGAGGATCGCCCACTCACCGCCCTCGATGTCGATCTTCACGAAGTCCGCGTCGGGGAGGTAGTCGAACGCGTCGACACCCCGGACCGCGCTGCCCTGCTCGTCGGCCGTGAGGAACGACCCGCTGCCCAGGCCCTCCCGCATGTGGACCGTGCTCTCGGAGGTCACCACTGCGGCTTCGACGAAGGCCGGTGACTGCGGTGCAGAGGCCGCCCAGCGGCGGTAGAGGTCCGCGTTCTCCGGCTCGGGCTCGAAGGCAGTGATCTGCGCGTCGGGCCACTTCTGCAGGATCCAGGCGGAGAAGACGCCGATGTTGGCGCCGATGTCGAGCACCCGCAGCGCGGGGCGGTCGAGCCGGGCACGCAGAGGTTCCGGGGGCTCGTATTCGCCCCGGTGGATCAACTCGTACAGGGCCTCGAAGTCGCGTCCGTGCTGGAGCCAGAGGCGAGAGCCGCCGTCTTTCAGCGTGTAGGCCGCGACGTTGCCGCGATCGAGGTACTCGCGTCGCAGGAACGCTCTGGGAGTGGTCGTCTCCCACGCCGCCGGGATGTAACGCAGCATCAGGGTGGTGGCCAGCGCCTTGCGGACGGGCGGGTGCAGCGCGACCTTGCGCACACCCGGGAGGCTGCCGAGGCGGCGGATGGTGTTCATGGCGCCCATCAGGCGGCTCCTGCGGTGTCGACGTGGTCGGGAGTGGGGTGGGCCTGTTCGTAGATGCCGACGATCTGGCGAACCATCCCCGCCACGTCGGGGATGTTCGTCGGAAGCGAGGGGCGCGCCTCGGGCTGCGTGCCCTGCTCGACGACGGCAACGGCCAGGGCGTCGACGTCGTCGGGGCCGGCCAGGCAACCGGGCGGCAGGATTTCCGGGTTGCCGCCGATGTCGCTGGCGACGACCCCCATGCCGCGGTTGACCGCGTCGAGCAGCGTGTAGGACAGGTTGTCGGCACGCGACGGCTGCACCAGGACGTCGTGGTCCGCCATCGCCTCCTCGGCGTCGACGAACCCGGGAAACGTCGTGGCGTCCTCGATCCCGAGCCGTCCGGCCAGCTGCTCCAGGGCGGCTCGCTCGTCGCCCTGCCCCGCCACGGTCAGCGTGGCGTCGGGGTGGCGGTTGCGAAGCCGGGCGAACACCTCAAGGGTCGTCTCGACGTTCTTCTCCGGGGACAGCCGGGACAACGACAGCAAGCGCAACCCGGTGGGCGGATCCTGTTGTGGCGCAAGGCGGTCCACGCCGTTGCGGATGACCGTGACGGGCGCGCTCGGGCGCCACTGGCGCAGCATGTCGCGCCGGGTCGACTCGCTCACCGCGATCAGCTGGTCGAAGCGCCGGATGCGCGCGTGGTGCGCGCCGCGCCGGCTCATCGACTTGGCCCGGCTGCCGTGGAAGGTCAACGGGTCCTCGGGGATGTGGTGCTCGGTCGACACCAGCCGGACCGGCATTCCCACCGTGGCCATCGCGACCAGGAAGTCGGCCTTCGCCAGGTGGGAGTGGACGACAGCGGGCCGCAGCCGGCGCACCGTCTCACGCAGGGTGCGCACCGTGCGGTGCGTCGGCGTTCCCTCGACCGGAAGCGGGACGGCCGGGCAGCCCAGGGCGTACAACCGGTCCAGCAGCGGACCTTCCGGTGCGGTGACGACCAGCCGATAGCCGGGCAGGCCGACGCGCGCGACGTCGGTGATGTGGCGCGCGACGCCCGCGAACTCCCCGACCGGGCACACCCACAGCGCGACCGGCTGCATCAGAACCACTCCTCCAGGCGGTCCAGGGCGGTCCAGAACCCGGCCCCGTTGTCGACGTGGCCCTGCCAGATCTCGGGGATGAACGGGACGCCCGGCGCGAGCCGGTCCAGCTGCGTCGCGGTGGTGGCCCAGTCGATCTCGCCCTCGCCGATCTGCGGCCCTTCGCCGTCGACGCCCTCGGCGTCGACGATGTGCAGGTGGTCGGTGAGCGGCGCCAGCTGCTCGACGTACTCGCTGAACGGGCGGCGGGTGTAGTTCGCGGCGAGCTTGGAGTGGCTGAGGTCCAGGGTCAGGCGCCGATCGTACTGACGGCAGAACTCGACCGTGTCCTCCAGGCCCATGAACAGGTTGTGGTGCTGCTGGCCGCCCATGAGCCAGGGGAAGGGCGGCAGCGTCTGGGACGTCAGCCGCACGTCGCTCTCGTCGACCCGCTCCAGCGCCTGGGCGATGCGGGCGTAGCGCGCGGGGCGGTCCTCCGGCGGGATGAACCGGTCGCGGGTGAACCCGCCCATGGTGCAGATCACGACGGGCGGCTGGTCGGCGTCGAACCATCCGGCCAGGTCGCGGGTGATGTCGATGACGCGCTGGACCTCGACGATCGAGCGCTCCCAGACGTCGTCGTCCTCGCTGGCCAGGTCGATGATGAAGTCGCCGGGATAGAGGTCGGGGCAGTGCACGGCGTACGTCATGCCCGGGAACCGGCCGCCGAGGAGCCGGTCGATCGTCTCGGCGTCCATCTCCACGTCGTGCGCCGAGAGGTGGAACTCCAGGAAGTCGGGGTTGACCGGGTTGTCGGTGATGAGCCGGCGGGCGTCGTGGTAGCGCACCGGCACCCCCACGGGCGCCGGAAGGTGTAGGCGCGGCCCTCGGTCACCGTGTCGGAGACGTCCGAGGCGTAGAAGAAGTCACCGGCCTCGACGACGCGGCGCGTGGGACGGCCGATCAGCGCGTCGAGGTGGTTGGGCTGCAGTCCGCGGCCGGGAGACTTCACCGTGACGGCGTCGCGCGTCACGTGCTCGCCGATCTCGAGCCGACGCGTGGCGACCAGCGACTTGGCCAGGTTGGCGCGGTTCATCAGCTCGCCCGTGGACACCGCGCGTGACTCGCCGCTGCCGAGCGCCGACTCCACCTCGCGCACCCGGCTCAGCATGTCGGCGAACTCATCGGGCAGCAGCGACACCTGGTGGTCGTTGCCCTCGAGCGTCTTGTCGTCGGTGAAGTGCTTCTCGATGACGTGCGCGCCGCGGGCGACGGCGGCGACGGGGACGTGGATGCCGCGCTCGTGCCCGGAGTAGCCGACGGGGCAGTCGCCCAGCTCGGCCAACCGGTCCATGTAGCGCAGGTGGACGTCCTTGAACGGGGCGGGGTAGGTCGACTGGCACTGCAGCAGCGCGAACTGGGCGCCGGCCCGGCGCAGCACGTCGACGGCCGCGACGATCTCGTCCTCGGTCGACATGCCGGTCGAGACCAGCAGCGGCAGGTGCTCGGCGGCGCAGGCGCGCAGCAGGTCGTGGTTGGTCAGGTCGGCGCTCGCGGTCTTCAGCGCGGGCACGCCGTAGTCGGACAGCACGCGCAGCGACGGCTCGTCCCACGGCGTGCAGAACGCGTCGATGTCGACGGCGCGGCAGTGGTCGAGCGTCTCGATCATCTGCTCCGGGGTGAAGGAGAACTTCGCGAGCAGATTCATCGTGTACTGCGGGCCGAGGTCTTCGCCCTCCGACGTCGACACCGCGCCCTGGCGATAGAGGGAATCGAGGTCGCGCAGCTGGAACTTCACGGCGTCGGCCCCGGCCTCCTTGGCCAGGTCGACCAGGTGCTTGGCCCGGCCGACGTCGCCCTGGTGGTTGTTGCCGATCTCGGCGATGAGCAGCGCCGGGTGCCCCTCGCCGACCGTGTGCCGGCCGATCTGCAGCTCCTGCGCGGCCGGACGCGCGATCGCCTCCAGCCGGCCGCGGTCGTCCACGAGCGGGATGACCTCGATGCCGGGGCGGAAGGCGGCGGCCACGGTGGCTGGGTCCGAGCCGTATGCCAGGCTCACCGCGTCGCGGTGCGCGGCCTGCTCCACCGGGGTTGTGAGGTCGATAGTGGGAGTGGAGGTGACCCACCGGCGGAAGTCGCCGTCGGAGAAGGACCCCACGAGGATGCCCCGCGCGTCGACGCAGAACACGATTCCCGACTTGTTGTCGCTGATCTTCGTCAGCGCGGCGAGGATGGAGTCGTCGCCAAGAACCACGTAGGGACCGATGCGTCGGTCGATCGTCGTCATGCGCAACATCTTTCGCGTAGGCCTGGGCAAGTCTAGGAGAAAGGTCAGTGGTTGCCGGCCACCCACTGCTCGGCCCGTTCGAAGTCCTCCAGCGTGTCGATGTCCAGGCTCTCGGCCGGGTCCATCACGAACAGTCCGATGCGGCCGCCGAGGCGGTTGTGCTGCCTCTCATAGATCTCGGTGCGGGTGAGATAGAGCGATCCCGTCTCGCGGAACCGTTCCTGCTCGGGAGTGACGTCCTGTCGGCGCGGCCGGTTCTCGAACGGATAGAGCGCGCGCACCTCGGGGGAGCGCTGCCACAGGAAGATCGGCTCGGGGACCACGCCGACCATGGAATCGACTGCGCTGGAAGAGAACTCGGCGACCGCCCGGGAGAGCGTTCCGGGCAGTCGGATCGGTGACGTGGCCTGGAGCAGCATCACGGCCTCGGGGCGTTGCGACCGCTCGGTGATGACCTCGACGGCGTGCTCGACCACCGGCTCGGTGGCCGTGGTGTCCTCGGCCAGGTCGTCGGGACGCTCGATGATCTCGGCCCCGGCGGCGCGCGCCACCGCGGCGATCTCGGCGTCCTCGGTGGAGACGTACGGCGTCAGCCCCGGGGCGGCCAGCACCTGCTCGATCGTCCAGACGATCAACGGCTTCCCCGAGCGGCTTGAGGTTCTTGCGCGGGATGCCCTTGGAACCTCCGCGCGCCGGGATGACTGCGGGAATGCTCATGAACGGTCCTCGTCCTCGACGATCCAGTAGGTCTCGGTGATCGGCAGCCCGTCGGCGGCGCTGAGCCGGCCCTGCTCGTCGAGCACCGGGAGCTGCGACACGTATGCCTGCAGCCGCGCGTGCTTGTCGGTCACGTCCACGGGCACGGTGACCTCCCGCAACCCCGCCGTACGCCCTCGCAGCCGTCGAGCCTGAGCGGCACCTCTCTCGTGCCACAGGTAGGGAAGGTCCTCCGACAGGACCAATGTCGCCCCCGGTGCTGGGGCACCGTCGCCAGC
Source organism: Barrientosiimonas endolithica (assembly GCF_030296655.1). NCBI lineage: Bacteria > Bacillati > Actinomycetota > Actinomycetes > Micrococcales > Dermacoccaceae > Barrientosiimonas > Barrientosiimonas endolithica. The sequence continues at coordinate 2,569,103 of NZ_AP027735.1, read as the reverse complement.
GCGACGTCGCGCACCAGCAGATGATCCGGGTTCGCCGCCATCCCGCGCCGCTGCGCCTTGCGGCGGCGGCGCTGCGCGTCCGCGTGCATGAGTCGGCGAACCGCCTGTGCCGCAACGTTTTTCACCGATCCTAGCCGGCGGGCGCCACCGACCGGGGGTGCCGGCGGTGCGTCGGAGGTCGCGTCCGCCGCGACGGGCCCGGCCGGGGTGTCCCGCGCCCCGCGCAGTCGCTCGCGCAGCACCTGCCACGCCGCCTGCGGCACGTGCACCCCGCGCCCACGGGCGCCACGACGACGCCGTCGGGGTGCGACTCGAGCCAGGCGTCGAGCCGCCGACCCAGCTCCTGCCGGTCCTGCGCGCGCACGGCGTGGTCGGCGTACGTCGCGTCCAGCAGCGGCAACCGCTCGACCTCGTGCGGGGTTCCCGCGAACGCCTTCGTGTCCTCGTCGGTCCGGGCGCGCATCGTGGCGTCCGAGTCGGCGAACCCGCTGGCCGCGTCCCACGGCGTCGACTGCACGGGGGACGGCGTCCCGGCGAACACCGTCCAGACCGTGCACGTCGCCCGCTGCAGCACCCCGGCCGCGCTCAGCCACGCGTCGTCCAGGTGCGGGGCGAGCACCAGGACCGGTCGCGCGTGCAGGACGGGCGTGAGATCGTCGGCCGCGTCGGGACCGGTCATCGCGGTCTCCGTTCCACTAGTCGGCCGCATCGCGCCAATACTAGGAACCCCGTCGACCCCGAGGTGACCGATGAGCGACGCCCCCGCGGTGAGCGTGGTGATCCCGTGCCACGACGCCGCCGGCCTGCTCTCGCTGCAGCTGGCCGCGCTCGCCGGTCAGGAAGAGGCGCCGGACTTCGAGGTCGTCGTCGTCGACAACCGCTCGACCGACGACCTCGCCGAGGTCGTGCGGCGCTGGGCGGTGAGCCTGCCCGGGGTTCGGCTGGTCCGCGCCGAGCGTCTCCCCGGGGCGGGGTATGCGCGCAACGTCGGCATCGGCGCGGCGCAGGGGAGCGGCTGCTGTTCTGCGACGCCGACGACGTCGTGGCCCGCGACTGGGTGCGCGAGGGCGCCGCAGCGCTCGAGCAGGTCGAGGTGGCCAACGGCGACGACGTCACGCTGCCCTACGCGGAGTTCCGCAGCCTCCACAACGTCTGGGACCAGCACCTCGACGTCATCCCGCGCGGTGCTCTGGAGCGTGCCGCGGCGCCGGTGCCCTATCCGATCCTGCTCGGCGGAAACTTCGCGGCGAGGCGCGAAACCCTGCTCCAGGTAGGGGATTCGACGCCGGCATGGTCGACGCCAACGAGGACAACGACCTGGCCGTGCGGCTGCAGCGCCATGGTCACCTGCTGCACCGCGCGCACGCCATGCTGCACGCCGCGCGACGACGCGCGAGCTCCCGAGGAGCCTTTGACCGCGCACTGCGGGCGGGGCGCGGGCACGTGGAGCTGAGCGTCCGGCACGGCATGCGGGAGCAGTCGCCCCACCTGAGCCGGCCGACGTGGCGACTCGACCCGCTCCGGGCGACGGGCGCGGCCGCCAAGGTGGCGACCCGTCCACGCGAGGAGCGTGACTGGCCCGCGGTGGCGACCCGCCTCGGAGCCGGGCTCGGGCTGTGGCTCGGTGAGATCGACCGGGTGCGCGGGCGCCGGCACGAGCCGGCCGTCGGTGTCGGCATCGAGGAAGGCCGGTCATGAGCCGTACGTCCGAGGCTGGCCTGGCCTTTCCCGCCGACCTGGACGCGTGGCGCCGCTGGGCGCGCACGCGGCGACCGGTCGAGCGCGCCGTGCGCGCAGCGAAGCAGCGGCTGCGCCCCATGCCGTACGTCGCACCCACGCTCCACCTGCCGCCCGCAGGTGAGGGCGGGGTCGAGACGCTCGTGGTGCTCGACGTGCTCAGCCCGAGCTGCCGGGCGGCGGTGCTCGACCCGGTCGCGCATCTGGACCCCGCCCGGACCGCGCTGCTCGCGCCCGTGCCGCTCGACTCGGCTGACCTCCCTGCGCAGTGGGAACCGCGCTCCTGGTCCGCCGAGACCGTGCTACCGGGGGTGCAGCAGGTCCTGACGCTCGGCACGTTCAATGCCCTCGCCGACCAGGTCGTCGCGTGGGCACGGCCGCGCGGGGCGCGGCACGTGGTCGTCCAGCACGGGCTGCTCACCCGTTGGGTGCCACCCCTCGCAGACGGTGACCACCTGCTCGCCTGGAGCGAGGCCGACGCGGCGTACTGGACCGCCGGCCGCGCGTCCATCACGTCAGAGGTGGTCGGCTCGCAGCTGCTGGCGCTCGCCGGACGCGAGCCGAAGGTGCCGCTCAAGAGCGATCGGGCCGTGATGCTCGGACAGCTTCACGGCGTGGAGCTGAACCGCCGCGAGGCGCTGCGGACGTACCTTCGGTTCGGTCGTTCCGAGAGAGTCGACTACCGGCCGCACCCCAACGAGCGAGACCTTGCCTCCCGTGCCGCTCACCGGGTCATGCGCCGCGCCGGGGTCCGTTTCGCCGACGAGCCGGGCAGCCTGCTCGACCTCGGCCGCCCGGTCGTTAGCATCTTCTCCACCGGCACGCTCGAGGCCGCCCAGCGCGGCCTGCCCGCCTGGGTCGCGCACACCGACTCGCCGCCGTGGGTCGAGGACCTGTGGGAGCGTTACGGCCTGCGCCGGTGGGGGAGGACCCCACTCCCGCTTGGCCCGACCCGGCCGTCGAGCCGGCTGCCGCTGTGGCCGCCCGCCTTGCGACTCCAGGCGGTTGAGGCCTCAACCACACATCTTCCGTTCGGATAGAGAACACCGTTTCGGGGGAGTAACCTTATGGGAGTAGCCGGGGAGGGGCCCGGCACATTAGCCGAATCCCGCGCCCATCAGAGGTAGTCCTTGAGCACGTCCGTTGAGCCGCAGCAGGTGGCCGCCCGCGCCGTGAGCGCGGGTCGCGAGTCCGCCGCCGCGCAGCGTAGCGGGGCCAGGTTGCGCCGCTTCCGGCTCGGCCTCGCGGTCACCGACCTGCTGCTGGTCGCGGTCGCCGTCGGAATCGCCCAGTTCACCCGGTTCGGCTTTGCGGGAGCCAACGTGGAGGGCTCCGAGATCCGCTACGCCAGCCTCTCTGCCGCGCTCGTGGTCGCCTGGTCGGTCGCGCTGCTGTCGCGCGGTGCCTACCGCAAGGACGTTCTCGGCCATGGGACCAAGGAGTTCGTCCTGGCGGTCACGGCCAGCGTGCAGCTGTTCGCCTTCGCCGCTCTGCTCAGCTATGCCCTGCGCTACCAGCTGGCCCGCGGCTATGTGCTGATCGCGCTGCCGCTGGGGATCCTGCTGCTGCTGCTCAACCACTGGCTGTGGCGTCGCCGCCTGGTCCGGTTGCGCCAGCGCGGTGAGCTCTCCGTGCGAGTGCTGGCTGTCGGTGACAGCGCCCACATCGCCCAGCTCGTCGAGGCCACCGACCGCGAGCCGGGCGCCGGTTTCCGGGTCGACGCGGTCTGCTCCGACGAGTCGTCGCCAGACGGCTCGGTCGCGGGACGGCCGGTCGTCGGGCGCGAGCTGCAGGCGCCCACGGTCGTCGCCAGCGGCGACTACGACCTGGTTGCCTGGGCGGGCTCGCGCTCCGGCCCCGAGGCACTCAAGCGTCTGGGCTGGTCGCTCGAAGGCACGCGCACCGGTCTGGTCGTGCTGCCCGGCCTGATCGACATCGCGGGCCCCCGGCTCAGCGCCACCCCGGTGTCGGGCCTGCCGCTGCTCTACGTCGAGCGACCGACCTTTTCCGGCCCCAAGCTCATCGCCAAGCTGGCAATGGACTACGCACTCTCGACGGTGATGCTGCTGGTGCTGCTGCCCGTCTGGGCGGTCGTCGCGGTCGCCATCTGGGCCGGCGACCGCGGTCCGCTGTTCTATCGCCAGGAACGCATCGGCCAGAACGGGCGCCCGTTCAAGATCTGGAAGTTCCGCTCGATGCGGGTGGGCGCTGACTCCGAGGAGCTCGACCTGCGCGAGGGCGAGCACGACGGCTCCGGCCTGCTGTTCAAGGACCGCGACGACCCGCGCGTGACGCGCGTCGGCCGCGTGCTGCGCCGGTTCTCCATCGACGAGACCCCCAGCTGATCAACGTGCTGCGCGGCGACATGAGCCTGGTCGGGCCGCGCCCGCCGCTGCCGCACGAGGTCGCCGGCTACGAGAACGACGTACGCCGTCGCCTCCTTGTTCGCCCCGGCGCCACCGGTCTGTGGCAGATCAACGGCCGCAGCGACCTGTCCTGGCAGGAGTCGGTGCGCCTGGACCTCTACTACGTCGAGAACTGGTCGGTGCTGGGCGACCTGGTCATCCTCGGGCGCACCGTCGGCGCCGTGCTCCACGGGCGCGGCGCCTACTGACACCGTCGCCGATGGGCTGGCCGGTGCCTGACGGGCTTACCGACAGGTCAGCACCGGCAGTCGGATGGCGATGTCGTCGCTTGCGGGGCGCGTGGACGTCGTGGCCGACAGGGTGAAGGAAAAAGTCACCGTGACCTGCCCACTCGTCGTCGGGGTGTAGGCGACGGCGCTGGTGTCGTAGGTCTGCGAGCTGCCGATGCGCAGGGTCGTGGCGCCGGTCAGCGCGCGGGTTGACCCGTAGAAGATCTGCGTCCCGCCGATGCTCACGCGGATGGTTTGGGCCATGCTCGTGGCCGAGTTGTTGTTGCCGTAGCCGGCGCCGATCACCAGCTGGTCGAATCGGTAGGTCGTGCCGGAGACGACGTCGATGGTGGTGGATGTCGTCACGGTGGCGGCGAGCCCTGCCTCGCGTTGCACCCAGAGGTGAACGCGAACCCGGAAGTCAACGCAGCTGGAGGGCTGCCGTTCCAGTTCGTCACGTAGCCCGAGCTGCCCTGGCCGGCGGTGCAGTCGAGGTTCGTCCCCGTGGTGGTCCAACCCGAACTCACGGTCGGGAGCCGTGGGCATGGCGAGGCGGCGGTGGCAGGTGCGCGGCTGCCGAGGATGACCACCGGCACGGCCCATGCCGTGCCGTGGGTCAAGGTGCGACGGCTGAGACTGCTGTCTGTGCGCTCGCCCGTGGACGGCGTCGCGAGTTCTGCCACGGGCACAGCATAGGTGCCGTTGATGAATCTCCGGTTACGCGCAAGTCACCTGATGCAGGTCTCCACCCGAGGGGTCGACGCGTCGGGCGGGGCCGGCGACGTGTCGGTCTCCGCCGTGGAGGGCGTGTCGGTCTCGAGCGTGGATGGGGATGAGGTTGGGCCAGGTGTCAATTTCTCGTCACCCGTGCTGGGAAGAGGCTGGTCAGTGCTCATCGGTGCTCCTCAGCGCTTCATGACTTGATCTCAAAGCGACCGGTGTCGGTCGTCTGCTGCTGCCCGTTGACGGTGCCGAATGCCTGACGGCGGACATAACGCTCGGGGCTCCAGTCGCTCTGGTCGTAGCACTGGCTCCGCCAGGCATACGGTTGCAGCCCCGTGGTGCCGTTCACCGGAGTGATGGCACAGGTGTAGTTGGACCGATAGGGATACAAGCCGTCGACGGCGGTGGTCGACGTCAGGGTCGGCACGCTCCAGCATCCCGAGTTACCAGTGTCGGCGGACCAGGCGATGTCGGTTCGTGCCCACCAGAAGATCGCATAGACGTTGGTGATTGACGTCGTCGTGCGCGTATTGGTGAAGGTCGTGCCGGTGCCCGTCGCAGTGGTGTTGAAGCGCAGGCCGTCGCGCCCCGACTGGCACCAGTCAGCGGAGTTGTTGAACCACTGGAACCTGGTGATGTGGGACATCACGATTCGAGGCGACGCCGCAGCTGCTGGCGCTGCCGCCGCGACGAGGATGCTGGGGACGGCCCACGCCGTCCCCGCGGCGACAGATCGTCGCGTCGGGGACGTGGCGCCTGGTTTGCTCATGGCGGAACTCTCGGCAGGTCGCGGCAGCGCAAGCGCCGCCGCGAGAAGACAGTTGGAAGTCGGGCCGCGCACCGGTGGACGGCCGTTCACGCTGGAGACTAGCAGTCCGACCGAGAATAGTTGAGACCGACCTGCCTACTGACCCGCCGCCTGCTCCCCGTCCGAGCGCGGCGCCACGATCAGCTGCACCCCGAGGTCGGCGATCGCCCGCCGGGCCTCGGGGTCGAGGTCGGCGTCGGTCACCAGCGTGTGCACGCTGCCGAGCGGCGCGATGGTCTGCAGCCCGACGACCCCCACTTGCTGTGGTCGGCCACGACGACGATGCGTCGGGCGCTGCGGATCAGCGCCCGATTCGTCTGCGCCTCCTGCAGATTCGGCGTTGTCAGGCCGGCCGTGAGGTCGATCCCGTGCACGCCGAGGATGAGCGTCTCCACGTGGATGTCGGCGAGCATCGTGTTGGCGACGGGCCCTGCCAGGGCGTCCGACGGCGTACGCACCCCACCGGTCAGCACGACCAGCTGGTCGTCGCGGTCGGCGTCGTAGAGGACCTCGGCCACCCGGGGCGAGTTCGTCACCACGGTCAGCCGCTTGATCGGGCGCAGCTCCACCGCCACCGCGTAGGCCGTGGTGCCCGCCGACACCGCGATGGTCGAGCCGGGCTCGATGAGCGAGGCGGCGGTGCGCGCGATCTCCGACTTGTGCGCCGGGTTGATCTCCGACTTCACCGAGAAGCCGGGCTCGTCCGGGTGCCGGGTGCCCGCCGCGGTCGCGCCGCCGTGCACCTTGACCACGAGGTTCTTGCTCGCGAGCACCTCGATGTCGCGCCGAACCGTCATGTCGGAGACGCCGAGTCGCTCGACCAGCTCCGAGACGCGCACGCCCCCGGACTGCTCGACCTCCTGCAGGATCAGCTCCTGCCGCTGCCTCGCCAGCACGCACCCACGGTATGACCCCGCGCGAGCCTTGGCAGAATCATCCGCATGCCTCGACCTCGCCTGCTCTCCGGCATGCAGCCCACGCACGACTCGCTGCACCTCGGCAACTACCTGGGTGCGCAGGTCAACTGGGTGCGGATGCAGGACGACTTCGACGCCTTCTTCTGCGTCGTCGACCAGCACGCCCTGACCGTGCTGCCGGACCCGGACGACCTGCGACGGCGTACGCGCGTGACGGCCGCGCAGTACCTCGCCGGCGGCGTCGACTCGGACCGCTCGACCGTCTTCGTGCAGAGCCACGTGCCCGAGCACGCGCAGCTGGCGTGGGTGCTGGACTGCCTCACCGGCTTCGGCGAGGCGTCGCGGATGACCCAGTTCAAGGACAAGTCCGGCAAGCGCGGGCACGAGGGCACCAACGTCGGGCTGTTCGCCTACCCGATGCTCATGGCGGCCGACATCCTGCTCTACGACACCGCCGCCGTGCCGGTGGGCGAGGACCAGCGCCAGCACCTGGAGCTCACCCGCGACCTCGCGCAGCGCTTCAACACCCGCTACCGCGACACGTTCACGGTGCCCGAGGCGCACATCCCGACCGAGACCGCGCGCATCATGTCGCTCGCCGAACCCACCTCGAAGATGAGCAAGTCGGCCGACAACCAGTCGGGCAACCTGATGATGCTCGACGAGCCCAAGGCCAACACCAAGAAGGTCAAGTCGGCCGTCACCGACACCGACAACGCCGTCCGGTTCGACCCCGAGACCAAGCCCGGCATCGCCAACCTGCTGCGCATCCACTCCGCGCTGTCCGGCGAGAGCGTCGACACCCTCGTCGAGCGCTACGCGGGGAGAACAAGTACGGCGCGCTCAAGACCGACGTCGCCGAGCTGGTCGTCGCGGTGCAGCAGCCGTTCAAGCAGCGGGTCGACGAGCTGCTCGCCGACCCGGCCGAGCTCGACGCGATCCTCGCCAAGGGGGCCGACCGCGCACGGGAGGTCGCCTCGGCGACGCTCGCGCGGGCGTACGACGCCGTCGGTTTCCTTCCTCAGGCCGCTGACCTGCGCCAGGCTTGCCACCCATGAGGACGATCGGGGTCAGCATCCCCGTGCCCGCCCCGTTCGGCGAGCAGCTGCAGGAGGCGCGGCGCCGCGCGGGTGACCCGCTCGCCGACGCGGTGCCCAGCCACGTCACGCTGATGCCGCCGACGCCCCTCGCGCGGGTGGGGGAGCCGGAGTTCACCGAGCACCTGCGCGCGGTCGCGGGTTCGGCCGAGCCGTTCCGGATGACGCTGCAGGGAACGGGCACCTTCCGGCCGGTGTCGCCCGTCGTGTTCGTCGCGGTCGCCGAGGGCATCGCGCCGTGCGAGCGGCTCGAGGCGATGGTGCGCTCCGGGCCGGTCCACCGCGACCTGGAGTTCCCCTACCACCCGCACGTGACGATCGCTCACGGCGTCGACGAGGCGGCGCTGGACCGCGCGTTCGAAGACCTGGCCGGCTATCGCGCGCAGTTCGAGGTGGCCGGGTTCGATCTCTACCTGCACGGCGAGGACCTCGTCTGGCGGCCGGTCGAGCGGTTCGCGTTCGGCGGCGGCGGCCAGGTGGGCGACGCCACACCCAGTTAAGGGTCGCCTCACCCGGACACGGCGTGACCGCAGCAGTAATCTTCGCTTGTGGCAACCAAGACCCTCCCCGCTGCGGAGCGGACGTCGAAGGCGGGGACCACGCTCTTCCTGAAGACGCTGATGGCGGTCTCGGGAGTGCTGTTCGTCCTCTTCGTCGCCGCCCACATGGCCGGCAACCTGAAAATCATCCAGGGCGAGCGTGCGTTCAACTCCTACGCCGAGCACCTGCGCACGATCGGCGAGCCGATCCTGCCGTACGCCGGCCTCCTGTGGATCCTGCGCGTCGGCCTGATCGTGTCGCTGGTGGCGCACGTCGCCTCCGCGGCGATCCTCGCCGCGCGCGCGAGCAAGGCTCGCCCGCAGAAGTACCAGGTGAAGAAGAACCCGGCGTCGACGCCGAGCTCGCGCACCATGCGCTGGGGCGGCCTCGCCCTGCTGCTGTTCGTGATCTTCCACCTGCTGCAGTTCACCGCGCCGAAGATGAACTTCGGCGACGGCCAGACCGGGAACCCCTACCAGCTGCTGGTCGGGAGCTTCGAGATCTGGTGGATCACGCTCATCTACTTCGCGGCGATGGTCGCGCTCGGCCTGCACCTGCACCACGGGGTGTGGAGCGCCGCCCAGACCCTGGGGCTGACCAGCACCCCCAAGAGCCGCCGCATCGCCAAGACCGCCGGTGCCGTCGTCGGCCTGGTGATCTCGATCGGCTTCATCCTGCCGCCGCTGCTGGTCCAGTTCGACGTCATCAACTAAGAGGGACGACATCATGAGTGAACTCGTGGAGGGGCTGTACCGCCTCGGCGACCCGATCAGCGACCACGCGACGCCCGACGTCGACATCACCAAGATGTGGCCGGAGAAGCAGTTCACCAACAAGCTGGTGAACCCGGCCAACCGCCGCAAGCTGTCGGTGATCATCGTCGGCACCGGCCTGGCCGGCGCCTCGGCCGCCGCGACGATGGGCCAGGACGGCTACAACGTCAAGGTCTTCTGCTACCAGGACTCCACCCGCCGCGCCCACTCGATCGCGGCCCAGGGCGGCATCAACGCGGCGAAGAACTACAACGACGACGGCGACTCGGTCTACCGGTTGTTCTACGACACCGTGAAGGGCGGCGACTACCGCTCGCGCGAGTCCAACGTCTACCGCCTGGCCGACGTCAGCACCAAGATCATCGACCAGTGCGTCGCCCAGGGCGTGCCCTTCGCCCGCGAGTACGGCGGCCTGCTCGACAACCGCTCGTTCGGCGGTGTGCAGGTGGCCCGCACGTTCTACGCCGCCGGCCAGACCGGGCAGCAGCTGCTGATCGGCGCCTACCAGGCCATGGAGCGCCAAGTGCAGGCCGGCACGGTGCAGGAGTTCACCCGCCACGAGATGCTCGAGCTGGTCATCGTCGACGGGCGCGCCCGCGGCATCGTCGCGCGCGACATGACCACCGGCGAGATCAAGACCCACCTGGCCGACGCGGTCGTGCTGGCCACGGGCGGCTACGGCAACGTCTTCTTCCTGTCCACCAACGCGATGGGTTGCAACGCGACCGCCACCTGGCGCGCGCACCGCAAGGGCGCCCTGTTCGGCAACCCCTGCTACACCCAGATCCACCCGACCTGCATCCCCGTCTCCGGCGACTACCAGTCGAAGCTGACGCTGATGTCGGAGTCGCTGCGCAACGACGGCCGCATCTGGGTGCCCAAGCGCCGCGAGGACGCCGACAAGGACCCGCGCGACATCCCCGAGGAGGACCGCGACTACTACCTGGAGCGGATCTACCCCTCGTTCGGCAACCTGGTCCCGCGCGACATCGCCTCCCGGCAGGCCAAGAACGTCTGCGACGAGGGTCGCGGCGTCGGCCCGCTGGTCGGCGACTTCCGCCGCGGCGTCTACCTCGACTTCGCCGACGCCATGGCCCGGCTGAGCAAGGACCAGGTCAAGGCCAAGTACGGCAACCTCTTCGACATGTACGAGCGGATCACCGGTGAGTCGCCGTACGAGGTGCCGATGCGCATCTACCCCGCGGTGCACTACACGATGGGCGGGCTGTGGGTCGACTACGACCTGCGCACGACCATCCCGGGCCTGTACGCCATCGGCGAGGCCAACTTCTCCGACCACGGAGCCAACCGGCTGGGTGCGAGCTCGCTCATGCAGTGCCTCGCCGACGGCTACTTCGTGCTGCCCAACACCATCCGCGACTACCTCGCGGAGGGACCGTTCGACAAGGTCACCGACGACGCCCCCGAGGTGGTCGAGGCGCGGGCCCAGGTCGAGGACCGCCTGCAGAAGCTGCTGGCGATCCAGGGCGAGCGCAGCGTCGACTCCTTCCACAAGGAGCTCGGCCACATCATGTGGGAGTACTGCGGGATGGAGCGCTCCGACGAGGGGCTGCGCAAGGCCATCGGCCTCATCCGCGGTCTGCGCGAGGAGTTCTGGCGCAACGTGCGGGTGCTCGGCAGTGCCGACACGCTCAACCAGTCGCTGGAGAAGGCCGGCCGCGTCGCCGACTTCCTCGAGCTGGGCGAGCTGATGTGCATCGACGCCCTGCACCGTCGCGAGTCCTGCGGCGGCCACTTCCGGGTCGAGAGCCAGACCGAGGACGGCGAGGCGCTGCGGCACGACGACGAGTTCGCCTACGTCGCCAACTGGGAGTTCACCGGCATCGACGAGACCGGTGCGCTCGTGCCGACCCTGCACAAGGAAGAACTCGTCTACAAGTTCATCGAGCTGAAGCAGCGGAGCTACAAGTGAATCTCACCCTCAAGATCTGGCGGCAGGACGGGCCCGACGTCGCCGGCGAGCTGGTCACCTACCCCATCTCCGACGTCTCGCCCGAGATGTCGTTCCTGGAGATGCTCGACGTGCTCAACGAGCAGCTCATCGAGCAGGGCGTCGAGCCGGTGGCGTTCGACAGCGACTGTCGCGAGGGCATCTGCGGCATGTGCGGTCTGATGATCTCCGGCGAGGCCCACGGCCCCGAGGTCACCACGACCTGCCAGCTGCACATGCGCTCGTTCACCGACGGCGACACCATCACCATCGAGCCGTGGCGCGCCGAGGCGTTCCCGGTCGTGCGCGACCTGGTGGTCGACCGGTCGGCGTTCGACCGGATCATCCAGTCCGGCGGCTACATCTCGGTCAACACCGGTGCCGCCCCCGAGGCGCACTCGACCCCGGTGCCCAAGGAGAACGCCGACCGCGCGTTCGAGGCGGCCAAGTGCATCGGCTGCGGCGCCTGCGTCGCGGCCTGCCCGAACGCCTCGGCGATGCTGTTCGTCGGCGCCAAGATCCGGCACCTCGGCGAGATGCCGCAGGGCCAGCCCGAGCGCGACGCCCGCGTGGTCTCGATGGTCAACCAGCACGACCACGAGGGCTTCGGCGGCTGCACGAACATCGGTGAGTGCGCCGGCGCCTGCCCCAAGGAGATCCCGCTGGACGTGATCTCCACGCTCAACTCCGACTTCCGCCGCGCCAAGCGCCACAGCTGACCCGGCCTGAAGGTGGTCGAGTAGGCCGGAGCGCAGCGGAGGCCGTATCGAGACCCGGTCACCGCGCTCGGTGGTGACCGAAAGGCGCCGGGAGGCGTGAGTACGCCTGGGGTGACGTCGTTCTCGCGAGTCGCCGATGGCGTACATCGCCGGAGTGGTCACCAACTAACAGACTGGTCGGTTGCAACTGACCAGTCTGTTAGTTCGCGACCAGTCTGAGAGATTCTGGCCAGTCTGGGCGGGGTCGGTCCTGACAGCACCCCACGATCTCGACACGACAGTGCGTTGTTGACACGAAGGGCTGCTACAGCACGCACGTCTGTCAACAACGTCAGTCCGTGTCAACAACGTCGGGTTCTGTCAGAAACGTCGCCACCGCGAGCCGCCAGACCAGGCCGACCACGCCCCGACTCCCGCCTCCAGGCGCCTTTCGATGACCGAAGAGCCAGGTGACGGGTCTCGATACGGCCGCTCGTCCCTCGCGGCCTACTCGACCATCGTCGGAGGCCACTCGACCACCTTGGGAGGTCTCGATACGGCCTCCGCTGGAGCTCCGGCCTACTCGACCATCGTCGGAGGCCACTCGACCAGCTTGAGACCGCCTCACGCCACCCGGATGCCGGGGGCCCAGGCGGGGTTGATCACCGACCCGTAGAACTCCAGCAGCTCGGCGGTCAGCGTCTTCCAGCTGCGGGTCTCGACCTTGCCGCGGCCGGAGGCGCCCATCCGCGCGCGCATCGCCGGGTCGGCCACGAGCCCGCCGACGGCCTGGCGCAGCGAGCCCGGCTGCTCGGGGTCGAACAGCAGCCCGGTGACACCCGGCTTGACGATGTCGAGCGGTCCGCCGGCGGCCGGGGCGACGACGGGGAGCCCGGCGGCCATGGCCTCCTGCAGCGTCTGCCCGAACGTCTCCTTGGTGCCCGTGTGCACGAACACGTCGAGCGCGGCGTACGCGTGCGCCAGCGGCAGCCCGCTGCGGTAGCCCAGGAAGTTGGCGCGGGGGAGCAGCTGCTCCAGCGCGCCGCGGGTCGGGCCGTCGCCGACCAGGCACAGGCTGACGCCCGGAAGGTTGGCGACCTCGGCGAGGCGGTGGCACTCCTTCTCGGGGGCGAGTCGGCCGACGTACCCCACGATCGTCTCGCCGCGCGGGGCCAGCATCGAACGCAGGTCGGCGACCTCGGGGTCGGTGCGTCGCTCGGGGAGTAGCTTTCCGCGTCGACCCCGCGCCGCCACAGCGCCGTGCGCGGCACCCCGTGGGCCGAAAGTTCCTGCAGCGTCTGGGTGCTCGGCGCCAGGGTGAGGTCGGCGAGGGTGTGGAAGTGCCGGATCCAGCGCCACGCGGCGCGCTCGACGGGGGCGCCGAGCGGGCCGCCGTGCTGCTTCAGATAGCTCGGCATGTCGGTCTGGTAGACCGCGACGCTCGGGATGCCGAGGTTGCGCGCCGCGGCGAGGCCGCGGGCGCCGAGGCCGAACGGCGAGGCGGCGTGGACCACGTCGGGCGAGAAGCGGGCGAGCACGCCCTCGAGCTCGTACGACGGCAGCCCCACCCGGAACTGGCGCAGCGTGACGCCGCGGACGGTGCGGACGGGGAAGTCGCGATAGGTCGCGGGGGCCGGCGCGGGGGCGATGACCAGGGCGTCGTGCCCCGCCTCGCGCAGGCAGTCCAGGACTCGGCAGACGCTCGTGGTCACACCGTTGAGCGTCGGCAAGAACGACTCGGTCACGATGGCGATGCGCACACCACCACGGTCCCGACGCGGGGTGGAATCACGGGGTCACCGACCTGAGTGTCTGGTGAGCGGTCGGTGAACGGCGTGGGTTAGCGTCCCTGTCATGTCCGAGGGTGGCGTGACCGAGCGAGGCGAGATGGCGGGTTTCTGGGGCATCGTGCCGGCGGGCGGCTCCGGGACGCGGCTGTGGCCGCTGTCGCGGGCGGGGTCGCCGAAGTTCCTGCACGACCTGACCGGCAGCGGCAGGTCGCTGCTGCAGGGCACCGTCGACCGGCTGGAGCCGCTGTGCGGCGAGCGGCTGATGGTCGTCACCGGCGTGCTGCACGCCGAGTCGGTGCGCGAGCAGCTGCCCGACCTCGGCGACGACGGGCTGCTGGTCGAGCCCTCGCCCCGCGAGTCGATGCCGGCGATCGGACTGGCCGCCGCGCTCGTAGAGCAGCAGGACCCCGAGGGCGTCATCGGCTCGTTCGCCGCCGACCACGTGATCGGGCAGGAGGACGCCTTCCGCGAGTGCGTGCGCGAGGCCGTCGCCGTCGCCCACACCGGCAAGCTCGTCACGATCGGCATCGAACCGTCATATCCCGCAACGGGTTTCGGCTACATCCAGACCGGTCTGCCGCTGGAGATCCCCGGCGCCCCGCGGGCCCTGGCGGTGCGGGCGTTCGTCGAGAAGCCTGACGCGCCGACCGCCCAGGCCTACGTCAGCAGCGGCGAGTTCCGTTGGAACGCCGGCATGTTCGTCGTCAAGGCGTCGGTGCTGCTCGACATGCTGGCGCACTACCAGCCGCTGATGGCGCACTACCTGCGCTCGATCGCCAACAACCCCATGCGGCTCAACGAGCTGTGGCCGCGCCTCACCAAGATCGCGATCGACCCGGCCATCGCCGAGCCGGCCGCCGTCGACGGCCGGGTCGCCGTGGTCCCCGGCAACTTCGAGTGGGACGACGTCGGCGACTTCGCCTCGCTCGCCTCGGTGCTCGTCGAGTCCGCCGACGCCCCGGGCGTCAAGGTGCTGGGGGAGCAGGAGCTGGTGGTCATGCAGGACTCGACCGGCGTCATCGCCCCCGCTCCGGACGTACGGTCGTCGCCCTCGGCCTCGACGACGTCGTCGTGGTCGACACCCCCGACGCCGTCATGGTCACCACCCGCGAGCGCGCCCAGGACGTCAAGCAGATCGTGGAGAAGCTCAAGCTCTCCGGCCGCGAAGACCTCACCTGACCGCTGAAACGCGGTTCCAGCGCTCTGACTCCACTGCAGCGGAGTCAAACCGCCAGAACTGCGTTTCAGCTGCGGGGATAGGGTCGCCACCGTGGTTTCTCGTACGTCCCGCGCCGCCGCGATCCGCACGCGCATCTTCGACGTCGGGTACCGCGGTGCGGTGCGGCCCGTGCTGTTCCGCACCGGCGGAGGCGACCCGGAGGCCGCCCACCACGACACGCTGCGGCGGCTGGCCGCGCTCGCCGAGGAGCCGCGCCGCCTGGCCGCCGTCGCGCGGCTGCAGCGCGCGCCCGAGAGCCCGGTGACCGTCGCCGGCATCACCTTCCCGCACCGGGTCGGCCTGGCCGCCGGCGTCGACAAGGACGGCCTGGCCCTGCGCGCCTGGCCCGCTCTCGGCCTCGGGCACGTCGAGCTCGGCACGGTCACCGGTCAGCCGCAGCCGGGCAACCCCGAGCCGCGCCTGTTCCGGCTCCCCGCGAGCCGGGCGATCATCAACCGGATGGGGTTCAACAACGCCGGCGCCGCCGCGCTCGCGGCCCGGCTGCGCGAGGTCGGCCCGGTCGGGATCCCCGTCGGCGTGAGCATCGGCAAGACCAAGGTCGTCCCCGTCGAGGACGCGGTCGATGACTACCTCACCAGCGTGCGCGCGCTCGACGGGCTGGCCGACTACCTCGCGGTCAACGTCTCCAGCCCCAACACGCCGGGGCTGCGCTCGCTGCAGGACAAGGAGCCACTGCGCGAGCTGCTCGCCGCGATCACCTCCGAGGCCGCGCACCTGGCCCGTCGCCGCGACGCCCGGCCGGTCCCCGTCTTCGTGAAGGTTGCGCCCGACCTCACCGACGAGGCGCTCGACGAGGTGCTCGAGGTCGCCCACGAGGCCGACGTCAGCGGGATCGTCGCGACCAACACCACGCTGTCCCGCGACGGCCTGGCGGCCCGCGACCTGCCCCTGGCCGACGAGGCCGGCGGGCTCTCCGGGGCGCCCCTGACCCGGCGCTCGCGGTACGTCGTCGGCCGGCTCGCGCAGGCCACGCACCTGCCCGTGATCGGGGTGGGCGGGGTCATGACGCCCGACGACGGGGTCGCCCTGGTCGACGCCGGCGCCCAGCTGGTGCAGGTCTACACCGGGCTGATCTATCGCGGCCCCGCCCTGGTCACCGCCCTGGCGACCCGGCTGTCGGCGGGCTCCGCCGGCGCTCAGCCCTCCCCTTCGATACGCGCTCGTCCCTCGCGCTACTCAGGGCGACGCTCGACCGGCTCGGAGGACCACGCATGATCAACCGGTCCACCGTGTCCACGCTGCGGCGCAGCTGGCCGATGGTGGTGCTGGTCGTGCTGGGGCTCATCGCGCTGATCGCCTACGGCTCGCGCGGCGGGGGCGACGGGGCCGCGGAGCCGACGCGGACGTACGCCACCACCACCGACCAGGGCGCCTGGTCGCCGAGCCCCGGCGGCTCCTCGACCGGGCGCGGCACCGACGGCGCCACGCGCAGCACCGAGGGCCCCGAGCGCTCCGACGGTTACGCGACGGTCGCCGCCGCGGACCTGCCGCCCGAGGCGCGCGAGACGATGCGGCTGATCGAGCGCGACGGGCCGTTCCCCTACCGCCAGGACGGCTCGGTGTTCGGCAACCGGGAGCGGCTGCTGCCGATCGAGCCGCGCGGCTACTACCGCGAGTACACCGTGCGCACGCCGGGGGAGAACGACCGCGGCGCCCGGCGCATCGTGGCCGCGCGCGACGGCACGCTCTACTACACCGACGACCACTACGACTCCTTCCGCAGGATCGTGAGCGAGAACCGATGAGCGACGCCGCCGACCAGCCCCGCCCCACCCTGCGCACCGCGCTCGCGCAGGGCCGCGGCGGCGGGTTCCGCACCGCCGCCCCCGCCGCCGACGTGCTGCGCCTGGCCGCCGACGCGGGCTGGCGCACCGCCCGCCTGGACACCTCCGGGATCGAGGACAAGGCCGCCCTCATGGATCGCGTCGCGCGCGACCTCGACCTGCCCGCGTGGTTCGGCCGCAACTGGGACGCCCTCGCCGACGCGCTGCGCGACCTGGACGCCACGCCCGGCACGCTGCTCGCCTGGACGGGCTCCGAAGACCTCGAGGAGTCCCTGCGCGAGACCCTGCGCGAGGTGCTGCTGGAGCGGGCCGAGGAGCCCGCGCCGAGCCCCGCTGTCCTGGTGGTGCGCGCGTCCGGCTGAGGCGACGGGCGTAGAATCATTCAACTGTGAACAGTCCCCTCCCCACCGACCACCTCGGAAGCGAGCTGACCGAGCGGGTGCGGGACCGGGTCACCGAGCTCGATCCCGTGCTCGTCCAGGTCCGCCGCGACCTGCACTCCCACCCCGAGCTGTCCTGGCAGGAGACGCGCACCACCGACGTCGTCTGCGAGCACCTGGCCCGCGCCGGCGTACGCCATCGCCGCCTTCCCGGGACCGGTGTCATCGCCGACGTGGGGGCGGCCGAGCCGACCCGCCGGGTCGCGCTGCGCGCCGACCTCGACGCGCTGCCGATCCAGGACCGCACCGGCCTGGAGTACGCCTCGACCATCGACGGCGTCGCGCACGGCTGCGGCCACGACGTGCACACCACCGTGGTGCTCGGCGCCGGGCTGGCGCTGGCCCACGTGCAGGACGAGCTGGAGGCCCAGGGCCGCGCGGTGCGGCTGCTGTTCCAGCCCGCCGAGGAGCGGGTCCCCGGCGGCGCGCACCACATGATGGAGCACGGCGCGCTCGACGGCGTGGACGAGATCTTCGCGGTGCACTGCGACCCCAGCATCGACGTGGGCGAGGTCGGTCTCGCGACCGGCCCGATCACCTCCGCCTGCGACGCGCTCACCGTGAACCTGCACGGCAAGGGCGGCCACACCTCGCGCCCGCACCTGACCCAGGACCTCGTGTACGCCCTCGGCAAGATCGTCGCCGACGTCCCGGCTGCGCTGTCTCGCCGGCTCGACCCGCGCTCGGGCGTGGTGCTCGTGTGGGGCACGGTGCACGCCGGCAACGCCCAGAACGTCATCCCCGCCAGCGGCTCGGCCTCCGGCACCATCCGGGTGCTCGACGTCGAGGCGTGGCGCGACCTGGGGGAGCGGGTCGAGAAGATCGTGCAGGAGGTCGCGGCGCCCTACGACGTGAGTGTGCAGACCGAGTACGTCCGCGGCGTGCCGCCGGTGGTCAACCAGGCGGCGTCGGTGCTGGCGCTCAGCCGCGCCGCGAGCAGCGCGCTCGGCCCGGCCGCCGTCGTGCCGACGCGGCAGTCGCTCGGCGGCGAGGACTTCTCCTGGTACCTCGGCGACGTGCCCGGCGCGATGGCCCGGCTGGGCACGCGCACGCCGGGCGGGACGACGTACGAGCTCCACCAGGGCGACCTCGTCGTCGACGAGCGCGCCATCGGTCACGGCGCGACGCTGCTGGCAGGCGCGGCGCTGTACCACGGTGCGGGAGACGCCACCTCGCCCATCCGGTAACGGTTGGATCACCCCGCACGGAGGACCTCCCCGCGGGGCGCGACCCGCGAGTAGAGTCCGGTCGGTTCGTGCCGTCACCAGGCCGAACGGTCCCGCGGCGCAGGCACGTCCACCCCACCAGGCGCCGGGGACGTCCGAGCAACGAAGGAGATCCCGTGCGCCGCGCTCTCAGCATGACCGCCGCATTCACCACTCTTGCCCTGGGACTGACGGCCTGCGGGTCCAGCGACAGCGGCGACGGCGCGGGCGCCTCCGGCGACGGCGCCATGAAGGTCGGCCTCGCCTATGACGTGGGCGGCCGTGGCGACCAGTCGTTCAACGACTCCGCCGCCCGCGGCCTCGACCAGGCCAAGAAGGAGCTCGGCGTCGAGGGCAAGGAGTCCGAGGCCAGCACCGGCGAGTCGGAGTCGGCCCGCGAGCAGCGCCTGCAGAGCCTGGTCGACGGCGGCTACACCACGATCATCGCGGTGGGCTACGCCTACGCGAAGTCGGTCGGCAAGATGGCCAAGGCCAACCCCGACGTGAAGTTCGCGATCATCGACGACGCCTCGGCCGACTCCAAGGGCCCCAACGTCGCCCAGATCACCTTCGCCGAGAACGAGGGCTCCTACCTCGTCGGCGCGGCGGCCGCGCTGAAGTCCAAGAGCAAGCAGATCGGCTTCGTCGGCGGCGTGCAGACCCCGCTGATCAAGAAGTTCGAGGCGGGCTACAAGGCCGGCGCCCAGAAGATCGACCCGAGCATCAAGGTGGACACCACCTACCTCACCCAGCCGCCGGACTTCAGCGGCTTCGCCGACTCGGCCAAGGGCAAGACCGCGGCCGACGGCATGTACCAGAAGGGCGCCGACATCGTCTACCAGGCGGCCGGCGGTTCGGGCGCGGGCGTGTTCAACGCCGCCAACGCCGCGGGCGGTGCGAGCAAGGGCAAGTGGGCCATCGGCGTCGACTCCGACCAGGCGCTGACCGCCGACCCGGCCGTGCGTCCGCTGATCCTGACCTCGATGGTCAAGAACGTGAACGTCGGCGTCTTCGACTTCATCAAGTCGGTCAAGGACGACTCGTTCAAGGCGGGCGTGCGCACCTTCACGCTGAAGGACGGCGGCGTCAGCGTCGCCACCACCGGCGGGCACATCAACGACATCAAGCCGCAGCTGGACGCCCTGCAGAAGCAGATCGTCGACGGCACCATCAAGGTGCCCGCGAGCTGACCTGCGCGGCCCGGCCGCACCTCACGACACCGACCCGGGTGGCGCGCTACCGTGCCACCCGGGTCGTCGTCCCCGCCGAACCGTCCCGCCCCAACCACGACGCCCGCGACGCTGCGGGCCCGGACCAGGAGCGTTCGCCATCAGCGCAGACCCCCAGAGCCCGGCCGGCCAGCTGGCCGTCGAGCTGCACGGCATCACCAAGCGCTTCCCGGGCGTCGTCGCCAACAAGGACGTCGAGATCTCCGTGCGCCGCGGCACCGTGCACGCGGTCGTGGGCGAGAACGGCGCGGGCAAGTCGACCCTGATGAAGATCCTGTACGGCGTGCAGCGGCCCGACGAGGGCACCATCACCATCAACGGCCGGCAGGTCGAGCTGCACAGCCCGACCGACGCCATCGAGGCCGGCATCGGCATGGTGTTCCAGCACTTCATGCTGGCCGACAACCTCACCGTGCTGGAGAACGTCGTGCTCGGCGCGGAGAAGCTGCACGGCATCGGCGGCGCTGCCCGGCGCGAGATCGAGAAGATCAGCCAGGCGTACGGCCTGGGCGTGCACGCCGACGACCTGGTGGCCGACCTCGGGGTGGGCTCCCGGCAGCGCGTCGAGATCCTCAAGGTGCTCTATCGCGGCGCCCAGATCCTCATCCTCGACGAGCCGACCGCGGTGCTGGTGCCGCAGGAGGTCGACGAGCTGTTCGCCAACCTCGCCGAGCTCAAGGCCGAGGGCCTGACGATCATCTTCATCTCGCACAAGCTCGACGAGGTGCTCAAGGTCGCCGACGACATCACCGTCATCCGGCGCGGCACCACCGTGCAGACCGTCGACCCGAAGGGCGTCACCGCGCGCCAGCTGGCCGAGCTGATGGTCGGCTCGCAGCTGCCGACGCCCGACACCGAGGAGTCGACGGTCACCGACCGGGTCGTGCTGCAGCTCACCGACCTCACCCTGCGCAAGGGCGCCGGCCCGGCGGTGCTCGACGACATCGACCTCACCGTGCACGCCGGCGAGGTCGTCGGCATCGCCGGCGTCGAGGGCAACGGCCAGGAGGAGCTCGTCGAGATCGTCATGGGCATGGTCGACTCCGACGCCGGCACCGTGCACTTCGGCGACACCGACATCACCGACTGGCACACCCGGCAGATCCGCGAGGCCGGGATCGGTTACGTCCCCGCCGACCGGCACCGGCACGGGCTGCTGCTCGACGCGCCGCTGTGGGAGAACCGCATCCTCGGCCACCAGACCGAGCCGCCCAACGTCAAGGGCGCGCTGATCGACGCCAGGGCCGCCAAGGACGACACCGAGCGGATCGTGCAGACCTACGACGTGCGCACGCCGGGGATCAACGTCACCGCCGGCTCGCTGTCCGGCGGCAACCAGCAGAAGCTGATCATCGGCCGCGAGATGAGCCACCAGCCGAAGGTGCTCGTGGCCTCCCACCCGACCCGCGGCGTCGACGTCGGTGCGCAGGCCGCGATCTGGGACCACATCCGCGCCGCCCGCCGCGAGGGCCTGGGCGTGCTGCTGATCTCGGCCGACCTCGACGAGCTGATCGGCCTGTCCGACACGATCCGGGTCATCCTGCGCGGCCGGCTGGTCGGCACGTTCGACCCCGACACCGTCACCGCCGAGCAGCTCGGGTCGGCCATGACCGGCGCGAGCCAGGAGGAGAGCGCATGAGCCACGCCAGCCCCGAGGCGGAGGCGCCGGGCGGGTCCACCCCGCCGAAGTCGTACGCCCGCGGCCGGGTCGACCTGCGCGCGATCGGTCTCGCGGTGGCCGCCCCGTGCTCGCGCTGCTCGTCGCGATCGTCGTCACGTCGCTGGTGCTGCTCGCGACCGGCGACCCGGTCGGTGAGGTGTGGCGCCAGATGCTCACCCAGCCGAGCGCCAGCCAGACGGTCATCATCATCAACAGCGCGACGGTGCTCTACTTCTCCGCGATCGCCGTGGCCATCGGCTTCCGGATGAACCTGTTCAACATCGGCGTCGACGGGCAGTACCGCGTGGCCGCGTTCGCCGCGGCCGCCGTCGGCGGCGAGGCGTGGCTGCCCGGGCCGCTCAACATCGTGCTCATCCTGATCACCGCGATGATGTGCGGCGCGCTGTGGGCCGGCATCGCCGGCTGGCTCAAGGTGACTCGCGGCGTCAGCGAGGTCATCTCCACGATCATGCTCAACGCCATCGCCACCGGCGTCGTCGCGTGGCTGCTGGCGCGGGTCGCGGCCGAGCAGGAGGCCGGGTCCAACGACATCGGCACCAAGGACCTGCCGGAGAGCTCGCGCATCCCCGGCCTCAGCCTGGTCCCCGGCACCGGCCGGCAGGTCTACGGCCTGATCTTCCTCGCGATCCTCGTGGGCTTCCTCTACTGGTTCGTCATCAACCGCACCCGCTTCGGGTTCGACCTGCGCGCCACCGGCCGCTCCGAGAGCGCGGCCGTCGCGAGCGGCGTCGACGTCAAGAAGATGGTGCTCGTCTCGATGCTCATGTCCGGCGCCGTCGCGGGCCTGGTCGGGCTGCCGCTGCTGCTCGGCGAGAACTTCAACTACGGCACCGACTTCCAGTCCGGGCTGGGCTTCTCGGGCATCGCGATCGCGCTGCTCGGCCGCAACCACCCGGTCGGGGTCGCGCTCGGGGCGCTGCTGTGGGCCTACCTCGAGCAGCAGGCGGTCACCCTGCCGATCGCCACCGACGTCGACGACTCGATCGTCAAGATCATCCAGGGCGTGATGGTGCTGGCCGTCGTCATCGCCTACGAGGTCGTACGCCGGTTCCAGCGACGGATGGAGCAGCAACAGGTGACCCGCGAGCTGGCCGCGCAGGACAAGCGCCCCGCCGAGACCACCGGGGCGCAGGCATGACCGCCGGGCTCGAGGTCGGCACGCACACCGCCGAGCCGCGGCGCGCGCCGCGCCGGGTGCCCCCGAAGTACTGGCTGCTCGGCGCCCTCGCCGGCCTGGTGCTGGTGTCGCTGCTGCGGGTGGTCACCGGCGCCGACGACATCGACTCCAGCGGCGTCGTCAACGCCGCGCTCATCGGCGCGGTGCCGATCGGCCTGGCCGCCCTGGGCGGGCTGTGGTCCGAGCGCGCGGGCGTGGTCAACATCGGTCTCGAGGGCATGATGATCCTCGGCACCTGGGGCGCCGCGTTCGCCGCGATCCAGTGGGGCCCGTGGATGGGGCTCGTCGGCGGCATCGTCGCCGGGCTGCTCGGCGCGGCGCTGCACGCGCTCGCGACCGTCGTCTTCGGCGTCGACCACATCGTCTCCGGTGTCGCGATCAACGTCATCGCGCCCGGCGCGGCGGCCTTCCTCGCGACCCGCACGTTCGTCGGGCTGCAGGGCGGCGGCCCGACCCAGTCGCCCCCGCTGGACCCGCTGCCGCGCCTGTCGGTGCCCGGCATCAGCGAGCCGCTCGGCGACCTCGAGCAGCAGGGCACCTTCCTGCTGTCCGACATCGCGGGCATCCTGCGCGGGCTGCTCACCAACCTGTCCGTCGTCACCCTGCTCGCGATCGCCCTGGTCGTCGTGTCCTGGTGGGTGCTGTGGCGTACGCCCTTCGGCCTGCGCCTGCGCGCGTGCGGTGAGTCGCCGGTCGCCGCCGAGACGCTCGGCGTCAACGTCTACCGCTACAAGTTCCTCGCCGTGCTGATCTCCGGCGCGATGGCCGGCCTCGCCGGGTCGTTCCTCGCGCAGGTGGCCGCCAACTCCTACCGCGAGGGGCAGACCGGCGGCCGCGGATACATCGGTCTGGCCGCGATGATCTTCGGCAACTGGCGCCCCGGCGGGCTCGCCGCCGGCTCGCTGCTGTTCGGCTACACCGACGCCGCCCGGCTGCGCGGCGGCGGCAGCAACATCCACGCGATGATCCTGGTCGCTGCCGTGGTGCTGCTGGCCGTCGGCCTGTGGCAGCTGGTCAAGAAGGGCAAGACGCTGCAGGGCATGCTGGCCATCGCCTTCGCCGGTGCGGCGCTGCTGCTCTACCTGCTCACCGACACGGTCAGCAGCGAGCTCGCCAGCACCACGCCGTACGTCGTGACGCTGCTGGTCATGGCGCTCGCCTCGCAACGGCTGCGCATGCCCGCGGCCGACGGCAAGATCTATCGCCGCGGCGAGGGGCAGTGATTCCCGAGGTGGACTGGGCGGCGCTGCGCCGCGAGGCGGTGACGGCCATGCGCACGGCCTACGCGCCGTACAGCGGGTTCCCGGTCGGCGTCGCCGGGCTGGTCGACGACGGGCGGGTCGTGAGCGGCTGCAACGTCGAGAACGCCGCCTACGGCGTCGGCCTGTGCGCCGAGTGCGGGATGGTGTCGCAGCTGCACCGCACCGGCGGCGGCCGGCTCGTCGCCGTCGCGTGCGTGAACCGCGACGGCGCGGCCCTCATGCCGTGCGGCCGCTGCCGCCAGCTGCTCTGGGAGAACGGCGGCCCCGACTGCCTGCTCGACACCCCCGAGGGCGCGCTGCCCATGCGCGAGGTGCTGCCGCAGGCGTTCGGCGCCGACGACCTGCACCCCGCCTGACCACCTCAAGAATGATCGAGACGACCAGGCATGCCTGGTCGTCTCGATCTTCGTCGGGCGTCTCGAGCGAGGTTCGCGCAGGTCACCGGGGGATAAGGATTAACCGGTTCACCCCATCGGGCGGCACTTCTTTGCCAGGCTGTCGTGACCCGAGTCACACCCCGCGGCTCCCCGGCACCCGAAGGACCCGATGGACGCGCACCGACCTCCACCCGACGCCCGGCCCTGGCACCCCGCGCAGGGGCACTCCCGACGAGACGTGATCCGGATGATCGGCGGCGCGGCGTTCGCCGTGCCGATCGCCTCGGCCCTCGCCGGCTGCGGCAGGCAGGACACGGCCAGCACGCTGCGGGTGAGCTATCAGCAGTTCGGCTCCGGGCAGGTGATGCGCAACTACATCACCGAGGTGGCCCGAGTTCAGCCAGCAGCGGCCCGAGCTCGCGGTCGACCTGGTGCCGCTGGTCGCGGCCGAGAACGACTACTTCACCAAGAACGAGCTGATGATGAGCTCGGCGCGCACCGCGACCGACCTGGTCTACGAGGACACCTTCATCCTCAACTCCGACGTTGCGGCGGGTTACCTGCGCCCGATCGACGACTACCTCGCCGACTGGCCGCAGTGGCGCTACTTCCAGCCCGTCACCCGTGACGCGGTCAAGGCCGAGGACGGCAAGCGCTACGGCGTCCCGACCTCCACCGACACCCGCGCGATCTGGTACCACTCCGAGCTGTTCCGCCGGGCCGGCCTGCCGGTGCCGTGGCAGCCGCGCACCTGGGCGGACGTGCTGACCGCCGCCCGCACGATCAAGCGCCGGCTGCCCGGCGTCATCCCGCTGAACCTGTACGCCAGCAAGGCCTCCGGCGAGAAGACCTCGATGCAGGGGTTCGAGATGCTGCTCTACGGCACCGGCTCCACGCTGTACGACCAGGACGCCCGCAAGTGGGTGCTCGGCAGCAAGGGGTTCCTCGACAGCCTCGGCTTCGTGCGCACCCTGTTCGCCGAGAAGCTCGGCCCGCCGCTGAACAGCGCGCTCGACCCCAACCTCAGCTAGCAGATCAACAACGCCTGGTTCCCCCAGGGCAAGATCGCGATGGCCGTCGACGGCAGCTGGATCAGCTCCGCCTGGCGCGAGGGCGCGTCGGGGGAGTGGCCGCAGGCGGCCCAGGTCATGCGCATGGCGCGGATGCCGACCCAGCGCGGCCAGGCACCGGGGATGGTGACCCTCTCGGGCGGCTGGCTGTGGGCGCTGCCCGCCAAGGCATCGCGCCCCGACCTCGCCTGGGAGCTGCTCAAGGTGCTGGCCAGCACCGAGAACATGACCGACTTCACCGTCGCCGACGGCAACGTCACGGTGCGCACGGACGTCGCGGCCCAGCCGGCGTACCGCAACGGCTCGCCGTTCATCCCCTTCTTCACCGACCTGGTGAAGAACACGACGTACCGACCGGCGCTCGCGCCGTACCCGCAGGTGTCCAACGCGATCCAGATCGCCTCCGAGTCCGTGATGCTCGGCGGGTCACCCGCCGCGGCCGCGAAGGCGTACGACAGCACGGTCACCGGCATCGTCGGCCCCGACCAGACCATGCGGGAGGCGTGATGGCGACCGTCACCGAAACCGTTGAGAAGAAACACGATTCGCGGCCTCGGCTGAACCCGCCGAAGCGCCGCCCCGGCCGGGCGATCCCCACGCTGCCGGCGCTGGTGCTGCTCGGCGTCTTCCTCGCCGGGCCGGTGATCTACAGCGTCTACCTGGCCTTCACCAACCGCGCGCTGCGCGGCGAGGGGTCGTCGGAGACGTCGTTCGTGGGGCTGGAGAACTTCCGCACCGCGTTCGACAACCCCGAGTTCTGGAACTCGGTCACCCTGACGCTGATCTTCGCCGTGCTGTCCGGCGTGATCGGACAGAACGTCCTCGGCATGGCGCTCGCGCTGCTGCTGCGCCGCTCGGCGACCTGGGTGAACGTGCTCACCTCGACGGTCGTCGTGGGCGCGTGGATCGTGCCCGAGGTCGTCGCCGGATACCTCTGGTACACCTTCCTGTCCGACGGCGGGTCGCTGAACAACCTGCTCGGCTTCCTCAACCTGCCGAGCCAGGACTGGCTGATCGCCTCACCGATCGTCGCGGTGTCGTTCGCCAACGTGTGGCGGGGGACGGCGTTCGCGATGCTGACCTACTCGGCGGCCCTGTCGCAGGTCGACCCCGCGCTCGACGAGAGCGCACAGATCGACGGGGCGGGTGTGATCCGGCGGTTCCGCTCGATCACGCTGCCGCTGCTGCGGCCCTCGATCATGACCTGCCTGATGCTGACCACGCTGCAGACCCTGTCGGTCTTCGGCCTGATCTACATCATGACCGGCGGCGGCCCCGGCACCGACAGCCAGACGCTGCCGCTCTACATGTACGAGCAGGCGTTCAGCTTCGGCCAGCTCGGCTACGGCACGGCGGTCGCGCTGCTGCTGCTCGCGATCGGCGGCGTCGCCGCCCTCGCCTACCTGAAGGTGCTGCCCGAGGAGAACAAGCGATGACCGCCGCGTCGGTCCCGACCACCCAGCAGGCCGCGCCCGGACGCTCGGCCAGCGCCCGGCGTACGTCGGTGAAGCTCGGCAGCTCCGCGGTGCTGCTCGTCGTCGCCGTGCTGTTCTGCATCCCGCTGCTGTGGGTCGTGCTGGCCTCGATCAACCCCAGCGCCAACCTGTCGGTCGAGTGGCCCGCGCAGGTGAGCACGCAGAACTACCGGGCCGTGCTGAACGAGGAGACGACCTACCGACCGATCTGGAACTCGCTGCTGCTGTGCGGCGGCGGCACGATCCTGACGATCGTGTGCGCGGCGCTCGCGGCATACCCGCTCAGTCGGTATGCCTCGCGCGCCAAGCGGCCGTTCCTGCTCACGATCATCTTCGCGGCCGGGCTGCCGATCACCGCGATCATGATCCCGGTCTACGCGATGTTCGTGCAGGTCAACCTGATCGACTCGATGCTCGGGGCGATCGCGTTCCTCGCCGCGTCGTCGCTGCCGTACGCCATCTTCATGATGAAGAACTTCATGGACGGCGTGCCGCGCGAGCTGGAGGAGAGCGCCTGGACCGAGGGCGCCGGCGTGCTGCGCGCGCTGTGGTCGATCGTGCTGCCGCTGATGCGGCCCGGCACGGCCGTGGTCACGATGCTCACCTTCGCCAAGATGTGGGGCGACTTCTTCGTGCCGTTCATGCTGCTGCTGTCGCCGGACAAGCTGCCGGCGTCGGTGAGCCTGTTCACCTTCTCCTCGCAGTACGGCCAGGTGCAGTACGGCCAGCTCGCCGCCTTCTCGATCCTCTACACCATGCCCGTGGTGCTGCTCTATCTCGTGCTCGGCCGCCGGCTGCGCGACGGGTTCGTGGCGCAGGGCGGGGTCAAGGGGTAGGGCGGGTCGAGGGGCCTCGAGGGATAGGCCGCCGACCCCCGCAGAAATGATCGAGACGACCAGGCATGCCTGGTCGTCTCGATCATTGTCGGGTGTCTCGAGCGTCAATCAGCTCGGGAGCTCGGTGGGCATCGAGGGCATGGACGGCATCGACGGCATGGAGGGCATCGACGGCATCGAGGGGACCGCGCCGGACTTCATCGCCTGCGGGGCGCACTGGCCCGAGATCGAGACGAACTTCGCCTGGTCGGCCGGGTCCATCTGGGTGGGCTGCCCGTCCTTCATGGCGTTGAGCGTCTTGGCCGAGAGGCTGTCGTAGCCCTTGTCGACGATGCAGTTGGCGAACTTGTCCTGGTCGAGCGCGCCGCCGCTGGAGTCGTTGGTGGCGTAGAAGTTCTTCAGCCCGGCGACGACGTCCTCGCGCGAGGGCTTGTTGCCGTCGTCGGCTCCGCCGCCGTCCTCGCTGCTGCTGCCCCCGTCCTCCGACGAGCCGGAGTCGTCGGACGAGCCGTCGGTCGGCGTGGCCTGCGGCGCGTCGGACGAGCCGCCCGGCTCCGAGGCCTGCGAGCTGCCGGCCGGGGTGGAGGCCGACTCCTCGCTGCTGCTGTCGAGCATGCCGCACCCCGACAGCACACCTGTGGCAGCGAGCATCAACGCGGCTGCCGTGACTCGGGACTTGGTCTGACGCATGCGGTCCTCCTCGGCGCGCCGTCGCGCGCGGGCTCATGAGCGATTCGGCCCCATGATGGTGGCCGGGGGTTGGACGGGGAAGTCCGGGTCCGGTTCCCGCCGAGTTGGCCCACCTCCAGCCCGAGCACGGGCGTCCTAGGATCCGGGCATGTCCTTCGCCGCTGTCGACGTGATCCGCACCAAGCGCGACCGGGGGAGCTGACCCCCGAGCAGATCGACTGGGTGGTCGACGCCTACACCCGCGGTGACGTCGCCGACGAGCAGATGTCGGCGCTCGCGATGGCGATCCTGCTCAACGGGATGACCGCCGCGGAGATCGCCCGGTGGACGCAGGCGATGATCGCCTCGGGGAGCGGATGGACTTCTCCGGCCTGTCGCGCCCGACCGCCGACAAGCACTCCACCGGCGGCGTCGGCGACAAGATCACCCTGCCGCTCGCCCCGCTGGTCGCGGCGTGCGGCGTCGCCGTGCCGCAGCTGTCGGGCCGCGGCCTCGGCCACACCGGCGGCACCCTCGACAAGCTCGAGGCGGTCCCCGGCTGGCGCGCCGCACTCAGCAACGCCGAGATGCTGGCCCAGCTCGACGACGTGGGCGCCGTGATCTGCGCGGCCGGCGACGGGCTCGCGCCCGCCGACAAGAAGCTGTACGCCCTTCGCGACGTGACCGGGACCGTCGAGGCGATCCCGCTGATCGCCAGCTCCATCATGAGCAAGAAGATCGCCGAGGGCACCGGCGCGCTGGTGCTCGACGTCAAGGTCGGGTCGGGCGCGTTCATGAAGGACGCCGACCGCGCCGGCGAGCTGGCCCGCACCATGGTGCAGCTCGGCACCGACGCCGGCGTGCGCACCGTCGCGCTGCTCACCGACATGTCCACCCCGCTCGGGCTGACGGCCGGCAACGCGCTCGAGGTGCGCGAGTCGGTCGAGGTGCTCGCGGGCGGCGGACCGGCCGACGTGGTCGAGCTGACCGTGACCCTGGCGCGCGAGATGCTCTCTGCCGCAGGCGTTTCCGACGTCGACCCTGCCGAGGCGCTCGCCGACGGACGGGCCATGGACGTGTGGCGCCGGATGATCCGGGCGCAGGGCGGCGACCCCGACGCGGACCTGCCGACCGCGCGCGAGACGGAGGTCGTCACGGCCGACCGCGACGGCGTGCTCACCCGGCTCGACGCGTTGCAGGTGGGGGTCGCCGCGTGGCGGCTCGGGGCCGGCCGGGCGCGCAAGGAGGACCCGGTGCAGGCCGGCGCCGGGGTGGAGCTGCACGCGAAGCCCGGCGATGACGTACGGGCCGGGCAACCGCTGCTGACCCTGCACACCGACACCCCCGACGCCTTCGAGTCGGCGCGGCGCGACCTCGACGGCGCCTGGGAGATCGGCGAGTCCGCCGCCGACCGGCCGCCGCTGGTCATCGACCGCGTCGGCTGAGCCGCGGGCCGCTCGGCCCTCCCTCCTGGGCATGAAACCGGGTTACGTGCGTTTGACCCTGATGCATTCGGGTCAAACGCACGTAACCCGGTTTCATGGGCCGGGGCGGGCATAGGGTCGACCCGTGCCTGAGCTGCTGACCGACCCCGTCCAGATCCCCGTGCCCGGCGGCAAGATCATCGCCGAGCACGTCGGCGCCGCGAGCACCGGCGACACCGCCGTGTCCGTCGCGCACATGAAGGCGCCGCCCGGGTGGGACGAGCCGTTCCAGACGCCGGAGTTCGACGAGATCACGCTCGTGCTCGCCGGCACCGTGCTGGTCGACCACGACGGCGGCCGGCTCGAGGTGGGCCCCGGCCGGTCGGTGCGCACGCGGGCGGGGAGCGGATCCGCTACTCCTGCGGGCCGCAGGGCGCGGAGTACGTCGCGATCTGCCTGCCGGCGTTCACGCCCGACACGGTGCACCGCGACGACGAGTGAGTCGCCGGCGGGAGGCGGGCGGCCGCGGCTGCCAGACTGCACCAATGACGACGGTGCGCCCCGAGATCCTCGCCCTGCCCAAGGTGCTGCTGCACGACCACCTCGACGGCGGCCTGCGACCGGCCACGGTGGCCGAGCTGGCCGAGCAGACGGGGTACGACGACCTCCCGACGAGCGACCCCGTCGAGCTGGCGCGGTGGTTCCGCGAGAGCGCCGACTCCGGGTCGCTGGTGCGCTATCTGGAGACCTTCACCCAGACCGTCGGGGTGATGCAGACCGAGGAGGCGCTGCGCCGCGTCGCCTCCGAGTGCGCCCAGGACCTGGCCGCCGACGGCGTCGTCTACGCCGAGGTGCGCTACGCCCCCGAGCAGCACTTGGAGCAGGGGCTGAGCCTGGAACAGGTGGTCGAGGCGGTCAACGCCGGCTTCCGCGAGGGTGAGCGGCTGGCCGCCGAGGCGGGGCACCGGATCCGTGTCGTGGCGCTGCTGACGGCGATGCGGCACGCGGCGAAGTCGACCGAGATCGCCGAGCTGGCGGTGCGCTACCGCGACGAGGGGGTCGGCGGTTTCGACATCGCCGGCGCCGAGGCGGGCTTCCCGCCCACGCGCCACCTCGACGCGTTCGAGTACCTCCGCCGCGAGAACGCCCACTTCACGATCCACGCCGGGGAGGCGTTCGGGCTGCCGTCGATCTGGGAGGCGATCCAGTGGTGCGGCGCCGACCGTCTCGGGCACGGTGTGCGGATCATCGACGACATGCAGGAGGTGCGCGGCGGGCCGCTGTCGGAGGTGCCCGCGCCGGGCACGCTGGAGCCGGGCGACGTGCAGCTCGGGCGACTCGCGGCCTATGTCCGCGACCGGCGCATCCCGCTGGAGATGGCGCCGTCGTCGAACATCCAGACCGGCGCGGCGTCCTCGATCCAGGCCCACCCGATCACGCTGCTCAAGCGGCTGCGCTTCCGCGTCACCGTCAACACCGACAACCGGCTGATGAGCGACACCTCGATGAGCAAGGAGATGCAGCTGCTCGTCGACGAGGCCGGCTGGGGCGTCGACGACCTGCGCTGGGTGACGATCAACGCGATGAAGTCGGCGTTCCTGCCGTTCGACGAGCGGCTGGCGCTGATCGACGACGTCATCAAGCCGGGCTACGACCGCGCCGGCTGAGCCAGCGGCGGCACAGCCGTCGTCCGGCCGGAGGCGGTTTGCGTAGAGGCGGTCTGCGTCAGAGGCGGTCTGCGGGCAGCAGCCGGCGGCGGGTCTCCTCGTCGGCGCGCAGCCGCTGCTCGTCGCGCCGGCGTCGCTCCGCGAGCACCGCCGCCAGCACGTCCTCGGGGTGGGCGGCGGCCGGGGGCGGGGGCGACACCAGCGGCAGCACGCGGGCCAGCAGGTCGTGGGCGACCGCGGCCCGGCCTGCGGCGACAGGCTGTGGCGGCGCTCGAGCAGCTGCCGGATCGACAGCGCCACACCGTCGGGCAGGCTCGCGATGTCGGCGCGCTGCGCCCAGCCGGCGAGGGCGTACGGCATGCCGGTGGGTGGGCCGAGCGAGATGTTGTTGGCCTCGCGCACGACGTACGTCCCCGCGGCCAGATCGCCGATGCGCCGGGCTCGGGCGGTGCTCATCCCGGCCAGCAGCGCGGGGATTCCGAGCAGGGCGTAGATCTCGACGAACCCGACGAGCCCGCGGGCCAGGGCGTGCCGGAAGACGATGGGGCCGCCGTCGTCGCGCACCGTGCGCAGGCCGAGCGCGAGCTTGCCGAGGGTGCGTCCGCGGGTGAAGGTCTCGACCGCGACCGGCAGGCCGACGAACCACACGACCATGATCAGCAGCGTGAGGGTCTCGGCGTTCGCGCTGCTGATGCTCGGCCCGATCGCCGAGATGCCCCAGACCGAGGCGATGAGCCCGACGTAGCCGACGATCAGGTCGATGAGCCCCGACGCGAGGCGCTGGGGGAGCGAGGCGGCCGGGATGTCGAGCAGCACGGCCTCACCGGTGACCAGCTCCTGGTCCTCGGTGCCCCGCAGCGGGCGGTAGGTCTGCGGCGTGCCCGACGTGGTGCTCACGGTGGCAGCCTATGTCGGCCGGGTCGGGCCGTAGGCTGGCCGCCGTGGACCTCGACGCCTTCATCGCCGCGCACCGCGCGGAGTGGGAGCGCCTGGCCGTGCTGTCGAGGCAGGGGCGGTTGAGCGGCGCCGAGGCCGACGAGCTGCTCGACCTCTACCAGCGGGTCGCGACGCACCTGTCGATGGTCCGCTCCACGGCGCCGGACCCGTCGGTCGTGCAGTACCTGTCGACCCTGCTCGCGCGCACCCGCAACAAGGCCACCGGCACCCGCACCAACGCCTGGACCGACCTGGTCGGATTCTTCGCCGAGCGCTTCCCGGCGGCGCTCTACCGCGCGTGGCGCTGGTGGGTGCCGACGGCGCTCGCGAACGTCGCCGTCGCGTTCGTCATCGGCATCTGGGTGATGCGCAACCCCGACGTGCAGTCGGCGTGGATCCCGCCCGAGCAGGTCGACCAGCTCGTCAACAACGACTTCGAGAGCTACTACTCCGAGAACGCGGCCCAGGACTTCGCGCTGCGGGTGTGGACCAACAACGCGTGGATCGCCGCCGTGTGCATCGCGATGGGGGCGCTCGGGCTGCCGGTGATCTACGTGCTCTGGCAGAACGTCGTCAACGTCGGCGTCACCGGCGGGATCATGGCGGCGCACGGCCGCGCCGACCTGTTCTTCGGCCTGATCAGCCCGCACGGGATTCTTGAGCTGACAGCGGTTTTCGTCGCTGCGGGGGTCGGGCTGCGGGTCTTCTGGTCGTGGGTCGAGCCGGGGTCGCAGTCGCGCCTCCAGAGCTTGTCGGCCGCCGCGCGCGCCAGCATGTCGATCGCGCTCGGACTGATCGTGGTGCTCTTCGTCACCGGCATCATCGAGGCGTTCGTGACCCCCTCGCCGCTGCCGACCTGGGCGCGCGTCGGCGTCGGTGTGGTCGCGGAGCTGGCCTTCCTGGCGTACGTCTTCGTGATCGGTCGGCGCGCGGCGCTCGCCGGCGAGACGGGTGACGTGTGCGAGCTGGACCAGTCGGCCGCCGCCCCCTCCGCCGCCTGACGCTGTCGCCTGACGCCCTCCCCTGGGCATGAAACCGGGTTACGTGCGTTTGACCCGAATGCATCAGGGTCAAACGCACGTAACCCGGTTTCATGCGTCGTCGGGCGGGGTTCAGAGCAGGCCCTGGCGCTTCAGCAGCAGGTAGTGGTCGGCCAGCGCGACCGGCAGCTGCTCCGGCGGCGCGTCGAGCACCGTCACCCCGACCCCCGTCAGCGCGTCGATGATCCGCTGCTTCAGGGCCGTGCTGCGCTCGGCGGCGGCGGCGTCGTACGTCTGTGCCGCGTCTCCCCGCGCGCTCGCCAGCTCCTGCAGCGAGGGGTCGGCGACCGAGGCCAGGACCACCCGGTGGTGGCGCAGTAGCGCCGGCAGCACGGGCAGCAGCCCCTCCTCGATCGCGGCCGGCTCCAGCGGGGTCAGCAGCACGACCAGCGCCCGGCGGCGGGAGAGCGCGTTGACCGCGCCGACGAGCCGCGGCCAGTTCGCCTCGACCAGCGCCGGCTCCAGCGGCGCCATGGCGGTTACCAGCTCGTGCAGCAGCTGGTTGCGGTCGGTGCTGCTCGTGACCCGCGCGCGGATGCGCCGGTCGCCGGCGAGCAGCTGCACCCGGTCGCCCGCGCGCGAGGCCAGCGCCGCGAGCAGCAGCGCGGCGTCCATCCCGGCGTCGAGCCGCGGCACGTCACCGACGCGGCCGGCGGACGTGCGGGAGGTGTCGAGCAGCAGCACGATGCGCCGGTCGCGCTCGGGCTGCCAGGTGCGCACGACCAGGTGCTGGCGGCGGGCCGTCGCGCGCCAGTCGATGGAGCGCACGTCGTCGCCCTCGACGTAGTCGCGCAGCGAGTCGAACTCGGTGCCCTGCCCGCGGGTGCGCACGGCCGAGCGGCCGTCGATCTGGCGCAGCATCGCGAGCCGGCTCGGCAGGTGGCGACGGGAGTGGAACGGCGGCAGGGAGCGTACGACCCCGGGCACCTCACGGCTGGCCTGTCGCCCGGCGACGCCGAGCGGTCCGAGGCTGCGCACCGTCACGGCCACGGCCTTGCGGTCGCCGCGGCGGGTCGGGCGCAGCGCGGTGCGGAACCGGCGCTGCTCGCCGCCCGGCAGCCGCAGCCGGTGCCGCTCGCCGGTGGCGCCCGCCGACGGCTGCCACGCGTCGCGCAGCGTGCCGCGCACCGTGCGTCCGGTGGGGTTGCGCACGGTCAGCGTCGTCTCGGTCGGCTCGCCCTGGCGCACCTGCGTGTCCGCGGAGCGGCCGAGCAGCAGCCGGCGCGGGCTCACCGCCAGCGCCACGTCGAGCGCCGCCACGACCACGACCAGGAGCAGCCACCACCACACGGTGCCGAACGACGGCCACAGCACGACCGCCACCAGCCCGAACGCCGTCAGCGCCACCGCACGCCAGGTCAATGCCATGGTGGCCGCAGCTCCTCCTCCAGCAGCCCGTCGCACGCTCGGGTCTGCCGTGGCCGCAGCTCCTGCTCCGGCAACACGTCGCACGCTCCGGTCTGCCGTGGCCGCAGCTCCTTCTCCGGCAACCCGTCGCACGCTCCGGTCTGCCGGCATCGTCGCCGCGGCGACGCGGTTCGGCCGTCGCTCACCTCGGCACCGGGACCGAGCCGATGGCCGACTCCAGCACCGAGCCGACGCCGACCCCCTCCAGCTCCGCCTCGGGCTTGAGCGAGAGCCGGTGCGCCAGGGTCGACTGGGCCAGCGCCTTGACGTCGTCGGGGGTGACGTAGCCCCGGCCGTTGAGCCACGCCCACGCCCGCGAGGTCGCGAGCAGCGCGGTGGCGCCGCGCGGCGACACCCCGAGGCTGAGCGAGGGCGACTGCCGAGTCGCCCGGGCGATGTCGACGATGTAGGCGGCGACCTCGGGGAGACCTGCACCTGGCGTACGGCCGCCGCACCTGCCGCGAGGTCGGCCGGCCCGGCGACGGGGCGCAGGCCGGCGGCGGTGAGGTCGCGCGGGTCGAAACCGCCGGCGTGGCGCTGCAGCACCTGCAGCTCGTGCTCGCGCTGGGGCAGCGGCACGACGATCTTCAGCAGGAACCGGTCCAGCTGGGCCTCGGGGAGGGGTAGGTGCCTTCGTACTCGACCGGGTTCTGCGTCGCGGCGACCAGGAACGGGTCGGGCAGCGGCCGCGGCTCGCCGTCGACCGACACCTGCCGCTCCTCCATCGCCTCCAGCAGGGACGACTGCGTCTTGGGCGGCGTGCGGTTGATCTCGTCGGCGAGCAGCAGGTTGGTGAAGACCGGGCCGGGGCGGAAGGCGAAGTCGGAGGTCTTGTTGTCGTAGACCAGCGACCCGGTGATGTCGCCGGGCATCAGGTCCGGCGTGAACTGCACGCGCCGGGTCTCGATCGACAGCGACGCGGCGATGCTGCGCACCAGCAGCGTCTTGGCGACGCCGGGCACGCCCTCGAGCAGCACGTGCCCGCGGGTCAGCAGCGCGATGATCATCCCGGTGACCGCGGCGTCCTGGCCGACGACGGCCTTCCCCACCTCCCGCCGTACGCCCAGCAGCGCCGCGCGCGCCCGCTCGGTCTGCTCGGGGTCGGGTCGGCGGCCGGGGCCACCGGGCTGGGTCGGCGCCGGCTGCGCGGGCCCGCCGGACTGGGTGGACCCGGTGGGCTGGCTGGGCTGGGCGGGGCCGGTGGGCTGGGTGGGGCCGGCCTGGCCGGCGTACGGCGGGTGCGGCTCGGTCATCGCGGTCGGACCTCTTTCTCCAGGGTGTGCAGCTGCTGCGCGAGGGACGTCAGGTCGGTCTCGCTGGTCGGGGGCGGCCCGAGCAGCAGGTGCTGGACCGCGGGGCCGGGGCGGCCGGTGGCGTCGGTGACCGCGGCGACGAGGGTGTCGTCGCGGCTGCCGGTCTGCAGGTAGGACGAGAGCCGGCGGCGGGTGCCGGCGCGCAGCACCGCGGCGGCGCGCTGCACGTCGCCGGCCTTGCGGTAGAGCTGGCCGCGGGCGCGGGTGGTCTCGTCGGCGCGCACCACGACGGGCAGCGGCTCGGTGACCAGCCGGCCGAGGCGCCGGCCGCGGGCGAGCATCAGCACGGCCGTGATCACGCCGAGCATCAGCCAGACGGGGCCGACCCAGTCGGGGAAGCGGGCGGGCTCGGCCTGGGCCGGGTCGGCGTCGGTCTCGCGCACGGTCCACCACACCAGACGGTCGTGGGCGCCGAGGGCGCGCAGGCCGAGGGCGGCGTTGCCGGCGGTCTCGACGGTGCCGTTGCGCAGCGGGGCGGGGGAGCCCAGCAGCACGAACTCGGGGTCGGTGCCGGTGGCGGGCACCCAGGCCAGCTGGCCCGCGTCGTCGCCGCCGACGTCGAAGTCGGCCCCGGGGCGGAAGCACACGGTCGCGGGCCGGGTCAGGTCGGTGCGGGCGTAGCGCTCGCCCTGGCCGTCGAGGGTGAGCCCGCTCGCGACCGGGACGGTGCACTGCGCGGGCACCTCCTGCGGGAAGGCGGAGGGGCGCACCTCGACGGGCAGGTCGAGACCGACCGGTGCGGCCGCGCCGGCGCGCACGAGCACCACCCGGTCGAACCGCTGCAGCGTCGGGCGCAGCGCCCGCCACTGGTCGGCGCTGACGATGTCGCCCGCGGTGACGACGAGCGAGCCACCGCTGCCGGGCCGGTCGGTCAGCTCCTGGCGGGAGGTGACCCGCTGCACGTCGACCCCCTGCCGGCCGAGCACCTGGGCGATGGCCTGGGCGCCGTCGGGCTGGGGGTTGTCGGGGGCGAGCAGCTCGTCGCTCGTGGGGTTGCGCTGCACGAACCAGGTGCCGAGGGCCAGCACCAGCACGATCGGCACCAGCAGCCACAGCCTCCGGCGGGGAGGGCCCGGCGGGCCGGCGCGGCCTGCAGGTCGGTGGCGGTCACCTCGCCCACCGCCCGGGCGCGACGAGGCCGTCGCCCTCGGCGTGCGCGGCGTGGTGCTGGGGCCGGGCGCGCGCGATCGCCTGGTCCAGCTCGCGCATGGTGCTGGCTTCGGGCTCGCCGGCGACCCGCCCGCCGTAGCGCACGTCGTCGAACCGGTCGCCCGCAGCCACCAGCGCCGCGCGCTCGCCGGGGAAGAACGGGCCGAGCGCACGCACCAGCTCGTGGGCGGTGCGGCCGGGCTGGTCGTCGAGCAGCGCCCGCTCGTCACCGGAGCGCGCGATCGCGCGGAACCAGTCGAGCAGCGCCGCCGAGTGGTCGCCGCGCGCCTCGGCCGCGCGGGCCCGGGCGCGATACTCCTCGGCGGTCAGACTCTCCTCGCCGAGGACCGAGCCCTCGACGGCGCTCTGGCGAGCGGCGCGCGGCCCGCCGCGCAGACGTACGACCACGAGGACGGCGAGGATCACGAGCGCGGCCGCGAGCAGCAGCAGGAGCAGCCGGCCGACGAAGTCCGAGCCCTGCCCGGCGAGGCCCTCGAGCCGCTCGTTCACCCAGCGCTGGAGGCGGTCCAGGACCGAGCCCTCGGTGTCGTACGCCAGCTTGCCCAGCTCCTCGCGCAGCAACCGGCGGCCCTCCTCGGCCGAGGGGTCGAGCGGCGGGTCGGAGACCAGGCCGGGCAGCCAGCGGGCCATCTCAGGCGGACTCGGCGTCCTGCTGCCGCGCGGCCGCCATCAGGGTGACGTCGAGCGCCTCCTTGCGGATGCGCTGGTCGAGATAGAGCAGGCTGGTGACGCCGGCGGTGAACGGGGTGGTGAGCGTCATGATCACCATGCTGACCAGCAGCGACGCCACGGTGCTGCCCACGCTCGCGCTCGTCCCGCCGGCGGTGAAGGCGGCCAGCCCGATGAAGATGCCCGCGAAGCCGAGCAGCATCACGCTGATGATGAGCACCAGCACCGTGGCGAGCAGCGAGATGCCGAAGATGCGCCACCACTGGTCGCGGGTCAGCGCCCACGACCGCTTGAGCGCCGTGATCGGGCCCTGCCGCTCCAGCACCGTGATCGCGCTGGCGAACAGCAGCTTGACGTAGAGGAAGACCAGCACCGGGATCACCGCGAGGACCAGCAGGAACCCGACGATGACGCCCACCTCGGGGCTCGCGCCGTAGCCGATGCCGATGGCGAGCGCGATCACCAGCATCAGCGGCAAGAACACGATCAGGATCTGCAGGATGTTCACGCCGATCAGGGCGAGCAGCCGGCCCTTGACGCGCGACCACGCCTGCCCGATCGACATCCGC
Organism: Barrientosiimonas endolithica; assembly: GCF_030296655.1. Lineage (NCBI taxonomy): Bacteria > Bacillati > Actinomycetota > Actinomycetes > Micrococcales > Dermacoccaceae > Barrientosiimonas > Barrientosiimonas endolithica. Next base: position 2,530,794 of record NZ_AP027735.1, on the reverse strand, counting down.
CGCCCGAGCACCGCGTCGGCGACGACGACGGTGAGCATGCCCGACAGCGCGATGCCGCCGAGGTTCTGCAGCCAGCTGGAGCCCTGCTGGTTCAGCACCAGCAGCAGCTCGCGCAACCCGTCCTCGCCGGGGTCGACCTGACCGAGCCCGAGCGTGAGCGCAAGGCCGGGCAGGGTGAACACGATCGCGACCAGCAGCGCCAGCCCGAGGGTCGCGCCGGGGTTGCCGCGGATGGTGCGCACCGCGCCCTCGAACACGTCGGACAGGGTCAGCGGCCGCAGCGGGATCACCCCGGGCCGGGCGGCGAGCGTCGGCGCGCCGGGGAAGCCGGGGCCGTACGGCGGCTGGCCGTAGGGCTGCTGGCCGTAGGGCTGCTGGCCGTACTGGCCCGGCGGGACGTAGCCCTGGCCGTACTGGCCGTACGGCTGCTGGCCGTACGGCTGCTGGCCGTACTGACCCGGCGGGACGTACCCCTGGCCGTACTGCTGCTGGTCATGGCCGGGTGGCGGGGCCTGGCCGGACGTGTACGTGCCCATCGGGCCGAAGGTGAACTGCCCGTACGTCAGCCCGGGCGGGGCGGCGTGCCTGTCCTGCTGCTCCGGCTGGCCGGAGTCGGGCGCGGCCCAGCCGGCCTCGTCACCCCCGGGGGCCGCCGGCCGGTCCGGCGACCGGTTGTCGTCGTTGCTCACCGCGTCCCTCACCCTGCGTCGGTCTGAGGCTCGACCCTAACGGTGCCGAGCGCTCGTTCGACCTCGCGGGGTGAAGCCGGTCGGGCGCCGAGCCGCGCCTGCTCGGCGACGATGCCGCGCTCGGCGGCCCGCAGCCGCAGCCCGCGGCGCAGCAGCACCCACGGCGGCTTGCGCCGCTCGGACAGGTCGCGGGCGAGCCGGCGGGCGAAGGTCACCCAGGCGCCCTGGCGCACGCAGTACGCCGCGTGCAGCAGTCCCCGCTCGCGCAGCGGGACGATGACGTCGGCAGCGAAGATGCCCTCGGCGACCACGCAGGGCGCGCCGTCGGTGCGCACCTCGGTGGTGCCGGTCGCGCGCGAGGTGGCGATGTCGTACGTCGGGACGGCGACCGTGCCCGTGCGGCACAGCGTGTCGAGCGCCTCGACTGCCGCCTCGAGGCGGAAGGAGCGCACGTCGTCCCAGTCGGGGATGCCGAGCGTGCTCATCGGCAGCGTCGGGTCGTCGCCGTCCTTGTAGAAGTCGTCGAGCCGGACGACCGGCCAGCCGTGGGCCTCCCGCAGCCGGCGCGCGAGGCGGCTCTTGCCCGCTCCGCTGGGCCCGGAGAGCAGGACGACCCGTGCCGTGCTCACCGGCCCTTGGGGTGCCAGACGGTCTTCGTCTCGAGGAAGGCGCGCAGCCGCCCGAGGCCCGGATCGAGCGTCCAGTCGGGCTCGACCGCGGCGGCGCCGGAGCCGGCCGGGCGCAGCACCCGCTTGAGGTTGTCGGCGGCGGCCCGCTCGAGGTCGGCCCAGTCGACGTCGGTCGCGTCGGCAGCACCGGTGAGGTCGATGGCGTTGACGTCGCGGTGCGAGGCGAGCCACGGGGCGGTCTCGGCGGTGCGGCCGGACAGCAGGTTGACCACGCCGCCGGGCACGTCGGACGTCGCGAGCACCTCGCCGAGCGAGATGGCCGGCAGCGGCCGCTGCTCGCTCGTGAGCACCACGACGGTGTTGCCGGTGACGATCGCCGGGGCGATCACCGACACCAGCCCGAGCAACGAGCTGCCTTGCGGCGCAAGGATTCCCACGACCCCGGTCGGCTCGGGCGCGGTGATGTCGAAGTAGGGACCGGCGACCGGGTTGAGGGTGCCGACGACCTGGGTGACCTTGTCGGACCACCCGGCGTACCAGACCCAGCGGTCGATCGCGGCGTCGACGGCGGCGCGGGCGCGCGCGACGGTCAGCCCCTCGGCCGCCTGCACCTCGGCGACGAACTGGTCGCGGCGGCCCTCGAGCAGCTCGCCGACGCGATAGAGCACCTGGCCGCGGTTGTACGCCGTCGCGCCTGCCCACCCCGGCTGCGCCGCGCGCGCCTTGACGACCGCGTCGCGCACGTCCTTGCGCGAGCCCTGCGCGGCGTTGGCGAGGAAGCGACCCTTGGCGTCGAGCACCTCGTAGGAGCGGCCGGACTCGCTGCGCGGGAAGGCGCCGCCGACATACAGCTTGTAGGTCTTGCGCACGTCGAGGCGGGGCATCACAGGTCTCCTTCACCGTCGGCGAGGTAGGCCGCCAGGCCGTGCACGCCACCCTCGCGGCCGTAGCCGCTCTCCTTGTAGCCGCCGAACGGCGAGGTGGGGTCGAACCGGTTGAACGTGTTGGCCCAGACGACGCCGGCCCGCAGCTGGTCGGCCATCCACAGGCTGCGCGAGCCCTTCTCGGTCCACACACCCGCCGACAGGCCGTACGGCGTGTTGTTGGCCTTGGCCACCGCCTCCTGGGGAGTGCGGAAGGTCAGCACCGACAGCACCGGCCCGAAGATCTCCTCGGTGGCGATGCGGTCGGTCTGCGACACGTCGGTGAAAACCGTTGGGGCGAACCAGAATCCGCGGTCCGGCAGCTCGCACGGGGAGACCAGCGGGTGCCGCCGTCGGCCTCGCCGGCGGCGGTCAGCTCGACGATGCGGTCGAGCTGCTCCGCCGAGTTGATCGCGCCGATGTCGGTGTTCTTGTCGAGCGGGTCGCCCAGGCGCAGCGTGCTCATCCGGCGCTGCAACCGGCGTACGACCTCGTCGGCGACCGACTCCTGCACCAGCAGCCGCGACCCGGCGCAGCACACGTGGCCCTGGTTGAAGAAGATCCCGTTGACGATGCCCTCGACCGCCTGGTCGATCGGCGCGTCGTCGAAGACGATGTTCGCGGCCTTGCCGCCGAGCTCGAGGGTGACCCGCTTGCGGGTGCCGGCGACCGCGCGGGCGATGGCCTTGCCGACCTCGGTCGAGCCGGTGAAGGCGACCTTGTCGACGCCGTCGTGCTCGACGAGGGCGCGGCCGGTGTCGCCCGCGCCGGTGACGATGTTGACGACGCCGGGCGGCAGGTCGGCCTGCTGGCAGATCTCGGCGAACAGCAGCGCGGTGAGCGGCGTCGTCTCGGCCGGCTTCAGCACTACCGTGTTGCCGGTCGCGAGCGCGGGCGCGATCTTCCAGGCGAGCATGAGCAGCGGGAAGTTCCACGGGATGACCTGGCCCGCGACGCCGAGGGAGCGGGGTCGGGGCCGAGCCCCGCGTGCTCGAGCTTGTCGGCCCAGCCCGCGTGGTAGAAGAAGTGCGCCGCGGCGGTCGGCACGTCGACGTCGCGCGACTCCTTGATCGGCTTGCCGTTGTCGAGCGTCTCGAGCACGGCCAGCTCGCGCGCCCGCTCCTGCATGATGCGCGCGATGCGGTAGACGTACTTCGCGCGCTCGCTGCCCGGCATCCGGCTCCACACGCGGGTGTACGCCGTCCGCGCCGCACGCACGGCCGCGTCGACGTCGGACGCGTCGGCCGCGGCCACCTCGGCCAGCGGCTCCTCGGTGGCGGGGTTGATGCTCTTGAACGACGCCCCGTGCCCGTCGACGAACTCGCCGTTCACGAACAGGCCGTACGACGGCTGCAGCGAGACGACCGAGCGCGACTCCGGCGCGGGGGCGTAGTCGAACTTCTTGGGTGTCATGGCGGGGCGGGCTCTCAGTCGATCGTGACGTAGTCGGGGCCGGAGTAGGCGCCGGTGGCGAGCTTCTGGCGCTGCAGCTGCAGGTCGCCGAGCAGGCTGGAGGCGCCGAAGCGGAACCAGTCGGGGTCGAGCCAGTCGTCGCCGGCGACCTCGCTGACCATCACGAGGTACTTCACGGCGTCCTTGGTGGTGCGGATGCCGCCGGCCGGCTTGACCCCGACCATCTCGCCGGTGAGCTCGCGCCAGTCGCGCACCGCCTCCAGCATGATCAGGGTGACCGGCAGGGTCGCCGCGGGCTGCACCTTGCCGGTGGAGGTCTTGATGAAGTCGGCGCCCGCGAGCATGGCGAGCCACGAGGCCCGCCGCACGTTGTCGTACGTCACGAGCTCGCCGGTCTCCAGGATCACCTTCAGGTGCGCCTCGCCGCACGCCTCCTTGACCGCGACGATCTCGTCGAACACGTCGCGGTATCGGCCGCTCAGGAACGCTCCCCGGTCGATGACCATGTCGATCTCGTCGGCGCCGGCGGCGACCGCGTCGGAGGTGTCGAGCAGCTTGACCGGCAGGCTCGCCCGGCCCGAGGGGAACGCGGTCGCGACCGCGGCGACGTGGATGTCGGTGCCGGCGAGGGCGTCCTTGGCGACGCCGACCATGTCGTTGTAGACGCAGACCGCCGCGACGTGCGGGGTGCTCGGGTCGAGCGGGTCGGGGCGGGCGGCCTTGGCGCACAGCGAGCGGACCTTGCCCTCGGTGTCGGCGCCCTCGAGCGTGGTGAGGTCGATCATCGAGATCGCCGTGTCGATCGCCCAGGCCTTGGCCGTCGTCTTGACCGAGCGGGTGCCGAGCGCGGCGGCGCGGGCCTCGCACCCGACCTGGTCGACCCCGGGCAGCCCGTGCAGCCAGGTGGTCAGAGCCGCGTTGGTCAGAGCCGACACCCCGAGGATGTCCCGCGCCCGCGACGTTGCAGAGGATGCGCTCACCGGGGCAGCCTAGCGGGCATGCCCCCACGCGATCCCGCCCAACCCGAGCCCGTCGTACGCACCTTCCGGCAGGGATCGGGCCTCGCCGCCGGCGGGGTGATCGCGGTGCTCTCGGTGGTCTTCCTGGTGCTCTACCTGGTCGGTGACCGCTCGCGCGGGCCCGAGCCAGCGATCTGGGCGGTGGTGGTGCTGCTGGTGGTCTGGGCGGTGCTGCTGCGCCCGTCGGTGCGGCTCAGCGAGCACGGCGTGACGCTGCGCAACGTGCTGCGCGACGTGCACCTGACCTGGCCGGCGATCGACCTGGTCGAGGCGCGCTGGGCGCTGACGCTGGTCACGCCCGACGGCGAGGCCTACTCCGCCTGGGCCATCTCGGCGCAGCGCCCCAAGCGGGCCCCCGGCCCGGCCTCGTCCGGCGGCCGGATCAACCCGATGCAGACGCTGTCCGGCGCGCTCGACCCGAGCCGCGAGCTGATCGACCGGGAGGCCTCGGCCGGCCGGGTCGGCGAGGAGATCCGGCGCACGGTCGACCAGTACGCCCTCGCCGTCTCCCGCGGCGACATGGCCGAGCAGGAGGTGCGCGTGGACGTCCGCCCCGCCGTCACGGGCGTCGTCGCCGTCGCCCTCGCCGTGGCGCTGGCGGTGTTCGCGGTGCTGGCGTGAGGGTGAGCGTGAGGTAGGGCGCGGCCGGGCGGCGTGGCCGGGCGGGCGTGGCCGGGCGGCGTGGCCGGGCGCCCGCCCGCTGCAGCGCGGTTATAGCGCTACGACTCCGCTGCAGTGCGGTCAGAGCGCTGTAACTGCGTTTCAGCGCGTCCGGGTGGGGCGGGCGTCGGGGCGGAGGCGGTACAGGTCTGCGGGGGTGTCGAAGTCGGCGGCGCGGTCGTCGGGGGTGTGCTGCGCTCGAGGTGCAGGTCGCCGAGGAGGTGGCGCAGCGCGCGGTCGGTGGGGTCGCCGAGCCGGTCGGCGGCGCGCAGCAGCGGGCCGCGGCGGTAGCGCCCCAGCAGCCACTGCGGGCGGCCCTCGTGCACCAGCAGCACGCCGTCGGCGTCGGGGGCGACGTCGTGCGCGAGCAGCGTGCGCACGGCCTCGGCGACGCGCGGGGTGTCGCAGCCGAGCAGCAGCACCCAGCCGTCGTCGGTCTGCGGACCCGGCACCGCGCGCAGGCCGGCGAGGACGCCTGCGGCGGGTCCGGCGTACGCCGGGCGCTCGCGGGTGCGCACCACCGGCCCGGCGACGGGCAGCTCGGGGTCGGCCACCACCACGACGTGCCGCGGGTCGACGAGGCGGGCCGCGGCGACGGTGCGGTCGACCATGGTCACGCCGTCGAGGGCGAGGCGGGCCTTGTCGCTGCCGAAGCGCGACGAGCGCCCACCCGCGAGAACGATCGCGTCGACAGCGGTCACGCACCCACGGTAGGTCGCGGCTGCAGCTACCACCGACCATCTCCGACGCTGCAGTGAACAAGGTCTCGGCGACGATGCCGGGAGGTGCGCAGCGAAGCAAGCTCCTCCCGGAGGAGGAGCTGAGACAGAAGAAAAGGAGGTGCCGGGAGGTGCGCAGCGAAGCAAGCTCCTCCCGGAGGAGGAGCTGAGACAAGAGATGAACTGAGACAATAGGAAACATGTCACGTCTGTCGGTGGACCGCAGGGTGCTTCGGGTCGGGCCCACGGGGGCGCGGGAGCGGCCCGACCGGCTCGCGGTCGAGGAGCCGCTGGAGCTGCGGATCAACGGCACCGCGGCGACGGTCACGATGCGCACGCCCGGGCACGACATCGAGCTGGCGCTGGGCTTCCTCGCGGGCGAGGGGATCATCGCCGGCCCCGAGGACGTGGTGAACGCCCGGCACTGCGCGGACACGACGACGTACAACATCATCGACGTGACGCTGGCGCGCGAGTTCGAGCGGGACACCGTGGTGCGCTCGTTTGCGACCACGAGCGCGTGCGGCGTGTGCGGCAAGGAGAGCATCGAGGACGTGCGGGTCGGTGGGGCGTTCGTGCTCGCCGACGACGCTGCGCGCATCGGGGTCGGCACGCTGCTCGCGCTGCCCGATCTGCTGCGGGAGCGTCAGCGCACGTTCGACCGCACGGGCGGGCTGCACGCGGCGGCGCTGTTCGACACCGAGGGCCGGCTGCTGGTCGTGCGCGAGGACGTCGGTCGGCACAACGCCGTCGACAAGGTCGTGGGCTGGGCGCTCGCCAACGGGCACCGGCCGGGGCGCGGGTTGGTGCTGCAGGTGAGCGGGCGCGCGTCGTTCGAGCTGGTGCAGAAGGCCTACCTCGCCGGCATCCCGATGCTGTCGGCCGTGTCGGCGCCGAGCTCCCTCGCGGTCGACCTCGCGCGCGACGTCGACCTGACGCTCGCGGGGTTCGTACGCGGCGACAGCCTCAACCTCTACAGCCGCCCCGAGCGGGTCGAGCTGGGGGAGACCCTGGCGAAGGACATCACCGCCGACGAGGTCGCGACGCTGCCGGCCGAGGCGCACGACCACGCCCCGGCGGAGGTCCGCTGAGGGGTGCGGTGGGGCGCACGGTTCGGCGGAGGACCGCGAGAGCGTACGCACAGGCCCGCGGAGGTCCGCTGAGGGGTGCGGGCCGGACCCGCGCACGCGGAGGTCCGCCGGGGGTGCGGTGGGGCGCACGGTTCGGCGGAGGACCGCGAGCGCGTACCCACGGGCCGGCGGAGGTCCGCTGAGGGGTGCGGGCCGGACCCGCGCACGCGCCGGCGGAGGTCCGCTGAGGGGTGCGGTGGGGCGCACGGTTCGGCGGAGGACCGCGAGGGCGTACGCACGGGCCCGCGGAGGTCCGCTGAGGGGTGCTCGGCTCGAGCGCCGAGCCCGAGCCGATTGTCAGGCGGCGGGTGCGCTTGCGCTCCACCGACGTACGACCTCGCCGGCTCCGAGCCCGCCGTCCTCGACGACCTTCGCGGACCTCCCACCGGCGGTCGACTCCAGCTCGACCGTGCGGTAGCGGCGGCCGTCGTCGGTGCACGGGCTCTCGGGGCGGGACTGCTCGAGGAACACCACCCGCGCGGTGCCGCGCCAGGCGGCCGAGCGGGCGGTGGTCATCGCGGGGGCGAGCGCCGCGCCGTCGGGGCCGAGGCACTCGCCCTCGGGCAGCGCGACGGTGAGCCGGGGAGGGTGCCCGGCGTCGACTGCGGCCCCGACCCGGACGTCGCGTTGCGCCAGGCCACGGCCCCGCCGCTCTCCTGCGCGCGGCTGATGACCGGGCCGACGGTGCGCAGGTCGTCCAGCGTGCCGAGGAACGCGCCGCTCGCGGAGATCGACGCCCCCGGTGGCAGCGGCGGGTCGAGCGCCCGGATCGCGCGCTCGGCCACCGGGAGCAGGTCGGCCCGGTCGCCGGTCCACCGGCCGCCGACCTGCACGAACGCCCGGTCGGTCGAGATCCGGTCGACCGGCAGCCCGTCGCGCTCCAGGTCGTCGGCGGCCGCGAGCGCGGGGCGGGGTCGCCCGAGCCGTTCAGCTGGAACTCGCCGCCGCGGGTGCGCACGTGCACCCACCGCGGCACCGGGTCGGCCGCCGTCGCCGCGCGCCGCACGGTCTGGGCGACCGGGGCGAGGCCGGCGCGGTCGGTGCGGGCCTCCACCTCGAGCCGCTTCTCGCCGCCGATCTCCAGCTCGCGGATCTGGCCCTGCCCGGACAGCAGCTGCTGCAGCATCGTCAGCTGCGACCGGGCCGGGTCCTCGATGCGCACCTGCCGATAGGGCTTGCCGTCGTCGTTTCGCCCCTGGACCTGCACCGCGTCGACCCGCAGCTTCCGGTCGAGCACCAGCCGCAGGCTGTCGATCGCGGTCTGCAGGGGAGTGCGGTCGGTCGGCGCCACGGTCACGTCGGACCCGGAGATCATCGTCGCGCGCCCGGTCGGCAGCGCGGCCAGCGCCAGCAGGGTCTCGGTGGCGTCGTCGGGCAGATAGCCACCGACGTAGATCTCGGCGGAGCCGACGCGCACCAGCACCCGACGTACGACGTCGTCGGCCGACAGCTGCGACGCGCGGCTGATCACGGCCCGGGTCTGGTCGCTGCTGGCGCCCGGGGCGAGCTGGGCCAGGATGTGCCGCTCGCCGCCGCGCTCCATGGTGCGCGCGGACTGCACCCCGGCGAGGTCGGCGAGGGCGTCGGCCGCGCGCTCGGCGCGGAAGGCGGCGGAGGTGCTCCAGCGCCAGACGCCGAAGCCGGCGAGCAGCGCGAGCACCGTGATCAGCGCGATCCAGGCTCGGCGGCTCATGGCGGCCACGCTAGTGCGGCGGCGACCGGCGGGCGGGGGCGTGCCGCTCAGCGGTCGTCGATGGTGACGTCGATGGTGTAGCTGTCGGCGCGATAGATGTGGTCGCCGAGCTCGACCGGCAGCCCGCGCGCGTCGAACGCCGCCCGCCGCATCGTGAGCACCGGGTCGGCCGGGCCGAGCCCGAGCAGCCGTCGCTCGGCCGCGCTGGGCCGGCGGGCGCCGATGGTCTGGTGCGCGACGACCGGCACGACGCCGCGCTCGCGCAGCACCTCGTAGAGCCCGTGCTCGGCGAGCCGGCTCTCGTCGACGTCGCGCATCGTCGCAGCGGGCAGCCAGTTGCTCATCAGCGCGAACGGCTGCTCCCCGGTGAGCCGCAGCCGGCGCAGGTGCACCAGCTCGGCGTCGGGCGGCAGGTCCAGCGCGGCCGCGACCTCCTCGTCGGCGCCGGGCTCGAGCTGCAGCACGCGGGTCGTGGGCGCCTCGCCGGCCCGCAGCAGGTCGTCGTGCAGGCTGCTGAGCTCGGCCTTGCGGTGGATCTGCCGGTTGGCCACGGTCGTGCCCGAGCCGCGGCGCCGCAGCAGCAGCCCCTGGGAGACCAGCTCGTGGATCGCGCGGCGCACGGTCGGCCGGGACAGGCCGAGCCGGGTGGCCAGCGCGACCTCGTTCTCGAACGGGTCGCCCGGCTGCAGCCGCCCGTCGCGGATCGCCGCGCGCAGCTGGTCGGCGAGCTGTTGGTAGAGCGGCTCGGGCGCGCTGCGGTCGAGCTCGACGGACAGCTCGACGGCCATCGTCATCACCCCTTCCGCTCCCGACTGCAAATGTTAGGACATTTTCTTGACAGGCTCTCGGGAGAGAGTAAGGCTGGACGCTGTCGGGGTGGTGGGTCATTCCGGCAGTTGCCGTGAAATCGCCTGCCAGAGAACGGGATTCAGCACATGCGCATCGGTCTCGCCGGCGTGGGGCGCATCGGCGCCTTCCACGCCCGCACCCTGCTCGGCCTCGACTTCGTCGACGAGCTGGTCATCACGGACGCCGACCCGGCGGCGGCCGAGCGGGTCGCCGGCGAGCTGGGCGTACGCCGGGTGCCGAGTGTCGAGGACCTGCTCGCTCTCCCCGTCGACGCCCTGGTCATCGCCAGCGCGACGCCGAGCCACGCCGACCTGCTGCGCCAGGGGATCGCGGCGGGGGTCCCGACGTTCTGCGAGAAGCCGGTGGCCGGCACGCTCGAGGAGACCCTCGAGCTGGCGCGGCTCGAGGCCGCCTCGGACGTGCCGGTGCACATCGGCTTCCAGCGCCGCTTCGACACGGGCTATCGCCGCATCCGCGACGCGATCGCGGCCGGCGACCTGGGGTTCGTGCACACCATCCGCGCCAACACCCACGACCAGACCCCGCCGCACGCGAGCTACATCCCCACCAGCGGCGGGATCTTCCGCGACTGCAACGTGCACGACTTCGACGCGATCCGGTTCGTGACCGGGCGCGAGGTGACGACGGCGTACGCCGTGGGCAGCAACAAGGGCGAGCCGTTCTTCTCCGAGGCGGGCGACGTCGACAGCGGCGCGGCGCTGCTGACCCTCGACGACGGCACGTCGTGCCTGGTCTCATCGACCCGCTACAACGGCTCCGGCCACGACGTGCGCATGGAGGCCATGGGCAGCGCCGCGACGCTCACCGCGGGTCTGGACGACTCGCTCGCCATGCGTTCGGCGGAGGAGGGCGTCGCCTTCCCGCCCGGGCCCGCGCGCGCCACGTTCATGGACCGCTTCCAGCCGGCCTACGTCGCCGAGCTCACCGCCTTCGCCGGTGTCGCGCGCGGCGACCAGCCCTCCCCGTGCACCGTGCGCGACGCGCTGCAGGCGTTCCGCGCGGCCGAGGCGTGCGACCGCTCGCGGCGCGAGGGGCGCATGGTCGCGCTGTCGGAGGTGGCGGACCTGTGACGGCCGTCGCCGCGCGCGTCGCCGGCGCTCCGATCTCGTGGGGCGTCTGCGAGGTGCCGGGGTGGGGGCGCCAGCTCGACCCGGCCACCGTGCTGGAGCAGATGCGCGAGGTCGGCCTCACCGCCACCGAGCTCGGCCCCACCGGCTTCCTCCCCGACGCGCCCAGCGACAAGGCGGCCACGCTCGCGACGTACGGCCTCGCCGCCGTCGCGCAGTTCGCGCCCGTCGTGCTGCACGACCCGGCGGTCGACCCCGTGCCGCAGGTCGAGAAGGTCATCGACGGCCTGATCGCTTGTGGCGCAACGACTCTCGTGCTCGCGGCGGCGACGGGCGTCGACGGCTACGAGCTGCGCCCGACGCTCGACGACGCCGGCTGGGCGACGCTGCTGGGCAACCTCGACCGGCTCGCCGACCGGGCCGCCGAGCGGGGCGTCGTCGCGACGCTGCACCCGCACGTCGGCACCCTGGTCGAGAGCGGCGACGACACCGACCGGGTGCTCGCCGGGTCGCGCATCGGCCTCACGCTCGACACCGGGCACCTGCTGATCGGTGGCGGCGACCCGGTGCGGGTGGCCGTCGAGCACCCCGACCGGATCACCCACGTGCACCTCAAGGACGTCTCGCTCGCGCTGGCCCGGCGCGTGCAGGCGGGCGAGCTGGGCTATCGCGACGCCGTCGAGCAGGGGCTCTACGTGCCGCTCGGCGACGGCGACGTCGATCTCGCAGCGATCGTGAAATCGCTTCAGGCGCAGGGTTATTCGGGGTGGTACGTCCTCGAGCAGGACCGGGTGCTCGGCGCGGCTGGGGCGGAGGGCTCCGGGGAGTGGGCGCCGGCGGCGCCGACGCGGAGCCCGGCGAGGACGTACGGCGCAGCGTGGCGCACCTGCTGTCGCTGGTCGACGGCCCGGCGTCCGGCACCGGCGAGGCCGCGCCGTGAGCGCGGACCGGTTCGACCTCGTCGCGATGGGGCGCACGGGGGTCGACATCTACCCGCTGCAGCACGGCGTGCCGCTGGCGCAGGTGCGCACGTTCGAGAAGTTCCTCGGCGGGAGCGCGACCAACGTGGCGGTCGCCGCGGCCCGGCACGGTCGTCGCGTCGCCCTGGTCACGCGCACCGGCGACGACGCGTTCGGCCGCTACGTGCGTGAGGAGGTGGCCCGGCTCGGCGTCGACAACCGGTTCGTCGAGACGGTCGACGGACCGCCCACCCCGGTCACCTTCTGCGAGGTGTTCCCGCCCGACGACTTCCCGCTCTACTTCTACCGATACCCCACCGCTCCCGACCTGCTGATCGACCCGAACACCTTGCCGCTCAACGACATTCGCGATGCAGGAGTCTTCTGGTCGACGGTCACGGGGCTGAGCCAGGAGCCGAGCCGGGGGAGTCACCACCGGGCGTGGGAGGCGCGGGGGAGGCGCACGCACACCGTGCTCGACCTGGACTACCGCCCGATGTTCTGGGCGTCGGTCGAGGAGGCCCGCCGCGAGGTCGACCGCGCGCTCGACACGGTGACCGCGGCCGTCGGCAACCGCGAGGAGTGCGAGGTCGCCACCGGCGAGACCGACCCGCAGCGAGCCGCCGACGCGCTGCTCGACCGCGGCCTCGACCTGGTGGTCGTCAAGCAGGGCCGCGCGGCGTGCTCGCCGCGACCCCTGACGAGCGGGTGGAGGTCGGCCCGTTCCCGGTCGAGGTCGTCAACGGGCTCGGCGCCGGTGACGCGTTCGGCGGGGCGCTGTGCCACGGCCTGCTCGCCGGCTGGCCGCTGCGCCGCACGATCGAGCTGGCCAACGCGGCCGGGGCGATCGTCGCGGGCCGGCTCGAGTGCTCCACCGCGATGCCGACCACGACCGAGGTCGAGGCCGCACTCGCCGGAGGGAGGGCGTCATGACCCAGGTCGACCTCGGCGCGCTGAGCGAGCTGCGCGCCCGCGAGCCCGGACGCGTCGCGCAGCTGTGGCAGCAGCGCGAGCGCCGCGACCTGCTGGGCCGCGACGGGCGGCTGCTGCTCGTCGCGGCGGACCACCCGGCGCGCAACGCGCTGGGCGTGCGCGGCGACGATCTGGCGATGGCCGACCGGGCCGACCTGCTGCGCCGGCTGCTCGACGCGCTCGCCGTGCCCGGCGTCGACGGGGTGCTCGGCACGCCCGACGTGCTCGAAGACCTGCTGCTGCTCGGCGCGCTCGAGGGGCGCGTCGTCGCCGGCTCGATGAACCGGGGCGGGCTGCAGGGCGGCGCGTTCGAGCTCGACGATCGGTTCACGGCCTACACCCCCGAGGCGGTCGGGGCGCTCGGGCTCGACGCCGGCAAGACGCTCACCCGCGTCTGCCTCGACGACCCGTCGAGCGTCGCCACCCTGCAGGCCACCGCCGAGGCCGTGAACTCCCTTGCGCAGCAACAGATCACGACGATCATCGAGCCGTTCATGACGGCGTGGGACGACGGCCGCGCTGCCAACCTGCTCGACCCCGAGTCGGTCATCCGGTCGGTCGGCATCGCCTCGGGCCTCGGCACCACCAGCGCGTTCACCTGGCTCAAGCTGCCGGTGGTGCCCGACATGGAGCGCGTCCTCGCGGCGACGTCGTTGCCGACCCTGCTGCTCGGCGGCGACCCGACCGCAGAGCCCGAGCAGACGTACGCCCTGTGGCGGAAGGCGCTGGCGCTGCCGGTCGCCCGTGGCCTGGTGATCGGGCGCGCGCTGCTCTATCCGCCCGACGGCGACGTCACCGCCGCGGTCCGCACGGCAGTGGAGATGGTGCACGGTGAGTGAGCGCACGCCCGGCCTGGGCGCCGACAACGCGCAGTGGGTGCTGCCCGCGGGCACCGCTGCCGGCGACGGGTTCGACCTGGTCGTCGACTCGCGCCACCCCGGCTGGCGGCACACCAGCCTGCGGGTGCTGACCCTCGGCGCGGGCGAGGTCCGCGAGGTGCGGCTGCTCGGCACCGAGGCGGTGGTCGTGCCGCTGCAGGGCGCGCCGACCGTCGCGGTCGACGGTGAACGGTTCCCGATGGCCGGGCGCGTCTCGGTGTTCGCCGGCCCCACCGACGTGCTGTACGTCCCCGCCGGCCGCGCGCTCGCCGTCACCGCCGGCGACGGCCCGGTCCGCGTCGCGCTCTGCGGCGCCCGGTCGACCCGCACCGACGGGCCGGTGGTGCACCTGCCGGCCGCGGACGTGCCCCTGGAGCTGCGCGGCGCCGGCCAGTGCTCCCGCGAGGTGCGCAACTTCGGCGTGCCCGGCGTGCTCGACGCCGACCGGCTCATCGCCTGCGAGGTGATCACGCCCGGCGGCAACTGGAGCTCCTACCCGCCGCACAAGCACGACCAGGAGCGGCCGGGCGTCGAGACCGAGCTGGAGGAGATCTACTACTTCGAGCTGCAGGCCGAGGCCGGCGCGCCCGCACCCGAGGGCGCGAGCCCTGTTGGCTATCAACGGGTCTACGGCACCGACGGGCGACCGATCGACGTGCTGGCCGAGGTCGGCAGCGGTGACGTGGTGCTGGTGCCGCACGGCTGGCACGGCCCGGCCACCGCCCCGCCCGGCTACGACCTCTACTACCTCAACGTCATGGCCGGCCCGGGTGCCGAGCGCGCCTGGCTGATCTGCGACGACCCGGCGCACGGGTGGGTGCGCGCGACCTGGGACGGTCAGCAGGTCGACCCGCGGCTGCCGATCGGGAAGGGGCAGGCATGAGCCTCACGGTCGCCCAGGCGCTGGTGCGTTTCCTCGGCCGGCAGCAGGTCGAGCGCGACGGCGAGGTGACCCCGCTGTTCGCCGGGTGCCTCGGCATCTTCGGCCACGGCAACGTCGCCGGCATCGGGCAGGCGCTGCTGCAGGAGGAGCTGGCCGGCGACCCCGCGCTGCCCTACGTCCTGGCTCGCAACGAGCAGGCGATGGTGCACACCGCGGTGGCCTACGCCCGGGCACGCGACCGCCGTCAGGTCTGGGCCTGCACCGCCTCGGTCGGCCCCGGCTCCACCAACATGCTCACCGGTGCGGCGCTGGCCACGGTCAACCGCATCCCCGTGCTGCTGCTGCCGTCGGGCACGTTCGCGACCCGGCGCACGGGCAGCGTGCTGCAGCAGCTGGAGTCTCCGGTCGCGGGCGACGTCACGGTCAACGACGCCTTCCGCCCGTTGTCTCGCTGGTTCGACCGGGTCAGCCGGCCCGAGCAGCTGCCCGACGCGCTGCTGCAGGCGATGCGGGTGCTCACCGACCCGGCCGAGACCGGTGCCGTCACCCTCGCGCTGCCGCAGGACGTGCAGGCCGAGGCCCACGACTGGCCCGACGAGCTGTTCGACGAGCGGGTCTGGCGCATCCCACGCACCCCCGTCGAGCCCGACCTGCTCGACCGCGCGGCGGCCGAGATCCGTTCTGCCGCAAGGCCGTTGGTGGTCGCCGGGGGAGGCGTGCACTACAGCGGAGCCGAGGAGGCGCTGCGCCGGTTCGCCGCCGAGACCGGCATCCCCGTCGCCGAGACCCAGGCCGGCAAGGGCTCGCTGCTGCACGGCGACCCGCAGCTGGTCGGCGCGGTCGGCTCCACCGGCACCACCGCCGCCAACGCCCTCGCCCGCGACGCCGACCTCGTCGTCGGCGTCGGCACCAGGTGGAGCGACTTCACCACCGCCTCGCGCACCGCCTTCCAGGGCGAGGGGTGCGGTTCGTCAACCTCAACGTCACCGGTTTCGACGCCGGCAAGCACGCCGGGCTGGCCCTGGTCGGCGACGCGCGCGACGCGCTGGAGGGACTGCGCGAGCGGCTGTCCGGGCACCGGGTGACGACGGCGTACGCCGACCGGGTCGACCGCCTCCGCGGCGAGTGGGACGCGGTGGTGACGAGGGCGTACGCGCCGCCGGAGGAGGTCACCGACCGGCTGGCCGACGGCGTGCTCACCCAGGCGCAGGTGCTGGGCGCGGTCAACGAGCTGTCCGACCCGCGCGACGTCGTGGTGTGCGCGGCCGGCTCGATGCCGGGTGACCTGCACAAGCTGTGGCGGGTGCGCGACGCGCACGGCTATCACGTCGAGTACGGCTTCTCCTGCATGGGATACGAGATCCCCGGCGGCATCGGGGTGCGCTGGGCCGACCCGAGCCGTGACGTGTTCGTGCTGGTCGGCGACGGGTCCTACCTGATGCTGCCGGGCGAGCTCGCGACCGCGGTGCAGGAGCGCACCAAGATCGTCGTCGTGATCGTGCAGAACCACGGGTTCGGCTCGATCGGTGCGCTGTCGGAGTCGCTCGGTTCGCAGCGGTTCGGCACCCGGTATCGCTATCGCGACGACGCCGGTCGGCTCGACGGTGAGCCGCTGCCGGTCGACCTCGCGGCCAACGCCGAGAGCCTCGGCGCGCGGGTGCTGCGGGTGCGCGACGCCGCAGGCCTGGCCGACGCGGTGCGCACCGCCAAGGCCGCCCCCGACGACGGCGGGCCGGTCGTCATCCACGTCACCACCGACCCGCTCGTGCCGGCCCCCGACAGCGACAGCTGGTGGGACGTGCCGGTCAGCCAGGTGAGCGACCTGGACACCACGCGGGCGGCGTACGACGACTACGCGGCGGCGCGCAAGGCGCAGCGCCCGCTGTTGCGGCCACATCCCACACCGACCACCGGCCAGGGAGCAGACTGACCGGCGAGGGCGGCGCGCCGCCGCCGACCGAAAGGACGTGCCCATGACCAGGCCCAGGCCGAGCCGCCTCCGCAGATCGGCGACGACCCTCACCGCGGTCGTCGCCGTGCTCGGGCTCGCAGCGTGCAGCGCCACCGGAGGCCGCAAGGCGGTCGAGGAGCGCGAGAACAGCGTCGGCAACGCCGGCACCCCCACGATGACGGTGGCGATGGTCACCCACTCCGCCCCCGGCGACACCTTCTGGGACATCGTGCGCAAGGGCGCCGACGACGCGGCCCGCAAGGACAACGTCGACCTGCAGTACACCGCCGACCCCGACGGCGCCAAGCAGGCCAACCTGGTGCAGCAGGCGATCGACAAGAAGGTCGACGGCATCGTGGTCACCCTGGCCAAGCCCGAGGCGATGGGGCCGACCGTGCGCCGGGCGATCGCCGCGGGCATCCCCGTGGTCGCGGTCAACGGCGGCATGGACGACTACCAGAAGCTCGGCGTGCTGTCCTTCTTCGGGCAGGACGAGCGCATCGCCGGCGAGGCGGCCGGCACCCGCGCCCAGCGCGAGGGCGCCAAGCGGCCGCTGTGCGTCATCCACGAGCAGGGCAACGTCGGGCTCGAGGACCGCTGCGCCGGGGTCAAGGCCAAGGTCCCCGCCACCCAGGTGCTGTACGTCAACGGCAAGTCTCCTCGGCGATGCAGACCTCGATGACCTCCAAGCTGCAGCAGGACAAGTCGATCGACTACGTCGTCACGCTCGGCGGCCCGATCGCCATGGTCGCGACGCAGTCCAAGACCAGCGCCGGCAGCCAGGCCAAGGTCGTCACCTTCGACACCAGCAAGCAGGTCGTCGACGGCATCAAGAGCGGCTCGATCGCGTGGGCGGTCGACCAGCAGCCTTATCTCCAGGGCTATCTCGCGGTCGACCAGCTGTGGCTCTACAAGACCAACGGCAACACCGTGGGCGGCGGCCAGCCGGTCCTGACCGGCCCGGCGTTCGTCGACAAGACCAACGTGGCCTCCGTCGAGAAGTACGTCGCGAGCGGCCGGCGATGAGCACGCAGGCCGCGACCGCCGACGACCGGGTCGGCCAGCGCTCGGGCACGGTGCAGCTGCTTCGCCGGCCCGAGATCGGGGCGCTGATCGGTGCCGTCGTCGTCGCGATCTTCTTCCTGATCGTCGCCGCCGCCTTCCGCAACGTCGCCAACCTCGGCACGATCCTCTACGGCGCCTCCATGATCGGGCTGCTCGCGGTCCCGGTCGCGATGCTGATGATCGGCGGCGAGTTCGACCTGTCGGCCGGCGTCGCGGTCACCACCTCGGGGCTCGCGGCGTCGCTGCTGGGGTGGTACTTCAACTTCCACGTCTGGTTCGCCGTGCTGGTCGCGCTCGCGGTCTCGCTCGGCATCGGGTTGTTCAACGGCACGATGCTCAACCGCACCCGGCTGCCCTCGTTCCTCGTGACGCTCGGGACGTTCTTCATCCTGCAGGGCGTCAACCTCGGCATGACCAAGCTGATCACCGGCAACGTCGCGTCCAACGACATCAGTGACATGGCCGGGTTCGACTCTGCCAAGGCGGTTTTCGCCTGGGAGGCCAAGATCGGCGTGGTCACCCTGCGCGCCCCGGTCGTCTACTGGCTGGTGCTCACCGCGATCGCCGCGGTGGTGCTGCTCAAGACCCGGTTCGGCAACTGGGTGTTCGCCGTCGGCGGCGACTCGGCCGCCGCCCGGGCCGTGGGCGTACCCGTCGAGCTGGTGCGCGTCGTGCTCTACATGTTCGTCGGGTTCTGCGCCTGGCTCGCGGGGATGCACACGCTCTTCCAGTTCAGCACCATCCAGTCCGGCGAGGGCGTCGGCAACGAGTTCATCTACATCATCGCGGCGGTCGTCGGCGGGTGCCTGCTCACCGGTGGTTACGGCTCGGTGGTGGGCGCCTCGATCGGCGCGCTGATCTTCGCGATGACCGAGCTGGGCATCAACTACGCCGGGTGGAACCCCGACTGGTTCCGCACGTTCCTCGGTGTGATGCTGGTGCTCGCGACCCTGGCCAACGTCTGGGTCAAGAAGAAGGCCGACGCCCGATGAGCACCGCGATCGAGGGGACCATGCCCACGCACGACGAAGGCGCGACGACCGCGATCCTCCAGCTGCGCGAGATCGGGAAGATCTACGGCAACGTCACCGCGCTGCGCGAGATCGACCTCACCGTCCAGCAGGGCGAGGTCACCTGCGTGCTCGGCGACAACGGCGCCGGCAAGTCGACGCTCATCAAGATCGTCTCCGGCCTGCACGACTACGACGCGGGCCAGATGTACGTCAACGGCGAGCTGCGTCACTTCGCCAGCCCGCGCGACGCGCTCGACTCGGGCATCGCCACCGTCTATCAGGACCTGGCCCTCGCGCCGCTCATGTCGGTGTGGCGAAACTTCTTCCTGGGCAACGAGATCCGCAAGGGGCCGCTGCGGCTGCTCGACTCGGCCCGGATGGGTGCGGTCGCCCAGGAGGAGCTGGCCAAGATGGGGATCGACATCCCCGACATCGACCGGCCGGTCGCCTCGTTGTCGGGCGGTCAGCGCCAGTGCGTGGCTATCGCCCGCGCGATCTACTTCGGCGCCAAGGTGATCATCCTCGACGAGCCCACCGCCGCGCTCGGCGTGAAGCAGTCGGGGGTGGTGCTGAAGTACATCGTCAAGGCGCGCGACGCCGGTCTGGGGGTCGTGTTCATCACGCACAACCCGCACCACGCCTACCTCGTCGGCAACCACTTCGTGGTGCTCAAGCTCGGCCGGGTGGTGCTCGACGAGGAGCGCGAGGACCTCACCCTCGAGCAGCTCACCGCGCAGATGGCCGGCGGCGACGAGCTCGCCGAGCTGACCCACGAGATCCGCGAGGCCGAAGGGGCCCCCAAGCCGATCGAGTAGCCCCAAGCCGGTCGAGTAGCCCCAAGTCGGTCGAGTAGCCGCGTGAGGGACGAGCGCGGCGTATCGAGACCCCGGGAGGTCGCCGCGCGGCTCGACTACTCGTTCGCCGATGCTCGACCAGCCGGAATCAGCCCCAGCAGGCTTCCCAGCAGGCCGCCGACGCCGTTGGCGACCACGTCGGCGGCGCTGGCCTCGCGCCCCGCGACGAGGGCGTGCTGCACGCCCTCGATGCCGGCCGACGCCGCGACGCACAGCAGCGTCACCGCCCACCACGGCAGCGGGGTGAGCCGCTTCAGCAGGAAGCCCGCGGGCACGAACAGCAGCACGTTCAGCGCGATCCCGAAGTCCTCGGGGGTCAGGTCGCCCGGCAGCCCCAGGTCGAACACCCACAGCGTGTGCAGCCGCACGGTGAACCGGTTGAGGCTCCACCCGATCGGGCCGAGCACGAGGAACGCGCCGCCGACGACGTACGCCAGCGCCGCCAGCCACAGGGCGCGCCTGCTCATGGGCCGGCTAGGAGGCGGAGGGTCGCGCCGAGGCGACGATGCCGCGCACGACGACCGCCAGGGCGTCGTCGAAGGTGCGGTCGCTGTCGCCGAGGCGGGCGGGGAGGCGCCGTGCCGCACCAACGACTCGTGGCTCTGCTCGTCGAAGGTGAAGCCGATCACGAAGTGCAGCAACGCATCTCGCGCCGCCGACGCCTGCCGCTCGCCTGCGCCGGAGCGCTGGACGACCGCCATGACGGACTTGCCCAGCTGGCTCGAGGCGAGGCTGGTGGCCCGGCCCGCGGCGACCAGCTCGGCGGCGTCGGTGTGCGAGCGCAGCGCCGCGCGCAGGTCGGTGCCGAGCTGCAGCAGCTGCCGGTCCCACCGCTTGCGCGGGCTGGGCTCGGGCACCGAGTCGAGCAGCTCGTCGGCCAGCTCGGCCAGCAGCGCCTGCTTGCTCGGCACGTGCCAGTAGATCGCGCCCGGCTTGACCCCGAGCTCGAAGGCGAGGCGGCGCATCGTGAGGTCGCCCAGGCCGTAGTCGGCCACCAGACGACGGGCGGTGTCGAGCACGTCGCGTCGGGTCAGAGGCACGTGCCGAGCCTACCCGCGCCCGTGGCTACACTCTTGAACGCTGTTCAAGTCCGACCTCCCGGGAGCCGATCGTGCCCAAGCCCACCCCGCGCGACCTCGCGCTCGTCGCGATGTTCGCGGCGCTCATCGCCGTGCTCGGGATGCCCGGCGGCATCTCCTTCTTCGGCTCGGTGCCGATCACGCTGCAGAGCCTCGGCTGGATGGTCGCGGCGTGCCTGCTCGGCGCCTGGCGGGGCGCGCTGACGATGATCGTCTTCAACCTGCTCCTGGCGGCCGGGCTGCCCATCGGCGCCGGCGGCCGGGGCGGTCTCGGCGTGCTCACCGGCGTGAGCGGCGGATACCTGGTCGGTGCCGTGCTCGGCATGTTCGTGACCGGGCTCATCGCCGAGCGGGTCGGCCGGCGCAACCTGGTCGGCCTGTTCGTGGCCTGCGTCGTGGGCTGCATGATCGTGGTCTACGCCGTCGGAATCCCTTGGAGCGCTTGGCGACTCGGCTCCGGCACGCTCGGGGTCGCGCAGGCGTCGCTGCAGTTCCTGCCCGGCGACCTGGTCAAGGCGGCGCTGGCCGCGCTCATCACCACGACGGTCGTGTGGGCGTACCCGCCGATCGTCCAGGAGCGAGAGCGCGAACGAGTCCCCGCGTGATCGAGCTCGACCGCGTCAGCCACCGGCTGGGGAGCGGCCGGTGCTGCGCGACATCACCCTCACCCTGGCCGAGCGTCGCGTCGGGATCATCGGCGCCAACGGGTCGGGCAAGTCCACGCTCGCGCGCACCTTCAACGGGCTGGTCAGCCCCGACGAGGAGGTGCGCGCGGGCGGGCTCGACCCGCGCCGGCAGCAGCGTGAGGTGCGCCGCGCCGTCGGGTTCATGTTCACCGACGCCAGCGCCCAGATCCTCATGCCGACCGTCGCCGAGGACGTCGCCCTGTCGCTGCGCGACCTGCCGATCTCCGCGCAGGAGAAGGAGACTCGGCTGCGCGAGACCCTCGACTTCTTCGGTCTCGCCGACCACTCCGACCAGCCCGCCCAGCTGCTGAGCAGCGGGCAGAAGCAGCTGCTGGCGTTCGCGGGGGTGCTGGTGCGACGGCCCGCGATCCTGGTCTGCGACGAGCCGTCCACGCTGCTCGACCTGGCGAACGTGCTGCGCCTGCAGCGCACCCTGGCCGAGCTGCCCCAGCAGGTGGTGCTGCTGACCCACCACCTCGAGCTGCTCGACGACTTCGACCGGGTGGTCGTGCTCGACGAGGGCCGCGTGGTGGCCGACGACGCCCCGGCCCCCGCCGTCGCGGAGTACCGCCGGCTCATGGGCGTGCGCGCGTGATCGGCAGCTATGTCGCCGGTGACAGCCTGCTGCACCGCGCCTCGCCGCGGCTGAAGCTGCTGGTGATGCTCGGCCTGGTCACCCTGCTCGGCTTCTTCCCGCGGTGGTGGCTCGTGGTGACGGCCGTGCTGCTGGCGGCGACGGCGTACCCTTCGCGCGGCTGCCGCTCGCCGAGCTGTGGCGCTCGTTCCGGATGATCCTCGTGCTCGGCCTCGTGCTCGCCGGCTTCCAGGTCTGGCTGAGCGGCCCGGTGCGCGCGGTCGAGGTGGTCGGGCAGCTGGTCTTCGCGGTGCTCGCGGGCAACCTGGTGATGATGACCACCCGGGTCTCCGAGATGGTGCGCACGATCTCGGCCGTCGCGATCCCGTTGCGGCGCTTCGGTGTTCGCCGCGACCGGCTCGAGCTGCTGCTGTCGCTGACCATCGGCTGTATCCCGCGTGTCTCGCTCGCGGTCACCCGCGCCCGCGAGGCCGCCCTGGCCCGTGGCGTACGCCCTCGCCTGGTGCTGATCGTCCCCGCCGCGCTCATCGCGATCGTGCGCGAGGCCGACCAGGTCGGCGACGCCCTGGCCGCCCGCGGCCTCTGACCCGGCACCCCACCACCACGGCCACCCCCATCCCGGGCATGAAACCGGGTTACGGTCGTTTGACCCCAATGCATTCGGGTCAGACGCACGTAACCCGGTTTCATGCGGAGCTGGGGGAGCCTCGGGCGTCAGATGGCGGTCAGCTGCTCCATCGCGGCGCGTACGTCCGCGAGACGCCGCGCGGCGCTCGCTCGGGCCTGGGCCAGGTCGTCGTCGGCGAGCGGGACGACCGCCTCGAGGTAGACCTTGAGCTTGGGCTCGGTGCCGCTGGGGCGGGCGATGATGCGGGTGCCGTCGGCGAGGAACCACCGCAGCCCCTCGGTGGGCGGCAGGCCACCGTCACCTCTGGAGAGGTCGTCGGTGCGCGAGATCGGTTGCCCCGCAACGGTGTCCGGCATCTGCGTGCGCAGCCGGGTCATCAGCTCCGGGATGAGCGACAGGTCGGCGACCCGCACCGAGAACGAGTCGGTGGCGTGCACCCCGTGCTCGCGGGCGAGGTCGTCGAGCACGTCGAGCAGGGTGCGCCCCTGGGCGTGCAGCCGGGCGGTCATCGCGGCCACGACGAGCGCGGCGGTGATGCCGTCCTTGTCCTTCACGGTGCCCGGGTCGACGCAGTAGCCCAGCGCCTCCTCGTAGCCGTAGATCAGCCCCGGCACCCGGCTGATCCACTTGAACCCGGTGAGCGTCTCCTCGTGGCGCACCCCGGCCGCCCGCGCCATCGCGCCGAGGAGCTGCGACGACACGATCGAGCAGGCCACCACCGCGTCGGGCTCGCCGTGGCGGTGCGCCAGCGCCTCGGCCCCCAGCAGCGCCCCGACCTCGTCGCCGCGCAGCATCCGCCAGCGGCCGGCGACCGGGTCGTCGACCGCGACGGCGCAGCGGTCGGCGTCGGGGTCGTTGGCGATCACCACGTCGGGCGACAGCTCGCGCGCGAGCTCCAGCGCGGCGTCGATCGCCCCCGGCTCCTCGGGGTTGGGGAAGCTCACGGTGGGGAACTCGGGGTCGGGTCGGCGCTGGCTCGCGACGCCGGCCGGATCGGCGAATCCCGCTGCGGTGAAAGCCATTCGCAGCACCTCGTCACCCACGCCGTGCAGGGCGGTGTGCACGATCGACACCTCGCGAGGAGCGGTGTCGGGCACCACCCGGGCCGCCGCGTCGACGTACGCCTCGACCAGGTCGTCGCCCAGCGTCTCCCACCCGTCGTCGACGGTCGCGACCGACGCCGCGGTCGGGAAGCGGCCGATGGCGGCGCTGATCTGCGCGTCGGCCGGCGGCACGATCTGCGACCCGTCGCCGAGGTAGACCTTGTAGCCGTTGTCCTGCGGCGGGTTGTGCGACGCGGTGACCATCACGCCCGCGTCGCACCCGAGGTAGCGCACCGCGAACGCGAGCACCGGCGTCGGCAGCGCCCGCGGCAGCACCATCGCGCGGCCGCCCGCGGCCTCGACGACCCCGGCGGTGTCCCGCGCGAACGCGTCGGAGCCGTGCCGCGCGTCGAACCCGACCACCACCGTCACGTCGCCGCGGCCCAGCGACTCCTGCAGGAACGCCGTGAGTCCCGCTGCCGCCCGGCGTACGACCACGCGGTTCATGCGGTTCGGTCCAGCGCCGAGCGCCCCGCGCAGACCCGCCGTGCCGAACTCGAGCAGTCCGGAGAAGCGGTCGGCGAGGTCGGCCGCTGCCGCCGCGTCACCGGTCTCGACGGCGGCCAGCACCGCCGCCAGCTCCGCGCGGGTGGCGGGGTCGGGGTCGTCGGCGAGCCAGGCCCGCGCGGCCGCGACGGTGGGGGCGAGGTCAGGCTCGGGCTGCGCGCTCACGCGAGGCTCCTTCGTGCGTCTCAGATCTCGGTGACCACGGCGGCCAGCAGCCGCCCGCAGCGCTCAGCGGCCGCCTGCCCGGCCTCGATGACCTCCTGGTGCGACAGCGGCTGGTCGGAGATGCCGGCGGCCAGGTTGGTCACCAGCGACACCCCGAGCACCTCCAGGCCGCTCTGCCGGGCGGCGATCGCCTCGAGCGTGGTCGACATGCCGACGAGGTCGGCGCCGAGGGTCTTGGCCATCTGCACCTCGGCCGGGGTCTCGTAGTGCGGCCCGCGGAACTGGGCGTAGACGCCCTCGTCGAGACCCGGGTCGACCGCACGGGCGACCTCGCGCAGCCGGGGGCTGTAGAGGTCGGTGAGGTCGACGAAGTTCGCGCCCTCGATCGGGGAGGTGGCGGTGAGGTTGAGGTGGTCGCGGATCAGCACGGGGGTGCCGGGCGCCCACGCCGGGTTGAGCCCGCCGCAGCCGTTGGTGAGCACGATCGTGGAGCACCCGGCCGCGGCGGCCGTGCGCACGCCGTGCACCACCGCGCGCACCCCGCGCCCCTCGTAGAAGTGGGTGCGGGTGCCGAAGACCAGCGCCCGCCGGTCGGTGTCGCCGATGCGCACCGAGCGCATCACGCCCTTGTGGCCGGCCACGGCGGCCTTCGCGAACCCCGGCACGTCGTCGTTGTCGATCTCGACGAGGGTCTCGCCGATGCGGTCGGCGGTCTCGCCCCAGCCCGACCCCAGCACCAGCGCGATGTCGTGCTTGTCGGCCCCCGAGCGGTCGGCGACGACCTGCGCGGCCGCCTCGGCGACGGCGAACGGGTCGGTCGTGGGGTCGGACAGGTCGGGTGCGGCCGCGTTGCTCACCGGCACAGGTTAGCGAGGGCCACGGGCGGCAATGGTTGGATGAGGTGCGTGAGTCAGCGCAAGAAGACCGTGGTCATCATCGGTGGCGGGCCCGGCGGCTACGAGTCCGCTCTCGTCGCGGCCCAGCTGGGTGCCGACGTCACCATCGTCGACAGCGAGGGTCTCGGCGGTGCGGCGGTGCTCACCGACTGCGTCCCGAGCAAGACCCTCATCGCCACCTCCGACTTCCTCTCCCGCTTCGCCGCGGCCGGCCGCCTCGGCGTCGGCTTCGAGGGCCGCGACGAGGACCAGGGCGCCGAGGCCCACCTCACCGAGATCAACCACCGCATCCTCGACCTGGCGCGGGCGCAGAGCCGCGACATCCAGGCCCAGGTCGAGAGCGTCGGGGTGCGCGTGCTGCGCGGCACCGGGCGCATGGCCGGGCCGATGACGGTCGAGGCCACCCTCGACGACGGCCGCACCGAGAAGCTGTCGGCCGACGTCGTGCTCGTCGCGGTCGGCACCAAGCCGCGCGTCATGGACTCCGCCAAGCCGGACGGCGAGCGGATCCTCACCTGGCAGCAGATCTACGACCTCACCGAGCTGCCCGAGCACCTCATCGTCGTCGGGTCCGGCGTCACCGGCGCGGAGCTGGCGCACGCCTACCTCGGGCTCGGGTGCGAGGTCACGCTGGTCTCCTCGCGCGACCGGGTGCTCCCCGGCGAGGACGCCGACGCCGCCACGGTCATCGAGAACGTCTTCCGCCGCCGCGGCATGAAGGTGCTCAACCGCTCCCGCGCCGCCGGCGCCCGCCGCGAGGGCGACGGCGTGGTCGTCACGCTCGAGGACGGCCGCGAGGTGCGCGGCTCGCACGTGTTGCTCGCGGTCGGCGCCGTGCCGCAGACGCGCGGGATCGGTCTCGAGGAGGCCGGCGTCGAGCTCACCGACTCCGGCCACATCACGGTCGACCGGGTCTCGCGCACCACCGCGCCCGGCATCTACGCCGCCGGCGACTGCACCGGGGTGCTGCCCCTGGCGTCGGTCGCGGCCATGCAGGGACGCATCGCGATCGCGCACGCCATGGGCGACGCCGTCGCGCCGCTCAACCTGCGCGGCGTGTGCGCCAACATCTTCACCGACCCCGAGATCGCGACCGTGGGCTACTCCCAGTCCGACGTCGAGAAGGGGCACATCGAGGCGCGCGTGGTCACCCTGCCGCTCTCGACCAACCCGCGCGCCAAGATGCGCAACATCCGCGACGGCTTCGTGAAGCTGTTCGCGCGCCCGGGCAGCAACACCGTCGTCGGCGGCGTCGTCGTCGCGCCGCAGGCCTCGGAGCTGATCTATCCCCTCGGCCTCGCCGTGCAGAACCGGCTGACCGCCGAGCAGGTTGCCGCGACGTTCTCGGTCTACCCGTCGATGACCGGCTCGATCGCCGAGGCCGCCCGGCGGCTGCACTCGCTGGAGACCTGAGGCGGGTCTCGATACGGCCCGCTCGTCCCTCGCGGGCCTACTCGACCGGCTTGGCGGGCGTACGCCCGGCTCGGCTTGGCGGGCGTACGACCGGCTCAGCGGGCGCGCAGCTGCTCCAGCTCGTCGCGCGCCCACGCGACCATCGCCTCGGCGCGGTTGATCTCGCCCTGGAAGACGCCGGCCTTGAGTCGGGCGATGCGCTCGTGCTGGCTCTTCGGCCGCGACTGCAGCCGCTCGACGAGCAGGGAGTGGTGCGCGCGCGCAGCGCGTCGCGGTGCCCGGTCCAGCGGGCGATCCGCGACTCCTGCTCCTCGATGTAGGCCCGCACCACCTTCTCGGCGCTGTCGGCGTCGACCAGGTCGAAGAACAGCGCCTGCAGCAGCACGGTGTCGCGCGGTGACGGCAGGTCGTGCACGGTCGCGACCCACTCGCGCAGCTCGCGCTCGCCGGCCTCGGTGATCGAGTAGACGTGCGTGCGCATCCGGGTGCCGCGGGTCTGCGCCTCCTGGCTGATCCAGCCGTCGTCGGTCATCCGGCGCAGCGTCGTGTAGATCTGGCTCTGCGGCGCCGACCAGATCCAGCCCGCCGCCGAGTCGAAGAACTTGCTGAGCTCGTACCCGTTCATCGGCCGGGCGGACAGCACGCCGAGCAGCGCGTGGGGCAAAGACATAACGAGCAGGCTAGGACTCATCGGCGAGCAGTCTCAAATACCTCTATCCATACATGTTGCCATCGGAATAACGTGACCTGGATCACCGGCGGACGGTGGCGATCTGGAGGAGCACGATGACCGAGACACGCTCGATGCACCCGTTGCGCTGGCTGGTGGTCGGCCTGTGCGGCCTGGCCCTGGTCTTCGACGGCTACGACCTGGTCGTCTACGGCACGACCGTCGCGGCGCTGCGCCGCGAGTGGGGATCACCGGCGCCGAGGCGGGCTTCATCGCGAGCCTGTCGCTCGTCGGCATGCTGGTCGGCGCGCTCGGCATCGGCACGCTGACCGACCTGCTCGGCCGCCGCCGCACGCTCATCGGGGCCGTCGTGCTCTTCTCGGCCGCGATGCCGCTGTGCGCGCTGGCGCAGGGCCCGGGCACGTTCGCGGCGCTGCGCCTGGTCGCCGGTCTCGGCCTCGGCGGCGTCATGCCGATCGCGAGCGCGCTGGTGACCGAGTACGCCCCGCCCGGCCGGCGCAACCTCACCTACGTCCTCATGCAGAGCGGGTACGCCGTCGGCGGGGTGCTCGCCGCCTCGCTCGCTCTCGCGGTCGTTCCCGAGCACGGCTGGCGCCCGATGTACGTCGTCGGCGGGCTCCCGCTGCTGCTGTTCCTGCCCGTGGCGCTGCGGCTGCTGCCCGAGTCGGTCGAGTACCTCGCCGCCCGCGGCCGCACCGAGGAGGCCGCGCAGCTGGCCGCACGGCTGGGCATGCAGGCGCCCGCCCCGGCCGAGGCGGCCGAGGAGCAGCGCGGCCGCATCGGGGTGCTGTTCAGCCGGCCGTTCGTGGTGCCGACGCTGCTGTTCTGGGCGATGACGTTCTGCGCGCTGCTGCTGATCTACGGACTGAGCACCTGGCTGCCCGACATCATGCGCGAGCAAGGATATCCGCTCGGGTCGGCGCTGAGCTTCCTGCTCGCGTTCAACCTCGGCTCGATCGCCGGCTCGGCGATGGGCGGGCTGGCCGCCGACCGCTTCGGGTCGGTGCCGGTCATCGCGACCACGTTCGCCCTCGGCGGCCTCGCGATCCTCGGACTCGCTTCTGACCCGGGCAGATTCGGGCTCTACCTCCTGTGCGCGGTCGGTGGCTACGGCACGATCGGCGCGCAGAACCTGATCAATCCGTTCGTCACCCGGGCCTACCCGCAGCACGCCCGCGCCACCGGGGTCGGCTGGTCGCTCGGCATCGGCCGGCTCGGCGCCATCCTCGGTCCGGCCGTCGGCGGCCTCGTGCTCGACTCCGACCTCGGACCCGACTGGAACTTCTACCTGTTCGCCTCCGTCGCCGGCCTCGGACTGCTCGCGACGCTCGGGTTGCTGCTCACCGGCGTCGTACGCCGGCCGCGCCCGGCCCCCGACCTGGCCCCGGCCGTACCCGCCGCCGGCTGACCCCCACCGAAAGGAAACCCATGATCCCCAAGATCGCCCTCGAGGAGCACTTCGGCGCGAGCGACCCCGACATCGTGCAGCAGTCGGCCGAGCACTTCACGCCCGAGGCGTGGCCGGTGCACCGAGACATGCTGCTCGACGTGCACGGCAAGCGGCTCGCCGCGATGGACGAGTGCGGCATCGAGCGCGCGGTGCTGTCGCTGCTGGCGCCCGGCATCCAGTCGCTGCACGACACCGCGCAGGCGGTCGACTGGGCGCGCCGGCTCAACGACCACGCGGCGGCCCTGGTGGCCGAGCGGCCCGACCGCTTCTCCTCGTTCTGCGCGCTGCCGATGCAGGACCCCGACGCCGCGACCGAGGAGCTGACCCGGGCCGTGCGCGAGCTGGGCCTGGTGGGTGCCCTGGTCAACGGCTTCTCCCAGGTCGGCGACCCCGAGACGGTGGTCTACCTCGACGACCCGCGCTACGCCGACTTCTGGGCGCGCCTGGCCGAGCTGGACGTCCCGCTCTATCTGCACCCGCGCGACCCGTCGCCCGCGAACTCCCAGATCTACCAAGGGCATCCGTGGCTCATGGGGTCGGCGTGGGCGTTCTCCGTCGAGACCGGGACGCACATGCTGCGGCTGATGGGCAGCGGGCTGTTCGACCGGCACCCGTCGCTCACGGTGATCCTCGGGCACCTCGGCGAGCTGCTGCCGTTCAACGTCTGGCGCACCGACCACCGGGTCGGCGTCGCGCCGCGGGGCATCGGCATCGAGCGGTCGTTCGGGCACTACCTGCGCAACAACGTGGTGGTGACCACGAGCGGCAACTTCCGGACCCCGGCCCTGCTCAACGTGATCCAGGAGATGGGTGCCGACCGGATCCTGTTCTCCGCGGACTACCCGTTCGAGGACATGCACGAGGCCGCGGCGTGGTTCGACGGGCTCGAGCTGAACGAGGGCGACCTGGCCAAGATCGCCCGCGACAACGCCCGGCGGGTGCTGCGCCTGCCCTGACGGGCGGCCGAGGAGGCCGGGTCAGCGAGGGCCGCCGCGACCGGGGTCGTGCCGGGGGTCGGGGTCGCGCGGTGCGTCCGGGTCGCGGTCGCGGTCGAGCTGCTCGGGCAGCAACCCGGCCTCCTCCCAGGCCCGGTAGCGCTGCTCGCGCAGCCGCGGACGCAGCTTCTTGATCACCAGGAACACGACGATGCCGACGGCGAGCAGGATCAGGAATCCGACCCAGCCGGGCGAGGAGTCCGGCGGGCTGGCGGCGGGGAGGGTCGACGTCGGCACGCCGGGCAGTTTAGGCGTGCTCCCAGCCAACTGCCGTAGCGTTGGCCGCAACGCATCCGCTTCGAAGGAGAGGCACATGGCTATCGCGAACCTGTTCAACAAGCTGCGCGGCTACGCGCAGAAGAACCCGGACAAGGCCCGCCAGGCGATCGAGAAGATCGAGGGCGTCGTCGACCAGAAGACCGGCGGCAAGTACCGCTCGCAGGTCGACAAGGCCAGCAGCACCGCGGCCGACAAGCTGGGCATCCCGCGCGACCAGAACCGCCAGCCCGGCCAGGTCCCCACGCCCGAGGGCCAGGCCCCCGGCGGCCAGACGCCCGGCCAGACGCCCGGTGGCCAGGTGCCGCCGCAGACCCCGCCGCAGCAGTAATCCCATCCGCCGCCCGAACGACGGCGGCACAGAAGTACGACGGCGGCCCACGTAATAAGTGGGCCGCCGTCGACGTATCTGGGCCGCCGTCGTCGGGCGGAGGGCGGGAGCGGGCGCGGTCAGGCGTCCGTGATCTGCGCCAGCACGGTGCCGGCGGCGACGGTCTCGCCGACCGCGGCGGTGAGTCCGGAGACCACGCCGTCCTTGTGCGCGGTGATCGGCTGCTCCATCTTCATCGCCTCCAGCACCACGACCGTGTCGCCGGCGGAGACGCTGGTGCCGTCCTCGACCGCCAGCTTCACGATGGTGCCCTGCATGGGCGCGGTGAGCGCGTCGCCCGACGCGGCGGCGCTGCCCCGCCGGCGCGCGAGCGCTTCGGAGCCGGCTTGCGCGCGGGTGCCCCCGCCCCGCCGCCCCCGCCGAGCTGCAGGTCGGCCGGCAGCGTCAGGGACATCCGGCGGCCGTCGACCTCGATGACGTACGCCTGCCGCGCCGCCTGCTCGCCGCTCGCCTCGCCGACGGGGCCGGCGTAGGGCTCGACCTGGTTGTCGAACTCGGTCTCGATCCAGCGGGTGTGCACGGTGAACGGCTCGTCGGCGGCCTCGGGCGCGAACGCCGGGTCGCTGACCACCGCGCGGTGGAACGGCACCACGGTGGGCATGCCCTCGATCTCGAGCTCGTCGAGCGCGCGACGCGAACGCGCTAGTGCCTGCTGGCGATTCGCGCCGGTGACGATCAGCTTGGCGATCATCGAGTCGAACGCGCCGGCGACCGTGTCGCCCTCGACGATGCCGGCGTCCCAGCGCACGCCGGGGCCGGAGGGCACCTGCATGCGGGTGACGGTGCCGGGCGCGGGCAGGAAGCCGCGGCCGGCGTCCTCGCCGTTGATCCGGAACTCGATCGAGTGCCCGGCCGGCTCGGGGTCGGAGTATCCGATCGGCTCGCCGGCGGCGATGCGCAGCTGCTCACGCACCAGGTCGATGCCGGTGACCTCCTCCGACACCGGGTGCTCGACCTGCAGCCGGGTGTTGACCTCGAGGAAGGAGATGTGACCGTCCTGCCCGACGAGGAACTCGCAGGTGCCGGCGCCGACATATCCCGCGGCCTGGAGGATCGCCTTCGACGCGCGCACCAGCTCGGCGTGCTGCTCGTCGGTGAGGAACGGCGCGGGCGCCTCCTCGACGAGCTTCTGGTTGCGCCGCTGCAGCGAGCAGTCACGGGTGGAGACCACGACGACGTCGCCCTGGCTGTCGGCGAGGCACTGGGTCTCCACGTGCCGCGGCTTGTCGAGGAACAGCTCGACGAAGCACTCGCCGCGCCCGAAGGCGGTGACCGCCTCGCGCACGGCCGAGTCGTACAGGTCGGGGATCTCCTCGATGGTGCGGGCGACCTTGAGGCCGCGGCCGCCACCGCCGTACGCCGCCTTGATCGCCACGGGCAGCCCGTGCTCCTGCGCGAAGGCGACCACCTCGTCGGGCCCGGAGACCGGGTCCTTGGTGCCGGGCACGAGCGGGGCGTCGGCGGCGAGCGCGATGTGCCGCGCCTTGACCTTGTCGCCGAGCGCGTCGATCGCCTCGGGGCCGGGCCCGATCCAGGTGAGGCCGGCGTCGATCACCTTCTGCGCGAACTCGGCGTTCTCCGCGAGGAAGCCGTAACCCGGGTGCACCGCGTCGGCGCCGGCCTGCTGCGCGACCTCGATCAGCTTGTCCTGCACCAGATAGCTGTCGGCGGGGGTGCTGCCGCCGAGGGCGTACGCCTCGTCGGCCACGCGCACGTGCAGCGCGTCGCGGTCGGGCTCGGCATAGACCGCGACCGACCCGATGCCTGCGTCCTTGCAGGCTCGGGCGATGCGTACGGCGATCTCACCGCGGTTGGCGATCAGGACTTTGCGCACGGGGGCCATGAGAGCGGACTCTAACGCCGGCCTGAGACGGTCGTCACACCGAGCACGGGTGGCCGGCCGGGCATAAATCGCGGCGCCGGTGTGGTTGCGCGAGACATGGCTGAAACCAACACCCCCGTCCCCGCCGTCGCCCTGCGTGCCGGATCCGGCACCGTCGAGATCCCGCAGCTGGGGTACGGCGTCTGGCAGGTGCCGGACGCGGAGGCCGCCGAGGCCGTGACCAACGCGCTCGACGCGGGATACCGCAGCGTCGACACCGCCGCGATCTACGGCAACGAGGCCGGCGTGGGCCAGGCGCTCGCCGACACCGACCTCGCCCGCGACGAGATCTTCGTGACCACCAAGGTGTGGAACGACGACCAGGGCACGGACGCCACCCGCGCCGCCCTCGACACCTCGCTCGGCAAGCTGGGTCTCGACGCGGTCGACCTCTACCTCATCCACTGGCCCGTCCCGGCCAAGGACGCCTACGTCGACACCTGGAAGACGCTGCTCGCGCTGCGCGAGGAGGGCAAGACCCGCGCCGCCGGCGTGTGCAACTTCGAGGTCGAGCACCTGCAGCGGCTGCAGGAGGAGACCGGCGAGCTGCCCGCGCTGAACCAGATCGAGCTGCACCCCTACCTCCAGCAGCGCGAGCTGCGCGAGTTCCACCAGGCCAACGACATCCGGACCGAGGCATGGAGCCCGCTCGGCCAGGGCGGCGAGGTCCTGCAGGACCCGGTCATCACCGGCATCGCCGACCGCCTCGGCGTCACCCCCGCGCAGGTCGTGCTGCGCTGGCACCTGCAGATCGGCAACGTCGTGATCCCCAAGTCGGTCACCCCGGAGCGGATCAAGAGCAACTTCGACGTGTTCGGCTTCGAGCTGACCGACGAGGACCTGAAGGCGATCGAGGGTCTCGACCGTGGCGAGCGCCTCGGGCCGGACCCGAAGACGTTCAACGGCTGACCTGCCGACAGTCGGGCGTGCGCCCGGCCGCACCACCCGTACGCTGTCCCGGGGTTCGCAACCGCGAATCCCGGGACTCGTGCGTTCCAGGGGATGCGATGGCGGTGGCCGACCCGGAGGTCGAGCGCAACCTCGCCGCGCAGGCGCAGCTGTACGGCGAGCCGCTCGGCCCGCTGCTGCGTCGCCTGTGCGAGCACTTCGGCATCACCCAGGCGCGGATGGCCGAGGTGCTGGGCCTCTCGGCGCCGATGCTGTCGCAGCTGATGTCGGCCCGGCGGGTCAAGATCGGCAACCCGGCGGTCGTGGCGCGGCTGCAGCACCTGGTCGACCTCGCCCGCAGCGGCGGCACGCTGCCGGCCGAGGCCGCCGAGGAACAGCTGCGCGAGGTGCAGGAGGCCGAGCGCACGCTGACCAGCACGCGGGTGACCGCGGTCGACGCCTCGACCCTGCTCGGCGGGCTGCGCTCGCTGGCCTCGCCCGACCAGCTGCGGGCCAGCGCGCGGGCGGTGGCGCCGATCTCGACGGCCCTCGCAGACGTACTCGACAAAGCGGCAGGAGGCCGGCGTGGGTGAGGTGTTCGCGGGTCGCTACGAGCTGATCGACATGATCGGCGAGGGCGGCATGGGTGCCGTATGGCGGGTGCGCGACCTCAAGCGCGACCGCATCGTCGCCGCCAAGGTGCTGCGCCAGTCCGACGCGGGGTCGCTGCTGCGGTTCATGCGCGAGCAGGGCATGCGCATCCACCACCCGCACGTCGTGACGCCGCTCGGCTGGGCGGGCGAGGACGACCAGGTGCTGTTCACCATGCCGATCGTCGAGGGCGGCTCGGTGTCGACGCTGGTGCGCGACTACGGCCAGCTGCCGCCGAGGTTCGCCGCCGAGCTGCTGCGCCAGATGCTCGCCGCGCTCGACGCCGTGCACTCCGCGGGCGTCGTGCACCGCGACATCAAGCCGGCCAACCTGCTGCTCGACGCCACCGGCACCGGCCGGCCGCACCTGTGGCTCACCGACTTCGGCGTCGCGCTCGCGACCGACGCGCCGCGGCTGACCAGCCTGTCGGTCGTCATGGGCACGCCCGGTTATCTCGCGCCCGAGCAGCTGCGCGGGGCAGACCCCGACCCGGTGTCGGACCTCTATGCCGCCGGCATGGTCGGCTTCCAGCTGGTCACCGGTCACCGGCCCCGCCCGCAGATGCGCACCGAGCGGCTCGACCTGCCGCCGCGACCCGACGGCGTCCCGAACTCGTTGTGGCAGCTGCTGATTCGGCTCGCCGACCCCCAGCCCGCCGGCCGGCCAGCGAGTGCGCGCGAGGCCCTGCGGGTGCTGGATGACCCGGAGCTGGCGTGGGTGCCGCAGACCGAGATCGAGGTCTTCCGGCACATGCCCGACCTCACCGGCGTGAGCGAGGGGGAGTTCCTGCGCCCGGGGGAGCAGGGCGCCACTCCCACCGGCACCGACACCCAGCAGTGGCGGCCGGGGGCGACTGCGGCGTACGCCGCCGGCCAGGCCCCGACTCAGGCTGGTCGAGCAGGCCCGGCCCACGCTGGTCAAGCAGGCCCGGAGCCTGCGGAGGGCCGTATCGAGACCACCCGCCCCGCACCGCCGAAGCGCCCCCGCACCCCGCTGCTCGTGCTCGTGCTGGCCCTGCTGCTGGCGCTGCTCACGATCGGGGCGCTGCTGCTGTCGCCGTGGGAGGGCGAGGAGGCGCCGCAGGAACCCGCCGGCCAGGCGCAGCTCGGCGGTGCCTGCCGCTGGTCCGACGCCGGCTCGACCGAGGCCGACGCCGACGGCACCCGGCTCACCTGCCGCTTCGTCGACGGGCAGTACCGCTGGCAGGGCACCGGATCCGGCTGACGCCGTCATGCTGGTCGAGGAGGCCGGGAGCGGCAGGAACACGGTGGTCGAGTAGGCCGGGAGCGGCAGGAACACGGTGGTCGAGTAGGCCGGGAGCGGCAGGAACACGGTGGTCGAGTAGGCCGGGAGCGTAGCGAGTGGCCGTATCGAGACCCTCGAGGCGGGTCTCGATACGGCCTCGTTCCTCGGCCTACTCGACCAGCATGGCTGCGCGGGTCTCGATACGCCTCGCCTAGCGGCTCGGCTACTCGACCGGCTTGGTTGGGCCTACTCGACCAGCTTGGCTCGGGCGCGGATCGCCCAGACGCAGGCGGCGGCCGCCGCGAGCACCGCGAGCGCGCCGACCCCGATCTTCCACCAGGGCAACCCGGCCGCCGAATCCTGTTGTGTCCCTTCGGTGCTCACCTGACCCACGCCGGGCTGGCTGAGCGCTGCCCCCTGGGCGTTGACGTACGTCGGGCCCGCCTGCTCCTGACCGGACACCCGCACGCTGAGCCGGCTGGGGATCTTGGCGAAGGTGCCGTTGCGGTCCTCGGCCTGGCCGGGCGCGACGAGGACGCCGACGTAGTACCACCCGGCGGTGTCGGCCCAGGCCGCGCTGGCGCCGTAGTCGCTGAGGCTGGTGAAGGTGATGTCGCGGTTGGCGTACTTGATCGTGGGGGTGTAGACCCCGAGCGTCTTGGCCTCGCCGCTGTTGGCCATGAGCGACCCCGTGCGCGACAGGTCGTAGTTGCCCGGGTCGAGCTGGACGCCCTGCGGCGTCCACAGGTTCAGCTGCACCGACAGGTCGTTCTTGGGCGCGAAGTTCTTGTCGTTCGCGGGCACCTCGAGCGAGGCCGCCACGCGCTGGCCGTATCCCGCGCGCACCTTGTAGAACACCTGCTGCCCGACCTCGAGATCGAGCGGCACCGTGCCGTTCGGCAGCGTCGGGGCGTCACCGAAGCCCTGGCCGGCGGGGACGGGCTCGCCGCCCTCCTGCGGCTCGACGCGCAGCAGGCTCGCTTCCGCCTCGGTCGCGGGGGCTCCGGGCTGCCCGGTGATCTTCGGCTGCCGGTGCACGCGGATCTCGACGGGCAGGCTCGACCCGGCCGGCGGCGTCTCGCGCCAGACCGAGACCGTGAAGCTGGTCGCTGCGGCGCAGTCCTCGTTGAGGAAGCTCTGCCGCTTGGCTCCGGTCGGGTCGATGGTGGACACCACCCGCAGCAGCTGGGCCAGCGGTGCGTCCTTGTTCTTCGTGGCGTAGTCGTCGCTGACGCAGCTGGTGCCGTCGGGCAGCGCGATCGACACGTGCAGGGACTGGTCCTGGCCGGCGAGGTATTTCTGGCCGTTCTCGGTGGGCTGGCCCATGATCGCGAAGCTCAGTCCCTCGCCGGGGGAGCGGGTGAGCTTGAAGAAGCGCTTGGTCTCGTCGGCGGGCAACGAGGTGCGGTAGCTCCCCGGCTCCAGCACCTTGGCCGAGCCGGTGGCGGTGCTGGCCTGCACCTGCTCCCCGAACGGCTCGAACGCGGCCCGCGGAGTCACGGGCGCCGCCACCGCCGGCGTGGCGACACCGGCAGCGAGGACCGCGGGCAGGGCGAGGAGTCGCAGACGCACCGGGCCAGTATCCACCAGGGTGAGGCGGGCGTACGTCCTCGTTGGCGGGAGCCGGCGGCGCTCGCCCTGGTCACTCAGCGGCGTCGGGGCTGGCGTCGACAGCCAGGACGCCGAACCCGAGCGAGCGGCCTCGTCGAGGCCCGCTGACGGTGAGAGTGCAGTAGTGGCCCCTTCCGGCGCCGTCGCATGGGCGTGTCGCGCACACTCACGGCGTGCCGGGCTGCCGGCGGCTCGCGTGCCCTACCCCGCGAGCGTGCGGCCCACGAACGTGCGCAGCTGCTCGACGTTCCGGCACTCGTGCATGCCGACGACGCGGGCGTACTGACCAGCAAGCGAGTCGCCGGTGTCCCAGGAGCGGGCGGGCTCGGGGTTGAGCCAGTACGTCCGCCGCGCCTGGTCGCGGATCGTGCGCAGCTGCTCGAGCCGGGGAGGCCGTAGTTGGAGCGGGCGTCGCCGAGGATCAGCACGGTGCTGCGCGGGCCGATCGCGTCGAGGTGGCCGTCGACGAAGCTGTCGAGCGCCTGCCCGTAGCTGCTGCTCGCGCCCCAGCCGAGCACCTTGCGGGTGCGCAGCGCGGTGGTCACGACGTCGTCGGCGAGCCGGTCGGCGTCGCGCACCAGGTCGGTGATCTCGTCGGTGGTGCTGACGAACGCGAACACGCGCAGCTTGCGGAACTGCGTCGACAGCGCCTGCATCAGCGCCATCGTGAACGCCGAGAACCCGGCGACCGATCCGCTGATGTCGCACAGCAGCACCAGGTCGGGGCGGTGCGGCCGCCGGTGGGCCATGGCCGGGTCGATGGGCACGCCGCCGGTCGAGAGCGAGCGCCGCAGCGTCTTGCGTACGTCGATCTCGCCTCTCGCAGCCTGCCGTCGCCGCGCCGAGAGCCTGGCAGCGAGCCGCTTGGCCAGCGGATCGATCGTGGTGCGCAGCTCGGCGAGGTCGCGGCTGCCCGAGCTGAGGAAGTCGCGCCGGTCCGCGGAGTCGCGGACGGCGTACCGCGCGATCCGTTCGCGGCCGCGCAGCTCGGCGTTGCGCCGGCGCGACTCCGCCTCGACCTTGCGCCTGAACTCCGCCACGCGAGAGCGCATCTCGTCGCGGGCGAGGCTCTCGGCGAAGCCGCCCTGCCCGACCGCGCCGCCGCCGGACCCGGCACTCCCACCGCCCTGCGCGCTGGTCGCCCCTCCTCGCCGTCGCCGATCAGCCGCGCCTGCGCCTGCTGCATCGCGCCGGCGATCGCGGTCTGCGGGGCGAGCCGGTCGAGCGCCTGGGCTGCCGACCAGCCGGGCTGCCTGGCCAGCTCGCCGAGGCGCTCAGCGGTGAGCGCGGCGAGCTGTTCGAGGGCCTGCTCGTCGTTGGTCGCCAGGGCGTCGGTGAGCAGGGCCCGGATCGCGTCGGCGACCTCGCGCGGGTCACCGTCGGGCAGCTCGACGTCGGCGAGGTCGCTGCGCGCGCCGAGCGCTGCGGGGAAGTACAGGTCGAAGACCTGGTCGAACACCTCGCGCTGGCCGCTGCGCCGCAGCAGCGCGCTGGCCAGGCCCTCGCGCAGCCGCTCGCGGTCGTCCAGCCCCAGGACCCGGGTGACGCGCCCGGCGTCGGCCACGTCGGACGTCCCGACCCCCAGGCCGTGCCCGCGCAGCGCGGTGGTCAGGTCGACCAGCCGCTCGGCGAGCGCGTCGGGTGCGGCGCGTGCGGTGGCGCCGGGTGCGGGGGCGCCGTGCTCAGGCCCACCGCGCTCAGCCGGCGAGGGCACGGTCCAGGTCGAGGTCGGCGATCACGGTCGCGATGTCGTCCTGGTGCTTGAGCACCACGCCCAGGCTGGAGCGGACCAGCGCGGGGTCGAGCTCGTCGGCGCCCAGCGCCAGCAGCGTGCGCGCCCAGTCGACGGTCTCGGCGATGGAGGGCGACTTGCGCAGGTTGAGGTCACGCAGCGCGCCCACGACGCGCACGACCGACGCGGCGAGCGTCTCGGGCAGGCCGGGCACCTGCAGCTGCACGATGCGCCGCTCGAGCTCGGCGTCGGGATAGTCCAGGTGCAGGAACAGGCAGCGTCGGCGCAGAGCCTCGGTGAGCTCGCGGGTGGCGTTGGAGGTCAGCAGCACGAACGGGTGCGTCGTGGCGGCGACGGTGCCGAGCTCGGGGACGGTGACCTGGAAGTCGGACAGGATCTCCAGCAGCAGCCCCTCCATCTCCTCGTCGGCCTTGTCGAGCTCGTCGACGAGCAGCACCACCGGCTCGGGGCTGCGGATCGCGGTCAGCAGCGGGCGCGCGAGCAGGAACTCCTCACCGAAGATGTCGGATCGCACTGCGTCCCAAGAGGATTCGCGCTCGGCGGTGATGGCGAGCAGCTGCTTCGCGTGGTTCCACTCATACAGCGCGCGGGCCTCGTCGACGCCCTCGTAGCACTGCAGCCGCACCAGCCGACGGCCCGTCGCGCGGGCGACCGCCTTGGCGAGCTCGGTCTTGCCGACACCCGCCGGGCCCTCGACCAGCAGCGGCTTGCCGAGCGTCGAGGCGAGGTACGTCGTCGTCGCCACAGCGTCGGAGGCCAGGTAGTCGGCGCTCGCCAGGGCCTCGCGCGTGGCGTCGACGGTCGCGAGGGCGGGCTCGGGCTGCGGCGTCATGCCGCCATCATCCCGCGAGCGACTCCCACAGGGCAGCCAGGTCGGCCTGCGGCCAGGCGTTGCGCGCGACGAGGAAGCCGATGATGCCGACGACCCAGGCCATCGTCTCGCCGGAGCCGCGCTCCATCCAGGCCGCGAGCCGCTGCAGCTGCGGCTCGACCCAGCGGCGCGCGCCGAGCCCCAGCCCCAGCAGCACGACCGCAGGCGCCACCATGAGCAGGCAGTAGCCCGCGAGCAGCCCCAGCTGGGGCGCCAGCGACAGGTCGGAGGTCGCGAGCAGCCCGATCGCCCCGAGGTAGGGCAGCATCGAGGCCACCTCGATGGTCCCGGCGAGCAGCGCCAGCCCGACGACGCCACCGCGACCCGACGTGCCCTGCGCGCCGGAGGGGCCCATCGCGCGGTCGCGCCAGCGGCTCAGCCGGCCCGGCCCCTTGCCCTTGCCGTTGCCGATGAAGAAGCTCCCGACCAGCAGGGCCACGCCGACGACCAGGGCGACCCGGGCGCCCGACGTGGTCTCCAGCTGCCGGCCGACATCACCCAGCCAGGCGCGCCCGCCGAGCAGCAGCGCCACCCCGACGAGGGCGTAGAACACCGCGAGCGTGCCGAGATAGAGCAGGTATCGGCCGGTGCGCACCCCGTGCGGCACGAGCAGGAACCAGACCGGCAGCAGCAGCGTGCCGATGCTGGTGGAGTCGACGAGAGCCAGGCCACCGAGGGCGCCAAGGAGCGGGAGCGACATGGCAGCCAGGGCACCAGGCGCGCGCGGGTCCGCGCGTCGCCGGATCGGCGGACCTGCCGGCCGCGAGGGTACGTCGTTCGGATGACTCGGGCGTGCTGCGCGGCGGTCACAATGGGTCCGTGCCAGCCCCGGTGAAGACCAGCCCGTCGCTCGTGCGCCGCGACCGGCGTACGGCCGGCTGGCTGCTCCTCGCCGGCGTCGCCGTGGTGCTCATGGGCCTGGCCGAGGAGACGACGGTGCTCGGGCGCACCTCGGTGTGGTGGCACCTGCTGCCGGTGACGGTCGGGCTCGCGGCGGTGACCGTGCAGCGCCGATTCCCGTTGACAGTGCTGGGGATCGCGGTGCTGACGGCCGCGCTCGACCTGGCCTGGGGGTGGAGCCTCGCGTCGGTGCTGGTGCTGTGGGAGGTGCTCTACACCGGCGCGCTCGCGTGGCCGTGGGCGTGGGTCGAGCGGCTGCGGCGCGCGGTCGTCGGACTGTCGGTGGCGGCGCTCGTGGTGTCGGGGATCGTGCGGCTCGACCTGCGCGATGCGGCCAACATCGGGCTGCTCGCCTTCGCCGTGCTCGTGACGCCGGTGTGGTGGGCCGTCGACGTGCGCCGGCAGGCCGACCTCGCCGAGCTGGCGGCCCGCAACGCAGAGCACGACCGGCAGACCGCCGTGCGCGAGGAGCGGGCGCGCATGGCGCGCGACCTGCACGACGCCGTCGCGGGAGACCTCGCCTCGATCGCCCTCCAGGCCGAGGGCGGGCTCCGGCACGCCGCGGCCGGCACTCCAGAACGCAACGCTCTCAACGCGATTCGTGCCTCGGGCGTGCGCGCCGTGGGGGAGCTGACCCGCATGATCACGCTGCTGCGGCGGGACGGCGACCAGGCGGCCGACGACCTCACCACCGCGCCCGGGCTCGACCTGGTCGGTGACCTGGTGCGGCACGCCGAGCGGTCCGGGCTGGCGGTGCAGGCGCAGGTCGACCCGCCCCCGGAGCTGCCCGTCGCGGTCGACCACGCGGCCTATCGCATCGTGCAGGAGGCGCTCACCAATGCGGCCCGGCACGGCGCCGGCGAGGCGCAGCTGCGGGTGTCGGGCGACGACGACGCCGTCGGCGTCGAGGTGCGCAGCCGCGGCAGGCGTACGACCGTGGTGCCGGGCTCCGGACTCGGCCTGCTGACCATGCGAGAGCGCGCCGAAGGTCTCGGCGGGGAGTTCGAGAGTGGTTGGGAGGGAACGGGATCCGGCGACCAGGACTGGTGGTCGGTGCGGGCGCGGATCCCCGTGCACGCATGACGATCAGGGTGCTGCTGGCCGACGACCACGACGCGATCCGCGCGGGCCTGCGGATGATCCTCGACGCCGAGCCCGACCTCGAGGTGGTGGGCGAGGCCGGCGACGGCGCCGCGTGCGTGACGAACGCTCGCGCGCTGCGGCCCGACGTCGTGCTGATGGACGTGCGCATGCCGCGCGTCGACGGCATCGCCGCCACCGAACAGATCGTGCGCGAGCGGCTCGCGCAGGTGCTCGTGCTCACGACGTTCGGGCTGGACGAGTACGTCAGCGGTGCCATCGCCGCGGGCGCGGCCGGCTACGTGCTCAAGACGATCGACGCCGACGCCCTGGCCGACGCCGTACGCCGGGTGGCGGCGGGGGAGGGCGTGCTCGCTCCCGAGGTGACCCGGCAGGTGCTGGCCGCCGTCGCGGAGCAGGAGCGGCGTCCGGCACCGGCCCAGGTCGACCTCGGCGGGCTGACCGAGCGGGAGCGCGAGACGCTCGCCGGGCTCGGGCGGGGGCTGTCGAACGTCGACCTCGCGCGTGAGCTGGGCGTGTCGGAGGCGACGGTCAAGACGCACGTGTCGCGCATCCTCACCAAGCTCGGCTGCAGCTCGCGGGTGCAGGCGGCGCTGATCGCGCGGGACGCCGGGCTGGCGTAGGGCCCCGCCGCGCTGCCCCGCCCTGCCGAGTGGTCACTTGTGGCGGGTGCGACGCGCGTCGCACCCGCCACAAGTGACCACTCACCGAGCTGTTTGATCGTTGCTGGCCACCTCGGAGTCGCCTGTGCGACACGTCCGGCCGGGAGGCTGGCCGCATGAGCGAGATCGATCGCAGGAGCCTGTTCGCCGGAGCACTGGGAGTCGCGGGGGCGGGGGCGCTGAGCGGCGGCCTGCTCGGCGCGCGGCCCGCGGCGGCCGCGCCGTCCCTGGTGCGCACCGGTCGCCCGACCCTGCCCCAGGGCGTCATGTCGGGCGACGTCACCACCAACGGAGGTGTGGTGTGGGCGCGCTCCGACCAGCCCGGGCGCCTGGTCGCCGAGGTGCGCGTCGGCCGGGCGCGGCGCGTGGTGCGGGGGCCGTGGGCGACGCCCGACAGCGACCTCACCGCGAAGCTGGACCTGCGGGGTCTGCGGCCCGGCACCGAGCACGAGGTGAGGGTGTCGTTCGAGTCCGGCGACGGCGTACAGGGGGAGACGGGGGTGCTGCGGCTCCCCACGGCGCCGACGCAGCGGGCCGGCCAGAGCTTCGTGTGGACCGGTGACACCTGCGGGCAGGGCTGGGGCATCAACCCCGACGTCGGGGGCATGGTCGGCTACCGCGCGATGCACGCCACCCGCCCCGACTTCTTCATCCACTCCGGCGACACGATCTACGCCGACGGCCCCATCGAGCCGACCGTCACCGAGCCCGACGGGCAGGTCTGGCGCAACCTGGTCATCCCCGAGGTCACCCGCGTGGCCGAGACGCTGGCGGACTACCGCGGGCGGCACCGCTACAACCATCTCGACACCAACCTGCGCGCGATGTACGCCGACGTGCCGGTGCTCGCGCAGTGGGACGACCACGAGACGGTCAACAACTGGTACCCCGGGGAGATCCTCGACGACCCGCGGTACACCGAGAAGCGGGTGGACGTGCTGGCCGCCCGGGCGCGGCAGGCGTGGCGCGAGTGGCAGCCGATCAGCGACGGTGCAGCGCGCGGGCGCAGGACGCCTGACGGCCGAAACCGCATCTACCGCAAGGTTTCTCGCGGCAAGCACCTCGACGTGTTCTGCCTCGACATGCGGACGTACAAGAGCCCCAACACCGACGGCAAGGAGGCGCGGCGCACCTCGATCCTCGGCCCGGAGCAGACCGCGTGGCTGGTGCGCGAGCTGCGCCGGTCGAACGCCACCTGGAAGGTGATCGCGGCCGACCTGCCCATCGGGCTCATCGTCCCCGACGGTAAGGCGCAGGAGTCGATCTCCAACGCCGACGACGGGGCGCCGCTGGGGCGCGAGCTGGAGATCGCCCACGTGCTGCGCGAGCTGAAGCGGGCCCGGGTGCGCAACGTGCTGTGGGTGACCGCCGACGTGCACTACTGCGCGGCGCACCACTACGACCCCTCGCGCGCCGCGTTCACCGACTTCGACCCGTTCTGGGAGCTGGTCGCCGGGCCGATCTCGGCCGGTGGCTTCGGTCCCAACGAGCTGGACGGGACGTTCGGGCCGGAGGCGGTGTTCGTCAAGCACGGCACGACCAACCAGTCACCGCGCGCCGGCACCGCGCACTTCTTCGGCCACGTCGACATCGCCGACGACGGGCTGCTCACCGCGTCGCTTCGCGACATCAACGGGAGCGTGCTGTGGCGGCGGGAGCTGCAGCCGAGCTGAGCACTGAGTGGTCACTCGTTGCCGGTGTCGGCGCGGCTGCACCCGCCACGAGTGACCACTCAGTCGGGTCGAGTGGTTCGATGAGCCATGAGCCAGATCGAGGAACGACCCCACCTGTCCGGCTGGATCGGCACGGTGCTCAGCGCGTCCGACGCGCGGCAGCTGGCGTACTTCTATCGCGACCTGCTCGGGTGGCCGCTCGCGAGCGACGAGCCCGACTGGTGCACGATGCAAATCCCCGGCGCGCGGGCGAACCTGGCGTTCTCCAGCGAGGAGAACTACGCCCCGCCGGCGTGGCCGAACGGACCGGGGAGGCGCACATGCAGCTGC
This sequence comes from Barrientosiimonas endolithica, assembly GCF_030296655.1. Taxonomy (NCBI): domain Bacteria; kingdom Bacillati; phylum Actinomycetota; class Actinomycetes; order Micrococcales; family Dermacoccaceae; genus Barrientosiimonas; species Barrientosiimonas endolithica. Next base: position 2,486,965 of record NZ_AP027735.1, on the reverse strand, counting down.
ACCTCGACATCGGCGTGTGTGACCTCGACGCCGCCGTCGCCGACGCGCAGCGTCTCGGCGCCCGGCTCGCCGACTTCCAGCCGCAGGACGACGTGCGGGTGCTGCTCGACCCCGCCGGCCACCCGTTCTGCCTGTACGTCGACGCGGACTGACGCGTGCCCGACCAGCTCGAGGTCGGCTACGCGAGTCGTCGCAGGTCGGCGCGGCAGCGGCGCTCCAGCGTGGCGAGCTCGGCGAGGCTGTCGTCGATGTCCTGCCGCCGCCGCTCCAGCTCGGCGCGCCGGTCGGCGACCTGCTCCAGCAGGTAGCGCAGCTGTCCCTCCTCGCCGGGCTGCTCGTCGTACATGTCGATGATCCGGCGAATCTCCTCCAGGTCGAACCCGATGCGCTTCCCGCGCAAGATCAGCTCCAGGCGGGTGCGGTCGCGGCGGTGGAAAACCCTTGTGGTTCCTCGGCGTTCGGGGCTGAGCAGGCCGATCTGCTCGTAGTGGCGCAGGGTGCGGTGCGTGACGTCGAACTCGTCCGCCAGCTCGGCGATGCTCCACGTGCGCGGCGGCGCCCCGGCTCGACTTGTCATGGCCGGGAGCATGCTTTACGTTGACGTCAACGTCAAGTGACCCGCATCACGCGACCCGAACGATCGAGAGGCCGACAACGGTGTTCGAGCTGACCAAGGACCACGAGGAGTTCCGCGGCGTCGTGCGCGACTTCGCCGAGCGCGAGATCGCCCCGCACATCGAGCAGTGGGACCGCGACCACCACTTCCCCTCCCACCTCGTGCCGCAGATGGGCGAGCTGGGGCTGTTCGGTCTGGTCGTCCCCGAGGAGTTCGGCGGGGCCGGGCTCGACGAGGGCGGTTTCACCTACCTGTGCCTCGCGATCGAGGAGCTGGGCCGGGTCGACCAGTCGGTCGGCATCACGCTCTCGGCCGGGGTGGGGCTCGGGATCAACCCGATCCTGACGTACGGCACCGACGAGCAGAAGCAGCGCTTCCTCCCGGACCTGGTGGCCGGTCGCACGCTCGCGGGCTTCGGGCTCACCGAGCCCGAGGCGGGCTCCGACGCCGGCGCGACCAAGACGCGCGCGACGCTCGCCGACGGTCAGTGGACGATCAACGGGGCGAAGGCGTTCATCACCAACTCCGGCACCGACCGTACGTCCGTGGTCACCGTCACCGCGCGCACCGGCGAGCGCGCCGACGGCAAGCCCGAGATCAGCGCCATCATGATCCCTTCTGGCACAACGGGATTCACGGTCGAGCCGCCCTACCGCAAGCTCGGCTGGCACTCCTCCGACACGCACGGGCTGACGTTCGAGAGCTGCGTCGTGCCCGAGGAGAACCTGCTGGGCGAACGCGGCGCCGGGTTCAAGCAGTTCCTCAAGACGCTCGACGACGGCCGCATCGCGATCAGCGCGCTGTCCGTCGGGCTCGCGCAGGCCTGCCTCGAGGCCGCGAGCGACTACGCCAAGACGCGGCAGGCGTTCGGCCGACCGATCGGGGTCAACCAGGGCGTCTCGTTCCAGGTGTCCGACCTCGCGGTCATGGTCGAGGCGGCGCGGCTGCTGACCTACAAGGCGGCCTGGCTCAAGGACGAGCACGACGCCGGCCGCCGCTCCGTCGCCGAGGTCAAGCAGGCCGCGGCCATCGCGAAGCTCTACTCGACCGAGGCCGCCGTCACCGCCACGCGCATCGCGACGCAGATCTTCGGCGGCAACGGCTTCATGGAGGAGTACCCCGTCGCCCGGTTCTATCGCGACGCCAAGATCCTGGAGATCGGTGAGGGCACCTCGGAGGTGCAGCGCATGGTGATCGCGCGGGGCTTGGGGCTGCCGGCATGAGCGGCGAGGAGCGCGCAGTGCAGGTTGCGGGCGACGAAGGAGCACGCGGCCGGAACGAAGCGCGACCGAGCGCGACAGAGGGCATGAGCGGCGAGGAGCGAGAGGAAAGTCGGTCGAGTAGCGGTGAGGCGCTAGCCGAGCCGCGTATCGAGACCCCCGGCGGCGACCCCCGCGTCGCCGACGTACGCGAGCGGCTGGCGAGTGCGTACGCCGCCTCGGCCGCGCCGAGCGAGAAGGCGAAGGCCAAGCTCGACAGCCAGAACAAGCTGTTCGTGCGCGACCGCATCGCGCTGCTGTTCGACGAGGGCAGCTTCGTGGAGGACGGGCGCTACGCCAACGCCACCGCCGAGGGGCTGCCGGCCGACGGGGTGGTGACCGGGCGCGGCACCGTCGACGGGCGCGCGGCGATCGTCATCGCGAACGACCCGTCGGTGAAGGCGGGGTCGTGGGGCTCGCGCACCGTCGAGAAGATCGTGCGTGCGACCGAGATGGCGCTGCGCGAGGAGCTGCCGGTCTTCTGGTTCGTCGACTCCGCCGGCGCGCGGATCACCGACCAGGTCGAGATGTTCCCGGGCCGCCGCGGCGCCGGGCGGATCTTCCACAACCAGGTCGCGCTGTCGGGCAAGGTGCCCCAGATCTGTTGTCTCTTCGGCCCGTCGGCGGCGGGCGGGGCGTACATCCCGAGCTTCACCGACCTGATCATCATGGTCGAGGGCAATGCGTCGATGTATCTCGGCAGCCCGCGCATGGCCGAGATGGTCGTCGGCGAGAAGGTCACGCTGGAGGAGATGGGCGGGGCGCGGATGCACTGCACCGTCAGCGGCGTCGGTGACCTGCTCGCCGAGGACGACACCGAGGCGATCGAGCTCGCGAAGCTGTTCTTCTCCTACCTGCCGGGCACGTGGCACGACGAGACCCCGACGTACGTCTCCGAGGAGCCGGCCGCGCCGCTCACCTCCGCGACCGTGCCGGAGAAGGAGTCGCAGCCGTTCGACGTGCACGACGTGATCGACGGACTGGTCGACGACGACAGCTTTTTCGAGATCAAGCCGCTGTTCGCCGCCGAGCTCGTCGTGGGCTTCGGGCGCATGGAGGGGCGCACGGTCGGCATCGTCGCGAACAACTCGATGGTCAAGGGCGGGGTGCTGTTCACCGACAGCGCCGACAAGGCCGCGCGGTTCATCTGGATGTGCGACGCCTACTCCGTCCCGATCCTCTACCTGGCGGACGTGCCGGGCTTCATGATCGGGTCCGAGGTCGAGCGCGGCGGGATCATCCGGCACGGCGCGAAGATGGTGTCGGCCGTGTCCGAGGCGACGGTGCCGCAGTTCTGCATCGTGCTCCGAAAGGCTTATGGCGCAGGCCTTTACGCGATGGGCGGCCCGGGTTTTGGTCCGGATGCGACGCTCGCGCTGCCGACCGCGCGCATCGCGGTGATGGGGCCCGAGGCCGCCGTCAACGCGGTCTACGCCAACAAGATCGCGGCGATCGAGGACGAGGCCGAGCGCGAGGCGTTCGTGCAGCGGATGCGTGAGGAGTACCTCGAGGACGTCGACCTGGAGCGGCTGGCCGCGGACCTGGTCGTGGACGGGATCATCGAGGCCGACGAGCTGCGCGGGGAGCTGCTGCACCGGTTGCGCTACGCCGCCCGCCGCGACCGCTTGTTCTCCACCCGCCGCAGGTCGATCCCGCCGGTGTGATCTGGTCTGTCGCGTCTCCGAACCTGCGTCGGCGCGACCGTGTGTTTCGGGTCGTGACTGTGCAGGACACGCGGTACGCCACGCGCGCCGCACCGCGTGTCCTGCACAGTCACGAGCACGTCAGGGCAGCAGCAGGCGGGTCAGGCGCTGGCGCAGCTCCGGGGCGCCGCCGGCGAGGTCGTACGCCGTCATCACCACGACGGTGAACCCAAGGTCGCCGATGGTGGCCTGCCGTCGGTAGTCCGCGCGCCAGCTCTTGCCGTGCGACTCCCCGTGGTACTCGCCGACTACGCGTCGCTGGCGCCAGAGGAAGTCGACCGTCGCGACCCAGCCGGTCGACGAGTGCAGCTTGACGTTGAGCTCCGGTTCAGGAAGCCCCCACTGGTGGAACAGGACCCGCGCCCGGGTCTCCTGCGGTGAGGCGCTCCCGGGTCGGACGAGGTCCATCGCCTCGCGGGCCAACCGGGCATGGCGACGAAGCCCGAGCCGGTGCCAGGCGAGCCGCAGGTCGTCGACGGCGAAGGGGTCCTCGAAGGAGCCGGCCTGGCGATTGACCAGCGCGTCGCCGGCGATCACCAGGTCGAGCAGGTCGAGCCTCGATGCGAGGTCGCACCAGGTATCGGCGAGCGAGGTGACGGGCAGGCCGCGCAGCTCGACGGGCTCGCGCACCGCGCGGTGGCCGACCACGCCCGAGCGGCGAGGCTGTGCCTGCGTGGCAGGCACGGTGACGTGCACGGTGTCCTCCTCCTGCAGGGACAGGGGAGCGGCAGCCGCCAGAGCCGTGCGGCCGTGTTGTGCGAGAAGCAGGCCCCCGACGGCAGCACGGTGGTCAGCGCGCGCAGGCGTTGCTCCCAGCTGTCCGCGTCGCGACGCACCCGCGTCCCTCGGTAGGGCGCGACGAGGTCGCCGCCGCGCAGGCGGTGACTCGGTGTCTCGAGGCGGCGTGCCTGCGCCGTGCTGAACGCGGCGCCCAGCTCGTCAGGAATCGGTGCAGGGTCGGGCATGGCGTCACTGTGCCAAGGAATCGGAACCCGGCTCGAAAGTTATCCACAGGCCTCGGGTGAGTCCGTGCTCGCCACTCGGCGAGGGCGTACGGCGGTGTCGGGGGCGGGCGGGCCCGCCCCGCCCGGCAATCCACCGCCTCCGAAACCTACGAAGGGGTAACCGCCTGTGCTACGCATGACGGATCGTTTCCGCCACGGAAAGGTCCCCCCATGACCCCCACCACGCCCCGCACCACCCGCACCCTCCTCGCCACCGGTGCGATCGCCCTGCTCGCGGTCGCCTCCGCGCCCGGCGCGCAGGCCGCGACCAACGACCCGCTCTACCCCAAGCTGTGGGGTCTGCAGATGACGGGCGCCGAGCAGGTATGGCCCACGACCACCGGTGAGGGGGTCACCGTCGCGGTCGTCGACACGGGCGTCGACTTCAGCCAGCCCGACCTGCAGGGGCGCCTGCTGCAGGGCGCGACGTTCGCCGGCTGCCCGGAGGGCCAGAAGCCGTGCGGCAACGGCGACTGGAAGGGCGTCGACGGCGTCGGGCAGGACCCCGACGTGCACGGCACCCACGTCTCCGGCACGGTCGCGGCCGTGCGCGACAACGGCATCGGGGTCGCGGGGGTCGCACCCGACGCGCGCATCCTGCCGGTGAAGGTGCTCGAGGACGGCAGCGGCACCAACGCCGACGTCGCCTCCGGCATCCGCTGGGCGGCCGACCGCGGCGCCAAGGTCATCAACCTCTCGCTCGGCGGTCTCCCCGGCACCCAGCTGCTCTCGCTCGTGGATCCCTCTGTGACACAAGCGATCTCGTACGCCCGTGACAAGGGCGCGTTGACCGTCGCCGCCGCCGGCAACACCTCGACGGTGCTCTGCAACGACCCGGCGTTCTCCAGCGAGGCGATCTGCGTGGGGGCGGTCGACCGCAACAAGAACAAGGCGTACTACTCCGAGCTGCCGGTCAAGCTCGACCTCAACTCGATGGCCGCTCCGGGGGCGCGGGCACGGGTGGCGACAACGACATCTGGTCGACGGTCCCGCGCGGGACGGGCACCGACGGGGGCGACTACGCGCCGTTCGCCGGCACCTCGATGGCCACCCCGCACGTGGCCGGCGTCGCCGCGCTGCTGTTCGGGCAGGGGCGCAGCGTCGACAACGTGCAGGCGTCGCTGCTCAACACGGCGGTCGACCCGCTGCTCGGCACGCGCGGCGGCTACAACCCGCTCTACGGCCGCGGCATCGTCGACGCCGTCGCCGCGGCGAACGCCCCGCGCTGACCGCACCCCCTCTCCCGCATGCGCGGGGAGGGGCTACCCCGCAGGTCGCGCCAGGCCACGCCCACGTCGGCGAGCAGCTCCCGCAGCAGCGGCAGGCTCAGTCCGACGACGTTGTGGTGGTCGCCCTCGATGCCCCGGACGTACGCCCCGCCGAGTCCGTCGATCGTGAACGCGCCGGCGACGCGCAGCGGCTCGCCGGTGCCGACGTACGCCTCGATCTCGGCGTCGTCGAGATCGGCGAAGTGCACGGTGGTCGAGGCGACCGCGCCGATGGTCGCGCCGGTGCCGTCGTCGCGATCGTCGATCAGCCAGTGCCCGGTGTGCAGCACCCCGGACCGCCCGCGCATCCGCTGCCAGCGCGCGATCGCCTCGGCCGCGTCGGCGGGCTTGCCGTGCACCTCGTCGTCGAGCTCGAGCACGGAGTCGCAGCCGAGGACCAGCCCGGGGTGTACGTCCTCCTCACCGAGCGTCGCGGCCACCGCCTCGCACTTGGCGCGCGCGAGCAGCAGCGCCACGTCCTCGGCCCCGAGGTCGCCGAACTCGTGCTCCGCGCGCTCGACCAGCGCCGGCTCGTCGACGTCGGAGACCACCACGGTCGGCTCGACCCCGGCGGCGCGCAGGGTGGTGAGTCGGGCGGGGAGGCCGAGGCCAGCACGAGCGGGAGCGCCATGGCCGGAGGCTATCCGCTTCGTGACTGTGCAGGACACGCGGTTGCGAACGCGATGCCTACCGCGTGTCTTGCACAGTCACGGCCGCGTGCGTACGCCGGCCGCGCCCCCGCGCGCATCTCACCCCAGCAGGTGGTGGTCGTAGCACCACCGCCACGCCTCACCCGGCTCGAACGAGCGGATGACCGGGTGGCCGGTGGCCTCGTGGTGCTTGGTCGCGTGCTTGCCGACGGAGGAGTCGCAGCAGCCGACGTTGCCGCAGGTGAGGCACAGCCGCAGCTGCACCGGGTCGAGGCCCTCGCGCAGGCACTCGGGGCAGGTGTCCTCGTGGGTCAGCGGGTCGATGGTGGAGGGCGCCTCCTGCAGGTCGACGCACCCGCCGCGGCGGTTCTCCGGGGTGAGCAGGATGCGCTCGCGGGCCTCGGCGTCGCGGGTCTCGATCGCGCTGATCATCGACTCCTCCACGTCGATCGACTGCATGACCTCGCCGAGCACCTCGTGGTCCATGACGCCCTTGTCGCGCCACTTGAGCACCTTGGCGCGCTCGGCGTCGAGCATGTCGAGCCGCAGCCGCCGGTAGGCCGCGGTCGGGCTCTCGGCCCCCTCGGCGCTGGAGCGTCCGAGCCGCTCCCAGGCGAGGTTGGCGCGCCGCTCGGAGGTGGCGCGCAGCGACATGAGCACCCGCTCGTCGACCTGGTCGGTCGACTGCTGGACCTCCTCCTTCAGCCGGTGCAGCCCGGCGCCCACCGCGGCCTGCAGCAGCTGGGCCTGCTGCAGGGCGTCCTCGCGCGGGTCGGGCGCGTGCAGCCCGCAGCGGCGCGCGACCCAGCCGAGCGTGAACCCCTGGATCACCAGCGTGCCGATGGTGACGACGAGCGCGACGAAGATCAGCACGTCGCGCTGCGGCACCTCCTCGGCGGTGATGGTGAACGCCGCCGCGAGCGTCACCACGCCGCGCATGCCGGCCCAGCTGGCGACCAGCGACTCGCGCAGGCGCAGCCCGCTGCTGATGCCGGGGCGCGAGCGCGCGAGCAGGGCGAACCCCACGATCCACACCGGCCGCAGCAGCATCACCGTCGCGAGCACGGCGAGCGCGGCGACGAACACCTGGCCGTAGCTCAGGCCGCTCTCGTCGACGTGGTCGAAGATCGCGGCGGCCTGCAGCCCGATGAGCAGGAACACCAGGTTCTCCAGCACGAACTGCACGCTGGCCCAGTTGGCGCGCTCGGCCACGCGCGACTGCGCGGTCTGCAGGTAGGGCGCCTTGTGCGCGAGCAGCACCCCGCACACCACCGCGGCGATGACGCCGGAGGCGTGGATCTCCTCCGCGGGCAGGTACGCCAGCCACGGCGACATGAACGACAGCACCACGCTCGTGGTCGTGTCCTTGATGTGGCGACGCACGCGCGCGATCAGGAAGAACGCGACCAGCCCCACCAGCGCGCCACCGACCGAGGCGCGCAGGAAGTCCAGCCCGGCGCTCCACACCGACACCGCGCTGGCGGTCGCGGCGAGCGCGGTGCGCAGCGTCACCAGCGCGGTCGCGTCGTTGAACAGCGACTCGCCCTCGAGGATCGACACGATGCGCCGCGGCAGCCCGATGCGCCGGGCCACCGCCGTCGCCGCGACCGCGTCGGGCGGCGCCACGACCGCCCCGAGCGCGACCGCGGCCGCGAAGTCGATCGGCAGCAGCCACCACGCCACCAGCGCCACGCCGAACGTCGTGAACAGCACCAGCCCGACCGACAGCCGCAGGATCTGCACCTTGTCGCGCCGCAGGTCGATGAGCGAGGTCTGGCTCGCGGCGGCGAACAGAAGCGGCGGCAGGAAGCCCAGCAGCACCAGCTCGGCGTCGACCTCGACCACCGGCATGCCCGGCACGAACGAGGCGATCGCGCCGATCCCGGTGAGCAGCAGCGGCGCCGACAGCCCCACCTTGCGGGCCACGGCCGACACCGCGACCACGGCGGCGACGAGCAGCAGGAGGGGCAGGGCGACCGACATGCCCGGAATCTAACCCGGCGTCACAGCCGCGCGATGACCTCGTCCAGCATCGCCTCGGTGAGCCGGCCGGTGAAGGTGTTCTGCTGGCTCACGTGATAGCTGCCGAGCAGTCGTACGTCCGCGCCGGCGGCCGTCGTCAGCATCGCCTCGGCGCCGTGCCCGAACCTCGGCTTGGGCCGCGGCACGGTCCAGCCGAGCCGTCGGGCCGCCCCGAGCGCGGCGTCCCAGCCGATCGAGCCGAGCGCCAGCATCGAGCGCAGCCGCGGCTCGGCCAGCTGCAGGTCGCGGTCCAGCCACGGCGCGCAGGTGGCCTTCTCGGCCGTCGACGGCTTGTTGTCCGGGGAGCGCAGCGCACCGCCGCCGCGATGCGGATCCCGTCGAGCCGCAGACCGTCCCCGGCCGCCCACGACTGCGGCTGGTTGGCGTACCCCGCCCGGTGCAGCGCGGCGTACAGCCAGTCGCCGGACCGGTCGCCGGTGAACAGCCGGCCGGTGCGGTTGGTGCCGTTGGCCGCCGGCGCGAGCCCCACGATCAGCACCTCGGCCTCGGGGTCGCCGAAGCCCGGACCGGGTCGGCCCCAGTACGGCTGGTCGGCGAACGAGGCCCGCCGCCCGCTCGTCGCGACCCGCTCGCGCCACTCGACCAGCCGCGGGCAGGCCCGGCACACCGAGATGCGGGCGTTCAGCACCTCCAGTGAGCGGGCCGAGCCCGCGAGCCGGGTGACGTCGTCGGCGTCGCGGGCGACGGGCGTGCGGGCCGTCGCGGGGTCGCCGGGCCAGCCCCGGCCGGGCGGCACGGGAGAGGCGAACAGCTCGCCGGTGACCGGGTGCGGCTCGCGCCGCGGGCTCATGCCGATGGCGCGAGCACCGCCTCGCGCAGCGTGTCGAGACCGACGCCACCGATGTCGAGCGCCCGACGGTGAAAAGCCTTGAGGTCGAAGGAGTTTCCTCGCGCTGCTTGACCTCGTCGCGCAGCTGCAACCACAGCCGCTCGCCGATCTTGTACGACGGTGCCTGGCCCGGCCACCCGAGGTAGCGGTCGAGCTCGAACCGCAGGAAGCCCTCGTTCATGTCGCAGTGGGCGCCGAGGAACTCCCAGGCCTTGTCGTAGGTCCACTCGCCGCCGCCGACCTCGTCGGGCGCCTCGAAGCCGCAGTGGAACCCGATGTCGAGCACCACCCGCGCGGCGCGCAGCGACTGGCCGTCGAGCATGCCCATCCGGTTGCCGGGGTCGTCGAGATATCCCAGCTCGTCCATCAGCCGCTCGGCGTAGAGCGCCCAGCCCTCGCCGTGGCCGGAGGTCCAGGCGTCCATCCGGCGCCAGGAGTTGAGCAGCTCGGAGCGGTACATCGTCTGGGCGACCTGGAGGTGATGCCCCGGCACGCCCTCGTGGTAGACGGTCGTGAGCTCGCGCCAGGTGCCGAACTCGGTCACGCCCTTGGGCACCGACCACCACATCCGGCCCGGGCGGGAGAAGTCCTCGCTGGGGCCGGTGTAGTAGATCCCGCCGGTCTGCGTCGGCGCGATCATGCACTCGATCGTGCGCACCGGGTCGGGGACGTCGAAGTGGGTGCCGGCCAGCTCGCTGATCGCCTCGTCGGCCTTGGTCTGCATCCACTCCCGCAGCGCGTCGGTGCCCTGCAGCTGATAGGCCGGGTCGGCGTCCAGCGCCGCCAGCGCCTCCTTGACGCTCGCGCCCGGCTTGACCCGCTCGGCGGTCTCGGCCATCTCGGCGCCGATGCGGGCCAGCTCCTCCTGGCCCCAGGCGTACGTCTCCTCCAGGTCGACGCTCGCGCCGAGGAAGGTGCGGGAGTACAGCGGGTAGATCTCCCGGCCGCACCCGTCGGCCTCCGGCGCGTGCGGCAGCACGTCCGCGCGCAGCCGGTCGCCGGCCTTGGCGTACGCCTGCGCGGCCTCGCGCACCGCCTCGGCCAGGTCCTCGCGCACGTCGTCGGACAGCTCGTCGTCGCCGGCCCGGGCGTCGCGCACGAGCGTGGCGAAGTATCCGTCGTCGGCGGTGTGGTCCGTGGTCTGCTGGATGCACGCCTCGACCTGCCGGCGCGCGGCCACCCGGCCCTCGCCGCGGGCCTGCTCGAGCGACTCGAACCACTGGTCCAGCGCTGCCGGCATCGCGCGCAGCCGCGCGGCCACCGTCGACCATTGCTCGGAGGTGTCGGTCGGCATCAGGTCGAGCACGTCGCGCATCTCCTGCAGCGGCGAGGCGATGTTGTTGAGCGCCATCGCGTCGAGCCCGGCCTCGTGGAACTCCTGGGCCAGCCCCAGCCGCTCGGTCATCGCCGACACCGTCACCCGGTCGACCTCGTCCTCGGGCTCGGCCGCACCCAGCTCGCGCAGCGTGCGCTCGCGCAGCTCCGCGTGCTCGGCGAGGCCGGCGGGGGAGAAGTCGTCGAGCTCGCCGTCGTGCCCCGGCACTCCGAGGTAGGTCGCCATGATGGGGCTGAGGGCCAGGCTCTCGTCGTGGTACTTCTCGGCGATCGCGTCGACGGCGGTCGGCTTGCGCGTGGGGGTCTGGTTCACGCTCCGACAATAGGCACGCGAGCGGGGCGCGGCCATCGGGTTGCGGGTGCTCGCGGCGGCGGCACCGCGCCGGCGAACAGGCGTCTCTCCGGGCGCGCGAGCCCCACCCATACCCTTGGTGACGTGAGCCACAGCCACCCCGAGCGCCCAGCGACCGACGGGCCCCTGCTCGAGACCAGGCTGCGCGGGTCGCGCTGGGCGCGGCCGGAGGTGCACGGCACGATCGGGTCCACCAACTCCGAGGCCATGACCGACCCCGTCCCGGGGCGCGTGGTCGTCGCCGACCACCAGTCCGCCGGGCGCGGCCGGATGACCCGCACCTGGAGCGCGCCGCCCGGCTCGGCGCTCGCGGTCAGCGCGGTGCTGCCGCTGCCCGCCGACCCCCGCCGCTGGGGCTGGGTGCCGTTGCTGGTCGGCCTCGCCGCCCACCGCGCGCTCGGCGCGACCGGCGCCCGGGTCGGGCTGAAGTGGCCCAACGACGTGCTCGCCCGCCCCGCCGACGACCGGCCGTGGGGCAAGCTCGCCGGCATCCTGTGCGCGACCACCATCCACGCCGACGCCCCCGTCGTGGTCGCCGGCGTCGGCACCAACGTCGACCTCACCGCCGACGAGCTGCCGGTGCCCACCGCGACCTCGCTGCGGTTGGCCGGCGGCGGCAGCCCCGACCGCGCCGAGCTGGCCGCGGCGCTGCTCACCGAGCTCGCGGTCGCCGAGCGCGCCTGGACCGCGGGCGGGGCCGAGCTGATCGCCGCCCAGGACGCCTACCGCGCCGCCTGCGTCACTCTCGGCTCGGCCGTGCGCGTCGAGCGTGACGCCGGCGACGTCGTCGGCGACGCGGTCGACATCGACGGCGAGGGCCGCATCGTGGTCGACTCCGGCGGGCGGCGCCACGCGCTCGCGGTCGGCGACGTGGTGCACGTGCGCCCGCAGGGAGCCGCATGAGCGACCAGGAACCACGCCCCGACTGGGACCGCGCAGAGTTCGTCGACTCCATCGAGGCACGGATCATGGGCGGGGGCCGCGAGTTCACCCGCACCGACGTCGCCGCCGAGGTCGGCGTCACCCAGGAGGCGGCCGAGAACCTTTGGCGTTCCTTGGGATTCGCGAGCGCGCGCGACGACGACCGGGTCTTCACCGCAGCCGACGTCGAGGCGCTGCGCGACGTCGTCGAGAGCGTGCAGAACGGCCTGCTGCCCGGCCCGACCGCGCGCGGGCTGGCGCGGGCGTACGGCCGCAGCACCGACCGCCTCGCGATGTGGCAGACCCAGCTGCTCAGCGACTTCGTGGCCGGCGAGCAGATCGGGCTCGACAGCGACGTCGCCCGCCGCACCGCCGAGCTGACCGCCGACCTGATGGACCGGCTGGAGCCGTTGCTGGTCTACGTCTGGCGGCGCAACGTGTCGCTGGCCATCTCGCGCCTGGTCGCCGACAGCGAGCCCGAGAGCCACGTCGGCGTGCGCCGCACGGTCGGGTTCGCCGACCTGGTGAGCTTCACCCAGCTCGTTCGCCATCTCAGCGAGCGCGACCTGGCTCGCCTGGTCTCGCGCTTCGAGGCGCTCGCCTCCGACGTGGTCAGCAGCCACGGCGGGGCGGTGGTCAAGACGGTGGGCGACGAGATCCTGTTCACCCACCAGGAGATCGTGCCCGCCGCCGACATCGCGCTCGACCTGGTCGACGCGGTCACCAGCGACGACCTGATCCCGCACCTGCGCGTCGGGCTGTCGCAGGGCCGGGTGCTGGCCCGCCAGGGCGACGTCTACGGCGACACGGTCAACCGCGCGGCGCGGCTCACCGCCGCGGCCCGGCCGAGCACCGTGCTCGTCGACCACGACGTCGCGTGGGGCCTGGCCACCTCGCCGCGGTTCGTCACCGACGAGCTCGACCCCATCGAGCTGCCCGGCCTCGGCACGCTGCGGCCGTGGAGCCTGCGCCGCGCCCCCTCGAGCTCGAGGGCGACGACGAGCTGGTCTTCGCCCCGCTCGACCCGCACCAGTTCGACCCGGCGCCGCCCGAGGGCACCCCGCACGGTGCCTCGCCGGCGCCGGGCCCCGCACCCAGCGACCGCACCGACTAGGAGGAGTCCCCATGACCGAGCAGCTGGTCCGCGTCGAGCGGCACGGCGACGGCGGCCACGTCGCCGAGCTGGTGCTCGACCGGCCGTCGGCGATGAACGCCGTGTCGACCGCGATGGCCGAGGCGATCGCGGCCGCCACCGGTGAGCTGGGCTCGGACCCGCAGGTGCGCTGCGTGGTGCTCACCTCCTCCCACGACCGGGCGTTCTGCGTCGGCGCCGACCTCAAGGAGCGCAACGCCCTGTCCGACGCCGAGATGGTGCGCCAGCGGCCGGTGTCGCGGTCGGCGTACGGCGGGGTGCTGGCCCTGCCGGTGCCGGCGATCGCCGCGGTCGACGGGTTCGCCCTCGGTGGCGGCTTCGAGCTGGCGCTGTCCTGCGACGTCATCGTCGCCGGTGAGGAGGCGCTGGTCGGGCTGCCCGAGGTGTCGGTCGGGGTGATCCCCGGCGGCGGCGGCACCCAGCTGCTCGGCCGTCGCGTCGGCTGGTCGCGCGCCGCGCGGATGATCTTCTCCGCGGCCAAGCTCAAGGCGCCCGAGGCGTACGCCCTCGGTGCCGTCGACCAGGTCGTGCCGGCCGGGTCCGCCCGCGAGACCGCCCTGGAGCTGGCCGCCGCGATCGCGGCGAACTCACCGGTCGGGCTGCGCAACGCCAAGAAGGCGATGCGGCTCGGGCTCGACGTCGACCTGCAGACCGGGCTCGAGGTCGAGGACGCCTGCTGGCGCGCGACCGCGTTCTCCGGCGACCGCGCCGAGGGCGTGCTGGCGTTCAACGAGAAGCGCGCACCGCGCTGGCCGGGCCAGTGACGCCGCCCTCGTCCCGACCCGGTCTGAAGCAGGAGCATCCGATGGCGCCGAACCCTACGATCACTCCGATGACGCGAGTCCTGCTCGCGGAGGACGACCCCGCGATCTCCGAACCCCTCGCGCGCGCCCTGCGCCGCGAGGGATACGACGTCGACGTCTGTCCCGACGGCGAGGCCGCGCTGGCCGCCGCGAAGGAGAACCCCGACCTGGTGCTGCTCGACCTCGGGCTGCCGACCATCGACGGCCTCGAGGTCTGCCGCCGGCTGCGCGCCGAGGGGCGCACCGTGCCCGTGCTGATCCTCACCGCCCGCGCCGAGGAGGTCGACACCGTCGTGGGTCTCGACGCCGGCGCGGACGACTACGTCACGAAGCCGTTCCGGCTCGCCGAGCTGCTCGCCCGGGTGCGCGCGCTGCTGCGCCGCTCGCCGCTGGAGCTCGCCGGCGAGCACCCGGCCGTGCGCATCGACGCCGACGCCCGGCGCGCGTTCTTCGGCGACGAGGAGCTGCAGCTGACGGCCAAGGAGTTCGACCTGCTGCGGGTGCTGGTGCGCGAGCAGGGCAAGGTCGTCTCGCGCGAGCAGCTGATGCGCGAGGTCTGGGACACCGCCTGGTACGGCTCGACCAAGACCCTCGACATGCACGTGTCGGTGCTGCGCCGCAAGCTCGGTGACGACGCGTCCGCGCCGCGGTTCATCACCACGGTCCGCGGGGTCGGCTTCCGGTTCGACCCCGAGGCGGGCGGCTAGTGCGCCTGGCCGGGCCGGGACCGCGCTGATGCCGCTGCGCGACCGGCTGCTGCGCTCGACGCTCACCACGGTCGCGGTCGTGGTCGCGGTGATCGTGCTGCCGTCCGCGGCGTTCGGGGCGTGGCACGTGCTGATCGACGCCCGCGCCGGCGGCGGCCCGGGCGTGGTGGCGCTCGGCGGCGGGCTCGTGATCGCGCTCGGCCTGCTGGGCGGCGGCGTCGGGGCCTGGCTCGCCCGGCGCGACGCCGAGCGGCTGGCCCGCCCGATGGCGGCGCTCGCCGGCCAGGCCGAGGCGCTGGGGCGACGGCCCGGCGCGTCCCCGGTCACCAGCGGCGTCGCCGAGATCGACTCCGTCTCGGAGGTGCTGCGGCAACGGGCGGTCGAGCTCACCCAGCGGCTCGCGCACGAGCGGCAGTTCGCCTCCGACGCCTCCCACCAGCTGCGCACCCCGCTCACCGCGCTGCTCATCCGGCTCGAGGAGATCTCGATGCTCGACGACCCGGTCGAGATGCGCGCCGAGGCCACGAGCTGCATCGAGCAGGTCGAGCGCCTGACCAGGGTGGTCGACGACCTGCTCCGGCGCACGCCCGCCGGCGCCGGCGGGAACACGGACGAGACCTCGCTGGACTCGGTGCTCGCGGCGCTGCAGCGGGAGTGGCAGCCGGCGTTCTCGCGGGCGCGGCGCAGCATCAAGATCGCGGGGGAGCGGGGGCTGCGGCTGCGGGTGCGCCGCGACGACCTGGCCCAGATCATCTCCACGCTGCTGGAGAACACCCTCGAGCACGGCAGCGGGCTGGTCGAGGTCGAGGCCCGGCGCACCGGCCCGTCGGTGGTGCTGGAGATGACCGACGAGGGCGCCGGCATCGACCCCGGCATCGCGCCGCACGTGTTCGAGCGCCGGGTCACGACCGGCGGCACGGGGCTCGGGCTGGCGCTGGCGCGCGACCTGGCGCAGTCCAACGGCGGGCGGCTGGAGCTGCTCGAGGCTCAGCCGGCGCGGTTCGCGCTGTTCCTCTCGGCGGCCGACGGGGAGGCCGAGGGCTCGCTGCCGGCGTGAGGGTGCTGCGGCTCGCCGCCGAACGGCGTCTCGTCGCCCGGGTCGCCGGGGTGCTCGTTGGCGAACACCAGCTGGCGGTAGGCCCAGAAGCGGAACAGCGTGCCGAGGCCGATGCCGAGCAGCGCGTTGACGTTGACGGCGAGCGGGGAGTCCATGCCCAGGGCGTAGTGGGTGAACGCCAGCCAGACCGCGCCGATCGCGAGGGCGATGGCGTTGACCAGGAAGAACAGCGTCACCTCGTGGGCGACCGGCCGGTTGTGCCGGTGCCGGAAGGTCCACCAGCGGTTGCCGACCCACGCGAAGACGGTCGCGACCGCGCCGCTGACGATCTTGGCGGTGGTGACCTTGTCCTCGAGGGGACCGTTGACCAGCAGGTTGAACCCGCCGAAGTCGATGAGGAAGCAGACGGCACCGACGATGCCGAACTTGGCGACCTCGCGCCACAGCACGTTCATCGTGCCGCGCAGGCGTTCGAGCACGCCGTTCCCTCCCTCGGTCGGTGCCACGTGGACAGGGTGACTCTACGTGCCGCGGCCGCGCACTCGTAGGGTGTGCCCCGTGACTGGCACCTCGCAACCCCGTCGGGCACCCGGCGGATTCCCGGTCGTGGGCATCATCGGCGGGGGCCAGCTGGCCCGCATGGCGCAGCCTCCGGCCATCAATCTGGGCATCACGCTGTCGGTGCTCGCCGAGGCCGACGACGCCAGCGCCGCCCAGGTCGTGCCCTCCTCGCCGGTCGGCGAGCACACTGACACCGAGCGCGTGCGCGAGTTCGCCCGGGGCGTCGACGTCGTCACCTTCGACCACGAGCACGTGCCGGCCGAGGTGCTCGCCGCGCTGGAGTCCGACGGCGTCGTGCTGCACCCGTCGCCGGCCGCGCTCGCCCACGCGCAGGACAAGCTCCGCATGCGGCGCCGGCTCACCGACCTCGGCATCCCGTGCCCGGCCTGGGCCGCCGTGCACGACGCCGCCGAGCTCGAGGCGTTCGCGGCAGAGCACGGCTGGCCGGTCGTGCTGAAGACGCCGCGCGGCGGGTACGACGGCAAGGGTGTGCGCCTCGTCCGCTCGGCCGACGAGGCGGCCGACTGGCTCCGGCGTGCCGACGCCGACGGGCTGCTGGCCGAGGAGGCCGTCGACTTCCGCCGCGAGCTCGCCGTGCTGCTCGCGCGCAGCCCGTCGGGGCAGGCGGCCGTCTGGCCAGTCGTCGAGACCGTGCAGACCGAGGGCATCTGCACCGAGGTGCTCGCGCCCGCGCCGGGGCTCGACCCCGACCTCGCGGCCCGGCTCTCGGAGGCCGGGCTGCGCATCGCGGGCGAGCTCGGCGTCACCGGTGTGCTGGCCGTCGAGGTGTTCGAGACGCGCGCACCCGACGGGCAGCCGACGTACGTCGTCAACGAGCTGGCCATGCGCCCGCACAACAGCGGTCACTGGACCATCGACGGGTCGGTCACCAGCCAGTTCGAGCAGCACCTGCGGGCGGTGCTCGACCTGCCGCTCGGCGACCCCTCGCCGCGCGACCGGTGGACCGTGATGGCCAACGTGCTCGGTGGCGACTTCCCCGACCTCTACCCGGCCTATCGTCATCTGATGGCGCGCGACCCGGGGCTGAAGATCCACCTCTACGGCAAGGACGTGCGGCCCGGTCGCAAGATCGGCCACGTCGACGTGAGCGGGTCCGACCTGCCCGAGCTGCGCGAGCGGGCGCAGCACGCCGCCGACTACCTCCAGGGAGTGGTCACCGAATGACCAACGACACCAACGCTTCTCGCGCTCCGCAGGTCGGGGTCGTCATGGGCAGCGACTCCGACTGGCCGGTCATGCAGCAGGCCGCCGACGTGCTGCGCGACTTCGGCATCGAGTTCGAGGCCGACGTCGTCTCGGCGCACCGGATGCCGCACGAGATGGTCGACTACGGCAGCCGCGCCGCCGAGCGCGGGCTGCGGGTGATCATCGCCGGGGCCGGGGAGCGGCGCACCTGCCGGGCATGCTCGCCTCGGTCACGACGCTCCCGGTCATCGGTGTCCCGGTGCCGCTCAAGCACCTCGAGGGCATGGACTCGCTGCTGTCGATCGTGCAGATGCCCGCCGGGGTGCCCGTCGCGACGGTGTCGATCGGCGGGGCGCGCAACGCGGGGCTCCTCGCGGTGCGGATGCTCGCGGCCGGCGAGGGGGAGCAGGCGGTCGAGCTGCGCGAGGCGCTCGCGACGTTCGCGGACGACCTCAAGACCGCCGCCCACGCCAAGGGCGAGTCGCTGCGCAAGCAGGTCGCGGAGCAGCAGGACTGAGCGGCGGCAGCGACCGGGGGCACGCCCCGGCCGCTGCGCGAGGCGCTCCCGGTCAGCCGCCGGTGTAGGCCTGAACCGTTGCGGCGCAACGGCGTTCGGCGTCGTCGGCGGGCGTGCCCGCGGCGAGGTCGGCCTCGAGCCAGCGCGCCCCGCTCTCGCGGTAGAACGCCTTGCCCTCCTCCGAGGACATCCACTCGGCGGCGAACTGAGGGTCGACCGGCTCGCCGCTCTCGACGTGCAGGCCGAGCCCGTGCAGCATGCCGTCCCAGCCGATCCCGACAGCCGCCGGCCCGAACTGGCGCCAGTGGTCGTCGTCGGTGCCGGCGGTGTGCTCGAGCGTGAACCGGGCGCGGTCGCCGTCGGGGGTGACGGTGACCCGGATGCGGCTGACCTGCTCGGCGTACTCCCAGGTCGCGGTGAACTCCCGCGGCGGGTCGCAGCTCTCGATCGTGCCGTGGGCGTTGCCGGCGAGCTCGTAGCTGCCACCCGGCCGCAGGTCGCCGCTGATCGGCAGGAACCACCGCGGGATCCGCTCGGCGTCGGTGCAGGCGTTCCACAGGTCCTCGACGTCGGTGGGGTAGGTGCGGCTGAGCGTGAGCACCTGCTGGCCGTCGGCGTACGACAGCGTGCGGCGGGTCTCGGCGAGCTGGGTCATGCGGTCTCCTCGGTGGGTCGGGGACGGGCGGGGGCCGGTGCGTCGCCGCCCGGCGGTGACCGGGCCTGCCGTGCGCGACCGCGGTCCTGGACGCCATGGTGCCGGACGACCGTCCGATGTCCGGCCGCGCGGCGCCCGCCTGCGGTGCGCGGGCGTACTAGCGTCGTGGCCATGCGATTCGGAGCCTTCGTTCCCCAGGGTTGGCGGATGGACCTCGTCGGCATCGACCCGGCCGACCAGTGGCGCGTGATGCGCGACCTGGCCCAGCGGTTCGACGCCCAGGAGGCCTGGGAGTCCATCTGGGTCTACGACCACTTCCACACCACGCCGCAGCCGACCGAGGAGGCGACGCACGAGGCGTGGACCCTGATGGCCGCGTTCGCCGCGGCGACCGACCGGGTGCGGCTCGGTCAGATGTGCACCTGCATGAGCTATCGCGAGCCGACCTACCTCGCGAAGGTGGCGGCGACCGTCGACGCGATCTCCGGCGGCCGGGTCGAGATGGGCATCGGCGCCGGGTGGTACGAGCACGAGTGGCGGGCGTACGGCTACGGCTTCCCCGGTGCGGGGAGCGGCTCGCGCGGCTGCGCGAGGGCGTGGAGATCTTCCGGCAGATGTGGACGACCGGCTCGGCGACGCTCGACGGCAAGCACTACCAGGTCGACGGGGCGCGGTGCTGGCCGCGACCGCTGCAGGGCACGGCGCTGCCGGGCTCGACCCGCAACGGCATCCCGATGTGGGTCGCCGGCGGCGGTGAGCGCAAGACGCTGCGCATCGCTGCGGAGTACGCCGACTACACCAACTTCCTCGGCGACCTGGAGACCTTCCGGCACAAGAGCCAGGTGCTGGCCGAGCACTGCCGCGACATCGGGCGCGACGTCGAGGAGATCGTGCGCAGCGGGAACCTCAACATCCACCTCGGCCGCGACGAGCGCGAGGTCGACGAGCGCATCCGCGCGGTGCAGGAGCGCTTCCGCGCGGCCGGGGTGTCGCAGGACAAGGTCGACGCGGTCGCCCAGCAGCGCGACGACCTCGGCGCGGGCACGCCCGAGCAGGTCGTCGAGCAGCTGCGCGCGCTGGAGCAGGCGGGAATGACGTACGCCATCGTCAACTTCCCCGAGGCCGCGTACGACACCAGCGGCATCGAGCTGTTCGAGCGCGAGGTCGTGCCGGCGCTGCGGTCCTAGCCCGCCGCTCGTCGGGCCCCGGCCCCGGTCGTCCACACCCTGTCGCGGTCGGCGACGGCCGTCCACAGGCCGCCGCGCACCCGGTGCGCGCGAGCCGTCGACGGCGGCAGCGTCTCCTTCACCAACGAGGAGGAGACCTTCATGAAACGCATTCGCATGGCCGTCCCGGCGCTGCTCGCGGCGGCCGTGGTCGCAGCCCCGGCGGCGCCGGCCGCCGCCGACTCGCCGGCGGCTCCGGGATGGTCGTCGTCGATGACGATCCAGGTCGGCGGGGTCTGGATCGGTGAGCTGCCCGCGGGGATGGGCGTGTCCCAGCCGTTCGAGTCCGAGGGCGACGACGGCGAGCAGATCTCGACCACGGTCTGGGAGTCGCAGACGCCCGAGGGCTATCGGGTCGACGCGAGCATCACCGTCGTGCGCGCGTCCTGGTTGCAGGAGCCGCAGCCGGCGTTCGAGTGGCTGCGCGACTGGCAGGAGCGGCCGGTCGAGGAGGCGGACTACCGCCGCATCACGCTCGCCGACGGGCGCCCCGCGTGGCTGTCGGCCGACCAGGTGGTCTGGCTGGTGGAGCCGGGCGTCGTGGCGTCGGTGCGGCTGGCGCCGGACCGGTTCGACGTCGGGCTGCTGCCGCGCATCGCGGCGTCGGCCTAGCCGTCAGGCGGCCGGACGGGCAGCGGGGGTCGCGGCGTGCCTGGCGTGCGCGGCGGCGACCCGCGCTGCCCGCTCCCGGCGCAACCGCTCGCGCGGGTCCGCGTCGAGGGCGCGGTGCGGCGGGCCGCCCCAGGCGAGCAGGTGATACATGACGCGCCACCGGAAGCGATAGCCGACGGACAGGCCGGCGCGGTCCTTGGCGATGGGGGTGGGCTGCTGGTGGCTCATGGCCAAAAGTTAGCACACCAACGATTGGGGCACCAAGTGTTAAGGTGCGGACATGCCTCCCCGTGAACCGGACGCATCGTCCGACCCGAGTGCCACCGCCGCGACGTCGATCGATCCGTTGTCGCTGGAGGCCCAGGTCTGCTTCGGTCTGGCCCTGGCCGCCCGAGGTGTCATCGGCGCCTACCGCCCCGTCCTGGAGCCGCTCGGCCTCACCCACCCGCAGTACCTCGTGATGCTCGCGCTCTGGGAGCGCGGCTCGGTGTCCAACAAGGAGCTCGCCGACCTGCTCGGGCTCGACCCCGGCACGGCGACACCGCTCGTGCAGCGGCTGGTCAAGGCCGGCCTGGTCGAGAAGCACCGGCCGCACGACGAGCGCTCCGTCGTCATCGAGCTGACCCCCGAGGGCCGGGCGCTGCGCGAGCGCGCCGAGCACGTGCCGCACGTCATGGTGCGCCGGCTCGGGCTCGAGATGGCCGAGGTCGAGCAGCTGCGCGCCTCGATGCACCGGCTGATCACCGCCGCGGCGCAGGCCGGGCCGCCCACCGAGGAGGAGCTGGCCGCGCTCGCGGGCCGCGCCGGAGGCCGACGAGCCGCTGGGTAGTCTGCGAGGGTGACCGGAAACACAGACTTCGACCTGTTCCAGATCTCCGAGGATCACGAGGCGCTGCGCGAGGCCGTGCGCTCGGTCGCCGAGGACAAGATCGCGCCCTTCGCCGCCGACGTCGACGAGCAGAGCCGCTTCCCGCAGGAGGCCCTCGACGCGCTGGTGGCCGCCGACTTCCAGGCGCCGCACATCGCGGAGGAGTACGACGGGGTCGGCGCCGACGCGCTCGCCACCTGCCTGGTGATCGAGGAGGTCGCCCGGGTCTGCGTGTCGTCCTCGCTCATCCCGGCGGTCAACAAGCTCGGCACCATGCCGGTGATCCTCGGCGCGTCCGAGGAGGTCAAGAGCAAGTACCTCCCGCCGGTGGCGCGCGGCGAGGCGATGTTCAGCTACGGCCTGTCCGAGCGGGAGGCCGGCTCCGACACCGCCGCCATGCGCTGCCGTGCCAAGGCAGAGGGCGACGAGTTCGTGCTCAACGGGCAGAAGTCGTGGATCACCAACGCGGGCGAGTCGCAGTTCTACACCGTGATGGCGGTCACCGACCCCGACGGCGACCGCGGCCGCAACATCACCGCGTTCGTGGTCGAGAAGGACGACGAGGGGTTCGGCTTCGGCGAGCCCGAGCGCAAGCTCGGCATCAAGGGCAGCCCCACCCGCGAGCTGCACTTCGACAACTGCCGCATCCCCGCCGACCGGATGGTCGGCGACCTCGGCGAGGGTCTCAAGATCGCGCTGCGCACCCTCGACCACACCAGGGTGACCATCGGGGCCCAGGCCGTGGGGGTGGCGCAGGGCGCGCTCGACTACGCGACGGCGTACGTCAAGGAGCGCAAGCAGTTCGGCAAGGCGATCGCCGAGTTCCAGGGGCTGCAGTTCATGCTCGCCGACATGGCCATGAAGCTCGAGGCCGCGCGGCAGATGGTCTACGTCGCCGCCAGCAAGTCCGAGCGCGGCGACGCCGACCTGACCTTCTTCGGCGCCGCGGCCAAGTGCTACGCCTCCGACGTCGCGATGGACATCACCACCGACGCGGTGCAGCTGCTCGGCGGCGCCGGCTACGTCAAGGACCACCCGGTCGAGCGGATGATGCGCGACGCCAAGATCACCCAGATCTACGAGGGCACCAACCAGATCCAGCGGATGGTCATGGCCCGCCAGGTCCTGAAGGGCTGATCGGCCGCGGCCCCAGCCCCGGCCCCCAATCCCCGGAGGCCCGCAGTCGGTTACGGCGCGACGTTGGGTGACTCGTCGTTGTTGAGCGCGCCGAACAGCGCCTGCGACCGGGCGGCGTCCCACAGCACGGCGTCGCCGCTGCGGGTCTGGTAGTTGCTGTCGGCGACGGGCACCTGCACCGACTGGCCGCTGCCGTTGCTGATCTTGCGCAGCGCCAGCATGATCTTCAGCGCGCCGTACGGCGACATGTCGTTGTCGACCGCGACGCCCTGCGCGCCGGAGGTGCCCATCGAGCGCAGCTTGACCGGGTTGAGCAGGTTGGCCGGCGTCGCCATCTTGTTCATCAGCGCGCCGAGGAACTCCCGCTGCCGCTGCGCGCGACCGAGGTCGCCCAGCGGGTCGGAGTAGCGGGCGCGGACGTACCCCAGCGCGTTCTTGCCGTCGAGGGTCTGGCAGCCGGCGGGCAGGTCGATCGCGGCCTTCACGTCCTTCATCGGCTTGTCGAGGCACATCTCGACCCCGCCGACGCTGTCGACGACCGAGGCGAACCCGCCGAAACCGATCTCCATGTATCCGTCGACGCGCAGGCCCGTGGCCGCCTCGACCGTCTGGTTGAGCAGCTTCGGGCCGCCGATGGAGTAGGACGCGTTGATCTTGTTGCGGCCGCGGCCCGGGATCTCGACGTAGGAGTCGCGGGGGAGGAGACCAGGGTCGGGTTCCCGCTGTCGGGGATGTGCAGCAGCATGATCGAGTCGGTGCGCCGCCCCTCCGCGCGACCGGTGCCGAGCGTGTCGCGCTGCTCGGCGGTCAGCCCCTCGCGGGAGTCGGACCCCACGAGCACGATGTTGGTGCCCTTGCCCTCGGCCGGGCGGTTGTCGGTCGGGATCGCGTCGATCTTGGTCACCGTGTTCCAGGCGCTGCTGGCGGCCCAGACGAGGGCGCCGACCCACAGCATGACGACGACGAGCAGCGCCGCGAGCCAGCGCCGCCAGCGGCGACGGGGGCGGGCCGCGCGCGGCGGACGTCCCTCGCGCGGGGTCGGCGGCCCCTGCGGCGGACGGGGCGGGGAGCCTGGCCGCCGCGGCGTCCGCGCGGGGGAGCGCCGGAGCCGCGCGGCGCGGCCGCCGGGATCTCGCGGGTGCGGTCGGGGCCGTAGCCCTCGTCGAACGTGCCGTCGTCGACGGGCCTGCGGCCCTGGCCCTGGACGTACGCCGGGGTCCGGCGCCCGCCGCCGCTCGCCGCTGCCGAGCCCGCGGCTGCGGCGCCTGCCGCGCCGGCTGCACCTGCGGCCGGCGCGCCGGGGGCCCGGTTCGGGACCGCCCGGGTGGGCTGGGCGCCCTGCGGCGGGCGCCCCTGCGAGGGCACGGCGCGAGTCGACTGGACACCCTGAGCGCCCTGCGCCGGCCGGCCCTGACCGGGCACGGCGCGCGTGGGCTGGGCGCCGCCCTGCGCCGGACGACCCTGGGTCGGACGGCCCTGGCCGCGTCCCTGCGGACGTCCCTGCCCCGGCACCGCTCGGGTCGGCTCGCCACCGGGTCGACCGGGGCCGCCCTGACCGGGCGCGGGGCGCTGCGGGATGGCCTGGGCGGTGTCGTCGGGACCGGCCTCCGGGGCGCCGCCCTGCGGGCGCCGTCCCCGACGGGTGTCGACGACGAACACCTCGGTGTCGTCGGAGTCGGTGGGGCGCCGGCGCGGGAGCCGGTGTCCGGGCTGGTCGTCCTGGGGCACCACGGCAGGGTAGCCCCGTCGGCGGAAGGCTCCCTGGGACGCGGCGCTCGCGTGGCGCGTCGTCCCTGCGGGTGAACCGGGGTCTTCCCCGACGCGCTCGCCCGGCCGCGACGGCGCCGCGCACCCGGGCGGGTAGCCTCGGTCCGCGATGACAGCCGAAGACCGGGCGGGCGTGGACCCCGCAGAGACCGCCGCCGCCTCGGGCATCTCGGTCGTCATGCCCATCCTCAACGAGGAGCGCCACCTGGCCGAGTCGGTCGCGGCCGTGCTCGCGCAGGAGGTGAGCGGCCCGGTCGAGGTGCTGCTGGCCGTCGGCCCCTCGCAGGACCGCACGCTCGAGGTGGCCGAGGAGCTGGCCGCCGCCGACGACCGGGTGCGGGTCATCGACAACCCGAGCGGGCGTACGCCCGACGCGCTGAACGCCTGCCTGCTAGCCGCGACGTACGACGTCGTCGCCCGGGTGGACGGGCACGGCATCCTCTCGCCGCGCTACCTGCAGACCGCGCTGGAGACGCTGGAGCGCACCGGCGCCGCCAACGTGGGCGGGATCATGGACGCCGTCGGCGTCACGCCGTTCGAGGAGGCCGTCGCGATCGCGATGAAGTCGCCGATCGGGGTCGGCGGGGCCCGGTTCAAGCTCGGCGGCGCCGAGGGGCCGGCCGAGACGGTCTATCTCGGGGTGTTCCGCCGGTCCTGGCTGGACCGGATCGGCGGCTACGACCCGCGCTTCAGCCGCGCCCAGGACTGGGAGATGAACTGGCGCATCCGCAAGCTCGGCGGGCTGGTGTGGTTCACCCCGCAGCTGCGCGTGGAGTACCGCCCGCGCGGCAGCTTCCGCACGCTGGCGCGGCAGTACCGCGACTACGGCCGCTGGCGCCGGGTGGTCGCCCGGCAGCACCCCGGCTCGATCAACCTGCGCTACCTCGCCCCGCCCGCGGCCACCGTCGCGGTCGCGGCGGGCGCGCTCGGCGGTCTGGCGTGGCGACCGCTGCTGGCCGTGCCCGCGACCTACCTCGCCGGGGTCACCGTCGGCGGTCTCGTGATCTCCCGGGGGCAGCGGCCCGAGGTCGCCGCCCTCGTCCCGGGGGTGCTCGCCACCATGCACCTGACCTGGGGCTGGGGGTTCCTGACCTCCCGGATCCGGCTCGGCGAGGAGCCCGACCCGCTGACGCGACCACAGGTGCAGCGAACTCACAGCGACGGCCCGGTAGCCTGACGCGGCGGGCCTCCCAGCCGGCCCCGAGCAGGCGCAGCAACACCCAGGCAAGGACGGTATGGACCTCACAACGCGGCTGGCCCGCATCTGGGAGCACCGCAACGTGCTCGACACGCTGGTCAGGCGTGACCTGCGGGTGCGCTACGCCCGCTCCTGGCTGGGCTACCTGTGGACGCTCATCGACCCGCTGGCGATGGGCCTGGTCTACTTCTTCGTCTTCGGCGTGCTGCTGGGCTCCCGGCAGGTGCCCGGGATGCCGTTCATCGTCTTCCTGATGGCCGGCATGCTCCCGTGGAACTGGTTCAACGCCTGCATCAACGAGTCGTCGCGGGCGCTGCTGTCCGAGCGGCTGCTGGTGCGCTCGACCAACCTGCCGCGCGAGCTGTGGGTCGTGCGGGTGGTGCTGGCCAAGGGCGTGGAGTTCCTGCTCAGCATGCCGATCCTGTTCCTGTTCGCCGGCTGGTACATCGCCCGCGGCGAGATGTCGCTGGACTGGCAGCTGGTCTGGATCCTGCCCGCGCTGGTCATCCAGCTGATGCTGTGCATCGGCATGGGCCTGGTCATGGCGCCCATCACGACTCTGGTCGACGACTTCATCCGCATCGTGCGGATCGTGCTGCGGATGCTGTTCTACTTCACGCCGATCGTCTACTCGCTGCAGCTGGTCGAGGAGCGCGCGCCGTGGGCGCAGCCGTTCATGGCGCTCAACCCGATGGTCGGCATCACCGACATGTACCGCGCCGGCCTCACCGAGCACTCGTCGTACCAGCCGTTCCACACCGCGTGGCTCAGCGCCTTCGTCATCGCCGCCGTGTGGCTGGCGTTCGGCATGTGGTTCTTCCGCAAGTTCGAGCCGACCGTGCTGAAGGAGATCTGACATGGCCGTCGAGTGGAAGACCCCCGAGGGGCAGCCCGTCATCTCCGTCGAGGACCTCGGCATCGAGTTCCTGCGCTCGCGCAAGCGCAAGCTGTCGCTGCGCGAGATCGTCTACACCCGGCGTACGACCCACGACAAGGGCACCTTCTGGCCGCTGCGCGACGTGAGCTTCGAGGTCGGGCGCGGTGAGGCGGTCGGTCTCGTCGGCGGCAACGGCGAGGGCAAGTCGACCCTGCTCAAGCTCATCGCGGGGACGCTGCTGCCCGACGAGGGCCGCGCGATCGTGCGCGAGGGCGTGGCTCCGCTCATCGAGCTCACCGGCGGGTTCATCGGCGAGCTGACGGCGCGGGAGAACATCTACCTGACCGCCGGGCTGCACGGCATGAGCACCGAGCAGATCGACGAGCGCTTCGAGGAGATCGTCGACTTCGCCGGGCCGCAGGTGCGCGCCGGGCTGGACCTGCCGTTCCGGCACTTCTCCTCGGGCATGCAGGTGCGCCTGGGCTTCTCGGTCGTGACGTGCCTGGACGAGCCGATCATCCTGGTCGACGAGGTGCTCGCCGTCGGCGACAAGGCGTTCCGCGAGAAGTGCTACCAGCGCATGGAGAAGCTGCTCGACGAGGGCCGCACGCTGTTCCTGGTGTCGCACTCCGAGGGCGACCTGCTGCGCTTCTGCACCCGCGGCCTCTACCTGCGCGGCGGTGCGCTCGTCGGCGACGGCACGATGCGCGAGGTCATCGACCAGTACAACGACGACATCCTCGCCAGCTGACCTGCGCGGCCCGCACTGCCCGGCTTCAGCGGGTGGGAGTCGTGAGCTCGGGCTCGGTCTTGGCGCGCACCTCGTCCTCGGTGACGCCGGGGGCCAGCTCGCGCAGCACGAGGCCGTCTTCGGTGACGTCGATGACCGCGAGATCGGTGATGATCCGCTGCACGACGCCCTTGCCGGTGAACGGCAGCGAGCACTCCTGGACGATCTTGAACGAGCCGTCCTTGGCGGTGTGCTCCATCAGCACGATGACCTTCTTGGCGCCGTGCACCAGGTCCATCGCGCCACCCATGCCCTTGACCATCTTGCCGGGGATCATCCAGTTGGCGATGTCGCCGGCGGCCGACACCTGCATGGCGCCGAGGATCGCCGCATCGACCTTGCCGCCGCGGATCATGCCGAAGCTGGTGGCCGAGTCGAAGATCGAGGCGCCGCGCCGCAGCGTGACGGTCTCCTTGCCGGCGTTGATGAGGTCGGGGTCCTCGTCGCCCTCGATCGGGTAGGCGCCGACGCCGAGGATGCCGTTCTCGGACTGCAGCACCAGCTCGACGTCGTCGTCGACGTAGTTCGGGACCAGCGTCGGCAGGCCGATGCCGAGGTTGACGTAGTCACCGTCGCTCAGCTCCTGCGCGGCGCGGGCGGCCATCTGCTCGCGGGTGAGTGGCATGGCTCAGGCCTCCGTGGTCTCGCTGCCGGCGGCGGCACCGGCCGCCGTGGGTGACTCCTGACGCGGGCGGGTCGTGACCCGCTCGATGCGCTTGTCGCGGGCCTGCTCGGGCGTGAGCGCCAGCACCCGCTGGACGTAGATGCCGGGCAGGTGGATCTCGTCGGGGGACAGCTCGCCGGGCTCGACCAGCTCCTCGACCTCGGCCACCGAGACCCGGCCCGCCATGGCGCACAGCGGGTTGAAGTTGCGGGCGCTGGTGCGGAACACCAGGTTGCCGTGCCGGTCGCCCTTCCAGGCACGCACCAGGCCGAAGTCGGCGACGATCGAGTCCTCGAGGACGTACTCCGTCTCCTCGCCCGCGAAGTCGATGGTGCGGGTCTCCTTGGGCTCGGACGCCTTGGCGATCGAGCCGTCGTCGGCGTAGCGCAGCGGCATGCCGCCCTCGGCGACCTGGGTGCCGACGCCGGTGCGGGTGAAGAACGCCGGGATGCCCGCGCCGCCGGCGCGCAGCTTCTCGGCGAGGGTGCCCTGCGGGGTCAGGTGGACCTCGAGCTCGCCCTCGAGGTACTGCCGCGCGAACTCCTTGTTCTCACCGACGTACGACGCGGTGATCTTGCTGATCCGCTTGTCGTTCAACAGGATTCCGAGACCCCAGTCGTCGACGCCGCAGTTGTTGGAGATCACGTGCAGGTCGGTCGCGCTCGTGCCGTGCAGCGCCTGGATCAGCACGCTCGGGATGCCGCAGAGGCCGAACCCGCCGACCGCGAGCGATGCGCCGTCACCGATTCCCTCGATCGCCGCCGCCGGCGAGGAGACCACTTTGTCCATGGCGGCGACTGTAGTCCGCGTCACATCCGAGGGTCCGCCGGGGCGAGCACCCGGGGGCCTCGCGTTCGCCTCGTGGGCGTCGTCAGGCCAGCGTGTCCAGGGGTACGTCCGGGTCGGCCAGGCGGGCGCGGTCGACCTGCTTGCCGGAGCGGATCAGTGCCTTCACGTCGTCGACGACGTCCCAGACGTTGACGTTCATGCCCGCGACGACCTTGCCGTCCTGCAGCCAGAACGCGATGAACTCGCGCTTGCCGAGGTCGCCGCGGATGACGACCTCGTCGTCGGGGTCGGCGAGGCCGACGTACTCCATGCCGAGGTCGTACTGGTCGGTGTAGAAGTAGGGCAGCTCGTCCCAGGTGGCGTCCTGGCCCAGCATCGCGGCGGCGACCGCGGCCGGGTGGTCCAGCGCGTTGGCCCAGTGCTCGACGCGGATCGGCTCGGGGTAGTCGGGGTGGGTGAACCGGGCGACGTCGCCGACGGCGAACACGTTCGGGTCGCTGGTGCGTCCCTCGGCGTCGGTGACGATGCCATCGTCGACCTCGAGCCCCGCGCCCTGCGCCAGCGAGACGTCGGGCGCGGCGCCGACGCCGACCACCACCGCGTCGGCGGGGATCACCTCGCCGCCCGCGAGGCGTACGCCCGTCACGTCGCCGGTGCCCTCGAAGCCCTCGACCTGCACGCCCGTGCGCAGGTCGACGCCGTGCTCGCGGTGCAGGTCGGCGAAGACCTGGGCGAGCTTCGGCCCGAGCACCTTCAGCAGCGGCAGCTCCAGCGACTCCAGCACGGTGACCTTGGCGCCCGCGTTGCTCGCGGCGGCCGCGGTCTCGAGGCCGATCCACCCGCCGCCGACGATGACGATGTCGCGGCCGGCGCGGAAGGCCTCGCGCAGGTCGTCGCTGTCGGACACGGTGCGCAGGGAGAGCACGCCGTCGAGGTCGGCCCCGGGCAGGTCGAGGTGGCGCGGCTGCGCGCCGGTGGCCAGCAGCAGCGCGTCGTACGACAGCTCCTCGCCGGCGGAGGTGGTCACCACCCGGTCGGCCAGGTCGAGCTCGGTGGCGCGCACGCCGAGCCGCAGGTCGACGTCGTTGTCGGAGTACCACTCCCGCGCGTGCACCGTCGCGTCGTCGAGCCCCTCGCCCTTCTGCAGGTAGTCCTTGGACAGCGGCGGCCGCTCGTAGGGCAGCAGGTCCTCACTCGCCAGCAGGGTCAGCTGCCCGCGAAAACCCTTGTCGCGCAACGCTTCCACGGCCTTCGCCCCCGCGAGTCCGCCGCCCACCACCACGATCGTCGAGTTGTCGTCCATGGGGCCCAGCCTGCGCGGTCGCGCCCGGCGCGGCAAGGCCTGGTCCGGGGCGGCGCCTCAGGGCGTCGCCGGCGCGGGGGTCGCCCCCTCCACCTCGAGCCGGTGGGGGAGCGCGTCGTCGTCGGTGCCGCGCGACAGCAGCACCGAGCCGCCCGCCGCCCACGCCGCGAGGGCCGTGCGCAGCACGCCGGTCAGGTCGCCGCGGACCAGCCAGCGCGGGGCCTGCGCGCCCGAGTCACCCACCACCCCGCCGTACGTCCACGCGCCCCGGGCGGTCACGAGCGCCTGGTCGCTCGCACCAGCGGTGGCGTAGGGGTCGAGGTGGTCGCCGTAGGTCGACAGGTCGGCGGCCTCGTCGATCGCCCCGTCGGGCAGGTCGCCGGCGAACGAGCGCGCCAGCGCCGCCTCGGTGACCACTACCTGCGCCGGGTGGCCCGCGCGGGGCTCGGTGGTCACCAGCACGTCGGCGCTCGCGCCGTCGCCGGCGCCACCGCGGCCCTCGGCACCGCCGTCGCCGGCACCACCACCGTCGACCACCGTCGCGCCGACCGCCCAGGCCGCGAGCGCCCAGTAGAGCGTGCGCCAGTGCTCGGCCGACAGGTCCAGCGCGACGGTGCTGCCGGGCCCGGCGTCCAGCTCGTCCTGCAGCAGGTTGCCGGCCTTGGCGACCCAGTTGGCGAGCACCGCACCGGACAGCTCGATGCGTTCGCCCTGGGTCGGTCCGGGTCGGTCGTCGTAGTAGGTCACCCGCGGCCCGGCCGGGTCGGCGAGCAGTCCGGGCAGCACCTCGTGCGCCAGCATCGTCGTCAGTCCTTCCCGAGCACGTCGCGCACCCGCGCGCGCTGCTCGTCGTCGAGCGGGGGTCGTGCGGCCAGGTCGGCGTTGCGCTGCAGCTGCTGCTCGTCGTCGCAGCCCACGGCGACGGAGGTGACGACGTCGTGGCCGAGGGCGTACGCCAGGCACAGGTCGTCGACGCCGTCGCGCCCGAGATCCGTTGCCAGTGCTCGCAACCGGGCGTTCCGTGGATCGTTCTGGTCGAGCACGGAGCCACCGTCGAAGACGCTGTGCGCGGTGACGACCACGTCGGCGCCGCGCAGCGCCTGCTGCACCTCGTCGGGGATGCTCGTGCCGGGGCGCAGCGGCAGCTCGAGGTAGCCGAGCCCCGGCAGCCGGAGCGCCTCGGGGACCTGCTCGGCCGTGCGCACGGCCACGCCGACGCGCTGCACCTCCCCGCCCCCGACGTACGCCCGGAGCCGCTCCCACGTCGCGGGCCGGGCGTCGGACAGGTCGTCGAGCACGGCCGCGGCGACGGACCGGCGCCCCAGCTCGGCGAACGAGCGCTCCACGCTCGCCTCCACGGCCAGCGGGTCGTGCGCGTCGGCGCCGAGCGGCCGCACCCGCGAGACGTAGCCGAACCGCTTCGTCAGCTGCGGCTCGCCGCAGGCGCGCAGCACGGCCTCGGCGTCGCCGTCGGCCCGGCCGACCTCGACGTGGGTGATGCCGCGGTCGGCGGCGTGCGCCAGCAGCGCGCGCACCTCGGGCGGCGGCGACGCGCCGGCGCCGGCCAGCTGGGTGCCGCCGAGCAGCAGCACGCTCTGCCCGAGCCCGGAGCGGTCGCGGGTCGGCACCGACGGCCCCTCCTCGCGGATGAGCTCGCGCAGCCGGTCCATCAGCGCGGTCCACGGGATCGCGACCGGGTCGGCCACCCCGCCGAACATCCGGCTCACCCGCACGTAGTCGTTGAGCACGTCGACGGTGCACCGGAACCGGTGGATGTCGGTGGGGCTCTGCGCCGGCACGTGGTCGAGGGTGCGCACGTGGCGGCGCAGCCACGGGGTCACGTGCTCCCGGTCGTACGCCGTCGTCGCCTCGCGGTCCGCGCGCCGCAGGTCGTCGATCGAGAAGACCTCGCAGCCCAGCCCCTCGGGCATCCGCGACACGTCGTTGCGGCCGTACGCATACCCGCCCCTGGCCATCGCGCTCGCCAGGTCGTCGATCACGTCGGCGTCGCCGACCGGGTTGTCCCCGGTGAGCCGCACGACGGTGTCACCGGGCTCGAGATCCCTTGTGGCAGCGACGAACCGGCCGAGCACGTCGTCGAGCGAGCCGCGCACGACGGGGATGCCGACCGAGTCGAGGTGGTCGACGATGCGCTGGTCGTAGTGCTCCTCGCTGGTGGCGACCACCACCTCGTGGCCGCTGCGCGCGGCCCGGCGGGCGACCAGCTCCACCAGCGGCATGCCGCCGATCGTCATCAGCGCCTTCCCGGGCAGGCGGGAGGAGTTCAGCCGTGACTGGATCACGACTCGGGTGCGGCTCACGGGCGACCTCCGTCGCGGTGGGGTGCTGCGGGCAGCGTACGCAGCAGCGCGTCGGCCACCCGCTCCCGTCCCCGCCCGTCGACCAGCTCCCGTCCGCGGGCCGCGAGCCGGCCGCGCTCGGCCGCGTCGAGCAGCAGCCCGCGCAGCCGTGCCACCGCCGCGTCGCGCTCGGCCGGGTCGGTGCGCAGCGCCGCCAGCTCGCCGAGGGGAGCGCCGCGCCGGTGCGGCCCGTCGCGGCATAGCCGCCGCGCTGGTTGTCGGCGACGCACACCACGGCGGTCGGCACCCCGAGGCACAGCAGCTCCCACACCGACGACCCGCTGGCGGTGATCGTGAGGTCGGTCTGCACGGCGACGCCCGGCAGGTCGGGCACCGGTCCGACGACGTCGAGGGTCTGTCCGGTGCCGGGCCGCAGGCCGGCCAGCCGACCGGCCGCCGCGGGGTCGGGGGTGACGGCGATCGCCTCGAGGGGGACGCCCGTCGCGAGCAGCAGCGGCACCACGACCTCGCCCGCGCGGGCCGGGTCGGTGCCGCCGAAAACCGTGAGGCAGCGCGGCTTCTCGCGCTCGGGTCGCGTCGCCGTGCGCCGGTCGAGCACGCTGTCCCGCAGCAGCACGTGGTCGAGGCCCGCGAGGCTCGTCGCGCCCGGCGGCGCGGCCGCGGGGGCCGGCGGCCGGGCCCCGAGGTTCTGGTCGACGTAGACGTCGGCCTCCTGGCCCGCGCCGAACTCCTCGTCCACCATCGCGAGCACCCGCACCCCGTCGGCGCGCAGCCGCGCCCCGGTGCGCGGGTCGATCTCGTAGCCGTCGATCACCACGGCGTCGATGCCGAGCCGGCCCACCAGCTCGGCCAGCGCATCAGGATCACCCGGCGCCCGACGTACGTCGATGCCGGCCTGGGCGGCCAGCTCACCCACCCACGGCACGGCGATCGACCCCAGCACCGTCACCGTCACCCCGCGCGCGCGCAGCTCCTGGCCGAGCGCGAGGCAGCGGACGGCGTGGCCGACCCCCAGCGACCCCCGGCGTCGATGCGCAGCGCGACGTGGACCGGGTCGGCGGGTGGCATGCCGGTCATGATGCCAGCGCCGGGAACACTCAGGTGAGCGCTGATAATCTGCCGTGGCGGTCCGGGTCGGACCGCGACAGTCACCACATGCTGGGAGTCTTCGCGTTGAGCAACCTCGCAGGGTCCTCGATCCTCGTCACCGGTGGAACGGGGTCCTTCGGCAAGGCCTTCATCACCCGTCTGCTGCAGGACGTCGACCCCAAGCGGGTAGTCATCTACTCCCGCGACGAGCTGAAGCAGTGGGAGGTCCGTCAGCAGTTCGGCGACGACCCCCGGCTGCGCTGGTTCATCGGTGACGTGCGCGACCTGGACCGGCTGCGCCGCGCGATGCACGGCATCGACTACGTCGTCCACGCGGCCGCGCTGAAGCAGGTCGACACCGGGGAGTACAACCCGTCGGAGTTCGTCAAGACCAACGTCATCGGCAGCCAGAACGTCGTCGAGGCCGCGATCGACGCCGGGGTCAAGAAGGTCGTGGCCCTCTCGACCGACAAGGCCTCCAGCCCGATCAACCTCTACGGCGCGACCAAGCTCACCGCCGACAAGCTGTTCATCCTCGGCAACCACTACGCCGCGGCCTACCCCACCCGGTTCGCCGTCGTGCGCTACGGCAACGTCACCGGCTCGCGCGGCTCGATCGTCCCGAAGTTCCGGGCGCTCGCCGAGGCGGGGGAGTCGCTGCCGATCACCGACCTGCGCTGCACCCGGTTCCTCATCACGCTGCCGCAGGCGGTGCAGATGGTGCTCGACACCTTCGACCTGATGCAGGGCGGCGAGCTGGTCGTGCCGCACATCCCCTCGCACAAGGTCACCGACCTGGCCCAGGCCATCGCGCCGGGCGCCAAGATGCACGACGTCGGGTTGCGCCCCGGCGAGAAGCTGCACGAGGAGATGATCAGCCCCGAGGAGGGCCGCCGCGCCATCACCGTGATGGACGGCAAGTACTACATCCTCGAGCCCGAGCTCGCGACCTGGGGCTACGAGAAGCGCACCGACGGGGTGCCCGTGCCCGTCGGCTTCCACTGCGCGTCCGACAAGAACGACCTCTGGTACGACGCCGACGACATCCGCGAGATCCTCGCCTCGGGCGTCTGACCGCTCCGTCGACGCCCCCGCATCCCCCGCCTCCTCCGCAGGACGTGCCCATGTTCCTTCCGTACGGCCGCCAGTCGATCGACGAGTCCGACATCGAGGCCGTCGCGCAGGTGCTGCGCGGCGACTGGCTGACCACCGGACCCGCGGTCGAGAAGTTCGAGCGCGAGCTGGGTTCCGTTGCCGGACAGTCGAACCCGGCCGTCACCGTGACGTCGGGCACCGCGGCGCTGCACGTGGCGTACGCCGCGGCAGGCATCGGCCCCGGCGACGAGGTGGTCACCACCCCGCTGACCTTCCTCGCGACCGCCACCTGCGCCGCGATCCAGGGCGCGACGGTGGTCTTCGCCGACGTGAGCGACGACACGGGCAACCTCGACCCCGCGGCCGCGGCCGCCGCCGTGACCGACCGCACCCGGGTGATCAGCGGCGTCGACTACGCCGGCCACCCGATCGACGCGCCCGCGCTGCGGCGGGTGGCGGACGACGCCGGGGCGCTGCTGCTGGAGGACGCCGCCCACTCGATCGGCGGCAGCCTCGACGGCACCCCCGTGGGCTCGCTCGCCGACATCACGACGTTCTCCTTCTTCCCGACCAAGAACCTCACGACCGCCGAGGGCGGCGCGGTCGTCTCCTCCGACACCGAGCTGCTGCAGCGCGCCCGCACGTTCAAGGGCATCGGCATGGTGCGCGACCCCGAGCGGCTGCGCAGCACCGACGAGGGCGCGTGGTGGTACGAGATGCCCGAGCTCGGCCTGAACTACCGCCTGCCCGACGTGCTGTGCGCCCTGGGCTCCAACCAGCTCACCCGGCTCGGGCGCTTCAAGGCCCGCCGCGCCGAGATCACCGCGCGCTACTCCGCGGGCCTCGCCGACCTCGACGGGGTGCGGCTGCCCGCCCAGCGTCCGGGCGCCGACCCGGTGTGGCACTTCTACCCGCTGCGGGTCCTCGACGGGCGCCGGCGCGAGGTGTTCGACGCGCTGCGCGCCGCCGAGATCGGCGTGCAGGTCAACTACATCCCGGTGCACTGGCAGCCGTGGTTCGCCGACCGCGGCTACCGGCGCGGGATGTGCCCGGTGGCCGAGGAGTACTACGAGCAGGAGATCAGCCTGCCGATGTTCCCCGACCTGCGCGACAGCGACGTCGACCGCGTGATCGAGCAGGTGCGCACCGCCCTCGGCGGCTGACGGTGCACCACGCCAACCACTTCTACGGCCACGCCGAGGTGCTGGCCCGGTGGTGCGGCCGCCCCGGGCCGGTGACGATCTGGGGCTACCTGCAGCACGGGTGGAACACCTACGACGGGTTCGCGGTCGGGCACGAGCTGGTGCCGGGCTGGCCGCGCCTGGTCTGGTCGCCGGCGGTCGCCCGGCGCGGCTGGGCGATGGGGCGGCGCGACCACGAGGTCGTCGGGGCGCCCTGGGCCTACCTGCTGGAGCTGGAGGGGCAGCGGGACTGGGAGCGCGCGAAGCCGGAGCGCGCCGGGACCATCGTCTACCCGTTCCACGGCTGGGAGGGTCAGCGCATCCTCGGTGACCACGGCGCCTACGCCGACGACGTACGCCGGCGCGAGGGGGACGTACCCCTCACCATGTGCCTCTACTGGACCGACTACGAGAACCCCGACATCCGAAAGGTCTACGAGGACAAGGGGTTTCGGGTGATCACGCACGGGCGGCGCGGCTTCATGCACCGGGACGGCGACCCCGGCTTCCTCGACCGGCAGCTGGCCGAGCTGCGCCGGCACGCCCGGGTGGTCTCCAACCGGATGGGCTCGGCGCTGCTCTACGGCGCGAGCACGGGGGCCGAGATCGGCATCTACGGCGACCCGATGGTCCTGCAGCGCGACCATGCGGTGCTGGGCGGCATGGCGCGGCAGCGGCGGCTGCTGCCCGAGCTGCACACCGACGCGGTGCCCCGCGAGGTGGCGCGGGCCGTGGCGCGGCGCGAGCTGGGCCAGGACCACCTGCGCCCGCCCGCGCAGCTGGCTGCCCTGCTGGGATGGGACGATGAGCCACGCCCACCGACCGCCGCCGACCCGCTGAGGAGGCCCGCCTGACATGGACTCCAGCAACCACTGGTACCGCCACGCGCACATCTGGTCGGCCTACTGCGGTCTCGGGTTCGACCAGCCGCCGCGCATCAACGGCGTGATCCAGCACGGCTGGACGTTCGTGCACGGCTTCGGCGCCGGCCACGCCCCGCCGCACGGCTTCGCGAAGTACGTCTGGTCCGACGTCAACCGGCGCCGCGGGCAGGCCGTCGGCTGGCGCGACTACGTCGTCACCGGCGCGCCGTTCCTCTACCTGGAGCAGATGACCCCGCCGGACCCGCAGGCGCCCGAGCCGGAGGGGACGATCTGGTACCCCTTCCACGGCACGGTCGACTACGAGGCCGTCTCGGGCGACCACGACCGGTTGATCGACGAGATCCACGCCGTCGAGGACGGCCCGGTCACCATGTGCCTCTACTACGTCGAGTTCGCCATCGACGCGATCCGGGAGAAGTACGAGGACGCCGGCTTCCGGGTCATCACGCACGGCGAGCGCGGCGTGAAGTGGACCGGCGGCAACCCCGACTTCCTGCCGGGGCAGCTGCGCGAGCTGCGGCGGCACAAGCGGGTCGCCTCGAACCGGCTGTCGACCGCGATCATGTACGGCGCCTCGCTCGGTCTGCAGCCGGCGGTCTACGGCGACCCGATGGACCTCGTCGGCGTCAAGGCGGGCTTCAACGGCTCGCAGCTGCTGGAGTTCACCTTCCCCCACCTGCACGGCACCGACATCGACGCCGAGCTGGCGCGGCAGGTCGCCGACGTCGAGCTCGGGCGCGACGCGATGCTGGAGCCGCAGGAGCTGGCGCTGGTGCTCGGCTGGGAGCAGGAGTGGCGCGAGAGCAACAAGGAGAGCGCATGACCGTCATCGCCCGCCCCGACAACGTCACCCTGGTGCCGGGGGCGATGCAGAACTGGTCCGACCTGGAGCACCGCCCGGCCGGGGCTGCCGCGGCGGTGCGTGCGCTGCTGGAACCGCTGCTGCGCCACGACGCCCGCGTCGCAGTCGTCGGCCCGCACGCGCTCGACCTGGTCACCGGCATCGCCGGCCGGGTCGGTCACCTCACGGTCTTCACGCGCTCGATCCCCGACGCGATCACCTTCGGCCAGGCGCTCACCGACCACGACGCCCAGGTGGTCTGCGGGAGCCTCGCGGACCTGCCCGAGCCCGCGGAGACGTACGACCTGGTCGTGGCGCTCGACGACGTCACCCGGGTGTTGTCGCTGGAGACGACGGTGCTGACCTGGGCCGAGACGTTCGCCGGGATCCGGCGTCTCGTGGCGCCGGGCGGCACGCTGCTGCTCGCGGTCGAGCAGGAGCTGGGGCTGCACCGCATCGCCGCGCTGCGCTCGCGGTTCACGACCAACACCGACGCGGACTGGTCGGTGACGGCGACGTACGACCGGTCGCGGCCGCGCTCGGTCGAGGCGCTGAGCGCGCTGCTGTCCGACGCGGGTCTCCCGGTCGCGACGAGCGCGTCGGCGTTCCCGTCGTGGGACGACCAGCAGGTCGTGGCGATCGACCCGACCCGGCTCGACCCGGCGCTGACCACGCTGCTGGGCGCGGTGACGACGGGGTCGCCGGCCTTCCGCCGGCTCGGTTCCGACCCGACGCGCGTGGCGCGCGCCGCGGTGCTGTCGGGGCGGCTGCCCGAGCTCGCGTCGGCGTGGATCGTCGTCGCCGGCACCCCCAGGCCGACGCTGGTGGAGCCGGCACCCCCACGCTGGTGGAGCCGGCACCCCCACGCTGGTCGAGTAGGCGAGCCCCCAGGGCGAGCCGTATCGAGACCACCGGGCCGCAGGTGCTGGAGTCGGGCCGCGGTGGGCAGGTGGTGCGCTACACGGCTGCCGCGGGCGCCGCCGGTGACCAGGTCGAGCGCGCGACGGTCGACGGTGAGCAGCACAGCACGATCACGGTGCGCCCCGACGCTCGGCTGTTCACCGACGACCTGCTCGACGCGGCGGCCGGCAGCGAGCAGGCCGAGCTGCGGCGGCTGCTGCGGGCCTACGCCGAGCGGGTGCGCACCTGGGGCGCGGACGGGACGCTGCCTGCCGCGTGCTCCGACGTGCGCCCGGACAACCTGCTGCTGCAGGGCGACGAGCTCGAGCCGATCGCGCCGGGGGCCGGCGGCCGCAGCCCCGAGGAGGCGCTGTGGCAGGGGCTCGGAGACCTGGTGCAGGTCATCCGCGCGCGGGGTGCGCGCCACCCGTGGCCCTCTGCGACGGACGACCGCACGATGCTGGCGCTGCTCGGCTCGATGGCCGGGCTGGACCTGCCCGACGACGTCGAGCGGTTCGTGGCGCCGGTCGAGGAGCCGACGCTGCCGGCGTACGACGTGCCAGGGCTGCTCGCCGTCATCGAGCGGCTGGAGGAGACCAACGCGGCGCTGGCCTCGCGGGCGCAGTGGTTCGAGGACCGGCTCAACACGCGCGAGCGCGAGATGCGTTCCCGCTCGGCGCTGCACGAGCAGGAGATGCGCCGCGCGATGCAGCAGCAAGAGACGCTGCGCCGCTCGGCCGAGGACGTGCGCCGCTCGATCACCTACCGCACCGGCAACCTGGTGATCGGCCCGCTGCGCCGGATCAAGGGCGACTAACCGTCCGGACCTGGGGGTTGGGGACCGGACTCGGCCCGGCAGAGCTACCCGCGGCGAACAGCCAAAGGGTCGGTCGTCCGAGTTGCGCGGACGCTGACCGCAGCAGCCACGGCTCCGATCACGAGCGCGGCCACGATGGCAGACGTGGCATAGGCGTCAGAGGGTTCCAAGCGTGCATCCGCCGTCGATATCGCGGTGGGTAGGAGGAAGTAGATCAGGGTTGCCAGGAAGCCGGCTGCAGCGATCGGGAGGAACACCGAGAGCGCCGCGTGCTGCCACAGCCAGCGGCGGTTCCCCCGGACTGCGGCGAGGACGGAGAGTCGGCGGGCGTCGCTGACGGTCTCGCTGGTCAGCATCGCTGCCATGGCAAGCGTGAGGAGTGCGATGGCGATTGTGCCGTAGAGCACGATCCAACGCGCCCTGATCCGGTTGGGCTCGCTCCCACTGATGGCCGAGGCCGCAACCGACTCCAGCCGCAGCCCACCAGCCACGTACGCCGTCGACTCCCTGGTGAGATCGCGGACCGACAGCGGTGATCCCGTGGTGGACACGATCAGCAGCTGGCACTGGTTCCTGCCCTGCGCGGGGCAAGGGTCTCCGACCCTGACCCGTGTCGCCCCTCCACCAAGTGCAGCGAAGGTGGCCTGGGTCCGCAGCGGGAGGGTTCGCAGGTCGATTGGCCCCCAGTCGCCGCGCAGGGCAGGCCGAGTGCTCCGAGTTCGGGGCACTCGGTGGCGGACACGCTCTGACTCGGGATCGCACGACCCCTCTGCGGCAGCTGCGTCTCGACCCAGACCGGACGCTCTGTGGGCGGGAGCGTCGCGAGGAACGCGCGAACCTGTCTGGTGGGGAGAACGTCGGAGGCGACAAGCACGCTGTTGTCGACCGCCCGTTGAGCAGCGTCACCTGCCTGGAACTGCGATCCCAGCAGGCCTACTGACAGCTGGACCTGGCCCAGCGTCAAGATCGCCAGGCAGATGGCCGTCAGCATCCGCGCCGTGCGCCGTGGGCGGGCCTGCATCAGCCGTCCTGCCGTGAGTGCGGCTGGGGCATTCCATCCGAGCCTCGGTGACGAAATGGCTCTGCCCAGGGCATTCACGAGGACAGCGACGACGGCAGAAAGCGTGCAGGCGACGATGATCACGCACAGGATGTATGCCTGCTGGCGTTGTGGCCCGGTGAGCATGGGCGGTACCCACAGGCAGACGATGACGGCCGCCATGCAGATCCAAGCCCGGGTGGTCGGCAGTGTGTCCTGAGGGACGAAGAAGCGCCCGCGGGTCGCCCGCCGCGGGTTCAGCGTCCGCCACACAGGGATGGCCAGGACTGCGAACGTGATCACCATGGTCACGAGTGGCGTCGCGAGCAGGAGCCCCGGCCTGCCGCGCAGATCGGCTGGCGCGGTGATCTCGCGCAGCCAGGGCAGCGTCAACGGCACCGTGAGGAGAACGGTAGTGACCAGTGCTCCGGCCGCGAGGCCGATAGCGATGGGGCCTGCGCACTCGATCCAGCGCATCACGACCAGCTGTGGCCGGCTGGCGCCCAAGGCGGCCAACCGGCGCACGCGGCGCCGAGCGATGTCGCCGCCCATCCCTGCTGCCGTGATCAGCGCGACCAGGCCCGCGAACCCCAGGGTTCCCCAGACGCAGGCGAGGACGTATCCGATCCCCAGGCGGTTCAGGAAGGCCAGTCCCACCGAGGAGGCGAGCTCGCTCAGGTCGTCGTCACCGAACGCGTACGCCGGTCTCAGTCGTGACCGATCGAGCGTGCCGGGAGCGGGACGGACGTAGACCCGGGGGTCGGTCGCCGACTCCAGCCCGGAGATGGCGATGGTCTGGGTCGGCCGGCCGAACATGTCGCCCACCCCCATGCGTCGGACGCTCGGGGACAAGGCGGCCTCTCCGGGCCTCGGCCACCGACTCAGCCCGGGTGGCACTGGCGCGCCCGACGTCAGCGGTTCGATGGTGATGACGACGATCTGCTCACTGCCGATGGTCTGGAAGCGGTCGTCGATCAGGAACGTCGGAGGGTTGGTGTCAGACGCCCGGACCGCGAGCAGATCCTGCGAGCGGTTGCTGATCACGGCGTCCCGAGACACCGCCATCGCAGACAGCGAGCCTGCCATGCAGATTGCGAACACCCCGATGATCAAGCACACCGCGCGCAACGGCCGCCAGGTCGCCCGGGTCTGAGACACACGCGCCAGACGGGCCAGATCAGCAGGACTCACCTCGAGCCATCCTCGAGCCGAACGACATGGTCGGCACGAGCGGCGACGTCCCTGTCGTGCGTTGCGACGACCAGGGCTGCTCCGGTCTGCTGCGGAAGGGCGAAGATGATTTCTGCGATCTGGTCTCGGGTGTCGGAGTCCAGTGATGCCGTGGGTTCGTCGGCCAGCAGGAGCTGAGGATTTCCCATCAAGGCCCTGGCGACCGCGACGCGCTGCTGCTCGCCGCCGGAAAGGTCCGACGTCCGGGCCGCCTGGGTCGGGACGCCGAGTGTGCTCAACCATCGAGCGGCCTCGTCATGAGCTTGGCTGCGGTGCTGCCCTGCGAGCATTCCGGCCACCATGACGTTCTCGACAGGCGTCAGGTCCTCGACCAGCTCTCCGCTCTGGAACACCACGCCGACCTCGCTCCGGCGCATTCTGGTGAGCGCCGACTGCGATGCGTGCATCACGTCGATCGCACCGACGCGCACCTGGCCGCTGTCCGGCCGAAGCAACCCGAGCATGATCGAGAGCACCGAGGACTTCCTGATCCGCTTTTGCCCATGAGCGCCACTGACGTCCCCGGGTCCACGGTCATGGAGAACTCGTGCAGGATCAGCCGATCCTCATACCGGAGGGATACGTGGCTGACGCTGACGGCGGGGGCCGTGTCAACGGTCCCCGCCGTCGCCGGCGTCACTGCCATCCGCTGCAGTCGTCCGGGTCCCAGGTGTAGACGACGCAGGCGCGCACGGAAGTGATCTCGCGGGAGGTGTCCCGGAAGGCTTCCGTTCCGCTACCGCTGCCGTTGTACAGGCTGCCGCCTGTGCCGTCGCTCCACCGGTAGTGACCGCGCGTTCCGTGCCCGTCGGCCTTGTAGTCGCTCGTGGTGAAGCCGCTGTACCAGCCGCCACTCCCGGACCCCCGGCCGTTGAACGCTCCGGCGCCGTTGTTGAAGGCGTCGTGGTATCCAGCGGCGAATGCAGGCGAACCCAGCATCATCGCTGCACCCGCGGCGACCCCTACGACTGTGAGTTTCCTTCGCACGATGTTCTCCTCCCTCGAGTCCTTCCCGAGGAGACTCAATGTGACGCAGCTCACAGGTGGGGGGGTTATTTACTGATTCTTTACCTTCTTCAGACCAACGCTTGACCGAACGCACGGTCAGCGGGTGCGGCGCACGGCGCGCACCTTGCTGTCCAGGCGCCGCATGATGCCTCGAGCGAGGGCGTCGGGGTGACGCAGCAGGGTCAGCCGGCGCAGCTGGTTGGCGGTGCGATAGGTCGAGGACTGCTGGATCTCCCGGGTGCGGGCCATGGCCTTGTCACGGTTGCGGGCCGCGCCACGGGCCTGGTCGCGCAGGCTGCGGATCGCCTTCTCGCGCACCTGCAGCTGGTCGTCGCGCGCGGCCAGCGTCGCGGTGAGCATCTCGACCCGGGCGCGCAGGTGCGCGAGCTCCTCCTCGACCTCGGCGGGCAGCCCCGCGGCGGCGGCAGCCGCCGCGTCGTCGCCGTCGGCGCTCGCCTCCCCGGCGTCGGTGGTCACCGGCTCGGGCACCTGCTCGACGCCGGACATGCCGAGCCACAGCCGTACGCGCTCCTCGCCGCGCAGCGACGCAGGCCACAGGGTCTCGCGGCCGGCCGCCTGCAGCCGTTCCTCGAAGCGGCGCCAGGCGTGGACCAGGCGCGTGTCGGGCTCGGGCGTGGCCGACGGGTCGGCCTGGGTGAGGCCCCGCGAGAAGCTGCCGCCAGCGGCCACCCGCACGGTGTCGAGGCGCAGGTCGAGCGCCTTCTGCGCCGAGGCGCTGTTGCGCACCCAACCGCCGAATCCCTCTGCCAGTCGGCGGAACTCGGCGTCGTCCCCGCGGGCGATGGCCCGGTGGAGCGCCCGCTCGACGGTGACGTCGTCGGGGATCTCCTGCGGGAGGCGCGCTGCCCCCGCCGGCTGCCCGCCGACGACGAACGGCTGCCCCGGGCCGGCCTGGTCGACCCACAGCACGACGCCGTCGCGGTCGAGCCAGTAACCCGTGCGCGGGCGTCCACCGACGACCGCGAGCCACGCGTCGGCCAGCGCGGGGAGCTCGCCGGAGCGGGCCGACGCGGCGACCAGGTCGGGCACCCGCTCGCCGCCGGACTGCTCGTCGCGGCCCGACTGCTCCTCGGCGATGCGGGTGAGGGCGTCCTCGACCAGCTGCGCCGGGACCGACCCGTCGCGCGCCGTGGCCAGGGCCGCCGTGTCGACCGCGGCGACCGGTGCGTCGGCCGGGCCGAGCAGCGCGTGCACCGTGCTCACCGGCAGCCGCGCCGCGCGCAGCCGGACGTCGAGCTGGGTGACACCGACCGGACGGGTGGGGTCCTCGTCGGCGCGGGCCCAGCCCTGACGCGACACGTCCAGCGTCAGCGCCGACAGCGGGGCGTCGTTGTCGACCCGCAGCACGAGCGTGCCGCCCGGCTCGAGCAGCCCGACGACCTGGTCGAGGCGGGCCGACCAGCTGAGGGCGTCGACCGGCTCGGCGACCGCGTCGAGCCCGGCGAGGCACAGCACCAGGTCGTACCGCTGCCCGCTCGCCACCACCTCGTCGAGCCGCGGCGAGGCGTCGGCCGGGCCCAGCGGGTCGACCCACACGGCCTCGCGGGTGCGGGTGCCGACCAGCTCGCGCACGTCGTCGGGCACCGGTCCGAGCACCAGCGCCGACTCGGCGCGGGGGAGGGCGTCGTCCAGCACCGCGGCGGTCAGCGACCGCTCGGCGGGACGCTCGGTGGGCTGGTCGGGGGTGAGGTCAGACACGGGGCCTCCATTCGAGCACCGCGCGCAGCTCGTCGCGCGGCAGGACGTGGTCGCGGCCCAGCTCGTGGCCGGCGAGGTCGGTCAGGGCCGCCGGCGAACCGGCCGCCTCGACGAGCGCCGCCTCGGCGCTCGAGCGCGGCTGCTGCCGCCCGAGGAGCGTCGTGGGCAGGCCCGCGGCGGCCGCCATGAGCAGGTGCTCGTCGGGGTGGGTCGCGAGCACGGCCGTGTGCCGCAGCATGAGGTCGCGCAGCTGCATCAGCCGCGCCACCTGGGGGCTCGCGGCGGGCAGGTCGGCCGGCACCAGCGGCACCACGTCGATCCCGGCCTCGACGTACGCCGTCCGCACCTCGGGCGAGGCCGCGTCGGCGGGCAGCAGTGCGGCAGTAAGGCGTTCGCCCTCGTGCTCGCGCGCCTCGTCGGCGATGCGGCGGGCGGCGTGCCGGCCGTACAGGTCGTGGCGCGGCAGCAGCAGCGTGCCGCTCGGCGGCTCCGCGAACC
The DNA here is from genome assembly GCF_030296655.1 of Barrientosiimonas endolithica. Classification (NCBI taxonomy): domain Bacteria; kingdom Bacillati; phylum Actinomycetota; class Actinomycetes; order Micrococcales; family Dermacoccaceae; genus Barrientosiimonas; species Barrientosiimonas endolithica. The sequence continues at coordinate 2,442,473 of NZ_AP027735.1, read as the reverse complement.
GCTCGACCGGCTGCTCCCCGGGCTCGGGCCGCTCGCGCAGCTCGTGCGGGACGTGGTCGCGGTGCACGTCGAGCAGGTAGAGCCACGGCGCCCCGATCACCACGTGGCCGCCGAGCCCGCGCGCGCGCCGGAACCGGCGCGCCGAGGAGCTCCACAGGTAGGCGGTGCCGCCCGGGCCCACGTCGATCGTCGCGCAGGGGGAGGTGACGTGCCAGTCGTGCTGCACGTGCCCGGGGACGCTGCGCGGCCACAGGGTGGTCAACCAGCTGTGCGACTTCTCCAGCAGCGACAGGGCCAGCGCCTGGGTGGAGCCGTAGCGGTGGTTGTGAGGATGCATGCCGGCGTCACCGTACCTGCGCGTGCACCGAGTCGGCGGCGGTGGTGACGGTGACGTGGCGGCCCTGCGTGGTGACCTCCGCGGGCAGCTGCGCCATGAGCCCGGGCTCGCAGATGACCTGCACGCCCGTCTGCACGCCGTCCTGCTCGAGCTCGGCGAACAGGGTCCAGTAGGCCGCGGGGGCGCCGGGGTGGCTCGGCGCGTCGTGCTCGGGGACGAGCGCGGCGGGGTCGACCGCGGCCTGCCACCCGACGGCCCCGGTGCCGCCATCACCGTCGGCCCCTGCCTCGGGGCCGAGATCGCTGACGGCACAAGGGATCTCGACGTAGTCGTCGGTGCCTGGAAGGAATCGGCGCCAGGTGATGCCCTGAACGGGCTCGCTGCTCCAGCGCCGCCCCTCGACCACGAGTCGGTCGGGGGTGATCCGCGCGGCCACGGCCGCCGGGAAGGCGGGTCCGTGGGTGAGCTGCACCAGCCCGAAGGGCGAGCGGGTGAGCTGGATGAGCCGGCCGTCGGCGTCGACCGCGGCGTTGCGCCGGTGCGCGGGCCAGACGATCTGGTGGGAGCCCAGGTCGGTCTCGAGCCGCACCGCGCGCGTGGCGCGCAGGGTGAACGGGTCGTCGGGCTCGTCGCCGGTCGCCAGCGCCGCACCGGGCAGCGCCACCTCGGCGACCCGGCCGTCGTCGGAGAGAGCGGCGGGGAAGGTCAGCGTGCCCCGGGGGAGGCGCACCTCGAGGTCGGCCCGGTTGAGGGCGTACGGGCTGTGCACGACGAGGCGGATCGCGTCACCCTCGCCCGCGGCCGACTCGACGGTGACCGGGGCGGGGCTGCGGTGCAGGCAGAAGGCGCCGGCCGGACCCTTGCCGGGCTGCACCCACTCGGTCGGCGACAGCCACGCGCCGTCGGGGTAGGTCGGGCTGCCGGGCCGCATGCCCTGCAGCTGCGCGACGCGGTGCACCCCGCCGTTGTCGAGGTCGAGCTCGAAGCGCACCGGCCACACCAGGTCGTGCTCGGCCGCGAGCCGCGGCACGTCGACCCGGGTGCGGAAGCCGACGCGGCTGCGGCCGGAGAACTGGTCGGTGGTGTCGATCCGCTCGACCGGCAGCTCGATGCGCTCGATGCCGCTGACCAGGTTGACCCGCAGCGTGGAGTCGTCGCGGATCGGCACCTGGGTGATCTCGGCCGTGCCCTGCACGAGCGCGGTGGTGCCGTCCCAGCCTACGTGGTCGACGGTGCTGCGCAGCTTCAGCGAGGTCGTCGGGATGGTGAACGCCTTGCGGGGCGCCGACGAGCGGCGGCGTCCTGGGAAGCCGATGTCGAACCGCCACGGCGCCGCGCGGTTGCGGGTGATCCGGCCTCCGCCGACGAGCCCGCCCTCGTCGCGGAACCGGGCGAGCTCGACGAGCAGCTCGGCGTCGCCGTCGCGCAGGGCGTGCATCTGCAGCTGGTCGAAGCGGGGGCGCTTGCCGATGTCGAACTGCAACCGCCCCATGAGCCGGGTGCCGAGCTCGACGGTCTTGTCGAGGTCCTCCGGCGGCACGACCGCGAACGCCTGCGCCAGCGCGACCACGTCGATGCCGGCGAGGTAGTCGTGGGTCGACCGGCGCACCTCGGGGGTGGCGCGCGAGTCGACCAGGTCGAGCACCCGCTCGGCCGAGACGACCCGGTCGAGCAGGTTGTCGTAGCGGAACACCTGCTGGGTGATCGAGTCGCCCGACTCGCGCTCGCGCCAGTAGTAGACCGGCGTGCGCAGCACGTCGACGGTCAGCGCGTCGAGGTGCGCCGCCATCGTGACGGGGTAGTCCTCGTACTTGATCGCCGGGAAGGCGTAGCCGAACTCGTCCCAGAAGCTGCGCCGGTAGACCTTGTTCCAGACCATCCGGTCCATCACCAGCACCGGCTTCTCCAGCACGTGCGTGGCCCGCGCGTCGCGCGCGCACGGCCGCTGGTGGGTCCAGGACTGACGCACGCCGGACGTACGGCTGAACCGCTTGGCGTTGCCCAGCACGAACGAGGACCCGCTGTGCTCCAGGGAGCCCACCATCTGCTCGAACGCGCGCCGCGGCACCAGGTCGTCGGAGTCGACGAAGGTGAGGTAGTCGCCGCTCGCCTGCGCGGTGCCGGTGTTGCGCGCCGGCCCCAGCCCGGCGTTGTCCTGCTGGACCAGGCGGAAGCGGCTGTCGAGGTCGACGTACTCCCGCGCGATCTCGACGCTGTCGTCGGGGCTGCCGTCGTCGACGAGCACGACCTCGAGGTCGTCGAGGGTCGAGCGGCGGATCGACTCCAGGCAGTCGCGCAGGTAGGCCTCGACGCCGTAGTAGGGGACGACGACGCTGAGCAGCGGTCGGGTCATCGGCTCAGATCAGGTCCCACGACAGCGCGGTCCCGCGGGCCACGTCGCGGGTGAACCTGCGGCCCTCGACCCGCGAGAACTCATCGGGCGCAAGGCCGTTCGCGGGTCGGATGGACCGCACGTTGTCGGCGGTCACGGGGTCGCCGGCGCGGACGTCGGCGACGACGTAGAGGCTGCGGCGGAAGCGCAGCCCCTCCTGCTCCTGCTGCCGGGCGCCGATGCGCGGCTCCCCGAGGCACTGCCAGGCGACCTTGGTCTGCGAGACCAGCGCGGCCAGCTCGTCGGGCTCGGAGGAGAAGGAGGAGTCGACGCCGCCGCCCTCGCGCTGCAGCGTCACGTGCTTCTCGACCAGCACCGCGCCGAGCGCGACCGACGCGATCGGGGCGCCGATGCCGATGGTGTGGTCGGAGTAGCCGATGAGCGTGCCGAACGCGTCGCGCATCACCGGGATGCCGCGCAGGTTGGACTCGCTCGGGTCGGCGGGGTAGTTGGCGGTGCAGGCGAGCACGACGATCTGCTCGTTGCCGGTGCTGCGTGCGGCCTCGACCGCCGCGTGGATCTCCGACACCGACGCCATGCCCGTGGAGATGATGATCGGCTTGCCCTTGCTGGCCGCCAGCCGCACCAGCGGCAGGTCGACGATCTCCGACGAGGCGATCTTGTAGGCCGGGGCGCCGAGCTCTTCCAGCAGGTCGACCGCGGTCGGGTCGAAGGGCGAGGAGAAGATCGTGATGCCGACCTTCGCGGCCTCCTCGAACAGCGGCGCGTGCCACTCCCACGGGGTGTGCGCCTCGGTGTAGAGGTCCCACAGCGTGCGCCCGCCCCACAGCTCGTGCCCCTCCGAGAGCCGGAAGTCCGGCGCGTCGGACTCCAGGGTGATCGTCTCGGGCTTGTACGTCTGCAGCTTCACCGCGTGCGCGCCCGCCTCGGCGGCCATCCGCACGATCGCCAGCGCCTTGTCGAGCGACCCGTCGTGGTTGCCCGACATCTCCGCGATGATGTACGGCTCGTGGTCGGGACCGATCCGGTGCTCGCCGATCGTGATGCTGGTCGTGCTGGCCATGCGGTCGAGCCTAGGACTTGTCCGCGGGGCGCTCGCGACGCACCCGGTGCACCGTGACGGTGGCCTCGCCGATCTGCCGCTCGTCGCTGCTGACCTCGACGAACCCGTTGCGCCGGTTCATCCGGCGCACGGCGGCGTTCTGGTCGAGCACCTCGCCCTCGAGCACGTCCAGGTCGAGCTCGGCGTCGGCGTAGCGCACCGCCTCGCGCTGGATCTGCATCCACGCGGGCAGCAGCTCGCCGCGCTCGCCGAGCCCGGCGTTGTCGAGGTAGTAGCCCCACATCGCCGACCGGGTGCCGTCGTCGGCCGCGGCGATGTCGAAGAAGGTGACGACGCCGCACGGCACCCCGCCACGCTCGTACACCAGCACCCGCCGCGACGGGTCGCCCTGCAGCCCGGCCCACCAGCGGGCGTGGGTGTCGGGGTCGATCTCGTCCTGGGTGAGCGACACCGCGCGGACCTCGGGGTGGTTGCGCCAGCGGCGGATGGGCTCGACGTCGGCGTCGGTGGCGGGGCGAAGCATTCGCGTCACGCTACAGGGGCGGGGCGACAGGGGCGGGGCGACGCGGTGCGGCGGCTCCTACACTGGGGCGCGGCCCGCAAGCCTCGGGCCTCACCCACACGTCAGCGAGGATCGATGAGCACGCTCAGCCGGGACCAGGTGCGCGAGATGATGGCCGAGGTGCTCTCGGCCCAGGGCAAGCAGCTGCCCGCCGAGGACTCCGCGTCGTTGCAGGAGATCGGCTTCCGCTCGCTGGACTTCTCCGAGCTGGCGCTGCGCGTCGAGGACGAGATCGACACCGAGCTCAACTTCGACGCCCCCGGCCTGCGCTCCATCGAGACCGTCGGCGACGTGCTCGACTTCCTCGACCAGCTGCAGAACGCGTGACCTATCCCGCCGGCGCGGGCAACCGCGTGGTGATCCCCGGGTCCACCGGCTTCGACGGCACCTGGGAGCAGCTGTCCCGCGAGCCGTACGCCGGCGCCGGCCTCGACGGTCCGACGCTCGCCGAGCTGCCCGCGGCGGCGGCGTTCCTCGCGGCCGGGCCGCTGGAGGCCGCTCAGGCGGCGTGGCTCGCCGCGTCCGACCCGCAGCGCGAGACGCTGATCGCCGCCGAGACCCGGGTCGACGCCGAGCAGGCGGCGCAGCTGCGCCGCGACGGGCTCGCCCTTGTCCGGCGCACGCCCGAGCCCGACGTCGTCGTCGAGCCGGCCGACCCGGAGCGCGAGCCGGCGCCCGGCCGGGTCTGGCTGCTGACGTCCGGGTCGACGGGCCGGCCCAAGCAGGTCGCCCACACGATCGCGTCGCTGACCACCGTCGCCGGTGACCAGCCGGCGCGCACCTGGCTGTGCCCGTACACCTCCGGCGCCTACGCCTGGTGGCAGGTCGTGACGCTGTCGCTCACGCTGCCCGGGCAGGACGTCGTCTTCGTCGACGGCGCGCGCCCCGACGAGTGGCCGCAGCAGGCGCTCGCGGCCGGGGTGACGGCGGCGTCGGGCACGCCGACCTTCTGGCGGCAGGCGATCTTCCGCAGCGGCGAGACCCTGGCGCGGCTGCCGCTGCAGCAGGTCACGCTCGGCGGCGAGCCCGTCGACCAGGCGGTGCTCACCCAGCTGGCCGAGCTGTTCCCGCAGGCCCGCGTGTCGTGGATCTACGCCTCGTCCGAGGCCGGCGCCGCGATCGCCGTGCACGACGGGCGGGCGGGCTTCCCCGCGGCGTGGCTCGACCGCGACACCCCGGGGCGGCCGAGGCTGTCGGTCGACGACGGCGAGCTCGTGATCGCCGCGAGCCAGGCGGCCGAGGGCATGGACGCCGCGATCCGCACGGGCGACCGCGCCGAGGTGCAGGGCGACCGGGTGCTCATCACCGGCCGCATCGCCTCCGACGAGATCAACGTCGGCGGCGCCAAGGCATCGGCGTCGAAGGTCACGGCCGTGCTGCTCGAGCACCCCGACGTGGCGTGGGCCGCCGTGCGCGGCCGCCGGGCGCCGCTCGTCGGCAACGTCGTGATGGCCGAGGTGGTGCTGCGCGAGGGCGCCACGACCACCGACGCCGAGCTGACCGCCTGGTGCGCCGAGCGGCTGCCCGACTACTCCGTCCCGCGCCGGCTGCGCATCCTGCCCGAGATCCCCATCAAGGAGTCGTTGAAGAGCGATGTCTGACCCCACCGACCCGATCCCCGCCGCCCGGACCGTGCTCATCACCGGGGGCACCAAGGGCCTCGGCCTGGAGCTGGTGCGCGACACCCTGGCCCAGGGCGCGAAGGTCGCGACGTTCTCGCGCTCGCTGACCCCGAGATCGAGCAGCTGCAGCGCGAGCTGCCCGACCAGGTCTACGCCGCGCCGCTGGACATCAACGACGAGGCCGGCGGCAAGGCGTTCCTCAAGGACGCCGCCGCGAAGCTCGGGCCGATCGACGCGCTGGTCAACAACGCGGCCATCGGGCAGGACTCGCTGCACCTGCACACCTCGCCCGAGCGCATCGCCCAGATCGTGCAGACCAACCTCACCGCGCCGCTGATCCTCACCCGCGCGTTCATCCGGCACGCGATGGCCAAGGTCGGCCGGGGCCGGATCGTCATGGTGACCTCGATCTGCGCCCAGCGCGGCTACTCCGGCCTGGTCGCCTACTCCGCCACCAAGGGCGGGCTCGACGCGGCCATGCGCACGCTGGCCCGCGAGATGCACGGCCGCTTCCTCGTCAACTCGGTCGCGCCCGGCTTCTTCGCCTCCGAGATGAGCTCGGTGCTCGGCACCGAGCAGCTGTCGACGATCAGCCGCCGCACCCCGTCGGGCCGCCTGGTCACGCCCGCCAACATCGCGCCCGTCGTGCGCGGGCTGCTGTTCGACGACACCAACCTCAACGGCCAGGCGATCGTCATCGACGGGGGCGGGTCGATCTGACCCGCGAGCTCGCGTCGCTGCGCCGGGGAGATCCCCGGCGAGCTCGCGAGCGCGCTCGCGGCGCCGGCCGTGCTCGTCGGCCAGGGGTTCCGCGACACCCACCCCCGGCTGCCGCGCTCCTACCTCGCCGACGGTCGGGTCGTCGCGTGGGACGTCACGCCGCCGCCGGGCTGGTCGGTCGCGGTCGACGCCGAGCTCGAGGGGCAGCAGCTGTCCGACCTGGTACGCCGTCGCGCGGGTCTGCCCGTCGGCACCGGCCAGGCGCAGACCCTCGTCGCCTGGACCCAGGCCGAGGTGATGGCCAAGCTGCTCGACGTCCCGATCCTGTTGCGGCTCAAGGAGTTCGGGCTCGGACTCGCCGACCTCGGCGAGCACGAACCGGTGGCCCTGCACAGCTGGGCCATGCACGGCCTGATCCTCACCGTCGGCGTGCACGCACCGCCTCGGTCAGCCGCGACGCCGGAGCGGTGAGCACCAGCAGCATCCGCCGGGCGAACGGGCCCTCGGTCGCGTCGACCACCTGCTCCAGCGCCCGGATGCGGCGCTCCTGCTGGGCGTAGCGCTCCTGCAGCCAGCGCACCTGCCGGTCACGGTCGGCCAGGTCGTCGCGCAGCCGGTGCGTCTCGGCGGCCGGTCCTTCGCGGTCCACGTCGGGCCGTGCGAGGGCGTTCTGGTCGAGGTCGGTCTGGTCGAGGTCGGCCTGGGCGAGGTCGGTCTGGTCGAGGTCGGTCTGGGCGAGGTCGGTCCGGGCGGTGCCGGGGCCGGCCGGTCGGGCGTCGCCCACGAGCAGCACGTCGTCCGGCAGCGCCGCCTCCTCGACCGGGCCCTCGACAACCACCCAGCCCGCGGCGAGCTGGGGGAGCGCGTCGGCCTCGACCGCGCGGCGGGCAGCCGCCACCCCGACCACCTCGCGCGGCAGCGTCGCGAGAGCCGCCTCGAGCTGCGCCGGCGGGACCGCGGGGCCGGCGAGGACGTACGGGCTGGGGAGGGTGGGCAGCACGGACAGCACGCGGGCGCCGGGCGCGAGGGCGGCCAGCTCGCCGGCGTGCGGGCGGCGGCGGTCGAACCCGGGGCTGCCGACCCACCAGTCGGCGTCCACGTCGCGGCGCGGGCTGCGCGGCAGCGGGCTGGTGAGGTCGTTGCCGACCAGGGCCACGAGCACGCCGCCGGGGCGCAGCGTGGCGCGCGCCAGGTCGAGCAGGCCGGCATGGGTGAGCGGCTCGTCGTCGGGGGTGAGCGCGGTCTCGGGGCCGTCGAGCACGACGCAGGCGGCGGCCGTGCCGCGCGGCGGGTCCTGGGTCAGCAGCGGCTCGGTGCTCGCGGGTCCGGTCGGGCTCCACGCGACCGCGGCATCGGCCGGGGCGTCCTCGTGCGACGCGCCAGGGTGCGACGCGCCCGGGCGCGACACGTCTTGCCGCCCGCGGCGCAGCACCTCCCGCGAGGCGAGCGGACCGGCCGGCGAGGCCGCCAGCTGCGCGGCCCGCGGGCCCAGCAGCAGCACCGGGCCGTCGGCCGGCAGCACCCGCTCCAGCAGCTCGCACAGGACATCCATAGCCATGGTCGTCGGGGTCTGCTCTGCCACGCCGATAGCCTAGGCCGGTGCCCGGCTCTGACCCCCTGCCCAGTGTCGGGGCGGTCGTGCTGCACATGGGCGACCGCCCGCGCGAGCTCGCGACCGCGCTGCGCGACCTGCTGCGCCAGCGCGGCGTCCGGCTCGACGTCGTCGTCGTGGGCAACGGCTGGCGTCCGACCGGGCTGCCGGAGGAGTCCGCTCGACCTACCTGCCGACCAACGTCGGCATCCCCGAGGGCCGCAACGTCGGCGCCCGCGAGGTGCACGGCGACTACCTGTTCTTCTTCGACGACGACGCGACCATCCCGCGCGACGACGTGCTCGCCCGGCTCGTCGAGGTCGTGCGCACCCGGCCGCGCGCCGCGCTGTGCCAGCCCGGCCTCACCGACCCCGAGACCGGCGCCGCCCCGCGCCGGTGGGTGCCGCGGCTGCGGGTGCGGCCCGGCGAGGACCAGGGCGGGCAGGTCGCCTCGTTCTCCGAGGGCGTGGTGCTCGTGCGCCGCGACGCGTTCCGCGAGGCCGGCGGCTGGCCGGGGCAGTTCTTCTTCGGGCACGAGGGCATCGAGCTCGCCTGGCAGCTGGTCGAGCACGGCTGGACGCTGTGGTACGACCCGGGCATCCAGGTGCACCACCCCTACACCGAGGCCGCCCGGCACGAGATCTACTACCGCACCAACGCCCGCAACCGGGTGTGGGTCGCGCGCCGCAACCTGCCGGTACCGCTCGTCCCGGTCTACCTCGGCACCTGGACCGCGCTCACCCTCGCCCGGGTGCGCGACAAGGACGCGCTGCGCGTGTGGTTCCGCGGGTTCGCCGAGGGCGTGCGCGAGCCGGCAGGCCCGCGCCGGCCCATCTCCTGGCGCACGGTGCGCGAGCTGTCCCGGGCCGGTCGGCCCCCGGTGATCTGAGTGGCGGGCCACTACGTCGTCGTCACCGGGGCCTCCAGCGAGACGCACCTGGTCTACGTCGCGTCCTACCTGCGGCACCTGCTCACCGACGGGCAGCCGATCACCGTGGCCTACCCCGGCCGCGGGCAGGTCGACGTCACCCGACCCGACCTGCGCGCGCTGCTGCCCGACGAGCCGGGCCTGCAGGTCGAGGTCATCAACGGCGAGGGCTGGACCGCCCCCGCCGACCAGGAGCTGACGTACGTCTCGATCGGCGTGCCCGGCCTCAAGCCGTGGGCCCAGCTGCGCCGGGCCAACCGCGGCCGCGCGATGCACGTCGTCGTCACCGACGAGGGGCTCGGCTCCTACGGCACCTGGCGCACCCGCCGCGAGGCGTGGCTGCGCGAGGGTGTGCGCGAGCCGTGGCGGTCCGTGCGCACCACCGCCGTCACCGCCGGCGCCCGCTGGCTCACCACGCGTCGCTGGCCGATGTACCAGCAGGTCGGCGAGCAGTGGCGCGTCGTCGGACCGGTCGCCGAGGAGTTCCGGCGGCACCTTCCGCTGCGGTCCGACGCGCTCGTCGCTCGCCGACGCGTCGTGCTGCTCAGCCAGCCCTGGATCGAGCTGGGCGTCGTCAGCGAAGCCGTCTACCTCGACCACGTCGAGCGGCTCGCCGGCGAGGTCGACAAGGCCGGCAGCGAGCTGCTGGTGCGACCGCACCCCAGCGAACGTCCGGGGCGCTACCGCCACGTCGGTGAGCTCCCCAGTGCCGGACCGGCCGAGCTCGACCCGACGGTGGCGTACGCCGGGGGCTGATCGGCGGACCCAGCACCGCCATGCTCAACCTGGCCGCGGTGCACGGCGTGCCCGCGGTGCGGGTGGGCGTGCCCGGGCGGCCCGACCTCGACACGAACCTCAGCAGCCAGCAGACGTCGCTGCTGGACCAGTTCCTCGGACCCGTCGTCCCCGACGACGCCGTCCACGAGCGGCTGCAGCCGTAGTCGCCGCGACGTACCTGTGCGACCTGGGCGTCCTGATCGTCGCGCCCCGGTTCACCACGTAGTGTCGTGGTGTGAGCAGTACCCCCAGGCGCGGTCGATCGGCGAGGTCGTCCGGGCAACAGGTCTCGAAGGTGTCGCGCGCCGCCGAGGTGGCGGGTGACGAGGTGCGCCGGCTGGTCGAGCGCCCCGCCGTGCAGCGCGTGGTCGGGCGAGCGGTCGACGCGGCCCGCACGACCGCAGGCCGGCTGCCGGGCGGTCACGACGAGGTGCAGCTGAGCGCCGCCGACCTGCGCGGCGTCCAACCCACCGGCGTGCTCGTCGACGGCGCCCAGGCCCGCGCGGCCCGGGCCACCGCGCGAGCGATCGGGCTGCCGCGCGCGCTCGACGGCGCCGCCTCGTGGGTCGCGCTCGGGGCGCTGGCCGCGCTGCTGCGCGTGGCCGACGACGGACGCCGCCGCGCCGTGGTCATCGAGGCCGGCGCCGGGTCCCGCTCGGTGTTCAGCCGGTGGGCCACCGCCGCGGGCTTCGCCCCGCTGCACCTCGACGTGACCCGCCCCGACGTGGTCGGCGACCGGCTCGACCCTGGCAGCGTCGACCTCGTGGCGCTGCTCCACCCGCGCAGCACCACCCCCGACGACGTCGACCTGGAGCTCGTGCGCTCCAGCCTCGCGGTCCGGAACGGCGGCCTGGTCGTGGTCTCGCTGCAGCTCGGCCCGGTCGAGACCGGCGGTTTCGGGGTGGCCGACGTCCGCGCCCTGGTGGCTCGCGCCGGCGAGCAGGGCCTCGCGCTCGTGGGCGAGCTCGACATCGACGACGTGGCCCGGGCGACCCGCGCGCAGGCGCAGCACCGCGACCGACCGATCGGCCTGGTGCTGCTGACCTTCCGCCGCCGGTGAGCGCAGCGCCCGACGAGCGCACGACGTACGCTCCGGGCCGGCCGGTCCCGCTCCTGGCCATCATCGGTCCGCTGCGGCACGGCGCCGGCGACCCGACGTTCCGCAGCGTCGACGGCAGCACCTGGCTCGGGCAGCGCACGCCCGAGGGCCCCGCGACCCTGCGGCTGGACGTGCGGCGCGCCGCCGACGGCGACGTGGTCGAGGCGGCGGCCTGGGGTCCCGGCGCGCGGTGGGCGGTCGCGCAGGTCCCCGAGCTGCTCGGCGACCGCGACGACCCCAGCGGGTTCGTGCCCGCGCCGGAGCATCCGGTGCTGCGCCGGGTGCACCGCGAGCGGCCGCACTGGCGGGTGCCGCGCTCGGGCCTGGTCGTCTCCGAGCTGGTGCCGGTCGTCGTCGAGCAGCGGGTCACGGGCCGGCAGGCGTTCCAGGCCTACCGCCGGCTGGTGCGCGGCTACGGCGAACCGGCCCCGGACCCGGCGCGGACCTCGGCCTGCTCGTGCAGCCCACGGTCGCGCAGTGGCGCCGGGTGCCCTCGTGGGTGTGGCTGCGCGCCGGCGTCGACGCGCAGCGGGCCGACACGGTGATGCGCGCGCTCGCGGTCGCCCCGCGCCTCGCGGAGATCACCGGCCTCGCCCCGGCCGACGCCCGCCGGCGGCTGCGCCTGGTCCCCGGCATCGGCGTCTGGACCGCGGCCGAGATCGCCCAGCGCGCCCTCGGCGACGCCGATGCCGTGAGCGTCGGCGACTACCACGTCGCCAAGCACGTCACGCATGCCCTCGAGGGCGTCGTCGGTGACGACGCGCGCATGCTCGAGCTGCTCCGGCCGTACGCCGGGCACCGGTTCCGCGTCCAGCGACTCCTGGAGACGGCGGGTGTGGGGGCGCCGCGCCGCGGGCCGCGGATCACCCTGCCCACCCACCTGCCGCAGTGACCCCGCGCGCACCGGGCCCCGCCGCCGCATTTCGTACGTTCACGCACGATCTGCGCGGGCGTCGCCCGGGATGGCGGGGGTGGCCGCTGCATTTCGTACGTTCACGCACGATCTGAGGAGGCGCGGCCCGGGATTGCGGGGGTGGCCGCCGCATTTCGTACGTTCACGCACGATCTGCGGGGGCGGCGCGGCTCAGCGCTCGCGCACCCGCAGCCGGACCACCCCGTCGGCCCCGTGACCGTCGAGCCCGTGACCGTCCGCGTCCGGCAGCCGCTCACCGACCAGGCGCTCCCCGGCGAGCGCGACCTCCACCCGGGCCCAGGCGCGGCCGAGCAGCACCGGGTCGTCGGCGCGCAGCTCGACCCGGTCGCCGTCGCTCGTGGCGCCCACGCCCGCCTCGCCCCCGCGCCGGACCGCCGGGTCGGCGAGCGCGACGCGGACGGCGCGGGCGATCCGGTCGGCGAGCGGCTCGGGGTGCACCGACTCGATGCCGCACGACTCCGACAGCGGCGACCCGGCCGGCACGCCCAGCGCGTCGCGCACGGCCTCGGCGCGGCCGAGGGCGAACCAGTCCTCGGGGCCGGAGCGCACCAGCTCGCGCGCGCGGGTGCCCGGCCCGTCGACCACGAGCCCGTCGAGCCCGCGCACCAGCGCGACCGGCACCCCGTCGAGCTTGCCCTTCACCAGGTCGGCGGCGGCCGCGACCTCGTCGGCGAGGCAGCGCACGGTGACGGCCAGCTCGCGACCCTCGGAGTCCGTACGCCCGCGCAGGTCGTCCACCCCGCGCACCCCGGCGAGGCCGAGGGCGAAGTCGGTGAGACCCGCGCGCCACGGTCGCCCGGCCGTGTCGCTGAGCACGACGCCGACGCGCACCGGCTCGCCCCAGGCACCCACGACCGCCGCGCGCAGCCCGCGGCGGCGGCGTCGGGGTCGTGGGGGAGCAGCAGCAGGTCGCTCGACCCGGTGTTGGACGCGTCGATGCCGGCGCCGGCCATCACCGGACCGGCCAGCGCGGCGACGACCCGGGTGGTGCCGGTCGAGGTGGCGCGCTCGCTCACGACCCGGTCGGACTCGGCCAGCACGAGCGCGGCGCGGTCGTCGGTGGTCGGCACGAGGTCGTCGGCCTTGGAGACCAGCTTGCTCGTCACGACCAGCAGGTCGCCGTCGCGCAGCCGCTCGCCCTGCGCGCGCAGCGCCGTCACGACGAGGGCGCCCACGTCGTCCCCGGCGCGCACCTGCGGGATCCCGCGCACCGGCAGGATCGTGAGCGGTTCGCTCATCGAGCGAGCCCCAGCGCCAGGTCGAGCGCGCCGCCCGCGATCTTGGCGGCGTGGTCGATGTCGCGCATGAGGATCGGCATGTGCGCGCTGGTGGCGCGGCTTCCGCGGGGAGCGGGTCGTCGGCGTCGGCGTCGTCGACCAGCCACCCGTCGAGGAAGTCGGCGTAGAGCCCGGCGACCGCCGCCGCGCTGGGCTCGAGGTCGAGCACGGCCAGGCAGGCGTCGGCGTGGCCGCGCACCGGGGCGCCGCCGATGATCGGCGAGACCCCGACGACCGGCGCGGTGGTGCCGCGCAGCGCGTCGCGCACGCCGGGCACTCCGAGGATCACGCCGATCGACACGACCGGGTTGCTCGGCGGCAGCAGCACCACGTCGGCTGACCGCAGCGCGTCCAGCACGCCGGGGGCCGCGGCCGCCCGGTCCAGCCCCGCGACGACGAACCGGCGCGCGGGGATCGCGGCCTGGTGGCGCACCCACCACTCCTGGAAGTGGATCGCCTGCTCCTGCCCGTCGCGCTCGATCACCACGTGGGTCTCGACGGGGACGTCGGTCATGGGCAGCAGGCGTACGCCCTGGTCGGGCAGGCCCCACCGCGCGGCCAGCCGCGCGGTCACCTGGGACAGCGTCTGCCCCTGCGCGAGCCACTGGCTGCGCGCGACGTGGGTGCCGAAGTCGCGGTCGCCGAGCCGGAACCACTGCGGCGTCGCGCCGTAGGCCTGCAGCTCGTCCTGCACCGCGAACGACTCGTCGGCCCGGCCCCAGCCCTGCCCCTCGTGCACGCCGCCGCCGAGCGTGTAGAGCAAGGTGTCCAGGTCGGGGCAGACCCGCAGCCCGAACAGGGAGATGTCGTCGCCGGTGTTGCCGACGATCGTGAGCTCGTGCGGGCCGTCGTCGCGCTGGTCGAGGTGCCGGCGCAGGCCGCGCAGGAAGCGCGCGCCGCCGACCCCTCCGGCGAGGGCAGTGATGTGCATGGCGGCAGTCTCTCAGCAACCCCGCGCTTGACGAATTGCTAACGACGGCAGTGTAATAACAGCGCTGTAGTTCGCAGCACCCGCAGCGCGATCGTGAGGAGGAGCCGTGCACGAGCTGAAGTTGCTCAGCATGCACGACGATGCGCTCGAAGAGGATGGCGAGCTGTCGTGGCAGGAGCGTGCCCTGTGCGCGCAGACCGACCCCGAGGCGTTCTTCCCCGAGAAGGGCGGCTCGACCCGTGACGCCAAGAAGGTGTGCGTCGGGTGCGAGGTCCGGGCCGAGTGCCTGGAATATGCCCTCGCCCACGACGAGCGCTTCGGCATCTGGGGCGGCCTGTCCGAGCGAGAGCGTCGCAAGCTCAAGAAGCGCGCAGTCTGACGGCTCGGCCGTCACCCCTGACCCCCGGCGGGGCATCGCCGGAGGATGATGCCCGACGAGTGCCTGGCAGGTGAGAGCCGATGGCGATGGCGACGGCCGAGCCGGACGCGACCCCTGACGACCGAGGCCTGCGACCCGCGGCCGGCGCCGACCGTACCGCCGTGACCGTCACGGCACTGCTCGTCGTCCAGGACCCCGACAACCCCTATCTCGAGCACACGCTCGCGGCGCTCGCCGAGCTCCAGCAGCGCCCGCAGCGGCTCGTCGTCGTCGACGCCACCGCCGACCGCGCGGTGCGAGACCTCGTCGACGACCAGGCGCACGCCCCGTGGCGCGAGCAGTACCCCGAGGTCTCGGTCGTGGCCGTGCCGCCCGGCGCACCGTTCGCCGAGATCGTCGACACCGCGGTGGAGGCGCTGCCCGGCCCCGGCGAGGATCTCGTCGTCGCCCGCCGCCCCCGCCAGCGCGCGCGGGCGCGCGAGACCCGGGTGCGCGACCGCGACGAGTGGTTCTGGCTGCTGCACGAGGACTCCCAGCCCGCCCCCGGCTCGCTGCGCGCCCTGCTGCAGGTCGCGGGCCGCTCGCAGCGCGTCGGCGTCGCGGGCTGCAAGGTCGTGCAGGCCCAGCAGCCCGACCTGCTGGTCAACGTCGGCCTCGACCTGACCCGCACCGGCCGCCACGTCGGCACGCACATGCAGGGCGAGCCCGACCAGGGCCAGCACGACACCCGCTCCGACGTGCTCGCGGTGAGCAGCGCCGGCATGCTGATCCGCCGCGACGTCTACCTCGGCCTCGGCGGGTTCGACCCGGCCTTCGACGGCGAGGGCGACGGCCTCGACCTGTGCTGGCGTACCCACCTGCTCGGCCACCAGGTCGTCGTGGTCCCGCAGGCCGTCGTGCGCCAGGAGATCCACGACCCCGAGGCCGGCCGTACGCTGCGCCGCGCCGGCCGCACCGACGCCGATCAGCCCGCGCCCCGCTCCGCCCGCACCCTGCGCCGGCACCGCCAGGTCGCCCTGGCCCGTTGCTCCCCGCTCGCCCTGCCGTTCATGGCGCTGTGGGTCGGCCTCAGCGGACTGCTGCTCGCGCTGCTCATGCTCGTGCTCAAGCGGCCGCGGCGCTCGCTCACCGAGCTGGCCCAGGCGACGGCACCCCTCGGCGTCGGCCGGATCCTCGGGGCGCGCTCGCGCTTCGGCGGCCGCGGACGTACGCGCCGACGGCACCTCGGAGCCCTCTTCGTCCCGGCGGGGGCCGCCGCCCGTGACGCGCTCGACCAGACGCGGGCCGCCCTCACGCCGGCGCCCGACGACCCCGACGCGGCGCACGAGTCGGTCGTCAGCCAGCGCCGCAGCCTCGCGGCCCGGATCGTCCTCAACCCCGGGCTGTGGCTGTTCGTGACGCTGCTCGCGGCCACGCTGGTGCGCTGGCGCGACCACGTCGGGTCGGGCGCGCTGCGCGGCACCGCGCAGGGCTTCGCCGGCGGCCAGCTGCTGCCGTTCAGCACCGACGCCGAGGGCATCTGGCGGCTGTGGCGTGACCGCTGGTCCGGCCCCGGCCTGGGCGAGCTGGGCACCGAGCACCCCTATCTGCCGGTGCTGGCCGGGCTCGCCCGCGGGGCCGAGCTGCTGCCCTGGGTCGACGACGCGACCTCCGGTGCCACCGTCGTCGGCTGGCTGCTGCTGCTCGGCGTGCCGCTGTCGGGGCTGAGCGCCTATCTCGCCGGCCGCGCGGCGACCCGGGCGGCCTGGCCGCGGGCCGCCGCCGGTCTCGCGTGGGCGGGCCTGGCCACGGTCAGCGTCGCCACCGCCGAGGGCCGGCTCGGTCCCGTCGTCGGGCACGTGCTGCTGCCGGTCGTCCTCGCGGGCACGCTCAGCGTCGCGCGCCGCCGCGCGGGGGTGCCGAGCACCTTCGGGACGGTCCTGGCCGCCGCCGTCATGGGCGCCTTCGCACCCGTGCTGCTCGCGCTCACCGCCGTCGTCGCGCTCGGCGTGGTGCTCGTCGGCAGCGGCTGGGCGCGGCTGCGCGGCCTCGTCGTCGCCGTCGGCCCGTGGGGTCTGCTCGGGCCGTGGACGGGCGTACGCCTGCTCGACGACCCGCGCGCCCTGCTCGCCGGTCCGGGCGGGCTCACCTCGGCCGCGGCACCCGAGCCGTGGCAGCTGGCCCTGCTGCACCCCGGCGGCGCCGGCTCCTACCCGGCGTGGTGGACCGCCCCCGTGATCGCCGTCGGGCTGCTCGCGCTCGGTGCGCGCGCCCGCGGCCGCGTCCGGCTGGTCGTCGGTCTCGCGCTCACCGCGCTGCTCGGGCTCGCCGCCGGCCTCGCCGCGCAGCAGGTGACGGTCACCGACCTCGCCGGCCAGGCCCGCGTTCCCTGGCCCGGCCTCCCGCTCGACCTCGCCGGTGCCGCGCTGCTCGGACTGGCGCTCGTCGCCTTCGGCGACACCTTCCGGGCCGGCCGCCGGCCGCGCGGCGCCGGGGTGCGCGCCGCCTCGGTCGCCCTGCTCGTGACGGGCATCGTCGCGGCCGTCGTCGTCGTGGGCGCCGTCGCCTGGGACCGGCCGATCCGCACCCTGCGGACCGCGCCCGAGCCCGTCCCGGCGGTCGCCGCCAACCAGGCGCAGGGGCAGCGCGCCACCCGCATGCTGACCCTCACCGTCGAGCGCGACGGCGACGTGACCTACCGCCTCGACGGGCGCGAGACCGGGCGGCCGGTGCGCGACCTCGACGTGCCGGCCAGCTCCGACCCGCTCGTGGCCCGCACCGTGCGGGCGCTGCTCACCGACTCCGGGCGCGACAGCGGGGTGCAGGACCAGCTGTCCCGGCTTGCGGTCGGGTTCGTCGGGCTCACCGGCCCCGGCGACTCCTCGACCGTCGCGCGCCAGCTCGCCGTGGTCGAGGGGCTCTCGCCGATGGCCGCCGGCTCAGACCTCACGCTCTTCCGCGTGCTCCCGCGGCCCGAGACCGTGCCGATGTCGCGGCTGCGCATCGAGCGCGACGGGCAGGTGCTGTCCGCGGTCGGCACCGACGACCCCAACGCGCGCACGACCGCGCGCATCCCGGCCGGACCCCAGGGCCGCGTGCTGGCCGTCTCCGAGGCGCCCGACTGGGCGCGGCTCGCTGAGGTCAGCCTCGACGGCGAGCCGCTGCGCCGGGTCGCCGGCGACGTCCCGACGTACGCCCTCCCCACCACCGGCGGCGAGCTGCAGGTCGGCCCGGCGGTGGCCTACCCGCGATGGTCCTGGGCGCAGGGCGCGGCCCTCGCGGTCGTGGCCTTCCTCGCGGTGCCGTTCGGCAACGCCCGCTCGCGGAGGCGGGGATGAGGGGCGGCGGGCTGGCGCGCATCGTCGCCGCGACCGCCGCCGGCGCCGGGCTCGTGGTCGCCGCCGGCGGCACCCTGCCCACGGTCGACCTGGCCGAGGCGTCCGACGCCCCGGCCGCCTCCGCCGAGGCGGCACCCACCGCGCGTGTCGCGCTGAGCTGCCCCGGACCCGACCGCCCGGGCGTCCCCGGGCTGCCCGACGCCGACCAGGCGGTCACCGTCATCACGGCGGCCGCACCGAGCGAGCTCGTCGATGAGAACCGTTCGGGCGCAACGGGTTCCGGCGACCGGTCAGCTCCCGGCGCGAGCTCGGTCGAGGCGCTGTCGGTGCCCGGCGCCGCCGCCCTGCGCGGCGCGACCACCCGGCCCGGCGCCACCAGCCCGGTCGCGCTCGACGGCCCGCGCGGCGTCGATCTGATGGCGCAGGGGCCGGTCGTGACCGGCTACTCCGCCGTCCAGGTCGGGCTCGACCGGGCGCAGTCGGTGCGGGGGCTCGGCCTGGTCCCGTGCACCACCCCGACGGCCGAGAGCTACCTGCTGGCCGGCAGCCCCGACGAGGGGCGCTCCGAGCGGCTCGTGCTCACCAACCCCGCGCCCAACCCGGTCACCGCCCGGGTGTCCGTGCTCGGTGGCGCGGCCCCGCAGGACGTCGTGGTCCCCGCCCGGTCGCGCGAGGTCGTGGTGCTGGGCAGCATCGACGACCGTGCCCAGGACCCGGTCGTCAAGGTCACCGCAGACCGCGGGACGGTGTCGGCCGCGCTGGTCGAGACCGACTTCGCAGGGGCCGTGCCGCGCGGCTCCGACGTCACGCCGGCCGCGGCGGCGCCGGCCACCGACCAGCTGGTCCCGGCCACGGTCGTGACCCGCGACGGCGCGGCGAGCCTGCGCGTGGGGGTGCCGGGCGCAGAGGACGCCGTGGTCCGGGTGAGCGTCCTGGGGTCGGGTGCGCAGACGTACGACGACGTGGTGCAGACCGTCCCCGGCGGCAGCGCGGCGACGATCCGGCTGCCGGGGCTCGCGCCGGGGCGTTATGCCGTACGCCTGCGCGCCGACGCCCCCGTCGTCGCCGCGTCGCACTCGGTCGGCGTCAGCGACCGCAGCAAGCCGACCGACTCGATGTGGCTGCCCGCCGCGGCGCCCGTGCGCGGTCTGGTCGGGGTCGCGGTCCCGCAGGTGCCGCAGGGCCGGGCCGAGCTCGTGCTCAGCGCGCCGGAGGGGAGCGCCGCGTCACGCTCGGCACCGTCGACGCCGCGGGCAAGCTCTCGACCCGGTCGGTCACCGTGCCCGCCGGCGGCGCGACGACCCTCGACGTGAGCACCGCCCGCGCCGTCTGGGTGCGCCCGAGCGGCGGAGAGGTGGGCGCCGCGCTGGTGGTGTCGGGTCGCGACGGCGACCAGCCGCTCCTCGCCGGGGTGCCGCTGGTCGAGGCCACCGGCGTCAGCTCGGTCGTCGACGCCGCGCAGGCGCCCCAGCGCTGACGAGAGCTGCGGCCTGCACGGTCACAGTCGCCGATATCGGGGGTTGTTGCGGGGTGTGGCGTCCCCGGCACGGTCACAGTCGCCGATATCGGGGGTTGTTGCGGGGTGTGGCGTCCCCGGCACGGTCACAGTCGCCGATATCGGGGGTTGTTGCGCGGGTCTGGCGTTCCGGCACCGTCACAGCGGCCGATATCGGGGGTTGTTGCGGGGTGTGCGGCCTGGCTGCGCGGGCGCTCAGCCGTGAACGCCCGTGGCGCTTTCCCGGGCCGCCAGCCACTCGCCGTACGTCGTGCCGCCGCGCTCGGCCTGCGGGCCGGGCAGGTTCGAGCCGCGGGCGAACGCCGACAGCACCGAGCCGACCGCGGGGACCGGCAGCAGGCGCGGGTTGGACCGGCCGCGGATGCGGGCGCTGAGGATCGCCAGGTCGCGCCCGCTCAGGATCTCCGGTCCGGCGACGTCGAGCGGCTCGGCGCGCGGCGGCGACAGCGCCAGGTCGACGGCGCGCACGGCGACGTAGACCGGGTCGATGCTCGCGAACCGCAACCCCTTGATGCCGAGGCTCAGGGGTCCGATCGAGGCGTGCGTGAGCTGCTCGACGAGGTGGTGGAACTGCGTCGCGCGCAGGATCGTGACGGGGAGACCGCTCGCGGTGACGATGCTCTCGGCGGCGACCTTGGCGCGGTAGTAGCGCAGCGGGTTCGCGTGCGCGCCGACGATCGACACGTGCAGCAGGTGCGCCTCGGGAGCCACCTCGGCGAGCGTCTCGGTGAGCCGCCGGGTCCCCTCGACGTCGACCTCGCGGGCGTACAGCGGGTCGGTGGCGCAGTGGATCACGGCCTGTACGCCGTCGGCCGCCTCGGCGAGGCCGGCACCGGTGGCGAGGTCGCCGCCGACCTGCTCTGGCCGCGCGGGGTCGGGCGTGCGGGTGAGCACCCGCGCGGGCACCTGCGAGCGGACGAGCTCCTCCACGACCGCGCTGCCCAGGGTGCCGGTGCCGCCGGTGACCAGCACGGGGGTGCGGCCAACCCCGGGCAACCCCTCGACGAAGGTCGGGGCGTCGGTCGGCTGGGTCATCGGTCGCCCTCGAGGTCCTCGGGCGACATCCCGAGCAGGCTGGCGACCTGCTCGACGACGACCGCCTCGACCAGCATCGCCAGCTCGGACTCGCGGTCGACGCGGCTGGCGACGGGCCGGCGGTAGACCACGACGCGCGGGGGAGTGCGCCCGTCGGCGGGGAACAGCCGGCCCAGCGGGACCGCCTCCTCCCACGAGGCCGGGTCGCTCGGCGGGATGTCCTCCACGGCGACCTCGAGCGGGTCGAGGCTTCGGCCGAGGCGGCTCTCCACGCGCTCCAGGGCGTCGAGCACCAGCTCGTCAAACGCGTCGCGGCGGGTGACCATCGCGGGCACGCGCGGCCAGGCGATGGGTCCGCGCGGACCACGGCCGTGCCGCGCGCGTCGGCCGCGATGGCGTACGACGGTGCCGCGGGGCGGGCTGTCGGGTGAGGGGACCACGATTCGACCCTAGCCGCCTCGGGTGCGGCGCCCCCGGAGGCGTGGGCGCCGCTCGCCGGGTCAGCGTTCGGGCGTGGCGAAGACGCAGAACTCGTTGCCCTCGGGGTCGGTCAGCACCGACCAGCTGATCGTGCCGTCGGGGCTGCGCAGCAGGTGCGCCCCGCGGTCGACGAGGTCGGCGACCTCGACGCCGGGCTCGAGCGTGACGTCCCAGTGCAGCCGGTTCTTCACCAGCTTGGGCTCGGGCACCGGCGCGAAGTCGAGGTCCTCGAACGGCGCGTCCGGCACGCCGGTCACGAAGGTGTACGTCCCGTGCGGCGTCTCGTCGCGCACCGCCTCGCCGCCGAGCAGCTCGGCCCACCACCGGCCGATCCGGGCGTGGTCGACCGCGTCGACCTCCAGGTCCTTCAGCCGGGGCGCGGCCACCGACTCGTCGACGAACACGCAGAACTCGTCGCCCTCGGGGAGCGCAGCACGGTCCAGGGCAGGTCGCCCGGCTCGGTCACCCGGGCGAGGCCGGCGAAGACGTCGAGGTCGAGCGAGGGCGCGCGCAGGTCGAGGTGCACCCGGTTCTTGACCGTCTTCGGCTCGGGCACCGCGTTGAGCCACACGGTCTGCTGCGGGGTGGCGCCGCGCAGCATGCCCACGCCGGGGTGCACCTCGAGCGGGTCGTTCTGCTCCAGGCTCAGCGCCGCGCCCCAGAAGTCGGCCGCCGACTCCACGTCGCGCACGTCGATGCACAGATCCTTGAACCGTACGAGCGCCATCCGCCCCTCCTCCGCCGTCACCCCGAGGCTAGGGGAGCGCGGCCGCGGCCGGAGCGGTTCGCCGGGAGCCGACCCCGCCGCTGAGAGTGCGCGACACGCCCACCCGAGCGCGCCGGAAGGGGCCACTCGCGCACTCTCACGGGCGGTGGGGCGGGCGGCACAGGCGGCGCGGCCCGGCGGCGCCCCGGTTCGGGGAATCCGTCGGGGGTCGCTCGGCGCGCCCCGCGAGCGGTGTCGGTGCGCTGACCTAGAGTCCTTCGACGTGACGACCCGGCCCCGCTCCCGCACCTGCTCGCGCGCCGCCTGCGCCCGTCCGGCGGTGGCCACGCTGACGTACGTCTACGCAGACCAGACCGCCGTGCTCGGGCCGCTCGCGACGCTGGCCGAGCCACACACGTACGACCTGTGCGCCGACCACACCACCCGCCTCACCGCCCCGCGTGGCTGGGACGTCGTGCGCCTCGACATCGACCTCACCGAGCCCGAGCCGACCCCCGACGACCTCGTGGCGCTGGCCGAGGCGGTGCGCGCGGCCGCCCGCCCCGAGCCGCAGCAGCAGGCGGCCGCGGCGGCCCAGCAGGCGCCGCGCCAGGCCCCGCGACCCGCGCCGGCGCAGCCCGACCCCGAGCTGCTCGGCACCCGTCGCCGGCACCTGCGACTCCTGCCCGAGGGCTGACCCCCGGGAGGTAAGGTCGCGTCCTGTGACCCCGCCGCCCCGCCTGCAGGACTTCGTCAAGGCCTACGACGTGCGGGGGCTGGTCCCCGAGCAGCTGAGCACGGCCGTGGCGTACGCCCTCGGCTCGGCGTTCGCGCAGGTGATCGTGCGTCCTGAGGGCGCCACCGGTCTCGTCGTCGGTCACGACATGCGCCCCAGCTCGCCCGAGCTGTCCGCGGCCTTCGCCGGCGGTGCCGCCGCGCAGGGGGTCGACGTGACGCTCATCGGGCTCTGCTCCACCGACGGGCTCTACTACGCCAGCGGCGCGCTCGACGTGCCCGGCGCGATGTTCACCGCCTCGCACAACCCCGCGCAGTACAACGGGATCAAGCTGTGCCGCGCCGGCGCCCGCCCGGTCAGCCTCGACACCGGTCTCGCCGAGGTGCGCGACCTCGCCCAGTGGCTCCTCGACCGGGGCTCCGCGCACGAGCTGCAGCAGCCCGCGTCCGGCCAGATCGTCGAGCGCGACCTGCTCGCCGACTACGCCCAGTTCCTGCGCGGCCTGGTCGACCTGTCCGACACGCGCCCGCTCACCGTCGTCGTCGACGCCGGCAACGGCATGGCCGGGCACACCGTCCCGGCGGTGCTCGCCGACCTGCCGCTGACCGTGATCCCGCTCTACTTCGAGCTCGACGGCACCTTCCCCAACCACGAGGCCAACCCGTTGGAGCCGGAGAACCTGCGCGACCTGCAGGCCGCGGTGCTCGAGCACGGCGCCGACATCGGGCTGGCCTTCGACGGCGACGCCGACCGCTGCTTCGTCGTCGACGAGCGCGGCGAACCGGTGAGCCCGTCGGCCATCACCGCGCTGGTCGCGACCCGCGAGATCGACCGCGCGGTCGCCGACGGCGCCGACCCCGCCGACGTCGCGGTGGTGCACAACCTCATCTCGTCCCAGGCGGTGCCCGAGATCATCGCCGAGCACGGGGCGCGTGCCGTGCGCACCCGGGTGGGGCACTCGTACATCAAGGCCGAGATGGCTTCTGCCGACGCGGTTTTCGGCGGTGAGCACTCCGCGCACTACTACTTCCGCGACTTCTGGTTCGCCGACACCGGGATGCTCGCCGCGATGCACGTGCTGGCCGCGCTGGGGGAGTCCGACGAGCCGCTGTCGCAGCTGATGGCGAGCTACGCCCGCTACACCGCGTCCGGCGAGATCAACTCGCGCGTCGACGACGTGCCGGCCGCGGTCGAGCGGGTGCGCGCCTGGGCGCTGGAGCAGGGGCCGGTGTCCGAGGACACCCTCGACGGGCTGACCCTGGTGCACCACGGCGAGCCGATGTGGTGGCTCAACCTGCGGGCCAGCAACACCGAGCCGCTGCTGCGGCTCAACGTCGAGGCCGCCGACGCTGCGACCATGGAGCGGGTGCGTGACGCGGCGCTGCAGCGAGTGCGCGCCGACGCGCCGACCGAGGAGGACGCATGAGCACCATCGAGCCCTGGCTGCGCGAGATCCTGCGCTGCCCCGTCTGCCACTACGAGCTGGTCGACGGCACCGGTCCGGGCGGGGCGCCCGAGCTGCACTGCACCGGCACCTGCGCCGGCGAGGGGCAGCGGCGCGCCTATCGGGTCGACGACGGCATCCCGGTGCTGCTCGCCGAGGAAGCTCGCACGTTCGCCGCCTGAGGGGCACGCCATGCCGTTCATCGAAGAGGCCGCCCTCGACGACGTCGACCTGCTGAGCGCCCGCGACTCGCGGGACACCCTGCGCGCGCTGGCCACGGCCGGCGCCCAGGTGCGCGAGGCACTGACCCTGGCCGAGGAGGCCGGTGTCGAGCGGGTGTCGTACGGCGAGCGGCCGCGTTCGGTGCTCGTCGGCGCCCTGGGCGGTTCGGCCGTCGTGGGCGACGTGCTCGACCTGCTCGCCGAGCCGGGCTCGCCCGTGCCGGTGACCGCCCGCCGCGACCTGCCGCTGCCCGGCTGGGTCGGGCCGCTCGACCTGGTCGTCGCCGTGTCGCTGTCGGGCCGCGCGCCCGGCCCGGTGGCCCTCGCCGCGGAGGCCGCCCGCCGCGGCTGCGCGCTGCTCACCGTCGGCGCCGACGACTCCCCGCTGGCCGGCGTCACGCGCCAGGCGCGCGGCGTGCACATCGGCGTGGGTCGCGACCGCACCTCGAGCCGTACGTCGTTGTGGACCCTGCTCACGCCGGTGCTCCTGGCCGCCGACCAGCTCGGTCTCCTCGACGCCGACGCGGCCGCCCTCGCGACCGTCGCCGACCGGCTCGACGAGGTGGCCGAGACCTGCCGCCCCTCGTCCGAGAGCTTCGTCAACCCCGCGAAGCTCGCGGCGCTGACCCTGGCCGAGACGGTGCCGATGACCCTCGGCGACAACCCGCTGTCGGGGGTCGCGGCGCAGCGGGCCGGCACGATGCTCGCGCGCACCGCGCGGATGCCGGCGACCTGGGGCGAGCTGCCCGACGCGGCCTCGCAGGTGGTCGCCTGCTTCGACGGGCCGTTCACCGCTGGGGGCGGTCAGGGCGCGATGAACGGCGACATCTTCGCCGACCCGTTCCTCGACGCCCCCGCTCAGCCGACGCTCGGGCTGCTCATGCTGCGCGACGCCAGCCCGGCCGAGCCGACGCCCGAGCGCGCGCAGGCCGAGGCCCTCGCCGACGCCCTCGTCGAGACCGCCCGCGAGGCCGGCGTGAAGGTCGTCGAGCAGGTGGCCACTGACGGGCACCCGGTCGCCCGACTCGCCGAGCTGATGGCCGGATCCGACTATGCCGCAACGTATCTCGCGCTCGGACTGGGGCTGGATCCGTCGATCTCGCCGCACGTCGCCGACCTGCGCGACCGCACCGAACGGGGTTGAGCGACAGGTGACCAGCGAACGACCGCTGGAGGACGGCGTACGTCGTGACTTCCGGCAGGCGATGTCCTACGGCGACTACCTCGGGCTGGACCAGCTGCTGAGCGCCCAGCACCCGCTGGCGCAGCCGCCGCAGCACGACGAGCTGCTGTTCATCATCCAGCACCAGACCAGCGAGCTGTGGCTCAAGCTCGTGCTGCACGAGCTGCGCGCGGCCCGGGCCAACCTGCAGGCCGACGAGCTGGGGGCGGCGCTGAAGCAGCTCGCCCGGGTCAAGCACATCCAGTCCACCCTCACCGAGCAGTGGTCGGTGCTCGCGACCCTCACGCCGAGCGAATACGCCCAGTTCCGAAGCTTTCTCGCGTCCTCGTCGGGCTTCCAGAGCTATCAGTACCGCGCGGTCGAGTTCCTGCTCGGCAACAAGAACGCCGCGATGGTCCCCGTCTTCGACCACGACCCGCAGGCGCAGGAGATGCTGCGCACGCTGCTGCACGAGCCGTCGCTCTACGACGCGTTCGTCGCGCTGCTGGCCCGGCGCGGGTTCGACGTGCCGGGCGAGCTGCTCGAGCGCGACTGGTCGCAGCCGTGGGTGCGCAGCGACGCCCTGGTCGAGGTGTTCCGGCTGGTCTACGCCGACCCGCACCAGCACTGGGACGTCTACGAGACCTGCGAGGAGCTCGTCGACCTCGAGGACAACTTCCAGCTGTGGCGCTTCCGGCACCTGAAGACGGTCGAGCGGATCATCGGCTCCGCACCCGGCACGGGCGGCAGCAGCGGGGTGCCGTTCCTGCGCAAGGCGCTGGAGCTCACCTTCTTCCCCGAGCTGTACGCCGTCCGCGGCCGCATCGCGCAAGGAGAGTGATCGGATGAGCGAGTTCCGCTCTCGGGCAACGGAGCTCGACGGCAGCGACGACCTGGCGGGGTTCCGGTCGGAGTTCGTCGAGCCACGGCCGGGTCGGCTGCGGGCCTATCTGGACGGCAACTCCCTGGGCCGTCCGCTGCGCCGCACGGCCCCGGCGCTCACCGACCTGGTCGAGGGCTCCTGGGGAGCGAGCTGATCCGCTCGTGGACCGACGGCGACGACCCGTGGATGACGTGGCCGGAGCGCGTCGGCGACGAGATCGCGGCGGCCGCCCTGGGGGCCGCGCCCGGTCAGACCGTCGTCGCCGACTCCACGACCGTGCTGCTCTACAAGCTGGCGCGGGCGGGCATCGGCGCCCGGCCGGGGCGCGACGAGATCGTGCTCGACACGGACAACTTCCCGACGGATCGCTATGTGCTGGAAGGCATCTCGCGCGAGCTGGGCATGAGGCTGCGCTGGGTCGAGACCGATCCCGAGGCGGGCATCACACCCGACCAGGTGCAGCAGGTTGTGGGGGAGCGCACCGCGCTCGTCGTGCTCAGCCACGTCGCCTACCGCTCCGGCTGGCTCGCCGACGCGCCCGAGATCACCCGCATCGCCCACGACGCGGGCGCGCTCGTGCTGTGGGACCTGTGCCACTCGGCCGGCTCGGTGCCGGTGCAGCTCGACGCGTGGGAGGTCGACCTCGCGGTCGGCTGCACGTACAAGTACCTCAACGGCGGCCCGGGCGCGCCCGCGTTCGCCTACGTCCGGAAGTCGTTGCAGGACAAGGCTCGTCAACCGATCCAGGGCTGGATGGGCCGCAAGGACCCGTTCACGATGGGCCCGGGCTACGAGCCCGCTGCCGGCATCCGGGGCTTCGTCTCGGGCACGCCGCCGATCGTCGGGATGCTCCCGGTGCGGCTCGGCGTCGAGCAGCTGTCGCGCGCCGGCATCGAGGCCGTGCGCCGCAAGTCGGTGGCGCTGACCTCGCTCGCGATCGAGGTGGTCGACTCTTGGCCGGGCGAGTGGGGCGTGCGCGTCGCCTCACCGCGCGACCCCGAGCGCCGCGGCGGGCACGTCACGATCGCCGGCCCCGGCTTCGAGCAGGTCACCCGCGAGCTGTGGGACGCCGGAGTCATCCCCGACTTCCGCTCGCCCGACGGGATCCGGCTGGGCCTCGCGCCGCTGTCGACGTCGCATGCCGAGGTCGTCGACGCGCTCGAGGTGATGGCCGAGCTGCTGCCTCGACGGCCTGCCTGATCGCGGCCACCGCCCGCTCCGGGTCGTCCACGCTCACCACGGTGCTGCCGGGCGGGCGGGAGTGCTCGATCAGGACGGCCGGCCCGCCGACCCGCAGGGCGATCTTCCCCCGGCCCTCCCACCGGATGCCGTAGCCGAACCCCACGCCGTCGTCGCGGTCGCCGGGCCGGGCGCCGGTGATGAACTCCGCGTTGAGCACCCGGGTGAACGGCGGGTAGGCGACGTGCACCTGCCACTCGGTCACCTCGAGCGTCACCTTGACCAGGGCCAGGCACAGTCCCGCTGCGGCGCCGAGGAGCGCGAGCACGCCGATCAGGCCTAAGACGGCGAACGGGACGCCGTCGGGGTTCAGGACCAGCGACGCCACGACGCCGAGCAGCGCCAGGCACGCGACGAGGCCCACCGCGCGCACGCCCCAGTGCGGCGAGACCTGGGAGAGGTAGCGGACGGGACCGCGCGGTCGGCTCATGCCGCCATGCTCGCAGCCGCCGGACGGCGGGCGGGGAGCGCGTGGACCGCGTGGAGAGACGACTGCGGCCGCCCGATGTGACACTGCGATGTCTCATGTGAGACATTTATGTCTCACGGTCGGCGCCCGGTGCGCCGACCGCCGCGCCCGCACCAGGAGGACCCGATGCTCAGCAGGGAGCAGCTGATCGAGTCGGCCGGCCGTACGCTCAACGCCCGTCCGCGCGCCACGCTCGCCGACATCGCGCGCGAGGCCGGCATCAGCCGCGCCACGCTGCACCGGCACGTCGAGAACCGCGACGACCTCATGCAGCAGCTCGGCGAGCACAGCCTGCGGCTGTGGGACGACTCGCTGACCGAGGCGCGGGCCGACGAGGCGGCGACGAGCGAGGACCCAGCGGTCGTGCGCGCGGCGGTCGAGGCCCTCGTGCGCAGCTACGTGCGCTCGGTCGAGCTGTTCGGCTTCACCCTCACCGACCCGTTCTTCGAGGACGCCCCCGGGCTCGTCGAGCAGGGGAGGAGCTCGAGGGGCGCGAGCAGGCGCTGCTGGCCCGGGCGCAGGAGCTCGGGCTGCTGCGCCGCGACGTGCCCGTCGCCTGGCTCAGCTCGTGGATCTTCGGCCTGCTCGTCGCCGCGCGCGACGCCACCCGCCGCGGCCAGGTCGGCCTCCGCGCCGTCGAGTCCCTCGTCCTCACCAGCTTCGTCGAAGGAAGGTCCGCACCGTGACCAGTCACCAGACCCAGGACGTACGTCCGCAGCCCCAGGCGGACCCGCGCCGCTGGGCGGGCCTCGCCGTGCTGGCGGGCAGCCTGCTCGTGGTCGTCATGGACATGACGATCCTCAACGTCGCCGTGCCCGCGCTGGCCGCCGACCTGCGCCCCAGCTCGACCCAGCTGCTGTGGATCGTCGACTCCTACTCGCTGGTGATCGCCGGCCTGCTCGTCACCGTCGCGGCGCTGGGCGACCGCTGGGGGCGGCGGCGCATGCTGCTCACCGGGTACGCGGTGTTCGCTGCGGCGTCGCTGCTGGTGCTCGTGGCGAGCACCCCGTGGGCGGTCGTCGCGGTGCGCGCGCTGCTCGGCGTCGGTGGCGCGATGATCATGCCGTCGACCCTCGCGAGCATCCGCACGCTGTTCCCCGACCCGCGCGAGCGGGCCACCGCGCTCGGCCTGTGGGGCGCGACCGCCGGTGTGGGTGGCGGGCTCGGCCCGATCGTCGGCGGTCTGCTGCTGGAGAACTTCTCCTGGCACGCGGCGTTCCTGGTCAACGTCCCGGTGATGCTCGTCGCGATCGTCGCCGCCTGGATCCTGCTGCCCGAGAGCCGCGCCGACCGTCCCGCCCCGCTCGACGCGCCCGCCGCGGCCGGCGCCGGCGTCGGTCTGGTCGCCCTGGTCTACGCGATCAAGCACCTCAGCAAGGAGGGCCTCACCGTGCCCTCGGTCGCCGCCGCCGTGGTCGCCGTCGTCGCGCTCACCTGGTTCGTGCGCCGGTGCCTGCGTCGGCCCGAGCCCGTACTCGACGTGCGCCTGTTCACCCGTCGCCCGTTCACGGCCGGCGTCCTGGCCGCGCTGCTGACCTCGTTCGCGATGGCCGGCGCCATGCTGCTCGGGGCCCAGTGGCTGCAGCTGGTCGAGGGTCTCTCGCCGATCCGCGGCGGCGTGGCGCTGCTGCCTGCCGCGATCGGCGGGGCGGTGGCGGCGCCGCTGGCGCCGGGCCTCGCGGCGCGCGTGGGCGTACGTCCGGTGCTGGCCGGCGGTCTCGCCGTCGGCGGCCTCGGGTTCAGCCTGCTCTTCTGGGCGCCGCAACCGCTCGAGATCCCTTGGGCCGCAGTCGCTTTCGCGCTGGTCGGGATCTCCACGGGATCGCTGGCCATCGCCTCGGCGCTCATCATGGGCAGCGCGCCGGCAGACCGCGCGGGCAACGCCGCGGCGATCGAGGAGGTCAGCTACGAGGTCGGTGCCGCGCTGGGCGTGGCCACGCTCGGCAGTGCCGCGGCGGGTGTCTACCGCGGTGACCTGCCCGTGGCCCAGCTGCGCGAGGCCGGCCTGCCCGATGCTGCCCTGCCGGCGGTGCAGGACTCCATCGGCGGCGCGCTCACCGTCGCCCAGCAGCTCGGGCCGGCGGGTCAGGCGGTCGCCGACCTGGCGCGCACCGCCTTCACCGACGCGTTCACGAAGGTCGGACTGCTGGGTGGCCTGCTGATGCTGGTTGCGGCGGCGGCGGTGTGGCTGCTGACCCCGCGCGACCTCGACCTCGCCGACGGACACCACTGATCCGGCGGCGGGTGCCCGAGGTGAGCAGCACCCCGGCCACGACGACCACGCTGCCCGCCAGCTCGACCGCGTTCGGGCGCTCGCCGAGCGCCAGCCAGGCGGCGCTGATGCCAACGACCGGCACGAGCATCGAGAACGGTGCGACCGTGCTGGCCGGGTGACGCGCCATGAGCCAGGTCCAGATGCCGCTGCCCACGACGGTGCCCAGCACCACGGTGTACGCCAGCCCCACCCACGCGCCCCACGCGTCGCCGGAGGTCGCGAACGCGTCGACGATCCGGTCGGGGCCCTCGACCGCGAGCGACAGCGCGAGCATCGGGATCGGCGGGATCACCGACATCCACAGCGTGAGGTGCAGCGGTTTGGGCGGCTTGGCCTGCCGGCTCGCGATGTTGCCCAGGGCCCAGCCCAGGCCTCCGAGGAGGGTGAGCACGAACGGCCACCAGGTGGCCCCGCCCGCGCGCTGGGAGCCCACGATCGCCAGGCCGACCACGGCGACCGCGACGCCGAACGCCCTTGCGCCGGTGAGCTTCTCGCGCGTCACCAGCACGCCGAGCAGCACGGTGAACGGTGCGGAGCTCTGCAGCACGAGCGACGCCAGCCCGGTCGGCATGCCGCTGTCCATCGCCCAGTAGAGGAACGTGAACTGCAGCACCCCGAACCCGAGGCCGTAACCGAGCAGGTAGCGCAGCGGCACCTCGGGGCGGGGCACCAGCAGCAGCGTCGGGATCGCGATGAGGGTCCAGCGCATCGCCACGAGCAGGAACGGCGGGAACTGCTCGAGCGAGGCGTGGATCGCCAGGAAGTTGACGCCCCACAGAGCGGCGACCAGCGCGGCGAGGAGGCGGTGACGGAGGGGCATACGTCGATGGTGCGGCTCGCCACCGTCCAGGTCTACTGAGCATTTCTGCACCGACTCTTTAGGCTGTCTGCATGGAGCATCGGCACCTCGTCCTGCTGCGCGAGCTGCGTGACCGGGGGAGCGTGGCGGCCGTCGCCGAGGCGGGCTTCCGCACCGCGTCGGCGGTCTCGCAGCAGCTGCGCTCGGCGGAGCGCGACCTGGGGGTGGCGCTGGTGCGGCCGCACGGTCGCGGGGTGCGGCTCACGGACGAGGCGCTGCTGCTCGCCGATGCCGCCTCCGACGTCGAGACCGCCCTCGAACGGGCGCAGGCCCGGCTCGACGAGTTCCGTGGCGCGGTCGCCGGTCGGGTCCGCCTGGCCGCCCTGCCCAGCGCCGCCGAGTACCTCGTGCCGCTCGTGCTCGCCGCCCTGGCCGACGAGCCCATCGACATCGAGCTCGACGACGTCGACGTCTCCGAGGAGGACTTCGCGCAGCTGGCGACCGACTACGACGTCGTCGTCGGGCACACCATGCGCGCCCGGCCGCCGCGTCGGCAGGGGCTGTCCGTCCAGCCCGTCGTGCGCGAGCCGCTCGACGTCGTCGTCGGGGCCGGGCACCGCTGGTCCCGTCGGCGCACGCTGCGGCCCGCCGAGGTGATCCGCGAGCCGTGGATCGCCCCACCCCGCGGCTATCCCTTCCGCACCCTGGTCGACACCATCGAACGGGTGACCGGCGAGCGCGCCGACGTGCGCCACGAGGTGCGCGACAACCGGGTCGTCGAGGCGCTGGTGGTGGCCGGCGAGGGCATCGCGCTGCTGCCGCGCTTCACCACCCGCCCCCGCGCCGACGTACGTCTGCTGCAGCTGCGCGACATCGACTCGGCCCGCCTCGTGGTCGCCATGTCCCGGCGCGACCGCGCCGAGCGCGCGGTGGTCCGCCGGGTGGTCGCCGAGCTCCAGCGCGCCGGCGCCCAGGTGGCCCGCGAGCGCGCCTGAGCCGGCTCGGCCCCAGTACGTGGCCGGTGGGGGTGATCAGGCCGGCCAGGGCTCCGCGAGGCAGGACGACAGCCGGTTCGCGCAGGCCGTCGCGAGCGCGTCCGGGAAGTCCTGACCCAGCAGCTCGCGCGCGACCGGCATGAACAGCTCCCAGGTGCGCCGGTGCAGCGCCACCACGCTGTCCCGATCAGCGCTGACCGGCGGCAGGGCCGCCAGCTCGGCGATCAGCTCTGCGGGCAGCACCCGGGACAGGTGCAGGGCGCCGCTGGGCCGCGAGCCCTCGGCGCGCAACCGCAGCAACGACGTGAGGTGCTGCCGAGTGAGACCGGCACCGGACGCAGCCGTCACCAGCTCACCGCGACCCAGCACCACGGGCAGCAGGCCCTGCACCCGGATGAACTCCTCGACGATCCCGCGCGCTGCGCGCTGGTCGGCCGGCCCGGCCGGCTCTGGATCGGGCACGGTCATCCCGTCGCGATCGAACAGCTCGCGCACCGCACCGAGCTCGAATCGCTCCGCCGCATCTTGCGGCCTGACCAGCACGACGTCCCAGCGCAGCCACTCCGGCGTGATGTGGTTGAAGATCGGCGCGCCCGGGAACAGCTGCTTGACCAGAACGAACGGCGCGACCTCGCGAGCCAGGTCGTCCCACTCGGCCAGCACGTCGTCGTACGACGAATCCTCAACGACGACAAGCGAGTCCACGTCACTGAACTCATCAGCCGTGCCGTCGCCGAGAGACCCGGTCAGCCACAGCCCTCTGACGCGGTCGTCAGCACCCAAGACCTCGGACGCACGAGCGATGAACTCTTCCTGCGGCAGTGTCATGGCGATCCTCCCTGATCACGCAAAGCAGTATCTGGGACACGAGGTCACCGCGCGCATCACCACGCCCGCTCGGTCTCTACCCTGAAGGGCGTGACGCACTACGACCTGGTCATCATCGGCAGCGGCTCGGGCAACTCGTTGGTGACCCCCGCCTTCGACGGCAAGAAGGTGGCGATCGTCGAGGACGGCATCTTCGGCGGCACCTGCCTCAACGTCGGATGCATCCCGACCAAGATGTTCGTCTACGCCGCCGAGGTCGCGACGACGGTGCGTGACTCCGACCGCTACGGCGTCGACTCCACGCTCGACGACGTGCGCTGGCGCGACATCCGCGACCGGATCTTCGGCCGCATCGACCCGATCTCCGACGCGGGCAAGGACTACCGCGTCAACGGGCCGAACACCACGGCCTACCTCGGCCGGGGCACCTTCACCGGGCCGCGGGAGGTCTCGGTCGACCTCCCCGGCGGCGCCGAGACGATCACCGGCACCCAGGTGGTCATCGCCACCGGCTCGCACGCGGTGGCGCCCGACGTGATCCTGCGGTCGGGCGTGCCGTTCCACACCAGCGACACGATCATGCGCATCGACCGGCTGCCGCGGCGGATGGCGATCGTCGGCGCGGGCTTCATCGCCTCGGAGTTCGCCCACGTCTTCTCCTCCTCGGCGTCGAGGTCACGATCGTCGCGCGCGGCGACCGCATGCTGCGCCACCTCGACGACGAGATCGCCACGGCCTTCACCGAGCTGGCGGTCAAGCAGTGGGACGTGCGGCTCGGCCGCCACGTCGTGCAGGCGAGCGGCGACGCGACGCAGGTGCGGCTCGGGCTCGACGACGG
Source organism: Barrientosiimonas endolithica (assembly GCF_030296655.1). Lineage (NCBI taxonomy): Bacteria > Bacillati > Actinomycetota > Actinomycetes > Micrococcales > Dermacoccaceae > Barrientosiimonas > Barrientosiimonas endolithica. Next base: position 2,408,957 of record NZ_AP027735.1, on the reverse strand, counting down.
CACCGAGGTCGAGGCCGACCTGCTGCTCGTCGCGACCGGCCGCGAGCCGTCGACCCTCGGCCTCGGCCTCGAGGCCGCCGGGGTCGCGACCACCGACGACGGTCGGGTCCGGGTCGACGCCTACGGCCGCACCACCGCCGAGGGCGTCTGGGCGCTCGGCGACGTCAGCAGCGACTTCCAGCTCAAGCACGTCGCCAACCACGAGGCGCGGCGAGTGGCGTACAACCTCACCCACCCCGACGACCTGCGCCCGTTCGACCACCGTTTCGTCCCGTCCGGCGTGTTCAGCCACCCGCAGATCGCGACGGTCGGGCTCACCGAGCAGCAGGCGCGAGACCAGGGTTTCGCGGTGACCACCAAGACCCAGATGTACGGCGACACCGCCTACGGCTGGGCGATGGAGGACACCACGAGCTTCGTGAAGCTGGTCGCCGACCAGCGCTCCGGGCTGCTGCTCGGCGCGCACATCATGGGCCCCGACGCGACCACCGTGATCCAGCCGGCGATCCAGGCGCTGACCTTCGGGCTCAGGGCGGCCGACATGGCGCGCGGGCAGTACTGGATCCACCCGGCCATGGCCGAGGTGCTGGAGAACGCGCTGCTCGGGCTCGACCTGCCGCAGCACCCGGTCTGACCCGAGCGCGCGCCCCCGGCCCGGCCCCGCCCGACCCGACCACACCCGCCCCGCGCGGACCGGACGCACGCGCGGTCGGTGCGCGCGGCGTACGCCCTCGGCTGGCTAGGCTGAGCGCCGTGGCACTGACCGACCTCTCGTCCTCCCTCCCGTCCAGCACCCGCCCGGCCCGCCCGGTGGTGCGCTGATGGCCGGGGACTGTTCGCGCTGCTCGACGACGTCGCCGTGCTCGCCAAGGCGGCCGCGGCCTCGATCGACGACGTGGGCGCCGCCGCGGGCCGCGCCAGCGCCAAGGCCGCCGGCGTCATCGTCGACGACACCGCCGTCACGCCGCGCTACGTCCAGGGCCTCGCGGCCGAGCGCGAGCTCCCGATCATCAAGCGGATCGCCAAGGGCTCGCTGCGCAACAAGCTGCTGATCATCACGCCGGTGGCGCTGCTGCTCAGCCAGTTCCTGCCGTGGCTGCTCACGCCGCTGCTCATGCTCGGCGGTGCCTACCTGTGCTACGAGGGCGTCGAGAAGATCTGGGAGCGGATCGCCGGCCACCAGGAGGCCAAGGAGTCCGAGGCGGCCGAGACCGACGAGGACACCATCGTCGCGCGCGCCGTGCGCACCGACTTCATCCTGTCGGCCGAGATCATGGTCATCTCGCTCAACACCATCGCGAACGAGCCGTTCGTGCGCCGCGCGATCACCCTGGTCATCGTCGCGATCGCGATCACCGCGCTGGTCTACGGCGTCGTCGGGTTCATCGTGAAGATGGACGACATCGGCCTGAGCATGAGCCAGAAGTCCTCCCGGCTGCAGCAGCGCTTCGGCGCCGGCCTCGTCGCCGCCATGCCGAAGCTGCTCACCACCCTGTCGGTCGTCGGTGTCGCCGCCATGATCTGGGTCGGCGGGCACATCCTGCTGGTCGGCTTCGACGAGCTCGGCTTCACCCTGCCGTACGACCTCGTGCACCACGTGCAGGTCGCCGCCGAGGGCGTGGGCGGGATCGGCGGCATCCTCGGCTGGATCGTCAACACCATCGGCTCGGCGATCCTCGGCGTCATCGTCGGCGCGATCATCGTGACGATCATGCACTTCATCCCCAAGCGGGGGCCAAGGCCGAGGCCGGGGCGCACTGAGCGTGCCGCTCGACCGCGTCGCGCTGATCTCCGACGTCCACGGCAACCTGACGGCGCTGGAGGCGGTGCTCGCCGACATCGAGGCGCGCGGGCTGACCAGGATCTTCAACCTGGGCGACTACGTCGGGAAGGGTCCGCGCGGCCGCGAGGTGGTGCAGCGCTGCCAGGAGGTCTGCGAGGTCAACCTGCTCGGCAACTGGGACGACTTCCTCCCGGCGCCGCAGATGTGGGGCGACCCGGCCGACCCGTCGCTGCGCTGGTGGCTCGACCAGCTCGCGCCGGGGCAGGGGAGTGGTTGCGCGGGCTGCCGTTCTGCCACGACTTCACGATGAGCGGCCGGCGCGTCCGGCTCTTCCACGCCTCGGCCGGCTCGGTGCACCGCCGGGTGCGCTTCGACCACGACGGCGAGGAGTTCCTCGGCATGTTCGCCGCCACCGAGGCCACCGGCGCGGGCCCCGAGCCCGACGTCGTGGGCTACGGCGACACCCACGACAGCTTCCTCGAGGTCGACCTCGGCAAGACGCTGTTCAACACCGGCAGCGTGGGCAACCCGCTCGACGACGGCGTCCCGCTGTACGTCGTCCTCGAGGGCGTGCTCGACAGCCCCGACCCCGCGCCGTTCGGCATCCAGTTCGTGCGGGTGCCCTACGACGTCGAGGCCGAGCTCGAGGTCTCGCGCCGGCTGGGCGCCCCCGAGCACGACCTCTACGTCGCCGAGCTGCGCGAGCGCCGCTACCGCGGTGACGTACGCCGGGGGCTGGCTCCGGCGTACCACCGCGGCTGAGGCGCCGCTGCCTCAGCGGGCGTCGTCGCCGCCCGTGCCCGGCGCGGTCTCGGTCGGCGCGTCGCCGGCGTCGGACTGGGCCTCCTCGTCGGCCGCGCGGTCGGCGCCGGAGGACTGCCGCTCGCCCGCGGTCGGGCCGGCGTCGCCGTCGCCCTCGTCATCGTCACGCTCGTCGCGCCGCGGGGTGCCCTCGTCGCTGAAGATCGGTCGCGCGGGCTCCTGACCGGAGTCGGTGGAGTACTCGTCGCGCACCTTGTCCCACTCGGCCATCTTGTCGCGGTCGACGTCGACCTTGAGCTCCTCGTCCATGTCGCCGGCGCGCTCCTGGCGGGTGGGCTCGCGGTCGGTCACCGGCTGCTGGGGCACGTCGTCGCGCGGCGCGTCCTGCGTCTCGCGCGCCTCCTCGTTCCGCGCGTCCTGCTCGGGCGTCGCCGGCGGCTCCTGCTCGGGCGCCTGCGTCTCCGACGTGGGCTGCTGCGGGTCCTGCTCGCTCATGGCTCTCCTCGGGTCGGGCTGCGATGCCGATCACTCTCGCCGCTAGTCCACCACCTCCACCACCCCACGCAGGGTGAGCGTGACCGCGGAGTCGGCGCGGACGTACGAACTCGCTAACCTGGAGGGCGCCGGCGTGGGTGATAACCCGCGGATGGCCCAGAAGGGCGCGCCGGGGACCCGGAACACGAGGAGTTCTTTTCACATGTCCTTCGACCACAAGGTCCGCGACCTGTCGCTCGCCGAGGCGGGCCGGCACCAGCTGCGCCTGGCCGAGCACGAGATGCCGGGCCTGATGTCCATCCGCGAGGAGTTCTCCGAGAGCCAGCCGCTCAAGGGCGCCAAGATCGCCGGCTCGCTGCACATGACCGTGCAGACCGCGGTGCTCATCGAGACCCTCACCGCGCTGGGCGCCGAGGTGCGCTGGGCCTCGTGCAACATCTACTCCACCCAGGACGAGGCCGCGGCCGCCGCGGTCGTCGGCCCCGACGGCACCCCCGAGGACCCGCAGGGCGTCCCGGTGTTCGCCTGGAAGGGCGAGACGCTCGAGGAGTACTGGGACTGCACCAACCAGATCCTCACCTGGCCCGGCGGCGACGGGCCGAACATGATCCTCGACGACGGCGGCGACGCCACCATGCTCGTGCACAAGGGCATGGAGTGGGAGCAGGCCGGCCAGGTGCCGCCCACCACCGACGAGGACTCCGAGGAGTTCGCCGTCTTCAAGGAGCTCGTCCGCCGCACCATGGCCGACGACCCGCAGAAGTGGACCAAGATCGGCGCCGGCATCAAGGGCGTCACCGAGGAGACCACCACCGGCGTGCACCGGCTCTACGAGCTGGCCAAGACCGGTGACCTGCTCTTCCCGGCGATCAACGTCAACGACTCGGTCACCAAGTCCAAGTTCGACAACAAGTACGGCTGCCGCCACAGCCTCATCGACGGCCTCAACCGCGCCACCGACGTGCTCATCGGCGGCAAGGTCGCCGTGGTGTGCGGCTACGGCGACGTCGGCAAGGGCTGCGCCCAGTCGCTCGCCGGCCAGGGCGCCCGCGTCGTCGTCACCGAGATCGACCCGATCTGCGCGCTGCAGGCCGCAATGGAGGGCTACCGCGTCGCCCGGCTGGAGGACGTGCTCGCCGAGGGCGACATCTTCGTCACCACCACCGGCAACTTCGACGTCATCACCGCCGAGCACATGGTGCAGATGAAGGACAAGGCGATCGTCGCCAACATCGGCCACTTCGACAACGAGATCGACATGGCCGGCCTGGCCAAGATCGAGGGCGTCAAGAAGACCGAGATCAAGCCGCAGGTGCACGAGTGGACCTTCCCGGCCAGCGGCGACCGCCCCGAGCACTCGATCATCGTGCTCTCCGAGGGCCGCCTGATGAACCTGGGCAACGCCACCGGCCACCCGTCGTTCGTCATGTCCAACTCGTTCGCGAACCAGACGATCGCCCAGATCGAGCTGTTCACCAAGCCGGGCGAGTACGACAAGCAGGTCTACGTCCTGCCCAAGCACCTCGACGAGAAGGTGGCCCGGCTGCACCTGGACGCGCTGGGCGTACGCCTCACCGAGCTGACCAAGGAGCAGGCCGACTACATCGGTGTCGACGTGGCGGGCCCGTACAAGCCCGAGCACTACCGGTACTGAATCCTCTGCTGCGCCTCCTCGCAGCTCGGAAGAGCCCGGCCCGGACTTCGTCCTTGGCCGGGCTCTTCCCGTGCTGGTCGTCGGCTCCGCCGCCGGCCGCCGGCGTACGGGTCGGGTCTCCCCGTGGTTCTTGGTGAGAGTGCGCGATGCGCCCACCGGGTGCGTACGGCATGGGCCACTCGTGCACACTCACGGCACGGCCTGCTGGTGCCGGGGATCCCCAGCGGCGCGTGTGAAGATATCCGGGCAACGGCTCACGGACAGTCTGGGAAGGAACGCCACGTGAACGGTCGCGTACTCGTCGTCGACGACGACCCCGCCCTCGCGGAGATGCTGGGCATCATCCTGCACAACGAGGGGCTGGAGGTCACCCACGTCGCCGACGGCTCGCTCGCGGTGCAGGCCTTCCGCGACAGCAAGCCCGACGTGGTGCTGCTCGACGTGATGCTGCCGGGCATCGACGGGGTCGAGGTGTGCCGTCGCATCCGGGCCGAGGCACTGACCCCGATCATCATGCTGACCGCCCGCACCGACACCGTCGACGTGGTGCTGGGGCTGGAGTCCGGCGCCGACGACTACGTCACGAAGCCGTTCAAGCCGCAGGAGCTCGTGGCGCGGGTGCGCGCCCGGCTGCGCCGCGGCGACGAGCCCGAGCCCGAGAAGCTGACCATCGGCGACCTGTCGATCGACGTCGCCGGCCACAGCGTCACCCGCGAGGGGCGGCCGATCTCGCTCACGCCGCTGGAGTTCGACCTGCTCGTCGCGCTCGCCCGCAAGCCGTGGCAGGTCTTCACCCGCGAGGTGCTGCTGGAGCAGGTCTGGGGATACCGCCACGCCGGCGACACCCGCCTGGTCAACGTGCACGTGCAGCGGCTGCGCTCCAAGATCGAGCGCGACCCCGAGCACCCCGAGATCGTCCTGACCGTGCGCGGGGTCGGCTACAAGGCGGGGTCGCGCTAGCCCATGTCCACCGCTGAGACCGACGAGGGCGCCGCGGCCGGCGCCCCGGTCGGCTCTCGGCCCGCGTCACCGCCGCTGCCCGACCCCACCCTCGGCGACCGGCTGCGCCTGACCCGGATGCGCACGGGCTGGTACGTCCGTCGCGCCCTGCGCTCGTTGCTGCGCCCCTGGCGTCGCTCGCTGCACCTGCGCGTCATGACGATCACCATGCTGCTCGGCATGCTGCTGACGTTCGCGCTCGGCTCGTTCATGTACCAACGGGTCGCCGACGGGCTGGTCAGCGCCAAGCTGCGCACCTCCGAGCAGGACGCCGCGGCCCGTCGCGGCGACGCCCAGCGCATCCTCGCCGAGGTCGAGAAGACCGACGCGAGCACGCTCGGCCAGGCCGCCGAGGACAGCGTCAGCGACGTCTCGTCGGCCGACGACCTGTCGCGGCGGGCGGTGCTCATCCGGGCGCTCGACAACACGACCCAGTCGGTGCCGCCGGTCGCCAGCGAGAGCACCTCCACCAGCGTCGTGCCGCAGGACATCCGGGAGGCGCTGCGCGCCGACCCGACCCACCAGCAGTCGAAGATCATCACGATCGACGTCGACGGGCGCCAGGTGCCGGCCGTGCTCATCGGCTCGCGGGTCAGCATCCCCAACTCGGGGGCGTACGACCTCTATCTGATCTACCCGATGGACCAGGAGCTGGAGACGCTCGACATCGTGCGGCGCTCGTTCTTCCTGGGTGGCGTGGCGCTGGTCGCGATCCTCGGTGGCCTGGCGTACATGGTGACCCGGATGGTCGTGAGCCCCGTCCGGCAGGCGCGGCACGTCGCGGAGCGGCTGTCGGCGGGTGCGCTCAACGAGCGCATGCGGGTGCAGGGCGAGGACGACCTGGCCCGCCTGGCGACCTCGTTCAACGGCATGGCCGGCAACCTGCAGCAGCAGATCCGCCAGCTCGAGGACCTGTCGGTCGTGCAGCAGCGGTTCACCTCCGACGTGTCGCACGAGCTGCGCACCCCGCTCACCACGATCCGGATGGCCGCCGACCTGCTGCACGCCAGCCGCGACGACTTCACCGCCCCGGCCGCCCGGTCCGCCGAGCTGCTGCACAAGGAGCTCGACCGCTTCGAGTCGCTGCTCACCGACCTGCTCGAGATCAGCCGGTTCGACGCCGGCGCCGCCAACCTCGAGCTCACCCAGGTCGACCTGCGCGACATCGTCGGCCGGGTCGTCGACGCCTCGGCGACGCTCGCCGAGCGCGCCGGCACCTCCATCACGGTCGACGCCCCGCGCCCGGCCACGGCCGAGATGGACCAGCGCCGCGTCGAGCGCATCGTGCGCAACCTCGTCACCAACGCCATCGAGCACAGCGAGGGCAAACCCGTCGAGATCACCGTCGCGGCCGGCGCCACCGCCGTCGCCGTCGCGGTGCGCGACCACGGCGTCGGCATGAAGCCGGGCGACGCGTCGATGGTGTTCAGCCGGTTCTGGCGGGCCGACCCCGCGCGGGCGCGCACCACCGGCGGCACCGGCCTCGGGCTGTCGATCGCGCTCGAGGACGCCCGGCTGCACGACGGGTGGCTGCAGGCCTGGGGCGAGCTGGGCGAGGGTTCCTGCTTCCGGCTCACGCTGCCGCGCACCAAGGGCGAGCCGATCAAGCGCTCCCCGGTGCGGCTGGTCCCTGACGGCGACGCGACCGGCCCGATCGTGATCCCCGAGGAGGTGCGTCTGCGATGAGCCGCCGCGGACGTACGCCCCTCGGCCTTCCCGAGGCCGCCGGGCCTGGGGGAGTGGCCGCGGACGTACGCCCCTCGGCCGTCCCGGCGGTGCGCTCCTGGCCGCGCTCACCGCGGTGCTCCTGCTGCTCACCGGGTGCACGGGCCTGCCGCGCGACAGCGAGGTCGAGCCGCGCCTGACCGTCGACAACGCCGACCAGCGTCCGGCGATCGTCGTCGAGCCCGAGCCGCCGGGTGTCGACGCCGGGCCGGAGGAGATCGCGGCCGGGTTCATCCGGGCACACAACGGGGTGCCGGAGGGGTTCGCGACGGCGCGGCAGTACCTCGCCGGCACCGCGCTGGACGGGTGGAGCCCCGACCAGGGCATCCTGCTGCTGAGCAGCAGCAACCTCAGCGCCCGCCGCATCGCCGGGGGCCGCGTCGTCGTGACGGCCGTCGCCGAGGCCCAGGTCGACCCCGAGGGGCACGTGACGCAGCTGCCCACCGAGGAGCGCCGCACCCTGCAGCTCGGGGTGTCGCAGGTGGCGGGGGCGCCTGGCGGGTGACCTCGGTGCCCGACGACCTCGGGCTGTGGCTGAGCGTCGCCGACTTCGAACGGCTCTATCAGCCGAAGCGGGTCTACTTCGCCTCGCAGAACGGCCCGAAGGTGCTGCTGCCCGACGTCCGCTGGTTCCCCGAGGCCGGCATGACCACCGCGCTGGCGCGCGCCGTCATCGGTGCGCCGCCCACCTGGCTGACCGGGGTCGTGCGCAACCGGCTGCCCGCGGGCACGCGGCTGCAGCCCAACGCGGTGCCCGTCTCGGCCACCGACCGCACGGCGACGGTGACGCTGTCGCGCGAGGCGCTCGGCGCCAGCCCGCTGGATCGCGAGGCGCTGTGGGCCGCGATGCTGCAGACGCTGAGCCAGGCGCCGGGGGTGAGCCGGGTGCAGCTCATGGTGGGCAGTGCCCGCCTCGAGGCGCCCGGAATGGGGCCCGACTCCTCCGTCGAGGACCTCGACTACTCCGTGGTCCCGGCTCCCAGCGGCCCGGTGATCGTGCGCAAGGACGCCAAGCTGGTGTGGAACAACAACGACAACGACTCTCGGCGCCCGGCCCCGACCCCCACCGACCGCGAACCGCTGCCGACGATCCCGTCGCAGTGGTACCAGCTCGCCGGCGACTCCCGCGGCCGGGAGATCGCGGCGATCGCGGGCGACCGCAAGACGTTGGGCCGGTGGATCGCCGGGAAGCTGACGTCGCGACCGTCGTTCGGGACGCAGCTGGTGCGGCCGGCGTACGACGGGCAGAACGACCTGTGGGTCGCCGGGCAGGCGCTGACCGCCGCCGGACCCGGTCAGTCCGGCGGCCGGCCGGCGGCGGAGAACCCCACGACGGGACCGCCGACGATCTGGGTGATCGACACCCGCCAGCCCGTGCAGCAGGCGCAGCCGCAGCCGGTGACCGCGCCCTGGCTCGGGCAGCGCGACGTGGTCGCGCTCGCGGTCTCGCCGGAGAGCGCGCGGCTGGCGCTGGTGGTGCGCGACCGCTCCACCCGGCGCACCAGCCTGCTGCTGTCGGGCATCGTGCGCGACAGCAGCGGCGAGGTCGACAGCCTCGGCACGCCCGTCGTCGTCAACCCGGCGATCAGCGACCTGTCGTCGGTCACCTGGGCCGACGAGACGACCCTCGGCGTCCTCGGCCGGATGCCCTCCAGCCCGGAGCGGGTCGAGCCGATCATGGTCCCGCTGAGCGGGCTCGCCCAGCCGCTCGGCCCGGCGCCCGGCGCGACCGCCGTGGTGGGCAGCTCGATCCCGCAGGACCGCGTCTTCGTCGTCACCGACCGCGGCACCGTGCTGGCCCGCGAGGGGCGCAGCTGGGAGGTCTTCGACCAGGGCGACGACGTGGTGGCGCCCGCGCCGTAGCGCGCCCGGGTGGTTGCTCGCCAGCGCCAGTCCGTCGTACGCCCCGCGGACGCCGTCGTCCACACCCGCGCCGCCCGAGCGCGCGCCAGTCCTTCGTACGCCCTGCGCGCCGTCGTCCACACCCCCGCCGCCGCTCCCGCGCCCGTCCACAGGCCCGCCGTACGTCCTCGCGCACCTGGCGCGCGCCCGCTGGACTCGACCCGTGCTGCGCGAGCTGGCCGACCTGGTCGCGCCGGTCGACTGCGTCGGGTGCGGGGCGCGGCGGGCGCACCTGTGCCCGGGGTGCCGCGCCGAGATCGCCCGCGCGGCGCGGGCCGGGCCGCACCTGGCTCGGGTGTGCCCGCCGCCGGCGGGGCTGCCGCCGGTGTGGACGCTGCTGGCGTACGACGGGGCGGTGCGCCAGGCGATCGTCGCCCACAAGGACCACGGCCGGCTCGCGCTGCTGCCGCTGCTCGCGGGGCTGTGGCGGCGGTCGCTCGCGGGTGCGGTCGAGGGCGACCCGGTGCTGCGCGCGGCGCTGCTCGAGCGGCGCGTGGTCGTGATCCCTGCGCCGTCGTCGGCACGTGCCTGGCGCGAACGGGGCCGGGACCCGTGGGAGGAGGTGGTGCGGCACGCGCTCGCGGGGGAGTCGTTGCCCGTGGCGCGGCGCGCGCTGCGGGTGCGGCGTGCCGTGCGCGACCAGGCCGGTCTCGGCGCGAGCGCGCGGGCGCGCAACCTGGCCGGGGCGCTCGCGGTGACGCGCGACCTGACCGGGTGCGCGGTCGTGCTCGCCGACGACATCGTCACGACCGGAGCCACGCTGACCGAGGCCGCGCGCGCCGTCCGGGCCGCCGGCGCGGCCTCCGTGCACGCCGCCGTGATCGCCTCCACCGTGCGTCGCGGACGCCCGTCGGGGTGATTCGTGGACGCTCTGCTCCGGGTCGACTACCGTGACGTCATGGAGCACCTGCTGCCAGCCCGCAGCGGTCCCCGAGGTGTCGAGCCGCAACCGGTTCCGCCTTGGGAGGTGCCCGGTGACCACCCCCTCCTCCCGACGCTGGAGGGTGCCGCCCGCTCACTCTGACCGGGCCTGGACAGCCCTTTCGTCAATCATGCGTTCGCACCAGGAGGTTGCCCATGGAGATCACGGTCACGGGACGTCACGCTGAGGTCCCCGATCGATTCCGCCGACACATCGAGGACAAGCTGGCCAAGGTCGGCCAGCTCGACTCACGGGTCATCCGATGCGACGTGGTGGTGACCCACGAACCCAACCCCCGGCAGGCCAAGGCCGCCAAGCGGGTCGAGATCACCTGCCGGGCCAGGCGCGCCGTGGTGCGCGCCGAGGCGAGCGCCGACGAGGAGTACGCCGCGCTCGACCTCGCCATGACCAAGCTGCTGGAGCGTCTGCGCCGCCAGCACGACAAGCGCCGGGTGCACCGCGGCCGCCAGACGCCGCTCTCGGTGGCCGAGGCCACCGCCGCGCTCGCCCAGCCGGATCCGGCGCAGGCCGATGGTGAGCCGGCCGTACGCCCGGATGCCGCCAAGGTCGGGGGTGACGAGGACTGCCCCGTGCGACTGCGCGAGAAGGTGCACCAGAGTCACCCGATGAGCCTGGACGAGGCGCTGAGCCAGATGGAGCTCGTCGGGCACGACTTCTTCCTCTACCACGACGTGGACACCGACCGGGCCTCCGTCGTCTATCGCCGCCGCGGCTGGAGCTACGGCGTGATCCACCTCGAGGTCGACGAGTCCTCGCGTCCCGAGCCGCAGCAGAGCGAGACCGCATGACGCCACCCTGGCGCCCAGGGTCTCGCGCGATGCGCTCACGGCGTCGCTGATGGCGCACCGCGGACCCGCCGTCGACGGCCAGGACACCGGGCTCATCCGGGTCCTGGTCGTCGACGACTTCAATCTCTACCGACGCGGCATCTCCACGGTGCTCGAGCTCGAGGCCGACATCGAGGTCGTGGGCGAGGCCGAGACCGCCGAGCAGGCGGTGCGGCTCGCCGCCGAGCAGCGCCCCGACGTGGTGCTGATGGACATCTACCTGCCCGGGGGCAGCGGCATCGAGGCGTGCGCCGCGGTCAAGGCGTCCTCGCCGCTGTCGCAGGTGCTGATGATCACCGCCTCCGACGACGCCGACGACCTCACCGACGCGGTGCGCGCCGGGGCCACCGGCTATCTGCTCAAGGACGTCGGCCCCGACGAGCTGGTCGCCGCGATCCGCGGGGCCAGCCGGCACGAGTCGCAGCTGTCCGGGGCGATGGCCGGACGGCTCATGTCGAGCTACGCCAGCCTGCTGCGCAGCGAGCCGCCACGACCCGAGCCGCCGGAGCCGCACGGCGCGCTCACCGAGCGTGAGCGTGAGGTGCTCGTCCTCGTCGCGCGCGGGCTGAGCAACAAGGGGATCGGCGACGAGCTCTTCATCTCGGAGAACACCGTGAAGAACCACGTGCGCAGCATCCTCGAGAAGCTCGAGCTGTCTTCTCGCGTCGAGGCGGCGATGTACGCCGTCCGCGCCGGCCTCGTGCCCGACGAGCCCGTCGACGACGAGGCCCGATGACCCGTCCGCTCCGCATGTCCAAGGCTGCCGCACGCCGTATTGCGTTGGCAGCACAAGGTTTTCGCGACCAGAAACCTGATCCTGGCGCTGCCACGATGCGCCAGGTGCAGCGCCTGATCGACCGGGTGGGCGTGGTGCAGATCGACTCGGTCAACGTGGTGTGCCGCAGCCACTACCTGCCGTTCTTCTCCCGGCTCGGGCCCTACGACACCGCCCTGGTCGACCGCGCCCGCGACCGGGCGCCGCGGCGGCTGGTGGAGTACTGGGCGCACGAGGCCAGCCTGGTCCCGCCCGACACCTGGCCGCTGCTGGACTTCCGGATGCAGTGGGCACGGGAACGGGCGTGGGGCGGGATGCGCAGCATCGTGCACGAGCGCCCCGACCTGATCCCGCTGGTGCGCGAGGAGGTCGCGGCGCACGGACCGCTGACTTCTCGCGAGTGCGAGCGTCGGTTGGCGCACGACCAGCCCCGCGCCAAGGAGCACTGGGGGTGGAACTGGTCGGAGGTCAAACGGGTGCTGGAGTTCCTGTTCTGGTCGGGCGAGATCAGCAGCGCGGGGCGTACGGCGCAGTTCGAGCGCCGCTACGCCCTGCCGGAGCAGGTGCTGCCGAGACACCTTGCTGCGCAAGCGGTCTCGGCGGAGGCTCGCCCCTCGCCCGAGGAGGCGTGCCTCGAGCTGGTGCGGATCGCCGCCCGGGCCCACGGGGTCGGCACGGAGCTGTGCCTGCGCGACTACTTCCGGATCATGTCGGCCCAGGCCCGCCCCGCGATCGCGCAGCTGGTGGCCGACGGCGAGCTGATCCCGTGCGAGGTCGAGGGGTGGAGCAGGCCCGCCTATCTGCATGCCGACGCCGCCAGGCCGCGCGCCGTGCACGCGGAGGCGCTGCTCAGTCCGTTCGACTCGCTGGTGTGGCAGCGCGAGCGCACCGAGATGCTGTACGACTTCCGCTACCGCATCTCGATCTACACGCCCGCGCACCAGCGGACCGAGGGCTACTACGTGCTGCCGTTCCTCTACGGCGACTCGCTCGCCGCGCGGGTCGATCTCAAGGCCGACCGGAAGGCGTCGACGCTCCGGGCGCTGCAGGTGACCTGGGAACCCGACGCGCCGGCAGCCGCCCACGCCGGCCTGGCCCAGCAGCTGCGGCTGATGGCCGACTGGCTGGAGCTCACCGACGTCGTCAGCTGAGGGAGCTCAGGGCTGGACGCCCGGGCGCCCCGTCGTCCGGCCCGTCCGGGCGTGCTGTCCCCGTCAGGGCGTTTGCTGCCCCTCTGCCGGGGCGTTGCTGTCCCTCAGCGGGGTGGCTGCGCCCAGAGGGTGTCGGTGCTCAGAAGGGTGGCGGGGCCCAGAGGGTGGCTGCGCCCAGAGGGTGTCGGTGCTCAGAAGGGTGGCGGGGCGTCGAGGAGGTCGGCGTGCTGGGGGTAGGTGAAGCGTTGTTCGCCGGTGATGGCGGTCCAGGTGCAGATGCCGTCGGGGGTCATGGTGACGGTCCAGGCGCCGGACTGTTTGGCGCGGTGGTGGGTGCGGCACAGGCACTGCAGGTTGCTGCCGGTGGTCTGGGCGTCGGGGTTGTCGGCGTCGTAGGGGTTGACGTGGTCGATGTCGGCGTGCTCGGCGGGGCGGGTGCAGCCGGGGAAGCGGCAGGTGCCGTCGCGGAGCCGGATCGCCTCGGCCAGGGCGTGGCTGGGTTTGTAGGGGGTGCGGGCGGGGGAGGGGCCGGTGAGCAGGGCGCCGGTGGTGGTGTCGAGCAGGGCTCGGCTCAGGGTCAGGCTGCCGGCGCGCAGGATGGCGGTGATGACGTCGGCGGGGATGACGCCCAGGCCGGGGATCTGGACGTGGTCGATGCTGCCGGGGCGGTGGAGCACGTCGCGGATCGGCGGCAACGACTCATCATGCTCGTCAGGGACCGCCGCCCCGTGATCGGCAGGGAAAACCACGCCGGGCTCGGCAGCGGCAGCCGCCTCGGACTCGGGCCGCAGCTGCGTCGCCCCGGCGGCGTCGGGTGTCCTGGACGTGGTGAGGTCGAGCAGCACCGTGCCGGGCACGTGGGCGATGGTCAGCCTGGCGTCGCGCGGCGCGAGGCCCGCGGGCGGGGCGCCGGAGGGCGCGGGACGCGTGTCGGGTCCACGGCTCGGCCCCGGGGCAGGGGCCTGCTTGTCGAGGCCGGCGAGGTCGAGGCCGTCGAGGTTCTGCGCGTGGTTGCTGCTCGGCGGGTCGCTGTCGGGGCGGTCGGTGGGTATGTCGTGGTGGTCGAGGAGCCGGATGAGGCTTTCCTCGACGACGGAGCGGGTGCGTTCTGCGCGGCGTAGCTGGTCGGCGACGCGGTGCATCCACGCGGTAGGGACACGGTCGGGGACCTTGTCGGTCAGGTCGGCCAGCAGCTCATCCACCCGGTCGCGAGACACCAGCTCCCGCGGGCCAGGGGGCACTCCAGGCACGCCAGCACTGCCGGGTGTCGCAGGGATCCAGCCCGATCCTGTCCTGGGCGGTCCGGCCTGGGCAGCGTCGGCGCCGTCACCCGGGGTCGAGGGCGAATCCGTAGGTTTGGCAACAGGTTTCGGCGGCCGTGACGGGTCCGTGGCCGGTCGCGGCGTGACCGTCTCGGGCGGTGCCGTCGTCTTCTGGACGCTGGGACCCTGGGTCTCCGGCTGCGGTTCTGCCACCGGCGCAGGCGCCTGTGTTGCCGGCGGTTTCGGTTCTGCGGCCGGGGTGGCGGGGAAGGGGATGATCGGGACCAGGAGGGTGGCGGTGGTCTCGATGCTGGCCTGGGCCATGAGCAGGTCGCGCAGCGCATCGGTGCGGCACTCGCCGAGCTTGGGCAAGGGGTTCTCTCCCCTGCGCGCCGACCGGGACGTCCTCGGCCGCATCGGCGGCCTGGGTGGCGGCGCGCCGGGCGGGGTCGCAGTCGGCGTCGTGCACGGCGCCGAACCCGCCCGATGCGCAGCACGGCTGGCGGTGGGTGGTGCGCGGGCAGCAGCCACACTCACCGGTCCGCTGCTCCTGGCGCGCGTCCCGCTGTTGCGCGTCCTGCTGCTGCTGTTCGTGGTGGGTCTTGCGGGCGGTGGTGTGGTAGCGCCAGGCGAGGGCTTCCAGGGCTTGTTGCATGGTGACCGCGTCGTGGGTGCGCAGGGTCGCGTTCATCACGCTCAGCCCGGGCAGCGGGCCGGGGAGAACCACACCCCGAGCCGGTCGCGGGTGGCGCGTTCCCGGGCGACGGGTTCGGCCTCGGGGCGGGCGGCGTAGACCGCGGCCTTGGCGACCTTGCCCAGCCGGGACGGGGGCAGGTCCTCGATCCCGCGCAGCAGCAGCTGGTGCTCCACTCCCTGGGCGGTGCTGCGCCGGTGGGCGGGTTCGACGTCGACCAGCGCATCACCCACGGCCTCGACCTGGGCCCGGGACAGTGCGCCGGTGGCCATCGCATCGACCAGCTGGGGGAAGAACGCGACCGCCTCGACCGCCTGGGCCAGCACCCGCCGGGCGGTGACCGGCCCCAGCGCGAGCAACCCTTGCAGGTCGGCCGCGGCGGTGTCGCGCACCCGCCCGGTCGGGCCCTTGCGCAGCGTGTACGTCGACCGGCCGGACTCCGGGTCGTACACCGTGTGCGTCTCGGTCGCGGCGTGCTCGGCCAACCGGTGGGTCTGCACCGCCGAAGCAGTGTTGATCAGCTCGTGCAGCGCCCCGACCTGGGCCAGCACCGTCGCCGGGTCCAGCTCACCCTCCCCGGACCGGTCCGCCTCCGGCGCGATGCCACCCGAGGCCCGCGTGTAGGCCGCCTGCAACGCAGCCGAGGCCACCGCGAGCAGCTCGCCCGTGGTGTGCTCCGCAGCATCCAGATCGACCATGCGACACAACCTAGAACCGACCACTGACAAGCCCTCGAAAACCCCGCCAAACCAAGGATATCCGGCGATCAGACCTCACCCGAGGGCGCTGTCGACCTCGGCGATGGCGGCCGTCACGAACGCCCGCGCGGCGGTGTCCGCCGGGCCCAGATCGGTGCCGGCCAGCTGCGCCGCCCGCGCCCGCCGTACGACCTCGCCGGGCTTCTCGCGATCCGCCCACCAGTCGGCGCCGGCGAGCTTCGAGAGCAGCACCCCGTCGCGGACGTACGCCACCGCCCGGCACGCGTTGAGCACCGCGTAGCGCTCGTCGGCCTGGGCGAGCCCCCAGCGCAGCTCCCGCCCGACGTACGCCAGCAGCACCTCACGCGCGACCGCCCCCACGACCTCGGCCGGGGGCGGACCGGCGATGCGCAGCCCGGACTGCCGGACGACGGCGTAGTGGGCGATCAGGTCCTCGTCGCCCGCGCCGAGCCCGGTGATCACCCGGTCGGGGCCGGCCACGTGCAGGACGAACGGCCACGGCGCCGCGGGCCGCGCTGCCGCGGCGGGCGTCACCACCGAGAGCTCCAGCGGCCGGCCCGGCACCGCCAGCAGGGCCTGCCCCAGGTGGGCGTCGCACCCCGACTCCTCGGCGACCACGAGCACGTCGAGGTCAGAACCCGGTCCGAACCCGCCCAGTGCCGCCGAGCCGTGGACGTACACCCCGACCAGGCCGGGCAGCCTGTCCTGGCACAACCGCGTGACGGCGTCCGCCTGTGCGGACCACGGTGCGTCCATGCGAGCAAGTCTGTGTCATCCACGGCGGCCTCAGGGGGCATGCGTCCGGCCACGGCGCCCCGAGTCCAAGAGATCTTCCAGGATGGGCATATCACCCGAAAGGACCTATCCGTCTGGCCTAGTTAGCGCGAGAATCGTTGGCACGCAGTACGGGGTCGGCTGTCCGAAATGTGTCTCCGACAAGCACCGTGGGGGTAGCGGTGAACGAGCAGTACCTGCCATCCAATCCTGCCCGGAACCAGACGGGCCACATCTCCCGCCGAACCGTCGGCAAGGGCATCGCGTGGAGCGTGCCCGTCATCGCGATCGGCGCCCGCGCGCCGGCCATGAGCGCCAGTCCACCACCTGCGGGTTACCACGAGGTGACCTTGCTCGGCTGGAACAACGCCCTCGACGTGAGCAACTCCGAGTTCCGGGCCGACTTCACGATCGTCGTGCAGACCGGGGAGCTGCCGGCCCAGATCCAGTACCGCTACAACCCGACCGGCAGCACCGACATGCTGACGCTCACCCGGGTGCCGGACGTGCAGGCGTCGGTCGACCAGGTGTACGGCATCGTCGCGACCGAAGAGCTCGGCAACGGGCTGCAGAAGCTCTACATCTCCGCGCGCGGAGACCTCGACGTCAGCTCGCCGAGCACCCCGAGCACCTATCAGGAGACCATCCAGATCACCTGGCAGGACGGCACGACCACCCGCACGTCGTTCCCGATGCTCGTGACCTCGCGCAACAACGAGGGTCGTCCCGTCTCGGTGAACGCCTGGGACACCACGACCTCGGGCCTGCCGGGGTATGTCGGGCCCAACTCGCAGACCGGCTGGGGCAACGTCGTCCCGGCCGGCAGCACGGACACGCTGCAGGGGGCGAAGTTCCACGTCGACGCCGTCAACTCCGGGCGGGACGCGGCGACGGGCAACGACGTCACCGACGAGCTGTACTACCAGTTCGTCCGGGGCGACAACGGCGCCGCCGCCAGCGTCACGCCGACCCCGGTGCGGATCAGCATCACCAACCACGGCTCCGGCGTGGAGGGCGCGCTGCTCACCGAGCTCGGCAGCTTCTCGCTCGACTCGCCCGGCTATTACAAGCTGCTGGTCTGGCCGCAGTCGCGCAACTCCTCGGGGGCGGCGACGCCGACCAGCGACGGCGTGGCCTGGCGACCCGGGGTCGATCCCGGGCAGCAGGTCGGGTCGGTCTTCTGGAAGATCTCCTGACCCGCGCGCCACGTGCCGCGCGCCACGAGCCGCTCGGGGGCGACTGGTTCAGCTCCTCCAGTCGCTCTCGAGCAGCTCGAAACGCACCAGGTCGACGGTCGAGCCGTCGCCCAGCGTCTCGGCCTGGTGCTCGATCCCGTTGCGGCTGAACCCGATTCGCTCGGCGACCGACTGCGAGGCCGCGTTGCCGTCGGCGGCGATCAAGACCGTGCGGTGTCGTCCGAGCCCGCCCTCCTCGGACGGCAGGAAGGCGTGCCGCACCGCGAGTCGTACGCCCTCGGTCACCGCGCCCCGCCGGCGCGCCTGCGGGAGCGCCCAGTAGCCCACCGCTGCCGTCCTCGGCCGCGGGCCGCGCAGGCCGGAGAGCTGCAGCGAGCCGAGCGGCTCGTCGGTGCGGACATCGGCGATGCACCAGGTGATCGACGTCCCCGCCGCCGCGTCCTCCCGGGCCTGGTGGACGTACGCCAGCGCGGCCTTCTCGTCGTACGGCTCGGGGAGCCCGGCGAGCCAGTGCCGCGTCGTGGGGTCGGTGCAGGCGTCGACGATCGCTGCCGCGTCGGCCGCGCGCCACGGCCGCAACCGGACCCGCTCGCCGTCGACCGCCGGGATCTCCACCGCGACGGGCCGGTCGACCCACTCGCGCAGCAGCTCGTAGTAGGCGCCGTCGGAGCGCTCCCCGTCGGCGGCGACGTAGGCCTGGTGATCCTCGCCCCACAGCCGAAAACCGTTGCGCAGCAGCACAGCTCGCGACGCGTAGTTGTCGAGCACCGTGCCCGCGTGCAGCCGGTCGAGCCCGGCGCCATCGTCGTCGGTCGGCCGGAAGGCGTGCTCGACGACCGCCGCGAGGGCCTCGTCGAGATACCCCTTCCCGCGGCCGCCGGGGTGGAGCCAGTAGCCGACCTCGCCGTGCCCGACCTCGCGGTCGATGCCGAACACGGCGATCGAACCGAGCACCTCGTCCGTGACCCTGTCCGCGATCGCGAAGTCGTGAGTTCCCTTGTCGCGGTAGTGCCCTCGCCGCCGGAGGAACTCGTCGAACGTCTCTGCGGTCGGCACCACGCCGGCGGGCATGCCGCGCAGCGCGGCCTCGTCAGGGCCGGCCCCCGGCGCCGGGCGGTCCGACTCCCGCCACGGGCGAAGCCGCAGCCGGGCAGTCTCGATGACCGTGTCGGGCGCGGGCTCGACCCGGGTCGCCGCTCGGTCGTCGGAGGCCAGCAGCTCGAACGAGACCGCGTCGAACGCCTCCTTCGGGTCCTGCCCGGCGTGCGTGAGCACCTGCTTCTCCAGCAGCACCTCGCGGAAGCCGGCCCGCCGCAGCGCGCGCTGCGAGGCCCGGTTGCGGGCGTCGGTGCCGGCCCACAGCCGGTGCACCCCGAGGCCGGTGAGCCCGGCCGGGTCGGTCCGCTCGGCGAACGCGTGGTCCACGACCAGGTCCAGCGCCGTGGCGAGCACGCCGCGGCCGCGTGCGCCGGGCGTGAGCCAGTAGGCCACCATCCCGCTGCCGCGCGTCGCGCGCGAGTCGAGCTGGTCGATCTGGATGCCGCCGAGCACCTCGTCGGTCTGCGCGTCGGCGACGCACCAGTGCACGCCCTCCCCGGCCGCCATCGACGTGCGAGTGTCGAGCAGCCAGGTGTCGAACGACTCGGGCGCCGGCACCATCGTCTGGGTGACGACGTAGCGCCGAGCGGTCTCGTCGGGCCCCGCGTCCGGGCGGTCCGAGTCGCGCCACTCCCGCAGCCGAATCCCGTTGCCCTGCAACGGTGCCGGCTCCCACCAGGGGAGTCGCGGCTCGCGCGCCGCGTCGGCGTCGAGGTGCCCGACCCACAGGTCGTCGCGCATCCCGGACGGCGTGACGTGCTGCCCGGGCCAGGTGCCGTCGAGGCTGAACCCGTTGGCCCACGCGACCCGCCACGAGGCGAGATTGCCGCGAGCCGCGCGCCAACCCATGGTCTCGACGCCGTCCTGCGCGAAGGCGTACGCCAGCACCAGCCCGACCGCCCGCGTCGCCACCTGCTTCCCGCGCGCGTCCGGGTGCAGGCCGAAGCCGATCTCGGCGGCTCCGGCGCCGCGCACGGAGTAGTTCACCGTCCCGGCGAACCGGCCGTCCACCTCGACCGCCCACCACCGGCCGGAGCCGTCGGTCCACTCCGCGGCGACCTGCGCGAGGAACGCGTCGGCCTCGGCGGGCCCGTACGGCGTCGGCACCGTGGTCCAGCGCCGCGACCGTTCGTCGCTCACCTGCTCCACGACGCGCGCCGCGTCCTGCGCGCGGTGCCCGCGCAACCGCACGTCGCCATCGGTCAGCTCGGGCACGCTCGCGGTCGCCATGCCTGGCATCCCACCAGCAGCGGCCACCGCCCTCAACCGGGTTTCGCGCGCGTCGAGCCCACAAGGGGCACGACCTAGGAACGCTTGACCCTGACACGATGTCAGCCGGTCGTGTGGGGGTCGTCATGTTGAGCATCGGAGCATTCGCCCGGCTGGTCGGAGTGTCCGTCCGCATGTTGCGGCACTACGACCGGCTCGGCCTGCTCGTGCCCGCGCGGGTCGACGAGTTCAGCGGCTACCGCTACTACTCGCCGGACCAGCTCGACCGTGCCAACCAGCTCGTGGCCCTGAAGGATCTCGGCTTCTCGCTCGACGACGTCGGGCGGTTGCTGGCCGAGCCGCAGAGCTCCGACCTGGTCGCGCAGATGCTGCGGGAGCGTCGGACGGCGCTGCTGGAGCAGATGCGCACGGACGAGCAACGAGTGCGGCAGGTGGAGGCGAGGCTCCGACTGATCGAGAAGGAAGTCCCCATGTCCGAGCACACCTATGTCGAGACCGACCTGCCCGAGCTGCGCCTGGTGCAGCTGTCGGCGCGGGTCACCGAGATGAGTCAGATCGAGTCCGAGATCGGGCCCATGTTCCAGCGGGTCAACGAGGCGGTCGAGCGGGCCGGCGCCACCCGGGTCGGCCCCGGGGTCGCCCACTACACCGGCGACGGCGACGAGCTGGTCGCCGCCGCTGCCGAGCAGGTCGGCGACGCCCCGACCCCCGACGGTCTCGAGCCGGTCCGGCTCGCGGCGGCGCCCCGCGCGCTGACCGTGCGCTACACCGCCCCCGACCTGGTCGGTCTGCCGCAGGCCTGGCAGGGGCTGGTGCGCGAGGTGGAGCGGCGTGACCTGACGCCGGCGGGCACCGCGCGGGAGATCTACCTCGCCACGCCGTACGACGGCGCCGGCTCGGGCTGGGACGTCGACCTGCAGCAGCCGGTCGAGTAGCCGAGGCACTGAGTACTGCTGCGGTTCGGCGACGATGCCGGCAGGCCGGAGCTTGCGACGGATGAGTTCTGCTGCGGTTCGGCGACGATGCCGGCAGGCCGGAGCTTGCGACGGGCTGCCGGAGGAGGAGCCGAGCCCAAGAGGGATAAGAGCCGGCCGCCGCGGGCACGGATGCACCCGGAAGGACGTTGACCGTCTAACCTGGGTTGGTCTGCCACGGCGACGTCGATGACGTGTGCCCGCGGCGGCGTACCCGAGCAGTTCGACCGACGCCCGCGACGCGGGTGAGACCAGGAGCCCTGAGCGTGCCGAAGATCGTCGAGAAGGTCCTGCGTGCCGGTGAGGGGCGCCTGCTCAAGCGCCTCGAGGGGATCGCCGAGCAGGTGAACATCCTCGAGGAGGACTTCCAGAAGCTCAGCGACGCCGAGCTGAAGGCCGAGACGGCGGCGTTCAAGAAGCGCCTCGCCGACGGCGAGACGCTGGACGACCTGATGCCCGAGGCGTTCGCGGCGGTGCGCGAGGCCAGCGTGCGCACCATCGGCAAGCGGCACTTCGACGTGCAGCTCATGGGCGGCGCGGCGCTGCACCTCGGCAACGTCGCCGAGATGAAGACCGGTGAGGGCAAGACGCTCGTCGCGACGCTGCCGTCCTACCTCAACGCGCTGTCCGGCAAGGGCGTCCACGTCGTCACGACCAACGACTACCTCGCGGAGTACCAGTCGGAGCTGATGGGCCGCATCCACCGCGCCCTCGGCCTCGAGACCGGCGTGATCCTGGCGTCGATGACCCCCGAGCAGCGCCGCGAGCAGTACGCCAAGGACATCACCTACGGCACCAACAACGAGTTCGGCTTCGACTACCTGCGCGACAACATGGCCTGGTCGCTGGAGGAGATGGTCCAGCGCGGCCACAACTTCGCGATCGTCGACGAGGTCGACTCGATCCTCATCGACGAGGCCCGCACCCCGCTGATCATCAGCGGCCCGGCCGACGAGGCCACCAAGTGGTACGTCGAGTTCTCCAAGATCGTGCAGCACCTCAAGCGCGCCAAGAAGGACTCCGACAACAAGGTCGTCCAGGGCAGCGGCGACTACGAGGTCGACGAGAAGAAGAAGACCGTCGGCCTGCTCGAGAGCGGCATCGAGAAGGTCGAGGACCTGCTCGGCATCGACAACCTTTACGAGGCCCAGAACACCCCGCTCATCGGCTACCTCAACAACGCCATCAAGGCCAAGGAGCTGTTCAAGCGCGACAAGGACTACGTCGCGATGAACGGCGAGATCCTCATCGTCGACGAGCACACCGGCCGCATGCTCGCCGGCCGTCGCTACAACGAGGGGATGCACCAGGCGATCGAGGCGAAGGAGGGCGTCGACATCCAGAACGAGAACCAGACGCTCGCCACGGTCACCCTGCAGAACTACTTCCGCATGTACGACAAGCTCTCCGGCATGACCGGAACGGCCCAGACCGAGGCCGCCGAGCTCTACCAGATCTATAAGCTGGGCGTCGTCAGCATCCCCACGAACAAGCCGATGATCCGCGACGACCAGCGCGACCTGGTCTACCGCACCGAGAAGGCCAAGTTCGCCGCCGTCGTCGACGACATCGTCGAGCGCCACAAGGACGGCCAGCCCGTCCTGATCGGTACGACCTCGGTCGAGAAGAGCGAGTACCTCTCCGACCAGCTGCGCCGCAAGGGCGTCCCGCACGAGGTGCTCAACGCCAAGCACCACGAGCGCGAGGCGACGATCGTCGCGCAGGCCGGTCGCAAGGGCGCGGTCACCGTGTCGACCAACATGGCCGGTCGAGGCACCGACATCATGCTCGGCGGCAACCCCGAGTTCATGGCCGTGGCGGCGCTCAAGGCCAAGGGCCTGGACCCGGAGGAGACCCCGGAGGAGTACGAGGCGCAGTGGGACGAGGCGCTCGCCAAGGCCGAGAAGTCGGTGGCCAAGGAGCACGAGGAGATCCTCGAGCTCGGCGGGCTGTACGTCCTCGGCACCGAGCGGCACGAGTCTCGCCGCATCGACAACCAGCTGCGCGGTCGCGCCGGTCGCCAGGGCGACCCCGGCAAGAGCCGGTTCTACCTGTCGCTGCAGGACGACCTGATGCGCATGTTCAACGCCACGATGGTCGACCGGTTCATGCAGACGGCCAAGATCGAGGACGAGGTCCCGATCGAGTCCAAGATGGTGACCCGCTCGATCGCCAGCGCGCAGAGCCAGGTCGAGGGCCGCAACTTCGAGATCCGCAAGAACGTCCTGAAGTACGACGACGTCCTCAACCGCCAGCGCGAGACGATCTACGCCGAGCGCCGCCGGGTCCTGGAGGAGGACCTGGAGGACCAGATCCGCTTCTTCATCAACGACACGGTCGACGCCTATGTCAACGGCGCCACGGCCGAGGGCTTCTCCGACGACTGGGACCTGGAGACGCTGTGGAAGGCGCTGCAGGACCTGTACCCGGTGAGCATCAGCGTCGAGGACGTGGAGTCCGAGGTCGGTGGCCGCGCGGGCATCACGCCCGACCTGCTGCAGGAGGAGCTGCGCTCCGACGCCCAGCACGCCTACGACACCCGGGAGGAGCAGCTCGGCGAGCGGGTCATCCGCGAGGTCGAGCGGCGCGTCGTGCTGTCGGTGCTGGACCGGCAGTGGCGCGAGCACCTCTACGAGATGGACTACCTCAAGGAGGGCATCCACCTGCGGCAGATGGCCCAGCGCGACCCGCTCGTGGAGTACCAGCGCGAGGGTTACCAGATGTTCGAGGCGATGAACGACGCCATCAAGGAGGAGTCGGTCCAGCACCTCTTCCACGTCGAGGTCGACCCGGCCGAGGTCGAGGCGTCGCTGCCGGCCCCGCAGCAGAAGAACATCCAGCTGTCCGCCCCCGGCGAGGACGGCACCGTCGAGGAGCACCAGGTCGACGCCGAGGGTCGCGTGCTCGACGAGGACGCGTCCCTGCCGCGGGCCGAGCGGCGGGCCAAGGCCAAGGCCGACAAGGCGGCCGACTCCGCCGCCGCGACCGCCTCGCCCAAGGGCACCGGCGGCTCGAAGTCCAAGAAGCGCAAGAAGGCCAAGGCGCGGCGCTGACGCACGGCGCGGCGCGTCGGGGTGCGGCTGCAGGCCGTACGTCTGTGGCGGCGGCCCTGACGTGAATCGCCTGTCCGCGTGACGGGAGTGCCCGCGTCTCGCGGGCTCAGCCGAACAGCACGTCGCTGACGACCCAGCGGCCGTCGGTGCCCTCGAGGCGCAGCGCGAGCGCGCGCACGCGCCCTCGAGCAGCACGACGGCGCTGATCTCGGCGATGCCGTCGCCGGGCTCGCACACGTGCACCCGGCGGATGCGGGGCGGGGCGAGCTTGGCGCCGCCGCGGCGCAGGGCGATCACGTGCCGCTCGGTGAGCAGGCGCAGCGGCTCGGGCGCGAGGTGGCGCTGCAGCTGCCGTGGCGGCCGTGCCCCGGTCACGCACTCGAGCACGCGGGCGATGAGCTGCTGGGCGAACCATCCTGGGTCGGGCAGGCAGTCGCGCGTGGTGCGCTGCGGGCCGAAGTCGGGGTCGGGGCGCTCGTCCTCCTCGAACGACACCGCCAGGCTGCCCTGGACGTAGCGCGGCTCGGCTCCCAGCCGCAGCCCTGACCGGGCGGCCTGGGCGTAGCGCACGTGCACCTCCTCGGTGGTGAGGGGGCGCGGCTCGCAGTCGCCGGCCGGCCGGATCTGCAGGCGCCGCACGGTGGTCGGACGGTCGTCGATGGTCACGGCGCTCATGAGACAGCCTCCTGGGAGGGACGGAGCAGGACGGTTCCGGGCAGCAGCAGGTCGGGGTCGGCCCCGATGGCCTCGCGGTTGGCGGCGAACCAGCGCGGCCACGCCTCGGCGATCTCGCGGGCGGTGGCGGTGGGGCCGAGGTCGCGCTCGACGATGCTCCACAGCGTGTCGCCGCGGTGCACCACGATCTCGCCCGACGCCGGGGCGCACCGGCCCAGCAGGCCGGCGCGGTCGAGAGTCGAGCTGGGCTGCAGCCGCGGCCCGCTGCCGACCCAGCCGGGCTCGGGCGCCGTCGGGGGAGCGCACCCGCGCGCGGTGGTCGGGTCCGCCGGACGCTGGTCGCCGGGCGCGAGGTCGGGGGAGGGCGCGGAGCGCGAGCCGGCCGGACGCTCGTCACGCGGCGCGAGGTCGGGGAAGGGCTGGGAGCGCTCGCCCGCCTCACCCTCCGCGAAGTCGGGGGCCGGCGCCGAGCGGGGCGCGAGCAGGTCGGGCGAGGAGCGGCGCTGCCCGCGCTGATCGTCACGGTGGGCGCGCTCACCGCCGTCGCGGTGGTCGTGCCGCCGAGCGAGCCGAACGCCGTCGCGGCGAGCAGCAGGCCGGTGATGCGGGTGGCCAGCGCGGGGGAGAGCCGCGGCGTGCGGCGGTCGACCACGGCCGGGTGGCTGGGGCGCACCGCCCGGGCCAGCTCCAGGCTGCACACCGTGACCAGCAGCGCCAGCCACAGCAGACCGGCCAGCAGCACCACGAGCGCGACGAGCGGCACGACGTCGTCGACCCGCAGCAGCGGCGCGGCGCGCAACCGCTCCAGCTCGCGCCAGGTGGCCGAGCCGGTGAGCCACGCGGCGGTGAGCAGCGCGACCGCGAGCAGCAGGCCCGCTCCCGCGGCGCGCAGCCGGTGCGCGCGGGAGGGAGCCGTGGGGGCGGTGGACGTCGTCATGTGCCGAGTAAAGCAGATCAATGACGATCTGTGTCGATCTTTGACCATCTGTGCAGATCTGCGCATCGGGCTACCCTGCTCGCGTGCACCGGTGGCAGGACCTGTTCGCAGACCTCGAGGCCCAGCTGCGCCATGCCGAGCAGCGCGAGCTGGACGCCGAGGTGTCCGACCGCACCCGTCGGGAGCGCTCGGAGGTGCGTTGGCTCGACCGCGCGGCCGCCAACCTCGGCGCGTCGCTGGTGATCAGCACCGCGGTGGGGCCGGTCGCGGGGCGGCTCGACGACCTCGGGCGCGACTGGCTGCTGCTGGGTGACGAGCGCGGGCGCCAGGCCACGCTGCTGCCGGCCGCGGCGGTGCTCGGTGTCTCCGGCCTCGGGCGGGCTGCTGACGGCGACGAAGGGCTCGGGCGGCGGTTCGGCATCGGGGTGGCGCTGCGCGCGGTCAGCCGCGACCGGGCCGCCGTGGAGCTGCGCGACACCGCCGGCTCGCACGTCGCGGGCACCATCGACGTGGTCGGCGCCGACTACCTCGAGGTCGCCGAGCACCCCGTCGACGTGCCCCGCCGCCCCGACTCGATCACCGGGATGCGGGTCGTGACCTTCGCCGGCCTGGTGCTCGTCCGCCGGGTGTGAGCGGCGCAAGGGCAACGACGCGACGGCGACGACGCGGGGCCGGTGAGCCTGCGAGTCGGCTCCGGTGCAGGAGCCGACGCCGACCAGCTACTCGGAGAAGCTCTCGCGCTGGATCTCTTCGCGGGTCTGGGCGTACTGCCGCTGGATGAACTTCTCCAGCTCCTCGGTCTCGATCCGCCAGCCGCCGAGCACCTTGATGGCCGGGAGCTCCCCGCTCTTGACGAGGGCGTACGCCTGTCGCGCCGAGATGTTCAACGTCTCGGCGACGTCGGCGATGGGCACGAAGCGCGGCACCTCATCCTCCTCGGGCTGGGTCGGCGGTCGACGGTCTCGGGGTCATTCTCGCGCACCCGCGCCAGTCCCGCCGCACGGGTTGTGGACAACCGTCGTCGCGGCGTCCGGACCAGGGCTGCCTGTGGATGACGCGGAGCACGGTTCGGCGCGAGCGACCAGGATGCAGTCCTTGCCAAGTCTTTACGTTGCTAACCCCGTCCGACACGCCGCGGATCGCTCATCATGAGGCCGCCGGCGTCCGAGGGGGCCGCCGTCAGGAGGAGAACGAAACATGGCGCGGGAGCGTGACAGGGGTTCGAGCGAGAAGCTGCCCAAGCCGACGGCGCAACGGCTGAGCAAGCCGTCGTGGCGCGACAGCCGACTCGTGATCGGCGTGCTGCTCATCGCCGCTGCGACGCTCGGGGAGCGGCGTTCGTGAACAAGCTCGACGACAGCGTCGAGGTCTACCGGGCGCGCACCAGTCTGGTCCCGGGTCAGCAGCTGACCCGCGCCGACGTGACGACGGTGCGGATCCGGCTCGACGACGTACGTCGGGGTTACCTCCCAGCAGACCGCGCCCTGCCCACGGGTCGGGTCCTGCGGGAGGTGCGAGGCGGTGAGCTGGTGCCCGCGTCCGCGGTCGGCTCCCCGAGCAAGGTGGGCGTCAAGGCCGTCGCCATCGAGATCGACCCGAGCCTGGCCTCGACGCTGACCCGCGGCTCCGTGGTCGATGTGTGGGTCAGCGCGAAGAAGGACCAGGCGGGGTCGGCGAAGTACGACCCGCCGGTGCGGATGGTGCAGCGGGCCGTGGTCTCGCGCGTGCCGCAGGAACGGCAGAACGGCCTCGGCATGGCCTCCGGCCAGCGGGCCGCCGTGCACGTGCTGGTGCCCGACGCCTCGGTGAACCGGGTCATCGGCGCGGTCAACACCGAGTCCAAGGTCACCCTGGTGGCGACCGCCGACTCGCCGATGCGGCCGCCGTCGTGATCACCGTCCTGACGGCCGTCGGTCCCCAGCTCGAGGCCCAGGCCGCGGTCCGGGTCGAGGCGACCTCCGGCGCCCGCCTGGTGCGCCGGTGCGCCGACGTGCCGGACCTGCTGTCGGCCGCCGCCGCGCACATCGCGCAGGTGGCGGTGCTGTCGGCCGACCTGCCCGGCCTCGACCGGGGCGTGCTCGGCGCGCTCACCGACGACGGGCTGCGCACCGTCGGCGTCCACGCCGCGGGCGACGAGGAGGCCCAGCGCCGGCTGCGACAGCTCGGGGTAGACCGGGTCATCTCCGCGCAGGCCACGGCCGAGGAGTGGTCCGAGCTCGTCGCGGGGCTGGGCGGCTCCGACACCGGCGCCGCCGCGGCGCCCCCGGCCACCGGCGACGGGCTCCCGGACACGGGCGAGGGCGCCGTCGACGAGGCGATCGAGCGCGAGCTGCTGGGCGGCGATGCTTCCGCGGGAGGGGCCCCGAGCGCACCGGGTGGCGATGACCCGGGCGGCGACGACGCCCGTCTCCGTCCGGACGCCGGGTCCACCCGTCCGCACAGGTCGCGACGGTCGCGACGGGGAGGGGCGGAGGACCCCGCCGGTGCCGACCCGGACCGGGCGGGCGGCGCCGGCCCGGACGAGGACCGGACCGCTGCCCCCGCGCGCGTGGTCGCGGTCTGGGGACCGGCCGGCTCGCCCGGGCGCACCACCGTGGCGGTCAACCTCGCCGCCGAGCTGGCCCGGCTCGGCCGCTCGGTGCTGCTCGTCGACGCCGACACCTACGGCGCATCGGTGGGGCAGGCGCTCGCGCTGCTCGACGAGGCGCCGGGGCTCGCCGCCGCGACCCGGCTGGCCGACACGGGCGACCTCGACCTGCCGCACCTGGCCGCGGTGGCGCCCACCGGCCCCACGGGCGTGCGGGTGCTGACAGGTCTGCCCCGCGCCGACCGGTGGAGCGAGATCCGTGAGGACGCCCTGCGCGAGGTGCTGCGCGTCGCCCGGCTGCTGGTCGACGTGGTCGTGATCGACACCGGCTTCTGCCTCGAGGAGGACGAGGAGCTCAGCTACGACACCCGGGCGCCGCGGCGCAACGTCGCGACGACCACGAGCCTGCGCGAGGCCGACGACATCCTCGTGGTGGGCAGCGCCGACCCGGTCGGGCTGCAGCGCCTGGTGCGCGGGCTCGACGAGGTCGGCGCGTTCACCTCCGAGCCACGGGTCGTGGTCACCAAGGTGCGCGCGTCCGCCGTGGGTGCGGGGGCCGACAAACGGGTCGCCGAGACGCTGCAGCGGTTCGCGGGGGTCGAGTCGCCGACGCTCGTGCCCGACGACCGCGCCGCGCTCGACTCGGCGATGCTCGAGGGGCGCGCCCTGTGCGAGGTGGCTCCCGGATCGGGTGCGCGCCGCGCGTTGGCCGCGCTCGCGGGCGAGCTCGCCGGGGTCGAGGTGGTGCTGCGCCGGCGGGGGCTGACCCGCCGCCGACGCGCCTCCGCGGCGACGGCCTGAGGCCCCGGCACCGGGCGTACGTCCGCGACGGACTGACCCGGGCCCGGCACGTTTGGCAGGATGGCGCCGTGACCGATCGGTTGAGCGCCCTCGACGTGTCCTTCCTCTATCTCGAGGACGCCAGCACGCCGTTGCACGTCGGCTCGGTGATGGTCTTCAAGCCGGGCAAGGACGACTTCGACCTCGACCGGCTGCTGGCGCTCGTGACGAGCCGGATCGCCTACGTCCCCCGATACCGCCAGCGGGTCAAGGACGTGCCGGGCGGCCTGCTCAACCCGGTCTGGGTCGACGACGCCGAGTTCGACCTGAGCTATCACGTGCGCCGCTCGGCGCTGCCGCGTCCGGGGTCGACCACCCAGCTCGAGGAGTTCGTCGCGCGCATCCAGGCGCGCCCGCTCGACCGCTCGCGGCCGCTGTGGGAGCTCTACCTCGTCGAGGGGCTGGCCCACGGGCGGTTCGCGATCGTCACCAAGACCCACCAGGCGCTGGTCGACGGCATCCACGCCATCGACCTCGGCCAGGTCATCGTCGACACCGCCGCCGACCGCGGCGACCCGGTGCCGCACACCTGGCACGCCCAGCGCGAGCCGTCCGGGGTCGAGCTGATGGCCCAGGCGGTGCTCGACGTGGTCCGCAGCCCCAGCCAGGTCGTCGAGGGCGTCAAGGCCGGCGTCGGTGACGCCTGGCACGTCGCGGGGCGCGCCCGCCAGGTCGCCGGCGACGTGGTGCAGGCCGTCGCCCGCTCGGCCGCGCGCCCGGCGCCGAGCAGCCCGCTCAACGTCGAGATCGGGCCGCACCGGCGGG
Source organism: Barrientosiimonas endolithica (assembly GCF_030296655.1). Classification (NCBI taxonomy): domain Bacteria; kingdom Bacillati; phylum Actinomycetota; class Actinomycetes; order Micrococcales; family Dermacoccaceae; genus Barrientosiimonas; species Barrientosiimonas endolithica. The sequence continues at coordinate 2,379,137 of NZ_AP027735.1, read as the reverse complement.
TGCTCACGATCGACACCAGGCTGGCCGACTACCAGGCGGTGCGCTCGCGGGTGAACCGCGCCCGTGGCGGCATCGAGGTCAGCGTCCACGACGTCGTGCTGGCCGTCATCGCCGGCGGGCTGCGCAACTGGCTGCTCACCCGCGGCGAGTCGGTGTCGGGCGGGGAGTCGGTGCGCGCGCTCGTGCCGGTCAGCACCCAGCCGCAGGAGGCCGAGGAGAGCAGGTCGCGGCGCTCGTGGTCGACCTGCCCGTCGGCGAGCCCAGCCCGACCATGCGCCTGCACCAGGTGGCCTACTCCATGCACCAGCAGATGGAGAGCAGCCAGGCGATGACCGCCGCGGCCCTGCGCGAGATCGCCGGCTTCGCCCCGCCCACGCTGCACTCGCTCGGCGCGCGCGTCGGCAGCGCCATGACGCGCCGCATCTCCAACCTGGTCGTGACCAACGTGCCGGGCCCGCAGCAACCGCTCTACGCCGGTGACGCGCGGATGGTCGCGAGCTACCCCGTGATCCCGCTCGGCAAGGGGCAGGCGCTGTCGATCGGTCTGACGTCCTACGACGGCGGGGTCTACTTCGGGCTCAACGCCGACCGGGCCGCGATGCCCGACCTCGACGTGCTCGGGCAGTGCCTCACCGACGCGCTGGCCGAGCTGGGCGAGGATGAGGCCTCATGAGCTCGCTGACCCGCATCTACCTGCCGCTGACCGCCGCCGACCTCGACGAGCTGGCGACGAGCCATGAGCTGTCGCTCGACGGACGCCTCGCGACCGGAGTCACCGACGCCCTGCGCGAGTCGGCCCCGCAGGACGACGACGAGGGTTGGGAGTTCACCGCCACCCAGGACGCCGCGGCGGCCACCGCGGACGGGCAGCGCGTGGTCGTCGCCGCGGCTGACGTTCCCGACGACAAGGTTCAGCCCGCCGGCGGCGAGATCGCCTCTGCCGTCACGGTTTCCGGCGTCCTGTCTCGTCAGCGGGTGGCCAGTCTGCACCTGGGTGACGAGGGCGTACGTCCGGAGCCGGGTGAGGAGCTCGAGCTCAGCTGGTACGACATCACCGAGCTCGACGAGGTCCGCCGGCTGCTGGGCGATGACTGACCAGGGCTTCCCGCTCAGCCGCGACGAGGCCGTCGCCACGGCGCGTCGGCTCGTGACCGGGCGCTTCTCCGACGCCCGGTGCGCCTGGCTCGCGGGGAGCGTGGTCGCCGGCACGGCGACCAGCACCTCCGACCTCGACATCGTCGTGCTGCTCGACGGGCCGCCGGCGCCGTTCCGCGAGTCGCTGGTGCACGAGGACATCCCCGTCGAGCTGTTCGTGCACACGCTCGGCTCGATCGCGCACTACCGCGCCAAGGACCGCTCGCGGCGGCAGCCGACGATGGCGCGGCTGATCGCCGGGGAGTGGTGCTGGTCGACCGCGACAACGTGGCGGCCGACCTCGCGACGGCCTGCCTCGACGAGGTGCTCGCCGGCCCGGATCCGTTGCCGCAGCACGAGATCGACGCGGCGCGCTATCACGTCACCGACCTGCTGGCCGACCTCGAGGGCGCCGTCGACGAGACCGAGCGCGCGGTGCTCGTCGCGGCGCTGTGGGAGCAGGCGGCTCGGCTGCTGCTCGGCCACGACCAGCAGTGGCAGGGCTCCGGCAAGGGGCTGCTGCGCGCGCTGCAGGCGCGCGACCGGGCGCTCGGCGACGACCTCGGCGCCCGGCTCACCCAGGGCCTCACCGCCGGCCCGGCCGCCCTCGACGCCGCGGTGCGCGGGGTGCTCGAGCACTGCGGCGGCGCGCTGTTCGCCGGTTATCGCGTCGGGGGCGTGAGCGGTCCGTCGTCGAGCGCGTGACCACGCGCGGTGGGGCGGGCGTACCTCCTGCGGGCGCATGACACGATGAGGTGACCCCCACAAGGGATGCCGACGACGTCACCCGAAGGAGCCATCGATGGACGCTGTGACCCAGGTCCCCGCCCCGATCAACGAACCGGTCCTCGACTACGCGCCGGGCAGCCCCGAGCGCGCCGCGCTCGAGGTCGCGCTGGTCGAGATCGGCAGCGAGCAGGTCGACCTGCCGCACACGATCGGCGGCAAGCAGGTCATGGGCGGCGGCAAGAGCATCAAGGTGCGCCAGCCGCACGCGCACAAGTTGGTCCTGGGGACCATGAAGAACGCCACCGTCTCCGACGCGGAGTCCGCGGTCGAGGCGGCCAAGCAGGCGGCGCCGGCCTGGCGCGACCTGTCCTTCGACGACCGGGCGTCGGTGCTGCTCAAGGCCGCCGACCTGCTGTCCGGCCCGTGGCGCCAGAAGCTCAACGCCGCGACCATGCTCGGCCAGAGCAAGACCTGCTTCCAGGCCGAGATCGACAGCGCCTGCGAGCTCATCGACTTCTGGCGCTTCAACGTGCACTTCGCGCGGCAGATCCTCGCCGAGCAGCCGCCGGCCAACGCGCGCGGCGTCTGGAACCGCACCGACCACCGCCCGCTCGAGGGCTTCGTCTATGCGGTCACCCCGTTCAACTTCACCGCGATCGCCGGCAACCTGCCCACCGCCCCGGCGCTGATGGGCAACACGGTCGTCTGGAAGCCCTCGCCCACCCAGACCCGCGCGGCCGTGCTGATCATGGAGCTGCTGCAGGCGGCCGGCCTGCCCGACGGCGTCATCAACCTGGTCACCGGCGACGGGCTCAACGTCTCCAAGGTCGCCCTGGCCGACCCCGACCTCGCCGGCATCCACTTCACCGGCTCGACCCCGACCTTCCAGCACCTGTGGCAGGAGGTCGGCAACAACCTGCAGGCCTACCGGTCCTACCCGCGCCTGGTCGGCGAGACCGGCGGCAAGGACTTCATCATGGCCCACCCCTCGGCCGACCCCGACGTGCTGCGCACGGCGATGATCCGGGGCGCGTTCGAGTACCAGGGCCAGAAGTGCTCGGCCGCCTCGCGCGCGTACGTCCCCGCGTCGCTGTGGAAGCAGATCAAGGGCGACCTGGTCGACCTGACCCAGGCCATCAGCCAGGGTGACGTCACCGACTTCAGCAACTTCATGGGCGCCGTCATCGACGACCGCGCGTTCGCCAAGCACAAGGCCGCGATCGACATGGCCCACTCGCACCGCGACGTGCAGGTCCTCGCGGGCGGCACGTACGACGACAGCGTCGGCTACTTCGTGCGGCCCACCGTGCTCGAGGTCGGCAACCCCGACCACGAGCTGTTCTCCACGGAGTACTTCGGCCCGATCCTCGCGGTGCACGTCTTCCCCGACCGGGAGTACGACAAGGTGCTCGACCAGATGGAGTCCGTCGCGCCGTACGCCCTCACCGGCTCGATCATCGCCCAGGACCGGGCGGCCATCGCCGAGGCCGCGCACCGTCTGCGGTTCGCCGCCGGCAACTTCTACGTCAACGACAAGCCGACCGGTGCGGTCGTCGGGCAGCAGCCGTTCGGCGGCGGCCGGGGCAGCGGCACCAACGACAAGGCCGGCGCCGCGCAGAACCTGATGCGCTGGACCAGCACCCGCTCGATCAAGGAGACGTTCGTCCCGCCGACGAGCTACGAGTACCCGCACATGGGCTGAGCCGGGCGGCGCGCTACCTCACCGGCGCTCAGGCGCCGGTGAGGTAGGCCGCGCCCTCGCGCTCCTCGACCTTGATGCCGTGCACCACCGCGGGGGCGACGGCCTTCTCGATCTGCCCGCCCACCAACGGGATTCCCGCCTTGACGTCCGCGTCGAGGCGCAGCGTGGTGCCCTCGCCGGCGGGGGTCATCGTGAGCGTGCCCTTCATCGTGACGGGCGTGCCCTTGATCTGTACGTCGGCGCGGCCCGAGCGCGAGCCGTCACCGGCGGCGGGCTCCCAGGTCTGGGTCTCGACGACCTCCAGGCCGTCCTTGACGAACTTCTGGAACTGGCTGGGCAGCCCGTCGGTCGGCATCCGCCGGGAGGTGACGACGGTGGCGCCGTCGCCGGCCGCCTGCTCGACCGACACGTCGAACGAAAGAGCCCCCGAGGCCGCGCACTTGCGCTCCTGGAACGCCGGGTCGGTGATCATCGCCCAGACGCGGTCGGGGGTGGCGGCGTAGGTCCAGGTCTCGGTGATCTTCATCCGGGCAGCGTAGTGCGGGCCACCTGCTCGACCGCGCGCTCGGCGCGCCGCAGCGCGGAGGCGGCCCGGGTCGCCTCGTCCTCGTCGGAGCCGCCGTCGAGCGGCCCGCCGCGCGCCGCCCGGTCGCGCTCGTCGGCGACCGTCGCGCCGAGCTCGGCGACGGACTCGGCCAGCCGCTCGGCGCTCGCAGCGAGGAGCTCGCCGCGTGAGTCTGCTTGCGCGGCAACGCTGCTCGCGGTCGATCGCAGATCGCGTGCGGCTCCGGCGAGGTCGCCGGCGGCGGCCTGCGCGCTGCTCGCCAGCGCCGGCAGCGATCCGCCGCGCAGCCGCTCGACGGCCGACGCGCGCTCGGCCGCGGTGTCGCGCGCGAGGGGAGAGGCGGGGAGCGGCCGCGTCGTCACCGGCCCGGACCGGGGCGCCCGGGACCCCGTCCGTCGCGACCTCGTCCGTCGTGCCAGCGCCGGCGCGCAGCGCGTCGTGCCAGTCGAGGACGGCGCCGGCGAGCCGCTCGACCGCACCCGCGAACGCCTCCGCCGTGCGCGGGTCGGCACCGTCGAGGTGCACCGAGAGCAGCCGGGTGGCGATCCCCGCGAGACGCGTCGGCGCTGCGGGATCCACGGGGGTCATCCGGCCAGCCTAGGCGCGCGCAGGACACTGCGCGGGCGCACTGTGCACAACCCGGCCCACGCCCTGCCCGCGGTCGTCCCGGCGCGGCCGGCGGGCGTACGTGGGGATCCCGGACAGCGACCCGAGGGCGGGTCATGGGCGGCGAGCCACTGCCGTAGCATCGGGGCGGGCCCACAACGACGTGGGCTGTCCACTCCGCGTCCCTGAGGTAAGCGCGTTCGATGACATCTGTCGATCAGTCCCGGTCCGACATCATCAAGGCCACCAGCGAGAAGTCTCCGCCGGGCCCCGCCTCCCAGGTGTGCGAGACCTACTTCCGCCACCTCGACGACGACGAGCTGCGCACGGCGGGCCCCGAGCACCTCAGCGGCATCGTCCGCAGCCACGTCTCGCTCGCCCAGCAGCGCGGCGACGGCGAGGCCAAGGTGCGCGTCTTCCGCCCCACCCGCGGCACCGACGGCTGGACCAACTCCTACGCCGTGCTCGAGGTCGTCACCGACGACATGCCCTTCCTCGTCGACTCGGTGATGGCCGAGCTGACCCGGCACGACCGCGACGTGCGCCTGCTCGTCCACCCGCAGCTGCGGGTGCGGCGCGGCCCGACCGGCGAGCTGCTCGAGATCGACCCCGCGACCGACGGTGACGACACCGGGGTGCGCGAGGAGTCGTGGATCCACATGGAGATCGACCTCGCGCTCAACGACGAGGCCGACGAGCGCCTCGAGCGCGACCTGCGCCGCGTGCTCGGCGACGTGCGCGAGGCCGTCGAGGACTGGCCCAAGATGCGCGCGGCCGCGCTGTCGATCGTCGAGGACCTGGGCGAGCACCCGCCGCGCGAGGTGCCGCAGGACATCACCGACCGCACCCAGGAGTTCCTGCGCTGGCTGGCCGACAACCACTTCACGTTCCTCGGCTACAAGGAGTACGTCCTCGACGTCGTCGACGGCGAGGACGTGCTGCGCTCGGTGCCCGGCACCGGCCTGGGGGTGCTGCGCTGGGACGGCGCCAACAAGTCGCAGAGCTTCAGCCGGCTCACCGGTGAGGCCCGCGCCCGCGCCCGTGAGCCCGAGCTGCTGATCCTCACCAAGGCCAACTCGCGGGCCACCGTGCACCGCCCGGCCTACCTCGACTACGTCGGCATCAAGACGTTCGACGAGGCCGGCCGGGTCGTCGGCGAGAAGCGCTTCCTCGGCCTCTACACCTCGACGGCCTACACCGACCCCGTACGCCGGGTGCCGGTCGTGCGCGAGCGCGTCGACAAGGTGCTCGCCCGCAGCGGGTTCGACCCGCACAGCCACTCCGGCAAGGACCTCATGCAGGTGCTGGAGACCTATCCGCGGGACGAGCTGCTGCAGACCTCCTCCGAGCAGCTGCACCGGATGGCCACCGGCGTGGCGCGGCTCGGCGAGCGGCGGCAGTCGCGGCTGTTCCTGCGCCGGGACGACTACGGCCGGTTCGTCTCGGCGATGGTCTACATCCCGCGCGACCGCTACAACACCGCCGCACGGCTGCGCATGGAGCAGATCCTGCGCGACGCGTACGACGCCGAGAGCGTCGACTACACCACGTCGGTCGGCGAATCCTCTTTGGCCCGACTGCACTTCGTCGTCCGGGTGAAGCCGGGCACCTCGATCGACGAGGTCGACGAGAGCAAGCTGCAGGACAAGATCATCGAGGCCACCCACTCCTGGAGCGAGCGGCTGGCCGAGCAGTCGCGCAAGGAGGACGGCGACGACGCCGCGGCCCGCATGACCTCGCTGTACTCCCGGGCGTTCCCCGAGGCGTACAAGGAAGACTTCTCCCCGCGCCAGGGCGTGGCCGACCTCAAGCGGCTCGAGGCGCTGCAGGGTGCCGACGACACGCTGCTCACCCTCTACCGCGAGCCGGGCGCCGACGAGCGGGAGCGGCGGTTCAAGCTGTTCCGCCGCTCGCCGCTGATCCTCACCGACGTGATGCCGGTCTTCACCGACCTCGGCGTCTCGGTCACCGACGAGCGGCCGTACGAGATGAAGCGCGCCGACGGCGAGACGGTCTTCATCTACGACTTCGGCCTGCGGGCGCGCGACGCGCGCGTGTGGGGCTCCGGCGAGCAGGGCGTCGCGGCGATCCGCGAGGTGTTCCAGGACGCCTTCTCCGCGGTCTGGGAGGGCCGGGCCGAGAGCGACCGGTTCAACGAGCTGGTGCTCGCCGGCGGGCTGACCTGGCGGCAGGTCGTCATCCTGCGCGCGGTCGCGAAGTACCTGCGCCAGATCGGCAGCACGTTCAGCGACAACTACCTCATCGAGGCGCTCACCTCCAACCTCGACCTGGCCCGCGCGCTGGTCGAGCTGTTCGAGACCCGCTTCGACCCCGAGCGCCCCGACCAGGGTCGCGACGACGCCGAGCAGCAGGTGCTCGACCGCATCGACGCCGCACTCGACGACGTCGCGAGCCTCGACCACGACCGGATCATCCGTTCGTTCGTCGGTGTCATCCGAGCGACGTTGCGCACCAACGCTTTTCAGGTCGACGGCGACGGTGCGCACCGTCCGGTCGTCAGCTTCAAGATCGACTGCAAGGCCGTCCCGGGGCTGCCCAGCCCGAAGCCGATGTTCGAGATCTGGGTCTACAGCCCCCGGGTCGAGGGCGTGCACCTGCGCTTCGGCAAGGTCGCGCGCGGCGGTCTGCGCTGGAGCGACCGGCGCGAGGACTTCCGCACCGAGATCCTGGGCCTCGTCAAGGCGCAGATGGTCAAGAACGCCGTCATCGTGCCGACCGGCTCCAAGGGCGGCTTCGTCGCCAAGCAGCTGCCCGACGCCAGCGACCGCGAGGCCTGGCAGGCCGAGGGGATCGAGGCCTACAAGGGGTTCATCTCCGGCCTGCTCGACGTGACCGACAACCTGGTGTCCGGCGAGGTCGTACCCCCGAGCAGGTCGTGCGCCACGACCCCGACGACACCTACCTCGTCGTCGCCGCCGACAAGGGCACCGCGACCTTCTCCGACATCGCCAACGGCGTCGCCCAGGACTACGGCTTCTGGCTCGACGACGCGTTCGCCAGCGGCGGCTCGGCCGGCTACGACCACAAGGCCATGGGCATCACCGCCCGCGGGGCGTGGGAGTCGGTCAAGCGGCACTTCCGCGACATGGGCGTGGACTCCCAGACCGAGGACTTCACCGCGGTCGGCGTCGGAGACATGAGCGGCGACGTGTTCGGCAACGGCATGCTGCTGTCGGAGCACATCCGGCTGGTCGCGGCCTTCGACCACCGGCACATCTTCGTCGACCCCGACCCCGACGCGGCGACCTCGTTCGCCGAGCGGCGCCGGCTGTTCGACCTGCCGCGCAGCTCGTGGGCCGACTACGACGCGGACCTGATCTCCGAGGGCGGCGGCGTCTGGCCGCGCACCGCGAAGTCGATCCCGGTCAGCCCGCAGATGGTCACCGCGCTCGGGCTCGCCGAGGGCACCACCTCGATGACCCCGGCCGAGCTGATGAAGGCGGTGCTGCTGGCGCCGGTCGACCTGCTGTGGAACGGCGGCATCGGCACCTACGTGAAGTCGGCCGTCGAGAGCAACGACCAGATCGGCGACCGCGCCAACGACGCCATCCGCGTCGACGGGCGCGACCTGCGGGTCAAGGTCATCGGCGAGGGCGGCAACCTCGGCGCCAGCCAGCTCGGCCGCATCGAGGCCGCCCAGGCGGGCGTGCGCGTCAACACCGACGCCATCGACAACTCCGCCGGCGTCGACACCTCCGACCACGAGGTCAACATCAAGATCCTGCTCACCGAGCAGATGCGCTCGGGCGAGCTGTCGCTGGAGCAGCGCAACGAGCTGCTGGAGTCGATGACCGACGAGGTCGCCGTGCAGGTCCTGCGCGACAACTACGAGCAGAACACCCTGCTCGGCAACGCGCGCGCCCAGGAGGGCGCCATGGTCACCGTGCACCAGCGGCTGATCCACTGGCTCGAGGAGCGCGGCGAGCTCGACCGCGAGCTGGAGTTCCTGCCCTCCGACGACGAGATCGCCGCCCGCGCGGCGCAGGGCAAGGGCCTCACCTCGCCCGAGCTGTCGGTGCTGCTGTCCTACGCCAAGCTGGCGCTCAAGGCCGACCTCGACGGCAGCGCGCTCACCTCCGACCCGTGGTTCGACCGCACCCTGGCGCACTACTTCCCCGAGCCGCTGCGCGAGCGTTACGCCGACGCGCTGCGCGAGCACCCGCTGCGCGACGACATCGTCGTCAACTCGGTCGTCAACTCGCTGGTCAACCGCGGCGGCATCACCTTCGCCTACCGGGCGCTCGAGGAGACCGCCGCCGACCCCGAGCAGGTGATGCGGGCGTACGTCGTGGCCCGGGAGGTCTTCGGCATGAGCGAGTTCGTCGCCCAGGTCGAGGCGCTCGACAACAAGGTCTCGACCCAGGCGCAGACCGAGCTCTACCTGGAGTTCCGCCGGCTCATCGACCGCGCCACCCGGTGGCTGCTGCACTCGCGGCCGGCCCACCTGGACGTCGGCAGCGAGATCGAGCGCTTCCGGCCCGCGGTGCGCGAGCTCAGCCCGAAGGTGCCCGACATGCTCAGCGGGGCCGAGCGCGAGCGCTGGGAGCGGTCCGTCGAGCAGCTGCTGGGCGAGGGGTTGCCGCGCGAGCTCGCCGAGCGGGGCGCCGCGCTGCTCGACACGTTCTCGCTGCTGGACATCGTGGAGCAGGCGCGCGAGCGCGAGGAGCCGGTCGCCGACGTGGCCGCGGTCTACTTCGTGCTCAGCGAGCGGCTCGGCATCGACCGGCTGCTCGGCGCCGTGTCGCAGCTGCCGCGCGAGGACCGCTGGGACTCCTCGCCCGCGGCGCCGTGCGCGACGACCTCTACTCCGTGCTCGACAGCCTCACCGGCACGGTGCTCGCCGGCACCGAGCCCGGCACCGACGCACAGGCCCGGGTCGACGGCTGGTCCAGCGAGAACGAGGGCGCGATCGGCCGGGGCCAGCAGGCCCTCGACGGGCTCGCCGACCTGGAGGAGCCCACGCTCGCTGCGCTGTCGGTGGCGCTGCGCACCCTCCGCACCGTGATCCGCTCGGGCTCCGCGTCCTGATTCCTGGTTGTTTCGGCGAAGATGCGTCGCGGCGACGGTGCGCGAACGTCTCGGCGACGATGCCGGGCGGCGCGCAGCGAAGCAAGCGGCGCCCGGAGGAGGAGCTGAGACCGAAGAATTAGGCTCAGGTCATGCCGACGCTGGCTGATGTGCTCGACGAGCAGACCGGACTCGACGACGCAGCCACCGAGTGGCTGCACGACCTCGTCGGGGACTGGCAGCTGCTGTCGGACCTGTCGTTCGGCGACCTGGTGCTGTGGGTGCGCCGACCCGACGAGCAGTGGGTGGCCGCGGCGCACGTGCGCCCCACGACCGGGGTCGGGATCTTCGTCGACGACCTCGTCGGGCGGGTGGCCGACCACGAGCGGCTGCCGATGATCCAGCAGGCGTTCACCGAGCGCCGGCTGGTGCCGGGCGGGCACCCGGTCTGGCACGGCGACGCCCCGGTGCGCGAGGAGGCCATCCCGGTCCGCCCGCGCGGCGCGACCCAGCCCGTCGCCGTGGTGACCCGGCACACCAGCCACGCCTCGATGCGCACGCCGAGCCGGCTCGAGGTGACCTATCTCGCGACGGCCGACGCGCTCGTACGCATGATCGCCACCGGCGCCTTCCCCACCCAGGCCGGGCAGACCGGCCGGCGACGCGGCGCGCCCCGGGTCGGTGACGGCGTGCTGCGGCTGGGGTCCGACGGCGCGGTGCTGTACGCCAGCCCCAACGCGGTCTCGGCCGTGCACCGGCTGGGATACACCGGGGCGGTCGTCGGCGCGCGCCTCGCCGAGGTGCTGGCGCCGTTGGTCGACGGGCTCGACGAGGAGCAGGTGCCGGTGCTCAGCGGGCAGCTGCCGTGGGCGACCGAGGTGCGCAACCGCGGCGCGAGCATGACGGTGCGCTCGATCCCGCTGTCGGAGGCGGGACGGCGGACCGGTGCGGTGCTGCTGGTGCGCGACGTGGGGGAGCTGCGCCGCCGCGAGCGCGAGCTGCTGACCAAGGACGCCACGATCCGCGAGATCCACCACCGGGTGAAGAACAACCTGCAGGCGGTCGCGGCGGTGCTGCGGCTGCAGGGGCGGCGCCTCGCCGACCCGATGGCCCGGGCCGCGCTCGACGACGCCGGGCGCCGGGTCGCGACCATCGCGTTGGTGCACGACACGCTCAGCCACCGGCTCGACGACACGATCGACTTCGGGCTCATCGCCCAGCGCGGGCTGCAGGCCGCGATCGACGTGGCCAACCGCAGCGACGCGCGCGCCCGCGGCCGGTTGCGCGGGGCGTTCGGGCAGATGCGCAGTGACGACGCGACACCACTCGCGATGGTGCTCGCCGAGCTGGTGCAGAACGCCGTCGAGCACGGGCTGGGCGAGGACGGCGGCGTCGTCGAGGTCGAGGCGCGGCGGCTCGCCGCGGACGGGAGCCCCGACCCGGCGGGGGAGCGGCTCGAGGTCGAGGTGCGCGACGGCGGGCCGGGCCTGCCGGCGGGGTTCGAGCCCGGCCAGGGCGGGCTCGGGCTGCGCATCGTGCTGTCGCTGGTCGATGACCTGGGCGGCGAGATCGCCTGGGCCGACGACCCCGCGGGCGGCACGGTGGTGCGCTTCCACGCGCGGCTGCGGCCGATGGAGCCGTTGGACCCCGAGGACGGGGCGGGCGAGGCGCCGTCCGACGGCGACCCCGACGACGGCGACCGCGGCCGGGCATGACGAGGCCCCCGGAGCCGGTGGCTGCGGGGGCCTGTGAGAAGGTGCGGCTGTGGGTCAGCCGGCGCGGCGGGCCCGGGCGTTGCGGCGCTTGAGGGCGCGGCGCTCGTCCTCGGACAACCCGCCCCAGACCCCGGCGTCCTGACCGGTCTCCAGGGCCCACTTCAGGCAAGTGTCGATGACCTCGCAGCGTCGGCAGACGGCCTTGGCGTCCTCGACCTGCTGGATCGCGGGGCCGGTGTTCCCGATGGGGAAGAACAGCTCCGGGTCCTCCTCGAGGCAGGCAGCGCGGTCGCGCCAATCCATGCGTGGTGCTCCTCGTTCTTGAGTCGGTTGCGGCGGCAACGGTGCGCCACCAAGCAGTCGTGCAAGGGAAAGTCTCAGTCGGGACGGTACGCGTCCGGTAGACCTGCTGGGGCGAAGTCGCGCAGCATCTCCCGGCACAAACTGCTCATCCACTCTCACAGATCGTGAACGCCTTCACAAGGTGTTCACCTGAGATTTTCGATACCGAAGGGTGAGTCCTTGGTCACAGTGTTCACCAGGCGGACGGCGGTCGTACGCCCTCGTCTAACCTCGGGGCGTGACCGACCAGCCCGCAGTCCCCGACTCGACCGGCCGCACGGCGGCAGTGCTGATGGCGGCCCAGGGGTTGGTGCTGGTCGGGCTCGGCGTGGTGCTCGGGGTCGACCTGGCGCGCGGTGACGTCGGCGACGCCACCCAGGCCTGGACCGAGATCGCGCTGCTGGTCGTCTTCGCGGCCGGTGCGTTCGCCCTCGCGGCCGGGCTGCTCAGCGGCCGCGGCTGGGCCCGCACCCCGAGCCTGGTCTGGAACCTGATGCTGCTGCCGGTGGCGTTCTCCATGCTCGGCGCCGGCCAGATCCCGCTGGGGTCGGCGGTGCTGCTGCTCGCGCTGGTGACGATCGTGTTCGTCTGGCGCGCACCCTCGGTCGATCTCGAGGACGCCGAGGGCTGAGCGGCCCCGCCCGCTCGCCCCAGGTGACCGGGCCCCCTGCGTCCGGGCGGTGCCGGCGCGCCTAACGTCGAGGGTGTAGGCGAACACCCCTCGACGAAGGAGACGAGATGAGCGCAGCACTGCTCCCCGCGCCCGACGACGACACCACGGGCCTGCAGGGCAAGCACCTGATCTACACCTACGCCAACGGCTGGCGCTACGAGCTGTTCGTGAAGAACGCCGGGGAGATCGACTACCGGATCCACTCCGGCGACGTCGCCGGCCGCTGGGTGAAGGGGCAGCCCGTCCAGCTGAGCCGGCTGGGCGAGCAGGTGTTCACGGTGTCCTGGAACGAGCCCACCGGCACCTGCGTCAGCCTCGTCGTCAACCTGGCCGACCGCTGGGTGCACGGGGCCATCTTCTTCGCCCAGTGGGTGCACCAGGACCCCGCGCGCACGGCGCTGTTCCAGAACGAGCACCTGGACGAGATGTACGCCCTGCGCGACCAGGGTCCGGTCGCGCCGCTGGAGCTGCTCGACGAGGCCGCCACGATCACCTTCGTCGAGCAGTGCGACGTCGACGACGACACCGTCATCGACCGCGCACCGAGCGAGCTGCCCGAGGGATACGTCGACCGGACGAGCTGACCAGGCGTCGCGGCCGGTCGGCCGGTGCCCGGTCCGCCGGGGCGCGGTCGGCCGGGGCGCGGTGGCTACTGGGCCCGGGCCATCTTGCCGGCGAGCAGCTGGATGACGCCGGGGGAGACCTCGGTGCGGAACGCCTCGCGGGAGGCCTCGTAGGTCGGCTTGAGCCGGGTGAAGCCGATGCCGCTGAACCAGACCTCGGCCGCGAGGCCCGGCCGCTGCACGAGCACCCGGGTGGTGGTGCCGTCGGTGTAGGCCGAGGAGGCCCCGAGCACCCCGTTGCGGTAGAAGGTGTAGAGCCCCGGTCGTTCGCCCGACCGGGCGCGCTGCGCGGCGAGCGTGGACGACCAGCTGCGCCCGACCGCGTCGGGGGCGCCGATGCTGCGGATGCTGACCACGAGGCGGCTGGCGTCCTCGGCGGGCTCGCCGCGCAAGGTCAGCGTGAGGGTGCAGGTGGCGTTGCGGGCGGTGCTGCCGCCCCCGGGCAGCTGCCCCGGCTGGCAGTCGGAGGCGCGCACGCCCGACAGGCCGGGGACGACCTGGGCGAGCTCGGTCTCGGTGAACAGCTGTCCGGCGTCGGGCCAGGAGCTGTCCGGCGAGAGCCCCCGGCGGGGGCGGGCTGCACGTCGAAGGGGCGCTCGACCTGCAGGTTGCGCGCGACCGGGGCGGGTGCGTCGGAGCCGAGCGCGGGCGGCGCGTAGGTCGTCGACGGGGCCGGCCGGACGCTGCTGGTCGCGCTGCCCGTCGGGCCGGTGCTCGACGTCGCGCCCGGGGCGGTGGACGCTCCGCCGGTCGCGGTGGCCGAGGCGCCGGGCGCCGACGTGGGGGTCGCGCCCGGGGCCGCGGGGGCGTTGGTCGAGATGCGGCTCGGCGTCGCCGCGGGCTGGGCCGAATCGGTCTGCGGAGAGCGGACGACGGCGTACGACGGCACGGCGACGAGCATGGCGGTCGCGACGCCGGCGGCGACCGCGATCCGTCGGGATGAGGGCATCAGAACTTCCTGGGGAGGAGGGTCACGAACGTCTCGACCAGCGTCGGGAAGGCTTGGGTGCGCACCGCCTCGTTGTTCTTGGCGGGGTCGTCCTGGTTGAGCAGGTTGTCGTCCATCGACACGTCGAACCACGCTGCCACCTGGCCGTCGGAGACGACGAACGAGCCCAGCCCGCTCTGCCGCAGCAGGACCCGGCGGGCGCCGTAGGTGCCGTCGACGTAGAAGTTGTCGCCGGCGGCGTTCTCGCCGCGGTAGGTCTGGCGCACGCCGTCCCAGGACTTCACGACCTCGCTGTCGGCGCCGATGCCGCGCAGCTGCAGCCGGAACCGGGCGGCGTCGGAGCCGATGACGCCGCGCTTGACCTCCCAGCTGCACTGGGTGTTCTTCGGGGTCAGGCCACCGACGCTGTTGTAGGTGCCGAACGCGCACAGCCGCGGGTTGCCCAGCGACAGGCTGGGGAAGATCCCCTTGAGCTGGTCGCTGTTGAGCAGGGTCTGGATGTCGGGCCAGGTGTTCGGGTCGACCATCGCCGACTTGCCGCCCTCGGGCAGGCTCACCTGGAGCGCATCGAGCTTCCCGACCTTGGCCTGCCCCCGGTCGCCGGTCTCGCCGGGCTTGTCGGACGGGTTGGCCGCGCCCGCGGTGGTCCAGGCGGTGGGGGCCTCGGTGGGCGTCTGCTGGGCCTGCTCGTCGCCGTCGCCGCAGGCGGTGAGCGCGACGGCCAGGGTCGCGGCCCCGGCGAGCAGACGCGTGGTGCGCGCGGCGCGGCGCCGGCTGCCCGTCATGTCGTCCTCCTCGGCCAGGAGGTCACCCCTGCGGTGCCCCCAGGTCAGTATGCCGTGAGCGGGCGACGATCCGGCCCCCTCCCCGTGCGGGTGTCGGGAGGCACCCGCCGCCCCCTCGCACACTGGACCGGCGTCCGCCTCCCGCGCGGGTGTCGGGCGGGGCGAGTTGCGTGCGGGCGTCGTGGACGTCACGGCGGCAGTGCCACCTGGACCTCCAGCGGACGACCTCGCTGCACCAGCACCCCGCGGCCCGGGAGCAGGCGCCGCGCGGCCGGCACCACGGTGCCGAGCAGGTCGCCGTCGTTGCGGCCGGGCTGGAGCAGCAGCCCGGTCTGCCGCCGGCGCAGGTCGTGGGCGACCCCGCGGAAGCCGGCCACCAGGTCGGCGGTGGTGCCGGCGACCAGCAGCGACCCGTGACCGTGGGCGCACCAGGTGAGCCAGGTGCGCGCCAGCTCGTCGAGCGGGCCGTCGCCGAGCAGCTCGACGTCGTCGACGACCAGCGTCGCGGGCCGCTCGGTGAGCCGCTGCCACAGCGCGTCGGGGGAGTCGGCGTCGGCCGGCTCGATCCCCGGCGGCAGTCCGGTGGGGGCGCCCGCGCACCCGAGCCACAGCACCGGACCCTCGGCGCGCAGCTGGTGGGCCAGGGTGAGCAACGCGCTGGTGCGCCCGCTGCGGGGCGGGCCGGCCACGAGCGCGACCCGGCCGTGCACGGGGTCTGGCTGCAGGCGTACGGGCTCGGCGACGTCGCCGCCCAGTCCCAGCAGCAGGCCGGACGGGTGCTCGTGGTCCGTGGGGCCGGGCGCGGGCAGGGCGGCCCACGCCAGGCGGTCGGGCAGCCCGGAGAACCGGCGCGGGCGGAACCGCTGCGGGGGCGGGGCGCTCGCGGCGACCCGGCGCAGCGCGGCCGACTGCTCGGCGCCGCCCGCACCCTCGGCGGGCGCGGCCACCTGCAGCTCGTGCGCGTCGGGCAGCACCAGCGCACGGCCGGGCGGCATCTCGCGGGGCACCTGGGTGGGCCGCAGGCCGGCCATCACGAGGTCCATCTCGTCGGCCATCCGCAGCACGAGGCGGTGGGTGATCGCCCCGGCCACCCGTCCGGACAGCGCCGCGCGCCCACCCGTCAGCAGGACCGCGACGCCGACGCCGGCGCCGTCGCGCAGCACCTGCACCACGGCGTCGACGACGGCCGGGTCGTGCAGCTCGTACTCCTCGTGGAAGGCGTCCCACCCGTCGAGCACGAGCAGGACGTAGGGGAGCGGGTCGCCCGCGCCGGGGTCGCGTCGCTGCTCGGCGAGGTCGCTGTGGTCGCCGGCCGCGAGCACCTGCTGGCGCCGGGTCACCTCCTCGGCGAGGAAGGCCAGCAGCCGGCCGGTCTGGGTGGGGTCCTGCCCGCCGACGACGGCGCCGACGTGGGGCAGCGCGGCGAGCGCGGACAGCGCCCCGGACGGGTCGATGGCATAGACGTGCAGGTCGTCCGGCGACCACGCGCTCGCGAGGCTCGCGCAGACGGTCCGGGCCGATGTCGTACGTCCGCTGCGGGGTCCGCCGACGACGGCCAGGTGGCCGCTGGGCAGGCTCCAGCCGAGCGTGGTCTGCGTCTGCTCGGCGGGGAGGTCGAGCAGGCCGAGGACCGCCACAGGGACGTCGGGGTCGGCCGGTGTGTCGCCGAGAACCTTTTCGGCACAGGTAGATTCGGACGCAGAGACGCGGGCGGGGAGCGTCGGCAGCCACGGCGACGGCTGGCGCGGGATGTCGTGGCTCGCGTCGTCGAGGAGGGTCACGACCCGGCTTAGGTCGCTGTCGTCGACGGCGGCCGCGGGGGCCGGGGCGGCGCGCACGCGACCGGTGGCCGGATCGACGGGGAGCACCTGCACGGTGCGCCCCCGGTCGGCCGGGCCGCCGACGCGTGCGGTCTGCACCGCGACCGGCGGGGTCGAGCCGGTGCGCAGCAGCGCGCGGCCAGGGGTGTGCGTGCTGATCCGGGCCGCGTCCGGCGACTCGATGATGTCCTCGGAGTCGCCGGCCTCGCGCACCCGCAGCGCGATGCGCAGGTTGACGTTGGCCCGGATGTCGGCGGTGACGACCCCGGCCGGCCGCTGGGTCGCGAGCACCAGGTGGATGCCGAGGCTGCGACCGACCGCGGCGATGCGCACCAGCCCGTCGATGAAGTCGGGCAGCTCCTCGGCCAGCACCCGGAACTCGTCGATGACCAGGACCAGCCGGGGCACGGTGGCGTGGTCGCCGCGCAGGGCCTGGTAGTCCTCGAGGTCCTTGGCGCCGACCTCGCCGAGCAGCCGCTCGCGGCGCTTGATCTCGGCCTCGAGCGACTCCAGCGCCCGGCGGGTGAGGAAGGGGTCGAGGTCGGTGACCAGCCCGACGGTGTGCGGCAGGTCGACGCAGTCCTTGAACGCGGCGCCGCCCTTGTAGTCGACCAGCAGGAAGGTCAGCTCGTCGGGCCGGTTGCCGAGGGCCAGCGACGCGATGAGCGTCTGCAGCAGCTCGGACTTGCCGGAGCCGGTGGTGCCACCCACCAGCGCGTGCGGGCCGTCACGCACCAGGTCGACGGTGACCGGGCCGTCGGCGCCCAGGCCGAGCAGGATCTCCGTGGAGCGTCGCCGGGCGGCCCAGCGGCGGCGTACGGCGGGGGCGGCGGGTGCCTCGTCGTGCAGGTCGAGCAGCCGCACCTGCGCGGGCGGCTCGCCACCGCGCGCGCCGGGGGTGGCGTCGACGAGCGGGCTCAGGGCGGCGGCGAGCTGGTCACGCCAACCAGGCGCGGGAAGGTCTGGGACACAACGGGATTCGTCGTCACCGTGCAGCACCGCAGCCTCGCACGCGGAGTGGATGACCGCGGTGACCTCGCAGTCGGGCGGCAGCTCGGCGAGGGTGCTGCCGGTCGCGACGACTGCGACGCCGTGGTCGCGTCCGTGCTGCAGCAGGTCGTGCACGAGCGGACGGCGCCCGGGTCCGTCGCCGTCGAGCAGGACGACCGTGTGGACGGCCGGCGCTTGGTGGCTGCGCTCCTCGCGCTCGCGCGCCCAGGGGGCGAGCAGGGCGGTGGTCAGGTCGTCGTCGGGGTCGAGCACCGTCGGCGCTGACACCGGCTCGGCCCGCAGCTGGGGGAGCCAGGCGAGCCAGCCCCAGCGCTCGGTCGCGCCGGGGCGCTCGGTGAGCACCAGGATGCGCAGCAGGGCAGGGGAGTGGGTGGCCACGAGCTGCCCGAGGAGGCCGTCGACGGCGCGGCCGAGCAGGTCGACCGGGCGGCCAGGCCGACCACCCGGTGGTCGGCGATCGGGACGGTGATCGGGCACTCGGCGAGGTCGTGCGTCTCGCGGGAGCCGTCGGTGGCGCGCACGGTCACCGACGAGCGCAGGCTGCCGGTGCCGACCCGCCACAGCAGGTGGTCGGGGTCGCCCGGGCGACGAGCCCAGCACCGACCCTCGCGGGCCTGGGCGAGCAGCTCGGCGAGGTCGGGTGCGAGGCGCCGCCGGTCGCGCAGCTCGCGATCGAGGTGCTCGCGCACCTTGCGCTCGAGAACCTCTGTGCGCGAACGGAACTCGGCGCGCTGAGCTCGACGTGAGCGGCGTCCGGTGCGGTGGTCGTGGAGGTACTGCCCGAGCATCATCAACGGGCTGAAGGCGGCGAACGCGAGGAACATCGGGCTGCGCAGGACCAGGGCCAGCACGAGGGCGGCCGGGATCGGCAGCAGCAGCATCAACCAGGGCAGCGAGAACTCGTGGTCGTGCGGCGGGTGCGGCCGGTCGAGCTCGTGGCTGGTCAGCTCCGGGACCTGGCGCGGCGGGCGCGACAGCGCGAGCCGGCCGGCTCGCGTCGGCAGCGGTCGAGGGCTCGACGGCGCGGTGAGCCTGCTGACCGTGCTCCCGGTGCGCAGCCGGTGACCGACCTGCAGCTCGCGCGGTGCCTCGCGCACCGGGCGGCCGTCCACGGCGGTGCCGTTGGTCGAGCCGAGGTCGTGCACCTGCACCCGTCCGTGATCGAGCTGCAGGCGCGCGTGCGCGCGGGACAGCGACGGGTCGAGCAGCGGGATGTCGCACGCGGGGTCGCGACCCAGCACCCCGCCGGCGGTCAGCGGGTGCAGCGAGCCGGCCGCCGGCCCCTCGGCGACCGCGAGCTCCAGCAGCGGGCGGCGCCCGGCCGCTGACGGGCGGTCGGTGAGCTGGGTCGCGTGGAGCAGCGGTGACCGGCCGAGCAGGTGGGCGTCGTCGACCTCGGTGGCGCCGGCGTACAGCGGGGTGGCGGGCCAGCGGCCCGGCAGCAGCGGACGGACCTCGCCGAACGTGGTGGCGCTGTCGCCGGTGACCACGACGCTCGTCGGCTCGCCGCCGGACGTCGGGACGAGCGTGACCGCGATGCTGATCGGCTCCGGTCGTGCGGGCTTGGTGCTCACGGCCGGAGTATGCGGCGGGAGCGGGCCTGCTCGCCGGGAGCGCGGGGCGCGCCTGTGGACAAGGCGGCGACTGACGTACCCGTAGGTATGGAGTTGTTAAAGATTGCTGTGGATACCGCCACAGCCCCTCCCGGTTGGCTTTCATGACTCCTCGTGCCGGGTCATCCGGCCCGGGAGTCGCCGTCGGGGGTCGGCGCCTCTCGTCGCAGAGGGACGAGGCAGGGGTATGGAGGGCATCCACGTCATCGAGGGCGAGGTCCGCGAGCTGATCCGTCGGCAGCGGCTCGATCCCGCGAGCGACCGTGACGTGCTGCAGGGTCTGGTCGACGACGTCGTGCGCGACTACGAGGAGCGCTCGCTGCACGGCGGCCTGGCGCCGCTCGGCGACCGCGACGCCGCCACGCGCTCGGTGCTCGACGCCGTGGCCGGGCTCGGCCCGCTGCAGCAGTACCTCGACGACCCCACGATCGAGGAGATCTGGATCAACGAGCCGGCGCGCGTGTTCGTCGCCCGGTCCGGGGTCCCCGAGCTCACGCCGACCATCCTCACCGAGGAGCAGGTCAAGACCCTCGTCGAGCGGATGCTCAAGCCGTCCGGGCGCCGCGTCGACCTCAGCTCGCCGTTCGTCGACGCGGCCCTGCCCGACGGCTCGCGGCTGCACGTCGCGATCCCCGACGTCACCCGGCAGCAGTGGCTGGTCAACATCCGCAAGTTCGTCGTGCGGGCGCACACCCTCGACGACCTGGTGTCGATGGGCAGCATGCCGCAGCAGGCGGCGCGCTTCCTGTCGGCCGCGATCGCCTCGGGGCTCAACGTGCTGGTCTCCGGCGGCACCCAGGCCGGCAAGACGACCATGCTCAACTGCCTCGCCTCGGCGATCCCCTCGCACGAGCGGGTCGTGAGCTGCGAGGAGGTCTTCGAGCTCAAGCTGCCGCTACGCGACTGGGCCGCGCTGCAGTGCCGGCAGGCCAGCCTGGAGGGCACCGGTGAGATCCCGCTGCGGCGGCTGGTCAAGGAGGCGCTGCGCATGCGGCCCTCGCGCGTCATCGTCGGCGAGGTGCGCCAGGAGGAGAGCCTCGACCTGCTGATCGCGCTCAACAGCGGACTGCCCGGCATGTGCACCATCCACGCCAACAGCGCTCGCGAGGCCGTCATCAAGATGTGCACGCTGCCGCTGCTCGCCGGCTCCAACGTGAGCAGCACGTTCGTCGTCCCGACCGTGGCCAGCGCGATCGACGTGGTCGTGCACGTCGTGCTCGAGCGCGACGGCCGCCGCCGGGTGCGCGAGATCGTCGCCCTGCCCGGTCGCGCCGAGGGCGACGTCGTCGAGCTGTCCGACCTGTTCGTCTCGCGCGGCCGGTCGCTCGAGCGTGGCGACGGGTTCCCGCCCCACGTCGAGCAGTTCGAGCGCGCGGGCTTCGACGTCAACGAGCTGCTCGGGAGCCACGGATGACCGGCACAGCCCTCGGGCTCACGCTCGGGCTGGGGCTGTTCTGCGTCTGGTGGTCGTTCTGGCCGCGCACCGAGGAGCCGGTCGACGCCGGCCGGCCCAGCCGCGCCGACCGGTTGCGCGACGACATCGCCCAGGCCGGGTGGTCCGCCGTCACCGTCGGCCGGCTGCTCACCGCGTGCGTGCTGCTCGGCGTCTGCGGCGGGCTGCTCGTGCTCGGCCTGACGCGCGTACCGGCCCTCGGTCTGCTCGCGGCCGGCGGTGCCGGCTACGCCCCGATCGCGCTGCTGCGGGCGCGCGCCCGGCGGCGGCGCAAGCAGCTGCGCGACGTCTGGCCCGACGTGGTCGACCACATCGCCTCGGCCGTGCGCGCCGGCCTGGCTCTCCCCGAGTCGCTGGCCCAGCTGTCGGTGCGCGGACCGGAGGAGCTGCGCCCGGTCTTCGCCGACTTCGCGCAGGACTACCGCACCACCGGCCGGTTCCACGACTGCCTCGACGCGCTGAAGACCCGGCTGAGCGACCCGGTGGCCGACCGGCTCATCGAGTCGCTGCGCATCGCTCGCGAGGTCGGCGGCACCGACCTCGGCCGGCTGCTGCGGACCCTGTCGACCTTCCTGCGCGAGGACGCGCGCACCCGCGCCGAGCTCGAGGCCCGCCAGAGCTGGACGGTCAACGCCGCGCGGCTGGCGCTGTGCGCCCCGTGGATCGTGCTGCTCATGCTGGCGACCAACGGCCAGTCGCTCGACGCCTACCGCACGCCCGCCGGGGTGCTGGTGCTGGCGTTCGGGGGAGCGGTCTCGCTGCTGGCCTACCGGATCATGCGCCGCATCGGCCGGCTGCCCGAAGAAGTCCGGATCATGCGATGAGCCTCGAAGCGCTCACCTGGAGCTGGCCCGGTGCCGTGCTCGGTGCGGTCGTCGGCGTCGGGCTGCTGCTCGTGCTGCGCGGGATCCCGGCCGGGCGACGCCCCGACCTCGCCGACCGGGTGGGGCCCTACGTCAGCGACAAGCCGCGTCCCTCGCGGCTGCTGCAGCCGACCGCCGACCTCAGCGTGCACCGGTTGCTGCGGCCGGTCCTCGGCCGGCTCGGCGCGCTGGTCGACCACCTGCTCGGTGGCGCCACGTCCGTACGCCGGCGGCTGGAGCGGGCCGGGCAGCCCACCGACGTCGAGGGGTTCCGTGCCCAGCAGGCCCTGTGGGGAGTGCTCGCCGGCCTGGGCGGCATCGTCTTCGCGACCACGCGGGTGCTGCGCTCGGGCACGTCGATCCCGGTGGCCGTGCTGCTCATCCTGCTGTCCGTCATGGCCGGCGTGGTGGCCAGGGACCAGAAGCTGACCCGCGACGCGCGTCGCCGCGAGGAGCGCATTCTCGCCGAGTTCCCTTCTGTCGCAGAGATGCTCGCGCTCGCGATCACCGCGGGCGAGGGCGCCGCGGCCGCCCTCGAGCGGGTCACCAAGCTCAGCCGCGGTGAGCTGTCGGGCGAGCTCGGTCGCTGCCTGGCCGACGCCCGCGCCGGCGCCTCGCTGCCCGAGGCGCTGCAGGGGCTCGCCGACCGCACCGGCATCCCCAGCCTCGCCCGGTTCGTCGACGGCATCGTCGTGGCGGTCGAGCGCGGCACCCCGCTCGCCGACGTGATGCGTGCCCAGGCCCAGGACGCGCGCGACGCGGGCAAGCAGCTGCTGCTCGAGGAGGGCGGCCGTCGTGAGATCGCGATGATGGTCCCGGTCGTCTTCCTCGTGCTCCCCGTCACGATCCTCTTCGCCGTCTTCCCCGGCCTGTCCGTCCTCCAGCTCGGAGGCCCCTGATGTCCGAAACCGCCTGTCACCTCACGAGATTCGTGAACCGTCACCAGAGGAGAAGAACACCATGACGACCAACCAGACGCTTGCCCGCCGGGTGCTGCGCGCCATGGTCGGCGCCCAGCACCGGCTCACCGCTCAGCGCGACCGCGGCGACGTGCCCGGCTGGGTGCTCATCACGCTCATGACCGCTGGCATCGTGACGCTGCTGTGGAGCGTCGCCGGGCCCGCGCTGCGCGACATGTTCACCCAGGCGATCAACGGGGTCAGCGGTCCGTGATCCGGCCTCCCGGGCGACCGGGAGGCCGCCGGCGCGGTGACGAGGGGTCGGCCGTGGCGGAGTACGCCATGGTCAGCGTCCTGGTGATCGTGCTGTTCCTCGCCGCGTTCCAGCTCGGCTTCGCGCTGCACGTGCGCAACACGCTCATCGCGCACGCAGCCGAGGGGCTCGCTACGGCGCCCGCGCCGACAGCTCGCCCGCGGCCGGGGCCGACCGCACCCGCGCCCTGATCCGCACCAGCCTGCGCGACTCCTACGCGCGCGACGTCAGCGCCGCCCGCGGCAGCGAGGGCGGGGTGGCGGTGGTGCGCGTGCAGGTCGTCGCGCCGCTGCCGATCATCGGTCCGTTCGGTCCGGGGCGCGAGCTCACGGTGAGCGGCCGTGCCTACGCGGAGGACCAGTGACCGTGCTGGCTGCAACGCTCCTGCAGCGGCTGCGCCGCCGCCGGCGCGAGCGGGGAGCGCGATCGTCGAGTTCGTCTTCCTCGGGGTGCTGGTGACCCTTCCGGTCTTCTACCTCGTCGTCGCGCTGGCCCGGCTCCAGGCCGGTGCCTATGCCGTGTCGGCCGCCAGCCGCGAGGCCGGGCGGACGTTCGTCACCGCCGAGTCCTCGGGGGCGGCCCCCGCGCGGGCCCGGTCAGCGGCCGCCATCGCGTTCGCCGACCAGGGCTTCCCCGGCCAGGGGCAGGTGGCGATCACCTGCAGCGCTGCCCCGTGCCTGACCCGCGACGCGCAGGTGGGCACCCAGGCCACGCTCGAGGTGCCGCTGCCGTTCGTCCCGGGGTTCGTGTCCGACGTGGTGCCGACCGCCATCACCGTGACCGCCCGCCACGTGGAGTCGGTCGACCGGTTCGGAGAGCAACCGTGACCTCGAGAAGCTTTGTGGCACAACAAGATCCGGGGACCAGCCGCCGTCGTCGCGCATGGCGGGGGCGCGACGACGGCCGGATCTCGGTGCTCATCGCCGGCCTCCTCGGCATCCTGGCGCTGCTGATCCTCGGGGCGGTCGACGTGACCGCCGTGCAGCTCGCGCGGATGCGAATCATCGACGCCGCCGACTCCGCGGCGTCCGACGCGGCCGACGCGATCGACGAGGGCGCGATCTACGGCCGCGGGGTCGGGCAGGAGCTCACGCTCACCGACGGCTCGGTGCAGCAGGTGGCCGGCACCAACCTGGGGCGGCAGACCCTGCCCACCCACGTCACGTCGTGGGGGCTGCAGCCGGGCACGGGCAGTCCTGACGGGCGTACGGCGGTGGTGATCCTGCGTGGCAACGTCGACCCGCCGATCACCGGCGGTCTGCTCGGTTTCCTCGGCGACGTGCCGGTGACCGTGGAGTCGCGCGCCCGCGCCGACGTCTCACCCTGAGCGGGCGGCCCCGCACGTCGAGCCCGGAGTCCGAGCTCCGAGCCCGGAGCCCCAGCGCCAGCGCCCGCGTCCGGCAGCACCGGCTCAGGAGGCGGGGGCGCGCAGCCGCGGCACCACCGAGTGCGGGTCGGTCGACAGGCGGTGCCAGAAGTCGTCGATCGCGAGCACCGCGGCGCCCGTGGCCACCACCCGGCCGCCCAGCGTCGAGGCGACGATGGTCGCCGGGTGCACCGCGTTCTCCGGGAGGTCGGGCAGGTGCCGGCGCACGGCCTCGAGCAGGCCGGGCGCGTTCGCCACGGCACCGCTGATCACGATCGTGCCGGGGTCCAGCAGCAGCTGCAGCACGACGATCAGCCGGGCGATCGGCTCGGCCGCCTCGTCCATGACCTCCCGGGCCAGCGGGTCTCCCGCCGCAGCTGCGTCGAAGACGTGCTTGCCGGTCAGCTGCGCCGGGTCGCCGTCGCACCGCGCCAGCAGGTCCGCGCTGCGCTCCGGTGACGCCGAGGCCAGCGCGCCGAGCGCGGCCTCGCGGGCGAGCGTGCCCACGCCGTACGCCCCGGGCACCCGCTCCAGCAACGTCGCGAACGACAGCTCGCCCGTGGCCCCCGTGGCACCCCGCACGAGGCGGCGGTCGACCATGATCCCGGCGCCGAGCCGCTCGCCGGCGAGGATCGCGACGAGGTGCTGGGCGTCCTGCGCGGCCCCCTGGCGCAGCTCGGCCAGGGCGGCCAGGTTGGCGTCGTTCTCCACCAGCACCGTCCACCCGGAGTCCCCGGCGATCTCGGCGGCGACGTCGAGCTCGGGGAGGTCGGCGAGATAGCCGCCGGTCGCCGCTAGCCGGCCGTCGGGCCGCACCGGCGCGGGCAGGCCGACGCCGACCGTCAGCACCGCGTCGCGGGTGATGCCGGCGATCCCGAGCGCCTCGTCGATGCACGCGTGGGCCGCCGCGATCCGCTCGCGGGCGGGCGTGTCGTACGTCAGTCCCTCGGCCTGCGCCTCGCCCCGCGTCTCCCCACGCAGGTCGGTGACCACCACCCGGACCGAGGCCACACCGAGGTCGACGCCCACGAGGTGCGCGGCCCGGGTGTTCAGGGCGAACGAGCGCGGACGCCGCCCGCGGGTGGCGGGCAGGACGCGTGGCTCGACCTCGCGCACCAGGTTGGCCTCGGTCAGCTGGTCGCACACCGCGTGCACCGTGGGGCGGGACAGCTCGGTGCGCTCCATCAGCTCGGTGACGGTGGGTTCGTCCAGCGCGTGCAGGGCGCGCAGCACCGCGACCTGGTTGGCCAGCCGGGCGGCGGGGCCGGGTGCGTGACTGGGCATTCAAGACTCCTCTTGACAGGGCGGCGATGTGACCCGAATCATAGCAATCACCTTTACTTAAGCACCTTTCCAAAATGGGTGCCCGCACCAGCGGCGAGACCGAGCGAGGGATCCGGCATGGCCAACGTCGTCTTCGACCAAGCGACCCTGCAGTATCCGAGCCTGGACGCACCGACCATCGACCGACTCGACCTGCAGGTCGAGGACGGCGAGTTCGTCTGCGTCGTCGGCCCGTCCGGCTGCGGCAAGAGCACCACGATCCGGATGCTCGCCGGCCTGGAGTTCATCACCGGCGGCCGCGTCTACATCGGCGGCGAGGACGTCTCGGCCGTGGCGCCGCGCGACCGCGACATCGCCATGGTCTTCCAGAACTACGCGCTCTACCCGCACATGAGCGTCGCCGACAACATCGGCTTCCACCTGCGTCTGAACAAGACGCCCAAGGAGGAAATCGGTCGCCGGGTGCGCGAGGCCGCCGCGCTGCTGGACCTCGAGGAGTTCCTGGACCGCAAGCCCGCCAACCTCTCCGGCGGCCAGCGTCAGCGCGTCGCGATGGGCCGGGCCATCGTGCGCCACCCGAAGGTCTTCCTCATGGACGAGCCGCTGTCCAACCTCGACGCCAAGCTGCGGGTGCAGACGCGCACTCAGATCTCCGAGCTGCAGCGCCGCCTCGGCGTCACGACGATGTACGTCACCCACGACCAGGTGGAGGCCATGACCATGGCCGACCGCATCGCCGTGCTGCGGGCCGGCGTCCTGCAGCAGTACGCCCCGCCCGAGGAGATGTACGCCCGCCCCGCCAACGTCTTCGTGGCCGGGTTCATCGGGTCCCCGTCGATGAACCTGCTGACCGCCCCGGTCGGGGCGCAGGGCCAGGTGCGCTACGGCACCTTCGACATCCAGCTCACCCGCACCCAGCAGGCGGCGCTGACGAGCGACAAGGTCGTCGTCGGCAGTCGGCCCGAGGGCTTCCGCGTGCTCGGCCACGGGGAGCCCGGTGTGCACGCCCGGGTCGACGTGGTCGAGAACCTCGGCAACGACGTCTACATCTACCTGTCCACCGAGGAGGCCGAGCCCAAGAAGATCACCGTGCGCCGCCCGGCCGGCGCCCGGCACACGGTGGGCGAGGGCATCACGCTGCGCCCGGCCCGCTCGGCCATGCACCTGTTCGACGCCGAGACCGGCGAGCGGCTGCCCGACTACGACGGTGACCGCGAGGTCGTGGCGGCCGGCGCGGAGGCGGTCTGAGATGCCCGCCCTGGTGGACCGTCGCACGCTCCTGCGCGGTGCCGGCGCGCTGGCCGTCGCGGCCGCGGGCACGGGCGGACTGGCCGGGTGCGGCTCGTCCGACGGACGTACGACCGTGCGCTTCGCAGCCAACAAGCGCGAGACCATCACCTACTTCCAGCGGGTGACCGAGGGCTTCAACCGCAGCCAGTCGCGGGTCACCGCCGAGCTGGAGAACAACGACAACACCCGGGTCATCGCCGACTTCGTGCGCAGCTCCCCGGTGGCGGTCGGCATCAACGGTTTCGACATCACCTTCGGCGGTTACATGCGCCGCGGCGTGCTCGCCGACCAGCGCGACAACCCGGTGCTCGACACGATCCGGCCGGACATGGTCGAGTTCGTCCAGGCGTACGGCACCTATCGGAACCAGATCGGCGCGGTGCCCTACTCCATCGCGGGGCAGGGCGTGCTCTACAACCGTGACCTGTTCGCCCGCGCGGGCGTGCGGGTGCCGACCACCTGGAGCGAGTTCCTGCAGGTCTGCCGGCGGCTGCAGTCGCGCAGCATCACCCCGCTGCTCGGCACGTTCGCCGACGACTGGACGCTCGGCCAGGGCATGTTCAACTACTCCGTCGTCGGGATGCTCGACGTCGCGAAGTTCTTCCGCGACCTGGAGGCCGTCGGCGACGACCTCAGCCCCGCGTCGCCGCAGTCGTTCAGCAGCAACTTCCGCGAGCCGCTGGTGCAGATCAAGCAGCTGCTGCCCTTCTTCAACAGCAACGCCCGCACGATCGCGTACGACCAGGGCAACCGGGAGTTCGCCGCCGGCCGGGCGGCGATGATGTTCCAGGGGCCGTGGGCGTACGCCGGGGTGCTGGGCGCCAACCCGCAGTTCAAGGGCGGGATGTTCCCGCTGCCGATGACCGACGACCCCGCCGACACCACCGCGACGATCAACCTCGACCAGGTCGTGTGGACCCCGGCCTCGGCCACCGGCGCCGAGCGCGCGGGCGGGCTAGCGGTCATGGACTACCTCATGCGTCCCGAGATCGTGCACCGCTACAACGCCGACAACCTCGCGTTCTCGCCCGACAAGGCGGCCCCGGAGCAGTCCAGCCCGCTCGTCTCCGGGCTCAACCCGTACGTCCTCTCCGGCCGCTACTCCCAGGGCCCGGAGCTGTACATCCCGACCGCGATCCCCGCCCGCCGCTATCTGCAGGAATACATCTACGGCGGCGACGTCGAGACCTTCCTCGGAAAGCTCGACCGTGACTGGAAGCGGCTGGCCATCCGGCTGTCCGCCTGACCCGAGGAGGGATCAGACACGATGACGTCCTCCAGCACCATCACCCCCGACGACCTGGCCCGGCCGCAGCTGCCCGACGCCGACCCGCAGCTGCCGCGCAAGAAGCCCTCGCTCACGCACTACCTGATGGTCGTGCCGCCGATGATCCTGTTCGGGCTGTTCATCGTCGTGCCGGCGGTGCAGGGCGCGTTCTACAGCTTCACCAACTACGCCGGCTACGGCGAGTGGCGCTTCATCGGCCTCGCGAACTACGTCTCGATGTTCCAGGACCCGAACATCCAGCAGTCCTACCGGTTCACGTTCCTCTACGCGGCGACCGCGACCCTGCTGCTCAACGCCGTCTCGCTGTACCTCGCAGTGCTGCTGACCTCCAAGGTGCGCTGGCCGGGCCTGTGGAAGGGCATCTACTTCATCCCGATGGTGCTGTCCGGGCTGGTCGTCGCCTACTGCTTCCAGTACCTGTTCAACCAGTCGATCCCCAAGATCATCACCTGGGGCCCGCTCGGCGAGGGGCTGCTGACCAACGAGACCTGGGCGTGGACCGGCCTGGTCCTGGTCACCGTCTGGGCGTCGTTCCCGGGCACGGTGATCATCTACCTCGCCGGGCTGTCCTCGATCGGCTCCGACGTCTACGAGGCGGGCGAGCTCGACGGCGCCACCGAGCTCGGCAAGTTCCGCCACCTGACGCTGCCGCTGCTGGCGCCGTTCGTCGTGATCAACACGGTGCTCGGGCTGAAGAACCTGCTGAACGCCTACGACATCATCGTCGGCCTCACCGGCGGCGGCCCGAGCGGCGCCACCACCTCGATCGCGATGAGCATCGTGCGCACCGTCGAGGCCAGCGACATCGCCTACGGCACGGCCAACGCCATGGTCTTCTTCCTGGTCACCGTCGTGCTGTCGCTGCTGCAGCTGGGCGTCGTCAAGCTGATGGGAGACAAGAGATGACCACCACGCTGGAGCGTCCCGACCACGCGCGGACCGAGCCGCCCCCGCTCGCCCCGCCACGGCCGTACCGCCTGCTGCCGACGACGGTCCTTGCGATCGGGTCGCTGGTGGTGCTCGTCCCGCTCTACTTCGTGCTCGCCATGGCGCTGAAGTCCGGCGCCAACAGCGACGCCGGCGCGGGGTTCGCGCTGCCGACCGACCCGGCGTTCGGCAACTTCGCCACCGCCTGGGAGCTGGTCAACGCGCCGCGGGCCTTCGGCTGGAGCGTGTTCATCAGCGCGATCGCGGTCGCCGGCAACATCTTCCTGCCGTCGATGTTCGCCTGGGCGGTGGTGCGCAACTGGGAGTTCCGCTTCTTCCGGCTGTGCTTCATCAGCCTGCTCGGCGCGATGTTCATCCCGTTCGTCGTGCTCGTGCTGCCGCAGATCAAGCTCATGTCGGCGCTCGGTCTGGACAATCCGCTCGGCGTGGCGATCCTGCACATCATGTTCGGGCTGTCGTTCAACTCGTTGCTGTTCGCGGCCTACATCCGCAACCTGCCCGAGGAGCTGGAGGAGAGCGCGGCGCTGGACGGCGCGACGCCCTTCCAGGTGTTCCGCAAGATCGTCTTCCCGCTGCTGCTGCCGATGGCCGCGACGGTCGGCATCTTCTCGTTCCTCGGCTCGTGGAACGACTACATGATGCCGTCGCTGATCATCTCCGACGTCGAGAAGCAGACCCTGCCGGTGGTGCAGGCGTCCTACCAGAACTCGCTGACGCTCGACATCAACGTGGCCTTCGCGTCGTACGCCCTCGCCATGATCCCCGCCGTCGTCGGCTATCTCGTCGGGCAGCGCTGGATCATCGCCGGCGTCATGCGCGGCGCCATCAAGTAGCCCCCTTCGACCGACCATGTCCGACCCGAAAGGAACGTGCCCGTCCATGACCGACACCCTCACCGCCCCCGCGCCGACCCCGCAGCGACCCCGCGACCGGGACTGGTGGCGCCAGGCCAGCGTCTACCAGATCTACCCGCGCAGCTTCGCCGACGCCAACGGTGACGGGATCGGCGACCTGCGCGGCATCATCGACCGCGTCCCCTACCTGCAGACGCTCGGCATCGACGCGGTGTGGCTGAGCCCCTTCTATCCCTCGGCGCTCGCCGACGGCGGGTACGACGTCGACGACTACCGCGACGTCGACCCCACCATCGGGACCCTGGAGGAGTTCGACGAGCTGGTCGCCGCGCTGCACGCAGCCGGGATCAAGGTCATCGTCGACATCGTCCCCAACCACACCAGCGACCGGCACGCCTGGTTCCAGGAGGCGCTGGCCGCGCCGAAGGGGTCGCCGGCCCGCGACCGCTACGTCATCCGCGACGGGCGCGGCGAGGACGGCGAGCTGCCGCCGTCGGACTGGGAGTCCGGTTTCGGTGGCCCCGCGTGGCACCCGATGGGCGACGGGCAGTGGTACCACCACTACTTCGCCCCCGAGCAGCCCGACCTCAACTGGGCCAACCAGGAGGTGCGCGAGGACTTCCTCACGACGCTGCGCTTCTGGAGCGACCGCGGGGTCGACGGGTTCCGGGTCGACGTCGCGCACGGGCTCGCCAAGGACCTGCCGGAGCAGCTGCCCACCCACGCCGAGCTGCTCGCGCTCGAGGCCGGCACCGGCGAGCACCCGATGTGGGACCGCGACGAGGTGCACGAGATCTACGCCGACTGGCGGCAGGTGCTGAACAGCTACGACCCGCCGCGCACGGCCGTGGCCGAGGCGTGGGTCGCCACGCCGGAGCGACGGGCGCGCTACGCCAGCCCGCAGGGGCTGGGCCAGGCGTTCAACTTCGACCTGCTCGAGGCCGACTTCGACGCCACGGCCTTCCGCGAGGTCGTCACCGACAACCTGGCCCAGGCGGCGGCCTCGGGGTCGTCGACCACGTGGGTGCTGTCCAACCACGACGTGGTGCGCCACCCCACCCGCTACGCGCTGCAGGGCAAGGACACCGCGGCCAGCGCCGACGTGATGGTCCGCTTCGCGAACGAGTGGCTGCGCTCGGGCGGGACCACGCCGGCCATCGACCCGCAGGTCGGGGCGCGCCGGGCCCGCGCGGCGACCGCGTTCATGCTCGCGCTGCCCGGCTCGGCCTACCTCTACCAGGGCGAGGAGCTCGGGCTCGAGGAGGTCGCGGCCATCCCGCAGGACCGGCGCCAGGACCCGACCTTCCTGCGCACCGGCGGCGAGCAGATCGGCCGCGACGGCTGCCGGGTGCCGCTGCCGTGGTCGACCACCGGCCCGTCGTACGGCTTCGGCAGCTCGGCCGCGCACCTGCCCCAGCCGGAGTCGTTCGGGGCGGTCTCCGTGGAGGCCCAGTCGGGCGACCCGGAGGCTCCGCTGGAGCTCTACCGCCGCGCCCTGGCGCTGCGCGCGCAGCTGCAGACCGACGAGGAGCTCACCTGGGAGCCCGCGCCCGAGGGGGTGCTGCACTTCTCGCGCCCCGGCGGCTGGCACGTGGTGACGACCTTCGGCACCGAGCCGGCCGAGCTCCCCGCGGGCGAGGTGGTGCTCACCACCCGTCCGCTCGTCGACGGCCGGCTGCCGGGCGAGGCCACCGCCTGGGTGCGCACCGCGGTCTGAGCGGTGGGACGACCACCCGGGGGTGAGGCGCAGGCCGCACCCCCGGGTTAGGGTCGAGGACACACGACGCGGGGTGCTGTGCCAGGGACGGAGAGGCGAGAGCCTCGGCTCGGCACGGCTGAGATCACACCCGTCGCACCTGATCTAGGTCGTACTAGCGAAGGGACGTCAACGATGTCGACCACCCAGTCCGAGCCCACCACGACCCGCGCGGACGTCGGCCCAGCCGACCTCGCCGAGGCGCTCGCCGCGCTGCGCGAGCGGGCGCCGCTCGTGCAGTGCCTCACCAACTCCGTCGTCACCGGCTGGACCGCCAACGTGCTGCTCGCCGTCGGCGCCGCGCCGGCGATGGTGGACAACCCGCGCGAGGCCGGCGACTTCGCCGCGGTCGCCGACGGGGTGCTGATCAACGTCGGCACGCTGACCGAGTCGACCGCCGAGGCGATGAAGGTGGCGGCCAGGGCCGCCGACGAGGCGGGCACCCCTGGGTGCTCGACCCGGTCGCGGTGGGCTCGCTGCGCTGGCGCACGTCGCTGGTGCACGAGCTGCTGTCGTCGGGCAAGCCCGCCATCGTCCGCGGCAACGCCAGCGAGGTGCTCGCGGTGGCCGGCGGGGGAGGCGGCCGCGGGGTCGACTCGCTCGATGCCCCGGAGCAGGCGACCCTGCCCGCGCGCGGCCTGTCGCTGTCCGGCCCGGTCGTCGCGGTCAGCGGCGCCGTCGACCACATCGTCCACGAGGACCGGCTCGCGCGCGTGCGCAACGGCAACGAGCTGATGACCAGGGTGACCGGAGTGGGCTGCGCGCTGGGTGCGCTGATGTCGGCGTACGCCGGTGTCACCGACGACCCGTTCGTCGCCGCCGTCGCGGCGACCGCGACGCTCACCGTCGCCGCTGACGTCGCAGCCGAATCCGCAAGCGGCCCAGGGTCGTTCGCGGTCAACCTGCTCGACGAGCTCAGCGCGCTCGAGCCCGACGCGCTCGCTGACCGCGTGGTGCTGGCGTGAGCGGGCGCGGGGTCCCCGACCTGTCGCTGTATCTGGTCACGAGCAGCGAGCTGACCGGCCGCGGGCGGCTCGTCGACACCGTCGTGGCGGCGACGACCGGGGAGTGTCGCTCGTGCAGCTGCGTGAGCCCGACGCGTCCGACGCCGACGTCGTGGCCCTCGGCCGCGACCTGGTCGCGGCGCTCGCCCCGACCGGGGTGCCGCTGCTGATCAACGACCGGGTGCACCTGGTCGAGGAGATCGGCGCGGCCGGGGCGCACGTCGGTCAGGACGACCTCGACCCGGTCAAGGCGCGCGAGCTGATCGGCCCCGACCGGTGGCTCGGGCAGTCGGTGCAGACCGTCGAGCAGGCCCGTGCCGCAGCGGAGTCGGGCGAGGTCGACTACCTCGGCATCGGCCCGGCCTGGCCGACGGCCACCAAGCAGGTGACGGTGCCGCCGCTGCTGCCCGCGGGCGTGCGCACGATCGCCCAGGCCACCGAGCTGCCGAGCGTGGCGATCGGGGGGATCGGGGTCGACGAGGTCCCGCAGCTGCGCACGTCCGGCATCTCCGGCGTCGCGGTGGTCAGCGCGATCTGCGGCCGCCTCGACCCGCGCGGCGAGGCGACCCGCCTGCGCGCGGCGTGGGAGACAGGGATTGCGCTATGAGCGGCGAGGAGCGCGCAGCGCAGGGTGCGGGCGAGGGACGAGCACGCGCCCGGAGCGGAGTGCGACCGAGCGCGACAGACAATGTGAGCGGCGAGGAGCGCGCAGCGCAGGGTGCGGGCGAGGGTGGTTCGCGTCCGCCGGTCGCGCTGACGATCGCGGGGAGCGACCCGTCGGGCGGCGCCGGGATCCAGGCCGACCTGAAGTCGTTCAGCGCGCTGGGTGCCTACGGCTGCGCGGTGCTGACCGCGCTCACGGCGCAGAGCACCCAGGGCGTGACGGGCGTGCACCCGGTGCCGCCGGAGTTCGTGCGCGAGCAGGTCGCGACGCTCGTCGACGACGTGCGGCTGGACGCCGCCAAGATCGGGATGCTGGCCAGCGCGCCGATCGTCGAGGCCGTGACGGCGGCGGTCGACGACCTGCTCGACTGCCCGGTCGTGCTCGACCCGGTCATGGTGTCCACGAGCGGGAGCCGGCTGCTCGACGACGACGCGGTCGATGCCGTACGCCGTCTGGCACCGCACACCGACCTGGTCACCCCTAACCTGTACGAGGCGGCGGTCCTGCTCGGCACAGAGGTCGCCGAGTCGCTGGAAGACCAGCAGCGACAGGCAGATTCGCTGCTCGAGCTCGGCATCCCGCGGGTGCTGGTGAAGGGTGGTCACGGGTCGGGTCCGGAGGCGGTCGACGTCTACGCCGATTCCGACGGGCAGCACGTGCTGCGCCAGCCGCGGGTCGACACCCCGCACACGCACGGCACCGGGTGCACGCTCTCGGCCGCGATCGCGGCGCTGCTGCCGCAGCGCGACGGCGACTGGGTGCGGGCGGTCGCCGACGCGCGTGCCTACCTCACCGCTGGGCTCGAGGCCGGGCGCGACCTGCAGATCGGTCACGGCTCCGGGCCGGTGCACCACTTCCACCAGTGGTGGTGAGGGCGGGGTCTCGATACGCCGCTCGTTCCTCGCGGCTACTCGACCGGCTTGTTACTTCAGCATCCCCTGGGAGAGCGAGCCCTGCAGCTGTCGCTGGAAGATGACGTACACGACGAGCACGGGCACCACGGTGATGACGACGGCCGCGAACAGCGCACCGAAGTTGACGGCGTAGCCCGCGGACGAGGCGAACCCGGCCATGCCCTGGGAGAGCACGTAGTTGCGCTCGTTGGTGTTGAGCGCGACCGGCAGCAGGAACTGGTTCCACAGGCCGAGGAAGTTGAAGATCGCGACGGCCGCGATGCCCGGCCGCGCCATCGGCAGCATCACCTGGAAGAACGTGCGCCACTCGCCGGCGCCGTCCATCTCGGCCGCCTCGGAGATCTCGTGTGGCAGCCCCTTGAAGAACGGGTAGAGGAAGAACACGGTGAACGGGAAGGCGAACGCGACGTAGGCGAGGATCAGCCCGGGCAGGGTGTTGAGCAGCCCCATGTTCCGCAGCACGAAGAACAGCGGCACGATCGCGAGGAAGATCGGGAACGTGTTGCCGGCGAGGATCAGGTAGTAGATGAACCGGTTGCCGGGGAAGTCGAACCGGGCCAGCGAGTACGCCGCCATCGAGCCCAGGATCATGACCAGCACCAGCGCGCAGCTGACCACGATCACCGAGTTGAGCATGTAGCGACCGACGTTGGAGTCGTTCCAGGCGGAGACGTAGTTGTCGAACGACAGCGTGCTCGGCAGCGACAGCGGCGACTCGAAGATCTCGCTCGTGGTCTTCCACGAGGACAGGAAGACCCACAGCATCGGCAGGATGACGATGGCCGACCACAGCGCGAGGATCACGTGCGAGGTGATCGTCACGGCGCGGTCGCTGCCGCTCGGGCCCTGCCGCCGCTTCGGCGGCTGCTCCTCGGTGACGGGCCAACCGGTCTGCCGGTCGGTGGTCAGGCTCATCGGTCGGACCTCCCACGGATCAGGCGGAACGCGAGGAACACCAGCGCCGCGAACAGCAGCGTCGTGACTGCGAGGACCACGCCCATCGCGCTCGCCATGCCGAACTGGCCCTTCTTGAACGCGGTGTTGAACAGCACCTGCGGCATGACGAGGGTGGAGTTCTGCGGGCCGCCGCTGGGGTTGAGCGCCTGCATGTAGACGAACGCGTCGAGGGCCAGGACCCCCAGATAGATGTACGCCGTCTGCATGGTCTCGCGGATCATCGGCAGGGTGACCGTGGTGGTCATCCGGAACCGGCCGGCGCC
The DNA here is from genome assembly GCF_030296655.1 of Barrientosiimonas endolithica. NCBI lineage: Bacteria > Bacillati > Actinomycetota > Actinomycetes > Micrococcales > Dermacoccaceae > Barrientosiimonas > Barrientosiimonas endolithica. The sequence goes on along the minus strand of NZ_AP027735.1, from coordinate 2,343,726 downwards.
GTCGACGCGAGCGGCGTCGTACAGCTCGGACGGGATGCCCTTGATGGCCGCGACGAACAGCACCGTGTAGAACCCGACGAAGCCCCAGATGATCACGAACATCGACGCCGGCATGGCCGAGCGCACCTCGCCGAGCCAGGCGTACGACTCGAACCCGTCGAGGCCGATCGTGGTCAGGAAGGCGTTGATCAGGCCGTTGGACGGGTCGAAGTTCTGCGCCCAGATGAGGCCGATGACGATGGCGGGGATCGTGTAGGGGAAGAACGACACCACGCGGTAGAACGAGGACCGGTTGAGCCCGCGCACCGAGCCCGAGCTGGAGCCGCCGACGGTGAGCATCGTGGCCAGCGCCAGCGACAGCACGATCGTGACGAGCGGGACCACGATCGCCAGGATCACGTTGTTGCGGAACGCTTTTCGGAAGGTCTCGTCGTTCCACAGCGCGACGTAGTTGTCGAGCCCGATGAACCGGAACTCCGGCGAGAAGCCCTGCCAGTCGGTCAGCGAGTAGCCGAACGCCTGGATGAACGGCCAGACGACGAGACCGACGTAGAACAGCAGCGGGATGCCGAGCGTCACCAGGACGAAGCCGAGCCGGCCGGGCTTCATCCGGGTGCGGCCGGGGCGACCCATCGCCTTGCCGGTGGCCTGTGGCGGCGGGACGAGCGCACCGCTCATGTGTGGTTGCCCCCTCGGGAGTTGCGGGGACGGCGGCGCCCGGCCGGCTCGGGGAGCGCGACCGGGCGCGCGACGTCACTTGACCTCGACCTTCTTCACCGAGGGGTCCTTGCGGACCTTGTCGGTGATGCCCTGCAGCTGCTTGGTGAGCGCGGCGGCATCGATCTGCCCGGACAGGAAGGCGTTCCACGGGACCAACATGTCCTGGTTGGTGCCGTAGAGGTCGACGAAGTTCCAGGTGAAGACGTTGTCGCCGGCGGCCGTGAGCATCTTGGTCTGCGACTGCAGCGCGGTCGAGCCGAACCCGTCGTCGGGGACGGTGCCCTTGACGATGGTGGGCGCGAGGCGGGTCTTGGCGAAGTTGGTCGCCGCCTCCTTGGACAGCATGATGCGCAGCAGCTCCTTGCCGGCCGCCTTGTTCTTGCCCTGGCTCGGCACGATGAACGGCTCGCCGGCCGCGGCGTGCAAGGTCTCGTAGGGCATCTTCGGGCTGCTCGACACGGTCAGCTCCGGGAAGCCGGTCATCTTGAAGTCGGCCTTGGTCTGCTTCTTCATCTCGTTCTCGATCCACGAGCCCGAGGGGTAGAGCAGGGCGTCCTGGTTCTGGCTCCACTGCGCCTGCGCGGCGGTGAACGCGGTGCCGCCGCCGCCGGGCTTGACGTAGCCGGCCTTGACGATCTTCTCCAGGCCCTTGATGGCGCCCTGCACGGCGGGCAGCGACCAGCAGCCCTCCTTGAGGTTGTCCATCGCCAGGCGCACCTCGTCGCCGCCCTCCTTGATGGCCGAGCCGATGACGAGGGTCTGGTAGTAGGTCGCGGCCTCCTTGCCCCACAGGAACAGGAACTTGCCCTTCGACTTGGCCTTGCCGCCGAGCTCGTACGCCTCCTCCCAGGTCTTCGGGGAGTCCACCCGTTGGCCTCGAAGAGGCTCGCGGAGTACCACAGCGCATAGATGGTCTGGACGTAGTTGATCGCGGCGAACTTGTCGCCGACCGTGCCGGGAGCCTCGACCCCGGGGTAGAGGGTGTCCTTGATCTTGGTGCCCTCGAGGTTGTTGGCCTCGAACACGTCGGAGAGGTCCTCGAGCTGGTCGACGATGGTGTTCAGGCCGATGGAGTTGGCGCCGGAGTTGTCGATCAGGTCGGGCGGGTTGCCGCCGACGAAGCGCGGCTGCAGCTGCTGGGCGATCTGCGTCGAGGGCTTGACCCCGAACTTGCCTGAGTGGGTGCGGTTGAAGATGTTCGCCGCGAACGTGACGTAGTCGAAGCCGTAGCCGCCGTTGAAGATCACCGCCTCGCCGGTCGCGCCCTTGGCGATGCCGAAGGGGTTCTTCGCGTCGGCCGAGCCGCTGGCGCCCGGGGCCGGCGAGGACGACGCGTCCTCGCCGCCTCCGCTGGTGGCGCACGAGGCGAGCGCCCCGGTCGCGGGCACCGCGACACCCGTCGCCAGGGCCAGCCGCAGGACGGTGCGCCGGTCGGTGTGCTTGCCAGGAACGGTCATCGAGGTCTCCTCGTCTCGTGCGCCCGGGTGAGTCACGAGCCCCGGGACGGGGCTGCTGTGATCCAACTCACAGGGGTGAACCCATGCTGATTAGGGTGATCGAAGTTGTCAACGACATTGACAAAACGCGCAGAAACGATCAGGTTTCGTGACATGACGGAGGCTTCGGCGCGCGCCACGACAGTCGGCCTCACCGGCGCCCAGCTCGGCCCGCCGAGCCGGTTGCCGGCCTACGCGCCGGTGCGGCCGCGGCCGTTCCCGCAGGTCGACGCCGCCGCCCCGCCGCAGATGCGCGAGCGCGTGGCGCGCGGGCGACTCGCCACCCCGCTGCCCTACGGGTTGCGCAGCGACTACGACCGCGGGGCGCACCCGCTGCGACTCCCGGGCGTCGTGCTGGCCAACGACCAGGCGCGGGTCACCATCCTGCCGACGCTCGGCGGCCGCGTCTGGTCGTTCGTGGATCTGACCCGCGGCCGTGAGCTGCTGTACGTCCCCGACCAGCTGCGGTTCGCCGCGTTCGGCCTGTCCGACGCCTGGTTCGCCGGCGGGATCGAGTGGAACTTCGGGTCGTTCGGGCACACCACGCTGACCACCGAGCCGATGCACGCGGCGGTGGTGCCGGCGCCGGACGGGTCCGGCGAGGGCGTACGGCTGTGGGACTGGGAGCGCACCCGCGACGTCCCGTTCTCGGTCGACCTGTGGCTCGACGGGCCGCGGCTGATGGCCGCGACCCGGCTGGTCAACCTCGACCCGGAGGACAAGCCGCTGTACTGGTGGACCAACATCGCCGTGCCCGAGACCGACGGCACCCGGGTGCTGGTGCCGGCCACGCACGCCTGGCGCACCGACTACCGCGGGGTGCTCAGCCAGGTGCCGGTGCCGCAGCCGGGCGGCGACCTCGGCGACACCGACGTGAGCCGGCCGGCGGCGTCGCACTTCGCCGCCGACTACTTCTTCGAGGTCGAGGACCAGGTCGGCCGGATCGTCACCGCGTTCGAGCCCGACGGGCGCGGGTTCGCCCAGACCTCCACCGCCGCGCTGCGCGGACGCAAGCTGTTCCTGTGGGGGCGGGGGCCTGGCGGCCGGCGCTGGCAGCGCCACCTCGGGGGCGACGCCGGTCGCTACGCCGAGATCCAGGCCGGCGTGTGCGCCACCCAGCTCGAGCACGACCTGCTGCCGGGCGGCGGCAGCATCAGCTGGACCGAGTGCTTCACGGGGGTCGACCTGCCGCCCGAGGTGGTGGCCGGCGACTATGCCGCGGCGAGCGAGGCGGCCCGCGCCGCGGTGCACGAGCAGGCTTCCCCGGAGCGCCTCGAGCAGCTGCACGCGACGTGGCTGCGCGAGGTCGCCGAGGCCGAGCCCGGTGAGTCGTTGCACGTCGGATCCGGTTGGGGGAGAACGGAGCTCACGCTCCGCGGGTCCTCGGCGCCGGTCGGGATGCCGTTCCCGGCAGCCGCCTCCGGCGCGCGCGGTGCCGGTGACGACGACAGCGCGACCCTGCTGCCGCTCGCGGACGGCGAGCCGGTCGACGCCGACCCGCTGCGCCCGCCGCTGCCGGGGGTGTCGAACCGGTGGCGGTCGGCCGTCTCGGCGCTGGCCGGGCGGCCCGACGCCGGCTGGTGGCCGCTGTTCGCCGAGGCGGTGCACGCGCACCTCGACGGCGACACCGAGCGCGCTCGTGACGGCTATCGCCGCAGCCTCGCGGTGACGCCGAGCGCCGTCGCGCTGCGCGGGCTGGCCCTGCTCAGCGACGACGTCGACGAGGCCGACGACCTCCTGCGGCGCGCCTTCGAGCTGGCGCCGCACGAGCGCAGACTCGTGACCGAGCGGCTCGAAAAGCTCGTGGCCGCAGGCCGTTTCACGCGCGTGCTCGACGTGGAGGTCGCGCTGCCCGACGAGATCCGCCGGCACGGACGTACGCGACTGCTCCTCGCCACCGCGCTCGCCGGGCTCGGCGCCACCGACCGGGCCCGCGCCGTGCTCGACGACCTCGAGGTCGCCGACCTGGCCGAGGGCGACAACGCGACCGCCGAGCTCTGGTGGCAGGTCTCGCCGGGCACGGCGGTGCCCGAGCGGCTCGACTTCCGGATGTCCCGCGACGACCCCGTGGAGGCGTCATGACCCCGGCCCAGCCCGACGCACCCGGCGTGCCCGGTCCGAACGAGCCCGACCAGCAGACCCGCTGGCGCCAGCTGCTCGACGTGCTCGCCGTGCGGCAGCGGCTGTCGGTCAAGGAGGGATCGGAGCTGCTGGGCGTGTCCGCGGCGACCGTGCGGCGTGACTTCCGCGAGCTCGCGGCGCGGCAGCTGGCCACCCGCACGCACGGGGGAGTGGTCGCGACCTCGGTGGCCTACGAGCTGCCCGCGCGATACCGCCTCGCCGAGGACGACCCGCGCGAGCGCATCGCCCGGGCGGCCGCCGCGTCGGTGACCCCGGGCTCGGTCATCGGCTTCAACGGCGGCACGACCACGAGCGCCGTCGCCCGGCACGTGGCGCAGCGCGCGGAGCTGCAGGAGGGCGGGGTCACCACGGTGACCAACGCGCTGAACATCGCGACCGAGCTGGTGCTGCGGCCCTACATCCGCACGATCTGCATCGGCGGGGAGGCCCGGCCGGAGTCGTACGAGCTGCACGGCCCGTACGCCTCGATGGTCCTGCGCGACCTGCTCGTCGAGCGGCTCTTCCTCGGTGTCGACGCGGTCTCGGCGCAGGCGGGGGTGTCCTGCCGGCACCTCGGCGAGGCGTCGATCAACGCCGAGATGGTGCGCGCGGCCGAGCGGGTGGTGGTGGTCGGCGCGGGTGCCAAGGTCGGCCGCCGCAGCCTGGCCCGCATCTGCCCCACGGTCGACGTGCACGAGCTCATCACCGACGACACGGCCGACCCCGAGGAGGTCGAGCGCATCCGCGAGCTCGGCGTCGAGGTCACGCTGGTCTGAGCCCGGGCGTACGTCGGCCGCTGGGTGCCTCCGGCGTGCGCCGTCTGCATTTCGTGCGTTGGTGCACGATCTGAGCGAGGCGTCGCCGGGATTCCGGGGCGGGCGTCTGCATTTCGTGCGTTGGTGCACGATCTGAGCGAGGCGTCGCCGGGGTGCCGGGGCGGGCGGCTGCATTTCGTGCGTTGGTGCACGATCTGAGCGAGGCGTCGCCGGGTTTACGGGGCGGGCGTCTGCATTTCGTGCGTTGGTGCACGATCTGAGCGAGGCGTCGCCGGGTTTACGGGGCGGGCGTCTGCATTTCGTGCGTTGGTGCACGATCTGAGCGAGGCGTCGCCGGGTTTACGGGGCGGGCGTCTGCATTTCGTGCGTTGGTGCACGATCTGAGCGAGGCGTCGCCGGGATTCCGGGGCGGGCGTCTGCACTTCGTACGTCGTCGCACGATCTGAGCGAGGCGTCGCCGGGATTCCGGGGCGCGCGGCTGCATTTCGTACGTCGTCGCACGATCTGCGGAGCGCGTCGCCTGAGTCAGTGGCCCCCGTGGCGGCGTGCGTGGCGGCGCAGGAACGCGGCCGCGGCGAGCATGCCGAGGCTGCCTCCGATGACGTAGGGCGCCAGCTGGCGCAGCATGATCGGCAGCGCGACGTTGCCGAGGTCGATGGCGTCGTCGGCCGGCGGGGCGGCGTGCTTGGGCGGGGGCGGGGTGGCCCGGGGTGCGGCGGCCGCGGGGGCACGTTCACCGGCGGCCGTGGCCGCTGCGGCCGCACGGGCGGCGTCGGCGGGCGTGCTGGAGCCGTCGTCGGCGGCGTCAGCCACCGATGCCGTGCCGCCGGCGCCGGACGAGCCGGCGGTCGCCGTCTTGGCGGCCGCGCCGTCGGTGCTTCCCGCGGCAGCGGTCCCGGTGGCCCCGGTGGTCGACCGGTCGGCGCCAGCCCCGCCAGCAGCCTCGCCGGCGCCGGAGTCGGAGGCCGCGCCGGAGTCGGCGAGGCGCTGCTCGATGCAGCTGACGAACTGCTGCAGCAGCTTGTCGCTGACGTCCTGCATCACGCCGCGTCCGAACTGGGCCGGCTTGCCGGTGATCGCCAGGTCGGTCACGACCTCGGCGCGGGTGCCGTCACCGTCGGGGGTGAGCGTGACGTTGACGTCGGCGCCGGCGGTGCCGTTGCCGCGCTTGTCCTTGCCCTTGGCCTCGATGCGCGCGGTGTGCGCCTGGTCGTCGCGCTCGACGAACCGCCCGGAACCGTTGTAGACCAACGCGATCGGGCCGAGCTTGACCTTGACGCTGCCGCTGAAGGCGTCGCCGTCGGCCTCGGTGATCGTCGCTCCCGGGAAGCACCCGCCGACCTGCTCCAGGTCGGTGAACGTCTCCCAGACCCGGTCGACGGGGGCGGGCACGGTGAAGGTGTGCGTCAGCTGCATGGGGTCATCCCTTCGCGGCCGCGAGCACGGCGCGACGCGTGAGCACGCCGGCGAGATGCTTGCGGTAGTCGGAGTCGCCGTTGAGGTCGGACGGTGGGTTGGTGCCGTCGGCGGCCTGCGCGCAGGCCTCGCGGATCGCGTCGTCGGTGGCGGCCCTGCCGACCAGCGCTTGCTCGACGGCGGTCGCGCGCAGCGGGGTCGATCCCATGTTGGTGAGCCCGATCGCGGCCTCCGCGATGGTGTCGCCCTCGGTGCGCACGGTGGCCGCGACGGCCACGATCGACCACTGGTGCTTGACCCGCACGAACTTCTCGTAGTGCGCGCCCCACCCGGTGTGCTTCGGGATGCGGATCTGGGTGAGCAGCTCGTCGTCTCCCACTGCGGTGGTGAACAGGTCCTCGAAGAAGTCGGTGGCCGCGACCGTGCGCGTGGCGCCGCCCTGTCCGGCGATGACCAGCTCGGCGTCGAGCGCCAGCACGGGGGCACCGACGTCACCGGCCGGGTCGGCGTGCACCAGCGCGCCGCCGATGGTCCCGCGGTGGCGGATCTGCGGGTCGGCCACCTCGGCGATGGCGTCGGGCAGCACCGCCGCGTGCTCGCGCAGCAGCGGGTCGTGGACCAGGTCGGCGTACGTCGTCATCGCCCCGACCACGACCGCGTCGCCGTCGTCGGTGACGCCCTGCAGGTCGGTGATCTTGCCGAGGTCGACGAGCACCTCGGGGGCGTTGAGCCGCATCCGCAGGATCGGCAGCAGCGACTGTCCGCCGGCGATCACCTTGGCGTCGTCACCGTGCTCGGCAAGCGCGGCCAGGGCCTCCTCGAGGGTGGCCGGAGCGACGTAGTCGAACGTGGCCGGGATCATCGCTGACCTCCCTGGTCGGCAGAGCCGGTATCGCCGGTGGGCCCGCCACCGGAGGGCCCGGGGTCGGGGTGTCCTGGTTGGGTGCGGAGCCCTCGAAGTGCGGCTGCGCGTCGGGCGTGGTCGGCTCGTCGCCGGCCACGGTGCCGGCGCCCTGGGCAGCCTGCGCCCCGGACTGCTCGGCCTCCTGGATCGCCCGCCAGACCCGCTCGGGCGTGCACGGCATCTGCACGTCGTGGATGCCGAGCGGGCGCAGCGCGTCGACCACCGCGTTGACCACCGCGGGCGTCGAGGCGATGCAGCCGGCCTCGCCGACACCCTTGGCGCCCAGGTCGTTGGAGGTGGCGGGGGAGACCGTGTTGTCGGTGACGAAGCTGATCGTGTCGGCCGCGGTCGGCAGCGTGTAGTCGACGAACGACCCGGTGACCAGCGTCCCCGACTCGTCGTAGACCGCCTCCTCCCACAGCGCCTGCGCGATGCCCTGCACGAGCCCGCCGTGGATCTGCCCCTCGACGATGAGCGGGTTGACGATGTTGCCGATGTCGTCGACACAGACGTACGAGCGCATGGTCGACTCGCCCGTCTCGGTGTCGATCTCCATGGCGCACAGGTGGGTGCCGTGCGGGAAGGAGAAGTTGACCGGGTCGAACGTCGCGTCGGAGTCGAGGCTCGGCTCGACGCCGTCGGGCAGGTCGTGCGCGGCGAACGTCGCGAGCGCGACCGCGCCGATGCCGACCGTCTTGGCGCCCTCGCCGGCGCCCTTGACCGAGAACGTGCCGCGCTCGAACTCGATGTCGTCCGGGCTCGCCTCGAGCATGTGCGCCGCGATCGGGCGCGCCTTCTCGATGACCTTCTGCGACGCCTTGATCACCGCCTGGCCGCCGACGACCAGCGAGCGCGAGCCGTAGGTGTCCATGCCCTTCTGGCTGCTGGTGGTGTCGCCGTGCAGCACGGTCACGTCGTCGAACCCGACGCCCAGCTGGTCGGCGACGATCTGGCTCCAGGCGGTCTCGTGGCCCTGGCCGTGGGCGCTGGACCCGGTGACGACCTCGACCTTGCCGGTCGGCAGCATGCGCACCTGGGCGTACTCCCAGCCGCCGGCGCCGTAGTTGAGCGAGCCCAGCACGCGGGAGGGTGCCAGGCCGCACATCTCGGTGAACGTCGAGACGCCGATGCCCAGCTGCACCGGGTCCTTGCGCTCGCGGCGCTGCTGCTGCTCGGCGCGCAGCGCGTCGTAGTCGAACAGCTCCTTCGCCCGGTCGGTGGCGGCCTCGTAGTTGCCGGAGTCGTACTCCAGCCCGCACACCGTGGTGAACGGGAACTCCTCGTGCTTGATCCAGTTCTTCTCACGGATCTCCAGCGGGTCGACGCCGACCTCGGCGGCCAGCTCGTCCATCAGCCGCTCGATCGCGAACGTCGCCTCGGGGCGCCCGGCCCCGCGGTAGGCGTCGGTCCAGGTCTTGTTGGTGAAGACGTTGGTGCAGTCGAACCGGTAGGCCGGGAACTTGTAGATCGCGTTGAACATGAACGCACCGAGGATGGGTACGCCCGGGGTCACCAGCCCGAGGTAGGCGCCCATGTCGGCGAGCAGCTCGACCTTCAGGCCGGTGACGGTGCCGTCCTTGTCGGCCGCGAGCGTGAGCTTCTGCCACTGGTCGCGCCCGTGGTGGGCCGACAGCAGCGACTCGCTGCGGGTCTCGGTCCACTTGGCCGGCTTGCCGGTGCGGCGGGCCACGAGCAGGGTGATGATCTCCTCGGGGGTGACCTGCAGCTTGCCGCCGAAGCCGCCGCCCACGTCGGGGGCGATGACCCGGATCTTGGACTCGTCGATGCCGAGCGTCATGGCGAGCATGAGGCGCAGGATGTGCGGCACCTGGGTGGCCGACCACATGACGACCTGCTCGGCGGTCGGGTCGACCGCGACCGAGCGGGGCTCCATGAAGGCCGGCACCAGCCGCTGCTGGCGGTACTCCCGCTCGATGACGATGCCGCCGTCGCGGGCCTTGCTGATGGCCTCCTCGACGTCGCCGCCCGTGCCGGCCTCGGCCGAGTCGAACACCCAGTTGGCGCTGACGTTGGTGCCGAGGTCGGGGTGGGCCAGGCCGCCCTCGTCGGCCGCCGCCTGGCGCAGGTCGAGCACCGGCTCCTGCTCGTCGTAGTCGACGTCGACCAGCTCGGCCGCGTCCCGAGCCTGGGCCGGGGTGCGTGCCGCGACGACCGCGACGATCTCACCGGCGTACGCGACCCGGTCGACGGCGACGGAGGCGTGCACCGGGGCCTTCTGGTCCTCGGTGATCGGCCACGCGCAGGGCAGGCCGCCCTGCTCGTCGGCGAGGTCGCGCCCGGTCCAGACGCCGACCACGCCCGGGCTCTTCTTGGCCTCGTCGACGTCGATGCTGCTGATCGTCGCCGCGGCGAACGGGCTGCGCACCATCGCGATGTGCACCATGCCGGGGAGCACGATGTTGTCGGTCCACCGGGTGCGACCGGTGATCAGCCGCTGGTCCTCCTTGCGGCGGCGGGCCTGCCCGACCTCGCCGCTCGGCTTGCCCTGCTGCTCCTGCGGGGAGCCTCGGTGGTGGTCACTTGCGCTCACCCCCTGCGGCGGCACCGGACTCGGCCACGGAGGCCACCGCCTTGACGATGTTCTGGTAGCCGGTGCAGCGGCACAGGTTGCCCTCGAGGCCGTCGCGGATCTCCCGCTCGTCGGGTCGCGGGTTGTCGCGCAGCACGTCGAGCGCCTGCATGATCATCCCCGGCGTGCAGTAGCCGCACTGCAGCGCGTGGTGCTCGTGGAAGGCCTGCTGCATGGGGTGCAGCTCGCCGTCCTCGGCGAGGCCCTCGATCGTGGTGACCTCGTGCCCGTCGGCCTGCACGGCCAGCACGTTGCACGACTTCACGCTGCGTCCGTCGAGGTGCACGGTGCAGGCTCCGCAGTTGCTGGTGTCGCAGCCCACGACGGTCCCGGTCTTCCCGAGCGTCTCTCGCAGGTAGTGGACGAGCAGGGTGCGAGGTTCGACGTCGTCGACGTTCTCGACCCCGTCGACGCGGACGGTGATCTTGGCCATGCGGAGGACCTCCTGCGCCTTGGTGGGGTTCTGATCCTCGCGTGACCTAGATCACCTTTCAAGAGATTCCGGTCAAGCCGACCCGATCGGGTAGGTCACTCCGGCGACGCGTGCTCGTGGTGGATCGGACCGGCCGTACGCGTGAGCGGAGCGCCCTTCCCGCCCCACCTGCGCGAGATGATCTCGGCCGCGATCGACACGGCCGTCTCCTCGGGCGTGCGCGCCCCGAGATCGAGCCCGATCGGGCTCGCCAGCCGGGCGATCTCGTCCTCGCTCACGCCCGCCTCGCGCAGCCGGGCGACCCGGTCGTCGTGCGTGCGGCGCGAGCCCATCGCCCCGATGTATCCGACCTCGGGCAGGCGCAGGGCGACCTCCAGCAGCGGGACGTCGAACTTGGGGTCGTGGGTGAGCACGGCCAGCACCGTGCGCCCGTCGACGCGTCCCGCCTCGGCCTCGGCCTCGAGATAGCGGTGCGGCCAGTCGACGACGACCTCGTCGGCGTCGGGGAAGCGGGTGCTGGTCGCGAAGACCGGGCGGGCGTCGCACACGGTCACCCGGTATCCGAGGAACGAGCCCATGCGTGCCGCCGCGGCCGCGAAGTCGATCGCGCCGAAGATGATCATGCGCGGCGCGGGGGCGAAGGAGCTGACGAACACCCGCATCCCCTCGCCGCGGCGCTCGCCGTCGGGGCCGTACTCCAGGGTCGCGTTGCGCCCCGCCTCGAGCAGGCCGCGGGCGTCGTCGACGATCGCGGCGTCCATCCGCGCGCTGCCGAGCGAGGCGGTCGGCTGGTCGGCTTCGTCCTGCCGCACCAGGACCCGCCGGCCGACGACCGCGGGGTCGGGGTGCTCGACGACGGTCGCCAGCGCCACCGGCTCGCCCGCGTCGACCAGGTCGGCGAGCTCGCCGAGCTCGGGGAAGGACTCCGGCGACACCGACTCGACGAGCACGTCGAGGATGCCGCCGCAGGTGAGGCCGACCGACAGGGCGTCGTCGTCGCTCACGCCGTAGCGCTGCAGCTGCGGCGCGCCCGTCTCGACCACCTCGCCGGCGAGCTCGTAGACCGCTCCCTCGACGCAGCCGCCGGACACCGACCCGACCGCCTCGCCCTGCGGCCCGAGCAGCATCGCCGCGCCCGGCTGGCGCGGTGCCGAGCGCCAGGTGGCGATCACCGTCGCCAGCCCCACGGTGCGCCCCTCGCGCCACCAACCCACCAGCTCCGGCAGGACGTCACGCATCGCCGATCACCTCTCCCAGCTCTCCGAACGCGAGAGTCTCCATCCGTACGATGGGGAGAGCCAGCGCCTTCCTACTTGAGCCCGCGGTCTTGAGTCCGCGGTGTCTCTGATGTGAAGCGCAAGGCTCGACCACGGACGCGGCCATCTTCATGCTGCCTCCTCGTTACACATCGAGCATGGCCACCCCATCTCGGCCAACAGACAGGGACGCCGCAGCTCAGCGCGAAAGCCGGCGTTGCATCAACCTAACCCCACGTCCCTCGCGGACCCTCCGGCCGACATGCGTAGGTCGGAGCTGAGGGCATGCCGGACCTTCCGGGAGCCGGACAGCGACCAGGGTGTCGTCCGCACCGATCCTGGCCGGCCGCGAGCCGGGCACGTATGTCGGACGGAGAACCACCTAATGTTAAAGACTTCGTAAAGCATTTGCTCGGAACGATCGGACGAGGAGGTCGTCCGACTACAGTCCAGCTATCAGTCAGAGCGCCAAGGTTCTCGCATAGACGCAAGTAGAGTTGGTAGTACGCGGCGCTCTGCGGGGGTAAGTCGCGCGAGGGGGAACGAAATGCACCTAGCCGCAATCCTTAGTTTGAGGCCGGCACCTGCGGCGGCAGTATGATTATGGAATCCCACGCAGGTGTGACCTTACTGCTAGGTGTCTACGCGGCCTTTGCCTGGCGGCTTTGTTTGAGGGTGTTGAGGGGGTGATGTTTCGGCTTCCCTGAGAGGCAAGGCTCAGGATTATTTTGATGGTCACGGCTTTCGTGGGCTTTCGCGATTGGCGGGGGCCCGTCTCTGAGAGAGAGGTAGTGCGATGAATGATAACATGTCCGAAGTGCGTTTGCGGTCCGAGAGGAACGAGGCTCTCCGAGAGGCAGATGCTGCGTTAGAGTCTGCCCAGAGAGAGATTCAGCGCGCCTTGGGTGATCTCGCCCCGGCGGCTGCGGACGCTGCCCGCCGAGCTATTCGTAAGGGACGGGACGCTATTGGGGAGGCTGCGGAGTCTTAATCGGGTGGCGGTGGATTCAGCTGGTCGTCGCAACACCTTGATGGTGGAGGTGTTCGAGGATGGCGACGAGGGACTGGAGTAGGAAGACCAGCGATGCACCTGAGGGGGTTCGCCGGCAGTGGCGTGCTGATCGGGCGCTGAGGCCGGCGATGTGTTCACCGGGGCGGCCTGATCCGTCGCGGGTGGTGCAGCGGCAGTTCTGGCGGTGGATCGCCACCGGCATCACCACGGCGGAGGCGGCACTGAAGGTGGGCGTGTCCGTGCCCGTGGGAACCCGCTGGTTTCGTCACGCTGGCGGCATGCCGCCGATCTCGTTGGCCGAGCCCACGGGCCGTTACCTGTCCTTCGAGGAGCGTGAGGAGGTCGCGATCCTGCGCGCCCAGGACAAGGGTGTGCGTGAGATCGCCCGCGCGATCGGGCGCGACCCGGGGACCATCTCACGGGAACTGCGTCGTAACGCTGCTACTCGTGGCGGCAAGCTGGAGTACCGGGCGTTGGTGGCGCAGTGGAAGGCGCAGCAGACTGCCAAGCGGCCCAAGACCGCCAAGCTCGTGGAGAACCCGCAGCTGCGCGAGTACGTGCAGGACCGGCTCGCCGGGAACGTGCGCCGGCCCGACGGCGCGATCGTGCCCGGGCCGAAGCCGCCGCCGTGGAAGGGGTTGAACAAGCCCCACCGGGCTGACCGTCGGTGGTCGACGGCGTGGAGCCCGGAACAGATCAGCAACCGGTTGAAGATCGACTTCCCAGATGATGAGTCCATGCGCATCAGCCACGAGGCGATCTACCAATCGCTGTTCATCGAAGGCCGTGGCGCGCTCCAGCGTGAGCTCGTCGCCTGTCTGCGCACAGGGCGTGCGTTGCGAGCACCTCGGGAGCGGTCGAGGAACAAGGCGAAGGGGCACGTGACCGCCGACGTCGTCCTCAGCCAGCGCCCGGCCGAGGCCGATGACCGTGCCGTCCCTGACCACTGGGAAGGGGACCTGATCATCGGAACCGGACGGTCCGCGATCGGCACGCTCGTCGAGCGCAGCAGCCGCTCAACGCTGCTGGTCCATCTGCCGCGACTGGAGGGTTGGGGCGAGACCCCGCGGGTGAAGAACGGTCCCTCGCTGGGTGGCTACGGGGCCGTCGCGATGAACACGGCTCTGACGGCATCGATGACCCAGCTGCCCGAGCAGCTTCGCAAGACGCTGACCCGGGATCGCGGCAAGGAGCTTTCCGGACATGCAGTGTTCGCCATGGACACCGGGACACAGGTGTTCTTCGCCGACCCCCACGCGCCGTGGCAACGCCCGACCAACGAGAACACCAACGGCCTGCTGCGCCAGTACTTCCCCAAAGGCACGGACCTGTCGCGCTGGTCCGCAGACGACCTCGAGGCCGTCGCTTACGCACTCAACAACCGACCCCGGAAAGTCCTCGGGTGGAGACCCCGGCCGAGGTCTTCCAGGAGCAACTACGCTCACTTCAACAACCCGGTGTTGCATCGACTGGTTGAACCTGTCCAGTACACGTCGTGGCTGTTCGGCAACCGGCTCCGCGAGGCCGGACTGCTGGGATCGATGGGCCGGATCGCGTCCTGCTACGACAACGCGTTGATGGAATCCTTCTTCGGCTCGATGCAGATCGAGCTGCTCGACCGGCGCGACTGACCCACCCAGGACGACCTCGCCAAGGCGATCTTCGAGTGGATCGAAGCCTGGTGCAACCCCACCGCAGGCACTCCGCCCTGGGCTACCTGTCCCCGGCCGAGTACGAAACCCTTCACGCCGCCACGAGCACCGCGGCATGATCACCCCAACCGAAACCGTCCGAGAAACCGGGTTAAGGCTAGGGCCGTTTCAGTCGTTCAACAGTTATGAAGAATCGGTAGAGAAAGCAAGGCCGCCGCGGTGCGGCGTCGGTCCCGGACCGGTTTATGACTTTGTCCCTGGGTAGAGGTGCACGGTGCGTCCCTCGCGCCACCAACCCACCAGCTCCCGAAGGACGTCACGCATCGCCGATCACCTCTCCCAGCTCTTCGAACGCGGCCCACGAGTGGCCCGCGACCAGCGCGTGCACGTGGGGCAGGGCCGCCGCCATGCCCGCCTGCACGGGTTCGTACCCCGGTCGGCCGCGGTGCGGGTTGGCCCAGATCACTTGGTGCGCAACGGAGCTCAGCCGTCGCGCCTGCTCGCCCAGCAGCTGCGGGTCCTGGCACTCCCATCCGTCGCTGAAGATCACGACCACCGCTCCGCGGGCGGTGCCGCGCCGCCCCCACCGGTCGAGGAAGACCTGCAGCGACTGACCGAGCCGGGTGCCGCCGGACCAGTCGGGCACCAGGTCACCCGCGGTGATCAGCGCCCGGTCGCCGTCGCGCTCGTGCATCGCCCGGGTGACGTGCGTGAGCCGCGACCCCAGCGTGAACGTCTCGACCCGGCCTCCTGCCTCCCGACCCCGGCGCGTGATCGCGTGCGCGAGCCGCAGCAGCGAGTCGGCGTAGGGCTCCATCGAGCCGGACACGTCGATGAGCAGCACGACCGGGCGCGGGCGCACGCGGCGGCGCGACCGACGCACCTGTCCCGGCTCGCCGAGCCTGCGCAGCTGCTCGCGCAGCGTCGCGCGACCGTCGACCGCGCCCGTGCGGCGGTGGGTGCGGCGACGCGACGGCCGGGTCGGCGGGTGGAACGGAAGGGAGCCGAAAAGCCTTGCCAGATAAGCCTTCTCGCTCGGGGCCAGCGTGGCGACGTCGCGGTGGCGCAGCACGTCGGCGTCGCTCGCGGCGGTGCCGAGCAGGCTGTCCGGCCCGTCCCCGCCGTCGACGTCGTCACCGGTCGCGAGCGACGCCTGCACGACCGGTGGCCGGGGGCGCTCGTCGCGCACGACCGGCCGCGGACCGGCCGCGCCGAACCAGGCCGTGAAGACCCGGTCGTACGTCGTCGCGTCGCTCGGTCCGGACGTCAGGGCTGCCCGGCCGGCCCAGTAGACCTGCTCGCGCTCCGCGAGACCGACGGCGGCCGCGGCGAGCAGGAACGTGCGCTCGCGGTCGCCGGTCACCCGCAGCCCCGCGGCGCGCAGCGCCCGGGCGAACCCGAGCAGCACCGTCGTGGGGGAGGGTTCGGTGGCGGGCCCGGCTCCCTCGAGCAGCGGGTCGGGGTCGCGCAGCGGGGCGGAGGTGCGGGAGGAGCCGGTCACGACAGCATCCGGTCGAGGGCCTGGCGGACCTGCTCGGCGTCCTCGCGATACTTCACGGCCGCTCCGAGCGTCGCCGCGGCCGTCTCGACCGTGAGGGTGTCGGTGCCGAGCGCGTGCAGCGAGCGGGCCCAGTCGAGCGTCTCGGCGACGCCGGGCGACTTGATCAGGTCGCCGCGGTCGCGGATGCGGTGCACGAGCGCGACGACCTGCTCGGCCAGCGCGTCGGACACCTCCGGCAGGCGGCTGTGCACGATCTCCAGCTCGCGCGTCAGGCTCGGGTGGTCGATCCAGTGATAGAGGCAGCGTCGCTTGAGCGCGTCGTGCAGCTCGCGGGTGCGGTTGGAGGTGAGCACCGCCAGCGGCGGCTCGGCCGCGCGCACCGTGCCGACCTCGGGGATGCTCACGCTCCACGTCGAGAGCACCTCGAGCAGGAACGCCTCGAACTCGTCGTCGGCGCGGTCGATCTCGTCGACCAGCAGCACGCACGGAGCGGTGCGCAGCGCGCGCAGCACCGGCCGGTCGAGCAGGAAGCGCTCGTCGAACAGCTCGGCCTCCGCGGCCGCGACCGCCTCGGCCGACCCGCCGTCGCCGCGCGCGCCGGGCGACAGCGCCTCGACCGCGCGAAGGTGCAGGATCTGCCGCGGGAAGTCCCAGTCGTACAGGGCCTGCGTGGCGTCGATGCCCTCGTAGCACTGCAGCCGCACGAGCGGGACGTCCAGCCCGGCCGCGAGCGCCTCGGCGAGCGCCGTCTTGCCCGTGCCGGGCTCACCCTCCAGCAGCAGCGGACGGTCGAGCGCGCTCGCGAGGAAGGTGACGGTGGCGACGGCCTCGTCGGCCAGGTATCCGGTGCCGGCGAGCACCTTCCGCACCTGGTCGACGTCGGCGAGAACGTCCTGCATCCGACCAGCATCGCCGACGCGCGCGCCGCGCACAGGCATTCGGCCTCGGCCCGTGCGGCCGATGTCGGGGGTTGTGACGGTGCTGAGGCGCGCGGGGCTGTCAGTGCGGCCGATGCCGGGGTTGTGCGGCAGGTCGGCGGGGGTGTCGGCGTCGCGGCCGCTCGCGAGGTCGCCGCACTCGACCAGCAGCGGGCGGTGGGCGCGCAGGTAGTCGCGGGCGCCGCGGTCGCCGGTCGCCACCTCGACGACGCCCGGCCAGTGCGCCCGGCCGAGCACGACCGGGTGACCCGCCACCCCGCCGTACGCCGCCCGCACCAACGCGCCCGCGTCACCACCGGCGGTGTCGACCAGGCGGCGCACCACCCGCGCGTCCAGGTCGACCAGGTCGACCAGGCTCACGACGGCCACCGTGGCCTCGCCGCGCAGCGCCGCCTCCAGGCCGGCGCGCAGCGAGGCGCCCATGCCCTCGGCCCAGCCCGGCACGTCGACCACGGTGACGTGCTCGGGCGAACCCAGCGCCCGGCGTACGTCATCGGCGGCAGCCCCGACCGTCACCAGCACCTCGGCGCACCCGCCGTCGAGCAGCAGGTCCACGCCGCGCCGCACCAGCGGCTGCCCGTCGAGGAGCACCAGCGCCTTCGGGCCGCCCATCCGGCGGCCGGCGCCGGCGGCGAGCAGCAGGCCGACGGTGGCACCCGCACGCTCCGCACCCATGCACCCATCCTGCCGGGGATGCGGGGGAAAGCCGGGCACGCGCGTACCCTTGCCTCCCGTGGCTCACGACTATCCCGCCGAGATCAAGGCACTGCGCACGACGATGGACTCGGTCCGCGACGTGACCGACCTGGACACCCTGCGCTCGCAGATCGCCGAGCTGGAGCAGGAGTCGGCCGCCCCCGACCTGTGGGACGACGTCGAGCACGCCCAGGAGGTCACCAGCCGCCTGTCGCGCGCCAACTCCGAGCTGGAGCGCGTCGAGGGCATGGACTCGCGCATCGACGACGTCGAGGTGCTGGTCGAGATGGCGCAGGAGGAGGACGACGCCGAGACGTTCACCGAGGTCGACCGCGAGCTCGCGTCGCTGCGCAAGGCGGTCAGCGAGCTGGAGGTGCGCACGCTGCTGGCGGGGAGTACGACCAGCGCGAGGCGGTCGTGACGATCCGGGCCGGCGCGGGCGGGGTCGACGCCGCCGACTTCGCCGAGATGCTGCTGCGGATGTACCTGCGCTGGGCGGAGCGGCACGGGTATCCGACCAAGGTCATGGACACCTCCTACGCCGAGGAGGCGGGCCTGAAGTCGGCGACGTTCGAGGTGAACGTGCCGTACGCGTACGGCAACCTCGCGGTCGAGGCCGGCACCCACCGGCTGGTGCGCATCAGCCCGTTCGACAACCAGGGCCGCCGCCAGACCAGCTTCGCCGCGGTCGAGGTGGTGCCGCTCATCGAGCAGACCGACCACATCGACATCCCCGAGAACGAGCTGAAGATCGACGTCTTCCGCTCCTCCGGTCCCGGCGGCCAGTCGGTCAACACCACCGACTCCGCCGTGCGCATGACGCACATCCCGACCGGCACCGTCGTGTCGATGCAGAACGAGAAGAGCCAGATCCAGAACCGGGCGGCCGCGCTGCGCGTCATGCAGTCGCGGCTGCTGCTGCTGCGCCGCGAGCAGGAGGCGGCGGAGAAGAAGGAGCTGGCCGGCGACATCAAGGCCAGCTGGGGCGACCAGATGCGCTCCTACGTGCTGCACCCCTACCAGATGGTCAAGGACCTGCGCACCGAGCACGAGGTCGGCAAGACCGACGCGGTGCTCGACGGCGACATCGACGACTTCATCGAGGCCGGGGTGCGCTGGAAGCGCGCGCAGGAGCGCGCCGACGCCTGACCCGACCCCCGTCGTACGTCCTTCGCGGCGTGGCGAGGCCCGGGAGCCCGGCTGGCGACCTACCGTGTAACCGCCTGCTGGGCACCCGATCGCCGACCTTGAGGTAGCGCCCCCACGATGATCCGCTTCGAAGACGTGACGATGCGGTATGCCAAGGAGCCCGAGCCCGCCCTCGACGAGGTCTCCCTGGAGATCGCGCGCGGCGAGTTCGCGTTCGTCGTCGGCGCCTCCGGGTCGGGCAAGTCGACGCTGCTGAAGCTGATGACCCGCGAGCTGATCGCTTCCGCGGGCGAGCTGTGGGTCGCTGGCCGCGACCTGCGCACGCTGCCCGACCGCAAGGTGCCTGCGCTGCGGCGCGACATCGGCGTGGCCTACCAGGACTTCCGGCTGCTCGAGGACAAGACCGTCACCCAGAACGTCGCGTTCGTGCTGCAGGTGCTCGGCCGCAAGCGGCACGAGATCAAGCAGCTGGTGCCCGAGGCGCTGGAGCTGGTCGGCCTGCGCGACAAGGGGAACCGGCGCCCCCACCAGCTCTCGGGCGGCGAGCAGCAGCGCGTCGCGATCGCCCGGGCCGTGGTCAAGAAGCCGGCGATCGTCATCGCCGACGAGCCCACCGGCAACCTCGACCCCGAGAACAGCGCCGAGATCGTCGAGCTGCTCGAGCGGATCAACAAGGCCGGCACCACCGTCGTGGTCGCGACCCACGACCACACCATCGTCGACGAGTTCCGCAAGCGCGTGATCGAGCTGTCCGAGGGGCTGGTCATGCGCGACGACGAGCAGAGCGGCTACGGCGTCGTGCCGCGGAGGGTGGCCGGCTGATGCGCCTGCAGTTCCTGCTCGGCGAGATCTTCGGCGGCCTGCGCCGCAACGTGTCGATGGTCGTGTCGGTCGTGCTCGTGTCGATGGTGTCGATGTTCTTCCTCGGCTCCGGCCTGCTCGCGCAGCGCCAGGTCGACCTGGCCAAGGGCTACTGGTACGACAAGGTCCAGGTCTCGGTGTTCCTGTGCACCCCGCAGTCGGGCAACACCCCCTCGTGCGCCGACGGAGCGGTCACCCCCACGCAGCGCAACCAGATCCGCCAGGACCTGCTCAGCCTCAAGCCCCTCGTGGAGCAGGTGAGCCACGAGACGTCGGCACAGGCGTACGCCCGGTTCAAGGAGCAGTTCCGCAACAGCCCCGAGCTGACCACCGTCAGCCCCGCCTCGATCCCCGAGTCGTTCCGGGTGAAGCTGTCCGACCCCAACCGGGTCGGCGAGATCATCTCCGCGCTCGACGGGGCGCCCGGCGTCGAGGCAGTGAGCGACCAGCGCAAGGTGCTCGACACGTTCTTCACGTTCCTGCGGGTGCTGTCCATCGGGTCGGTCGCCCTGGCGCTGATCATGCTGCTGTGCGCGGTGCTGCTGATCACCACGACCATCCGCCAGGTCGCCTACACCCGTCGTCGCGAGGTCGGGATCATGCGCTCGGTCGGCGCCTCGGCGACCGTGGTGCACCTGCCGTTCCTCGTCGAGACCGTGCTGGCCGTGCTGCTCGGCGCCGGGCTCGCGGTGCTCGGGCTGTGGGCGGCCGTCAACTTCGGGCTCACCCAGCTGCTGTCCGGCGAGCAGGGCGGGCTGGTCAGCCTCATCGGCGTCTCCGACGTCTGGGCCGTCGCCCCGTGGCTCGCCGTCGGCGGGTTCGTCGTGGCGCTGGCCACCTCCTGGCTCACGCTGCGCCGCCACCTCAAGGTCTGACCAAGGACGAGGAGAAGCCATGCCCGAGAGCACGCGCCGCGAGCGCGCCTGCCGGCTGCTCGCCGGCACCCTCGTCGTGACGCTCACGACCGGGCTGTGCGGCACCGCCCTCGCCGACGACCCCGAGGACCGCAAGAAGAAGATCGACGGCCGGATCACCCAGACCAGCAAGGACCTCGACGGCACCTCGCGCGAGCTGCGCACCGCCCAGACGAACCTGACGAACACCACCAAGCGCGTCGACGCCGCCAAGAAGACGCTCACCAGGGCCGAGGGCGAGCTGCGCAAGGCCAACAGCTACAACAAGGACGTCGGCGGCCGGCTCAAGACCGCCCAGGCGGCCGAGACCAAGATCCGCAAGTCGCTGAGCACCACCACGACCGCCCAGGCCCGCACCAAGGTCCTCGTCGGAGGCATCGCGCGCGAGAGCTACATGAAGGGTGGTCTCGGCCAGCTGCAGCTGACGCTCAACGTGCTGACCGCCGACGGCCCCGACGTCACCGACGACCTCGCGCTCGCCGACGTGGTCGTACGCCAGCAGAGCGGTGTCCTGCGCACGCTCGCCGGGCAGAAGTCGACGGCCACCTCGCAGAGCACCCGGCTCGGGGCCGTGCGCAAGCAGGTCGCCGGCCTGAAGAAGCAGGCCGAGAGCGGAGTGACCCGGGCGACCAAGGCCCGCGACGGCGCGCGCCGGGCCAAGACGTCGCTGGAGGGGCTGCAACGCGCGCAGCGCACCGCGGCGGGGGTGCTCAGCAAGCAGAAGAAGAAGGAAGAGGGCGACCTGAAGTGGCTCAAGGGTGAGTCGGTGCGCCTCGGCAACATCCTGCGCGCCCGGGCCTCGGCGCGCGCCAAGGCCCGCGCCGCGGCCGCCCGCAAGAAGCAGCCGCCGCCCGCCCAGGCGGCCGAGGCTCCGCGCCCGGCGAACGACGGGTTCTTCCTCACCGGTCCCGAGCCGAAGGCCAACATCACCTCGCCGTTCGGCTACCGGATGCACCCGATCCTCAACCGGCCGATGCTGCACGGCGGCGCCGACTTCTCCTTCGGCTGCGGCCAGCCGGTCTACGCCGCCGGCCCGGGCGAGGTCGTCTCGGCCAGCACCAACGCGATCTCCGGCAACAGCATCGTGCTCGACCACGGCGACGTCGCCGGCAAGAGCCTCGCGACGCAGTACGACCACCTCAGCCGGTTCGCGGTGCGCAGCGGCACGGTGAAGAAGGGGCAGCTGATCGGTTATGCCGGCACCACCGGCCGCTCGACCGGCTGCCACCTGCACTTCATCGTGCTCGCCGACGGCAACTACGTGAACCCCGCCGACTACATCGGTTGATCTTTCTCTCGGCTCCTCCTCCGCGCGAGCTCGCAGGCTCCCCCGCGCGGCATCGTCGCCCGAGAGGCGGGGGCCGGGCCTGCGGGATTCCGGCGCGCGGAACTCGGCCGGGGGCTGCATTTCGTGCGTTGTCGCACGATCTGGGGAGATGGCCGGCGGGATTCCGGGGCGGGAGGCCGTATTTCGTACGACAACGCACGATCTGAGGAGGCGGCCCGCGGGATTCCGGGGGCGCTGCTGCATTTCGTACGACAACGCACGATCTGAGCGCGAGGGTGGCGGTGGGCGGGGTGCCCGGGACGGCCGGCCGGCCGGCGCGGAATCCGTTCGGGGGCGCGGTCGTTGCGCGGGTAGGCTGAGCCGCTGCCCGGCACCCGCACCGCACGAGAGGAGGCAGTCGTGGCCAAGAGCAAGAAGAAGAAGCCGGCCGTCGAGGACCAGCGCAACAAGGTCGTCGCGACCAACCGCAAGGCCCGGCACGACTACCTCATCGAGGACACCGTCGAGGCCGGTCTCGCGCTGATGGGCACCGAGGTGAAGTCGCTGCGCATGGGCCGCGCCACCCTCACCGACGGTTACGCCAGCGAGCGCGACGGCGAGCTGTGGCTCGAGGGCGTGCACATCCCGGAGTACCTCCAGGGCACCTGGACCAACCACGCCGCGCGGCGCCGCCGCAAGCTGCTGCTGCACCGGCACGAGATCGACAAGCTGGTGCGCAAGAGCCAGGAGGCGGGGCACACGCTGGTGCCGCTGCAGCTGTACTTCAAGGACGGCCGGGTCAAGGTCGAGCTTGCGCTCGCCAAGGGCAAGAAGCAGTACGACAAGCGCGAGACCCTGCGCCGGCAGACCGACGAGCGCGAGGCGCAGCGGGCGATGCAGGTGCGGCTCAAGCGCGGCGGCTGAGCCGCCGAGCAGCCGGTACCGCCGGCAGGGGAGCTGCCGCTGACGTACGTCCTCGGCCAGCTCCGGTCAGTCGGTCCGGTCCGGCGTCGGCTCGACCCGGGTCGTCTCCACCCACACCAGCGGGTCGCCGCCGCGCACGTGCAGCTCGGTCATCGCGGCGCGCACGCGACCGGCGACGGGGGAGCGCACGGCAGCCTCCATCTTGACCGCCTCGACGGTGCCGATCGGGTCGCCGACCGCCACCCGGTCGCCGGCGCGCACCTGCAGCGTGAGCTCCCCGGCGAACGGGGATCGCACGGCGACGGTGTCGGGCTGGGGCATGGCGTCAGGTGAGGTTGGCGGCGAGATCAGTTGTGCGGGAACGACGTTCGCGGCTCGTCGTTGCTGCCCTTATCCACGAAGATCAGGTTGTGGTAGAAGTGCACGCCCACGACGTTGGCCTGGTCGTAGGTCGGCTCGTGGTCGGCGTCGGTGTACTCCTGGAAGTTGATGTCGTCGGCCAGCCGCTTGCCGAGCGCCATCGAGGTGTGCGTCGCCAGGAGGTCGGGCGAGCCGCCGTAGCGCGGCCAGTACGCCGTCTGGGTGTCCTCGATGACGTAGTGCCCCTGCGGGTGCAGCCGGGGGAACAGCAGGCGGAAGGTCTCCACGACGTGCTCGTTGACGTGGCTGCCGTCATCGATGATGACCCGGATGTCGGGGTGGTCGGCGAGGATCCGGTCGAGGATCGCCGGGTCGACCTGGCTGCCCTGATAGCTGATGATCCGGTCCTCGTCGACGAACTTCTTGTCCTCGATGTCGAGGCCGACGATCGTCGCCCGGGGGAAGAACTCCTTCCACATGCGCAGCGAGGCACCGCCGTCGAGCTCGCGGGCGTAGCCGCCGATGCCGACCTCGAGCAGGGTGAACGGCTCGTTGCGCAGGTAGCCGATGTGCCGCGCATAGTGCGGGGTGTAGCGGTGCTGGTGACTCCACTTGTCGGTGCGGTACTTCCCCGCGAGGCTGCGCAGGTCGGCCGCGTCGCTCGCCTCGGTGCGCCGGGTGGTGTGGTTCGGCGCCTGGTTGATCGCCTCGGCCTTGACGGCCCGGGCCCGGGCCTCGTCGCGCTGGACGCGCATCCGGTCGACGTCGCGCGTGCGAGATGTGGGGTCGAGGCCGCGCAGCTTGGCCCATCCCTCGTCGGAGAGCAGCGGCTTGACGTGCTGGACGACACCGGAGCGGAGCTTGTCGGAGAAAGCCACGGCTCGGACCCTAACCGACTTCACCCCGTCGGGTCAGCCGTGCGCGGCCCGGCCACGGAGCGGAAGCGGCCGGCGAACTCCCCCGGCGTGAGGCCCGTCGCGGAGCGGAAGTCGCGGGTCAGGTGGGCCTGGTCGGTGTAGCCGAGGTCGGCCGCCAGGTCGGCCAGCTCGGTGCCGGACTCGCGCAGGCGTCCCGACGCCTCGTGCAGCCGTCGGCGCCGGATCAGCCACTTCGGCGACAGCCCGATCCGCCGTCGGGTGAGCCGCTGCAGGGCGCGCTCGGAGAGACCGAACCGGTCGCACACCTGGTGCACCCGCAGGATCTGCGGGTCGTCCTCGACGGCCGCGACGATCTCGTTGACCAGCAGGCCCTCGTCGTCGACGGGCAGCCGTGTCCGCAGTGCCTCCTCGAGCAGCGTGCGCGCCCGCGCGTGGCACCCGGCCGACGTGGGGTCGGGCTCCATCGCCGCCCGCACCGCCTCGACCAGGTCGTCGTCGAACCCGTCGACGCTCTGCAGCGGCACGTGCCGGTCGTTGAGGTCGGGCACCGGGCCGGTCGCGAGGAGCGCGCCGGCGGCCGGCTGCAGCATCACGCCGACGGCCCACCCGCGACCCACCAGCGTGGTGCCGCCGAGGCCGGGCGTCACGCCGTAGAGCCGGGCGTAGGTGTTCGAGACGACCACGAGGCACACGGGGTACTGCAGCACCCGCTGGGGCGCTTCGCGCCCGGGCGGCACGACCCAGGTCGGGATCCAGAAGCGTCGGGCGAGGTCGCTCAGGTCGTCCGCGACGGCGTACCGGCTCATGGTGAACGTGTCGTCGTCGGGGTCGCGCAGGTGCGCGCGGTCGACGTGGTCCACGCCGGGGAGCCTACGCAGCGCGGCGGCGAGCTGTCGGAGAAGTACAAGACCGCGCCGCCGCCGCGTCCTTAGCGTCGTGCCGACCCGACGACCACGGACGAGAGGCAGCGCGACCATGACCACCGACAGCAGCACCCACCAGCAGCAGTACGCCCGACTCGCCGACCCCTTCGGCGCGGTCGTCGGGCAGGTGACCGACTGGGACGCGGCCTCGCCCTGCGCGGGCTGGTCCGCGCGCGACGTGCTCGGGCACGTCGTCCAGACCCAGCGGGAGTTCCTCGGCAGCCATGACGTGGACCTGGGTGACGCACCCGACCTCGCCGATCCGGCCGCGGCCTGGCGCCAGCACGACCGCGACGTGCGGTCCGCGCTCGCCGACGATGCGGTCGGCGAGCGCGAGTTCGACGGGTACTTCGGGCGCACGACGGTGGGGGAGACGCTGACGACGTTCTACGGCTTCGACCTGAGGGTGCACCGGTGGGACCTCGCCCAGGCCGCCGGCCGTGACGAGCGGTTCACCGACGACGAGCTCGGCGCGCTGGAGACCTCGGTCGAGGGATTCGGCGATCAGCTGTACGCCGAGGGCATCTGCAAGCCCGGCGTCACCGCACCCGAGGGGCCGACCGGCAGCAGCGGCTGCTGGCCCGGCTGGGGCGCTCGTCCTGACCGCTCACCCCCGTGTCTGGTGGGTCACACCGCGGGAAACCCCTAGCGGGCGAAAGAGGTTCGGGGCAGGCTGAGAATTGCCGGAAAGCGAGCCGGGAGGTGCGGGGGCGTGGTGGAGGTCATCGGCTGGGAGCGTCACCGAGCCGCGGAGCAGCAGCTGCGCGCGCAGCTGGAGGCGATCCCCGCCGGTGAGCCGGTGCGGCTGGCGAAGTCGTCGTCCAACCTGTTCCGACCGCGCGCCGCGACCGGCCGCCCGGGCCTCGACGTGTCCGCGCTCGACGGCGTCATCGCCATCGACCCGGACCGGCGCGTCGCCGACGTGCAGGGCATGTGCCGCTACGAGGACCTCGTCGACGCGACCCTCGAGCACGGGCTCATGCCGTACGTCGTCCCGCAGCTGCGCACCATCACGCTCGGCGGAGCGGTGACCGGGCTCGGCATCGAGTCGTCCTCGTTCCGGGCCGGGCTGCCGCACGAGTCGGTGCGCGAGCTCGACGTCATCACCGGCGCGGGCGACCTGCTGACCTGCAGCGACAGCGAGCACGCCGACCTGTTCCGCGCGTTCCCCAACTCCTACGGGTCGCTCGGCTACGCGACCCGGGTGCAGATCGACCTGGCACCCGTGCAGCCGTTCGTGCACCTGCGCCACGCGCCGTTCACCAGCGTCGCGGCCCTGGTGCAGGAGCTGCAGCGCGTGGTGGTGGAGCGTGAGCACGCAGGCGAGACAGTCGATTTCGTCGATGGCGTCGTCTTCTCGGAGACCGAGGCATATCTCGTGCTGGCGTCGTTCGTCGACGAGGCGCCGCGCACGAGCGACTACACCGGGCAGCAGATCTTCTACCGCTCGATCCAGCAGCGGCGCGAGGACCACCTCACGGTCAAGGACTACCTGTGGCGCTGGGACACCGACTGGTTCTGGTGCTCGCGGGCGCTGTTCGTGCAGAACCCGCTGGTGCGCCGGGCGGTGCCGCGGCGGTTCCTGCGCAGCGAGACCTACGGCAAGGTGATCCGCTTCGAGAACCGGCACGGCTGGTGGGCCGCCCTGGAGGAGCGACGCGGCAGGCCACCCCGCGAGCGCGTCGTGCAGGACGTCGAGATCCCGATCGAGCGCACGACCGAGTTCGTCGAGTGGTTCCTGCGCGAGGTGCCGATCGAGCCGATCTGGTTGTGCCCGTTGGCCGTTCGCGACACCGAGCACGGGGAGCAGCCGTGGCCGCTCTATCCGCTCAAGGTGGGGGAGACGTACGTCAACGTCGGGTTCTGGTCGAGCGTGCCGATCGAGCCGCCGGCCGTCGACGGCGACGCGAACCGGGCGATCGAGCGCGAGGTGGCCGACCTCGGCGGTCACAAGTCGCTCTACTCCGACGCCTACTACGACGAAGAGACCTTCTGGTCGCTCTACGGCGGCCGGACCTACGAGCAGGTGAAGGGCAAGTACGATCCCGACGGCCGGCTTCCCGACCTCTACGCGAAGGCGGTGGGACGACGATGACGACGACGATCGGAGAGCTGGCGACCCGGCTGTTCGGGGCCGACGCACCCTTCCGGCTCGAGGCGTACGACGGCTCCAGCGGCGGGGGCGCTGACGCCCCCGTCGTGTTCCGGCTGCTCAACGAGCGGGGGCTGCGATACCTGGTCACGGCGCCGGGCGAGCTCGGGCTGGCGCGGGCGTACGTCCAGGGCGACCTCGAGGTGCCGGGGCTCGACATGGGCGACCCGACCGCGCTGCTCGACGCGCTCCCGCAGCAGATCCAGGTGCAGCGTCCGGCGCTCAGTGAGCTGCCGAACCTGTTGCGAGACCTGGGGATTCGCTCGCTGGTGCCGCCGCCGCTGCCGACCGTGGAGGCGGTGCCGGGGTGGCGCCGGGCGCTGGAGGGGCTGCGCCACTCGCGGCGCCGCGACGCGCAGGCGATCCACCACCACTACGACGTGAGCAACAGCTTCTACGAGCTGGTGCTGGGGCCGTCGATGGCCTACACGTGCGCCTGCTACCCCCGTGAGGACGCGAGCCTGGAGGAGGCGCAGGCGCACAAGTTCGACCTGGTGTGCAAGAAGCTCGGGCTGCGGCCGGGCATGCGAATGCTCGACGTCGGCGCCGGGTGGGGTGGCATGGTGCGGCACGCGGTGCAGCACTACGGCGTGACCGCGCTGGGCGTCACGCTGTCGCGCGAGCAGGCGACGTACGCCCAGCAGTGGATCAAGAACGACCGGCTCGACGACCGCGCCGAGGTGCGCCACCTGGACTACCGCGACGTGGCCGAGGGCGACTTCGACGCGATCAGCTCGATCGGGCTGACCGAGCACATCGGCGTCAAGAACTACCCCGACTACTTCGCGTTCCTGCACGCCAAGCTGCGCCCCGGCGGCCGGCTGCTCAACCACTCGATCACCCGCCCCGACACCCAGCACGACGGGGTGCCGCGCGGCGGCTTCATCAACCGTTACGTCTTCCCCGACGGGGAGCTCACCGGCGTCGGCACGATCGTGTCGCGCATGCAGGACCAGGGCTTCGAGGTGCGGCACGTCGAGGACCTGCGCGAGCACTACGTCCGCACCTGCCGCGCCTGGGCGCGCAACCTCAGCGCCAGCTGGGACGACGCGGTCGAGGAGGCCGGGCTCGCCACCGCCAAGGTGTGGGGGCTCTACCTCGCCGGGTCCTCGCTCGGCTTCCGCCGCAACGTCGTCCAGCTGCACCAGGTGCTCGGCGAGAAGCTGGCGCCCGACGGCTCGGGCGACTACCCGCTGCGGCCCGACTTCGGGGTGTGAGGCACGGCGGGCTGCGCGGGTCAGGTGGCGGTGACGGCGCGGCCGGCCAGGGCGTCCTTGAGGTACGCCGGTCGACCGTCGGCGGCGGAGTAGCGGGCGTCTGCCTCGTCGATGAGTCGCGTGGCCGGCCACGCGTGCCAGACGAGCGACAGGATGCCCAGGGAAGCGCCGGCGTACAGCGGGATCGGGTTGCGCACGATGAACGCGAGGACGATGGAGATGACGATCGGCGTCTCGGTCAGGGCGAACCGGAGTATGAGCTCGGCCCGGAACCTCTCGAGCGACGCGCGACCCCGCTCCTCGGGGGTCTTTCCGGCGACCGGCCGCTTGGTGTAGCCCATGAGCTGCGCGAGCAGGAAGCCGGCGGCTGTGGCGGCGAACACCGCCAGGACCGGCCACCACGGCAGCGGGTCACGGTTGGGCCAGAGCACGAACGTGATCATGAGGGTGAGGATCACCGGGCTGACCAGGAGCGCGCCCATCGTGATGCGCAGCGAGGTGAGCGGTGAGGGACCGGGCGGAGCCGGAGCGGGCGAGGTCATGGGCCGCATCCTGCCAGCGGCCGGCGAAGTATCCGTCGAGCCCACGTGGTTGTGGCGAGTAGCATGCAGGACGTCGTCCTCGACGATGCCGAGCGGGTGAGCCTGTGAGCCCGCGCGGAGGAGCAGAGGCGACAACAAACTGAACAGTGGTGACGCGCCCGTGCCTCGCGGGGGTGATCGGTTTCGACGCTGATCGCCGTTGCAGGGGAAGCGGGTCGAGGACGCACGGTCATCTCGTCAACGCTCCGTGCAAACCCAATAGGTGCCAATTCCAAGCGCACCGACTTCGCCCTCGCCGCCTGAGCGAGCCTCGAAGTCCGTCAGCCTGAGCTAGCTTCCGACTCAGTGCCTGGCGTCAGCTAGGGAGCTTGCTGCGCCGCCATGCCGAGGGGCGGCGCGGGACTCTTACTCGGCTGGGCCTGTCAGGGAACGTGTGCGTGCGAGCCCTGGGGCCGAGAAAATCCACAGCGCACTGCACCCGGAGAAGCCCTTCATCGCCGTCAGCGGACGCGGGTTCGATTCCCGCCACCTCCACCATCCACGGCCGGGCGCGTCGCCCTGATCAGTGACTGACACAATCTCCTCGTGCCTCCCGCGACCGTGGACTCCTCCGACCGGCATGACCGGCGTGCTCTGGGCGACGGAATCGCGTGGCTGCTGCTGGGGGTCGTGGTGCTCGTCGTGGGCGCCGCCGCCGGGTGGACCTCGCTGATCTTCATCGGCGCCTTCCTCGTCGTTCCCGCGCTGATCTCCCTGCTGATCCTGCGCCGCGGACGTCTCCGCAGCGTGCACGCCGACCCGCGAAACCCGAGAAGATGAGGGCATGACCAGTCCGTCGATCTCCAGCTCCCTGACCGTCCGCCTCGAGCTCCCCGGGCGACCGACCGCCGTCAGCGAGCTGTCCGGAGCCGTCGAGCGTGCCGGCGGGCTCGTCACCGCTCTCGACATCACCTCCTCCTCGAACGACCGGATGCAGGTCGACGTCACGCTCAACGCGCGCGACACCGACCACGGCGACCAGATCGTCGACGCGATGCGCTCGGTCGAGGGCGTCGTCATCGGCAAGGTGTCCGACCGCACGTTCCTGGTCCACCTCGGCGGCAAGCTCGAGGTCAAGCCGAAGGTCCCGATCCGCAACCGCGACGACCTGTCGCTGATCTACACCCCGGGTGTCGCCCGGGTGTGCATGGCGATCGCCGAGAAGCCCTCGGACGCAAGGAATCTCACGATCAAGCGCAACACGGTGGCCGTGCTCACCGACGGTTCCGCCGTGCTCGGTCTCGGTGACATCGGCCCGCTGGCCGCGCTGCCGGTCATGGAGGGCAAGGCCGCGCTGTTCAAGCGCTTCGCCGACATCGACGCCTTCCCGATCTGCCTCGACACCTACGACACCGAGGAGATCATCCGCACCGCCAAGGCGATCGCGCCGGTGTTCGCCGGCATCAACCTCGAGGACATCTCGGCGCCGCGCTGCTTCGAGATCGAGGAGCGGCTGCGCGACGAGCTCGACATCCCCGTCTTCCACGACGACCAGCACGGCACCGCGATCGTGGTGCTGGCCGCGCTGCGCAACGCGCTGCGCGTCGTCGGCAAGGAGCTCGAGGGCGTGCGCATCGCGATGAGCGGTGCCGGCGCCGCGGGCACCGCGATCCTCAAGCTGCTCATCAAGGCCGGAGCGCGTGACGTCGTCGTCACCGACATCAACGGCGTCATCCACCGTGAGCGACCCGACGTGAGCACCGGCAGCAACCCGCACCTGCAGTGGATCGCCGAGCACACCAACGAGCGCGGCCTGCAGGGCAACCTCAAGGACGCGATCCGCGGCGCCGACGTGCTGATCGGGGTCTCCGCCCCGAACCTGCTGACCGGTGACGACATCGCGACCATGGCCGAGGACTCGATCGTCTTCGCGCTGGCCAACCCGGTGCCCGAGGTCGACCCCGCCGCCGCGGCGCAGCACGCCGCGGTCGTCGCGACCGGGCGCAGCGACTTCGCCAACCAGATCAACAACGTGCTGGTCTTCCCCGGCGTCTTCCGCGGGCTGCTCGACGCGCACGCCGACGAGGTCTCCGACGAGGTGCTGCTCGCAGCCGCCAAGGCGGTCAGCGACACCGTGCCGCGCGAGGAGCTCAACGCGGCGTACATCATCCCCAGCGTGTTCCACCCCAACCTCTCGGCGTCGGTCGCCGAGGCGGTCGAGGCGGCCGCGAAGGGCGAGCCCGCCGAGTCCTGAGCGGTGTGGGCCGCCACACATCGGCCCCGTTCGATTTCTGCCGGTGGCCCGTGCGCCGCTAGGCTGGTGACACCCCAGTACGCGATCTTGCGTTCGTTTCCTGTCTTCCTTCAGTTGAGCGCCGAGATCTTTGCCGCCTGAGCCGACTGCCTCCCTGCAGCGCTCCGACCCACGACGCGGCCGGTACTCAAGACACGAAGCGAGAGATCAGTGAAGTCCTCCAATCGTGGGCACAAGGCTGCCCCGAAGAAGGCCCGGTGGACCCGGGCGCAGAAGCTCGAGGCCCAGCGCGCCAAGGTGCGCAAGCAGGTGCGCGGTCGCCCGGGCGACCGCGACGACGCCCGCCGCGACGAGCCGCGACGTGACGACACCCGCCGCGACGACGTACGTCGGTCAGCAGCCCGCGACGACCGTCGCCCCCCGCGGGGGACCGGCGCGACGGGTACCGCCGCGACGACAGCCGTCGCGACGACGACCGGCCGCAGCGCCGGTTCGACCGGGACGAGCGTCCGCAGCGCAGCAACCGTCGCGACGACGACCGCCCGCAGCGGCGGTTCGACCGGGACGAGCGCCCGCGCCGGTTCGAGCGGGACGAGCGTGGCAGCCGGTTCGACCGGGACGACCGCCGTGGTGACCGCCGCGACGAGCGTGATGACCGGTCCGGCCGGGACGACCGGCCGCGCCGCTTCGAGCGCGACGAGCGTCCGCAGCGCAGCAACCGTCGAGAGGACGACCGCCCGCAGCGGCGGTTCGACCGGGACGAGCGCCCGCGCCGGTTCGAGCGGGACGATCGCGGTGATCGGTTCAACCGCGACGACCGCCGTGGTGACCGCCGCGACGAGCGCGGTGACCGGTTCGGTCGTGACGAGCGACGCGACCGCCGCGACGACCGGTTCGACCGCCGCGACCGCTTCCAGCGCGAGGACCGCCCGCAGCGTCGCGACGACCGCGCCCCCGCCGAGAGGAGCGAGAGGCCCCGGCCGCGCAGACCGCTCCCGTCGAGACGCCGGCCGCATCCAGCAACGAGCCGATCGACATGCAGGACAACGGTTTTGCCGCGCTGGGCCTGCCCGACCTGATCGTCGAGCGGCTCGCCCGTGACGGCATCACCAAGCCCTTCCCGATCCAGGCGGCGACCATCCCCGACGCGCTCGCCGGGCGCGACGTGCTGGGCCGCGGTCGCACCGGCTCGGGCAAGACGTTGTCCTTCGGCCTGCCGACCCTGGCTCGGCTCGCGGCCGGCGGCAAGGCCCGCCCGCACCAGCCGCGCGCGATCGTGCTGACGCCGACCCGTGAGCTGGCGATGCAGGTGAGCGACGCGCTCATGCCGCTGGTCCACGTGATCGGGCTGCGGCACAAGCTGGTCGCCGGCGGCATGCCGTACGAGCCGCAGCTGCAGGCGCTGCAGCGCGGCGTCGACCTGCTGGTCGCCACGCCGGGCCGGCTGATGGAC
This sequence comes from Barrientosiimonas endolithica, assembly GCF_030296655.1. NCBI lineage: Bacteria > Bacillati > Actinomycetota > Actinomycetes > Micrococcales > Dermacoccaceae > Barrientosiimonas > Barrientosiimonas endolithica. Next base: position 2,311,342 of record NZ_AP027735.1, on the reverse strand, counting down.
CTCATCGAGCGTGGTGCCGCCGACCTGTCGCGCGTCGAGATCGCGATCCTCGACGAGGCCGACCACATGGCCGAGATGGGCTTCCTCGAGGCCATCACCGAGATCCTCGACCAGATCCCCGAGGGCGGTCAGCGGCTGCTCTTCTCGGCGACGCTGGACCGGGGCATCGACACCGTGGTCGACCGCTACCTCGTCGACCCGGTCACCCACTCGACCGACGACGGCACCGCCAGCGTGGCGACGATGAGCCACCACGCGCTGCTCATCGACCCCCAGCACAAGAAGGTGGTGACGGCCGAGGTCGCGAACCGGCCCGGACGTACGGTCGTGTTCTGCCGCACCAAGCTCGGCGCCGACCGCGTCGCGCGAGAGCTGCGCGACCTCGGTGTCGTCGCGGCCGCGCTGCACGGCGGGCTCAACCAGGGCCAGCGCAACAAGGTGCTGTCGGCGTTCAAGGACGGGCGGGTGCCCGTGCTCGTCGCGACCGACGTCGCCGCGCGCGGCATCCACGTCGACGACGTGGGCGTGGTGCTGCAGCTCGACCCGCCGGCCGACCACAAGGACTACCTGCACCGCGCGGGCCGCACGGCCCGGGCCGGTGAGAGCGGCACGGTCGTCACGCTGGCGCTGCCGCACCAGCGCAAGGTCGTCCAGCGGCTGCTCGACGAGGCCGGCGTGGACACCACGCTCGTGCGGGCCCAGCCCGGCGACGACGTGATCGCGCAGGCCGGCGGCAGCACGCCGAGCGGCGAGCAGGTCAGCGAGGACGACCTCTACCGCCTGCTGACGCCCAACCGGGGCCGGGCCGGCCGCGGCGGCCGGGGTGGCCCGCGCCGCGGTGGCTACGGCGGGTCCGGTGGCTACGGCGGGTCCGGTGGTGGCGGCGGCTACGGCGGCGGTCGCCGCGGTGGCCCCCGCCGGGACGGCGAGCGACGCTACGACGGTGGCCGCTCGCGCGGTCCGCACCGCCCGCGCCGCGACGCCTGAGCGCGAGACCCCTCCCCAGGGGTCTCGCGCAACCGCGGCCGAGCCGGTAAAGGTATTGCGGTGGAGAACCTGACGGGGCGTCTGCTCGTGGCGGTCCCACACCCGGACGACGAGCCGGGGATGGGGGAGATGTTCGAGCGGAGCGTGGTGCTGCTGCTGCACCACGACGAGGACGGCGCGCACGGGCTGGTGCTCAACCGGCCCCTCGACGCCGACGTGGACGCCGTGCTGCTCGGGTGGCAGCCGCACGTGAGCAAGCCCGGCCGGCTGTTCCAGGGCGGTCCGGTGCAGCTGGACTCCGCGCTCGGCCTGGTCTCGATCCCCGGCGACGACACGACCATCGGCATCAAGCGGCTGTTCGGGTCGGTCGGGCTGGTCGACCTCGACGCGCCGCCCGTCGTCGTCATGCCCGAGGTCGCCGGCCTGCGCATCTACGCCGGCTACTCCGGCTGGGATGGCGACCAGCTCGAGCGCGAGATCCGCGAGGGCGCCTGGTTCGTGGTCCCCGCCGAGGCCGGCGACGCGTTCAGCCGCGAGCCCGACGCGCTGTGGACCGCGGTGCTGCGCCGCCAGCGCAGCACGCTAGCGCTGGTGTCGACCTTCCCGGCCGACCCGTCGCTGAACTGAGCGTCGTCGCGCGAGGCGGCGAGGGCGTACGTCGGGGTGGGCTCAGCCCTGGTCGTCGCCGCCGTCCTGCGGGGGCCGGAGCCCTTCGTAGATCTCCTGGCAGACGGGGCAGACCGGGAACTTCTTCGGGTCGCGCCCGGGCACCCAGACCTTGCCGCACAGCGCGGTGACCGGCTCGCCGGACAGCGCGCTCTCGAGGATCTTCTCCTTGCGGACGTAGTGCGAGAAGCGCTCGTGGTCGCCGGGCTCCTGCTTCTGCTCCTCGACCTGCTCCCGCTCGAGCACGGCGGTGGTGGTGCTCGGCCCCAGCGGCTCGGGCTCGGGGACCTGGCCGGGGTCGGTGGGCTCGTTCAGCGGAGAGGACATGCCCTCCAGTGTAGGTCGGGCGGCCCGGGCGCACCTGCGCGGACGAAGCTCCCAAGATTCGGCGCGCGCAACGCCCCACGCCGTGGTGCAGGTGCCATACGTTGCGCGGACGAGCCCCCTCCCCGTGGGCTCCCGATGGAGGTCTACAGACTCATGATTCGTCGCACCATGCCGCTCTTCGCCGCTGTCGCCCTGGCCACCGGCGGGGCCGCGATCGCCGGTCCGTCGAGCCAGGCCGCGCAGCTGGCCGACAGTGGCTCGGGGTGGAAGTCCGCCACCGCGAGCAGCTGCGCCGACGACGCCCCCGCCAGCGCCAAGGTCCGCGGAGGGTCCTCCTCCAAGCACGACCCGAACGCGCTGAGCCAGGCCCAGCTCGACGCGCGCGAGAAGGCGTTCGGCAAGGACGCCGCCGCGAAGGGCCTGACGAAGCGCTCCGACGGTCGCCTCGCGAAGAAGCCGGGCAGCCCCACGGCGTTCACGCCCGTCGTCATCGACGTCTACTGGCACACGATCACCGACGGCACGCGCGGGGCCATCAGCGACGCCGAGATCGCCTCGCAGATCACCGTGCTGAACAACGCGTACGCCGGCTCGGGCTTCTCCTTCCGCCTCGTCTCGAGCGACAGCACCAACAACGCGTCCTGGTACAACGGGCTGGTCTCCGGCCCGCAGGAGCAGGCCATGAAGTCGGCGCTGCGCAAGGGCGACCAGGGTGACCTCAACGTCTACACCGCCGACCTCGGCAACGACCTGCTCGGCTGGGCGACCTTCCCGACGCGCAAGACCAGCAGCAACGACGGCGTCGTGATCCTCGACGAGAGCCTGCCCGGCGGCACGGCCGCGCCGTACAACGAGGGCGACACCGCCACCCACGAGGTCGGCCACTGGCTCGGGCTCTACCACACCTTCCAGGGCGGCTGCGGCGGCCAGGGCGACCAGGTCGCCGACACCCCGGCCGAGGCCTCGCCGGCCACCGGCTGCCCCGTCGGTCGCGACACCTGCACCGCTCCCGGCCTCGACCCGATCCGCAACTACATGGACTACACCGCCGACGCGTGCATGAACGAGTTCACGCCCGGCCAGGTGACCCGCATGCAGAACCTGTGGGTGACCTACCGCGCCTGACGCGCCGCGTCACCCACTCGATCGAGGGCCCCGTCACCGCTGGTGGCGGGGCCCTCGACCTGCGTTGGCCAGCCTGTCACCGGGCCCGGTTAAGGTTGCCCGCGATGTCTACGTCGGCTGCCTCCAACCTGTCTCCCGCGTTCCCCGAGCGTGCTGCGTGGGGCACCGCCGACAAGCTGCGCGCGTGGCAGGCCGAGGCGCTGCAGTCCTACGCCGAGCAGGCGCCGCGCGACTTCCTCGCGGTCGCGACCCCCGGCGCCGGCAAGACCACCTTCGCGCTGCGGGTGGCCACCGAGCTGCTGGGTGCGGGCGTGGTCGAGCAGGTCACCGTCGTCGCCCCGACCGAGCACCTGAAGACCCAGTGGGCCGACGCTGCGGCCCGGGTCGGCATCAACCTCGACCCGCGCTTCACCAACGCCCAGGAGCAGCACGCGACCGACTTCGACGGGGTGGCGCTGACGTACGCCGGGGTGGCGAGCCGCCCGGAGCTGCACCGCCGCCGCACCGAGGCGCGCCGCACGCTCGTGATCCTCGACGAGATCCACCACGGCGGTGACTCCCGGTCGTGGGGTGACGGGCTGCGCGAGGCGTTCGGCGCGGCGACCCGGCGGCTGAGCCTCACCGGCACGCCGTTCCGCTCCGACACCAACCCGATCCCGTTCGTGCGCTACGACGAGGGCGCCGACGGCGTGCGGCGCTCGGCGAGCGACTACTCCTACGGCTATGCCGACGCGCTGCGCGACGGCGTCGTGCGGCCGGTGCTGTTCATGGCGTACGGCGGGAGCATGCGCTGGCGCACCCGCGCGGGTGACGAGGTCGCGGCCCGGCTGGGCGAGGCGATGACCAAGGACGCGACCGCCGCGGCCTGGCGCACCGCGCTCGACCCGCAGGGGAGTGGATCCCGTCGGTGCTGCGCGCGGCCGACCAGCGGCTCACCGAGGTGCGGCGGCACGTCGAGGACGCCGGCGGCCTGGTGATCGCGTCCAACCAGACCAGTGCGCGGGCGTACGCCCGGCTCCTCGAGGCGATCAGCGGCGAGAAGCCCACGGTCGTGCTGTCCGACGACGCGGGCGCGTCGGCGCGCATCGAGGACTTCGCCGGGTCGGACGCGCGGTGGATGGTCGCCGTGCGCATGGTGTCCGAGGGCGTCGACGTGCCGCGCCTGGCTGTGGGCGTCTACGCCACCTCGACCCAGACGCCGCTGTTCTTCGCGCAGGCGGTCGGCCGGTTCGTGCGCGCGCGGCGCCGCGGCGAGACCGCGTCGGTCTTCCTCCCCAGCGTGCCGGTCATCCTCGACCACGCGGCGTCGCTGGAGCGCCAGCGCGACCACGCCCTCGACCGCCCGGGCCCGGCCGGCGAGGACGCCGTGTGGGCCGAGGAGGAGGGGCTGCTCGCCGAGGCCAACCGCGAGGAGAAGGCCTCGGGCGAGCTGGAGCAGCAGTCGTTCCAGGCGCTGGAGTCCGACGCCGAGTTCGACCACGTGCTGTTCGACTCCCAGCAGTTCGGGCTGGGTGCCGAGGTCGGCAGCGAGGACGAGCAGGACTACCTCGGGCTGCCGGGCTTGCTCGAGCCCGACCAGGTGAGCCACCTGCTGCGCGAGCGGCAGACCAAGCAGGCCAGCAGCGGGCGCAAGCGGCGCGGGCAGGACGAGCCGGTCGCCGCCCACCGCGCGCTCGCCGCGCAGCGCAAGGAGCTGAACTCGCTGGTCGCGGCGTACGCCCGCAAGAGCGGCCAGGCGCACGCGGTGATCCACAACGACCTGCGCCAGCAGTGCGGCGGGCCGACCCTCGACCGCGCCAGCAGCGAAGAGGTCGCCGCCCGGATCGCCAAGATCCGCAACTGGTTCGTCGGCCGGCGCTGAACCGCGCTGGTCGAGTGCCGCGGGGCCACGCTGGTCGAGTGCCGCGAGGCCACGCTGGTCGAGTGCCGCGGGGCCATGCTGGTCGAGTGCCGCGAGGAACGAGCGGTGTATCGAGACCAGATGCGGCGGATCGAGACCAGGTGCGCCGGATCGTCTCGATACACCGGCTCGGCTAGCGCCTCGTCGGCACTCGACGAGCGTGAGTGGGGGGACGAGCGGTGTATCGAGACCCGGGGGCGGGCGACACAATGGCGCCGTGGGCATCTTCGGCAGAGGCAAGGGTCAGGGCAGGAGCGAGGCGCGGCGCCGCCAGGCGGGAGCCATCCAGGACTTCTGGCAGTGGTGGCAGGAGTCGGGGTCGCGCAACTGGGCCAACCTGGTCGGTGAGGGCGCCATCCCCGACGCGGCGGTGGAGGACCTGTCCGGCCGGGTGCACGCCATCGACCCGGGGCTGTCCTGGGAGACCGCGGCCGGCTCGGAGTCGATGCACGTGCTGGTCGTGAGCCCGGAGGGCGACCCGGAGCTGCGCGCGGTCGCGCGCCGCTGGCGGGACGCCGCGCCGGAGGCCGACCTGGTCTGGTCCTACGCCGACTCCCGCCCGCCGGTCGCCGACCCGCAGGACCACGCGCTGGTGATCGACGAGCGGCGCTTCGAGGGCGGCCAGGTCGTGGTCGGGGTGCAGCGGCGCGGGTCGCGCGTCGACGTCGTGCTGCACCACCCGCTGTTCCCCGAGGTGCCCGAGCAGGTGCGCACCCAGGTGATGTTCCTGATGCTCGACGTCACCCTGGGCGAGCAGCAGACTGAGACCTGGATCGGCGAGCTGACGGCCAGCGAGGTGCCGCCGCTCGACGGCTTCGGGCTGACCGGGCTGCGCGCGGTCGTGCGCGACCTTGCAGCCGAGTTCACTACGGACACAGGCGAACCCGCGTGGGCGTTGATGGAGGGGAACGGACCGATGGGGCCCGTCCTGGCCGCCGCCGAGGTGCCGCTGGCCGCCGCCATGAACCCGGCGCTGTCCGAGCACGTGCTCGTCGAGGCGGCCTACGGCCACCGCAACGAGGCCGGCCTGCCGCTCGACCCCTCGCTCACCGAGCTGCGCGAGCTCGAGGAGGAGCTGCGCCGGGCCGCCGGCCCCGACGGGCGAGTCGTCGCGCACGAGTCCAGCGCGGGCGTACGCCGGCTGCACCTGTACGTCGACCCCGCCACCGACGCCGTGCCGCGCGTCGAGCAGGCGGTGCGCGGGTGGGGCGGCACCGCGCGGGTGCGCACCGACGACGACCCGGGCTGGGCCGAGGTCGCGCACCTGCGCGGCTGACCGCGGTTGGGCGGTTGACGACGGCCGGCGGTTGGGGCGGCTGGCGGGCAGCCTCGCTCAGCGCTCGAGGCCGAGGGCCGACCAGGGCAGCGCTTGGGCGACCCGCCCCCGTTGGCCGCGGGTCGTCGTCGCCTCGAGCAGCGACCGCACCAGGGCCGCCTCGGCCGCCTCGAGCGAGGCCGCGAGCAGCGGGTCGAGCTCGTGGTCGGGGCGGGCCGGCGCCGGCGGTGCCGTCGACACGGCGAGGCCGTAGTCGCCGCTGCCGTGCGTGAACGCCGCGCCCACCCTGCCCATCGCGAGCACCCCCGCTGCGCGACGCGGCGCAGCTGGCGCGCATCGACAGCGGCGTCGGTGACGAGCAGCACGATGCACGAGTTTCCTTGCGTGTGAGGCTCTTTCGTGGCCGCCGATGCTCGGCCGTGCGCGTCGTCGGGGCCGCCCGCACCCAGCACCGCGCCGGCCGCGAGGTCGAGGCTGCCGACCCGCAGGTCGCCCGAGAAGTTGGTCAGCGCGAGCGCGCCGACGGTCACCGCGTCGTCACCCAGCCGGGCAATGCGCGACGACGTGCCGATGCCGCCCTTGTAGCCGAGGCACACCATGCCGCTGCCCGCGCCCACCGCCCCCTCGGCCGGGAGACCGCCCTGCGCGCCGTCGAGCGCGGCGTGCACGTGGTCGGCCGTGATCGCCCGCGCGCGGATGTCGGACAGCCACCCGTCGTTGCACTCCGCCACGAGCGGGTTGAGCGTCGTCGTGGCCTCCTGGCCGGGGCGGCGCAGCACCCAGTCGACCAGGGCGTCGGCGGCGGCGAACGTGGACAGCGTCGAGGTCAGCACGATCGGCGTCTCGAGCGCGCCGAGCTCGACCAGCTGGGTGGCGCCGACGAGCTTGCCGTGACCGTTGCCCACCGCGAGATTGGCTGGGAGGGAACGACGTTCGCCCGACAGCTGGTCGAAGACGACGGTCGTGACCCCGGTGACGACGTCGTGCGCGCCGTCGGGAGCCGGCCCAAGACGTACGTCGGTGTGGCCCACGCGCACACCGGCCACGTCGGTGATCGTGTCGTGCGGACCGGGAGGGCAGCCGTGCCGCAGCAGGGGGTCAGGTCGGGGCGCGCCGCACGAGTCACGGGTCGACCGTAGCGATCCGGCCTCGGCGCTAGCGTGGCGCTCCATGAGCCCGAGCCCTCAGAGCGAGCCGGCCGACCTCGGCGGCGAGACGTCGCAGACGATGGACCGCGGTCTGGCGCTGTTGCGGCTGCTCACCACGAGCCGCTCGCAGGGCGCGACCGTCACCGAGCTGGCCACCGACCTCGGCGTCGGCCGGCCGGTGGTCTATCGGCTGCTCGCGTCGCTGGCCCGTGAGGACCTGGTCGCTCGCCGCGCGGACGGGCGGGTCGGGCCGGGCATGGGGTTGCTGCGGCTCGCGGTGTCCGTGCGCCCGCTGGTCGTCGAGGCGGCGGTGCCGCACCTGCGCCGGCTCGCCGACACCGTGCGCGCCACCGCCCACCTCACGCTCGCCGAGCACGGCGAGGCGCTGGCCGTCGCCGTGGTCGAGCCGACGGTGAGCGACCTGCACGTGGCCTACCGGGTGGGGTCGAGGCACCCGCTCGAGGCCGGTGCCGCCGGGCGGGCGATCCTGCTCGGGCGCGCCGACCGGTCGGGGAGGACGTCGTCGTCACCGACTCCGAGCTGCAGCCCGGTGCGCACGGCCTCGCGGCGCCGGTGCGCGGCACGCCCGGGCTGGAGGCGTCGGTCGGGGTGGTGGCGCTGCACCCGCTCGACCCGGCGAGCGTCGGGCCGCTGGTGACCTCGACCGCCGAGCGGATCTCGTTGGCGCTGCAGTGAATCGGCGTCGGGTGGGTCCGCCGGTGGCTGAGCGGTCTCGCGCTAACCGCGGCGGCGGTCGGCAGGGGCCGGGGTGGCGCGACCGGCGCCGGTGGCCTGCACCAGCGGCCCGGTGCGGCGGGGGAGCAGCTCGGCCAGGGCGATGACGGTGCTCGTGCGGGTCACCATGCCGGTGCTCACGACCGAGTCGATGACCCGCTGCAGGTCGGGGTTGTCGCGGGCCACGACCCGCACCATGAGGTCGCCGTCACCGGTGATCGTGTGCACCTCGAGCACCTCGGGGATGCCGCGCAGGTGCTCCAGCAGCGGCTCGTGGCCCTCCTGCTGCCGGATCGCGAGGGTGCAGAACGCCGTCACCGGGTAGCCCAGCGAGTGCGGGTCGACCGTGGGGGCGAACGAGCTGATCACGCCGCGCCGGACCAGCCGGTCCAGGCGGGCCTGCACCGTGCCGCGCGCGACGCCGAGCTCGCGCGAGGCGCCGAGCACGCCGATCTGCGGCCGCTCGGTGAGCAGGGCCAGGAGGCGGGAGTCCAGGTCGTCGATCGGCGCGGGCATGGACAAAGTGTATGGCGAGCGGGCGTCAAGCCCGCGCACTCTGCACAGGTTGCGCAGACGTACGGCGTCGTGTTGCCCGGTGGCGTGAGCGGGGCCACAGTGGCGGGCATGACGGACACCGTGAACCTCACCGAGACCGAGCGCGACGCAGACCTCGACCTCGATCAGCTCAAGCAGCTGGTCGGCCTCGTGGAGTACGACGGCGACAAGGACCCGTTCCCCGTCACCGGCTGGGACGCGATCGTCTTCGTCTCGGGCAACGCCACGCAATCGGCGCTGTACTACCAGTCCGCCTGGGGGATGGAGCTGGTCGCCTACTCCGGCCCCGAGACCGGCAACCGCGACCACAAGTCGTTCGTGCTGAAGTCCGGCTCGATCAAGTTCGTCATCAACGGCGCGGTCGACCCCGACAGCCCGCTGGTCGAGCACCACCGCAAGCACGGTGACGGTGTCGTCGACATCGCGCTCGAGGTGCCCGACGTCGACAAGTGCATCGAGCAGGCCCGCCGTGCGGGGGCGACCGTCGTGCGCGAGCCCGAGGACGTGACCGACGAGCTCGGGACCGTGCGGATCGCGGCGATCGCGACGTACGGCGAGACGCGGCACACCCTCGTCGACCGCAGCCGCTACACCGGCCCCTACCTGCCCGGCTACGTCCCGCAGAGCTCCACGCTGGTCAAGCGCGAGGGGCAGCCGAAGCGGCTCTTCCAGGCGCTCGACCACATCGTCGGCAACGTCGAGCTCGGGAAGATGGACGAGTGGGTCTCGTTCTACAACCGCGTCATGGGCTTCGTGAACATGGCCGAGTTCATCGGCGACGACATCGCGACCGACTACTCCGCGCTGATGTCCAAGGTCGTCGCCAACGGCAACCACCGGGTGAAGTTCCCGCTCAACGAGCCGGCGATCGCCAAGAAGAAGAGCCAGATCGACGAGTACCTCGAGTTCTACCGCGGGGCCGGCGCCCAGCACCTGGCCGTCGCGACCGGCGACATCCTCGCGAGCGTGGATGCGTTGCGCGCCAACGGTGTCGAGTTCCTCGACACCCCCGACTCCTACTACGAGGACCCCGAGCTGCGCGCGCGCATCGGCGAGGTGCGGGTGCCGGTCGAGGAGCTGCAGAAGCGCGGCATCCTGGTCGACCGCGACGAGGACGGCTACCTGCTGCAGATCTTCACCAAGCCGCTGGGTGACCGTCCCACGGTGTTCTTCGAGCTGATCGAGCGGCACGGTTCGCTCGGCTTCGGCAAGGGCAACTTCAAGGCGCTGTTCGAGGCGATCGAGCGGGAGCAGGAGCGCAGGGGGAACCTGTAGTCGCTCGCCGCGACCTCACGCGCCGGCCCCGGCGACGCCGCGCCCGGCACACCCCACCAGGTGTGCCGGGCGCGGCGCTGTGCGCAGTTTGCTGAGTTCGCGCTGAACAGATCGCTCTGATAGAGGTTGATTCCGCACGGCGCCGACGTACGTCGCGGTAGCCTGTCTGATTGTCGACAAAACTACGATCCAATCGAAGCCCCTCGGGAGGCCGGCAGATGAGTTCGAGTCCGACGACACAGCACACCGGAGAGCCCGAAGTTCCCAAGAAGGTGCTTCATCGGGCGATCGGCGCCTCCGCGATCGGCAACGCGGTCGAGTGGTTCGACTACGGCGTGTACGCCTACATGACCACCCACATCGCGGCGGCGCTGTTCCCCGAGGGTGACAACGCGGTGTTCTTCACCCTGGTCGGGTTCGCGATCAGCTTCCTGATCCGGCCCATCGGCAGCATGTTCTGGGGCCCGCTGGGCGACAAGATCGGCCGCAAGCGCGTGCTGGCCATGACCATCCTGCTGATGGCGGCCGCCACGCTGTGCGTAGGGCTGATCCCGAGCTACGAGACCATCGGCATCGCGGCCCCCGTGATCCTCTACCTGCTGCGCATCGTCCAGGGCTTCTCGGCCGGTGGCGAGTACGGCGGGGCCGCGACCTTCATGGCGGAGTACTCGCCCGACCGCAAGCGCGGGTTCTACGGCAGCTTCCTGGAGGTCGGGACGCTGGTCGGGTTCACCCTCGGCAACGGCATCGCGCTGATCCTGGTGAACGTGCTCAGCGCGGACGACCTGCAGAGCTGGGGCTGGCGCATCCCGTTCCTGATCGCCGCACCGCTCGGCCTGATCGGTATGTACCTGCGCTCGCGCATCGAGGACACCCCGGTGTTCCGCGAGCTGGAGGACCGCGACGAGACCGAGGACGAGGTCAAGGGCGTCTACAAGGAGCTGCTAACCAAGTACCTCCGGCCGATCCTCACCCTGTTCGGCCTGGTCATCGCGCTCAACGTCGTGAACTACACGCTGCTGAGCTACATGCCCACCTACCTGCAGAACAACCTCGACATGGAGGAGTCCGACGCGCTGCTCGTGCCGTTCTTCGGGCAGATCGCGATGGCCGTGTCGTTGCCGTTCTTCGGGATGCTGTCCGACCGCATCGGACGCAAACCGATGTGGCTGTTCTCCTGCGCGGCGCTGCTGATCGCGTGCGTCCCGATGTACCAGCTGATGTCGCAGAGCCTGGGCATGGCGATCGTGGCCTTCGCCGTGTTGGGAATCCTCTACGCGCCGCAGCTGGCGACGATCTCGGCGACCTTCCCGGCGATGTTCCCGACCATCGTGCGGTTCGCCGGCGTGGCGATCGGCTACAACGTGGCGACGTCGCTGTTCGGCGGCACCTCGGGTGCGATCAACGACCGGATGATCAACGCGACGGGCAACGACCTGTTCCCTGCGTGGTACATGGTCGGGGCGTGCGTGATCGGCCTGATCGCCGCGTTCTTCCTCATCGAGACCAAGGGCGAGTCGCTGCGTGGCACGGAGATCCCGGGCACCGAGGAGGCGCACCGCGAGCAGGAGGCGCTGGCGAAGTCCGAGGGCTGAGCGGCCTGCCCGCACACGTTCGCGCCCACCCCGCTTCTCGCGAGGTGGGCGCGAACGTGTCGTCGGCAGAAGGGGATTCGGCTCTCAGAGCGCCGCGTCGACCGCCTCGGCCCACAGCTGCGCGGCGTCGTCGACCTGCTGCTCGTCCACGACGAGCGCGGGGATGAACCGCACCACCTGGCTCCACGGCCCGCAGGTGAGCAGCAGCAGCCCGAGCTCGGCCGCCTTGCTCTGCACCCGCGCGGCCGCCGCGCCGTCCGGCTTGCCCTCGGCGTCGCGGAACTCGTTGCCGAGCATCAGCCCCAGCCCGCGTACGTCGGTGATGGCGTCGTGCTGCCCGGCCACCTTCTCGAGCGCCTGGCGCAGCTGGGCGCCGCGCTGCTCCGCGTTGGCGACCAGGCCCTCGCTCTCGATGACGTCGAGCGTCGCGACGGCCGCGGCGCAGGCGACGGCGTTGCCGCCGTACGTGCCGCCCTGCGAGCCCGGCCAGGCCTTCTCCATCAGGGCGTTCGAGGCCGCGATGCCCGAGAGCGGGAAGCCCGACGCGAGCCCCTTGGCCGTGACGAGGATGTCGGGCCGGGCGCCGAAATGCTCACCGCCCCAGAACTTTCCGGTGCGCCCCCACCCGGTCTGCACCTCGTCGACGACGAGCAGGATCCCGTGCCGGTCGGCGCGCTCGCGCAGGCCGGCGAGGAACTCGGTGGAGGCCGGGACGTAACCGCCCTCGCCGAGCACCGGCTCGACGAAGAACGCGGCGGTGTCGTCGGGCTGGGACAGCGTCTGCAGGGTGTAGTCGAGCTGCTTGAGCGCGAACGCGGTCGCCTCGTCCTGGCTCCAGCCGAAGTGGCCGGGGTCGGGGAACGGCGACACCTGGACGCCGGCCATGAGCGGGGCGAAGCCGGCCTTGAACTTGGTGCCGGAGCTGGTCATCGACGCCGCCGCCACGGTGCGCCCGTGGAAGCCGCCGTGGAAGGTGATCACGTTGGGACGGCCGGTCGCCTGCCGGGCCAGGCGCAGGGCTGCCTCGATGGCCTCGGAACCGGAGTTGGTGAAGAACATCCGGTCCAGACTCTCGGGCAGCACCTCGCCCATCCGGTCGACCAGCCGCAGCAGCGGTTCGTGCAGCACCGTTGTGTACTGCCCGTGGATCAGCCGGCCGACCTGCTCCTGCGCCGCCGCCACCACGGTGGGGTGGCAGTGGCCGGTGCTGGTCACGCCGATGCCGGCCGTGAAGTCGAGATATCGCCGGTCGTCGGCGTCGAACAGATAGACGCCCTCGCCGCGGGTCGCCACGACCGGGGTCGCCTGCTTGAGCACGGGGGACAGCTGGGCCATCGTCGCCTCCATCCATGATTGATAGATTGTCGACAATCAGCCTAGGGCATGGCCCGCGAACAACCGGAAGGGATGACCGGCGGATGAGCACGGACACGCAGGCGGCGGCGCAGACGCAGACCCAGGGCGGCCTCTCCGGCCGCGAGCAGCAGGTGGTCGACCAGGTCGAGAAGAGGCTGCTCGTCGGCGGCCGGTGGGTCGACGCCGAGGGCGGCGCGACGTTCGAGGTCGACGACCCCGCGACCGGGCAGGTGATCGCCTCGGTCGCCGACGCGACCCCGGCCGACGGACGGCGGGCGCTGGACGCCGCGGTCGCGGCGCAGGCCGATTTCGCGCGCACGACACCGCGCGAGCGGGCAGATCTGCTGCTGCGGGCGCATGAGCTGTTGATGGAGCGGCAGGACGACCTGGCGCTGCTCATGACGCTCGAGATGGGCAAGCCGCTCGCGGAGGCGAGGGCGAGATCGCTTATGCCGCAGAGTTTTTCCGGCACTTCTCGGGCGAGGCGCTGCGCATCGACGGCGGATACCAGACCGCGCCGGCCGGTGGCGCGCGGTTCCTCGTGACCAAGCAGCCGGTCGGCCCGTGCCTGCTCATCACGCCGTGGAACTTCCCGATGGCGATGGGCACCCGCAAGATCGGCCCGGCCCTGGCTGCCGGCTGTACGAGCGTCGTCAAGCCCGCGCACCAGACGCCGCTGTCGATGCTCGCGCTCGGGCAGGTGCTGCAGGACGCCGGCGTGCCCGACGGCGTGGTCAACATCGTGGCCTGCCGCGACGCCGGCGGGGTGATGGAGCCGCTGATCCGCTCCGGCGACGCCCGCAAGCTCTCGTTCACCGGCTCCACCAAGGTCGGCAAGGTGCTGCTCGAGCAGTGCGCCGACAAGGTGCTGCGCACGTCGATGGAGCTCGGCGGCAACGCGCCGTTCCTCGTGTTCGACGACGCCGACCTCGACGAGGCCGTCGCGGGAGCGATGCAGGCGAAGATGCGCAACATGGGGGAGGCGTGCACCGCCGCCAACCGAATCTACGTGCACGACAACGTGATTCAGCAGTTCGGCGAGAAGCTGTCGGCCGCGATGGCGCAGCTGGAGGTCGGACGCGGCACCGACGACGGCGTGCAGGTCGGGCCGCTGGTCGACGAGGCCGGTCGCCGCAAGGTGATCGACCTGCTCGCCGACGCCACCGGCCGCGGCGCCACCGTGCTGACCGGCGGCGAGGCCCCCGACGGGCCCGGCTGGTTCTTCCCGCCGACGGTGCTCACCGGGGTGCCCGGCGAGGCGCGCATGGCGCACGAGGAGATCTTCGGCCCCGTCGCGCCGCTCACCCCGTTCAGCAGCGAGGACGAGGTGATCGCCGCCGCCAACGACACGCCGTACGGCCTTGTCGCCTACGTCTTCACCAATGACCTGCGGCGCGGGCTGCGCGTCGCCGAGGCGCTCGAGTCGGGCATGGTCGGGCTGAACCAGGGCGTGGTGTCCAACCCCGCCGCGCCGTTCGGCGGCATCAAGGAGTCCGGTCTCGGTCGCGAGGGCGGCAGCGTCGGGATCGAGGAGTTCCTGGAGATCAAGTACGTCGGAATCGCGATGTGACGCGCGGCGGGCCGGTTGGGTCCGGCCGGGCGGGGGCAGGTCCTACGGGCCAGCCATCCGGCCTTGCAGGCTCGGCCTCCCGCCAGACCCGTCCACGGCCCTACGGACCTGCCCCCGCCCGGCCTGGTCACGCGGGGGAGGTCCTACGGGCCAGCCATCCGGCCTCGCAGGCTCGGCCTCCCGCCAGACCCGTCCACGGCCCTACGGACCTGCCCCGCCCGGCCTGGTCACGCGGGGCAGGTCCTACGGGCCAACCATCCGGCCTCGCAGGCTCGGCCTCCCGCCAGACCCGTCCACGGCCCTACGGACCTGCCCCGCCCGGCCTGGTCAGGTGGGGGCGGCGAGCGTACGGCTGCTCCGGGCAGATGGGGTCGGTATCGACCCGGAACGGCACGGTTCAGGCCGGTTCTCCGGGCAGATGGGGTCGGTATCGACCCGAGGTTGCCGCGGCGTGGTCAGGCGGGGGTTCGACGGGTTCGGGGACGAGGCGGCGTACGCCGTCGCGCATGTGGGCGACCAGCAGCCGGTCGGTGGCGGTCGGGTCGTCGGCCTGCAGCGCCTCGGCGATGGCACGGTGCTCGGCGACCCGGTCCTCGTTGGAGTCGTAGGTCGGCTCGAGGGCGTTGAGGCACATGCGGGTCTCGGTCAGCAGGGTCTGGTGCATCCACACGAGCCGGGGCTGGCCGACTCGCGCACCAGCTGCTCGTGGAAGGCGAGGTCGGCGTCGGTCACGGCCTCGCGGTCGTCGTCGGCGGCCGCGCGCTCCATGGTGTCGACGACGCGCAGCAGCGAGCCGCCGGCCGTCGCGGCGGTGCCGGTGTCGTGCAGGTGCTCGGCCGCGCCGCGCTCGACGGCCTGCCGGGCGAGGTAGGTGTCACGCACCCGCTCGGGCGTCATCTCGATGACGAACAGCCCTCTGTTGCGGTAGGACTCGACGAGCCCCTCCTGGGTGAGGCGCTGCAGGCCCTCGCGCAGCGGGCCACGGCTGACGCCCAGCTGGCGGGCGAGCTCGACCTCGCCGAGCTGCTCGCCCGGACCGATGTCGCCCCGCGCGATGGCCTCGCGCACGGTGCGCGCGACCATGCTCGCGGTGGACTCCTGCACCAGCGGTGTCAGGCGGGACACGTTCGACATGATCAACGCTCCTGGGCGAAGAGGCGACCGGAGCCAGGCAGCGAGGGCCGGACTCCCAACAGCTGCAGACCTTTCCAGATCGTGACCTGGTTCGCGGTGAGGACGGGCCGTCCGGTCTCCGCCTCGGCGTCGGAGAGCCACTCCAGCGTGTGCATCGCGGTGTCGGGCACCAGCACCGCCTGCACGCGCTCGGACAGGTCGGCGCCGCGCACCACGGCGAGCACCTGCTCGCGCCCGAGCGTGCCGACCTCGGCCGCGGTGACGATGCCGTGGCTGCCCATCGCGACCACCTCGATGCCGGCCGCGCCGAGGAACGCCACGAACGCCTCGGCGATGTCCTGCGGGTAGGACGCCGCGACCGAGACCCGCTCGATCCCGAGGTGCCGGCAGGCGTCGACGAACGCGAACGACGTCGACGACGCCGGCCGCCCGACCGCCTCCGCCAGCTGCTCGGCCTGCTCGCGGGCCCCCTCCCACCCGAAGACGAACGAGCCGGACGTGCACGCCCACATCACCGACTCCGCGCCGTGCTCGGCGACCAGCTCTCGACCACCGGCGGCGAGATGGTCGGCGCGCCCGATCTCCAGCAGCGCGTCGACGCGGTGGGCGTCCTCGTCCATCCGGGTGTGCACCAGGGGCAGATCGGGCGGGCGTACGCCGGCCTCGCGCAGCCGCGCGACGAACCGGGGGTAGTCGTCCTCGGCGCTGTAGCCGGGGTAGAGCAGTCCGACGGTGGGCACGGTCAGGCCTCCGATCCTGCGCCGGGAGAACGGAACTCGAGCGCGGAGCCGTCCGGTGCGTCGGGCGCGGCGCCGGCCGTGCTGTCCGGTGCGAGGAGGCGCCAGGCAGCGAGGGCGTACGCGCGGGCGGCCACCGTGAGCTCGTCGACGCCGACCGACTCGTCGGGCCGGTGCGCCTGCTCGTTGACCGACCCGGGGCCGAGCACGACCACCGGCACGCCGAGGTCGCGCGCCACGAAACCGCCGTCGCACGCGGCGGTCCAGCCGCCGAGCCCGAGGCCCGGGCCGCCGGCCGTGCCGAGCGACGACTCGACCGCGGTGACGAACGCGTTGTCCGAGGCGGTCTCGAACCCCGGCATCCACATCGGCAGGTCGATCTCGACGCGCAGCCCGTCGCGCTCCAGCCCGAGCGCGTCGACGCGCGCGACCACCTCGCGCAGCACCTGCTCGGCGTCCTCGCCGGGGAGCAGCCGCCGGTCGGCCAGCACCCGGCACTCGGCCGGCACGATCGAGGTGCCGGTGCCGCCCTCGACGACGCCGACGCTCCAGGTCGCCGGACCCGCGAGCGGGTGCGGCGCGGCGGCGAGCTCGGTGTGCCAGTCGCGCAGCGCCGTGACGATCCGGGCCGCGCCGTAGATCGCGTTGGCGCCGTCGTCGGGCCGCCCGCTGTGCGCCGCCGTGCCGTGCACCCGGATGTCGAGGTAGGCGTCGCCGCGCGCCGCGATCACGGTCTGCAGGTCGGTGGGCTCGGCCGTCACGCACCCGACGTACGCCTTCGCGGGCTGCTGCGCGACCCACGCCCTGATGCCGACGCCACCCTGCTCCTCGTCCACCGTCGCGGCCAGCTCGACCCCGCCGGTGAGCGTGCGTCCGGTCGCGCGGGCGTGCTCCTGCACCGCCGCCATGGCCTCGACGGCCGCGGCGAGCCCACCCTTCATGTCGGTCGTGCCGCGGCCGAAGACGCGACCGCCGTCGACCTCGCCGCCGAACGGGTCGCGCGTCCAGCCCTCGCCGACCGGAACGACGTCGGTGTGGCCGAGCAGCAGCAGCGCCGGACCGCCCGCGTCGCCGGTGGTGCGGGCGAACAGGTTGTCGCGGCCGGCCTCCGCGGCCTCGGTGCGCACGCCCAGGTCGCGCTCCCGGCAGACGGCCGCGAGCGTGGCGACGGTCTCGGCCTCCTGGCCCGGCGGGTTCTCCCCGCGGGCGCGCACCAGCCGCTGCGTCGCCGCGACGATGCGGTCGGTGTCGATCCGGTCGAGCAGCGCCTGCTCGACCGCCGTGAGCGGGGTGCGGTCTGCGCGCTCATCGGCGCACCCGCTCGACGGCGCGGGCCAGCCGGCGCACGCCCTCGTGGATGCGCTCCGGCGGCATCGAGGCGAAGCACAGCCGCAGGTCGTGCGGGAAGCGGCGCCCGGGGAGAGGGCGTTGCCGGGGATGTAGGCGACGCCCTCGGCGAGGGCGACCTCGAAAAGCCTTTCGGTGTCGACGGACTCGTCGAAGCTGACCCACAGGAAGAAGCCGCCCTCGGGGTCTGTCCAGCGGGCCTGGTCGCCCAGGTGCTCGGTGAGCGCGGCCTGCATCGCCTCCTTGCGCACGCGGTACGACGCGCGCTGGGTCACGAGGTGGTCCTGCAGGTGGCCCTCGCGCAGGAAGCCGGCCACCAGGCGCTGCAGCGGCAGGTTGGTGCAGGTGTCCATCGCCTGCTTGGCGTTGATCAGCAGCGGCTGCAGGCTCGGGTCGGCGTCGACCCACCCCACCCGCAGACCCGGCGCGATGATCTTCGAGAACGTGCGCACCGAGAAGACCAGCGGGTCACCGCCAGCGAGCTCGTGCAGCGACGGCACCGGCTCCCCGGCGAACCGCAGCATGCCGTACGGGTCGTCGTCGATCACCACGCTGCCCCACCGGCGCGCCAGCTCCAGCAGCCGCTGCCGCCGCTCCAGCGTCAGGGTCGCGCCGGACGGGTTCTGGAAGGTGGGGATGACGTACAGCGCCTTGGGGGTGCGTCCCGCGCGCTCGACGAGCCGCTCCAGCTGCTCGACGTCGAGCCCGTCGGCGTCGACCGGGGCCTCCAGCAGCTCGGCCTGGTAGGACAGCGCGGTCGCGGATCCGTTGGTGTACGTGGGGGACTCGACGACGACCAGGTCGCCCGGGTCGACGAGCAGCTTGAACGCCAGGTCGAGCCCCTGCATCCCGCCGGAGGTGATGAACAGCCGCTCGGCGGTCGTGGCGTCGGTGGTGCCGGCCAGCTCCGCGAGCAGCGCCTCGACCAGTGCGGGGTCGCCCTCGGTCGCGGCGTAGTCGAACGCGTCGGGTGCTTCCGCGCCCATCGCCGCGATCCCGACCTGGGCCAACGTGTGCGTCGGAATCGCTTCTGGCGCAGGCGAACCCATCGCGAAGCGCACGATGTCGTGCGTCTGCCGCGCCAGCAGCGAGGTGCTGGAGTCGATCACCGAGCCGACCAGGTCCGAGGCTCGCGACGCGAGCGGGATCGGGGTCGTCGGGGTGGTGGTCATGCGCTCACTCCTTGATCGTCAGTCCGCGGGGTACGTGCGCCAGCAGCTCGGGTCCGTCGTCGGTCACCAGCACCGACTCGGAGGTCTCGTAGCCCCAGCCGTCCATCCACATGCCGAGGATCACGTGGAAGGCCATGCCGGCCCGCAGCTCGGTCTCCTCCTCGGCGCGCAGGCTCACCGTGCGCTCGCCCCAGTCGGGCGGGTAGCCGATGCCGATGGAGTAGCCGATGCGCGACTCCTTGCTGAGCCCGGCGCGGGCGATGGTCGAGGCGAACGCCTGGTGCACCTCGCGACCGGTGCGCCCCGGTCGCAGCTGCTCCAGCGCGGCGAGCATCCCGTCGCTGACCGCGTCGGCGCACGACGACAGCCGGTGCGGGGGCCGGCCGAGCACGACGGTGCGCGCCAGCGGCGCGTGGTAGCGATGGCGTACGCCCGCCAGCTCGATCGTCGTCGCCTCGCCGGCGACGAGGGGCAGGTCCGACCAGGTCAGGTGGGGTGTGCCGGCCGTCTCGCCGGTCGGCAGCATCGGCACGATCGCGGGGTAGTCGCCGCCGATCTGGTGGGCGCCGAGCGCCTGCGCGTGCTGGATCTCGGCGACCACGTCGCACTGGCGGCGCCCGACCTCGATCTGCTCGATCGCGATGCGCATGACGCGCTCGGTCACCTGGCCGGCCGCGCGCAGCGTCTCCTGCTCCAGCGGCGACTTGACCAGCCGCACCCAGTTGACCAGCTCGTGGCTGTCGACGAGCGCGGCGTGACGCAGGCGCGCGTGCAGCGCGAAGAAGCCACGCGGGGAGAAGTAGTGCGCGTCGATCTCGGCCGCGACCTGGCTGCCCGGGTCGTCGCGCAGCACGCCGATCTCCAGCGCCCGCGCGGCGATCCAGTCGTAGGGGTGCACGTCGGGCCGGTGCACGAGACGCTCGGGGTAGCCGTGCACCTGCTCGCGCGGCAGCGACGCCGTGTGGTGCGCACCCTGGGCGTCCATCGCGCGGGCGAACAGGTGGGGCGGCCCCTCGACCGGGACGACCAGGCACTGCGGGGTGTAGAACGACCACGCGTTGTAGCCGGTCAGGTAGTACAGGTTCGCCGGGTCGACGACCACCAGCGAGGCGAGGTCGCGCTCGGCCATCCGGCGCTGCACCGCCTGCAGGCGAGCGACATACTCCTGGGCCGGAAAGGGTTGCGGCCGAAGGGTGTTCGTCGTCACGCGGCCGGCCTGTGGTGAGTCACGGCGAGCAGTCGCTGCTGCTCGCCGATCGCGGCGATGCCCGCCAGCCGCAGCGCGGCCCACAGCGTCACCTGGTTCGCGGTGAGCACGGGGATGCCGAGCTCGCGCTCGAGCGGGGCGATGAGGTCGTACGTCGGGAGGTTGGTGCAGGAGATGAAGACCGCCTCGCAGTCGTCCCGGGCGACCGCCTCGCGCACCAGCTCGACGGTGGTGCCGTAGGGCACCCGCCAGATCAGGCCGCGCAGCTGCAGCAGGGTGCTCGCGGTGACGGTGATGCCCGAGGCGGACAGGAAGGCGCGCAGCCGGTCGGTGATGCGCTGGTCGTACGGCGTGGCCACCGCGAGGCGCCGGATCCCCAGGTGCCGCAGCGCCATCAGCAGCGCGCCGCTGGACGTCACCGCCGCGGGCGTGCCCGACGCGAGCATCGAGGCGACCAGGGCGTGCTCACCCGCGACGCCCCCGACGAACGAGCCCGACGTGCAGGCGTAGGCGACCACCTCGGGACGGGTGGCGATGAGGCTCGAGGTGCACGCGGCGACCGTGTCGGGGTCACCCACCGTCGTGGCCTGCTCGACGCTCACCGGCAGCGAGGAGAAGGGCGTGCGGGTCAGCAGCAGCGCGGCCTGCTCGGGCACCCAGCGCCACAGCTCGCGGTCCAGCGCGAAGTCGTAGGGCGCGACCACCCCGATGCCCACCGACCCCACCGGCGCCTCGTCGGGCAGGTCCAGACCGACGTCGCCCGGGTCGGGCACGGCGGGGTGGCTGGGGAGCATGCGCCCATGGTGCATCCCGATGTGGATTGTTGACAATCTTTTGCCGATCGCGAGTTGCGCCCGGTTCCGTCCGCGTTCCGACCGGGACCGGGTTCAGGCTGGCCGCATGAGCACCAAGCAGAAGGACACGGGGAAGAAGCGGGGCCAGCAGCCACGAGCAGCCGTCGAGCCCGACCTCGACGGGCTGCGCATCGCGGCCCTGGACGTCTCGACCTGGCCGCAGTTCGCCGCCCTGGTCGAGCGGCACAACGGGATCTTCGGCGGGTGCTGGTGCACCTTCTTTGGGCCCGACTGCCCGGAGAAACGCCAGTCCTACGAGGGCAACCGGGCGCTGAAGCAGCGCTGGGTCGAGGAGGACGCGACGCACGCCGCGCTGGTCCTGGACGGGGAGGAGGCGGTCGGCTGGGCCGAGTTCGGGCCGCCCGAGGAGCTGCCGAACCTGCACCACCGCAAGCAGTACCTCGCCGAGCAGCAGCAACCGCCGGACTTCCGGGTGACCTGCATCTTCGTCGACCGGCGATATCGGCGGCGCGGGGTGGCCGAGCTCGCGCTGCGCGGCGCGGTCGAGCTGATCGCCGCGGCCGGGGAGGCGTCGTCGAGGGATATCCGCACGACCTCGACGGGCGCCGGATGTCGGCGTCGTTCGTCTACAACGGCACCCGCCGGATGTACGAGCGCGTCGGCTTCGTCTACGACCGCCCCAAGGGGAAGGGCAACTGCGTCATGGTCCGCGAGGTGGCGGCCGCGGGCTGAACGATGCGCCCGCCACCCGACGGCCACGCGCCCAAAGATTGTTGACAATCTCTCGGCCGCGTTCCTAGCGTGGCCGCCGTGGCTGCCCCGGTGCTGACTGTTCTCGTGGAGTCCGGCGGCGACGCCCCGGACCGGCTCGACCGGCTCGCGGGCCGCTTCGACGTCCGGGTGTGCGACAGCGACGGCCTGGCCGACGCGCTGCCCGGCACCGACGCCCTGCTGCTGTGGGACTTCTTCAACCCGGCGCTCGAGGCCGCCTGGCCGCGGCGCGACCGGCTGCGCTGGGTGCACGTGGCCGCCGCCGGCGTCGACGCGATCCTGTTCGACGGGCTGCGCGACTCCGACGTGGTGCTGACCAACGCGCGCGGCGTCTTCGACCGACCGATCGCCGAGTTCGTGCTGGCCAGCGTGCTCGCCCAGGACAAGCTGCTGCACGCCTCGGCCGACCTGCAGCGCGAGCGCACCTGGCGCCACCGCGAGCCGCGCGAGACCGCCGGGTCGCACGCCCTGGTCGTCGGCACCGGCGGGATCGGCCGGGCCACCGGCCGGCTGCTGCGGGCCGTCGGCATGCGGGTCACCGGGGCCGGTCGCACCGCCCGCGACGGCGACGACGACTTCGACCGCATCGTCGCGAGCGGCGAGCTGGCCCGGCACGTCGGCGACGTCGACCACCTGGTCAACGCCGCGCCGCTGACCCCGCAGACGACCGGCATCCTCGACGCGACGGTCTTCGCCGCGCTGCCCGCGCACGCCCACGTCGTCAACGTCGGACGCGGGCGCAGCCTGGTCGAGGCCGACCTGGTGCAAGCGATCGAGCAGGGACAGGTCGGCGCCGCCTCCCTCGACGTCTTCGAGACCGAGCCGCTGCCGCCCGACTCCCCGCTGTGGACCCTGCCCGGTGTGCACGTCTCGGCCCACATGTCGGGCGACGTCGTCGGCTGGCGCGACCGGCTCGCCGACCAGTTCGTCGACCTCGCCGAGCGCTGGCTCGCCGACGAACCCCTGCCGTACGCCGTCGACAAGCAGGGCGGGTTCGTCGCCACGGGTGCGCGATGACTGACCTGTCGATGCTCGGCGCGCACGAGCTGGTCGCCGGATTCCGTTCCGGCACATGGACGCCCGTCGACGCGCTGGACTCGGCGCTCGACGCGGTGCGTCGGCTCGACGGCGCGGTCAACGCCATCACGATGCTCGACGAGCCGGCGGCCCGGGGAGCCGCGGAGCTGTCCGCGCGGCGCTGGCGGGCGGGGGAGCCGGTGGGCCCGGTCGACGGGGTGCCGCTCACCGTCAAGGACATGGTGCCGACCCGCGGCTGGCCGACCTATCGCGGCAGCAACCTCGTCGACGACACCGGCCCGTGGGACGTCGACGCACCGTTCGTCGCGCGGCTGCGCGAGTCGGGGCAGGTGATCTTCGGGAAGAACACCACGCCGGAGTTCGGGTGGAAGGGCGTGACCGACTCGCTGCGGCACGGCGTCACCCGCAACCCGTGGGACCCCGGCCGCACCTCCGGCGGGTCGAGCGGTGGCGCGGCGGCCGCGACGGCGCTCGGCATGGGCACCTGGTCGGTGGGCACCGACGGCGGCGGATCCGTCCGGATCCCAGGGGCGTTCAGCGGGGTGGTCGCTCTCAAGCCGACCTACGGCCAGGTGCCGATCTATCCCGCGAGCCCCTACGGCACGCTGTCGCACATCGGCCCGATGACCCGCTCGGTCACCGACTGCGCGCTGCTGCTCGACGTCATCGCCCGGCCCGACCCGCGCGACTGGTCGGCGATGCCCACCCACCCCGGCTCCTACCTCGACGGGCTCGACTCCGGCGTCTCCGGCACCAGGATCGCCTTCTCGCCCGACCTCGGCATCGGCCGCAACGACCCCGAGGTCGAGGCCGCCGTCCGGGCAGCGGTCGACGTGCTGCGCGACCAGGGCGCGCAGGTCGACGAGATCGACCTGCGCATCGCCGACCCGGTCGCGGCGTTCCACACGCTGTGGTTCACCGGCGCAGCCAAGGTGATCGACGCGTACGGGCCGGGCGCGCGCGAGCGCATCGACCCCGGACTGCGTTCTGCCATGGAGGAGTTCGGCGACCGGGCCACCGCAGCGGACTACCTGGACGCGGTGGCGGTGCGCGCCGACCTGGGGCGGGTGATGGGGGAGCTGCACACGACGTACGCCGCGCTGCTGACCCCGACCATGCCGATCGCGGCGTTCCCCGCCGGTCAACCCGCCCCCGACGGCTGGCCCTCGCCCCTGTGGACCTCGTGGACTCCCTACACCTACCCGTTCAACATGACCCAGCAGCCGGCGCTCACCGTGCCGTGCGGCTTCACCGGCGACGGGCTGCCGATCGGGCTGCAGGTCGTGGCCGCGCGGCACGACGACGCCGCGGCGCTGCGCGTGGGCCGGGCGTTCGAGCTGGCGACCACCTGGCACACCCGGCACCCGCCCCGCACCCGCTGACCCCGCGCAGGAGGAACCGTGCCCCGCCTCATCACCATCACTCTGGACCGCCGGCAGGTCTCGTGCACCGCCCGGCTGCTCGACGAGGTCGCCCCGCGCACCTGCGCGGCGGTCTGGGACGCGCTGCCGGTCACCGCGCCCGCCTTCCACGGGAAGTACGCCCGCAACGAGGTCTACGGCCTCGTCACCGACTGTGCGGCGGCCGAGCCCGGCCCGGAGAACACCACGATCACGCCGATCCCGCGCGACGTGTGCTGGTTCAGCTTCAGCGGCGACGACCTCGGCAACCCGGCGTACGGCTTCGAGGCCGAGGGCGAGCATCGCGCCGCCGGGCGCATCGTGGACCTGGCGATCTTCTACGGCCGCAACAACCTGCTGATCAACGGCGACCAGGGCTACGTGCCCGGCAACGTGTTCGCCGAGATCACCGACGGCTACGAGCAGATGGTCGCCGCGTGCCAGGACGTGTGGATGGGCGGGGCGCGCGGCGAGACGCTGACCTTCGCCCGCGCCGACGGGTCCTGAAGGCGCGCATGGGAGGGTTGGCCCCATGACGGCACGGCCCTCCGGGTGGTACGACGATCCCGACGACGAGACCCAGCTGCGCTACTGGGACGGGATCTTGTGGACCGAGCGGCGCACGCCGAAGGTCAAGCCCGGCCTCGACGGCTCGCGCATCGGCACCCCCAGCGCCTACCCCGACCCGGCCGAGCAGCAGCAGGCCGCCGCGCCCGGCACGACCGTGGGCGGCTCCCGTTTCGGCAACCCCGGCGACCCGTATGCGGGCCCGGGAGTGCCGCCGGCGCAGACTCCGCCGCACCAGACGTACGGCGGGCCGGGGCAGCCCGTCCCGCAGCAGTACGCCCAGCCCGGCTGGCAGCAGCAGGTCGCCCGCGGTGCGTTCACGCCCGAGGGGCAGCGGCTGAGCGGCTGGTGGCGCCGGTTCTTCGCGTGGTTCGTCGACGGCATCGTCGTGTTCGTCGTGGGCGCGCTGCTGGCGCTGCCGTGGGCGAGCGACTGGTTCGCCGGATACCGCAGCTACTGGAACGACGCGATGGACGCCGCGGCGTCGGGGTCGAGCCAGGCGCCGCCGGTGCCCGAGGAGCTCGCGGTCATGCCGGTGCAGCTGGCGCTGGCCGTCGCGCTGGTCTACGCGGTCTACGAGATCGCCATGGTGGTCTGGCGCGGTCGCACGCTCGGCAAGATGCTCACCGGCATCAGCGTGCGGTCGGTCGACGCCCCCGCAAGCTCACCCTCGCCGAGGCCGCGCAGCGGTTCCTCGTGAAGGGAATCTCCAGCATCGTCAACGTGATTCCCGCGATCGGCGGCCTCGCGACGATCTTCACGCTGGTCGACGGTCTGTGGCCCCTCGGCGACTCGCGCAAGCAGGCCATCCACGACAAGGTCGGCAAGAGCCTGGTGGTCGTCGGACCGCCGGAGGGCGCCCCCGCGGCGACGCCGCCCGGCCAGTACCCGGGTCAGTACCCGCAACCGCCCTACGGAGGGATGCAGTGATGCGGGTCGCGATCTTCACCGGCTCCTCCGACGGGGCCGACCAGCGCTGGCACGAGGCCGCGACGCAGGTCACCCGCTACCTCGTGCGCCAGGGCGCCGGCATCGTCTACGGCGGCGCGTCGGTCGGCCTGATGGGCGCGGTCGCCGACATCGCTATCGAGGAGGGGGCCGAGATCGTCGGGGTCATCCCGCGCTCGCTGTTCTCCGAGGAGGTCCCGCACACGGGCCTGACCGAGCTGATCGAGGTCGACTCGATGCACGAGCGCAAGGCCGTGATGGCCCAGCGCGCCGACGCGTTCGTGGCGCTCCCCGGCGGCATCGGGACGCTCGAGGAGATCTTCGAGGTCTGGACCTGGCAGCACCTCGGGCTGCACGACAAGCCGGTCGCGTTCTACGACATCCACGGCTACTGGACGCCGCTGCTGCGCGCCCTCGACGGCATGGTCGACGCCGGCTTCCTCAGCCTGAAGGTGCGCGGCAGCCTCGTGGTCGCCGACACCCCGCAGGCGCTCTGGGCGGGGCTCGGCCAGGCCGAGCGCTGAGGCGCGGGCTCCGTCGGGAGCCGGACGGGCTCAGCCGAACGGGCCCGGCGCGCCCTGCCCGACCAGGGCCAGCACGACGAGCAGCCCCACCAGCATGGCGAGGTGGTTGGCCGCGCCCAGCACGTCGCCGGTGACGCCGCCGACCTTGCGCCGCGCGACGGCCGACACCCCCGCCGCCGTGAGCAGCGCCGCGACCAGCACGACCGCCGACCACCACCCGAGCAGGCCCGCGCCGACCACCACGACCGTCAGCGCGGCGACCAGCCACGACGCCGCGGTCGGCGGGCGCGCCACCGACGCGCCGTGCCCGTCGTCGCGTGCCGGCGGGACCAGCGCGAGCATCGGCAGCACCACGAACCTGCTCACCAGGTGGGCGACGACCAACCCGCGCCCGGCGTACGCCATCGGCAGCGACGCGAGCGTCGTCACCAGCAGCAGCGACGACAGCACGACGGCCAGCGTGCCGTAGGTGCCGATGCGGCTGTCGCGCATGATCTCCAGCCGCCGCTCCTGGCTCCACCCGCCCCAGAGGCCGTCGACGGTGTCGGCGAGCCCGTCCTCGTGGAAGGCGCCGGTGACCAGCGCACCAACGACCGCCGCGAGCACCGCGGCGACCAGGGGCGGGAAGACCTGCCCGGCGAGCCAGAACGTGCCGGCGCAGGCGGCGCCCACCACGGCACCGACGAGCGGGAACCAGCCGACCGAGGCGTGCAGCCGGGCGGCGTGCTCGTCGGCGTCCTTCGCCGGGCGGGCCGGCACCGGGAGCCGCGTGAGAAACGTTGCGGCCGTGGCGAACTGGTCCCACGGGCGCACGACGGACCGGCTCACGACACGGGTCGCTGGGCGAGGACGTACGCGCGCTCGCTGGGCAGCTCGACCTGGGGGTGCGGCATGCGGGTCATGACCGAGACGATGTCGAGACCGTGCCGCTCGAGGTCGTCGAGCACGACCTCCGGCTCGAGGAAGTAGCCCTCCACGTCGACGCTGTGCCCGAACCAGGTCGTGAGCCGGTTGACGTCGCCGGGCTGGAACTCCTCGCTGCGGATGTGGAAGGCCAGCAGCGCGATTCCGCCCGGCTGCAGCACCCGGCGCAGCTCGGCGATCGTGCGGTCCCGGTCGGCGGGTCCGAGGTGGATGATCGAGTACATCAGCACCGCGGCCGCGAGGCTGCCGTCGGCCTGCGGCAGGTCGGTCATCGAGGCGACCTCGAAGCGCACCTGCGGATGGTCGGCGCGCGCGATCTCGACCATCGAGCGCGACAGGTCGATGCCCACGACGTCGGCGCCGAGCCCGGCCAGGTGCGCGGCGACGTGGCCGGGGCCGCAGCCGATGTCGGCCACGGTGCCGCCCGCGGCCATCTCCGCGACGGCGGCCAGGAGCGCGCGGTCGAGCGGCTTGCCGGCGAGCTCGTCGCGGATGGCCGCGGCGTACTCCGTCGCGACGGTGTCGTACGCCTGCCGCACCCGCTCCTCGCGCGGATCCTGAGATGCCATGGACGCCAATCTAGTTCGCGCCCGGCGGGTCCACCCTCCGGCGTCTACCCGGGCGGGGCGGCCCGGCCACGGCGGGTGCGCACCACGACGGCGACCGCCGCGGTGACAGCGACAGCGCCCCAGGCGACCACGCTCGCGCCCAGGCCGAGCGCCAGGTCAGGTGCCCACAGCCGGACCTCTCGCCAGCCGTAGCCGACCAGCCGCGGGGTGAGCGCGGCCAGCGCGACCAGGACGACCCCGAGCACGGCGAGGGCGGTGAGCGCCGCCCGTCGGCGCCGGTCGCGGCGCAGCCCGGCGCGCACCGCGAGCGCGGCGCAGACCAGGCCCGCCGCGGCCAGCGCCACCGCGACCCACGGCGCGGCGGACAGGACCGGGTCGGGGGATATCGGTTGCTGCGGGACTCCCGCCGCGGCGCGCAGCAGGTCGGGCCCGACCCCGGCCAGCGCCGGCGCCGCCGCCTCGGAGTAGGCGTTCGCCAGCACGATGACCGCGCGGTCGTTCGCCGGGTCGAGCAGCACGTGGGTGAAGAAGCCCGGGGTGGCCCCGGTGTGCTCGACGACGGGGCGGGGGAGACCGTCGAGCTGCGTTGTGCGCCAACCGAATCCGTACGACTGGGTCGCCGACGTGCGCACCTGCGCCCGCTGCATCGTGGCCAGCCCGGAGCTGCTCAGCACCGAGGTGTTCGGGGCGACGCCGAGCTGGAACCGGGCGTAGCGCACGAGGTCGTCGGGGGTGGCGCCGACGTAGCCGTAGGGCACCCCGCTCTGGGAGTAGCCGCGGTCGAACGGGCGCGCGCGACCGAACGGCAGCCGGTTCCCGGCCCCGACGCCGGACGCGTCGGCCTGGGCGCTCGTCGTGATCGCGCCGGACATGCCCAGCGGGTCGGTGACGCGCTCGCGCAGCGCCCGACCGAAGCCGGTGCCGGTGACCTGCTCGACGATCGCGCCGAGCAGGAGGTAGTTCGCGTCGGAGTAGGCGTACGTCGTCCCGGGCTCGGACGCGAGCGTCACCTCTCGGAGCGACGAGGCGAGGCGGCGCAGGGCCTCGGGCCGGTCGTCGACCACGTCGGCCCGCTCCAGTCCCGCGCTGCGGGTGAGACCGCTGGTGTGCGTGAGCAGCTGGCGCACCGAGACCGCGCCGAGGCCGTTGGGGGCGCCCCGCAGGTCGGGCAGCCGCCGGTCCACCCGGTCGTCAAGACTGAGCCGCCCCTCCTGCACGAGGTTCAGCACGAGGGCCGCGGTGAACGACTTCGACACCGACCCGACGAGGAACGGTGTGCTGCCGCTGACCGGGCGGCCACCGGCTCGCCCCTCGGCGAACCGGGCGACCACCCGGTCGCCCTGCACGATCACCGCGGTCCAGCCCGGGACGTCGAGGTCGCGCAGCGGCTGCACCGCTCGTTGCTGCGCGACAGCCGGGTCGGCGGCCGGCCAGGCGGGCGGCACCCAGAGCGTGGTGAGCAGGGCGAGCAGTGCGGACGCGGCGACGGCCAGGCGGGTGCGCATGCCGATAACCATATAGTCGTATGAAAATGAGGGGCGTCGTCTAGGGTGCCGGCATGCCTCGCACCGCCGACCACGACGCCCGTCGCGCACTCATCCGGGACGCGGTGCGCGAGGTCGCGGTCAGCGACGGGCTGGCGGCGGTGACCATCGCGCGCACGGCGGAGGCAGCCGGCATCTCGGTGGGGCTCGTGCAGCACTACTACGCCAGCAAGGACGACCTCGTCGTCGCGGTCTACGAGCAGCTGCTGGACCAGATGCACGCCCGGGTCGACGCCGGGATCGCCCGCGCCGAGCGCAAGCACGCCCGCATCGAGCACATCCTGGGCGAGGCGCTGCACCAGCTCCTCCCGCTCGACAAGGCTCGGCGCGAGGAGGTCTATCTGGACCTGACGTTCACCGGGCTGGCGCTGGACAGCCCCCGGCTGCTGGCCGCGCTGCGCGGCTCCGAGGCGCATCTGACCGAGCGAGTGCGCGAGGCG
Source organism: Barrientosiimonas endolithica (assembly GCF_030296655.1). Classification (NCBI taxonomy): domain Bacteria; kingdom Bacillati; phylum Actinomycetota; class Actinomycetes; order Micrococcales; family Dermacoccaceae; genus Barrientosiimonas; species Barrientosiimonas endolithica. The sequence goes on along the minus strand of NZ_AP027735.1, from coordinate 2,281,690 downwards.
GTCGTGAACGGCAAGGAGTGCGGCGAGGTCGAGCCCGGGCTCGACGTCGACGTCGCGGCGACGGGGCTGGTCGCGACGGTTCGCGGCCTGGCGCGAGCGGGTTACCTCGCGCGCGGACGCGGCTCGGCGGAGGCTCGCCGGCGGGCCTCCGCCGTGATCGAGCAGCGGTGCGCGCAGATCTTCACCGGGCCCTGTGCGCGCCAGCAGGGCACCGGCTGATCAGTCGGCCGGGAGGATCGTGCCGGTGACCTCGCCCAGGCCGATCCGGGTGCCGTCGGCGCCGGGTGCGGAGTAGCGGATGGTGACGGTGTCGCCGTCCTCGAGGAAGGTGCGCGTCGAGCCGTCGGGCAGGGTGATCGGCTGCTCGCCGCTCCAGGTGAGCTCGAGCAGGCTGCCGCGCTGGTCGGCCTCCGGACCCGACACGGTGCCTGAGGCGAACAGGTCGCCATCGCGCAGCGAGGCGCCGTTCACGGTCAGGTGCGCGAGCATCTGGCGGGGCGACCAGTACATCGTCGAGTACGGCGGGCGCGCCACGACCGAGCCGTTCAGCTCGACCTCGATGGCGATGTCGAGACCGAACAGGTCATCGCCCAGCAGATAGTCCATCGGGCGCGGATCCTGCTGCGGCAGAGGGGTTTTCGCCGCCTGCAACGCTTCCATGGGTGTCACCCACGCGCCGACCGAGGACGCGAAGGACTTGCCGAGGAAGGGGCCGAGCGGGACGTACTCCCAGGCCTGGATGTCACGCGCGCTCCAGTCGTTGAACGCCAGGACGCCGAACAGGTGCTCGCTCGCCTCGTCGACCGAGACGCGGCTGCCGAGCTCGGTCGCGCCGGCCACCACGAAGCCGAGCTCGGCCTCGATGTCGAGGCGCACGCTGGGGCCGAAGACCGGCTGGTCCTCGGTCTGCGGCTTGCGCTGACCCATCGGGCGACGGATGTCGGTGCCGCTGACCACGACCGTGCCGGAGCGACCGTGGTAGCCGATCGGCAGGTGCTTCCAGTTCGGCGTGAGGGCGTCGCCGTCGGGTCGGAAGATCCGGCCCACGTTGGTGGCGTGGTGCTCGCTGGCGTAGAAGTCGACGTAGTCGGCGACCTCGACGGGCAGGTGCAGCGTGACGTCGGACAGGTGGTGCAGGTGCGGCTCGACGGCCGCGCGGAGCTCGGGGTCGGAGAGCAGCCCGACGATCCAGGCGCGAGCCGACTCCCACGCCGGCTTCCCTTCTGCCAGAAGGGCGTTCAGCGACGGCTGCTGCCACAGCCGCGCGGTGCCGCTGCCGGTCGAACCCGCCGCCGCGCCGAGGTCGAGCACCTGGTCGCCGACCCGCACGCCCACCCTGCGCACGCCGTCGGCGCCCGAGAAGACGCCGTAGGGGAGCGCGGTGATGCCGTACGGGTGGTCGGCGGGCAGGTCGAGCCAGCTGCTCGTCACAGGTTCTCCTCGATCAGGCCGAGATCGGACAGGTCATGGATGGGGTCGAGCACGTCGCAGCAGCCGTAGGAGTGAAAAGCGTTGCGCACGCTGGCGATCCGCGGGTCGTCGAGCTCGCGCACCAGGCCGGCGATGACGTCGCTGTCGCGCTGCTCGAGCAGCGTCACGGCCTGGGCCGTCGAGGACCCGCGCAGGATCTGGTCGGTCGCGAGCAGCACGTTGAGGAAGCCGAACTGGTCCTCCCCGCCGTCGGCGGTGCTGGTGCGGTGGGAGACCGCGCGGTGCAGGCCGCCGGTGAGCTTGAACGACAGCCCCTGGCCCGTCGCCGAGGCGATGAAGCCGCCCAGGGCGGACGCGCTCGGCACGGCGTTGCTGGGCGTCGACCCGGTGCGCAGCTTGGCGCGCACCTGCTCCGACCCCTCCGAGGCGAGGTCGGCCATCGGCTCGTCGACGGCCTGCTCGGGGTCACCTCGACCGCGACCGGCACCCCGAGCTCGAGCGCCGCGCGCCAGTCGGGGAGTAGGTCAGCTCCAGCCCGGCGAGGGAGTGGCCGTCGGCGTCGACGAGCAGCTGGGCGGCGGTGAGCAGCTGGTTGAGCGTGACGTCGCTGCGGCCGACGACCGACACCGTGACCGGGGTGGAGCCGGCCACCGCCTCGCTGACCAGGGTGGGCGGCAGCAGCAGCGGACCGACCAGGTCGCTGATCGAGCTGCCGCGCCGCTCGACCCGGCGCGAGATCGCCTCGTCGAGCGGGAAGTTTCCGGGCGGGAAGACCGCCGCGTCATCGATGAGGCCCGCGAAAAGGGCGCGCGGGGGCACGCTGGAGGGCGTTGACATGCCCGTCACGCTACTGCATCCTCGTCGCGCCGATGAGACGCCGACGTCCGAAAATCGGACGCCTGGCGCACGCGGATCGGCACTCGCGAGGAGAGGCTGCGATGGCGTACTACCAGGCGATGGGTTCGGTGCCCCGGCACCGGCACACGATGCACGACCGGCCCGACGGCGGCCTCTACTACGAGGAGCTGATGGGCGAGGAGGGCTTCTCCTCCGACTCCTCGCTGCTCTACCACCGCGGGCTCCCGTCGGCGATCACCGACGCCCAGGTGTGGAACCTCGGCAACTCGATGGCGACCACGCCCAACCACCCGCTCGTGCCGCGCCACCTGAAGCTGCACGACCTGTTCCCCGACGACGAGACCGGACGCGACGTCGTCACCGGGCGTCGCCTCGTGCTCGGCAACGCCGACGTGCGGCTGCTCTACGTCAAGGCCGATGCGCCAAGTCCGTGGTATCGCAACGGGATCGGCGACGAGTGCATCTACGTCGAGCGCGGTGGCGCGCGCGTCGAGACCGTGTTCGGGGCGTTCGACGTGCGCGAGGGCGACTACCTGGTCGTCCCGCGCGCGACCACCCACCGCTGGCTCCCGCTCGTCGAGGGCGACGACGACTTCGTCGAGCCGCTCCGGGCGTACTGCATCGAGGCGAGCTCGCACATCACCCCGCCCAAGCGATACCTGTCCCGCTTCGGGCAGCTGCTGGAGCACGCGCCGTACTGCGAGCGCGACCTGCGCGGGCCGCAGGGGCCGTTGCTGGCCGAGGACGTCGGCGCCGACGCGACCGAGCCGACCCAGGTCTACATCAAGCACCGCGGCAACGGGCCCGGCGGCGTGGTCGGCACCATCTACACCTACCCCTACCACCCGCTCGACGTCGTGGGCTGGGACGGCTGCCTCTACCCCTACGCCTTCAACATCGCCGACTACATGCCGATCACCGGCAAGGTGCACCAGCCGCCGCCCGTGCACCAGGTGTTCGAGGGCCACAACTTCGTGGTCTGCAACTTCGTGCCGCGCAAGGTCGACTACCACGAGCGGTCGATCCCGGTGCCGTACTACCACTCCAACGTCGACAGCGACGAGATCATGTTCTACGTCGCCGGCGACTACGAGGCGCGCAAGGGCTCGGGCATCGGGCGCGGCTCGATCTCGGTGCACCCGGGCGGGCACGCGCACGGCCCGCAGCCCGGCGCCTACGAGGCCTCGGTGGGCGTGCACTACTTCGACGAGACCGCCGTCATGGTCGACACCTTCCGCCCGCTCGACCTCGGCGAGGCCGGCGTCGCCGTGGACGACGGGAAGTACGCCTGGAGCTGGGTGGGCGGTCGCGACGCCTGAGCCCGCCGCGCGGGCGGTCAGCTCGCGGTGGTGACCTGTACGCCCGCGCCGGCCAGCTCCGCCAGCGCAGCCTTCGTGGTCTCCGGCGCAACACCGGCGGCCAGGTCGGTCAGCAGCCGGGTGCTGAGCCCGGCGCGCACGGCGTCCAGGGCGGTGGCGCGCACGCAGTAGTCGGTGGCCAGGCCCACGACGTCGACCGACTCGACGCCGCGCTCGCGCAGCCAGTCGGCGAGGCCGGTGCCGTCCTCGGCCGCGCCCTCGAACCCGGAGTAGGCCGCCTCGTGCTCACCCTTGCGGAACACCGTCTCGACCTGCTCCAGCGCCGGCGCGAGGTTGGGGTGGAAGTCGGCGCCGGCGGTCCCGACCTTGCAGTGCACCGGCCAGCTGTCGGTGAAGTCGGGCTCGTCCGACCAGTGGTCGCCCGGGTCGACGTGCCAGTCGGCGGTGGCGACGACGTGGGCGTACCCACCCAGGCCGCTGCCGACGTACGTGCTGATCCGGCCGGCGACCTCGGCGCCGCCCTCGACCGCGAGCGAACCGCCCTCGCAGAAGTCGTTCTGCACGTCCACGATCACCAGTGCGCTCGTCATGGTCCGACGCTAACGCTCAGGGCTGGTCGTCGAGGTAGACCGTGGGGATCACCGGCTCGCCGCGGGAGAGCTGGTGGGCCTTGCGGGGCAGCTCGGCGAGGGAGGCGGCGTGGCGGTCGCGGGCGGCCTCGAGCGGCTCCTCGCCGACGATCTCGCCGCCGCGCACGAGCGGCACCAGCAGCTCACGGTCGTTGCCGTCGTCGAACGGGCGCTCGCCGATGCCGATCACCTCGGCCTCGGCGAGGCCGCGCGGGCTGATCTTGCGCAGGGCGTACTTGCGCCCGCCGACGCTGGTCTTGTCCTTGCTCGCCTTGGCGACGCCGATCATCTCGCCGGAGTCGTCGGCGCGGGAGACCAGCTTGTAGACCATGCCAGCCGTCGGCGCCCCGGACCCGGTGACCAGGCTCGTGCCGACCCCGTAGACGTCGACCGGGGCGGCCTGCAGCGCGGCGATGGCGTACTCGTCCAGGTCGCTGGTCACGACGATGCGGGTCTTGGTCGCGCCCAGCTCGTCCAGCTGCTGGCGCACCTCCTTCGCCTGCACCAGCAGGTCGCCGGAGTCGAGCCGCACCCCGCCGAGCTCGGGGCCGGCGATCTCGACGGCGAGCTCGACCGCCGCGGTCACGTCGTAGGTGTCGACCAGCAGCGTGGTGTCCTTGCCGAGCGACTCGACCTGGGAGGTGAAGGCCGCCCGCTCGTCGTCGTGCAGCAGGGTGAACGAGTGGGCCGCCGTGCCGGCGGTCGGCACGCCGTAGCGCCGCCCCGCCTCGAGGTTCGACGTCGTCGCGAACCCGGCGACGTACGCCGCCCGCGCGCTCGCGACCGCCGCCCACTCGTGCGTGCGCCGGGAGCCCATCTCGATGCACGGGCGCCCGTCGGCCGCCGAGGTCATCCGCGACGCCGCCGACGCGACGGCGCTGTCGTGGTTGAAGATCGACAGCGCCAGCGTCTCCAGGATCACGCCCTCGGCGAACGAGGACTCCACGATGAGCAGCGGCGAGCCGGGGAAGTACGCCTCGCCCTCGGCGTAGCCCCACACGTCGCCGGAGAAGCGGTAGTCGGCGAGCCAGTCGACGGTCGCGTCGTCGACGACCTTCGCCGAGCGCAGCCGCTCCAGCTCGGCCTCCTCGAACCGGAAGTGGCGCAGCGACTCCAGGAAGCGCCCGGTGCCGGCGACCACGCCGTAGCGGCGGCCGTCGGGCAGCCGGCGCGCGAACAGCTCGAACACCGACCGGCGGTGCGCGGCGCCGCTGCGCAACGACGCCTGCAGCATCGTCAGCTCGTAGTGGTCGGTCAGCAGCGCGGTCGAGGCGGTGGCGGCGGGAGAGGGGCTCTGCGAGGTCACGCCGCCACCCTAAGGTTGAGGCGTGTCCGTGGCCCCACCTGATCAAGCGACGCCCGATGCCGTCACCGACGTCGGCCTCGAGGAAGACCTCGCCCAGCAGCTCGACCAGCCCTGGGTGACGATCGTCTGGAACGACCCCGTCAACCTCATGTCGTACGTCAGCTGGGTCTTCCAGAGCTACTTCGGCTACTCCCGTGACAAGGCCGAGCAGCTGATGCTGGCGGTCCACCACGAGGGGCGCGCCGTGGTCTCGCGGGGCACGCGGGAGAAGATGGAGAGCGACACCGAGGCCATGCACGGCTACAGCCTGTGGGCCACCTTCCAGAAGGACGAGTGAGTGGCAACGGCATTCCGCCGCAAGGGATCTCGCGTGGTCGGGCGGCTCGACGAGCAGGAGCGCGGCATCGTCGCCGGGCTGCTCTCCAGCACCCGTGAGCTGCTCGACCCCGACGCCGACGAGACCGGTGACACCGACGAGTCCGCCGACCCGCTGGAGCGGCTGCGCCGCGAGCTCGACGCGCCGACCGCCACGCCCGAGGAGGTCGAGCAGCGCGACCCGGCGCTGCGCCGGCTGCTGCCCCCGCCAGCCGCGACGACGACGACCTCGCGCGCGACTTCCGCGCGCTGACCGAGGACTCGCTGCGCCGCCGCAAGGTCGCCACGATCACCGCCGCCATCGCTGCGCTCGACAGCGCCACCTCCGACAAGGTCGAGCTCGACCTCGGTCAGGCGCAGGCGCTGATGATGGCCCTGTCCGACGTGCGCCTCGTGCTGGGCGAGCGCCTCGGCCTGCGCACCGACGAGGACTCCGCCCGCCTGGAGCAGATCGTCGCCGAGGCCGACGACTTCGAGGACCCCGCCGTCATGGCGGCGATGATCTACGACCTGCTCACCTGGCTCCAGGAGTCGGTCGCCCAGGCGCTGCTGCGGTGACCTCCGTGTCGAAGGTCGCCAGCACCCGCTCGGCGACCGGCACGGCGGCGGCCGCGGCCGCCGGGTCGAACGTGGTCCGGGTGCGCCGGGCCAGCAGGTCGTCCACGGTCAGCGCACCCTCCTCCAGCACGCCGTACGCCAGCTCGGCCCCCGTGGTCGCGCTCCCCGGAGCGATCGGGTCGGCAAGCCACGGGTGGCGCGCCGACAGGGCGGCCACCTCGGGCGCGAGCGTGCCGAACCGGCGCACCAGCCGGGCCGGCGCCGCCACGTGGGCGAGGTCGGCCGCCTCGGCCGCACCGAGCAGGGCAGCGTCGCCGTGCGGCACTCCCCGCCGCGCCCCAGCCGCCGCGCGACCGCGTCGACGGTGTCCTGGGCCATCCGGCGATAGGTCGTCAGCTTGCCGCCCGCGATGGTGAGCGGCCGCCCCGGCTCGTCGAGCAGCAGGTGCTCGCGCGACACGTCGGCGGACGGCTTGTCGTCGCGCACGACCAGGGGCCGCAGCCCGGCGAAGCGCCCGACCACGTCGGCCGAGGTGACGGGGGAGCGCAGCGCCCGCGAGACGCCCTCGAGCAGCAGCTGCTCGTCGGCCTCGGGCACCGGCGGCTCCAGCGGGTCGACACCGGGCGCCGGCTCGTCGGTCAGCCCGACCAGCACCTGGTCGTCGGGCCGCGGCAGCACCAGCAGGAACCGGCTGGTGCTGCCCGGCAGCGGCACGGTCAGCGCCGCCCGGGGCGACCCGACGGCGGCCGCCGGGAGCACCAGGTGCGAGCCGCGGCTGGGCAGCACAGTGATCCGGTCGTCGTGCCGATCCGCCCAGACACCAGTGGAATTCACGACCGTGCGGGCGCGCACGGTGAGGCGCTCGCCGGTCAGCGTGTCGGTCAGCGTGACCCGCTCGGCGTCGAGCTCGTCGACCCGCGCGCGGGTGACCACGTCGGCCCCGGCCGCGGCGGCCGTTCGGGCGAGCGTGACGACCAGGCGCGCGTCGTCCTCGAGCCGTCCGTCGTGCGACAGCACCCCGCCGCGCAGCCCGTCGGCGGCGAGCCCCGGCGCGAGCCGCAGCGTGGCGGCGGCGCCGATCCGTCGGGGCCGGGGAGCAGCGAGGACGGCGTGCGCGCGCTGCGCCGCAGCACGTCGCCGGCCGTCACGCCCAACCGGATCAGCGCCCCCTGGCGCCGGCCGACGTCGCGCCCGAGCGGCACGAGCGTGGGCATCGGCGCGACCAGGTGCGGCGCGATCCGGGTCATCAGCAGGTGGCGCTCGCGGGCCGACTCGTGCGCGACGCCCACGTGCCCCGACGCGAGGTAGCGCAGCCCGCCGTGCACCAGCTTCGAGCTCCACCGGCTGGTGCCCGCGGCGAGGTCGTGCTGCTCGACCAGCAGCACGCTCAGCCCGCGGCTGGCTGCGTCGAGCGCCACCCCGCAGCCGGTGACACCACCGCCCACGACCACGACGTCGTACGTCCGCTCGGCCGCGCGCTCCAGCGCACCCCGGCGCTGGGTCCGGTTGAGCGGGCCGCGCCCGCCGGCCGGGCTCGGCGCGCTCATGCCCCGAGCCTCGGGGCGAGGTAGCGGTCGACCAGCAGCGCCACCTCGTCGTCGATCGCGCGCTCGTCGGCGAGATCGGCCACGACGGTGGCGGAGACGACGAACCCCTGCAGCGCCATGAGCAGGGTGATCGCGGCCACGTCGGGGTCGACGCGGCGCACCGACCCGTCGCGCTGCCCGAGCTCGATGCCCTCGCGCAGCAACGTGCGCATCAGCTCCTGACCGCGGCCGAGGTGGTCGATCAGATAGGGCAGCAGCAGCTCCGGGTCGTGCTGGCGCAGCGCCTGCACCAGCGGCGAGCGGCGGATCTGGTGCAGCGCCGAGGTGACCCGGCGCACGATCTGCGGGCGCGCCGACGCCTCGAGGTCGGCGCCCTCGGCGGAGGCGGTGACCAGCTGCTCGAACTCGCCGTACAGCGCCTCCAGCACCAGCTGCTCGATGCCGCCGGAGTGGCGATAGACCGTCATCCGCGAGACGCCCGCCCGGCGGGCGATGGAGGTGGCGGTCGCCCGGCGTACGCCGTAGGCCAGCACCTCCTCGCGCGCGGCCTGCACCAGCTGCGCGGCGCGGTCGGGTGCCGCGACCTCGGAGGCGTCGGCCTCCGGAGCCAGCGTCTCGGGGGCGTGCGCCTCGGGCGCGTCGGACGTGGGGTCCTGCGCTGCCTGCTTCGCCATGACACCTCCAGCTCGGTTGTGGCGATGTTACAACATGTGACACTGTGTCACACATGACGTCTGAGCTGCCTCCCGTCCCGCCCCGTTCCGTCTGGTGGGGCTGGGGTGCCGCCGACGCCGACCGGAGCCTGTCCGGCGCCGGGCTGGCGCTGCTCGGTCGCGAGCTCGGCCGGCCGGTCGACGCGGTCGACGAGCCGCCGGTCGACCTGCCCGCCGTACGCCTACCCGACCGTCCGCTCGCCCCGTCGGCCCGGGCGGCGCTCGCCGCCGTCGTCGGCGAGGAGCACGTGCGCACCGACGCCGAGGCGCGCGTCGAGCACGCCGGCGGAAAGAGCTATCGCGACCTGGTGCGGGCGCGCGGCGGCGACGCCGACGAGGCGCCCGACGCCGTCGTGCTCCCGGCCGACGCGGACCAGGTGGCGCAGGTGCTGCGCGTCTGCGCCGAGCACGACCTGGCCGTCGTGCCGTTCGGCGGCGGCACCTCCGTCGTCGGTGGCGTGCAGGCGCTGCGCGGCGACCACGCGGGCGTCGTCACGCTCGACCTGCGCCGCCTCGCCGGCCTCGTCGACCTCGACCCGGTGTCGCGCACCGCGACGTTCGGGGCGGGCGTGCGCGGCCCCGAGGCGGAGCGGCTGCTGGCCGCCCACGACCTCACGCTCGGCCACTTCCCGCAGAGCTTCGAGCAGGCGACGCTCGGCGGGTTCGCCGCGACCCGGTCCTCGGGCCAGGCGTCCTCCGGCTACGGCCGCTTCGACGACATGGTGCTCGCCGCGACCGTCGTGACGCCCGAGGGCGAGCTGCGGGTCGGCGGCTTCCCCGGCACCGCGGCCGGGCCGGCGCTGCTGGACCTCGTGCTCGGCAGCGAGGGCCGGCTCGGCGTGATCACCGACGTGACCGTGCGCGCGCGCCCTCGCCCGGCGGCCACCCGGCACGAGGCCTGGGCGTTCGCGTCGTTCGAGGAGGCGACCGCCGCGCTGCGCCAGCTCGCGCAGTCGCGCACCCTGCCCGACGTCTGCCGCGCCTCCGACGCCGAGGAGACCCGGGTGACCCTGCGGATGGCGGGCCGGTCGGGCGCCGCGCTGCGGGGCTCACCCGGCTGCGCCGCCTCGGCGACCCGTGCCTCGTGATCCTGCTGTGGGACGGCCCCGACAGCAAGACCGTCGACGCGCGCGCCGCCGCCGCCCGGCCCGCGCTCACCGCCCACCACGGCCGCCGGCTGCCCGGCGCCGTCGCCCGCGCCTGGGCCGCGCACCGGTTCGGCGCGCCCTACCTGCGCGACGAGCTGCTGCGCCGCGGTGTGCTGGTCGAGACCCTCGAGACCGCGACGGGCTGGAGCAACCTGGTGCCGCTCGCCGCCGCGGTGCGCACCGCCATCAGCGACGCCTTCGTCGCCGACGGCACCCGCTGCGTCGTGCAGACCCACGTGTCGCACGTCTACGAGACCGGCGCCTCGCTCTATCTCACCGTCATCGGGGAGGCGGGCGACGACCCGCTGGGGCGCTGGGGGAGGGCCAAGGAGGCCGCGAGCCGCGCGATCGTCGAGCGCGGCGGCACCATCACCCACCACCACGCCGTCGGCGTCGACCACCAGGCCTACCTGCCCGACGAGGTCGGCGAGCTGGGCATCCGGCTGCTGCGCGCCGCCGCGGGCTCCGTCGACCCCCAGGCGGTCATGAACCCGGGCAAGCTGTTCTCCTGAGGTCGCGCCGTCGGCGCCTCGGTACGATCGCCGCATCATGAGCGCGTCCGACACCCTTGCTGCTGCCTCCTCACCCGACCCCGACGCCCCGGTGGCCCCGCCGCGGCTGCGCGTCGCGCCGTCGCCGACCGGCGACCCGCACGTCGGCACCGCCTACATGGCGATGTTCGACCTGGCGTACGCCCGCAAGCACGGCGGCCAGTTCGTGCTGCGCATCGAGGACACCGACCGCGCGCGGTTCGTCGAGGGCAGCGAGCAGCAGGTCTACGACACCCTCGCCTGGCTCGGGCTGAGCCACGACGAGGGGCCCGACGTGGGCGGTCCGTACGCGCCGTACCGGCAGTCCGAGCGGCTCGACACCTACCAGCCCTATGTCGACAAGCTGCTGGCCGAGGGCAAGGCCTACTACTGCTGGTGCTCCGCGGAGCGGCTGAAGGAGATGCGCGAGAAGCAGCAGGCGCTGAAGCAGCCGACCGGTTACGACCGGCTCTGCTACGGCAAGACCGAGGAGGAGCGGGCCGCGCTGCCCGGCTTCAGCGACAAGCCGGTCGTGCGCATGCTGATCCCCGACGACGTCGAGCTGGAGTGGGACGACCTGATCATGGGGCGCACGAGCGCGCCCCGGCCCGACGACCAGGTGATCCTCAAGGCCGACGGCTTCCCGACGTACCACCTGGCCGTGGTCGTCGACGACCACGAGATGGCGATCACCCACGTCGTGCGCGGCCAGGAGTGGATCTCCAGCACGCCCAAGCACCTGCTCCTCTACAAGTGGCTCGAGGTGCCGGCGCCGCGCTTCGCGCACATGCCGCTGCTGCGCGACGAGAAGCGCGCCAAGATCTCCAAGCGCAAGAACCCCGCCGCCCGGCTCACCTGGTTCCAGGAGCAGGGCTATCTGCCCGAGGCGTTGCTGAACTTCCTTGCGCTGCAGGGGTATCCGCCGATCGTCGAGGCGGACGGCACCGAGCGCGAGGTCTTCACGTTCGAGGAGTTCACGCAGCGCTTCGAGTGGGCCAAGGTCAACAAGGCTGGTGCCGTGTTCAACCTCGACAAGCTCAACTGGCTCAACGGGCACTACATCCGTGAGCTCGACGCGGGCGACCTCGCGAGCCGGCTCATCCCGTTCCTGCACGCCGAGGGGCTCGTCGGCTCGCACCCGACGCTGCCCGAGCTGGGGCGCCTCAAGCTGGTCGCCGAGCAGGTGCAGACGCGCATCACGACGCTGCAGGACGCCGTGCCGCTGGTGCGCCCGTTCTACGTCGCGGACGACGAGCTGGAGATCGCCGACGACGCGCGCGCCACGCTCAAGGACGGCGCGGCCGACGTGCTCGACGCGGCCATCGCGGCGCTGGAGCCGATCGACGGCGGCATCGGCAACCCCGACGGCACCGGGGTGGAGTGGCTGGCCCCGCGCATCGAGGCCGCGCTGCGCGAGGCGATCGTCGACGGGCTCGGCATCAAGCCGCGGCTCGCGTTCGGTCCGCTGCGCGTCGCGATCGCGGGACAGAAGATCTCGACCCCGCTGTTCGAGTCGATGGAGATCCTCGGCAAGCACTCGACCATGACCCGGTTGCGGGCGCTGCGCGACCAGCTGTGAGCCGCGCCTCGACGGGCCACCCCGATTTGGGCCCACGCGGGGGCGGCCGGTAAGGTTTCTCCTCGGTTCACCCCATGAAGGCCGGTTCCCGGCGCGCATGGAGTGATACCCCTTGGGGTATGGTGTAATTGGCAGCACGACTGATTCTGGTTCAGTTAGTCTAGGTTCGAGTCCTGGTACCCCAGCGAGTCGCCGAAAGCCGTTCCGGCTCAGGCGATTCGGAGAAGTTCCACTCCTCGCGGTATGGTTCTCTCCGCTGATCTCGATCAGCACCACGTGCGGCCCCGTTGTGTAGCGGCCTAGCACGCCGCCCTCTCAAGGCGGTAGCGCGGGTTCGAATCCCGTCGGGGCTACGTATCGCGAGAAGCCCGGACCCTCTCGGAGGGTCCGGGCTTCTTCGTGTGTTTGGCATGCTGCCCCTGATGACCACCGACCACATCTGGTACGCCTCCTACGGCTCGAACCTGTCGGCCGCCCGGTTCGGGTTCTACCTGTCCGGCGGCCGCCCGCCCGGGGCGAGCCGGACCTACCCCGGGGCGCGCGACGCCACGCCGCCGGTCGCGGACCGCGCGCTGCACGTGCCCGGGGAGATCTTCTTCGGCTGGGACTCACCGACCTGGGGTGGTGGCGGCATCGCGTTCCTCGACCTCGCCGCCGGGGGAGAGGCGCTGGTGCGGGCGTACCGCATCACCCACGAGCAGCTCGCCGACGTCGTCGCGCAGGAGATGCACCGCGACCCCGGCGACGCGCTCGACGTCGACGAGCTGATCGGCGCCCGGCGGCTGGTGCTCGGGCCGGGCCGGTACGAGACGCTCGCCGTCGTCGCTGACCTCGAGGGCGAGCCGGTGGTCACGTTCACCTGCCCCGACGACGACGCCCGGCCGGCCGTCAACGCGCCGAGCGGCGCCTACCTCGCGATGATCGCGGCCGGCCTGCGCGAGGCGCACGGCCTGTCGACGCCGCAGATCCGCGACTACCTGCTGCCGGCGCCCGGCGTGCGACCCACGTGGACCCCGGAGCGGCTGGACGAGGTGCTCGCGGCGTAGTCAAGCACGCTTGACATGTCGGGGCCCGCGGTGCAGGGTGGCGGCGTAAAGCACGCTTGACTACTTCGGGGGGCACGATGAACCAGGGCATGACACGGACCGCACGCGTCGCGGTGGCCGGCGGCATCGGGCTGCTGGGCGGCGGGCTGCTGGGGCTGCTCGCGGCGGTGCGTGGCGGCGGTGACGACGCGACCGTGCTGTGGGTGGTGGTGTTCGCGCTCGTGTGCGGCCCGGCGGTCGCCGGGCTGGCGTGGATGCTGTGGCTCGGGCGGGCCGAGGTCGCGGCCACCGACCGGGCGGGGCGCGACGACGTGGAGCGGTCCTGGTTCGAGCGCGCGGCGTCGACGGCGTTCTGCTGCACGATCGGCGGCGCGTTGCTCTTCGAGGGTCTGGGCCGGGCGCTGCGCGTCGACTGGTTGGCGCCGGTGACGATCGTGCACGTGCTGCTGCTCGCCGGGGCGAGCTTCGGCCTGGCCTACCTCCAGGCCCGGCGCGCGGAGGCCTGAGTGCGCAACCGGATCCCGCAGCTGCGCCGCGACCGCGGGCTCTCGCAGGCCGCCCTCGCCGCGGCGCTGGGCGTCTCGCGGCAGACGGTCATCTCGCTGGAGAAGGGGCGCTACGACCCCTCGCTGCCGCTGGCCTTCCGCATCGCGCGCGAGTTCGACGTCACGATCGAGGACGTGTTCGACCCGCAGGAGTGAGCGGGCGTGCGGTGCCGGCCGATGGCGTACGTCGGGCGCGGCTCACGCACTCTCGTGGCGGATGACCGGGGCCTGGGCGCGGGCGAGCACCTCGGTGAGCTTGTTGGCGCCGGCGATCACGGTCGCGGCGTGCAGCCGACCCGGCTGGCGGGACACGCGCTCGATGGGGCCCGAGATCGACACGGCCGCGATGACCTTGCCGGCGGGGTTGCGCACCGGGGCCGACACCGACGCGACGCCGGCCTCGCGCTCGCCGACGCTCTGCGCCCAGCCGCGGCGGCGCACGGCCGACAGCATCGTCGCGGTGAACTTCGCGCCCTGCAGCCCCTTGTGCAGCCGCTCGGGCTCCTCCCAGGCGAGCAGGATCTGCGCGGCAGACCCGGCCTGCATCGACAGGGTCGCGCCGACCGGGATCGAGTCGCGCAGGCCGACCGGGCGGTCCGCCGCGGCGACGCAGATGCGCTGGTCGCCCTGCCGGCGGAAGAGCTGGGCGCTCTCGTTGGTGTGGTCGCGCAGCGCGCCGAGCACCGGGCCGGCGGCCGCGAGCAGGCGGTCCTCGCCCGCCGCCGAGGCCAGCTCGACCAGGCGCGGGCCGAGCACGAAGCGTCCCTGCATGTCGCGTGCGACGAGTCGGTGGTGCTCGAGCGCGACGGCGAGCCGGTGCGCCGTGGGGCGCGCCAGACCGGTCGACGCCACGAGCTGGGCGAGGGTCGAGGGACCCGCTTCCAGGGCCGAGAGAACGATGGCCGCCTTGTCCAGGACGCCCACACCGCTAGACTTGTCCATGAGTTGATACTGCCGTCTCAGAGGACGAGACGCAAGTTCAACCGCAAAAACAGCGGCGCACCATGTGGCGGACGCAGCACGAAGAGCGGATTCCGGGAGGGGTCATGGCACGCACACTGGCCGAGAAGGTCTGGGACGAGCACCTGGTGCGCCGGGTCGAGGGCGAGCCTGACCTCCTCTACATCGATCTCCACCTGCTCCACGAGGTGACCAGCCCGCAGGCGTTCGAGGGCTGCGCCTGGCCGGTCGCGGGGTGCGTCACACCGAGCTGACCCTCGCCACCGAGGACCACAACGTCCCGACCACGGCCGGGCCGATCAGCGACCCGGTGAGCCGCACCCAGGTCGAGACGCTGCGGCAGAACTGCGCGGAGTTCGGGGTGCCGATCTATCCGATGGGCGACGCCGAGCAGGGCATCGTGCACATCATCGGTCCGCAGCTGGGGCTTACCCAGCCCGGCATGACGATCGTCTGCGGCGACAGCCACACCTCGACGCACGGCGCGTTCGGCGCGCTCGCCTTCGGCATCGGCACCAGCGAGGTCGAGCACGTGCTGGCCACCCAGACGCTGCCGCTCAAGCCGTTCCGCACCATGGCGATCACGGTCGACGGCGAGCTGCCCGAGGGCGTCACGG
Source organism: Barrientosiimonas endolithica (assembly GCF_030296655.1). NCBI lineage: Bacteria > Bacillati > Actinomycetota > Actinomycetes > Micrococcales > Dermacoccaceae > Barrientosiimonas > Barrientosiimonas endolithica. Next base: position 2,266,529 of record NZ_AP027735.1, on the reverse strand, counting down.
CCAAGGACATCATCCTCGCGGTGATCGCCGAGATCGGCACCGGCGGTGGCCAGGGCTACGTGCTGGAGTATCGGGGCAGCACCATCGAGTCGCTCTCGATGGAGGCGCGGATGACCGTGTGCAACATGTCGATCGAGGCCGGCGCCCGCGCCGGCATGATCGCGCCCGACCAGACGACGTTCGACTACCTCAAGGGCCGCCCGCACGCTCCGGACGAGCAGCACTGGGACGCCGCCGTCGCCGCCTGGACCGAGCTGCGCACCGACGACGACGCCGAGTTCGACCACGAGGTGCGCATCGACGCGACCCAGCTGACGCCGTACGTCACCTGGGGCACCAACCCCGGCCAGGGCCTGCCGCTCGGCGCGACGGTGCCCGACCCGGAGTCCTTCGGCGACGACGGTGACCGCGAGGACGCCGAGCGGGCGCTGACGTACATGGGTCTGGAGCCGGGCACGCCGCTGCGCGACATCGCGGTCGACACGGTCTTCCTCGGGTCGTGCACCAACGGGCGCATCGAGGACCTGCGCGCGGCGGCCGACGTCATCCGCGGCCACCGGGTCGCCAAGGGCGTGCGCATGCTCGTCGTCCCCGGGTCGGCCCGGGTCCGCTTGCAGGCCGAGGACGAGGGGCTCGACCGGATCTTCTCCGACGCGGGCGCCGAGTGGCGCCTCGCCGGATGCTCGATGTGCCTCGGCATGAACCCCGACCAGCTGACGCCGGGGGAGCGCTGCGCCTCGACGTCGAACCGCAACTTCGAGGGCCGCCAGGGCAAGGGCGGCCGCACCCACCTGGTGAGCCCGCTCGTCGCGGCGGCGACCGCGGTGCGCGGCACGCTGTCCAGCCCGGCGGACCTGTAGGAGGAGCCCACGATGGACAAGTTCGAGACCCACACCGGCGTCGGAGTCCCGCTGCGGCGCAGCAACGTCGACACCGACCAGATCATCCCCGCGGTCTACCTGAAGCGGATCACCCGCACCGGCTTCGAGGACGGGCTGTTCTCCGCCTGGCGGGGCGACGAGTCGTTCGTGCTCAACAACCCCGACTACGCCCAGGGATCGGTGCTCGTCGCCGGGCCCGACTTCGGCACCGGCTCCTCGCGCGAGCACGCGGTGTGGGCGCTGATGGACTACGGCTTCCGCGTGGTCATCTCCTCGCGCTTCGCCGACATCTTCCGCGGCAATTCCGGCAAGGCCGGTCTGCTCACCGCGCAGGTCGCTCAGGAGGACGTCGAGCTGCTGTGGAAGCTGCTCGAGAACCACCCGGGCACACCGCTTTCGGTCGATCTCGAGGGCCGGGTGATCACCGGCGGCGACCTCACCGTCCCGTTCCAGATCGACGACTACACGCGGTGGCGCCTGCTCGAGGGGCTCGACGACATCAGCCTCACGCTGCGTCACGCCGACGCCATCGACGACTACGAGTCGCAGCGCCACCCGTGGAAGCCGACCACCACGGTCGCCGGCTGACCGACTCTGCACCGAAGCCCGGGTTCCGTTGCGCCGCAACGGGACCCGGGCTTTCGCATCCCCCGCCGTACGCCCTCGCCGCCTCCGCGCGCCCGTCGCCGCAGCCGCCGGTGCGGGGTCGGAGCCGGGGGCGTCGGGCCGACGCGGACCGGTCGGTGCGCGGGCTGCCGTCGGGCGGCGCCCAGCCTCGAGCGCCCAAAGTCGTTCGGCCACAACGAATCTCCGGCGCGATGTAGTGGACGTGCGCCTCGCGCGGTCATACCGTCTGATGTCAAGCCGAGCACCTGCCCGGCAGTGTGAGAGTCCGGCGGTGGCGCCGGCAGAATCCCCGGAGGGTTGGGATCGTGAACAAGGCAGAACTCATCGCGAACCTCGAGGGTCGCCTCGGCAGCAAGAAGGCGGCCAACGACGCCCTCGAGGCGGTCTTCGACGTGATCATCCGCGAGGTGGCCAAGGGCAACAAGGTGGGCATCACCGGCTTCGGCACCTTCGAGAAGGTGTCCCGTGCGGCCCGCACCGGTCGCAACCCGCGCACCGGCCAGAGCGTGCGCATCAAGAAGACTGCGGTGCCGAAGTTCAAGCCGGGCACCGCGTTCAAGACCGTCGTCGCCGACCCGCGCAGCCTGCCCAAGACCGGCAACGCCGGCGGCCGCGCGACCGCGGCCGGCTCGTCGACCACCACGAAGAAGGCCGCCACCAAGAAGATCGCGGCCAAGAAGTCGACCGCCAAGAAGGCGACCGGCACCACGGCGGCGAAGAAGTCCGCGGCCAAGTCCACGGGTGCAGCGACGAAGTCCACCGCGGCCAAGAAGTCCACCGCCAAGAAGGCGAGCGGCACCACGGCGGCGAAGAAGTCGACCGCCAAGAAGGCCACGACCAAGGCCACGCCGGCGCGCAGCACCGCGAAGAAGACGACGACGCGCAGCACGGCCAAGAAGGCCCCGGCGAAGAAGACCACGCGCACCGCCAAGCGCTGAGCGCGCGGCACAGACCCCGTACGTCAGCGAGGGCGGCTCCCGATGGGGCCGCCCTCGTGGCGTGTCCGGGTGCCCGAGGTGAGTCCGGGTGCGCCGCCCCGGCTGGTCAGGTCAGGTCAGGTCAGGTCAGGTCAGGTCAGCGGATGATCTGACCCGCGCCGATGCCGACGATCCACAGCCGGGACACCCCGCCGTCGGAGCCGATCTCGACGCTGACCCGCTGGCCGGGGCGCAGGTGCCGCAGCCCGCTCGCGGCGAAGGCCGTCTGCCCGAAGCGCAGCTCGCGCCCGTTGTCCATGAGCACCGAGCCCGAGGCGGTGTCGAGGTCGAAGGTGTGCACGGTGGCCTGCACGTCAGGCGCTCCGTCGCTCGGCACCGAGCGCCGCGGCGCTGTGCTCGCCGAGACCGAGCTCGGCGGCCCGGTCGAGCGAGGCGAGGTCGTCGACGTCGTGCCGCAGCGTCGGCAGGTCGAGGTCGAGCACCGTGCAGCGCCGGGCGTGGCGCGCGGCCGAGCCGCGACCGAACCGGGGCGCGAGCGCGCGCGGGTCGTGATGGGTCAGCAGCACGGTGCCGTGCCCGTCGTGGTCGGGCACGAGGGCGCTCTCGGTCGCGGCGCACGCGCGCAGGCCCGCGAGCAGCTCGGCCGGGCGCAGCGCCGGGAGGTCGCCGAGCAGCACGGCGGTGGGCAGGCCCGCGTCGCGCCGGACGGCCTCGGCGAGACCCGCCTGGACGGCCGGGTTGAGACCGCGGGCCGGGTCGGGGACGGTGCGCACGTCGCGCTCGGCGAGGTGGGCGGTGACCAGGTCGTCCTCGGTGACGACGATCAGCCGGTCGGCGCGCACGACGTCGAGCACGGCGTCGAGGGTGTCGAGCGCGAGGGCCAGCGCGAGGCCGGGCTTGTCGACGCCGGCGGGCGCGTGCAGCCGCGACTTGGCGCGGAACCGGCTCTTGACGGGCACGACGACGTGCCAGGTCGAGGTGCGGGCGGCGGTCGGGGGCGAGACGCTCACGCGGCCATCGTCTCATCGCCCGGTGACAGCCTGCCGACGACACACACGCAGGGGTATGTCCGAGGCGGCCGGTCCGGCGGCGCGCCGCGTGGCAGGATGACCGGGACCCCGCCGCCACGTGGAGGAGACCGGTGCCCCGAGAGCCGATGCGTGAGGAGATCACGCCCCTGTTCCGACGCATCATCGGCGGTCTGCGCCCGGTGATGCAGGGCGTCACGCGCCAGGAGTGGAGCGGGGGCGAGCACCTGCCGCGCGAGGGCGGGTTCGTGCTCGCCGCCAACCACGTCTCCTACACCGACCCGCTCACGCTCGGGCACTTCCTGGTCGACCACGGCCGCGCCCCGCACTACCTCGCGAAGTCCAGCCTGCTCGACGTGCCGGGCCTCGGGCACGTCATCCGCGGCACCGGGCAGATCCCCGTCTATCGCAACACCGTGCGCGCGGTCGACGCCCTGACCGCAGCGATCCAGGCCGTGCGCGAGGGCGCCTGCGTCGTGGTGATGCCCGAGGGCACGCTCACCCGCGACCCCGGGCTGTGGCCGATGGCCGGCAAGACCGGCGCGGCGCGCATCGCGCTCGAGACCGACTGCCCGCTGATCCCCGTCGCGATGTGGGGGACCCAGGACCTGCTGTGGCCCTATCGCGGCAAGGTCCCGAAGCTGTTGCCGCGCAAGACGATCCGCATCCAGGCTGGTCCGCCGGTCGACCTGTCCGACCTGGCCCGGCCGTACGACAGTGCCACCCTGCGCACCGCGACCGAGCGGCTGATGGCGGCCATCACCACCCAGCTGGAGACGATCCGCGGCGAGCGGGCACCTGCCGAGCGGTTCCGCCCGGCCGGTCCCGGACGCGCGGACGGAGAGGCGAGATCATGACCCGCGCAACGGTTTTCGGCAGCGGCAGCTGGGGGACGGCGTACGCCGCGATCCTGGCCGACGCCGGGTGCGACGTGACGATCTGGAGCCGCCGGCCCGAGGTCGCCGACGAGATCAACAGCACCCGCCGCAACGGTGGCTACCTGCCCGACCTGCAGCTGCCCGACGCGGTGCGCGCGACGGCCGACCCGCGCGAGGCGGCCGAGGGCGCGCAGGTCGCGGTGCTGGCGGTGCCCTCGCAGACGCTGCGCGACAACCTCGCGCAGTGGGGCGACGCGATCGGCGACGATGCCTACGTCGTGTCGCTGATGAAGGGCATCGAGCTCGGCACCACCCGCCGGATGAGCGAGGTCATCGCCGAGGCGGCGTCGGTCGACCCCGAGCGCATCGTGGTCGTGTCGGGGCCCAACCTGGCGCGCGAGATCGCGGCCAAGCAGCCGGCGGCCGCGGTGGTCGCCTCCACCAACGCGATGGCCCGGGCCAGGGTGGCCGAGGCGTCGGCCACGCCGTACTTCCGCCCCTACACCAACGGCGACGTCGTGGGCGTCGAGATCGGCGGTGCGGTCAAGAACGTCATCGCGCTCGCCGTCGGCATGGCCAAGGGCATGGGGATGGGCGACAACACCATGGCCAGCCTGCTGACCCGGGGGCTCGCCGAGACGGCGCGCTTCGGCATCCGGCTCGGCGCCGACCCGCAGACCTTCCTCGGTCTCGCCGGCGTGGGCGACCTGGTGGCGACGTGTGCCTCGCCGCTGTCGCGCAACTACACGTTCGGCTTCAAGCTCGGCCAGGGGCAGACGCTGGAGGAGGTACAGGCCAGCACCAAGCAGACCGCCGAGGGCGTGAAGTCGTGCCGGTCGATCCTCGAGCTGGCCACCAGCGTCGGCGCCGAGGTGCCGATCGTCGAGAACGTCGCGGCCGTGGTGTTCGAGGGGCGCCGTCCCGCCGACGTCGTCGAGCAGCTCATGTCGCGCAGCCGCAAGCACGAGCGCAGCTGACGCGGGCCGAGCGCCCGGTCGCGATCAGTCGGACAGCGCCCGGTCCAGGTCGCGCCACAGGTCCTCGACGTCCTCGACCCCGACGCTGAGCCGCACCAGCTGCTCGGGCACGGTCGGCGGCTCTGCCGGGTGGCGGCGACGGCGCTCGAGCAGCGACTCCACGCCGCCGAGGCTGGTCGCGGGCGTCCACACGCGCACCGCCTGCTCCACCCGCTCGGCCGCGTCGCGGCCACCGACCGGCTCGATCGCCACGATCGCGCCCGTGCCGGGATAACGCACCCGCTGGACCGCGGGGTGCTCGCGCAGCCGTTCGGCCAGCACCGCCGCGTTGGCGCACGAGCGTTCCAGCCGCAGGTGCAGGGTGCGCAGCCCGCGCAGCGCGAGCCAGGTCTCCATCGGGCCGGGGATCGCACCGCGCAGCGTGCGGTGCGTGTGCAGCCGCTCGCGCAGGCCCTCGTCGGCGGTGATCGCGGCGCCGAGCAGCACGTCGGAGTGGCCGGAGAGGAACTTGGTGACCGAGTGCACCACCACGTCGGCGCCGAGCTCGAGCGGGCGCTGCAGCAGCGGCGTGGAGAAGGTGTTGTCGCAGACCGACACCACGTCGCGCTCGCGAGCAGCAGCGAAAAGCGTTGGCAGATCGGCGATCTCGAGCATCGGGTTGGTCGGCGACTCGGTCCACAGCAGGGCCGCGCCGTCGAGGGCGGCGAGCACCTCGTCGGTGTCCGCGATGTCGACCCGGCGCACCTGCACAGCGCCCTGCTCGGCCAGCTCGGCGAGCAGCGCCCCCGTCCCGTTGTACGCGTGGTGCGGCGCCACCACCACCGCCCCGACCGGTGCCAGGGACAGGGCGGCCGAGATGGCCGCCATGCCGGAGGCGTACGCCAGCGCGGACCCTTCCTCGAGCTCGCCCAGGACCTCCTCGAACGCCCGCCAGGTGGGGTTGTCGACCCGCGCGTAGTTGACGGGGGCGCCGGCCACGTACGTCGAGGTCAGCTCGACCGGTGCGTTGAGCGAGGCGCCCGGCTGGTGGGCGGGGCGGCCGCCGGCGACGAGCCGGGTGGCGGGGGACAGGGGCAGGTCGGGCATGGTCGCAGCGTCGCACGGCCGCGGCGCAGCCTGCGCCGGGCACCAGGATCCGGGCATTACCCTCGACCACGATGACTGAGAGCAACGCCGCACCGCCGGCCCCGACGGGCTCCGAGCAGGGCGCACCCAAGACCCGTGTGGCCATCGTGTTCGGCGGCCGGTCCTCCGAGCACGCCGTGTCGTGCGCGACCGCGGCCGGCGTGCTGCGCGCGATCGACCGGGAGCGGTTCGAGGTGGTGCCGATCGGCATCGCCCGCGACGGCCGCTGGCTGCTCATGGCCGACGACCCCGAGCCGCTGCGGCTCACGGCGACCAACCGCCCCGAGGTCACCGGCGACACCGACGTGGTCGTGCCGGCGGGGTCCGGGCCGCGCAACCTCATCGTGCGCGAGCCGGGGCAGCCGCCGACCGAGCTCGCGGGCGTCGACGTGGTGCTGCCGCTGCTGCACGGACCGTTCGGCGAGGACGGCACGCTGCAGGGCCTGCTCGAGCTCGCCGACGTGCGTTACGTCGGCTCGGGCGTCGCCGCGTCGGCGGTGATGATGGACAAGCACCTCATGAAGGTCGTCTTCTCCGCCGCCGGGCTGCCGGTGGGGCCCTACGTCGTCATCACCGACAAGCAGTGGCGCCGCGACCCCGAGCTCGCGATGGACGCCGTGCCGGCGCTGGGCTGGCCGGTCTTCGTCAAGCCCGCGCGCGCCGGGTCCAGCGTCGGGATCTCCAAGGTCGAGCGGTTCGACGACCTGCGGCCGGCGATCGAGGCCGCGCGCGAGCACGACCCCAAGGTGATCGTCGAGGCCGCGGTGGACGGTCGCGAGATCGAGTGCGGCGTGCTCGAGGGTCGCGGCGACAGCCTCCCGCGGGCCAGCGAGATCGGCGAGATCGAGGTCGTCTCCAACCACGACTTCTACGACTTCGAGGCGAAGTACATCGACGCCGAGGACGTCCGCCTCACCTGCCCCGCCGACATCCCGGCGGAGGTCGCGGCCGAGGTCAAGGAGCTGTCGGTCAAGGCGTTCGACGCCGCCGGCTGCGAGGGTCTGGCGCGCGTCGACTGGTTCTACCAGCCCGGTGGCCGGCTCGTGCTCAACGAGATCAACACCCTGCCCGGCTTCACGCCCAGCTCGATGTTCCCGCAGGTGTGGAAGGTCAGCGGCCTGGACTACCCGCAGCTGATCACCGAGCTGATCGAGCTGGCGCTGGACCGCCGCACCGGCCTGCGCTGACGCGACTGGCCCGGGTCGGCCGGGGTGGGCGTACGTCTGGGGTCGATATCGACCCGTTCTGCCCGCGAATCGGGCCGTTCGCGGGTCATGTGGGGTCGATATCGACCCGTTCTGCCCGGGACGGACGCCTCGGCGACGATGCCGGCAGACCGGAGCGTGCGACGGGTGCCGGAGGAGGAGCTGAGGCCAAAAAGTCACGAACAGCGGCGTGGGCCCTGGGGGATCTGCTGGGCGGCCTCGGTGAACGCGCCGAGCACCAACGGCTCGGGCGCGTAGTCCTTCGGGACGAGGACCTCGATGGCGGGCTCGCGGCCGTACGTCGTGAACGCCATGCCGTCGCTGAGCTTGCGAGCGACCCAGTCGACCCCGGAGACGCCGATGCAGTCGTTGGTGGTCGGGCCGGGGAGGTCATGCCGCAGCGGGCGATGATCGCCGGGTCTCCCCAGGCGCGCACGGTGGGGGAGTCGACGCTGACCTCGCGCAGCTCCTCACCGGAGACGGAGGCCGGCCACTGCTGAGCAGCCTTGGCGCACAACGGATCTGACGCCTTCGGTGCGGCGGAGACCTCGACGGCCGACGAGCAGCCGCTGAGGGCGAGGGTCGCGGCGGCGACCGCGAGGGCGGTCAGACGTGGACGACGGTGCACGTCTGGGTGCGGACGATGCCCTGGACCTTCTGGATCTTGGCCAGCACGAGCTTGCCGAGCTCGTCGACGGTGTTGGCCTCGACCTTGACGATGACGTCGTAGCCGCCGGTGACGTCTTCGGCACTCACGACCCCGTCGATCTCGGCGCACGCGGCCGACACGTCGCCGGCCCTGCCCATGTCGGTCTGGATGAGGATGTAGGCCTGGACCATCTCGCCTCCGTCGTCGGGGTCGGTGCGGCACCCGCAAGGTGGGAGCCGTGGTGTCGGGGCAGACGCTACCGTCTGGGGCTGATGCCCGAGGCCGGAGGAGTCACGTGACCAACCGTTGGACGGACGGGCCGGGTCCCCGGCTGCGCGACGTCAGCGAGGACGAGCTGCTCGCCCAGATCTTCCCGCTGCTGCCCCGCGGCGGCCCGGTGGTCGTCGCGCCGGGTGACGACACCGCGCTGGTGCGCACGGCGTACGGCAGCGTGCTGGCCACGACCGACACGATGGTGCGCGGGCGTGACTGGCTCGACGAGTGGTCCTCGCCCGCCGACGTGGGCGGCAAGTCCGTCGCGCAGAACGTCGCCGACATCGCCTCGATGGGCGGGCGGGCCACCGCGCTGCTCGTGACGCTCGTGGCCGACCCCGAGACCCCCGTGGCGTGGGTGCTCGACTTCGCCGCGGGTCTCGGCGCGGCGGCGGCCGAGATCGAGGTCCCGATCGCGGGCGGCGACCTGTCGTCCGCGCCCGCCGGCACGCTCATGGTCTCGATCACCGCCCTCGGCGACGTCGACGGCGACCCGGTGCTGCGCTCGGGCGCGCGCGCGGGAGACGTGGTCGCCGTCGCCGGCACGCTGGGTCGTTCGGCCGCGGGTTTCGTTCTGCTGCAACAGGATCGGGCTGACGACGACGAAGATCTGGTGCGCGAGCACGTCCGCCCGCGCCCGCCGTACGAGCAGGGCCCGGTGGCGAGATCGGCCGGCGCCACCGCGATGATCGACCTGAGCGACGGCCTGGTGCGCGACGCGGGACGCGTCGCCGCGGCGTCGGGGGTGCGGCTCGAGCTGAGCACCGAGCTGCTGCGCGCCGACCTCGACCGGCTGACCGGGGTGCTCGACGACGACGCCGCGCTGGGCTGCGTGCTCACCGGGGAGAGGAGCACTCGCTGCTGGCCTGCTTCCCGCCCGAGGTCGCGCTGCCCGACGGGTGGCGCCGGATCGGTCAGGTGGGCGCGGGCGAGGGCGTGACGGTCGACGGCCGGCCGCGCTCGGGCGGCGGCTGGGACCACTTCCACCCGTGAGACACGCTCGATCGTGCGTGGGTGTCTCGCCCGTCAGGCGGTGATCAGCAGCTCCCCGTGCGGCACGATCAGCCAGCCGTCGGGATCGGCGGCCCAGGTGCGCCACGCGGCCGAGATGCCCTCGAGGTCCTCCCGGCTCGCCCAGCCGGCGTCCAGCAGCTGCGTCGCGATCGCCGAGGTCAGGATCCGGTCGGCCCACATGCCGCCCCACCAGGCGCGGTCCTCGGGCGTGGCCAGGCACCACACCGAGGCCGACGGCTCGACCTGCTGCAGTCCGGCGGCGTGCGCCCACGACAGCAGCCGGCGTCCGGCGTCGGGCTCGCCGCCGTTGGCGCGTGCGGCGCGCACGTACAGGTCCAGCCAGGTGTCGAGCTCGGGCAGTCGCGGCCACCAGGTGAACGCGGAGTAGTCGGTGTCTCGCACCGCGACCGTGCCGCCCGGCCGCGTCACCCGCGCCATCTCGCGCAGCGCCCGCACCGGCTCGGGCACGTGCTGCAGTACCTGGTGGGCATGGACCACGTCGAAGGACGCCTCGGGCAGGTCGAGCGCGTGCACGTCGCCGACCAGGACGCGTACGTCGGTGCCGGCCACCCCCTCGCGCGTCACCGACGCGGCGGCCTCGCCCAGCTCGAGGGCGCTGACCTGGCCGGGGGCGACGCGGCGGGCGAGGTCGACGGTGATGGTGCCGGGCCCGGCGCCGACGTCGAGCAGGTCAAGGCCCGGGCGCAGCCGGGGAGCAGGTAGGCGCAGGAGTTCTCGGCGGTGCGCCACCGGTGCGAGCGCAGCACGCTCTCGGCGTGGCCGTGGGTGTAGGGCGTCCTCACGACCCCCAGGAAACAACGAGGCCGACCCCCGGCGCCCGGGGATCGGCCTGGTGTCTCGCCTCGCGGGCGAAGGGTCAGCGGGTGACCTTGCCGGCCTTGAGGCAGGAGGTGCACACGTTGAGGCGCTTCGGGGTCGAGCCGTTCACACCGACCTTGGCGCGCACACGCTGGATGTTGGGGTTCCAGCGCCGCTTGGTGCGGCGGTGGGAGTGCGAGATGTTGTGGCCGAAGCTCGGCTTCTTGCCGCAGACGTCGCAAGTGGCAGCCACGGTTGCTCCTGAGGTCGGGACGGTGTCGTCGTCGTTCTGGTCAAGCTCTGGTCTCGGTGCCCGCCCGTCATGCGGACGCGCCTGATGGCAGCGGACCACGCGGGGGAACCGGACAAGCGTAGCCGAGCACCTCGGCACAAGCCAAAACGGAGACCCCCGGCCCCGCTCACCGCCGGCTGCCCCGCCGTGGCCGTGCAGGACACCCGGCAGCCGCGCGAGGACGTACCGCGTGCCGTGCACAGTCACGCGCGGGCGGTTAGCCTCGCGCACGGCGGATGTGCGAGCAACAGGCGGAGGTGTCGTGGCGGTCCTGAGCGAGCTGGACCTGGCGGCGTTGCGGCGGTGGCTCGTCGCGGCACGCACCGATCTCGCGACCCACGCCGCGGCGCTTGACCGGCTCAACGTCTTCCCGGTGCCCGACGGCGACACGGGCACCAACCTGCGGGTCACCGTGCAGCAGGCCGTGCGCATGCTCGCGGCGGCGGACGCGACCAGCCTCACCGAGGCGGCCGCCGTGCTGGCCCGGGCCATGCTCGTCTCCGCCCGTGGCAACAGCGGCGTCATCCTCAGCCAGCTCGTGCGCGGCCTGGCCTCGGTCGTCGAGGAGACCGGCGGGCGCCCGCTCGACGGTCCGGCGCTGACCGCGGCCCTGCGCGCAGCCAGCGACCTCGCCTGGTCGGGCGTCGCGCGCCCCGTCGAGGGCACCATCCTCTGCGTCGCGCGCGCGGCGGCCGAGGGGGCCGAGGCGGTCGGTGGCGGGTCGCTCGACGACGTCACCCAGGGCGCGGTCGACGCGGCCCGCTCGGCGCTGCAGTCGACCCCGCGCCAGCTCGAGACGCTGCGCGAGGCCGGGGTGGTCGACGCGGGCGGCGCCGGATATCTCCTCGTGCTCGAGGCGCTGCTGCGGGTGGTGCGCGGCGAGCACGGGCTGGCCGACCCCGACCGCCCCGCCGCGTGGCTGCCCGCGACCGGCGCCGCGCGCGCCGTGCCGGCCCAGGGGCTGGGCGCGCACGCGGACTCCGGGGGCCGGCGTACGAGGTCATGTATCTCCTCGACGACACCGACGACGAGCGCGCCCGGTCGCTGTCGGCGCAGCTGGAGTCGATCGGCGACTCGGTCGTCATCGCCGGCGGGCCCGCGCTGTTCTCCGTCCACGTGCACACCGACGACATCGCCGCCGCGCTCGAAGCGGGAGCGAGCAACGGTCGGCCGCACCGGTTCGCGGTCACCCGCTTCGCCGACCAGCCGGGTCTCGGGGCCGAGCCGTGCCCGGGTGACGCGCCGCGGGCAGGCGACGACGACGTACGTCTCGCGGCCGTGGTCTCCGGCGCGGGCCTGGCCGACCGCGTGCGTCAGCGCGGTGGCACCCCCGTCGAGGCCGGTGACTCCGCGCTGCTGGAGGAGGTCGTGGGCGCGCCGCCGGTCGTGGTCGTGTGCGACTCGCCCGAGACGCGCCGCGCAGCCGAGCGGGCGGCGACCGGGCGCGAGGGGGTCACCGTCGGTTGCGACGACCCGGTGACGCTGCTGGCGGCCCTCGACCTGCTCGAGCGCGACCGCCGGGCCAAGCCGCTGGACCAGCAGCTCGACGACCTCGAGGGCGAGATCGCGGTGCTGAGCTATCCCGACCCGTTCGACCTGGCCGTCGCGCGCGCCGAGCTCACCGACGCGCTCGCCGGCGCCGAGCTGGTGTCGGTGGTCGCCGGGGCGGCGCTGCGGTCCGAGGAGCTGCGGGCCGTCGTGGACCTTGTCGGTGCCGTGGCGGAGTATGCCGAGGTGACCGTGCTGGAGAGCGGCGCCGCGCAGCCGGCGCTGGCCGTGGGATGTGAGTGATGGCCGACCCGATCACCCGCGAGACCAGGCTGAGCAAGGTCGTCGGTGCGCCCGCCAAGAAGCTCGCGACCGAGCGCGACATCGTCACCGTCGGCGACCTGCTCGACTTCCACCCGCGCCGATACATCGACGTCGAGACCTCCGGGCGGATCACCGACTTCGCGCTGGACGACCACGTGGCGATCGTGGCCACCGTCGTCTCGGGCACCACCAGCCGCAACCGGGCCAGCCGCGGCAGCCGGTTCGAGGCCACCCTGGTCGACGCCGAGGACAACGAGTTCAACCTGGTCTTCTTCCGTCCCTACGGCCACGAGCAGGCGCTGCAGCCCGGGCGGCGGGTGCTGGCCCGGGGCAAGCTGGGGAGTTCCGGCGGCGCCCGCAGCTGGCCCACCCGACCTACACCGTGCTCGACGCCGATGCCGAGGGCAGTGACCTCGACGTCTACGCCGGTGGCCTGGTGCCGATCTACAAGGCCACCAAGGGCATCACCGACATGGGCCTCACCAAGACGCTCAAGCTGGTGCTCGAGCAGCTCGAGGTCGGCGCCGACGCCGTGCCCGACCACCTGCGCGAGCGGCGCGGGCTGATCGACGAGCGGGAGGCGTACCGCTGGCTGCACCTGCCGCGCACCCTCGCCGAGGTCGAGTCGGCCAAGCAGCGCCTGCGCTACGAAGAGGCGCTGGTCGTGCAGACCGTCCTGGCGCAGCGACGCGCGAAATACCTTGCGGAGCAAGCGGTTCCGCGCACCGCCCCGAAGGGCGGGCTGCTCGAGGCCTTCGACGCGCAGCTGCCGTTCCAGCTGACCGCCGGCCAGCGCGAGGTCGCCGACGAGATCGCCGCCGACATGGCCCGCGACGTGCCGATGCACCGGCTGCTGCAGGGTGAGGTCGGCTCGGGCAAGACGGTGGTGGCGCTGCGCGCGATGCTCGCGGCCGTCGACTCCGGCGCGCAGGCCGCGCTGCTCGCGCCCACCGAGGTGCTGGCCCAGCAGCACGCCCGCTCGATCCGCGCCATGCTCGGGCCGCTCGCCGAGGGCGGGATGCTCGGCGGCTCAGCCCAGGGCACCCAGGTGGCGCTGCTCACCGGCAGCATGACGCGCAGGCAGAAGGAGAAGGTCCTCCTCGACATCACCACCGGCCCGGTCGGCATCGTCATCGGCACCCACGCGCTGATCCAGGACGAGGTGATGTTCGCCGACCTCGGGCTCGTGGTCGTCGACGAGCAGCACCGGTTCGGCGTCGAGCAGCGAGATGCGTTGCGCGACAAGGCCGTTCGCGCCCCGCACCTGCTCGTCATGACCGCCACGCCGATCCCGCGCAGCATCGCCATGACGGTGTTCGGCGACATGGAGACCTCGACCCTGCGCGAGCTGCCCCGCGGTCGTCAGCCCATCGAGACGTTCGTCGTGCCCTCGACCAACGAGCGCTGGATGCAGCGCACCTGGCAGCGGGTGGCCGAGGAGGTCGCCCGGGGGCACCAGGCGTACGTCATCTGTCCACGCATCGGCGAGGAGACGCCGGAGGACGACCAGGTGCTCGCCGAGCTGGAGCGGGCCTGGCGAGAGGGCACCGTCGAGGACGGTGCCGACGACGCGGAGCCGCCACCCATGCGCGGGGTGCACGAGGTGCTCGCCCAGCTGCGCGAGGAGCCGGCGCTCGCCGGGCTGCGCATCGAGTCGATGCACGGGCAGCTGCCCACCGACGAGAAGGACGCCGTGATGGCCGCGTTCGCCTCCGGCGCGGTCGACGTGCTCGTCGCGACGACCGTGGTCGAGGTGGGCGTCGACGTGCCCAACGCCACCGCGATGGTCATCCTCGACGCCGACCGGTTCGGCATCTCCCAGCTGCACCAGCTGCGCGGCCGCGTCGGCCGGGGCGACGCCGGGGAGTGTGCCTGCTCGCCACCCGCAACGAGGAGGCCGCGCTGAACCGGCTGCAGAAGGTCGCCGAGACCACCGACGGCTTCGGGCTCGCCGACCTCGACCTCTCGCTGCGCCGCGAGGGCGACGTGCTCGGCGCCCAGCAGAGCGGGCGGCGCTCGCAGCTGCGCATGCTGCGCCTCAAGCAGGACGCCGACCTCATCGAGCAGGCTCGCGGCGACGCCGGCGAGCTCGTGGGCGACGACCCCGAGCTGCTGCGCTACCCCGGTCTCGAGCGGGCCGTGACCGAGCGGCTCGACGAGCAGCAGGTCGCCTTCCTGGAGCGGGGCTGATGACCCGCGTCATCGCCGGCAGCGCGGGCGGCCGGCGGCTGCAGACACCGCCCGGCCGCGGCACCCGGCCCACCAGCGACCGGGTGCGCGAGGCGATGTTCTCCCGGCTGGAGCACCTCGACGTGCTGCACGGCGCGCGGGTGCTCGACCTCTACGCCGGGTCCGGCGCCCTCGGCCTCGAGGCCGCCTCGCGGGCCGCCGCCTCGGTGCTGCTCGTGGAGTCCGACCGCCGCGCGGCCGAGACCATCCGGCGCAACATCGCCGATCTCGGCCTGCACCGGGCCAGGGTCGTCGCGGCCGGCGTCGAGCGGGCGCTCGCCGACCCGCCCGACCCGCCCGACGTCGACCTGGTGCTGTGCGACCCGCCCTACGACATCGGCGAGGCCGAGCTCGCCGCCGTCCTCACCGCCGTACGTCCGTGGCTGGCCGACTCCGCCGTGCTGGCGGTCGAGCGCTCGGCCCGCTCGCCCGAGCCCACCTGGCCGGCCGACGTCGAGCTCATCGGGCCGCGGCGCTACGGCGAGACCACCGTCTGGTTCGCCGAGTTCGTGCCCGAGGGCGACGTCGCCTGAGCCGGCGAACGCATAGCCTGGCGCGCATGACCGGCAACCCCCGACGCTGCGTGTGCCCCGGCTCCTACGACCCGATCACCGTCGGGCACCTCGACGTCATCACCCGGGCCAGCGCGCTGTTCGACGAAGTGGTTGTCGCGGTGCTGCACAACCCCGACAAGCAGGGCACGTTCACCCCGCAGGAGCGCATCGCCCTGATCGAGGAGTCGACGGCCGGGCTGCCCAACGTGCGCGCCGAGGAGTTCGGCCGGCGACTGATCGTCGACGTGTGCCGCGAGCTCGACGCGGGCGTGCTGCTCAAGGGCATCCGCGGGTCGGTCGACTACGACTACGAGCAGCCGATGGCGCAGATGAACCGCGAGATGACCGGCGTCGAGACGCTGCTGCTGCCCGGCGACCCGGCGCTCGGGCACTACTCCAGCTCGTTGATCCGCACCGTCGCCTCGCTCGGCGGAGACGTCGCCTCGATGGTGCCGGCGCCGGTGCTCGCGCCGCTGCTGGAGCGGGTGCGTCCGAGCTGAGCCCGGCGAGGGCGTACGGCGGGGTCGGTCAGGCGGTCGGCGCGGCGACCTGCAGCGCGCCGGGCACGACGTCGATCGTCACCGGCAGCGCGCCGACCGGGTCGCCGTCGGCGTAGGCGTTCATCACGCCGCTCTCCAGCCGCACCTGCCGGCCCCGCAGGGTGCGCACGGCGCGGTGGGTCGCGTGCGTGCCGCGCATGATCCGGGGCAGGACGGCCGGCAGCTCCACCCGCGGGTAGCGCACGCCCTCCAGGATCGTCACGTCCAGCAGCCCGTCGGCGGGGTCGGCGGTGGGCAGGATGCGCATGCCGCCGCCGTAGCTCTCGGTGTTGCCCACGGCCGTGAGGATCGCCGGGCCGTCGTGCACGAGCTCGCCGTCGATCTCGACGCGGAAGTCGCGCGGGGCGAGCCGGAAGTACTCCATCCCGATCGCGAGCAGGTATCGGGCCTTGCCGTTCGGCCAGCGCATCGCGTTGGTGCGGTCGGTCACCAGGGAGTCGAAGCCGGCGGTGACGATGGTCGCGAAGAACCGCTCCTGCTCGCCCGTGCGCACCCGGCCGACGTCGATCGAGCGGACCGGCGCCTCCAGCGCGAGCGTCACCGCGTCGCCGAGGTCGGAGCGAGGGATGCGCAGGGCGCGCGCGAGGTCGTTGCCGGTGCCGGCGGGCACCACGCCGAGCGGCGTGCCCGTCGCGACGGCGGCCTGCAGCGCGACGCCGTGCGTGCCGTCGCCGCCGACGCTGAGGATCAGGTCGGCGCCCTGCCCGGCGACCTCGCGCACCGCGGCCTCGGCGGCGTCGCGACCGTCCTCGGCGACGTGGTCGACGCGCACCCCTGAGGCCCGCAACCGGTCGAGCACCGGCTGGATCGCGCGCCCGCCCTTGCCGTGCCCGGAGGCGGGGTTGGTCAGCAGCGCCACGTGGCGACGGTCGGGGGTGGGCTGGGTCACGCGCGACAGTGTGCCAAGGTGGCCGCCGCGGCCGGCCACGCGCCACCCCTCGGGATGGGCGGGAGCCGGCCCAGGACGTACGTTTTGGGCCGGGAGCGCCGCTCCGGTAGCCTTGGCCCTCGGCCTCGTCGTCATGACGTGGGCCGAGCCACCCAACGATCTTCGTGAGCACCTGATGACGCATGCGGACCCACGCGGCCCACTGGTCCTGGACACCCGGGAGCTGGGGCGCCGCCCAGGCAACATGCTCGAGGTGCACCGCGAGGTCGAGGCGCCAGAGCTTCTCGGCACCGACGTGATCTCCGTCCCGGAGGGCCAGCCCATCGAGCTGGACCTGCGGCTGGAGGCCGTCGTCGAGGGGGTTCTGGTCACCGGCTCGGCTCGCGCCACCGCGACCGGCGCGTGCGTGCGGTGCCTGGAGGAGGTTCACGTCCCTGTCGACGTGCACCTCCAGGAGCTGTTCGCCTACGCCGATCGTGCCGCTCACCACCAGGAGGTGGGAGGTGAGGACGACGAGGAGCTGCGGGAGCTGGACGGTGACCTTGCCGACCTGGAGCCCGTGCTCCGGGACGCAGTGGTGCCTTCGCTGCCGTTCCAGCCGGTGTGCCGGGACGACTGCCCAGGCCTGTGCTCCGAGTGCGGAGCCAGGCTGGCCGACGACCCGGACCACCACCATGACCAGGTAGACCCCCGGTGGGGAGCCTTGGCCGCACTGCGCGACCAGGCCGCCACCGACGACCAGAAGAGGAACTGACGTGGCCGTCCCGAAGCGGAAGATGTCGCGCTCCAACACCCGCTCGCGCCGCGCGAACTGGAAGGCGACGCCGGTCGCCACCCAGGCCTGCCCGAACTGCTCGGCGCTCAAGCAGCCGCACATCGCGTGCCCCAACTGCGGCACCTACGCCGGCCGGCACTACGCCTCGGCCGAGCGCACCGAGCACCAGAGCTGACCCCCGCCGTGGGGTCGCAGTCCAAGCGCTCACGGCACCTCAGCGCAGCGCAGCGGTCCGTCGCTGACCTGGCCCAGATCCTCACCGAGGTCTCGGGCACGGTCATCGACGAACCGCTGCTTTCGCGTGCCCTGACGCACCGGTCCTACGCGTACGAGAACGGCGGCGCCCCGCACAACGAGCGCCAGGAGTTCCTCGGCGACGCCGTGCTCGGGCTGGTCGTCACCGACCACCTCTACGGCGAGCACCCCGACCTGCCGGAGGGGCAGCTGGCCAAGCTGCGCGCCTCGGTGGTCAACTCGCGGGCGCTCGCCGACGTCGCTCGTGGCCTGGACCTCGGGGAGTACGTCTTCCTCGGCCGGGGCGAGGCGGCCACCGGCGGGCGCGACAAGGACTCGATCCTTGCCGACACGATGGAGGCGGTCATCGGGACGGTGTTCCTGATGGGCGGGCTGGAGCCGGCCAGCCGCTTCGTGCACCACATCCTCGACCCGCTGCTGGAGCAGTCGACCCAGCTCGGGGCCGGGCTGGACTGGAAGACCTCGCTGCAGGAGGCGGTGGCCGCGGCCGAGCTGGGCTCGCCGTCGTACTCCGTGACCGCCGAGGGCCCCGACCACGACAAGATCTTCACCGCCAAGGTGCTGGTCGGCGACGAGGAGCTGGGGCGCGGCGAGGGCCGCAACAAGAAGACCGCCGAGCAGGAGGCCGCGCAGCAGGCGTGGACCACGCTCAAGGAGCGCGCCGACGCCGTGAGCGACACGGCACCCCCGGTCGACGGGGCCTGATCCGTGCCCGAGCTGCCCGAGGTCGAGGTGGTTCGCCGCGGCCTCGCCGACCACGTGGTGGGGCGCCGGTTCGACCGGGTGCAGGTCACCGGGGCGCGGGTCGCGCGCCGTCACCTGCCCGGGCCGCTCGACCTCGCCGACCGGCTCACCGGCCGCACGGTCGCCGCGGCCGAGCGCCGCGGCAAGTACCTCTGGCTGCTGCTCGACGACGAGCAGGCGCTGATCGCCCACCTCGGCATGAGCGGGCAGCTGCTGGTCGAGGACGCCGACGCGCCCCTGGAGAAGCACGCCCACGCGGTGCTCGACCTCGACGACGGACGCCAGCTGCGGTTCGTCGACCAGCGCACCTTCGGCGGGCTGCAGCTCGACGAGCTCGCCGACGTCGGGCCGCGCCGGGTGCCGGCCACGATCGCCCACATCGCCCCAGACCCGCTGGAGGCGGCCTACGAACCGGCCGCGGTCGTACGGCGGATGAAGGGCAGGCACACCGAGGTCAAGCGGGCGCTGCTGGACCAGTCGCTCGTCTCGGGCATCGGCAACATCTATGCCGACGAGGCGCTGTGGCGGGCGCAGGTGCACGGCGCGCGGCGCACCGACCTGCTGACCAAGCCGGCGCTGGCGCGGGTGCTGGGGCACGCCCGCGAGGTGATGGAGGCCGCGCTCGACCAGGGTGGGACCTCGTTCGACGCGCTCTATGTCAACGTCAACGGCGCGAGCGGCTACTTCGAGCGGTCGCTGAACGCGTACGGCCGGGTGGGGGAGCCGTGCCGTCGCTGCGGCACGCTGATGCGCCGCGAGGTGTTCATGAACCGCTCGAGCTTCTTCTGCCCGCGCTGCCAGCCCCGCCCGCGCCGCACCGCCCCGCGCTGAGGCCCGCGTCACCCCGCCCGCGCTCAAACCGCGTTTCAGCGGGTGCTCGCGTCGGCGAGCGTGGTGGGGAGGTGCGCGACTAGCCTGAGCCGGTGACCGATCTGCAGCCGATCGCCCTCCCCGAGGCCGCGGCAACCGGACCCTGGCTCCGTGCCCGAACCGACGAAAGCCTTGATGCGGCAAGGGTTTTGGCCGACCGCCTGCGGGGCATGAGCGACGCGCCGGCCATGGAGGTGCTGCAGACCTGGGACGCGCTGCAGACGGCGCTGGGCGACGCGGGGGCTGCGGCGTCGCTGCTGTCGGAGGTGCACCCCGACGCGCAGGTGCGCGAGGCAGCCGACAAGCACTCCCAGGACCTCGACGCCTTCGCGACCGACCTGTCGCTCGACACCGAGATCTACGCCGTCGTCGCCGGGGTCGATCCGGACGGGCTCGACGCCGACGCCACCCGGATGCTCGACAAGGTGCTGCGCGACTTCCGGCGCAGCGGCGTCGACCGCGACGAGGCCACGCGCGAGCGGCTGCGCGAGCTCAACCGCCTGGAGCTGGAGACCAGCCAGGAGTTCGCCCGCAACATCCGCGAGGGCACCAAGACCGTGCGCCTGCGCCCCGACCAGCTCGACGGCCTGCCCGACGACTGGCGCGAGCAGCACCCGGCCGGTGCGGACGGCCTCGTCGAGGTCACGACCGACTACCCCGACTCGATCCCGGTGCGCACGTTCGCCCACGACCGCGACGCGCGGGTCGCGGTCTCGTCGGCGTCGCTGACGGTGGCCTGGCCCGACAACGACGCGGTGCTGCGCCGCCTGCTCGAGCTGCGCGCCGAGCACGCGCGGCTGCTGGGATACCCCACCTGGGTCGACCTCGACACCGAGGTGAAGATGATCGAGACGGCCGAGGCGGAGGCCGAGTTCATCGCGCGCATCACCGATCTCGCGGGTCCGAGCGCCGAGCGCGACAAGCAGCGCCTGCTCGAGCGCGCCCGGCAGGACCGCCCCGACCTGGCCGACGTCGACACCGCCGACGCGACCTACTACTCCGAGCTCGTACGCCGGGAGCAGCTCGACGTGGACGCGCAGGAGGTCCGTCGATACTTCGCCTTCGAGGACGTTCGCCGGGGGCTGCTCGACGTGACCGGTCGCCTGTTCGGTCTCACCTGGACCCCCGTCGAGGCGACGACCTGGCACGAGGACGTGACGGCGTACGACGTCGAGCTGGCCGGCGAACGGATCGGGCGGATCTACCTCGACCTGCACCCGCGCGACGGCAAGTTCAAGCACGCGGCCCAGTTCACCCTGGTCTCAGGGCTTTTCGAGCGCGCACTGCCCGAGGGCGTGCTCGTCTGCAACTTCAGCCGCGGGCTGATGGAGCACAGCGAGGTCGTCACCCTCTTCCACGAGTTCGGCCACCTGATCCACCACGTGACCGCGGGTCGCCAGCAGTGGCAACGGTTCTCGGGCGTCGCCACCGAGTGGGACTTCGTCGAGGCGCCGAGCCAGATGCTCGAGGAGTGGGCCTGGGACGCCGACGTGCTCGCGTCGTTCGCGCGTGACGCCGACGGCAACCCGATCCCGGCCGACCTGGTGCGGCGGATGCGCGCCGCCCACGAGTTCGGCAAGGGGTTCCAGGCGCGCACGCAGATGTTCTACGCCGCCGTGAGCTACGACCTGCACCACGCGCTGCCCGACGACCTCACCGAGCGCATCGGCGAGCTGCAGCGCCAGTACTCCGTGTTCGCGGCCCTGCCCGACACGCACATGCACTGTTCGTTCGGCCACCTGTCGGGCTACGCGTCGGCGTACTACACGTACATGTGGTCGCTCGTCATCGCCAAGGACCTGTTCTCGGCGTTCGACCCCGGTGACCTGTTCGCGTCCGAGGTGGCCGAGCGCTATCGCGACCGCATCCTGGCGCCGGGCGGGTCCCGCGACGCCGCCGACCTGGTCGAGGACTTCCTCGGCCGCCCCTACACCTTCGACGCCTACGCCGCCTGGCTCTCCCGCGAGCCCGGCACCGACTGATCGGGAGAGACACCATGGACGACGGAGTCGTCGCGACCTACCCCACCGCCACGCTGCTGCTCGTGGCGGGGGCCGCAGTCGTGCTGCTGCTGTTCCTCATCATGAAGGTCAAGCTGCACGCCTTCATCGCGCTCGTGCTGGTGAGCGTCATCACCGCCGTCGCCGCCGGCATCCCCATCGGCGACGTGCCCGAAGCCATGAGCACCGGCTTCAACTCCACCCTCGGATCCGTAGCGCTGCTGGTCGGGTTCGGCGTCATGCTCGGGCGGTTGCTCGAGGTGAGCGGCGGCGCGCAGGTGCTCGCCGACGTGCTGGTGAACCGCTTCGGCGAGAAGCGCGCACCGCTGGCGCTCGGCGTCGCGGCGCTGCTGTTCGGCATCCCGATCTTCTTCGACGCCGGCCTGGTCGTCTTCCTGCCGATCATCCTCACCGTGGCCCGTCGCTTCGGCGGCTCCGTCCTGCTGTACGCCCTCCCCGCCGCGGGTGCGTTCGCCGCCATGCACGCGATCGTCCCGCCGCACCCCGGCCCGGTGGCCGCGGCCGACGCGCTCGGCGGCAACATCGGCATCGGCCTGCTGATCGGGCTGCCGGTCGCGGTCGTCACCTGGTTCGTCGGCTCCTACCTCGTCTCCCAGGTGCTCGGGAAGCGCGTGCACGTCGACGTGCCCGACCTGCTGTTCGGCGAGATGAACGACGGCGACGACGACGAGAAGCAGGCCGACCTGCGCCGCCCGCGGTTCGGGCACGTGCTGCTCCTGCTGCTGCTGCCGTTCGTGCTCATCGCGGGCAACACGATCGTGTCGACGCTCGGGACCGCCGGAACGATCGACGACGAGGCGGTGTGGGCGCAGGCGCTGGTGCTGCTCGGGCAGACGCCGGTCGCGCTGCTGATCACGCTGCTGGTCGCGATCGCGACCATGGTGCGCCCCGGCAAGATGGCGCCGCTGCGCAACATTCTCGACGACGCGCTCGGCCCGATCTGCTCGATCATCCTGATCACCGGCGCGGGCGGCATGTTCGGCGGGGTGCTGCGCGCCAGCGGCATCGGCGACGCGCTCACCGCCTCGCTCGGCGACCTCGGGATGCCGCTGCTGCTCCAGTCGTTCGTCATCGCCACCGCGCTGCGCGTGGCGCAGGGCTCGGCGACGGTCGCGATCACCACGACCGCCGGCCTGGTCGCCGAGGCAGCCACCGCGGCGAACCTGTCGGACGTACGCCTGACGCTCCTGGTCGTGGCCATCGCCGCGGGCGCCACCGTGCTCTCGCACGTCAACGACTCCGGCTTCTGGCTCGTCAGCCGCTTCTTCCAGATGGACGAGAAGACCACGCTGAAGACCTGGACGGTCATGGAGACCACGATCGGCGTCACCGCCTTCGCGCTCGCCGCGCTGCTCTGGCCGCTCGGGTAACCCCGGCCGCCGTCCGGCCCGTTCCCGGGCCGGTGCGCACCGGGCTTACCGTGGGGGCGTGATCGAGCTCAAGACCCCCGCGGAGATCGAGGCCATGCGGCCCGCCGGCCGGTTCGTTGCCTCGGTGCTGACGGCGCTGCGCGAGGCCGCCGACGTCGGGGTCAACCTGCTCGACCTCGACGCCCTGGCGCACCGGATGATCCGCGACGCCGGGGGAGAGTCGTGCTACATCGACTACCACCCCAGCTTCGGCGCGAGCCCGTTCGGCAAGGTGCTGTGCACCTCGGTCAACGACGCCGTGCTGCACGGGCTGCCGCACGACTACGTCCTGCGCGACGGCGACCTGCTGTCGGTCGACTTCGCCGCGTCGATCGACGGCTGGGTGTCCGACTCGGCGCTGTCGGTGGCCGTCGGCACCCCGCGCGACGAGGACCTGCGCCTCATCGAGCACACCGAGCGGGCGCTCGCGGTGGCCATCGACGCCGCCCAGGTCGACGCCAAGATCGGCGACATCTCCGCGGCGATCGGTGACGTCGCCCGCTCCGGCGGTTACGCCGTCAACACCCAGTTCGGCGGCCACGGCGTCGGGCGCACGATGCACGGCGAGCCGCACGTGCCCAACGACGGCCGCGCGGGCCGGGGCCTGCGGCTGCGCCCGGGCCTGGTCGTGGCCATCGAGCCGTGGCTCATGGCCACCACCGACGAGATCTACACCGACGACGACGGCTGGACCCTGCGCAGCGCCGATGGCTCCCGCGGCGCCCACTCCGAGCACACCATCGCCATCACCGAGGACGGCCCGCTCGTGCTCACCGCCCGCGACTGACGTACGCCCTCGCCGGGCTGCGCCTCCGCATTTCGTGCACTTGTGAACGATCTGTGGCGCCGACCTCCCGGGATCCCGGGAGTGGCGCTCCACATTTCGTGCACCGGTGAACGAAATGCGGAAGGGGTGTCCGGACGCCCTCGCCGGCTCAGACCGGCCAGGTCTCCTGGCGGTAGGCCCCGTCCCAGAACATCCACTCGTAGCGCGAGGTCGTCGTGAAGTGCTCACGCATGCGCGCCAGCTCGGTGTCCGACACGGTCGCGCCGACACGGTCGGTCTCGTCGAGCACCGCGTCGACGACGGCCTGGAACTCCTCGCCGGCGTAGAGGTCGATCCACCGCTGGTAGAGCGGGTCGGGGGAGCCGGCCTCGAGCAGCGCCTCGCCGACCTTGGCGTAGATCCAGTAGCAGGGCAGGACGGCCGCGACGGCCTCGGCGTAGGAGCCCGCGTGCACCGTCGCGGCCAGATAGCTGACGTACGCCTGTGTCGCCGGGGCGGGCGCGCCCAGGTCGTCGGGGTCGACCCCGAGGTCGCCCAGCAGCTCGGCGTGCAGCTCGCGCTCGGCGGCGACCGCGCCCGCGGCGTGCTCGGCGAACATCACCGTGGCGTCGACCTCGGGCGCGCGGGCGGCGCAGGCGGCCAGCGACCGGGCGTAGCCGCGCAGGTAGAGCGCGTCCTGGACGATGTAGTGCCGGAAGACCGGGTGCGGCAGCGAGCCGTCGCGCAGCCCGGTGACGAAGGGGTGGTGGAGGATCTCGTCGTAAATGCCCTCCACGTCGGACCAGAGCACGTCGCGCGTTCGAGTCGTCATGGCCCCCACGCTAGGCAGGCGGAGGCGGGTCGGCCCACCCCCGAGGGGACCTGTTGCGGGACCTACAGCGACGCCGCGTCGAGCCCCATCAGCCGAGCCCCGTTGTGCCACAGCACATCTCGCATCCACGCGTCGCCGAGGTCGAGCCGCTGCAGCACCTCGATCTGGTGGGCGTAGGGATAGGGGATGTTGGGGAAGTCCGACCCCAGCACGACCTTGTGCTGCAGGTCGCGCCACCGGTCGGCATAGCCGCTCGGCATCGGCGCGAAGCGCTCGGTGAAGTCGGTGCCGACCATCGTGGTGTCGAGGTGCACGTTCGCGAACTCCGTTGCCAGGTCTGCGAACTCGAGATATTCCGGCAGTCCGGCGTGCGCGATCACCAGGCTCAGGTCGGGGAAGCGACGCAGCACCTCGCGCACCGGGCCCACCCCGGTGAACCGCCCCGGGGCCGGTCCCGACCCGCAGTGGATGACCACCGGAACGCCGCGCTGCTGCAGCTGGTCCCAGGCGTCGTCGAGGATCCGGTCGGAGGGGTCGTACGCCCCGACCTGCACGTGCATCTTGACCAGGCGCGCGCCCGAGTCCAGCGCGCGCGCAAGGTAATCCGCGTTCCCGGGCTCGGGGAACAGCGTCGCCGAGTGCAGCGCGTCCGGCACCCGGGCCGCGAACTCGGTGCACCACTCGTTCAGCCAGGCGGACATGCCCGGCTTGTGGGCGTACGTCAGCGACGGCACCGCGCGCAGCCCGAGCCGGCGCACGGTCGCCAGCCGTTCGTCCTCGGGGTCGCGGTAGGTGATGGTCCACGGCACGCCGTCGCGCTCGCCGCGCTCGTCGAAGAACTGCCAGACCTTGCGCAGCATCCCCTCGGGGAGGAAGTGCACGTGGATGTCGGCGAGGCCCGGCAGCCCGAGCGAGCGCCACACGGCGGGCACGTCGGCGTCGCGCAGCGCCGGGGAGCCCGCCGGGTCGGTCATCCCTGCTCCGCGGAGGTGAGGACCACCTTGCGCAGCACCGTGTTGAGCTGCTGCAGCTCGCGCTCGCTCAGCCCCGCGAACAGCCGCTGCTCGGCCCCGGCCCACGCGTCGAGCATCTGCTGCCACGCCTTGTGGCCCGCCTTCGTGGCGGTGATCTGCACGCTGCGCCGGTCGTTCTCGTCGGGGGTGCGGGTGACCATCCCGGCGCCGGTCAGCCGGTCGAGCCGGCTCGTCATGCCGGCGCGCGAGACGCCGGTGCGCTCGGCGAGCTCGGCCGGGGTGGAGGGCTTGCCGCGCTGCACCCCGCCGATCAGCGCGTGCAGGGTGCGGAACTCCTCGTACGTCAGCGGCCCGTCCTGGGCGATCGCGCGCAGCTCGCGCTCGGTGCGCTGCATCACGCGGTTCATCCGCACCAGCGCCGCCTCGACCAGCGCCTCGCGCGCGTCGGGGTCGGGGAACAGGTCGCTCCAGCGCGCCAGGTGCTCGTCGGCGTAGTCGGTCTTCGCGGACATGCGCCAAGTCTGGACCACGCGGGGACACGCGCCGCAACCGGCGGGTAGTTAGTCGACGCATA
Organism: Barrientosiimonas endolithica; assembly: GCF_030296655.1. NCBI lineage: Bacteria > Bacillati > Actinomycetota > Actinomycetes > Micrococcales > Dermacoccaceae > Barrientosiimonas > Barrientosiimonas endolithica. The sequence continues at coordinate 2,240,559 of NZ_AP027735.1, read as the reverse complement.
GTTCTAGGGCGAACTACGCGCTGGTCGCGGGACACCTGGCGGGTGGCGGCCGAGCCCAGGTCCGCAGACACTCCGGCACCCCTCGGTATGGTGACCTGAACCGTTCGCCGCCTGGAGGGCCCGCCCCGCGTGTACGTCAAGAGCCTCACCCTCAAGGGCTTCAAGTCCTTCGCGTCCGCGACGTCGATGACGCTCGAACCGGGCATCACCTGCATCGTCGGCCCCAACGGCTCGGGCAAGTCCAACGTGGTCGACGCGCTCGCGTGGGTGATGGGTGAGCAGGGTGCCAAGAGCCTGCGCGGCGGCAAGATGGAAGACGTCATCTTCGCGGGCACGCCCAACCGTCCGCCGCTCGGCCGGGCCGAGGTCACGCTGACCATCGACAACACCGACGGCGCCCTGCCGATCGACTACACCGAGGTCACCATCTCGCGGGCGATGTTCCGCAACGGCGGCTCGGAGTACCGGATCAACGGCACGGTCGTGCGGCTGCTGGACGTGCAGGAGCTGCTCTCCGACTCCGGCATCGGCCGCGAGATGCACGTCATCGTCGGCCAGGGCCAGCTCGACACCGTGCTGCGCGCCACGCCCGAGGAGCGCCGCGGCTTCATCGAGGAGGCCGCCGGCGTCCTGAAGCACCGCAAGCGCAAGGAGAAGGCGCTGCGCAAGCTGGAGTCGATGGAGGGCGACCTCAACCGGCTGCGCGACCTCGTCGACGAGATCCGCCGCCAGCTCGGCCCGCTCGGGCGTCAGGCCGAGACCGCCCGCCGCGCCGCGAGCATCCAGGCCGACGTGCGCGACGCCCGGCTGCGGCTGCTCGCCGACGACCTGGTGCAGCTCACGAGCACGCTCGAGCAGGAGGTCGCCGACGAGACCGCCATGATCGAGCGGCGCACCCGCGTCGAGACCGAGCTGGCCCGCGTCAAGGACGAGCTGTCCGCCCTGGAGCGACAGGCCGAGCGGGCGCGGCCGGCGCTCGCGCAGGCGCAGGAGCAGTGGTACGCCCTGGGCTCGCTGAAGGAGCGGCTCGGCGCCACCGCGAGCCTCGCCGCCGAGCGCGTACGCCTGCTGGCCACCGACGACGAGCAGCCCACCAGCGGGCGCGACCCCGAGCAGCTCAAGCGGCAGGCCGCCGACCTGCGCGCCCAGGAGCAGCAGCTGCAGGCCACGATCACCGGCTCCCAGGCGGCGCTGCAGGCCGCAGTCGAGGCGCGCGGCGCCGCCGAGAAGGCCTACGACGACGAGCAGCGGCGCATCGCCCAGCTCGCCCGGGCCGCCGCCGACCGCCGCGAGGGGCTCGCCAAGCTGCAGGGCCAGGTCGCCGCGCGACGCAGCCGCATCGAGGCGGGCGAGGCCGAGATCGGCCGCCTGCGCGAGCGCATCGGCGAGGCCCAGGAGCGGGCCGCCGTCGCCGAGCGCAAGTACGCCGAGCTGGAGGGGTCCATCGCCGACACCGAGGCCGGCGAGGTCGACCTCGACGAGCGCTACGAGCAGGCCGTCGCCGACCTGGAGGCCGCCGAGGCCGAGCTCGCGAAGCTGCAGGACGACGAGCGCGGCGCCGACCGCGACCGCAGCAGCCACCAGGCTCGGGTCGAGGCGCTGGAGCTGTCGCTGCGGCGCAAGGACGGCGCGGCCACGCTGCTCGAGCGGCGCGACGAGCACGGCGTGCGCGGCTCGGTCTCCGGGCTCGTGCGCGTCGCCGACGGTCACGAGGCCGCGCTCGCGGCGGCGCTCGGCTGGGCCGCCGAGGCGGTCGTGGTCGACGACCTGGCCGCCGCGACCTCCGCGGTCGACAGCCTGCGCGACGACGAGGGCGGGCGCGTGGTGCTGCTGGTGGGGGAGACCGCGCACCCGGTCGAGCCCGACGCGTGGCCGTCGCTGCCGGCGGGGTGCACCTGGGCGCGCGACGTGGTCGAGGCGCCCGACGGCGTACGTGCCGCGCTCGACCAGCTGCTCGACCGGGTCGCGCTCGTGCCCGACGCGACCACCGCGACCGGCCTGCTGGGCCAGCGAGTCACCGCGGTCACGCCCGACGGCGACGTCTACGCCCCCGGCGTGGTGCGCGGCGGCTCGGCCGACGCGCCGAGCCTGCTGGAGATCCAGTCGGCCGTCGACGACGCCCGCAAGGCGCTCGCCGACGCGACCGGCCGCAAGGAGCGGGCGCAGTTCCAGCTCGGCCAGCTGCGCGAGCGGGTCGGGTCGCTGAAGTCGCACGCCGAGGCGGCGCTGGATGAGCTCAACGACTCCGACGCCAAGATGTCGGCCGTCGCCGAGCAGCTGGGGCAGCTGGGTCAGACCGTCCGCTCGGCAGGCGCCGAGCAGCAGCGGTTCGAGCAGGGCATCCAGACCGCCGAGACCGCGCTCGAGGCCGACCGCGGCGCGCTGGCCGAGCTCGAGCAGCGGCTCGCCGCGGCCGAGCAGGAGCCGGCCGACGAGGAGCCCACCGCCGACGAGCGTGAGCAGCTGGCCCAGGCGGCGGCCAGGGCGCGCACCCACGAGACCGACCAGCGCCTCGCGCTGCGCACCCAGGAGGAGCAGGCCCGCTCGCTCGCGGGACGGGCGAGCAGTCTGGAGTCGGCCGTACGCTCCGAGCTCGAGGCGCGCGAGAAGGCCCAGCGCCGTCGCGAGCGGCGGCACCGCGAGGCCCAGGCGGCCCGGGCGGTGCGCACCGGCGCGACGTACTCGGTCGACGTCGTCGCCCAGCTGCTCGAGATCGCCGCCGAGCGGCGCAGCAGCGCCGAGCAGGCCCAGGCCGAGCGGCAGACGCAGATGAGCCAGACGCGCAGCCGGATGGAGAACCTCACCGAGGAGCTGCGCGAGCTCACCGACACCGTGCACCGCGACGAGATCGCCCGCGCCGAGCAGCGGCTGCGCATCGAGGCGCTGCAGACCAAGGCGGTCGAGGAGCTGGGCATCGACCCCGAGGTGCTCACCGAGGAGTACGGCCCGCACCAGCTCGTCCCGCACGTCCCCGGGCCCGACCAGTCGCCCGACGACGAGGACTTCCCCGAGCCGATCGCGTTCGTGCGCGAGGCGCAGGAGAAGCGGCTGCGCTCGGCCGAGCGCAAGCTGAACCAGCTCGGCAAGGTCAACCCGCTGGCGCTGGAGGAGTTCGCGGCGCTGGAGGAGCGGCACAAGTTCCTCACCGAGCAGCTGGACGACCTGCGCCGCTCCCGCGAGGACCTGCTCGACATCGTCACGACCATCGACGAACGGGTGAAGACCGTCTTCGCCGACGCGTTCGCCGACACCGCCACGCAGTTCGAGGGCGTCTTCTCGCGGCTGTTCCCCGGCGGCGAGGGGCGCCTGGTGCTCACCGAGCCCGGCGACATGCTGACCACCGGCATCGAGGTCGAGGCCCGCCCGCCCGGCAAGAAGATCAAGCGGCTGTCGCTGCTGTCCGGCGGCGAGCGGTCGCTGGTCGCGGTCGCGCTGCTGGTGTCGATCTTCAAGGCGCGGCCCAGCCCCTTCTACATCATGGACGAGGTCGAGGCCGCCCTCGACGACGCCAACCTGGGCCGGCTCATCACGCTGTTCGAGGAGCTGCGCGACTCCAGCCAGCTCATCGTCATCACCCACCAGAAGCGCACGATGGAGGTCGCCGACGCGCTGTACGGCGTGTCCATGCGCGGCGACGGTGTCACCACGGTGGTCAGTCAGCGGCTGCGCGACGTCGCCGACGACGGTGGCGACGGCGGTCCGGGCGACGGCGGGGGAGCCCGCGAGGACCAGGACGTGGCCGCGGCCTCCTGAGCCGGCCACGGTCGTACGGCCCGATATCGGGGGTTGTTGCGCGGGTTTCGCGCCCGTGACGGTCACGACGGCCGATATCGGAGGTTGGGACGCCGTTTCCCCGCTTCACAGGCGGGTGCGGCACCGTGAGACTCGTGAGTAGCGAACTGCCCGAGTCCTATGCCGACCAGCCGCAGTGGCGCCGGATCCAGTCCTTCCTGCCCACGGCGTACCAGCTCGGCCCCGACGACCTGCCCGCCGAGGAGTGGTGGGACTGGGAGGGGCACCGGCTGCACCTGGACACCTATCGCAACCCCGACGCCCCCGCGAAGGTGATCCTGCTGCACGGCGTCGGCACCAACGGCCGCCAGATGACCACGATCCTCGGGCACCCGCTCGCCGAGCGCGGGCTCGAGACGATCGCGGTCGACATGCCGACGTATGGCCTGAGCCGGGTGCGCCCGGACGCGCTCGTGACGTACGACGACTGGGTCCGCGCCGGGTCGGCGCTCGTCGACGCCGAGCTGGCCAAGGACGACCGGCCGATCGTGCTGTACGGCCTGAGCGCCGGCGGGATGGAGGCGTACCACATCGCCGCCGTCAACCCGAAGGTGAAGGGCATCGTGGGGATGACCTTCCTCGACCAACGCAACCCTCAGGTTCAGGTCGAGACCGCGATCACCAAGATCGCCGGGCGCACCGGCGAGACCACCATGCGGCTCGGGGCGAGCAGCCCGCTGCGCCGCGTCAAGGTCCCGATGCGCCTGGTGAGCAAGATGCACACGCTGGTCAACGACAAGGCCGCGCTCAAGGCGTGCCTCGCCGACAAGACCTCGGCCGGCAACGCGGTGACCCTGACGTTCCTCGACTCCTACCTGCGCTACGAGCCGGCGGTGCAGCCCGAGCAGTTCGACGCCTGCCCGATCCTGCTGACCCAGCCGGCGAAGGACCGGTGGAGCCCGCTGCGCCTCAGCACCCCGTTCCTCGACCGGATCACCCGGGTGCCGGTGCGCGTCACCGAGCTCGCCAACGCCGGGCACTACCCGATCGAGCAGCCCGGTCTCGACCAGCTGGTCGACGCCGCCGACGGTTTCGTGCGCGAGGTGACCCGGGGTGACGTGAACAGTGGGTGAAGGTTCCCGGATTCGCCCAGGTTTCTCGGGTGTGGCGGTTTGGGAAGCCACAGGTTCGCACCGCAAGATATGCCCATGGTCTGGCTGATCCTCGCGATGGTGGTCTGTCTCGCGCTCGCCGCTGCCGTCGTCGGCATCGTGGCGGTGCCCGCGCGTCGTGACGGACGCCAGATGCTGACGCCCAAGGGCGAAGAAGTCGTCTCCGGCGTCGCGCGCCGCACCGACAAGGTCGTCTCGACCGCCAAGGGCGCGACCGGCAGCGTCGCCTCGGTCGCCCGCTCCCGCGGCGGCTCGGTGAGCGGTCGCCGCAGCGCCCAGGCCGAGGCGGGGCGCGAGGCCAGCTAGTCCTTCGTACGTCCTCGCGGCGTCCTGGCCGGGGATCGGGGCTGTCGTCCCCGTTTGCCATGATGGCCCCGTGGATCAGTTCTGGGAGATTCTGCTCGTCATCACCGCGGCGGCTGTCGCGGGACTTCTGCTCGTCGTCGGGTTCTTCCGCGGCAAGGGCGGACGCACCAAGGACCTGCCGCCGAAGCAAGACGACACCAGCACGACCGGCACCCCCGGTGCGGGCGCCTCCGGTGACGGGGGCGGCGGCACGGGCACCAGCACGATCGAGCGCAAGCCGCCGAAGAAGAACACCTACAAGCCGGGTGCCGGCGTCAAGATCGACACCAGCGGCACGGGCGCGACCGGCAAGGGCGGCGCCGGGGCCGGCACGATCGACCGGCCCGCGTCCGGGGTGACTGGCACGACCACTCCGGGCAGCGCCGGCACGACCCCCACGGACCGGAGCACCCCGGTGCCGGGCGACACCCGGCCCGACGCCACCGAGCCGAGCGCCACCCCCGAGGTGGCCGAGCAGCCCGAGGCGACCACTGACGTACCCACCGCCAAGACCGGCGACCCCGACGTCTCGACCGTCGACCGCCCTGACGACACCCTCGTCGGTGACGAGCTGGTCGAGCCCGAGGAGGCTCCCGACCTCGAGCGCCCGGAGTCGGCCCGCGGACGCATGGTGCGGCTGCGTGAGCGGCTCTCGCGCTCCAACTCCGCGCTCGGCAAGGCGCTGCTCAACCTGCTCGCCGGCGGCAAGCTCAACGAGGAGGCCTGGGAAGAGGTCGAGGACACCCTGCTCGCGGCCGACCTGGGCGTCGAGGCGACGACCGAGGTCGTCGACGCGCTCAAGACCCGCGCCAAGGTCGCGGGCACCGTCGACGAGGAGACCGTGCGCGGCTGGCTGCACGAGGAGCTGCTCAAGCAGGTCGACCCGACCATGGACCGCCGCATCGCCGCGAGCCGGGTCGAGGGGCGCCCCGCCGTGGTGCTCGTCGTCGGCGTGAACGGAACCGGCAAGACCACCACCGTCGGCAAGCTCGCCCGCGTGCTCGTGGCCGAGGACAAGGACGTCGTGCTCGGCGCCGCCGACACCTTCCGCGCGGCCGCCGCCGACCAGCTCGACACCTGGGGCGCCCGGGTCGGGGTGCCGACGGTGCGCTCCGACCGCGAGGGCGCCGACCCCGCGGCCGTCGCCTTCGACGCGGTGCGCGGCGGCAACGAGGCCGAGGCCGACGTGGTGCTCATCGACACCGCGGGCCGGCTGCACAACAAGGCCAACCTGATGAACGAGCTGTCCAAGATCAAGCGCGTCGTCGAGAAGCAGAGCCCGATCGACGAGGTGCTGCTGGTCATCGACGCCACCACCGGCCAGAACGGCGTGCGCCAGGCCGAGGTCTTCGGCCAGGCCGTCGACGTCACCGGCGTGGTGCTCACCAAGCTCGACGGAACCGCCAAGGGCGGCATCGTCGTCGCGGTGCAGCGCCAGCTCGGCGTGCCGGTCAAGCTGGTCGGCCTCGGCGAGGGCCCTGACGACCTCGCGCCGTTCGACCCGGCCGCGTTCGTCGACGCCGTCCTGGACTGAGGGTCCGGGCGGGCGGCGACCGGCGAGCGGGTCGGGTCGGCTGGTTCGCCTGTCACGCGTCGGCGGAGGTCCGCCGGGGGTGCGCTGGGGCGCACGGTTCGGCGGTGGTCCGCGAGGGCGTACGCCGGGCTCGCCTGGCCCCGCGTCCCACCATCCGGGACCAGCCGGCCGCTGTTGCAGGTCGTTAACACGATCCGCGGCATCGCAACACGGGCGTAACACAAGGCGCGCGGAGGCGAAACGGCGCGGGCCCACCGTGGTGGCCCATGAGAAACCTCGCCCTCGCCACCGCCGACTCGGTGACGCTGGACACCGGCAGCACGGCCTGGATGCTGATCAGCGCCGCGCTCGTGCTGCTGATGACCCCGGCCCTCGCCCTGTTCTACGGCGGCATGAACCGTTCCAAGTCCGTCCTCAACATGATGATGATGTCGTTCGGGGCCCTCGGGCTCGTGGGCGTCATCTATGTCCTGTGGGGCTACTCGATGTCGTTCGGCAGCAACGACGTCGGCGGGTTCTTCGCCAACCCGTTCACCAACTTCGGCCTGCGTGAGGTGATGTACGACGCCGGCGGCGAGTTCGCGCTGATGGCCAGCGGGATCCCCACCGTCGTCTTCGTCGCCTTCCAGCTCACGTTCGCCGTGCTCACCGTCGCGCTGATCAGCGGATCCCTCTCGGACCGCGTGAAGTTCAGCACCTGGCTGGTGTTCGCGGGCGTCTTCGTGACGCTGGTCTACTTCCCGCTCGCGCACATGGTGTGGGGCGGCGGCGTGCTCAGCGCCGACGGCTGGTTCGCCGGGGAGAGGGCGACGCGGCGTACGGCCCGATCGACTTCGCCGGCGGCACGGTCGTGCACATCAACGCCGGTATGGCCGGCCTCGTCCTCGCGATCCTCACCGGCCGCCGGCTCGGCTTCGGCAAGACCCCGATGCGTCCGCACAACGTGCCGCTCACGATGCTCGGCGCCGGGCTGCTGTGGTTCGGCTGGTTCGGCTTCAACTCCGGGTCGGAGCTGGCCGCCGACGGCACCGCCGGCCTGGTCTGGGTCAACACGACCGCCGCGACCTGCGCCGCGATGCTCGGCTGGCTCGCCGTCGAGCGCATCCGCGACGGGCACGCCACCTCGATCGGCGCCGCCTCGGGCGTGGTCGCCGGTCTGGTCGCCATCACCCCGGCCTGCGCCGCGCTGACCCCGGTCGGGTCGCTGGCGCTCGGCGTCGTCGCCGGCGGGCTGTGCGCGCTGGCCGTGGGGCTGAAGTACCGCCTGGGCTACGACGACTCGCTCGACGTCGTCGGCGTGCACCTGGTCGCCGGCCTGTGGGGCACGATCGCCATCGGTCTGCTCGGCTCGGAGACCGGCCTGCTCTACGGCCACGGCCTGCGCCAGCTCGGCATCCAGACCGCGGTCGCGCTGATCGCCATGGTCTACACCGGTGTGCTCACCGCGATCATCGGTGTCGTGCTCGCCAAGACGATGGGCTGGCGCATCCACGCCGATGACGAGGTCGCCGGCATCGACCAGGCCGTCCACGCCGAGTCGGCCTACGAGCTCGCCTCGTTCGGCGCCGGCAGCCGCATCCCGCGGCGCTCCACCGCACCGGCCGACCGCGAAGCGGCCGGCGCCCGTCACCACGACGAGGAAGAGGTCACGGCATGAAGCTCGTCACCGCCATCATCAAGCCGTTCAAGCTCGACGAGGTGAAGGAGGCGCTGGAGGCCTACGGCATCGCGGGCATGACCGTGAGCGAGGCCAGCGGCTACGGCCGCCAGCGCGGGCACAGCGAGGTCTATCGCGGTGCGGAGTACGACGTCGACCTGGTCCCCAAGGTGCGCCTGGAGGTGATCGTGGACGACATGGACGCCTCCAGCGTCGTCGACGTGATCGTCAAGGCCAGCCAGACCGGGCGCATCGGCGACGGGAAGGTCTGGACCGTCCCCGTCGAGGACGTCGTCCGGGTGCGCACCGGCGAGCACGGCGCGTCGGCGCTGTGACGCGGCGGGGCTGACATGGACGACCTGCGCACCGGCCACCGCCCCACCGACCGGCTCGACCTCGCCGGGACGCGTGACTTCACGCGTCCCGGCGCGGGTCGCGACCGCCGCGACCGGGTCAGCAGCTTCGGCCTGCGGCACGCCGCCGGGCTGTTCGACGAGGCGTGCACGGCCGCGCTCGGAGGGCGTACGTCCGGGGTCGCCCTGGCCGCCGTCGGCAGCCTCGCCCGGGGAGACGCCGGCCCGCTCAGCGACTACGACCTGGTGCTGCTGCACGACGGCCGCACCGTGCGCGGCAAGCAGGTCGACACCGTGGCCGACGCGGTCTGGTACCCCTGTGGGACGCCGGCGTGCGCCTGGACCACGCGGTGCGCACGCCGGCCGAGTCGCGCAAGGTCGCCGCCGACGACCTGGGCGCGGCGGTGGGCCTGCTCGACATCGCCCACGTCGCGGGCGACCCCGTGCTGTCGGCGGCGGTGCAGCAGTCGGTCGCGCACGACTGGCGGTCCAACGCCCGCAAGCGGCTGCCCGAGCTGGTCGAGCAGGTGGGGCTGCGGCACGCCCGCCACGGCGACCTCACGACCGCGCTCGAGCCCGACCTCAAGGAGGCCAGGGGAGGGCTGCGCGACATGACGATCCTGCGGTCGCTGACCGCCGCGTGGCTGACCGACCGCCCGCACGGGTCGGTCGACGAGGCGTACGAGCGGCTGCTCGACGTGCGCGACGCCGTGCACGTCGTGACCGGCCGGGGCCGCGACCGGCTCGCCCGGGAGGACCAGGACGCCACCGCCGCGCTGCTCGGGCTGCCCGACGCCGACGCGCTGCTCACCGAGGTCGTGCGCTCGGCGCGCGGCGTGGCGTTCGCGCTCGACTCCACCCTGCGCCGCGCCTCGCAGGCCCAGCGCGCCCGCACCCTGCGGGTGGGTCCGCGTCGACCGACGTTGCGGCCGTTGGGTTTCGGGCTCTTCGAGCACGACGGGGAGGTCGTGCTCGGCCGGCGCACCCCGCCCGGCGACCAGCTGCTGCTGATGCGCGCGGCGGCGGCCGCGGCCCGGCGCAACCTGCCGCTCGCGCCCGTCACGGTGCGCAACCTCACCCGCGACCTGGCGCCGCTCCCGCAGCCGTGGAGCGAGGCGCAGCGGGCGGCGTTCGTCGACCTGCTCGCGAGCGGACCCGGGCTGGTGCAGGTGTGGGAGGCCCTCGACCTGGCCGGCGTGATCGCGCAGTGGATCCCGGAGTGGAAGGCCGTCTCGAGCCGCCCGCAGCGCAGCCCGGTGCACCGGCACACCGTCGACCGGCACCTGGTCGAGACCGTCGTCGAGGCCGCCGCACGCCGGCGCGACGTCGACCGACCGGACCTGCTGCTCGTCACCGCGCTGCTGCACGACATCGGCAAGATCGCCGGCGTGCACGACCACGCGGTCGAGGGCGCGCCCGTCGCCGCCTCGATCGCCCGGCGGATGGGCTTCGGCCCCGACGACGTCGCGGCCGTCGAGCTGCTCGTACGCCAGCACCTGGCTCTGGTCGACCTCGCCACCCGACGCGACCCGCAGGACCCGAGCACCGTGCGCGAGCTCGTGGCGGTGGTCGAGGAGCGGCCCGAGCTGCTGGAGCAGCTGCGGGCACTGACCGAGGCCGACGCCGTCGCCGCCGGGCCCAGCGCCTGGACCAGCTGGCGCGCCCGGCTGGTCCAGGACCTCAGCACGCTCGCCCGCGACAGCCTCGCCGGCCGGCGAGCCCTGCGCACCGAGCCGGGCGGCGCCGAGGAGCTGCTCACCCCGCAGGTCATGGAGCGGCTGCTCGTGGGGAGGCGCACGTCGCGGTCGTGCCCGTCGAGGGCGGTGCCCGCGTCGAGGTCGTCGACCGCGACCGGATGGGCCTGTTCGCCGACACCGCGGGGCTGCTGGCCGCGCACGGCCTGGTCGTGCGGTCCGCCCGGTTGCGCACCGTCGAGGAGACGGCGGTCGACGTGTGGCACGTCGAGGCACCCGCGGGCGAGCTGCCGGCCGCGGCCGACCTCGCGCGCGACCTGCGCCGGCTGGCCGGCGGCGACCGGGGCCGCTGCGCGGGCTCGGGCGGCAGGGCGAGGGCTCGGGAGAGCCGGCCGCGGACGTACGCCCCACGCGCGCGACCGTCGAGCCCGGCGCGTCCGACGACGCCACCGTCATCGAGGTGCGGGCCGCCGACCGGCCCGGCCTGCTGCGCGACATCGGCCTGACCATGACCCGGCTCGGGCTGGTGGTGCGCTCGGCGCACGTGGCGACGTACGCCGGGCAGACGCTCGACACGTTCTACGTCACCGGCGCCCAGGGGCTCACGATCGACCCGCCGCAGGTGGCTCGGGCCATCGCGGCGCTGATCGACGCCTGCGACGGCACCCGCCCGGGGGCCGTCGGATAGGGCGAGACCCGCACCGGCAGTTAACCTGGGGCCCGTGTTCACCAGCCTGTCCGATCGCCTGACCGCGACCTTCAAGAACCTGCGCGGCAAGGGGCGTCTCAGCGAGTCCGACGTCAACGCCACCATCCGCGACATCCGGATGGCGCTGCTCGACGCCGACGTCGCGCTCCCGGTCGTCAAGGATTTCACCCGCGGCATCCGCGAGCGGGCCCTCGGCGCCGAGGTCAGCCAGGCGCTGAACCCCGGCCAGCAGGTCGTCAAGATCGTCAACGACGAGCTGATCCGGGTGCTCGGCGGCGAGACCCGCCAGCTCACCTTCGCCAAGAAGCCGCCGACGGTGATCATGCTCGCCGGCCTGCAGGGGTCGGGAAAGACGACCTTCGCCGGCAAGCTCGGCAAGCTGCTCAAGGACCAGGGGCACTACCCGCTGCTGGTCGCGGCCGACCTGCAGCGCCCCAACGCCGTCACCCAGCTCGAGGTCGTCGCCGACCGGGCCGGCGTGCTGAGCTTCGCGCCCGAGCGCGGCAACGTGGGCGGGCACGACGCGGTCACCGAGTCGGGCGAGGGCACCCGCTCGTTCGGCGACCCGGTCGCGGTGGCCCGGGCCGGTGTCGGCCAGGCGACCTTGCGCGGCTACGACATCGTCATCATCGACACCGCCGGTCGCCTCGCCGTCGACGAGAACCTCATGGAGCAGGCGCGCGACATCCGCGACGCGGTGCAGCCCGACGAGGTGCTGTTCGTCATCGACGCGATGATCGGTCAGGCCGCGGTCGACACCGCCCACGCGTTCCAGGACGGCGTCGACTTCACCGGCGTCGTGCTGTCCAAGCTCGACGGTGACGCCCGCGGTGGTGCGGCGCTGTCGGTCGCGTCGGTCACCGGCCGCCCGATCATGTACGCCTCGGTCGGCGAGCAGGTCAAGGACATCGAGGTCTTCCACCCCGACCGGATGGCCTCGCGCATCCTCGACATGGGTGACGTGCTCACCCTCATCGAGCAGGCCGAGCGGGCCTTCGACCGCCAGCAGGCGGCCGAGATGCACCGCAAGTTCATGGCCGAGGAGGACTTCACCTTCACCGACTTCCTCGAGCAGATGGCGGCCATCAAGAAGATGGGCAACCTGAAGTCGCTGCTCGGGATGATGCCCGGCATGGGGCAGATGCGCGACCAGCTCAACGCGCTCGACGAGAAGGAGTTCGACCGGGTCGAGGCGATGGTGCGCTCGATGACCCCGTTCGAGCGCAGCCACCCCAAGCAGATCAACGGTTCGCGCCGGGCGCGCATCGCCAAGGGCTCCGGCGTCACCGTCTCCGAGGTCAACCAGCTGCTCGAGCGCTTCCAGGGCGCGCAGAAGATGATGCGCCAGATGCGCCGCGGCGGTGGCGGGATGCCCGGCATGCCGGGGATGCCCGGCGGCGCCCCGGGTGGCGGCGGTCCCAAGCGCGGCAAGCAGCAGCCCAAGAAGAAGGGCAAGAGCGGCAACCCCGCCAAGCGCGCCCAGCAGGAGAAGGCGGCGGCCGAGAAGGCCGAGCGGGCACGCGCCGCGGCGATGGGCAGCGCGTTCGGCGACCTCGGCGAGCAGCAGGGCGAGCAGGACCTCAGCGACCTGAAGCTGCCCAAGGGGTTCGAGAAGTTCCTCGACCGCAAGGACTGACCCGGCGGTGCTGCACACGACCTCGCTCGGGGAGGCCGGGCCGCGAGTTGCCTTCTGCCACGGGCTTTTCGGGCAGGGCAAGAACTTCACCCAGATGGCCAAGGAGCTCGCCTCCGACCATCGCGTCACGCTGATCGACCTGCCCGACCACGGCCGCTCGCCCTGGTCGACCTCCTTCTCCTACGTCGGCATGGCCGACCAGGTCGCCGAGGCGCTCGCGAGCGTCGGCGGCGACGAGCGGTGGGCGCTGGTCGGGCACTCGATGGGGGCCAAGACCGCGATGCTCCTCGCGCTGCGTCGGCCCGAGCTGGTCGACCGGCTCACCGTCGTCGACATGTCCCCGGTCGCCTATCGCGGGCGCACCGTCTTCGAGGACTACGTCGCCGGCATGCGTTCCCTGCCGCTGGACCGGCTCAGCGGTCGCGCCGAGGCGGACGAGCTGCTGGCGCCCTACGTCCCCGAGGCGACCATCCGGGCCTTCCTGCTGCAGAACCTGCGGCGCGACGACGACGGCGGTTTCCGCTGGCAGATGAACCTGCAGCTGCTGGGCGACTCGCTCGCCGACCTCGCGGGCTGGCCGGCCGACGAGATCGAGCCGGGGAGGACGTACGACGGGCCGGTGCTGTGGCTCGCGGGCGCCGAGTCTCGTTATGTACGACCGGAGTTCGGCGACGCGATGCGCGGATACTTCCCGCGCACCCGGCTGATCACGGTCAAGGGCGCCGGGCACTGGCTGCACTCCGAGCAGCCGGCGATCTTCACCGCGGCGATGCGGCAGTTCCTCTCGGCCGGCTGAGCGACGCAGGCCGGCGCGCGCGGCGCTCGGGGGTCACAGGCTCAGGGCGGCGGTGCGCAGCGCTTCCTTCAGCAGCTCGGTGCGCCGGCTCGGGTGGCGCCCGGGCGCGGTGATCAGGCCCATCTTCAGCCGCGACCCGGCGTCGCAGATCTCCAGCCGCACGACCCGGTCGCCGGCCGCGGTGAGCTCGGTCGCCCAGGGCATGGTGAGCAGCGCGAACCCGTCGGACGCACCGACCAGGCTGCGGATCGTGGCGATGCTGGTCGAGGTCATCGACGAGGTGACCGAGATGCCCGCCTCGAGCATCAGCAGCTCCATGACCTGCACCGACTCGGGGATGTTGAACCGGATCCACGGGAACTGGCTCAGCTCCGCGAGGGTGACCTCGCCGCGCTCGGCCAGCGGGTGTCCCGCCGCGACGATCGCGTGGAAGCGCATGTCGCGCACGATCTCGAACTCCACGCCGGTCAGCGGCCGCAGCAGATAGCTCAGGGCCACCTCGCAGGTGCCCGTCACGACGGCGCGGTGCAGCGTGTCCACGTCGCCCTCGATCAGGTCGAGGTGGATGTCCAGCCCGCGCCGCCGCAGCTCGTGCATCACCTTCGGCACGCACACGGGTGCCAGCGGCAGGAAGCAGCCCAGCGACAAGGTGCCGCTCTCGGCCGACCCCGCCGCGCGGGCGCCGGCGGTCACGTCGCGGGCCTGGCGCAGCATGCTGCGCGCGTCGGCGAGGAAGGCGTGCCCGTCGGGGGAGAGGGTCACCCGGCGCGACGGGCTGCGGATGAGCAGCTGGACGCCCAGGTGCTGCTCGAGCTTCATCACGCTCGCGGACAGCGCCGACTGCGAGACGTGCAGCTGCTGCGCGGCGCCGCTGACGCTGCCGAACTCGGCCACCGCGACGAAGTGGTCGAGCTGGATCAGCGTGAAGCCGATCTCCTCGCTCACCCTGGCATGATCCTGCGTCCGGCGGCCCCGGCGCACCAGGCATCGCTGCAGTCGATGGAAACCAGCGGAAACATCTGCTTTCCAGAACGCGGGGGTGAGGACGACACTCATAGGTGCGATGAAGATGACCCTTACCGGTGCCGACCTGCTGGTCCGCGCCGCCCACGACGAGGGAGTGCGGCTGTGCCTCACTCACCCCGGAGCCGCCGAGCTGCCGCTCGTGCGCTCCCTCGTCCGCGAGCCCGGCGTACGTCCGGTGCTGGCGCTGTGCGAGGGCGTCGCCACCGGTGTCGCGGACGGCTATGCGCGCGTGGCGCGCCGGCCCGCGATGGTGCTGATGCGCGGGCCGGGGCTCGCGCACGCCGCGCCGAACCTGCACCACGCGCGCCGGGCGTACTCCTCGGTCGTGTCCGTCGTGGGTGACCACGCGACGACGCAGCCGGCGGGGGACGCCCGCGGTGCGGCCCCCTCGAGGCGATCGCGGCGGCGGTGTCGGGCTGGCACGCCACGACCCAGAGCGTCGCCGACGCCGGGTGGGACCTGATCGACGCGGTGGGTGCCGCGCGGTCGGGTCGCTGCCCCGCCACCCTCGTCGTCCCGGTGGACGTCCAGGAGGCGGAGGCCGAAGAGCTTCCCGTCGTGCTCGCCGAGCGAGTGCGCCGGGCCCCGGTCGGTGAGGACCGGGTGGTCGACTGCGCGCGGCGGATCTTCTCCGCCGGGCGCGTGGTGCTGCTGGTCGGTGGCGACGCCCTGCGGGCGGAGGCCTTGCCGTATCTCGAACGACTGGGTCGGCGTCCTGGCGTTCGGTGCTACGCAGAGGCCACCCCGGCGCTCGCCGAACGAGGGTCCGGACGGCCGACCCTGCCTCTCTTGCCGTCCGGGCCCGAGGGAGCACACCGCGTGCTCCGCCGAGCGGATCTGGTGGTGCTCGTGGGAGCGCCGCCGCCGGCCAGCGTCTGCACCGAGCCCGAGCGCCTGCCGCCGGGTGCGTCCGCCGAGCGGATGGTCGTGCTGTGCGGCCCGGTCGACGCGTGCGCCGACGCCCTCGGCCGGCTCGTCGACGCGCTGCCGCCGCCGCGCCACCAGCTGCAGCTGGCCCCGCAGCCGGCCGCCGACGGCCACCGCGAGTGGGACACCGCGACGGCGGCGCAGACCATCGCCGAGCGGCTGCCGCAGCACGCGGTGCTGTCGCTGGAGGACGACCGCTGGGCCGACGCCGTCGCGGAGGCCGCCGCGACGGCCGCGCCGCACACGCTGCTCAGCACCCCGGGCGGGCCGCTCGGTCAGGGCCTGCCCGTCGCCGTGGGCGCCGCGCTGGCTGCGCCGCACCGGTCGGTGCTGGCCGTGCAGTCACCGGCGGGCGCGCACTACACCGCCCCGGCGCTGTGGACCGTGGCGCGCGAGGAGCTCGACGTCACCGTGGTCATCCCGCGGCCGCGACCGGCCGAGCCGCGGCACCAGGAGCTGCGCAGCGCGGACGGCAGACCCCGTCCGCAGGGTGCGATCCGACTGTCCTCCCCGGAGCACCCTGCGGTCGGCTGGGCCGAGATCGCCGCCGGCTACGGCGTGCCGGTCGAGACCGCCGCGACCCGCGACGAGCTGGACCAGGCGCTCGCGACCGCCTTCGCCGAGCCCGGGCCGCACCTGGTGCTGGTCGACGTCTGAGGCCACGGCCGCGGCGGGCGCACCCGGACGGCGCGCCGGCCGGATACGGTGACGCGCATGGCAACCGTGCTGCACGTGCGTGGCCGGATCATGGTCGGCGCCGACGACATCCGCCCGGAGCTGTGGGTCGTCGACGGCCGGGTGACCTTCGAGCGGCCCACCCGAGCGGGCCACGAGGTGCAGACGGTCGAGGGGTGGGTGCTGCCCGGCCTGGTCGACGCGCACTGCCACGTGGGCATGGACCCCGAGCACGGCATCGACGACACCCAGGCCGAGCCCCAGGCGATCACCGACCGCGACGCCGGCGCGCTGCTGCTGCGCGACGCGGGCAGCCCGGTCGACACCTCCTGGATGCACGAGCGCGACGACATGCCCCGGCTGATCCGGGCCGGGCGGCACATCGCCCGGACCCGGCGCTACATCAAGGGGCTGGCGCACGAGATCGAGCCGGAGGACCTCGTGGCGTACGTGCGGCACGAGGCCCGCCGCGGCGACGGCTGGGTCAAGCTCGTCGGCGACTGGATCGACCGGGAGACCGGCGACCTCGGGGTCTGCTGGCCGGCCGAGGCGCTGCGCCCGGCCATCGACGCGGCGCACGAGGAGGGTGCCCGGGTCACCGCGCACTGCTTCGGCGAGCAGTCGCTGCGCGACCTGGCCGACGCCGGCATCGACTGCATCGAGCACGCGACCGGGCTGCAGGAGGACAGCATCCAGACCTTCGCCGACCGTGGCATCGGCATCGTGCCGACGCTGGTCAACATCGCCAACTTCCCCTCGTTCGCCGAGGCGGGGCGGCCCAAGTTCCCCACCTACGCCGACCACATGGAGCGCCTCTTCCAGACGCGGTACGCCGTCGTCGCCGCCGCGCACGAGGCCGGCGTCCCGATCTTCTGCGGCACCGACGCCGGCGGGCAGCTGCCGCACGGGCTGGTGGCCGACGAGGTCATCGAGCTGGGCACGGCCGGGCTGTCACCGACCGAGGCGATCGGGGCGGCGACCTGGTCGGCCCGTGCCTGGCTCGGGCGGCCCGGGCTCGAGGAGGGCGAGAGCGCGGATCTGGTTGTGTATCAGTCGGATCCGCGCGAAGACCTCACCGAGCTCAAGCGGCCCCGGCAGGTCGTGCTGCGCGGCCGGCCGGTGGGCGCGGCCGCGGCTCCCTAGACTCTCAGGCGTGCCTCGCCCGTTGTCCGCGCTCGGTGACCGCGTCAGTGTCGCCACCGTCACCGAGGCCGATCTCGGCCCCTACCGCGACGCCGTCGAGGCCTCGCGCGAGCGCCTCGCCCGGTGGAACCCGGTCGACCCGAGCGACCTCGAGCGGCACCTGCGCAACCAGACCCTGGGCCACCGCACCTTCGTGATCCACGCCCGCGACCCCGAGGGCGCGCACGGCATCGTCGGCAAGGTCAACATCAGCAACGTGGTGCGCGGCCGGTTCCAGAACGGGACGATGGGCTACGACGCCTACGACCCCTACGCCGGGCGCGGGCTGTTCGCCGAGGGCCTGCGGCTGGTGTGCGAGCTGGCGTTCGCGCCCGAGCCGCACGGCATGGGGCTGCACCGGCTCGAGGCCAACGTGCAGCCGGGCAACGTCGCCTCGGCCGGCGTGCTGCGCGCGGTCGGCTTCCGGCGCGAGGGCCGCATCCCCGAGATGCTGTGGCTCGCCGACAGCACCGGCGACCACGCCTGGCGAGACCACGACATGCACGCGGTCACGGCGCAGGAGTGGCGCGGGCAGGCCTACCCGCCGCACCGCCCGGCCCGGGTCGTGACGCTGGTCAACGGGCTGCCCGGATCGGGCAAGACCACCCTCGCGCGCCGGTTGGCCGCCGAGCTGTCCGTGCCGCTGCTCAGCAAGGACACCATCAAGGAGGCGCTCGGCGACCAGCTCGAGCCGGCCGACCTGCAGCGCCTCGGCGGCCGCTCCTCCCGCCTCGGCGCCGGCTGCCACGCCGCGCTGTGGCGGCTGCTCGCCGACTCCCCGGTGGGCGGCGTGGTCGAGAGCTGGTTCGCACCGCCCGCACGGGCGCATGTCCTCGCCGGGCTCGCCGACGCCGGCCTCGCCCCCGCGCGGGTGCTGCAGGTCTGGTGCGACGTGCCGGTCGAGCTGGCCCGCGGGCGCTTCGAGGCGCGCGAGCAGGCCGGCGCGCGGCACGCGGTGCACGGGCCGCAGACCGGGCTGGAGGACACGTGGGCCGAGCTCGCCGAGCAGAACCACCCGCTCGACCTGCCCGCCACCGTGCGCGTCGACACCTCCCGCGAGGTCGACCCGCGCACGCTGGTCGCCGTCGCCCTGCACGCCCGCGCCACCAGCGGCTGAGGGGCCGCGAGGCGTACCGGCATGCCGGTACGCCTCGCGCATTCCTGCGATTGCGGGGTCAGCTCACCGTGAACGGGATGCGGATCACGTCCTGGTTGTCGACCTTGAAGGTGCAGGTGTAGGCACCGCTCGGGATCCCGCCGGGGAAGGCGGTGGCGGGGGCGCGCAGGTAGACCACGGCCGAGCCCAGCTGGAAGCTGTTCGACAGGTTCAGGCTCTTCGGCCCCTCCGGCGTCTCCAGCGTGGCCGAGACCGAACGCCCCTTCAGGTCGGTGACCATCGCGCTGCAGCCGACCGACGAGGGGCTGGACAGCGTCGAGCTGTTGGACTCGCAGTGCGTGACGTTCGACTGGGAGTACATCGTCGACCCGTCGCAGGCCATGCCCTGCGTCGCGCGCCCGTCGGGCCCGTCGACCTTGGTGCTGTTGACGTACGTCTTGCCCCCGCCCTTGAGCGCGCAGGTGTAGTCACCCGCGGGCAGCTGCAGCTTGCCGACGGAGTAGTTCACGATCACCGAGCCCATGCCCCCGGGGCGGTTGATCGACGCGGAGTAGACCTCCGACCCGTTGCGGTAGAGCACGGCGTCGACGTCGCCGCGCATGTCGCTCGGCAGGTCGGCCGAGCAGTAGATCGCGCTGCCCTTGACCGTCGAGGCAGTCGAGCCGCAGGTCTTGTCGTCCTTGGAAGAGTCGGCGCCGCACAGCTTCACCGCGTCGGAGCGCTCCCCGGCGACCGTGGAGCTGGCGGGGCTGGGCGCGGTCGACGGCGCAGCCGGGGAGTGCTCGTGCTGCTCGTGCTGCTCGTGGGCGCCTCGGTGGTGGTGGGCGCCTCGGCCGACGGCGTCGGGGAGCTCGCGGTGGGGGCCGAGCTGGTCGCGCCGGCCGGCGAGCTCGGCTGCGAGACGGAGGGGGCGTCCTCGGAGCACGCGGCGAGCGAGCCGAGGACGAGAGTGGCGGCCGACAGGGTCAGGGACAACCGGCGGGTGCGGCTGGGACGAGGGGACATCTTCGCTCCTTCGAGATCGGGGTGCCGATCGGACGCGACGACCCCCACTTTCGTTCCCGACTGCAAATCAGCCGGCTACGGCACCGGCCCGGCCCGCGTGGTGCGGGCCGGGCCGGATCACCGCCGGTCAGCGTACTCGCGGCTCAGGCCGCAGACCCGTTGGTCACGGGCGTGGCGACCTGCTCCGACTGCCGCAGGTCGTCGGGCGACAGCGGGCCGTCCATGCGCAGCGGCCGGTCGATGAGGTAGCGGACGTAGGCGTACGGCGTGAAGAAGCCGGGCAGGTAGTCGCCCAGCGCGGTCTGGGTCAGCACGTCGCGCGCCTGCTCGAAGTGCCGCGCCCGCTCCGGGGAGCGTTGCGGGTCAGCACCGCCATCTCCTCCTCGATCACCCGGTCCAGCAGGGCGCGGGTGACGGTCGGGCCCTCGGCCAGCTGCGAGCCGTGGTGCAGCCACTGCCACAGCTGGGCGCGGGAGATCTCGACGGTCGCGGCGTCCTCCATGAGGTTCTCGATCGCCACGGCGCCGGTGCCCTCGACCCACGAGGCGAGGTAGCGCAGCGCCACCGACACGTTGGTGCGCACCCCGCCGAGCGTGATCGTCTGCGGCACGCCCTCCAGCGAGACCAGGTCCTGCGCGGTGATCGGGCCGTGCCGGAAGTCGCGCTGGCAGGTGTTGTCGCCGAGCACGGTGGCGTACGCCTCCTGGCAGGTCTGCACGACCGCCGGGTGGGCCACCCACGAGCCGTCGAAGCCCTCGGCCGCCTCGCGCTCCTTCTCCGCGCGCACCAGCGCCAGCGCGCGGTGCCGGTGCTCGTCGTCCTGCCGGGTCGGGTTGGCCGCGGCCGGCCCGCCGATGGCATACGCCCCGCGCTGGTGGCAGGTCGACACCAGCAGCTGGGTGTAGGCGCGCATGAACGGCGTGGTCATCGTGATGTGGTCACGGTCGGGCAGCACGAACTCGTCACCGCGGTGGGCGAAGGTGCGGATGTAGCTGAAGATGTAGTCCCAGCGGCCCGCGTTGAGCCCGGCGGCGTGCTCGCGCAGCTCGTAGAGGATCTCGTCCATCTCGAACGCCGCGGTGATCGTCTCGACCAGCACGGTCGCGCGGATGGTGCCGCGGCGGATGCCGAGCTCCTCCTGGGCCATCACGAAGATGTCGTTCCACAGCCGCGCCTCTTCGTGCGACTCGATCTTCGGCAGGTAGAAGTACGGCCCGCGCCCGCCGTCGATGAGCGCCTGGGCGTTGTGGAAGAAGTAGAGCCCGAAGTCCAGCAGGCTGGCCGAGATCGGCCGGCTGTCGATGCTGATGTGCTTCTCGCACAGGTGCATCCCGCGGGGGCGCACGACGATCGTCGTCGGGCTGTCCTCGGCGGTGATCGTACTGCCGTCCTCGCGGGTCTCGTCCAGGCGGCCGCGCACGGCGTCGTAGAGGTTGACCTGCGCCGAGATGACGTTCTCCCACGAGGGGGCGGTGGCGTCCTCGAGGTCGGCGATCCACACCTGCGCCCCCGAGGTGAGCGCGTGCACGCCCATCGAGCGGGTCGCCGGCGAGATCAGCTCGCAGCGGCGGTCGCGCAGGCCCGGGCCGGGCGCGGCCACCGACCAGCTGGCGTCGGCCCGGATGTGGCGGGTGTCGGAGCGGAAGTCGAGGTTCTCGCCGGCGCTGATCCGGCGGGCGCGGTCACGTCGGGTCTGCAGCAGCTCGGCGCGGCGCCCGGCGAAGGCCGAGTCGAGCTTGGCGACGAACGCGATCGCCTCGGGGGTCAGGATCTCGTCGAATCGCGGATGCATGGTGCCGCGGGTGGTGGTGGTCATGACACGTCCTCCTTCGCGGGACGTCCGGTGCTGCATGGATGAAGAAGAGGGGATGAAAGGGGAGGAACCCGGGCCCCGCTCTGGCCGGAGCCAGGTGACCAGAGCGGGACCCGGGTGGTTGGAGAGCTCCTCCGCGGAGCCCGGTTCGAGCCGTCCGGCTCGAACCGGCTCAGAACTGGCTGGACTCGGTGGAGTCCTTCAGCGCGGTGGTGGAGCTGTTCGGGTCGATCGCGGTGGCGACCAGGTCGAAGTAGCCGGCGCCGACCTCGCGCTGGTGCTTGGTCGCGGTGTAGCCGCGGCCCTCGCTCGCGAACTCGCGCTCCTGCAGCTCGACGTAGGCCTTCATCTGCTCCTGGGCGTAGCCCTGAGCGAGGTCGAACATCGAGTAGTTCAGGGCGTGGAAGCCGGCCAGGGTGATGAACTGGAACTTGAAGCCCATCGCGCCGAGCTCGTTCTGGAACTTGGCGATCGTGGCGTCGTCGAGGTGCTTCTTCCAGTTGAACGACGGCGAGCAGTTGTACGCCAGCATCTGGTCGGGGAAGTCGGCCTTGACCGCCTCCGCGAACTGCCGGGCGACCTCCAGGTCGGGGGTGCCGGTCTCCATCCAGATGAGGTCGGCGTACGGCGCGTAGGCCTTGGCCCGCGCGATGCACGGCTCGATGCCGTTCTTGACCTTGTAGAAGCCCTCGGCGGTGCGCTCGCCGGTGATGAACGGCTGGTCGCGCTCGTCGACGTCGGTGGTGATCAGCGTCGCGGCCTCGGCGTCGGTGCGCGCGATGATCAGCGACGGCACGTCGGAGACGTCGGCGGCCAGGCGCGCCGCGTTGAGCGTGCGCACGTGCTGCTGGGTCGGGATGAGCACCTTGCCACCGAGGTGGCCGCACTTCTT
Source organism: Barrientosiimonas endolithica (assembly GCF_030296655.1). Taxonomy (NCBI): domain Bacteria; kingdom Bacillati; phylum Actinomycetota; class Actinomycetes; order Micrococcales; family Dermacoccaceae; genus Barrientosiimonas; species Barrientosiimonas endolithica. The sequence continues at coordinate 2,218,294 of NZ_AP027735.1, read as the reverse complement.
CTCCGAGGCGAGCTGGTCCTCCCAGTGCACGCCCGAGGCGCCGGCGGCGATCATCGACTTCATCAGCTCGTAGGCGTTGAGCACGCCACCGAAGCCGGCCTCGGCGTCGGCCACGATCGGCACGACCCACTCGTCGACGCTCTTGGTGCCCTCGGAGAACTCGATCTGGTCGGCGCGCAGCAGTGCGTTGTTGATGCGGCGGACCACGTTCGGCACCGAGTTGGCCGGGTAGATCGACTGGTCGGGGTAGGTCTGGCCGGAGAGGTTGGCGTCACCGGCGACCTGCCAGCCCGACAGGTAGATGGCCTTCAGGCCCGCCTTGACCTGCTGCACGGCCTGGTTGCCGGTCAGCGCGCCGAGCGCGTTGACGTAGTCCTCGGTGTGCAGCTTGTCCCACAGCTGCTCGGCACCGCGGCGGGCGAGGGTGAACTCCTCCTGGACGCTGCCCCGGAGCCGGACGACGTCGTCGGCGGTGTAGTCACGCGTGACGCCCTTCCAACGCTCGTTGGTGTCCCAGTCCTTCTGGATCTCGGCCGCCTGCGTGGCGCGCGGGTCCAGGCCCTGCTCGCTCAGCTGCTGCGACTCGTTCACGGTGGAGGTCATGGCTCCCTCGTCCTTTCGTTTCCGGCGGCTGCCGGACTCGCCTGCGGTGTGATGTGAACCATCCTGGGCAGCACGGAAGCGGTTGTGCACCCGCTGGAGACGTAAAGATCAGGCGATCTTGACGTACTGACGGGTTTTGCTCGCGCTTTCGCCCGGTCGCCAGGCATGATGGGTGTCATGAGTACGACTTCTTCACCCGCCCGCGAAGGTCGCCTCACCCGGCCCCGGCGCGAGACGGCCCCGGAGTCCAAGGGTTCCGCGGCTCCCGACGCGCTCACCATCGGCCGGCGGCTGCGGCACGTGCGCACCGAGGCCGGGCGCACGCTGGGCGACGTCGCCGAGCAGGTCGGCATGTCACCCTCGGCGCTGTCGCTCATCGAGACCGGCAAGCGCGAGCCGCGACTGTCGGTGCTCACCGCGCTGGCCGAGACGCTCGACACCCCGCTCGCCGACCTGCTCACCACCGCGCCGCCCACCCGGCGCGCCTCGCTGGAGATCCGGCTCGAGCGCGCGCAGCGGGCCGAGTCCTACCAGCAGCTGGGGCTGCCGGCGGTGAAGATCGGGCCGCGGCTGCCGATGGAGGCGCTAGAGGCGCTGGTCGGCATGCACGAGGCGATGGCCGCGGTGCAGGCCGAGCGGGCGGCGACCCCGAGCACGCGCGGCTCGCGAACGCCGAGCTGCGCGAGCGGATGCGCGCGGCCGACAACTACTTCGGCGAGATCGAGGACGCCGCCGGCGAGCTGCTGGCCGCGATCAAGCACCCCGGCGGCCCGATCAGTCGCGCCTCGGTCGACCGGCTCGCCGGCCACCTGGGATACCAGCTGGTGCACATCTCCGACCTGCCCGGCTCGACCCGCACCGTCACCGACATGCGCAACAAGCGCGTCTACCTGCCGCAGCCCGAGGCCGGTCAGCACGACTCGCGCTCGCTGGCGCTGCAGGCGCTCGGGCACCTGGTGCTCGGGCACGAGGTCCCCGAGAGCTATGCCGACTTCCTGTCCCAGCGGGTCGAGATCAACTACTTCGCGGCGGCGCTGCTGATCCCCGAGCGCGACGCCGTGGCGCAGCTGCAGCAGGCCAAGAAGGACAAGGACATCGCGATCGAGGACCTGCGCGACGCGTTCGCGGTGTCCTACGAGACCGCGGCCCACCGGTTCACCAACCTGGCCACCCACCACCTGGGCATCCCCGTGCACTTCATGCGCATCTCGCGCGACGGGGTGATCTACAAGGCCTACGAGAACGACGGGGTCAACTTCCCGACCGACGCCAGCGGCGCGATCGAGGGGCAGCGGGTGTGCCGCGAGTGGACCGCGCGGCAGGTGTTCCTGCAGCCGGACCTGTCGCAGGCGTACCAGCAGTACACCGACACCCGCACCGGCACCTACTGGTGCACCGCGGTCGTCGACCGCACGCACGACGGGCTGTTCGCGGTCAACGTGGGCGTGCGATACCAGGACGTGAAGTGGATGCGTGGCCGCGAGACGACCTCGCGCTCGAAGTCGCGCTGCCCCGACCCCGGCTGCTGCGCCGAGCCGCCCGCCGCGCTGTCGCACCGGTGGGAGGGGCAGGCCTGGCCCTCGGCCCGGGCCCACTCCCACCTGCTCGCCGCCATGCCGCCCGGGGTGTTCCCCGGCGTCGACGACACCGAGGTCTACGACTTCCTCGACCGGCACGCGCCCGCCTGAGGCGCGACGCCGGAGGTGCGGCGCCGGAGGTGCGGCAGGCGTACGGCCGGCACGATTTCCGGGCTCCGGCCCGGCTCTGGCACACTGTTGCGGCGTACCCGTGCGTCTCGAGCCCTCTACCTCGTGACCGCACGCCTACCCCCGAGCTGCGGCTCCCCGCGTGTTCCCCACCCGGTCTCGCCGTGCCTCACCTGACACAGAAACAGGAGACACACCACGTGTCCGTCAAGATTCGTCTGAAGCGCCTCGGCAAGATCCGCCAGCCGCAGTACCGCGTCGTCGTCATGGACTCGCGCACCAAGCGCGATGGCCGGGCGATCGAGGAGATCGGCAAGTACCACCCCAAGGAGCAGCCGAGCCTCATCGAGATCGACTCCGAGCGCGCGCAGTACTGGCTGGGCGTCGGCGCGCAGCCGACCGAGCAGGTCGCCGCGCTGCTGAAGATCACCGGTGACTGGCAGAAGCACAAGGGCGAGGCCGGTGCCGAGGGCACCCTGCAGGTCGCCGAGCCGAAGCCGGACAAGAAGGCGCTGTACGAGGCCGCGCTGGCCTCCGCGCAGAACGCCGACGACAGCTCCGCCAAGGGCGGCGCGACCACCGCCAAGAAGAAGGCGGAGAAGAAGACCGAGACCCCCGAGGCCAAGGGCGAGAAGCAGGAGGCTGCCGACGAGGCCGCCGCCGCGACCGCCGCGCCGCAGACCGAGGTCCCGGTCGAGGAGGGCAAGGCCGACATCCGCGAGGAGGTCGTCGACGCCTCGGTGACCGAGGGCGACTTCGGCCCCGACTCGGCCCGCACCAACGCTGACGGCTCCGCTCCCGCGGGCTTCGACGTCAAGGGCAACAAGGACTCGATGAAGTACCACGTGCCCGGTTCGCGCTGGTACGACTCCACCGAGGCCGAGGTCTGGTTCCGCTCCGCCGACGCCGCCAAGGCCGCGGGCTTCGAGCCGGCCGGTGGCGAGGCTGCCCAGGCCGGCGACGGCGAGTCGGCCGAGGCCTGATCCGGTGCTCGAGGAAGCGCTGGAGCACCTGGTCAAGGGCATCGTCGACCACGACGACGAGGTCGTCGTGCGCCACAAGCAGGGCCGCCGCGGTGACCTGCTCGAGGTGCGGGTCCACCCCGACGACCTGGGGCGCGTGATCGGCCGCTCCGGACGTACGGCCTCTGCGCTGCGCACCGTCATCGGCGCGCTCGCCGGCGGCAAGAGCGTCCGGGTCGACATCGTCGACACCGATCGCGTGCGCTGACGCACCGGACCCGGCATCGTCGACGGCGGCCCATGAAGTACGACGGCGGCACAGATAATTTCTGTGCCGCCGTCGTGGTATCTGTGCCGCCGTCGTCACCGGGGGCGGCGGGCGTACGCCGGGGGCGGGTGGGGTGGGTCAGCGCACCGAGCGGATCCGGGTCACCAGCGAGGCGCCGACGAGGCCGATCAGGCTGGCGACGAGGTAGAGCACCCGGTAGCCGGTGGACTTGTCCGCGAACGCGGCGATGATCGGGGCGGCCACCACGGGGGCGAGCACGGCCGGCAGGGAGGCGGCGATGGTGACCACGCCGAGATCCTTGGCGCGGTCGGTCGCGACCGGCAGCACCTGGGTGATCAGCGCGAAGTCGACGGCGGTGTAGACCCCGAAGCCCGAGCCGAGCAGCACCGCGCCAACCAGCGCGCCGGTCCAGGTCGGGCTGAAGGCCAGCGTGAAGCCGGCGACGCACATGACGAAGCCGGAGGCGATGACGAAGATCTTGCGGCGGCCGACCCGGTCGGACAGCACCCCGAAGACGACGGCGGTGACGATCAGGCAGCCGGCGTAGATCAGGGTGAGGACGAACAGGTCGCCCGGCGGGTCCGCGCGGCCGACGGCGTCGGTGAGGAAGTACAGCAGGTAGAGCAGCCCGATCGCGTTGGACAGGTTGATGATGAACCGGGTCAGCCAGGCCCAGCCGAAGTCGGGGTGCTGGCGCGGGTCGATCCAGAAGCCGCGCGCGAACTCCCGCCAGCTGAACGCCCGCAGGTGCGTGCGCGGCAGGTGGATGTCGTTGCTGCGCAGGACGTACGGCAGGGCGAAGACCAGCAGCAGCGCCGCGCAGGCGATGTAGCCCGCCCGGATGCCGCCGACCGTCGCCGCGACGCCGGTGCCGACCACGACGCCGAGGGTCTGGGTGACGCCGAACCACCCGCTCACCGCACCGCGCTGGTCGACCGGCACCTGGTCGGGGATCGCCGCGAGCACCGCCGCCATCGCGGCGTGCAGGAACGCCTGCACCAGGCACCAGCCGAGGATCATCACGCCCACACCCGGCGCGTACGCCAGCAGCACCAGCGAGGCCGCGCCGCCGATCGTGCCGCCCACCACCCAGGGCAGCCGACGCCCCATCCGGAACGTCGTGCGGTCCGACAGCGCCCCGAACAGCGGTGTCGCGATCGTCGACACCGCCGCGCCGGCACCGGTCACGATGCCGAGCGTCAGCTCCTTGTGGTCGGGGAGAAGCGCGCGGCTTGCAGGCCGAGCAGCACCTGGATCGGGCCGTACATGCCGATCCAGATGGCGATGCAGGTCAGGGACACGCGGGCGATCCAGCCGCCCGAGGCGCGCTCGACCGGGTCGGCGTGCGGGTCGCGCACCAGCGGAGGGGTGACGTGCGGCGAGGTCATGCTTCGCGAGCGTAGGTTCGCCGGGCCGCGCGCGGGGCCATATCGGCGCTCCTGCCAGGATGGGCGCCATGACGGACGTGGTGGTCGCGCGCATCGGCAAGGCGCACGGGCTCAAGGGTGAGGTGACGGTGCAGCTGCACACCGACGCGCCGCAGGAGCGGTTCGTGCCGGGCGCCGCGTTCGCGACCGAGCCGCCCGAGCGGGGCCCGCTCACCCTGCGCTCGGCGCGCGTGCACAACGGCATCCAGCTGCTGGCGTTCGAGGAGGCGCCCGACCGCACCGCCGCCGAGCAGCTGCGCGGCACCCGGCTGCTCGCCGCCTCCACCGAGCCGGAGGAGGACGAGGACGGGTGGTACGCCGACGACCTGGTCGGTCTGTCGGTGGTCGACACGGGCGGTGCCGAGATCGGTCGGGTGGCCGCGCTGCACACCCGGCCGGCCCAGGACCTGCTGGAGATCGAGAAGGCCGACGGGGGAGGGCGTACGTGCCGTTCGTGGCGGAGATGGTCCCCGAGGTCGACCTCGAGGGCGGGCGCGTGGTGCTCGACCCGCCGCCGGGCCTGCTCGACCTGGAGTCGTGATGCGGCTCGACGTCGTCACGATCTTCCCGGACTACCTCGCGCCGCTGGACCTGTCGCTCATCGGCAAGGCCCGCCGCGACGGCATCGTCGACCTGCACGTGCACGACTTGCGCGACTTCACCCACGACCGCCACCGGACCGTCGACGACACGCCGTACGGCGGTGGCGCCGGCATGGTCATGAAGCCCCAGCCGTGGGGCGAGGCGCTGGAACACGTTGCGGCGCAAGGAGATTCGCGACCCGTCCTGATCATCCCGGGTCCCGGCGGGGAGCGGTTCACCCAGGCGATGGCCCGCGAGCTCGCCGAGCAGCCGTGGATCGCGTTCGCGTGCGGGCGCTACGAGGGCATCGACGAGCGCGTCTACGAGAAGGCGCGGGAGACCTTCGACGTGCGCGTGGTCTCGCTCGGCGACTACGTGCTGAACGGGGAGAGGTGGCCGTGCTCGCGATCGTCGAGGCGGTCGCGCGGCTGCTCCCGGGCGTGGTGGGCAACGCCGAGTCGCTCGTCGAGGAGTCGCACGAGGACGGATTGCTGGAATACCCGATCTACACCAAACCCGCTGTGTGGCAAGGGCTTTCGGTGCCCGAGATCCTGCTGTCGGGCGACCACGGCAGGATCGCGGCGTGGCGCCACCAGCAGCGCCTCGACCGCACCGCCCAGCGCCGGCCCGACCTGCTCGCCGCCCTCGCGGCGCTGGAGGTCGAGCCGGGCGTCGAGGGCGACCGTGGCTGAGCGGCCCTGCGTCTTCTGCGCGATCGTCGCCGGCGACACCGCCGCCGACGTGGTGCTGGAGACCGACCGGTTCGTGGCGTTCCTCGACGCGCGGCCGGTGTTCAAGGGCACACCCTGCTCGTCCCGCGCGAGCACCTGGAGACCCTGCTCGACCTGCCCACCGAGCTGCACCTGGAGTGGGTCGACCTGCAGCAGCGGCTGGTGCGCGCGGTGACGGACGGCCTCGGGGCGCAGGGGGCGTTCGTGGCGAACAACAACGTGGTCAGCCAGTCGGTGCCGCACCTGCACCAGCACGTCGTGCCGCGCACCAAGGGGGACGGGCTGCGCGGGTTCTTCTGGCCGCGCACGAAGTACGTCGACGCGGCCGAGTCGGCCGACTACGCCGCGCGCCTCGCCCGCGCGCTCGAGGCGCCGTCGGGCTGACGCCCCGCCCGTGCGCCGTTGCTCCGGCGAACAGCGCAGACCCATGCGGCTCCCAGGCGACCGGCCTAGTGTCGGCGTGACATGCGTACCTGCGAAGGCCCGTCCCGCACCTGACGGGGAGCCCGACCTCATGGCCCGCTCGACCGAACCGACCCCGTCGACCCGTGCCCAGCGGCAGTCCGGCACCGGACGCCTGCTGGCGATCGATGCTGCCCGGGGGCTCGCGATGGTCGGCATGGTGATCGTCAACGTCGGCCCGACCCGCACCGAGGGTGTGCTGGGGCGGCTCTACCTGGCGCCGTACGGCCGCGCGTCGATCCTGTTCGTGCTCATCGCCGGCCTCGGGATGTCGTTCTTCCTGCGCTCGCGCCGGGACGACGCCCGCCGCTGGCCGGTGCTGCTGTGGCGTGCCGGGCTGCTGTTCTTCGGGGGTCTGGCGCTGCAGCTGCTCACGCCGCAGATCGGGGTGATTCTGCCGACGTACGGTCTGCTGTTCGCCCTGGCGCTGGCGCTGCAGTACGTCCCGCGCAGCGCCCTGCTGTGGCTCACCCTGGTCTGGGCGGTGGCCGGTCCGGTCGTGATCGTCATGCACACCTCGGCCGGTGCGGCCGTGCGGCACCTGACCGAGCCGGTGACCCTGACCGACCCGGTCGGGCAGATCGTGCACAGCTCGCTGGTGTCGGGGCCCTACCCGCTGCTCAGCTGGGCGGTGCCGTTCATGGTCGGGATGTGGGTCGCCGGTCTCGAGCTGAGCCGTCGGCGCACGCAGCACGCGATGATCCTGTGGGGCGGGGTGGCCGCGGTGGGCGGCCTCGCGGCCAGCCTGGTGACGCCGGGGCTGCTCGGGGCCTCCGCCGAGGAGGGATACCTCAAGCTGCTCACCGGTGCCGCGCACGGGCAGATGCCGCTGTGGCTGATCAGCAGCGTGGGCGGCGCGATCCTGGTGCTGGGGCTGCTGCTGCGGTTCTGGGACCGGATCGCCACGCTGGCGCGGCCGCTGGTCTACGCCGGGCAGCTGGCGCTGACCTGCTACGTCGGGCACTACCTGGTGCTGGCCGCCACGGGCAAGGCCGAGACGCTGGCCGGCGGCATGGTGCTGAGCGCGGTGATCGTGGTCGGGCTGCTGGTCTTCTCCTGGGTCTGGCGCAGCAGGTACGCCATCGGCCCGCTGGAGCGGGTGGTGCGCGCCTCGTGGTTGCGGCCGGTGGGTGGGGCGACCAGGCCGGTGGCTCCATGAGCGGCGGCGAGGAGCGCGAGGAGCGCGGGGGCCGTCGCGGCGGCGGGTGCTGGCGGCGGCGTCGCTGGCGCTGCCGCTGGCGGCGTGCACCGGGCAGGGCTCGCGCAGCCCGGCGACCAGCAGCTCCGAGGGCACGCCCGCGCCCACCTCCTCGACCCCGGCCCCGGCGACGTCCGCGCGGCCCCGGCTGGGGACGTACGGCGTGAGCTCGGGTCACTCGCTGGCCAGCCGGGCCGGCATGGACGTGCTGCGCGACGGGGGCAACGCGGTGGACGCGGCGATCGCCACCGCGTTCGCGGACGCCGTGCTGCAGCCGGCGTCGTCGGGGATCGGCGGGGGCGGTGCGGCGATCGTGGTCAAGGGCGGCGCGACCGCCAACTACGACTACCGCGAGGTCGCCGACGCCTCGGGCAAGGTGCCCGAGTCGGGCACGGGCATCCCCGGGTTCGTGGCGGGGATGGCGCGGCTGCACGAGGAGCACGGCACGGTGGCGTGGCCCGACCTGCTGGCCCCGGCGGTGGCGCTGGCCGAGGACGGTGCACCGGTCTCGAAATACCTCGCCGACACGATCGGCGCGCCGCTCGGGCGCCGGGTGACCCGGTCGCTGAAGCACTTCCAGGGCGCCGGTGGGCGGCCGCTGGCCGAGGGGCAGCGGCTGGTGCAGCGTGACCTCGCCGCGACCATGCGCCGGCTCGGCGCCGAGGGTCCCGACGACTTCTACCGCGGCGCGCTGGCCCGGCAGCTGGTGAAGGTGGACGGCATCGACCTGCGCTCGCTCGCGGCGTACCGGATCCAGAAGGGGGCGCCCGCGAGCGGCCCGTTCGGCGACTTCACCGTGCTGTCCGGCGCGCCGGCCCTCCCTGGCGCGGCGATCATCCAGATGCTGCAGATCGCGGAGGCGGCGGGCATCGGTGACGCCGAGCCCGGCTCGGCGGAGTTCGTCGACCTGCAGTCGAAGGCGTGGGACGTGGCCGACCGCTCGGTGCAGACGGTGCTCGGCGACCCCGACTTCGTCTCGGTGCCGGTGGACCGGCTCACCGACCCGAGCGAGAACGCCCGGCTGGCCCGGTCGCTGCCGGCGCAGCCGACCGCCGGCACCAAGCCGTACGCCGGCGCCCCCAACACCACGCACGTCTCGGTGGTCGACGCCGACGGCACGGCGGTGTCGATGACCAACACGATCACCAACTACTGGGGGAGCGGGCAGTACGTCGCGGGCTTCTTCCTCAACGACCAGATCGGCCGGTTCGACGACATCGGCAGCACCGACGCGAACCAGCCCGAGCCCGGCCGCCGCTCGGTCACCTGGAGCGCGCCGTCGATGCTGCTGGACGACCGGCGCCGCCCGGTGCTGGTGATCGGGACACCCGGCGGCCGCTACATCCCCAACACCACCGCGCACGTGGTGACCCGGTGGGCGCTGCACGGGCAGAGCCTGGCCCAGGCGGTGCCGGCCGACCGGTTCCTGCTGGACGACGGGCGGCTGCAGCTGGAGACGGCGGCGCTGCGCGAGGCGATGACGCAGCGCGGCTACCGCGTCGAGGTCGTCCCGCAGGCCCGGCGCGTCGATTTCGGCTCGACCCAGGCCCTCGACGTGGACTGGGACCGCCGCACCATCTCCTCGCACGCCGACCCCCGCCGCTCGGCCGGTTATCTCACGGCCTGAGCGGACGTACGATTTCGCGGGACGACGCGGGATCTGGCACCATGGGTGGTCGCGTCGTGCACGGTTCGGCCCCCGCCGCAGGGGGAGTGACGGAGGGCGAGCTCGCCCCCGGTCATGCGGCCGACACAAGCGCACGCGCACCCGATCATTCGACGGTGGCGACCTGTGGCGCCACGAGAGAGAAGCACACGATGAAGAAGTTCGACGCCCTCGACGCGGCCAGCCTGCGGGACGACGTCCCCGACTTCCGCGCGGGTGACACCGTCAACGTCCACGTCAAGGTCATCGAGGGCAGCCGCTCCCGTGTCCAGGTCTTCAAGGGCGTCGTGATCCGCCGCCACGGCTCGGGCGTGGGCGAGACCTTCACCGTCCGCAAGGTCAGCTTCGGTGTCGGTGTCGAGCGCACCTTCCCGCTGCACACCCCGGTGATCGACCACATCGAGCTGGTCAGCCGCGGTGACGTGCGCCGCGCGAAGCTGTACTACCTGCGCGACCTGCGCGGCAAGGCTGCCAAGATCCGCGAGAAGCGCGAGACCCCGGCCAACCAGGCCTGAGGCGGAGCGCGGGCCACAGCCGGCGCCGTTAGGCTCGCCTGGCCATGACCGAGCCCGCCACCCCCGCATCGTCCGACGACGGCGCGACCGATTCCCCGGTCGCGCCGTCGTCGCGTTCCCGGCGGCGCTGGCCGCTGCTGCTGCTCGTCGCGCTCGCGGTGATCGTCCTGGCCCGCGGGCTCGTGGTCGAGACGTTCACCGTGCCGACCGGGTCGATGGAGCCGGCGCTCGCCGGCGGCGATCGGATCGTGGTCTGGAAGCCCTCGGCCGACGAGGTGCGCCGCGGCGACGTGATCGTGTTCGACGGTCGGCGCTCGCTCGGGCCCGACCTCGAGCAGGCGCCCGCCACGGGGGTCGCCGAGCTGGTGCGCAAGGCCGGTCAGGCGATCGGCGTGCGCCAGGGCGAGGCCGACTACGTCAAGCGCGTCATCGGCGTCGGCGGCGACCGGGTGCGCATGGACGAGGCCGGGCGGGTCAGCGTCAACGGGCGGCCGCTGGCCGAGCCGTACGCCAGCCGCACCGGCACGTTCAGCCCGTTCGACATCACGGTCCCACCGGGTCGGCTCTGGGTGATGGGCGACAACCGCGGCGCCTCCGAGGACTCCCGGAACCACCTCGGCAGCCCGGGCGGCGGAACGGTGCCGGTCGATGACGTGATCGGCCAGGTGGTCGGGAGATACTGGCCGCTGGACCGCGCCGGGGGCCTCGAGGCCTCCGCCACCCTCACCACGGATCGGGGACCTTTGTGAGCGACGCCGACGAGGGCCGCCGCCGGCGGCTGCCCGGCTTCGGTGGGCGCTCCGGGGAGTCCTCGGGCGCGCGTGGGCCGGAGCGCGCGGGGCGCGCGGGGCGGCCGCAGCCGGAGCGCCGCCCGGGCGGGCAGGCCGACGGGCCGGAGTCGACCGAGGAGACGGTCGAGATCCAGGCCCTCGACGGTGGGCGCACCCGCAGCATCGACCTGAGCGCGCTGCACGCCCGCGAGGCCGGGCAGACCTCGTCGCCGTCCGACGGGGAGACCACCCAGGCCCAGTCCCGGCACGCGCTGCCCGGGGTGACGCCGCGCGATCCCGCCCCGGCGGCCGGCCGCGACGAGGCCGCCACCCAGCCCGCCCTGCGGCTGCCGCAGCACGACCGGCCCGTACGCCTTCCCGGCGCGGGTGCGCCCGTCGCCGGGCAGGAGGCCGGCCAGGCCGAGCCGGGTGCCGGCCGGGGTGCCGGCCGGGCCGAGCCGGGTGCCGGTCAGGGTGCCGGCCGGGCCGAGCCGGGTGCCGGTCAGGACGAGCCGGCGGACGGCGTACGGCAGGAGGGGAGGAGGCCGACGGCTCCGAGGACGACGAGCCGCGCCGCAGCGGGTGGCTGGTCTTCCTGCGCGAGGTCGGCCTGGTCATCTCGATCGCGCTGGTCATCTCCTTCCTGGTCAAGACCTTCCTGGCGCAGCCCTTCTGGATCCCGTCGGGGTCGATGAACCAGACGCTGATCGAGGGTGACCGGGTCGTGGTGAGCAAGCTGACTCCGGGGCCGTTCGACCTGAACCGCGGCGACGTCGTGGTGTTCGAGGACCCGGGCGGCTGGCTGCAGACCCAGACGCCCGAGCGCGGGCCGGTGGCGACGGCGCTGGAGTTCGTCGGGCTCTACCCGGCGGGCGACAACCACCTGATCAAGCGGGTGATCGGGATGCCCGGCGACCGGGTGGTGTGCTGCGACCGGCAGCAGCGGCTGACCGTCAACGGCACCCCGCTGACCGAGCCCTACGTGCAGCCCGGTGACAACCCCAGCGACCTGCGGTTCGACGTGCGGGTGCCCGCGGGGCGGGTCTGGGTGATGGGCGACCACCGCTCGGACTCCTCCGACTCGCGCTACCACGACGACGGCACGGGCCGGGCCGGGTCGGTCCCGATCGACAAGATCACGGGGCGCGCGGTGGTCATCGTGTGGCCGGTTGGCAGGATGGGGTGGCTGAGCGACTACTCCTCGACCTTCGACAAGGTGAACGATCCGTGACCGACGACGCCTCGCGCGACGAGACCGACGCGACCGCACGCGATCGCGACACCGAGCCCGAGACACCGCCCCAGCCCCAGCCGGCCCGGCACGGGTTCTGGTGGCGGGTGCGCGAGTACACCATGGTCGTGGCCATCGCGATCGCGCTGTCGTTCCTGGTCAAGACGTTCCTGGTGCAGCCGTTCTGGATCCCGTCGGGGTCGATGGAGCAGACGCTGATCACCGGTGACCGGATCGTCGTCAACAAGCTGCCCGGCAGCAACGACGACCTGCAGCGTGGCGACATCGTGGTGTTCGAGGACCCCAACGGCTGGCTGCCGCCGGTGCCCGAGAGCGAGGGCGTGGGCGGCGCGGCCAAGCGGGCGCTGCAGTTCGTCGGGCTCTACCCCGCGGGCGAGCAGCACCTGGTCAAGCGGGTGATCGGCGTCGGCGGCGACCACGTGGTCTGCTGCGACGACCGGGGCCGCATCACGGTCAACGGCGCGGCGATCGACGAGACCTATCTCAGCCCCGGCGTGCAGCCGAGCGCGGTGCCGTTCGACGTGCGGGTGCCCGACGGCCGTCTGTGGGTCATGGGCGACAACCGCAGCAACTCCGAGGACTCCCGCGCCCACGACGGCCGCTCCGGCGGGTCCGAGGGCTCGGTGCCCACCTCGGTCGTCACCGGCAAGGTGTGGGCCGTCGTCTGGCCCATCGGCCGGTTCGGCACCCCGCCCGACGGGCGCGCCGTGTTCAGCCAGGTGCCGTCCCGATGACCCCGCGCAAGCCCACCCTGCGCGTCGAGCGGTCGCTGCAGCGCGAGGGCTACGCCCTGCTCGCCGGCATGGACGAGGTCGGCCGCGGGGCGCTCGCCGGCCCGGTGTCGGTCGGCGTCGTCGTGGTCGACGAGAGCACCCGCACGGTGCCGCAGGGGTGCGCGACTCCAAGCTGCTGTCGCCGCAGGCGCGCGAGCGGATGGTGCCGAAGGTGCGGCGCTGGGCGAGGGCGTACGCCGTCGGGCACGCCTCGGCCGCCGAGATCGACGAGCACGGCATCATGGCCTGCCTGCGGCTCGCCGGCACGCGTGCGCTGGCGCAGCTGGACGTCGTGCCCGACCTGGTCATCCTCGACGGCAACCACGACTGGCTCACCGACCCGGCCCGCGCGGGACTGTTCGCGTGCGGCGACGACGGGCCGGTGACGCCGCCGGTGCGCACGATGATCAAGGCCGACATGCGTTGCTCGTCGGTGGCGGCTGCGAGCGTGCTCGCCAAGGTCGAGCGCGACGGCATGCTCGTCGAGATGGCGCAGGAGCACCCGCACTACGGCTGGGCCGGCAACAAGGGCTACTCCTGCAAGGAGCACCTCGACGCGCTCGACGAGCACGGGCCGTGCGTGCAGCACCGCCGGTCGTGGCGCCGGTTCGCCGCGGCGCAGGCCGAGGTGGCCGAGGCTGTCGAAGGGGTCGAGGAACAGGCGCACACCGGGGCGACCCGGGCCGACGCCGCGTCCACGCCGATGGAGGAGCTCGTATGAGTGCGGAGGACCTGGAGCGCTACGAGACCGAGCAGGAGCTGGCGCTCTATCGCGAATACCGAGACGTCGTAGGGCTGTTCAGCCACGTGGTCGAGACCGAACGCCGGTTCTACCTGTGCAACGACGTCGACCTGCAGGTGCGCGGCGAGGGCAGCGAGGTCTTCTTCGACGTGCGGATGACCGACGCCTGGGTGTGGGACGTCTATCGCCCCGCGCGGTTCGTGAAGAAGGTGCGGGTGATCACCTTCAAGGACGTCAACGTCGAGGAGATCGCCAAGTCCGACATCGAGATCCCCAAGGGCGACACCTTCCCCGGCTGAGCGCCGTACGTCCGCGCCGGCGGCGGCCCGTCGTGCACAGGGCGCCGTCGGCGACGGCGGTTTCCACAGGCCCGCTCCGCGCCCTGGTGGGCGGTCCCGTCCCTGGCCACCGTGGTGCCAGGAGGTGGTGCCGATGGCGACCGGACGACAGGCCGCGACAGGGGTGCGCGGCGCGCTCGGCAGGTTCGGCGAGGACATGGCGGTGCGCTACCTGGGCGACCAGGGATACGCCGTGCTCGACCGCAACTGGCAGTGCGGGCGCGAGGGTGAGCTGGACATCGTGGCGCGCACGCCCGACGGCGGGTGCGTGGTCGCGGTCGAGGTCAAGACCCGTCGCTCGCTGACCTACGGGTCGCCGCTGGAGGCGATCACCTGGGCCAAGGCGGCGCGGCTGCGCAGGCTGGCGGCCGCCTGGTGCCGCGCGCACGGCCCCGGCACGGGCGACGTGCGCATCGATGTCATCGGGGTGATCGTCGACGGCTCCGCGCCGCCGCAGATCCTGCACGTCGAGGGCGTGACCGGATGAGCCTGGGGCGCACGCGCTGCGTCGCGGTGACCGGGATCGAGGGCACGCTCGTCGACGTCGAGGCAGACACCGGTCCGGGCCTGCCCCACTTCGGGATCAGCGGGATGCCCGACACGGCGTGCGCGCAGTCGCCGTCGCGGGTGCGCGCCGCGATCACCAACTCCGACCTGCCGATGCACGGGCAGCGCATCGTGGTGAACCTGTCGCCGGCGTCGCTGCCCAAGACCGGGGCCGGCTTCGACCTGGCGATCGCCGTGGCGGTGCTGGCGGCCAGCCAGACCGTGCCGGCCGAGCAGGTCGCCGGGGTGGTGCACCTGGGCGAGCTGGGGCTCGACGGCACCGTGCGCTCGGTGCCCGGGGTCCTGCCCGCCGTGCTCGCCGCGGCCGCGGCCGGGGTGCGCACGGTCGTCGTGCCGGTCGCCAACGCCGCCGAGGCCGCGCTCGTCGACGGCGTCGAGGTGGTGCCGGTCGCCGACCTGGCCGAGCTGGTGCGCCGCTGCCGCGACCTGCACCGCGGGCGAGCGGTCGAGCCGCGCCCGATCCCCGAGCCGCTGCGGACGTACGACGAGCAGGGGCCGGACCTCGCCGACGTCGCCGGGCAGGACGAGGCGCGGGCGGCGCTGGAGATCGCGGCCGCGGGCGGCCACCACCTGGCGATGATCGGCCCGCCGGGCGCCGGCAAGACGATGCTGGCCGAGCGGCTGCCCGGGCTGCTGCCGCGGCTGACGCGGCCCCAGGCGCTCGAGGTCACCGCCGTCCACTCGGTGCTCGGGGAGCTCGGCGACCGGGCGCTGATCGACCGCGCGCCGTTCGTGGCGCCGCACCACGGCGCGTCGATGAGCGCGATCATCGGCGGCGGCACGGGTCGGGTGCGGCCAGGGGCGATCTCCCGCGCCAACCGCGGGGTGCTGTTCCTCGACGAGGTGCCGGAGTTCCGACGCGACGTGCTCGAGGCGCTGCGCCAGCCGCTGGAGTCGGGGCGCGTCACCGTGGCCAGGGGGCAGGGCATGGTCTGCTTCCCGGCGCGCTTCCAGCTGATCCTCGCGGCCAACCCGTGCCGCTGCGGACGCCGCGTCGGTCGCGGCGAGGGCTGCACCTGCACGCCGCTCGTGCAACGCACCTATCTGGCCAAGCTGTCCGGGCCGCTGCTCGACCGCGTCGACCTGCAGCTCAGTGTGCTGCCGGTCAGCCGCGCCGCGCTGCGCAGCGGGCCGGGCGAGAGCAGCGCGGTCGTCGCCGGCCGGGTCGCCGAGGCCCGGCAGCGGCAGGCCCACCGGTGGCGCCGGACCACCTGGACCATCAACGGTGCGGTGCCCGGTGCGCTGCTGCGCGAGAGCGCCTGGCGCCTGCCCGCCGCCGAGACCCGGCTGCTGGACTCCTCGCTCGAGCGGGGGTCGCTGACCCTGCGCGGCTACGACCGGGTGCTGCGGGTCGCCTGGACGATCGGCGACCTGGCCGGGCGCGAGCGGCCCGGGCCCGACGACGTCCTGCGCGCGCTCGCGATGCGCGGCCGCATCCCGGAGGTGGCGGCGTGACGACGACGAGCGACCTGCTCGGCACCGACGACCCGCACGAGGCGGAGCGGCGGGCGCGGATGGCTCTGGCCCGGCTCACCGACCCGTTGCTCGCCGGCGCCTACCAGGAGATCGCCGGCTTCGGGCACGTCGAGGCGGTGGTGCGGTTGCTGTCCGGCAGCAGCTCGATCAAGGGTCGCGCCGCGACCCGCGTCGCGCACTTCGACCTCGAGGCCGATCTGCGCGCGACCCGCTGGAGCGCGTCGCGGGTGATCGTGCCCGGCGACGACGAGTGGCCCGACGCCCTCGACGAGCTCGAGCGCCCGCCGCACTGCCTGTGGCTGCGCGGGTCCGGCCGGTTGGACGAGCTGACCGAGCGCGGAGTGGCGGTCGTGGGCGCTCGGGGTGCGACGGCGTACGGCGAGCACGTGGCGTCCGAGATCGGGTTCGGGCTCACCGCGGCCCGCGCGGTCGTGGTGTCCGGAGCGGCGTACGGCATCGACGGCGCCGCCCACCGCGGCGCCCTGGCCGCGGAAGGGCCGACCGTCGCCGCGCTCGCGTGCGGCATCGACCGGGCCTACCCGTTGGTGCACTCCCAGCTGTTGGTCGACATCGCCGACGGGGGAGTGGTGCTCACCGAGGCGCCGCCCGGCACCGCGCCGCTGCGCTCGCGGTTTCTCGCGCGCAACCGGATGATCGCCGCGCTGAGCCGCGGGACCGTCGTGGTGGAGGCCGGTCTGCGGTCCGGTTCGCTCAACACCGCGCGGTGGGCCCGCGAGCTGCACCGACCCGTCATGGCGGTGCCAGGGCCGGTCACGTCGGCCTCCAGCGCGGGCGCGCACGAGCTGCTGCGCGAGACCGACGCGGTGCTGGTCACCGGTGCCGACGACGTGCTCGAGCAGGTCGGTCGCATGGGCGAGCACCTGGTGCCGCTGCGCCGGAGCCCGGAGCGGCCGCAGGACGCGCTGGACCCCGAGGAGTTCGCGGTGTGGGAGGCGCTCAGCCGCAGCAGGACCAGCGACGCGACGAAGGTGAGCCTCTCGGCCGGGCTGGAGCTGATCCGCGCCCAGACGCTGCTCGCGACCCTGGAGGCGCGCGGGCTCGCCGAGCACGACGGGCGCGGCTGGTTGCGCGTGTGAGCCGGGGCGGTGCCGGGTGGGTCGGGCCGACGCGCGTTGTTTCAGGCGAGAGTGATCTGTGCAACAAGTCGCTGAGCGTTCGCCACGCCCGTCCGGGTGACCTACGTTCTGAGGAACGAGCCCTGTTCTCGTCCGGCGGTGGGGGAACGCTGCCGGACCTGGGGGCCCACGAACTGGGGTGGGGAGTCCGCACATGTCCGCGATCTCGAGACGTGCTGTTGCCAAGGGTGCCGCGTGGACGGCGCCGGCCGTTGCCGTCGGTGCCGTCGTGCCGGTCTATGCCGCGTCGGGGCAGGTGACCGTCACCGCGCTGACCGCATGCCGCACGGGCAGCAACTTCTCCGACGTCTCCGTCACCCTCAGCCTGGTCTCCACGCTGAGCACGGATGCGGTCGTGACCATCACGAGCGTCACGCCGGGGCAGGGCAGCCTGCAGGGCAGCCCGAGCATCACCCGCGGCAGCTGCACCAGCACGTGCGGCACGACCTCCACCTGCGTGGCGGCCAGGAGCGCGACCACCCCGACGCTGAGCTTCCGGGTGAGCACGCCCAACGTCACGTCGGCCACCATCGGCTACTCCGTCTACAGCGCCGACGGCTGCACGTTGCTGCGCAGCGGCACGCTGAGCGTGACCATCGTGCCGTGCGGCGGTCAGCGGGGTGCCGAGACCAGCACGTCGAGCAGCTCGAGCTCCTCGACGACCGCCACCTCGACCAGCGGTACCTCGGCCGACACCTCGACGGGCGGTCCCGCGACCAGCACCTCGACGCCGGCGAACTCCGGCGCGAGCGACCCGGCGAGCGCTCCCGCGCCGGCCGCCACCCCGAGCACGACGGGTGACCAGGCGACCGGATCGACGTCACCCGCGCAGCCCTGATCGACGCGCCGCGCCTGCGGGCCCGGCGCCGCGCGCCTGCCTAGGCTGGCCGGGTGAGTGACCTGGCCGACCTGATCGAGGCGTTCGAGCGGCACCTGCGCTCCGAGCGCAACCGGTCGGCGCACACCCAGCGCGCCTACGTCGGCGACCTGCGCCACCTCGCGACCCACCTGACCGGCGCGGGCATCGACGCGTGGCGCGCGGTGCGGCTGGCCGACCTGCGCAGCTGGCTGGCCGCCATGTCCGAGAGCGGCGCCGCGCGCTCGACGATCGCCCGGCGGTCGGCCGCGGCGCGCACCTTCTTCCGCTGGGCGCTGCGCACCGGTCATGTCGACACCGACCCGTCGCTGCGGCTGCTCGCACCGCGCCGCAGCAAGCACCTGCCGGGGTGCTGCGCCAGCGCGAGGCGACCGCCCTGCTCGACGTCGCGACGGTCGCCTCCGACGACGCCGACCCCGTGCACCTGCGCAACCGCGCGATGCTCGAGCTGCTCTACGCCAGCGGCATCCGGGTCAGCGAGCTCGTCGGCCTCGACGTCGACGACCTCGATCGCGACCAGCGCACGGTGCGCGTCACCGGCAAGGGCGACAAGCAGCGCACCGTCCCGTTCGGCGTGCCCGCCGCCGAGGCGATCGAGGCCTGGCTGGTGCGCGGACGTCCCCAGCTCGTGACGGGGGAGAGCCAGGCCGCGGTCTTCCTCGGCCGGCGCGGCCGCAGGGTCGACCCGCGGCAGGTGCGCGAGGTCGTGCACCAGCTGCTCGCCCACGTGCCCGACGCGCCCGACCTCGGACCCCACGGGCTGCGGCACAGCGCCGCGACGCACCTGCTCGAGGGCGGGGCCGACCTGCGCATGGTGCAGGAGCTGCTCGGGCACGCCTCGCTGTCGACGACGCAGATCTACACCCACGTCTCCACCGAACGGCTGCGGCGCTCGTTCCAGCAGGCGCACCCCGCGCCTGACCCGCCGGAGCGACGCCCGCCTACCCGTCGAGCGGGAGCAGCACGACACGCTGGATCTGCAGCAGTGTCAACGGATCTCGGTAGTCGTCGGGCGCGACCACCAGGCCCCAGTGCAGGCAGGCCGCCGGGGAGCAGTGCGACGACGCGGCGGTGAGCGTGCCGATCCGGTCGCCGCGCTCGACCTGCGCCCCCTGCCCGACCCGGGTCTCGAGCGGCTCGTACGTCGTGCGCCACCCGTTCGCGTGCTCCACCGTGACGACACCCCGCCCGGCGATCACGCCGGAGAAGGTCACCCGGCCCGGACCTGCCGCGAGCACCGGCTGGGCCGCTGCGCCCGTCAGGTCGACCCCGCGGTGACCGGCCGCCCACGGTTGCGGTGGCTGCTCGAACGCCCGGGCCACCGGCGGTTGCGGCTGCAGCGGCCAGCCGAATCCGTACGCCGGTGCCGGGTCCTGCCCGCCCGGCACCGGCGCGTCCGCAGCCAGCGCGTCCGGAGCCAGTGCGCCCGTGGCAGCCGCGCCCGTGGCAGCCGCGGCCGTCAGCGGTGCCGCGCGCAGCGCCAACGGTGGTGCCGGCGCCGCCGCGCAGGCGCCGAGCGCGGTCAGCAGCACCGAGCAGGCGAAGGTCCCCATGGCCAGACCATCGCGGTGGGCAGCCGCGTCCGGCAACGGTGCGAGCCGGGCCTGTGCACGACGAGCCGGCCGCCGACGTACGTGTGGACGGCGGGGGGACAGGTGCGGGCGCCCCCGGGCGAGGTTGTCCCCAGATGTGGCGTGGCTCACCCCTGCGGGGGTCCGCCCTCGCTACGGTGCTGGTCGTGGAGCAGACCCGCCGGCACCGTCGCGCCGGCCGACCGACGTCCGTCGTCTCGACGCACACCCCGCGCCATGCCGCCCCCGCGCCCGGGCGGCACCGGCAGCCGCCGTCGCTGCCGCTCGGCACCCGCCGCGCCATCGCCGCCACGCTGGTGGTGCTCGCCACGGGCAGCGCGGCCATCGGTGTCGCCCGGGCCGCCGACGCGCCCGCCCAGGTCAACGGCTCGCTCGCCGCGGTGTCCGGCGCAAGCCGGGGCGGGCCCGCCCCCGCTGCCGCCACCCCGAGCGAGGCGCACAGCGAGGCCGCGACGCCCTCGTCGGCCACACCCACCCCCGAGCTGTCGGCCTCCCGCAGCACCGCGAAGGCCACCCCTTCCGACAAGCCCACCAAGTCCGCCAAGCCCACCGCGTCGCAAACCGCCGTGCCCGACCGCGGCAACGGCCGGCTCACGCCCGTTCTCGTGCCGGGCGACGACACCCGCGGCAAGGGTCGCGTCGTCACCTATGCCTTCCAGGTCGAGGAAGGGCTCGGCATCGACAAGGTCGCCGCCGCGCGGACGGTCGGCCAGACGCTGCGCGACCCCAAGGGCTGGCAGAAGCAGGACGGCGTGCGGTTCGTGCAGGTCACGCCCGAGGAGCTGAAGAAGGGCGCCAGGCCCAAGCTGACCATCGCGCTGGTGTCGCCCGACAAGACCGACCAGATGTGCAAGCCGCTCAGCACCGACGGCACCTGGTCGTGCGCCAACCACGACACCGCCGTGCTCAACTACCGCCGCTGGGCCACGGCGACCCCGTCGTACGCCGGGCGCGGCGCGGACTACCGCACCTACCAGATCAACCACGAGGTCGGGCACGAGCTCGGTCACCCGCACGTGAGCTGCGGCGGCAAGGGCCGGCTCGCGCCGGTGATGCTGCAGCAGTCCAAGGGGCTCCAGGGCTGCCGGCCCAACATCTACCCGACCGTCACGCGCGGCTGACCCAGGCCCGCCCGCCCGCGGTCAGCGCCGCAGGCGCTGCAACCGCTCGACGCCCTCGGTGACCACCGCGTCGTCCTTGCAGAACGCGAACCGGAGCAGGCTCGCGTTGGCCGCCGGGTCGTCGTGGAAGGCCGACACCGGGATCGCGACGACGCCGCACAGCTCCGGCAGCTTCCAGCACAGCTCGGTCGCGTCGGTCCACCCCAGCGGCGCTGCGTCGGCCACCGCGAAGTAGGTGCCCTGCGGCAGCCACGCCTCGAACCCCGCGCTGCGCAGTCCGTCGACCAGCAGGTGCCGCCGGCGGTCCAGGTCGGTGCGCAGCTCCGCGAGGAAGTCACCGCCGTGCCGCAGCCCCTCGGCCACGGCCAGCTGGAACGGGCCGCCGCCGGAGAAGGTGAGGTACTGCTTCACGGTGAGCGCCGCCTGCACCAGCTCGGCGGGCCCGGACAGCCAGCCGACCTTCCACCCGGTGAGCGAGAACGACTTGCCGGCCGAACCGATGGTCAGGGTGCGCTCGGCCATCCCGGGCAGGGTCGCCATCGGCACGTGCTCGGCGCCGTCGAACGTCAGGTGCTCGTAGACCTCGTCGGTCACCACCACCGCGTCGAACTCGCGGGCGAGGTCGGCCACCAGCTGCAGCTCGGCGCGCGTGAACACCTTGCCGGTCGGGTTGTGCGGGGTGTTCAGCAGCACCACGCGGGTGCGCGGCGAGAAGGCGGCGCGCAGCTCGTCCTCGTCGATGGCGTACGTCGGCGCGCGCAGCGTGCACGTGCGGTGCTCGGCGCCGGCGAGGGCGAACATCGCGGTGTAGGAGTCGTAGTAGGGCTCGAAGGTCACCACCTCGTCGCCGGGTGCGCACAGCGCGAGCACGCTCGCCGCGATCGCCTCGGTCGCGCCGACCGTGGCGATGACCTGGGTCTCCGGGTCGAGCTCGAGGCCGTAGCGGGTGCGCTGGTGCTCGGCCACCGCCTCGCGCAGCGCGGGCATGCCGCGGCCGGGCGGGTACTGGTTCGCGCCGCCGTCGCCGGTGGCGATCGCCCGCTCGGCGGCGTCCTTGATCAGGGCGGGGCCGTCGGTGTCGGGGAAGCCCTGCCCGAGGTTGACCGCACCGGTGCGGGTCGCCAGCTGCGACATCTCCGCAAAGATCGTGGTGCCGAACCGGCGCATGCGAGGCACGAGGGGAGTGTCCATCCCCGCCAGCGTACGGCCGGTGAGATTTCCGCAGAACGGCGCTGCTGGCGTACGCTGGAGACACGACCCGTCCCGACGGGTCGAATTCGCGTGTCCTGCTCCGGCTGCCTTGCCGGGGCGCGCGTCCGCAGTCCGCCACCTCGCGTGGCGGGGGTGCGCGTCAGGACACCAGGCATGACGCCCTCGAGGCGTCGAACAACTGGAAACCTCACAACGAAAGGCGGACCTCGGCATGGCCGTCGTCACCATGCGCCAGCTCCTGGAGAGCGGCGTCCACTTCGGGCACCAGACCCGTCGCTGGAACCCCAAGATGAAGCGCTTCATCATGACCGAGCGCAACGGCATCTACATCATCGACCTGCAGCAGTCGCTGACCTACCTCAACGACGCGTACGACTTCATCAAGCAGACTGTGGCCCACGGCGGCACGATCCTGTTCGTCGGCACCAAGAAGCAGGCGCAGGAGTCGATCGCCGAGCAGGCGACCCGGGTCGGGATGCCCTACGTCAATCACCGCTGGCTCGGTGGCATGCTCACCAACTTCAACACCGTCCACAAGCGTCTGACCCGGCTCAAGGAGCTCGAGGAGATCGACTACGACGACGTGGCGGGCTCGGGCCGCACCAAGAAGGAGCTGCTCGTCCTCAAGCGCGAGAAGGACAAGCTCGAGCGCACCCTGGGCGGTATCCGTGACATGGCCAAGGTGCCGTCGGCGGTCTGGGTCGTCGACACCAAGAAGGAGCACCTGGCGGTCACCGAGGCGCGCAAGCTGAACATCCCGGTCATCGCGATCCTCGACACCAACTGCGACCCCGACGAGGTCGACTACAAGATCCCGGGCAACGACGACGCGATCCGCTCCGTCACGCTGCTCACCCGGGTCGTCGCCGACGCCGTCGCCGACGGTCTGATCTCGCGCTCGCAGGGCAAGTCGGGCGAGAGCGCCGACGCCGCCCAGGAGCCGATGGCCGAGTGGGAGCGAGAGCTGCTGGCCTCCGAGGGTGCGGCTGCCGACAGCGACACCGTCACCGGCCCGACCTCCACCGCGAAGGCCGCCGACGAGACCGCCGCGGTCGACACCGCCGGCGCCCCGGCCGAGGAGACCACCGCGGTCGCCGAGGCCACCGAGCGCCAGGCCGCCGAGGTCTCCGAGGGCGTCGCCCAGGGCGAGCAGGCTCAGGGCGAGCAGGCCAAGGGCGAGCAGCAGGCCTGAGCCGGCTGCGTCGTACATCCACCGCTGACATTCGCGAAGGAGCGAAGCACGCACATGGCGAACTACACCGCCGCTGACATCAAGTCCCTGCGCGAGCAGACCGGCGCCGGCATGCTCGACGTCAAGAAGGCGCTCGACGAGGCCGATGGCGACCAGGGCAAGGCCGCCGAGATCCTGCGGGTCAAGGGCCTCAAGGGCGTCACCAAGCGCGAGGGGCGCTCGGCGTCCAACGGCCTGGTTGCTGCCGCCGTCGAGGGCGGCGTCGGCACGATGCTGGAGATCAACTGCGAGACCGACTTCGTCGCCAAGGGCGCGAAGTTCGGCGAGCTGGCCGAGCGGGTGCTGGGCCAGGCCGTCGAGGTCGGCGCGGCCGACCCGCAGGCGCTGCTCGCGAGCGACCTCGACGGCAAGACCGTCCAGGAGGTCCTCGACGAGGCCAACGCCGCGATCGGCGAGAAGATCGAGCTGCGTCGCCTGGCGCGCCTCGAGGGCGACAACGTCGTGGCCTACCTGCACAAGACCAGCCCCGACCTGCCCGCGCAGATCGGCGTCCTGGTGGCCACCGCCGGTGGCGACGAGCAGGTGGCTCGCGACGTCGCGATGCACGTGGCGGCCTTCAGCCCCACCGTCCTCAGCCGTGACGAGGTCGACCCCGCCACGGTCGAGAACGAGCGTCGCGTCGCCGAGGCCACGGCGAAGGAGGAGGGCAAGCCCGAGGCTGCGCTCCCCAAGATCGTCGAGGGCCGGGTCAACTCCTACTTCAAGGACAACGTGCTCCTGGAGCAGCCGTTCGCGAAGGACACCAAGAAGACCGTCGGCAAGGTCGCCGAGGAGGGCGGCGCGACGGTCACCGGCTTCGCCCGCTTCAAGGTCGGCGTCTGACCGGACGCGCAGCGATGGGTGGGGCCCGGGCCCGCTAGGGCCCTCCTCCTCCGGGTCGGCTCGCAGGCTCACCGCCCCGGCATCGTCGACGGCGGCCCACGCAGCGTCTTCTGGCCGCGTCTCCTCCTCCGGGTCGGCTCGCGGGCTCACCGCCCCCGGCATCGTCGACGGCGGCCCACAAAGTACGACGGCGGCACAGATAACTTCTGTGCCGCCGTCGTGGTTTCTGTGCCGCCGTCGTCGGGCGCTGGGTAACGCGGGAAGTTCCCCCTGTGGATAGCGTTTCGCGGCCCGCTCGGCTGCCAGGTTTGGCCCATGGAAGAGGTCGAACTTGCCGCCATGGTGCTCTCGACGGCGCAGCGCCGGCGCGCGGGCGGGGGTGACTACGTGCGGCTGCGGCGTGATGCGTACGTCCGCGCCGACGCGTGGACCGAGCTCGACGCCCGCAGTCGCCACCTGGTGCGGGCGCACGAGGTCACAGCTCGTCGGGACGAACCGCCGCTGCTGTGCGGGCCCAGCGCTGCGGCCGTCTGGGGTCTGCCGATCATCGGAGCGTGGTCCGACGACGTCGAGGTGCTCGTGCCGGACGGTGCGCCCGGCAGCCGGCCGGGCATCAGGCGCCGCCGCACCACCGTCCTGCCACAGGGCGAGCTGCGCTCCGGTCTGCTGGTGACTTCCGCCGCACGGACCGTGATCGACGTCGCCCGGACCAGCCCCGAGTCCGGCCTCGCGGCGGCCGACCACGCGGTGCGCATCGGTCTGGTGACGCAGGAGGAACTGCGCGCCGAGGCGCTGGCCGTGCCGCCGCGAGCCGGCGGACGCCAGGGCGCCCAGGCTGTGGCGGCCCTGGCGGATCCCCTGGCCGAGTCCACCGGCGAGTCGCTGAGCCGGTTCGGGTTCTGGCAGCTGGGCTTCCCACGGCCGCGACTCCAGGTGGAGTTTCATGACGCCGCCGGGTTCATCGGGCGGACCGACGCGTTCTGGGAGGCAGCGCGGCTCATCGGTGAGTTCGACGGCCGGGTGAAGTACCGGGTGCCCCCGAACGCCACCCCTGACCAGGCCTCGAAGGTCTTGTGGGACGAGAAGCGGCGGGAGGACCGGCTGCGGCGCGTCGTCGCCGGCGTAGCCCGGTGGACGTGGCGCGAGGCGCTGCACCGCGAACGGCTGCGCGCCGTCCTGATCGGCCACGGCCTGCGCCCGAGCGACCAGCCCTGGTTCGACCCGGTGACGCTCGAGCTGCTGTGAGTCGGCTCGCGGGCTCACCGCCCCGGCATCGTCGACGGCGGCCCATGCAGCGTCTTCTGGCCGCGTCTCCTCCTCCGGGTCGGCTCGCGGGCTCACCGCCCCGGCATCGTCGACGGCGGCCCATGCGGTGCCTTCTGGCCGCGTCTTCTCCTCCGGGTCGGCTCGCGGGCTCACCGCCCCGGCATCGTCGACGGCGGCCCATGCCGCGTCTTCTCCTCCGGGTCGGCTCGCGGGCTCACCGCCCCGGCATCGTCGACGGCGGCCCACAAAGTACGACGGCGGCACAGATAACTTCTGTGCCGCCGTCGTGGTTTCTGTGCCGCCGTCGTCGGGGAGGGCGCGTCCCGGGCGCGGGAGGCCGGGCGTGGGCGTACGCCCGGGCTGGGCGGGCGGGAACGGCCGGGTCAGCTGGTGGCGGTGGTGGCCGTGGGGCTGGGGGCGGCGGCCAGGGCCCGGGCGAGGTTGGCCCCGAGCACCTTGGCGCCCTCGACGCTGGGGGTCGTGGCGTTGTAGGAGAAGCGCGTCTCGGTCCAGCCGAAGTCGTCGGTGCGCAGCGTGCTCCACGGGTCGACGAACTGCCACCCGTTGTCGGTGGCGGCCTGGCGCAGCGCGCTGTTCCAGGAGCCCAGCGTCGCCGGGCTCAGCCCGCGGGCGGGGCCCAGCGCGGCCACGACGAAGCTGCCGGGGGAGTCGGGGGAGACCGCGGTCTGCAGGTCCTTCAGCGACCCGATCACCTGGTCGATGCTGCGGCCGGCGTACGCGTCGCTCAGGCCGAGGAACGCGACGTGCAGGTCGGCGTCGACCTCGGGCGGGTCCGAGGCGGCGCGGGCGGTGGTCTCGCCGGTCGTGGCCTCGCCGCCGACGTAGCGCAGCCCCTGGTCGGACAGGTATCCCACCCAGGAGCGGTCGGGCAGCTGCTGCGGGTCCTCGATCGACCCGCCGCCGGCGCTGATCGCGTCGCCGTAGACAGCCACCGTGCGTCCCTGGGAGGCGGCGCTGCTGGGCGTCGACGCGGGCCCGGGGGTGCTGGGCGAGGCGGCCGTGGGGCCGCCCTGGCCGGACGCGGCGGGGGAGTCGGGGGCAGACTGCGGCCGCAGCGCGAGGACGCACAGCACAACGGTGACGGCAGCCAGTGCGAGCAGACCGAGGGTCGACGCCGAACGGCGCACCGCTGCCATGGGACCTCCGTGGAACCAAAGGGGTGGAGCCGGGCGACTCCGGCGACGAACGTACCAGCGCCGGTGCCCGAACCCGTGGCTCGACTCGGGTTCGGGCCCTCTCGTGTGGAAGACTGCCTCGACCGCCCACACCGCACGACGGAGGCTCCCGCGTGACCCCTGATCGCCCTGACCCCGACCAGACGCGATTCCTGCTGAAGCTGTCGGGCGAGGTGTTCGGCGGCGGGCAGGTCGGCCTCGACCCCGACGTGGTCAAGAGCATCGCCTCCCAGATCGCCGACGCGTCCCGCGAGGGGATCCAGATCTGCGTCGTCATCGGCGGCGGCAACTTCTTCCGCGGCGCCGAGCTGCAGACCAAGGGCATGGACCGGGTGCGCGCCGACTACATGGGGATGCTCGGCATCGTCATGAACTGCCTGGCGCTGCAGGACTTCCTCGAGAAGGAAGGCATCGACACGCGCGTGCAGACCGCGATCACCATGGGTCAGGTGGCCGAGCCGTACATCCCGCGTCGCGCGATCCGGCACATGGAGAAGGGCCGCGTGGTGATCTTCGGCGCCGGCATGGGCATGCCGTTCTTCTCCACCGACACCGTCGCGGTGCAGCGCGCCCTGGAGAGCCGCTGCGACGCGGTGCTGGTCGCCAAGAGTGGCGTCGACGGCGTCTACACCGCCGACCCCAAGACCGACCCGACCGCCACCCGCATCGACGAGCTGACCTATCAGGAGGCGCTCGAGCGCGAGCTGCGCGTGGTCGACCAGACCGCGTTCTCGCTGGCCGCCGAGAACAAGATCCCGATGGTCGTGTTCGCGATGGAGGAGGAGGGCGCCATCACCCGGGCCCTCCAGGGTGAGAAGATCGGGACCAGGGTGATGCCGGCCTGAGGCCGGGCACCGTACGTTCGCACCACCCACTGCGCAGCACGAGGAGTTCGCCCATGGACGGCAGCATCGAAGAGAGCCTGCTCGAGGCCGAGGAGAAGATGGAGAAGGCCGTCGAGGTCGCCAAGGAGGACCTCGCGGGCATCCGCACGGGTCGGGCGAACGCGGGCATGTTCAACAAGCTCGAGGTCGACTACTACGGCGCGCCGACGCCGCTGCAGCAGCTGGCCTCGTTCCAGACGCCCGAGGCGCGCACCATCCTCATCCAGCCGTTCGACAAGGGCTCGATGGCCGCCATCGAGAAGGCGCTGCGCGAGTCCGACCTGGGCGTCAACCCCAGCAACGACGGCAACCTGATCCGCATCGTGCTGCCGCAGCTCACCGAGGAGCGGCGCCGCGACTACATCAAGCTGGCCCGGCAGAAGGGCGAGGACGCCAAGGTCTCGGTGCGCAACATCCGGCGCAAGGCCAAGGACGAGATCGACCGCTTCGTCAAGGACGGCGACGTGGGCGAGGACGACGGCAACCGCGCCGAGAAGGACCTCGACGGCCTCACCAAGAAGCACGTCGACCAGGTCGACGAGCTGCTGAAGCGCAAGGAGACCGAGCTGCTCGAGGTCTGAGCAGCCGCCGAGCGACATGACCACCGAGACGCCGCCGCCCAGCAGCCGGCGCGAGCTGCGCGCCGCCGGCGGCAGCGGCGGCTCCAAACCCGCCGGCCGCGCCGGGCGCAACCTGCCCGTCGCGATCGGCGTCGGGGTGGGGCTCGGCGCCGTGGTGCTGGCGTCGCTGCTGTTCGACAAGCGGTTCTTCGTCGCGCTGGCGACGCTCGCCTCGATCGTCGGGGCGGTCGAGATGCTGCAGGCGCTCGGCAAGGGGCGGGTGCACCCGCCGTGGGTCCCGACGCTGGCGGCGGCTGCCGCCGTGCCGGTGTCGGCGTACGTCTGGGGCCCGTCCGCGCTCGCGCCCGCCGTGGTCATCGCGGTCCTGGTGGTCATCGTGTGGGGTGCGAGCGGGCACGGCGCCGACGTGCCGCGCGACACGGCCGGGGGCGTGCTCACGGTCATCTACGTGCCGGCGCTGGTGGCGTTCGCGATGCTGCTGGTGCGGCCCGACGACGGCATGCAGCGCATCGTCGTGTTCATCGTGGTGACGATCGCGAGCGACATCGGCGGCTATGCCGCCGGGGTGCTGTTCGGGAAGCACCCGATGGCGCCGACGGTCAGTCCCAAGAAGTCCTGGGAGGGCTTCGCCGGGTCGGTCGTCTGGTGCGTCGCGGCCGGCATCCTCACCGTCGTCTACCTCCTCGACGGCGCCTGGTGGATCGGCCTGCTCCTCGGCCTCGCCGTCGTGGTCGCGGCGACCGTCGGCGACCTGTGCGAGTCGATGATCAAGCGCGACCTCGGCATCAAGGACATGAGCAACCTCATCCCCGGCCACGGCGGCCTGATGGACCGGCTCGACTCGATGCTGCTGTCGGTGCCCGTGACGTGGGCCATCCTCACCTTCGTCAGCACCACCTGACCTCCCCGAGCTCCACGAGCCCCGCGACCCACCCCGCCCGAGCACGACCGAGAAGGCGACCCCGACATGACCGACCTGCCGACCCCCACCTCCCGCCGCCCCGAGCCGGGGCAGCTGACCTTCACCGCCCCGCGGCGCGGCAAGCCGCCGAAGCACCTGGCCGACCTCGACCCTGCCGAGCGCAAGGCGGCCGTGGAAGCGCTGGGCCACAAGGGTTTTCGCGCCAAGCAGCTGTCCACCCACTACTTCGAGCGGCTGGTCGACGACCCCGACCAGATGACCGATCTGCCCAAGGACGCACGCACCGAGCTGGTCGAGGGGCTGCTGCCCCAGCTGCTGACCCCGGTGCGCGAGCTGCAGGCCGACGCCGGCGCCACGATCAAGCAGGTCTTCCGGCTGTTCGACGGCGCCCTCGTCGAGTCGGTGCTCATGCGCTACCCCGGCCGGGTGACCATGTGCATCTCGAGCCAGGCCGGCTGCGGCATGAACTGCCCGTTCTGTGCGACCGGGCAGGAGGGGCTGACCCGCAACCTGACCACCGCCGAGATCGTCGAGCAGGTCGTGGCCGGCGCCCGCGCGCTGCGCCACGGCGACCTCGCCGGCGGCGACGAGGCCGACCGGGAGGCGCCGCTGCGGGTCTCCAACGTCGTGTTCATGGGCATGGGTGAGGCACTGGCCAACTACCGCCAGGCGATCAACGCGATCCGCCGACTCACCGACCCCACCCCCGACGGTCTCGGGATGTCCGCGCGCGGCATCACCATGTCGACCGTCGGCCTGGTCCCCGCGATCGACAAGCTCGCCGCCGAGGGCATCCCCGTCACGCTGGCGCTGTCGCTGCACGCACCCGACGACGAGCTGCGTGACGAGCTGGTGCCGATCAACACCCGCTGGAAGGTCGACGAGGCGATCGACGCGGCCTACCGCTACTACCGCACCACCGGCCGGCGGGTGTCGATCGAGTACGCCCTCATCAAGGACATCAACGACCAGGGCTGGCGCGCCGACCTGCTCGGCGAGAAGCTCAGCCGCCGCGGCAAGGGGTGGGTGCACGTCAACCCGATCCCGCTCAACCCGACCCCCGGCAGCAAGTGGACCGCGTCGCGCCCCGGCGTCGAGCAGAACTTCGTCGAGCGGCTGCGGGCGCACGGCATCCCGACGACGATCCGCGACACCCGCGGCTCGGAGATCGACGGTGCCTGCGGGCAGCTGGCGGCCGCCACCGCCTGACCCGGCACCGCGCGTACGCCCTGCGCCGACAAACAGATTCGGGCGCCACCCATCCGTGTGACCTGTGTCTCCGAACTCCTGGCACCAACGGTCACCAGGAAGGGATCGACACGATGCGCCGGACCACCAAGCTCGCCCTCGCGGCACCTGCCGCCTGCGCCATGCTCCTCGCCTCCGCGACGGGAGCCATGGCCGACGAGAGCTACACGATGAAGCTCACCGACACGATGGGCAACAAGAGCGGGTCGACCTCGACCGCGACGCTCACCATCGACGGCGACAACCTCACCGTCGACATCAAGGGCAAGGGCTTCACGCCCAACTCCCCGCACGCGCAGCACTTCCACGGGTCGTTCACCGAGGCCAAGAAGTTCATGTGCCCCGGGCCCGACCAGGACAAGGACGGCGACGGGCAGGTCAACGTGGAGGAGGGTGTCCCGATGTACGGCGACGTGGTCCTCTCGCTCACGACCGAGGGCGACACCAGCCCCAAGAGCGGCCTGGCCATCGAGCGCATGCCGAAGGCCGACGCCCAGGGCAACCTGTCCTACCGCCGCACGATCGCGCTGCCCGCCGGCGCCGGCGCCAAGCTGCGCAACCTGCACATCGTGCAGCACGGCCTCGACGCCAACGGCAACGACAAGTACGACATGGAGGCGCTCGGCGAGTCCTCGTTCGCGAAGTCGTTGGGCGTCAACGGGATTCCCGAGGAGGCCACCAACCCCGCGACGTGCGGCATGGTGAGCGCGGCCTCGGTCGGCAACCCGCCCTCCGGCGGCGTCGACACCGGCAACGGCTCCACCGAGGGCGTCGAGGCGGCCGTGCCGATCGGTCTCGGCGTGGTCGCGCTGGGTGCCGCCGGCCGGGCCTGGATGGTCCGTCGTCGCACGGGCGACGAGAGCTGATCGATGCCCGACAGCAGTGGCCGCGGCCGGCGCCGTCGTGCGTCGGCCGTGGCCGCGGTGCTCGCCCTGACCGGGGTCGGGCTGATCTCGTACGGCGTCGCCCAGCAGGTGGGTGACCCGCCCTCGCCGAACCCCCAGCTCGCCAACGCCGGTCACGGGAATCACGGTGCAGCGCAAGGCAGCTCGGGCACCAGCCAGGGTGCGGACCCGACTCCTGGGCCGGCCGCGAGCTCGTCCGGCGGCGGGCCGGCGCCGGCACCCGGTGCCGCCGGCGGGCGGACGGGGCAGGCGTACGTCCAGCCCTCCGGGAAGCTGATGGCGCGAGCCACGCCCACGACCATGCGGCTCCCGGCCCAGGACATCGCCGGCAAGGTCATCCAGCTCGGGCTGCAGCCCAACGGTGAGATGGCGGTGCCGCAGAACGGCACCGACACCGGGTGGTTCAGCAAGAGCCCGACGCCGGGCGAGCTGGGCCCCTCGATCGTCGTCGGCCACGTGACCTGGCAGGGCAAGCGCGGGGTGTTCTTCGACCTCGGCGCCACCAAGCCCGGGCAGCGGGTCGAGGTCGACCGGGCCGACGGGACCACCGCGGTCTTCCAGGTCGACGCGGTCGAGCAGTACCCCAAGGCGAAGTTCCCGACCCAGAAGGTCTACGGCGCCACCGACCGCGCCGAGCTGCGGCTGATCACCTGCGGCGGGGTCTACGACGGGGACGCCCAGACCCACCTCGACAACATCGTCGTCTTCGCGCGGCTGGTCGGCACGCGCGGCTGACCTCCGGCGCAGGAGGGGAGCGAGGCGTGCCGGCCCGGCACGCCTCGCTCAGCGCTGGGCGCCGGCGGGGCGCAGCAGCAGGTCGGCCGCCTCGGCGGTGGTGTCGACCAGGTGCACCGCGCCCGCCATCCGGCGACCTGCGGCGAGCGCCTCGAGGGCGGGCCAGACGGGGACGGTCCGGGTCCACTGCTCGCGACCGACCAGCACCAGCGGCGGAAGCCGGACGTCGTCGGGGGCGTAGTAGAGCGGGGTCACCGCCTGGAAGATCTCCTGCACCGTGCCGGCCGCGCCGGGCAGCACCACGATGCCGTCGGTGCACCGGTTGATCAGCAGGTCCTCGCGCAGCGCGTTGGAGAAGAATTTCGCGATGAGCGAGGCGAACAGGTTGGGCGGCTCGTGGCCGTAGAACCAGGTCGGCACGCCCACGCTGGTGACGTCGGCCGGGGTCGTCGCGAGGCGGTCGCCGGCGACCCGCTCGCGCACCTGCCACGCCGAGCGCGCCCAGTCGTCGATCGACGGCCGGAACGACGGCACCGCGGCGAGGTCGGTCAGCGCCGCCTCGAGCTCGGCCTCGGTGCGACAGATGCCGCCGAGGTTTCCCGCCTCCATCGCCCCCGGGCCGCCGCCGGTCAGCACGACCCGGCCGCTGGCCGCGATCGCCATCCCGAGCAGCGCTGCGTCGGCGTACTCCTGCGTGCCGCGCTGCACCGCGTGGCCGCCCATCACGCCCACGACGCCGCGGCCGTCGAGCAGCTCGTTCAGCGCGTCGGTCATCGAGTGGTCGTGGATCGAGCGCAGCAGCGTGACGAACGCGTCGTTGGCGAGGCTCGCCTCGCGCGACCAGGCGTACGCGGTCGCGTCGGGGGTGGTGGCGTAACCGCGCTCGAGCAGACCGGCGTACAGCTCGGCGGGGGTGTAGAGCCGCGCCCGGTAGGGGTCGACCGGCGCGGCGGGGTCGGCCGGGAAGATCGTGGCGCCGCTGACCCGCAGGTGGTGCTCCAGGTCGACGGTGAGCAGACCGCCGAGCACGACCAGCCCGGCGCAGCGCCGCAGCAGCAGCGCGGCGCCCTCGGGCCCGGTCAGGTCCAGGCCCTGAAGACGCAAGCCCCACAACGTCGTTCGCGTCTCGAGCACGACCCGCAGCTGCTCCAGGTCCTCGATCTCCATGGTCGGCATGGCGCCAGTCTGGCAGCGGCCGTACGTCCTCGCGGACCGGGCGGTGTCGGCGCCTGGCCCTAGCCTCGGGAGCGTGATCCGCACCGTCGCCGTCTCGGGCTACCGCTCGCTGCGCGATCTCGTGGTGCCGCTGCACGGGCTCGACGTCATCACCGGGCCCAACGGCGCGGGCAAGTCCAACCTCTATCGCGCGCTGCGGCTGCTCGCGGCGTGCGGGCAGGGCGACGTGGTGTCCTCGCTCGCGCGCGAGGGCGGGCTGAGCTCGGCGCTGTGGGCCGGCCCGGCGTCGCTCGACGGCGCGCGCCGCGGTGGGCACGAGGTGCAGGGCACGGTGCGCAAGGGCCCGATCAGCCTGCGGCTCGGGTTCGCCTCCGACGACCTCGGCTACCTCGTCGACCTGGGGCTGCCCCCTCAGGCGCCGGGATACGAGTCGGCGTTCCTGCGCGACCCCGAGATCAAGCGCGAGGTCGTCTTCAGCGGTCCGGTGATGCGGCCCGCGACGGTGCACGTGCGCCGCCGCTGGTCGGTCGTCGAGGCGCGCGAGGGGCGGGGCTGGACCGAGCTGACCCGCGGGCTCGCGCCGTGGGAGAGCATGCTCGACGAGCTCGCCGACCCGCAGCGCGCGCCCGAGCTGGTCGCGGTGCGGCGGGTGCTGCGCGGCTGGCGGTTCTACGACGGGTTCCGCGCCGACCCCGACTCGCCCGCCCGGCGGCCGCAGATCGGCACCCGCACCCCGCGCATGGCCGACGACGGCAGCGACCTCGCGGCGGCGCTGCAGACCATCGTCGAGCAGGACCCCGCGCCGCTGCACGAGGCGGTGGCCGACGCCTTCGACGGTGCCCGGCTCGAGGTCGACGTGCGCGACGGCCGGTTCGACGTGCTGCTGCACCAGCCCGGCATGCTGCGCCCGCTCGCGGCGGCCGAGCTGAGCGACGGGACGCTGCGATACCTGCTGTGGGTCGCGGCGCTGCTCACCACCAACCCGCCGCCGCTCATGGTGCTCAACGAGCCCGAGACCTCGCTGCACGCCGACCTCGTGGGCGCGCTAGGGCGGCTGGTCCGCCGGGTGGCGGCCGACACACAGGTCGTCGTGGTGACCCATTCCGGCCCGTTGAGCGAGGTGCTCACAGATGACTCATTGTCCCCACAGGCCACACCGGGCCCGCTAGGGTTGTCGTCGCCTGCGCGGCTGCTGGGACTCGAGCGAGACCTCGGTGAGACGCGTGCGGTCGGCCAGGGAATGCTGACCGCACCACGTTGGGAGTGGGGCAGCCGACGCTGAGCCGTCGGGGACGGGGGCCTGCACCATGCGCGGTGGGCGCATCGACCGAACGATGGAGACCTCGATGTCCGACCGCGCACTCATCCCGAGCGCCTCGCGCCGCGCGCTGCTGCTCGGCACCGTCGCGGGCGCCGGCAGCCTCGCCCTGGGCGTCGGCCCGGCGGCCGCCACCGGCGCGCCCGCCCTGCTGACCGGCAGCGGCGGGGACGGCGGCCCCGCACCCAAGCGCCGCGACGACCGCGGCTTCCCGCTGCCCGACGACCCGGACGCCGTGCCCAACAGCAAGGGCCGTGCCGGCAGCGGCAAGGAGCAGACCCAGCGATCCGCCCGGGGCAAGGGCAGCGACGACGGCTCGCGCACCGCGATGTCGCTGAGCGGCGCCCCGAACTACTACGCCGGCGGCTTCCCCACGCTGCGCACCGGCACCGGGTTCTGGGACACCCGCGCCCTGCAGTACCTCCTGCTGTCGGCGGGCTTCAAGACCAACTGGGAGGAGACGTACGGCTCCTCGACCACCTCGGCCGTGCGCGCCTACCAGCAGAAGGTCGGCTTGCCCGTGACCGGCACCGCCGACCCGGCCACGCTGGAGAAGCTCACGCCGTCCACCGGCGCGGGCGCGGTGAGCTACCGCGTGTATGCCATCCAGACCTTGCTGCGCAAGCACGGCTACCGGTTCTTCGACTCCTGCGCGCCCGACATGAGCACCAACTACGGGCCGATCACCACCAAGTACGTCAAGGCGTTCCAGGCCGGGCACGGCATCGGCCCGGCGACGTTCGTCGGCTACTACACCTGGCGCACGCTGTTCGCGGCGAAGTCGACGCAGCCGATGTACCCGCTGCGCCAGGCCGACACGGGCCGCGCGCAGTGGTCCAACTGCGGCCCGGTCTCGGCGGTGACGCTGCTGATCTATCGCGGCATCACCCCGCGCGGCTGGACCTGGAACATGGACCTGCGCACCGCGGCCGTCAACGACTTCCGCTACCGCGCGATGGGTCTGGCCAACACCGCCGAGCGCGACGCCCGCGGCACGGAGTACCCCGACTTCCAGAAGGCGTTCGCGACGTACGGCCTCACCACCTGGCAGGGCGGGATCAGCGACACCCTCGCGGACGCCCGCGCCGGGCGCGCCTCGATCGCGGGCGGCGACGCGTACAAGCTGCCGTGGGACAACCACGCCAACGGCCCGGTGTCGCACTGGATGGCGGTGCTCGGCTGGGACGGCACGTACTACCTCGCGATGGACCCGCTCAGCACCCTGGCGACCAACGACATCCACCGGATCACCGAGTCGCAGCTGCGCACCTATGCCTCGACCAACCCCGGGCACCCGATCTCGACGGCGGCGAAGAACTCGATCATGCTCCGCTGACCGGCGCGGCGCCGGCGCGGCCGAGCAGCAGCGCGCTCAGCCCGACCAGGGCGGCGATGCCGGCCGCGCCGAACGCCAGCACCGCGTAGCTGCCGTGCTCGAGCACCAGCCCGGCGACCGCCCCGCAGCCGGCGCCGGCGAGCCCCATGAGCAGGTCGGCCAGGCCCTGCGTCGCCGGGCGCTCGTCCGGGGTGAGCGCCGAGGTGAGCATCGTCGAGCCCGACACCAGGGTCGCCGACCAGCCGAGCCCGAGCAGGAACAGGCCGGCGGTGAGCGTGCCCGACATGCCCTGGTCGGACAGGCCCGCGAGCAGGCAGGCGGCGATCAGCAGCCCGGCGCCACCCGTGGCCACCACCGGCCCGCCGAAACGGTCGACGCACCAGCCGGTCACGGGGGAGAAGGCATACATCCCGAGGATGTGGATGCTGATCACCAGGCCGACCAGGCGCAGCGACGCCCCGCCGTGGTCCATGTGCAGCGGGGTCATCACCATCACCGAGATCATCACGGCGTGGCCGAGGGCCATCGTGACGACGCCGAGCAGCGCGCGTGGGCGCGACCGCACCAGCCGAAGGCCGTCGCGCAGCGAGCCGTGCGGGAGCGGCGCCGCGGGGTCGGCCGGGGCCTCGCGAGCGGCGGCCTCGCGGGCGAGCAGCAGCGGGTCCGGCCGCAGCCGGAGCGCGAGAACCGTTGCGGCCAGGGCGAATCCGACGAGTGCGAAGACGAAGCTGCCGGTGAGCGCCGGCAGGTCGAGCGCGTCCGCGACACCTTCGGCGGGCCCGACCAGGTTGGGTCCGAGCACCGATCCGACGGTGGTCGCCCAGACCACCAGAGCCAGGTCGCGCCCACGGCGCGCCGGCAGGGCCAGGTCTGCACCGGCGTACCGCGCCTGGCTGTTCGACGTCGTCGCACCGCCGAACAGCAGGCTGCCGAGCAGCATGAGCGGGAACGACCCGAGGGAGGCGGCGGCCACGATCACGCCGCACCCGATCGCGGCGAGGGCATAGCCGAGCAGCAGCCCGGGGCGGCGTCCGCGCGCGGCCATCAGGCGCGCGACCGGCACGGTGATCAGCGCCCCGCCCAGCACCTGCGCGGTGGTGCCGAGGCCGCTCGCCTGCTCGGAGCCGGAGATGCGCAGCGCGAGCAGCGCCATGACGGCGATGCCGCTCGCGACGCCGACGCCGCCGAGCACCTGCGAGGCGACCAGGGTGCTGACGGTGCGGGCCTGCGCCTGCTGCAGGTCGGGCTCACCCGTGCGGAGGGACGACGTCGTCACCGGGTCAGTATGTCGCCGCCCGCGAAGCCGTGCGCGCGGGTGAGCGCGCAGGCAGGATGAGGTCATGAGCGGCACGGGCGGTTATGACCAGGTCTACCGGCGCAGCATGGACGACCCCGAGGGGTTCTGGCTGGAGGCGGCGCGCGACATCTCCTGGGTGAACCCGCCGAAGCGGGCGCTGGACGCGGAGCGGGCGCCGTTCTACCGCTGGTTCCCCGGCGCGCGGCTGAACCTGTGCTTCAACGCCCTCGACCGGCACGTGATCGAGGGCCGCGCCGACCAGCCGGCGGTCATCTACGAGAGCCCGGTGACGAGCACGAGGCGCGTGCTGACGTACGCCCAGCTGCTCGACGAGGTCGCGCGCGCGGCCGGCGTGCTCACCGCGCTCGGCGTGGGCAAGGGCGACCGGGTCGTGATCTACCTGCCGATGATCCCCGAGGCGATCGTCTCGATGCTCGCCTGCGCGCGCATCGGCGCCGTGCACTCGGTGGTGTTCGGCGGGTTCGCGCCGGCCGAGCTCGCCGCCCGCATCGACGACGCGCGCCCGACCGTGGTCATCGCCGCCTCGAGCGGCGTCGAGCGCGACCGGGTCGTGCCCTACAAGCCGCTGCTGGACGAGGCGCTGAAGCGCTCGCAGCACCAGCCCGAGCGCTGCCTGGTCGTGCAGCGCGAGCAGGGGCCGGCCGAGCTGGGGGAGCGCGACCTCGACTGGGCCGTCGCGATGCGTCCGGGCGCGGTCGAGCCCGCGGCGGTCGTGCCGGTCGAGGCCACCGACCCACTGTACGTCCTCTACACCTCGGGCACGACCGGTCGCCCCAAGGGCGTGGTGCGCGACACCGGCGGCTACGCGGTGGCGCTGCGCTGGTCGATGACCAACATCTTCGGGATGTGGCCCGGCGACGTCTGGTTCACCGCCAGCGACGTCGGCTGGGTGGTGGGCCACTCCTACATCGTCTACGCGCCGCTGCTCACCGGCTGCACGACGGTGCTCTACGAGGGCAAGCCGGTCGGGACCCCCGACGCCGGGGAGTTCTGGCGCATCGTCGAGCGCGACCGGGTGGCGGGCATGTTCACCGCGCCCACCGCGATCCGCGCGATCAAGAAGGAGGACCCCGACGGCGAGCTGATGCGCGGGTCGGACCTGTCGTCGCTGCGCACCTTCTTCCTCGCCGGCGAGCGGCTCGACCCCGACACCTGGCAGTGGGCGACCGACCGGCTGCGGGTCGAGGTGATCGACAACTGGTGGCAGACCGAGACCGGGTGGCCGATCGCGGCGAACCCGGTCGGCGTCGAGACCTTCCCGATCCGGCCGGGGTCGGCGACGCGTCCGTCGCCGGGGTTCGACGTGCAGATCCTCGACGAGTCGGGCAACCCCGTGGCGCCGGGCACCGAGGGCGCGGTGTGCATCCGTCTCCCGCTGCCGCCCGGCACGCTCACCACGCTGTGGGGCGACGACGACCGCTACGTCGAGTCCTACCTGTCGGCCTACGAGGGTTACTACCTCACCGGCGACGGCGGCTACGTCGACGACGACGGATACCTGTGGATCATGGGCCGCACCGACGACGTGCTCAACGTGGCCGGGCACCGGCTGTCGACCGGGTCGCTCGAGGCGGCGCTCGCCGGCCACCCGCAGGTCGCCGAGTGCGCGGTGATCGGGGTGCGCGACGACCTCAAGGGGCAGGTGCCGCGCGCGCTGGTCGTGCTCAAGGGCGCCGACGAGCTGGACGACGCGCAGACCGAACAGCTGCGCGAGGAGCTGGTGCAGCGGGTGCGCGACGAGGTCGGTGCGGTGGCGGCGCTGCGCCAGGTCGACATCGTCCCGGCGCTGCCCAAGACGCGCTCGGGCAAGATCCTGCGCAAGACGATGCGCCAGCTCGCCGACGGTGACGACGCCCCGGTGCCCGGCACGATCGAGGACGCCGGCGTGCTCGACCGGCTGGCGCCGGTGCTGCGCCGCGAGTAGCGCACGGTGGGGCCCACGGTGCGGCGGTGGACCGCCGGGGGTGCGGTGGGCCGCACGGTCCGGCGGTGGACCGCCGGGGGTGCGGTGGGGCGCACGGCTCGGCGGTGGTCCGCGAGGGCGGACGGGTGTGCACGGTTGGGCGGTGGACCGCTGAGGGGTGCGGTGGGGTGCACGGTCCGGCGGTGGTCCGCGAGGGCGTACGCGCGGGGTTAGAGCTCCTCGACCTCGCAGGTGAAGCCCTGCGCGCGCAGCCGCTCGACGAGCACGTTGCCGAGGGCGGTGGCGGGGGTCAGCACGCCGCCGTTCATGCCCGGGGGCAGCGGGCAGCGGTCGCGCTCGAGGGCCAGCGCCAGCGCGCTCTCGCCGAGCATCACGCTGGTGGCGGCATAGCCCGGATCTCCTTGTGCCGCAACGGTGCTGCGGTAGCGCTTGCCGCTGGTGGTGAGCGTGTAGGCGTCCATCCGGAAGAAGCCGCGGGCGCGCTTGCGGTCGCTCGGGCCCTCGCCCGGGGCCGGCACGACCTTGTCGACCAGGGTGCTGAGGAACGGCAGGCTCATCGCCGCCATGCCGGCGCCGAGACCGGCCGCCACGGCGTACGCCGTCGCCGAGCCCACCGCGCCGTCACCCGTGCGCATGACCTCGCGGTAGCGGAACCGCCGGCCGTAGGCGTGCTCGAGCAGGGCGTTGCTGCGCCGCACGACGCGGGTGTTGTAGGTCGCCATGATGAACGGCGCGACCCACGAGCGCGCCTCGTCGGAGTAGCGCACGGCGGCGCTGTCCTTCCACTCGCCGGAGGGCTCCTTCGAGCGGTCGGGGCTGAGCGCGAACTTGTCGAGCGCGACGCGGCGCAGCGAGGGGTCGCGGGTGATCTCCTCGAGCTGCTGCCGGGCCGAGGCGACGGTGCCGCCGCTGAACCCGCCGCGCAGCGTGGCGTACGTCGTCGTGTCGGTGAGCTCGCCGGCCTCGTCGGCGCGGGCGCGCTCGGCGGCCATCAGCACCACGAGGTCGGACGGGACCGAGTCGTAGCCGCAGCTGTGCACGATGCGCGCCCCGGTCTCGTCGGCGAGCTGCTGGGCCTGGTCGATCGAGCGACGGACGAACAGCACCTCGCCGGTGAGGTCGACGTAGTCGGTGCCGGTCTCGGCGCACGCGCGCACCAGGGGCAGGCCGTAGGCGGCGTAGGGCCCCACGGTCGAGACGACGACCTTGGTGCGCCGCGCCATGGCGGCCAGCGAGGCGGGGTCGTCGGCGTCGGCGACGATCACCGGCCAGTCGGCGGCGTGCACCCCGAGCCGGGCGCGCGCCTGCTCGACCTTCGCGGCCGAGCGGCCGGCGAGTCCGATGCGGGTGCCGGCCGGCGCGTGCTTGACGAGGTGCTCCGCCGTGAGACGACCGACGAAGCCGGTGGCGCCGAACAGGATCAGGTCGAGCTCGCGGTCCGTCATGGCCGCAGCCTAATCGGCGCCACCGGCGGGCGGTTCAGTCGGCGGCCAGCGCGGCCACCGGCGAGGTGCGGGCGGCCCGTCGCCCCGGCGCCCACGACGCCAGCAGCCCGCACGCGGCGGCGGCCAGCACGACCGCCGTCAGCAGCAGCCACGGCAGCTGCGGCACGGCGCCGGCGGCATAGGTGCCGAGCAGCGCCCGCGTGCCGGCCCAGCCGTAGAGCACGCCCAGCGCCGTGCCGAGCACCGCGGCGACGAGCGCGACGAGCAGCGCCTCGATCGCGAGCGTGCGGCGCACCTGACGACGGGTGAGGCCGAGCGCCCGCAGCAGCGCGGTCTCGCGGCGGCGCTCGAGCACGGACAGCCCGAGCGTGTTGGCGACACCGACGAGGGCGATGACCACGGCGACGCCGAGCAGCCCGGTGACGACGGCGAGCATCAGGTTCACCAGGCTGTCCAGCTCGGCGCGGGCGCCGGCGGAGCCCCGACCTCGACCTCGGTGCCGGCGGTC
This sequence comes from Barrientosiimonas endolithica, assembly GCF_030296655.1. Taxonomy (NCBI): domain Bacteria; kingdom Bacillati; phylum Actinomycetota; class Actinomycetes; order Micrococcales; family Dermacoccaceae; genus Barrientosiimonas; species Barrientosiimonas endolithica. Next base: position 2,177,461 of record NZ_AP027735.1, on the reverse strand, counting down.
GCGCGCTGCACGGCGCCGACGACCTGGCCGGCGTCCGCCCCGGGGGACAGCCGCAGCCACAGCGCCGCGACCGGGGCGTCGGGCGCGATGCGGGCGAGGTCCTGGGCGGTCACCACGAACGCGTCGAGCGACCGGTCGGTGACGCGGGCCGTCAGGGTGACCGGGCCGAGGCGCACCGGGTCGCCGTCGCCGATGCCGAGGTCGGCGGCGCTCAGCTCGTCGACCAGCACGGTGCCGGGCGCCGCGGCCGTCACGACGCTCGGGTCGCGCAGCACCGCGGTGGCGTCGCTCGGCAGCCCGAGCACCGTCTGCTCGCGGGCGGCCCGGGACCCGCCGACGCTCACCTTCCCGGCGCGCAGCCGGGCGGTGCGCTCGACCCCGTCGATGCGCTCGACCCGCTCGACCAGGGCCGGCGCGACCGCCTGGCCCTTGGCGTCGAGCGAGACGTCGAGGGCGTACTGACTGTCGACGGCGTCGGCGATGGCCGCGCGGCTGGTCTGTGCCCCGACGAGCATGGTGGCCATCAGGGTGATGCCGACGAGCAGCGCGGTGCTGGTCGCGGCCGTACGTCGGGGGTTGCGCACGGTGTTGTCGGTCGCCAGCTCGCCGGGCACCCCGGCGACCCGGGCGATGCGGCCGAGGCCGCGCGCCAGCAGCGGCACGACCACCGGCGCCACCAGCACCACACCGAGGAAGGACAGCACCCCGCACAGCACGGCCGGGAGCGCCTCGCCGCGCAGCGCCGACACCAGCAGGCCGGTGAAGCCCAGCGCGCCGGTGGTGCCGCCCGCGAGCAGCCGCAGCCGCGAGGCGCGGGTCTGCGCGGGGCCGGACAGCTCGGGGCGCAGCGCCGCCAGGGGCGCGACGCGCGAGGCGCGCCGGGCCGGCTGCAGCGCGGCCAGCACGGTGACCGTGAGACCGACGGCCACCGGCACCAGCAGCTCCAGGGCCGAGACGCGCAGCGACTCGATGGGCAGCTGCACCAGCTGCACGGTGTCGCTGACGGCGGCGAGGGCAGCGACCGGTGCGAGGCCGACGGCGACGCCGACCGCAGACGCAAGCAGCCCGAGCACCACGGCCTCGCCCACGACCGAGCGCGTCACCTGACGGCGCGAGGCGCCGACGCAGCGCAGCAGCGCCAGCTGCCGCGACCGCTGGGCGAGCAGGATCTGGAACGTGTTGGCGATGACCAGCGCCGACACGAAGATCGCGACGATCGCGAACACCGCAAAGAACATGGTGATCTGGCTGATCCCGACCACCAACCGGTCGACGCGGGCGGCGATCTCGGCGTCGGCGGTGCGCACGGTCACACCGCTGCCGAGCGCGGCCCGGAGCCGGTCGGCCGTCGCGGCCTGGTCGCCTCCGGCGCGCACCAGCAGCGCGTCGTACGCCGTCGTGCCGCTCCACCGGGTCAGCTCGCCCGAGGTGCCGATCACCACGGCGACCCCCGTCGAGCCGGGGACGCGGACGATGCCGGCCACCTGACGCGACTCGGCGCGGCCGGGGGCGCCCCCGACCGTGACGACCGACCCGGTCGTGGCACCGAGGGCGCTCGCGGCGGACTCGCTGAGCACGACCTGGCCAGGCCCCGCGGGCGTACGGCCGGAGAGCAGGACGACCTGGTCCGGGTCGACCGTGCGGGCGACCACGTCGAGCGGTGCACCGTCCGGGCCACGCACGGTGGTCGTCGCGCTCTGCTCCACGTCGACCTGCGTGACGCCCGGAAGCTGACGCACGGTCTGCAGCTGGTCGGCCGTGAGACCCGTTGTGCTGCTTGACTTTCCGGGCGGGCTCACCACGGCGTCGGCGCCGGCAACCTGGGCGGCGGCGAAGCGCTCGACGGTCGCGTTGAGCGTCGATCGCATCGCGAGGGTGGCGGTGAGGAAGGCGACGCCGAGCACGACGGCGACGGCCGGTGCGAGCCAGCGGCGCAGGCCGTGCCGCAGCTCGGCCAGGGTGACCGATCCCATGTCAGGCCCCCAGTCCGCGCAGCGCGTCGAGCACCGTGTCGGCGGTCGGGCGCTGCAGCTCGCCCTGGAGGCGCCCGTCGGCGAGCAGCACCACGCGGTCGGCGTAGGCGGCGGCGCCGGGGTCGTGGGTCACCATGACGACGGTCTGTCCCATCTCGTGCACCGACGCGCGCAGGGCGGCCAGCAGGCCGGCGCCGGTGACCGAGTCGAGCGCGCCGGTCGGCTCGTCGGCGAACACCACGGCCGGGCGCGAGATCAGGGCTCGCGCCACCGCGACCCGCTGCTGCTGGCCGCCCGACAGCTCGCTCGGCCGGTGCTGCAGCCGGTCGCCGAGGCCGAGCACGCCGATCACGTGGTCCCACCAGGCCGGGTCCGGCCGCTGACCGGCGAGCCGCAGCGGCAGCCGGACGTTGTCGGCCGCGCTCAGCGTCGGCAGCAGGTTGAAGCTCTGGAAGACGAAGCCGACGTGGTCGCGGCGCACCCGGGTGAGCTGGTCGTCGGACAGCCCGGTCAGCGACCGGCCACCGAGCACCACCTCGCCCGCGGTGAGCGTGTCGAGGCCGGCGAGGCAGTGCATGAGCGTCGACTTGCCGGACCCCGACGGGCCCATGATCGCGGTGAACCGGCCCCGGCCGAACGCCACGTCGACGTGGTCGAGCGCCACGACCTGGGCGTCGCCCTGGCCGTACGTCTTCACCAGGCCACGGCCCACGACCGCGGCGGCGTTGGTGTCGGCGCCGATCGGTGCGGGCCGGTCGGACGGTGCGGTGGTGGTGTGCACGGGGTTCCCCTCTGTCGGCTGAACGTCGTTGTCGACGTTAGGGATTCGAGGGTGGGCGGCACATCGTGCGACTGTCTCGACCGGCCTACGACCGCGGTATGACGGGCGCGGCTCGCGCGGGCGACCGCGGGTGGAGCGGGAGCGGGTGGAGCGGGAGCGCTAGTCCCCGACGCGCACCAGGCCGGTCTCGTAGCACAGCACGACCATCTGCACCCGGTCGCGCAGGTCGAGCTTGGCCAGGATGCGGCCGATGTGCGTCTTGACCGTCGGCTCGGCGAGGAACAGCTCGCTCGCGATCTCGCCGTTGGACAGGCCCCGGCCGACGGCGACCAGGACCTCGCGCTCGCGCGGCGTCAGCACGTCGAGCCGAGCGGTGCGGTCGGCCGCCTCGGCGCTGGGCAGCGTGGGCACCACCTGTTCGAGCAGACGCCGGGTGGCCGACGGGGCGACCACCGAGTCCCCGGCGTGGATGGCGCGGATCGCCAGCAGCAGCTCCTCGGGCCCGGCGTCCTTGAGCAGGAACCCGGAGGCGCCGGCGCGCAGGGCGGCGAAGACGTACTCGTCGAGGTCGAACGTCGTGAGCACCAGCACCCGGGGCGCGGGGTCGAGCGCGCTGACCTGCTCGGTGGCGGCGACCCCGTCGAGGCGCGGCATGCGCACGTCCATGAGCACCACGTCGACCGCGTCGGGGGCCGGGCGCAGCAGGTCGACCGCCTCCTGGCCGTCGCCGGCCTCGGCCACGACGGCCATGTCGCGCTGCGCGTCGAGCACCATGCGGAAGCCTGCCCGCACCATCTGCTGGTCGTCGACGAGCATCAGTCGGATCGTGTCGGTCATGTCGCGGAAGTCCTTTCCCCACAAGGAATCTCGGCGGTCACCACGAAGCCCCCGCCCGGGCGCGGACCGGTGCGCAACGACCCGCCCAGCACCGACGTACGCTCTCGCATCCCGACCAGGCCGTGCCCGTGCTGGTCGTCGGCGCCGGGCAGCAGGCCGCGCCCGGTGTCGCTCACCGTCACCTCGAGCCGGTCGTCGGCCCGGGTGATCGTGACGGACGCGGTGGCGTCGGGCCCGCCGTGCTTGATGACGTTGGTGAGCGCCTCCTGCACGACGCGGTATGCCGCGGCGCCGACCTCGCGCGGCAGCCCCTCCAGCGCGCCGTCGGTCTCGAGCTGGACGGGCAGGCCCGCGTCGCGCACCCGGTCGACGAGGGTGGCGATGTCGCCTGCGCCGGCCGACGGCGCGAGCTCGGCGGCCGAGCCCTCCTCGCGCAGCACCCCCACGAGGCGGCGGGTCTCGGCCAGCGCCTCGCGGCTGGTCGCGCCGATGGTCTCCAGGGCGTCGGCCGCGGTGCCGACCGAGCCGGTGTGGCGCACGGCGTAGGCCGCGCCGTCGGACTGCACGACGATCACCGCCAGCGCGTGCGCGACGACGTCGTGCATCTCGCGGGCGATGCGGGTGCGCTCGCTCTGCGCGGCGAGCTGGGCGTGCTGGTCGCGCTCGCGCTCGGCGTCCTCGGCCCGGGCGCGCAGCTGCAGCACGAGCTGGCGCCGGCGGCGGGCCGCGTCGCCCAGCGCGGCCGCGGCCACGGTCACCGCCAGGCACATCACCGCCGTGATGACGAACAGCCGCCACGGGAAGCCGGCCCCCGGCTCGACCGCGGCGAACTCGGCCCAGTCGGCCCCGGCGACCAGCGCGCCTACAGCGCAGACGCTGAGGCCGAGCACGAGCTCGAGGTTGCTCGAGGCCCAGGCCGCGAGGGAGTACAGCGCGAACAGGAGTGCGATGTTGGCCGCGATCACGTTGTCCGAGAACGGGACCTGGCTGAGCGTCGCCAGCGCGACCGTCCCGAACACCACGACGGGGTGGGCCCGTCGCCAGGCGAGCGGCACGATCTGCACGGTCGCGACGACGGCGAGAACGGCCGGTTGGGCGCCGACGAGGTAGGGCAGGCCGGCAAACGTCCACAGCAGGCCGACGAGCAGCCAGTCACCCCAGGTGGGGCGCGTCGGCTGCTCCAGCAGCGGCTCGGTGCGCACGCCGTGAGCCTAGGCGAGCCGCTCCTACCTCAAGAATGAGCGAGGCGGATCGGCATGCCGATCCGCCTCGCTCACTAGGGGGTGGCGGCGCTAGAGGATGTTCCAGGCCTCGGTGAGCACCCCGCGCAGGATCCGCTCGATCTCGTCGAACTCGGCCTGGCCGCAGATCAGCGGCGGCGCGAGCTGGACGACCGGATCGCCGCGGTCGTCGGCGCGGCAGTAGAGCCCGGCGTCGAACAGCGCCTTCGACAGGAAGCCGCGCAGCATCCGCTCGGCCTCGTCGTCGTTGAACGTCTCGCGGGTCTCCTTGTCCTTGACCAGCTCGATCCCGTAGAAGTAGCCCTCCCCGCGCACGTCACCGACGATCGGCAGGTCGCCGAGCTTCTCCAGCGTGCGCCGGAAGGCCGGGGCGTTCTGGTGCACGCGGTCGTTCAGGGTCTCCCGCTCGAAGATGTCCAGGTTGGCCATCGCGACGGCGGCCGACACGGGGTGGCCGCCGAAGGTGTAGCCGTGCGGGAAGGACGTCGCGCCCTGCTTGAACGGCTCGAACAGCCGGTCGCTCGCGATCATCGCGCCGATGGGGGAGTAGCCCGAGGTCATGCCCTTGGCGCAGGTGATCATGTCGGGCACGTAGCCGAAGTCGTCGCAGGCGAACATCGATCCGATGCGGCCGAACGCGCAGATCACCTCGTCGGAGACGAGCAGCACGTCGTACTCGTCGCAGATCTCGCGCACGCGCTCGAAGTATCCGGGCGGCGGCGGGAAGCAGCCGCCGGCGTTCTGCACCGGCTCGAGGAAGACGGCGGCAACCGTGTCGGGGCCCTCGAACTCGATGGCCTCGGCGATGCGGTCGGCGGCCCAGCGGCCGAAAGCCTTTGCGTCAGAACGCAGCTCGTCGCTGGGCGCGCGGTAGATGTTGGTGTTGGGCACCTTGAACGCGCCCGGCACCAGCGGCTCGAACATCTCCTTCAGCGGCGGCAGCCCGGTGATCGACAGCGCGCCCTGCGGGGTGCCGTGGTACGCGATCGAGCGGCTGATCACCTTGTGCTTGCCCGGCTTGCCGGTGAGCTTGAAGTACTGCTTCGCGAGCTTCCAGGCGGTCTCGACCGCCTCGCCGCCACCGGTGGTGAAGAAGACCCGGTTGAGGTCACCGGGGGCGTACCCCGCGAGCCGCTCGGCGAGGTCGATGGCCGGCGGGTGGGCGTAGGACCAGATGGGGAAGAAGGCCAGGTCGCGCGCCTGCTTCGCGGCGGCCTCGGCGAGCTCCTCGCGCCCGTGACCGGCCTGCACGACGAACAGCCCGGAGAGGCCGTCGAGGTACTTCTTGCCGTCGGCGTCCCAGATGTAGGCGCCCTCGCCCTTGACGATCGTCGGCACGGTCTGCCCGAGCCCGCCCGTCTCGGTCGGCTCGTAGACCGACTGCCGGGTGAAGTGACCCCACAGGTGGTCGCGGGCGGCGTCGTAGCGCGGGGTGCCCTTCGGCGTCGTGCCGACGCCCTCGGGGGTGCCGTCGGTGGTGGTCGTGTTGGTCGTGCTCGTGCTCATCTCGCTCCCCAGTCGTAGCGTTGCTTGTTCAGCTTGAGGTACTGGAACGTCTCGGTGGCGGTCACGCCCCGGGTGCCGCGGATCGTCTTCTGCAGCAGCGTGAGCAGGTGGTCGTCGTCGGTGCAGACCACCTCGACGAGCAGGTCGTAGCGCCCGGTCGTGCTCACGACGTAGGACACCTCCTCGAGCGCGCTCAGCCGGTCGGCGACCCGCTGGCTGTCGCCGGTGGTGCTGATGCCGATGAGCGCCTGCCGGGTGAAGCCGACCTGCGCGGGGTCGGTCACGGCGACGATCTGCACCAGGTCGCTGTCGAGCAGGCGCTGGATGCGCTGCCGCACGGCGGCCTCGGAGAGGCCGACCTCGCGGGCGATGGTGGCGTACGGCGTGCGGCCGTCGTGCTGCAGGATGCGCACGATCGCCTTGGCGACCTCGTCGAGCACGACGGGACCCGTGGAGGCGGGGCGCGCAGGTGCCGACATGCGGCCATGGTGCCGCGGAATCCGTGGTCTGACAAGCATTCCACGAGGGATTCCGAAGGTCGGGGTCCGCGGCTTATGCTGATCCTGGTGTCTCGCCAGCGTCGTCGAGGCACCGCACGACTCGCCCGGCGACCGGCCGGGCACGCGGCAGACGACGCTCGCCCCGACGGAAGTGAGCAGCGCGGCATGGCACTCAGCGCGTTCGACCTCTACTCGATCGGCATCGGCCCGTCGTCCTCGCACACGGTGGGGCCGATGCGCGCCGCGAAGACCTTCGTCGACGGCGTCGTGGCCGACGGCCGGCTCGACCGGGTCGCCCGCGTGCAGGCCGAGCTGTTCGGCTCGCTGGGCGCGACCGGGCACGGCCACGGCTCCGACAAGGCGGTGCTGCTGGGCCTCGAGGGCGAGACGCCCGAGGGGTGCGACACCGGCAGCGCCGACGAGCGCGTCGCGACGATCAAGAGCGGCCGCGAGGTGCGGCTCGCGGGCCGGCACACCGTCGCGTTCGACCCCGACGCCGACCTGGTGATGCACCGGCGCAAGTCGCTCCCGACCCACCCCAACGGCATGACCTTCCGGGCGTACGACCACGCCGGCGAGGTCCTCGCCGAGCACACCTACTACTCGGTCGGCGGCGGCTTCGTGGTCGACGAGTCCGCGACCGGCGCGGACCGGGTGGTCCAGGACGACACCCGGCTCCCGCTCTACTTCACCACCGGCGCCCAGCTGCTCGAGATCTGCGAGCGCGAGGGGCTCAGCGTCAGCGAGGTGATGTGGCGCAACGAGCGGGTCTGGCGCACCGACGAGGAGATCCGCGACGGGATGCTGCGCATCTGGTCGGTCATGGCCGAGTGCGTCCAGAACGGCATCGAGCACGAGGGCACCCTGCCCGGCGGGCTGAAGGTGCCGCGGCGGGCCCCCGCGCTGCACCAGGCGCTCACCCGGGGCGAGCTGCGCGACGACCCGCTGCGCGTCATGGACTGGGTCAACCTGTTCGCGCTCGCGGTCAACGAGGAGAACGCCTCCGGCGGCCGCGTCGTCACCGCGCCGACCAACGGGGCGGCCGGGATCATCCCCGCCGTCCTGCACTACTACGTGCGGTTCGTCGACGGCGCCGACGACGACGCGATCGTGAAGTTCCTGCTGACCGCCGCCGCCATCGGCATCCTGTTCAAGGAGAACGCCTCCATCTCCGGCGCCGAGGTCGGCTGCCAGGGCGAGGTCGGCTCGGCCTGCGCGATGGCCTCCGGCGCGCTGTGCGAGGTGCTGGGCGGCACCCCCACCCAGGTCGAGAACGCCGCCGAGATCGGCATCGAGCACAACCTCGGCCTGACCTGCGACCCGGTCGGCGGTCTCGTGCAGATCCCGTGCATCGAGCGCAACGCCATCGCCTCGGTCAAGGCGATCAACGCGGCCCGCCTGTCGCTGAACGGCAGCGGCGTGCACACGGTCTCGCTCGACAAGGCCATCAAGACCATGCGCGACACCGGTCGCGACATGTCCGTGAAGTACAAGGAGACCGCCCGCGGCGGCCTCGCGGTCAACGTCATCGAGTGCTGACGACCCGCTGATCGAGGGCGTACCCCACGGATACGCTCGACCACGTCAACGACGACAACGAAGGAGCCCCCAGTGAGCACCTCACCCCGCGCCCTGCGCAACTTCATCGACGGCAGCTATGCCGAGGCGCAGACCGACGCGACGCAGGACATCGTCAACCCGTCCACCGGCCAGGTCGTGGCCAAGGCGCCGGTGTCCAGCGAGGCCGACGTCGACGCGGCCTACTCCGCCGCGGAGCGCGCCTTCGGCGAGTGGGGCCAGACCACGCCGGGGGAGCGGCAGGAGGCGCTGCTGAAGTTCGCCGACGCCATCGAGAAGCGGGCCGACGACTTCGTCAAGCTCGAGGCCGAGAACACCGGCAAGCCGTACGCCCTGACCACCACCGAGGAGGTGCCGGTCATGGTCGACCAGCTGCGCTTCTTCGCCGGCGCCGCGCGCGTGCTCGAGGGCCGCGCCTCGGCGGAGTACATGAAGGGGCATACCTCGTGGATCCGGCGCGAGCCGATCGGCGTCGTCGGCCAGGTGACCCCGTGGAACTACCCGATGATGATGGCGATGTGGAAGATCGCCCCGGCGCTCGCCGCGGGCAACACCATCGTCCTCAAGCCGAGCGACACCACGCCCGAGACCACGCTGCTCATGGCCGAGCTGGCCGCGGAGTTCCTGCCGGCCGGCACGTTCAACGTGATCACCGGCGACCGCAGCACCGGTCAGGCGCTGGTCGAGCACCAGACCCCGCAGCTGGTCGCGATCACCGGCTCGGTGCGCGCCGGGATCCAGGTGGCCGAGTCGGCCGCCAAGGACGTCAAGCGGGTGCACCTCGAGCTCGGCGGCAAGGCCCCGGTCATCGTCTTCGACGACGCCGACATCGAGGCCGCGGTCGAGGGCATCGCGACCGCCGGATACTTCAACGCCGGCCAGGACTGCACCGCCGCCACCCGCGTGCTCGCGGCCCCGCGGGTGCACGACGACTTCGTCGCGGCGCTCGCCGACTACGCCAAGAGCAACGCCAAGGTCGGCATGCCCGACGACGACGACGCGCTGTTCGGCCCGGTCAACAACAGCAACCAGCTGGCCCACGTGACGGGCATGCTCGAGCGGCTGCCGCAGCACGCCAGCATCGCGACCGGTGGCAACCGGGTGAGCAGCCTCGGCGACGGCTTCTTCCTGGAGCCGACGGTCGTCGACGGGCTCAAGCAGGACGACGAGGCGATCCAGAACGAGATCTTCGGCCCGGTCATCACCGTGCAGACCTTCACCGACGAGGCCGAGGCGATCTCCTGGGCCAACGGCGTGCAGTACGGCCTCGCCTCCTCGGTCTGGACCAAGGACTTCGGCCGTGCCATGCGGGTCTCCAAGGCGCTCGACTTCGGCTGCGTCTGGATCAACACCCACATCCCGCTCGTCGCCGAGATGCCGCACGGCGGCTTCAAGCACAGCGGTTACGGCAAGGATCTGTCGATGTACGGCTTCGAGGACTACACGCGCATCAAGCACGTGATGGCCAACATCGACAGCTGACCGTCACGACCCGAACGACACGCGAGGCGGACCGGCACGGGCCGGTCCGCCTCGTCGACGGCGGCACACATACGACGACGGCGGCACACGAAACTTCTGTGCCGCCGTCGCTGTATCTGTGCCGCCCTTGTCAGCAGGCGGAGTCGTGCTCGTACTCGAACAGCATCATCCGGGTGATCGGGCCGGCGATGCCGTCGACGCCGGTGCCGTGGCAGGGGCCGTGGGTCGCCTGCTCGCTGCGGACGGCCGAGAGGGTCGCGGACCCGAACGACCCGTCGACCGCGAGGCTGCGGCTGCGCGCGAGGCCGATCTGCAGGCTGCGCACGGCGTCGCCGGTGTCGCCGTAGCGCACCGTCTGGCGAGCGAACAGCCGGTAGAAGTCGGCGCGGGCGAGCTTGCCGGTGACCGTCAGGCCCTCGGCTCGCTGGAACGCCTGGACCGCAGCCTGGGTCTGGTAGCCGAAGCTGCCGTCGACCGCGAGGCTCGGCGCCCAGCGGCGCAGCAGCAGCTGCGTCATCGCGACCGGGCGGTAGGTCGACCCCGCCTCGTCCCGGCGGCCGAGCCCCATCGTGTCGATCACGAAGTTGCTCGGGACCGACGTGGTGGTCGCGGTGGTCGTCGCGGTGCGGTTGGTGGCGGACGGGATGGGTGGCGCCGGGTCGGCGCTGGCGCTGGGCGTTCCGACCCCCAGCGTCGTGACGAGTGCGCCGGCGGCGCACAGAGCAACGGTGGTGCTGCGCAGGTGCTGCATGTCTCCCCTTGCCTCTCGGCCCGCGGGAGCCCGCGGGCCCGCGACGGGTTGTCGCACGAGAAGGACGTACGACCGCGGCCGGGGATGGCGCAGGAGAGGATCCTCTCCCGGCCTTGCCGCCACCGCCCTACCCGCTGTACGCCTTCAGCGCCTCGGGGAGCACCTCGCCCGCGCGCCCGCGCACCACGACGGCGGCCAGCTCGTCGAGCGGGGTCTCCTCGTCGTTGACGATGGCGAGCCGGCCGCCGCTGGTGATGGTCTCCATAGGCAGCCCCGCCGCGGGGAACACCTGCAGCGAGCTGCCGACCGCGATCATCAGGTCGGCCTCGCCCGCGAGCCGCTCGGCCGCGGCGATCGCCTCGGGGAACAGCACCTGCCCGAAGCTCACCGTGGCCGACTTCACCAGGCCGCCGCACCCGGGGCAGCGCGGGTCCGCCTCGCCGGCGTCGAGCAGCCCGACGACCCAGTCGTGGTCGGCGCGGAAGCCGCAGCCGTCGGGCACGCCGCCGAGCGGGCGCTCACCGATGCACATGACCTCGCGGGCGGTGCCGTGCACCTCGACGACGGTCCGCGCACCGGCCTCCTGGTGGAGTCCGTCGATGTTCTGGGTGATCACGCCGAGCCCCTGGTCGGAGCGCTCGAGCCGCGCCACGGCCCGGTGCGCTGCGTTGGGCCGTGGCGCGGCGTCGAAGAACTCGCGGCGCATCTGCCAGGACTGCCGACGCACGTCGGGGTCGTCGACGTAGCGCTCGAAGGTCAGCTGGGTCGGGTCGTACCGGGTCCACACCCCGCCCGGCGAGCGGAAGTCGGGGATGCCGGACTCGGTCGAGATGCCGGCCCCGCTGAACACCACCACCCGGGCGCTGCGGGCGACCAGGTCGGCGAGCTCGGCGATGCTGTCGGGCGCGACGGCGGACATGCGCTCCACCGTACGTCGCGGGTCACTCGCAGGTGACCGCGCGGTACATGATCGAGATCACCGTGGGCTTGTTGCGCGCGAGGAAGTACGTCAGGTCGCCCTTGGTGATGACCGGCCCGTCGTTGAAGACCGTCCCCTCCTCGTTGAGCTCCGCCCCGGGGACCATGCTCATGACCTGCTCCTGGGTGAAGCCGATGCCCACGCCGTACGGCGCGTTGATCGGCTTGCCGCTGTCGCGGTCGATGGTCCAGCTCTTGATGCGCATCGGCGCACCGTTGGGCGCCTCGCCGTAGAACGACATGTCGCCGTAGTCCAGCGTCACCGTCGGGCCGGTGTCGCCGCTCAGCTCGCAGACCTTGCCGGTCCGCTTCGTGGGCGTCCCGAGCGCGGGGTTCACCGCCTTGGTGACCGTGTCGACGGAGGCGGGCAGGCCGACCCCGTTGACCTTGCCGTCCGGCGTGAGCCGGACCCGACCGGCCTGCTGGCCCGACCCCTCCGACTCGCTCGCGCCGGGCGACTGGCTCGTGCTCGGCGCGTGGCTGGACGACGCACCCGAGCCGGAGCCGGAGCCGGAGTCGTGCGTCGAGCTGGCGCTGGGCGTGGCCGGCGAGCTGGCGCCCCCGCTGCCGGGATCGACGTCCTGCTGGCAGGCCGACAGCGTGAGCGCTGCGGCGGCGGCCAGCACGGCGACGGCGCTGCGGGCGGTACGAGTGGTGGTGGTGCGGTGCATGACGTTCCCCTTCGTCAGATCTTCGCGGCGGGCGCCGCGTTCCCCTGGTCGACGGGCGCCCGGGCGCCATGGTGCCAGGCCGAGAGGATCCTCGCGCGGCCGGGCTGCGGACCTGGCGAGCGCGTGTCGCGCCCGGGTGAGACGCTGGCTCCATGAGCGATGCAGCAACGGTGCTGGGGCAGGTCGAGAAGCGACTCTTCATCGGTGGGGAGTGGCGCGACGCCGAGGGCGGCAAGACCCTCGAGGTCGACAATCCGGCGACGGGGGAGCGGCTGGTCGACGTGGCCGACGCCTCGGTCGCCGACGGCGACGCGGCGCTGACCGCTGCGGCCGAGGCGCAGGCCGACTGGGCCGCCACCGCGCCGCGCGAGCGGGGCGAGCTGCTGCGCGCGGCGTACGACCTGATCGTCGAGCGCACCGACGACCTGGCGCTGCTGATGACCCTCGAGATGGGCAAGCCGATCGCCGAGGCCAAGGGCGAGGTGACGTACGGCTCGGAGTTCTTCCGCTGGTTCTCCGAGGAGGCGGTGCGCATCTCGGGCCGCTGGTCCACCGCGCCCAACGGCGCCACCCGGCTGGTCACCATGAAGCAGCCGGTCGGCCCGACGCTGATGATCACGCCGTGGAACTTCCCGCTGGCGATGGGCACCCGCAAGATCGGCCCGGCGATCGCGGCCGGTTGCACGATGGTCGTCAAGCCCGCGGCCGAGACGCCGCTGACGATGCTGGCGCTGGCCCAGATCCTCGAGGAGGTGGGGCTGCCCAAGGGCGTGCTCAACGTCGTCACGACCAGCGACTCCGGTGGCGTGATGGAGCCGCTGATCCGCGACCCGCGCACCCGCAAGCTCACCTTCACCGGCTCGACCCCGGTCGGTCGCCGGCTCGTCGAGCAGTCCGCCGACCAGCTGCTGCGCGTGTCGATGGAGCTGGGCGGCAACGCGCCGTTCATCGTCTTCGGCGACGCCGACGTCGACGCGGCGGTCGAGGGCGCGATGCTGGCCAAGATGCGCAACATCGGTGAGGCGTGCACCGCCGCCAACCGGTTCTACGTCCACGCCGACCTGGCCCAGGAGTTCTCCCGCAAGCTGGCCGACCGGATGGGCGCGATGACCGTCGGCGACGGCACGCAGGACGGCGTCGAGGTCGGTCCGCTCATCAACGCCAAGGCCGTCGACAAGGTCACCGCGCTCGTCGACGACGCCACCGAGCGCGGCGCCACCGTCGTCACCGGCGGGACCGCGAGCGAGGAGCCGGGCTACTTCTACCCGCCGACGGTGCTCACCGACGTGCCGCTCGAGGCGCAGATGGTGCGCGAGGAGATCTTCGGCCCGGTCGCCGGCATCCAGACCTTCACCGACGACGACGACGCGATCCGCCGCGCCAACGACACCGAGTACGGCCTCGTCGCCTACTTCTTCACCAAGGACCTGTCGCGCGCGCTGCGCGTCAGCGAGGCGCTGGAGTACGGCATGGTCGGCGTCAACCAGGGCATCGTGTCCAACCCGGCGGCGCCGTTCGGCGGCGTGAAGGCGTCCGGCTTCGGCCGCGAGGGCGGCTTCGAGGGCATCGAGGAGTACCTCGAGACGAAGTACGTCGGCCTCGCCCTCTGAGCGCGGCCGCGGCACCCCTGTGGATAACTTCCGCAGGGGGTGCTTCTTCTTGTCTAGCGTTGACCGTGGACGAGGAGGTGGGACGTGTCGAACTCGTACTCGGCGAATCCCGTTGAGCTGCAGGGGAGCTCGCGTGCGCGCTCAGGAGGCGCGTCGGCGTTGGAGGGGTTGCCCGGCGACCTGCTGAGGCTGCTGCGCGGGCTCGGTGACGCCGCGGGCGACCCCGACGTCGCCGCGACCGCGGGCTCGGTCGCGCGCACCTGGCAGGGCGCCGGCGGCCGGCTGGTGGGCGAGGCCGGTGCGCTCGCGCGCGCGTCGGGCCAGTCGGCCGACGACTACGAACGGGCCGACGCCACCCAGGTGCGCCGGTTCCGGGTCGCCCCATGAGCAGCGACCGCTTCCCGGGGCGTCCGGAGGAGCTGTTCCTCGCCTCGCGCGAGCTCGGCCGCCAGGCGGGCCGGCTGAACGCGCACTCGCGGTCGGCGTCGTCGGCCGGCGCGCAGGCGGCGCGCGGCTGGCGGGGAGCGCGTCGGTCGCGCACGCCGGCCGGTCCTTCGAGCACGTGAAGGTCAGCACGAGCGGCGCGCGGACGCTCGGCCAGGCCGGACGCGACGCGGCGGCGTTCGGCCGTGAGCTGTCGCGCATCCAGCGGCTGGCCGGCACCGCGCTCACCAAGCGGGGTCAGCTGCAGCGAGACCTGGCCCAGCTGCTGCACGACCGGCCGGCGGAGCTGGCCGCGGTCGGCCCCTCCGGGCGACAGGCGTACGACAACGAGATCGCGCGGGTGCGACGCGCGATCTCCTACCAGGAGGGCGTGATCAACGGCCTCCACAGAGACCTGGTTCGGCTGCGAAAGCGCTTCAAGGACAGCCTGATTCGCATGGTGCCGCCGGAGATCTACCAGTGGTGGCTCGACGCCGACGGCACCCGCGACGCGGTCACCGCCGCCGGCACGATGATCACCACCGGCAGGGCGAGCAAGACCATGGTGCAGGCGGTGAACCAGCACAAGGCCGCGGTGGCCGCGGGCGACCCGAAGCGAGCCGCCGAGGCCCTGCGCCGGATGGCCGTGGCCCGCAAGACGCTGGTCCAGCCGGGTGACATCGCCGCGGCCCAGCGGCGCGCGCGTCAGGCGATGCGCTCGCCGGCCGCCCAGAAGGTGCTGACCTCTCCGCCCGCCCGGCGCATCATCGACAGCAAGACGATCACGGCGCTGCGCGACAGCCCGATCACCAAGGTCGGTCGGCGGGTGATCCTGCCGGTCGGTGTGGCCGACACGGTCTACTCCGGATACCAGGACGTCCGTGACGGCGACGGCCATCAGGGCGCCCGTGGCGTCATCACCCGCACGGCCGGCGGCGCGGCCATGGTCGGGGCGCCGCTGATGTTCTTCCCGCCCACGGCCGTGGCCGGAGCGGTGCTCGTCGGCGGCTGGATGCTGTGGAAGGGCGGCAACGCCGTCTGGGACAAGCGACAGAGCATCTCTCGCCTGCTGAGCCGCGCGGAGCCGCTGAAGGTCACCGGCACGCTCAAGGGTCCGCCGCCGCCGAAGCGGCCGCAGCCGCCCGCCCGGGCCACGCCGCAGCAGACGGGTGACGCCGCCAGGCGGCTGGCCGAGCTGCACCGCAGGCAGCAGCCGCCCGAGGCCAGGAACATCCGGCAGGTGCGTCTCCCCGAGGAGCTGACGGTCACGGCGCCCACGCCCGCGCCCGTGTCGGCGACCCCGGCCTCGCCCCCGCCCGCGCCGGCCCCGGCGCAGCCGCCGGTGGGCCCGCCGCTCGTCGGAGCGACCCGATGACCGCCCAGGAGGCGCCCGCGCTGCTGCGACAGCCGGTGCACCTGACCCGGTTGACCGACGAGGAGCTGGTGCTGCTCGGCGGCACCCACCCGCTCGTGCAGCTGCCGCACCACGACCGGCTCGACGAGACCGAGCAGACCCAGTCCCTGCGCGCGGCGCTGCGCGGGCTGCGCTCGCGCGGGCTCGACCTCGCCGACGACGGTCGCTCGGTCGAGGTCCCGCAGCACCTCGCCGACCTGCTCGACGTGCGCTCCGGCGCCCGGCAGGTGCTGCTCGTCCAGGTGCTGCGCCCGCCGGGCCCCGGCCGGCCCGAGCCGTGGGCCAGCGACCACTACGCCTACGTCGTCGACGACTTCGTGCTGCTCGAGGACGTCGTCGTCGAGGGGCTGCACGAGTTCTGGGCGCTCGACCTCGACGGCCTCGCGGCCGCGCTGCAGGACCGGCTGCCCGACGTGGGCGCCGCCGACGGCACCGGTCCGCCCGTCGAGGCCGACCTGCCCGCGGTCGCGGCCGGGGCCGACACCACGCTCGCGTCGCTGCTCGGCACCCCGCTGCTGCAGGTCGACGCCGCCGTCTGGCACGCACCCGGCACCAGCGACCCCGAGCTGCTCGCCGTGCTCCTCGGCGACCGGGGCAGCTGCGCCGCCGCGGCGGTCGCCGGCGCCACCGGGCCGACCGAGCTCGAGCCGCTGCCGGTCGCGGGGGTGGGGGAGCGGGTGGTCGCGCTGCTCGCGGCTGGCACGATGCCGGGGTGAGCGAGCAGAGCCTGGCGAGTCCGACGTACGACGATCCCGCGCCGGCGCGACGCTCGGTCGCGCTGCTGGGGTCGACCGGGTCGATCGGCACCCAGGCCATCCAGATCGCCCGGGCCAACCCGGACCGGTTCGAGATCACCGCGATCGCGGCGGGCGGGCGCGACCTCGGGCTGGTCGCCGAGCAGGCCGTCGCGACCGGCGCCTCCCTGGTGGGCGTGGCCCAGGGCGACCGCGCCGAGCTGACCGAGCGCATCGCCGCGCTCGCGGGCGGCGGTCCCCGGCCCGAGGTGCTGGTGGGTCCCGACGCCGCGAGCCAGGTCGCCGCCTCCGGCGCCGACGTCGTGCTCAACGGGATCACCGGTTCGATCGGCCTGCGCCCGACGATCGCCGCCCTGGAGTCCGGCTCGACCCTGGCGCTCGCCAACAAGGAGTCGCTGATCGTCGGCGGCCCGGTCGTGAAGCGCCTCGCCGCGCCCGGCCAGATCGTGCCGGTCGACTCCGAGCACAGCGCGATCGCCCAGAGCTTGCGCGCCGGGTCCGCGCGCGAGGTGCGCCGGCTCGTGGTGACCGCCAGCGGCGGCCCGTTCCGTGGCCGCACCCGCGAGCAGCTGGCCGACGTGACCCCCGACCAGGCGCTGGCGCACCCCAACTTCGCGATGGGCAAGGTCATCACGACCAACTCCGCGACCCTGGTCAACAAGGGTCTCGAGGTCATCGAGGCGCACCTGCTGTTCGACGTGCCGTTCGAGCAGATCGAGGTCGTCGTGCACCCCCAGCAGCTCATCCACTCGATGGTCGAGTTCGTCGACGGCGCCGTCGTCGCCCAGCTCGGGCTGCCCACGATGCTCGTGCCGATCGCGCTCGGGATGGGCTGGCCCGACCGGGTGGCCGACGCCGAGACCCCGATCGACTGGACCCGGGCCGCCGACTGGCGGTTCGAGCCGCTCGACGACGAGGCGTTCCCGGCCGTACGCCTGGCTCGCCAGGTCGGCGCCGCCGGCTCGACCTTCCCGGCCGTCTACAACGCGGCCAACGAGGAGTGCGTCGAGGCATTCCACGACGGGGGAATCGGGTTCGTCGACATCGTCGACGTGGTCCACGCGGTCGTCGACCGGCACGACCCCGACCCGGGCGAGCTGTCGGTGGAGCAGGTGCTGGCCGCCGAGGACTGGGCCCGCGAGCAGGCGCGGTCGATGCTGCGCCCGTGACGGCGTACGTCGTCCACGGGGAGCCATGAGACCGTAGACGACGTGATGTATCTGCTCGGCGTGCTGCTCATGGCGCTCGGTGTCGCGGCCTCGATCGCCCTGCACGAGCTCGGGCACCTGGTGCCCGCGAAGAAGTTCGGCGTGCGCACCACCCAGTACATGATCGGCTTCGGCCCGACCATCTGGTCGCGGCGCAGGGGCGAGACCGAGTACGGCTTCAAGGCCATCCCGCTCGGCGGCTACATCCGCATGATCGGCATGCTGCCGCCCCGCCAGGACGACGGCGGCCGGCTGCGCACCTCCTCCACGGGGCGGATGAGCCAGCTCACCGACCGAGCCCGCGAGGACTCCTTCGACGAGATCCGCGAGGGCGACGAGAACCGCGTGTTCTACAAGCTCCCGGTCTGGAAGAAGGTCGTCATCATGATGGGCGGGCCGCTGATGAACCTGCTCATCGCCACGGTGCTGCTCGTGGGCGTGGCCTGCGTGATCGGCCTGCCGCAGCAGACCAGCGCTCGCGTCGCGGGGGTCAACGAGTGCCTGCCCGTCACGGTCGCCCAGGGTGAGAAGCCGCCCGTGTGCGACCCCGACAACCAGTCGCCCGCCTGGAAGGCCGGCCTCAAGCCCGGCGACGTCTTCGTGTCCGTGGCGGGGGAGCCGGTCCGGACGACTCTGGAAGCGACGTCGCTGATCAACGACAACGCCGGGCGTGCGACCCCCGTCGTGGTCGCGCGGGAGGGCAAGAACGTCGAGCTGACGGTCACGCCCGAGCCGCGCGAGATGCCCAAGCGCGACGAGCGAGGCGTTCGGGTCCTGACCATGACTGGCCAGCCGGTCATGGAGCAGGTCGGGATGATCGGTGTCAGCATCCAGGTCGGGTCGAAGGTCACTGAGAGGCGACCCTTCACCCAGGCCCCGGCGATCGTCGGTGAGGGCGTCAAGCAGACGGCCGCGGTCTTCCTGCGCATCCCGCAGAAGATGGTCGGTGTCTACTACGCGGCGTTCGGCGACGGTCAGCGCGACCTCAACGGCCCTGTCTCGGTCGTCGGGGTCGGTCGGGTCGCGGGTGACGTCGCCAGCGCCGCCGACTCGACCGGCAGCGTGGTGGTGATGCTGCTGACCCTGCTCGCGTCGCTGAACCTGGCGCTGTTCGTGTTCAACATGCTGCCCCTGCTGCCGCTGGACGGCGGCCACATCGCCGGTGCGCTGTGGGAGGGCATCAAGCGCCCGATCGCCCGGGCGCGCGGCGTCAAGGGCCCGGTGTACGCCGACGTCACCAAGGCTCTGCCCCTCGCCTACGGCGTCTCGATCGTGCTGATCGTGATGGCGGGGCTGCTGATCTACGCCGACATCGTCAACCCCATTCGCCTGAACTGAGTGCCGTAGAACTAGCGGCGGCGGTAGAACGGCGCGACGCCGTCGGTCCAGGGCGGTTCTGCCCAGCCGTAGACGCGGGCGTCCAGGCGGCGGCCCTGCAGGTCCCCGAGGGCCCGGCCGAGGTCGTTCAGCACCCGCGGCGGCGGCAGCTGGGTGCGCACGCGCAGCAGGTAGCCCTCGCGCCCGTCGGCCTCGCGGGACCACAGCAGCACGGCCTCGTCGACCTGGCCGAGCCAGTCGAAGTAGTGGGCGAGCCGCTCGTACAGGCCCGGGACGACGTACGCCGGCGGCCCCACCCATCGCGACGTCGCCACCGGCGCGGTCTCGGCGACGGCGGTCGGGTTGGTCTGGGCGACGGGCGCCCCGATGCCGCCGCGCAGCAGGTCGACCATCTGCGGCACGGACAGCTCCCGGCCGGTCGAGCTCTGCGGGTTGATCAGCAGCGGGATGCCGCTCGGGACCAGCCGCTCGAACGCGTCGTGGCCGGTGAGCGGCTGGGTCTGGATCTGCGGGTCGAGGCGCACGGCCTCGGCGAACCGCTGGAACCGGACCGGGTGGGTGAACGCCACGACGTGGTGCCGGGCGGTGGTGCCGACCAGGAACGGCGTGAACTCGTGGCCCGGGTGCAGGGTGCCCGCGACGCCCATCGACGTGCGCAGCACGGCCTGCGCGAACCGCTGCCCGAGGGCGTGGTCGTGCGGGGTCGACGCCGACGCGACGAGGAGGTGCTCCAGGTCGTTCAGCGGCGGCGGCTCGGGTGCGGGCATCCCTCCCAGGGTGACGGGTGCCCACGGTGCTCCGCAAAACGAGGCGTGAGCGATACTCGAAGGCATGAGCGTGTCCCTCGGTATGCCGTCTGCGCCGCCGCCCGTGCTGGCCCCCGCCGCAAGAGCCGCAAGATCAAGGTCGGCAAGGTCGAGGTGGGCGGCGACGCCCCCATCTCGGTGCAGTCGATGACCACCACCCCGACCACCGACATCAACGCGACGCTGCAGCAGATCGCCGAGCTGACGGCCTCCGGCTGCGACATCGTGCGCGTGGCCTGCCCGAGCCAGGACGACGCCGACGCGCTGCCCGCGATCGCGCAGAAGTCGCAGATCCCGGTGATCGCCGACATCCACTTCCAGCCGAAGTACGTCTACGCGGCCATCGACGCCGGCTGCGCCGCCGTGCGCGTCAACCCCGGCAACATCCGCAAGTTCGACGACCAGGTCGCCGAGATCGCCCGCCGCGCGAAGGCTGCGAACGTCTCGATCCGCATCGGCGTCAACGCCGGGTCGCTCGACAAGCGGCTGCTGGAGAAGTACGGCAAGCCCACCGCCGAGGCGCTCGTCGAGTCGGCCGTGTGGGAGGCGTCGCTGTTCGAGGAGCACGACTTCCACGACTTCAAGATCTCGGTCAAGCACAACGACCCGGTGGTGATGGTGCGGGCGTACGAGCTGCTCGCCGAGCGCGGCGACTGGCCGCTGCACCTCGGGGTCACCGAGGCCGGCCCGGCGTTCCAGGGCACGATCAAGTCGGCGACCGCGTTCGGCGCCCTGCTGAGCAAGGGCATCGGTGACACGATCCGCGTCTCGCTGTCGGCGCCGCCGGTCGAGGAGGTCAAGGTCGGCAACCAGATCCTGCAGAGCCTCAACCTGCGCCCGCGCAAGCTCGAGATCGTCTCCTGTCCCTCCTGCGGCCGCGCCCAGGTCGACGTCTACACGCTGGCCGACGAGGTCACCGCCGGGCTCGAGGGCATGGAGGTCCCGCTGCGGGTGGCCGTCATGGGCTGCGTCGTCAACGGCCCGGGCGAGGCCCGCGAGGCCGACCTCGGCGTCGCCTCCGGCAACGGCAAGGGACAGATCTTCGTCAAGGGCGAGGTCATCAAGACCGTGCCCGAGTCGCAGATCGTCGAGACCCTGATCGAGGAGGCCATGCGGATCGCCGAGGAGATGGGCGAGCCCGTCGACGGCGAGCCCGCCGGCGCCCCGCAGGTCACGGTCGGCTGAGGCCCCCGGCCCGCACGTGCCACGACCCGCCCCGCTCGTCGATTTCCGCACCGCAGCGCGCCGGACTTGGCAGGCTGGTGGGGTGCTGCGGACGTTCGGCGCGACCCGCCCCCTGGGGACGCGTGACCACGACGAGGTGATGCGGCTGTGCGGGCACGACCCTGCCAGCAGCGTCTTCGTCGCCGCGCGGGTGCGCGAGGGGGCCTCATGTCGCCCGGGTCGGCCGTCGGCATCGACGACGACGACGGCGGGCTGCGCTCGCTGTGCTGGACCTCGGCCAACGTGGTCCCCATCGAGTGCGACGAGGTGGCGCTCGACCTGTTCGCCGGGCGGCTGCGCCGGCAGCGACGGCGCTCGTCGTCGATCTTCGGCCTCGCCGACCAGGTGCTGCCCCTGTGGGCGCGGCTGCAGCGGCACTGGGGCCAGCCCCGCTCGTTCCGCCCCGACCAGCCGATGCTGGCCGTCAGCACGCTGCCGTCCGAGGCCGGCCTGGAGCGCCACCCGGGGTCCGCCTCGCCCGCCCCGACGAGCTCGACCTGGTGCTGCCCGCCTCGACCGCGATGTTCACCGAGGAGATCGGCTACCCGCCCTACGTCGGCAGCGACCGCGACTACCGCGCGCTCGTGGCGTCGCTGATCGACGCCGGGCACACCTTCGTGCTGCTCGAGGACGGCCGGGTCGTCTTCAAGGCCGATGTCGGGTCGCTGGCGCTGGGGGTCGCCCAGATCCAGGGCGTGTGGGTCGCCCCCGACCGGCGCGGCCAGGGCCTGGCCACACCGGCCATGAACGCCGTGGTCGAGCACGTGCTGCAGACCTTGGCGCCGACCGTCTCGCTGTACGTCAACGGCTACAACGAGCCGGCGCTGCGCGCCTATCACGGGGCGGGCTTCCGGCAGGTCGCGACCTTTGCCACAGTGATCCTGTGACCGCACCCTCGCCCCCACCGCCCGCCTCGTGACCGCGATGTTCGCCGGGTCCGGCGTGCTGCACCTCGTGCGCCCGCAGATCTTCGAGCCGATCGTGCCGCGCGTGCTGCCCGCCCACCGCGAGCTCGTGCTGGCCTCCGGCGTCGCCGAGATCGCTTGTGCCGCAGGGCTTCTCGCGCCCCGCACACGCCGCGTCGCGGGCATCGCCTCGGCCGCGCTGCTGCTCACCGTGCTGCCCGCCAACGTGCAGATGGCGCTCGACGCGCAGCGGGCGGTGCAGCGCAGGGGCTGGACGCCGCAGCGCGAGGTCATGCGCACCGGCACCCTGCTGCGGCTGCCGCTGCAGGCGCCGCTCGTGCGCGCCGCGTGGCGCGCCGGCCGCTGACCGACCCGGTCAGTCGCCGCTCGGGTAGAGCGAGCGCTCGTACGCCTCGGGCGAGTAGTGCGCGTCGACCTCCTCGGGCGGGTCGCTCGCGCGCCACTTCGCCTTCGCCAGCTCGGCGTACGGCATCACCGACTCCGGCTGCCAGGTCTGCGGCTTCCACGCCCCCGACCGCATGAACGCCTTAGGGCAGTGGTTGAACACCTCGTCGATCTCGACCACCATCGCCAGCAGCGGCCGGTGCCCGCGCACGACCATCTCGTCGAAGAACGGCGCGTCGGTCACCAGCCGCGCCCGCCCGTTGACGCGCAGCGTGTAGCCCTGGCCCGGCACCAGGAAGATCAGCGCGACGCGGGAGTCGTGCAGCAGGTTGTGGAACCCGTCCATCCGTTTATTGCCCGCGCGCTCGGGGATGGCGATCGTGCGGTCGTCGATCACGTGGGTGAACCCCGCCGGGTCGCCCTTGGGTGACACGTCGCCGCCGTCGGGTCCGCGGGTGGCCACGAAGCACAGGGGAGGCGGCCAGGAACTCGCGGTCCTGCGCGACCAGTGCGGGCTGCGCCTTGTCCCGCACCGCGGCGTCGGGCGCCCCGATCAGCGCGGTGAGCTCCTCGGCGCTGCCGATCGTCGGCAGGCTCGCCAGGTCGAGGTCGGAGGCGGTGGTCACGAGACTCCTTCGGCCGGAGGTTCGCCGCGCACGGCCAGCGCGGGCGGGCGGTCGCCGCGGATCGAGGCGACCATGTCGACCACGCGCCTGGTGGCGCGCACGTCGTGCGCCCGGAAGACGTACGTCCCGAGCCAGGCGGCGACGGCCGTCGCCGCGAGCGTGCCCTCGAGCCGGTCGTCGGCGTCGAGGTCGAGCGTCTCGCCGATGAAGTCCTTGCGCGAAAGTGCTTGCAGCACAGGGAATCCCAGCGACGCGACGTCAGCGGTGTGCCGCAGCACGACCAGCGAGTTGCGGGTCGTCTTGCCGAAGTCGAGCGTGGGGTCGAGCAGGATCCGCTCCGCGGGGACGCCGGCGGCCAGCGCCGCGTCGGCCCCCGCCCGCAACCCGCCCAGCACGTCGCGCACCACGGCTCGCTCGTCGTCACCCAGGTCGTCGCGGTATCGCACGTCGACCGGGTCGGTGCGCGGCGGCAGGCCCCCGGTGTGCGAGCAGACCAGTCCCGCGCCGAGCTGCGCGGCCACGCCGGCCAGATCGGGGTCGTGCCCGGCCCAGGTGTCGTTGACCAGGTCGACCACGCCGTCGGCGGCCCGGGCCACCTCCGAGCGCCAGGTGTCGAGGCTCAGCACCAGGTGCGGATAGCGCTCCCGGGCGTCCTGCAGGAACGGCACGACGCGGCGGATCTCCTCGTCCGCGTCGACCCGCTCGCCCTCCTGCCCGGCGCGCACCCCGCCCACGTCGACGATGTCGGCTCCGTCCTCGACCGCGGCGTCGAGCGCACGGCGCGCGGAGTCGAGGTCGGCGTGCCGGTTGCCTGACCAGAACGAGTCGCGGGTGCGGTTGACGATCGCCATGACGGCGGGGGAGGCGGCGTCGAAGCTGCGCTTGCGCAGCCGCAGCGCCGGGGGCGCGGCAGGGCGACGGGCGGCGGGTTCGGCGGCGCAGGCACCCGGTCATCCTTCCACCCGAAGCGCGGTGGTCGGTGTGACCAGCGCCACAGGGGCCGCCGGTCGGCGCGCGGCGAGGGGTGTGCCACGGTTAGGTCAGCCTGCCCTAAGCAAGGCTGTCCTAAACCCGAGGAGAGGATCTCCGTGTCCGATGCAGCACCGGCAGCAGTCCCCTCACTGCTGTCCGAGGATGCCGTGACCGACTACCGCGCCGCCATGCACCTGGCCGTCGACACCGTCGCCGACCTGGTCGCCTCGGCCGACCGGCCCTACTCCGGCGCCGACCCCGCCGCGCTGACGCAGACCGTGTCCGCCGTCGACCTCGACCGGCCGCTCGGCAGCGTCGAGGCCGCGCTGGGCGAGCTGCGCTCGGTGTGGCTCGACTCCGCCGTCTGGTTCCACCACCCGCGATACCTGTCCCACCTCAACTGCCCGGTCCTGGTGTCCTCGCTCGCCGCCGACGCCCTGGCCTCGGCCGTGAACACCTCGATGGACACCTGGGACCAGAGCGCCGCGGCGACCCAGCTGGAGCGCCAGGTCGTAGCCTGGACCGCGCAGCGGATCGGGTTCGACGGCCGCGCCGACGGCATCTTCACCTCCGGCGGGACCGCCTCGAACCAGCAGGCGCTCACCCTCGCCCGCCAGGACGCGCTCGAGCGGGCCGGTCTGCCCGTCGCGCCGGAGGGCTTCGACCGGTTGCGGGTGCTCGCGACCGACCAGAGCCACTTCTCGGTCAACCTCGCGACCCGCACGCTCGGCCTGCGTCCCGACGCCGTCGTGACCGTGCCCACCGACGAGACCCACCGGATGGAGCCGACCGCGCTGCGCGCCCAGCTGGACCGCCTGGCCGAGGCCGACCTGGTGCCGATGGCCGTCGTCGCGACGGCCGGCACAACCGACCTCGGCGTGGTCGACCCGCTGGTCGACGTCGCCGCCGTGTGTGCCGCGGCGGGGGTCTGGCTGCACGTCGACGCGGCGTACGGCGGTGGCCTGCTCACCTCGCGCCGGCACCGCGGCCGGTTGGCCGGCATCCACCTGGCCGACTCGGTGACGATCGACTTCCACAAGACCTGGTTCCAGCCGGTGGCGGCCAGCGCGGTGCTCGTGCGCGACGGGGCGGCGCTGCGGCACGTCGCCCACCACGCCGACTACCTCAACCCGGTGCGCACCGACCCGCGGCGCGCGGCCATGCCCGACCAGGTCGGCAAGTCGCTGCAGACGACCCGCCGGTTCGACGCGCTGAAGGTCTGGACCTCGCTGCGGGTCGAGGGCGCCGACGCGATCGGGGCGATGCTCGACCGGGTGATCGACCTCGCGGGCGAGGTCGCCGACCTCGTCGAGGACGACCCGCGCCTGCGCCTCGCGCAGCGCCCGGCGCTCAGCACGGTGCTGTTCCGCTTCGAGCCCGAGGGCACCGACCCGCTCGAGGCCGACCGCGTGGCCGACGAGGTCGTCACCCGGCTGCTGCTCGCCGGGACGGCGATGATCGCTCGCACCCGGCTCGACGGCCAGGTCTGGCTCAAGCTGACCCTGCTCAACCCGCGCACGAGCGTCGAGGACGTGCGCGCCGTGCTGGACGAGGTGTGCGCCGTCGCCGACGACTGCGCCCGCACCGAGCTGCTGGAGGTGGCGCGATGAGCGCGCAGGCCGCGACGACGTACGACTTCGTGGCGATCGGCGCCGGGCCGTTCAACCTCGGCCTGGGTTGCCTCGCCGACCCCGTCGAGGGGCTCTCGGGCGTGGTGCTGGAGCAGCGCCCCGACTTCGCCTGGCACCCGGGGATGATGCTCGACGGCGCCACGATCCAGGTGCCGTTCCTCGCCGACCTGGTGACGCTGGCGGACCCGACCTCGTCCTACAGCTTCCTGGCGTTCCTGAAGGAGACCGGCCGGCTCTACAGCTACTACATCCGGGAGAGCTTCTTCCCGCTGCGCAGCGAGTACAGCGAGTACTGCCGCTGGGCCGCGCACCGCCTCGGGGTGCGCTTCGGTCACCGCGTCGTGGGCGTACGTCCGCACGAGGTCGGCTATGCCGTCGCCACCGAGGTCGACGGGCGCCCCGGGCCGACGCTGCTCACCCGCACGCTGGTGCTCGGCACCGGCACCGTGCCCCACGTGCCCCAGATCGCCGGCCTCACCGAGGTGGGGCTCGAGCACCCGGTCGTGCACTCGGCCGACTACCTGCACCGGCGCGAGGAGCTGCGGGCGACCGGGTCGGTCACGGTGATCGGCTCGGGGCAGAGCGCCGCCGAGATCTATCGCGACCTGCTCGAGCACGCGGCCGCCGACGAGCTGGAGCTGACCTGGCTCACGCGCTCGCCGCGGTTCTTCCCGATGGAGTACACCAAGCTCACGCTCGAGCTGACCTCGCCCGACTACGCCCGCCACCGCCGCGCGCTCCCGGCCGACGTGCGCGAGCGGCTCAACCGCGAGGAGCGCACGCTCTACAAGGGCATCTCCGCCGAGCTCGTCGACGACATCTTCGACACCCTCTACCGCCTGCGCCAGCAGCGGCAGGTCCAGGGTCGCGGCGACGTGCCGACCACGCTGCTCACCGACGTCGAGGTGACCGACGCCGCCGCGGTCGACGGGCAGGTGCTCGTCGGCGGCTGCTCCGGTCGCACCGGCGACCGGCTCGAGCACCGCACCGGCGGGCTCGTGCTGGCGACCGGCTACCGCCCCAGCACGCACGACTTCCTCGACGAGGCGGTGCGCGCGCGCATCGCGACCGACGACCTGGGCCGCTACGCCGTGGCCGAGGACTACAGCGTGGACGCCGGCCGCACGGTCTTCGTGCAGAACGCCGAGGAGCACCTCACCGGGGTGCTCGCCCCCGACCTCGGGATGGGCGCGTTCCGCAGCTCGGTCATCCTCAACACCCTCTGCGGCCGCGAGGTCTATCCGGTCGAGGAGCGAATCGCCTTCCAGGAGTTCGGGATTCCCGACCGAATGCGTCCTGCGCGAGGCAACGCCCCGAGGGTCGAGGCCCGCGAGCTCCTGGAGGTGGCCCGATGACGCTGCTGGACGCCGAGGTGGCGGTCGGTCTGCCGTGGGAGTCCCCGCTCGGCCGCGTGGACGCGCGCCCGGTCGAGCCGGAGCGCGACCTCGCCCTGCTGCACCGCTGGGTGACCCACCCGCGCTCGCGCTTCTGGGGCATGCAGGGCTGGTCGACGGAGCAGGTGCGCGAGGAGCTCGAGGGCATCGCCGCGAGCACCCACCACGACGCGTGGCTGCTCGACCTGGACGGCGAACCGATCGCGCTGGCCGAGACCTACGACCCGGAGCGCAGCCCGCTGCAGGGCCGCTACGACGTCGAGGACGGCGACCTCGGGATGCACGTGCTCGTCGCGCCGCCGCGCACCCCGCGCACCGGCACGACCGACGTCGTGATGACCGCCGTCATGCGATGGTGCCTCCGCGACCCGCGGGTGCAGCGGGTGGTCGTCGAGCCCGACGCCACGAACGACGCGATCCTCGCGAAGAACCTGCGCGCCGGCTTCCGCTCCCGCGGGCTCGTGCAGCTGCCCGACAAGACCGCGCTGCTCAGCGTCGCGACCCGGACCGACTTCGCCGACAGCGCCCTGGCGCGGCAGTTCCTTCGCGGTCGCCCGTCGCCGGCGCCGCACCTCAACCGCGAGGCGATGTCCGCCGCGCAGCGCGACCTGGTCACCAAGGCGCTGCGCGAGCTGGTGCACGAGCGGCTGATCCGGCCCGAGCCGGTCGACGGGCGCTGGCGCGTCGACACCGGCACGACGACGTACGACTTCGCGGCCTCCGCGCACCCGCTCGAGCACCTCGCGATCGACCCGGCGAGCGTGCGCCGGCTCGGGCCGGACGGCGCCGAGCTCGACCTCGACGCGCAGGCATTGGTGCTCGAGCTGCGTTCTGCCCTGGGCATTCCCGGCGATCTGGTCGACATCTATCTCGAGGAGGTCGCGAGCACCCTGCAGGCCGCCGCGTGGATGCACGACCAGCGGCAGCCGAGCGCCGCCGAGCTGGTCGAGGCCGACGCGCAGACGATCGAGCGTTCGATGACCGGGCACCCGAGCTTCATCGCCACCAACGGGCGGATCGGGTTCGGGCTGGACGACTACGCCGCGTTCGCCCCGGAGGCCGGCCGGCCCTTCTCGCCGTTCTGGGTCGCGGTGCGCAAGACCGACTCCCGGCTGTCGCTGGGCGAAGGACTGGACGAGGACGCGTTCTACGCGCGCGAGCTCGGCCCCGACCACGACCGGTTCCGCGCGCTGCTGCGCGAGAGCGGGCGCGACCCGGAGGAGTTCCGGTTCATGCCGGTGCACCCGTGGCAGTGGCAGCACAAGCTGGCGATCACGTACGCACCCGCAGTCGCGCGCGGGGAGCTGGTGCCGCTGGGGGAGGGGCGCGACCGTTACCAGGCGCAGCAGTCGATCCGCACGCTGTTCAACCTGGACCACCCCGAGCGCAGCTTCGTGAAGCTGGCCCTGTCGGTGCAGAACATGGGGTTCCTGCGCGGGCTGTCGGCGCGATACATGGCCGCCACACCGGCCATCAACGACTGGGTGCACGAGCTGGTCGAGGGTGACGCCGACCTGCGCGAGGTCGGTTTCTCGGTGCTGCGCGAGCACGCCGCGATCGGGTGGACCGGCGGGGTGCACGCGCAGCTCGACCCGTCGTCGGCGTACGCCAAGATGACCGCCGCGCTGTGGCGCGAGAGCCCGGTGCCGCGGCTGCAGCCGGGCGAGCGGCTCGCGACGATGGCGTCGCTGCTGCACGTGGACCAACAGCGAGAATCGTTGGCAGCACAACTGATTCGGGCCTCGGGTTGCGCTCCGGCGCAGTGGCTCGGGGACTATCTGCGGGCATACCTGCGGCCGGTGCTGCACTGCCTCCTCGCGCACGACCTGGCCTTCATGCCGCACGGCGAGAACCTCATCCTCGTGCTGCGCGAGCACCGCGTGGTGCGGGTGATCATGAAGGACATCGGCGAGGAGGTCATGGTCATGAGCGACCGGCCGCTGCCCGAGGCCGTCGCGCGCATCCGCCAGCCGGCCGACCGGGAGGAGCGCGAGATGGCGATCTTCACCGACGTCTTCGACGGCTTCCTGCGCCACCTCGGCGCGACGCTGTCGCAGGTCGGGGTGATCGACGACGACGCGTTCTGGGAGGTCGTGGCAGGCGTCGTGCGCGACCACCGGGCCGACCACCCGGGGCTGCACGACGGGTTCGACTTCTTCCGCGCGCAGTTCAGCCACAGCTGCCTCAACCGGTTGCAGCTGCGCAACACCCGGCAGATGGTCGACCTCACCGACCAGTCCGGGTCGCTCATCCACGTCGGGCCGATCGCCAACCCGATCGCCGGGCGCGGCTGAGCGGCGTTGCACGCGCCCGCCCGCGCCTGGTCGGCGCGGGCGGGCCGGACACGCTGCGGCCGCCGCTGCGCGACCCCGTCAGCTCCAGCTGACCTGCATCCGCTCGCGCCACAGCGGCACCACGTCGCGCCCGCTCGTCTGCAGCTCATCGCCCCGGTTCCACAGCCCGAGGAACAGCTGCGCAGCGCTGCCGTGCACGACCGCGTCGGCGTCGCGCGCCTCGGTGCCGCGCACCACCCGCAGCGGTCCGTCGCTGACGCGCCCTCGCCACACGTCGCCGGTGTCGTCGGCGCGCACCTCGACCTCGAACGGGGTGCCCGTCGTGCGCAGCTGCTCGTCGCGGCGGGTGGCGAACCCCAGCAGCAGCTCGTCGATGCCATCGGCCGCGAGCTCGGCGGTGATGTCGGCCTCGTCAGCGGTGGGCACCCGCCCCTCCTTGGCCGCGAGGGCGTCGACCGCGTGGACCGTCGTCTCGTGGCACTGCCGCCTGGCCCAGGCGTGCCGCGGGGCGGGGGCGTCGGGGAGGAAGAACCACACGTCGAGGTCCTGCGGCGCGCGGCGCAGCGCCGCCCGCAGCCGGTCGGCGCCGTGCCCGAGCCAGGCCATCGGGTCGAGCGCCTCGCGCCCCTCACGCTCGAGCGCGTCGGTGTCGACCTGCCCCTCGCCGCGCACGACGCTGGTGGCCCAGCGGTGCACCATCCCCTGGTGGGCGACCAGGTCGCGCACCGTCCAGTCGCGCGCGGTCGGCACCACCGTGTCGAGGCCGGCCGCGTCGCCGTACGCGTGCAGCCGGGCGGCTGCCAGGGCCAGTCCGTCGAGGTGATGGGCGAAGGAGACCGACGTCGGCATGACAGCACGCTACTGGTGCCGGGCGCTCGCCGCTCAGAGCCGGGCGAGCAGCGCGTCGAGGTCGGCCCCGTCGCGCTCGAAGTTGAACGTGTAGTCCGAGAAGTACGCCTCGGGCGCGAAGCCGCCCGCGGGCTGCTCGACCTCGGGGTCGGCGAAGAAGTAGTCGATCGGCTGCCGGTGCAGCGTCGCGAGCAGGTGCTCGGTCGTCGCGGTGTAGGACCGCGAGCCGATGACGATCCAGTGGGTGTCGCCGGTGGCGTACGCCATCGTGAACATCGAGGAGCCGGCATAGCCAGCGACGGCTCGGGCGCCGGAGAACACCCGGATCTGCTCGGCGATGTCGAGCGTCTCGGGGTGCACCACGGTGAACCCGGCCTCGACGAAACGTCGCTCGACCTCGTCGCCGTTGAGGCAGCGGCGCCGGGTCTCGTTGCGCCCGACGAAGACCCGCTCGGGGGTCGAGCCCTCGGCCTCGGGCACCAGGGCGTCGCGGATGCGCTCCCAGACCGGCGTGCAGACGGGGCTGGCGAAGTAGTGGTTCTGCAGGCCGAGGGTGGCGCTCACCAGCCGCTCGACCCGGGCCGGCTCGCGCAGCACGGTGACCCGGTCACGCTCGATGCCGAACGCCTCGAGCAGCCGCAGCTGGTAGTCGTGCGGCTCCTGGTGGCCGGTCGGCGGGCTGAGCAGCACGCGGATGTCGGGGTCGCGCTCGACGGCCGCGTCCCAGGCCCACAGCCGGCTGAGGTCCTGGGTGGTCACGTGGCCGTAGTGCCCCGGGAACTCGTTGTCGAGGTGGTAGTAGCTGCCCGGCAGCGTCGGGACCGGGCCGCTGACCCGGGGGAAGACGGCGTAGTCGGGGCCGGCGTCCTGGGTGCCGCGGTTGAACCACGGACGCACCAGCGGCTGCATCGACGACTCCGGCAGGAACAGCCCGCCCATGGTCACCACGCCCCGCGGGGCGCACACCGCGCCGAGGTACTCCCGGGCCGCCAGCTCGCGCACGAGGTAGCGGTCGCGCAGCCGGACACCGGCCTCGGCGTCGTTGACCCACACCGGTGAGGTCACCTCGAACTCGTGGGCCGGCTCGCCGGCGATGGTGCTCGCGCTGCCCTCGCCGCAGCGCCGCACCACGGTCTGCTCGACGCGGTGCTCGCCGTCGGGGCGGTGCAGCAGGTTGTTGACCTTCATCAGGTGCTCGCCGCGCTTGTGCACGACCGCGCTGCCGTCGCGGATCGTGACGCCGCTGATCGCCTCGCCGAGGGTGCGCACGAGGCCCTGCTTGTCGAGCTCCCCGGTGAGGCGGGGCGGCTGGTGCTGGTCGCCGAGGCTGCGCCCGAGCCACTGCCACAGCGAGTCGTCCGCGTCGTCGGCGCTCGCGGCCGCGACCTCGCCGGCGAGGTCGACCTTGAGATAGGCGCCGCCGTCGCGCAGCGACAGGAACGTCGCGCCGAACGCGCCGTGGCCGGCATACCCGCGGTCGCCGCCCAGCTCGATGATCACGTCGGGCGCCGGTCCGGCGGCCAGGGCGTTGAAGATGTCGGGCACGCTCGCCACCGGCGTGAGGCGCAGGTCGTCGGGGCGGCGCTCGCGGGGCGGCTGGTTCTTGGTCATCAGCCGCAGGTGCGCGGTCGGCCACACCTCCGCGAGGGCGGGCGCCAGGTCGACGGCGTCCTCGGTGTCCCCGACGATCACCACGAACCGCTCGGCGAGGTCGAGCTCGGCCCGGGCCAGGTCGAGCGCGGCCAGGCTGGTGGCCGGCAGCTCCGGCCCCTCCTGGGCAGGGCGCGGCTCCTCGTCGGGTGCGGGCGTCGTGTCCCCCATGCAGGCATCCTGCCTCACCGAGCCACGTCGTTCTAGCAGCCCCGGGCCCGCTGCTGGGTACCGTCGCCGCATGGCTACCGACGAGTTCGCCCACCGGCCCACCAACCAGTCGCCGCCGCTGGAGGGCGTCTCGACCGTGGAGTCCGACCGGGCGCTGCGCGACGCGGTGCAGGCGTACGCCGGTGACCGGGCCGCGGGCGTGCTCGCCTCGCTGTCCGACCTGGGTGAGCTCGCGGGGTCGGCCGAGGCGCGCGAGCACGGCATGGCGGCCAACGCCAACCCGCCGCGGCTGCGGCCGGTGGACCGGTTCGGCAACCGGGTCGACGAGGTCGACTTCCACCCCAGCTACCACTGGCTGATGGACCGGTCCGTGCGCGCCGGTCTGCACGCCGCGCCCTGGGTCTCCGACGAGCCGCTGCCGCACTTGCGCCGCGCCGCCGGCTACGTCGCCTGGGCGCACGTGGAGCCGGGCCACGGGTGCCCGATGACGATGACGTACGCCGCCGTGCCCGCGCTGCGGGCCGACCCCGCGCTCGCGGCGACCTGGACCCCGCGGCTGACGGCGGGGACGTACGAGCCGGCGCTCGGCGACCCGGAGGTCAAGGGGTCGGCGCTCGCCGGCATGGGCATGACCGAGAAGCAGGGCGGCTCCGACGTGCGCTCCAACGTGACCCGGGCGACGCCGTCGGGGAGCACTACCTGCTGCGCGGGCACAAGTGGTTCACCAGCGCGCCGATGAACGACGTGTTCCTCGTGCTGGCGCAGGCACCGGGCGGGCTCACCTGCTTCCTGCTGCCGCGGGTGCTGCCCGGCGGAGAGCGCAACCGGGTCACCCTGGTGCGGCTGAAGGACAAGCTCGGCAACCGCTCCAACGCCTCCAGCGAGCTGGAGCTGCACGACGCGGTGGGCTGGCGGCTCGGCGACGAGGGTGCGGGCGTGCGCACCATCATCGAGATGGTCGCCGCGACCCGGCTCGACTGCGTGCTCGGCTCCGCCTCGCTCATGCGCCGCGGTGTCGCCGAGGCCACCTGGCACGCCGCGCACCGGTCGGCCTTCGGCCGAACCCTGGTCGACCAGCCCGCGATGACGGCCGTGCTCGCCGACCTGGCCGTGGAGTCCGAGGCCGCGACGATGCTCGCGCTGCGGCTGGCCGCCGCGGTCGAGCACGCCGACGACCCGGCCGAGGCGGCGCTGCGCCGCATCGCGCTGCCCGCCGCGAAGTTCTGGGTGTGCAAGCGCACGCCCACGCACGTCGCCGAGGCGCTGGAGGTGCTCGGCGGCAACGGTTACGTCGAGGAGTCCGGCATGCCGCTGCTGTTCCGCGAGTCGCCGCTGAACTCGATCTGGGAGGGCAGCGGCAACGTCAACGCCCTCGACCTGCTGCGCGCGCTGATGCGCACGCCCGAGAGCCTCGACGCCTGGCGCGACGAGGTCGACGCGGCCGGCGACGAGCGGCTGCTCGCCCCGACCGACGAGGTGCTCAAGGCGATCGCCGGGCTGGGCGACCCCGACGCCGCGGCCGCGCAGGCGCGCTGGCTCGCCTCGCGGGTCGCGGTGCTGCTGCAGGCGTCGCTGCTGGTGCGGCACAGCGACCCGGCGGTGGCCGACGCGTTCGTCGCCACCCGGGTGACCGGTGAACCGACCGGGGTGCTGGGCATGCTGCCGGCGACCACCGACGTACGGGCCGTGGTGGAGCGCGCGTCGGTCACCTGCTGACCGGGGCCGGCGCAAACGCGGATGAGCCGCCCGGGCGGCGACGGATATCCTCACGGCGCGGGCGCGCATCGCGTCCGCACCCCACACCGAGGAGTGCTGTCCCGTGGCCATGCGCATGTCGACCCTGTTCCTGCGAACGCTTCGCGAGGACCCGGCCGATGCCGAGCTGCCGGGCCACAAGCTGCTGGTGCGCGCCGGCTACATCCGCCGCGTCGCGCCGGGCGTCTACACCTGGCTGCCGCTCGGGCTGCGCGTGCTGCAGAAGGTCGAGGGCGTCGTGCGCGAGGAGATGAACCGCATCGGCGCCCAGGAGGTGCGGCTGCCGGCGCTGCTGCCGCGCGAGCCCTACGAGGCGACGGGCCGCTGGACGGAGTACGGCGAGGCGCTGTTCCGGCTGCAGGACCGCAAGGGCTCGGACATGCTGCTCGGCCCGACCCACGAGGAGATCTTCTGCCTCACGGTCAAGGACATGTACTCCTCCTACAAGGACCTGCCGCTCTCGCTCTACCAGATCCAGACGAAGTACCGCGACGAGGCGCGGCCACGCGCGGGCCTGCTGCGCGGGCGCGAGTTCATCATGAAGGACTCCTACTCCTTCGACGTCGACCAGGCGGGCCTGCAGAAGTCCTACGACGCGCACCGCGAGGCCTACGTGCGCATCTTCGACCGGCTCGGGTTCGAGTACGTCATCGTCCACGCCGACTCCGGCGCCATGGGCGGCTCGGCGTCGGAGGAGTTCCTCGCGGTCAGCGAGTTCGGCGAGGACACCTTCGTGCGCGACGAGCACGGCTACGCCGCCAACGTCGAGGCCGTGCAGGTGCCCCAGGCCGCCGAGGTCGACGCGTCCGCGGTGCCGGCCGCGCAGGTGCACGACACCCCCGGCACCCCCACCATCGACACCCTGGTGGCCCGGCTCAACGAGGCCCACCCGCGCGAGGACGGCCGGGCCTGGACCGCGGCCGACACGCTGAAGAACGTCCTGGTCATGCTGCACCAGCCCGACGGCACCCGCGAGCCGCTGGCCGTCGGCGTGCCCGGTGACCGCGAGGTCGACCCGAAGCGGCTCGAGGCCCAGGTGGCTCCGGCCGAGCCGGAGCCGTTCACCGACGAGGACTTCGCGGCGTTCCCGGCGCTCGCCAAGGGCTACATCGGGCCCGGCGCGCTCGGCGAGGACAAGCCGGCCGGCATCCGCTACCTGCTCGACCCCTCGATCGCGGTCGGGTCGGAGTGGGTGACCGGCGCCGACGAGCGCGGCAAGCACGTGCTGCACCTGGTGCACGGTCGCGACTTCACCGCCGACGGCACCATCCAGGCCGCGCAGATCCGCGAGGGCGACCCCAGCCCCGACGGGCACGGCTCGCTGACCCTGGCCCGCGGCATGGAGATGGGCCACATCTTCCAGCTCGGGACGAAGTACGCCGAGGCGCTCGGGCTGAAGGTGCTCGACGAGAACGGCAAGCTCGTCACGGTGACGATGGGGTCGTACGGCGTCGGCGTCTCGCGCTCGGTCGCGGCGGTCGCCGAGGGCAACCGCGACGAGGCCGGTCTGGTGTGGCCGCGCGCGTTCGCCCCCGCCGACGTGCACCTGGTCGCCACCGGCAAGGACGAGGCGGTGTTCGTCGCGGCCGAGGAGATCGTGAGCGGCCTCGAGGCGCAGGACCTCACCGTGCTCTACGACGACCGGCGCAAGGTGTCGCCGGGGGTGAAGTTCAAGGACGCCGAGCTCATCGGGGTCCCGACGATCGTCGTGGTCGGCAAGGGCCTGGCCGACGGCAAGATCGAGATCAAGGACCGCCGCAGCGGCGACCGGCGCGAGGTGCCGGTCGAGGACGCGGTGGCCGAGGTGCTGCGCGAGGTGCGCGGCTGACCGGCGCGCCTCCCGCCAGTCGATGAGCAACCGAGCGCAGCTGCACAGCGCCCGCCGTCAGCTCGCGCGGGCGCGGTGGCGACGCACGGCCGACCGGCTGCCACAACGAGGTGAGCAGTACGCCTGCTGCCCGTTGCGTGACGTGTCGGCATACACCCGGTCGCAGTCGGCGGCACCGCACCTCCCGAGCCGGTGCATGCCGCGCGCGGTCAGGTGCATGGCAGTGCCGACACTGACGACGACCGCGAGCATGCTGCCGAGCGAACGTCGCCCGCGGTAGTGGACGTGCCAGCCGTCGCCGGCGTGATTGGTCAGCCGGGGGTGCTCGCTGTGCTCGGCCAGCAACGCGTTGAGCCGCCCGGCCCGGGCTGCGTCGCTCGGCGCATCGACGACCTCGAGCCATGCGTCCAGGAAGCGAAGAGTCGTCTCGAGGTCCGCTCGGGACGGCCGACCCTCGACCACGAGGTCGGCCTCGGCGCAGCGAGATCGCAGCTGTGCCAACGAGTTCGGCGGGTCGTTGGCCAGCTCGCAGGCGAGCCGCACCGGCTCCTCGCCGTAAGGGTTGATATGCATAAGGCCATTACAGCAGGCTGACAGCCGCACCGTTACCGACATCCGAAGGGCCCTCGTGGACGACGTCTCGCTGGTCACCGTCGCACTCCTCGTCGTCGCCGGCTTCGCGGCCGGGTGGATCGACGCCGTCGTCGGGGGTGGCGGGCTGGTGCAGCTGCCCTCGCTGATGGTCGCCTTCCCCGGGGCCGCCCCGGTGCAGCTGCTCGCCACGAACAAGCTGGCGTCGATCTGCGGCACCTCGACGAGCTCGGTGACGCTGATCAGACGGGTGCGCCCCGACATGCGCACGGCGATCCCGTTGGCGCTACTGGCTTTTGCCGGGTCGCTGCTCGGCGCGCTGATCGCCTCGCAGATCCCGCGGTCGGCGTTCAACCCGATCATCCTGTTCGTGCTGGTCGCCGTCGGCGCCTACACGCTCGCCCGCCCCGGCCTCGGCGAGGTGACGCAGCTGAAGTGGGACGGCCGCCGGCACTACGCGATCGCCGGGCTCACCGGCTTCAGCATCGGCCTCTACGACGGCGCCCTGGGGCCGGGCACCGGGTCGTTCTTCGTCTTCGCGCTGGTGGGGCTGCTCGGCTACGGCTTCCTCGAGGCCAGCGCCAAGGCCAAGCTCGCCAACTTCGCGACCAACCTGGCCTCGCTGGTGATCTTCGTGCCGCAGGGCGCGGTCCTGTGGGGGATCGGCCTGGCGATGGGGGCGGCCAACCTGGTCGGCGGCTACGTCGGGGCCCGCACGGCGGTCGCCAAGGGCGCGGGCTTCATCCGCGTGGTGTTCGTCGTCGTGGTGAGCGCGTTCATCCTGCGCATCGGCTACGACGTGGTGAATCAGCTGGTCGGCTGAGCCGGCTTCGCGTCGCAGCCGCCAGCCGACATCGCGGCCACCGTGCGGCGGTAGGACTCCGGCTGCCGGTCGGGGGTGGCCAGCACGACCTTGTGCCGGTCGCCGCGGTCGACCCAGGTGGGCTGATAGGTGAGCGACTGGCTGATCCGGCCCTCGCCGTCGCGGCTGAGCCGCACCGTGGCGACCACCCCGTCCTGCGCGCCGACCGGCGACCCGACGGCGGTCCCCTGCGTGGAGATGAGGTTGCCGAGGCTGTAGAGCACGTAGCGGCCGTTGATCTTCGCGCACGGCTGCACCAGGTGCGGGTGCGCGCCGAGGATGACGTCGACCGCGCCCGAGCGCAGCAGCTCGTCGCCCAGCCGCTTCTGGTCGGCGGAGATCGTGGGCTGGAACTGCCCGCCCCAGTGCATCGAGACGACGACCACCTCGGCGCCGGCGGCCTTGGCCCGGCGTGCGTCGGCGATGATGCCCGCCGCGCCCTTGGCGGCATAGAGGTTGTCGCGCAGCCACGGGAAGCCGCTCGGCGTGACCGTCGTGTCCTGCTCGATGGAGTTCATCAGCGAGTAGCTGTAGGAGAGCTGGGCGACCTTGATCGGCGCGTCGTACGTCGCCGGCCGGCCCGACGCGGCCGCCGAGTCTGCGGGTCCTGCGGCGGCGATCCCGTTGTCGGACAGCACCTTTCGTGTCTCGCGCAGGCCGCGTGCTCCGGCGTCCCAGGTGTGGTTGTTGGCCGTGGAGCAGCCGTCGAAGCCGATCTTGCGCAGGTCGCGGGCGAGCTCGCGCGGGGAGTTGAACGTGTTCTTCTGCGTCAGGCGGGTGTTGTCGGCCGACAGCGCGGTCTCCAGCTGGCAGATGCCGATGGTGGAGCCGCTGACGATCGGCCTGATCGACTCCAGCTGGCGGGTGTAGTCGTATCCGGAGCCGGTGCTGGCGTCGCGGTTGACGACGCTGTGCGGCAGCACGTCGCCGATGGCCGAGAGGGTGATCGTGGCGGGCTTGCCGCGCACCGGTGCGGGGGCTGCGGGGGAGGAGGAGCCGGGGCCGGGTGAGGCGCCCGTGGTGGAGGCGCCGGCGGAGGTCCGGGTGCCGACCGACGCCGGCGGTGAGGAACCCGTCGTGGGTGGCGATGGCGTACGCAAGGGCGCGGATCCCGTTGCGGCGCCTGATGATTCGGCGGTGCCACCGCCGCCGGTCGAGCATGCGGCCAGTACGACCGCGAGCAGCGCGGCCGCGGCTGCCCTGCGCTCAGCCGCCATCGGCGGTGGCACTGCAGCTGCCGAGCTCGTTCATCGCGGACTTGGTGCGGTTGAACGAGCCGGGGTTGCTCTCGGGTGTCGACAGGGTGATCTTGTGCTTGCCCTTCACGTCGACCATGGTCGGCTGATAGCTGGCCTTCTGGCTCCAGGTGCCGTCCTCGCCGCGGGTGAAGGTGTACTTCGCGATCGCGCCGTCGGCGTTGTTCTCGTCGAGGGTGCCGACCGTGCCCGGCCCCTGGTTGGAGAGGAAGTTGCCGAGGCCGTAGAACACCGTCTTGCCGCCGAAGGTCTGGCACGGCTGGATCAGGTGGGCGTGCGCGCCGAAGATGCCGTCGACGTACGGCGAGGCCAGCAGCTGCTTGGCGATGCTCTGCTGCTCCTTGGTCGGCTCCTTGACGTACTCGCTGCCCCAGTGCACCGACACGACGACCAGGTCGGCGCCGGCCTCCTTGGCCTTCTTCGCGTCGGCGATGATCCCGGCCGCGCCGATCTTGGGGTAGAGGTAGCGGCCGAGGTGGTCCGCGCCCGGCGGCGTGTTCGTGTTGGGGCCCGACTGGTTGAGGATCGTGTACGTGTAGGACAGGTTGGCGACCTTGACGCCCTTGGCCTCGTAGACCGCGGGCATGCCCGGGTCGGCCGGGTCGGTCGTGGGGCCGGCGACCTTGAGGCCGGCCTTGGTCAGCTGCTCGCGGGTGGTGTCGATGCCCTTGGCGCCGCGGTCCCACACGTGGTTGGAGGCGGTGTCGCACCCGTCGAAGCCGGCGGTCTTGAGGGCGGGGGCGATCTCGCGCGGCACGTTGTAGACCAGCGAGCCGGGCTTGCTGAGGTCGTCGTTGGTAGCCGAGATCGGCGTCTCCTGGTGGCAGATCGACACGTCGGCGTCCGACAGGGCCGGCTTCACGCCCGCGAACATCGGGTCGAAGTCGAACTCGTCCTGGCTGCCCGACTCCTGCGCGAACGACTTGGCGCTGCGGGTGACGGGCACGTGCACGAGGATGTCGCCCGTCCCGGTCACGGTGACGCTCACCGGCTTCTTGTCGTCGCCCTCGTCGCCGGTGCTCGGCACGGCCGTGACGCGACCGTCGGCACCCGTGGTGCTCGCGGCGCCCTGGCCCTCGTGATCGCTGAACGGCAGCGAGCAACCGGCCACGAGCAGCGTCGTGGCGGCAGCGACGAGCAGCGGTTTCCCCGTGTCATGCCGCTCAATCTAGCCGGGCGACCTGCACTCCCAGCGACACGGCCAGCGTGTCGGCGTCGGTGGTCGGGGCCTGGCAGACGTGGTGCTCGCAGACG
The DNA here is from genome assembly GCF_030296655.1 of Barrientosiimonas endolithica. Lineage (NCBI taxonomy): Bacteria > Bacillati > Actinomycetota > Actinomycetes > Micrococcales > Dermacoccaceae > Barrientosiimonas > Barrientosiimonas endolithica. Next base: position 2,137,942 of record NZ_AP027735.1, on the reverse strand, counting down.
TACGCCGTCGGCCGGCCCTCGAGCAGCGGCCGCTCGACCATGAGCGGCGACTGGTCGCTGCCGAGGGTGCCGGAGACCCGGACGAGGCCTGGGAGCGGGCTCAACCAGGCGAGCCGGGCGAGCGGCTCGCGCTCGTCGGCGGCCGCCGGGGAGTGACCACGACGACCTCGAGCGGACCCGCGGTCAGCGCCTCGGCGGTCGCCAACAACCACCCACCGAACCGCGGATCACGTTGTGCCACAGCGCTGCTCGCCGCCACGGCCTGCTCGGCGGCCGAGCGCAGGTCGTCGTCGGCGGTGAGGGCGGAGGCGGTGACGAGCGCGTGGGCGAGGGCGCTCTGCCCCGAGGGCTCCGCGTTGTCGCCGTACGCCCTCGGCCGGCTGACCAGCGCCTCGCCGTCGCTCGGGGTGTCGTAGAAGCCGCCGTCGTCGGCGGTGAACAGCGCGCGGGCGGTGGCGAGCAGGTCGAGCGCGACGTCGAGCCAGCGTCGCTCGCCGGTGGCCTGGTGCAGCACGAGCAGGCCCTCGGCGAGGTTGCCGTAGTCGTCGGCCACCCCCTGCGCCGCGCCCACGGCGCCGTCGAGCGAGACGCGCCGCAGCCGCCCGTCGACGAGGTGCTGGTCGACGACGAACTGCGCGCAGCGGCGCGCGGCCTCGAGCAGGTCGGGCCGCTGCAGCAGCACCCCGGCCTCGGCGAGGGCGGCGATCGCCAGGCCGTTCCAGGACGTGACGACCTTGTCGTCGCGAGCCGGCTGGGGACGCTGGTCGCGGGCGGCGGCAAGCCGCTCGCGGACCTGCGCCCAGCGCTGCGGGTCGTCGGGGTCGGAGCGCAGCTGCAGGGTCGAGGTGCCGTGCTCGAAGGTGCCGCGCTCGGTGACCGACAGCAGATCGGCGGCCCACGCCCCGTCGTCGGGGCCGAGCACCTCGACGAGCTGGTCGGGCGTCCAGGCGTAGGTCAGTCCCTCCACCCCGTCGGTGTCGGCGTCGAGCGCGGAGGCGAACCCGCCCTCGGGGGTGCCGAGCCGGCGCACCAGGAAGTCGGCCGTCTCGTCCGCGACCCGGCGGGGGAGCGGCTCACCCGTGATCCGCCACAGGTGCAGGTAGTCACGCAGCAGCTGGGCGTTGTCGTACAGCATCTTCTCGAAGTGCGGCACCACCCAGTCGGCGTCGACGCTGTAGCGCGCGAAGCCCCCGTCGAGCTGGTCGTAGATGCCGCCGCGGGCCATCGCCTCGCTGGTGCGTGCGGCCATCTCGAGGGCGGGTTCGGAGCCGGTGCGCGCGTGGTGGCGCAGCAGGAACTCCAGCACCATGCTCGGCGGAAACTTCGGCGCACCGCCGAATCCCCCACGGGCAGAGTCGAACTCGCGGACGAGTCGACTGACGGCGGCCTCGAGGTCGGTGTCGCTGATCGGGCCGCTGGATGGCGGGCTGCTCAGGTGGTCGAGGGCCTCGACGACCTTGCCGCTGGTGTCCTCCACCTCGGCCCGGCGCGTGGTCCACGCCTGCCCGGCGCCCTCGAGCAGCGCGAGCAGCTGGGGCTTGGGGTAGTACGTGCCGGCGAAGAACGGGCGGCCGTCGGTCGTGAGCAGGCAGGTCATCGGCCACCCGCCGTGCCCGGTGAGCGCCTGGGTGGCCTGCATGTAGACCGCGTCGATGTCGGGCCGCTCCTCGCGGTCGACCTTCACCGGCACGAAGCCGGCGTTGAGCGCCTGGGCGACCTGCTCGTCCTCGAACGACTCGTGGGCCATGACGTGGCACCAGTGGCACGCGGCGTAGCCCACGGACAGGAAGATCGGCACGTCGCGGCGGCGCGCCTCGGCGAAGGCTTCCTCGCCCCACTCGTGCCAGTCGACCGGGTTGTCGGCGTGCTGGCGCAGGTAGGGCGACAGGCTGGCGGCGAGTCGGTTGGCCATACCCCGAGTCTCCACCCGACGGCTTGGTGTCCCCCGTCCCCACCCCCAGCCGCGACGTCGCAGACCCCGAATGCATCAAAGGTGATGTGATGATGATGCAGCCATGCGCACCACCGTCGACCTGCCACCCGCCGTGCACCGGCGGGCCGTCGAGCTGGCCCGTGAGCGCGGGGTCTCCTTGTCGTCCGTCGTGTCCGAGCTCACCGTGCGGGGGCTGGGACAGCTGCACGAGCCGCTGCACATCCGCACCGACGAGCGCTCCGGCTTCCCGGTGGTCAGCCTCGGCAAGCGCGTCACGTCGGCGGACGTGGCTGACGTGCTGGACGACGAGTGACGGTGCACCTGCTCGACGCCAACGTGCTGATCGCGTTGACGCTGCGAGCGGTCCGCGCGATGCCCCGCTGCGAGTTCTGGCCGGACTCGCTGTCGTACGCCGATGCAGACCTCGTGCGCATGCGCGGCCACCGGCAGGTCGCGGACGCCTATCTGGCGGGCCTGGCGGCCGCTCATGACGGAGTGCTGGCAACCTTCGATCGCGGCCTGGCCCAAGAGGTGCCCGACAGGATCGTCCTGGTCGGCCAGAGTGTGTAGCAGATCCGCCAAGACCCGCATCCGCGGTACGTGTTAAGAAATCTCGAAAGGTCTAACACGGCAGCGGAAGGTGTCAGCTGACCCAACACGTGCCGCCCACCTGTTGCGAGGTAACGACAGGCTGGCGGCGAGTCGGTTGGCCATACCCCTCCACCCGGCACTCTCCGACGAGTTCTACGGGCCCGGCTGCGCGGGCGTCCGGGGTGTGTCAGGTTGTTCCCGTCCGTCGAGGCGCCCCGCTCGGGAGCACGAGCCGCCGTCGGCGTACGGGCAGGAGCTGGAAGATGCGTCTGACGACCCACACCTTCGTCACCGCCGACGGGGTCATGCAGGGCCCGGGCGGCCCTGAGGAGGACACCTCGGGCGGATTCGCGCAGGGCGGTTGGATGGCGCCGTTCGCCGACGAGGTCTTCGGCGAGGTCGTCGACGGCTGGTTCGCGCGCACCGACGCCCTGCTGTTCGGCCGGAACACCTACCAGATCATGGCGGCGTACTGGCCGCAGGTGACCGACCCGGACAACCCGGTGGCGCAGCGGCTGAACGCCGTGCCGAAGTTCGTCGCCTCCCGGACGCTCGCGCCGGCGGACGCCACCTGGAACAACACCCAAGGCGTCTTCGGCGACGACCTGGTCGAACGGGTGCGCGAGCTGAAGGCGTCCGGCGGCGACGGCGAGCTGCAGGTGCACGGCAGCTGGGAGCTGATCCAGGGGCTGACGGCCAACGGACTGGTCGACGAGTACCGGGTGATCCAGTTCCCGACGGTGGTGGGCAGCGGCAAGCGGCTGTTCGGCGAGGGCACCCCGCCCGCCTCGTTCGAGGTGGCCGACGTGCGCCAGACGGGCCCCGGCGCGATCGCGATGTCGCTGCGCCCCACCGCGTTCCAGTCCGCCAACCACGAGGTGGTCGACGGCAAGGACACCGTCGTCTCCTAGGACCGGCCGGTGGTTCGGGGTCTGTCCGACCGTGCGGAGCGCCGGTCCGGTTCCCGGTGAGGAATCGGCAGTCCGTGACTGTGCAGGACACGCGGGTACGCACTCGCACCGGGCCCGCGTGTCTTGCACAGTCACGACGGTTCGCGGGTGGGAGGCGGCTCCGGGGCCTGGCTCAGCCGTCCATCGCCTTGGCGACCGACACCTGCCAGGTGACGAAGTCGGCGTCGGCGGCGTCCGGGCGCTCGGCCTCCCAGACGGCGTTGAGAGCGCACCGGGCGAGGGTCCACATCATCGCCTGATCGACGTCGAGATCGCCTGCGGCGCAAGTGATCTCGACCTTTCGCCGTACGTGCTCGCGCAGCGAGGGCGCGGACGTCGCCTCCTCCTCGCGGTTCCACACCAGGCAGGCCACCGCGAACTCCGGCACCGCAGCCATCGGCTTCGGGTCGATCGCGAGCCACGGCTCGCGGTCGGCGGCCAGCACGTTGCCGTCGTGCAGGTCGGTGTGCACCAGCCGGTCGTCGACGCCGGCCTCACCGCCGAGCTCGGTGAAGATCGCGGCGGCCCGGTCGACGAGCCGTCGCGGCAGCACCGCGGGCCCTCGTGCCGGATCCGCTCGGCCCAGCGCTCGCACTCCTGCGACAGCGGTGTCGTGCCCGGCAGCGCCGGGCGGTCGAGTCGACGCAGCAGCCCGCCGACGACCTCGCAGGAGGTGTCGACGTCGACGGTGGTGAGCGGTCGGTCGTCGTGCGCCGGCTCCAGGAGCATGGCCCAGCGGCTCGGGTCGGCCGCGAGCAGACGTACGGCTCCTTCGCCGGCCCACGCCCGCAGCGCGAGATGCTCGTGCTCGGCCTCGGGGTGCGGCCAGGTGACCTTGAGCATGGCGGGGCCGTGCTCGGCGGACGTGCACGGGACCACCACCGCGGCCATCCCGTGCCGCACCGGCCCAGTGGCCCGCAGCTGCCACCGCTCGGCGCACTCGCGCACCAGCCGCGGCAGGGTGCGCAACCAGTCGCTCCCCTCGACCCCGCCCTCGGGCTCGTGCCCGCTGACGAGGCTGACGAACGACGGCGGCACCGACGGCCCGAAGGCGCCCAGGTCGGGCACGCTCCCGTCCGGCGTGCCGATGCGGTCGGCGAGGGTTCCCATGCGTCTCCTCCTGGGGCAGCGGTCAGAGCGTGAGTCCGGGGAACGGCTCGGGCGGGGTGCCCCACTGCCAGCCGTCGGCCGCCGCGAGCGACCACACGCGCACCAGCCAGTCGCGCCGAGCCTGCCCCTGGGCGGCCGTCGGCGTGACCTGGCTCGCGGCGGCGCGGGCGACCGAGCCGAGCAGCGCCTGGGCCAGCCGCCGCGCCGACGCCTGGTCGGTGACCTGCCCCGGCAGCCGATAACTCGGGCGTGCCGGCTCCTCCAGCACCGCGTCGAGGCGCTGCGCGCGCCGTAGAGCCAGCCGAGCGTGGAGGTGACGAGCGCGCGCTGGTCGGTGGGCGTGCGCGCTGCGATGACCTCGAAGCCGTAGACCGCCGGCCGGACCGCCTGGGCGAGCGGCGTGGCGCTGGCCGCGGCCGGCACCGAGCCGTACGCCATCGCCGGCGAGGCGCCCAGCACCCGGACCGCGGCGTGGCGGGTGACGCCGAGCGCCAGCAGCATCGCGCGGTTGGTCGGCTCGGCCGACCAGGCGGCGCCGAGCCCGGCGGAGGCGGGCACGTCCTGCTCGGCCCGGGCGAGCGCGGCCACGTCGGGGGCCAGGCTGGTGGACCCGGGGAGCGCGTGGTGGTGGTCGGCGGAGGTGTCTCCTGCGCGCCGGAGGGTGGCGCCGGAGAGGTGCCGGACCCGGACGGTGTCGTGGACGGGGCGGGCGCCGGCGGGCGCGAGCTGCTCCCGGCGACCGACGGCACGTCGATGCCCAGACCGGCCATGACGTCGACCAGCCGCGAGACCTGCGAGCGGTGCATGGTGAGCAGCGGTCCGACCCACGGGGACAGGGCCGGGTCGGTGGACTCGGCGGTGCGCACCAGCCGCTGGAGGGCGCCGAGCGTCGCGAGCAGCGTGTCCTGGTCGGCGGGCGGGTCCTGCGTGCGCAGACCCGGGACCTGCGGCGCTTCGCGCTCGAGACGGACGCCGCAACCGACCAGCGAGAGCGTCGCTCCGGCGGACAGCGAGGCCACGAGGGCGCGCCGGGACACCCCACCTGACCCCTGCTGACTCACCGGGCGATCATGTCACGCGCCCGGAGGGACCCCAGGTCTCCGTTACCCTTTGCGGGTTGACGACCCCTGGCGCCGGACACCGTCCGGCGCCCACTCGAGAACAGAGGCAGGAGCACGTGATGAGCACAGGCGACCGGTCCGCACGCGCGCAGGCGGTGCTCGACGAGGTCACCGCGGCCGTCCGCCCGCTCGGTCTCGTGGTCGAGGACGTCGCCGTCACCCCCGCCGGCAAGCGCCGCCTGGTGCGCGTGCTGCTCGACCACGACCTGGCCGACCTCGACGACGCCGACACCACGTCGGCGGTCCCGCCGCTCAGCCTCGACGCCGTCGCCGACGCGACGCGCGCGGTGAGCGACGCGCTCGACGCCTCCGACGTGATGGGCGAGCAGCCCTACGTCCTCGAGGTCTCCTCGCCCGGCACCGACCGGCCGCTCACCGAGCCGCGCCACTTCCGGCGCAACGTCGGACGGCTGGTCGAGGTGCGCGCCGGCGAGCAGGAGGTCACCGGCCGGCTGGTGGCCGCCGACGCTGACGGGTTCACCGTGCAGCCCGAGCAGGGCGAGGAGCAGCGGTTCGCGCTGCCCGACGTCGACCGGGCCAAGGTGCAGCTGGAGTTCAACCGTTCCGACGCCGACGACGAGGAGAGCTGATGGACATCGACATGGCGGCCCTGCGCCTGCTGGAGCGCGAGCGCGACATCCCGATGGACGTCATCGTCCCGGCGATCGAGCAGGCGCTGCTCACGGCGTACCACCGCGAGGACGGCTCGCTGCGCGACGCGCGCGTCGAGCTCGACCGCAAGACCGGCCACGTCGTGGTGTGGGCCCGCGAGGAGGCCCCCGTCGACGAGGAGGGCAACCGCGGCGAGCCCGGGCCCGAGTTCGACGACACCCCGAGCGGGTTCGGCCGGGTCGCGGCGGCCACCGCGCGTCAGGTCATCGTCCAGCGCATGCGCGACCTGGAGGACGAGGCCATCCTCGGCGACTTCCGGGGCCGCGAGGGTGACGTCGTCGCCGGCGTGATCCAGCAGTCGAGCGACCCGCGGGTCGTGCGCGTCGACTTCGGCACCGTCGAGGGCATCCTGCCCTCGGCCGAGCAGGTGCCGGGGAGTCCTACGCCCACGGCGACCGGCTGCGCTGCTTCGTCGTGAGCGTCAAGCGCGGGCTGAAGGGCCCGCAGATCACGCTGTCGCGCACGCACCCCAACCTGGTGCGCAAGCTGTTCGCCCTCGAGGTGCCCGAGATCGCGGACGGCACCGTGCAGATCGCCGCGCTCGCCCGCGAGTCGGGTCACCGCACCAAGATCGCGGTCAAGGCGACGGTGCCCGGAGTCAACGCCAAGGGCGCCTGCATCGGCCCGATGGGCAGCCGGGTGCGCGCGGTCATGACCGAGCTGCAGGGCGAGAAGATCGACATCGTCGACTACTCCGAGGACCCGGCCGAGTTCGTCGCCGCGGCGCTGTCGCCGGCCCGGGTGCAGTCCGTCGAGATCGTCGACGAGCGCGCGCGCTCGGCCCGCGTGGTCGTACCCGACTTCCAGCTCAGCCTCGCGATCGGCAAGGAGGGGCAGAACGCCCGGCTCGCCGCGAAGCTCACCGGCTGGCGCATCGACATCCGACCCGACACGCCCACGGGCGCGGGGCAGGGCGCGGCCGCGTCGGCGGCGCCACCCGAATCGGGTTCTGACTGAGCTGGCGCTAGAATGGTGGTGACCGATCTCCCGTCCGACGGTCGCAGCCCTCGTTCGCACGCCGGAAGGCGCACGTGTGTGGGGTGCCGTCGGCGCGGCGAGCGGTCCGCACTGCTGCGTGTCGTCGCCGTCGCGGACGAGGCCCGGCCCGGGACATCCCGGGTGGTCCCCGACCTGCGGAAGCGGCTGCCGGGCCGCGGTGCCTGGCTTCATCCCGATGCCGACTGCCTCGACAAGGCGGTCGCGCGGCGGGCCTTCGGCCGGGCGTTGCGCACCGCCGACCAGCTCGACCTCGACGAGGTCGTGGCCACGGTCGAGGCGCTGCAGGGCGAGAACAGCAAGGATGCCGAGGCGACCGTCGTCGCGGCTGACCGTAGGAAGCGGGTTCAACGCTGATGAGCACCCGATGAGTACTCACCGATGAGCACCCACCCCTGACGGTCCGTGCTGCCGGCCAGCGCCGGCACGACCCGGGCCGTCACGACCAGCAAGGAGAAACGTGGCAAAGGTCCGGGTCCACGAGCTCGCCAAGGAGCTCGGGGTCGAGAGCAAGGAGCTCCTGGCCCACCTGAAGGAGCAGGGCGAGTTCGTGAAGTCTGCGAGCTCGACCATCGAGGCTCCCGTCGTGCGCAAGATCCGGGAGAACCCTCCCGCGGCGGCCAAGAAGGCCGACGGCGACGACACCGCCAAGAGCACCACCAAGGACGCCGCCAAGACGGCGCCCGCCAAGAAGGCTGCCCCCAAGCCGGGCGCTGCTGCCAAGCCCGGTCCGAAGCCGGGCCCCGCGAAGCCTGCGGCCGAGCCGACTCCGGCCGAGGCTCCGGCTGCGGCCGAGCCGACCCCGGCAGCCCCCACCACGAGCGAGCCGGTCGAGCAGGCCGCGCCCGCCGAGAAGCCGACGCCGAGCGCGCCCAGCGCCCCGGCGGCCGAGAGCAAGCCGGCGACCGAGAGCAAGCCGGCGACCGAGAGCAAGCCGGGTCCGGCGGCGCCGAAGCCGTCGGGGGCTCCGACCCCGGGCCAGCGCCCGAGCGGCACCTCGCGTCCCGGGCCCCGTCCGGGCACGCCGGGACCGCGTCCGGGCAACAACCCGTTCTCGTCCTCGCAGGGCATGCGCCCCTCGCCGGGGCCGCGTCCGGGCAACAACCCGTTCGCCGACAAGCAGGGCATGCCGCGCCCGGGCAACCGTCAGGGTGCCGGCGCCGGTGGCCCCGCGAACCGTCAGGGCGCGCCCGGCCAGGCCGGTCCGCGCCCGGGTGGCGGCGCTCCCCGTCCCGGGGGCCCGCGCCCGAGCCCGAACATGATGCCGGGCAAGACCGCTGTCCCCCGTCCGGGTGAGCGCCCGGCGCGCGGCGGTGGCCCCGGCGGCCGCGGTGGCGGTCCCGGCGGCGGCCCCGGTGGCGGTGGCTACCGCGGCGGCTTCGGCGGGCGTCCCGGTGGCGGTCGTGGCCCCGGTGGCCGCGGCGGCACCCAGGGTGCGTTCGGTCGTGGCGGCGGCAAGGTCCGCGGCCGCAAGTCGAAGCGGGCCAAGCGTCGCGAGTTCGAGGAGATGCAGGCGCCGTCCGTCGGTGGCGTCACCGTTCCCCGCGGTGACGGCAGCACGGTGGTACGGCTGCGTCGCGGTGCCTCGCTCACCGACTTCGCCGACAAGATCGACGCCAACCCCGCCAGCCTGGTGACGGTGCTGTTCCACCTCGGTGAGATGGCCACCGCGACCCAGTCGCTGGACGAGGACACGTTCGCGCTGCTCGGCACCGAGCTGGGCTACGACGTGCAGATCGTCTCGCCCGAGGACGAGGAGAAGGAGCTGTTCAGCTCGTTCAACATCGACCTCGAGGCCGAGGAGGAGGCCGAGGACGACGAGGACCTGCTGCCGCGGCCGCCGGTCGTCACCGTGATGGGTCACGTCGACCACGGAAAGACCCGACTGCTCGACGCAATCCGCAACGCCGACGTCCAGGCCTCCGAGGCTGGTGGCATCACCCAGCACATCGGTGCCTACCAGGTGCACAAGGAGCACGAGGGCGAGGACCGGCCGATCACCTTCATCGACACCCCGGGTCACGAGGCGTTCACCGCCATGCGTGCCCGTGGTGCCAAGGTCACCGACATCGCGATCCTCGTGGTGGCGGCCGACGACGGGGTGATGCCGCAGACGATCGAGGCGCTGAACCACGCCCAGGCGGCCGACGTGCCGATCGTGGTCGCGGTCAACAAGATCGACGTCGAGGGCGCCGACCCGGCGAAGATCCGCGGTCAGCTGACCGAGTACAACCTCATCGCCGAGGAGTACGGCGGCGACACGATGTTCGTCGACGTCTCCGCCAAGCAGGGTCAGAACATCGACTCGCTGCTGGAGGCCGTGCTGCTCACCGCAGACGCGGCGCTGGACCTGCGCGCCAACCCCGACAAGGACGCCCGTGGTGTCGCGATCGAGGCCAACCTCGACCGTGGTCGCGGCGCGGTCGCGACGGTGCTGGTGCAGTCCGGCACGCTGCGTGTCGGTGACGGCATCGTCGCCGGCACGGCCCACGGCCGCGTCCGGGCGATGCTCGACGAGCACGGCCAGAACGTCGAGGAGGCGGGTCCGTCGCGTCCGGTGCAGGTGACCGGTCTGGCGTCGGTGCCGCGCGCCGGTGACACGTTCATCGTCGCGCCCGACGACCGCACGGCTCGGCAGATCGCCGAGAAGCGTGAGGCCGCCGACCGGCAGGCGTCGCTGGCCAAGGCCCGCAAGCGGATCAGCCTCGAGGACCTCAACGAGCAGCTCGCGGCCGGCAAGGTCGAGACGCTCAACCTCATCCTCAAGGGCGACGTGTCCGGTTCGGTCGAGGCGCTCGAGGACGCGCTGCTGCAGATCGACGTCGGCGACGACGTGGACCTGCGGATCATCGACCGTGGCGTCGGCGCGATCACGATGAACAACATCAACCTCGCGGTGGCCTCCAACGCGGTGATCATCGGCTTCAACGTCCGTGCCGAGGGCCAGAACGCCGAGTACGCCGAGAAGGAAGGCGTGGAGATCCGCTACTACTCGGTGATCTACCAGGCCATCGAGGAGATCGAGCAGGCGCTCAAGGGCATGCTCAAGCCGGAGTACGAGGAGCACGAGCTCGGGACGGCGGAGATCCGCGAGATCTTCCGCAGCTCCAAGTTCGGCAACATCGCCGGTTCGATCGTGCGCTCGGGCGAGATCCGGCGCGGCGCCAAGGCCCGCATCACCCGCGACGGGGTGGTCGTGGCCGAGGACGTCGAGATCGCCGGTCTGCGTCGCTTCAAGGACGACGTCACCGAGGTCCGCGAGGGCTTCGAGTGCGGCATCAACCTGGGGTCCTACAACGACCTCCAGGAGGGCGACCTGATCGCGACGTACGAGATGCGCGAGAAGCCGCGGGCGTAGTCCCACGGCGAACGGCCGCCCGACGACGGCGGCCCACGAAGTACGACGGCGGCACAGATAACTTCTGTGCCGCCGTCGTCGTATCTGTGCCGCCGTCGACGATGCCGGGCGGGCGAGCCTGCGAGCGCGGCCGGAGGAGGAGCTGCGGCCGAGAACGTGGCCTGTGCCGCCGTCGACGATGCCGGGCGGGCGTCAGGCTGCGGCGGCGGTGGCGCGGCGCTCGGCGCGGAGCGTGCCGACCGCCAGCACCCCGACGGCCGGCGGCAGCAGCCCGACCAGCCGGACCGCGAGCGGGAAGGGCTGGGTGAGGTTGTAGATCGCGAGCGCCGAGGCGAGGACCAGCAGCCCGACCGAGAGCCAGGCTGCGATCCCGCTGCGGCCCGCCCGCCGGCCGGCCAGGGCGTAGGCGGTGTAGAAGACCAGGCCGAGCCCGGCGATCGTGAACAGGTAGGTCAGCGTTGCCGACTGGGCCGCCTCCAGAGTGCGGTCCGCGGTGTAGGTGTACGCCGCTGCGAGGCCGTCTCGCAGGGCCCCTTGGGTGGCGATCGTGACGACGACGGACAGCGCGCAGGCGAGCGCTCCGGCCCACAGGACGGTGGCGCTTCTCGGTGCGGACGGGGTGGTGCTCATGTCACTCCTGGGGTCGCGTTTCATATTGATACATCGAGTATCAAGCAAGAGACATGATGTCGCAAGAGGGGTTGGTGTCGTGGCACGATGCCCTGGTGCCCCCGAAGAAGCGCCTGAGCGAGGCCGAGACCACCCAGCGCGTCCTGGACGCCGCGACCAGACTCGTGCAGCGAGACGGCCTCGTCCTGGACCTGCGACTCCGGATGGAGGAGGTCATCGAGCACGCGGGGGTCGCCCGCGCCGCTGTCTATCGACGTTGGCCCAGCCGGGATGCCCTCGCGGTCGACGTGCTGCGCCACGTCGCGACCGTGGTCGAGCCGCCGACGGTCGGACCCGAGGTGCTGGCCGACGTGGTGACTCGAGCAGCCCGTCGCCGCAGCGACCGTGGCGACCGGGTTGCGCTCGCCGGGTCGATGCTCGGCGAGGCTGCGGCGGTAGAGGTCGAGCTGCTGTTCTCCTCGCCGGAGTGGCGCACCTACCTGCTGCTCGTCGCCGCGGTCGACGCGCTGCCGGACGCCGGGACGCGGGAGGTCATCGCCGAGGTCCTGGTCGACTCGGAGGCTCGGCGCCGCGAGCGGCTGATCGCTGCTTATCGCCTCCTCGCCGAGGAGCTGGCGCTGCAGGTGGTGGGGTCCGTCGGCCTCGACACGTTGGTGCGCACCGCCACCAGCCTGATCCGCGGCTCCGTGACGCAGGCGTGGCGGGTGGCCCCGCGCGAGGGTGCCGCCCGGGCGGCTGCGGACGTCCGAGCCGCGATGCCCGCGCTGGTGTCGATCCACCTGGCGCCCGACCCCGACCGTGACCTCCCGGCCGACTGGGCCGCGAGCCTGCGCACCAAGGTTGGGTCGCTCGCGCAGTGATCCGCCGGAATGCCGCCCGGGGGAAGCGTCGCACTAGCCTGTCCGGCGTGGTGGAGCTGTTGATCCTGTTGTCCCCGTCGGCGAACCGGGTGTACGCCTCGGAGGCGCCCCGGCTCGTCGCGGCCGAGATCCAAGCGTTGGCAACGGGGTTCGGGCTTCCGCTCGATTCGGTCGAGCCGGTCCAGGTGGCCGGTGTCGACTACCTCGCCGTGCGGCTCGCAGGAGCGGTCGATGACGAGGCCGTACGCGTGCTGTCGGTGGTCTCTGCCGCGCACGCGATCTTCGCCCGGGAGGGCGAGCTGCTGCGACCCGTTCCGCTGCGCCGGCCAGAGCGATACCCGTCCGACCTCGTCACGATCCAGAAGTACCCGGGCAAGACCAACGAGCAGCTCACCCGCCTGCTGCTCGACGTCACCGCCGCGGCGACCGATCACCCGGAGCGGCTTCTCGACGGCACCCTGCAGGTGCTGGACCCCATGTGCGGGCGTGGGACGACGCTCAACGTGGCGCTGACGTACGGGCTGGACGTGACGGGCGTCGACGTCGACAAGCGCGACTTCGAGGAGTACGAGCGGTTCATCAAGACCTGGCTGCGCCAGCACCGCTACAAGCACACCGCCGACGTCGGCCAGCTGCGCACGCACGGGCGCGTCCGCGGACGCCGGCTCGACGTCACCGTCGCCCCCACCAAGGAGGAGTTCAAGGCGGGGCAGGTGCAGCGGCTGACCTACCTCGGGACCGACACCACCGACCTCGACGGGCTGCTCAAGGGCGGCCAGTTCGACGTCGTCGTCACCGACACGCCGTACGGCGTCGAGCACGGCTCGCACGGCGACCGCATCGCGCGAAACCCGTTGCAGCTGCTGGACGTCGCGCTGCCGGGCTGGTTGCGGGTGCTGCGCCGCGGGGGAGCGCTGGGGCTGACGTACAACCGGCACGTGGCGCCGCCGGAGGAGCTGGTGGAGCTGTTCGGGCGGCACGGCCTGGAGCCGGTGGGGGACCCGACGGACGACACGTACCGTCACCGGGTGGACGCCTCGATCGACCGCGACCTGATCGTGGCGCGGCGCGCCTGACCGACGCCGCGGCTCAGCCGCCCAGCGCCAGCATCGCTGCCAGGCCGAGCATCACCACGCCGATGCTCGCGTCGATCCAGCGCCAGGTCGACGGCCGCGACAACCGGCCGGAGAGCTTGCGGGCGCCGAGCCCGAGCGCGGTGAACCAGCTGACGCTCGCTACGCAGGCGCCGGCGGCGAACGCCCAACGGCCTACGGGGCCGTGCTGGTTCGCGATCGTGCCGAGCATCACCATCGTGTCGAGATAGACGTGCGGGTTGAGCAGCGACACCGCCAGGGTGGCCGAGATCACCGACCGGCGCCCCGCCGACGAGGCCCGGCCGGCGTCGAGCCCGGTGGGCGACGCGGCCGCCCGGAACGACCGGACCGCGAACCAGGTGAGATAGGCGACGCCACCCCAGCGCAGCAGGTCGAGCACGAGCGGCGCACGCTCGGCGATGGTCCCGATGCCGGCGACGCCGACCAGGATCAGCGTCACGTCGACGGCGATGCAGGTCAGGATGACGGGCGGCACGTGTCGTCCGGTCAGCCCCTGACGCAGCACGAACGCGTTCTGCGCGCCGATGGCGACGATGAGCGACAGGCCGGTGAGGAGCCCGGGGAAGAAGGGGAGCACGGGACAACGCTAGGCACCCGGCTCCCATCCGAGAAGCGAATTTTTCTGCTCAGAGATCAGATCTGCTTATGGTGGGGCGTGCGCTTCCCGCCCGACCATCTCGAAGCCCTCGTCGCCGTCGTCGACGAGGGGACCTTCGCGGCGGCGGCGACGGCGCTGGGCGTCACCCAGTCGGCCGTCAGTCAGCGCATCAAGGCGCTGGAGTCGCGGGCCGGCCAGGTGCTGCTCGTGCGCAGCGCCCCCGCCCAGCCGACGCCCGCGGGCGCCGAGCTGGTGCGGATCGGCAGGCAGCTGCTGCTGCTCGACGAGGAGGCCGCCGCGGCCGTGACGGGAGCAGCCTCGGCGGCCGTGCTCACGGTCGAGGTCAACGCCGACTCGCTCGCGACCTGGTTCGCGGACGTGCTGGCCGCGGTCGCCGCGTGGCGCGGCCCGACCCTGCGTCTCGAGGTCGCCGACCAGGCGACGTCGGCCGACATGCTCCGCGCGGGGTCGGTGATGGCGGCAGTGACCGCGGATCTCGTTGCGGTGCAAGGCTGCTCGGTCACCCCGCTCGGCACCATGCGGTACGTCCCCGTCGCCACCCCCGATCTGCTCGCCGATCACCGGGCCGGCCGCAGCGCCCGCTGGTCGCAGATGCCGGTGCTGCGCTTCGACGACGTCGACGACCTGCAGGCGCAGGTGCTGCGCGCCCACGGCGTCCCCGGCCACCACGCGGTGCCCACCCACCACGTCCCCTCGTCCGAGGCGTTCGCGCACGCGGTCCGCGCCGGACTCGGGTGGGGCGTGCTGCCCGAGGCCCAGCTCGGCACCGCGCTCGACGACGGGTCGCTGGTGCGTCTGCCCGGCGCCGGCCCCGTGGACGTACCCCTCTTCTGGCAGCGCTGGCGGATCCGGTCGACGCCGCTGGACCGGCTGACCGACCTGGTGACCGACGCGGCGCGCGTGCTGCGCCGCCCGCGCTGACCGCGCCCGTCGTGCCGCTCGCCCTGACCGCGTCCGCGAGCCGCCCGGCACCGTCGGGACCACCCGGTGCGGGCGGGTACGTTGGGGCCTATGGCTGACCCCGCACGCGCCCGCAAGGTGGCCGACCGCATCAAGTCGCTGGTCGCCGAGTATCTGGAGTTCCGGCTCAAGGACGAGCGGCTCGGCTTCGTCACCGTGACCGACGTCCGGGTCACCGGCGACCTGCAGCAGGCCTCGGTCTTCTACACCGTCTTCGGCGACGACGCCTCGCGCGAGGCCACGGCCGAGGTGCTCGAGGAGAACCGCGGCCGCATCCGCTCCGCCGTCGGCAAGGGCCTCGGCATCCGGCTCACGCCCTCGCTGGAGTTCATCCCCGACGCGCTGCCCGAGGGTGCGGCCCACCTCGAGGACGCCCTGCGCAAGGCGCGCGAGCGCGACGCCGAGCTGGCGCGCTCGGCCTCGGCCGCGACGTACGCCGGCGAGGCCGACCCCTATCGCAAGCCCGGCGACGAGGACGACCGCGAGGACGCATGACCCAGGCCGGTCAGCCCGCGACCGGTCAGCCCACGGCCGGTCTGCTCGTGGTCGACAAGCCCGCCGGCTGGACCAGCCACGACGTCGTCGCGCGCGGTCGGCGCCTGGCCCGCACCCGCCGCGTCGGGCACGCGGGCACGCTCGACCCGATGGCGACGGGCGTGCTCGTGCTCGGCGTCAACCAGGGCACCAAGCTGCTGACCTTCCTCGTCGGCAGCGACAAGACCTACACCGCCACCGTGCGGCTCGGGCAGACCACGATCACCGACGACGCCGAGGGCGAGGTCACCGCGACCCACGACGCCTCCGGCGTGACCGACGAGGCGATCGACGCCGCCGTGCGCGACCTCACCGGCGACATCCAGCAGGTGCCGAGCGCGGTCAGCGCGATCAAGATCAAGGGCGTGCGCTCCTACGCCCGCGTCCGGTCCGGCGAGCAGGTCGAGCTGCCGGCCCGCCCGGTCACGGTGCACCGGTTCGACGTCGGCGACCGGCGGCGTACGTCCGTGGCCGGGCAGGCCGTCGTCGACCTCGACGTGGAGGTCGAGGTCAGCTCGGGCACCTACGTGCGCGCGCTCGCCCGCGACCTCGGCGCCGCCCTCGGCGTCGGCGGCCACCTCACCGCCCTGCGTCGCACCCGGGTGGGCGGTTTCGGTCTCGACCGCGCGGTCCCGCTCACCGAGCTGGAGGCTCTGGTCGAGGGCGACGAGCCGCTGCCGCTCGTGCCGCTCGCGGAGGCCGCGGCGGCGCACCTGCCGGTGCGCGAGGTCGACGCCGACGAGGCCGACCACCTGCGGCACGGCCGGCGGTTGCGCTCGCGGACCGACGGAGCCGCCCGCGTCGCGGCCGTCGGCCCGGGCGGCGACCTGGTGGCCGTGATCGACGAGAGCGGGCCGACCGTGCGCACCCACGTGGTCCTGCCGGCCGCCCTGCCGGCGTCCTGACCCGAACCTTCGCTCAGTAAGGTTGCCGCCGTGCTCCGCCTGACCGACCTCTCGCAGGTCCCCGCCGACCTCGGGCCGACCGTGGTCACCCTCGGCAACTTCGACGGGGTGCACCGCGGCCATGCCAGCGTGCTGCGCAGCGTCGTCGAGCAGGCCCGCGCGCGCGACGCCAAGGCCGTGGCGGTCACCTTCGACCCGCACCCGCTCGAGGTGCTGCACCCCGACCGCGCGCCGGCGCAGATCACCGCGCTCGACGACCGCGTCGCGCTGCTGGAGCAGACCGGCGTCGACGTCGTCCTGGTGCTGCGCTTCGACCGCGAGCTCGCGGCCCAGACCCCCGAGCAGTTCGTCAAGGAGTGCTTCGTCGACGGGCTGCGCGCCCGCGCGGTCATCGTCGGCAAGGACACCCGCTTCGGCGTCAACAACTCCGGCGACATCGACACCCTGCGCGAGCTCGGCGACAAGTACGCCTTCGAGGTGCTCACCCTCGACGACGTCGGCCCGGGCGTGCGCTGGTCCTCCACCCAGGTGCGCCGGCTGCTCGCCGAGGGCCGGGTCGAGGAGGTCACCGAGATCCTCGGCCGCCGCCACCGCGTGCGCGGCGTCGTCGTGCAGGGGCTGCAGCGCGGCCGCGAGCTGGGCTTCCCGACCGCCAACCTCGCCCAGGACGCGCGCGGGCTGGTGCCCGCCGACGGCGTGTACGCCGGCTGGCTGGTCCGCCACGACCTCGCCCACGACGACCCCGAGCACCGGATGCCGGCGGCCGTCTCGGTCGGCACCAACCCGACGTTCGACAACGTCGAGCGCACCGTCGAGGCGTACGTCCTGGACCGCACCGACCTCGACCTGTACGACGAGCACGTGAGCGTGGAGTTCGTGCGCCGGCTGCGCGGCAACGACCGCTTCGACTCGATCGAGGCGCTGATCGAGCAGATCGGCCGCGACGTCGACCAGACGCGGGAGATCCTGGCGCAGGAGGGCTAGCACGGTGACGCTCGCGCGCACCGGCACCGAGGCGCGCCGGCAGCTGTCCTGGACCCGCACCGACTGGGGCCTGGTCGTCGCCGCGCTCGGCCTGTCGCTGGTCGGGGCCATGCTGGTCTGGTCGGCCACCCGCGGCACCAGCGGCAACAGCTACCTGGTGCGCCACCTGCTCAACACCGCGGTCGGGGTGGGGCTCGGGCTCGCGGTGATGCGCATCGACTTCCGCACCATCCGGGCCTGGGCGCCGTGGGTCTACCTCGCCTCGCTCCTCGGCCTGGTCGCGGTGCTCAGCCCGCTCGGCTCCACGATCAACGGGTCCCGCTCGTGGGTGCAGCTGCCCGGCTTCTCCATCCAGCCGGCCGAGCTGGCCAAGGTCGCGCTGTGCATCGGCCTCGCGATGATCCTCGCCGAGCGCGGCGAGCGCGACCACCCGCCGCCGCAGCGCGACGTGGCCCTCGCCGTCGGCCTCGCGGCGGTGCCGATCCTGCTCGTGCTCGCCCAGCCCGACCTGGGCTCGGCGGTCGTGCTCGTGATGATCTCCTCGGCGTCGTCGCGGTCTCCGGGGCCTCGCGCTGGTGGCTGGTCGGCGCCGCCGTCGGCATGGTGGCCGCGGTGGTGGCGGCCTGGACCACGCCGCTGCTCTCGGACTACCAGCGCGACCGGCTGCTCGCCTTCGCCGACCCCACCATCGACCCCCAGGGCATCGGCTACCAGGTCAGCCAGGTGCGCCTGGCCATCGGCTCCGGCGGCTGGTGGGGGCAGGGTGTCGGCGAGGGCACCCAGACCCAGGGCGGCTTCATCCCCTTCCAGCAGACCGACTTCGTCTTCTCGGTCGCGGGGGAGGAGCTGGGGTTCGCCGGCGCCGCGGGGCTGCTGCTGGTCAGCGGCTTCGTGGTGCTGCGGGCGTTCCTCATCGCCCGCGACGCCCAGGACTCCTTCGGCCGGCTGGTCGCGACCGGCGTGGGCTGCTGGTTGCTGTTCCAGACCGTGCAGAACGTCGGGATGAACCTGGGGATGCTGCCGGTGACGGGCCTGCCGCTGCCCTTCGTGTCGTACGGCGGGTCAAGCATGTTCGCCTGCTGGGTCGCCGTCGGGCTGCTCGGCAACGTGCACCTGGTGAACCTGCGAAAACTCTTCTGAGCGTGGGCTCCCCGCGTTCCTGTGGTGGGGGTCACTCCCGGCTGGCATGCTTTGCGGACACCTCGCCGCGAGACCAGGAGATCACTCATGGCCATGTCGCTCACCGACGAGCAGCCCGACCTGTCGATCATCGAGAACCGCCCGGCCTCGGTCGCGCACCTGTTCGTCTCGCGGGTGGAGCAGAGCGGCGGTGACCGGGCGTTCGGGCGGCCGGTGGGCGAGCAGGTCGAGTGGCTCACCTGGAAGCAGGTCGACCAGCGGGTGCGCGCGATCGCGGCCGGGCTGGTCTCGCTCGGCGTCGAGCCGGAGGACCGGGTCGCCATCGAGTCCAGCACCCGCCTGGAGTGGGCCCTGGTCGACCTCGGGATCATGCTCGCCGGCGCGGCGACCACCACGATCTATCCCACGACCACGACCGACGACGTGCTGCACATCCTCAGCGACTCCGGCAGCAAGGTGCTGATCGCCGAGGACGACTCCCAGCTGGCGAAGTTCCGCGAGGTGGCGCCCGACGCGGGCGAGGTCGTCAAGGTCGTCACCATCGACGGCGCCGCCGACGGCGACCAGGTCATCACCCTCGAGCAGCTCGAGGAGGCGGGCGCGGCGCTGCTCGCCGAGCAGCCCGACGTGCTGGAGCAGCGCATCGCCGGCATCCGGCCCGAGCACCTCGCCACCCTCATCTACACCTCGGGGACCACCGGCCGGCCCAAGGGCGTGCGCCTGCCGCACTCGGCCTGGACGTACGAGGCCGCTGCCGTCGACTCGGTCGGTCTGCTCGGCAAGGACGACCTGCAGTTCCTGTGGCTGCCGCTCGCGCACGTGTTCGGCAAGGTGCTGCTCACCCTGCCGCTGCAGATCGGCTTCCCGACGGCCATCGACGGCCGGGTCGACAAGATCGTCGAGAACCTGCCGATCGTGAAGCCGACCTGGATGGGTGCCGCGCCGCGCATCTTCGAGAAGGTCTACGGCCGGATCACCACGATGATGGCCGACGAGGGCGGCGTGAAGGCCAAGCTGTTCGGCTGGGCGAGCGGGGTCGGCGGGCAGGCGGCCGACAAGCGCGCCGAGGGCGGCAGCGCGGGCGGCCTGCTCGGCGTCAAGCGCGGCGTCGCTGACAAGCTCGTGCTGCACAAGATCCGCGAGCGGTTCGGGGGAAACGTCCGGTTCTTCATCTCCGGGTCCGCCGCGCTCAACCCCGACGTGGCCCGCTGGTTCGACGCGATGGGGCTGCCGATCCTCGAGGGCTACGGCCTCACCGAGACCAGCGGCGCCACCTGCGTCAACCGCCCCTACCCCGGGGCCAACGTCACCGGCACCGTCGGCTGGCCGCTTCCCGGCACCGAGATGAAGGTCGCCGAGGACGGCGAGATCCTCGTCAAGGGCCCCGGCGTCATGCAGGGCTACCGCAACCTCGACGAGGCCACCGCCGACTCGCTCGTCGACGGCTGGTTCCGCACCGGCGACATCGGCGAGCAGCTGCCCACCGGGCACATCCGCATCACCGACCGCAAGAAGGACCTGTTCAAGACCTCCAACGGCAAGTACGTCGCGCCGAGCACCATCGAGTCGATGTTCAAGGGCATCTGCCCCTACGCCTCGCAGCTGGTCATCGAGGGCGACGGGCGCAAGTTCGTCTCCGCGCTGATCACCCTCGACGAGGAGGGCATCAAGGGCTGGGCCGAGCAGAACGGCATGGCCGACGCCGACTACCGCACGATCGTGACCTCCCAGGAGTGCCGCGACATGGTGCAGGGCTACGTCGACCAGCTCAACGGCAAGCTCAACCGGTGGGAGCAGATCAAGCGGTTCATCATCCTGCCGCGCGACCTGACCGTCGAGGAGGGCGAGATCACCCCGAGCCTGAAGCTCAAGCGCAAGGTCGTCGCGACCAAGTACAAGGACGAGCTGGACGAGCTGTACGTCGACTAGGCCGGCGGTCCTAACCTGGCTCCATGAGCCAGTACCTCGCCTTCGTCGCGTTCGCCGCGATGCTCGCGATCGCACCCGGACCCGACACCTTCCTCACCCTGCGCAGCACGGTGGCGGGCGGCCGCCGGCGCGGCCTGCTGACCTCCGGCGGCATCTTCGCCGCCAACGTCGTGCAGGGCACCCTGGTCGCCTGCGGCCTGGGCGCGGTGCTGGCCCGGTCGGAGACCGTGTTCACGGTGATCCGCTGGGCCGGCGTGGCCTACCTGCTCTACCTCGGCATCACCACGCTGCGCGCCGCGCTGCGTCGTGACGCCGCCGGGTGGGACGCCGGGCCGACGCCCGCGCGGCGCGGCTGGCTGCCGGTCTGGCAGGGCTTCCTGTGCAACATCACCAACCCCAAGGTGCTGGCGTTCAACCTGGCGCTGCTGCCCCAGTTCGTCGGCCCCGGCGCCGGCGTCCCGGTGCTGCTGGCGTACGCCCTGACCCTGGCCGTGCTCGGCTGCGTCGTCCTGCTGGCCATCGTCTGGGCCGCCGACGCCGCCTCGTCGGTGCTGCGCCGGCAGCGCGTCCGGCGCGCCGTCGAGGGCTCGACCGGCGTGGTGATGCTCGGCTTCGCCGGGGCGCTGGCCGCCGAGGCCTGAGCCGATCGAGCGGTCGCGGCGTTCGGTCGATCGCCGCCGCGCACGTACCCTGGAACCCATGTCCGGTGAGTCGATCTTCGCTGCCCTGGAGCCGCTGCTGGAGCGGGTCAGCAAGCCCATCCAGTACGTCGGGGGCGAGCTGAACTCCCAGGTCAAGGACTGGAACTGCGGGGGCCACTCGCCGCAGGGCGAGGAGCTCACCACCCGCTGGGCGCTGATGTACCCCGACGCCTACGAGGTCGGCCTCCCCAACCAGGGCGTGATGATCCTCTACGAGGTGCTCAACGAGCGGCCCGACGCCCTGTGCGAGCGGACGTACGCCGTCTGGCCCGACATGGAGCAGGCCATGCGCGAGGCCGGGGTGGCCCAGTTCACCGTCGACGGGCACCGCCCGGTGCGCGACTTCGACGTGCTCGGGGTCTCCTTCTCCACCGAGCTGGGCTACACCAACCTGCTCACCGCCCTCGACCTCGCCGGCATCCCGCTGCGCGCGGAGCAGCGCTCCGACGACGACCCGCTGGTGGTCGCCGGCGGGCACGCCGCGTTCAATCCCGAGCCCATCGCCGGGTTCGTCGACGCCGCGGTCGTCGGCGACGGCGAGCAGGCCGTGCTCGCGATCACCGACATCGTGCAGGCCTGGAAGGCCGAGGGCCGGCCCGGCGGGCGCGCCGAGCTGCTGCTGCGCCTGGCGCGCACCGGCGGGGTCTACGTCCCGAGCCTGTACGACGTGTCCTACCTCCCCGACGGACGCATCCAGCGGGTCGCTCCTCGCCCCGGCCTCGCGGGCGTCCCGTGGCGGGTCTCCAAGCACACCGTCATGGACCTCGACGAGTGGCCCTATCCGAAGCAGCCGCTGGTGCCGCTCGCCGAGTCCGTGCACGAGCGGATGTCGGTCGAGATCTTCCGCGGCTGCACCCGAGGCTGCCGCTTCTGCCAGGCCGGCATGATCACCCGGCCGGTGCGCGAGCGCTCCATCACCGGCATCGGCGAGATGGTCGAGAAGGGCCTGGCCGCAACGGGTTTCGAGGAGGTCGGCCTGCTGTCGCTGAGCTCCGCCGACCACAGCGAGATCGCCGAGGTCACCAAGGGCCTCGCCGACCGCTACGAAGGCACCCAGACCGGCCTGTCGCTGCCGTCGACCCGGGTCGACGCGTTCAACATCGACCTGGCCAACGAGCTCACCCGCAACGGCCGCCGGTCGGGTCTGACCTTCGCCCCCGAGGGCGGCAGCGAGCGGATCCGCAAGGTGATCAACAAGATGGTCTCCGAGGACGACCTGATCAGCACGGTCGCCGCGGCCTACGGCGCGGGCTGGCGGCAGGTCAAGCTCTACTTCATGTGCGGCCTGCCCACCGAGACCGACGAGGACGTGCTGCAGATCGCCGACCTCGCCAAACGGGTCATCGACACCGGCCGGCAGGTCAGCGGCCGCAGGGACATCCGCTGCACGGTCTCCATCGGCGGGTTCGTGCCGAAGCCGCACACCCCGTTCCAGTGGTGCGGCCAGCTCGGGGTCGAAGAGACCGACGAACGGCTGCGCAAGCTGCGCGAGGCGCTGCGCAGCGACAAGCGCTACGGCTCGGCCATCGGCCTGCGCTACCACGACGGCGAGCCCGGGCTGGTCGAAGGGCTCCTGTCCCGCGGCGACCGCCGGGTGGGCGAGGTCATCGAGGCGGTGTGGCGCGCCGGCGCCCGCTTCGACGGCTGGAGCGAGCACTTCTCCTACGACACCTGGATGCGTTGCGCCGCAGAGGTTTTCGAGGGCCAGCCGGTCGACGTCGACTGGTTCACCACGCGCGAGCGCGACGAGTCCGAGGTGCTGCCCTGGGACCACCTCGACAGCGGTCTCGACAAGGACTGGCTGTGGGACGACTGGCAGGACGCCCTCGACGAGACCGAGGTCGACGACTGCCGCTGGACCCCGTGCTTCGACTGCGGCGTGTGCCCGCAGATGGGCACCGACATCCAGATCGGCCCCACCGGCAAGACGCTGCTGCCGCTGACCGTCGTGCGCTCCTGACGGCCGCCCGTGGACCAACGCGTGGGCCGTGCGGTCGGCATCGACCTGGCCAGGGCGGGCGCCGTCGTCTCGATGTACGTCGCCCACGTCGCACCCTCGACCGGCCCGCTCGGCCTGCTCGAGGTCTCGGAGTACCTCACCGCAGCCCTGTTCGCGACGCTCGTCGGGGTCGGGGCGCAGCTGTCGGCCGACCGGCGCGGGGACGCGCCGTGGTGGCAGGTGCACGCCGTGGCCGTCGCGCGCGGCCTGGCGCTGGTCCTGGTCGGGATCATGCTGGAGCAGTGGGACGCCCAGGTGGTCATCATCCTGATCTACCTGGGCGTGCTCACCCTGGTCATGAGCGTGCTCACGCGCCTGCCGAGCTGGGCGCTGGGGGCGCTCGCGGTCGTCCTGCTCCTCGCCGGCCCCACCGTGCGAGACCTGACCCGTGAGGTCTGGGTCCAGCGGCTCGTGAGCGGCCAGGACGAGATCGGCACGCCGGTCTCGCGTGCGCTGGAGATCTTCGGTGCCGGCGACGCCTACCGCCTCGTCACGCTGCTGGTGTGGGGCTGCCTCGGGGCGCTGCTCGTGCGGCGCTGGGTGCGTGAGGACCGCGAGCCCTCGACGGCCGAGCTGGCCGGCACGGCGGCGGTCGGACTCGGCGTCGCCGGGGTCGTGCTGGTCGTGGCGCGCAGCAGCGTGCGCCCGTACAGCGGCGAGGTGCCCGAGGTGCTGCTGGACGCCGCCCTCGCCACCGCCGTGATCGCGCTCGCGCTGCTCGTCGGGCGCCGGGTGTGGCCGGGGCAGGAGACCACGGCCCAGCTGGGGCGGATGACCCTGTCGCTCTACGTGCTGCAGGTCGGCTGGCTGGCCCTGGTCGCCCGCACCAAGCCCGGCGAGCCGGACGACTCCTGGCTCACCCTGGCGCTGCTCACCCTGGTGTCGTTCCTCGTCGCGGCGGTCTGGCCGCGGATCGTGCGCAGCGGGCCGTTCGCGCGCGGACCGTTCGAGGGGTTCATCGACCTGGCCGCGCGCAAGATCCGGCCCCCGGCCTGACCCGTCTGACCGGCCACCGGCCCGTCCGGTCGCCGCGGTCAGCCGGTCCGGCTGCGCTGCCCGGCGAAGGCCTGCGCGCCCGCCCGCCAGGTGCGGTCCAGGTCCGACCCCGGCAGGAACCGCCCGTCGATCTCGAGGGTCGCCGTGCCGTGCGCGAACGCCCACAGCGCCTGCGCGAGGTAGGGCTCGCCCATGGCCCGCCAGAACACCTCACCGGTCCACACCTCGACGCCGGGCTGCACGTGCTCGCGCACCCCGGGCCGGCTCGCGAGCCGATACGTGTGCGGCCGCTCCAGCGCGAACCGGCGGTATGCCCGCAGCAGCGCCGCGACCGGACCGGAGCGGCCGGGCCGCTCCACCGCACGGTGCCCGAGGTCGCCGAGCGCGAAGAACGTGTCGGTGACCAGCAGACCCTCGACAGCGGCCTTGCCCGCCACGTGCTTGTAGAGCGACGGCGCCCGGATGCCGAGCTCGGACCCCAGCCGCTGCATGGTCAGCGCCTCCTGGCCCTCGGCCTCGAGCACCCGGGCGGCGGCCGCCACGACCTCGCGCACGCGCGGGGTGCGCTCCTGCGGGTCGGGCCGCGCAGCGACGCGGGGCAGGGCCGGCGGGTGGGGGAGCGCCGTGGGCTGGGTCACCCGGTCAGTCTCGTCCAACCCCTGACGCCGGCTCCAGCCGGAACGCCGGGTGCCGGTGCGCGACGGCGGCGAGCTCGGCGTCGGTGGAGTCGGGGCCGACCCCGTCGAAGAACGCGCCGACCTCGGCCTTCCACCGCTTCAGGTACGCCCGCAGCACCGGCACCTGCTCGCTCGGGCCCAGCTCGTGCGCGCGGTAGGTCTGCCGGCGCCGGCCGAGCAGCAGCGCCAACCGCCCGTCGTCGGCGCGCACGTTGCGCACCCACTCGGTGGTCCCGCGCGCTGCCACGAGGTAGGAGCGGCCGTCCAGCTCGAGCACGTTCACCGGCGTACGCCGGGGCTCGCCGGTGCGCCGGCCGCGCGTCTCGAGCACCCGGGACCCCCAGAACGACCAGCCGCGACGGGCCAGCGCGCTGATCGCTCGGTTGAGCACGTTGCGGGTGAACCACCCCGGGCGGCGGTAGTGGACGTCCTGCGTCTGCGGTCCGTCGGCCATGACTCCTCCTCGGTTGGCTAATGGTGTTAGCCAGCATATGGCTAATGCCTTTAGCCGGCTACCTCGCTCACCGGGTGGCCGAGCCCGAGGAGGGCCTCGATGCGCGGCTCGGCCAGCGCCTCACCGCTGCTCGACCTGCTGGGGTTCTCGCCGCGCTGAATCTTGGGTCCGGAACCTCCCGTGGCCGGCTGCCAGGAGGCAGGATCGACATGGTTGAACGCTCATCCACCCATGAGGAGTGAATCCCGATGGCAGACAAGCCCACCGTCGTACTCGTCCACGGTTTCTGGGGCGGCGCCGCCCACTGGGGCAAGGTGATCGTCGAGCTGCGCAAGCGCGGCTACGACAAGCTCAACGCGGTCGAGGTGCCGCTCACCTCGCTGGCCGACGACGCGGGTCGCACCCGAGAGATGCTCGACTCGGTCGAGGGCCCGATCGTGCTGGTCGGTCACTCCTACGGCGGCGCGGTCATCACCGAGGCCGGCGGCCACGACAAGGTGCAGGCGCTGGTCTACGTCGCGGCGTTCGCGCCCGACGCGGGGAGAGCCCCGGCGGCCTGAGCCAGGCCCGTCCGCCGGCCGCGTTCTCCACCATCGCCGAGGACGACAACGGCTACCTGTGGGTCAAGCAGGAGGACTTCCGCGAGAGCTTCTGCCAGGACCTGCCCGAGGACGAGGCGCTGGTCATGGCCGTCACCCAGAAAGCGCCCAAGGCCTCCACGTTCGGCGACGAGATCACCGACCCGGCGTGGAAGAGCAAGCCGTCCTGGTACCAGGTGTCGACCCAGGACCGGATGATCGACCCGGACAACGAGCGGCAGATGGCCCAGCGCATGCAGCCGCGCGAGATCGTCGAGCTGGACGCCAGCCACGCCTCGCTCGCCTCGCAGCCGGCCGCGATCTGCGACCTCATCGACAAGGCCGCCCAGGAGGTCGCCGACGCCTGACCGGTGGGTCCAGGGGCGGGGTCGCGGCCGAGGCGACCCCGCCCGTCGCGCTGTCCTATCGTGCGCGCATGGCCAAGCGCGTCCCCGAGGGTCCGGCACCCGACCCGCCCGTGCAGAAGCTGCGGGTGCGCTACGCCAAGCGCGGCCGGCTGCGGTTCACCTCCACCCGCGACTTCCAGCGCGCGCTGGAGCGGGCGCTGCGCCGGGCGCAGGTGCCGATGGCGTTCTCGGCCGGCTTCCACCCCCACCCCAAGATCAGCTACGCCAACGCGGCGGCCACCGGCACCGCGAGCGAGGCGGAGTACTTCGAGCTGCAGCTGCGCGCGCGGCTCGAGCCCGACGACGTACGCCGGCGGCTGGACGAGGCGCTCCCGCCCGGTCTCGACGTGCTCGAGGTGGTCGAGGCCGAGCCCGGGGCGCTCGCCGACCGGCTGCAGGCCTCGAGCTGGTCGGTGCGGTTCGCCCCCGACGACGCGCCCGCGCTGGGGCCGGCGCTCGCGGCCCTCCTCGCCGCCGAGTCGGTCGAGGTGACCCGGATGATGAAGCGCGGGCCGCGCACGTTCGACGTGCGCGCCGCGGTCCACTCGGCGCGACTCGCCGAGGACGGGCAGCAGCTGCTGCTGGTGCTGGAGCACACGACACCGGCCGTGCGCCCCGACGACGTGCTCACCGGGTTGGGCGTCGTGGCGGGGCTCGCGCCGGGCCGGCCGCCGCTGATCACCCGGCTGGCCCAGGGCCCGCTGGCCGCCGACGGCTCGGTGGCCGACCCGCTCGTCCCGGACTGAGCCGCACTCTGTGCGATACTGCTCAGCGGTCGTACCGGAGCACCACAGCACCGATACGCCCCGACCGAGCCCCGACCGCCAGCCTGTTGCAGCCGCCTGATCGCGCGCCCAGGCCGAGCGCGGGTGGCCGACGCTGACCTGCGAAGCCGCCGACCGGGACGATCGGCGCCAACGGCACCGGAGCTGCCGCGCACTGCCGCGAAGCTCGCCCTGGCGTAGCAGACGACTTCCGCCGTCGCGAACCCCGCGACCGGCGGCGCACCACCGCAACGCGCGGGCGTGGCGGACCACCCGGTCCGGGCTGTGGCCGCTCGCGCGCGACGGAGGGATCGAGCAGATGAGCCTCGACTTTTCAGACCAGGGCAAGACCGCCGACGACGAATCGGCGAAGACCGCGCAGGGCGCCGAGCAGGGGCCCCGCAGCAGCAGCCCCCGGCCGCTGCGTTCGGGCTGATCTTCCAGGCGCCCGACCCCGAGACCCGGGCCCCGGCCCGCACGCCGGAACGCGACGACCGCAACGAGCGCGACGACCGCAACGACCGATCGGGCGAGGACGCCGACCAGCGCGGCGGCAGCCGCGGGGGCGCGAGGACGCGCAGGGCGACCAGGACGAGCAGGACTCCGGCGAGGGCAAGGGCCGCCGCCGGCGCGGTGGCCGCGGCCGGCGCGCCAAGGACGGCGAGGGCGAGGCCGACGGGGGTCAGGAGTCCGGCTCCGAGGACGACCGCTCCGACGCGGCCGGCGACGACAAGCCCGCCCGGGGCAAGGGCAAGGGCCAGGCCAAGGGTCGCGGCGGCAAGGGCAAGAAGGAGCAGGGCGACGGCGAGCAGTCCGACGCCGAAGCGACGGACTCCGACGAGGACCAGCAGACCGACGGGGCCGACGAGCAGGGCGAGGACGAGACCGGCGGGACCGGCAGCCGCCGCCGGCGCC
Source organism: Barrientosiimonas endolithica (assembly GCF_030296655.1). NCBI lineage: Bacteria > Bacillati > Actinomycetota > Actinomycetes > Micrococcales > Dermacoccaceae > Barrientosiimonas > Barrientosiimonas endolithica. The sequence goes on along the minus strand of NZ_AP027735.1, from coordinate 2,110,044 downwards.
GCCGTCGCCGCTCCGGGTCCGGCTCGGCCGAGGGCGACGACCCGCCCGGCACCGTGACCAAGGTGCGCGAGCCGCGCAAGGGCCGCGACGAGGTCACCGCCATCAAGGGCTCGACCCGGCTGGAGGCCAAGAAGCAGCGCCGCCGAGAGGGGCGCGAGGCCGGCCGCCGCCGTACGGTCATCACCGAGGCAGAGTTCCTCGCCCGCCGCGAGAGCGTCGAGCGCTCGATGGTCGTGCGCGAGCGCGAGGGGCGCACCCAGATCGGGGTGCTGGAGGACGGCGTCCTCGTCGAGCACTACGTCAGCAGCGACACCCGCTCGGGCAGCATGGCCGGCAACGTCTACCTGGGGCGCGTGCAGAACGTGCTGCCGAGCATGGAGGCGGCGTTCGTCGACATCGGCCGGGGCCGCAACGCGGTGCTGTACGCCGGTGAGGTCAACTGGGACGCCGCCGGCATGGAGGGCCAGCCCAAGCGCATCGAGAACGCGCTGAAGTCGGGCGAGACGGTGCTGGTGCAGGTCACCAAGGACCCGATCGGCCACAAGGGCGCCCGGCTCACCTCGCAGATCTCGCTGCCGGGCCGCTACCTGGTCTACGTCCCCGGCAACTCGATGACCGGCATCTCCCGCAAGCTGCCCGACACCGAGCGGGCCCGGCTGAAGAAGATCCTCAAGGAGGTCGTGCCCGAGGACGCCGGCGTCATCGTGCGCACCGCCGCCGAGGGCGCGAGCGAGGAGGAGCTGCGCGCCGACGTCGAGCGGCTCACCAAGGCCTGGGAGAAGATCCAGAAGAAGGCCTCCTCCTCCGGCACGAGCGCACCGTCGCTGCTGCACGGGGAGTCCGAGCTGACGGTGCGGGTCATCCGGGACGTGTTCAACGAGGACTTCTCCTCGCTGGTCGTCTCCGGCGACGGCGCCTGGTCGCAGATCAGCGACTACGTCGAGTCGGTCGCGCCCGACCTGGCGCCGCGGCTGGAGAAGTGGACCGGCGAGAAGGACGTGTTCACCGTCCACCGCGTCGACGAGCAGCTCGCCAAGGCTCTCGACCGCAAGGTCTGGCTGCCCTCCGGCGGGTCGCTGATCATCGACCGCACCGAGGCGATGACCGTCATCGACGTCAACACCGGCAAGTTCGTCGGCTCCGGGGGCAACCTCGAGGAGACCGTCACCAAGAACAACATCGAGGCCGCCGAGGAGATCGTGCGCCAGATGCGGCTGCGCGACATCGGCGGGATCATCGTCGTCGACTTCATCGACATGGTCCTGGAGGCCAACCGCGACCTGGTCGTGCGCCGGCTGCTGGAGTGCCTCGGCCGCGACCGCACCAAGCACCAGGTCGCCGAGGTCACCTCGCTGGGCCTGGTGCAGATGACCCGCAAGCGGGTCGGCAGCGGGCTGCTGGAGATCTTCTCCGAGCCGTGCGAGACCTGCCAGGGCCGTGGCGTCGTCGTGCACGACCACCCGGTCGAGAAGCAGGGCGGCGGCAACGGCAACGGCGGTGGCGGCAACGGCGGCGGGGGCGGCGGCAAGAGCCGGCGGGGCCGTGGCGGCAAGTCCGGCCAGCAGGACTCCGGCCGCGAGGGCAAGGACGGCCAGTCCGGGCAGAACGGCCAGAACGGCCAGCACGAGCGGGTCGACTCCAACGGGCGCACGCCCGCCCAGATTGCCGCCGCCGCCCACGCCGCGGCGGTCGGCAAGCTGGAGCAGGCCAAGGACGAGCAGGCGCGCGACGACGCCCCCGCCCAGCCGGAGACGCCGGCCGCGCAGGGTCGGTCCGAGCAGCAGGACCGGTCCGAGGCGCCGGCCGCGCAGGGTCGGTCCGAGCAGCAGGACCGGTCCGAGGCGCCGGCCGCGGGGCAGAGCCAGGCCGACGCCGGGGAGCCGGCCGAGCCCGTACGCCGTCCGCGCCGTCGGCGTGGCCGGGTCGTCGCCCCGGCCGGTCCGCCCGGTGCCGCGAAGACCGCCGAGGGCGGTTCGACCGACGCCGACCAGGACCCCGCCGGCGGCTGAGTTTGGAGATGCCGGTGGCCGACCGGTATCTTTGATCCTCGGTGCGCCGTCGCGGCGGTCGGCCTGGGTTCGTCCGGGTTCTGCAGCGGGGGTGTCCTCCCGCACGGCGATGACCTCGACGCGAGACGCACCTGACGTTCCCTAGCGAACGACCACCCTGAACGACTAAGAGAAGTGAGACGCAACGTGTACGCGATCGTTCGCGCTGGCGGCCGCCAGGAGAAGGTCTCCGTCGGCGACGTGCTCGTCATTGACAAGGTCAAGGGTGAGGCCGGCGACAGCATCGACCTCACGCCGCTCCTGCTCGTCGACGGTGAGACCGTCACCAGCGATGCCGACAAGCTCGCCAAGGTGACCGTCAAGGCCGAGGTCGTCGAGGCCGCCAAGGGCCCGAAGATCACGATCATGAAGTACAAGAACAAGACCGGCTACCGCAAGCGCCAGGGTCACCGCCAGCCGCTGACCCGGGTCAAGGTCACGTCGATCGACGGCATCTGAGGAGATCAGCTCATGGCACACAAGAAGGGTGCGTCCTCGACCCGCAACGGTCGTGACTCCAACGCACAGCGACTCGGCGTGAAGCGCTTCGGCGGTCAGCTCGTCAACGCGGGCGAGATCATCGTCCGCCAGCGCGGCACGCACTTCCACCCCGGCGAGAACGTCGGCCGTGGCGGCGACGACACGCTGTTCGCCCTCGAGGCCGGCCAGGTGCAGTTCGGCACCAAGCGCGGCCGCAAGGTCGTCAACATCGTCTCGACCCGCACCGCCGACGTCGAGGCCAGCGCCGTCTGAGACTGCGCACCAGCTAGACACTCTCGCGAGGGGGCAGGCCGAACGGCCCGCCCCCTCGCGTCGTCCGTACGACAGCAGCGGCCTGGCCCGGCCCCGCCCCTCGGGGGACGGCGCCCGCGAAGAGGCCGGAGAAGGCCCGAGCAGAAGGAGCGTCATGGCGACGCAGTTCGTCGACCGCGTGGTCCTGCAGGTGGCGGCCGGCAACGGCGGCCACGGCGTCGCCTCGGTGCACCGCGAGAAGTTCAAGCCGCTCGGCGGCCCCGACGGGGGCAACGGCGGGCACGGCGGTGACGTCGTGCTCGAGGTCGACCCGCAGAGCACCACGCTGCTGGACTACCACCGCAACCCCTACCGCAAGGCCACCAACGGCCGTCCCGGCGCCGGCGACGAGAAGAACGGCGCCGACGGCGACGACCTCGTGCTGCCCGTGCCGCAGGGCACCGTCGTGAAGACCCGCGGCGGCGAGGTGCTCGCCGACCTGGTCGGGTTCGGCACGCGGTTCGTCGTCGCGCGCGGCGGCCGCGGCGGCCTCGGCAACAAGGCGCTGGCCTCGCCCCGGCGCAAGGCGCCCGGGTTCGCGCTGCTCGGCGAGCCGGGGGAGACGCGCGACATCGTGCTCGAGCTGAAGACGCTCGCCGACGTCGCGCTGATCGGCTTCCCGTCGGCCGGCAAGTCCAGCCTGGTGTCGGTGCTGTCGTCGGCGCGGCCCAAGATCGCCGACTACCCGTTCACCACCCTGGTGCCCAACCTCGGCGTCGTCACCGCCGGCGAGGAGCGGTTCACCGTCGCCGACGTCCCGGGCCTGATCCCGGGCGCGAGCCAGGGCAAGGGGCTGGGCCTGGAGTTCCTGCGCCACGTCGAGCGCTGCGAGGTGCTGGTCCACGTCATCGACTGCGCCACCCTCGAGCCCGGTCGCGACCCGATGACCGACCTGGAGGTCATCGAGGAGGAGCTCGCGGCGTACGTCCCCGACGCCTCGCTCGGCGGGGTGCCCTCTCCGAGCGCACCCGTGTCGTGGTGCTCAACAAGGCCGACGTGCCCGACGCCCGCGAGCTCGCCGAGATGGTCAGGCCCGACCTGGAGGCGCGCGGGCTCGAGGTGCACATCGTCTCGGCCGTGGCCCACCTGGGGCTGAAGGAGCTCAGCTTCTCGCTCGCCCGGCACGTCGCGCAGGCCCGCGCCGAGATCGAGGCCGAGGTCGTCCCGCAGCGCACCGTGCTGCGCCCGAAGGCGGTCGACGACTCCGGGTTCGAGGTGCGCCGCGAGAACACCTCCGACGGCGAGGTCTTCCGGGTCGTGGGCGAGCGCCCCACCCGCTGGGTGCGCCAGACCGACTTCGGCAACGACGAGGCCGTCGGCTACCTCGCCGACCGGCTCAACCGCCTCGGCGTCGAGGAGGAACTGTTCAAGGCCGGCGCGGTCGCCGGGTCGACCGTGCTCATCGGCCCCGCCGACGACGCGGTGGTCTTCGACTGGGAGCCCACCCTCAGCACCGGCCCCGAGCTGCTCGGCCGCCGCGGCACCGACCTGCGCCTGGAGGACCACCACCGCCCCACGCGCGCCGAGAAGCGCGAGGAGTTCCACGCGCGCAAGGACGCCCAGCGCGAGGCCCGCGAGGAGCTGGACACCGAGCGCCGCTCCGGCATCTGGACCGACCGCGACCTCGACGAGGACGACGAGTAGGGCTGCGCCGCAAGCAGATTCGCACCGTCACCGAGGCGGACCCAGCGCCTCGGCGACGATGCCGGCCAGCCGGAGCGGACCCAGCGCCTCGGTGACGATGCCGGCCGGCCGGAGCGTGCGACGGACGGCCGGAGGAGGAGCCGAGGCCAAAGGCGTCAGTACCGCTGGGTTCCGAAGACGACCTTGCTGCCGTAATAGATGCGGCGGTAGGAGATGTCGACCTCGGGGTTGCCGGCGTCGACCAGCATGTCGCCACCGGCGTACAGGCCGTTGTGGAAGGCGCGGCCGGAGCTGTTGACGTAGAACACCAGGTCGCCGGGGCGGGCGGAGCCCTTGTCGATGGTCCGCACGTAGCGGTACTGCTCGTCGGCGCTGCGCGGGAGGTAGACGCCGAAGCGGGAGTAGAGCCACTTGGTCATGCCCGAGCAGTCGAACCCGGTGTCGGGGTCCATGCCGCCGTAGACGTACGGCACCTTGCCGGCGTAGCGGTAGCGGGCGGTCCAGTACGCGCTGTAGGCGTCCTCGGCGGTGATGTGCGTCGCCGCCCGGGCGGGCCCGGCGGTGACGACGGGCAGGGCGACGGCGGCCGTTCCGGCCAGGGCCGCACCGAGGAAGCGTCGCCGGCTGGGCGCCGGGCTCGCGTCGTCGGTGGGGAGGGTCTGGTCGAGGGGGCGTGTCATGTGGAGCTTTCGGCTCGGGGACAGGTCCAGGTCGCCGATGTCGCGGCGCAGCCGAGAGGCGGCCACGAAAAAGGCAACCTTCGAGGACATCGGTCGCGGCGAAGGCCCTGTTACAGCCCCCGGACGAGCGGGCGCACCGGCGGGAGCGGTGCGTACCCTCGTCCCGTGAGCGAATCCGAGGCCCCGCAGCGGCCGCAGATCCGGGCCGCGCGGCGCGTCGTGGTCAAGGTCGGGTCGAGCTCGCTGACCGCCGAGGAGGGCGGGCTCTCGACCGACCGGCTGGGGTCGCTGGTCGACGTGCTGGCCCGGCGCCGGCTGGCCGGTTCGCAGGTGGTGCTGGTCTCCAGCGGTGCCATCGCGGCGGGCATGCAGCCGCTCGGGATCGAGCGTCGGCCGCGCGACCTCGCGACCCAGCAGGCCGCCGCCAGCGTGGGGCAGGGGCGCTGCTCGCGGCGTACAACCTCGCGTTCGGGCGGCACGGGCTGACCGTCGGCCAGGTGCTGCTGACCGCCGACGACGTCACGCGGCGCACGCACTACACCAACGCCCGGCGCACCATGGAGCGGCTGCTCGACCTCGGCATCGTGCCGGTGGTCAACGAGAACGACACCGTCGCGACGCACGAGATCCGGTTCGGCGACAACGACCGGTTGGCCGCGCTGGTCGCGCACCTGATCGACGCCGACGCCCTGGTGCTGCTGTCCGACGTCGACGCGCTGTACGACGGCCCGCCCGCCCGCGAGGGCACGCACCGCATCCCGCGGGTCGCCGGCAGCGAGGAGCTCGCCGAGCTGGAGATCGCCGGGTCCGGCAGCGGGGTGGGGACCGGCGGCATGCAGACCAAGGTCGAGGCCGCGACCATCGCGACCTCGGCGGGGGTGCCGACGGTGCTCACCGCGACCCCGCTGGCCGGCGCGGCGCTCGACGGGGACGACGTGGGGACGATCTTCGTGCCGACCGGGCGCCGCGGCCGGGCGCGCCGGCTGTGGCTGGCGCACGCGACCACCGCGCGCGGTTCGCTGGTGCTCGACGACGGTGCGGTCGAGGCCGTGACGCGGCGGGGCAAGTCGCTGCTGCCGGCCGGGGTGGTCGAGGTGACCGGCCGGTTCGGCGAGGGCGACGCGGTCGACCTGGTCGACCAGCAGCGGCGGCCGGTGGCCCGCGGCCTGGTCAACTACGCCAGCGCCGAGGTGCCCGCGCTGCTCGGCCGCAGCACCAAGGAGCTGGCCCGCGAGCTGGGACCCGCCTACGAGCGCGAGCTGGTGCACCGCGATGATCTGGTAGTGCTGCGACGAGGGGGAGCTCCGTGACCGACGAGGCCGACAAGCCCGTGAGCGAGGAGCCGGCGAGCGAGACGCCCGCGGGCGGCGAGCCGGGCCAGGCTCCCCGACGTACGGGCGCGACCCGCTCCGAGGACGCGCTCAGCGACCAGGAGCAGGTCGAGCAGAGCGTCGCCGCGGAGCGCAAGGAGTGGTGGGACGACCCCCGCCTGCCGTGGAAGGGCGAGCCCACCGCGGCCGACAAGCGCTGCTGGATCGCCTTCGCCCTGCTCGGGGTCTACGGCCTGGTCATGCTGCCGCTGCGGCCGCTGATCCTCGGCATGAGCACCTATGCCCTCGCCATCATCACCGGATCGACGATCGCGATGGTCGACATCGGGGCCGGGCTGCGCCTCGGCGGCGAGCCGCAGTGGTGGATGTGGGTGACCATCGCCGCGCTGTCGGTGATGAAGTTCGACTGGATCTTCTGGTGGGCCGGCCGGCTGTGGGGCCGCGGCATGATCGAGATCATCGCCGGCCGCTCGCGCTGGGCGGCGCGCACCGCGCACCACGCCGAGCGCCTGGCCGAGCGGTTCGGCGGCATCGCCACCTACCTGGTCTGGCTGGTGCCGTTCCTGCCGAGCGCGGTCGTCTTCGCGTTCGTCGGCGCGGCCCGGATGCGGCTGCGCACCTTCCTGCTCATCGACTTCCTCGGGGCGCTCACCAACCGGCTGTTCTACTTCTACCTCGGCTACCGCATCGGTGAGCCGGCCAAGGACGCCGTCTCGCTGATCGCGCGCTACAGCACCTACATCACCATCGCGATCGTCGTGGTGATCATGATCAAGAGCATGCGCAACAGCCGCAAGGAGACCCCGGCGCAGGCGTAGGCCGGGCTGCCCCCGACGCGGTGTGCCCAGGACTCGGCTGCCTCGGGCGCGGGAGTCGGGCGGCTCGTACGCTGGAGGCATGAGCGAAGAGTCCGTCGAGCGGGTGCGGGTCGCCGCCGAGGCGGCGCGGGTCGCCTCCCGTCGCCTGGCGCTGCTGCCGCGCGCCGAGAAGGACGCCGCGCTGCTCGCGATGGCCGACGCGGTCGAGGCGGCGAGCGAGCGCGTCGTCGCGGCCAACGCCGACGACGTCCGCCGCGGCGAGGAGGCCGGCACCCGGGCCAACCTGCTGGACCGGCTGCGGCTCACGCCGGAGCGGGTGAGCGCGGTGGCGCAGGCCCTGCGTGACCTCGCGGCGCTGCCCGACCCGATCGGTGAGGTGGTGCGCGGCTCGACCCTGGCGAACGGCCTGCAGATCACGCAGGTGCGGGTGCCGATGGGTGTCGTCGGCATGATCTACGAGGCCCGGCCCAACGTCACCGTCGACGCGGCGGGGCTCGGCCTGAAGTCGGGCAACGCGATGATCCTGCGCGGCGGCAGCGCGGCCGCGAGCACCAACGCGGCGCTGGTCGACGTGCTGCGCGGGACGCTCGCCGAGCGCGGGCTGCCCGCCGACGCGGTGCAGCTGCTCGAGGGCGGCCGCGACGACGTGCGGGCGCTGGTCACCGCCCGCGGCCTGGTCGACCTGGTCATCCCGCGCGGCGGGGCGGACCTGATCCAGACGGTCGTCACGACGGCCACGGTGCCCGTGATCGAGACCGGGATCGGCAACGTGCACGTCTACGTCGACGCCGCCGCCGACCTCGACATGGCGCGCGCCATCGCGGTCAACTCCAAGACCCACCGGCCGAGCGTGTGCAACGCGGCCGAGTCGCTGCTGGTGCACGAGGCGGTCGCCGAGGAGTTCCTGCCCAAGGTGCTCGCCGAGCTCGGCGGCGCCGGGGTGCTGGTGCACGGCGACGAGCGCACGGCGACGTTCGCGGAGCAGGCGGGGGCGGCGTACGACGCCGTCACCGACGAGGACTGGGCGGCCGAGCACCTCGCGCTCGAGATGAGCGTGGGCGTGGTCCCGAGCCTGGACGCGGCGATCGAGCACATCACGACGTACGGCAGTCAGCACACCGAGTCGATCGTCACCGAAGACCGTTCTGCGGCAAGGCGATTCGTCGCCGAGATCGACGCCGCGGTGGTGATGGTCAACGCCTCCACCCGGTTCACCGACGGCGGCGAGTTCGGCTTCGGGGCCGAGATCGGGATCTCCACGCAGAAGCTGCACGCGCGCGGCCCGATGGCGCTGCAGGAGCTGACCAGCACCAAGTGGGTCGTGCAGGGCGACGGGCAGGTGCGCGCGTAGGACGTGCGCCCGGCGCACGCCTTCACCGGCGCACGCCGCCGTCGCGGGGCTACCCGCCCTGCTCGCCCTGCCGGGGCTCCAGCGAGTCGTAGGCGACGTAGTAGGTCGGGCGCGCCTGCTGCGCGGTGTACATGCGCCCGACGTACTCACCCAGGATGCCCAGGCACAGCAGCTGCACCGCCGCGAAGCCCGCGACGATGACCACGGTCGAGGTCCAGCCCGCCACCGTGACGTCGAGCAGCTTCGCGGCGAGGGCGTAGACGAGCAGCCCGGTGGCGACGACGAAGCCCGCGAGCCCGAACCAGGTGGCCAGCCGCAGCGGGGCGTGCGAGAAGCCGGTGACGCTGTCGAGGGTGAGCTTGAGCATCTTGGACAGCGGGTACTTCGACTCGCCGGCCGCGCGCTCGTCGCGGCGATAGCTGACCGAGGTCGAGGGGAAGCCCAGCGTCGGCACGATCAGCCGCAGCACGCGGCCCTGCTCGGGCAGGGCGTTCACGGCGTCGACGGTCGCGCGCGACATGAGCCGGAAGTCGCCGGCGTCGACCGGGGCGTCGACGTCGCCGAGGGTGCGCATCACCCGGTAGAAGCCGCGGGCCGTGCGCCGCTTGAACGGCGAGTCGCTGGTGCGGTCGCCGCGCACGCCGTAGACGACGTCGACCTCGTCGCGGCGGCCGACCTCGAGCATCTCGGCGATGACCTCGGGCGGGTCCTGCAGGTCGGCGTCGATCGTCGCGACCCAGTCGCCCCGGGCGGCGGCGAGGCCGGCCGAGATCGCCGCCTGGTGGCCGGCGTTGGCGCGCAGCCGCACCACCCGCAGCTGCGGCCAGTCGCGCAGGAAGCGCTGCAGCAGCACGGGGGTCTGGTCGCGGGAGCCGTCGTCGACGGCGAGCACCTCGTAGTCGGCGCCGGTGGCGTCGAGCACCGGTCGGAGCCGCTCGACGAACAGGGGGAGCACCTCTTGCTCGTTGTACATCGGTACGACGACGGACAGCTCCAGACTCATGATGCGAGCATCGTATGGCCACCCGTTACGCTGGGCCGCATGACGGCTTCGCTCCTCTCGCTCGCGGGACAGACCGAGGCGGCCGGCGGCGAGGAGTCGCTGCCCTGGCCGCCCATCGCCTACGGCTTGGTCACCCTCGGCATGTTCCTCGCCCTGCTCGCGCTGCTGTGGGCCTTCCGCAACAGTGCGCCCCGCCTGGAGCAGCAGCTCAACGCCCAGCACACCCGGGACTCGCACGCGCACCGCACCGCCGACGAGCAGGCGGGCGACCGGCGGACCGGTGACGGGCACCGTGCCGACCGGCAGGGCGCCGACCGGCAGAGCAGCGCGGGTTCACACTGAGCTCGCGCGTCGGCGTGATGGGCGGGACGTTCGACCCGATCCACCACGGCCACCTCGTCGCCGCGAGCGAGGTGCAGTCCCTGTTCGACCTCGACGAGGTCGTCTTCGTGCCCACCGGTCAGCCGTGGCAGAAGGCGGGCAAGCGGGTCACCGAGGCCGAGCACCGCTATCTGATGACGGTCATCGCGACCGCGTCCAACCCGCGCTTCACGGTCAGCCGGGTCGACATCGACCGGCCGGGACCGACGTACACCCTGGACACCCTGCGTGACCTGAAGCGGCAGCGGCCCGACGCCGAGCTGTTCTTCATCACCGGCGCCGACGCGCTGGCGCAGATCCTGTCCTGGAAGGGCGTCGACCAGCTCTGGGACCTCGCCAAGTTCATCGGCGTGACGCGCCCGGGGCACGAGCTCACCGACGAGGGGCTGCCCGAGGACGAGGTCGAGCTGCAGGAGGTGCCCGCCATGGCGATCAGCTCCACCGACTGCCGCGAGCGGGTCGCCAACGGCGAACCGGTCTGGTACCTCGTGCCCGACGGCGTCGTGCAGTACATCGGGAAGTACAACCTCTACCGGCCCGGTGCCGGAGAACTGCAGGAGGTCTAGATCGTGGCCGCCACCGAGCGCGCGACCGAGCTGGCGCAGGCCGCCGCGGCCGCCGCCGACGAGAAGAAGGCGACGTCGATCACCGCGATCGACGTCAGCGACCAGCTGGCCCTCACCGACGTGTTCGTCATCGCCTCCGGCAGCAGCGAGACCCAGGTCAACGCGATCGTCGACGGTGTCGAGGAGCGTCTCCTGGAGCTGGGCGCCAAGCCGATCCGGCGCGAGGGCCGGCGCGACGGGCGCTGGGTGCTGCTCGACTTCGGCGAGCTGGTCGTGCACGTGCAGCACGACGAGGACCGTGAGTTCTACGCCCTCGAGCGGCTCTGGCGCGACTGCCCGGTCCTCGACCTCGACCTGGCGGGATGAGCGGCGAGACGCAGCCGGTCCCGGGCCCGTCCGAACGGCTCATGCGCGCCGGCTCCGGCCAGCGCCGCATCGTCGTGTGGCGGCACGGGCAGACCAACCAGAACGCCTCCGGCGTCTGGCAGGGGCAGCTCGACACCGAGCTGTCCGAGGTGGGGCGCGAGCAGGCGAGGGCCGCGGCCGAGGTGCTGGCGACGTACCGCCCGACGCTGCTGGTCACCTCCGACCTGCTGCGCGCGGCCGCCACGGCCGACGCGCTGGCGCAGGTGACGGGGCTGCAGGCGCGTGTCGACCCGAGGCTGCGCGAGATCCACGTGGGGGAGTGGCAGGGGCTCACCGCCGGTGACGTCGCCGAGCGATACCCCGACCTGCAGGACCAGGTCATGCGCGGCGAGGACCCGGCGCGCGGCGTGACCGGTGAGACCGTCGGCCAGGTGGTCGAGCGGGGTCGCCCCGCGCTGCGCGAGGTGGCCGAGCAGCTCGCCGGGGGAGACCGCGGTGGTGACCACGCACGGGGTGACCGGGCGGGCGCTGGCGGCCGACCTGGTCGGGATCGACCAGCGTACGGCCTGGATGGCGCTCGGCGGACTGCACAACTGCTGCTGGGCCGAGCTCGTCGAGCACCGGTTCGGCTGGCGGATCGACCGGTGGAACCAGGGAGTGGCGCGATGAGTGTGGCCTCGATGCTGAACCGGGTGGTGCGCTCGCGCGCGCACGTCGGGCGGGAGCGCTCGCTGAGCATGACGCCCAAGCAGCAGTGGCGCGTGATGAACCTCTACCCGCCGTTCCTCGGCATCGGGCTGCGGATCTACGGCTGGACCGACGACTGGACCGAGGTGCGGGTCAAGCTGCTGCTGACGCCGTTCAACCGCAACAACCACGGCACCGCGTTCGGCGGGTCGATCGGCGCGATGAGCGACGCGTTCAACGCGCTGCTGCTCATCGGTCAGCTCGGGCCTGACTACCTCGTCTGGGACACCGAGGCGCAGGTCCGCTACGTCAGCCCCGGGGCGGGCACCGTCTACGCCACGTTCCGGGTCACGCCCGAGGAGGCCGAGGACGTGCGCCGGGAGGCGGCGTCGGGCGAGAAGGTGCTGCGCTGGTTCGACACCGACCTCACGCTGAAGGACGGGACGGTGGTCGCGCACGCGCGCCGGCAGGTCTACGTCCGGCTCAAGCGAGGGGCTTCGCGACCCGATTTGGAGGGGGCCGAATCCGCCCGCTAGAGTAAGGCGGTCGCCGCGAGAGCGGAGGCAGTCACCGCGAGAGCGGAGACACCCGGGGCTGTGGCGCAGTTGGTAGCGCACTTCCATGGCATGGAAGGGGTCAGGGGTTCGAATCCCCTCAGCTCCACCGGACGTCCCTCTTTCACACCCGCGTCACGGCGTGACCGGGCGAGAAGGAGGGACGTTCGTTCTGTCGAGAGGCGCGCCACGGCGCGCCTCTTCGCGTTCTGGGCGCCATGCGTCCGTGGGTGACGATCTGGCGCATCGTCGCGTACTGCGCGCCCCAGGCCCCCGGCGGCGCGGCAACGGGAGAAGCCGATCGGACAGATCGCGAAGGATCTTGGGAATCGGCGAGTCTTGTCTGCGGCGGTGGATGGATCAGTTCGAGGTCGATGCCGGGGCACAAGCCTGGCTTGTCGCGTGATGAGAGTTGAGTGCCACACCGACCGCACACCGGCCAACAGCTCTCCCGGGATCGGGTACGTGCCGGCGGAGTGCTCCACGGCGCGGCTGCCGTCTGCGAGGCCGCCGCGTAGCGCTTCGGATGCCTCGGTGGCGTCGCGGAAGGATCGGTATTGATCGGCCAGGGGCCTCCTCAGACGGGGTGTGTCTAGGGCTGCCCGGCAGCGGCGTCTCGGCAGCAGTGTCAGTGCTTGGCCGTACCGTTCTTGCTATGGCCTATGTTGCGAATGTTCTGCACGTGATGATCGCGTCTCCGTCTGATACCGCTGAAGCTCGGGACGCGGTCGAGGCTGCGATCTACGGGTGGAACGACGCGAACGCCCGCAACAAGCAGGTCATCCTGCAGCCTTGGCGGTGGGAGACGTCAGCGGTGCCTCAGTTGGGTGACCATCCGCAGTCGCTCATCAACGCTCAGAGCGTGGACGACTCTGATGTCGTCTTCGCGCTGTTCGGCAGTCGGCTCGGCTCTCCCACGCCGGGCGCGGTCTCCGGGACGGTCGAGGAGATCGGGCGCGCCGTCGAACGGGGCAAGCCCGTTCACCTCTACTTCTCGACGGCGCCGTTGCCCACCGACGTCGACACGAAGCAGTTGGAGGGGCTGCGGGCGTTCAAGCAGCAGATTCAGGACCGGGGCCTGCTCGGCGAGTTCAGCAACGCGTCCCAGCTCGAACATGAGGTCTGGAAGGCCATCGAGTTCGACATCGCGAACTTCGACTTGGGGGTACCGGCGCTGAATCGGCCCGCCAGCGGAGTCCGCTTCCATGTACAGCCGCAGCAAGAGCGCGAGATCTGGGACTATGACAAGAAGGGCAAGCCTCGTTATAAAACCCGCCACTGGATCGAAGTGACGAACACCGGCGACCAGGATGCGCATGATGTCACCTTCGACGCCGTCGGCGAGAACCCCAGCATGTTCATCCTCCGCGGTGCCACGCCCACGACCATCCACGCCGGGCAGACCCGCCGGGTGAACGTCGAAAATGCGATGGGGGCGGTGATCCAGACATCCTGCGCATCCGCTGGACCGAGAACAGCGATACCAGGGAACGCAAATTCCATGTCGGCTGACCCAGTTCGCCACCGACGGGTGGGTCGACTAGTACAACCAGGGGCCGCTGCACAGTAACCTCGATAAATCACCCCGACCGAACTCGGGGCCGCCCACTGCGCGACCCTCAACTAAGAGCCGCAACCCGTATGAGAACGGCAGAGAACCTGGGGTGCTTCATTCGGAGGTCAGCCGTATTGTCGGCTCAGGTGCCGAAGCTTGGAGGAAGATATTACATCCGAGGCGTATACGTTCCCTGTCGCGATCTCTCGGCTCACCGAAGGCGAGACTTCGCGCGAACCCCAGGCCATGCGCGCGATCAGGTGGTTGCTCGACCAGCCCGGCCGGTCAGTCGTAGTGGTGACTCCGCGGAAGCAGTTCCACGGCGAGTGTCTGAAGCGCCTGGTGGCTCAGCCCCGAGTGCTGCATCTCAGTTGGCGAGGACTATCAGTGGGATCGCTCTCTGGGCGACGAGTGCTCTACGCCTGGCCGGACCGCAACCACCTGAACAGACTGTGGGGCGTCGATGCGGAAGCGCTCGCGGTCATTGAGTGGAATGAGGGCGAGACGGCGGAGTGGATTGCGGACGCCAAACCTATCCAACTGTTTCATGGGCGCACCGTCGAGCCTCAGCCTGTCGCGGAGCCTGCAGATCGGCAGGAGCCCTTGCCGAACGGGGTAGACGGAATTCTCGAGCACATCGCGGCGATGGCGGCTGGCTACTCGTCGGGGCTGAAGTGGAACGAGGAAGACAAGCTCAAGGCGGACATGATGAACCGGGCGGACCGCTGGGTGCCGATCACTGTTGAGCAGGTTCGAACGAAGTGCCGGGCGCTTGGGATGCGGTCGGATGACGTCGACACCATCGCCGGTATATTGCAACGGCGCAAGGAAGGCCGGCGTTTCAACGTGCGGAGCTCGTACAGGACGTTCCATTTCAACTGATCCGAGCCGCTCCGCTACCCGTCAACGACGACGCCTTCGGTCTTGCTTTCAAAGTCAACCGTCATCGGCCAGAATTTCTTGAAGAAGAAGATCCCGGACGGACGTGGCGAGGTTGTCCCATCGGGTGGTAACGTGACCGCGGACCGGTACCCAAGGAGGCGGTCGCCGATGACGTTCTCAGGCAAACGTCCAACGACGAGCGTGGGGTACGGGGCGACGGCCTCTGGGAGATTCTCGCCATAGTGTTCGCGGGCAGCGATGTGGAACATCGCGGCGTAGACATTCGCCATCATCCAGGTCTCGGCCAGCACTACGGGAAGGTCGATGCGGAGGAGACTGCTTCCAGGCCTTGTCGCAACTCTCTGGGCGGTCGGCTGAGATACGTGAGCATCGGGCGGTCAAAGAGCGGTATTGACTTGCCTTCTCCGAACGCGCTGGTGGGGATAGTGCCGTCCTCGTTCGGTGGCGTCGTGATCAACTCAATGCGAACGTCTCCCCGCGCCGATGTCGCGAGGCCGTGCTTGAGCTTGTTGTGTGCTGCATTGATGGAGAGTTCATCGGTTGTCAGTAACCAGGCGGCGTGATCTGCCCATGCTGCCGCCGTCCCAGCGGCGCCCTCGATTGGCCCCTCAACGACAGCGTCAGGCGGGAAGAGTAACTGGAGGAATCGGTGCGGGTCGGCATCGAGCGCTGTCTTGTTGGCTTCGATTACTTCGATCATGCGAGTTGGGCTGTCGGCGATAGCCAGCCAGTTAGACTTCGCGTCTCTATCGCGCGGCGTCGCGGCGACTCGTGCATAGATGAACCGGGTCAGTGCTTCGGCGGCTTGGTGGCGAAGAGACAGCGCGTCGATCGCAACTTGGACGCTGCGGTGTTGAGTATCGAACTTGAGCGCCGTACCTGCGTTGTGGAGACCAAGTGCCTCGAAGAACTCCCGTTCGTTCTCGGGGTTCGCCTCATATTTTGATCGAGCGGTCTCGAGGAGCATCGAGATTCGCGACGAGAAGTGGCTGAGCGGGTTGGAGAGGAAGAACTCGTCGTCGATGGTTTTCGCCTGCTCATTGGTCAGCGTGGTGCCCTGTGCCCGGATTGGAAGATGCATGCTCCTAGTCTCCCGCCTCGGTGCGCCTAGTGGACACACGCGTCTCCGAAATAACTCTGTGGCTCCACGACCGTCCGCGTCGGCGGCGGGGAAGTTTCGACAAACCTCCCGCCAGGTCCACCCGGTTCGTCCGCAAGGACGACGCACGAGAAGGCCCGGATCCGTCGCGGATCCGGGCCTTCTCGCGTCGTGCGGCAGGCGCGCCGTACGACGGTGGGCACCGAGCCGGGTGATGGAACGCCGGCCCGCCGGCTCGGTGCCGGTCCTTGGGTCGGTCAGCCCTCGCGGATGGTCATCTCCGCGATCTTGTCGCCCTCGGTGCGGAAGGCGAACCGGCTGCGGCCGTTGGCGTGGTTGCTGCGCCAGTCGCCGACGACCACGAGCTCGTCGCCGTCGGTGAAGACCTCCTCGGGCGTCAGGGTGCCCTCGGAGCCGATGAACTCCTTGTCGCTCCAGGCCTTGATCTCCTCGCGCCCGGTGAAGGTGCGGCCCCAGTCGTCGACGGCGCCGTCGGCGGTGAACGCCTGGAGGAACCCGGCGCCGTCGTGCCGGTTGACGGTCTCCACGAACGAGCCGACGGGCTCGGGGATGTCGGTGCTGCTCATGTCTGCCTCCTGGTGGCTGGTGGTGGCTCGGGCTGGCGAGCGGCGGTGCGGCTCAGCGGGTGGTGTAGCCGCCGTTGGCCAGGATGGTCTGCCCGGTGATCCACCAGCCCTCGGTCGACAGGAACCGCACGATCGGCGCGATGTCCTCGATCTTGGTGAGCTGGTTGCCCATCGCCTGCGACTTGTGGAACTCGACCCGCTCGGGCGTCTCCTGACCGTAGAAGAACGGGGTGTCCATCGGGCCGGGCGCGATCGCGGTGACGGAGATGCCGCGCTCGGCGAACTCCTTGGCCGCCGCCCGGGTGAAGTGCTCGACGGGGCTCTTGCCACCGGCGTACGTCGAGTAGCCGTCGGTGAACGCCGCCAGCAGCGAGGTGACGATGGTGATGACCTTGCCGCCGTCCGCGAGGTGGGTGCCGGCCTCCTTGATGAAGAAGTACGCCGCCTTGGAGTTGACGTCGAACATCTCGTCGTACTCCTCCTCGGACGTCTCGGTGATCGGCTTGCGCAGCACCTTGCCGACGGTGTTGACCGCGACGTCGAGCTGCCCCAGCGCCTCGGTGGCGTCGTCGAACAGCTTCGTCACGTTCTGCGGCTTGGTCAGGTCGCCGGAGAGGACCACGCCCCGGCCACCGGCCGCCTCGACGGCGGCGAGCGTCTGCTCGGCGTCCGAGCGGCTGGACTCCGAGTTGTAGTGGATGGCGACGTTCGCGCCCTGATCGGCGACCTGGCGGGCGATGAGGCCGCCGAGGTTCTTGGCACCCCCGGCGATGAGGACGTTCTTGCCGTTGAGGGTGTGCTCCGTCATGTCCAGCTCCTCTTGTATCGGTGTGATGTATCGCTATAGCAGCGCTACACACTGGTAATGTAGCACCATGCCGGAGGAGCGGAACAGTGATACACGGACGCGGTTGCTCAACGCCGCCGCGGACCTGATCGCGTCCGCTCCGGGCGAAGAGGTCTCGCTGCGCGCGGTGTGCGACGCGGCCGGGGTGAAGATGCCGACGCTGTACCACTTCTTCGGCAGCAAGCAGGGGCTGATCGAGGCCGTCGTGGAGCGCGGGTTCGACATGTACCTCGAGGCCAAGGGCTCGGTCGGCTCTTCCGGCGACCCGATCCAGGACCTGCGGGCGGGGTGGGACGCGCACGTCGCCTTCGGGCTGGAGAACCCGGGCTTCTACACGCTGATGTACGGCAAGGTGCAGCCCGGCTACTCCCCGCCGGCGCAGGGGCGGCCTAGCGAGATCCTGCGCTCCATCACCCGCCAGGCCGCCGAGCAGGGCCGGCTCGTGGTGGACCCAGACCAGGCGGCAGCGCACGTGCTGGTCGCCAACATCGGCGTGACGCTGCGGCAGATCGTTCTCGACCAGGCCGACCCCGAGCTGTCCGCCAGCGTGCGCGACGGGACGATCGCCGCGATCACGGGCGCGTCGTCGGGGAGGAGTCGGCCTCGGAGGCGACGCGTTCGCTGATTGAGCGCGCGGCCTCGCACCCGGAGGTCCTGGGGGCCAGCGAGACCAGGCTGTTCATCGAGTGGGCGCGGCGGCTGGACGACGGCGCGGGCGACGCCTGAGCCGGCGTCGCCCGCGGCGGGCTACGTCGTCACGGCGCGGTTGTGCTCCAGGGCCGCGTCGAGCCAGAAGTCCAGGCGCTGCTCATCGGCGAGGGCGCTCGCGGAGACCTGGATCCACCCGGTGCCCATCGAGCGGCCGGCACCCATCTCGGCGCGGGAGGCGTCGGGCTGGGCGGCCAGGTCGGCGTCGCGGTCGGGGCTGACCCGCACCAGCAGGTCGCCGTGCTTCAGGGCGCAGACCGCGAGCTTCTCGCGCACCATGAACGACCGCCCCCGAACATCGCCACCTCGCGCAGCGGTGACTCGCCCGCCAGTCGCGCGCGCAGCTCCTCGACGAGTGCTTCCTGGTCCGGGTCCATCGGGGTCCCCCTGGTGCGTTCGGTCGGGTCAGCGGCGATCGGCCAGGCCGCGGACGTACTCCGCCTGCCCGAGGTGCTTCGTCGCGTCCTCGAGGATCGAGACCAGGCGCGCCATGGCGGTGACCGGCGGGTCCCAGCTGGTGTCGATGACCTCCCGGAGGTCGTCGGGCGTCAGCTGCTCGAGCACGTCGGTCGTCATGGCGTGCACCGCGGCGTAGTAGTCGACGAGCAGCTGCGGCTCGTCGAGCGTGAACCGGCCGACGTCGTCGCTGGGCATCCCGTATCCCGAGGCGGAGCGGTCGTACGGCAGCGCGAACCGGCCCACCCAGTCGTCGCCGGTCCACAGCGACCGTCGTCCGGCGAGGTGGCTGACCTGCCCGTCCTGCTGTCGCCCGAGGTGCCACACCAGCCAGGCGATGTGGTTGGCGTCGGCGTCGGGGCGCCAGAGCAGCTGGTCGGGGGAGAGGCCGTCGACGACGGCGGGTACGCCTTCGGCCACGCGGCCGAAACCGTCGCGCAGGAGGTCGCGGGTGAGGTCGATGTCGTCGCTCATGGCTCCAGGATGACCGATCGTCGGGGCGCACCGTCAGGGATGCGGACCGGTGCTCGCTGTACCCGCGCTCCTTCGTCGCGCTGCTCGACCAGCGTGGGAGCGTTGCTCGACCACCTTTGAGCGCTTTCGGGTGAGCTGGAAGCGCAGACCTGATACCTAAGGTGGTCGGTCGGCGCCTGCCCCAGCCGGCGGGAGCGCGCCGGAGCGATCGGACGGGCGGGAGAGTCGATGAGCTGGTTCCACCTCAAGCACGACCTGAAGACGAGTCTGTGGGTCGTGCCGCTCCTGTTCATGGTGGCGGCGGCGGGCCTGAACCTGCTGACCGTCCAGCTCGACCCGCGCGGCGAGCTGGTGCCGCAGTCGATCAGCGGCGACGCGTCGGCGGCGAGCCAGATGCTCTACCTCATCGCGTTCTCGATGCTCACGCTCACCGGTCTGGTGCTGTCGCTGGTGGTCGTCGTCGTGCAGCTGGCGATGGGCAGCTTCTCCCCGCGCATCGTGCGCCAGATCCTGCAGGACCGCCCGAGCCAGTGCGCCGTCGGCCTGTTCGCCGGCACGTTCATCCACGCGATCCTGACCATGCGCGTCGTGCGGAGCGACCGCGGCCCCGTCGTGCCCGGGCTGGCGGTGCTGGTCACGATCGGCCTGGGGATGGCGTGCATGATCACGCTGGTCTGGTACATCAACTACATCGGGCAGTCGTTGCGTGCCGCCGCGCTCGTCGGCTGGGTGGCGAAGGACACCATCCGCTCGCTCGACCGCAACTACCCGCCGGACCCCGATGCCGAGACCGACGACCCGCAGGTGATCCCCGCCCCGCGAGGCGGGGTCATCTTCGCCATCGACCACGATCGCCTGGTGCAGCTGGCCCGGCGGGCCGGCGTTCGCCTCGAGCTGCTCTGGTCCACCGGTGACTACGTGCCCGAGGGCGGGGACCTCGTGCGGATCCACGGCGACCCGGCGGGCGTCGCGCGCTCGGCCGTCGCCCGGTGCATCAACGTCGGGCCCGAGCGCACGCTCAACCAGGACGTGGCGTACGGCCTGCGCATGCTCGTCGACATCGGCGCCCGCACGCTGTCGGCGGGTCCGTTCGAGGACCCGACCACCGCCGTGCAGGCGATCGACCGCATCCACGAGGTGCTGCGGCGCATCGTGCAGCGGCCGCTGCACGACGGGCGATACCTCGACGACGACGGCGAGGTGCGCCTCGTCGTCCCGACCATCCAGTGGCCGGGGTACGTCCGCATCGCCTTCGACGAGCTGCGCCAGGCCGGCGCCGCCTCGCCCCAGGTCGTACGCCGGCTCCGGGCTGCCCTGGACGACCTGCTCGCGATCGCGCCCGAGGACCGTCGGCCTCCGCTGGTCCAGCAGCTGGAGCTGCTGGACCAGCTGAGTCAGCGCGACGCGCAGACCGGCTTCGACGCCGAGGCGGTCAAGGTGCCCGACCGCTCGGGCATCGGGTCGGCCGACGAGCTCACCCGCACCGACCCCTAGACCGACTCAGGCGACCATGCCGTGCGGGTCGATGACGTACTTGCGCGCGGCACCCTGGTCGAAGTCGGCGTAGCCGCGCGGGGCGTCGTCCAGCGAGATCGTGGTGGCGTTGACGGCCTTCGCGATCTGCGTCCGGTCGGCCAGGATCATGTTCATCAGCTGCCGGTTGTACTGCTTGACCGGGCACTGACCGGTGATGAAGTAGTTCGACTTGGACCACCCGAGGCCGAGGCGCACCCCCAGGGTCCCTTCCTTCGCGGCGTCGTCGGCCGCGCCGGGGTCGCCGGTGACGTAGAGCCCCGGGATGCCGATGCCGGCCCCCGCCCGCGCGACGGTCATGGCGTCGTTCAGCACGGTCGCCGGCGCCTCGTCGGCGTCCTTGCCGTGCCCGCGCGCCTCGAACCCGACCGCGTCGACCGCGGCGTCGACCACCGGGTCGCCGGTCACCTCGGCGATCTTGTCGGCGAGGTCACCCTCGGTCGTGAGGTCGATGCCGACGCAGCCGAACGACTCGGCCTGGCGCAGCCGCTCGGGGTTCATGTCGCCGACGAGCACGACGGAGGCGCCCAGCAGCTGGGCCGAGTGCGCGGCGGCGAGCCCGACCGGGCCGGCGCCGGCGACGTACACCGTCGATCCGGTCGTCGTGCCGGCGGTGTAGGCGCCGTGATAACCGGTGGGGAAGATGTCCGACAGCATCGTCAGGTCGAGGATCTTCTCCAGCGCCTGGTCGCGGTCGGGGAACCGCAGCAGGTTGAAGTCGGCGTAGGGGACCATGACGTAGTCGGCCTGCCCGCCGATCCAGCCGCCCATGTCGACATAGCCGTACGCCGCGCCCGGCCGAGCGGGGTTGACGTTCAGGCAGATTCCGGTCTTGCCCTCGTTGCACATCCGGCAGCGACCGCACGCGATGTTGAACGGGGTCGAGCAGATGTCGCCCTCCTTCACGAACAGCACGTCCTCGCCGGCCTCCACCACCTCACCGGTGATCTCGTGGCCGAGCGTCTGCCCGACGGGGGCGGTCGTGCGTCCGCGCACCATGTGCTGGTCGGAGCCGCAGATGTTCGTGGTCACCAGCTTCAGGATCGCCGCGTGCGGTGCCTTCTGCGCGATGCCGAAGTGCGAGGCGACCTCCTGGGGGATCTCCAGCTTGGGGTAGTCGATCGACTCGACGGCCACCTCGCCCGGGCCCTTGTACACCACGACACGGTTGGAGTCGCTCATCTCGGGACCTCCTTGTCCTCGGGCTTCCACCGTCCCCCGCCGGGGACGCCCGGGCAACCGGACGGGCGATTTCCTGTCCGGACGGACAGGATCAGGCGGGGCGCGGGGCGTACATGATCACCGCCACCCCGGCGAGGCAGATGAGGGCGCCGGCGACGTCGTACCGGTCCGGCCGGAACCCGTCGACGACCATGCCCCAGGCGAGCGAACCGGCCACGAACACCCCGCCGTACGCCGCGAGGATCCGCCCGAAGTGGGCGTCCGGCTGCAGGGTGGCGACGAAGCCGTAGAGGCCGAGCGCGATCACGCCGGCGCCGATCCACGCCCAGCCGCGATGCTCGCGCACGCCCTGCCACACCAGCCAGGCGCCGCCGATCTCGGCGAGCGCGGCGGCGACGAACAGGACCAGCGAGCGGGCGACATCCATGCCGCCATGCTGCCGCAGCGGGAGCGGCCCGCCGCCGTCGCCGGGTCCGCAGGTCCGGGCCCCGGCGGCGGCGTGGCGCCGTAGCCTGAGCCCATGGCCAAGACCCAGCCCGAGCCGGTCCGCGACCCCCGCTCCGACCACCTGCTCACCCCCAGAACTGCGTCCTGACGCTCATCGACTACCAGCCCGAGCAGTACGGCACGGTCACCTCCAGCACCCGCGAGCGCATCGACCTCAACGTCGTCGCGCTGTGCCGTCTCGCGATGAAGTACGACGTCCCCGTCGTGCTCTCGACCGTCGGCGTCGACCTCGGCAAGAACGAGGGGACCGCCCAGGTCATCAAGGACGAGCTGCCGGGCGTCGAGGAGATCGACCGCTCCGGCGTGAACGCCTGGGAGGACGCCGACTTCCGCGAGGCGATCACCTCCACGGGGCGTCGCAAGGTCGTCATCGCGGGGCTGTGGACCGAGGTCTGCATGACCTTCCCGACCCTGGACATGCTCGCCGAGGGGTTCGAGGTCTACCCGGTCGTCGACGCCGTCGGCGGCATCAGCCCCGAGTCGCACCGCTACGCCCTCGAGCGGGTGATCCAGGCCGGCGCCCACCCGATCACCGCGATCTCGTTCGGCTCGGAGCTCATGCGCAACTGGGCGCGCGACGACGCCGACAACCTGCGCGAGGTCATGAACGCCTACTTCCCCGAGAAGCAGAAGCTGGACGAGGCCGAGGGCTGAGGCGAGGCCGAGGGCTGCGGCGGCCCCCGGCGCGTTCCGCCCGCGCCCGCGACCCCGCCTGGGGGTGAACCGGCCACCCGGGTCGCCGTGCTGCAATGTCGTTCGCACGAGTCTCGTGGTCGACCCTCGTCGCTGCTGCGGCAGCGACCGGCATGCGAAGGAGTGGAGCAGGTGCGTCTACCGCGGTCCCGGGGGCCGGTGAGCGAACAGGTGCTCGCCCTGCTGCGCGGGCAGGGCAGTGACCAGGTCGACGACATCACGGTCGAGGTGGACCCGCGACGCCCCGGCGAGCCCGACGTCCTCGCCGACGCCGACGTCCAGCTGGCCCTGTGGTGCCTCTACGAGCTGCACTACCGCGCGTTCGACGACGTGGCTCCCGAGCTGGAGTGGGACCCGCGCGTCATCGCGACCCGCAACCGGCTCGAGGCCGCGTTCGAGCGCGACGTCCGCCGCGCCGTGCAGGACCGGCTGGACGCGGTCGCGGACGACGACGAGGCCGACGTGGCCGATCAGGTCACGGCGCTCATCGACGCCGACGACAGCCCGTCGCTGGCCGCGTTCGTGCGCCGCTACGCCACCGCCGACCAGGTGCTGGCGTTCCTGCGCCAGCGCAGCATCTACCACCTCAAGGAGTCCGACCCGCACGCCTTCGTCGTGCCGCGGATCGACGGTGCCGCGAAGGTGGCGCTGGCCGAGCTGCAGTACGACGAGTTCGGCGGCGGCCGCGTGCCCGCCCTGCACGCCACGCTGTTCGGCGACGCCCTGGAGGCATGCGGGCTGGACCGGACGTACGGCGCCTATCTCGACGACGCCGACGCGACCACGTTGGCGGTGAACAACCTGATGTCGCTCTTCGGCCTCAACCGGCGGTTGCGGGGTGCCGCGGTGGGCCACCTCGCGGTGTTCGAGGCCACCAGCTCGCTGCCGTCGCGCAAGATCGCGGCGGGCGTACGCCGGCTGGGGCTGCCCGAGGAGCTCGCCGGCTACTACGACGAGCACGTCGAGGCCGACGCGGTGCACGAGCAGCTCGCCCTGCGCAACATCTGCGGATCGCTCGTCGCCGAGGACCCCGCGCTGCGCGCGGACGTGCTCCTCGGAGCGGCCGCCTGCCTCGAGCTCGACGCGCGCGCCGGCGCCGAGCAGCTCGAGCAGTGGGGCGCCGCACCGCAGGCGGCCAGCGCATGAGCGGCGACATCTCGGTGCAGCCGTGCCCGGACGGCCCGCTGCTCGTGCGCGGGGCGTCGACGGTCACCGACGCCGAGGGCAACGAGCACCAGGTGTCGCGCCCGGTCGTCGCGCTGTGCGTCTGCGGCCGTTCGGGCAGCGCGCCCTGGTGCGACGGCACCCACAAGCTGCTGCGGTCGACCGGCAGCTCCGCACCGATCCGCAAGCCGCGGTGAGCGACCGCGAGGTCGACGCCGCGGCCGGCGCCTCGGTCACGGCGTTCGGCGGGCTGCGCATCGTCGCCGACGACCGGTTGCTGCAGCCCCGGGAGTGGACCGTCGCTCAGGCCGAGTGGGCCGCCGAGCTCGCGGCCGACGCACCCGACGGGGCCCTGCTGGAGCTGTGCTGCGGCGCCGGCCAGATCGGCCTGCTCGCGGCCCGGCTCACCGGTCGGCCGCTTCTCGCGGTCGACCAGGACCCGATCGCGGTGCGCCAGACGGAGGCCAACGCCCGCGCGGCCGGGCTCGACGGCCAGGTCCAGACCCGCCGCGGCCGGATCGACGAGGTGCTCGACCCCGACGACCGGTTCGCGATCGTCCTCGCCGATCCGCCGTGGGTCCCGCACGCGCAGATCACCCGCTTCCCGCAGGACCCACCCGTCGCGATCGACGGGGAGCGCAGGGCCTGGACGTCGCCCGCACCTGCCTGCGCGCCATGGCCGACCACCTGCTCCCCGGCGGGCACGGGGTGCTCCAGCTCGGGACGCGCGACCAGGTCGACCAGCTCGCGACCCCTCCGCTGCTGAGCGTGGTGGCCACGCGCGAGTTCCCGCGCGGTGTGCTGGTCGACCTGGTACGCCTGCCGGACTGACCCGGACCGCGCCGGGGCGTCCTCGGCCGGCTGACGCGGACCGGGCCCGAGCCGGACGGGGCCCGAGCCGGACCGGGCCCGACTCAGACCTGGGCCCGACTCAGACCAGGCTCGGCTCGCCGTCCCGATCCTCGGCGGCGAGGTGGCGCGGCGGCGACTTCGTCAGTGCCTCACCCTCCACGTCGACCGACGGCAGGATCCGGTCCAGCCAGCGCGGCATCCACCAGGCCTTGTCGCCCAGCATCAGCAGCAGCGAGGGCAGCAGCACCATGCGCACCAGGAACGCGTCGAGGAAGACCGCGGTCGCGAGGGCCACGCCGATCGAGGAGATCAGCGCGTTGTCCTGGAAGGCGAACGCCGCGAACACCGAGATCATGATCAGCGCCGCCGCGGTCACGACCCGGCCGCTGTGCCGGAAGCCGTCGATCACCGCGTCGCGCGCGTCCATGCCGTGCACGTACGCCTCGCGCATCCGGGTGGTCAGGAAGACCTGGTAGTCCATCGCCAGCCCGAACACGATGCCGATGAGGATCGTCGGCATGAAGCTCATGATCGGCTGCGGGTCGAAGATGCCGAACAGGCCGTCCTGCACGATCTTCACGGTCACGCCGAGCGTGGCCAGCACCGACAGCAGGAACCCGCCGGTGGCCAGCAGCGGCACCAGGATCGAGCGGAAGACCACGACCAGCAGCAGCAGCGCGAGGCCGACGACGATGGCGAGGTAGGCCGGCAGGGCGTCGTTGAGCTTCTCGGAGATGTCCGCCTGGATGGCGGTCATGCCGGTGATGCCGATGTCGGTGCCGCTGGAGCGCTCGATGGTGCCCTGCCCGTCGCGCAGCCGCTGCAGCAGGTCGTCGGTGGCCTGGTCGGCGGGGCCGGTCTTCGGGGTGATCAGCACGATCCCGCCGTCGCTGGACTCGTTGACCTGGACCACCTGGGCGTTGGCGACGCCCGGGTCGTTCGCCGCCCACTGGGCGACGGCGTTGAACGACATCGCGCGCGACTGCGGGTCGTCGCTGCGCTCGCGCGCGTCGACCACGGCGACCATCGGGGCGTTGCGGCCGGCGCCGAACCCGTCGGCGACGAGGTCGGCCGAGGTGCGGGCGCTGGTGCCGACCTCGGCGGTCGCGTCGGAGGGCAGCCCGAGGTACATGTTCTGCGCCGGCAGCGCCAGGGCGCCCAGACCGACGATGACCAGCAGGGCCGCGAGCCACGGCGCGCGGCGGATGGTGCGGCCGAGGCGCACCGACCCGTTCACCGAGTGGTGGTCGCTGTCGGACGCGGCCGGGTCGCGGCGGATGCGGCCGGCGAACGCCCGGTGCTTCAGCAGCCCCATGATCGCCGGGAGCAGGGTCAGCGCGACGAGCACCGCGATGACGACGGTGGCCGCGGCCGCGAGCCCCATCGAGGTCAGCATGGAGATGCCGAGCAGCGACAGCCCGGACAGGGCGATGACGACGGTGAGCCCGGCGAAGACCACGGCCGACCCGGCGGTGCCGAGGGCGCGGCCCATCGCGTGCGCCCGGTCGTCGGTGTGCCGCAGCTCGGTGCGGTATCGCGACAGGATGAACAGCGCGTAGTCGATCCCGACCGCGAGTCCGATCATCGAGGCGAGGGTGATCGTCGTGTCGGCGAGCTCGAAGAACGCCGTGGCAGCGGTGATCCCGAGCAGGCCGAGACCGACGCCGGTGATGGCCGTCAGGATCGGCAGCCCAGCGGCGACGAGCGACCCGAAGGTCAGCACGAGCACGATCAGGGCGATGCCGACGCCGATCATCTCCGAGGTCGCCCCGGGCTTGATGGGCTTCTCCATGCCGCGACCGCCGGCCGCGACGGTCAGGCCGCCCGCGTCGGCGCGCTCCACCGCGCGCTCGACGTACGCCTGGGTCGCCGGCTCGACCGACATCGGGTCGTCGGTGTCGAACGAGAAGGTGATGACGCCCGTACGCCGGTCCTGGGACAGCGGCGACACCGTCTGGGCGTTCTGCTCGGCGACGGCCTGCGGCACACCCTGCTTCGTCGCGGCGCTCACCATCTGCTGCCGCTGTGCCGGCCCGGCGACGACCGGGCTGACGATCTGCTCCTGCGCGCCCGGCGCCAGCTGGGGCGTGCCGCGCAGCTCGGCGACCAGCCGGTCCACCTGGCCCTTGTACGGCTGCTCGGCCAGGGTGCTCCCGGCCGGCGCCTGCACGACGACCTGGCCGTCGACCTGCTCGTCGGCGCTCTTGCTGCCGGGGAACAGCTCCTGCTGGGTCTCGGCCGCCTGCAGCGACGGGATGCCGGGGATGGTGAACTCGTTGGTCATCGGCTTCGACTGCGTCGCGGCGAAACCGCCGACGGCGAGCAGCGCGACGAGCCATCCGACGAGCACGAGCGGCCAACGGCGGTAGGCCGTCCGCCCGAGTCGGTAGAGCATGGTGGCCACGGGGATCTCCTCGAAAAGGTCTGTGGGCTAAGGGGTTTCGGGTTCGAGCGTTCGGGTCGGCGCGGCCGGATCGGCGCGGCCGGATCGGCGCGCCGGGTCAGGCGGGCGGCGGGTGAGCGATGTCGGCGCAGTCGTTGAAGGCGGCGATCACCTCGCGGAAGGCGTCGCCGAGCCCGGGGTTGTCGGGGCGGTCGCGCAGCTCCTCCAGGCTGAGCCGGATCAGCGCGAGCAGGGCGGTGGCGATGGCGCGGGCGCGCAGATCGTCGTCCGGCCACTGCTGCCGCGCACAGATGGCCTCGGCGGCGAGCGCGGTGAACCGGGCGAACCGGGCGTCCACCAGCGCCGTCAGCTTCGGGTCGCGACGCATGGCGTCCTCGACGCGCAGGTGCCGCTCGACGGCGCAGGTGTCTTCCTCCTGCGCCTCGTCCATGATCCGCTGCGCGGTGATGACCAGGTCCTGCATCAGGTCGCCGGTCGGGCCGCCCGCGCGGAACTCCGCGACGACGGGGATGTCCTCGTCCTCCTCCATCGGCCCGAGGACGGAGGACTCCTTGTCGGCGACGTGGTTGAACAGCGTGCGCCGGCTGACGCCGGCGGCCTCGGCGAGGTCGTCCATGGTGAAGCCGTCGTAGCCGTGCTGCATGACCAGCTCCAGCGCGGCGTCCTGGATCTGCAGGCGGCGGGCCAGTCGTCGCTGGTCCGCGGCCGTCAGGTTCGGGTTTGCACTCTTCAACACAAAGTGCAGTTTTGCACTCCAGGCGCGATGAGTGCAAACGGGGCGGATGTGGCGTCGACCACAGGCGGGTGGGTGGGAGGCTGCCGCCGCGCATCGCCGCGCTGAAACGCGGTTGCAGCGCTCTGACTCCGCTGCAGCACGGTCAGAGCGCTCGAACTGCGTTTCAGCAGCCGTGTTCGGGGCGGGCGGGGTTGGCGCTGGCTAGCGCACCAGCAGGTCGGCCACGGCCCGGGCCGTCGGCGCACTGTCGCCGAAGGTGCGTACGACCTTGCGGGCGGGGAGAGCGCCGTCACCTCGGGCGCCCAGCCGGTGCAGATGACCACCGCGTCGGGGTTGTGCGCGAGAAGCGTTGCGAGCGCTGCAGATTCGCGCTCGTCGAGCCAGGGTGAGCCGGTGAGGATCGCGTCGGCACGGTCGGGCAGCTCGCCCTCGGAGACCTCGCCCGTGGCCTGACCGCCGACGACGCCGGTGGCCTCGAACGCGCGGGTGAGGGTGGCGCCGGGCAGGCGGCGTAGCAGCTCGTCGCCGACGAGCCCGGCGTTGCGTCCGCCGGCGACGTTGCGGTGCCGCCGCACGTCGACGATCGACGGGGACCCGCGCAGCGAGCCGCGCACCGCCTCGACGCCGGGCGTCACCCGGAGCGAACGGGCCGCGGCCTCCTCGTCGGCGGGGCTGGACCGGGGGCGCGCACCGCTGCCCCGTCCTCGGCCGTGCCGCGAGCCGCCCTGCGAGCGGCCAGGGCGTCGACCCGCCCGGCCGCCTCCCGCAGCCGCTCCGGCGCCAGCTCTCCGGACCCGACCGCCGCGACGATCGCGTCGACCACCGACCGGAACGTCGTCTCGTCGTCGCCCTCGGGCGTGCCGAGCACCGGGTTGCCGAGACCCACCAGGTCGACCCCGGCATCGAGCGCCGCGATGCAGCCCGGGGCGAGCCCGACCGAGTCGACGATCGCGCGCATGTCCATCGCGTCGGACGTGATCAGCCCGGTGAAGCCGAGGTCCTCGCGCAGCAACCGCAGCACGGTGCGGCTGAGCGTGGCGGGGCGCTCGTCGAGCGCGGGGAAGACGATGTGCGCGGTCATCACCACGTCGACCCCCGCCTCGACCGCCGCCACGAACGGCACGAGGTCGCGCGCCCGCAGCGTCTCGAGGTCGACGTCGATGCGGGGGAGCCCGACGTGCGAGTCGACCCGAGTGTCGCCGTGACCGGGAAAGTGCTTGGCACAGCTGAGGATTCGCGCTTCGCGCAACCCCTCGACGTACGCCCTCGCGTGCTCCGCGACGACGCTCGGCTCGGTGCCGAAGGCCCGCACCCCGATCACCGGGTTGTCGGGGTCGCTGCTGACGTCGACGACCGGGGCGAGGTCGAGGTCGATCCCGGCGGCGGCCAGGTCTGCCCCGATCGCGGCCGCGACCTGGCGGGTCAGGTCGGGGTCGCCGGCCATGCCGAGGGCCGCGGCCCCGACGTGCTGCGAGCCGCCGATGGCGCCGAGCCGCGACACGATGCCGCCCTCCTCGTCGACGGCCACGAGCAGCGGCCCGGCGGCGTGCAGCTCGTCGGTCAGTGCCCGCAGCTGCTCGGGCGTCTGCACGTTGTGGCCGAACAGGCACACCCCGCCCAGCCCCTCGGCCGCCGCCGTGCGCACCCAGGCCGGCGCGGACGTACCGTCGAAGCCGGGCATGACCACCCGGTGGGCGAGCCGGCGCAGCTCGGCCGCGTCACTCACTTGACCGCCCCCTGCACCAGGCCGGAGCCGAGCCGGCGCTGGGCCAGGACGAACACGATCATCACCGGCAGCGTGACGAGCGTCGAGGCGGCCATCAGCCCGCCCCAGTCGTCGGTGTTCTGGCCGAAGAAGCGCTGCAGGCCGATGCCGACGGTCATCCGGTCCTCGTTGGTGAGGAAGGTGCGCGCGAAGGTGAACTCCTCCCAGGCCATCACGAACGAGAAGGCGCTGGTGGCGACCAGCCCGGGCACCACGAGCGGCAGCAGCACGTAGCGGAACATCTGCCACCAGCCGCAGCCGTCGAGATAGGCCGCCTCCTCCAGCTCGCGCGGCACGGCGGCCACGAAGCCGCGCAGGTTCCAGATCGCGAACGGCAGCGAGAACGCGACGTAGACCAGCACCAGCCCGGCGAGCGAGTTGAGCATCCGCAGGTCCTTCATCTGCAGGAACAGCGGGATGACCAGCGCCTCGGCGGGCAGCATCTGCACCACGAGGATCAGCACGAGCATCGTGGTGCGGAAGCGGAAGTGGAAGCGGGCCATCGCCACCGCGCCGAGCAGCGCGATGGAGCAGGCGAACAGCACCGTGGCGACCGTGACGATGGCCGAGTTGACCATGAAGTCGGTGAACTTGCCCTCGCCGAGCGCGCGGCCGAAGTTGTCCAGCGTGAGGTTCGACGGCAGCAACGAGTCGGTGCCCGAGGTGGCGCGCGCGTTGAACGCCGTGGTGAGCATGAAGTAGACGGGGAACAGGGTGAACGCGACCAGCACGGTGGCCGCGACCCCCAGACCCAGCCGGGCGGCCGGAGAGCGGTTCATTGCAGGTCGTCCTCCCGGAAGAGCGCACGGATGTAGAGCACGGTGATCACCAGCAGCACCGCGGTGAGCAGCACGGCGATGGCCGAGCCGAGGCCGTAGTCGGTCTTGGTCATGGCGGTGATGTAGGACCAGACGCCGAGGTTGAAGATCTCCTCGTTGCCGCCGTCACCGCCGGGCATCAGGTAGATCTGCGCGAACACCTTGAAGTCCCAGATGGTCGACAGGATCGTGACGACGGCGAAGACCGGCCGCATGATCGGCACGGTGATCGACCAGAACCGGCGCCAGGCCGAGGCGCCGTCGAGCTTGGCCGCCTCGTGCAGCTCCTCGGGCACGGTCGACAGGCCCGCGAAGATCGTGATCGCGACGAACGGGTAGCTGTGGTGGATCACGTTGATCGCGGCGATGGAGTAGAACGACCAGCGTTCGGTGAACCAGTTGAACCCCTCCGGGCCGATCAGGCCGAGGCCCTCGAACACCTTCCGGGCGATCCCGGTGTCGGGCTCGAAGATCCAGACCCAGATGTACGTCCCCGTCACCGCGGGCAGGGCCCACGCCACGAGCGCGGAGCCGATGACGACGACCCGGCCCCAGGTGCCGAGCTGCTGGAGCAGCAGCGCCACCAGGGTGCCGAGCACGATCGTGCCGACGACGGCGACGAAGGCGAAGATCAGCGTGTTGGGCAGGACCGTCGACCACAGATAGTCGCCGGTCAGCACCTCGCGGAAGTTGTCCAGCCCGACGAAGGTGGGCCGGCCCGCGATGACCTCGCGCAGGCCGTACTGCTGGAAGGACAGGATCGTGACGCGCACGATCGGCCACAGCAGCAGGACACCGATGACCGTGAGCGGCGCGGCCAGCAGGAGCCACGGCCGCCAGCGGGAGACCGGCAACGCGGATCAGCCTCCGCTGTTCAGCGTCTTGCCGATCGCGTCGGACGCCTTCTTGGTGGCGGCGTCGACCGGCGTGCCGGTGAGGATCGACTGCAGCATCTGGGTGAGCGTCTTGTCGCCCTCGACGGTGCCCCACTGGGGCGCGTTCGGGACGTTCTTGCCCGCCTCGGTCATCGCCTTGGCGAACGGCTGCACCAGCGGGTCGTTGCTCTGGGTGAACGTCTTCATGCCCGTGGTCGTGCTGGGGAAGAAGCCGGTCTGGGTCGCCCACTTGGTCGCGAGGTCACCGGTGGTCAGCAGCTGCACGAGGCGCCACGACAGGTCGGCGTTCTTCGTGGTCTTCAGCACCGCGAGGTTGGAGCCGCCGAGGAAGGTCGGGGCCATCCCGCCGTTCTTGCCGGGGATCGCGAACGCGCCCATCTTGTTCTTCAGGTCGGGGTTCTTCTCCACCGCGGTCTTGGGCGTCCAGTTGCCCTGGATGACCATCGCCGACTTGCCCTGCGAGAAGGAGTCCAGCAGCTGGGTCTCCTTCCAGGTCGCCGCGCCCGGGCTGGAGGAGCCGTCCTTGGTCGCGAGGCCGGTGTAGAACGACAGGCCCTCGCGCGCCTGCGGGCTGTCGAGCGTGCCGACCCACTTGCCGTTCTCCTGCTTGGCGAAGTCGCCGCCCGCGCCCCAGACGAACGGGGCGGCGGCGTAGGAGCTGCCGCCGGCGATCGGCAGCAGCCCCGGCTCCTTGGTCTTGAGGGTCTTCACGACCTGCTGCAGCTCGGCCCAGGTCGTCGGCACCTTGAGGTTGTGCTTGGCGAAGATGTCCTTGCGATAGACGATGCCGCGGGTGCCGGCGTACCAGCCGACGCCCCACTGCTTGCCGTCGTAGGTGGCCGAGTCCTTCAGCGCCGGGAGCAGGTCCTTGTTGAGCCCGCTGGAGGTGATCCGACCGGTCAGGTCGACCAGGCCGCCCGCGGCCGCGAACTCCGGGGTCCAGGTCGAGCCGATCTCGGCGACGTCGGGTCCGCCGCCGCCGGCGAACGCGCGCACCAGCCGGTCGTGCGCGTCGGCCCACTCCACCTCCTGCACGACCAGCGTGGCGCCGGTGGCCTTCTTGAAGGCGGCCTTGACCTCGTTGTAGAAGGCGGTGGAGTCGGGGTTGGTGCCCTTCATGACCCACCAGGTGATGGTGCGCGCGCCACCGGACCCGCTGCCCTCACCCGTCGCGCCCGTGCCGCTGCTGCCGTCGTCGCCGCACCCGGCGAGCAGGAGACCGAACGCTGCGACCGCAGCCACCCCTGACGACCGTGACCAACGCATCCGCTCTCTCCTTCGCCGCCCGCGGGGACCCCTCGGGATGATCGGTTCCTCACATAGGTGAGGAGGTTCAGGAAAATAGTTTCCACGGTTCGGGGCGCCGGCGGGGCGGATTGGCACGAGAAAACCCGGCCGGACCCACCAGGAGGGTGGAGGTCCGGCCGGGTCGGCGCTGCTCTGAGGGGAAGCGCGGCTAGCTCGACGGCGTCACTTCAGCTGGGCGGAGGTGAGGCCGAGCAGGCGGCGGGCGACTACCAGCAGCTGGATCTGCTGGGTGCCCTCGAAGATGTCCAGGATCTTGGAGTCACGTGCCCACTTCTCGAACAGCTCGGTCTCGGCGTATCCCGAGGCGCCGGCGAGCTCGACGCAGGCCAGCGAGATCTCGACGCAGGTGCGCCCCGCCTTGGCCTTGGCCATGGAGGCCTCCATCGAGTTCGGGTGGCCGTTGTCGGCCATCCACGCCGCCCGCAGGGTGAGCAGGTAGGCCGCCTCGAACTCCGCCTCCAGCTCGACCAGCCGGGCCGCGGCCGCGGGCTGGCGGTGCAGCGGGGCGTCGTGGTCGGGCTCGACGCCCACCTCGGCGAGCTTCTCGGTGATCAGGTCCAGGCAGCCGCGGGCCAGACCGCACGCCATCGCGGCCACCAGCGGCCGGGTGTTGTCGAACGTCTGCATCGCGCCGCCGAAGCCGCCCTCGGTGCGGATCTCCGGGTCGCCGAGCAGGTCCTGCGCGGGCACCCGGCAGTCCTGCAGGCTGAACGCCGCGGTGTCGCTGGCGCGGATGCCGAGCTTGTGCTCGAGCCGGGCGAGCTTCAGGCCCGGGTTGCTGCGCTCGACGACGAACGACTTGATCGCCTTCTTGCCGAGGTCGCGGTCGAGCGTCGCCCAGACCACGACGAGCTCGGCCCGCTCACCGGCGGTGACGAAGATCTTCTCGCCGTTGAGGACGTACTCGTCGCCGTCCTTGACCGCCGTGGTGCGGATGGCGCCGGAGTCGGAGCCCATGTCGGGCTCGGTGATGGCCATGGCGGCCCACCGGTTGCCGTAGCGCTCCTTCTGCTCGTCGTTGGCGACGGCGGCGATCGCGGCGTTGCCGAGGCCCTGGCGCGGGATGCTCAGCGTGAGGCCGACGTCGCCGCGACAGGTCTGCATGACCGACAGCACCGAGGAGAGGTTGGCGCCGTTCTTGTTGCCCTGCTCCTTCTTCTCGCGGCGACCGGCGCCCACCCCGGCGGGCTTCTCGGACGCCCCGGCGTTGGTCGAGCCGCGCGCGCCCGCGCCCTGGCTGGCGCCGGAGTCGCTGAGCCCGTCGATCAGCGCCGACGTCAGGTCGAGCTCGCGCGGGTACTCGTGCTCGGCGAGGTCGTACTTGCGGCTGATCGGCCGGAAGACCTCGTCGGCGAGCGAGCCGGCCTGACGGACCAGCGGAACGAACTTCTTGGGGACCTCGAGATCGATCACACCAACAGCCCTCCTCGAGCATGCCGGTCGCGCGGAGGTCGCGGTACCAGCGTTCGTTGTCGAATTCCTTGACGAAGCCGTGGCCGCCGAGCAGCTGCACGGCGTTGGAGCCGATGACCGCACCGTGCTTGGCCGCCAGCTGGCGGGCGTGCGCGATCTGGGCGGAGGCGTCGCGGTCGGCGTCGAGCAGCGACGCGGCCCGCCACACGACCAGCCGCAGCGCGGCCAGCTCGATGCCGATGTCGGCCACGGTGAAGGCGACCGCCTGGCGGTAGCCGATGGGCTCGCCGAACGCCTTGCGCTCGACGGTGTACTGCGTGACGTGGTCGAGCACCGCCTGCGCGGTGCCGACGGCCGCCGCGGCCCAGGCGAGGCGCCCGCGGCGCACGGCGTCACGGTGGTCCTCGGCGGTGCCGAGCAGGTTGGCCCGGGGCACCCGCACGTCGATGAGGTGGATGCGGCCGGTGCGCGCGGCGCGCACGCCCATGGCCGGGTCGGGCTCGACCTCCAGGCCCTGCGCGCCGGCCTCGACGATGACCAGGCGCGGCTCGTCGTCGACCATCGCCGACACCACGAACAGGTCGGCCGAGTCGGCACCCGGGGCCAGCGCCTTGATGCCGTTGAGCACCAGGTCCTCGCCCTCGCTGCGCGCGGTCGTCTGCAGCCGGAACGGGTCGAACAGCGGCTGCGGCTCCATGAGCGCCAGCACGCCGGTGGCCGGCGCGTTCTCGTCGGTGAAGCCCGGCAGGTACGTCTGCTGCTGGGTGGCGTCGCCGTAGCTCGCGATGGCGGTGGCCACCGCGCCGCTGGCGAGCAGCCCGACCGCGATGCCCATGTCGCCCCGGGCCAGCTCCTCCAGCACGAGCACGCCGGTCACGGCGCTGCGCTCGTCGGCGATGCCGCCCAGGTCGCTCGGCACCCCGAGGGTCGCGAGCCCGAGCTCGCCGGCCTGGGCGCGGATCTCGTCGGGGATCTGGCGGTCGGTGTCGGCCTGCGCGCCAGCGGGGCGCAGCAGCTCCTCGGCGAGCTCGCGCGCGACCCCGCGGATCATCTCCTGGTCCTCGGTCGGCGTGAGGTCGAACTCGCGCCGCGGCTTGGTGGGAGACGTGCGGGTGGGGGAGTCGGAGCTGGGCTTCTTGGCGAACTGCCGCCCAGCGGCGGTCTGCACCCGGAAGCCTTCCTTGGCCCCGCGGTAGAGGGCCTTCTCGACCCGGCCTCGCAGCTTGGGGTTCTTCATCGCTTCGAGCCCGCCCGCCTTGGTGATGAAGCGCAGGCCCAGGGCCTGCCCTCGGTCAAGGAGGGAGGGCTTGCCGGTGAGGTCGCTCATCTGGCCCTTCCTGAGTCAGCCGGTGGTCGCCGGATGTCGTTTCGGAGAGCGTACAGGAAAACGGTACTTTCGGTACCGGATACTTAGCGGGAGCCTGGCGAACCCGCGCCGTTCCGGGGATTCGGGCCGCTGAAACCGCGTTCCAGCTCTCTGACCGCGCTGCAGCGGAGTCAGAGCGCTGAAACTGCGTTTCAGCGTCGGGGTGGCGGGCGGGGCGAGGGCGAGGGCTGGCGAGCGCCTCAGGCCAGGGCGGCTCGGGCGGCTGCGGCGACCGCCTCGAAGACCTGCCGGTCCAGGGCCGCGCCCTCCCGGCGTACGGCCTCCGGGTCGACCCGGATGACCCGGTTCAGCCGCACCTCGCTCGGCCGGCCACGCACGTCCCAGGCGCCGCTGCCGATGTCCATCCAGAGCCGGCCGGCGCGCCGCTCCTGCTCGGCGTCGCGGTCGTGGTCCTTGCTGGTCAGCTGGAGCGCGAGCAGCCAGCCGCGGGCCAGAGACGCAGTGGGGTCAGACCCGACCAGCAGGACGGGCCGGTCCTTCCCGCGCGTGTGGTCCTCCTCGAACGGCACCCAGGCCCACACGATCTCGCCGGCGTCGGGCTGCCCGTCGGGCTCGGGGGCGTAGTCGAAGGGCGGTACGCCGGTGAAGTCTCCCGGGTAGCCGCCGGCCGGCGGCCTCGGCCGGGTGCGGTCCGCCGCGGTGGAGGGCGCGACCGCCCGGCGCACGCGCGCCACCAGCCGGCGCAGGACGGGGCGGGGCGAGGACGGCGAGGACGTGGTGTCGGGCACGGGTCCAGTGTTGCTCAGCCGCTGCGGCGCAGCTCGGCGGCGAGCTCGGCCGCGGCCTCGCGCAGCGCCGGGGCCGCCTGGCGCACGGCCGGCAGCGGGAAACGCTCGGCCGGGCCGGACACCGACAGCGCGGCGTGCAGAGTGCCCGCGCCGGGGACGGCCGCGGCGACGCAGCGCACGCCGAGCTCGCGCTCCTGCTCGTCGATGGCGTACCCCATGCGGCGGACCCGCTCCAGCTCCTCGCGCAGGCGGCCCAGCGAGGTGATCGTGTGCGGGGTCGCCTGGGTCAGTCCGGCCGCGCGCAGCAGGCTCTCGGCCTCGGTCCACGGCAGCGAGGCGAGCACGGCCTTGCCCACCGCGGTGCTGTGCATCGGCACCCGGCGCCCGACCTCGGCGAAGATGCGCAGCGAGTGCGGCGACGGGCTCTGGGAGATGTAGACCATCTCGCTGCCCTGCTGCACCGCGAGGTTGCAGGTCTCGCCGGTGAGGGCGGTGAGCCGCGCGGTGAACGGCCGACCCGCCGACGCGAGCGACTGCTCCCCGGCGTCGGCGAGGTGGAGCGCGGCGGGGCCGACGGCGTACTTGCGCTCGCCGTCCTGGCGCACGTAGGACCGCTCGCCGAGCGTCGCGAGCAGCCGGTGCACGGTGCCGAGCGGGAGCCCGGTGGCGCGCACCAGCTCGCTGACGCCCATCGGCGTGCCCTGGCCGAGGGCCTCGAGCAGGTCGAGCGCGCGCTCGACCGACTGCACGCTGCCGCGGCGCTGGGTGGACCCCGGTGCGCTCATCAGCTGCCCTCGTCGAGCAGCGCGCTGACCGGCAGGCCCCGCTGCGACGCGTCGAGCACGACCGCGGTGTGCGCCAGCGCGATGCGGCCGCCGAGCCGCTCGACCGAGGCGGCGATCTGCATGAGGCAGCCCGGGTTGGCGGTGACGAGCAGCTCGGCGCCGGTGGACATGACGTTGCGCGCCTTGCTGTCGCCGAGCTCGCGCGCGGGCTCGGGGTTGAGGATGTTGTAGACGCCCGCGGAGCCGCAGCAGATCGCTGCCTCGGGGATCTCCTTGACGGTCAGCTCCGGCACGCCGGCGAGCAGCGCGCGCGGCTGGTCGCGCACCCCTTGGGCGTGCCCGAGGTGGCACGCGTCGTGGTAGGCGGCGGTGGTCGGGAGCGGGTGGTACGTCGCCTGCGGCCCGAGCTCGACCAGCACCTCGGACAGGTCGCGGACCTTGCTGGTGAACGCCCGAACCCGTTCGGGCGCAAGGCCGTCCGGCGTCTCGGCATCGTCCTCGAGGAGGAAGTCGTACTCCTTCATGGCCGACCCGCAGCCCGCCGCGTTGACGACGATGTAGTCGACCTCGGCCTCCTCGAACGCCTCGATGGTGGCCCGGGCGAACCGCTGGGCCTCCTCCTCGCGTCCGCTGTGGCCGGACAGCGCGCCGCAGCACCCCTGGCTGCGCGGGACCAGCACCTCGCACCCCTCGGCGGCGAGCACCCGCGCGGTGGCGGCGTTGACGCCGGGGAAGAACTCCCGCTGCACGCAGCCAGTGAGCATCGCGACGGTCGCGCGCCGGGTGCCCTCGGCGGGGATGCGCTCGGGCAGCTCCTCGCGGTCGGCCAGCGCGGGGGTCAGGCTCTGCATCGCCGACAGGCGCGGCGCGAGGCGCTGCAGCAGCGCCGAGTGACGCAGCCGGTCCTCGACGCCGAGCCGCTGGGCCAGGCGCAGCGGTCCGCGCGCGGCGCGCAGCCGGGCGGGGTAGGGGAACAGGCTGAAGATCAGCGTGCGCAGCGCGCGGTCGGCGGGGAGCGGCGGTGGTTGCGCTCGACCTGCGCGCGGGTCTGCTCCAGGAGCCGGTCGTACTGCACGCCCGAGGGGCAGGAGGTCACGCAGGCCATGCAGCCGAGGCAGGCGTCGAAGTGGCTGACCATCTCGTCGGACAGCGGCTCGCCCTCGAGCCCGGTCTTCATCAGGTGGATGCGGCCGCGCGGGGAGTCCATCTCCTCGCCCCACAGCGTGTACGTGGGGCAGGTGGTGAGGCAGAAGCCGCAGTGCACGCAGTCGCTGATGAGCTCCTTGCTCGGCGGCCGGTGGTCGTCGAAGGCTCCGCGCACGCTGGGCATGCCGAGGTCGGTCTGGGGGCGGTCGGCGTGCGTGGTCATCAGATTCCTCCCACGAATCGGCCTGGGGACAAAAGGTTCTCGGGGTCGAAGCGCTCCTTCACGCGCCGCATGAGCTCGATGCCGGGGACCGGGCCCCAGGCGTCGACGGCGGTGGAGATCTCCGGGGGTGCGTCGAGCAGCACGGCCGCCCCACCCGCCGCGGTCGTACGCTCGCGCAACCGCTCGAGCGCGCTCGCCACGGTCTCGGGCGGGGTGCCGTCGGGCAGCGCCGCGAACAGCACGCCGGTGCCGGCGCTGCCTCGCACGTGCAGCCCGAGATCGACTGCGGCCTGGGCGATCTCGGGCACGGCGGAGATCGCGCAGGTGAGCTTCAGCAGAGCCTGCGACTCGCTCTCGCGGGGGAACCCGCGCGGCCGCTCCTGGGTGTCGACGGCAGCCGTGTCGCCCCACAGCCGAAGCAGCTGGTCGCCCCGGCCCGCGACACCGACCTCGGTGCCCTCGAGCAGGGCCGAGACGAGCGTCGGCCGGCCCGGCTGCGCGTCGATCTCGACGGCGGCCGGGACCATCTGCGAGTGGACCGCCTGGCGGACGGTTTCGGTTGCGGCAGAAGGGGATTCGGCCTCGACCGAGACCCAGGTGGAGGTCTCGGGAACGGGGTGCAGGCGGAAGAAGGCGGAGGTGACGACGGCGAGGGTGCCGAAGGAGCCGGTCATCAGCTTGCCGAGGTCGTAGCCCGCGACGTTCTTGACCACCTTGCCGCCGGCCTTGGCCACGACCCCGTCGGGCCGCACCACGGTGACGCCGATGAGCAGGTCGCGCATCGTGCCGTAGGCCATGCGGCGCGGGCCGCTGAGGTTGGTGGCGATCAGGCCGCCGATGGTCGTGCCGGGCACCAGCTCGTCGATCGCGAGGCGCTGGTCGGCGCGGGCGCAGGTGTCCTGCATCGCCGCGAGCGGGGTGCCGGCCTCGGCCGCGACGATGAGGTCACCGGCCTGGTGCTCCAGCACCCGGTCCATGCCCGACAGGTCGAGCAGGACGTCGACCGACCGTGGCGGGACGCCCCAGCGCAGCTTCGTCCCGCGGCCGCGGGGGACGACGACGAGGTCGTCCTCGGCCGCGGCGCTCAGCAGCTGCGACACCTGCTCGGTGGAGGTGGGTCGCGCGACCAGGCGCGGGCGTACACCGCCGACGGAGTCGGTCTCGGTGGCGTCCTGGACGTCGACGTCGGGGACGCGGGCGAGCGTGCTCACTCAGAACACCTCCGCCAGTCCGGCCTGCTGCGCCGGGTGGGCCTCGGTGCGCCGGCCGGGCCGCTCGCCGCACAGCCGCGGCGTCGGATAGATCTTGCCGGGGTTGGCGATGCCCGCCGGGTCGAACGCGCAGCGCACGAGCTGCATCGTGTCGAGGTCGTCCTCGGTGAACATCTTGGGCATGTGCTTGGCCTTGTCGGAGCCCACGCCGTGCTCGCCGGTGATCGACCCGCCGTGCTGGAGGCACAGGTCGAGGATGGCGCCGCTGACCTCCTCGGCCTGCTCGCCCTGGCCGGGCACCGACTCGTCGAAAAGCACCAGCGGGTGCAGGTTTCCGTCGCCGGCGTGGAAGACGTTGGCGACCCGGACGCCGCGCTCGCGGGCGAGCTCGCCCATCTCGTGCAGGACCTCGGCGAGGGCGGTGCGCGGGATGACGCCGTCCTGGACGATGTAGTCGGGGCTGATCCGCCCCACGGCCGCGAACGCCGACTTGCGACCCCGCCAGATCGCCGCGCGGTCGGCGTCGTCGACGGCGACCCGGCGCTCGAACGAGCCGTTCTCCTCGCACATCCGCTCGACCTGGGCGAACTCGTGGTCGACCTCGGCGACGGGGCCGTCGAGCTCGACCACCAGCACCGCGCCGGCGCCCGCGGGATAGCCGCAGGAGACGGCCGCCTCGGCGGCCTCGATGGCCAGGGCGTCCATCATCTCGATCGCGGCGGGCACGATGCCGGCGCCGATGATCGCCGAGGTCGCCGCACCCGCATCGTCGGTGCTGCGGAAGCCGGCGAGCAGCGTCTTGACCGTCTCGGGCGTGCGCACCAGGCGCACCGTCACGCTCGTCGCGACGCCGAGGGTGCCCTCGGAGCCGACGACCGTGCCGAGCAGGTCGTAGCCGGGGGCGTCGGGCGCGCGGGTGCCGAGGGTCACCGTCTCGCCGTCGGGGGCCACGAGGTCGACCGACAGCACGTGGGTGGTCGTGAAGCCGTACTTCAGGCAGTGCGCGCCGCCGGAGTTCTCGGCGACGTTGCCGCCGACCGAGCAGATCTGCTGGCTGGAGGGGTCGGGCGCGAAGTAGTAGCCGTGCGGCCGGCTGGCCTCGGAGACCTTGAGGTTGATGACGCCGGGGTCGACCACGGCGCGCTGGTCGTCGGGGGAGACCTCGTGGATGGTGCGCAGCTGCGACGTCACGATCAGCACGCCGTCGGCGTGCGGGAGCGCGCCGCCGGACAGGCCGGTGCCGGAGCCGCGAGCGACGAACGGCACCCGCTCGTCGGCGCACGCGCGCACCGCGGCCTGGATCATCGCGGTGTCGTGCGCCAGGACGACCAGCGCGGGGGTGACGCGGTAGTGCAGGAGCCCGTCGCACTCGTACGTGCGCAGCCGGGTGCGGTCGGTGATGAGCGCCTCGGGCGGGAGCTCGCGGGCCAGCCGCTGGCGTACCCGCTCGACCGAGCCGAGACCGACCTCAGGAGTGACCTGGGAGTTCTCCTGCGGCGCGGGGGAGTTGTCGGTCGTGGGGCCGAGCTCGGGGTCTTGGGGCGTGATCGTCGTCATGGTCTGGCTCCTGAAATACCTTCTGGCGAGGGGCCCCGCGGCGCTGCTGCCGCGCGTGGAGGGACGCGCGGCAGCAGCGACGGATCAGGGCATCCGGCGGTAGGCCGGCAGGGTGAGGAAGTCGGCGTAGTCGTCGGCGACGGCGACCTCCAGGAAGGTGGCCTTGGCGTCGTCGTAGTCGGACGGCTCGCCCGGGAGGTCGGCGATGACCTCGTCGACCAGCTGCAGCACGCGCTCGCGGGTGACCGGCTCGCCGGAGTCGGTCTTGATGCCGAGCTTGATCCACTGCCAGATCTGCGAGCGGGAGATCTCGGCGGTCGCGGCGTCCTCCATGAGGTTGTGGATGCCGACCGCGCCGCGACCCTCGAGCCACGCCTTGAGGTACTGCAGCGCGACGTCGATGTTGTTGCGCAGACCCGCCTCGGTGACCTCGC
Organism: Barrientosiimonas endolithica; assembly: GCF_030296655.1. Classification (NCBI taxonomy): domain Bacteria; kingdom Bacillati; phylum Actinomycetota; class Actinomycetes; order Micrococcales; family Dermacoccaceae; genus Barrientosiimonas; species Barrientosiimonas endolithica. The sequence continues at coordinate 2,068,452 of NZ_AP027735.1, read as the reverse complement.
CGGGCGTGCTCTTGATGTCGAGCAGCTGCTCGGCGGTGACGTCGACGTCCTCACGCTTCTTGTCGATCTGGTTGGGGTTGTCGCCGAGCACCTTGGTGAACGCCTCGGCGCACGCCTCGACCATGCCCGGGTGGGCCACCCACGAGCCGTCGAAGCCGTCGCCGGCCTCGCGGGTCTTGTCGGCGTCGAGCTTCTCGAAGGCGTTCTTGTTGACCTGCTCGTCCTTGCTGGGGATGAACGCGGCCATGCCGCCGATGGCCGAGGCGCCGCGCTTGTGGCAGGTGCGCACCAGCAGCTCGGTGTACGCGCGCATGAACGGCACCGTCATGGTCACCGCGGCGCGGTCGGGCAGCACGTAGTCCTCACCGCGGGTGCGGTAGGTCTTGATCGCGCTGAAGATGTAGTCCCAGCGGCCGGCGTTCAGACCCGAGGAGTGGTCACGCAGCTCGTAGAGGATCTCCTCCATCTCGAACGCCGCGGGGAAGGTCTCGATGAGGCAGGTGGCCCGGATGGTGCCCTGCGGGATGCCCAGGTGGTCCTGGCCGATCACGAAGGCCTCGTTCCACAGCCGCGCCTCCAGGTGCGACTCCATCTTGGGCAGGTAGAAGTAGGGGCCCTTGCCGGCGTCGATCTGCTTCTGGCCGCAGGCGGTGAGGTAGAGCGCGAAGTCGACCAGCGAGCCGGAGGTCTCCTCGCCGTCGACGGTGATGTGCTTCTCGGGCAGGTGCCAGCCGCGGGGGCGCACGATGATCGTCGGCCGCTCCTCGAACGGGACCGGCTTGTACTCCTTGCCCTCGGGGCTGGTGAACTCCAGCTTCCCGTCGAGGGAGTCCATCAGGTTCAGCGGACCGGCGACGACGTTGCCCCACAGCGGGGTGTTGGCGTCCTCCTGGTCGGCGAGCCACGCCTTGGCGCCGGAGTTGAGGGCGTTGATCGTCATCTTGCGGTCGGTCGGGCCGGTCATCTCGACGCGGCGGTCCTCCAGGCCCGGGGCCAGCGGCGCGACCTGCCAGCTGTCGTCCTCGCGGACGCTCTTGGTCTCGTCGAGGAAGTGCAGGTCCTTGCCGGCGGAGACGTCGGCCACCCGCTGCGTGCGCGCCTCGAGCAGCTCCAGGCGCCGCGGGTTCAGCTCGCGGTGCAGCTTGGCGATGAGCTCCAGCGCCTGGGGCGTGAGGATCTCCTCGTATCGCTCCTCGAGCGGACCGGTGACCTCGACCCCGTCGGGCGTCGTGAGCGCGGGCATGCAGACCTCCATGATTGCGGTTCGTTTCCGAGATGCGGAAAGGACTGATCACTACGCGGAAACCGTAGCAGGCATTGGTCCGACCGACAGCGCCCCCAGGGGTGAGGTTGCCGGCGATGCGGCTCCTGTGACCAGCGTCTCGGCGCCCCGGTGAGCAACCGTGCGCTCAGCCGCACGCTTGCTCACCGATGCGACTCACCGATGCGGCCGGTCGGCCTGCGCGGTCAGGCTGCAGCCACGCGCAGGCGGTACGCCCGCACCACCTGGCCCATCAGCTCCGCCTCGTGCGTGCGCAGCCCCAGCAGCGGGATGCGCAGGATCGTGTCTCCGCCGAGGTGCAGCTCGTTCTGCCGCAGGGCGTCGTCGACCGGCCCCAGCCCGAGATGGTGGTGGATGCCGTCGATCTCGACGAACAGCCGCAGCGCCTCCCAACCTGCGTCGAGGTAGAGGCGTCCGTTCGGCCCCTGCCGCACGACCTGGCGGTCCGGCCGGGGCAGGTCGTACCGCTGGCACAGCAGCCCGAAGTCCAGCTCGCCCAGCGCCTGCGCGCCCGACGCCACGTCGGCGACGACCGCCCGCACCAGCCGCGGTCGCCAGTGCAGCGCCACCTGGTCGCACGCCTCGGCCAGCCGGGCCGGCGACACCAGCCGCTGCTGCGCCGGCATGACGAGCAGCAGTGCAGCCTGGCGGTCGCTGTCGGCCCAGCAGGCCGCGCGCAGGGCAGCGACCTCCGGGCGGGTCCGCGGCGCCCCCGCGGTGATCAGCTCGCCGGGGATCCGGCGCTCGACGTAGTGCACCCGCACGCCGGGAACGGCCGGGCGGCTGCGGCCGGAGGGCAGGGACACCGTCACCGCGGGTGCGCAGAAACCGGTCAGCCCGGCGCACAGCAGCGCGCTGACGCCGTCGAGCGCCGCGCGGCTCCCGGACTCCCAGCACGCGCGCCACCACCGGGCCGTCGCGGACAGCTCCCCGGTGTGCAGCGCCACTGTGTGCAGGCCGTGCAGGCGCCACCGCCGCGCCGCCACCTGGTTGCGCAGCTGCCATCTGGTGACGCCCCAGCCCCGCAGCTGGGCGCGGGATGCCACGTCGCCCTGCGCCGCTACGGTCTCCTCGTCGATCTCCACCCGGGCAGCCTGCGGCGACCCAGGTCTGGGGGCGAGGGGCGGACGAGGCGCTGTGGACGTACGACCCGGCGCGGGCCGCGCTGTGGAAAGCCTCCGGCCGTGGGCATCGGTGAGGGGGATCGGTGAGCAACCGTGCGCTCAGCCGCACGCTTGCTCACCGATGCGACTCACCGGTGCCGCTCCTGTGACCAGCGTCTCGGCGCCCCGGTTTGCCGGGTGGGGAGCGGGTGCCCCACCGTTGACGAGTGACCGAACCTGCCGCGCTGCGCGACATCTGCGACGAGGAGGCCGTGCCGGCCCCGCTCCGCGCGCTGCCCACGTCAACCTCGCGCTGCTGGCCCTGGCGCTCGGCGGCTTCGGGATCGGCACCACCGAGTTCGTGACGATGGGGCTGCTGCCGCAGATCGCCGAGGGCGTGCGGATCAGCATCCCGGCGGCGGGCTACGTCGTCTCGGCGTACGCCCTCGGCGTCGTCGTCGGTGCCCCCACCATCGCGGCGCTCGCGGCCCGGGCGCCGCGCAAGCGGGTGCTGCTGTGGCTGATGGTGGCCTTCGGGATCGGCAACCTCGCGTCCGCGCTCGCGACGGCGTACCTGCCGCTGCTGCTCGCGCGTTTCGTCTCCGGCCTGCCGCACGGCGCCTACTTCGGCATCGGGTCGGTCGTCGCGGCCTCGCTCGTGCCGAAGGAGCGACGCACCTGGGCCGTCGCGATGATGCTGGCCGGCCTCACCGTCGCCAACATCGTCGGGGTGCCCGCCGCGACGCTGCTGGGGCAGCACCTCGGCTGGCAGTGGCCGTACGCCCTCGTCGCCGCCATCTCCGCCGTCACCGTGCTCGCGATCTGGCGCTGGGTGCCCTGGCAGCGCAGCGACGACACCGCCTCGATCGGCTCCGAGCTGCGCAGCCTCACCCGCCTGCAGGTGTGGCTGGCGCTCGCGATCGGCACCGTCGGGTTCGGCGGCATGTTCGCGACGTTCAGCTACATCGCGCCGACCATGACCGAGCTCACCGGCTTCGGCGAGCGCGCGGTGCCGTTCATCCTCGTGGTCTACGGCGTCGGCATGACGTGCGGCGCCTTCCTCGCCGGCCGTGTCGCCAGCCGGGGCCTCATGCGCGGAATCTTCTTCTGCCTCATGGCGATCGCCGTGCTGCTCGCCGGCTTCGGGTTCGCGGCGCAGCAGAAGTGGAGCGCGGTGCCGGCCGTGTTCCTGCTCGGCCTCGTCCCGACCATCCTCGTCCCGATGCTGCAGACGCGGCTGATGGACGTCGCGCACGAGGGCCAGTCGCTCGCGGCCGCGCTCAACCACTCCACGCTCAACATCGCCAACGCGCTCGGCGCCTGGCTGGGCAGCGTGGTGCTCGACGCCGGCTACGGCTACGAGTGGCCGAGCCGGGTGGGCGCGGTGCTGGCCGTCGCGGGGCTGCTGGTGGCGGGCCTGTCGGCCTGGCTCCAGCGCAGGGACCTCAGCTCTCGACCTCGACCGTCGGCTCGACCCGCACCGGAAAGCTCACCGACCGGGCGATGAAGCAGGCCTCGTGCGCGGGGTGGTGCGCCTCGAGAGCGGCGTCGCGGTCTGACCCGGCGTCGATCGTCACGCGCGGGCGCAGGGTCGCCACGGTGAACTGACCCGACCCGTCGGGGTTCAGCTCGAGCGTGCCCTCGGCCGCGTCGGCGTACGCCGTGACGACCACGCCCGCCCGCACCGCCATGTGCAGGTAGGACAGCATGTGGCACTGCGCGAGCGCGGCGAGCAGCAGCTGCTCGGGGTTCCACCGGTCGCGATCGCCGTGGAAGGTGCGGTCGGCGCTGCCGGCGATGTCGGGCAGGCCGGACGCCGAGACCAGGTGGTCGCGGCCGTACCCCCGGTAGTCGCTGGTGCCGGTGCCGCGGTTGCCCGTCCAGGCCACGCTGACGGCGTAGTCGTGCTCGGTCATGAGTGCTCCTTGCGCGTGGGACACTGGGTCGATCCCGTTCGTCGACCCATCGAGGAAACCCTGTGTCACCGATGGCCCCTGAGGGGCTGCCCCCGCAGCCACGCCACCGGAGCAGATCCGCAACTTCTGCATCATCGCCCATATCGACCACGGCAAGTCGACGCTCGCCGACCGGATGCTGCAGATCACCGGCGTCGTCGAGGAGCGGGCGATGCGCGCGCAGTACCTCGACCGGATGGATATCGAGCGCGAGCGCGGCATCACGATCAAGAGCCAGGCCGTGCGCATGCCGTGGGCGGCCGACCTCGGCGACGGGCAGGAGACGTTCTGCCTCAACATGATCGACACCCCCGGTCACGTCGACTTCACCTACGAGGTGTCGCGCTCGCTGGCCGCGTGCGAGGGAGCGATCCTGCTGGTCGACGCCGCGCAGGGCATCGAGGCGCAGACCCTGGCCAACCTCTATCTCGCGATGGAGAACGACCTGGCGATCATCCCGGTGCTCAACAAGATCGACCTGCCGGCGGCGCAGCCGGAGAAGTACGCCGAGGAGCTCGCCGGCCTCATCGGTTGCGAGCCGACCGACGTGCTGAAGGTGTCGGGCAAGACCGGCGAGGGCGTGGAGGCGCTGCTCGACGAGATCGTCGCGCAGCTCCCGCCGCCCGAGGGCGACGCCGACGCTCCCGCGCGGGCGATGATCTTCGACTCGGTCTACGACACCTACCGCGGCGTCGTGACCTACGTCCGCGTCGTCGACGGGGCCCTCTCGCCGCGCGAGAAGATCGCGATGATGTCGACCAAGGCGACCCACGAGCTGCTCGAGATCGGTGTGATCTCACCGGAACCCGCGCCCAGCAAGGGGCTCGGCGTGGGCGAGGTCGGCTATCTCATCACCGGTGTGAAGGACGTACGCCAGAGCCGGGTCGGTGACACCGTCACCTCGGCCGCGAAGCCGGCCGAGCAGCCGCTGGGCGGCTATCGCGACCCCAAGCCGATGGTCTTCTCCGGGCTCTACCCGATCGACGGGTCGGACTACCCGATCCTGCGTGACGCGCTCGACAAGCTGAAGCTCAACGACGCCGCGCTGGTCTACGAGCCGGAGACCTCGGCCGCGCTCGGGTTCGGGTTCCGCGTCGGCTTCCTCGGGATGCTGCACCTGGAGATCGTGCGCGAGCGGCTGGAGCGCGAGTTCGACCTCGACCTGATCTCGACGCTGCCCAACGTGGTCTACGACGTCGAGCTCGATGACGGCACCGAGGTCGAGGTGACCAACCCCAGCGAGTTCCCCGAGGGCAAGATCGCCTCGATCACCGAGCCGGTGGTGCGCGCGACGCTGCTGGCGCCGAGCGAGTACGTCGGGGCGATCATGGAGCTGTGCCAGTCGCGGCGCGGCACGCTGCGCGGGATGGACTACCTGTCCGAGGACCGCGTCGAGATGCGCTACACCCTGCCGCTGGCCGAGATCGTCTTCGACTTCTTCGACGCGCTGAAGTCGCGCACCCGCGGATACGCCTCTCTCGACTACGAACCCGACGGCGAGCAGACCGCCGACCTGGTCAAGGTCGACATCCTGCTGCAGGGCGACAAGGTCGACGCGTTCAGCGCGATCGTGCACCGCGACAAGGCCTACCCCTACGGCACGATGATGGCCGCGAAGCTCAAGGAGCTCATCCCGCGGCAGCAGTTCGAGGTGCCCATCCAGGCCGCGATCGGCGCTCGCGTCATCGCCCGCGAGAACATCCGCGCCATCCGCAAGGACGTGCTGGCCAAGTGCTACGGCGGTGACATCAGCCGCAAGCGCAAGCTGCTCGAGAAGCAGAAGGAAGGCAAGAAGCGGATGAAGATGGTCGGGTCCGTCGAGGTGCCGCAGGAGGCCTTCATCGCCGCGCTGTCGCAGGACTCCTCCGGCGCGGCCGAGAAGGCGAAGAAGTGACCGTCCCGACGAGCCAGGAGCAGGCCGTCGAGCACGAGGTGGTCGGGCGCGAGGGCGCCGGGCGCGAAGGCGTCACCCACCCCGCGCGCATCCGCTCGTTCACCCGCCGCGGCGGGCGCATGCCGCAGCGGCACCACCGCGCCCTCGCCGAGCACGGACCGGCATACCTGCTCGACCTACCGCGGCAGGAGGCCGGCAGCATGGTGCAGCCCGGCAGGAGCCGTCTCGACCTGCCCACGGTCTTCGGACGTACGTCCTCGGTCGTCGCCGAGATCGGGTCCGGGTCGGGCGATTGCGTTGTCGCTGCTGCGGGTTCGGACACCGATCGTGACTATGTCGCCCTCGAGGTGTGGCGGCCGGGCGTCGCCCAGACGCTCGCCAAGGCGGCGCACGCCGACGTGCGCAACCTGCGGGTCGCGCAGGTCGACGCCGGGCAGGCGCTGGCCGAGCTGTTCGCGCCCGGGTCGCTCGAGGAGCTGTGGATCTTCTTCCCCGACCCGTGGCCGAAGAAGAAGCACCACAAGCGCCGGCTGGTCACGCCGGACTTCGCCGAGACCGTCGCGACGGTGCTGCGGCCGGGCGGCACGTGGCGGCTCGCGACCGACTGGGCCGACTACGCCTGGCAGATGCGCGACGTGGTCGAGGGCTGCGAGGCGTTCGACAACCCGCACGCCGGGCGGCTGGCCGACGCCGGCGACCCCGCGGTCGACCCGCAGGGCGACCGGGGCGGCTTCGCGCCGCGGTTCGCCGGCCGGGTGCTCACCCGGTTCGAGCTGAAGGGCGCGCGGGCCGGGCGGGTCGTGCGCGACCTGGCGGTCGTGCGGCGATAGCGGTTACGAGCCAGTAACCCCTCGTGGGAGGGTGGGAGCATGACCCTCTCCCTCCAGCGGCACACCGTGGCGACGCCCGACGGCGCCCGGCTCGCCGCCTACCGCCACGAACCCGCCGACCTCCCGGCAGACGCCCCCACGGTCGTGCTCGCGCACGGCTGGCTGCTGTCGCACCGCGCCTGGCTGCCGGTGGCCGAGCGGCTGGCCGAGCGTGGCGACGTGCGCGTCGTGGCCTGGGACCAGCGCGGCCACGGCGACTCGACCTTCGCCGCCGGGTCGCGCCGGCCGCAGCAGGAGTCGGTGCGCCGGCTCGGCTCCGACCTCGCGGCGGTCATCGACGCGCTGGTGCCGGAGGGATCGCCGGTGCACCTAGGCGGCCACTCGATGGGCGGCATGACGGTGATGGCCTTCGCCGGCGCCCACCCCGACGTCTTCGCCGAGCGGGTGCAGCGCGTGCTGCTCGCCTCGACCGCGATGGGCGAGCTGCGCGGGACCGGCCTGCCGCTGGAGCAGCAGGTCATGGCGTTCGCGGCCAAGGCGCCGGGGCGGCCGGGTCGCCTGGTGAGCAACAAGATCGCGCGTCAGCAGTTCGGCACCGTCGCCGACCGGGCCGACGTCGCCGCCACCCGCGCCATGCTCGGCGGCACCCGGGTGAGCACCTGGGGCTCCTACTACGGCGCGCTGATGCGCCACGACGAGTCCGCCGCGATGAGCACGCTCGCCCAGGTGCCGGTCACCGTCGTCGTCGGGCGCCGCGACGGGCTCACGCCCCGCAAGCTCGGCGAACGCCTCGCTGCCGCGATCCCGGGCGCCGAGCCCGAGGTGCTCGAGGGCGTCGGCCACATGACGCCGTTCGAGACCCCCGACCTGCTCGTGCGCTCGCTGCTCGGCACCTCGACGGCGGACACCCCGCGCTAGCTCCCGAGGATCGAGGCTTTCGTCGCCTCGTCGAGCGCCGCCGCGAACCCCAGGTCGGGGTCGTCTGCGAGGCGCCGAGTCGCCTCCGCGTGCAGACGTACGCCCTCCTCACCGCTCGCAGCAGCGTCGCGCAGTGCCGGCTCTGCCGCGTCCCCGAGCGCGACGAGCGCCCGGCTGAGCGAGCGCTGCAGGTCGTGCTCACCCCGACCGAGCTGGGTCGCCAGCTGCGTTGCCAGAGCGGGCTTCTCGCTCTCCGGGGAGAGCGCCTGCGCTGCTCGCCAGGCGGTCCGTGCCGTCTCGTCGTCGGGGTCGCGCAGGAACCGCAAGATCTCGGGGTAGGGCTGCGGATCGCCGATCTTGGACAGCGTGTGCAGCGCCTGGCTGCGCGCCTGCGCCTGCGCGGCGTCGAGCTCGGCAACCAGTCGGGGCACGGTCTCGGCGACCGGCAGACGGGTGAGCGCCCAGGTGAGCATGTCGCGCACGAAGAAGTCCGGCTCGTCCGCGCAGCGCTCGACCAGCACCTCGAGCAGGGTCGCGCGCGCGTCGGTGCCGGCCGCGAGGGCGGCACGCAGGCGCGTCGAGGAGTCGCCGGCGCTCAGCGCGGCGATCAGGGTCGCGTCGGTCGGGTGCTGGTTCACGCGCACCATCGCACGACGGATGCGTCGTCGGAGGCAACTGATTTGCCTCGGACTCCGGCGCTCGTCTCGTCATGACCAGCGGACCCCGCGCGACCCGGTAGCGTCGCAGCCGTGCCCGTGAACCCCAGCCTGGTCGTCGGATTCCTCGTCCTGTCAGCACTGCTGTCGGCGATCCCCGGCCCGTCGGTGCTGCTGGAGACCAGCCGCGCCATCACCCGAGGACGACGGTCGGCGATGTGGATCATGTTCGGCAACGCCATGGGCGGAATGGTCCTGCTCGCGCTGGTGCTCGCGGGCCTGGGGGCCATCGTCGCCACGTCGGCGAAGCTCTTCCTGGTGGTGAAGATCGCCGGCGCGTGCTACCTGCTGTTCCTCGGTGTGCAGTCCTTGCTCGCGGCGCGCCACGCCGAGCCCGACCACCACACCGAACCGATGATCGGAGCTCCGGCGACCAGGACAGCAGAGATCCGCCAGGGGTTCACCGTCGGCGTCGCCAACCCCAAGAGCATCGTCTCGCTCATGGCGATCCTGCCGCAGTTCGTCGACCACAGCCTCGGGAGCCCGACCCTGCAGATGCTCATCATCGGCATCACCGGCGGCGTCGCCCAGGTCCTCATCGAGACCCTGTGGATCTGCGCGGCCGGGACGCTGCGCGGCTGGTTCCAGCGCAGGCCCCGCCGGATGCAACGGCTGAAGGCCGGTGGCGGGATCGCCATGGTCGGCCTGGCCGGCAAGCTCGCCGTGCAGCGCTGACGCGTCGTCGCAAGCACGCGAATCGAGGACTACCGACGGGTAACATCGGGGCATGACCTCGTCGTACGACCTCTTTCGCAAGCTCGACCGTCGCCCGCTCGGCAAGCAGGCGTTCAGCGTCGGCTTCATGCTCAAGGCGCCCTACTTCGCCACCGTCCGGCCGTGGGTGCTCGACATGCGCCCGCACCGCGGCGAGGTGAAGATCCGCAAGCGCCGTGGCGTGCAGAACCACATCGGCACCGTGCACGCGATCGCGGTCGCCAACGGCATGGAGGCGGCGATGGGGCTGCTGGCCGAGGCCACCACGCCGCGCGGGATGCGCTGGATCCCCAAGGAATTCGGCTCGACTACCTCGCGAAAGTGACCACTGACGTGCGCTGCGTCGCCGAGACCGACCCGGCCGACTGGGACCAGGAGCCGCCGTTCGAGGTGCAGGTGCGGTGCACCGGGATCATCGACGACGGCAGCGAGGTCGTGCGCGGCACGATCCCGATCTGGGTGACGGCGAAGTCGTCGTCGAAGGGTGCGTCGCCGACCGCCTCGTCCGCCCAGGAGAAGGTGCCGGCGACCGCCTGAGCCGCGGAGGGCGTACGTCGGGGGCGTGTGTTGTGGGGTCGGTATCGACCCGTTCTGCCCGGCTGGACGGCCCTTTGCGTGTGTTTCGGGGCTGGTATCGACCCGTTCTGCCCGCGCGGGCGCGGCTCAGGCGCGGGCGATCGCGACCAGGCTCGCCGCCGGGCCGCGCAGCCGCCGCGGCCCGCCCCAGACCGCGCGCAGCCGGCGGTGCAGCGAGACCCCGGCGAGCGGGACCTCGCGCAGCGCGCCGGAGGCGAGGGCGTCGGCGACCGCGAGGCGGCTCAGCACTGCGGGGGCGTAGCCGCCCTCGCAGCTGACCCGCACGGCCGCGTTGCTCGCGAACTCCAGCTCGGGCGGCGCGAGCTCGCGCGGTGCCAGGGCCGCGGCCAGGGCGATGCGGGTGCCCGACCCCGCCTCGCGGGAGACCAGGGGAGTGGCCGCCAGCTCGTCGGGCCCGACCGGCTTGCGGCGCCGCGCCCACGGGTGGTCGGGCGCGACGACGAGCACCAGCTCGTCGGTCGCGACGGTGGCGTGGTGCAGGCCCGACGGTGCCTGCGGCCCCTCGACGAACCCCACGTCGGCGCGGCCGCGGCGCACGTCGTCGACGACCTGCTGGGTGTTCTCGACGCGCGCGACCACCGAGACCGACGGCTCGGTCTCGCGCAGGTGCGACAGCCAACCGGGCAGCAGGTGCTCGGCGATGGTCTGGCTCGCGGCGACGGTGAGCCGCGCGGTGCCCTCGTCGCGCAGCGTGCTCGCGCCCTCGCGCAGCTCGGTGGCCGCGGTGAGCACCTGACGCGCCCACTCGACGACCATGAGCCCGGCCGGGGTGAGGGTGGAGCCGCGCGTGGACCGCTGCAGCAGCCCGAGACCGAGCCGGCGCTCCAGGCGGGCGAGGGAGCGGCTGGCGTTGGGCTGCGCCGTGCCGACCGCTCGCGCACCCGCGCTGAGGCTGCCGTGGTCGGCGACGGCGACCAACAGCTCGAGGGCGCTGAGGTCGGGCCAGTCGGTCATGCCCGAAGCGTATGGCTCCTCACCCGGTGAGCGCGGCGAGGCGCCGGTTGAGGTATCGCTGCTCGGGGGCGCTCGCGGTGAGCCGAGCCGCCTCGCGATAGGCCGTCACCGTACGTCGGAGCCGGCTCGTGGAGTTCGACATGGCCACCGTGACATATCCAGGGGATATGTCGTGATGCCGTTCCGGGGGCTACTGCGCCGACCCGCGGCCCGGCAGCCTTGGAGCATGCAGCCCACGACCCTCGCCCGCGCCGCCACCGCGCCCGACCTGCCCCAGGCGGGTCCGCAGTGGTTCGGCTCGGTCATGGGCACCGGCATCCTCGCGACGCTGCTGCACCTGCACCGGGAGATGCTGCCCGGCGCCGAGATCGCCTCGCGGGTGCTGCTCGTCGTCGCCGCGGCGCTGCTGATCGGACTGAGCGCGGCGTTCGCGCGCCGCTGCCGCACCGTCCCCGGCGCGTTCGGCGCCACCGTGCGCGACGTGGGCGTCGCGGTCACCTGGGGCCTGGTCGCCATGGGGGTGCTCGGCGTCGGGTCGGCCACGGCGGTCGTGCTGCCGGCGTGGGTGCCGGGGCTGACCGGGTTCGCGTGGGGCGTCGACCTGGTGCTGTGGGTCGTGGGCACCACGCTCGGGCTCGTGACGGCCGTGGGGTTCCTGTCGGTGCTCGTGCGCCACGACATCGGCGCCCCGACCCTGACCTGGGGTCTCGCGGTCGTGCCGCCGGTGGTCTCGGCCACCAGCGGGGCCGCGCTCGCGCTGCGGACGGACGGCGCCTGGCGGGCCGGGCTCCTCGTCGCGGCCGCCCTGTGCTTCACGATCGGCCTGCTGCTGGCCGGGGTGATCTTCGCCGTCGGCTACCACCACCACTGGCGGGTGGCGCCGCTGCTGCCGGCTGCCGCCACCACGGCGTGGATCCCGCTCGGCGTCGTGGGCCAGTCGACGGCCGCGGCCCAGGGACTCGTCACGGCCGCGGGCGGCGGACTCGGCCCGTGGACGGGCGAGACGCTGCGGATGGTGGCGAATGCGTACGGGCTGGCGCTGGTGGCGTTCGGCGCCCTGCTCGTCGGGTGGGCCGCGCTGCACACGGTGCGCGGCTTCCGCGCGGGCATGGCTTTCTCGCCGAGCTGGTGGGGGCTGGTCTTCCCGTTCGGGACGCTGTCGCTGGGCGCCTACACGCTGGCCGGTGGCACCGGGCTGGAGGTGCTGCGCGGGCTCGCCGTCGTCGTCTGCGTGGCGCTCGTCGGGACCTGGACGCTGTGCGCGCTCGCGACCGGGCACGCGCTGCTGCGCGGTGGCCGTGGCATCGCTCGGGGAGCGGCCGTGGAAGCATGCTGACGGTGACCACGGCGCGTCCGCAGACCGGTGCTGCACCGGCTCCTGCTCTCCCGAAGCCGGGGCCGCAGTGGTTCGGCTCGGTCATGGGGACGTCCATCCTCGCGACGCTGCTGCAGCTGCACCACGACCGGCTGCCGGGGGCGACGTACGCCGCGCGCACCCTGCTGCTCGTCGGCTGGGTCGTGTGCCTCGGACTGTCGATCGGCTTCGCGCGACGGTGCCTGACGACGCCCGGAACCCTGGCGAGCACGCTGCGCGACCCGAAGGTCCTGGTCACCTGGGGCATGGTGTCGATGGGGGTGCTGTCGGCCGGATCCGCAACAGCGACAGTGCTTCCCGCGTGGGTGCCCCGGCTCACCGACCTGTCCTGGCGGGTCGACGAGGTCACCTGGGTGCTCGGCACGCTGCTCGGCGTCGGGACGGCGATCGGCTTCCTGCTCGTGCTGCTGCGGCGCGACATCGGCGAGCCGGCGATGACGTGGGGGCTGGCCGTGGTGTCGCCGATGGTCTCGGCGACCGTCGGCGCCGGCATCGCGCACCGGCTGGGCGACCCGTGGCGCACGGGGCTCGTGCTGGCGTCGTCGCTGTGCTTCGTCGTGGCGCTGCTGCTCGGCGTGGTGATCTTCGCGGTGGCCTACCACCACCACTGGCGGGTGCGGCCGCTCACGCCGGTCATGGCGCCGAGCGCGTGGATCCCGCTCGGGATCGTGGGCCAGTCGACGGCCGCCGCGCAGGTGCTCGTCACCGCCGCCACGCCCGAGCTGACCCGGGGAGCGGCGACGGCACTGCGCGGGATCGTGAACGCGTACGGCCTGGTGCTGCTCGTCGTGGGAGCCGGGCTGGTGGCCTGGGCGGTGTGGCAGACGCTGCGCGGGTTCGCGGCGCGGATGCCGTTCACCCCCGGCTGGTGGGCCATGACCTTCCCCGTGGGGACGCTGTCGCTCGGCGCCTACCAGCTGGCGGCGGGCACCGGGTCGGGTGCGCTGAGCCTGCTGGGCGTCGTGGTCTGCGTCGGTCTGGTCGGCACCTGGTCGCTGTGCGCCGGCGCGACCGCTCGTGCGCTGCTCAGAAGTAGTCGCGCACCTGCGGGGTCCGCCCGCTGAAGAGGGCGTCCCAGCGGGCGTCGTCGCCGGTCGGGCCGGTGAGCAGACCTGCACGGCGCAGCTCGAGGTTGGAGTGCGTGCCGGCGAAGCGCAGGGCGAGGCCGCGGGCGGTGAAGGTCGCAGCCGGGGCGGCGTCGGTGCGTTCGACGCTCGTCCGGCCGCCGTCGACGGTCAGGGCGTAGGTGCCGTCCTGGCCGCTGAGCGGTAGACCCTCGACCGCGAACGTCGTTGTGCCGTCGAGGATCTCGGCGAAACCGCGAGAGGTGAGGGCGCCGGCGACGTCGAGCACCGCGAGCATGTAGGGGTATGCCCGCCGCACCGTGCGCGGGCTGCTCGGCAGCACGAGGTCGAGCAGGTCGGAGGGGCTGGTGCTGAGCACCGTGGTGGGGGCCACGCCGGCCGACGAGCCGAGGGCGCGAGCCAGCAGGCGCGTCGCGTCGGCGGTCAGGGTGACGAGGTCGCGGACGTCGAGCACCCCGTCGGCGCCGTAGCCGCCGGTGCGCTCCCACAGGGCGTACCCGACGACGCCGCCGGCCTCGTCGAGCGCCAGGGTCGCGCCCGAGAACGCCTCGAGCAGCTCGGAGTCCGTGGCCGGGAAGCTCGCGCCGTCACGCGTCAACGGACCGTTGTACGCCCTCGCCCACCCGTCGTAGACCCGCCGGATCTGGGGGACGTCGGCGAGCTCGGCCCGGCGCAACGAGCCGGCTCCCGGGCGCACCTGGGCGAGGGCTGCGGTGGGCAGCGCCGTCTCGTGGTCGTAGCTCGCGAACAGTTCGTAGCCGAACCGGCGGTAGATGCCCGGCGCGGTCGGGTACAGCGTGCTGACCGGTCGCCCCTCGGACGAGGCGTCGCTCAGGCAGCGCTCGAACAGCGGTGTGAGCAGGCCCTTCCCGCGATGCTCGGTCGCGACCTTCACCCCGGCGATGCCGGCCGTCGGCACCCGCGTCCCCCAGAACCAGGAGTCGTAGCGCCGGTGCACCACGCAGGCGACGATCCGGCCTTGGTGAGCGGCGACGTACGTCGTGCGCCCGGTCGCCTGCGGGTCCGGGTGCGGGTGGTCGGAGACGGGGTAGCCGAACGACTCGCTGCTCAGCCGTGCGAGCGCGTCGACGTCGTCGGTGGTGGCGAGGCGGATGTCGTAGGTCACGCCCGGACGCTAACGCGGGGAGCGCACCTTGCGGCGGAGGACCGGTGTGCGGGGGTGCGCCGTGCCCGCTCACCCACCGGCGGTCCACCGCCGGCCCGTGCGCTCTGGCGCACCCTTCGGCGGAGGACTGCGAGGGCGTACGGGTCCGCACCCACCGGCGGTCCACCGTCGAACCGTGCGCTCTGGCGCACCCTTCGGCGGAGCACCGCGAGGGCGTACGGCACCGCACCCACCGGCGGTCCACCGTCGACCCGTGCGCTCTGGCGCACCCTTCGGCGGAGGTCCGCGAGGGCGTACGGCACCGCACGCACCGGCGGTCCACCGCCGACCCGTGCGCTCTGGCGCACCATGCTGCGGAGCACCGCGAGAACGTACGCCCGACTATCAGTGGGGCCGCCAGGGTCACCCGGGACTGCCCCGGCCACCGCGGTCGAGCAGATCCAGCTGCCAGTGGGCGTCGTCGGGGAGGTGGGGGACGGTCCAGTCGGCCGGTGCGCGCCAGCTGGTCCACCTCGCGTCGAACATCCAGGCGCCGGAACGGAACTCATCGATCGCCTGTTCCCCGTGGGTGCGAAGCGCCTGCGCCTGCGCCTCGGTGTATCGGCCTTGAGCGACGGCCTCAGCCAGCTCGTCCTCGTCCTTCCAGCGCACCTGGCCGTCGGCCGTGATCCAGACATCGAGCACATGGTCCGACGTGAAGCAGCGGTCGCCGGCGCGCAGCAGCGGGTTCTCGAGGTTGGCGTACCACCCCGCGAACTGGCCCTGCGTCGACCAGAAGAGCCACACGCTGAAAGGCCGGTCCGTCGGGGCTATCCGCAGGATGCCTGGTCCGCGCCAACGAGCACGAGCGCTGATGCGGTCACGCTGCGTGGACGGGAGGAAGCGCTCGGAGAGCGGGCGCTCCCGGAAAGTTCCGCCGTCGGGATAGCGGGGTTGCAGCAGTACCGTGCCCTCGGCCAGCCACGCGACCAGCCCGCGCTCGTCGTCGCGGACGACGCGCATCGGGTTCACGTGCTGCGGAGCGCCGTGGACCCACCCTGCCCCGCGATAGGTCCAGTGCACGACGGACCCCGGAGCGGCGAAGGGCGGTGCTCCCACTGGCCGAACGTCGGTCGGGGTCGGTGTGCCGGGCAGGGATGAGCTCACCGCCCCAGACTCACACCTGTGCGCCGGGCGGGCGAGAATGACACGCATGCCGAGTGCCCTGCCCGACGGAGACCCCGCGCCGCGCGACGGCGCCCTCCCGACGTACGCCCTCGCCGGGCTGGGCGAGCGACCGTTCGGCGTCTACCTGCACGTGCCGTTCTGCTCGGTGCGCTGCGGCTACTGCGACTTCAACACCTACACGCTGCCCGAGCTGGGCCAGCAGGGCGCCAGCCTCGACACTTATGCCGACGCCGCGATGGCCGAGATCGACCTGGCCGCAACGGTTCTCGGCGACGACCGTCCACGCGTCGACACCGTGTTCGTCGGCGGCGGCACGCCCACGATGCTTCGCTCGGGCGACCTGGTGCGCATGCTCGACCGGCTGCGCGAGCGGTTCGGGCTCGCCGACGACGCCGAGGTGACGACCGAGGCCAACCCCGACTCGGTCACGCCCGCGTCGCTGCGCGAGCTGGCCGACGGCGGCTTCACCCGGGTCAGCCTCGGCATGCAGTCGGCCGTCCCGCACGTGCTGCGCACGCTCGACCGCACGCACGACCCGGCCAACGTCGCGCGCGCTGTTGACGGCGTCCGCGCCGCGGGCATGCAAGTGAGCGTCGACCTGATCTACGGCACGCCGGGGGAGTCGCTCGACGACTGGCGCACCAGCCTCGAGGCGGCCGTCGCCCTCGAGCCCGACCACGTGAGCGCCTACGCCCTGGTCGTCGAGCAGGGCACCCGGCTGGCGGCGCAGGTGCGGCGCGGCGAGGTCACGATGCCCGATGACGATGACGAGGCCGACAAGTACGAGCTCGCCGACGAGCTGCTCACCGGCACCGGGCTCGGGTGGTACGAGATCAGCAACTGGTCGCGCGACGAGGCCACGCGGTGCCGCCACAACGAGGGCTACTGGCGAGGCGGTGACTGGTGGGGCGTCGGCCCCGGAGCGCACAGCCACGTCGGCGGCGTGCGGTGGTGGAACGTCAAGCACCCCAACGCTTTTGCCCAGCGCATGTCGGCCGGTGACTCTCCGGCGCACGCGCGCGAGGAGCTGACCGCCGAGCAGCGCCACGACGAGGAGGTGCTGCTCGGGATCCGGCTCGTCGAGGGTCTGCCGCGTGACGCGATCAGCCCCGCCGGCCGCAGTGCGGTGGCGGGGCTGATCGCGGACGGGCTGCTCGACGGGCCGGCGGCCCTGCGCGGGCGACTCGTGCTCACCCGGCGAGGCCGGCTGCTCGCCGACACCGTCGTACGCCGGTTGCTGGGTTGGTGATCAGGACAGCACCGGGATCTGGAAGGGGTAGCGGTAGGGCTCGCCGTTCGCGCTGCGGATCGCGCCCTTGACGTGGCACCAGAGCGCCACCAGGAAGATCACGATCATCAGCGGGATGCCGACGATCGCACCGATGACGGTGACGATCAGCAGCCAGCTCAGCAGGTAGAGCAGCCAGAACGACAGGTTGAAGTTGAACGCTCCGGCGGCCGCCTGCCGGACCGCCGGTGACTTGTCCTTGTAGACCAGCCACACGATCAGCGGCCCGAGCATGCTCAGCGTGCCGAGGCTGAGCAGACCGGCGATCGGCGCCGACAGGTGCGCGAGCACGGCCGCCGTGCGCTGGTCGGCCGTGGGGACCTGCGGGGCGTAGCCCTGCTGCGGGTGGCCGTACTGCTGCTGCGGATAGCCCTGCTGGGGATAGCCCTGCTGCGGATAGCCCTGCTGGGGCTGGCCGCCGGGCGGGAACGGTCCGGGACCCTGCTGCGGGCCGGGCTGGCTCATGAGTCACTCCTCCTGTGCGGGTGCTTCATCCATGACAACACGCGAACCCGCCGCGGCGTTCCGCAGACAGGCCGGATCAGGGTCGGATCCGGGACGTCTCAGGGATCACCCTGGGCGCACGCGCGGTCGGGCGGGCGAGGTCGATCAGGCCAGGTCCGGCCCCGCCAGATCCAGCCCCACGTCGAGGCAGCGCGCGCTGTGGGTCAGGGCGCCCACCGAGATCAGGTCGGGCCCGGCCTCGGCGAGCGGGCGCACGGTCTTCCGGTTCACCGCACCCGACACCTCGACCACCAGCGGCGCGGGATGCGCGCGCGCCCGCCGGACACCATCGGCGACCTGGCCGGGAGTCATGTTGTCGAGCAGGATCGCGTGGCACACCGGCCGCAGCCCGCGGGCGATCCGGTCGGCGTCGAACTGCAGCACCTGCAGCTGCTGCTGCAGCGTGTCGACCTCGACCTCCACGGTGACCAGGTGCCGGGGCTGGTCGGCGAGCCGCCGCAGCACCGCGGCCAGCCCGCCGCCGAACCCGATGTGGTTGTCCTTCACCATGATCGCGTCGTGCAGGCCGAAGCGGTGGTTCACACCGCCGCCGTGCAGCACCGCCCGCTTCTCCAGCGCACGCAGGCCCGGGGTGGTCTTGCGCGTGTCGGCGATGCCGACGCCGGTGCCGTCCACCAGGTGCACGAGCTCGGCGGTGGCGGTCGCCACGCCGGACAGGCGGCCCAGCAGGTTCAGCGCGACCCGCTCACCGGTCAGCACCCCGCGCGCGGGGCCGCGCACCGTCGCCAGCACCGACCCCGGCGTCACCGATCTGCCGTCCTGGCCGTGCCAGGTGACCTCGATGCGCGGGTCGACGAGGGCGTACGTCGTCGTCACCGCGTCGACGCCGGACAGCACCCCGTCCTCGCGCGCCACGATATGGGCCTGCGCGTGCGCGTCCTCGGGGACGACGGCCGCCGCCGTGAGGTCACCGGCGGCGCCGAGGTCCTCGGCGAGCGCCGTGCGCACCACCTGCTCCAGCTGGGGGTCGAAAGTCATGCCGGCACCGCCTCGGTCGTGTCCGTACGTCGGTGTGCCCCAACGCTTCTCGGGTGCGCCAGGGCGGAGCGCGCCAGCAGCCAGGCGAGGTAGGCGTCGTCCTGCCCGGTGGCCGGCTCGAGCTGTCGGATCGTGTCGCGCAGCGCGCCCGCCTCGCGCAGCACGCCGCACGAGCGACCCAGCTCCGCACGCACCTGCTCGGTGGCGATGGCGGGAGCCTGCTCGCGCGGACGGACCAGGCCGGGGTCCGCGGGCGGGACGTCGGCCCGCCACGCGTCGGTGGCACTGTGCGCCCCGACCGACGCCGCGGCGGAGCGGCCGGTCACGACCGCCTCGAGCAACGAGTTCGACGCCAGCCGGTTGGCCCCGTGCAGCCCGGTGCGACTCACCTCGCCGACCGCCCACAGGCCCGGCACCCCGGTGCGCGCCTGCGCGTCGACGGTGACGCCGCCCATGGAGTAGTGCGCGGCGGGCCGGACGGGGAGCAGGTCGTGCAGCGTCAGGCCGTGGCCCGCGAGAAGCGTTGTCACCGCTGGGAATCGGCGCTCAGCGTCGTCGACGCGTCGTGCGTCGAGATGCACGGTTCGCCCCTGCTGGAGCTGGGCCCAGACCGCTGCGGCGACCACGTCGCGCGGCTGCAGCTCGTCGACGAACCGCTCGCCGTCCGACCGCAGCACCGCGCCGGCGCCGCGCAGCGCCTCGGTCAGCAGCGGCGCCGGACGCGAGCCCACGTCGAGCGCGGTGGGGTGGAACTGGACCAGGTGCAGGTCGTCGGTGCGAGCCCCCGCCCGAGCGGCCAGCGCGACCCCCGCGCCGGTCGCGGTGACCGGGTTGGTGGTGTGCG
This sequence comes from Barrientosiimonas endolithica, assembly GCF_030296655.1. Classification (NCBI taxonomy): domain Bacteria; kingdom Bacillati; phylum Actinomycetota; class Actinomycetes; order Micrococcales; family Dermacoccaceae; genus Barrientosiimonas; species Barrientosiimonas endolithica. The sequence goes on along the minus strand of NZ_AP027735.1, from coordinate 2,049,101 downwards.
GGAACAAGCCGCCCAGCCCGCCGGTCGCCAGGATGACCCGATCGCTCTCGAGAGTCGTTGCGCCGCAACGGATCCCGCGCACCACTCCCGATTCGTCGAGCAGCAGGTCGTCGACCCTGCGGCCCTCGAGCAGCTCGATGTCGGGGTGCCCCTCGACCAGCGCCGCCAGGGTCGCGGTGATCACCGCCCCGCTTCGGTCGCCGGCGTGCGCGACGCGGTGGCGCGAGTGACCGCCCTCCAGCGCGAGGTCGTACGCCCCGCTCGCGTCCCTGTCGAACGGCACCCCGTCGCGGGCGAGCCGGGCGACGACGCCGGGCGCCAGGTCGGTGATGCGGGCGATGACCTCGCGGTCACCCGCCCGCGCCCCCGCGAGCCAGGTGTCGTGGGCGTGCTGGGCGGGGGAGTCGTCGGGAGCGAGCGCGGCAGCGATGCCGCCCTGCGCCCACGCGCTGGCCGCGCCCTCGGTGAGCCGGCCGGCGGTCACCAGCACGCAACCGCCGCGCGCCGCGAGCTCCAGCGCCGCCACCAGCCCGGCGAGGCCGGACCCGACCACGATCGGGCGGGCCCGCATCAGGCCACCTCCAGCATCCGCTGGATGGCGCGGCGCGCGTCGCGGGCCGTGGCCGGGTCGAGGGTGATCTCGTGGCGCCCCTGCTCCAGCGCGGCGCGGATCGCCGACAGCGTGTTGCGCTTCATGTGCGGGCACAGGTTGCACGGGCGCACGAAGTCGACGTCAGGGTTCGCGGCCGCCACGTTGTCGCTCATCGAGCACTCCGTGATCAGGGCGACACGCTCGGGTCGCTCGCGCTCGACGTACGCCTGCATCTGCGCGGTCGAACCCGCGAAGTCCGCCTCGGCGACCACGTCGGGCGGGCACTCGGGGTGCGCGAGCACCTGCACGCCCGGGTGGCCCTGCCGGATGCCGATGATGTCGAGCGGCGTGAACCGCTCGTGCACCTCGCACGCGCCGGGGTGGGTGATCACGCGAATCCCGGTCTGCGCAGCGATGTTTCGGGCGAGGTACTGGTCGGGGATCATGATCACCTCGGGCACGCCGAGCGACTCCAGCACGGCCAGCGCGTTGCCGCTGGTGCAGCAGATGTCGCTCTCGGCCTTGATGGCCGCGCTGGTGTTGACGTACGTCACGACCGGCACACCCGGGTGCTGCGCGCGCAGCTCGCGCACCTGCTCGGGCGTGATCGACTCGGCGAGCGAGCAGCCCGAGCGCAGGTCAGGCAGCAGCACCCGCTTGCCGGGGTTGAGCAGCTTGGCGGTCTCGGCCATGAAGTGCACCCCGGCCAGGACGATCGTGCCGGCCTCGACCGTCTGCGCCTCCCGGGCCAGTGCGAGGGAGTCGCCCACGATGTCGGCGACGCCGTGGAAGACCTCGGGCGTCATGTAGTTGTGCGCCAGGATCACCGCGTCGTGCTCCCGCTTCAGCGCGTGGATCGCGTCGATGTCGTCGGCGAACGTCGCCCACTCGACCTCGGGCACCACGTGGCGGACACGGTCGTACGCCAGGTCGCTGGGGCGGGCGGTCACGCTCATGGTCTGCTCCCTCGTTCGGGTGTTTGATCTGCTCATGTTGAGCAAATGCTAGGAGTGAGCATATCCCACGAGGCTGGGGTGCGGACATCTCGACGGGACGAAGTCCCCGGGCCGTGTCGAAACCCGCGCCGATCGGGGTGCCGCGATCGGTTCTTCCTGTCCAGATGTACGCCAGCGCCGGCTCCCCGGCTTTCCCGGGTCCGTGCGGCCGGTCAGGCGGCGGCCCGGCGCAGGCGCACCGTCTCCACGATCCGCTCGCGCACCCACTCGGGGTGGAACATGATCTGGGTCCAGGTGAACCGGAGCACGAGCCAGCCGCGGCTCACCAGCTCGGTGTAGCGCTCGGTGTCCTTGTCGAACCCCTGGCGCGTGCCGTGGTGCTCGAACCCCTCCGCCTCGATCACGATGCGCAGGTCCTCGTCGCCCAGGTCGACCCGCGCCCAGAACCCGTCGTCGCTGATGATCAGCTGCGGGGTCACGGCCAGCCCCGGGACGTCCAGGCAGATGGCGCGCAGCACCGACTCCATGGGGCCTGCGCTCTCGCCGGTGCCGTGAGTGGCGACGCGGCGCGCCGCAGCAGAGCGTGGCCCGCGCAGACGGTCGGCCGCCCAGCGCAGCTCGCGCGCGGTGACCGTGCCGCTGCGCAGGGCGGAGTCGGCCACGGCCAGTGCCTCGTCGAACGGGAGGTCGCGCGCGCAGTCGAGCGTGGTGCGCAGCGGCTCGGTGACCCCGTCGACGACGTCCTCGGGCGGGACCGGCCGCCAGACCAGCCGCACGTCGCGGGGCGGGGGCACGCGCAGGTGCCGGTTCGGGGGATCGTGACCCAGGCCTGCCGGGGCTCGGCCTTCACCGACCACCCGTGACGGACCGCGGCCGAGACGTGCGACAGGGTGCCGCTCAGCTCCACGGCCCGGCGCAGCTGGGGCTCCAGCTCGGGCAGGCAGTAGACGCCGTGGGCGAGGCGGCAGATGTCCGCCGACCCCACCGACTCGGCGATCTCGCGCCGGGTGACGGGTCCGAGGAGGTCGCCCAGCCGCGTGGCTCCGCCCCGCTCGCGCAGGGCGTCGACGACGGCTCGGGACATGCGCACCAGCCTGGCGCGCGCCGGGTGGCTGTGCCGTTGTCCACAGGGCCAATCTGCGCGGCGCCGTGCAGATGGACGGGACAAAGCCCGCGCCCCTCCCGCAGTGGTGCGCCATTCCGGTGCCGAGGACGCGTTCTTCCTGTCCAGATGTACGCCCGACGCCCTCGCGCCGCCGCGCTCGCCCCGCCTCAGCGGGAGCGGGGATGGGCAGCTTGGTGCCGACCTGCTCGCGCTCGGCGAACACCTCGCGGCGGAAGCGGTAGAGCCGGGCCGGGCGGCCGCCCGTCGCGTGCGTGGTCTCGCCGGTGGGCTCCACCAGCTGATGCTGCTGCTCGACGACGCGGCGGAAGTTCTGCTTGTGCAGCGTCTGCCCGGCCAGCGCCTCGACGACCTCCTGCAGCCGGCCGAGGGTGAACGCCTCGGGCAGCAGCTCGAAGACGACGGGGCGGTACTGCAGCTTGGTGCGCAGCCGCGACAGGCCGGTGGCGAGGATGCGCCGGTGGTCGTGCAGCATCGGCACGCCGAGCGGCTCCTGCACCGACCGCGGACCGAACTGCGGCGACTCCGCCACGAGCCCGGCCTCCCACAGCAGCTCGTAGCGCTGCAGCGCCAGCTCCGGGCGCCAGGCATGCTCACCCAGCCCGAACAGCTGGTCGCGTCGCTCGCGCCGCGCCCGCACCTGCGCGCCCGACCCGCGCCCGACCCAGCGGTCCAGCCGCGCCACCGGCTCGGCCGACCCGGGCGACCCGGGCGACCCGGCCGACCCGTCGGCCGACCCCGGCTCCGCGGCCGCGCCGCGCCGGTCCTCCCAGGGGAGCGCGTCGTACAGCCCCAGCCAGCCCTGCTCGTCGGTGGCGGCGCGGGTGAGCCCGAGGTAGGAGATCGACACCACGCGGCCCTCGCTGTCGCCGCGGCCGAGGTCGGCGAAGGTGTAGAGCTGCTCGACGAAGCCCAGCGAGTGGCCGGTCTGCTCCTCGACGAACGCGCGCACCCCGGCCTGCAGCGAGCGCTGCTGCGGGTGCAGCGGGCCGGCGGGCAGCCGGCGCGGGTCGCCGGAGGCCAGCGCGGCGGGCATGCCGTCGTCGACCGTGACGACCAGCGCCACCAGCTCGGTGGTGTCCTGCGCGACGGCACCCGCGCCGGGCCTGCGGCTCACGGCACCGTGACGAAGTCGATGAGCTCCTCCACCCGGCCGAGCAGCTCGGGCTGGAGGTCGGCGTAGGTGCGCACGGTGCCCAGTATGCGTTTCCAGCCGTGCGCGACGTCGGCCTGCGAGGCGTGCGGCCAGCCCAGCTCGGCGAGGATGCCGTGCTTCCACGACGTGCCGCGCGGGATGGTCGGCCACTGCGACCAGCCGAGCCGCTCGGGTCGCACGGACTGCCAGACGTCGACGTAGGGGTGGCCCACGATCAGCACGTGCTCCGACGGGGCCGCGGCGCGGGCCTGCTCGACGATGCGGGTCTCCTTGCTGCCCGGCACCAGGTGGTCGACGAGGATCCCGAGGCGGCGCTGCGGACCGGGCCGGAAGTCGCGGATCACCGCCTGCAGGTCGTCGACGCCGTCGAGCATCTCGACCACGACGCCCTCGACGCGCAGGTCGTCGCCCCAGACCTTCTCGACCAGCTCGGCGTCGTGCCGGCCCTCGACCAGGATGCGCGAGGCCGACGCGACCCGGGCCGGGGCGTCGGGCACGGCCACCGACCCGGAGGCGGTGCGGCTCTTCGTGGCCCGCTGCGCGGCGAGCGCGGCCGTGTCGGTGCGCGGCGCGGTGAGCTCGACCGGCTTGCCGTCGATGAGGAAGCCGGGCCCGAGTGGGAACGCCTTGACCCGGCCGCGCCGGTCCTCCAGGTGCACCACGTGCATGCCGCCGGCCTTCTCGACCCGCACGACGGCGCCGACCCAGCCGGAGTCGGCGTCCTCGACGACCAGGTCGCGCGCGGCCTCGACCTGCGCCGAGCGGCCCCGCCGGGGCGCCTTCCAGTCACCAGCGAGCACGTCGGATCCGTAGCGGTCGGGAGTCACCCCGTGAGGGTAGGGAAGGGTGGCAGACCCGCCCGGGCGACACGCTCGTACGCCGGCGCGTGGTTTTCTCGCTGCGCCGCACCGGACGTAGACTTGGCACTCGGGTGTGCAGAGTGCCAGCTCGGGCGGTCCCGGGCCGGTGCGAGCGCGCCCGCCGCTCCCGATGCCGACGAAGGTGGTGACCATGTCCGACGACAGGCGACTGCAGGTGCTGCGCGCGATCGTGCAGGACTACGTGGCGACCTCCGAGCCGGTGGGGTCCAAGGCGCTGCTGGAGCGGCACCGCCTGGGCGTCTCGGCCGCGACGGTGCGCAACGACATGGCCGCGCTCGAGGAGGACGGGCTGATCGCCGCGCCGCACACGTCGGCCGGGCGCATCCCGACCGATGCGGGCTACCGGCTGTTCGTCGACCGGCTCAGCGGGATCAAGCCGATGAGCCGCGCCGAGAAGAGCGCGATCCGGACCTTCCTGGACCAGTCGGTCGACCTCGACGACGTCGTCGACCGCACCGCGCGGCTGCTCGCCTCGCTCACCCAGCAGGTCGCGGTCATGCAGTACCCCTCGCTCAGCCGCTCGACGGTGCGCCATGTCGAGCTGGTGCCGCTCGGGATCGACCGCGCGATGGTGGTGCTGATCCTGTCCAGCGGCCGGGTCGAGCAGCGCGTCGTCGAGCTGGCGCAGGACCCGGCCGACGCGGCCGGCCAGCAGCTGCTCGGCGAGCTGCGCGCCCGCATCAACGCCGTCACCGACGGCCAGGTGCTCGGCGAGGCGACCGCGCAGCTGTCGAGCCTGCCGGAGGAGTTCCCCGCCGTCGACCGGCCGAGCGTGCAGGCGATCATCACCTCGCTCACCGACCTGCTGCGCGAGCAGCGGGAGGAGCGGGTGGTGCTGGCCGGCACCTCCAACCTCGCGCGCACGGGCGTCGACGCCGGAGACCTCGGTGTCGTGCTCGAGGCGCTCGAGCAGCACGTGGTGCTGCTGCGCCTGCTGGAGTCGCTCGACCCCGTCGAGCGCGACGCCGTCGCGGTGCGCATCGGCGCCGAGAACCCGCACGCCGGGCTGCAGTCCACGTCGGTGGTGACGACGACGTACGGCAGTGGCGGCGTCGCCGGCCTCGGCGTGCTCGGACCGACCCGGATGGACTACCCCTCGACCATGGCGGCCGTCCGCGCCGTCGCCCGCTACGTCTCGGAGATCCTCGACCAGTGAATGACTACTACGGCACCCTCGGCGTCTCGCGCGACGCGAGCCCGGAGGAGATCAAGCGCGCCTACCGCAAGCAGGCCCGCCGGCTGCACCCCGACGTCAACCCCAGCCCCGAGGCGGCCGAGGAGTTCAAGCGGCTGTCGGTGGCCTACGAGGTGCTGTCCGACCCGCAGAAGAAGGGGCAGTACGACGCCGGCGTCGACCCCATGGCGGCCGGCGGAGCCGCCGGGTTCGGCCAGGGCTTCTCCTTCACCGACATCATGGACGCCTTCTTCGGCGCCGGTGCGGCGGGCGGCGCCCGCGGGCCGCGCAGCCGCCAGCAGCGCGGCCAGGACGCCCTCGTGCCGCTCGAGATCGACCTGCGCGAGGCCGTGTTCGGCGGCGAGGCCGACCTGACGTTCGACACCGCCGTCGTCTGCCCGACCTGCCACGGCGACGGGGCGCGGCCGGGCACCGGCCGCCGCACCTGCGACGTGTGCCACGGCGCCGGCCAGGTGCAGGAGATCCAGAACTCCTTCCTCGGCCAGGTGCGCACCACCCGTCCGTGCGGCGCCTGCCGCGGCTTCGGCGAGATCATCACCGACCCGTGCTTCGACTGCTCCGGCGAGGGCGCGTGCGCGACCGCCGCACCATCACCATCAAGGTCCCCGCCGGCGTCGACAGCGGCACTCGCATCCAGCTCGCCGGTGAGAGCGAGGCCGGTCCGGGCGGCGGTCCGAACGGCGACCTGTACGTCGAGGTCCGGGTGCGCAAGCACCCCGTCTTCCAGCGGCAGGGCGACGACCTGCACTGCTCGCTCGAGCTGCCGATGACCGCGGCCGCGCTCGGCACCACCGTCGCGCTCGACACCTTCGACGGGCCGCGCGACGTCGAGGTGCGCCCCGGCACGCAGCCCGGCGACGTCGTCACGCTGCGCGGGCTGGGCGTCACCCACCTGCGCTCGAGCGTGCGCGGCGACCTGATGGTGCACGCCAACGTGCGCACGCCCACCAAGCTCGACCACCAGCAGCAGGAGCTGCTGCGTCAGCTGGCCAAGGAGCGCGACGAGGAGCGGCCGCAGGCCGCCTTCCAGCCGGTCAGCCAGGGGCTGTTCGGCCGCATCCGCGACGCCTTCGGGGGAAGTAGCGCGTGACCGCGCCGCTGTTCCACCTGCCGTACGCCCGGCTCGCCGACGCGCAGCCCGGCACCCGGGTGGTGCTCGACGGGGCGGAGGGGCGGCACGCCGCGACCGTACGGCGCATCGGGGTGGGGGAGCAGGTGCTGCTGGCCGACGGGACCGGTGCGGTCGCGACCACGACGGTGGCCGAGACCGGCCGCGACGAGCTGGTGCTGCTCGTCGAGTCGGTCGACCGATCGCCCTCTCCTGCAACGACTTTCGTGCTCGTGCAGGCCCTGGCCAAGGACGGCCGCGACCTGCAGGCGGTCGAGGCCGCCACCGAGCTCGGCGTCGACCGGGTGCTGCCCTGGCAGGCCGAGCGCAGCATCGTGCGCTGGCGCGGCGACCGGGCGGCCAAGGCGCACGCGAAGTGGGTCAGCGCGACCGTGGCGGCGGCCAAGCAGTCGCGGCGGGCGACCGTGCCCGAGGTCGGTGACGTCGTCGGGCTCGACGGCCTGGTCGCCGTGGCGGGCGACGCCGCGGCCACGCTGGTGCTGCACGAGGAGGCCGAGCAGCCGATCGGCGCGGTGGAGCTGCCCGCAGCGGGCGAGGTGCTGGTGGTGGTCGGGCCCGAGGGCGGGATCTCGCCGGCCGAGCTGGCCGCGCTGCGTGCGGCAGGTGCGACGGACGTACGGCTGGGGTCGACGGTCCTGCGCTCGTCGACGGCCGGGCCGGCGGCGCTCGCGGTGCTGCTCGCGCGCAGCCGCTGGTCGGGCACAAAGGATGAGGCCGCTGTCGGCGGGGCTCCGTAGACTGGCCGCGATGACAGACGACCATCCGAGCGAGCATCCCGGCACGGCCGAGGTCCCCGCAGACGACACCCCCAGCCCCGAGGGCGGCGACTCGATCAGCCGCACCGTCACCATCCCGCCCGACATCCAGATGGTCACGCTGCTCGGTCCGCGCGACGAGCTGCTGCGCACGATGGAGCGCGCCTTCCCGCGCGTCGAGCTGCACGTGCGCGGCAACGAGTTCCGCGCGCAGGGCCCGAGCGCCGACGTCGCGATCGTCGAGGAGCTGCTCGGCGAGCTGCTGACCATCATCGACGCCGGCCACCCGCTCAACCGCGACGCGGTCGAGCGCTCCATCGGCATGCTGCAGGCCAAGACCCGCGAGCGGCCGGCGGACGTGCTGACGATGAACATCGTGAGCAGCCGCGGCCGCACGATCCGGCCGAAGACGCTCGGCCAGAAGCAGTACGTCGACGCCATCGACTCCAACACCGTCGTCTTCGGCATCGGCCCGGCCGGCACCGGCAAGACCTACCTCGCGATGGCCAAGGCCGTCGCGGCGCTGCAGGCCAAGGAGGTCAACCGGATCATCCTGACCCGGCCGGCGGTCGAGGCGGGCGAGCGGCTGGGCTTCCTGCCCGGCACGCTGAACGACAAGATCGACCCCTACCTGCGGCCGCTCTACGACGCGCTGCACGACATGATCGACCCCGACTCGATCCCGCGGCTGATGGCCGCCGGCACGATCGAGGTGGCGCCGCTGGCCTACATGCGCGGCCGCGCGCAGCCGCTCGACGCCAAGGTGCTCACCCCCGAGGGCTTCCGCGAGATCGGCTCGCTGGCCGTCGGTGACCTGGTGATCGGCTCCGACGGGTCGCCCACTCCGGTGCTCGGCGTCTTCCCGCAGGGTCGCAAGCCGATTTTCCGGGTCAGCGCCCAGGACGGCAGCTCCACGCTGTGCTGCGGGGAGCACCTGTGGACCGTGCGCACCGCGAGCGACAAGCGCCGCGGCACCCAGCGCACGCTCCAGACCCAGGACATGATCGGCCACGAGCGCGCCGCCCACGCCCACCGGTTCGAGCTGCCGGTGGTGGCACCGGTCAACCTGCCCGAGTCCGACGTCCCGCTGGACCCCTACGTGCTGGGGCTGCTGCTCGGTGACGGGTCGAGGGCGACCCTGGCGAATCCGGTCGCGGCGGCCGCGGTGGTCAACGCTTCGGCCGGCGGCTCACTCGATCCAAGTCCGGCCCCAGGCGACGCGCCGGACCGGGTTCCTCAGGCGTACCTGCTCAACAGCCTCTCGGTCCGGCACGCGTTGCTGCAGGGCCTGCTCGACAGCGAGGCGGGCCACGTGCGTGGCGAGGCAGGCACGACCTCGATCGAGGTGCGGTCCGGCTCGGCTGGGCTGCGTGACGACGTGGTCGAGCTGGTGCGGTCGTTGGGCGGCGTCGCCGACACCGGGAGTGACCACGACGCCTACGTCGTCGACCTGCGGCTGCCGGCGGGGCTCGAACCGTTCCGGCTGGAGCGCAAGCGGGTGAAGTACGCCCAGGGCGAGCCGGGGCGGCCGATGCGGTTCGTGCACGCGATCGAGCCGGCCGGGGAGGCCGAGACGGTGTGCATCCAGGTGGCCGCGGCCGACTCCCTCTACGTCACCGACGACTTCCTGGTCACCCACAACACCCTCAACGACTCCTTCATCATCCTCGACGAGGCGCAGAACACCTCGGCCGAGCAGATGAAGATGTTCCTCACCCGGCTGGGTTTCGGCTCCAGGATGGTCGTGACCGGTGACACCACCCAGGTCGACCTGCCGAGCGGCACCACGTCGGGGCTGCGGGTGGTGCAGCAGATCCTGGGCGACGTCGAGGACGTGCACTTCGCCCACCTCAAGGCCCAGGACGTCGTACGCCATCGCCTGGTCAGCGAGATCGTCGAGGCCTACGGCCGGTGGGACGCCAAGCAGGAGAGGGTGCCCCTGGCCAGCACGGCCAGCGCGGCCCGCAGGGGCAGTCCGGTCGGCGCCCGCAGGGGATCGATGAGCATCGACGTGCTCAACGAGACCGAGGTCGAGGTCGACCTCGACGAGCTGCACGAGGTGGCTCGCTACGCGATGGACGAGATGCACGTGCACCCGCAGGCCGACCTCGCGATCCGGGTCATCGACGAGGCGGCCATGGAGGTGCTCCACGTGCAGTGGATGGACCTGCCCGGCCCGACCGACGTCATGAGCTTCCCGATGGACGAGCTGCGTCCCGGACGAGCCGGCGAGCCGTCCGAGGAGGGCGTGCTCGGCGACATCGTGCTGTGCCCGACCGTCGCGGCGCGGCAGGCGGCCGAGGCGGGCCACACGACGCAGGAGGAGCTGCTGCTGCTCACCGTGCACGGCGTGCTGCACCTGCTGGGCTTCGACCACGCCGAGCCGCGGGAGCGGCAAGAGATGTTCGACCTGCAGCGCACCCTGCTGCTGACCTTCCTCGCCCGCCGAGGCTCCGACGCGCGCATCACCCCGCCGTCGGGCAAGGAGTGAGCACACCATGACCGCCCTGTGGATCGTCGCCCTCGCGAGCGTCGTGCTCGGGTTCGCCTTCGCCGCCATGGAGTCGGCCATCCGCCGGGTGGGGGCAGGCCGGGCTGCCGAGCTCGCCGAGGAGGGCAAGCGCGGCGCGCCCGCGCTGCAGGCCGTCGTCGCCGACCGCAGCGCCGTGGCGATGGTGCTGGCATTCCTGCGCGTGCTCGCCGAGGCCACCGCCGCCGTGCTCGTCACGCTGGCCGTGCAAGAGCTCTTCGACGACTTCTGGCCCGCGCTGCTCACCGCGATCGGCGTCATGCTGCTGGTCAGCTTCCTGCTCGTCGGCGTCTCCCCGCGCACGCTCGGTCGCCAGCACGCCGAGGCGGTCGCGCTGGTCAGCGCCCCGCTCGTGGTGCAGCTGCGTCGCGTGCTGGCCCCGGTCGTACGCCTGCTGGTCCTGCTCGGCAACGCCGTCACCCCCGGTCGCGGCTACCGCGACGGCCCCTTCGAGACCGAGGCCGAGCTGCGCGAGTTCGTGGACATCGCGCAGGCGTCGCAGCTGATCGAGGACGACGAGCGCAAGATGCTGCACTCGGTCTTCGACCTCGGCGACACCCTCGCGCGCGAGGTCATGGTGCCGCGCACCGACATGATCACGATCGACCGCGAGAAGACGCTGCGGCAGGCGATGTACCTGTTCTCCCGCTCCGGCTTCTCCCGCCTGCCCGTGGTCGACGGCAGCCCCGACGACATCGAGGGCCTGCTGTTCTTCAAGGACGTGTCGCGTCGCGTGTTCTCCGACCACGACTCCGAGCAGCTGCCGGTCCACGAGGTGATGCGGCCGGTGGCGTTCGTGCCCGACAGCAAGCCCGCCGACGACCTGCTCAAGGAGATGCAGCTCGAGCGGCGTCACTTCGCGGTCGTCATCGACGAGTACGGCGGGACCGCCGGCCTGGTCACGATGGAGGACATCGTCGAGGAGATCGTGGGCGAGATCGACGACGAGTACGACCGCGCCACCCCCGGCGTCGAGCAGCTCGCCGACGGGCGCACCCGGGTGCCGGCGCGGATGGACATCGACGACCTCGCCGAGCTGTTCGACGTCACGATCGACGAGGAGGACGTCGAGACGGTCGGCGGCCTGCTCACCAAGCTGGTCGGCCGGGTGCCGATCCCGGGCGCCACCGGCGACATCGCCGGGCTGCGGCTGGTCGCCGAGCGGATGTCGGGTCGTCGGCACCAGCTGGCGACCGTGGTGGTGGAGCCCGTCGACCCGGGGGAGCCGTCCGACGACGAGCAGCCCCGCGAGCATGCCCGGTCCTCGGGCGAGGAGGTAGTGCTGTGAGCGGCGAGGAGCGCGTAGCGCAGGGTGCGGGCGAGGGACGAGCACGCGCCCGGAGCGGAGTGCGACCGAGCGCGACAGAGGGTGTGAGCGGCGAGGAGCGCGCAGCGCAGGGTGCGGGCGAGGGACGAGCACGCGCCCGGAGCGGAGTGCGACCGAGCGCGACAGAGGGTGTGAGCGGCGAGGAGCGCGCAGCGCAGGGTGCGGGCGGCGAGGGTTATCGCGCGGGGTTCGCCTGCCTGGTGGGGCGGCCCAACGCCGGCAAGTCGACGCTGACCAACGCGCTGGTCGGCCAGAAGGTCGCGATCACCTCCAGCAAGCCGCAGACGACGCGGCACACGATTCGCGGGGTGCTCACGACCGACCAGGCCCAGCTGGTGCTGGTCGACACCCCTGGGCTGCACAAGCCGCGCACCCTGCTGGGGCAGCGGCTGAACGACCTGGTGCGCGAGACCCTGCTCGAGGTCGACGTGGTCGGCTTCTGCCTGCCCGCCGATCAGCGCATCGGTCCGGGGGATGCGTTCATCGCCGCCGAGCTGGCCGAGCTGCGGCGGGGGCGCCGACGGCCCGTGGTGGCCATCGCGACCAAGTCGGACACGGTCAGCAAGGATCGGTTGGCCGAGCACCTCGTGGCGATCAGCGAGCTCGGCGACTACGACGCGATCGTCCCGTGCTCGGCGACGCGCATGGACCAGGTCGACACGGTCGCCGAGGTGCTGATGTCGTACCTGCCGGAGTCGCCGCAGCTGTATCCCGACGGGATGCTCACCGACGAGCCGGAGTCGGTGATGATCGCCGAGCTGGTGCGCGAGGCCGCGCTCGAGGGCGTGCGCGACGAGCTGCCGCACAGCCTGGCGGTCGTCGTCGAGGAGATGGTGCCGCGTGAGGACCGCCCCGAGGACAACCCGCTGCTCGACGTGCGGGTCAACGTGTTCGTCGAGCGGCCGTCGCAGAAGGCCATCATCATCGGGCGCGGTGGCTCGCGGCTGCGCGAGGTCGGCACCCAGGCGCGCACCCAGATCGAGGCGATGCTCGGGCAGCGGGTGTTCCTCGATCTGCACGTCAAGGTCGCCAAGGACTGGCAGCGCGACCCCAACCAGCTGAGCAAGCTCGGCTTCTGAGCGGGAGACGATGAGCGAGTACGAAGCCTGGGCCGAGTTCGGCGACGCCCTGCGACTGCCGGTGAAGGACACCGACTTCGTCACCGACATCCCTTGGGAGGCAGCGGATTTCAAGCCCGAGCTGCCGCTGATCGACATCGGGTCGGGGTCCGGGCTGACCACGGTCACCCTCGCCGAGCGCTACCCCGAGGCCGAGATCGTCGCGGTCGAGCCCGACTGGGTGATGCGTTCGCTGCTGATGCTGCGCATCGCCGAGCGCGACGACCTGCGCCCGCGCACCACCGTGCTGCCCGAGTCGATCCTCGACTCCTGGCTGCCCGACCAGTGCGGCGGTGCGCTGCTGTTCAACGTGATCTACTTCCTCGGCGAGCGGCAGCGCGAAGCCTTCTGGCAGCGGATGGCGCGGGTGCTCGTGCCCGGGGCGCCGGTGCTGATGAGCAGGTCGTACGGCGCCGGTGACGGCCCCGTCGAGCGCAAGCTGTCGGCCTCGGCCAGCATGGGCCGCCAGGAGTATCAGCGCTGGTTCGCCGCGACCCCGCTCGACGACGGCCGGGTCGAGATCACCAACGACTACCTCACCCTGCGCGACGGCGAGGTGGTGCGCGAGGTGTCGACGCGGGTGCGGCCCTACGGCCTGAGCGAGGACACCATCGTCGACGAGATCCCCGTCGGCTCGTTCGGCATCGAGGAGATCGACGACCGCTACCTCGCGGTGCGGCGCCACCCCGACCTGCGCCGCCGCCGCTGAGTCACAGCACCTTCACCTGCTGCCAAGCCCGCTCAACCGCCTGCTGCTCGGGGCTGCCGGAACCGAACCGCTCGCCGGCCTGGGTGACGGTCGCCTGCGCGAACACGGCGAAGTCGGCGTCCTTGGGCAGCCCGCCCCGGGTCATCGCGTCGTACCAGACCTGCCCCGCCCGCTCCCAGGCGTTGCCGCCGATCGCGGTCGCCGCGAGGTAGAAGGCGTGGTTGGGGATGCCGGAGTTGATGTGCACGCCGCCGTTGTCGTTCTGCTCGTCGTGCGGCATCTCGGCGTAGTCGTCCATCGTCGCCGGCTGCGGGTCCTTGCCGAGGGTGGGGTCGTCGTACGCCGTGCCGGGCGCCTTCAGCGAGCGCAGCGCAACGCCCTGCACCTTGTCGGTGAACAGCGACTCGCCGATGAGCCAGTCGGCCTGGTCGGCGGTCTCGCCGCGCACCCGCTGCTTGACCAGCGACCCGAACACGTCGGACACCGACTCGTTGAGCGCCCCGGACTGGCCGACGTAGGTGAACGCAGCGGTGAACTGGATGAAGCCGTGCACCAGCTCGTGCGCGATGACGTCGACGCTGTCGGTGAAGGAGTTGAAGAACTCGCCGTCGCCGTCGCCGAACACCATCTGCTCGCCGTCCCAGAAGGCGTTGTCGAACTCGACGCCGTAGTGGACGCTCGCGGTCAGCGGCAAGCCCTGGTCGTCGAGGGAGTTGCGGTCGTACGCCTCGGCGAACAGCGCGAACGTCTGGCCGAGCCCGTCGTAGGCCTCGTTCACCGACTCGTCGGCGACCGGCGGCTCGCCCTCGGAGCGCACCAGGACCCCGGGCAGCTCCTGCTTGCGCTGCGCGTCGTAGATGCTGCGCTTGGGCGAGACGGCGCCGGAGTCGGGCTGCAGCTCGTCGGTCGGCTCGGGGCGCACGACGGTGGGGTCGGTGGGAGCCGGCCGTGCCGCGCGCCCGCGGTCGCGCACGTCGGGCGGCAGCAGACCGGTGCCGCCGAGGTTGTCGCGCCGCGGGCCGCTGCGCGCGGCGCGCACCTCGCGGCGCGCCACCATGTCGTTGCCCATCAGCAGCGTGCGCTCGGCGATCTGCGCGACCCGGGGGTCGGCGTCGCGAGCCAGCCGACGCAGCAGGTGGGGCGGGACGATGTGGCAGCGAGTCGTGGTCATGCCCCTACTGTGCAACGCGGGTCCGACAGCGGGGGCGTTGTGCGTGCTCCGATCAGGGGCGGATGTCGCGCAGCCAGTCCACGAGCGAGCGCTGCTGGGTGGCGCTCAGCCGGGCCAGCAGCCCGCCGCGCACCGTCTCGGCGTACGTCGGCAGCACCTCCGCGAGCAGCGCCCGTCCCTCGTCGGTCAGCTCAGCGGTGGTCGCGCGGGCGTCGTCGGGGGACTTGCTGCGTCGCAGCAGCTGCTTGCGCTCGAGCCGGGCGGCGCGGTGGGACAGGTCGCTGGGGGACAGGGACAGGTGACCGGCCACGACGGACATCTGGGGCGACCCGCCGAGCTCGGCCACGGCGATCAGGACGCCGAACTCGCCCGTGCTCACCGGGGTGTCGGCGAGCACGGCGGCCAGACGCGCCTCCATCGCCCGCGAGACCCGCGCGAACTCGCGCCAGGTCTCTCGCTCCCGGCCCGTGAGGCCACCGGCCAGCTCGGGCGGCAGCTTGCTCGAAGTCGTCATGCGGGGTCTCCTGATCAGACGCGGCGGGCCCGACCGGCCAGCATGCCGAGCGTCAGGGTAGCCAGCCCGACGATGGCGTACGTCCACCGCGGGCCGCTCCACGAGCCGGACCACTCGTGCGCGAGCCCGACCAGGACCGGGCCGAGGGCGGCGATGGCGTAGCCACCGGACTGCGACATGCCGGCGAGCCGGCCGGCGGCCATGCTCGTGCCGGTGCGCAGCCCGAGGAAGGAGTACGCGAGCGACATGCCGGCCCCGCTGCCGACGCCGACGACCAGCACGCCGACCGCGAGCGCCGCGCCCGTCGTGGTCGCGACGAGCACGCCGCCGACCAGCTGCACGAGCCCGATCAGGGCGGCCACGACGACCTGGTCGCGCCCGCGGGCCGCGATCGGCGGCACCAGCAGGCTCGGCACCATGCCGATCAGCGCCAGCATGCCCAGCAGGCCGGAGGCGGCCGCGGCGGACATGCCCCGGTCGGTGAGCATCGGCACCAGCCACGCGACCGCGGTGTAGAACATCAGCGACTGCATGCCGAAGAAGGCGGTCACCTGCCACGCGAGGGGTGAGCGCCACAGCGACCCGGCGGGCACGCCGGCGGTGCGGTCGGGCTGGTGGTGCTCCCGCTCGAAGGGGAGCCAGAGCACGGCGGCGAGCAGCGCGCCGGCCGGGATCACGGTGATCGCCACGTGCCAGCCCCACTGCGAGGTGAGCGGCAGGGCGAGGAAGGAGCCGAGGGCGCCGCTGACGGTCATCGTCGAGGTGAACAGGGCGGTCATCGTCCCGATCGAGCGGGGGAAGTCGCGGCGGATCACCATGGGCAGCAGCACGTTCGGGAGGCAGAGCCCGAGCGCGACGAGCACGGTGCCGGCGTAGAGCGCGGCGGTGGAGGGCAGCGTGCGCACCACCGCCCCGGCCACGACGATCAGGAAGCCGAGCACCACCGCGAGCTCGATACCGAGCCGGCGTCCGACGGTGGTCGCGAACGGTGACGCGACGACGAACACCACGAGCGTCACGGTCGTCAGGGCGCCGATGCCCGCGGCCGACAAGCCGTACGCGTCGCCGATCTGCTGGCCGAGCGGACCCATCACCGTGATCGGCGAGCGCACCGCGAGACCGGACAGGATGACCGCGACGACCAGGATCGGCATCCGCCACGGGTGCTCGCGGTGGACCCGTCGCAGGGGTGGCAGGCCTGCCCTGCGGTGCGCCAGATCGGTCATCGGGGGCGGCCTCCTCGGTCACGGGGTTGTTTGACAACGTCAAGTATGTCGGAATGCTTGACTCTGTCAAATACTGTGACCGGGGTCTCGGCCGGGTCGGGCGCGGCTGTGCCCGGGGACGGTCAGCGGAACTCGACGGTCTCCTCGGAGCTGGACCAGAAGACCTTCAGGCCCTCCGGCTTCACACCGCGTGGGAGCTCGAACGTCAGCTCACGGGTCTCGGGGTCGCCCGAGGAGACCAGCGGCAGGTCGACGACGTCCTTCACGCGCGGGCACAGGTTTCCTTGCCGTCGACCAGGGCGAATTGCTGCGGTCCCACGATGGCGGAGAACGGACTGGTGAGCGTGACCTCGACGGTGACCGTGCTGGACAGCGCACCCGGTTCGTTCGTGACCTTCGGCTTCGCGACCCGCAGCGTCGTGCCCTCGACCTGCTTCTTGCGCAACGGTGCCGCCTTGCCGAACGAGGTCGTGCGGTCGGGGTCGAACGGCTCCTTCAGCTTCGCGGTGCACCCGGTCGGCGGCGCGATCGTGCGCACCTCGCCACCGGTCCGCCACGCGGCGAGCACCCGGCCGCCGGTGTCGAGCGCCACGAGGGTCACCCGGTTCTTGTCCTCGCCGGGGGAGTCGGCCTGCACGGACACGTTCACCGGCTCTACCCGGCCGCGGGTAAGCATCTGGAACGGCGTGCGGTCCTGGCACAGCATCCCGTCGCCGGTGACCACGGCATACCGCAGCTTGGTGGGGCTGGGGAACTGGTCGCCGCTGGTGCGCACGGCGTTGAGCGCCACGGTGATCCGCGACCCCTTGACGACCGGGCCCTGCTTGGCGGTGTTGAGCGAGTATCGCTCGCCGCCGCTGGAGACCTCGGCCTGCGAACCCCAGGCGTACGTCTTCGTCACCTCGGGCGCGGAGTCCTCGCACCCGAACGGCTTGCGCGGTCCGGAGCTACGGTCGGGGGAGTCACCACTTGATGCGCTCGCGTGCGAATCGCCTTGTCCCGCAGCGGAGCTCGCTGCTGCCGGTCCGCTGTCGCTGCCGCACCCGGCCAGCACCAAAGCACCGATGGCCGCACCGGCGGCGGCTGTCCCCTGAGAGCTCGCATGGCCGGCAGGCTATCTAGCGCACGCGCCGGGCGTGGCGGTTCGAGCGGCTGCCGGCGGGTCGTCGTGCGCGTCAGCTCGGGGCGGTGGCGCCTCCGGTGCGCCACGCCGCGAGCACCGCACCGCCCTCGTCGAGCACCACGAGCGTGATCGCGTCCTTGCTCTCGCCGGAGGTCTCGGTGCGCACCGAGACGTCGACCGAGGTCTGCCGGTTCAGACCGAGCATCGGCAGCCCGACCGGGTCGCGGCACAGCTTCCCGTCGCTGGTGACGACGCCGAGGGTGAGGGTGCTGGTCTCGGCCAGCACGTCGCCGGTGCGGCGGGTGGCGACCACCCCGACCTCGACGCGCGCGTCGCGCACGGTGGGCCCGTCGACGGCGGTGGCGAGGGCGTACAGCCGGCCGCTGTCGTCGACGTCGACCTTCGACCCCCAGCCGTACGCCTGGCTCACCCGCGGCGCCTGGCTCGCGCAGGTGGCGGGGCTGGCCGGTGCGTCGTCCGCGGCGTCGCTGCCGCCGCAGCCGGTGAGCAGGAGCGCACCGCTTGCCGCCGCAGCGGTCACCGGGAGTCCTCGTCGCATGGCGGGAGGCTAGCGAGCCGGCGCCGATCGGCGGGGGATGTCGTCGGGCACCTCTAGCGTGCCGGGCATGGCTGAGACCGGACTCATCGTGCCGCCCGACCAACCGCCCGAGCGCTACCGCGAGGCGGTGCTGGCCGCCGAGCGGGCCGGTCTGCCCGAGGTGTGGTTCTGGGAAGACTGCTTCGCCGAGAGCGGGCTGGCCCCGGCCGCCGCCGCGCTGGCGTGGACCGAGCGCATCCGGGTCGGCGTCGGGCTGCTCCCGGTGCCGCTGCGCAACGTCGCGCTGACCGCGATGGAGCTGGCCACCCTGGCGCGGCTGTTTCCCGGCCGGCTGCTGCCCGGCATCGGCCACGGGGTGCTGGAGTGGATGGGCCAGGCCGGGGTGCGCGCCGAGTCGCCCATGACGCTGCTGCGCGAGCACGCCACGGCCCTGCGCGCGCTGCTCGCGGGGGAGTCGGTCACGGTCGAGGGGCGCTACGTCCGGCTCGACGGCGTGCAGCTGCGCTGGCCGCCCGAGCAGGTGCCACCGGTGCTCGTCGGGGCGGTCGGGCCGAAGACGATCGCGCTCGCCGGCGAGCTCGGCGACGGGCTGATCCTCACCGGCGGGACGTCCGCCGCGGCCGTGCGCGAGGCCGTCGCACGGCTGCGCGAGGCCCGTCCGGCGGGAGTGGCCGAGCCCGACGTGGTGGTCTTCACCGACCTGCCCGTCGACGCGTCGGTGCAGCAGCTGACCGACCGGGTGTCCGAGCTCGCCGACGCCGGTGCCACCCGCGTGCCGGTGCTCGCGCTCGGCGACCGCGGCCCCGAGTCCGGCCCGGCGATCCTCGACTTCGCCGCCCGGCTGGGGGCGATCTCGATACGCCTCGCCTAGCGGCTCGGCTACTCGATCAGCGTTGGGGGCGTCCCGCATCCCGGGCAATCGAGACCGACCCGTGGACACCACGCACCTGGGCGCGGCTATGGTGACGACGTGCGGACGACGTACTCGCTGCTTCTCCTTCGTCGCCGCGGCGAGGCCTGATCTTCGGCCTTCCTCGCCGCGGAGTCGCCTCCTGCGGCCGAATCCCCTTCAGCAACACCTGAACTGGCGGACCCGTCAGCCCCGCGCCATCACTGCGGCACCGGCGAGCGCACCGCCCCGAACCCGAGGCGAGAGATGATCCACCCCCAGCAGCCCACGTCGATGCCGATCGGCAAGTACGAACCGTTCAGCAAGCAGATCACCGTCGACCTGCCCGACCGCACCTGGCCGGACAAGCAGATCACCAAGGCGCCGCGCTGGTGCGCGGTCGACCTGCGCGACGGCAACCAGGCCCTCATCGACCCGATGAACGCCGAGCGCAAGATGCGCATGTTCCAGCTCCTGGTGCGCATGGGCTACAAGGAGATCGAGGTCGGCTTCCCCAGCGCCAGCCAGACCGACTACGACTTCTGCCGCCAGCTCATCGACGGCGGCCACATCCCCGACGACGTGACCATCCAGGTCCTGACGCAGAGCCGCGACCACCTGGTCGAGCGCACCTTCGACGCGATCCGCGGCGCGAAGTCGGCGATCGTGCACTTCTACAACTCGACCTCGGCGCTGCAGCGGCGGGTGGTCTTCGGGCTCGACCAGGACGGCATCGTCGACATCGCGCTGCAGGCGGCCCGGCTGTGCAAGAAGCTCGAGGAGACCGTCCCCGAGACCGACGTCTACTACGAGTACTCCCCGGAGTCCTACACCGGCACCGAGCTGGAGTTCGCGGTGCGCATCTGCAACGAGGTCATCGACGTCATCGACCCCACGCCGGACCACAAGATGATCGTCAACCTGCCGGCGACCGTCGAGATGGCCACGCCCAACGTCTACGCCGACTCCATCGAGTGGATGGTGCGCCACCTCGACCGCCGCGAGTCGATCGTCGTGTCGCTGCACCCGCACAACGACCGCGGGGAGGGCGTGGCGGCGGCCGAGCTGGGCTACCTCGCCGGCGCCGACCGCATCGAGGGCTGCCTGTTCGGCAACGGCGAGCGCACCGGCAACGTCGACCTGGTCACGCTCGGCATGAACCTGTTCAGCCAGGGCGTCGACCCGCAGATCGACTTCTCCGACATGGACGAGATCCGGCGCACCGTCGAGCACTGCAACCAGCTGCCGGTGCACGAGCGGCACCCATGGGGCGGCGACCTGGTCTACACCGCCTTCTCCGGGTCGCACCAGGACGCCATCAAGAAGGGCTTCGAGGACATGGACCGCCAGGTGCGCGAGTCCGGCCGCGAGCTCGACGAGCTGGTCTGGGGCGTGCCCTACCTGCCGATCGACCCGCACGACATCGGCCGTTCCTACGAGGCGGTCGTGCGCGTCAACAGCCAGTCCGGCAAGGGCGGCGTGGCCTACATCCTCAAGAGCGAGCACCAGCTGGACCTGCCGCGCCGGCTGCAGGTGGAGTTCAGCGGGGTCGTGCAGCAGCGCACCGACACCCAGGGCGGCGAGGTCACCCCGGCGCAGCTGTGGGACGTCTTCACCGACGAGTACGTCCCCGGCGCGGGCGAGGGCGAGGCGGCCTGGGGCCGGTTCGCCCCGATCACGCACTCCATCGAGAGCACGTCCGACGGCGACCGGATCACCGCCACGATGACCGACCGCGACAACGGCGGCCGCGAGATCACCATCCAGGGGCAGGGCAACGGCCCGATCGCCGCGTTCACCGACGCCCTGTCGACGCTCGGCATCGACGTGCGGGTGCTCGACTACGCCGAGCACGCCATGTCGGCCGGTGAGGGCGCCCGGGCGGCGGCGTACGTCGAGGCGGCCATCGGCGAGCGCGTGCTGTGGGGCGTCGGCCTGCACAGCTCGATCGTGAAGGCCTCGCTCACCGCGGTGCTCTCGGCGGTGAACCGGGCGCTGCGTGACGCCCCGGTGCCGGTCGAGGAGCCCGCCCAGGTGCACCCGAGCAACGCGGTCTGAGCCGCGGCCGGCGGGATGCTCCGGGCCGGCCGGTCTGCTCGGCGGGCGGTCAGCCGACGCCGTCGTCGCGCACCGCGCGGAAGGTCGCCAGCGCCTGCTGGTCGCCCGTGAGCACCGGCTCGCTGCCGACGACCGGCCGGCCCCACAGCCACAGGTCGAGGTCGGCTGCGGACCCGGTGACGGTTGCGTCGGCGTCCCGGCCGTCGTCGTCGACCGCCTGCCAGGAGGGGACGTCGACGGCCTCGCCCTGCGAGGACGTACCCGCGAATCGTCCGAGCCGCACCAGCCAGCTGCGCTGGGCGTCCGTCGCCCGCACGCGGACGCGCTGGTCGCCGGGGGTGAACGTGCCCCACGACGGGTGGTTGCCGAACATCACGACGACCGCCTCGTCGACCCCGTCGGCGGCGAGCCCGACGTCGATCGGACTGATCGGCCGGCCGGCGGTCAGCTCCGCGTCGACCCGGTGGACGAGCGCCTCGTGGGCCTGCCGGCGCCGGACGTACGCCACGTCGTGCAACGCCTCGTCGGAGACCCACATCCAGCGGGGTTCTGCCGGGTCGGCCTCGGCGGCGACGCTGTGCAACCGGGGGCTCTGCTCGCGGTAGAACGCGAGCAGGCCCGCACGGTCGGCCGGACGCTCGGGCTCGACCAGGTCCTCGATCTGCTGACCGGTGCGCAGGTCGTCGGCGACGATCGTGGCCCAGAACCACTGGACCTCGCCCAGGTGCCACAGCAGGTCGTCGGCGTCCCAGTCGGGGCAGCTCGGCACGCGGGCGGCCGGGTCCGCCGCCTGCGCGGCGTCCAAGAACATGGCGGACTCGGTCTGCAGGTGACCGAGGAAGTCGAGTGTGCTCATGCGGCCGAACGTAGGGCCGCGCCGTGCTGCGTGTCGCGCGGGTTTCGGGCAGCCGAGCTGCGGTCAGCCGAGCTTGTCGGCGGCGGCCTGGAGCCGGGCGAGGGTGCGGGCGTTGCGCGTCGTGATCGGCGCCGTCTCTCCGGTCGAGCCGGGCAACCGTCCACGGCCCTGCGCCCTGGCGAACGGGGTGTCGAGCGACCGACCGACCGGGCAGGTCCAGGCGAGTGCGGTGGGGCTCAGGCGCGTGTGCTCCTGGTCGAGCTCGACGGCCAGCCGCACCCACGGGTCGAGCCCGCCCTCGGTCTGCGCGAACGTGACGTAGGCATGGGTGCGTTCGTCGTCGAGGGCGTACGGCAGCGTGGCCACCAGGTCGTCCACCTGCGCCAACGTCTGGACGACGAGCGGGACGTGGGCTCCGAGGTCGCGCTCCACCGCGGCCTCGGCAGCGACCCGCAGCGGCTCCGGGTCGAGACCGGTGCGCACCACGGCGTTGCCGGAGGCGAGCACGGTCGCGGCCTGCTCGACGCCCTCGATCGACTCCAGGCACGCGCGCAGCGGGGCCGACCGCACCGTCACCCCGCCCACGTTGACGCCGCGCAGCAGGAGCGCGGCGAGGCTGCTCACCCGGCCTGACGCCCGCGCGCCGCCGCGAAGTGCGCCAGCGCGGCTGCGAAGTCGCGGCGGGCGAACGCCGGCCACAGCTTGGGGCTGAGGTAGATCTCGGCGCCCTGGGTCTGCCACGGGCAGAAGCCCGACAGGCGCTGCTCGCCGCTGGAGCGGATGACCAGGTCGATGTCCTTGACCGGGCCGCCGGGCAGCGCGGCCGTGATCTGGTCGGCGTCCAGCGCGGCGATGTCGGCCGAGCCGGGGCGCGCAGCAGCGCGGCCCGCACCCCGTCGACGATGTCCTGCCGCCCGTCGTAGCCCACGGCGAGCGTGACGTGGCGCGGCCGCGAGGACGTACGCTCCTCGCCGCGCGCAGGTCGTGCGCCACCTCCTCGGGCAGCAGCCGCGGGTCGCCGGACAGGTGGATCCGCCAGCTGCCCGCGCGCTCGATCGCCCGGGGAAGCACCTGCCGCAGGACCGTGTGCAGGCCGGCCAGCTCGTGCGGCGGGCGTTCGCGCAGGTTGTCGGCCGAGAGCAGATAGACCGTCACGTGCTCGATGCCGGCGGTCTCGGCCCAGCCGAGCAGGTCGCCGACCCGCTCGGCGCCGACCTTGTGGCCGACGGAGGAGTCGGTGTATCCGGCGGCCTTGGACCAGCGGCGGTTGCCGTCGACGACCACGCCGACGTGCCGAGGGCGGACCGGCAGCGCGTGCAGGCGCCGACGCCCCATCCGGCGCTGCAGCATGGTCGCGACACTCATGGCCAAGAACGGTACGACCGGTGCGGCCGGGCGCCGGGGAGGCGCGCGGAGGCCGGAACGGACTGGGCGGAAGGCGCCAGGCCGCTACCGCACGCCGCGCGGGCGGAACTGGATGCTGATGCGCGGCCCGACGGGCTTGGCGGTCTTGGGCACGGCGTGCTCCCACGTGCGCTGGCAGGAGCCGCCCATGACGATCAGGTCGCCGTGGCCGAGGACGAACCGCAGCGACTCGCCGCCGCCGCGCGGGCGCAGGGCGAGGGTGCGCGGCGCGCCGACCGAGACGATCGCGACCATCGTGTCGTGGGTGTTGCCGCGGCCGATGCGGTCGCCGTGCCAGGCGACCGAGTCGCGGCCGCCGCGATAGAGGCACATGCCCGCGGTGCGGAACGGCTCGCCGAGCTCCGCCGCGTAGTGCCGGGAGAGCTGGTCGCGGGCCTCGGTCAGCACCGGGTCGGGCCAGGCCTCGGTCTCGGAGTAGAACCGGAGCAGGCGTGGGGTGTCGACTTCGCGGTCGTACATCTGTCGGCGCTCGCCGTGCCAGTCGACCCCGCCGGCGCCGCCGGGCATGAGCCGCGCGAACAGCTCGTCGGCTCCGGTGAGCCAGCCCGGCCGAAGGTCGACCCACGCGCCGCGGGTGAGCGGCGTGCGCCGCACGGACCCGCCGAGCGGGCGCAGTCCGACCTCCTCGACCTGGTCGAGCAGAGACCCCTGCAGCGCGAGCTCGGACATGGCGCCAGGTTAGAACAGGCGTTCGACGCGCGCAACGGTCGCGGGCGGTCAGCCGCGGCGTGTCGTCTCGAGCACCGCCTGCGCCGCGTGCAGCCCGCCGAGACCGCTCACGCCGCCACCTCGTCGAGATCCCGCACCGCACAACAGGATTCGCGGGTCATCCGTCGCGACGCCCCACCGTGCGGCAGGCGTGTCGAGCGGCTCGTCGTCGTCGGCGAACGGCCAGTCGAGCGGACCGTGGAAGATGCTGCCGCCCGGCATGCCGGGGGAGCGCTCCAGGTCCAGGGTGGTGCGGGTCTCCACGCACGGACGGCCGCTCGGGTCGCGCAGCACCACGTCGTCGAGCGGCTCGGCGAGCACCGAGGAGATCGAGTCGAGCACCGCGCGCTCCCACCGCGCCCGCTGCTGGTCGGGCCGGGCGTGATCGATCAGCCGGTGCGGCGTCTGCAGGGTGAAGACCGTCAGCGTGTGCGCGCCCTGCTCGCGCAGCCCCGGCGACAGGATGCTCGGGTCGGTGAGGGAGTGGCAGTAGATCTCGGCGGGCACCGGCTCGGGGAGCTCGCCCGACGTGGCGCGGGCGTACGCCGACTCGAGCTGGGCGTACGACTCGTGCACGTGGAAGGTGCCGCCGAACGCGGCCTCGGGGGCGACGCCGGTCTCGCGCAGCCGCGGCAGGCGCGACAGCAGCAGGTTGACCTTGATCTGTGCGCCCTCGGCGGGCGGCGGCTCGGTGCCGCGCACCCGCGCGAGGTGACCGGGAGCGCCGCCCCACAGCACGTACGCCCCCGCACCTGCCGCTGCTCCCCGCCCTCGACATAGGTCACCACGCCGTCGCCGTCGACGCCGGTCACCTCGGCGCCGGTGACCAGGGTCGCGCCGGCCGCGCGGGCGGCCTGCTCTAGCGCTCCCGACACCTGACCCATGCCGCCGACCGGCACGTCCCAGGCGCCCGTGCCCCCACCGATCACGTGGTAGAGGAAGCAGACGTTCTGCTGCAGGTCGGCCTGGTGGGCGCGGGCGAAGGTGCTGATCAGGCCGTCGGTGAGCACGACGCCGCGCACCAGGTCGTCGCGCACGCTGCGTTCGATCACCTCGCCCAGCGGGCGTTCGACGAAGGCGTCCCAGGTCGCGTCGTCGCCCAGCGCGCGCCGCAGCTCGCTGCGCCGGGGGAGCGGCGCGGTGACCGACGGCCAGACCGCCTGCGCGAGGCGGGTGGTGCGGTCGTACAGGTCGGTGAACCCGGCGTGGTCGCCGCCAGCCCCGATCGCCTCGAACGAACGCCGCGTGGCGCCCGCGTCGTGGTTGTCGACGAGCAGGCCCACGTCGCTGCCGGGCCGTGGGGTGTAGGACGCAAAACGCCTGCGGCGCAACGTGATCGACAGACCGAGGTCGTCGATGATGCGCTGCGGGAGCAGGCTCACGAGATAGCTGTAGCGCGACAGCCGCGCACCCGTGCCCGGGAACGCCTCGGCCGAGACGGTGGCGCCACCGAGGTGGTCGTCCCGCTCGAGCAGCAGCACCGACGATCCGGCCTGGGCCAGGTATGCGGCAGCCGTCAGCGCGTTGTGCCCGCCGCCCACGACGACGACGTCACGTCGCTCGGTCCCGGCAGGCACGACGACCCTCGCTCAGCGCCGGCGGAACACGTTGAGCTGGCCGGCGCTGCGGACGTACGGCGCGTCGTACTGCCCGACGAGCTCGAGCCCGCGACGGTCGAACATCTCGATGATCTGGGCCGACGTGACCGGGTCGAGCGCGCCCCAGTCGCCGGCCTTCTGCGCCTTGGGCTTGCCGTTGCGCGAGTTGAGCGAGACGGCGTAGCGGATGCCCTTGGAGCAGACCTGGTCGATGTAGTGGTCGACGACCGGCGGCTCCATCTCCTGGAAGGAGAAGGAGTTCACGAACACCTCGAACTCGCTGTCGAGGTCCTGGATCCGGTAGTTCGGGAGCACCCCGCTGCCCGGCACCGTGATCGGCCCCGGCGCGGCGGTCTCGCCCTCGTAGAGCGTGACCCGCGAGCCGAACAGCTCGGTGAGGTAGTAGGACGCGACCGTGAGCAGCGGCGGGATGTCGAGGTCGACGTAGCGGGCGTTGGGGTCGCGCTGCATGACGATCTCGCCGAGCACGCCGAAGCCGCCGCCGATCTCCAGGAAGCTGCGCGGCGGGCCGGCGACGTGGTGGGACAGCGCCGACAGGCACAGCAGGTAGTTGGCGTAGGCCCGGCCGAACGTGGCGTGGGTGCCCACGTCGAGCCCGAACGCCTGCCACGGCGTGCCGACGCGGCTCTCGCCGTGGGTGCGCAGGTCGAACGGCCACCGCTCCTGGTCCCAGCCGACGGCCGCGACGTCGTAGTCGCGACGGGCCTCGTGCCACCCGGTCAGCGCCGAGCGCAGGAAGGACTCGTCGGCCGTGCCCTTGACCTCGCGCGCCTTCGGCAGGAGCGCGCCGAGGGTCGCGTTGGTCCAGCCGTTGCCGTACAGCGGGTAGAACCAGATCGAGGCGGCCGGCCAGGACTTGAACCTGTCGAGGCCGAGGGTGCGCATGTCGTCCAGCAGCTTGTCGACACCCGGGCCCCAGAAGTTGGTGGGGCGGTAGGTCTCGTCGACCCCGCGCAGCTCGTCGAGCGAGCGGGTGGTCAGCTGGGCCCAGTCGGTCATCGATCCTCCAGGGTCGGGGGTGGCGCAGACATCCTCACACGCCCGCCCGGCGGGTCGCACGTGACGGGCGACCCGCCGGGCGGGGTGGTCGGAGGCGGTGCGCCCTCGGGAGAGAATGGACCGATGGCCCTCTACCGTGACGCCGCGATCGTGCTGCGCACCCACAAGCTGGGTGAGGCAGACCGCATCGTCACGATGCTGTGCCGCGGCACCGGCAAGGTGCGCGCCGTGGCCAAGGGCGTGCGACGTACGAAGTCCAAGTTCGGGGCGCGCCTCGAGCCGGGCATGGTCGTGGATCTGCAGTGCTACCAAGGGCGTTCGCTCGACACGATCACCCAGGCGGCGATGCTCGCGCCGTACGGCGAGCAGGTCGCGGCCGACTACTCCGCGTGGACCGCGGCCGCGGCGATGCTCGAGACGGCCGACCGGCTCACCGAGGAGCGCGAGCCGGTGCAGCGGCAGTTCACGCTGCTGGCGGGCGGTCTGGCGGCGCTGGCCGCCGGGCGCCACGACTCGGGGCTCGTGCTCGACTCCTACCTGCTGCGCGCGATGGCGACCGCCGGGTGGGCCCCGTCGTTCCGCGACTGCGCCGGCTGCGGCGCGCCCGGCCCGCACCGGGCGGTCAACCTCGCGGCGGGCGGCGCGGTCTGCCCGTCGTGCCGGCCGCCGGGCTCGGCGGCGCCGCGCCCCGAGACGTTCGTGCTGCTCGGCGCGCTGGTCGCGGGCGACTGGGCGACGGCCGTGGCCGCGGACCCGCGCACGCGCAACGAGGCCAGCGGACTCGTGACGGCATACCTGCACTGGCACCTGGAGCGGGGCGTACGCTCGCTGCGCCTGGTCGACCGGGGCACCCCCGCTCTGCCGGCACCGCCCGCCGACCGTGCAGGAGCCCGATGAGCACGCCCGTCCCGCCGCCGCCCCACCGAAGCGGCGCCCGAGCGCCCCAGCTGCCGCCCGAGATCGTGCCCCGGCACGTCGCGCTGGTGATGGACGGCAACGGGCGGTGGGCCAACGCGCGCGGGCTGCCGCGCACGAAGGGCCACGAGGCCGGTGAGGCGCAGCTGATCGACGTCGTCGCGGGCGCGATCGAGGCGGGCGTGGGGACGCTGTCGGCCTACATGTTCTCCACCGAGAACTGGAAGCGCTCACCTGACGAGGTCCGCTTCCTGATGGGCTTCAACCGTGACGTGATCCGCCGCCGCGTCGACCTGCTCGACTCCTGGGGCGTGCGCTGCCGCTGGACCGGGCAGCGGCCGCGGCTGTGGCGCTCGGTCGTCAAGGAGCTGGAGAGCGCGCAGGAGCGCACCAAGCACAACACGGTCATGACGCTGCAGATGTGCGTCAACTACGGCGGCCGCGCCGAGATCGCCGCCGCCACCCGCCGCATCGCCGAGCAGGTCGCCGCCGGCCGGCTCAAGCCGGACAAGATCACCGAGGCCACGATCGCCCGCAACCTCGACTGGCCCGACACCCCCGACGTCGACCTGTTCGTGCGCAGCTCGGGCGAGCAGCGCACCAGCAACTTCCTGCTGTGGCAGTCCGCCTACGCCGAGATGGTCTTCCTCGACACCCTCTGGCCCGACTTCGACCGCACCCACCTGTGGCAGGCGATCGAGACGTACGCCGCCCGCGACCGCCGCTACGGCGGCGCCGTCGACCGCACCCCCACCCCGTAGCCCCGGCATGTTCGTGGACCAGCACCTGATCGTGATCAGGGGCAACTCGGCATGCGGCAAGTCGACGGTGGCGGCCGAGCTGCAGCGGCGCATGGGGCGCGGGACCGCGAACGTCGGCCAGGACCACTTGAGACGGGTCGTGCTTCGGGAGCACGACGTCCCCGACGGCGACAACATCGGCCTGATCGAGCAGACGGCACAGCACTGTCTGCAGATCGGCTATCACGTGATCCTCGAGGGGATCTTGTACTCCGGCCACTACGGGAGCATGCTGCGCAGGCTCATGGGCCGGCACGACGGTCCGACCCACGTCTTCTACCTCGACGTCCCGCTGGAGGAGACCCTGCGTCGGCACGCAGGGCGCCCCTTGGCGTCAGAGGTCGACTCCACCAAGCTGCGCGAGTGGTTCATGGAGTCGGATGTCCTCGGGGTGCCCGGCGAGGTTGTCCTCGGCGGCGAGTACGACGTGGGCGGCGTGGTGGACCGGGTCATCCAGGCAGTCGGCCCGGTGCGCGAGCGTACGAGTTCGTCGCAGGGGAAGTTCCTTTGACCGTCTGCCCGGCGCGGACGTACGACGCGTCACGCGCGAAATGCCCGGGCGGGCGGACGGGGTCGGTATCGACCCGAAACGTCACGTCGGAGGGGTCTGGGCGGGCGGATGGGGTCGATATCGACCCGAAACGTCACGCCTGAGGGTGCCTGGGCGGGCAGATGGGGTCGGTATCGACCCAGCGGCGCCAGGCGTACGGGCCGATTCCGGGGGTTGTGACGTGACGTGGGGCGGGGGCGCGGTCAGAAGGGCCGATATCGGGGGTTGTTGAGGTCACGTGGGGCGCGCGGACCGTCGTACGCGCCGATTTCGGGGGTTGTCGACGTCACGTGGGGCGCGCGGACCGTCGTACGCGCCGATTCCGGGGGTTGTGACGTGCGGCGGGGCGGGGGACCGGTCACAAGGGCCGATATCGGGGGATACGCGCGCCCGTGCCCGCACGCCTCAGCCGCGCTCAACCCCGCGAGCAGTCCGCGCAGCGACCGAACAGCTCGACGGTGTGCTCCACGTCGGTGAAGCCGTGGTCCTGGCCGACCCGGGCGGCCCAGCGCTCCACCGCGGGGCCCTCGACCTCGACCGTACGTCCGCAGTCGCGGCACACCAGGTGGTGGTGGTGCCCGGTGCTGCAGCGGCGATAGACCGCCTCGCCCTCGTCGGTGCGCAGCACGTCGACCTCGCCGTCGGAGGCCATCGCCTGCAGCGTGCGATAGACGGTGGCGAGACCGACGGAGGCGCCCTTGGTGCGCAGCCGCTCGTGCAGGCTCTGCGCCGAGGTGAAGTCGTCGATCTCCGACAACGTCTCGGTGACCGCTGCCCGCTGCCGGGTGGGTCGCCGTCCGGTGCTCTCGCTCACGATTCGCTCCTCGCGGTGGGGGCCGGCTCGTCGTGCCGGTCCCAGTGGTCGGCGTGCGCCGCGTGCCGCTCGCCATCGTGCAGGTAGTCCACGTGGTCGCCGTGCGGCACCGCACGGTGGCCGCAGCCGGGCCGGTGCTCGTGCGCGTGGTGCGACGACTCCGCGTGGCGCGCCGCCCGCCCCCGAGCCACGGCCCAGGTGGCGAACGACGCCAGCACGAACACCAGCACGGTGAGCACCACGATGGTGCCGCCCGACGGGGTCTCGGCGTGGTAGGAGACCACGACCCCGCCCACGCTGCACAGGACCCCGATGAGCACGGCCAGCCGCAGCGCGCTCGCGAAGCTGCGGGTGAGCAGCTGCGAGGCGGCGTTCGGCACGATCATCAGCGCGCTGATCAGCAGCAGCCCGACGACGCGCATCGACACCACGACGGTGACCGCGGTGAGGATCGCCAGCGTCAGGTTGACGGCGAGCACGTTCATGCCGGTGGCGCGGGCGTACTCCTCGTCGCCGGCGACGGCGAACAGCCGCGGTCGCATGATCCAAGTGACCAGCAGGATGACCGCGGCCAGCACCGCGAAGACGCGCACGTCCGTCGGGCTCGTCGTGGTGATGGCGCCGAAGAGGAAGGAATCGAGGTTGGCCGGGGTCTCGCTGCCGGCGCGGCTCAGCAGCACGATGCCGACGGCGATCCCGCCGTAGAACATCACCGCCAGCGCGACGTCGCCGCTGGTGCGCCCGCGCGCCCGGACCAGCTCGATGAGCACGGCCGCCACCACCGCGAGCGCCAGCGCGGTGAAGACCGGTTGCCGGCCGGTGACCACACCCACGGCGACGCCCGCGAGCGCGACGTGGCCCATGCCGTCGCCGATCAGCGCCAGCCGGCGCTGCACCAAGAAGATGCCGACCATCGGTGCGGCCACGCCCACGAGCAGCGCGGCGATCAGCGCCCGCTGCATGAAGTCGTACTGCAGCAGCTCAAGCATGGTCGGCTCCGGTGCTCAGCGGGCCTGCGCTCGGCAGGTGGCTCTCGTGCGGGGGTCGGTCGGCGGGCACGGGTGGCTGCCGACGATCTGCTCGCGCCGGTGCTCGGCGTAGCGCTCGGGCGTGCCGTCGAAGCTGACCCGACCGGCGGTCAGCTCGACGATGCGGGTGACGACGTCGCGCAGCGCGGCCACCTCGTGGGTCACGATCAGCAGCGTGCGGCCGCTCGCCGTCAGCCGGCGCAGCACCTCGGCGAGCACCCGCTGGCTCGCCTCGTCGACGCCGGCCGTCGGCTCGTCCATGATCAGCAGGTCGGGCTCGGCGGCGAGCGCGCGGGCGATCAGCACCCGGCGCTGCTGGCCGCCGGACAGGGTCGATACGTCGTCGCCGGCCCGCTCGGCCAGGCCGACCAGCTCCAGCGACTCGGTGATCGCGCGCCGGTCCTGCGGAGTACGCCGGACGAACCACCCCTGGTGCGGCAGCCGTCCGACGGCGACCACCTCCTCGACCGTGGCGCGCACCGAGCCCGAGAGGGTGTGCCGCTGGGGGACGTATCCGATGCGGTAGCGCTCGGACAGGTCGCGCAGCGGCTGCCCGAGGACGGTCGCCTCGCCGCCCAGCTGGTCGGTGAGGCCGAGCAGCCCGCGCACCAGCGTGGACTTGCCGGAGCCGTTCGGCCCGAGCAGCGCGACGACCTCGCCGGGCCGCACGTCGAGGTCGATCGAGCGCACGACGGCGCGGTCGGCATAACCGAACGAGACGTGCCGCAGCTCGATCACGGGGCGGGGGTGTCGGTCATGAGCATCCCTGTCCGGTGCGCAGCGTCGAGAGGTTGGAGCGCATGACCGCGAAGTAGTCGCCGCCGGACGAACGGTCGGTGATGCTCTCGACCGGGTCCAGCGTGGCCGTACGCGCGCCGGTGCTGCGGGCGATCGCGTCGGCGAAGTCGGGGCTGACCAGCGGCTCGGTGTAGATCGTGGTGACGCCGTGCGCCTTGGCATAGGTGGAGATCCGGCCCAGCGCGGCCGGGTCGGGCTCCTGGCCGGGGAGACCGCGATCGGCACCTGCGACAGGCCGGTGCGCTGGGCGAGGTAGCCGAACGCGGCGTGGCTCGTGACCAGCTCTGTGCGCGTGCACGAGCGCAGGCCGGTGACGAGCTCGCGGTCGAGCGTGGTGAGCCGGCCGCCGAAGGCGCGGGCGTTGCGCTCGTAGTCGGCCCGGTTGGTCGGGTCGACCTGGCCGAGGCGCGTGGCGACGGCGGTGGCGACGGCGGCGTAGCGCTGCGGGTCGAGCCAGAAGTGCTGGTCGACGGCGCCCGGCTCGGACCCGTGGTCGTGGCCGTCGTCGGCGTGGTGCTGCTCGGCGTCGCCCTCGCCGACCGGCTCCACCGACGGGGTGGCGGTCAGCCGCGCGGGGCCCGACACGTCGAACGCGCGCTCGCCGGCCTGCTCCTTCGCCGCGGTGTCGACGGCGGTGGAGAACCCCTTGCTGTAGACCACCAGCGACGCGTCGTCGATCGCCGCGACGTTCTTGGCGGTCAGCTCCAGGTCGTGCGGCTCCACGCCGGGCTTGGCCAGGTTGAGCGTGGTCACGTGCTCACCGCCGACGGAGCGGACGAGCAGGTCCAGGGGTACGCCGCCGTCACCACCGTGGGACGGTCACCGTCGCCGGCGCCGGGCCCACCGGCGCCCGAGGTGCCGCAACCGGCGAGCGCGGCGGTCGCCGCGAGGGCGAGGGCGGGGAGGGCAGCAGTGAGCTTCACGAGAATCATTCTCAGGAGAAGTGAGAATGATTGTCAACTGCGAGTCGCGCGGCGTCAGCGCGGGACGGCCAGCACCACCATGACGACGGCGGTGAGCAGCAGCACCGCCAGCCGCATCAGCCGGTCGAGCGGTGCGAGCCGGGGCCAGGTGAGATAGAGCAGCCAGGCGAGGAACAGCGTCAGCAGTCCGAAGCAGATCGCGCCGACGACGCCGCGCACCAGCGCCCCGACGAGCGCGATGGCCAGCGCCGCGACGAGCAGCGCGGCGGGCGGGAGCTTCGCCAGCTTCTGCAGCACGCCGTTGCTCGCGTGCTCGACCTTGCTGCGGAAGGCGTTCGTACGCACGGAAGGGCGGGAGTCTGCGGGCGGCACGGGGCGAGGGTAGCCACCGCCCGGGACTTGACCAACTCTTGACGGAAACCGGGAAGTGCCGTGGTTCTCTCGCCCACCCCCGCCGACCTACCGTGGCCTTGTCGCGAGGACACCCTCCCCTCCGATCCCTTGCGACATCGGTCACGGCGCAGCTGAGGCGGCGCGCTCGGAGTCTCCTTCCCCCGGGTGCGACGGGACGCCCCAGGTGCGCCGTGACCTCGTCCCGGACCGTTCGTCCCTCAGACCAGCAGGTCGTAGCCGATCTCGGTGGCGATCGCCGCGAGCAGCGCGATCACGGTCGGGTCGGCCAGCGGGCGGACCAGGTCGGGCGCTGCCGGGACGCAGCGTGCGGCGGGCTCGAACAGGACGAGGTTGGTGCCCGTCATCGTCGAGTCGACGCGCAGTCCGTGCAGGTCCGGCCAGGTGTCGTGGATCGTGCGCGCCCAGGCTCGGCAGACCTCCTTGGGTCCGTGCGCCAGCGAGCGCGCAGCCCCTGCCGGACGAGCCAGTCGCCGCTCAGGTCGAGCAGCCGGAGCGGGCGCGCCGGCGTCCAACCGATCAGCACCGGCGCTCCGCTGATCGTGTCGATGACCCGCAGGTCCTGCCAGACCTCCGCCGCGGCTGTGCCGACGGTGGTCGCGGCGTACATCACCGCGTGCTGGGGCTGCTCGCGCATCCTGTCCGGGTGCGGGTCCCAGCGCAGCGACGGCAGCCACCCGAAACCGCGCAGCGCGTTCCAGGGGAGCACGTGATCCCCGCTGGTGCGGGCGATGCGAAAGACCGGCCCGGTGTGCTCGACCAGATCGCCGGGCGAGTGCTGCAGCGGCCGGGTCGGTGCCGCGGGGTACTTCGCGCTCACCAGGCGCTGAGCGCAGCGACCTGGTCAGCAACCGGGTCGGGTGCGCCCCCGGACGCCAGCCAGGCGATCGGGGTCAGCCCGTCCAGCTCGTCCAGGCTCGTGCGCATCAGCGCCTCGACGGTCGAGGGGTGCACCTCCGAGGGGATGGCCCGCACGACCTGGTCGAGCCCGGGAAGAAAGCCGCCGTCGACGAACTGCCACGACGGGATGCGCAGTCCGTGCCCGGTGTGGACCGCGTGCAGGCGTTGCTGCTGGATCGCGCGCGTGATCGTGCTGCGGTGGCGGCCAACCAGCCGCGCGGCGGCGCCCACGTCGAGGGTCTGGCGCAGCAACGTCGCGAGCGTGGCCAGGCGGGCGGCGGCCGCCGTGGCGCGCACCTGCGCGGGGCTGGCGAGCGTCGTGGCGAGCTGCTGGGAGCGCTCCTGCGGCAGGCCGCTGTGCTCCACGAGGGCGGCGGCCTCGTCCGCAGGCAGCGGCGCCGCGGCCGGGTCGCCGAGCGGCCGCGCGCGGGAGACGTCCGGCGCGGTCATGGCATGCAGGTCCTCCAGCTCCTCGACCGAGGCGTTGGTGACGAGCCGGCGAAGCAGGGCGGCCGGGTCGGCCGCGCGGTCCACGGTGCTCATGCCCCTATCGTACGCCCGTGTGCACCGGAGCGCATCGCGCTGCGAACGGATGCGTGTGGGCCGGGCTGTCCTCCGCTCGATTCGGTCCGCAGGGGCCGGCTGGGCGAGAATGTCCGGGCTATGACCGAGGTGCTCGCCCCCGCTCCCGTGCTGCCGCCGCTGCAGATCGGGCGGCACGTCATCTCCTCTCCCGTGGTGCTCGCCCCGATGGCCGGGATCACCAACCGGGCGTTCCGGCGGCTGTGCCGGCAGTACGGCGCCGAAGGCTCCGCGGCCGGCGGCGCCTCGGGCGCGACCTCGCTCTACGTCAGCGAGATGATCACCTCGCGCGCCCTCGTCGAGCGCACGCCGGTCACCATGCAGCTCATCGAGCAGGACCCCGACGAGGACCCGCGCTCGATCCAGCTCTACGGCGTCGACCCGACCACGGTCGGCCGTGCCGTGCACCTGCTGGCGAGCGAAAACCGTTGTGACCACATCGATCTCAACTTCGGCTGCCCCGTGCCGAAGGTCACCCGCAAGGGCGGCGGGGGAGCGCTGCCGTGGAAGACCGACCTGTTCCGCGGGATCGTCGCGGCGGCCGTGCGCGAGGCGAGCCCGTACGACATCCCGGTCACCGTGAAGATGCGCAAGGGCATCGACGAGGACCACCTGACCTTCCTCGAGGCAGGCCGGATCGCCGAGGGCGAGGGGGCGGCCGCGGTCGCGCTGCACGGACGCACCGTCGCCCAGGCCTACTCGGGCCAGGCCGACTGGTCGGCCATCGCCGACCTGAAGCAGGCGGTCACCTCGGTGCCGGTGCTCGGCAACGGCGACATCTGGTCGGCCGAGGACGCCGTACGCATGGTGCGCGAGACCGGGTGCGATGGCGTCGTCGTGGGGCGCGGCTGCCTCGGTCGGCCGTGGCTGTTCACCGACCTGGCCGCGGCGTTCGCCGGGTCCGCCGAGCGGGTGCGCCCGACGCTGCGCGAGGTGTGCGCCACGATGCGTCGCCACACCGAGTACCTCGCGGAGTTCCACGGCTCGCAGGACAAGGCCTGCCGCGACATCCGCAAGCACGTCGCGTGGTACCTCAAGGGCTTCCGGGTCGGCTCGCACGTGCGCTCCAGCCTCGCCACCGTCACCTCGCTCGCGACGCTGGACGACCTGGTGGCCACCCTCGACCTGGACCAGGAGTGGCCGAGCGAGGGCGCCGACGGTCCGCGCGGCCGCGCCGGGTCCGAGCGGCGGGTCGTGCTCCCCGAGGGCTGGCTGGGGTCGCGCTGCCTCGACGGCGCCTCGGCCGACGCGGTGCGCGACGCCGAGCTGTCGGTCTCCGGCGGCTGAGTTCCGTTCAGCCAGAAGGGTTCTCGACCGGCCGGTCCGGGTCGGTGATCCACTCCGACCACGACCCGACGTAGACCGCGGGCTGCACGCCGATCTGCGAGGCCTCGAGCGCCAGCGCCGCGTGCATCGCCTGCACGCCCGACCCGCAGTAGACCCCGACCTTGGTGCCGGGCCGCACCCCGAGCCGGGTCAGGTGCATCGCCAGGTCGTCGGCGGTGAGGAAGCGCCCGTCGTCGTCGAGGTTGGCCAGGGCCGGGGCGCTGACCGCGCCGGGGATGTGCCCGGCGACCGGGTCGATCGTCTCGTTCTGCCCGCGGAACCGGTCGCCCGGCCGCGCGTCCAGGAGCAGGTGCTGGTCGGCGTACTCCGCGGCGCCCTCGGCGTCGAGCACCTCACGGTGCGGCGGGGTGGCCACGAAGTCACCGCGCTCGGGGGTCACCGGCTCGTCGTCCACGGGGTAACCCAGGGCGCGCCACCGGCGCAGGCCGCCGTCGAGCACCTGCACCGCCTCGTGCCCGGCGTACGTCAGCAGCCACCACAGGCGCGCGGCGGACAGCCCCGAGTCGCGGTCGTAGACGACGACGCGCTCGTCGTTGTCGACGCCGGCCACCCGCATCGCCTCGGCGAAGGTCTCGGTGTCGGGCATCGGGTGCCGGCCGCCCTCGCCGGGCTCGCCGGACAGCGCCTCCTCGAACTCGACCCACGCGGCGCCGGGGACGTGCTCGCGGTCGTACTCCCCGCGCAGGGAGTCCTCGCCCAGCCGCCAGCTCACGTCGAGCACCACCAGCGTCGGGTCGCTGTCGAGGTCACGCAGTAGGTGCTCGGCGCTCACGAGGGGGCCGTCCGGGCGCGTCATGACCCCGAGCGTAGGGCGCCGGCGACCGGCCCGGGAGGGTGAGCGCGGCACCCCGGACAGGCGGATGTGCAACGCTTCGGCCATGTGCCGCAACATCCGACAGCTTCACAACTTCGCCCCGCCGGCGACCGACGACGAGGTCCACGCGGCGGCCCTGCAGTACGTCCGCAAGATCAGCGGGTCGACCAAGCCCTCCCAGGCCAACGCCGAGGCGTTCGACGCGGCGGTCGAGGCCGTCGCCCGGGCCAGCCGCGACCTGCTCGAGGCCCTGGTGACCTCGGCGCCGCCGAAGGACCGCGAGGTCGAGGCGGCCAAGGCCCGGGCGCGCGCCGCCAAGCGCTACGCCACGGCGGGCTGACCGTGCAGGACATCCAGATCGCGCCCGTGGGCGCGCAGGAGCGACGAGCCCTCGACGGCTGGCTCGAGCAGGCCGCCCAGCAGGGCATCGACGTCGACGACGTGAGCTCGATCGGCGGCGCCTACGACGCCTACGTCGAGCGCATGGTCGACACCGACCCGGAGGACCGCGAGGACCCCACGCCGTTCTGCACGATGGTCGGCATGGCGATGGGTGAGCACCTGGTGCGGCGCACCCGCCTGCAGTGGCGGGTGGTGACCGACCAGGAGGGCACCGACCTGGCCGTCGCGACGCCGGAGGAGGACGCCATCCTCTTCCCGGTCGACCCGGTGGCCTCGGCCTGGGAGGTCGCCGAGGTGGGCTGGATGGACGAGTGGGTCGCCAACCTGCTGGCCGGGATGCAGGGCGAGGCGCAGTGACCCCGGTGGCGCTCGTGCCGAGCGAGCGCCTCAGCCGCGGCCAGCGGGTGCGCCGCCTCGCCAACCTGGTCAACGGCTCCACCGTGCTCGGGCTCGGGGTGGCGGCGCTCGGTCGCTGCCGGGTGCGCCGCGGCCCGCGCGGGCTCTGGCTCGCCGACCGCTACCGCTTCGACTTCCCCCGCGCCGGCGCGTTCACCGTGGGCGACGTGCTGCTCACCGCCGACGAGTGGCCGGCCCGGGTGCAGGTCTATCCCGGCCTGCTCGCGCACGAGGAGCGGCACGCCTGGCAGTACGCCGTGTGCGGCGGTCTGCCCTTCGTCCCGCTGTACGTCCTCGCCATGGCCTGGTCGGTGCTGCGCACCGGCACCAAGGGCGCGCGCAACGTCTTCGAGCGTGACGCCGGGCTCGCGGCAGGGGGCTACCTCGACGCGCCGGTGGTGCCGCTGCGGGCTCGCCTCCGGCGACCGGTCGGCGCATGACCGCCGGGTACGACGCGGCCGCCCGTGAGCGGTGGGTGCGCGAGGACCCCGCGCTCAAGCGCGCGGACCGTGACGACTTCGCTCGCGACCGGGCGCGCCTGCTGCACTCGGCGGCGCTGCGCCGGCTCTCGCAGAAGACCCAGATGCACCGGCCCACGATGGACGACTTCGTGCGCAACCGGCTGACCCACTCGCTGGAGGTCGCGCAGATCGGGCGCGAGTTCGGGGCGGCGCTCGGCTGCGACGCCGACGTGGTCGACACCGCGTGCCTCGCGCACGACCTCGGTCACCCGCCGTTCGGGCACAACGGCGAGGCCGCGCTCGACGTGCTCGCCGCCGACATCGGCGGGTTCGAGGGCAACGCGCAGACGCTGCGCCTGCTGACCCGTCTGGAGGCCAAGCGCGAGCACCCCGACGGCCGGTCGGCAGGCCTCAACCTGACCCGCGCCACGCTCGACGCGTCGATCAAGTATCCCTGGCGACGTGACGAATCCCCTTATCCCACAACGAAGTTCGGGACCTACGCGGACGACCTCGAGGCCTTCGACTGGATCCGGCTGCCGGCGCCCGCGGGCGAGCCGAACCGGCGCTGCCTCGAGGCCCAGGTCATGGACTGGTCCGACGACGTGGCCTACTCCGTGCACGACGTCGAGGACGCCGTCGCGTCCGGCATCATCGACCCGCGCGCGCTGCGCGACCCGCAGACCGTCGCGGCCGTGGCCGCCGCCGCGCGCAGCTGGTACGGCACCGACTTCGACGACGCCGCCCTCGCCGCGGCGCTCGACCGGGCGCTCACCGCGGGGGCGATGCCGACCGGTCACGACTCCACCCGGGCCGGGTTCGCGGCGCTGAAGGACACCACCAGCCGGCTCATCGGGCACTTCGTGCACAGCGTCGAGCTGGCCACCCGCGAGCGGTACGGCACCGGCCGGCTCACCCGGTTCGCCGCCGACGTCGTGGTGCCCGACGAGGTGCTGGCCGAGGTGCTCATGCTCAAGGCGGTGAGCGCGCACTACATCCTGATGTCCGAGGAGCGCAAGATCGCCCTGCAGGAGCAGCGCGAGCTGCTCGCCGCGCTGCACGAGGTCTATCGCGCGCACCCCGACCGGCTGGATCCGTTGCACCACAAGGACTTCGAGGCGGGCGACGGCGACGCCGACCGCGCCCGAGTGGTCATCGACCAGCTGGCCTCGCTCACCGACGCCCGAGCTATCGCCCTGGCCCAGCGCTGGACCTAGGCTGCGGCCCGCACGCTGGGACTCAGCCACGACGGGCATGCAAGGCGCGTCACCACTACCGGCGGGCGCCCAGACCGTCGTGACCGTTCCGCCACAGCCGGCGGGTACCGACCAACTCCCCCGTCCGGCCCAAGGCAATGAACGGGGGTACGCGGGCCTGGTTCATGGGGATCAGAAGCACCTGGAGACCTTCCTTGGGAAGGGGCGTGCCCACGGGCGTGCCGCCCAGGGGTGGAGAAGGGTCCCGTGGACCGGGGAAGGCTGACCCGCCTACTTGAGCCTCCGCGACCATCTCTCGGCTGACTCTGCGAGACCCCCGACGATGGGGTCCGACCGCTGTTCACCGGAGCGTGGCTCTTCGGCTGTTCTAGCAGCGTGGTCGGCGCGAAGTCGGGCCAGGTAGAGGCGGACGGGGGGCGGCGAAGGTGTTTCAGGGAAACCTGTGTTTCAGAAAAAACTCTTGATTCGTATGACAACGATCCGCGCAGGGAGGATGCTCGTCTCAACGAGAGAGATACTGATCGTGCCCAGGGGGCCAGGCGTGTTACGACGTTCTCCGGTTCTAACGTTCTTATCGCGGCTGTGGCGCGCATCTATGGCTGGAAGTAGTGGAGGCCATGATGAGCACACTCTCTATCGCGCGGGTTGTTGCGGTTGGGGCTGTTATCGCAACCGCCCTTACCTCCTGCACCGGGTCTGACGCCGGCCCAGCTGCGGCCAAGCCGTCTGCGACCACGCCTGGCGTATCGGTTGACATAGTTAATCCCGGAAGGGTCCCCGACGGTGCGCCGGTGGGACCAACGAGCCTGGCTGAGATCTCAAGGGAAAGTCGACTGGTCGTTGAAGGCTTGGTCCTAGAGATTCGGTCGACTTCCTACGCGAAGGACCCGTTGGGCAGATCTGACCCGGCAACGATGCCCGTCGCGCGCATCCGGGTCACCAAGGTCGTCAAAGGGTCTGTGCCGATGAACGCCGTGATCCGTGTGGTGCAGCCTGATCGAGCGACGGAGCCCAGCGGGCAGTTGATAGCCGGGGCGGTCTCCACTGCGCCGTTCGTCAAAGGGGCGAAGTACTTGTTGTACCTGATTGAGCACAACTATTCCCCGAGGCAGGCATCTGGGCTATACGCGATCTGCTTCTGGGGGCAGTACCGCTCGCTGAGCGATGGCGATTTTCGCCGTGTCAGTAGCTTCTCTCCAGGCGCTCCTGCATCGGTGAGCTCCGCGGACGCTGAGCGCGCGGCACAATCATAGTCGGGCGACGGCGCCGCCGCGCGTCCGCCGCGCGTTCGCCAGCACCTAGGCTGCGAGGCATGGACCTGTCCGCGCTGCGCGTCCCCGTGATCGCCGCGCCGATGGCCGGCGGGCCGTCGACGCCCGAGCTGGTGGCGGCGGTGAGCGCGGCCGGCGGGTTCGGCTACCTCGCGGCCGGCTATCTCACGCCCGACGCGCTGCGCGAGAAGATCGCCGCCACCCGCGCGCTCACCGACAGCCCCTTCGGGGTCAACGTGTTCGTGCCGGCCCGGCTCGACGAGCAGCGGCAGGGCGCCGACGTCGAGGCCTACCGCGGCGAGCTGCTCGCCTTGGCCGACGCGCTCGGGGTCGAGCTGCCGCAGCCGCGCTGGGACGACACCGACCACTTCGCCGACAAGATCGACCTGCTGGTGGACGACCCGGTCGACACCGTCTCGTTCACGTTCGGCTGCCCGGGTGCCGAGGTCGTACGCCGGTTGCAGTCCGCTGGCAGCGACGTCGTGGTGACGGTCACCGACGCCGACGAGGCGCTCGCCGCCGCCCGCGAGGGCGCCGACGCGCTGTGCGTGCAGGGTAGCCAGGCCGGAGGCCACCGCAGCACCCACCGGGTCGACGCCATCCCCAACGACCTGTCCTACGTCGACC
This sequence comes from Barrientosiimonas endolithica, assembly GCF_030296655.1. Taxonomy (NCBI): domain Bacteria; kingdom Bacillati; phylum Actinomycetota; class Actinomycetes; order Micrococcales; family Dermacoccaceae; genus Barrientosiimonas; species Barrientosiimonas endolithica. The sequence continues at coordinate 2,008,227 of NZ_AP027735.1, read as the reverse complement.
TGCTGCGCGAGGTGCGCAGCGTCTCGGCGCTGCCGCTCGTCGCCGCCGGCGGTATCGCCGACGGGCGCGAGGCCGCCCGCGCGCTCTCGCTCGGGGCGGTCGCGGTGCAGGCGGGCACCGCCTTCCTGCTCGCCGACGAGGCCGGCACCAGCGCCGCCCACCGGGCGGGCCTGCAGGACCCGGCCCTGGACCGTACGGTCGTCACCCGGGCCTTCTCCGGCCGCCCGGCGCGGGGGCTGCGCAACCAGTTCGTGCGCGACCACGACGCCCGGTCGGTGCCGGTCTTCCCGGTCGTCGACCAGCTCACCAAACCGATCCGGGCCGCGGCCGCCAAGGTCGAGGACCACCAGCTCGTGAGCCTGTGGGCGGGGACCCGCTGGCAGGGGCTGCGACCGGCCGCGGCCGCCGAGGTGGTGGCCGCGCTCGCCCCTGTGGACGACCGCCGGCGCTGACGGGGGCGGGACCTAGACTCGTCGCAGCGAGAGGAGGACGCGACCCCATGGCCGGACGGATCAGGGCCGACGACATCACGCTCGTCAAGGAGCGCACCGCCATCGACGACGTCGTCCGCGAGCACGTCACGCTGCGCCCGGCCGGCCCGGGTTCCTTCAAGGGGCTGTGTCCCTTCCACGACGAGAAGACACCGTCGTTCACCGTGCGGCCCGCCGTGGGCGCCTACCACTGCTTCGGCTGCGGCGAGGGCGGCGACGTGCTCGAGTTCGTGATGAAGGTCGACCACCTGTCCTTCACCGAGGCGGTCGAGCGGCTCGCGGCCAAGGCCGGCATCGAGCTGCGCTACGAGGACGGCCAGCGCCCCCGCGAGGAGTCGATCGGGCGGCGCTCGCGGCTCGTCGAGGCCCACCGTGTCGCCGCCGAGTTCTACGCCGCCCAGCTGCGCGCACCCGGCGAGGCGCGCACCGCCCGTGACTTCCTGCGCTCGCGCGGGTTCGACGGCGCCGCGGCCGACCACTTCGGCGTCGGGTTCGCCCCGCGCGGCATGGACACCCTGGCCCGGCACCTGCGCGACAAGGGGTTCAGCGAGGAGGAGATCGTCCTCGGCGGGCTGGCCGGCCGCGGGCAGCGCGGCGGGCTCTACGACCGGTTCCGCGGGCGACTGATCTGGCCGATCCGCGACATCACCGGCGACCCCATCGGGTTCGGCGCGCGCATCCTGTTCGACGACGACCGCATCCAGGCGAAGTACCTCAACACCTCCGAGACGCCGATCTACAAGAAGACCCAGGTGCTCTACGGCCTCGACCTGGCCAAGAAGTCCATCGCCGGCGACCGCCGGGCCGTGATCGTCGAGGGCTACACCGACGTCATGGCCGCCCACCTCGCGGGCGTCACCCACGCCGTCGCGACGTGCGGCACCGCGTTCGGCGCCGAGCACATCAAGACACTGCGGCGCATCCTGCGCGACGAGGCCGGGCAGGCCCCCGCCCGGGTGATCTTCACCTTCGACGGCGACGCCGCGGGCCAGAAGGCGGCCATGAAGGCGTTCGGCGACGACCAGCGGTGGGCCTCGCAGTCGTTCGTCGCGGTCGCCCCCGGCGGGCAGGACCCGTGCGACCTGCGGCACAGCTCCGGCGACGCCGCCGTGCGCGACCTCGTCGACTCGGCGGTGCCGATGTTCGAGTTCGCGGTGCGCACCACCATCTCCCGCTTCGACCTCGACCACGCCGAGGGCCGGGTGCAGGCCATGCGCGCCGCCGCCCCGATCATCCAGAGCATCCGCGACCGCTCGCTGCGCCCGGAGTACACCCGGACCGTGGCGGGCTGGCTGGGCGTCGACGTGGGACAGCTGTCCACCGAGGTCGCTCGCGCCGGGAGGGTGCCGCAGCCGCCCGAGGCGAGCCGGCCGACCCCGCCCCAGGACGAGGGCGACGATCTCGCTCGGTCCGCGCCGGCGTACCCGCCGCTGGACCTGCGCGACCCGGTCGTCAACGCCGAGCACCAGCTGCTCATGGTGCTCGTCCAGCACCCGGCGCAGATCGGCGAGGAGCAGTGGGGCCTGCTCGACCCGCAGGCGTTCTCCGCGCCGGCCCACGCCGCGGTGATGGCGGCCCTGGTCGACGTCGGCCGCCCCGGCGAGCGGTCGCTCGCCACCTGGCTCGGCGAGGTCGTCGAGGCGACGCCCGAGCCGCTCGAGCGCCTGGTGCGCGAGCTGTCCCTGGCGACCATCCCGGCCGAGCGCGACGACGCCGGACGACCGGCCCAGCGCTACGTCGAGTCGCTCGTGCTGCGGGTGCAGGAGGCCGGTCTCACCCGGCGCATCAACGACGCCATGAGCGCCCTGCAGCGCGCGGGCGACGACCTCGAGCGGGTGCGGGCGCTGTCGGTCGAGCTGCAGCGCCTGCAGCGAGAGATCCACGGGGTGCGGGCCGCTCGGGGCTAGGCACGGGCTAGCCTGCATCTACGTGCCAGCTCCTGCAGAGACCACCCCAGAGCCTGCTCTCGACCCGCCTCGGGTCCGCAAGGTCGTCTTCGGGACGTCAGCGTCGCTGGTCGCCGTCTTCGCGATCTTCACCCTCGCCGCGCCCGGCACGGCCGAGGACCTGATCGGCGGCGCGGTCACCTGGATCTCCTCGTGGTTCGGCTGGTGGTACTTCCTGCTCGCGACGGTGATCGTCGTGTTCGTGCTCTACGTCGCGCTGTCGAAGTTCGGCGCCTACCGGCTCGGGCCGGAGGAGTCACGGCCGGAGTACAGCCTGTTCACCTGGACCTCGATGCTGTTCGCCGCGGGCATCGGCATCGACCTGATGTTCTTCTCCGTCGCCGAGCCCGTGGCGCAGTACCTCTCTCCCCGGAGGGCGGCGGCCGCACCGACGGCGCGGCGCGCGAGGCCGTGGAGTGGACCCTGTTCCACTACGGCATCACCGGCTGGTCGATGTACGCCCTCATGGGGCTCTCGCTCGGCTACTTCGCCTTCCGCAGGCGGTTGCCGCTGGCCATCCGCTCGGCGCTGGTGCCGGTGCTCGGCAGGCGGGCCGAGGGGCGGCTCGGCGACGTGGTCGACGTGGCCGCGGTTCTCGGCACGATCTTCGGCATCGCGACCTCGCTCGGCATCGGCATCGTGCAGCTCAACTACGGCCTCGACGTGCTGTTCGGGATCCCGCAGGGCAAGGCCGCCCAGATCGGCCTGATCCTGCTGTCGGTCGTGCTCGGCACCATTTCCGCGGTCACCGGCGTCGACCGCGGCATCCGCCGGCTGTCCGAGCTCAACGTCGTGCTCTCCCTGCTGCTCCTGCTGTGGGTGCTCGTGGGTGGCAGCTCCGGCTTCCTGCTCAACGGCCTGGTGATGAACACCGGCGACTACCTCTCCGGCTTCCTCGGCAAGACGATGGACACCATGGCCTGGAGCGCCCCGGCGGAGTGGCTCAACGCCTGGACCCTGTTCTTCTGGGCCTGGTGGATCGCCTGGGCGCCGTTCGTCGGCCTGTTCCTCGCGCGCATCTCGCGCGGCCGCACGGTGCGCGAGTTCGTGCTCGGCGTGCTGACCATCCCGTTCGTGTTCATCCTGCTGTGGGTGTCGATCTTCGGGAACAGCGCGCTCGCGGCGGCCCGCCGCGACGAGGGCTTCGCCCAGCGGACGTACGACACCCCCGAGGCCGGGTTCTACTCGCTGCTGCAGACCTACCCGTGGGCGACGTTCGTCGTCGGCGTCGCGACCCTGACCGGGCTGCTCTACTACGTCACCAGCGCCGACTCCGGCGCGCTGGTGATGGGCAACTTCACCTCGCGCCTGTCGCACCCGATGCAGGACTGCGGCCGCCCGGTGCGCATCTTCTGGTCGGTCGCCATCGGCGTGCTGACGCTCGGCATGCTGTTCGCCGGCGGCGAGGGCGGCTCGATCGTCACCCTGCAGAACGCCACGATCATCATGGGTCTGCCGTTCTCGTTCGTGCTGGCCCTGCTCATGGTCGGGCTCTACCGCTCGTTGCGCGAGGAGTCGATGAAGCTCGCGACGACCCGGGCGTCGCTGCACACGGTCCTCGCGTCGGGCCGCGGCGAGACCCGCCCGGTCAGCTGGAAGCAGCGCCTCGCACGCACCGCGACCTTCCCCGGGCTGGAGGCGACCGAACGGTTCCTGACCACGCGGGCCCGGCCGGCCCTGGAGTCGGTCGCTGCCGAGCTGCGCTCCGCCGGCACCGACGCCGAGGTCGACGTGCTGCCCGGCGAGGCGGGGCAGCCCGGCTCGCCGCGGCTGCGGGTGAGCCTGCTCGGTGTGCCCGACTTCGTCTACCGCATCTGCGCGGTGCCGGCCCGCACGCCCTCGTTCGCCGCGTCGCGGGCCGGGGAGAGCGGGGAGCACCACTACCGCAGCGAGGTCTACCTCGCCGAGGGCAGCCAGGGTTACCACGTCAACGGCTACACCGCCGAGCAGCTCATCGGTGACGTGCTCGATCACTACGAGCACCACCTGTCGTTCGTCCACGCGGCCCACCCGGCCGGTGAACCCAACCTGGAGGAGGAGTCATGACCAGCGTCGAGACGCTGTTCGTCGACGGTGCATGGGTGCCGTCGTCGGACGGTGCGACCCGCGAGATCCGTTGCCCCGCAGACGGATCCGTGGTCGGGGTGGTGTCGGAGGCGACGTCCGAGGACACCGAGCGCGCGATCGCCGCTGCGCGTCGCGCCTTCGACGCCGGGGAGTGGTCCAGCACGCCCGCGAGCGAGCGGGGCGCGCTGCTGCTCGCCGTCGCCGACCGCTTGCGCGGGCGCAAGGACGAGTTCGTCCGGGCCGAGACCCTCGACACCGGCAAGCGGCCCTACGAGTCCGAGATCGACATGGACGACATCGCCGCCTGCTTCGACTACTTCGGCCGCCTCGCCGGTCAGGACGCCGGGCGCGTGGTCGACGCCGGCAGCCCCGACGTGTCCTCGCGGATCGTCTACGAACCGGTCGGCGTGTGCGGGCTCATCACGCCGTGGAACTACCCGCTGCTGCAGGCGGCGTGGAAGGTCGCGCCGGCGCTGGCCGCGGGCAACACGTTCGTGCTGAAGCCGGCCGAGCTGACCCCGCACACCGCGATCCTGCTGATGCAGGTGCTGCAGGAGGTCGGGCTGCCCGACGGCGTCGCCAACCTCGTGCTGGGCGCCGGGGCCCGCGCCGGCGCCCCGCTGGCCGAGCACCCCGACGTCGACCTGGTGTCGTTCACCGGCGGGCTCGAGACCGGCCGGCGCCTCGGCGCCACGGCGATGGGCACGGTCAAGAAGGTCGCCCTGGAGCTGGGCGGCAAGAACCCCAACGTCATCTTCGCCGACGCCTGCGACACCGACGAGGGGCTCGCGGCAGCGGTCGACAACGCGCTCAACGCCGCGTTCCTGCACTCCGGCCAGGTCTGCTCGGCCGGGGCACGCCTCGTCGTCGAGGAGTCGGTCAAGGAGCGGTTCGTCGACGAGCTGGTGCGCCGGGCCGAGGCGATCGTGCCCGGGCTGCCGTTCGACCCCGCGACCGAGACCGGGCCGCTCATCTCCGCCGAGCACCGCGACAAGGTCGACGCCTACGTCAAGCACGCGGTCGAGCAGGGCGCCACGCTGCGCACCGGCGGCGCGTTCGCGACGGGCGACCTCGGCGGCGGCGACCTCGACGACGGCTTCTTCTACCTCCCGACCGTCCTCGACGGGGTGACCCGCGACATGGACTGCGCGCACGACGAGGCCTTCGGGCCCACGGTGACCGTCGAGACCTTCACCACCGAGGACGAGGCCGTCGAGATCGCCAACGACACGACGTACGGCCTCGCCGGCGCCGTCTGGAGCGCGGACGGCGGCCGGGCCCAGCGGGTGGCCGCGCGGCTGCGGCACGGCACCGTGTGGGTCAACGACTTCGGCGCCTACCTCCCGCAGGCGGAGTGGGGTGGCTACGGCCGCTCCGGCTTCGGCCGGGAGCTCGGTCCCACCGGCCTCGCGGAGTATCAGGAGGCCAAGCACGTCTACACCAACCTGCGACCCGGCGTGACCGGCTGGTTCGCGCAGCGCTGAGGAGGAGATCCGTTGTCCGACAACACTTTTGACTATGTGATCGTCGGCGGTGGCTCGGCCGGTGCCGTCGTCGCCGCGCGACTGTCCGAGGACCCGCAGGTGCGTGTCGCGCTGCTTGAGGCCGGACCGTCCGACGTCGACCAGGAGGTCGTGCTGCGGCTCGACCGCTGGATGGAGCTGCTGGAGTCGGGGTTCGACTGGGACTACCCGATCGAGCCGCAGGAGAACGGCAACAGCTTCATGCGCCACGCCCGGGCCAAGGTGCTCGGCGGCTGCTCGTCGCACAACTCGTGCATCGCCTTCTGGCCGCCGCGCGAGGACCTCGACTCCTGGGAGCGCGACCACGGCTGCACCGGCTGGGGCGCGGAGCAGACGCTGCCGCTGGTGCAGCGCCTCGAGAGCAACGGCGACGACGGCGAGCACCACGGCCACGACGGCCCGGTGCACCTGATGACCATCCCGCCGAACGACCCGTGCGGCGTCGCGCTGCTCGAGGCCGCCGAGCAGGCCGGCATCCCGACGGTGCGGTTCAACACCGGCGAGACGGTGCGCCGCGGCGCCGGCTTCTTCCAGATCAACCGCCGCGCCGACGGCACCCGCTCGTCGTCGTCGGTGAGCTATCTGCACCCGATCCTCGACCGTCCCAACCTCACGCTGGTCACCGGCGCGTGGGCGCGCGAGCTGGTCTTCGACGACAGCGGCCAGACCCCGCGCTGCACCGGAGTCTCGGTGGTGGACAACGCTTTCGGCCACGCGCGCACGATCAGCGCGACCCGTGAGGTCATCGTGTCCTGCGGTGCGATCGACAGCCCCAAGCTGTTGATGCTGTCCGGCATCGGGCCGGCCGAGCACCTGCGCGAGGTGGGCGTCGACGTGCGCGTCGACAGCGCGGGCGTGGGGGAGAACCTGCAGGACCACCCCGAGGGCGTGATCCAGTGGGAGGCCAGGCAGCCGATGACCGAGACCTCCACCCAGTGGTGGGAGATCGGCGTCTTCGACATGACCGAGGACGGGCTGGACCGGCCGGACCTGATGATGCACTACGGCTCCGTGCCGTTCGACATGCACACGGTGCGGCAGGGATACCCCACCAGCGAGAACGCCTTCTGCCTGACGCCCAACGTCACGCACGCGCGCTCGCGCGGCACGGTGCGGCTGCGCTCGCGGGACTTCCGCGACAAGCCCAAGGTCGACCCGCGCTACTTCACCGACGCGGACGGCCACGACATGCGCGTCATGGTGGCGGGGCTGCGCCGCGCGCGCGAGATCGCCGGTCAGCCGGCCCTCGCGGAGTGGACCGGCCGCGAGCTCTACCCCGGTGTCGAGGCGACGACCGACGAGCAGCTGGCCGACTACGTACGCCGGACGCACAACACCGTCTACCACCCGGCCGGGACCGTGCGGATGGGCCCGGCCGGCGACGCGGCGTCGCCGCTCGACCCGCAGCTGCGGGTCAAGGGGGTCGAGGGGCTGCGCGTCGCCGACGCGTCGGTCTTCCCCGAGCACACGACGGTCAACCCCAACATCACGGTGATGATGGTCGGCGAGAAGTGCGCCGACCTGGTGCGCGAAGCCGCGGCGACCGGGCGGGAGTGAGCGCATAGGGTCGGGCGCATGAGCAGCACCGCCGAGGAACCGGTCACCGGGCCGCTGATCTCGCAGGAGACCCACGAGGCGCGGCGCACGTCGTTCGGCGCCGGGGCCGCCGACTACGACCGGGTGCGCCCGGAGTGGCCGGCCGCGACGCTCACCTGGCTGCTCGGCGACCCGACCCGCGCGCTCGACGTGCTCGACCTCGGGGCGGGCACCGGCAAGGGCACCCGCACGCTCGCCGACCTCGGCCACCGGGTCACCGCCGTCGAGCCGTCCGAGGGGATGCTCGCGGTGCTGCGCGACGGACTGGGCGAGCGTGACGTACGTCCGGTGCTGGGCGACGCCGAGAACCTGCCGCTCGACGACGACTCGATCGACGGCGCCGTGTGCCTGCAGGCCTGGCACTGGGTCGACGCCGAGCGCGGCGGCCCGCAGGTCGCGCGGGTGCTGCGGCCGGGCGGCTGGTTCGGGCTCGCCTGGCACCAGCTCGACACGAGCCAGGACTGGACGCGGGAGCTGTACGCCGCGTGCCGGCGACCCGAGGCCGCGTCGACGGGGAGAGCAGCGGCAGCCTGATCCTGACCGGCGTGCCCGGGTTCGGCGGGTTCGAGCACCGGCAGACGACGTACGACATGGTGCTGAGCCCCGACGACCTGGTGACCCAGGTGGCGTCGTGGTCGCACATCGCGATCCACCCCGAGCGCGAGCAGATCCTCGCCGACGTGCGGGTGCTGGGCGAGCGCCGGGCCGACGGCGGGCCGCTGACCCTGCCGCACGTCACCGACTGCTTCCGCGGCCAGGTCGAGGGCTGAGCGGTGCTCGGACGCCGCAAGGACACCCTGCCCAAGGACGTGCGCGACGCGCTCGGGCTCGGCCGCCGCGAGCAGGCCATCGCCTGGGCGCGCGACGACACGACCGAGGCGTACGTCGTCGCCACCACCTTCCGGATCGTCGCCGTCCGCGGGGACGGCACGGTGACGACCGACCGGCCGTGGCACCTGGTCGACGCCGGCCACTGGGACGCCGACACCTGGACCCTGACCGCCTCGTGGGTCGACGGTGCGCGCGCGGCACAGTGGACGTTCAAGGAGGGCGAGAACCGGATGCCCGAGACGTTCCGCGAGCGGGTGCAGGCCACGGTCGTCGCCGTCGAGCCGCTGGCGCTGCCCGGCCCGCGCCGCGCCGGCCGGGTGGTGCTGCGCAAGGACCTGGCCGCGCAGGAGGTCTTCGTCCAGGAGGTGCTCGGCCGGGGCACCCCCGCCGACGACCCGGAGGTGCGGGCGCGGGTGGCCCAGCTGCGCGAGTTCCTGCAGGAGCAGGCGGGGTTGTGAGCCGGGCGGCGGGGCGACCGGCGAGCCGAATGGCGACCTCGGCCGATTGGAGTGCGAGGCGACCCGTTTGCTATGGTTTCGGTCGCGCCAGGGAGCTGGCGCCGATCCCCTGTAGCTCAACTGGCAGAGCATTCGGCTGTTAACCGGAGGGTTGTTGGTTCGAGTCCAACCGGGGGAGCAACAAGGCCCCTGACCAGGCATCACGCCTCGGTCAGGGGCCTTTCTCCTGCCGCGGGCGCGCGTCCGGTGCTCGGCGCCGGCGCGGGGCGCCCGGCCGCGCTGAGAGTGCACGAGTGGCCCCTTCTCGTCGCTGCGGGTGGGCGTGTCGCGCACTCTCAGCGGGGCCTGTGGACAGCGCGCCGGTCGGCCGTCGCGGATTTGGCAGGGTGCTGGCATGCCGCGCCGCCTCGAGCTCCCCGACGAGCTGGGTCCTGCGTTCAGCACGGCCGAGGCCCGGGCGGTCGGAGTCACGCGCAAGCAGCTGCGCCGCCCGGCGCTGGTCGTCCCGTTCCGAGGCGCCCGGCTGCTGCCCGGGCACGAATCGTGGGAGGAACGGCTGCTCGCGCTGAGCCGCGGACTGCGGGCCGACGCCGTGTTCAGCCACACGACCGCCGCACGACTGTGGCGCCTGCCGCTGCCGCAGCGCCTCGCGCGCGACGACGCACCGATCCACGTGACCGTCCCGAGCGGGGCGCCCCAACCCCGCGGCGCCGCCGTCACGGGTCATTGCGCCGATCGAGAGCCGGACGCCCTGCGCGGTCTGGCGGTGACCACGCTGCTCGACACCTGGTGCGACCTGGCGGCGCTGCTCATGCGTGACGACCTGGTCGCGGCGGGTGACGCCGTGCTCAACCGCGCGCCCGACGGCGATGCCGGGAGCTACACGGCGCACGACCTGCGCACCGCGTGGGACCGGCTCGCGGCGAGGCGCGGTGCGGCGAGGGTGCACGAGGCGGTCGAGCTGGTGCGTCCCGGGAGCGCGTCGCCGCGCGAGAGTCTGGCCAGGTTGCGGTTCCACGACTGGGGGCTGCCGGAGCCGGAGCTCAACGCCGACCTGTTCGGGCCTGTCGGCTGGATCGCCTGCCTGGACTTCCTCTGGCGCTCGCGCGGGGTGGCCGGTGAGTACCACGGGGAGCATCACGGGCGGCAGTGGCGCGAGGACTACCGACGGCAGGCGATGATCACCGACGTGGGATGCACGCTCGTGGTGATGACGTCGTACGACCTCGGCCCGGGCGCCGACGACCTGCGCCGGCGGCTGACTCGCCTCCTGCTCGACTGATCGCCCCGCTGAGAGTGCACGAGTGGCCCCTCCTCGTCGCTGCGGGTGGGCGTGTCGTGCACTCTCAGCGGCGTGCCGATGCCGCCGACGGGGGACTTCGTGACGCGAACCCCAGGCGCGGGGGCTCGCACAGGCGGAGAGTGGAGGACACCACCGGCATCGACCTGGGAGCACCCGATGAACCTCGCCCGCCTGTTCACCAACACCGTCGCCTCCGACCCCGACCGCCGGGCGCTGCTGCTGGACGACACGGTCTTCACCTACGGCGAGATCGACGAGGCCAGCGCCCGCGTCGCCACGCTGCTCACCGACCGGGGGATCGCCCCGGGCGACGCGGTCGGCGTGATGCTGCCCAACACGCCCCAGTTCGTGATCGCCTACTACGGCGTGCTGCGCGCGGGCGGCGTCGTCGTGCCGATGAACCCGCTGCTGAAGTCGCGCGAGGTCGCCTACTACCTCGGTGACTCCGGCGCCCGGATGCTGTTCGCGGCCGAGGCCTTCGGGCCGGAGGCGCAGGCGGGGGCCGAGCAGTCCGGCGCCGAGGTGGTGATCGTCGGGGAGCCCGCTGGCTTCGTGTCCTCGCTGCGCGACCAGGAGCCGCGCCCGGAGGTGGCCGACCGCGAGGACGACGACACCGCGGTGCTGCTCTACACCTCCGGCACCACCGGGCAGCCGAAGGGCGCCGAGCTGACCCACGCCAACCTGGCCAGCAACGTGCGCGTCACCCAGGACGACCTGCTGCAGCTCACCGCGGACGACGTGGTGTTCGGCGGGCTGCCGATGTTCCACGTCTTCGGTCAGACCTGCGCCCTCAACACCGCGATGGCCGCCGGGGCGACGCTGCTCCTGCTGCCCCGCTTCGACGCGGGCGTCGCCGCCGAGCTGCTGGCGACCCACCGCGCCACGGTCTTCGCGGGCGTACCGACGATGTATGCCGCGCTGCTGGGTCTGGACGACGCGCCGGCACTGCCGGACCTGCGGGTGTGCGTCTCCGGCGGCGCGTCGATGCCCGTGGAGGTGCTGCGCCGCTTCGAGGAGCGGTTCGACGCCCCGGTGCTCGAGGGCTACGGCCTGTCCGAGACCTCGCCCGTGGCCTCGTTCAACCTGCCCGACCGGGAGCGTCGCGTCGGCTCCATCGGCGTGCCGGTGAGCGGCGTCGAGATGCGGGTGCTCGACCCGCAGGGCCAGGAGGTCGCGACGGGGGAGGTGGGGGAGATTGCGGTGCGCGGCGCCAACGTCATGAAGGGCTACTGGAACCGCCCCGAGCAGACCGCCGAGGTGCTCTCCGACGACGGGTGGTTCCGCACCGGCGACCTCGGCAAGCGTGACGAGGACGGCTACTTCTACATCGTCGACCGCAAGAAGGACCTGGTGATCCGGGGCGGCTACAACGTCTATCCCCGAGAGATCGAGGAGGTGCTGTACGAGCACCCCGACGTGGCCGCGGCCGCCGTCGTGGGCGTGCCGCATCCCAGCCTCGGGGAGGAGGTCGGGGCGGCCGTCGTGCTGAAGACTGGCGCGAGCACCACCGCCGACGAGCTGCGCGACTTCGTCAAGCAGCGCGTCGCCGCCTACAAGTACCCCCGCCTGGTCTGGGTCGAGGACGACCTGCCGAAGGGCCCGACGGGCAAGATCCAGAAGCGGGACATCGAGGTCCCCGCCCAGCTGACGGAGGATCTGCGATGAGCCCCGACACCACCAGGGCCCGCGACGACGACACGGCCGACGCATCGGTCGCCGACGCCGCGGCCCCGCTCGACTCGCTCCTGGTCGACGCCGCGCTCGGTCCGATGCGCCGCTTCACGCCGGACTCCTCGACCGCCGCCTGGGCGGCGTCGATGGTCAGGCACCCCCGACGTACGAGCTCGCGGCTGCTCGGGTGGGCCGCCGAGGCCGGGCGCATCGCGACCGGGTCGTCCGAGGTGGCTCCGGACCAGCGCGACCGCCGGTTCACCGACCCGGCCTGGAGCGAGAACCCGCTGCTGCGCCGGGTGGTGCAGCTGTATCTCGCCTCCGGGCGCACGCTGGAGGAGCTGGTGGCCGCCGCCGACCTGGGCACGCGCGACGCCGCCCGCGTGCAGTTCCTCGTCGACAACGTGGTCGAGGCCGCGTCGCCGAGCAACGTGCCCCTGGTCAACCCGACGTCCGCGAAGACCGCGATCGACACCGCCGGGATGAGCCTGGTGCGTGGCAGCCGGCGGCTGCTCACCGACGTGGCCTCCGCGCCGCGCATCCCCGAGATGGTCGACCGGTCCGGCTTCGAGGTGGGCCGCAACATCGCGGCGACCCCGGGCACGGTGGTGCTGCGCACCGAGGTGCTGGAGCTGATCCACTACACCCCGCAGACCGCGAAGGTCCGCGAGACCCCGGTGCTGGTCGTGCCGCCGACGATCAACAAGTACTACGCGCTCGACCTCGCGCCCGGCCGTTCCCTGGTGGAGCACCTGGTGCAGCAGGGGCAGCAGATGTTCCTCATCTCCTGGCGCAACCCCGACGCCCGGCACGCCGCGTGGGGGTTCGACACCTACGTGCGATCCATCCTCGAGGCGCTGGAGGCGGTCGAGGAGATCGCCGGCAGCGACCAGGTGATGCTCGGGGGCATCTGCTCCGGCGGCATCCTCGCCTCGATCACCGCGGCCTACCTTGCGGGCACCGGACAGCCCGACCGCCTCGCCGGGCTGCTGCTCGCGGTCACCGTGCTCGACAACGCCGACGCGGGGACCGTCTCGGCGCTCACCAACCCGGCGCTCGCCGAACGCGCCAAGCAGATGTCGGCGCGCAAGGGATACCTGGAGGGCACGGCGCTCGCGGAGGTCTTCGCCTGGCTGCGGCCGGGCGACCTCATCTGGAACTACTGGGTCAACAACTACCTCCTCGGCAAGACGCCGCCGGCCTTCGACATCCTGTTCTGGAACGCCGACACCACCCGCATGTCCGCCGCGCTGCACGCGGACTTCGTCGACATGGCGATGGACAACCTGCTCACCCGGCCGGGGTCGCTCATGGTGCTCGGCCAGCCCATCGACCTCGGGCAGGTGACGGTCGATGCGTACGTCGTCGCCGGCATCGCCGACCACATCACTCCGTGGGAGAACTGCTACCGCACGACCCAGCTGCTCGGCGGCGACACCCGGTTCGTGCTGTCGACGAGCGGCCACATCGCGGCCCTGGTGAACCCGCCGGACAACCCGAAGGCGAGCTTCTTCGCCGGCGGCGACAACGTGCCCGACGCCCAGGACTGGCTGCGCGCGGCCACCAAGGAGCAGGGGAGCTGGTGGCGCGACGCCGACACCTGGCTCGCGGCGCACAACGGCAAGAAGGTCGCGGCGCCGGCCGAGCCCGGCTCCGCCCTCCACCCGCCGCTCGGCGAGGCGCCCGGCACGTACGTCTTCGACAAGTGAGGTGAGTGACATGCCAGACGACATCGGCCGGTCGCGAGGGACCGACTACTTCGGCATCGGCGAGGAGCTCACCGCCGAGGAGCGCGACTACTGGAACCGCGCACGCCACTTCGTCGACGACGAGGTGCTGCCGGTCATCAACGAGGCGTGGGAGCAGGCGGAGTTCCCCGCGCGCTGGCCGAGCGGATGGGCGAGCTCGGCCTGGTCGGCGACGGGATCGTGGGCTACGGCTGCCCGCCGATGAGTCCGATGGCGGTCGGCCTGGTGCACATGGAGCTGAACCGGGAGACGGCAGCCTCGGCACCTTCCTCGGGGTGCAGGCCGGGCTCGCGATGCAGTCGATCGCGATGCTCGGGTCGCAGGAGCAGAAGGAGCAGTGGCTGCCCCGGATGGCGCGGGTCGAGGCGCTGGGTGCGTTCGCGCTCACCGAGCCCGAGCACGGCTCCGACTCGGTGTCGCTGGAGACCACGGCGCGGCGCGACGGCGAGGAGTGGGTGCTCGACGGGCGCAAGAAGTGGATCGGCAACGGCAGCATCGCCGACGTGGTGGTGGTCTGGGCGCGCGACACCGGCGACGGTCAGGTCAAGGGCTTCCTCGTGGAGCCGCCGACCCCCGGCTGGACCGCGGAGAAGATGACCGGCAAGGGCTCGCTGCGGGCGGTCTGGCAGGCCGAGATCACGCTCGACGGCGTGCGCGTGCCGGAGGCGAACCGGCTGCCCGGGGCAGGCTCGTTCAAGGACACCGCACGGGTGCTCGCCGGCACGCGCAACGCGGTCGCGTGGGGAGCGCTGGGGCACGCGACGGCGGCGTACGACATCGCCATCACCTACGCCGGGGAGCGCACCCAGTTCGGTCGGCCGCTCGCGAGCTTCCAGATCGTGCAGGAGCGCCTGGTGCGGATGCTCGCCGAGGTGTGCTCGATGCAGCTGTACTGCCTGCGGCTGGCGCGGCTGATCGAGCAGGAGCGGCTCACCGACACCATCGCCGCGATCGCCAAGATGAACAACACCAGGCGTGCGCGCGAGGTGCTGGCCGAGGCGCGAGACCTGTTGGGCGGCAACGGGATCCTGCTCGACTTCCACGTCATGCGGCACATGGCCGACATCGAGGCGCTGCACACCTACGAGGGCACCGAGACGATCCAGACGCTCATCGTGGGCCGAGACATCACCGGCATCGGGGCGTTCGCGTGAGCGACCTGAGCGACGAGCTGCGCACGGTCGAGGTGCTCGGGCAGTCGGTGCGGGTGGCCGTGCGAGACGGCAGCCCGGGGGCCCGATCCTGTTGCTGTGCAATGGGATCGGGGCCAGCCTCGAGCTGCTGCAGCCGTTCGTCGACGCGCTCGACCCGGCCATCACGGTGGTCCGGTTCGACGTGCCCGGGGTGGGCGGCACTCCCGACCCGCCGGTGCCGTACACCTTCGCCGGGCTGGCCTGGTTCGTCACCCGGTTGATGGAGCGGCTCGGGCACGAGCGGTTCGACGTGCTCGGCATCTCCTGGGGCGGCGGGCTCGCGCAGCAGCTGGCCTTCCAGCACCGGCGTCGGGTGCGGCGCCTGGTGCTGGTCAGCACCGCGACCGGGTCGCTCATGGTGCCGGCGCGGCCCGCGGTGCTGGGCAGGATGCTGACGCCGCGGCGCTACCGCGACCCCGCCTACGCCGCGCAGGTGGGGGCCGAGCTCTACGGCGGGTCGATGCGTCGCCGGCCGGGCGCCGTGCCGCACCTGCTGCACGACGGGTCGCGCGTGGGGTCCGGGCGCGGCTATGCCTTCCAGCTGTTGGCGGGGGCCGGCTGGAGCAGCCTCCCGGCGCTGCCGCTGATCCGCCAGCCGACGCTCATCCTCGCCGGTGACGACGACCCGCTGATCCCGCTCGCCAACGCCCGGATCATGCACCGGCTGCTGCCCGACTCGACGCTGCACGTCTTCGACGACGGGCACCTGGGCCTGATCACCAGCGCCGACGAGCTGGCGCCGGTGGTGGCCGAGTTCCTCTGTCGCTGAACGCCGTTCGGCCTCAGGCCAGGTCGCGGTTGTGCTGCAGGCTGGGCCCGGCGGTGCTGCCGGCGATGCCGCCGCCGGCCATCGCGTCGGGGTCGGCCACCGAGCGTCCGCGCTGGGCGAGCCGTCGCTCGATCCACTCGGCCAGCTTGGTGAGCGAGTAGTTGATGACGATGAAGATCGCGGCGATCACCAGCAGCAGCGGCACGAGGTTGCCGTAGTTGCTGGCGGCGGTGTTGCCCGAGTAGAGCAGCTCCAGGTAGGTGATGTTGTAACCCAGCGCGGTGTCCTTGAGGATCACCACGAGCTGGCTGACCAGGCTGGGCAGCATGGCGGTGATGGCCTGGGGGAGCAGGATCGTGCGCAGCGTCTGCTGCTGGGTCAGGCCGACCGACAGGCCCGCCTCGCGTTGTCCCTTGGGCAGCTGGTCGACCCCGGAGCGGATGACCTCGCAGATCACCGACCCGTTGTAGAGCGTCAGGGCGGTGACGACGCCGGCCAGCGCGAAGTACTCGCTCGGCACGAGGTTGTACTTCACGTACATGCCCCAGCTGAAGATCATCATCAGCAGCACGGGGACGGCGCGGAAGAACTCCACGATCGCGCCCGCGACCCAGCGGACCGGGCCGATCGAGGACATGCGCAGCAGCGCGAAGATGCCGCCGAAGGCGCCGGCCAGCACGATGCTGATGGCGGCCGCCCTGAGCGTGCCCCACAACCCCGGAAGCAGGTACGCCGTCCACAGCTCGCCGCCGACGATCGGCTTCCACTTCGCGGCCTCGAACTGCCCCTGCTCGTTGAACTTCCAGACGACCGCGGCCAGGATCGCGGCGATCAGCAGCGCCCCGAGCACGCCGAACAGGCGGTAGCGCGTGCGGGCCTTGGGGCCGGCCGCGTCGAAGAGGACGGAGGCGTTCTGACTCATCGCTTGACCGCCAGTCGCTTGGAGAGCCAGCCGGTGCCGAGGCCCATCGGGATGGTGAACAGGACGAAGAAGGCCGCCGCGATGATGAACGCGTTGGTCAGCTGGTCGGAGGCCTGCTCGTTGACGTCGGCCATGAAGTAGGCGAGCTCGGCGACGCCGATGGTGACCACCACGGTGGTGTTCTTGGCGAGCGCGATCAGGGTGTTGCCGAGCGGGGTGATCGCGCCGCGGAACGCCTGCGGGAGCACGACCTCGCGCAGGCTCTGCCCGAAGGTGAGGCCGATCGAGCGGGCCGCCTCGGCCTGGCCCAGCGGGATGGTGTTGACGCCGGAGCGCAGCGCCTCGCACACGAACGCCGCGTGATAGACGGTCAGCCCGATGATGGCGTAGCGGAACGCGTTGACGCTCAGCTCGGGCGACAGCTCGATGCCCATCGTCTGCCACATGCCGAGCAGGCAGAAGAACACGATCAGGGTGAGCGGCGTGTTGCGCAGGAGGTTGACGTACGACGTGCCGAGCAGGCGCAGCGCCGGGACGGGCGACAGGCGCATGATCGCGACGATCGTGCCGAGGACCAGGGCCAGCACCGCGGAGATCGCGGTGAGCTTGATCGTCATCCACATCGCGCCGAGCACGTCGAACTGGTCGAACAGCGAGGCCATGCGAGTCCTTGCGGGGTGGGGAGGCGGAACGCGGCCCCGGCGGCTCGCGCGCGGCGAGCCACCGGGGCTGCGGTGCTCAGATCAGGAGCAGGCTGCTGCCTGGGGCGGGTTCTTCGCGGAGTCGAGCTTGTAGTCGTCACCGAGGTTCTTGGTGACGGCCTTCTTCCACTCGCCGGAGTCGACCATCTTCTTCAGGGCCCCGTTGATCCGGTTGCACAGACCGGTGTCGCCCTTCTTGATGCCGATGCCGTAGATCTCGTCGCCGCCGACGCCCTGGACGACCTCGAACTTGCCCTTGTACTGGTTCTGGTTGGCGTAGCCGGACAGGATCGTGTCGTCGGTGGTCATCGCGTCGATGCGACCGGCGCCGAGTGCCTCGGCGCACTTGGAGTAGGTGTCGAACTCCTGGAGGTTCACCCCGGGCACCTTCTCCTTGATCTTGGTCGCCGACGTGGAGCCGGAGACCGAGCACAGCTTCTTGCCCGAGAGGCCCTCGGTGCCGGTGATGCCCGAGCCCTTGCGCACCAGCAGCGCCTGCTGGGCGATGAAGTACGGCCCGGCGAAGGAGACCTCGTTCTTGCGGGCGTCGGTGATCGAGTAGGTCGCGATGACCATGTTGACCTGGCCGGACTTGATCAGCTGCTCGCGCTGCTTGGACGGGGCCTCGCGGAAGGTCACCGTGCCGAGCCCGAGGTCCTTCGCGACGTAGTTGGCCACGTCGACGTCGAGGCCGCTGTAGCTGTTGCCGCTCTTGAGGCCGAGACCGGGCTGGTCGAACTTGATGCCGACGGTGACGCCGTCGCCGCTCCCGGATCCGCTGCCGGCCGCCGGGGTCTCGCTGTCGCCGCACGCGGCGAGCGTCAGGGCGGCCGCCGCGGCGACCGCCACCCCAGCCATGCGTCGGGTGTGCTGCATGTGGATCTCCTCTGTGGTGTGTCCTGCTCAGTGGGTGAGGATCTTGCCGAGGAAATCCTTGGCGCGATCGGTCTGCGGGTTGGTGAAGAACTCCTCGGGGACGTTCTCCTCGAGGATCTGACCGTCGGACATGAACACCACGCGGTCGGCCGCGCGGCGCGCGAAGCCCATCTCGTGGGTGACGACGATCATCGTCATGCCCTCCTTGGCGAGGGCGGTCATCACGTCGAGGACCTCGTTGATCATCTCGGGGTCGAGCGCCGAGGTCGGCTCGTCGAAGAGCATCACCTTGGGCTCCATCGCGAGCGAGCGGGCGATCGCGACGCGCTGCTGCTGGCCGCCGGACAGCTGGGCGGGGTACTTGCTCGCCTGGTGGGCGACACCGACGCGCTCGAGCAGCTCCATCGCCCGCTTCTCTGCGGTGGCCTTGCCCTGCTTGCGCACCTTGATCGGGCCGAGGGTGACGTTCTCGAGGATCGTCTTGTGCGCGAACAGGTTGAACGACTGGAAGACCATGCCGACGTCGGCCCGCAGCCGGGCCAGCTCCTGGCCCTCCTCGGGCAGCGGCTTGCCGTCGATGGTGATGCTGCCGGACTCGATGGTCTCGAGCCGGTTGATCGCGCGGCACAGGGTCGACTTGCCGGAGCCGGACGGGCCGATCACGACCACGACCTCACCGTGGTGCACGGTCAGGTCGATGTCCTTGAGCACGTGCAGCGGCCCGAAGTGCTTCTGCACGTCCTGCAGGACGACCAGGGGCTCACCGCGGGCGACGTTGATCGACTGCTCGCGCGGCGCGGAGGCAGCATCGGACGGCTCTGTCATGCGGGGGACAGTAGCGATCCGGCGGATCAGCCACCCGCGGAATCGCGGGTACGTGACCCAATCGATGCCGCCGCCGCGTGGTGCACCTGGAGCATGCCGCGCGCCGAGGTGTCCCAGGTCAGCTCGCGGGCGCGGCGCCGCGCGCGGGCCGGCGCCAGCGGGTCGGCCGCGAGGCGCAGCACCGCGTCGGCGAAGTCCGCCGCGTGCGAGGGCGCCGCGAGCCCGCCCGCGCCGACCACCTCCGGCAGGGCGCCGGTGGTCGGGCACACCACGGGGGTGCCGCAGGCCAGCGCCTCCAGCGCGGCGAGCCCGAACGTCTCGATCGGCCCGGGCGCGATGACCACGTCGGCGGCGCGCAGCCGGCCGGCCACCTGCGCCCGCGAGCGGGTGTAGGGCAGGAACGCGACGTCGTACGGCCGGGCCAGCTCGCGCAGGTGGCTCGCCATCGGTCCGTGGCCGAGCACGTCCAGCCGGGCCGGCACCCCGCGGCGGTGCAGCTCGGCGAGGGTGCGGATGGGGAGGGTCGGGTCCTTCTCGGGGAGAGGCGGCCGCAGTGCAGCAGCCGCAGAGGTGCGGCGGGTGCGGGGCTGCTTGTGGTGGGCGCAGGGGTGAAGACGTCGTGGTCGACGCCGAGCGGCACCACGTGGGCCTCGGCGCCGATGCGCGAGAACTCTTGTGCTGCATAGCTGCTCGGGCAGGCGATGGCGTCGTACGACCGCGCGGTGCCGGTGTTGAGCCGGTCGGCGACGCGGGTGGCGACCGCGGGCGGCGCGCCGAACTCCTGCAGCACCCCGGTCAGGCACTCGTGCGACACCATCACGCTCGGGACGCCGGCCCGCCGCGCCCAGCTCGCGACCCAGCGCAGGCTGGAGCGGTCGGACACCTCGACGGCGTCGGGGTGCAGCCGCTCGAGCAGGCTGGTCACGCGGCGCCGGTTGAGCACGAGCTGGTATCCGGTGCGGCCGGGCAGGTCGGTGCCGCCGAGGGTGATGACGTCGCCGAACTCGGCCCGCCGGTGCGCGAACTCGTCACCGGGATGGATGAGCACGGGGTCGTGGCCGAGCCGGGCGTACGCCAGTCCCCAGCGCTCCAGCGCGGTGCGGATGCCGCCGGTGCGCGGCCCGACGAAGTTGGCCAGCCGAACGATGCGCACGAGCGCGAATGTCCCAGGGGCAGGTGAACGACGCCCCAACGACACCCGTCGGGCGCGGCGAACAACAGGGGAGCGGGGGAGGGGCGGCAGGGAGGGCGGGAGAGCCAGAACAGCGCCTCCGCCGCGACCACAGGTGGTGAGGCCAGGGTCGCCGGCGGAGGCGCTGTCGGTCCGGCCCCCTCAGAGCCGGGTCGTGCCCCGCGGCGCCCCGCCGCAAGACACGAGAACACCGTACATGCCGGTGAACGAGCGTCTGCCCGCTTTCCCCAGAGCGTATGAATGCGCCCCCGATCCGAAAGAATGTCGCCGTGACCTCATCGGTGGTGCTGCGGCGGACCGTCCTGCTCGTCGCCGCGCTGAACCTCGGCTACTTCTTCGTCGAGGCGAGCGTGGCGCTGGCCATCGGGTCGGTCTCGCTGTTCGCCGACAGCGCCGACTTCCTCGAGGACACCGCCATCAACCTGCTGATCGCGATCGCGCTCGGCTGGTCGGTCGCCCGGCAGGCGCTGGTCGGCCGCGTCATGGCGGGCATCCTGCTGGTGCCGGCCGCGGCCGCCGGCTGGCAGGCGTGGTCGAAGTGGGGCGACCCCGTGGCGCCGGCGACGACCGCGCTGTGGGTGACCGCGGCCGGGGCCGCGATCGTCAACGGGCTGTGCGCCTGGTTGCTGGTGCGAGTGCGTACGGCGGGGTCGAGCCTCGGGCGCGCGGCGTTCCTGTCCGCGCGCAACGACGTGCTGGTCAACCTCGCGATCATCGCGATGGCGGCGGTGACCGCCTGGACCGGTTCCGGCTGGCCCGACCTCGTGCTCGGGCTGGTGATCATCGCGCTCGCCGTGCACGCCGCCGGTGAGGTGTGGGAGGTCGCGGGCGAGGAGCGGCTGGCCGCCAAGGCGCTGGCCGGCGAGGAGGTCGGGTGAGCGCCGGGCCACTCCCGCCAACGCGCCGTGACTGTGCAGGACACGCGGTTGGCGCGCGAGGACGTACCGCGTGTCCTGCACAGTCACGTGCGGGCGCCAGGCCGTGCCGGGGCTGGTGGGGCGACTGGGGCTTGAACCCAGGACCGACGGATTATGAGTCCGCTGCTCTGACCGGCTGAGCTACCGCCCCGTGCGCGAGCACGGTAGTCGGCGTGCGCCACTCGGACATCGAGTGGTCGTCGCAGACCGGCTACCCGCCCTGCCCGAGCCGCTGCACGGCGTCGACGACCTCGGATCACAGCCGCCGCGCCATCGTCACGTCGTCGACGTCGCCCCAGCTGAACCGCAGCCCGCCGGCGACGCGACCGGTCTCGGCGTAGCCGAGCGGTGCGTAGAACCGGTCGAGCCCGGTGCCGCCGCGATAGGAGATCTCGCAGATCTCGACGCCCTGCCGGCGGGCGGTGCCGTGCAGCGCCGCGACGAGCAGCGTGCCGAGACGCTGTCCGCGCCGGTCGGGGTCGGTCATCACGCGATAGAGGGTGCCGCGGTGCGCGACGACGGGGGAGGTGCCCTGCTGCACGAACCCGAAGCCGAGCAGCGGTCCGACGCGGGCCGGGTCGTCGAACGTGTCGAGGGTCGGGGCGTGCAGCCGCAAGAGCGTGCAGCCCTCGGCGCCCAGGTGCCGGTCGAGCGCGCGGGCGACGTCGGCGCGCGGGGCGTCGCCCTCGAACCCCACGGCGCCACCCGCGGCGTTGACCCGCTGCCACAGGTCGAGCACCTCCTCGTAGGTGTCGTCGAGGCCGAGGCGCACCGCGGGGCTCTGGAAGAGCAAGTTGTCGGGCATCCCGGGCGGGTCGTGCGGCATCCGGAACGGGCCGAGGCCGACCATGCCCGAGCGGCGGACAGTGCGCAGCGACGGCTCGTTGCCGGCCGCGATCCTCGCGACCACCGGCAGCTGCGGATAGTGCTCGAGCGCGAATGCGACTGCGGCCTGGGCGATCTCGGCCGCCAGGCCTCGGCCGCGCCCCTCGGGTGCGAGACGGTAGTAGAGGTTGAGATATCGCGTCCCCTGGTGCTCCATGGGCCGCACCCCGCCGATCCCGACCGGCTGCCCGTCGCGCTCGGCGATCCAGTAGCCCAGGCCCTCCTCGGCCCACTGCCGCCGCCACGCGCTCAACCGGTCCGCCGCCTCGGCGTCACTGCTCGGCTCCTCCGCCATGAGTGCGTAACCCTCAGGGTCGGTGTGCCACAACAGGATTCGCGGGTCGGTGACGTCGGCGTCGGTGAGCGGGCGCAGGAGCAGGTGCGTCGTGCGTACGGCAGTCACCCGGCGATCGTGGCACGGTGCACCGACGCGGGAGGGGCGGCCTCGCATACTGAGGGGATGGCACAGCGCACACCCGACGCCGCCATCGAGGCGGCCATGCAGCGCAGCCCGCGAGCACGGTTCCTCACGCCGGACCAGCAGGCCAACGCCGACCTCGACCGCGCCCTGCCGCTGATGCGCGGGCAGACCTGCTCCCAGCCGACGACGGTGCGCAACCTGCTCCGCCTGCTGGACGTACGTCCGGGGCAGCGAGTCCTCGACGTCGGCAGCGGATCCGGTTGGACCACAGCGCTTCTCGCGAGTCTGGTCGGTGACGAGGGTCAGGTGCTGGGGCTGGAGCTGGAGCCGGACCTGGTCGCGTTCGGGTCGCGCAACCTGGCGGCCACCGAGCAGCTGCAGGCGAGCATCCGCCAGGCCGAGCCCGGCGTGCTGGGCGCCCCTGACGAAGCGCCGTGGGACCGGATCCTGGTCAGCGCGATGGCGGGCGAGCTGCCTGCGAGCCTGGTGGCCCAGCTCGCTCCCGACGGGGTGCTGGTGATCCCGGTCGGCGGTGAGCTGCTGCGGGTCACCGACGCGAGTGTCGAGGGGCACGGCCCCTATCTGTTCGTGCCGCTGCGCTAGCACCGACGCCAGGGCGCGGGCTCGGCCGAACCACTACGGTGAGCCTGGCTCGACGGACGAGGGAGTGGGGGCTTCATGGCCACATCGGTGGGGACCGTGCTCGGCGGACGCTACGAGCTGACCGAGCGCATCGCCGGTGGTGGCATGGGGGAGGTGTGGCGCGCCCAGGACGGGGTGCTCGGCCGGGCGGTCGCGGTCAAGGTCATCCGCCCCTCGCTGGCCGACGACGCGAGCTTCATCGCGCGGTTCCGCAACGAGGCCAGGCTCGCGGCGCGGTTGACCCACGGGAACATCGCGCAGGTCTACGACTTCGGGGAGAGCGACGAGACGGCGTACATCGTCATGGAGCTGGTGCAGGGCAGCTCGGTCGCCGATCTCACCTCCCGGGGCGCGCTGCCGCCGCGGCAGGTCGCCGACCTCGTGGCGCAGGCGGCGGCCGGGCTCGAGGCCGCCCACGACGAGGGCATGGTCCACCGCGACGTGAAGCCCGCCAACATGCTGCTGACCCGCAAGGGCGTCGTGAAGCTCACTGACTTCGGCATCGCGCGGGCGCTCGGCGAGGCCAAGGTCACGCGCACCGGCGAGGTGCTCGGCACCGTGCACTACCTGTCGCCGGAGGCGGCCGTGGGGCTGGAGGCCGACCCGCAGAGCGACGTCTACTCGCTGGCGGTGGTGGCCTACGAGCTGCTCGCCGGGCGTCGCCCGTTCCACGCCGACTCCGCCGTGTCGCTCGCGCTCCTGCACGTCAACGAACCCCCACCGCCGCTGCCGCCCTCGGTCCCGCCCCGCGTCGCGGCCGCGGTGCTGCACGGCCTCGCCAAGGACCCCGACCGCCGCCCCCGCGGCACGGTCGCCTTCGCCCGCGAGCTGCACGCCGCTGCCGACGGACAGCCCGCGACCTCGGGACCCCAGGGGGCCGGCACCCCGCCGCCCGGCCCCTCGGCGCACCAGACGCCCCGCCCGGCCGCTCCGGCTCCGACGACGCCGGCACCGACGCCCCGGCCGCAGCCGCAGCCGCAGCCGCAGCCGTGGAGCATGCCCGGGCCGAGCTCGCCTGCGCCGCAACCGAATCCGTACGCCCCCGGCGGCTTCCACGGCTACCCGGGATTCCCGCAGCCGAGGCCCCCGCAGGGCTCGACCGCGCGGAACATCGCCCAGGGCTGGGTGGTCGCGGCGGTGCTCACCGCGCTCGCGTGCCTGCTGCCGTTCGCGAGCTACCAGGGCGACAGCTGGAACCTGTTCCAGCTGTCCTCGGTCGACGAGCTGACCGAGGGTGCCGACGCCTCGGGCGACTTCGTGGGGTGGCTCCTCGCCGTCCCGATGCTGATCGTGGCGGCGATGGGGCTGCCTGCCGCGCTGCGCCGCCCGCACGTGGCATGGCCACTAGTGGCGATCCCCGGCTGCCTGTGGTCGGCACTGATCTACCTCGCCGGGGTCGGCACGGTCACCGGCGACTCCGAGGTGTCCAACCCGGCCGTCGGGTCGATCGGCCTCTACCTCGTGCCGCTGTTCGGCACGCTCACGCTCGGCCTGGTGATCGCGGCCGCGATCAAGCGTCGCTAGGCGCTGCGGCGGCAGCTGCCGCGGGCGTACGCTCGCGCGCCGCTTCCCCGGCGGGCGGCTCTGGGCACACCGTGGGGTGGTACGCCTGTGACGGATGGGGCACAATGGGCGGCACAACAGGCATGAGCAGCCACGAGCAGCATCCCGGCTCCACGCGAGGTCGTTGGGGAAGACGTCCCTCGCAGCCAAGGAGGTCAGGATGTCTGTCGCGATGCCGCGTGCCGTCACGCGCGGGGTGGTCTACATCCACTCCACCCCCACCGCGCTGTGCCCACACCTGACGTGGGCGCTGGAGTCGATCCTCGAGACGCCCGTACGTCTGGAGTGGACCAAGCAACCCATCGCACCGGGGATGGTGCGCGGGGAGCTGGCGTGGACCGCCGAGCCGGGCACCGGCGCGCGGCTGGCGAGTGCGCTGCGCGGCTGGGAGCACCTGCGCTACGAGGTGACCGAGGAACCGAGCCCGGGCTGTGACGGCAGCCGGTGGGCGCACACCCTGACCTCGGCATCCACCACACCTGGACCTCGGCGAGCGGCGACGCCGTCGTGAACGAGGACCGCCTGCGGTCGGCGCTGGCGGCGAGCGCCGGCGACCCCGAGGCGTTCCGCGTCGAGATGGCCGACCTGCTGGGCACCGCGTGGGACCAGGAGCTCGAGCCGTTCCGGTGCGCCGGCGACGGCGCCACCGTCCGCTGGTTGCACCGCGTGAGCTGACCGCCCGTCCGGGCCGCGGGCTCGGGCCAGGCGGCCCCAGGACTCCGCACTTCGTTCTCGAGTGAACGAAATGCGGAGGTGACCCGCGGGATTCCGGGGCGCGGGCCGTACAGATCGTTCCCCGGTGAACGAAATGCGGAAGAGCAGCCCCGCGTCTCGGCGACGATGCCCGGCGACTGGAGAAGGGGCCTGGACCGAGAAGCTCAGACGCTCTTGATCACCAGGGCGACGTTGTGGCCGCCGAAGCCGAAGGAGTTGTTCAGCGCCGCCACGTCGCCGTCGGGGAGCGGGCGGTGCTCGCCGGTGACGACGTCGAGCGGGATCTCGGGGTCCTGCTGCTCGAGATTGATCGTCGCCGGGATGAGCCGCTGCTGCACCGTCTGGATCGTCAGCACCGTCTCGAGCGCGCCGGCCGCACCGAGCAGGTGGCCGGTCATCGACTTGGTCGCGGTCACCGCGATGTCGTCGGCGGTGCCGCCGAACGCGCGCCGGATCGCGTTGGTCTCCGCGATGTCGCCGACCGGGGTGGAGGTCGCGTGGGCGTTGATGTGCGCGATGTCGGCGGGCTGCAGACCGGCGCGCTCGATCGCCTCGAGCATGGCGCGCGAGGCACCCGCGCCCTCGGGCTCGCCCGCGGTGATGTGGTACGCGTCCGAGGACATCCCGATGCTCGCCAGCTCGGCATAGATCGTGGCGCCGCGGGCCGTGGCGTGCTCGTAGCTCTCCAGCACGATCACGCCCGCGCCCTCGCCCATGACGAACCCGTCACGGTCGGCGGCGTAGGGGCGCGAGGCCCCGGCCGGGTCGTCGTTGCGGGTCGACAGCGCCTGCATGGCGGCGAAGCCCGCGACGGTCAGCGGGTGGATCGCGGCCTCGGTGCCGCCGGTGACCATGACGTCGGCGCGGCCCTGGCGGATCATCTCGGCGGCGTAGCCCATGGCCTCGGCGCCGGACGAGCACGCCGACACGGTGGTGTGCGCGCCCGCGCGGGCGCCGAGCTCCAGCGAGACGTTGCCGGAGGCGGTGTTGGGCATCAGCATCGGCACGGTCAGCGGATAGACCCGGCGCGGGCCCTTCTCCTTGAGCACGTCGTACTGGTCGAGCAGGGTGTGCACCCCGCCGATGCCGGTGCCGATGGCGACGCCGAGGCGCTCCGGCTCGACCTCGGGCGCGCCCGCGTCGGCCCACGCCTCGCGCGAGGCGATCATGGCGTACTGCGCCGACGGGTCCATCCGACGGGTTTCGACGCGCTTGAGCACCTCGGCCGGGTCCTGCTTGATGCTCGCGGCGAAGTGCACGGGCAGGTCGTACTGCTGCACCCAGTCCTGTTCGAGCGTGCGGGCGCCGGAGGTGCCGGCGAGCAGCGCGTCCCAGGTCTCCGTGGCGGTGCCCCCGATCGGGGTGGTCGCGCCGAGGCCGGTGACGACGATGCGCTTCTCAGCGGTCATGGGTGCGGGCTCCTGTGAGGTGGTGCGGGCAGGCGTGCTGGGGAGGGCCGTGCGCGGGCGGGCACCCGAGGCTCCTGGGTGCCCGCCCGACGTCGGTCAGCCCTGGGCGTTCTTGATGAAGGCGACGGCGTCACCGACGGTGCTGAGGTTCTTGACCTCGTCGTCGGGGATGCGCACGTCGAACTTCTCCTCGGCGTTCACGACGATCGTCATCATCGACAGCGAGTCGATGTCGAGGTCCTCGGTGAACGACTTGTCCGGCTGGACGGCCTCGGCGTCGAGCCCGGTCTCCTCGTTGATGATCTCGGCGAGACCGGCCTGGATCTCCTGGTCGCTCATGGCCATGGGGGTTACCTCCTGGATTCGAACTTCCTTGGGCTGACCCGGTTTTCAACCCGCCGGGCCGACGGGAGAGCTAGGGCAGGCGTACGACCTGGGCTGCGTAGACCAGCCCGGCACCGAAGCCGATCTGCAGGGCGAGCCCGCCGCGCGGCGCCTCGCCCTCGCGCAGCATCCGCTCGGTCGCGAGCGGCACAGACGCGGCCGAGGTGTTGCCGGTCTCGGCGATGTCGCGCGCGACCGGGATGTCCTCGGGGAGGCCGAGCTGCTTCACCATCGCGTCGACGATACGCATGTTCGCCTGGTGCGGGATGAACGCGTCGAGGTCGGCGGCGGTGATGCCGGCCTTGTCGATGGCCTGCTGGGCGACCGGCGCCATGCCCCACACGGCCCAGCGGAAGACCGACTGGCCGGCCATCGCCAGGGTGCTCGCGGAGCGGGCGTCGTGGGCCTGGGCGTCGGACCAGTCGACGGTCTGACCGGCGTCCTCGGCCTCCCAGCGGCGCAGGATCTCGTCCCAGCCGAGCCGCTGCTGGATCGTCGACCACTTCTCGCCGTCGGAGCCCCACACGGTCGGGCCGATGCCCGGCTCGTCGGAGGGGCTCACCACGGTGGCACCGGCGCCATCGCCGAAGATGAACGCGGTGCCGCGGTCGGAGGTGTCGGTGACGCTGGACAGCTTCTCGACGCCGACGACCAGGACGTGCTCGGCCGACCCGCCGCGCACCATGTCGCTCGCGAGCGAGATCGCGTAGCAGTAGCCCGCGCACGCGGCCGAGATGTCGAAGGCGGGTACGCCGTTGGCACCCAGGCGCGTCGCCAGCAGCGGGGCGGCGGCCGGCGTGGCGAACGGGTGGGTGACCGTCGCGCAGATGACCGCGCCGATCTGCTCGGGGAGATCCCGGCCATCTGCAGGGCCGGCCCGGCGGCCGCCTCGGCCATGTCGACGACCGACTCGTCCTCGCGCGCCCAGCGGCGGGTCACGATGCCCGAGCGCTCGCGGATCCACTGGTCGGAGGAGTCGATCCAGGTGCAGACCTCCTCGTTGGTGATCACCCGTTCGGGGCGGTATCCGCCGACGCCGCTGATGCGCGCGTGACGCGCGCCGGCGGGGAGGTGATCGTGCCGGTTCCCTTGGGAGAGAGGCTCATTCGGGGTCCGTTCCTCAGTGGTCTTCGGTGGTCGAGCCGTGCTCAGCGACCATCCGCCGCGCGGTCTCGAGGTCGTCGGGAGTCTTGAGCGCGAGCGTCTCGACGCCGCGCAGGCCGCGCTTGGCCAGGCCGACGAGGGTGCCCGCCGGCGGCAGCTCGATGAGGCCCGTGACGCCGAGCTGCTGCAGCTGCTCCATACAAAGGTCCCAGCGCACCGGGTTGCTGACCTGGGAGACCAGGCGGCGCAGCACCTCGGCCCCGTCGGCCACGACCGCGCCGTCGGCGTTGCTGATCAGGGTCACCGTGGGGCTGCCGGGCTGGATGGCGTCGGCCTCGGCGCGCAGGGTCTGCACGGCCGGCGCCATGTGCTCGGTGTGGAACGCGCCCGCCACCTGCAGCGGGATGACCCGAGCCTTCGCCGGAGGGTCGCCCTGCAGGGCCTGCAGCTGGTCGAGCGTGCCGGCGGCGACGACCTGGCCGGCGCCGTTCATGTTGGCCGGGGTGAGGCCGTGCCGTTCGAGCGTGGCCGCGACGTCGTCGGGGTCGCCGCCGAGGACGGCCGCCATCCCCGTGGGGGTGGCCGCAGCCGCCTCGGCCATGGCGCGCCCGCGCACGCTCACGAACCGCATCGCCTGCGCGTCGTCGAGCACGCCCGCCGCGGCGGCGGCGGTGATCTCGCCGACCGAGTGCCCGGCGAGGGCCCCGGACGAGCCGATCGCGTCGAGCTCGGGGAGCGCCAGCAGGCCGGCCGCGACGATGAGCGGCTGGGCGACCGCGGTGTCCTTGATGGTCTCGGCGTTGGAGGTGGTGCCGTGCGCCTGCAGGTCCAGTCCCGCCGCGTCGCTCAGCGCGGCCAGGCGGTCGGCCACCCCGGGCAGCTCGAGCCAGGGGGAGAGGAAGCCGGGGGACTGGGAGCCCTGTCCAGGGCTGACGATCGCGAGCACACCTCCACCCTGCCCCAGCGGGCCCCG
The DNA here is from genome assembly GCF_030296655.1 of Barrientosiimonas endolithica. Taxonomy (NCBI): domain Bacteria; kingdom Bacillati; phylum Actinomycetota; class Actinomycetes; order Micrococcales; family Dermacoccaceae; genus Barrientosiimonas; species Barrientosiimonas endolithica. Next base: position 1,979,103 of record NZ_AP027735.1, on the reverse strand, counting down.
CCGCGCGCGGTCTTCTCCCACGACGCTCGCCCGCCAGATTTGGAGGTTTCCTCCAAATGCGAACCCGGCGAGAGCGTACGCCGGCGTAGGTCGCCCCCCGCGGCGTGCACGGGGTGGCGGAGGACCGCGAGGGCGTGAGGGACGGGGCCGCACGGGGTGGCGGAGGACCGCGAGGGCGTGAGGGACGGGGGCGCACGGGGTGGCGGAGGACCGCTGAGGGGTGCGGTGGAGCGCACGCTGCAGCGGAGGACCGCGAGGGCGTGAGGGACGGGGCCGCACGAGGTGGCGGAGGACCGCTGGTGGGTGCGGTGGAGCGCACGTTTCGGCGGAGGACCGCTGAGGGTGCGGTGGCGGAGGACCGCGAGGGCGTGAGGGGCGGGGCCGCACGGGGTGGCGGAGGACCGCTGAGGCGTGCGGTGGCGTTGCGCACGGGGTGGCGGAGGACCGCTGGCGGGTGCGGTGGGGCGCACGTTTCGGCGGAGGACCGCCGGGGCGTGCGGCCCGAGCGTGCCGCGTCAGGTCGTACGGCGGCGCCACTGCCGCGGGGCGTCCAGCAGCGCCACGGCCAGGGCGATGCGCACGGTGAAGGCGTCGTGGCCGTCGGTGAGGTCGTACCCGGTCTCGTCGGTGATCCGGCCGAGCCGGTAGCGGACGGTGTTGGGGTGGACGTACAGCGTGCGGGCGGTGGCCTCGAGGCTGCCGGAGGCGAGGTAGGCCCTGGCCGTCTCGAGCAGCTGCGCGCTGCTCGCGAGCGGACGGTGGACGCGCTCGGCGAGGGCGCGCCGGGCGCGCTCGTCACCGGCCAGCGCCCGTTCGCCGAGCAGCTCGGCCCCGCTGCACGGCCGCGGCGCCTCGGGCCAGGCGCGGGCCGCGTCGAGACCGGACAGCGCCGAACGGGCCGAGCGTCCGGCCGCGAAGACGTGCGGGACGCGTGGGCCGACGACGATCGGCCCCTGCCCCCAGTGGTCGGCGAGGTCGGTGACGGTGCGCACCGGGTCCTCGACCTGCCCGAGCACGGCGACGAGGCGGTGGCCCTGCACGGCCACGAGGCACTCGATGCCCCGGTCGGCGGCGGCCGAGCGCAGCGCGTCGACGACCGCCGCGCTGCCGCCCTGCGGCGCCTCGCCGGCCGCCACCGACACCGCGGTCACCCGGTCCCAGCCGAGCGCCGCGACCCGTGACTGCAGCGAGTCGTCGGCCTCGCCGCGCAGCACCGCGTCGACCACGAGCGACTCCAGCCGCGCGTCCCAGGCGCCGCGCGTCTCGGCTGCCTGGGCATAGACCTGGGCGGCCCCGAACGCGATCTCGCGGGAGTAGTGCAGCACCGCCGTGCGCAGCTCCTCGCCCTCGCCGGGCGCGGCGATGCGCTCGACCTGTGACTCCATCTCCTCGATCACCGTGCGCACCAGGTCCAGCGTGCGGCGCAGGCTGATCGAGCGGGTCAGCTCGCGCGGCGCGGTGCCGAACACGTCGACGATGTCGGCCGGGGTCGACGTCGGGTCGCGGTACCACGCGATGAACGACGCGATGCCCGCCTGGGCGACCAGCCCGACCCAGCTGCGGTCCTCGGCGCTGAGCTCGCGGTACCACTCGTGCTGCGCGTCCATCCGTTGCACCGCCGAGGTGGCCAGCTGCCCCGCGTTGCGCTCGAGGCGACGACGGGTCGCGGTCGTGCCGCGCGGGCGGCGGGTGCCGGGCATGCCGCCAGCGTACGTCCGTCGTTTGTAGGACCTGCACAGTCCCGGGAGTGCGGGCGCCGCCGAGCGGCCATCCGCTCGTCCCGGGAAGTCCACCCGCTGTCCACCGCGCGAGGTCGCGGGTGCGGTGTGATGACCGTCATGGATCGTCGTTCCTTCACCGCACTGGTGGGTGCCACCGCAGCCGCCGCCACCGTCCTCCCCGTCAGCGCCAGCAGCGCCGCCCCCGCCGCCTCGCGGTCGCGCGGGCGCGGTCGCCGCAGCCTCCCCACGCCGTACGTCGTGGGTCACCGCGGTGCCTCCGGCTATCGCCCGGAGCACACGCTCGCCTCCTACACCCTCGCCGCGCACATGGGTGCCGACTTCATCGAGCCCGACCTGGTCATCACCAAGGACGGGGTGCTCGTGTGCCGGCACGAGCCGGAGATCAGCGGCACGACCGACGTGTCCGAGCGTCCCGACTTCGCCGCGCGCCGCACGACCAAGACCCTCGACGGGGTCGCGACCACCGGCTGGTTCGTCGAGGACTTCACCCTCGCCGAGCTGCGCACCCTGCGCGCGGTCGAGCGGTTGCCGCAGGTGCGCCAGGAGAACACCATCTACGACGGCCTCTGGCAGGTGCCGACGTTCGAGGAGGTGCTGAAGCTGCGCAAGCAGCTCAGCCTCGACCTCGGCCGCGAGATCGGTGTCTACCCCGAGACCAAGCACCCGACGTACTTCCGCGAGATCGGGCTGCCGCTCGAGGAGCGCCTGGTCCCGCTGGTGCAGCGCTACGGCCTGAACAACAAGAACGCCGCCATCCGCATCCAGTCGTTCGAGCTGACGAACCTGCTGATGATGCGCTCGAAGATGAAGGTGAAGGCGCCGCTGGTGTTCCTCACCTCGGCCAGCGGCACGCCGTACGCCGACGACCGCACCTACGCCGAGCTGCTGTCGCCGGCCGGGCTGCGGACGTACGCCGACCAGATCGACGGGCTCGGACCCGACTGGTCGCAGGTCATCGCCCGCAACAGCGACGGCACGCTGGGCGCCGAGACCACCCTGGTGAAGAACGCCCACGCCGTCGGTCTGGAGGTGTGCCCCTACACCGTCCGCGCCGAGAACCAGTTCCTGCCGACCGACTACCGCATCGGCGCCGACCCGAACGACTACGGTCGTGTCATGGACCTGCTGCACCGCCTCTACGACGCCGGCATCGACGGCATCTTCAGCGACAACCCCGACGTGGCCGTCGTCGCGCGCGACACCTGGCGCGGCTGACCCGCGTTGGCAGACGACGACCGGAAGACCGACGACCGGGAGACCCTCGGCGGGGAGAAGTGGCTCCAGGAGACGTGGCGGGCGGGGGTGGCCGGCGCGGTCGCGCTCGTCGTGGGTGTGCTCGCGGTCGCCCTCATCGACTCCGGTGACACCCGCCTCGCGGCCGTGCTGGACCGGGTGGTCCTGATCCTGCTGGCCTACCTGCTCGTCTACGTCGCGGTCTCCGTGGTCGTGTTCTCCCGGGCCACGCCCGCTGCCGTCCGCCACTGGGCGACGCGCAGCGGGCGCGGCACCCGGGTGCAGCGATACCTGCTCGGCACGGCGCCGGGCCCGGGATTCTCCATCTTCATCAGCGCGGCGGCGCTGTTCGTCGCGGTGCTGTGGCTGCCGCGGGGCGCCGGGCACTCCGAGCTGCCCACCTGGGCGCGGGTCGCCATCGGCGTCGGCATGATCGTCGTGTCGTGGGTCGCGATCCTCATCGCGTTCGCCGTCGCCTACCACGCCGACGACGCGCTCACCGACGGCCAGGGTCTGAACTTCCCCGGCGACAAGCCGAGCGCGCAGGCGACCGACTGGAGCGACTACATCTATTTCTCGGTGGCGGTGAGTACGACGTTCGGCACCACCGACGTCGACGTCACCTCGACGCAGATGCGCCGCACCATCACCGTGCACGGGCTCATCGCGTTCGTGTTCAACACGGTGATCCTCGCCGCGGTGGTCAGCGCGCTGCTGCCGTAGGGCGCCGAGGGTCTCGATACACCGGCTCGGCCAGCGCCTCGCCGGCACTCGACCAGCGTGGGTCAGGTGGCGATGAACAGCGTTGCGGCGCCGGCGAACTCGGCCTCGCCGGCGAACGGCGGGAGCTGCTCGGCGAGGGCGGGGTCGAACGTCGCGAGGTAGGCCTGGGCGGCGCCGTGGTCGGGGAAGACCGCGCGGGTGTCGAAGTCGATCTGCTCGACGTGCGCGAAGTGGCGCCGCAGCGTGGTGGCGCCGTTCTCGCGGCTGAACTGGGTGCGGATCGGCTCACCACCGGCGGCGGTCAGCAGGTCGGCGAGGTGCCCGTCGCCGTTCGTCATGGCGATCAGCACCCCGTCCGGGCGCAGCACCCGCCGCACCTGCGCGAGCGTCCGGTCCAGGTCGGGCACGTGGTAGAGCATCCACATCGCGGCGACCGCGTCGAAGGCGTCGTCGCCGAACGGCAGCTCGCTCGCGTCGACCGGGCGCGCGTCGAGCCCGCGCTGGGCGGCGAGCTCGACCATGCGGGGTGACTGGTCGGTCGCGACGAGCCGTGCGCCAGGCAGGCGCGCGGCCACGCGCGAAGCGAACTCGCCGGTGCCGCAACCGATCTCGAGCAGGTCGCGCGGCGCCGCCGCGGCGAGCGCCTCGACCGCCACCGCCACCGGGTCGGTGCCGTCGGCCGTGCCGCGCCAGACGCTGCGGCGCGTCTCGAGGCGGTCCTCGCGGGCGTACTGCTGCGCCACCGCCTCCTGATCGTTGCCGATGCCGGCACCGCTCGGCCCCGGGGCCGTCGGCGCGCCGGCGGGCGGGGTCGGCGCGGCGAGCTGCGAGTGCAGCCGGTCGAGCAGCGCGTCGACCTGACCCCGGTCGTAGCCGGGACGAAGCCGCCGGGTCACCGGCTCCAGCCGTTGCCGCCACCGGGCGAGCTGCCCGGGGGTGAGGCTGCCCTCGCGCATCGCGGCCACGACGTCGTCGAGCAGGTCGTCGACCGCGCCCTCGTCGTACCCGGGGTCGCTTCTGCGGGCACGGCCGAGCTCGACCGTGATCAGGTCCTCCGGCGTGAGGTCCTCCCCGGCCTCACGCCGGCCCCGCATCACGCGTCGCCGCCGACGTTGCCGGACGTGCCGGCGGTGACGTCGAGCAGCTGGTACTTCTCGGCCGCCTTGGCCGGGATGTCGTCGTCGATCTCGCCGCGCTCGGCGAGCAGCTGCAGGGTGCGCACGACCATCGACGGCCCGTCGATGTGGAAGTAGCGGCGGGCCGCGGCGCGGGTGTCGGAGAAGCCGAACCCGTCGGCGCCGAGCGAGACGAAGTCCTGCGGCACCCACTGCCGGATCTGGTCCTGCACGGCGCGCATCGAGTCGGAGGTCGCGATGACCGGACCCTGCGCGTCGCGCAGCACCTCGGTGACGTAGGGGACCTGGGGCTCCTCGTCGGGGTGCAGGAAGTTGTGCTCGTCGGCGGCCAGGCCGTCGCGGCGCAGCTCGTTCCAGGAGGTCACCGACCACACGTCGGCGACGACGCCCCAGTCGTCCTTGAGCAGCTGCTGGGCCTCCAGCGCCCACGGCACCCCGACGCCCGACGCGAGCAGCTGCGCCTTCGGCCCGTCACCCTCGCCGACCGACAGGCGGTAGATCCCGCGCAGGATCCCCTCGACGTCGACGTTCTCCGGCTCCGGGGGCTGGACGTACGGCTCGTTGTAGACGGTGAGGTAGAAGATGACGTTCTCCGGCTTGTCGCCGAACATCCGGCGCAGGCCGTCCTTCATGATGTGCGCGATCTCGTAGCCGTACGCCGGATCGTAAGCAACCACAGCGGGATTCGACGACGCGAGCAGCAGCCCGTGACCGTCGGCGTGCTGCAGCCCCTCACCGGTCAGCGTGGTGCGCCCGGCGGTGGCGCCGATCAGGAAGCCGCGGGCCATCTGGTCGGCCGCGGCCCAGATCGAGTCGCCGGTGCGCTGGAAGCCGAACATCGAGTAGAAGATGTAGAACGGCACCATCGGCACCCCGTGCGTGGCGTAGGACGTGCCCGCCGCGGTGAACGCGCCGATCGAGCCGGCCTCGTTGATGCCCAGGTGCAGGATCTGCCCCTGCGTCGACTCCTTGTACGCCAGCATCAGCTCGGCGTCGACGGAGGTGTAGTTCTGCCCGTGCGGGTTGTAGATCTTGGCCGTCGGGAAGAAGGAGTCCATGCCGAACGTGCGGGCCTCGTCCGGGATGACCGGCACGATGTGCGGACCGAGGTCCTTGTCGCGCATGAGCTCCTTGAAGACCCGCACGAGGGCCATCGTGGTGGCGACCTCCTGCTTGCCCGAGCCCTTCTTGGCCACGGCGTAGGCGTTGTCGTCGGGCAGCTTCAGCGGGCCCGAGGAGACCCGGCGGTCGGGGAGCCCGCCGCCCAGCTGCTTGCGCCGGTCGAGCATGTACTTGATCGCCGGGTCGTCGTCGCCGGGGTGGTAGTACGGCGGCAGGTAGGGGTCGGCCTCGAGCTGCTCGTCGCTGATCGGGATCTGCAGCGAGTCGCGGAACTGCTTGAGGTCGTCCAGCGCCAGCTTCTTCATCTGGTGCGTCGCGTTGCGGCCGGCGAAGTGCGTGCCGAGGCTGTAGCCCTTGATCGTCTTGACCAGGATCACCGTCGGCTGGCCGTGGTGCTCGGTCGCTGCCTTGTACGCCGCGTAGACCTTGCGGTAGTCGTGCCCGCCGCGCTTGAGCTTCCACCAGACGTCCTCGTCGGACCAGTCCTGGACCATCTTCGCGGTGCGCGGGTCGCGGCCGAAGAAGTGCTCGCGGACGTACGCCCCGTCGTTGGCGCGGAAGGTCTGGTAGTCACCGTCGGAGGTGGAGTTCATCAGGTGCACGAGCGCGCCGTCGCGGTCGGCGGCCAGCAGCGGGTCCCAGCCGCGGCCCCAGACGACCTTGATGACGTTCCAGCCCGCGCCGCGGAAGAAGCTCTCCAGCTCCTGGATGATCTTGCCGTTGCCGCGCACCGGGCCGTCGAGGCGCTGCAGGTTGCAGTTGATGACGAACGTGAGGTTGTCCAGCTCCTCGTTGGCCGCCAGCTGCAGCAGGCCGCGCGACTCCGGCTCGTCCATCTCGCCGTCGCCGAGGAAGGCCCAGACGTGCTGGTCGCTGGTGTCCTTCAGGCCGCGGTTGTGCAGGTACTTGTTGAACTGCGCCTGGTAGATCGCGTTCATCGGGCCGAGGCCCATCGACACCGTCGGGAACTCCCAGAAGCTGGGCATCGACCGCGGGTGCGGGTAGGAGGGCAGCCCCTGCAGCTCGCCGTCGACGATGTGCGACTTCTCCTGGCGGAACCCGTCGAGCTGGGTCTCGGTGAGGCGCCCCTCGAGGTAGGCGCGGGCGTACATGCCGGGGAGGCGTGGCCCTGGAAGTAGATCTGGTCGCCGCCGCCGGGGTGGTCCTTGCCGCGGAAGAAGTGGTTGAAGCCGACCTCGTAGAGGGTGGCCGCGGAGGCGTACGTCGAGATGTGGCCGCCGACGCCCACGTCGGGGCGCTGCGCGCGGTGCACCATGACCGCGGCGTTCCAGCGGATCCAGGCGCGGTATCGCCGCTCGATCTCCTCGTCGCCGGGGAACCACGGCTCGGCCTCGGGCGCGATGGTGTTGATGTAGTCGGTCGCGGTGAGCGACGGCACGCCGATCTGCCGCTGGCGCGCGCGCTCGAGCAGCTTGAGCATGACGTAGCGCGCGCGTGCCTGACCGCCGTGCTCGATGACCGCGTCGAGCGAGTCGACCCACTCCTGCGTCTCGTCCGGATCGATGTCGGGCAGCTGGCTCGGGATGCCGTTCAGGATCGGTCCTGCACCGGTGGGGTTGTTCGACACAGTCGTACGTCCTCTCTGACGCTCCTACGAAAGATCAGTCTGCTCCCCGGCGTGGTGCTGGTGAAATCGGGTCCCGTTACTAACCAGTACTCGGAACGACGGTCCGCACGATGGTCCGACCATCCGACGCGCGCTCGCGCCCTGCCCGCTAGTTGCAATGGCGCGGAGTTCCTAGTGGACTACTGACCCATGACCGAGGAAGGGAACGGATCCGCCGGCGACGGCAACCGCACAGCCACGGCCGCACGGCTGGGGTTCGCCGAGGGCCAGGTGGTGCAGGAGCTCGGCTGGGACGAGGACGTCGACGAGGCGCTGCGCGAGGAGATCGAGGACGCCGTCGGCTCGCCGCTGGAGGACGAGGACTACGACGGCGTCGTCGACGCCGTGCTGCTGTGGTGGCGCGACGGCGACGGCGACCTGATCGACGACTGCGTCGACGCGCTCGCCGGGCTGGCCGACAAGGGGTTCATCGCCCTGCTGGTGCCGCGGGCGGGGCACCCCGACCACGTCGACGCCAGCGACATCCAGGAAGCCGCGCAGACCGCCGGGCTCAACGCCTCCTCCTCCAGCAAGGCGGGCGAGGAGTGGATCGGCACCAAGCTGGTCCAGGGCGGGGCGGCGAAGCAGCGATGAGCGAGCCGGTCACCGTGGGCGCGAGCGCGCCCGACTTCACGCTCAAGGACCAGTTCGGCCAGGAGACCTCGCTGCGCGACCTGCGCGCCGAGCGCGCCGTGCTGCTGGTCTTCTACCCGTTCGCCTTCTCCGGCATCTGCACCGGCGAGCTGTGCTCGGTGCGCGACGACCTCACCCGGTTCAGCAACGACCGGGTGCAGACGGTCGCGATCTCCTGCGACCCGATGTTCTCGCTCAAGGCCTGGGGCGACCAGGAGGGGTACGACTTCCCGCTGCTGTCCGACTTCTGGCCGCACGGCCAGGTGGCGCAGGCGTACGGCGTGTTCGACGAGGCGGCCGGGATGGCCATCCGCGGCACGTTCCTGATCGGCACCGACGGCACGGTCCGGTGGTCGCTGGTCAACGGACCGGGCGAGGCTCGCGACCTCGCCTCGTTCGAGCAGGCGCTGCAGTAGGCCCCGGCGGCTCCGCGCCGTTCTTGCGCCTCGCCGGGAGCCTCGCCAATCCGGCGCGCCGGGGCGGTCGGCGCCGCTAGCGTCGAGGCCATGGACCTGCTTCGGGGTGAACAGATCGCGGCCGCCGGCCTCGCCGACTGGCGCAAGCTGGCGCAGGGGCTGCACGCGCGGTATCTCGTCGCCGACTTCGGGACCGGTGTCCGGTTCCTCGCGGCGGTGGGCAAGGTCGGCGACACGGTCGGTCACCACCCGAAGGTCGCGATGGGTCCGGGGCACGTCGACCTGGAGCTGGTCAGCGACGACGCGGTCTACCGCGCGGACGACGGCACCGAGCACGTCGTCGAGTGGGTGACCCAGCAGGACGTCGACCTCGCCCGGCGCATCACTCAGCTCGCCGCCGACCAGGGGCTGGTGCCCGATCCGGGCGCGGTGAGCGAGGCCGAGCTCGGACTCGACACGGCCGCCGCCGCGACCGTGGCCCCGGTCTGGGCGGCGCTGCTGACCGGCGACGCCGACGCCCAGGGGAGGGGGACGCCGGGCGAGGAGGTGCGCGACGCCACCGGGCGGGTGCCCAACCTGTGGTTCGGCGACCTCGAGGAGGGCGGGTCGGCGGACGCGCGGTTCCACGTCGAGGTCTACGTCGCGCCCGAGACCGCGCGGTCGCGCATCGACGCCGCCGTCGCCGCGGGCGGCACGGTCGTCGACGACAGCGACGGTCTCACCGTGATCGCCGACCAGGACGGCAACCGGGGAGTCCTCTGCGTCGATCAGTCCGCCGTGCCGACGGACTGAGCAAGTTCGTCCTGGGTCCGGCGAGTGCGTAGGATCCACGGCGTCGCAACGACGATGCCGACCGGGTGAGCCTGCGAGCCCGGGCGGAGGAGGAGCTGCGACAGAGACTGAACGTCGCATCGACGATGCCGACCGGGTGAGCCTGGGTGGCAGACGCGACCGAAGGTCGAACGTCGCATCGACGATGCCGACCGGGTGAGCCTGCGAGCCCGGGCGGAGGAGGAGATGCGACCAAGAACGTCACGGGCCTGTAGCTCAGCTGGTAGAGCGCCGCGTTTACACCGCGTAGGTCGTCGGTTCGATCCCGGCCGGGCCCACGTGAACACCCCGCCCGTTGACCCTCGGCTCGCGGACGTCGTGGCCGTCCTGGACCAGCTCTACCCGCAGCAGACCGCCCAGTCGTGGGACCAGGTGGGTCTGGTGAGCGGCGACCCGGAGCAGCCGGTGCAGCGCATCATGCTCGCGGTCGACCCGACCCTGGCGGTCATCGAGGACGCCCGCGCGGCCGGCGTCGACCTGCTGATCACCCACCACCCGCTGCTGCTGCGCGGCGTGCACTCGGTGGCGACGACGTCGGCCAAGGGTGCGGCGGTGACGGCGCTCGTGGTGGCCGACCTGGCGCTGTACGTCGCGCACACCAACGCCGACGTGGCCGACCCGGGGGTGAACCACGCCCTCGCCGACGCCGCGGGCGTCGTGGCCGGCGAGCCGCTGACGCACGAGGACGACCAGCCGCTGGGCATCGTGGGTGACTTGCGAGAACCGTTGAGCCTCAAGGCTTTTGCCGAGCAGCTCGCCGGACGGCTCCCGGCCGCGCCGGTGGGTCTGCGCGTTGCCGGCGACCCCGACGCGACCGTGCGGCGGGTGGCGGTGCACGGGGGCGCGGGCGACGGTGCCTTCGACGCCGTACGCGCGAGCGGGGCGGACGTCTACGTCACCGCAGACCTGCGCCACCACCCCGCGCTCGAGGCGCGGGAGGAGGCCCGGGGCGGGACGCCGTTCCTGATCGACGCCGGCCACTGGGCCACCGAGTGGCTGTGGCTGGAGGGCGCCCGTGAGCGGATCGCCGGTGCGCTCGGCGCCGCGGCGGATAGCGTGGAGATCGAGGTGTCGCACCGCCGCACCGACCCGTGGGACTTCCTCGTGCCGAGCGGCGATCCCCGGACGACCCGAGACGACCAGACCGGAGGCCCCCGCTGAAAGCCGACCTGACCCGCCAGTGGCGTCTGCTCGACCTGCAGAAGCTCGACACGCGGCTCGACCAGCTCGCCCACCGCGAGCGCACCATGCCGGTGCTGACCCGGCTCGCCGACGCCGAGAAGCGTCGCTCGTCGCTGGAGGAGGAGGTCGTGCTCGCGCGCACCGCCGTCGGCGACGTCGACCGCGAGATCAGCAAGGCCGACCAGGACGTGCAGCTGGTGCGTGACCGCGCCGCGCGCAACACCCAGCGCCTCGACAGCGGCCAGGGCAGCGCCAAGGAGCTGCAGGCGATGCAGCACGAGCAGCAGGCGCTGGCCCGGCGGCAGTCCGAGCTGGAGGACGTCGAGCTGGAGGTCATGGAGCGCGCCGAGTCGCTGCGCGCGGACCTGGGCGTGAAGGAGACGTCGCTGTCCGACGCCGAGGGCGACGTGCGCGACCTCGGCGCCGAGCGTGACGAGGCGCTGCAGCAGATCGAGCGCGAGCGCTCGCAGGTGCAGCGCGACCGCGAGCAGCTGGCGCCGGGTCTGGGCGAGGACCTGCTGGGGCTCTACGAGCGGGTGCGGGCCCAGCACGGCGGGGTCGGGGCGGCCGCGCTGCTGCAGCGCCGCTGCGACGGCTGCCACCTGGAGCTCACGCCGGCCGACCTCACGGCGATCCGCAACGCGCCCGAGGACGAGGTGCTGCGGCACGAGGAGTGCGGTCGCATCCTGGTGCGCACGGCCGAGTCGGGGCTGTGAGCCGCCGGCTGGGCGTCGAGGCCGACGGCGGCTCGCGGGGCAACCGGGGGTGGCCGGCTACGGCGCGGTTGTGCGCGACCTGCAGACCGGTGACCTGCTCGCCGAGCGGGCGGCGCCGCTGGGGAAGGCGAGCAACAACGTCGCGGAGTACTCCGGCCTGATCGCCGGCCTCGAGGCGGTGCTGGAGATCGAGCCCGGCGCCGACGTCGAGGTGCGGATGGACTCCAAGCTGGTCGTGGAGCAGATGGCCGGCCGGTGGAAGATCAAGCACGCCGACATGCGCCGGCTCGCGATCGAGGCGCGCGAGCTCGCGACCCGGATCGAGCAGGCCGGCGGGAGCGTGGACTACGCCTGGATCCCGCGCGCCGACAACGCGGTGGCCGACGCGCTGTCCAACGACGGGATGGACGGCGAGACCGTCCGACGCGACCACTGGCGTACGTCGGGATCGGTGGGGGCGCAAGCGGACTCGAGCGACTCCCCGCCCGCCGAGCCGGCCGTGGTCGAGGTCGCCGAGCAGGTGGTGCTCTCGACCGACGAGAGCCCGGCGAGCCCGCCGGACGCCGGGAAGCCGGCGCGCATCCTGCTCGTGCGGCACGGCGTCACGGCGTTCACCGAGCAGGGCGCCTCGACGGCCGCGGCGGCGCCGACCCGAGCCTCAGCGAGCGCGGGGTCGCGCAGGCGAAGCGGGCGGCGCAGGGCGTGGCCGAGCGGGTCGCGGGCGTCGACGGGGTGCACGTCGTGACGTCCTCGCTCGCGCGGGCCAAGGAGACCGGTGGTGCCGTCGCCGACGCGCTCGGCGTGCGCACCACCGTCGACGCCGACTGGGACGAGCAGGCGTTCGGCCACTGGGACGGCATGAGCATGCGCGACCTGGTCACGGCCTTCCCCGAGCAGCTGCAGCAGATGCGCGTCGAGGACGACTTCTCGGTCGAGGGCGGCGAGTCGCACGGGCAGCTGGCCGAGCGGGTGGTCGCGGCGTTCGAGCGGGCGGTCGAGCTCGCCGGGCCCGGCGGCACCGTCGTGGTCGCCACGCACCGCAAACCCATCATGGTCGTGCTGCAGCACGTGCTCGGCCTCACGACCGAGCGCTCCTGGCGCCTGGCGGCGGCGCCGGCGTCGCTGACCGGCGTCGAGGTCTGGGCCGACGGCGTCATGTCGGTCGCGTTCACCAACGACACGCACCACCACGGGGATGCCTGACCAGGCCGCGGCGGCCGCCGCACCGAAGCCGGCCAGCCTGCTGACGGTGCTCGTGGCGCTCGCCGCCAACGCGCTGATCGCGGTCGCCAAGTCGGTCGCCGCCCTGATCACCGGGTCGGCCTCGATGGTCGCCGAGGCCGCGCACTCCTGGGCCGACACCGGCAACGAGGTCTTCCTGCTCATCGCCGAGCGGACCTCCCAGCGGCCGAGCGACAAGCTGCACCCGTACGGCTACGGGCGGGCGGCGTACGTCTGGTCGATGTTCGCGGCGTTCGGCCTGTTCGTCGCCGGTGCCGGCGTGTCGGTGTGGCACGGCATCACGTCGCTGGACGCACCGGAGACGGGCGACACCGACTACCTCGTCGCGTACGTCGTGCTCGCCATCGCGTTCGTGCTCGAGGGCACCTCGTTCCGGCAGGCGGTGCGGCAGGCGCGCACCGACGGGGCGAAGATGGGGCTGCGCCCGCTGCGGTTCATCGAGCGCACCTCCAACCCCACGCTGCGCGCGGTGTTCGTCGAGGACGCCTCGGCGCTGATCGGTCTGCTGCTCGCCGGTGCCGGACTGGCGCTGCACCAGATCACCGGCGACCCGGTCTACGACGCGCTCGGCTCGATCGCGGTCGGCCTGCTGCTCGGGGTGATGGCGGTCTTCCTGATCCGCCGCAACCTCGACTTCCTCGTGGGCCAGCCGGTGCTGCCGGCGGTGCGCGAGAACATGCTGCGCGCGCTGTACGACAACCCCGAGATCGAGAAGGTCACGTTCGTCCACCCCGAGTTCGTCGGGCCGGCGCGGGTGCTGCTCATCGCGGCGGTCGACCTCACGGGCAACCGGTCGGAGGACGAGGTCGCGGCCGTGGTCAACCGGGTGGAGCAGGAGCTCACCGCGGTGCAGTTCGTCGATCAGGCGGTGCTCACGCTGTCGACGCCGGGGATGCCCGCGCTGCCGCGCCCGCCGCGACCCTGAGGCTGCCCGCGCAGGCCGCGGCGCCTCAGGTCCGCCACAGCAGAGCGGCGGTCGCGCTCGCGACGGCGAGAACCACGACCAGGGCCGAGCGGGCGGCGAAGGCGCGAGCCTCGACCACCACGCCGGCGCGGCGGCAGCGGTCGCGCCACAGCAGCGTCGCCAGCGAGGCGTGCAGGGTGAGCAGCGGGCCGACGTTGGTGCCGATCAGCAGCGCCATCAGCCGGGTCGGGTCGTGGTCGAGCGCGGGCTCGAGCGCGAGGTAGGCGGGAAGGTTGTTGACCCCGTTGGCGAGGAGCGCGGCGACCGCAGGCACCTGCCACAGGGGCGCGTCGGACAGGTGCCGGGTGAGCGTCTCCACCGGAGCGGTCTGCGCCACGACCAGGACGAGGAGCAGCAGGACGCCGGTGAGCCCGATCATCCGCCAGGGCAGCTGCACCTGGAGGAGCAGGGCAGCGTCTCGCCACGCCGTCAGCACCACGAGTGCGACCGCGGCGGCCGTGGCGGCCCCCGCCGGGGGCACCCCGGCCACCACCGCGGCGGCGAGCGCGACCAGCACGCCGGTGCTGCCGGCCAGGAGCCACCGGTCGTGCTCCCCGGCGGGCGGGGCGAGGGCGTAGCGCCCGGACAGCTCGTGGCGGAAGAGCACCGCGAGCACCACCACGGTCGCGACCACCGCCGCCAGCGCCGGCGCCCGGGCCAGGGCGAGGTACTCGTGGGTGCCGAGCCCGAGCTCCTGGAAGCGGTGCAGCGCCAGCAGGTTCGTGAGGTTGGAGACCGGGAGGAGCAGCGAGGCGGTGTTGGCCAGCCACACCGTCGTCATGGCGAACGGCAGCGCCGGCAGGCGCAGCTGGCGGGCGACGGCGATCACGACGGGGGTGAGGAGCACCGCGGTCGTGTCGAGACTGAGCAGGACGGTGCTGACCGTGGACAGCACGACGACGAGCAGCCACAGCAGCCAGGTCCGGCCGCGACCGGCCCGTGCTGCCCGGTGTGCGGCGACATCGAACACGCCTGCGAGCGTTGCGATCTCGGCCACGACGGTGATGGCGAGCAGGAAGAGCAGGACGGGGAGCACCCGCCCGGCCGCCTCCGTCGCCAGGGCGGTCACGGCGTCGTGCGCGCGGTGGTGTCGAGGATCCAGGGGCGACCGGCGCGAGCCGGTGCGTGCAGTGCGACCTCGAAGCCCGGTTCGAGCACCTCGGCCAGCCGCGCGGGGGTGCGGGCGTCGACCCCGGCCTCGCACAGCGCCCGGGTGACCAGCCCCCGGGTGTGCTTGGCCATGTGGGTCGCCCCCGGCACGCGGATCTGGACCCAGCGACGAGCCAGCTCCTCCTCGGGAGCCCAGGCGGCGACGTACGTCGAGGAGCGGCAGTCCACGACCACCCCGCGGCCGGCGGCCTCGGGCAGGACGCGCGCCAGCTCGGGGCGCCAGGCGCTCGCGAGCGGCCCGACACCCTCGAGGTTGACCGCCATCGACGCGCGGTAGGGCGCGACCCGGTCGCGCAGCCGGACGGCGCCGTAGAGCGCGGAGACCACGACCACCCAGCGCCGCGCGCGGCGCAGTGCCGCGGCGTCGAGCGAGCCGACGTCGAGCGCGTCGTAGAGCACCCCGGTGTAGAGGTCCTGTGCGGGCAGCGCCGGAGCCGAGGTCAGGCGCGTGTTGCGCGCGATCTCCTCCACGAGGTTTGCGCTGACGCCGAGTCTCGTTGCGGCGTCAGGCTTCTCGCTGGTCGCAGCCAGCGCGTCGGCGACTCGGCGACGGGTGTCGGTGAGCTCGGGGAAGGACAACCGCTCCAGGTCGACCGGGCGGCCGCGCGGGCGGGTCTGCTTGGTCTCCGAGGGCGGGAGCAGGATGAGCACGTCGCGAGGTTAGAGGGGACGTCATGGGTGGCGCAGGCTGGGCCGGGTCATGGGCTTGCGCCGACGCGGGCGGCGCGGTGCCTAGGGTGTGGGACATGCCGAAACGACCGATCGTCGCCCCGCAGGCCACTCCCGGATCGCCGGAGCAGCGCGGACCGCTGGAGCAGTCGTTCCAGGCGCTGCGCGAGGAGCTGGGGCTCAGCGAGACCTATCCGCCCGAGGCGGTGGCCGACGCCGAGCGCGCGATCGCCGAGCTGGCGCTGCCCGAGCGCGACGAGACCGCGGTGCCGTTCTTCACCATCGACCCGCCGAGCGCGCGGGACCTCGACCAGGCGATGTTCCTGGAGCGGGCGGGCCAGGGATACCGGGTGCGGTACGCCATCGCCGACGTCCCCGCGTTCGTCACCCCGGGCGGTCCGCTGGATGCCGAGACGCGGCGCCGCGGCCAGACGATGTACTTCCCCGACATGCGCATCCCGCTGCACCCGGCGGTGCTCAGCGAGGAGGCGGGGAGCCTGCTGCCGGGCCAGGTGCGCCCGGCGTACGTCTGGGACTTCGAGCTCGACGCGCAGGGCGAGGTCGCCTCCGCCACGGTCTACCGCGCGCAGGTGCGCAGCACCGAGCGGTTCGACTACGAGCAGGTGCAGGCCGAGGTCGACGGTGGCTCGCCACGCGAGAGCTTCGCGCTGCTGAAGGAGATCGGCGAGAAGCGGATCGCGCTGGAGCGGGCCCGTGGCGGTGCGTCGCTGCCGATGCCCGAGCAGGAGGTCACCCTCGTCGACGGCTCCTACCGGATGCACCTGCGCCCCCGGTCGCGAGCGAGGACTGGAACGCCCAGATCTCGCTGATGACCGGCATGGCCGCGGCCGACCTGATGCTGCGGGCCAAGGTCGGCATCCTGCGCACCATGCCGCCCGCCGACGAGCAGGCGATCGCCCGGTTCCGGCGCCAGGCGAAGGCGCTGGGGGTGCCGTGGGAGGAGGGCGTGCCGTACGGCGAGTTCCTGCGCACGCTCGAGCGCACCGACGGCCAGCACCTGGCGCTGATCTATGCGGCGACGTCGCTGTTCCGCGGCGCCGGATACACCCCGTTCGACGGCAGCACGCCGGAGCAGGTCGAGCAGGCGGCGGTGGCCGCGGCGTACGCCCATGTCACCGCGCCGCTGCGGCGGCTGGTCGACCGGTTCGGGCTGGTGATCTGCGAGTCGGTGGCGAACGGTCGTGAGGTGCCGGGGTGGGTGCGCGAGGCGCTCCCGACGCTGCCGGAGCTGATGAAGGCGAGCGACACGATCGCGGGCAAGGTCGAGCGCGGCAGCGCCGACGCCGTCGAGGCCGCGATCCTCAGCGACAAGGTCGGGCAGACCTTCGCCGCGGTCGTGGTCGAGCAGCGCGACAAGGGCAAGCTGCAGGTGCAGCTGGTCGACCTCCCCGTCGTCGCGACCTGCCAGGGTCAGGCCGAGCTGGGCTCGACCGTGCAGGTCACGGTCGTCGCCGCGGACATCGCGGCACGCACGGTGACCTTCGAGCTCGCGAAGGGCTGAGCGACGCGGCTCAGCCGCCCCAGACGCCGTCGTCCCAGGCGCGCGCCAGGACCCGGTCGTACGGCTCGAGGTCCAGGCCCTGCTGCTCGACCCACGCGTCGGCGTCGGCCGTCTGGCAGTACCGCTCGGTGTGGTCGTTGACCAGCGTCACGATGCTGCCGGCGCGCCCCGCAGACCGCATCTCGCAGGCGAGCAGCAGCGCGCCGTACAGGTTCGTGCCGGTGGAGGCGCCGCCGCGGATCCCGGTGCGGCTCTGCAGGAATCGCATCGCCGCGACCGATGCGGCGTCGGGCACGCCGAGCATCCGGTCGACGACCTGCGGGACGAACGACGGCTCCACGCGGGGCCGCCCGATGCCCTCGATGCGCGAGCCCGCACCGGTGCCGCCCTCGCCGGCGAACGACTTCAGGAACGCCGACCCCTCGGGGTCGACCACGGCGAGCCGGGTGTCCAGGCCGCGGTATCGGGTGAACCGCCCGATCGTCGCGCTGGTGCCGCCGGTGCCGGCTCCGACCACGATCCACTCCGGCACCGGGTGCTGCTCCAGGGCGAGCTGGTCGAAGATCGACTCGGCGATGTTGTTGTTGCCCCGCCAGTCGGTGGCGCGCTCGGCGTAGGTGAACTGGTCCATGTAGTGCCCGTCGGTCTCCTCGGCGAGCCGCCGCGCCTCGTCGTAGACCGCCGAGGGGTCGTCGACCAGGTGGCAGCGCCCGCCCTCGGCCTCGATCAGCGCGACCTTCTCGGGGCTGGTGGAGCGGGCCATGACGGCGATGAACGGCAGGTCGAGCAGCCGCGCGATGTGCGCCTCGCTGATGGCGGTGGAGCCGCTGGAGGCCTCGGTGACCGTGGTGCCCGGGCCGATCCAGCCGTTGCAGATGCCGTAGAGGAACAGCGAGCGCGCCAGCCGGTGCTTCAGGCTGCCGGTCGGGTGGGTGGACTCGTCCTTGAGGTAGAGGTCGACGTCCCACCCGCCGGGCAGGTTGACCTTGTGCAGGTGCGTGTCCGCCGAGCGGTTCGCGTCGGCGAGCAGCCGGCGCACGGCCTCCTGGGTCCAGCTGCGGTCGACAGGGGCGGAGGCGGTCACATCGCGGACGGGCTGCACGGCACCTAGGATGGCCCACCGGTGGATGAGCCGGTCAGGCGGCCGCGTCACGGATCCGTCCGTGCCGAGGAACGTCCGGGCTCCGAAGGGCAGGGTGGTGGCTAACGGCCACCCGGGGTGACCCGCGGGACAGTGCCACAGAGAGCAGACCGCCGGGCTTCGGCCCGGTAAGGGTGAAACGGTGGTGTAAGAGACCACCAGCGTCCCAGGCGACTGGGGCGGCTAGGTAAACCCCACCCGGAGCAAGGTCGGACAGCATGCGTTCGAGGGCGGCCCGCCCGAGCATGCGGGTAGACCGCTGGAGGCGACTGGCAACAGTCGTCCTAGATGGATGGTCGCCGGCCGCGCGTGGGCAACCGTGCGCGGCGACAGAACCCGGCGTATCGACCGGCTCATCCACTGCCGGCGACGCGCGCACGCCCTCGTCAGGAAATTCGGGTCGCGAACCCGTTCTGGTCATGCTGTCGGTCATACCGTCAGCCCCACGGCGATAAGGGGCGCGGCCATGAAGAGTTCGGTAGCAGTCGCAAGTGTTCTCGCAGTCATGATGTTGGCGTCGTGCGCTGGAGGAAGTTCCAGTCCGTCAACCGTCACGGTGACCGTCACTGCCTCCCCGCCCAACGCAGGCGCGGACGCAGCCGACACGCCCCCGGCACCGGACGCAGCGACGACCTCGTACGACGGACAGGCGCTGCCGTTAGGGACCGAGGCGACCGTCGAGGACGAGTTCAGTATCACCGCGCTGAAGTTCGAACCGTCCGTGACCGTGACGTACGAGGACCAGGAGTTCCTCGGTCTTAAGGCAGGGCAGCAGTGGGCTCGCATCCAGGCCAAGATCTGTGCACTGAGCGTTCCCGTGGAGGCGTCGTGGGTCGGCTGGGAGGCGTCGACGGCCGACGGGGTCGCCTTCCAGACGCCTGACTCCAGCTTCACCGACCCCTTTCCGCGCCCGCTCTTCCCGGATGGACTCAACACAGTGCCGCCGGGTCAGTGCCGGCAAGGCTGGGTCTACTTGGGAATCGACAAGGGCGCGGCTGCGGACAAGCTGACGTACACCGCCATCGGAGCAACCCCCATCACCTGGCAGGTGAGCTGACGCCTGACGCGGGATGCGATGCCGGGGACTCCGCGTCGCGCCCTCTTCGTTGGGGCAGGTCGTGCACCACCTGGGACTGGTGCACCAGGCGCCCCAACGAAGAGTCGCCGCGCAGGGTTTCTCCCGGGCGGGCGGCGTACGGTCGGACCAGCGACGGAAGGGGCGAGAGCCATGCGCAGGGCGGCAGCACTGGGCGCGCTGGTCGCGCTCACCGTGACCGGGTGCGGCAACGGGGGCGGGGGAGGCGAGCCGGGCGGGAGTACGTCCGCGCCGGCCCCGTCCAGCACGTCGCCCTCGGCGACCAAGCCGTCCGAGACCAGCGACCCCAGCGAGACGAGCGAGACGGGCGACCCCAGCGAGACGAGCGAGACGGGCGACCCCAGCGACGCCACCGGGTCCGCGTCCACGCCGCCTCGCCGGGCCGGGACTGCGCCGGGCTCGCAGGTCGCACGGCAGCTGGAGGCGCACCTGCGCAAGACGGCCCCGGGCAGCCGGGCCGACACGCTGCGGTGCACCCCGATCCCGCGGTACGTCGGTGCCGACTCCGGCTGCTCGGCGACGGTCGACGGGGAGCGGGTGAGCTACGAGGCGCGCGTCGTCTCGGTCGACGGCGACCGGGTCTCGGTGACGTTCCAGCGCATCGGAGCGCCCAGCGCGAGCATCCCCGCGCGGCCCACCACCTGAGACCAGCGGCCCCGAAGGAGCGCGGACTCAGCCCGAGTCCAGTGCGCCCTCAGCGCGGGACAGGGCCGCATGCTTGACTGGCGCGATGGCCGAACCCAAGAACACCCTCAAGAAGGTCGCTCGACGGGTCCCCGGGGCGCGGGCCTTGCGCGACACCCTGCGCGCCCGCAAGGTCGGCGTCGGAGCCGCCCCCGCCACGTCGAGCCCGCCCCCGCCCCCGCCCGCAGACCCGATCGCCAAGGCGATCACCGCCGAGTTCGACTTCACGCTGCCCAAGACCAGCAGCATCCTCGTGCTCGGTGACGAGGTCGAGCGGGTGGCCTCCGAGCTGCGCACCCGCGGGTTCTCCACCATCACGACCACCACCGACGCGTCCGCGCTGGCCACGTTCGGCGACGACCAGTTCCGCGTGGTCGTGGCCACCCGCGGGCCCGACGCCGACTTCGACCGCGAGCTGCTCGGGCACGTCGCCCGGGTCGCGAGCACCGTCGTCCTCGTCCAGCCGCAGGAGCAGGTCACCGTCAGCACCAGCCTGCTCGAGCAGGCCGGCTTCACCGGTCGCTCCGAGCACCCCGTCGAGGGCGCCGAGAAGGAGACGATCTCGGTGCTGCGCCGCATGGAGGCGCAGTCGACGCTGCACGACTTCTGGCGCCAGCCGCTGCCGCACGGCAACACCCCGCAGGCCTACCTCGGCCCGGTCCACCGCAGCCGCGCGCTGCACCGCCTGATCAAGGACCTCGACGGCGACAGCAAGATCCTCGAGGTCGGCTGCAACGTGGGCCGCAACATCGCCTACCTGCACGACAACGGCTACCCCGAGGTTGCCGGCATCGAGATCAGCCCGCACGCCGTGAAGATGCTGCGCGAGAAGTACCCCCAGCTGGAGGGGCGCGAGGTGCACATCGGCCCGGCCGGCGACATCCTGCCCGGGTTCGAGGACGACTCGTTCGACCTGATCTACACGATGGCCGTCATCGAGCACCTGCACCCGGTCGAGGCCGCCCCGGTGTTCGACGCGATGGTCCGGGTCGCCCCGAACATCCTCGCGATCGAGCCGGAGAACCGGCTCAGCCACCGGCAGTACCCCCACGACATCGTCAAGGAGTTCACCGACCGCGGCATGGTCCACGTGTCGACGACCCCGATGGTCGAGGCGATCACCGACCACTACGAGGCGGCGATGGAGGACTACCAGGCCTACCGCTTCGTGCGGGCGGACCGGGCAGGCGCCGGGAACGCCACGGACGGTGCCGCGGCCTCCGCCTGAGCGGCTAGCCCCGAGCGCTCAGCTCCAGGACGTCTCCCGCGGGCGCCCCTCGTCGTAGCCACTGGCACTCTGCACGCCGACGAGGGCGCGCTCGCGGAACTCCGCGATGCTGCGCACGCCGGCATAGGTGAAGCTGGAGCGCACGCCCGCGACGATCGAGTCGATCAGGTCCTCCACGCCCGGCCGCTCCGGGTCCAGATACATCCGCGACGAGGAGATGCCCTCCTCGAACAGCGCCGAGCGGGCCCGGTCGTACGCACTCTGCGCCTGGGTGCGCTGGCGCACCGCCCGCGCGGAGGCCATGCCGAAGGACTCCTTGAACATCCGGCCCTCGGGGTCGCGGGCCAGGTCGCCCGGGCTCTCCCAGGTGCCGGCGAACCACGAGCCGATCATCACGTTGCCCGCACCCGCGGCGAGCGCCAGGGCGACGTCGCGCGGGTACTTCACGCCACCGTCGGCCCACACCTGGGCGCCCTCGTCGACCGCGGCGGCCGCGCACTCCAGCACAGCGGAGAACTGCGGCCGGCCGACGCCGGTCATCATCCGCGTGGTGCACATGGCCCCCGGACCCACACCGACCTTGACGATGTCGGCGCCGCCGGACAGCAGGTCGCGCACGCCGTCGGCCGAGACGACGTTGCCGGCGGCGATCGGCACGCGCACGCCGTGCTCGTCGGCGTGGATGTCGCGCGCCTGACGCACCAGCTTCAGCGCGTCGAGCATCTTGTCCTGGTGGCCGTGCGCGGTGTCCACCACGAGCACGTCGGCGCCGGCCGACAGCATCGTCTCGGCCTTGGCCTGCACGTCGCCGTTGATGCCGATCGCGACGCCGAGCCGCAGCCGGCCCCGGGCGTCGAGCGCGGGGGAGTAGATCGCCGAGCGCAGGATCCCCTTGCGGGTCAGCACGCCGACGAGGCGCCCGTCCTGGGTGACCGGCGCGAGCGCGATGTGCTGGTGGGCGAGCCGGTCGAAGGTCTCGCTCGGGTCGGCCGACGCGTCGACCATGACGAGGTCGGTGCTCATCACGTCGGCGACGGTCGCGAACCGGTCGACGTCCTGGCAGGCCTTCTCGGTGACCACGCCGAGCGGGCGGCGCTGGTCGTCCACGACCACCACGAGCCGGTGGGCGCGCTTGCCGATCAGCGCCAGCACCTGCGAGACCGGGGCGTCGGGGCCGATCGTCACGGGCGTCTCGAACACCGGGTGGCGGCCCTTGACGTAGTCGATCGTCTCCTGCACCGCGTGCACCGGGATGTCCTGCGGCAGGATCGCCATGCCGCCGCGCCGGGCGACCGTCTCGGCCATCCGGCGACCCGAGATCGCGGTCATGTTGGCGACGACGAGCGGGATCGTGGTGCCGATGCCGTCGGGCGTGGACAGGTCGACGTCCATCCGGCTCGTCACCGACGAGCGCGACGGGACCATGAACACGTCGTTGTAGGTCAGGTCGTACGGCGGCAGCTCGTCCTTCAGAAATCTCACGGGCGAATTCTAGTTCTGCTGCGTCTCCTCCTCCGGGTGACCGTCGCACGCTCCGGCCACCCGGCATCGTCGACACAGCCTTGAGTGGCCTGGGTTGGATTGGTCGGCGTGCTTGGCTGGCCTACGTTGCAGGCATGAGGTTCACGCATCTGGGACACGCCTGCCTGCTCGTCGAGACCGGCGGCACGTCGGTGCTGATCGACCCGGGCAGCTTCTCCGACTTCGACGACGTCACCGGCCTGGACGCCGTGCTCGTCACCCACCAGCACGCCGACCACCTCGACCGCGAGCGCATCCGGGCGCTGCTCGATGCCAACCCCGACGCCCGGCTGCGCACCGATCCCGGCTCGGCCGAGCAGCTGCAGGCCGACGGCATCGAGGCGACCGTGACCGTGCCCGGGGAGCCGTTCACGGTCGGCGACCTCGAGGTCACCCCGGTCGGCGAGCTGCACGCCGTCAACCACCAGTGGGTGCCCCGCGTGCCCAACGTCGGTCTGCTGCTCGAGGCCGACGGCGTACGCCTGTTCCACCCCGGCGACGCGCTCGACGCCGACCCGGGCCGGGTCGACTACCTCGGCGTGCCGGTCAACGCGCCCTGGTGCGCGATCCGCGAGACGCTCGACTTCGTCCGGCGGATCGAGCCCACCCGCGCGATCGTCCCGATCCACGACGCGCTGCTGGCCGAGCAGGGCCGCGCGATGTACCTCCAGCACCTCGGCGACTTCGGCCTCGAGGGCGGCGTCGAGGTGCTGGACGGCGCCGACCGCCAGCCCCGCGAGCTGTTCGGCTGAGGGTCGATAGCCTTTCGGCCATGAGCCTTGCCGTCGAACCCGTCCTCGACCGCACCGAGTGGGACGCCATCGTCGACGACGCCGGCGGCCACCCCTGCAGCTGTGGGGCTGGGGCGAGCTGAAGGCTCGCTACGAGTGGACCGCCCACCGCTACGTCGTGCGCGACGGCGACCGGGTGGTCGGCTCGGCCCAGGTCCTGCTGCGGCGACTGCCGCCGCCGTTCCGGTCGCTGGCGTACGTCCCGCGCGGGCCGCAGGCCGCCGAGGGTGACCGCGCCGCCGTGCTGTCCGCCCTCGCCGACCACGTGCGCCGCGAGCACAGGCCGGTGGCGCTGACCGTCGAGCCCGACTGGCCCGAGCCGTTCTCGCCGATGCCCAAGGGCGAGGCCGACGACATCGCCGAGGCCGAGCTCGCCAAGCCGGTGACCGGCTGGCTCGCCCAGGTCGAGGCGGCCGGCTTCCGCCGCTCCGCCAGCACCGGCCTCATCCCGCGCACGCTCGTGGTCGACCTGACCCGCGACGAGGACACGATCCTCAAGGAGCTGTCGTCCTCGACCCGGCAGAACGTGCGCAAGTCGTTCCGCGCGGAGAACGTCCGGTTCGGCGAGGTCACCACCGACGCCGACCTGGAGCAGGTGCTCGCGATCAACCGGGAGACCGCCCGCCGCGCCGACTTCGCGGTGCACAGCGACGACTACCACCGCGGCATCCGCGACCTGATGGGCGAGCGGTCGCAGCTGCTCGCGGCCTGGGAGGGCGACGAGGTCGTCGCGTTCGTGTGGCTGGTCGTGTCGGCCGAGACCGCCTTCGAGCTCTACGGCGGGGTCAACCCGCGCGGCATGAAGCTGCGGCTCAACTACGGCCTGAAGTTCCACGCCATGAAGCACGTCAAGGCCCAGGGCGTCGAGCGGTACGACTTCAACGGGCTGCTCAACGACGGCATCTCCGACTTCAAGCGCCAGTTCGCCAAGCACGAGGACCTGCTCGTCGGCACCTGGGAGAAGCCGTTGTCGCCGCTGTACCCCGCGTTCGCCACGGCCCTGCCGCTGGTGCGCTCCGGGCTCAAGCGCGGGCTCCCCGCGGTCAAGAAGGCCGCGCGCGACCCCCGGGGCGCGGTGCGCGAGCTGCGCGAGCGGGACCGGGCGGTGCGCGCGAAGCAGTAGCCAGGGGCTACTTCTTCTTGCCGCCCTTCTTGGCGCCCTTGTCGGTGCGGCTGGCCATGCCCGCCCGGTCGTGCGCGGTGCGGGCCGCGCCGACGATGCCCGCGGCGTTCTTCAGCTTCGCCGGCACGATCGGCGTGCGCAGGTCGAGCAGCGGGAGGTACTCGTCGGCGTCCTTGGACACCCCGCCGCCCACGACGAACAGGTCGGGCCACACGAGGTTCTCGACGACGGTGTAGTAGCGCTGCAGCCGCTCGGCCCACTGCGGATACGTCAGCCCCTCCTCGGTGCGCGCTCGCGAGGAGGCCTTGCTCTCGGCGTCGAACCCGTCGATCTCGAGGTGGCCGAACTCCGAGTTCGGCACGAGCACACCGTTGTTCAGCAGCGCGCTGCCGATCCCGGTGCCGAGCGTCGTCATGACGACGAGCCCCTCGGTCCACTTCTTCGCCGCGCCGTAGTGCCACTCGCCGAGCCCCGCCGCGTCGGCGTCGTTGAGCACGGTGATGTTGCGGCCGAGGCGCTTCTCCAGCTCCTCCTCGATCGGGAAGTCGGTCCACGACTTGTCGATGTTGGCGGCGGTGCGCACGACGCCGTGGGTGACCACGCCGGGGATCGTGATCCCCACGGCCTCGTCACCGATCTCGGCGGAGAAGTGCTCGACGATCTGCACCACGCAGTCGGCGACGGCCTCCGGCGTGGACTTCTCCGGCGTCGGCACGCGCAGCCGGTCCTTCGCGAACTCGCCCTTGTCGAGGTCGACCGGCGCACCCTTGATGCCCGAGCCGCCGATGTCGATCCCGAGCGGGTACTGCTTGGCCTTGGCCATGGATTCTCCTCGTGCTCCAGGTCTTGCGGGTGATGTACGTCTACGGCCGGGTGAGGATCTCAGGGCCCGACTCGGTGATCAGGATGGTGTTCTCGAACTGTGCCGACCAGCTGCCGTCGGCGGTGACGACGGTCCACTCGTCGTCCCACATGATCCAGTCGGGGTGCCGAGGTCGAGCATCGGCTCGACGGTGAAGGTCATGCCCGGCTCGATGACGTCGGCGTGCGCCGGGGCGGCGTCGTAGTGCGGGATGACCAGGCCGGAGTGGAACGTCTCGCCGATGCCGTGGCCGGTGTAGTCGCGCACCACGCCGTAGCCGAACCGGCGGGCGTAGCGCTCGATGACCCGCCCGATGACGTTGACCTCGCGGCCGGGGAGGGCGGCCTTGATGCCGCGGTGCATCGCCTCCTCGGTGCGGGTGACCAGGTCGCGCACCTCGGGGGCGACGTCACCGACGAGGAAGGTGGCGCAGTTGTCGCCGTGCACGCCGTCGACGAAGGCGGTGATGTCGATCTTGACGATGTCGCCGTCCTGCAGCGGGCGGTCGTCGGGGATGCCGTGGCAGATGACCTCGTTGACCGAGGTGCACAGCGACTTGGGGAACCCGCGGTAGCCCAGGGTCGAGGGGTAGGCGCCGTGGTCGAGCAGGAACTCGTGGCCGACCCGGTCCAGCTCGTCGGTGGTGACGCCCGGCGCGACGGCCGCGCCCGCGGCCTGCAGCGCCTGGGCGGCGATGCGCCCCGCGACGCGCATCCGCTCGATGGTGCCGGCGTCCTTGACCTCCGGCCCGGTCCACGGGGCGGGAGAGGTGCGGTCGACGTACTCCGGGCGGGCGATGACCGAGGGCACAGGGCGTCGCGGTGCGACGCGGCCGGGACGCACGGCCGTGGTCTGGGACATGCGCCCGAGTGTATGAGGGGCGCTGTCACCGGCCACCCATAGAGTGGACGAAAGAGGGCGTGCGTGAGCGCACGCAGCACGACGCGCACAGGAGGAGCCGACGATGGCGTACTGGTACAACGTCTCGACCGGTCAGGTCGAGCAGGACGGTCAGACCGAGCCCAAGGGCGAGCTGATGGGTCCCTACGAGACCCGCGAGGAGGCCGAGTCGGCCCTGGAGCTCGCGCGCAGGCGCACCGAGGCCTGGGACGAGGAGGACCGCGCCTGGGAGGAGGGCGGCTCCGCCGAGGGCACCACCGACAACGGCTGAGGCCCACCCGCCGGAGCAGGCGCCGGCGGCGCATCGGCCCCCAGCGCCGCCGGTCGGTCCGTCGGCACCGGCTCGGCGAGGCGCAGCCGCAGGTCGGTCGCGAAGCCGCCGGCGGCCCGGCCGACCCGGCGGGCGCTGGTGATCACCGGGTCGCCGCCGCGCGCGTGCCAGACGAAGCCGGCCGCGCGCACCCGCCGCACCAGGTCGACGTCCTCGTGCAGCGGCAGCGGGGCGAAACCGCCGACGTGGGCGTAGGCGCGGGCGCTGATCCCGAGGTTGGCCCCGAACACGTGCTCGTGGCCGTCACCCAGGTCGTGCCGCGCGAGCCACGCGGCCAGCTGCGCCGGCGTGAGCGAGCGCGCGTCGGGCAGCACGCTGCCCATCACGAGCTCGATGCCGAGCGAGTGCGCCTCGACCTGGTCGCACAGCCAGCTGCGCGGCACCCGCGAGTCGGCGTCGGTGCACGCGAGCCACGACACCGCGACGCCCGTGCGCAGCAGGTGGTCGGCGCCGGCCGCCCGCGCGAGCCCGACGTTCCCGGCGCTGATCGTCAGCGCCTCCACGCCGGCCGCCGCGGCCACGGCGCCGGCGCTGCCGTCGGTGCACGAGTCGAGCACGACCACCGCGCGGGCGCGCCAGCGCGTGCGCCGGTGCAGCTCGTCGACGGCGACCTGCAGATGCTCCAGGCACTCGGGCAGCAGCGCCTCCTCGTCGCGCGCCGGCACGACCACACCCATGACGGGTCGCTCGATCATCGTTCCTCCAGGACCGTGAGTCGGTAGTCGCGCTCGGCGCGCTCCAGGGTCGGCTCCAGCCCGAGCGCCGCCACCAGGTGCGCGTGCGCCGCCTGACCGTCGGGCCAGGGCCAGCCGTCGACCTCGTGCCGCCAGCTGCACACCAGCACGAGTCCGCCGGGCGCCAGCGCCGCGCGGGCCCGGTCGGCGAGCCCGTCGAGTTCCTCCGGCGACAGGAAGTAGGCGATCTCCGAGACGACCACCAGGTCGAACCGCCCGTCGGGCCAGTCCTGCGGGAGCCGCGCGGTGCGTACGTCCACGTGGGCCAGCCCCGCCAGGCGCCGCTGCGCGGCAGCCACGGCGGTCTCGCTCAGGTCCAGGGCGGTGACCCGGTGCGCGCGGGCGGCCAGCTCGGCGGTCAGCGCGCCGATCGAGCACCCGGCGTCGAGCACGTGCTCGAAGGTGCGCCCGGCGGGCAGCGCGTCCAGCGTCGCCGCGCGCTTGTCGTGCTCGTAGGCGCTCGCGCCGACCGCCCACGGGTCGGCCGAGCGGCGGTGCAGCCGCTCCAGCACGGGCCGGGTGGCGTCTCCCGCCGGGTCGACGAAAACCTCTGTGCCGCGGTCGAAGTGGCCCAGCATGTCGGCGCTCAGCAGCAGCTCGTCGCCGGGTTCGTCCGACAGCGGCTCGACCTGGCTGCGGTGCCGGGCGAGCGCGGTGCGCTTGGCCGCGTGGTCGGCCTCCGTCAGCGGCAGGGCGACCAGCCGGTCCCACGGCAGGTCCTGCGGCCGGCCCCAGTGCCACGCCCAGACGGGGTACTCCAGCAGCAGCGCCCCGGTCTCGCGCGCGACCCGTTCGGCCGCCTGCGCCGCCGCCTCGTGGTCGGGGTGGCGGTCGCCCTCCCAGGGGGCCGCCAGCACGGCACCCACGCCGACGTCGCCGACGATCTCGCGCAGCAGCGAGGTCGCGCTGTCGACGTGCTCGGCGAGGCGCCCGTCGGGCAGGCCCGGCTGCCGAGGACGTACGTCGGGGGCGAGGGCGTGCACGGCGTGCGCCACCTCGCGCCGGCGGATCTCGGCGAGCTCCTCAGGGGTGCGGGTGGGGGAGTCGGGGTGCGAGGCCTCGCCGTCGGACAGCACCAGCACCTCGACCGGGATGCCGCGGCCGTGGGCGTGCGCGATCAGCCCGCCCGCGCCGAGCGTCTCGTCGTCGGGGTGGGCCGCGACGACCACGAGCAGCCGGGTGCCCGGCTGCAGCTCGAACGCGGGTGGCGGACGGTCCTCGAGCGCCGTCAGCCAGTCGGCCTCCGGCGTGCCGCGCATCGCGTGGTGGAAGCTCATGTCGCACCGTCCTGCTGCTGCAGCGCCTGACCGAGTGCGGCCGCGTCCCGCTCGGCGTGCTCCTGGCGCAGGTAGAGGTGCAGGTCGGCGACCCGGCGGGCGTGCCGCTCCTGGGAGACCAGCGGCCCGGGCCCGGTCGCGCGGGAGGTGCGGGCGAGCACGTCGTCGCCGACCTGGCGGACCAGGCCGCGCACCCGCCGGGCGAGCAGCTCGGTGGACCGGCCGGCGGCGTCCTGGCCGCTCGCGTCGATCTGCGCCGCGGCGTGCTGCAGGGCGGTGCGCGCCGCGAACAGCGCGGTATCGGCCTCTCCGAGGTGCATCAGCGCCACCTGGTCGGGCTCCCGGCCGGGGCGCGGGTGCAGCAGCTCGGCGACCGCGGTGGCCCCGCCGTACCAGCACGCCGCCACCCCGACCGCGCCCCACCAGAAGCCGGGCCGCGTGAGATACCACCCGTCCTCGCCGACGGGGACGGCCGGAACGTCGGTCAGGTCGATGCCGACCGAGGGGATCAGGGCCATGCCACGCGCGATCCACCGGTCGCTCGACTCGACCGCGACGCCCTCGTGGCGCAGCGGCACGGCGAACAACCGGCGGGTGCGCTCGCCGGTCCAGGCGGTGACCAGCGCGTGGGTGAGCCGGCGACCGAGGGAGCTCCACGGCTTGTGCCCGCTGACGGTCCAGCCGTCGCCGCGCCGGGTCGCGGTGACGCGCACGCCCGGGCCCTCGGCCGCGAAGACGCCCCAGGTCGCGCTCGGCCCGACACCGATGGCGTCGAGGTTCGGGGGTTCGGGGGCCTGGTCGAGGATCGACAGCGCGTCCAGGTGCGGCTCGACCGTGCGCGCGACGACCAGGTCGACCGCCGCCACCCGCGAGAGCAGGTCGAACAGCCGCAGGGTGTCGCCCGAGCCCGGTCGTGGGGCCTCCCGGCCGAGCCCCGGCAGCTGGCCGAGGGTCGCGCCCACCGGGTCGTCGAGCTCGGTGACCTCCCCGGCCCAGCGGGTGACCCTGCCGACGAGATCGTCGGACGGGTCGAGCAGGGCCCCGTCGGTGGTGGTGTCGGTCAGCACGGCACGGCTCCTCGTTCGGCCTCCGCCACGGCCCAGCGACGCTCCAGGAACGGCTCGTCGTGCAGCACGCTCATGCCGTCGGGCAGGGGAGTGGGAGGCAGGGTGACTCCTCGGGCAAGATCGCGAGCGTCCCTGGCGGACAACAGGTTCGGCACCTCCAGGTCGGTCAGCTGGTCCACGGTGCGCCCGAGCAGCAGCGGCTGCCGCAGGTCGACCCGTCGGGGCGATCGGGCCAGCGCCGCCGGTGGCGGGGAGCCGGCGTGCACGCGCGGGTCGTGGCGGAGCGGGCCGGGCACCTCGTCGCGGTCGAGGAGCCAGACGCCGACGTCGTCGCCGCGCAGCAGCTCCCCGACGCAGGTCAGCGCGGCGGCGGCTCCGCTGCGCCCGAGCCGCAGCGTCACCAGCACCCGCGGCACCGGGTGGTGCACGCCCGGCGGGCGGGCCGAGCGCAGCGGGATCCGGTCGGCGAGCGCGAGAGACTCCAGGTTCTTGCGGTCGCGGATGTCGAAGCCGCGACCGGCCAGGTCGGGCCCGTCGTGCCAGGCGACCGCGTCGGGGGCGTGCACCAGGTCGGCGCCGGCCACCCACGCGCGGAACGCCAGGTCCCAGTCCTCGCCGCCGTACCCCACCATCGACGCGTCGAACCCGCCGATCCGCTCGAACAGTCCCCGGGTGGTGGCCAGCACCGCGCTGATCACCAGCCGGAAGTCCTCGGGACCGGCCGCGGTCAGGTTGCGGGTGCGGGCGTAGCCCCCGGTGAGCCAGGCGGGGCTGCCGAGGTCACGGTCGGCCGGGACCTGCTCGCGCACCAGGTGGTGCAGGATCTGCGCGTCGCCCAGCCCCTCGAGGCGCACGTGCCGACGCCGCCCCACGGCCAGCACGCCGTGCCCGCGCTCGTGCCGGGCGATCGCCTCGACCATCGCCCGCACGAATCCGGGCGCGGGCAGCGTGTCGCCGTCGAGGAAGATCAGCGGGTCGCCGCAGGCGTTCGCCGCCCCGAGGTTGCGGGCGGCGGCGGCGCGGAACCCCTGGCGGTCCTGGCGCACCAGGCGCACCGGCAGGCGCACGTCGGGCAGCGCGGGCGGCTCGGGCGAGCCGTCGTCGGCGACCACGACGTCGATCGGAGGTGCGCCGCGCTGCTGCTGCAGGGCCTGCAGCACCCACCGCAGGCGCTGGGGGTCGTCGTAGTGCGGGACGACGACGCTCACGCGGGGGCCGGTCATGCCAGCGCCCGTTCGCCGACGGCCAGCGCCTCCAGGCGCGCCGCCTCGGCGGTGTCGACGACGGCCGTACGCCCCTCGCCCGGGTCGATCCAGGTGCTCACCTCGCCGCTCAGCGCGGCGGCCATCCCCGCGGCGAGGTCGTCGACGACGGTCACCGCCCAGGGGTACCGCGCGGCGAGCTCGCGGGCGTAGCCGCCGTCGAGCGCCACCGGCCGCCGGCCGTGCCCGATCCAGGTGGCGGCGCTGCCCGACGCCGACGCGTGCCGGTGGGCCAGGACGGGCACCACGGGGCGGGTCAGCTCGCCCGCGAGGTCGGCGTCGTCGACATAACCGGTGACCCGCAACCGGCGCCCCTGCTCGGCGGCCCCGGCGGCCAGCTCGTCCAGCAGCCCGTCGTGGCCGGGGAGGGCGCGCCCAGCACGTCGAGTCCGACCTCGGCCGGCAGGTCACGCATCGCCGCGAGCACGTCGAGGTGGCCCTTGCCGGGATAGACGAACCCGAGAACCGCCACGGCAGAAGGAGTTTCGGCGCTCGCTCCGACGGGCCGGTGCACGCTGCGCTCGACCGGCAGCGGCACGACCTCGATCGGGGTGTCGCTGGCCCCGCAGCGCTCCAGCGCCTCGCTCTCGTGCTCGCTGGCGACGACGCAGACGGCGGCGGCCCGCCGCATCCGCCCGTATGCCCGCGCCCGGCGGGCGTACCGCTCGGCGCCCTCCGCGGGCTGGGGGACGTCGTGCAGGGTCAGCGTGGTGCGGCACCGGTCGGCGAGGGCCTCGACGAGGTCGGCCGCGGCGGCGGGCGAGCCCGCGAGCAGGTGGTCGGTCAGGTGCAGGTGCACCGCGCCGGCCCCGTCGGCGGCAGCGAGCAGCGCGTCCACCCTCGGGTGGGCGGGCAGGCGGCGCACGACCGCGTCGCCCGCGCCGGCCAGGGCCAGCGCGTGGCGCGTGACGCCGTGCTCCTGCGGGCCCACGACGACATACGTCGGTGTCTGCGCCATGCCTCCGACGCTAGGAGAGACGGGGCGACGTCACTACCCCCGCACGGGTGCTTTCGGGCCCCCAGAAACCTCCGGGGGGTGTGGGGAGGGGGCCCCCGCGACCGTACGTTGACCGAGGTGGGCCGGTGCGTGGGTGTGCGCCGGCGGAGGAGACGAAGGAGTCGAAGATCAGATGGCGATCACGCGTCGTCCGTTGCGGGTAGCCCTGGTAGCTCCGTCGAGGCACCCGCTGCGACGGCCGTTCCTCGGCGGCATGGAGGCGATGGTCTGGAACCTCGCCCGGGGACTGCGGGCCGAAGGGGTGCAGACCCTCGTGGTCGCGCCCGAGGGCTCGGACTTCCTCACGCCGGGCCTGGAGCTGGACGGGGGCGGGTGGAGCCCGTCCGACCTGGCGCTGGCCGACCGCTACGCCCCGCCCGCCGGGTTCCTGCGCGAGCACCACGCCTACCTGCGGGCGATGACCGCGCTGGCCCGCGCCGACGTCGACGTGGTGCACAACCACTCCCTGCACCACCTCCCGATCAGCCTCGCCGAGACGCTGCCCTGCCCGCTGGTCACGACGCTGCACACCCCGCCCATCGCGTGGATGGAGTCGGCGTTCGAGGTCGCCGGCGCGCGCGCCGGCGAGGTCACCGCGGTCAGCCGGGCGACCGCCGACAGCTGGTGCCTGGACCGCGCGCCGAGCGTGGTGCCCAACGGCGTCGACCTGCGGCTGTGGCGCCCCGGCCCGGGCGGTGACGACGTCGTCTGGTCCGGTCGCATCACGCCCGAGAAGGCGCCGCACGACGCGATCCACGCGGCCGCCCGCGCGGGCCTGGCCATCCGGCTCGCCGGCCCGGTCGACGACCCGGTCTACTTCGCCGAGCGGATCCGTCCGCTGCTCGGCCCGCGCACGACGTACGTCGGGCACCTGGCTGCGCCGGCGCTCGCCGAGCTCGTCGGCCGGTCCGCGGTGGCCCTCGTGACGCCGCACTGGCCGGAGCCGTTCGGGCTGGTCGTCGCCGAGGCGCTGGCGTGCGGCACCCCGGTCGTGGCGTACGCCTGCGGCGGCATCGCCGAGACCCTCACCGACCCCGCGGTCGGGCGCCTCGTGCGGCCCGGCGACGTCGACGCGCTCTCCGGCGCGCTGCGCGAGGCCACCCGACTGTCCCGGGCGCGGGTGCGGGCGTTCGCCGAGGAGCACCTGTCGCTGGACCTGATGGTCGCGCGCTACCTCGAGCTCTACGCCCACCTCGTGCGTCAGCGCACCCCGAGCGTCGCGTGAGCCTGCGGGTCTGCCACGTCCCCGGTGACCACCCGTACGTCCGGCACGTGATGACCGGCATCGGCGAGTGGGGGTGCAGCACGTCGCGGATCGCGAGCCGAGGCCGGCGCAGGGATGGTCGCCCTCGCCGGCACTGTCGCCGGAGTGGGTCAGGGCGCACGCCGACGACGTCGACGTGATCCATCTGCACTTCGGTTACGAGCATCTGTCGGACGCCGAGATGCGTTGCTGGATCAGGGCGTTGGCCGACTCGGGCATCGCGTTGGTCGTGACCGTCCACGACATCGACAACCCGCACCTGCGCACCCAGGGCCGGCACCACGCGCTGCTCGCCGACGTGACCGACGCGGCGGGGGAGGTGCTGACCCTGACCCCCGGGGCCGCCACCGAGATCCGGCGCCGGTGGGGCCGGCACGCCACGGTCGTGCCGCACCCGCACCAGCTCCCGCTGCACCTCGTCGGCCCGTCCCGCGACCCCGTCCGCGACGACGACGCCGACCCGCGGATCCTGCTGCCCGTGCGGGCCGCTCGCGCCAACCTGCACGTGCTGCAGGCGCTGGAGCTGCTCGAGCGCTGGCCGGCCGACCGGCCGCTCGTGCGCACCGTCGTGCTCGACCTCGCGGTCGTGCAGGCGCCCCGCGACGAGCGTGACCGGCAGATCGCCCGGGAGGTCTGCCGGCTGTCGCAGCAGCCGGGCTGGCGGGTGGAGGCGCTGCAGCGGCGGGTGCCCGAGGAGCAGGTGCGCGCCTGGCTCGACGACGCCGACGCCCTGGCCCTGCCCTACGCGTGGGGCAGCCACTCCGGCTGGGTCGAGGCGGCGTACGACACCGGCACCGCGGTCCTGGCCTCCGACCGGGGCTACTGGCACCAGCAGCACCGGCTGCTGCACTGGCCGGAGGGCACCGACGACCGGGCCGTCGACGAGCTGGTCACGGCGGTCGGGCTCGCGCGCTCGCAGGAGCGGCGGCAGGCCACGGAGGGTGAGCGCCGCAGCCAGCAGCGCGACATCGCCGCGTCGCACGCGCGGTGCTACCGCAGGGTGGTCCAGGGGTGGCGTGGTGATCGGCTACTACGTGCACCACCAGGGCTCGGGGCACCTGCACCGGATGCTGAGCATCGCCGCCGCGCTCGACCTGCCGGTCACCGGCATCAGCAGCCTGGCCCGCCCGCTGGAGCACTCCGGGCCCTGGCTCCAGCTGCCGCGCGACGACCAGCCGCGCCCCGACGGCGACGTGACGGCGCACGGCGCGCTTCACTGGGCGCCGTTGGGACACAACGGTTTTCGCGACCGGATGCAGCGCATCGCCACCTGGGTCACCGACGTACGCCCGCGCGCCCTGGTCGTCGACGTCTCCGCAGAGGTCGCAGCGCTCGGCCGCCTGCTGGGTGTGCCGGTGGTGGTCGTGGCCATGCGGGGCGACCGGTCCGACCGGCCGCACCGGCTGGCCTACGACGTGGCCGAGGCGCTCGTCGCCCCGTGGCCCGCGGCCGCGCCCGAGCCGTGGCCGCGCGAGGTGCTCTCCCGCACCGCGCACGTCGGGGCGCTGTCCCGCTTCGACGGTCGGCCCGTCGCGCCGGCCGACCCGGGCAGCCGGACGGTGCTGTGCCTGTGGGGCGGCGGCGGGCCGGTGCCGTCGGCACAGCTGAGCGCGGCGCGCGAGGCGACGCCGGGCTGGCGGTGGGTGTTCGCCGACGGGTCGCGCGACGAGCGGTCGGGCGACGAGGTGTGGCGGCTGCTGCAGGAGGCCGCGGTGGTGGTCTGCCACGCGGGCCAGAACGCCGTGGCCGAGGTGGCCGCCGCCCAGCGCCCCGCGGTGGTGATCGCCCAGCCCCGCCCGTTCGACGAGCAGCAGGCGACGGTGGCGGCGCTGCGCACGCTCGACCTCGCCGTCGCCCTCGACGACTGGCCGCAGCCGCACGACTGGCCCGGCCTGCTGGCGCGCGCGACGGCTCTCCCGGCCGAGAAGTGGCTGCTGTGGAACGACGGCCGCGGCGCGGCCCGGGCCGCCGAGGTGCTCGAGCGGGTCGCGCACGGAGAGGCGGCGCCGTGACGCGCATCGGGCTCGTGACGACGGTGCACGGCCGGCACCGCCACCTGCGCGCGCAGCTGGCGCACCTGCGGCGGCAGGCGCAGCCGCCCGACGCGCACGTCGTCGTCGCCATGGGCGATCCCGAGGTCGAGCAGGTGGTCGCCGAGGGCGCCCCTTCGGCGACCACCTTGCACCTGCCGCTCGCCGACCGCGAGCTCCCGCTGGCGGCGGCCCGAAACCTCGGCGCCGCAACGGTTCTCGAGCGCGGGGCCGACGTGGTGGTGCTGCTCGACGTCGACTGCCTCCCCGCGCCGCAGCTGCTCGCGCGCTATGCCGAGGTCGCCCGGCCCACCCGGCGCGCGCACCTGTGGTCGGGCGTCGTGCACTACCTGGACCCGCTCGCCGAGGGGCAGACGGCGTACGACGACTCCGACCTGGCCCGCTCCCGGCCGCACCCGGCCCGGCCGGCCCCGGCACCCGGCCAGGTCGTGCACGGCGCCGACCTGCGGCTGTTCTGGTCGCTGTCGTTCGCGATCGACCGCGGGTCCTGGCAGCAGGTCGGCGGCTTCGACGAGGCCTACACCGGCTACGGCGGCGAGGACACCGACCTGGCCTGGCGGGTGCGAGCGCTCGGTGGCGGCATGACCTGGGTCGGGGGCGCGGTCGCCTACCACCAGCACCACCCGACGAGGCGCCCGCCGGTGCAGCACGCCGCGTCGATCGTGCGCAACGCCAACCTCTTCCACGAGCGCTGGGGCGAGTTCCCGATGCTCGGCTGGCTGCTGGAGATGCAGCGCCTCGGAGCCGTCCGGCTCGATGCCGGGCGCAATCGGTGGGTGCTGGCCGAGACCCTCGCTAGCGTTGGCCCACGGCCGGCCGGCCGACAGGTGCGGCCGCAGACCGGGCCGGCCGTCGACGAGAGGGGGCGCCATGACCGTGCGCATCGAGGACGACCGGACGCGGGCGGTCGAGACCGGCCCGACCGTGCCGCAGCTGCGGCACCGGGCCGAGGTGCCGATGCTCGCCCTCGGCGTGGGGCTCACCGCCGTCGTGGCGATCGGCGCGGTCGGGGCGCTGCTCTCGGGCGTGCAGCTCGCGCAGTGGTCGATCGTCGTGCTGGGCGGGCTCGCGCTGCCCGTGCTCAGCCTCGTCTACATCCGGTGGATGTACTGGACGCAGATCGCCAACGGGGTCGAGGTCACCGACGAGCAGTTCCCCGACCTGTGGGCCATCTACGCCGACCTGGCCCGGCAGATGGGCTTCGGCGCGGGCCCGGGCCGGATGGCGCAGGTCCCGCGGCTGTACATGGTCAACGGCAACGGCACGATGAACGCCTTCGCCGCCAAGTGCCAGCTGCAGCGCGGCTACGTCGTGGTCTACAGCGACCTCGCCGACCTGGCCTACGTGCACGGCAACGCCGGCGCGCTGCGCTTCGTGCTCGCCCACGAGCTCGGGCACATCAAGTGCGGCCACGTGAACCTGTGGCGCCAGGGCATCACGCCGGTCCTCACCCTGCTGCGGCTCGCCCCGAGCCTGAGCCGCGCGCAGGAGTACACCGCCGACCGGGTCGGGGCCTACTACGCCCCGCAGCACGCGATGGACATGGTCGCCCTGTTCGCCGGCAAGAACGTCGCCCGGCAGGTCGACGTCCCCGCCTACCTGCGCTCCGTCGACCGGCACAAGGACGGCTTCTGGCTGAGCTTCGCCAACCTGATGTCCGGGCACGCGGTCGGCTTCCGCCGGATGAAGGCGCTCAGCCGGGTGCCCACCGAGGGCTGGGACGTGCACGGCCGGATGCTGTGACGCCCCGCTGATCGGCACCCGTCGCCGCTGGCTAGGTTGGCGACGGTGACCACCGACCGCCCTGTCGACCTGCGCCGGCTGGCGATCCCGGCGTACGGCCCGAGCCTGCTGTTCGGCCTCGGCGAGGGCGCGATCCTCCCGGTGGTCGCCCTGTCCGCGCGCGACCTCGGTGCCAGCGTGCCGATGGCGGCGGCCGTGGTCATGCTCATCAACGTCGGGTCGCTGCTGTTCAACGTGCCGGCGTCGGTCATCACCCACCGGTTCGGCGAGCGGTGGGCCATCGTCGGCGCGGCGGCGCTCGGCGTGGTCGCCTCGGTGCTGTGCGCGCTCGCGCCGAGCCTGGCCGTCTTCGCCTCCGGCGTGCTGCTGTTCGGGGTCAGCGCCTCGGTCTTCATGCTCGCCCGGCAGAGCTACCTCACCGAGGCGATCCCCGCGCACTACCGCGCGCGGGCGCTGTCCACCCTCGGCGGGGTCATGCGCGTGGGCGTGTTCGTCGGGCCGTTCCTCGGCGCGGCGGCGATCCAGCTCACCGACCTGCGGGGTGCGTACGCCGTCTGCGGCCTCGCGCTCGTCGTCGCCGGGCTCGTGGGTGCGCTGCTGCCCGAGCTGCCCTCGCGCAGCACGGGATCCGCGGCGACCCCCGTCACGGTGCGCGGCGTGCTGAGCGAGCACCGGCGGACCTTCCTCACGGTCGGCGTCGGCATCATGCTCGTCGCCGCGGTGCGCGCCTCGCGCCAGGTCGTCATCCCGCTGTGGGCCGAGAACCTGGGCCTGTCCCCGCAGACCGCGTCGATCGTCTACGGCGTCGCGGGCGGCATCGACATGCTCGTGTTCTACCCCGCCGGCAAGGTCATGGACGTGCGCGGCCGGCGCTGGGTCACCGTGCCCTCGATGCTCGTCATGGGCCTGGCGCTGCTCGCGATGCCGCTCACCAGCGGCCTCGTCGCGTTCACCGTCGTCTCCTGCGTGCTCGGCTTCGGCAACGGCATCGGCTCGGGGATGGTCATGACCCTCGGCGCCGACTTCTCGCCCCCGGTGGGCCGGGCGCAGTTCCTCGGCATCTGGCGCGAGCTGTCCGACATCGGCGCCACCGGCGGCCCGGCGCTGCTGTCGGGCTTCACCGCGCTGCTCTCGCTCGGGGCCGCGATCGCGGCGTCGGGGGTGATCGGGCTGCTGGCCGCGGTGGTGCTGTGGCGGTCCGTGCCGTCCGTCACCGGACGCCCGCCTGCGCCGCGGCCGACGCGTGCGGCAGGATCGTGACATGGACCGCCAGCAAGAGTTCGTCCTGCGCACCATCGAGGAGCGCGACATCCGGTTCGTGCGCGTGTGGTTCACCGACGTGCTCGGCACCCTGAAGTCGGTGGCCATCGCGCCCGCCGAGCTCGAGGGGGCCTTCGCCGAGGGCATCGGGTTCGACGGCAGCGTGATCGAGGGCCTGGCCCGCGTGTTCGAGGCGGACATGCTGCTGCGCCCCGACGCGGCGACCTTCCAGGTGCTGCCGTGGCGCGGCGAGGGCGGGCCGACGACCGCGCGCATGTTCGCCGACATCCGGCTGCCCGACGGCACCCCGAGCCAGGCCGACCCGCGCACCGTGCTGCGCCGGGCGATGAGCAAGGCGGGGGAGCAGGGGTTCACCTTCTACACCCACCCCGAGATCGAGTTCTACCTGTTCAAGCCCGACCTCGAGCCCGGACGCCCGCCGCAGCCCGTCGACGAGGCCGGCTTCTTCGACCACGTGCCCTACGGCACCGCCCACGACTTCCGCCGCGCCGCGATCACCCGGCTCGAGCAGATGGGCATCTCGGTCGAGTTCAGCCACCACGAGGGCGGCCCCGGACAGAACGAGATCGACCTGCGCTACGCCGACGCCCTGTCCACCGCCGACAACGTCATGACCTTCCGCGCGATCGTCAAGGAGACCGCGCTGGAGCGCGGCGTCTTCGCCTCGTTCATGCCCAAACCCCTGGTGGGACAACCGGGTTCGGCGATGCACACGCACCTGTCGCTGTTCGACGGCGACTCCAACGCGTTCTACGAGGCCGGCGCGCCCTACCAGCTGTCCAAGACCGGCCGGCAGTTCATCGCCGGCCTGCTGGTCCACGCCAACGAGATCAGCGCCGTGACCAACCAGTGGGTCAACTCCTACAAGCGCATCTGGAGCGGCGGCGAGGCGCCGGCGCACGTGTGCTGGGGCCACAACAACCGCAGCGCCATGGTGCGCGTGCCGATGCACAAGCCCGGCAAGGAGCAGAGCGTGCGCGTCGAGGTGCGCTCCATCGACTCCGCGTGCAACCCCTACCTCGCCTACGCCGTGCTGCTCGCGGCCGGGCTCAAGGGCATCGAGGAGAGCTACGAGCTGCCGCCCGAGGCCGAGGACGACGTCTGGCAGCTCACCGACCGCGAGCGGCGCGCCATGGGCATCGACCCGCTGCCGTCCTCGCTCGACGAGGCGATCCGCATCATGGAGGACTCCGACCTGGTCGCCGAGACGCTCGGCGAGCACGTCTTCGACTTCTTCCTGCGCAACAAGCGGGCCGAGTGGAGCGCCTACCGCGAGCAGGTCACCCAGTTCGAGCTCGACCAGTACCTCAAGCGGCTGTGAGCGATCGCGCCAAGCGGCACGACGGGCAGGCCAGCACGCTCGCCCGGGCCGGGCTGACCGACACCTCCCGGGCCGTCGGCCTGCTGGACGAGCTCGGCGTGCGCGACGTCACCGACGCCAGCGCGCGCGAGCTGGTCGAGGCGCTCGGCCGGGTCGCCGACCCCGACCAGGCGCTGCTGGGCCTGGTCCGGCTCGCCGAGGTGCTGCCGCGGTCCGAGGTCGAGGAGCTGCGCCGGCTGCTGCTGCACGACGGGGCGGGCCGCGAACGGCTGGTCCAGGTGCTCGGCGGGTCGACCGCGCTCACCGACCACCTGGTGCGCCACCCCGAGCACTGGCACGACCTGCTCGACGCGCGCATCGACGACGCCGAGACCCTCACCGCCGCCCTGCAGGCCGACATCGACGCCCGGCCCGACGACCGCACGCGCTACGACGCGCTGCGCATCGCCTACCGCCGCCAGCTGGTGCGCATCGCCGCGGTCGACCTCACCGGCGACCCCGAGGCGCAGTTCCCCCAGGTCGCGGCCGCGCTCGCCGACCTGGCCGCCGCCGCGCTCGAGGCGGCGCTGCACATCGCGCGCGAGGAGGTCGAGGGCGCCGACCGCTGCCGGCTCGCGATCATCGGGATGGGCAAGTGCGGCGGCCGGGAGCTCAACTACATCTCCGACGTCGACGTCATCTTCGTGGCCGAGCCCGCCGAGGGCGCTGACGAGGACGACGCCCTCGCCGTCGCCACCGCGCTCGCGACCGCCACGATGCGCGCCTGCTCCGCGGCCACGGAGGGGAGCCTGTGGACCGTCGACGCCAACCTGCGGCCCGAGGGCGCCCAGGGGCCGCTGGTGCGCACCGTCGCGAGCCACCGCGCCTACTACGACCGCTGGGCCAAGACGTGGGAGTTCCAGGCGCTGCTCAAGGCCCGCCCGGTGGCCGGCGACGCCGAGCTGGGGCAGGCGTACCTCGAGGCCGTGGGTCCGCTGGTCTGGCAGGCGTCCCGGCGCGACAACTTCGTCGAGGACGTGCAGGCGATGCGGCGGCGCGTCGAGCAGCACGTGCCGCCCGCCGAGGCCGCGCGCCAGCTCAAGCTCGGCCCGGGCGGGCTGCGCGACATCGAGTTCAGCGTGCAGCTGCTGCAGCTGGTGCACGGCCGCACCGACGAGCACATCCGCATGCGGGGCACCCTCGCCGCGCTGGAGGCCCTCTCCGAGCGGGGGTACGTCGGTCGCACCGACGCGCACGACCTCGACGACGCCTACCGCCGGCTGCGGGTGCTGGAGCACCGGATCCAGCTCTATCGCATGCGCCGCACCCACCTGATGCCCACGGCCGAGGCCGACCTGCGGCGGCTGGGCCGGTCGGTCGGGCTGCGCAGCGACTCCGCCGAGGCGGTGACCCGGCTGTGGCGCGAGCAGGCCCGTGAGGTGCGCCGCATGCACGAGCGGCTGTTCTACCGCCCGCTGCTGTCCGCCGTGGCGCGGCTCGACGACGACGACGCGCGCCTGAGCCTTGACGACGCACGAGATCGCTTGGCAGCGTTGGGTTTTCGCGACCCGGGCGGTGCCATCCGGCACGTCGAGGCGCTCACCAGCGGCGTGAGCCGGCGCGCGGTCATGCAGCGCACGCTGCTGCCGGTGATGCTGCAGTGGTTCGCCGAGGAGGCCGACCCCGACGCGGGTCTGCTGGCCTTCCGCAAGATCAGCGAGGAGCTCGGCTCGAGCCCGTGGTTCCTCAAGCAGCTGCGCGAGGGCAGCGGTGCCGAGCAGCTCGCCCGGGTGCTGGCGCGCAGCCGTTACGCCGCGGCGATGCTCGAGCGCTCGCCGTCGGCCGTCAGCCTGCTCAGCAGCTCCGAGCCGCTGCGCCCGCGCGACCGGTCCGCGATCACCGAGCAGATGCAGCGCGCTGCCGCCCGCCACGACGACGTCGAGGCCGCGGCGCACGCCGTCCGGGCGGTGCGCCGCACCGAGCTGCTGCGGGTGTCGGTCGCCGACCTGCTCGGCGAGATCGACCTCGACACCGTCGAGGAGGGGCTCACCGAGATCACCGCGGCCACCCTGCAGGTGCTGCTCGACCTGGCGGAGCGTCAGGTCGCCGCCGAGCGCGACGGCGCGGCCCCGTGCGCGATCGCGGTCATCGGCATGGGCCGGTTCGGCGGTCGCGAGCTGGGCTACAGCAGCGACGCCGACGTGATGTTCGTGCACGAGCCGCACGACGGCGCCGACGACCAGGACGCGCAGGAGCACGCCCTCGCCGTCGTCACCGAGCTGAGCCGGCTGGGCAAGCTGAACGGCCCCGACCCGGCGTTCGAGATCGACGCGTCGCTGCGGCCCGAGGGCAAGTCCGGCCCGCTGGTGCGCAGCCTGGAGTCCTACCGCTCGTACTACTCCCGCTGGAGCGAGGGGTGGGAGGCCCAGGCGCTGCTGCGCGCGACCCCGGTGGCCGGCGACCGCGACCTGGGTGCGCGGATGGTCGAGCTCATCGACCCGCTGCGCTGGCCCGAGGGCGGCATCTCCTCCTCGGCCGTGCGCCAGATCCGCACGCTCAAGGCGCGCATGGAGGCCGAGCGCATCCCGCGCGGCGGCGACCGCAAGACCCACTTCAAGCTGGGGCACGGCGGGCTCTCCGACGTCGAGTGGACCGTGCAGCTGCTGCAGCTGCAGCACGCGAGCGAGGTGGCCGGTCTTCGTCACCCCGGCACCATGACCCCGCTGGCCGCCGCGGCCGAAGCGGGGCTGCTCGACGCCGAGCAGGCCGAGGCGCTGCGCGAGGCGTGGACGTTCGCGACCCGGCTGCGCAACGCCTCGGTGCTCTGGCGCGGCCGCGCGGTCGACGCGCTGCCGTCCGACCTGCGCGACGGCGACGGCATCGGCCGCATCCTCGGCTACCCGCCCGCCTCCGGCCCGCAGCTGCACGACGAGTACCGCCGCCGCGCGCGCCACGCCCGCTCGGTCGTCGACGACGTGTTCTACGGCACCCCGCCCGGTCCCGGGGCGCGCACCGCCCGCCACTGACCCCACCCCGTCCGCCGTCCCAGGCACCAGACGTGGCCCGGGCCACTTCCCACCCCTCCCTAGACTGGAGGG
The DNA here is from genome assembly GCF_030296655.1 of Barrientosiimonas endolithica. Classification (NCBI taxonomy): domain Bacteria; kingdom Bacillati; phylum Actinomycetota; class Actinomycetes; order Micrococcales; family Dermacoccaceae; genus Barrientosiimonas; species Barrientosiimonas endolithica. The sequence continues at coordinate 1,936,424 of NZ_AP027735.1, read as the reverse complement.
GTGATCAGCCGTACCGACCTGCGCGGCCCCGCGCTGGCGTCGCTCGACGCCCGCGGCCTGCGCGACGCGTTGCCCCGTGCCGCTTTCGACGTCGAGGCCGCCCTCGACGCCGTGCGACCGATCTGCGACGAGGTGCATCACCGCGGCGCCGACGCGCTGCGCGAGCTGTCCGAGCGGTTCGACGGCGTGCGCCCCACCCGGCTCCGGGTGCCGGCCGAGCTCCTGGCGAGCGCGCTCGAGCAGCTCGACCCCGACGTACGCACCGCGCTGGAGACCTCCATCGAGCGCGCCCGGGCGGTCCACGCCGACCAGCGCCGCACCGACGTCACCACGACGCTCGCCGACGGCGGCACGGTGACCGAGCGCTGGGTGCCGGTCGACCGGGTCGGGCTCTACGTCCCCGGCGGCAAGGCGCCGCTGCTGTCCAGCGTCGTCATGAACGTCGTGCCGGCCCAGGAGGCGCAGGTCCCCTCGATCGCCGTGGCCAGCCCGCCGCAGCGCACCAACACCGGGGCCTTCGCGGGCTACCCCGACCCGGGCGTGCTCGCGGCCTGCGCGCTGCTCGGCGTCGAGGAGGTCTACGCCGTCGGCGGCGCCCAGGCGATCGCGATGTTCGCCTACGGCGCCCGCGAGGCCGACGGCACCACCGTGTGCGAGCCGGTCAGCCTCGTCACCGGCCCCGGCAACATCTACGTCGTCGCGGCCAAGCGGCTGCTCAAGGGCCTGATCGGCATCGACTCCGAGGCCGGCCCGACCGAGATCGCGATCCTCGCCGACGACAGCGCCGACCCCGGCCACGTCGCCGCCGACCTGATCAGCCAGGCCGAGCACGACGAGCTCGCCGCCGCGGTGCTGGTCACCGACAGCGACGCGCTCGCCGGCGCCGTCGAGGAGGCGCTGACCGCCCAGGTCGCCGCCACCAAGCACAGCGAGCGCATCCGCGTCTCCCTCGCGGGCGAGCAGTCGGCGATCGTGCTGGTCGACGACGTCGAGGCGGGGCTGCGGGTGGTCGACGCCTACGCCGCCGAGCACCTCGAGATCCAGACCCGCGACGCCTCCGCGGTCGCCGCGCGGGTGCGCAACGCCGGCGCGATCTTCGTCGGGCCGTACGCCCCGGTGAGCCTCGGCGACTACTGCGCCGGGTCCAACCACGTGCTGCCCACCGGTGGCTGCGCGTGCCACAGCTCGGGCCTGTCGGTGCAGTCGTTCCTGCGCGGCATCCACGTCGTCGACTACTCCCGCGACGCGCTGCGCGAGGTCTCCCGCGCGGTGGTGACGCTCGCCGAGGCCGAGGACCTGCCGGCCCACGGGCAGGCGGTCACCGTGCGTTTCGCCGATGAGTGACCTGCGCGCGCTGCTGCGCGAAGACCTGCGGGGCCAGGAGCCCTACGGCGCCCCGCAGCTCGACGTGCCCGTCGCGCTCAACACCAACGAGAGCTCCTACCCCGTGCCGGCCGAGGTGGTCGAGGCCATCGTCGCGGCGGTGGGCGAGGTCGCCCCGACCCTGAACCGCTACCCCGACCGTGAGTTCACCGCGCTGCGCGCGGCGCTCGCGGGCTACCTGACCGCCACGACCGGTCAGCCGCTCGCCACCGAGCAGCTGTGGGCGGCCAACGGCAGCAACGAGGTGCTCTCGCACCTGGTCCAGGCGTTCGGCGGGCCCGGCCGGGTCGCGCTCGGCTTCACCCCGTCCTACTCCATGCACCCGATCATCGCCCGCTCGGTCGGCACGACCTGGGTCGACGGCCTGCGCGGTACGCCCTCGGGCGCCTACGACCTCGACGTCACCACCGCGGTCGAGCAGGTCCGCGCGGCCGACCCGGCGCTGGTCTTCCTGACCTCGCCCAACAACCCGACCGGCACCGCGCTCGGGCTCGACGTGGTCGAGGCCGTGCACGACGCGGCGCAGGGCGCCGTGGTGATCGTCGACGAGGCCTATGCCGAGTTCGCCCGGCCCGGCACGCCGAGCGCGCTCACCCTGCTGCCCGGGCGCGAGCGGCTGGTCGTCACCCGCACGATGAGCAAGGCGTTCGCGTTCGCCGGGGTGCGGCTGGGATACCTCGCCGCCGACCCCGCGCTCACCGAGCTGCTGCGCCTGGTGCGGCTGCCGTACCACCTCAGCAGCGTCACCCAGGCCACCGCGCGCGCGGCGCTGGAGCACACCGGCGCGCTGCTCGGCATGGTCGAGGCGATCAAGGCCGAGCGCGACCGTCTCGTCACCGGCACCCGCGACCTCGGGCTCGACCCGGTGCCGAGCGACGCCAACTTCGTGCTGGTCGGCGGGTTCGCCGACGCGGCGCGAACCTGGCAGGCTCTGCTGGACCGGGGCGTGCTCGTGCGCGACGTCGGCATCCCGCACCACCTGCGGATCACGGCGGGCACCCCCGCCGAGACCGACGCCGTGCTCACCGCGCTGGGCGACCTGGTCGCCGACCACCGACAGCAGGAGACCGCATGAACCGGACGGCCTCGCTCACCCGACGCACGTCGGAGAGCACCGTGGAGCTGTCGCTCGACCTCGACGGGTCGGGGAGTACTCCGTCTCCACGGGCGTGCGCTTCTACGACCACATGCTCGAGAGCTTCAGCAAGCACAGCCTGATCGACCTGCAGGTCAAGGCCGTCGGCGACGTCGACGTCGACGGGCACCACACGGTCGAGGACACCGCGATCGTGCTCGGGCAGGCGCTGCGCGAGGCGCTCGGCGACAAGGCCGGCATCTCTCGCTTCGGCGACGCGATGGTGCCGCTCGACGAGGCGCTCGCCCAGGCGGTCGTCGACGTCGCCGGGCGGCCGTTCGTCGCGCACAGCGGCGAGCCCGACGCGCAGGCGTACGCCGTCATCGGCGGCACCTACTTCGGCTCGATGACCCAGCACGTCTTCCAGTCCCTCGCGCACAACGCGGGGCTGGCGCTGCACGTGCGCCTGCTGGCGGGCCGCGACCCGCACCACATCGTCGAGTGCCAGTTCAAGGCGCTCGCCCGCGCGCTGCGCGCGGCGGTCGCGATCGACCCCCGGGTGCAGGGCGTGCCCAGCGCCAAGGGGTCCCTCTGACGGTGTCCGCCTCCTCGACGCTTCCCGGGCTCCTGCTGCTGCAGGCCGCGCCGGCGAAGGCGCGGAGCTGGCTGCGGCGCGGCACCGTGCCCGCATACGTCGTCCCGCTCGGCGGCTGGACCGCCGTCGTGCCTGCGGGTCCGTCCGCCGCCGCCCCGCCGTACGACGGCGCCACCTCGGTCCTCGCGGCTCGCCCGGTCCCGGGCCAGCTGCGGTCTGCGATGGGCTTCTTCGTCGTGGGCGAGCGCGCCGTGCTGGTCGTCCACCCGCGGGGCGGGCGGTCCGGATCCCGTTGGCTCGCTTGGGAGTCCGAGCACGGGTCGCTCGTGCTGCCCGGTCACGAGCCCGCCACCGTGCGCGACCTGATGGGCGTCGCCGGCCTCGCCGACTCCGAGCGCGAGGGCGTGCTCGGCGTGCTGCGCCGCCGCGGCGGCAGCTGTCCGTCGATGCTGGCCGCGCTCGTGTCCGCCCTCGCCCTGCCCGGCGGCGACCTGCTGGCCGGCACGGGCGTACCCACCAAGGAGGAGGCCGTGCTGGTCACGCCCCACGCCCGCGCGGTGCAGCGGTTCGACCGCGACATCCGCGAGGACCAGGAGCTGCGGGTCGAGCTGGGGGAGGAGTCGTGAGGCGCCGGGTGACGGTGCTCGACTACGGCAGCGGCAACGTGCGCTCGGTCGTGCGCATGCTCGAGCGCGTGGGCGCCGAGGTCAGCCTGACGTCGCAGCCCGACGCGGTGCTGCGCGCCGACGGGCTCTACGTCCCCGGTGTCGGCAACTTCCACGCCTGCGTGCAGGGCCTGCGTGCCGTCGACGGGCTGCGCCTGGTGCGCGAGCGGGTCGCGGCGGGCGCGCCGGTGCTGGGCGTGTGCGTCGGCATGCAGGTGCTCTTCCAGGGCTCGGTCGAGCCGAGCAGCGGACCGCAGGAGCAGGGCATCGGCCACTGGTCGGGCACCGTCCACCGGCTGCAGGCCCCGGTCGTCCCGCACATGGGCTGGTCGCAGGTCGCGCCGCCCGAGGGGTCCGACCTGTTCGCCGGGCTGGAGCAGGAGCGGTTCTACTTCGTGCACTCCTACGCCGCCGACGAGACGCCGACCCGCGCCGGTCGTGCGCCGGCGGTCACCTGGGCCGAGCACGGCGGCCGGTTCGTCGCCGCCGTCGAGGACGGGCCGGTCAGCGCCACCCAGTTCCACCCCGAGAAGTCCGGCGACGCCGGTGCTCAGCTGCTGAGCTCCTGGCTCGACCGGTTGTGAGAACCGTTGTCCGACAAGGAGATCCGATGAGCTCACCGCGACTCGAGCTGTTGCCCGCCGTCGACGTGTCCGGCGGTCAGGCCGTCCAGCTGGTGCAGGGCGTGGCCGGCACGGGGGTCAGTACGGCGACCCCTGGGAGGCCGCGAAGGCCTGGCAGGACCAGGGGGCGGAGTGGATCCACCTCGTCGACCTGGACGCGGCGTTCGGCCGCGGCAACAACACCGAGCTGCTGACCGGCATCGTGCGCCGGCTCGACATCGACGTCGAGCTGAGCGGCGGCATCCGCGACAGCGCCACGCTCGGGGCCGCGCTGGCCACCGGCTGTCGCCGGGTCAACCTCGGCACCGCGGCCCTGGAGAACCCCGAGTGGACGGCCGCGATCATCGCCGACCACGGCGACCGCGTCGCGGTGGGTCTGGACGTGCGCGGCACGCGCCTGGCCGCCCGCGGCTGGACCCGCGAGGGCGGCGACCTGTGGGAGACGCTGGAGCGCCTCGACCGCGAGGGTGCGCGCGCTACGTCGTCACCGACGTCGCGAAGGACGGCATGCTGCAGGGCCCCAACGTGCAGCTGCTGCGCGACGTCTGCGCCCGCACCGACCGCCCGGTCGTCGCCTCCGGCGGCGTGTCCACCCTCGACGACGTGCGCGCGCTGCGCGAGCTGACGCCCGAGGGGGTCGAGGGCGCGATCATCGGGTCGGCGCTCTACCGCGACGCGTTCACCCTGCCCGACGCGCTCGACGTCGCCGGCCGGCCGTGACCGTCGACTCCGGCGGCCAGGGCTGGCACGGGCGCAGCCTGTCCGGCACCGGCTTCGACGGCGACAGCGGCGAGACCGACCCGCGGCTGCTGGCGGCGCTGCGCTCCGGCGACGAGCAGGCCGCCGTGCGCGCCATCGCCGCCGCCCGGCTGCTGGTGCCGATCGTGGCTGCGCCGGGGGAGGGCGACGGCACCGGCACCGACATGGCCGCGGTGACCCTGCGCGCCCCCGACGGTCAGCAGGCCCTCCCGGTCTTCACCGGCGTCGCGGCCCTCGCGGCCTGGGACGCCGCCGCCCGGCCCACGCCCGTCACCGCCGCCCGGGCCGCCCAGGCCGCCGTGTCCGAGCGCTGCGACGTGATGGTCGTCGACGTCGCCGACGAGCACCCGTTCGTCCTGCGGCCCAGCATGGTGTGGGCGCTGGCGCAGGATCGGCAGTGGCTGCCGGCGTACACCGATCCTGTTGTGCAGCAAGCGGTCTCGCTGGCCGCGCGTGACGACGACGACGTGCGCGCCGCCGTGTGCGAGTCCGGCGACGACCTCGAGCCGGGTCTGCTGCGCATCGTGCTGTCGGTGCCGCCCGGCCGCTCCGCCGAGCAGCTGCAGCAGCTCGCGACCCGCATCGGCGAACGCCTCGCCACGGACGGCGAGGTGCGCGCCCGCATCGACGGCATCACCTTCTCCATCCAGCCCGCCTGACCCGAGTCGTACGCCCACCCCGCCCCCGGCCGTACGACCCACGCCCCACCCCGCACCTCCGCATGAAACCGGGTTACGTGGGTTTGACCCTGATGCGTTGAGGTCAGATGCACGTGACCGGGTTTCATGCGGGGTGAAATACCCCAAGGGGGTATGCTGGTTGGCATGGGCATGGACGAGCACACGCACGGCTACATCGGCAACAAGGACGACTACCTCAAGCGGCTGCGGCGCATCGAGGGGCAGGCGCGTGGTCTGCAGCGGATGGTCGAGGAGGAGAAGTACTGCATCGACATCCTCACCCAGGTGTCCGCCATGACCAAGGCGCTGCAGGCCGTCTCGCTGGGGCTGCTCGAGGAGCACCTGAGCCACTGCGTCGTCGACGCCGCGAAGGCCGGTGACGACGAGGAGGCCCAGCGCAAGCTGCGCGAGGCGAGCGACGCGATCGGTCGGCTGGTGCGCTCATGAGCACCGACCTCGGTCAGCAGCCGCGCGTCGACGGCGTCGTCGAGCTCGACATCACCGGCATGACCTGCGCCTCGTGCGCGAACCGCATCGAGCGCAAGCTCAACAAGCTCGACGGCGTCACCGCCACGGTCAACTACGCCACCGAGAAGGCCTCCGTCCAGCACACCGCCGACGTCTCCACCGACGACCTGCTGCGCACGGTCGAGGCCGCGGGATACCAGGCCGCCGTGCCCCGCACCGAGCGCGCCGACGCGGGTGACGACGCCGCGCCCGACGCCCGCGACCACGAGCTGCAGACGCTGCGCCAGCGGGTGCTCGTCAGCGCCGCGCTCAGCGTCCCGGTGATCCTCATGGCGATGGTCCCGGCCCTGCAGTTCGACAACTGGCAGTGGCTGTCGCTGACCCTGGCCGCCCCCGTCGTGGTCTGGGGGCCTGGCCGTTCCACCGGGCCGCGTGGACCAACCTGCGGCACGGCGCCTTCACCATGGACACCCTGGTGTCGATCGGTACGCTCGCGGCCCTGTCCTGGTCGGTCGTCGCCCTGTTCTTCGGTCACGCCGGAATGCCCGGCATGAAGCACCCGTTCGAGCTGACCGTGCAGCGCGGCGAGGGGCTGTCCAACATCTACCTCGAGGCGGCCGCGGGCGTCACCACGTTCATCCTGCTCGGCCGCTACATCGAGGCGCGCTCCAAGCGGGCGGCCGGGGCGGCGCTGCGGGCGCTGCTCGACCTCGGCGCCAAGGACGTCGCGGTGCTGCGCGGGCCGGCCGGCGCCGAGCGCGAGGAGCGCATCCCGGTGGCCGACCTCGCGGTCGGCGACCGTTTCGTCGTGCGCCCGGGCGAGAAGATCGCCACCGACGGCGAGGTGGTCAGCGGCCGCTCCGCGGTCGACCTGTCGATGCTCACCGGCGAGTCGGTGCCGGTCGAGGTGGCCGCGGGCGACACCGTCGTCGGCGCGACCGTCAACGCCTCCGGCCGACTCGTGGTCCGCGCCACCCGCGTCGGCTCCGACACCCAGCTGGCCCAGATGGCCAAGCTCGTCGAGGACGCCCAGACCGGCAAGGCCCCGGTGCAGCGCCTCGCCGACCGCATCTCCTCCGTCTTCGTGCCGCTGGTGCTGCTGCTCGCGCTCGGCACCCTGGTCGTCTGGCTGCTGATCGGTGCCGGCGCGTCCGCGGCGTTCACGGCGGCGGTCGCGGTGCTGATCATCGCCTGCCCGTGCGCCCTCGGGCTCGCGACGCCCACCGCGCTCATGGTCGGCACCGGCCGCGGCGCGCAGCTGGGCATCCTCATCAAGGGCCCCGAGGCCCTCGAGGCCACCCGCACCGTCGACACGGTCGTGCTCGACAAGACGGGCACCGTGACCACCGGTGCGATGGCCGTACGCCAGGTGCTGGCTGCTCCCGACGAGTCGCCCGACCAGGTGCTGCGTCTCGCGGGGGCAGTGGAGTCCGCCTCGGAGCACCCCGTGGCGCAGGCCGTCGCCAAGGCGGCCGCACGCCACGGTGCGCTGCCCCGGTCGACGACTTCACCAACCACGCCGGGCTCGGTGTCGCCGGAGCCGTCAGCTCCGACAGCGAATCCGGCTCTGCCACAACGGTTCTCGTCGGCCGACCCAGCCTGCTGGAGCAGCAGGGCATGACGGTCCCCGAGGCGCTGGCGGCCGACGTCGACGAGGCCCAGCGGCGCGGCGAGACCGTCGTGCTCGTCGGCTGGGACGGCCGGGCGCGGGGCGCGGTCGCGGTCGCCGACGCGGTCAAGCCGACCTCGGCTCAGGCGGTCGCCGACCTCAAGCAGCTGGGGCTGCGGCCCATCCTGCTCACCGGCGACCAGGAGGTCGTCGCCCGGTCGGTCGCCGACGAGGTCGGCATCGACGAGGTGATCGCCGAGGTGCTCCCGCAGGACAAGGTCGACGTCGTGCGCCGGCTGCAGGACCAGGGGCGCGTCGTCGCGATGGTCGGGGACGGCGTCAACGACGCGGCCGCCCTCGCCCAGGCCGACCTCGGCCTCGCGATGGGCACCGGAACCGACGTCGCGATCGAGGCCAGCGACCTCACCCTGGTCAGCGGCGACCTCGCGACCGCGGTCGACGCCATCCGGCTGTCGCGGCGCACCCTGTCGACGATCAAGGGCAACATGTTCTGGGCGTTCGCCTACAACGTGGCCGCCCTCCCGGTCGCCGCGCTGGGTCTGCTCAACCCGATGCTCGCCGGCGCCGCCATGGCGTTCTCGTCGGTGTTCGTGGTGCTGAACAGCCTGCGGCTGCGCAGCTTCCGCGCCCTGCGCCGCGCCTGACCCGGCCACGCGGGACGCGCGTACCCCGGGCCGACAAACCCCGATATCGGGGGTTGTGACGGTGGGTCAGGGCGCGGGGCCCTCGTCAAGCGCCGATACCGGGGGTTGTGACGGTGGGTCGGGGCGCAGGTCGTCATCACGCGCCGATACCGGGGGTTGTGACGGTGGGTCGGGGCTTGGGGCCGTCGTCAAGCGCCGATACCGGGGGTTGTGACGGTGGGTCAGGGCGGGGCCGTCGTCAAGCGCCGATATCGAGGGAAACGTCAGCCCGGGCGAGACGTCAGTCCAGGCGCGACGGCGGTGGCGGCTGCTCACCCACGGCGGCCGCGAGCTCGCCGGCCCACCGGTCGATCTGCGACCAGTGCTCGCGCAGCCACAGGTCGACCACCTCCAGGTCGCTGCTGCGCGGCCGGTCGACGACGCGTACGACCACGTCGACCGGGTGCGCCAGCGGCACCGCCCGCCAGATCTGGCCGAGGCTGCCGGTGCGGTCCAGGCCATGGTGGGCGATGATCACCGGCACCAGGTCGGGGCTGTCCTCGAGCATCTGCTGGGTGCCCTTGGCCCGCGGCACCAGCACCCGCGGGTGGTCGCGGATCCACTCCTGCAGCGCCGGGTTGCCGTTCTGCTCGGCCCACTCGATCGACGCGGCGTGCCGCCGGGGCGACCAGTTGCCGCCCTCGGGGAACAGGATCAGCGCGTCGTGGGCGTCCAGCGAGCGGGCGAACGCCTCGAGCCGGCGGTCGCGCTCGGCGACGTTGACCCGGCGCGGCGGCAGGAAGTAGGACCCGAGCCGGTTGAGCAGCAGGTCGGCGGCGGCGTCCCACAGCAGGAACCGCTTGAGCATCACCCGGGGCGTGCGGCCGAAGGTGTGCGCGACCAGGTAGGCGACCAGCAGCGAGTCGCCGGAGCCGATGTGCCGCGACAGCACCAGCAGCGGGTGCGGCGTGCGCGCGACCACCGGCGGGATGTCCGTGCGCAGCTGCAGCCCGACGGTGCGTTCGGCCACCTGCAGCACCGTCGTGAGCCGGCGGTCCAGCAGCGCCGTGTGCTGCTCGCGCCAGGCGACCGGGTCGCGGCGCCACGGCGGGTGACGCAGCCACAGCCACCAGCAGCCGAGCAGGATGCCGAGGTCGGCCGCGATGCCGGCGACCGCCAGCCGGACCAGCCGCAGCGCCCGGTTGCGCCGGCGCCACGGCTCGAGCACCAGCAGGGGCAGGGCCAGCAGCCCGAGCAGCAGCGCGAGTGCCCCGAGGAGCACCGGCCACAGCGGGTCCCGCAGCACCCGGCGCACGACCAGGGGCGGGACCGGCACGCTCATCGCCGGTCCAGGTATCGACCTGCCGCGTCGTAGGCCGCCTCGACCCGGCGCGAGACGTAGCGCTCGTTGGCGTGCAGGAACGAGACGGTCGGGGCGTCGTCGGCGCCGCTGGGCAGCGCATGCACCTCGACGTCGTCGGGCAGCGAGGCCATCTCCTCGACGTAGCGGTGCCGCCGCGCGATCTCGAACGTCACCTGCGCGACCTCCCACGGCCAGCGCGGCACCTCCAGCGGCTGCTCGACCCGTCCGACGTGCAGCACGAAGATGCGCTCGGCGCCCAGGGCCACCGCGCGGCCCACGGGGATCGAGTGCACGAGCCCGCCGTCGAGGAAGTGCTCGTCGCCGACCTGGATCGGCGGGAAGATGCCGGGCACCGCGCAGGAGGCCAGCACCGCGGGCGCGATCGGCCCGGCGGAGAACCAGTGGGCCACCGACCGCTCCACGCTGGCCGCGACGCACTGGAAGGGCACTGCGAGCTCACCGAACTCCTCGACGGGCAGGTGGTGGCGCAGCATCCGCAGGAACCGGCCCGGCGGATACAGGTGCATCGGCACCCGCCGTCCCGGGCGACGCGACCGACCCCGCCGCTCCCGCCGTACGTCCGCCGCAGTCTCCCCGTCGCTCGCCGACGTCCTCGGCCGGGTGAGCCGGCGACCCCGCGCGGCGGAGGGCTCGCGTCCGGCGAGCGCCGGCGCGCCGCCGGCCAGGTCGGCCCAGACGCCGCTCAGCCGGGTGAGCCCCGCGAGCGTCGGGTCGGCCGCGAGGAACGCCCCGTTGACCGCGCCGATGCTCGTGCCGAGCACGAGGTCGGGGCGCAGGTCACGCTCCAGGAGCGCGCGCAGCATCCCGATCTGGGTGGCGCCGAGGATGCCGCCGCCACCCAGCACGAAGGCGGTGCGCGGGGCGGTCACGACGCGTGCGGAGGCGGGGGATCAGAGGTTGATCATGTGGCCGGCGATGCCCTCGACGGCCTCCTTGACCGCCTCGGACAGCGTCGGGTGCGCGAAGACGTTGCGCGCGACCTCGTCGGCCGTGAGGTCCCACTTCTGCGCGGTCGTCAGCACCGGCAGCAGCTCGGTGACGTCGGGCCCGATGAGGTGGGCGCCGAGGATCTCGTTGTGCGTCGCGTCGGCGACGACCTTGGCGAACCCGACGGTGTCGCCGAGCCCCATCGCCTTGCCGTTGGCGCTGAACGGGAACGAAGCCGTCTTGACGTCGTAGCCCTTGTCCTTGGCCTGCTGCTCGGTGTAGCCGAACGAGGCGATCTGCGGGTGGCAGTAGGTCGCCCGCGGCACCATGTCGTAGTCGACCGGCATGGTCTCGGCGCCGCCGATCGTCTCGGCCGCGACGACGCCCTGGGCCTCGGCCACGTGCGCGAGCATCAGCTTGCCGGTGCAGTCGCCGATGGCGTAGACGCCGTCGACGTTGGTGCGCAGGTAGTCGTCGATCTCGATGGCGCCGCGGTCGGTGGTGGCGACGCCGATCTTGTCGAGGCCGTAGCCCTCGAGGCGGGGCGCGAAGCCGATCGCTGAGAGCAGCTTGTCGGCCTCGAGCACCTGGCCCTCGCCCTTGCCGTCGGCGGGGGAGACGCTGACCTTGACCCCGGAGCCGGTGTCCTCGACCGACTCGACCTTGGTGCCGAGCATGACCTTGATGCCGAGCTTCTTGTACTGCTTGAGCAGCTCCTTGGACACGTCGGCGTCCTCGGTGGGCACCATCCGGTCGAGGAACTCCACGATGGTGACGTCGACGCCGTAGTTGCTCATGACGTACGCGAACTCGACGCCGATCGCGCCGGAGCCGGCGATGATGATCGACTTCGGCAGCTCGGGGTCGAGGATCTGCTCCTCGTAGGTCACGACGTTGTCGGACACCTCGACGCCGGGGAGCATCCGGGTGACCGCGCCGGTCGCGATGATCACGTTGTCGGCGGTGACCGTCTGCTGGCCGCCGTCGTTGAGCTCGACCTGGATCGTCCTGGGGTCGGTGAAGGTGCCCCAGCCGTCGATCTCGGTGATCTTGTTCTTGCGCATGAGGAAGTGGACACCCTTGACGATGCCCTCGCTGACCTGACGGCTGCGCTTGTGCGCCGGGGCGTACGACATCGTCGCGTCGCCCTCGATGCCGTACTTGTCCTTCTCGTGCAGCAGCGTGTGCGCGATCTCGGCGTTCTTGATCAGCGCCTTGCTGGGGATGCAACCGACGTTGAGGCACACCCCGCCCCAGTACTTCTTCTCGATGACCGCGGTCTTCAGACCCAGCTGGGACGCGCGGATCGCCGCGACGTAACCCCCAGGACCGGCACCGAGCACGACGACGTCAAAGTGATCAGCCACGAGGCCGAGCCTATCCCGTGGGTTCGCCCGCCCCGTCAAGGAGTGCGTCGGCGAGCTCCACGTCGCACACCAGCGAGTCGACGAGGCCGGCGCCGGCGGCCGCGCGCACCACCTCGGTGCGGGCCGGGCCGAGCGCGATGCCGATGACGTCGGGGATCGCGCGCAGCTGGTCGGTGCCGACCGAGATGACCCGGTCGGCGATGCCGGCGTGCACCGCGGCGCCGTCGGCGTCGAAGAACGCGCCGCTGATCTCGCCCACCGCGCCGGCCCGGCTCAGGGCGCGGTGCTCGGCGTCGGTGGCGAGGGCGTACAGCGTGGACTCGCCGGGCGCCCAGGCGCCCACCCCGACGACCGCGACCGTCACCTCGGGGATCTTCGCGAAGGTGTCGGCGATGCTCGGCTGGCGCCGCAGCATGCGGGCGCTGGCCCGGTCGGTCGCGACCAGCGGCGCGTAGAACTGGTGCGCGGGCCCGCCGCTGACCCGGGCGGCGTCGCGCACCACGTCGACCGAGGTGACCTCGTCGCTGTCCAGGGCCAGCGCGCCGCTGAGCTGCACGACCGGCACGCGCGGCAGGTCGCGCAGCTCGGGCGTCATCGCCGCGACGGTGCGTGAGGACGGCAGCCCCAGCACGTCCTGCGGACCGATGGCCTGGTGCAGCACGTGCGCGGCCACCCGGCCGAGCTCGCGTCGCCGGGCGCGCGGGTCGGGCGTCTCGCCCTGCTCCCGACGAGCGACAGGTCGACGACCACGGCGCGGGTCAGCCCCAGCGCGCTCGCCAGCCGGTCGCCCCGCGCCTCGTCGGACCCGGCCTCGGGGGCGATCTCGATGCGCACCACCCCGGTGGCCCGCGCCTCGTCGAGCAGCCGCGCCACCTTGAACCGGCTGATGCCGAGGTCGCTCGCGATCTGCACCTTCGACTCGTCGTCGAGGTAGTAGCGCCGCGCCACGGTCGTGATCAGCCGCTGGTCGCTGGGGCTGCGGTCCGACCGCGGCATGCGGCACCTCGTCTTCGCTCGGGTGGTCGAGAACTCCTGCCCGCGAATCCTTCCGGTCGCGAGTGATGTCTGCCACACTACCTCAGATGTGCAGCCAGGTGCTCAAATGAGCACATGAGCCGCACGTCGGAGAGCGAGGGTTTTCCGTGCGACGCAGAGCAGTGGGCGGACGCAGCGCAGCGGGCCGCACCACCAGGGCGGTGGCCATGACCGGCGCGACAGTCCTGACGCTGGCCGGGTGTGCCGGCTGGGGCGGGTCGGTCGGCGGTGGTGGCGCCGACACGATCAACGTGCTGATGGTCAACAACCCGCAGATGGTCGACCTGCAGCGCCTGGCGCCGCAGTTCACCCGCGAGACCGGCATCCGGGTGCGCTTCACCGTGCTGCCCGAGAACGACCTGCGCGACAAGGCCAGCCAGGAGTTCTCCAGCCAGTCGGGGCAGTACGACGTCGCGACCCTGAGCAACTTCGAGATCCCGATCTACGCCAAGAGCGGCTGGGTCGCCCCGATGGACTCCTTCCTCGCGAAGGACCCCGGCTTCGACCAGCAGGATGTCCTCGGGCCGATGCGCACCGCGCTCAGCGTCGACGGGAAGGTCTACGGGCAGCCGTTCTACGGCGAGTCCTCCTTCCTGATGTACCGCAAGGACGTGCTCGCGGCGAAGGGCATCACGATGCCGGCCAACCCGACCTGGACCCAGGTCGCCGACATCGCGGCCAAGGTCGACGGTGCCCAGCCCGGCATGCGCGGCATCTGCCTGCGCGGGCAGCCCGGCTGGGGGCAGCTGTTCGCCCCGCTCACCACCGTCGTCAACACCTTCGGCGGCACCTGGTTCGACCAGGACTGGCGACCGCAGGTCGACGCGCCGGCGTTCACCCGGGCCACCTCCTTCTACGTCGACCTGGTCCGCAAGCACGGCCAGTCCGGGGCGCCGCAGGCCGGCTTCACCGAGTGCCTCAACAACCTCACCCAGGGCAACGTCGCGATGTGGTACGACGCCACCTCCGGCGCCGGCTCGCTCGAGGCCGCGGGTTCGCCGGTCAAGGGCAAGATCGGCTATGCCCCCGCCCCGGTCATGCGCACCAAGAGCTCGGGCTGGCTCTACACCTGGGCGTGGGCCATCGAGCAGGCCAGCACCAAGAAGGACCAGGCCTGGAAGTTCGTCTCCTGGGCCAGCTCCAAGCGGTACGAGCAGCTCGTCGGCGAGCGCATCGGCTGGTCCAGCGTCCCGGCCGGCAAGCGCGCCTCGACGTACGCCGACCCGCGCTACCTGCAGGCGGCCGGCGCCTTCGCCCCGGCCACCAAGAAGGCCATCGAGACGGCGATGCCCACGAACCCGGGTCTGCAGCCACGACCCGCACCGGGCATCCAGTTCGTCGGCATCCCCGAGTTCCCCGACCTCGGCACCCAGGTCAGCCAGGAGGTCAGCTCGGCGATCGCCGGCAAGACCAGCGTGGGCGACGCCCTCGACCTCGGCCAGCAGCTGGCCGATGACGTGGCCCGTCCCTACCGAGAGGGGAGCGAGGATGAGCGCCGCCGTCGACGAGCGTCCGACCACCGAGCGTCCGCAGACCAGTCCCGCGCTGGCCCGGGCGGGCGGCTGGGCCAGGCGCGCCCCGCTGCTGCCGGCGCTGGTGTTCCTGATCGTCGTGACCCAGCTGCCGTTCCTGGTCACCCTGTTCGTGTCGTTCATGAACTGGAACGCCTACTACCCCGACGAGCGCGGGTTCGCCGGCTTCAGCAACTTCGCGGCCGTGCTGACCGACGTGAGCGCACGCCGGGCGATCCTCGTGACGATCGTGCTCACCGCGTCGGTCGTGCTGTTCTCGCTGCTGCTCGGCCTCGGCATCGCGCTGCTGCTGGACCGCAGGTTCCGCGGTCGGGGAGTGGTGCGCACCATGATGATCACGCCGTTCCTCGTGGTGCCCGTCGCGGCCGCGCTGCTGTGGAAGCACGCGCTCTACAACCCCGAGTACGGCCTGTTCAACGGGTTGCTGCGGACGGTCCTCGGCGACGACGCGCCGCAGCCGGACTGGATCACGAACAACCCGCTGATCGCGATCGTCGCCTCGCTGGTGTGGCAGTGGACCCCGTTCATGATGCTCATCCTGCTGGCGGGGCTGCAGAGCCGCCCGATGGACGTCGTCGAGGCGGCCCGCATCGACGGCGCCTCGCCGTGGCAGATCTTCACCCACATGACGCTGCCGCACCTGCGGCCCTACATCGAGCTGTCCGGACTGCTCGGCGCGATCTACGTGGTGCAGAACTTCGACGCGGTCTTCACGATCACCTCGGGCGGGCTCGGGACCGCGAACCTGCCGTACTTCATCTACCAGACCTTCTACACCGCCCACGACTACGGCCGGGCCTCGGCCGCCGGCGTCGTGGTCGTCCTGGGCACCATCGTCATCGCGACCTTCGCGCTGCGCACGGTGCTCAGCCTGTTCCGAGAGGAGTCGTGATGACCACCGTCGCCGAGGCCCAGAAGGGCCCCGACTCCCGGGCCGCCGGCCGCAGGCCACGCTCGGGCCTGCTGCTCACCGGCCTCGCCTGGATGGTCGGCATCCTGTTCGTGCTCCCCGTGGCGTGGATGGTGCTCACCTCCTTCCACAGCGAGACCGACGCCGCGTCCAACCCGCCCCGGATCGCAGCACCGCTCAGCCTCGAGGGCTACCGCGCGTTCTTCGACGCCGGCCCGTGGCCGCCGCTGCTGAACTCGCTCACCGCGAGCGTCGTCTCGACGATCCTGGTGCTCGTGCTCGCGCTGCCGGCGGCGTACGCCCTGTCGATCAAGCCGGTGAAGCGGTGGAGCGACGTGCTCTTCTTCTTCCTGTCGACCAAGTTCCTGCCGGTGGTCGCGGGCCTGCTCCCGGTCTACCTGTTCGCCCAGCAGGTCAACCTGCTCGACAACATCTGGCTGCTGGTCGTGCTCTACACCTCGATGAACCTGCCGATCGCGGTGTGGATGCTGCGCTCGTTCCTCGCCGAGGTGCCCGACGAGATGCTGGAGGCCGCCCAGGTCGACGGCGCCGGGCTGGTGCGCACGCTGCGCGAGATCATCGCGCCGGTGATCATGCCGGGCGTCGCGGCCGCGGCCCTGATCTGCTTCATCTTCTCCTGGAACGAGCTGCTGTTCGCCCGGGTGCTCACCGGCACCCAGGCGCAGACCGCGCCGGTCTTCCTCACCGGGTTCGTCACCAGCCAGGGGCTGTTCCTGGCCAAGGTCTGCGCCGCCTCGCTCGTGGTGTCGCTGCCGGTGCTCGCCGCGGGCTTCGCCGCCCAGGACAAGCTGGTGCAGGGTCTGTCGATGGGAGCCGTGCGATGAGCAACGCCCCGATTCCGTTGTCGGACAAGACGATCGGCGAGCTCGCCGACCGCCTCCCGACCCCGACGTACGACCGTGGCCGGGTGACCCCCGGCATCGTCCACCTGGGCGTGGGCGGGTTCCACCGTGCCCACCAGGCGATGTACCTCGACGCGCTGATGAACCGCGGCGAGGCCCTCGACTGGGGCATCGTCGGCGTCGGGGTGCTGCCGCACGACCGGCGCATCGCCGAGACGCTGCAGGCCCAGGACGGCCTCTACACCCTGGTGCAGAAGCACCCCGACGGCCGGCTCGAGGCGCGGGTGGTCGGCAGCATCGTGCGCATGCTGCTCGCCCCGGACGACCCCGAGGCGGTGCTGCAGGCGATGGCCGACCCGCGGGTGCGCATCGTGTCGCTGACCATCACCGAGGGCAGCTATCTGGTCAACCAGGCGACGGGGAGTTCGACCCCGACCACCCCTCGATCCAGCCCGACCTCGTGCCGGGCGCGGTGCCCGCCACCGCGTTCGGCCTGATCGTCGACGCGCTGCGGCGACGGCGCGCGGCGGGCATCGCGCCGTTCACCGTGATGTCGTGCGACAACCTGCCCGGCAACGGCGACGTCGCCCGCAGCACGATCACCGCCTTCGCCCGGCTGCTGGACCCCGAGCTCGCCGACTGGATGCGCGAGCACGTCGCCTTCCCCAACGGGATGGTCGACCGGATCACCCCGGTCACCTCGCCCGAGGACGTCCGGCGGGTCGCCGACGAGCTGGGCGTGGACGACGGCTGGCCGGTGGTGTGCGAGCCGTTCACCCAGTGGGTGCTGGAGGACGAGTTCCCTTCGGGCAGACCGCCGTTCGAGGACGCCGGCGTGCAGATGGTCGACGACGTCGTGCCGTTCGAGCTGATGAAGCTGCGGCTGCTCAACGCCTCGCACCAGGCGCTGTGCTACCTGGGCTACCTCTCCGGCTACCGCTACGCCCACGAGGTCTGCCAGGACCCCGTCTTCGTCGATCTCCTGCTCGGCTACATGCGCGAGGAGGGCGTGCCCACGCTGCCCGAGGTCCCCGGCACCGACCTCGAGGACTACACCCGCACCCTCGTCGAGCGGTTCGCCAACCCGGAGGTGCGCGACACGCTCGCGCGGCTGTGCGCCGAGAGCTCCGACCGGATCCCCAAGTGGCTGGTCCCGGTGATCCGCGACGACCTCGACGCGGGCCGGCCGGTGGAGCGGTCGGCGCTGGTCGTCGCGTCCTGGGCCCGCTACGCCGAGGGCGTCGACGAGCAGGGCGAGCCGATCGAGGTCGTCGACCACCGCAAGGAGGCCGTCATGGCCGCGGCCGCCCGTCGCGCCGAGGACCCGCTGGCCTTCCTGCGCGACCCCACGCTGTTCGGCGACCTCGCCGAGCGCCCGGCCTTCACCGAGCCCTACCTGCGGCACCTGGAGTCGCTGCACGCCCGCGGCGCGCACGCGACCACCGAGGCCGTCGTGGCCTCGCTACGGTGACCGGGATGACCGCGCAGCCGAGGACCGCCGCATGAGCAGACGGCTCGTCGCCGGGGTCGACTCCTCCACGCAGTCCTGCAAGGTCGTCGTCATCGACGCCGCCACCGGCGAGCTGGTCCGCGAGGGCCGGGCGCCGCACCCCGACGGCACGCAGGTGTCGGCGCAGGCCTGGTGGGACGCCTACCGCGCGGCGACCGACGGCGGTCTGCTCGACGGCGTCGAGGCCGTTGCCGTGGGCGGGCAGCAGCACGGCATGGTCACGCTCGGCGACGACGACGAGCTGGTCCGCGACGCGCTGCTGTGGAACGACACCCGCTCGGCCGACGACGCGCGCGACCTGGTCGACGAGCTGGGCGGGCCGCAGGCGTGGGTCGACCGGGTGGGCGCCGTGCCGGTCGCGAGCTTCACCGTCAGCAAGCTGCGCTGGCTGGCCCGCCACGAGCCCGACAACGCCGCCCGCACCGCGACGGTCGTCCTCCCGCACGACTGGCTCACCGGCCGGATCCTCAAGGACGGCAACGGTTTCCAGCGGTGGGTCACCGACCGTGGCGACGCCTCGGGCACCGGCTACTGGTCCGCGGCCACCGGCCACTACGACCGCGACATCGTGCGCCTGGCGTTCGGCCGTGACCTGCACCTGCCCGAGGTGCTGGGCCCGGCCGAGCCCGCCGGACGCACCGCCGACGGGATGCTCGTGGCCGCCGGCACCGGAGACAACATGGGCGCCGCCCTCGGGCTGGGCCTGCGCCGCGGCGACGTGGTGCTCTCGCTCGGCACGAGCGGCACGGTCTTCGCCGACGACGACGCGGCCACCGGCGACGCCCAGGGTTATGTCGCGGGCTTCGCGAGCGCCAGCGGCGGGCGGCTGCCGCTGGCCTGCACGCTCAACGCGGCGCGGGTGCTCACCGCGGGCGCCGCGCTGCTCGGCACCGACCTGTCCGGTCTCGACGAGCTGGCGCTGCAGGCCGAGCCGGGCGCCGGCGGGCTGACCCTGCTGCCCTACCTCGACGGCGAGCGCACCCCGAACCTGCCTGACGCCACCGGCACGCTCAGCGGCCTCACCCGCGGCAACGCCACCCCGCAGAACCTCGCGCGGGCTCACGTCGAGGGCATGCTGTGCAACCTGCAGTTCAGCGTGGGCGCGCTGCAGGCGCAGGGCATCCCGGTCGAGCGGGTGCTGCTGATCGGCGGCGCGTCGGCCTCCCGCGCGGTGCGCGAGCTCACGCCGCAGATCTTCGACGTGCCGGTCGTCGTGCCGCAGCCGGGGAGTACGTCGGGCGCGGCGCCGCGCGCCAGGCCGCCTGGGCGCTCACCGGCGAGCTGCCCGACTGGCCCCGCGCCGACGAGACGCAGCTGCCGGCGCCGAGCGACCCGCGCGCCGGCGCCCGCATCCGCGAGCAGTACGCCGCCCGCGCCCAGCACCCGTGATGCGGCCCTGAGGCGGCCCTGAGGCAACCCTGACGCAACCCTGACGCGGGACCCCGACCGGTTCCCGGCCGGCCCCCGGCACGACGGAGGCCCGCCGGTGGGTGCGCTCAGGCGCACCGTCCGACGGGCCTCCGCGAGGGCGTACGGCGGGTCAGCGGGCGGCGTTCGTCGCCTGCTCGACGACCGGCTCCTCGACGACCTTGGCTTCGTCGGCCATGCCGCCGGGGTTGTCGCCGCCCTGCTCGGCGCGCACGAGCTCCTCGATGCGCTTGCCGGTGTCGGCGTCGACGTTCTTCCAGTACTCGAAGGCCCGCTCCAGCACCGGCGACTTCACGCCGCCGAGCAGGTGGCCGGCGACGGTCTGCACGAACTGCTCGCGCTGCTCGTCGTCCCACACCTCGCGCACGAGCGTGCCCGCCTGGCTGAAGTCGTCGTCCTCGGCCCGCAGGGTGTACGCCTGGCGCACCATGTCGCCGTCGGTCTCCCAGCCGTCCTCGACGACCCCGACCTGGTCGGCGTAGCCGCGGCCCTCGCTGTTCGGCGCGTAGACCGGCGCGTCACCGCTGTGCTGGAAGGCCATCGGGCCGTCGAAGGTGTAGGTGTTCTGGTTCTCGACCGCCCGCGCCTGGTTGACCGGGAGCTGCAGGTAGTTCGGCCCGATCCGGTAGCGGTGGGTGTCGGCGTAGGCGAACGCCCGGCCCAGCAGCATCTTGTCGGGGGAGAACCCGATGCCCGGCACGACCGCGCTCGGCTCGAAGGCGGCCTGCTCGATCTCGGCGAAGAAGTTCTCCGGGTTGCGGTTGAGGGTCATCGTCCCGACCTTGATCAGCGGGTAGTCGCTGTGCGGCCACACCTTGGTCAGGTCGAACGGGTTGATCCGGTAGGTCTTGGCGTCCTCGTAGGGCATCACCTGCACCGAGAGCGTCCAGCTCGGGAAGTCGCCCTGGTCGATCGCGTCGTACAGGTCGCGCCGGTGGTGGTCGGCGTCCTGCCCGGCGATGCGGGTGGCCTCCTCGCCGGTCAGGCCCTCGACGCCCTGGTTGCTGTGGAAGTGGTACTTCACCCAGTGCTTCTCGCCGGCCTCGTTGATCCACAGGTACGTGTGCGACCCGTAGCCGTTCATGTGCCGGAACGTCTTGGGGATGCCGCGGTCGCCCATCAGGTAGGTCACCTGGTGCGCCGACTCGGGGTTGAGCGACCAGAAGTCCCACTGCATGTGGTTGTCGCGCAGGCCCGAGCCGCCGCGGCGCTTCTGGCTGCGGATGAAGTGCGGGAACTTCATCGTGTCGCGCACGAAGAAGATCGGGGTGTTGTTGCCGACGAGGTCGTAGTTGCCCTCGGGCGTGTAGAACTTCAGCGCGAACCCGCGCGGGTCGCGCCAGGTGTCGGGGGAGCCCTGCTCGCCCGCGACGGTCGAGAAGCGCGCGAGCATCTCGACCTTGCTGCCCTTCTGGAACAGCGCGGCCTTGGTGTACTTGCTGACGTCCTCGGTGCACTCGAACTCGCCGAACGCGCCCGACCCCTTGGCGTGCACGTTGCGCTCCGGCACGCGCTCGCGGTTGAAGTGGGCCATCTGGTTCACGAAGTGCACGTCGTGCAGCAGGATCGGCCCGTCCGGACCGACGGTGAGGCTGTTGCGGTCGCTCGTCGCGGGAGCGCCGGTGTCGGTGGTCGACCCGAGCTGCGCCTCCTTCGACGGGGCGGTCTGGATCGATTCCCGGGTGGGGTCGGTCTGCTGGTCTGCCATCACTGCTCCTCGGTCTGGGTACGCGCCCGGTGGGGCGGGCGAACTCGTCCGGTCGGGGCCGTGCGGCCCACGAACTCCCAACACGCGCAGCCGATCACACCTTTCTGGAACGAGTCAAGAAGACGTGCGGGCGGTTTCACCACCTACCTACGGGTAAGGGGTGACGAACGTCTCCCGGACCCGGCCAAATCTCCTTCGCCGGCAAACACTTCGATCTGGAAGAATGGCCGGCATGTCCTTCGCCGCCTACCGCAGCGTGCTCTCGCGCCCGCGTGCTCGCCAGGTCCTGCTGCTCGGGCTGCTGCTGCGCATCCCGATCTTCGGCACCGGCGTGCTGCTGATGCTGCACGTGGTGAACCAGCTGGGTCGCAGCTGGGGCGAGGCCGGTCTGGTGTCGGCGGTCGCGACCATCGCGATCGCGGTCAGCGGGCCGTGGCGCGGGCGGCTGCTGGACAAGCACGGCCTGCGCAAGGTCGTCGCGCCCTCGCTGGTGATCACCGGCTCGGCCTGGGCGGTCGCGCCGTTCGTCGGCTACTGGCCGCTGCTCGTGCTCGCCGGCGTGGCCGGGCTGTTCGTCGTGCCGATCTTCTCGGTGGCGCGCCAGGGCATCATCGCCGCCGTCCCGATCCACGAGCGGCGCACCGCGCTCTCGGTCGACGGGGTCGCGGTCGAGCTGGCGTACATGTCCGGGCCGGCCGTGGCCGTGTGGGCCGGCACCCAGTGGGGCACCGCCCCGACCCTGTTCGTCGTGCAGATGCTGGCCGTCCTCGGGGAGGCGTCCTGTGGCTGCTCGACCCGCCGCTGCGCGAGGAGGGCTCCGCCGACGACGCGGTCGCCCTCCCGCGCGCGAGCTGGTTCCGGCCGCGCTTCGTCGTGCTGTGCCTCGCGGCCGCCGCCTCGACCCTGGTGCTGGTCGGCAGCGAGGTCTCGGTCGTGGCCGCGCTGCAGGGCTGGGGCCAGTACGCCCTCCTCGGCCTGGTCTTCGCCGGCTGGGGCCTGGGGTCGATCGTCGGCGGCCTGACCTACGGCGCGCTCTCGCGCGGCTTCTCGCCGTTCCTGCTGCTCGCCGGCCTCGCGGTGGTCACCATGCCGATGGCCCTGGCCGGCTCGGCCTACACCTTCGCCGCGCTCGCGTTCGTCGCCGGCCTGCTGTGCGCCCCGACGATCACCGCGTCGGTCGAGGCGGTCAGCCGGGTCGTGCCCACCGCGGCGCGCGGGGAGGCGATGGGCTGGCACGGCTCGTGCATGACCGCGGGCTCGGCCGCGGCCGCACCGGTCGCCGGGTTCGTCATCGACCACGGCGGCTACCAGCCGGCGATCCTGGTCGTGAGCGTCGCGGGGCTGGCCGTCGCGCTCGCCGGCGGCGCCTCGGTGCTGTTCGCGCGCCGGCGCCGCCTGGCCCTGGCCGCCTGAGGCGAGATTTCGCGCAGACGGCGCGGGTGCGTACACTGGTAGAACCGACTGTCGTGCTCGCACGGCAGTGTGCAAGAGAAGCCCCGCTTCCACCCGCGTCGACAGGCATGTCGCCGGGTTCTCGGTCACGGACCTGACGGTCGGCAGCCGCGCTGTCGTCGTCCGGCGCTGCGGCGTCGCCCGGTCCCGATCGCTTCGAAGGCTCCTCGCGCACCCCGGTCGCGAGGGGCCTTTCCTCGTTCCCGGGCGTCACCGCACGCAACACGAAGGAGCAGACATCAGCGCTGAGCCCCGTATCAACGAGCGCATCCGGGTTCCGGAGGTGCGCCTCGTCGGGCCCAACGGCGAGCAGGTGGGCATCGTCCGCGTCGAGGACGCGCTGCGCCTGGCCACCGAGGCCGACCTCGACCTGGTCGAGGTGGCTCCCATGGCCAAGCCGCCGGTCGCCAAGCTCATGGACTACGGCAAGTACAAGTACGAAGCCGCCATGAAGGCCCGTGAGGCACGCAAGAACCAGGTCAACACGGTCATCAAGGAGATCAAGCTCCGCCCGAAGATCGACCCGCACGACTACGGCACCAAGAAGGGCCACGTCGAGCGGTTCCTCAAGGCGGGCGACAAGGTCAAGGTGACCATCATGTTCCGCGGTCGCGAGCAGTCCCGCCCCGAGCTGGGCTTCCGGCTGCTGCAGCGTCTCGCCGAGGACGTCCAGGAGCTGGGCTTCGTCGAGAGCTCGCCCAAGCAGGACGGCCGCAACATGATCATGGTGCTCGGGCCGACCCGCAAGAAGGCCGAGGCCAAGGCGGAGGACCGCCGCCGGCGCCAGGCCGAGGAGAAGGCCGCCCGCGAGCAGGGCGAGCCGACCGCCGCGGAGTGAGCCGCGCGGCGGCCCCGGCCGCCGCCCCAGAACTTGTCGCGAGCCCCTCGCGACACCATCGATCGACGCCCTGACGGCGTCGAGGACAGCGAAAGAGGAGATCGGCACATGCCGAAGATGAAGACGCACAGCGGTGCCAAGAAGCGCTTCCGCGTGACGGGCTCGGGCAAGATCAAGCGCCAGCGCGCCCGCCACGTGCACAAGTTCCAGGAGCGCAGCAAGCGCCAGACCCGCCGCCTGGTGCCCGACGTCGTCGTGGCCCCGGCCGACGAGGCCAAGATCAAGCGCCTGCTCGGCAAGTAAGCCCCCTTCACCTCACCAGACCCCAGGAGATTCAGACATGGCACGCGTGAAGCGGGCAGTCAACGCCCAGAAGAAGCGCCGCACCGTCCTCGAGCAGGCCAGCGGCTACCGCGGTCAGCGCTCGCGGCTCTACCGCAAGGCCAAGGAGCAGGTCACCCACTCCCTCGGCTACAGCTACCGCGACCGTCGCGCCCGCAAGGGTGACTTCCGTCGGCTGTGGATCCAGCGGATCAACGCCGGCTGCCGCGCCAACGGCATGACCTACAACCGGTTCGTCCAGGGCCTCAAGGCCGCCGGTGTCGAGGTCGACCGCCGCATGCTCGCCGAGATGGCCGTCAACGACCCCACCGCGTTCGCCGCGATGGTCGAGGTGGCCAAGGCCAACGTGCCCGCGCAGGCCCCCGCCGGCGACAAGGCCGGCTCCGCGGCCTGACCGCGCCCCGAGCAGCCACTGTTCCCGCAGAGCGCCGACCGAGTGCCCGTGCTGACCAATCCCCGCGCCCAGCGGGTGAAGTCGGTGCGTGCCCTCGGTCGGCGCTCTGCGCGTGAGCGGGCCGGCCGGTTCGTCGCGGAGGGTCCGCAGGCCGTACGCGAGGCGCTGGCCTTCGCGCCCGGCACCGTCGTCGAGGTCTACGCCGAGCCGGGCGTCGCCGAGCGGCACGCCGACCTGCTGACCGCCGCCGCCGCGGCCGACGTGCCCTTCCACGAGACGAGCCCCGAGGTGCTGAGCGCCATGGCCGGCACCGAGCACCCGCAGGGCCTGATCGCCGTCTGCCGGCCGGTCGACGTGCCGCTCGCGCAGGCGCTCGGCCCCGACCCCCGGCTGGTCGTGGTGCTCACCAACGTGCGCGACCCCGGCAACGCCGGCACGGTCATCCGCTGCGCCGACGCGGTCGGGGCCGACGCCGTCGTGGTGTCGGCCGCCAGCGTCGACATCTACAACCCCAAGGTGGTCCGCTCCACCGCCGGCTCGCTGTGGCACCTGCCGCTCGTGCGCGGCGTCGAGATCGAGCAGGCGCTCGAGGCGTGCAGCGCGCGCGGGCTGCGGGTGCTGGCCGCCGACGGGGCCGGCAGCACGCTGCTGCCGCAGGTCGATCTCACCGGGCCGCACGCCTGGGTGATGGGCAACGAGGCCTGGGGGCTGGAGGAGGCGGTGCGCGAGCGCTGCGACGACGTGGTCCGGGTGCCCATCCACGGCCACGCCGAGTCGCTCAACCTCGCGATGGCCGCGACCGTGTGCCTCTACGCCTCGGCCGGTGCCCAGCGGGGCCCGTCGTGAGCCCGGCGTCGCGTCGCGAGCCACCGGCGTTCGAGCCGATCAGCACCGACCTGAGCGAGCTCATCGAGGTGCTGCCCGAGGGCTTCGTCCTCGCCGACGCCGACCGCACCCTGCTGCTGGCCAACTCCCGCGCCGAGCAGCTCACCGGGCTGCCGCTGCTGGACCGCCTCGGCGACGACGTCACCACCGCGCTGCCGCTGCACGACCGCGAGCACCGCTCCTGGTGGGAGGCGCTCGACCCGTTCGGCGGGCTGCACACCCGCACCCGGTTCACCGAGCAGCTGCTGCACCTGCCGCAGGGCCGGGCGGTGCTGCTGGCCGCGCGCATCGTGCGCGACCCCGACCGCTCGGTGCGCCGCGTCGTGGTCACCCTGCGCGACCCGCGCACCCGCGAGCGCAACGACGCCGACAGCTTCGCGCTGATCACCACCGTCGCGCACGAGCTGCGCGCCCCGCTCACCAGCGTGCGCGGGTTCAGCCGCACCCTGCGCCAGCGCTGGGACCAGCTGCGCGACGAGCAGAAGATGTGGATGCTCGAGGCCATCGAGGGCGACGCCGACCGGCTCAGCCGCCTGGTCAGCGAGCTGCTCGACGTCTCGCGCATCGACACCGGCCGGCTCACCCTCGTGCGCCAGCCGGTCGACCTGCTCGAGATCGTCAGCGGCCAGGTGGCCGGCCTCCTCGCCGCCGGGCACAGCCCCGACCGGTTCCAGGTCAGCCCGGCCCCGCAGCCGCCGCACCTGTGGGCCGACCCCGACCGCATCACCCAGGTCGTCGGCAACCTGCTCGAGAACGCCATCCGCCACGGCGCCGGCCTGGTGCGGGTCTCCATCGAGCAGGACCGGCAGCCCGACGGCCCCGACGAGGTCGTGCTGCGCGTCCTCGACGACGGTCCAGGAGTGCCCGAGGAGCAGCGCGAGCTGGTGTTCAGCCGCTTCTGGCAGGGCCGCTCGCGCGGCGGCAGCGGCCTGGGGCTCTACGTCGTGCGCAGCCTCGTCGAGGCGCACGGCGGCCGGGTCGCCTACGAGCCCGCACCCTCCGGGGAGCGGGGTTCGTCGTCCGGCTCCCCGTGGGCGAGCCGCCGCCGGCGCGCTGAGCCGGCGCGGACGTACGCCGGGGGCAAACTCCGTTGTCGGCGGCGCGGCGCCCGTCGATAGACTTGTCCCACGAGCACGCCCGCGGCCCAGCCGTGGGCGTCGCTGCCGTTCCGTCCCCGCGAAATGAGATCGATGTCCGGCCCCAACAGCCAGTACGACCCGGTCGAGGTGAGCGCGCTCGACCCGGCCAACGTCGAGGCGGCCGTCGACGCCGCGCTGCAGGCGATCGCCGAGGCGAGCACCCTCGAGGAGCTCAAGGCGGTCCGCCCGGCGCACCAGGGCGACAAGAGCCCGCTGGCGCTCGCCAACCGTGAGATCGGCGCGCTGCCGCCCACCGCCAAGGCCGACGCCGGCAAGCGGGTCGGGCAGGCGCGCGGCCGGGTCGCGCAGGCGATGAAGGAGCGGCAGGCCGCGCTCGAGGCCGAGCGCGACGCGCGCATCCTCGTCGAGGAGGCCGTCGACGTCACGATGGTGCCGGGGCGCCTGCCGCTCGGGCGGCGCCACCCCGTCGAGCTGATGGCCCAGCGGATCGCCGACATCTTCGTCGGCATGGGCTGGGAGATCGCCGAGGGGCCCGAGGTCGAGGCAGAGTGGTTCAACTTCGACGCGCTCAACTTCGACGCCGACCACCCGGCGCGCCAGATGCAGGACACGTTCTACGTCGACCCGCCGCAGGACGGTCTGGTGCTGCGCACGCACACCTCCCCGGTGCAGGCGCGCGCGATGCTCGAGCGCGGCGTCCCGCTGTACGTCGGGGTCCCCGGCAAGGTCTTCCGCACCGACGAGCTCGACGCCACGCACATGCCGGTCTTCCACCAGATCGAGGGCCTGGCCGTCGACGAGGGGCTGACGATGGCCCACCTCAAGGGCACGCTCGACCGGCTGGCGAGCGAGCTGTTCGGCGACGGCATCACCACCCGGCTGCGCCCGTCGTACTTCCCGTTCACCGAGCCCAGCGCCGAGATGGACCTGCGCTGCTTCGTCTGCCAGGGGCGCGACCCCGACTGCCGCGCCTGCTCCGGCACCGGTTGGATCGAGTGGGGCGGCTGCGGCATGGTCAACCGCAACGTGCTGGCCGCGGTGGGGGTCGACCCCGACCGCTACACCGGCTTCGCCTTCGGCATGGGCATCGACCGCGCCCTGATGTTCCGCACGGGCGTCTCCGACATGCGCGACATGTTCGAGGGCGACGTCCGCTTCAACGCACAGTTCGGACTGGAGGTCTGATGCTCGTCCCGATCGACTGGCTGGGCGAGTACGTCGACCTGCCCGAAGGCGTCAGCGGTGCCCAGGTCGCCGCCGACCTGGTGCGCGTCGGCCTCGAGGAGGAGAGCATCCGGGGCGGTGACATCACCGGCCCGCTGGTGGTCGGCAGGGTGCTCACCCAGGAGCCCGAGCCGCAGAAGAACGGCAAGACCATCAACTGGTGCACCGTCGACGTCGGCGACACGAACGGCACGGGCGAGCCGCAGGGCATCGTCTGCGGCGCGCACAACTTCGGCGTCGGCGACCTCGTGGTGGTCGTGCTGCCGGGGGCGGTGCTGCCGGGCGGGTTCGAGATCTCGGCGCGCAAGACGTACGGCCACGTGAGCGCCGGCATGATCTGCTCCGCCGAGGAGCTGGGCCTGCCGAGCGACGGCACCGACGGCATCATCGTGCTGTCGGCCGACGAGGGCCTCGCGCCCGGCCAGGACGCCATCGCGCTGCTCGGGCTCGACCGCGAGACCGTCGAGGTCAACATCACCCCCGACCGTGGCTACTGCTTCAGCCTGCGCGGCATCGCGCGGGAGTTCTCCCACTCCACCGGCGCGGCGTTCACCGACCCGGCGCTGGCCCCGGCCGAGCGCGCCCCGGCCGCCACCGGCGACGGGTTCCCCGTCGAGCTGCGCGACGAGGCGCCGCTGCGCGGCAACCCCGGCTGCGACCGCTACGTCGCGCGCGTGGTGCGCGGGGTCGACCCGGCCGCCGTGTCGCCGGCGTGGCTGCAGACCCGGCTCACCGAGGCGGGCATGCGGCCCATCTCGCTGCCGGTCGACGTGACCAACTACGTCATGCTCGCGCTCGGCCAGCCGCTCCACGCGTTCGACGCCGCGGCCCTCACCGGCCCGATCGTCGTACGTCGGGCTCGCCCGGGCGAGCGCCTCACCACGCTCGACGACGTGGCGCGCGAGCTGTCCCCCGAGGACCTGCTGATCACCGACACCGGCGAGACGCCGCTGGCCATCGCCGGCGTGATGGGCGGCGCCACCAGCGAGGTCGGCCCGCAGACCACCGACCTGCTGATCGAGTCGGCCCACTTCGACCCGACCACGGTGGCGCGCAGCAGCCGCCGCCACCGGCTGTCGACCGAGGCGAGCAAGCGCTACGAGCGCGGCGTCGACCCCGACGTCGCGGCGGCGGCGGCCCAGCTGGCCGTCGACCTGCTCGTCGAGCACGGCGGCGGCACCGCCGACCCCGCGGTCACCGACGTCGACGAGCGGCGCCCGGTCGATCCCGTCGCGTTCGAGCCGGGCCTCGCCTCGCGCCTCGTCGGGGTCGACTACCCGCGCGAGCGGGTCGTGGAGATCCTGCGCGAGATCGGTTGTGCCGTCGACGATTCCGGCTCCGGAGACGTCTCGGTGCGGCCCCCGTCGTGGCGCCCCGACCTGCGAGGCGGGCCCGACCTCGTCGAGGAGGTCGCCCGCATCGACGGCTACGACCGGATCCCCTCGATCCTGCCGCCGGCCCCCGGCGGGCGCGGGCTCACCCACGGCCAGCAGGTGCGTCGCCTGCTCGCCGGGATGCTGGCCGCCCGCGGCCTCACCGAGGTGCTCAGCCCGCCTTTCGTCGGTCCCGAGGCGTTCGACGCCCTCGGCTACGCCGCCGACGACCCTCGCCGCACCGCCGTGCGGCTCACCAACCCGCTGCGCGAGGAGCAGCCGCTCATGCGCACCAGCCTGCTGGTGTCGCTGCTGTCGGTCGCCCACCGCAACGTCGCCCGCGGCACCGCCGACCTTGCGCTGTTCGAGATCGGGCTGGTGACGACCGGGCGCCAGGGCCAGGCACCGACGTACGACGTCGGCAGCTATCCCGGGCCCGACGCCGTGCAGCAGATCCGCGACGCCGTCCCGGAGCAGCCGCGTCACCTGGCCTTCGTGCTGAGCGGTGAGCTCGAGCGCGCCGGCTGGTGGGGCGCGGGCCGCGCCGCCGACTGGACCGACGCCACCGCCACCGTGCGCGCCGTCGCCGAGGCGCTGGCCGTCGAGGTCACGCTGCGCGCCGGCGACGAGCCGCCGTTCCACCCGGGCCGCTGCGCCGAGGTGCTGCTCGCCGACGGCACCCGGCTCGGCGTGGTGGGCGAGCTGCACCCCAAGGTCGTCCAGCGCCTCGAGCTGCCCGCGCGCACCGTCGCCGGGGAGCTCGACCTCGACGCGCTCGTGGGCGCGAGCACCGAGTCGGTCGAGGCGACGACCCTGGTGCAGCAGCCCGCCGCGCACAGCGACGTCGCGCTCGTGGTCGGCCAGGGCGTCCCGGCGGCCGCCGTCGAGGCGAGCCTGCGCGCCGGCGCCGGCGACCTGCTGGAGTCGGTGCGGCTGTTCGACGTCTACTCCGGCGACCAGCTGGAGGCCGGGCAGCGCTCGCTCGCCTTCCGCCTCGTCTTCCGCGCGCCCGACCGCACGCTGAAGACCGAGGAGGTCAACGCCCTGCGCGACGCCGCCGTCCAGCAGGCCGCCACCGACCACGGCGCTGCCCAGCGCGGCTGACCCCCGCGGACGTACCCCCACCCGCGGGGTGGTCTGCATGATCATGTGTGCTCCGGTATAGTCATGCGCATGCTGACGGTGGGTGTCGCGGGCGCGAGCGGCTACGCGGGGAGCGAGGCGCTGCGCCTCCTGCTGGGTCATCCTGATGTGCGCGTGGGAGCGGTCACCGGCGCCTCGACCGTCGGGCAGCGCCTCGGCGAGCTGGCCCCGCACCTGGCCCCGCTGCGCGACCGCGAGCTGGTCGAGACCACCCCGCAGGCGTTCGCCGACCACGACGTCGTGATCCTCGCTCTGCCGCACGGCGCCTCCGCGCAGCTGGCGGCCCAGCTGCCCGACGACGTGCTGGTGCTCGACTGCGGGGCCGACTTCCGGCTCGTCGAGGAGCAGCGCTGGACCTCCTTCTACGACATCCCGCACGCCGGCTCCTGGCCGTACGGCCTCCCCGAGCTGGTCCGCGCCGACGGCAGCAAGCAGCGTGACGACCTCGTCGGGGCGCGTCGCGTCGCGATCCCCGGCTGCTACCCGACCGCCGCAACCCTCGCGCTGGCCCCGGCCTTCGCCGCCGGTGTGGTCGCGCCCGACGACGTGGTCGTCGTCGCAGCCTCCGGCACCTCCGGCGCTGGCCGGTCGACCAAGCCGCACCTGATGGCCTCGGCGGTGATGGGGTCGATGAGCCCGTACGGCGTGGGCGGCGGCCACCGCCACACCCCCGAGATCGAGCAGAACCTCAGCACGGCGCTGGGGCAGCCGGTCACCGTGTCGTTCACCCCGACCCTGGCGCCCATGCCGCGCGGCATCCTCGCCACCTGCACCGCTCGCCTCGCCGGCGACCCGGCGGCCGTGCGCGCGGCCTACGAGCGGACGTATGCCGACGAGCCCTTCGTCCGGCTTCTCCCCGAGGGCGAGTGGCCGGCGACCGGCGCGGTGCTGGGGTCCAACGTCGTGCAGCTGCAGGTGGCGGTCGACGAGCACGCGGGCCGCGTCGTCGTGGTCGCCGCCGAGGACAACCTGACCAAGGGGACCGCGGGCGCCGCGGTGCAGTGCCTCAACCTCGCGCTCGACCTGCCCGAGACGCGCGGCCTGCCGACCACGGGCCTGGCCCCGTGACCCTCGCACCCACCGATCACCAGGAGGCCACGCCGTGAGTGTGACTGCGGCACAAGGGTTTCGGGCCAGCGGCGTGGTCGCCGGGCTCAAGCCGAGCGGGCGACCCGACCTCGCGCTGGTCGTCAACGACGGACCGCAGCGGTCGGCCGCGGCGGTGTTCACCAGCAACCGGGTCGAGGCCGCGCCGGTCACCTGGTCGCGCCAGGTCGTCGCCGACGGCCGGCTCGACGCGGTCGTGCTCAACTCCGGCGGGGCCAACGCCTGCACCGGGCCGCCCGGGTTCCTCGACACCCACCGCACCGCCGAGGCCGTCGCCGAGACGCTCGGCGTCTCCGCTGGCGACGTCGCGGTCTGCTCCACGGGGCTGATCGGCGAACGGCTGCCGATGGACCGGCTGCTCGCCGCGATCGCCCCGGCCGCCGACGCCCTCGGCCCCGACGGCGAGGCCGCGGCCACCGCGATCATGACCACCGACACCGTCCCCAAGCAGGCCACCGCGGAGGGCGACGGCTTCGTCGTGGGCGGCATGGCCAAGGGAGCCGGCATGCTGGCTCCCGCCCTGGCGACCATGCTCGTGGTGCTCACCACCGACGCCGAGGCGGAGCCCGGCGAGCTCGACGCGGTGCTGCGCGAGGCGTGCGCGGTGACGTTCGACCGCATCGACTCCGACGGGTGCCAGTCGACCAACGACACGGTGCTGCTGCTCGCATCGGGCGCGTCCGGCGTACGCCCGGCTCGCCGCGACCTGTCCGCGGCGGTCACCGCCGTGTGCGCCGACCTCGCCCGTCAGCTGATCGGCGACGCCGAGGGCGCTGCCCACGACATCGCCATCGAGATCCGTTCTGCCGCAAGCGAGTCCGACGCTCTCGAGGTCGCGCGCGCCATCGCGCGGAACAACCTGTTCAAGACCGCGATCTTCGGCAACGACCCCAACTGGGGGCGGGTCGTCGCCGCTGTCGGCACCACTGCGGCCGAGTTCGACCCGACGCAGTTGGACGTCACCGTCAACGGCGTGCAGGTGTGCCGGCAGTGCGGGGTGGGGGAGGACCGCTCGCTGGTCGACCTGACGCCGCGCGAGGTCCACGTCGCGGTCGACCTGCACGCGGGCGAGCACACCGCGACGGTCTGGACCAACGACCTGACCCACGACTACGTCCACGAGAACTCGGCCTACAGCACATGAGCGTGCGCAGCTCCCGGTCCCTGTCCGACGCCGCAGGCAAGGCGGCCACCCTCGTCGAGGCGCTCCCGTGGCTCGAGCGGTTCCGCGACGCCCTCGTGGTCGTCAAGTACGGCGGCAACGCGATGACCGACGACGCCCTGAAGGCGGCGTTCGCGGCCGACATCGCGTTCCTGCGCTACGCCGGCCTGCGCGTCGTCGTCGTGCACGGGGGTGGCCCGCAGATCCAGCAGATGCTCGACCGGCTCGGCATCGAGAGCGAGTTCCGCGGCGGGCTGCGCGTCACCACGCCCGAGGCCATGGACGTGGTGCGCATGGTGCTCACCGGACAGGTCAGCCGCGAGCTGGTCGGCCTGATCAACCAGCACGGCCCGCTGGCCGTCGGCATGTCCGGCGAGGACGCCGGCCTGTTCGGCGCGCGGCGCCGCACGACCGTCGTCGACGGCGAGCAGGTCGACCTCGGCCTCGTCGGCGACGTGCAGACGGTCAACCCCACCGCGGTGCGCGACCTGCTCGCCGCGGGCCGCATCCCGGTGATCTCCTCGGTCGCACCCGACCTGGACAGCGACGGGACCGTGCTCAACGTCAACGCCGACACCGCCGCGGCCGCGCTGGCCGTCTCGCTCGGTGCGCACAAGCTCGTCGTGCTCACCGACGTCGAAGGCGTGTACGCCCGCTGGCCCGACCCCGACAGCCTCCTGTCGCGCATGTCGCTCGCCGAGGCCGAGCGCCTCGTGCAGCAGGTCGACGCGGGCATGGTGCCCAAGCTCGACGCGTGCATCCGTGCGGTGCGAGGCGGGGTGCCGCAGGCCCACGTCATCGACGGGCGGTCACCGCACTCGCTGCTGCTCGAGGTCTTCACCGACGAGGGCATCGGCACCATGATCCTGCCGGGGGACGACTCGTGACCGACACGGAGCAGATGATGAATCCCGTTGAGGGACAGGCAGACTGGCTGCAGCGATACTCCGACAGCGTGCTGGGGTCTTCGGCTCACCGCCGCTCGTGCTCGACCGTGGCGAGGGGTGCTACGTCTGGGACGTCGACGGCCGGCGCTACCTCGACCTCATCGGCGGCATCGCGGTCAACGCGCTGGGCCACGGCCACCCCGAGCTGGTCGCGGCGGTGAGCAAGCAGGCGGCCGAGGCGATCCACGTCTCCAACCTGTTCACCTCGCCCGCCCAGATCCGCCTCGCGGAGCGGCTGATCGAGGTGGCCGGCGCGCCCGCCGGCTCGAAGGTGTTCCTCGCCAACTCCGGCGCCGAGGCGATCGAGGCGGCGATCAAGCTGACCCGGCGCACCGGCCGCACCGAGATCGTGGCGGCCGAGGGCGCCTTCCACGGCCGCACCACCGGAGCCCTCGCGCTCACCGCCAAGGCGGCCTACCGCGAGCCGTTCGAGCCGCTGCTGCCCGGGGTGACCCACGTCCCCTACGGCGACACCGACGCGCTCGACGCCGCCGTCACCGAGCGCACCGCGGCGCTCGTGCTCGAACCCGTGCAGGGCGAGGCCGGTGTCGTGCTGCCGCCCGACGGTTATCTGCAGCACGCGCGCGCGGTCACGGCAGAGCGCGGCGCGCTGCTCGTCGTCGACGAGATCCAGAGCGGCATCGGGCGCACCGGGCGCTGGTTCGGCTTCCAGCACGCCGGCATCACCCCCGACGCGATCACCGTCGCGAAGGGCCTCGGAGGCGGCGTGCCGATCGGGGCGCTGGTCACCTTCGGCTCCCACGTCTCCGGCCTGCTCGGGCCCACCCAGCACGGCACCACGTTTGGCGGCAACCCGCTGGCCGCGGCGGCCGCGCTCACCGTGCTCGACGTCGTGGAGTCCCAGGGCCTGATGGCCCACGCCGAGCGCGTGGGGGAGCACCTGCGCCAGGGCGTGGCTCGCCTGGATCACCCGCTCGTGGCCGGCAGCCGCGGCCTCGGTCTGCTGCGCGCCGTCGGCCTCACCCGGCCGGTCGCCCCGGCCCTCGCCACCGCCCTGCGCGAGGCCGGGCACCTGGTCAACCCCGTCGCACCCGACGCGCTGCGCCTGGCGCCGCCGCTGGTGCTCACCACCGGTCAGGTCGACGACTTCCTCGCCGACCTGACCCCCGTCCTGGACCGCGTCCTCGAGGAGGATCCCGCCTGATGCGTCACTTCCTGCGCGACGACGACCTCACGCCCGCCGAGCAGAGCGCGGTGCTCGACCGCGCGGCCGCGCTCAAGGCCGACCGGTTCGCCGAGCGGCCGCTGGAGGGGCCGCAGGGCGTCGCGATCATCTTCGACAAGCCCACGCTGCGCACCCAGCTGTCGTTCTCGGTCGGCGTCGCCGAGCTCGGCGGCTTCCCGATGGTGGTCGACGGCAACCTCGCCCAGATCGGCACCCGCGAGTCGATCGCCGACGTGGCGCGCGTGCTCGGGCGACAGGTCAGCGCGGTGGTGTGGCGGACGTACGGCCAGGACCGCATCGAGGACATGGCGCAGTACGCCGGTGTCCCCGTCGTCAACGCCCTCACCGACGACTTCCACCCGTGCCAGATCCTGGCCGACCTGCTCACCGTGCGCGAGCACAAGGGCGGCCTGCCCGGCCTGACGATGACGTACGTCGGCGACGCCGCCAACAACATGGCCCACTCCTACCTCCTCGGCGGGGCGACCGCCGGGCTGCACGTCCGCGTGGCCGGCCCCGCGACCCACCAGCCCGATCCCCGGATCGCGCAGCGTGCAGCCGAGATCGCTTCGCAGACAGGCGGTTCCGCGACCGTCCTCGACGACGCGGTCGAGGCGGTCGCCGGCGCCGACGTGGTGATCACCGACACCTGGATGTCGATGGGGCAGGAGCAGGAGGCGGCCGAGCGCAAGGGCGCCAGCAGCCCCTTCGCACCGTTCGCCGTCGACCAGGAGCTGCTCGCCCACGCCGCCGACGACGCGATCGTGCTGCACTGCCTGCCGGCCTACCGCGGGTTCGAGATCAGCGCCGAGGTCATCGACGGGCCGCGGTCGGTCGTGTGGGACGAGGCCGAGAACCGGCTGCACGCGCAGAAGGCGCTGCTGGCCTTCCTGCTCGACCGCGCCCGGGGCGACGGATGATCCCGCGCACCCGCTCGGCGCGCCACCAGCGCATCGTCGAGATCATCCGTCGCGAGCCGATCCGCTCCCAGACCGAGCTGGTCGACCGGTTGGCCGACGACGGCGTCGCCGTCACCCAGGCGACGCTCTCGCGCGACCTGGTCGAGCTCGGCGCCGAGAAGGTGCGCCAGGGCCGCCAGCTGGTCTACGCCGTGCCCGCCGAGGGCGGGGAGCGCGCGATGCACTCCGGCGGCGACGGTCGCGAGGCGCCGGACGGGCGTCTGCGGCGGGTGCTCGTCGAGCTGCTCGTGGTCGCCGAGTGCAACGGCGACCTGGTCGTGCTGCGCACCCCGCCGGGGGCGGCCAGCTTCCTCGCGTCGGCGATCGACACCGCCGGGCTCGACCCGGTGCTCGGGACCGTCGCCGGGGACGACACCATCTTGGTCATCCCGCGCTCCGGGCACACCGGACCGCAGGTGGCCGACCTGCTGCTCACGATGTCGGAAGGGAACGACGAATGACGACGGACGCCAAGACCAGCCTGTGGGGCGGACGCTTCTCCGGGGGCCCGGCCGACGCGCTGGCCGCGCTGTCGAAGTCGACCCATTTCGACTGGCGACTGGCGCCGTACGACCTCGCCGGCTCGCGCGCGCACGCGCGCGTCCTGCACGGGGCCGGGCTGCTCGACGAGGAGACCCTCGATGCCATGCTGCGCGCCCTCGACCAGCTCGACGACGACGTGCGCTCGGGCGCGTTCCTGCCCGCCGAGGACGACGAGGACGTGCACACCGCCCTCGAGCGCGGCCTCATCGAGCGGGCGGGTGCCGACGTGGGCGGGCGGTTGCGGGCCGGTCGCTCGCGCAACGACCAGATCGCGACTCTGCTGCGGATGTACCTGCGCGACCACGCACGGGCCTGCTCGCTGCTGCTGCTCGACGTCGTCGACGCCCTCGCGGCCCAGGCCCGCACCCACCTCGGGGTCGCGATGCCGGGGCGCACGCACCTGCAGCACGCCCAGCCGGTGCTGCTGTCCCACCACCTGCTGGCCCACGCCTGGGCCCTCCTGCGCGACGTGGACCGCTGGCGCGACTGGGACGCCCGCACCGACGAATCGCCTTATGGCTCAGGGGCGCTCGCCGGTTCCTCGCTCGGCCTCGACCCGGAGTCGGTGGCTCGCGAGCTCGGGTTCGCCACCGCCACCGACAACTCCATCGACGGCACGGCCGCACGCGACTTCGTCGCCGAGTTCGCCTTCGTCGCGGCCATGGGCGCGGTCGACGTGTCGCGCCTGTCCGAGGAGGTCATCCTCTGGGCGACCAAGGAGTTCTCCTTCGTCACGCTCGACGACGCCTTCTCCACGGGGTCGAGCATCATGCCGCAGAAGAAGAACCCCGACGTCGCCGAGCTCGCGCGCGGCAAGGCCGGCCGGCTGGTCGGCGACCTCGCCGGGCTGATGACCACGCTCAAGGCGCTGCCGCTGGCGTACAACCGCGACCTGCAGGAGGACAAGGAGCCGGTGTTCGACGCGGTCGACACCCTCGAGGTTCTCCTCCCTGCCGTCGCGGGCATGGTCGGCACGCTCACGTTCCACCCCGACCGGCTCGAATCGCTTGCCCCGCAAGGGTTCTCGCTGGCCACCGACATCGCCGAGTGGCTCGTGCGCGAGGGGGTGCCGTTCCGCGTCGCCCACGAGGTGGCGGGTGCCTGCGTGCGGGTGTGCGAGGAGCGTGGCATCGAGCTGTGGGACCTCACCGACGACGACCTCGCGGCCATCAGCCCGCACCTGACCCCCGGCGTGCGCGAGGTGCTGTCGGTGCCGGGATCGCTCGCGTCGCGGTCGGCCAAGGGCGGCACCGCCCCCGACCGGGTCGCCGAGCAGCTCGACCGCGCCGTCGAGCGGGCCGGCGAGCTGCGCGCCTGGGCCGAGCAGCCGGTAGGACCGCAGCAGCGGGCATGACGCGGCTCGACGCCGGCTTCTTCGACCGGCCCGTGCTCGAGGTCGCCCCCGAGCTGCTCGGGTGCGTGGTGACCCACGCAGGCGTCGGGGTCCGGCTCACCGAGGTCGAGGCATACGACGGGAGCAACGACCCCGGGTCGCACGCCTTCCGGGGAGAGACGCCGCGCACGCGGGTCATGTTCGGCCCGCCCGGCGGGCTGTACGTCTACTTCACCTACGGCATGCACCACTGCGCCAACCTCGTGTGCGGCGAGGACGGCCGCGCGTCGGCGGTCCTGCTGCGCGCCGGCGAGGTGGTGACCGGGATCGACCTGGCCCGCGAGCGGCGCACCGCCGGCCGCTCCACCCGGCTCGCTGACCGCGACCTCGCGCGCGGGCCGGCGCGTCTGGTCCAGGCGCTCGGCATCACCCGTGGTGACGACGGCGTACGCACGACCGACCCCGCTGCGCCCGTCACCGTGGTGGGGGCGACCCGGTCGATGCGGCGCAGGTCCGCACCGGCCCCCGCGTCGGAGTCTCGGGCGACGGCGGTGACGGGGGACGGTTCCCGTGGCGCTTCTGGATCGACGGCGACCCGACGGTGTCGGCGTACCGCCCCGCGAAACCCCGTCGGAGGCCGGCCGGGCGATAGGGCAGGCTGAGCACGCACCGCCGGGGGTCGGCTCCGGCGCCGAGGAGAGGACCGGACGACCGTGAGCGACATCTTCGACGAGCTGCAGTGGCGCGGCCTGGTGGCACAGACCACCGACGAGGCCGCGCTGCGCCGAGCACTCGCCGACGGGCCCGTCACGGTCTATTGCGGGTTCGACCCCACGGCCGCGTCGCTGCACATCGGTCACCTTGTGCAGCTGATCATCCTGCGCCACCTGCAGCGCTCCGGCCACCACGTCATCTGTCTGGTGGGCGGGTCCACCGGCCAGATCGGCGACCCGCGCCCCACCTCCGAGCGGGTCCTGCACACCAAGGAGCAGACGGCCGAGTGGGTGAGCAGCATCCAGGAGCAGGTGCGCCCGTTCCTGCGGTTCGACGGCGACAACCCCGCCCGGATGGTCAACAACCTCGACTGGACCCAGGGCATCAGCGCTCTGGACTTCCTGCGCGACATCGGCAAGCACTTCCGCGTCAACTCGATGATCAAGCGCGACATCGTGGCCCGCCGGCTGGAGTCCGAGCAGGGCATCAGCTACACCGAGTTCAGCTACCAGCTGCTGCAGGCGCTGGACTTCCTGCACCTGTTCCGCGAGTACGACTGCACGCTGCAGGTCGGAGGCAACGACCAGTGGGGCAACCTGCTGTCCGGGGTCGACCTGGTGCACGCCGCCGAGGGCGCGCGGGTGCACGCGCAGACGGCCCCGCTCATCACCGACGCCGAGGGCAAGAAGCTCGGCAAGTCGGAGGGCAACGCGCTGTGGCTCAACCCGCAGCTGATGAGCCCGTACGCCTTCTACCAGTACTGGCTCAACACCGAGGACGCCGTCGTGATCGACCGGCTCAAGGTGTTCACCGAGATCACGCCGGAGGAGCTGCCCGAGGTCGAGCGACAGGTGGCCGAGGAGCCGTTCCGGCGAGCGGCCCAGCGGCGCCTGGCCCACGAGGTCACCACCCTCGTGCACGGGCCCGACGCCACCGCGTCCGTCGAGGCGGCCTCGGCCGCGCTGTTCGGCAAGGGCGACGTCAGCGCCCTCGACGCGCAGACGCTGCGCGACGCGTTGGCCGAGCTCCCCGGGGGCCGGCGGAACCGGGGCAGGAGATCGTCGACGTGCTGGTGGCCACCGGGGTGGCCGACAGCCGCAACGGCGCCCGCCGGCTGCTGGGGGAGGGCGGCATCTCGCTGAACAACGTCAAGGTCGCCGACCCCGAGTACGTCCTCGTCGACAGCGACTTCCTGCACGGGGAGGCCGCCCTCATCAAGCGCGGTCGCAAGCACCAGGTGGCCGCCCGCCGGGCGGTCTGACCAGGCGCGACGGCGCAGGTCGACCGCCGGGCCGCCCCCGATTTGGCATGGCGCTCGCGATGACGTAATGTTCTCCGAGTCGCCGCAAGGAGGCACGGACAGCCGAGAGGCTGGCCGGTCCGGCGGTCGATCTCCTCGCTCAGGGTCCGACGAGACCATGGCGAGGCACCACAACGACAGTCCTGAACAGCCCGCAACGGCGGTTTGGCAAGGACAACCGAGCGTGGTAACTTAGAGAAGTTGCCCCAAAGAGCGAGACCGCAAAGGTCTGGGTCCGAGGTGTGCACCTGTTTCTTGAGAACTCAACAGCGTGTCGAGTGATTGATGCCAAATGTTTGTTTGGTTGATTTTGAACTCTGTTCAATTTCGGCCAGGTTTTGATTTTCTACGGAGAGTTTGATCCTGGCTCAGGACGAACGCTGGCGGCGTGCTTAACACATGCAAGTCGAACGATGATGCCCGAGCTTGCTCGGGTGGATTAGTGGCGAACGGGTGAGTAACACGTGAGTAACCTGCCCTTCACTCTGGGATAAGCCTGGGAAACTGGGTCTAATACTGGATATGACGGCGCACTGCATGGTGTGTTGTGGAAAGATTTTTTCGGTGAAGGATGGGCTCGCGGCCTATCAGCTTGTTGGTGGGGTAGTGGCCTACCAAGGCGGTGACGGGTAGCCGGCCTGAGAGGGCGACCGGCCACACTGGGACTGAGACACGGCCCAGACTCCTACGGGAGGCAGCAGTGGGGAATATTGCACAATGGGCGCAAGCCTGATGCAGCGACGCCGCGTGGGGGATGACGGCCTTCGGGTTGTAAACTCCTTTCGCCATTGACGAAGCCCTTCGGGGTGACGGTAGGTGGAGAAGAAGCACCGGCTGACTACGTGCCAGCAGCCGCGGTAATACGTAGGGTGCGAGCGTTGTCCGGAATTATTGGGCGTAAAGAGCTTGTAGGCGGTTTGTCGCGTCTGCTGTGAAAGCCCGGGGCTTAACTCCGGGTCTGCAGTGGGTACGGGCAGACTAGAGTGTGGTAGGGGAGACTGGAATTCCTGGTGTAGCGGTGAAATGCGCAGATATCAGGAGGAACACCGATGGCGAAGGCAGGTCTCTGGGCCATTACTGACGCTGAGAAGCGAAAGCATGGGGAGCGAACAGGATTAGATACCCTGGTAGTCCATGCCGTAAACGTTGGGCGCTAGGTGTGGGATCCATTCCACGGGTTCCGTGCCGCAGCTAACGCATTAAGCGCCCCGCCTGGGGAGTACGGCCGCAAGGCTAAAACTCAAAGGAATTGACGGGGGCCCGCACAAGCGGCGGAGCATGCGGATTAATTCGATGCAACGCGAAGAACCTTACCAAGGCTTGACATGCACCGGACGACTGCAGAGATGTGGTTTCCCTTTGTGGCTGGTGCACAGGTGGTGCATGGTTGTCGTCAGCTCGTGTCGTGAGATGTTGGGTTAAGTCCCGCAACGAGCGCAACCCTCGTTCCATGTTGCCAGCACGTGATGGTGGGGACTCATGGGAGACTGCCGGGGTCAACTCGGAGGAAGGTGGGGATGACGTCAAATCATCATGCCCCTTATGTCTTGGGCTTCACGCATGCTACAATGGCCGGTACAGAGGGTTGCGAGACCGTGAGGTGGAGCGAATCCCTTAAAGCTGGTCTCAGTTCGGATTGGGGTCTGCAACTCGACCCTATGAAGTTGGAGTCGCTAGTAATCGCAGATCAGCAACGCTGCGGTGAATACGTTCCCGGGCCTTGTACACACCGCCCGTCAAGTCACGAAAGTTGGTAACACCCGAAGCCCATGGCCTAACCAGGTTTTCCTGGGGGAGTGGTCGAAGGTGGGACTGGCGATTGGGACTAAGTCGTAACAAGGTAGCCGTACCGGAAGGTGCGGCTGGATCACCTCCTTTCTAAGGAGCTGTTAAGCCTCTTCAGTGCCGTGTGTGTGCTGGGGGTGTGCTCATGGGTGGAACATCGATCATGGTGCCTCGTGGCGCTTCGGTCTGGTCAGGGCCGGCTAGTACGACCACGCTTCCTGCTTAGCCTTTTTGGTTGGGTGGGGGTGGTGGTGTGGAGGGCTGGTGACCGGGTTGTGGAGTGCGTGGGGGTGTCGACACGTTGTTGGGTCCTGAGGGAACAGGGCCTGCCTGATGCAAGGTTCCGCGTCACTGTGTGTGGTGTGGGGGTTTGCGGGGTGGGGGTTTTCTCGTGGACGGGACCAGCTGGCTGGCGCACTGGG
This sequence comes from Barrientosiimonas endolithica, assembly GCF_030296655.1. Lineage (NCBI taxonomy): Bacteria > Bacillati > Actinomycetota > Actinomycetes > Micrococcales > Dermacoccaceae > Barrientosiimonas > Barrientosiimonas endolithica. The sequence goes on along the minus strand of NZ_AP027735.1, from coordinate 1,895,050 downwards.
TGTGTTGGTGGTTGGTGTTCGTGTGTTGTTTGAGAATTGTATAGTGGACGCGAGCATCTTTGTGGCCAAGTTTTTAAGGGCGCATGGTGGATGCCTTGGCACCAGGAACCGATGAAGGACGTAGGAATCTGCGATAAGCCTCGGGGAGTCGATAACCGGACTGTGATCCGAGGGTGTCCGAATGGGGAAACCCAGCACCTGTTATGAGGTGTTACCCGCATCTGAATATATAGGGTGTGTGGAGGGAACGTGGGGAAGTGAAACATCTCAGTACCCACAGGAAGAGAAAACAATATGTGATTCCGTGAGTAGTGGCGAGCGAAAGCGGATGAGGCTAAACCTGTTTCGTGTGATACCTGTCAGGGGTTGCGGAGCGGGGGTTGTTTGGGGTGCGTCGTGCTGGCTCTGACAGGTCGGCGCGGAGTGATAAATCGCGTGCATAGGCGAAGCGTCTTGAATGGCGTGGCGTAGAGGGTGGTACCCCCGTAGCTGAAATGTGCGTGACTTCGTTGGCGTGTTACCCCGAGTAGCACGGGGCTCGAGGAATCCCGTGTGAATCTGGCAGGACCACCTGTCAAGCCTAAATATTCCCTGGTGACCGATAGCGGACTAGTACCGTGAGGGAAAGGTGAAAAGTACCCCGGGAGGGGAGTGAAATAGTACCTGAAACCATGTGCTTACAATCCGTCAGGGCCTGCACTTTGTGTGGGTGATGGCGTGCCTTTTGAAGAATGAGCCTGCGAGTTAGTGCTCAGTGGCGAGGTTAACCCGTGTGGGGTAGCCGTAGCGAAAGCGAGTCCGAATAGGGCGGTTGAGTCGCTGGGTCTAGACCCGAAGCGGAGTGATCTACCCATGGCCAGGTTGAAGCGCCGGTAAGACGGCGTGGAGGACCGAACCCACTTAGGTTGAAAACTGAGGGGATGAGCTGTGGGTAGGGGTGAAAGGCCAATCAAACTCCGTGATAGCTGGTTCTCCCCGAAATGCATTTAGGTGCAGCGTTGCGTGTTTCTTGCCGGAGGTAGAGCTACTGGATGGCTGATGGGCCTCACCAGGTTACTGACGTCAGCCAAACTCCGAATGCCGGTAAGTGAAGCGTGGCAGTGAGACTGCGGGGGATAAGCTTCGTAGTCGAGAGGGAAACAGCCCAGATCACCAGCTAAGGTCCCTAAGCGTGTGCTAAGTGGGAAAGGATGTGGAGTTGCTGTGACAACCAGGAGGTTGGCTTAGAAGCAGCCACCCTTTAAAGAGTGCGTAATAGCTCACTGGTCAAGTGATTCCGCGCCGACAATGTAGCGGGGCTCAAGCACATCACCGAAGCTGTGGCAGTCACACATTACTCTAGCAATCTTTTGGTTGTTCAGGGGTGTGGTTGGGTAGGGGAGCGTCGTGTGGCGGGTGAAGCATCGGAGTGATCCAGGTGTGGACGCTACACGAGTGAGAATGCAGGCATGAGTAGCGAATCACGGGTGAGAAACCCGTGCGCCGAATAACCAAGGGTTCCAGGGTCAAGCTAATCTGCCCTGGGTAAGTCGGGACCTAAGGCGAGGCCGACAGGCGTAGTCGATGGACATCCGGTTGATATTCCGGAACCGGCGAAGGACCGCCCATATCGAATCAGGTGATGCTAACCACCCTAACCCGCGCTTACTGCCCTTTCGGGGGTAGGGGTGTCGGGGGCGCGTGGGACCCGATCTTGTAGTAGGTAAGCGATGGAGTGACGCAGGAAGGTAGCCTCCGCGGGGCGATGGTTGTCCCCGTCTAAGAGTGTAGGCCGGCACTACTGGTAAATCCGGGTGCCTTGAAGGCTGAGACTTGATAGTGACCACGTTAGTGGGAAGTAGGGTGATCCTATGCTGCCGAGAAAAACTTCTAGCGAGGTTCGAGCCGCCCGTACCCCAAACCGACTCAGGTGGTTGGGTAGAGAATACCAAGGCGATCGAGTGAATCGTGGTTAAGGAATTCGGCAAAATGCCCCCGTAACTTCGGGAGAAGGGGGCCTGAGCCTTGAAACCCTTTCGGGTTAGGGGCGAGGGCCGCAGAGACCAGGGAGAAGCGACTGTTTACTAAAAACACAGGTCCGTGCGAAGAAGCAATTCGATGTATACGGACTGACGCCTGCCCGGTGCTGGAACGTTAAGGGGACCGGTTAACATCTTTCGGGGTGTGAAGCTGAGATCTTAAGCGCCAGTAAACGGCGGTGGTAACTATAACCATCCTAAGGTAGCGAAATTCCTTGTCGGGTAAGTTCCGACCTGCACGAATGGCGTAACGACTTCTCCACTGTCTCAACCACGAACTCGGCGAAATTGCACTACGAGTAAAGATGCTCGTTACGCGCAGCAGGACGGAAAGACCCCGGGACCTTTACTATAGCTTGGTATTGGTGTTCGGTACGGCTTGTGTAGGATAGGTGGGAGATGTTGATCCCCTCGCGCCAGCGGGGTGGGGAGTCGTTGTTGAAATACCACTCTGGTCGTTCTGGGCTCCTAACTTCGGACCATGATCTGGTTCAGGGACAGTGCCTGGTGGGTAGTTTAACTGGGGCGGTTGCCTCCTAAAAGGTAACGGAGGCGCCCAAAGGTTCCCTCAGCCTGGTTGGCAATCAGGTGTCGAGTGTAAGTGCACAAGGGAGCTTGACTGCGAGACAGACATGTCGAGCAGGGACGAAAGTCGGGACTAGTGACCCGACGGTGGCTTGTGGAAGCGCCGTCGCTCAACGGATAAAAGGTACCCCGGGGATAACAGGCTGATCTTGCCCAAGAGCTCATATCGACGGCATGGTTTGGCACCTCGATGTCGGCTCGTCGCATCCTGGGGCTGGAGTTGGTCCCAAGGGTTGGGCTGTTCGCCCATTAAAGCGGTACGCGAGCTGGGTTTAGAACGTCGTGAGACAGTTCGGTCCCTATCCGCTGTGCGCGTAGGAAGCTTGAGAAGACCTGTCCCTAGTACGAGAGGACCGGGATGGACGAACCTCTGGTGTGTCAGTTGTTCTGCCAAGAGCACCGCTGATTAGCTACGTTCGGAAGTGATAACCGCTGAAAGCATCTAAGCGGGAAGCACGCTTCAAGATGAGGTTTCCAACACCCTTTGGGTGGTGAGGCTCCCAGCTAGACGACTGGGTTGATAGGCCGGACGTGGAAGCACAGTAATGTGTGGAGCTGACCGGTACTAATAAGCCGATAACTTGTTACCACAAAGATACTCGCGTCCACTATGCAACTCTGAAACAGCACCGGCCCGTTGGTTGGTTGATAGTTTCACAGTGTTACGGCGGTCATAGCGAATGGGGAAACGCCCGGTCACATTCCGAACCCGGAAGCTAAGCCCTTCAGCGCCGATGGTACTGCACTCGGTAGGGTGTGGGAGAGTAGGACACCGCCGGACTTAACTTGAAGTAGGAGGGGGAACCGTCATGGTTCCCCCTCCTACGCATTTGTCCACCTTTTTCCGTAACGGGAGAGAGTCATCGTGAGCGACGCCGACAGCACCGGTGCGGAGAACAGGCGGTCCGAGGAGGGCCGCGGTGGGGATGCCGGCGAGGGCCGATGGAAGCGTGCCGGCCGCACCGGTGGTGACGAGCCGGCCGAGGGCCGTCGGGAGAGCGGCTCCGACGCCGGCCGGTCCCGTGAAGAGCGTCCGCCCCGTCGTGACCGACCCTCGCAGGACCGGGGACGGTTCGGGAGCGATCGCAGCCGTGGTGGATCCGGGACGCGACGCGACGGGAACAGAAGCTTCGACCGTGGCGGTCCCCGTCGGGATGACCGTGGCGGTCCCCGTCGGGATGACCGTGGTGGGCCCCGTCGGGATGACCGTGGCGGGCCCCGTCGGGATGACCGTGGCGGGCCCCGTCGTGATGACCGTGGCGGGCCCCGTCGTGACGATCGTGGTGGGCCGCGTCGTGACGACCGTGGCGGAGCCGGCCGGCCCTGGGCCGAGCGGAACGCCGGGGACCGTCCGGGGCCCCGTTCGTGGGACCGGCAGACCCCGCGCGACGACAGCGGCCGCCCGGTGCGGCGCAAGGAGCCGGAGATCCCGGAGGGCATCACCGGCAAGGAGCTGGACCGGGCGGTGTGGCACCAGCTGCGCACCCTGACCAAGGAGAACGCCGAGGGCGTGGCACAGCACCTCGCGGCGGCGGCGATGCTGCTGGAGGACGAACCGGACCTCGCGCTCGACCACGCCCAGACGGCGGTCCGCCGCGCGGGCCGCGTCCCTGCGGCGCGGGAGGCCCTTGGGCTGGTGCTGTACCGGCGCGGGGAGTTCTCCGACGCGCTCCGCGAGTTCCGCACGGCGCGGCGGCTGTCCGGCTCCGACCACCTGCTGCCGTACATGGTCGACGCCGAGCGCGGGCTCGGTCGGCTGGAGCGTGCGCTGGAGCTCGCGAGCTCGCCCGAGGCGAAGCGGCTGCCGGAGGCCGACAACATCGAGCTGGCGATCGTCGTGTCGGGGGTGCGCCGAGACCTGGGCCAGCCCGAGGCTGCGCTCATGGGGCTGCGCATCCCCGCTCTGAACAAGCTCGGCCGGCAGCCGTGGGCGGCCCGGCTGAGCTATGCGTACGCGGAGGCCTTGCTCGCCACGGGTGACGAGGACGGCGCGCACGAGTGGTTCAGCAAGGCGCTGACGCTGGACGCGCAGCAGGAGACCGACGCCGCCGAGCGGATCGCGGAGCTGGAGGGTGTGGTCCTGGAGGACCTGCTCGAGGGCGAGGACGACATCGAGCTGGGCGACGAGGACCTGAGCGAGGACGAGACCGCCGCGACCGGCGGCGACGACCAGCAAGCCTGAACCAGAGGCATCCGCGGCTGTCCACAGGGCTGTCGTGGGGCGCGCAGTTTTCCACCGGCCGGGTCGCGGCCGTGGTCGCACGAGCACGCCCCGAGCAGGCTGGTGGCATGACAACTCTTCACCGACGTACGCATCATGTCCGCGCCAGCACCGGCTGAGGCGCCGCCCGACCTGAACGAGGTGCGGCTGGTGGGCCGGGTGAGCGGTGAGCCGGCCGAGCGGGTGCTGCCGAGCGGCGACCCGATCGTCACCCTTCGGGTCGTCGTGAGACGCGAGGCCTCCACCGCCCGGCGCAACGCCGCACCGGTCGACACCATCGACGTGGCCTGCTTCTCGGCGACCACCCGGCGCCGCGCCGCGGCCCTGACGGCGGACACCGTGGTCGAGGTCGAGGGCTCGTTGCGGCGCCGGTTCTTCCGCACCGCGCAGGGCGCTGCCTCGCGCTACGAGGTGGAGGCCGCCTCGGTCAGACGGGTGAAGGGGTGATGCCCCGGGCGCGGCCCGTCGCCTGACGCGCGCGACCGACCGCGCACAATGGCGCGCATGAGCCTGAGCGATCAGTCGCCCCGTGTGCCCGTCGACGGACTGGAGGGGTCGTCTGCGACCTCGACGGGGTGGTCTATCACGGCGCCACCGCGGTGGCCGGAGCCGTGTCGGCCCTGGAACGGCTGGGCGGGGTCGTGCAGGTGCGCTACGCCACCAACAACGCCTCCCGCACGCCTGCGGCGGTGGCGGCCCAGCTGCGCGAGCTCGGCATCACGCTCGACGACGCGGACGTGCTCACCAGCTCCACCGTCGGAGCCCAGGTGCTGGCCGAGAGCCTGCCGCAGGAGGCGGCCGTGCTGGCCGTCGGGGGCGAGGGGTGCGCGTCGCGCTGACCGAGTCCGGCCTCGAACCCGTGACCTGGGCCGACCCCGCGCAGCCGGCGCCGGTGGCCGTGCTGCAGGGGTACGGCGCCGAGGTGACGGCCGCGCAGCTGGCGGAGGCGGCGTACGCGATCCAGGCCGGTGCCCGGTGGGTCGCGACCAACACCGACCGAACCCTGCCGACGGCGCGCGGGATCGCTCCGGGCAACGGAGCGCTCGTCGCCGCCGTGCGGGCGGCGGTCGACGTCGACCCCGAGGTGGTGGGCAAGCCGGGGCCGTTGATGTACGAGCAGGCGGCCCGGCTGCTCGGCCGGGCACCGGAACGGATGCTCGGCGTGGGGGACCGGCTCGAGACCGACATCGCCGGCGCGCGGGCGGCAGGCATGCGAACAGCGTTGGTGCTCACCGGAGTTCACGGCCCGGGAGACGCGGCAGCGGCCCCTGCGGAGCAGCGCCCGGAGCTGCTGCTCGAGGGGTTGGCGGATCTGCTGGTGCCGTATGCGAGCCCGCAGCGGGTCGGGAACGGCGAGTGGCGCTGTGCCGGCGCCACGGCCCGGTGGGACGGCGCGCAGATCGAGGTCGAGGGCGGCGGCATCGGCGCGGCCCGCGCGGCCGTCGCTCTCGCGTGGGATCTGGCCGACGACGGACGCCTCGATGCCGATGTCGCCGGTGCCCAGGTTCGCAGTAGCGTGGGGCACCGGCCCGGCGCGGCGTCGACGTCGTGAGGCCGCACCTGCAAGCGCACCGAGGAGACCTCATGGCACTGGACAACATCCGCGCAGCGCTGCAGCTGCTCTCTGGCGCAGGCGAGCTCACCCGCGCCAAGGCGGTCGAGGCAGCCCAGACCCTGCTCTCGCTGCCCGCGCAGCTGCCTGGGGTCCAGGGGGCGGGGGAACGCGCGGGCCAGGCCGCCGGTCAGGTCGGCCAGCTCGCCGACGAGCTCGTCGCCGCAGCCGCCGCGAACCAGGAGAACGTGCGTCAGCTGGTACGCCAGGAGATCGCCAGCCAGCTCGGCCGGGTCGGTCTGCCGGGGGCACCGACGACCGTCGCGGCCGCGGCTCCGCAGCCGCGCCGGCGGCGGCCATCGTTCCGGCGGCGCTGGTCGAACGTGCCGACGACGCGGTGGCCCACCGGCCCGCGCGCAAGCGGCCCGCGCGCTCCAGCATCGCGCGCACCGCCCGCGGTGGCGCTGCCGAGCAGTCGGCTTCGGACCAGCCCGCGGGGACGAAGAAGAGCGCCACGAAGAGCCCGGCCACGACCTCGACCGCGAAGAAGTCCGCGGCGAAGAAGTCGACGGCGAAGAAGAGCACCACGAAGGCCACGGCTGGTGGGTCGGCGGCGAAGAAGTCCGCGGCGAAGAAGTCGACCGCCAAGAAGTCCCCGGCGAAGACGACGTCGTCGAGCAGCGCTGCGAAGAAGTCCACCGCTAAGAAGGCGACGACCTCCGGGACCAGCGCGACCTCACCGGCCAAGAAGAATGCCGCCAAGAAGAGCGCTGCGAAGAAGTCCACCGCTAAGAAGGCGACGACCTCCGGGACCAGCGCGACCTCACCGGCCAAGAAGAGCGCCGCCAAGAAGAGCGCCGCGAAGAAGAGCGCGGCGAAGAAGAGCACCACGAAGGCCACCGCTGGTGGGTCGGCGGCCAAGAAGTCGACGACCAAGAAGTCCGCGGCGGGCTCGCCCGCGGCGAAGAAGAGCACCGCGAAGAAGTCCTCGACCTCCTCGGGTGCGAGCTCTCCGGCCAAGAAGACATCGGCCTCGTCGGGGGCACCAGCTCGCCGGCCACGAAGAGCACCACGAAGAAGTCCGCCACCAAGCAGGCTGGCTCATCGGGTGCGGCGGCGAAGAGGTCCAGCGCGAAGAAGTCGAGCGCGAAGAAGGCCAGCACCTCGGGTACGCCGGCCACGAAGAGCACTGCCAAGCAGAGCACCGCCAAGAAGACTGCGGCGACGACGTCGACCGGCACGCAGGCGTCTCCGGCGAGCGCTGCCGGTGCCGCCCAGCAGGGCGCGGCCAAGAAGTCCGCGCCGTCCGGCTCGGCGACGAAGACTGCCGCCAAGAAGACGACGGCCACGAAGCAGGCCGCCACGAAGCAGGCCGCGACGAAGCAGGCGGCCAAGACGACCACGCCGAGCACGACCGGGGCTGGCACGACGACGCAGAGCAGCCCTGCGGCTGCTGGTGGTTCGGCGACCGCGCCCACGAGTGCGTCGTCGTCGGGCACGCCGGGCAGCGACCGCCCCGAGCCGGTGTCGGTCCCCGACAGCGCGCCGGGCGCCAAGCAGTCGACGCGCGAGGTCGCGCAGGCTGCTGCGGCACCGTCCAGCGACGCCGCACCGGTCGGCGACCACAACGCGCCCGCGGCGGCCCAGCCGCTGGAGTCGGGTTCGGGCACGGCCGACCGTGACGACGCGGCCTCCACCGCCGCCCCGACCCCGGCCGCTCCGGCTGCGACCACCCCGGCGTCGGCGGCGGACACCGCGTCGACCGAGGGCACCCGCTCCGGCGCGGACGACGCCTCGGTCGATGCGGCCGGCACCACGGGTGACGCGCGCTCGGCCGACAGCACGTCGTGACCGAGTCCGAGGACACCCGGCCCGGTGCGGGGGATGGCGGCCACGCCGTCCCCGGCCGGGGCCGCCCGGGTCCCAGGGCCCTCGAGCCGGTACCACCGGCTCCCCGCGACCCGAGCCGGGTGCGGGGGCGGCAGCGGTGTTGCGGCCGGTGCCGTCCGGGCGGGTGGATCGGGCCAGCCGGGGCAGGAGCCTGCCGAGGACGCCGAGGGCGCTGCCGGTCCCGGCCACCACGCCGCTGATCGCGAGGTCTCTGACGAAGCCGACCGCGAGGCTGCCGGGAGCGAGGCCGCTGACGACGTTGCCGCCGGGCGCGGCGAAGCCGACCGCGATACCGCAGGGCGCGACGCCGCTGACGACGAGGTCGCTGACGAGAACTCTCCCGAGCAGGACCCAGACCCGGAGGGCGGCGACGAGCGGGAGGCGGCCGACGTCGTACGGCTGGAGCTGCCGGCCCGGGACAGCACGGGCGACCCGGCGGTGGACGAGGCGCTGACCGCGTTCGACCAGGCGCAGGGCGCCGACCTGGCCAGCCACGTGCGTGCGGCCGAGGCGGTGCACGAGGCGCTGCAGCGGCGGCTCGGTGACGCTCATTCGTGAGCCGGGCCGCGGGGGCCTCGATACGGCCGCTCGTGCCTCACGGCCTACTCGACCGGCTTGGGTGTGGGGGCGTGGTCTCGATACGGCCGCTCGTGCCTCACGGCCTACTCGACCGGCTTGGGTGTGGGGGCGTGGTCTCGATACGGCCGCTCGTGCCTCACGGCCTACTCGACCGGCTTGGGTTTCGCGGCCTACTCGACCGGCTTGGGTGTGGGGGCGTGGTCTCGATACGGCCGCTCGTGCCTCACGGCCTACTCGACCGGCTTGGGTTTCGTGGCCTACTCGACCGGCTTGGATGTTGGGGCCTGCTGGACCGGCGTGGGTGGCGGGGTGAGGTCCCCGGAGGTGGGTGAGGGGAGCTCCCGGGTCGACCAGGCGCTGGTCACCCGCGGGCTGGCGCGCAGCCGGGCGCTGGCCCGGGCGTACGTCGACGCGGGGCGGGTGCGGCGCGACGGGGTCGTCGTGGCCAAGGCGTCCGAACGCGTGGGCCCGGACGACGTGCTCGAGCTCGAGGGCGAGCAGGAGCGCTGGGTGGGGCGGGCGGCGTACAAGCTCGTGGGGGCGTTCGACGCCTTCGGGCCGCGCGGCCTGAGCGCGACCGGCCGGCGCTGCCTCGACGTGGGCGCCTCGACCGGGGGTTCACCCAGGTGCTGCTGGAGCGGGGCGCGCGGCAGGTGACCGCGCTGGACGTGGGGCACGGCCAGCTCGTCACGCAGCTGCAGGAGGACCCGCGGGTGGTCGAGCGGTCCGGGACCAACGTGCGCGAAGTGGGCGCGGACGACCTCGGCGGGCCGTTCGACCTGGTGGTGAGCGACCTCAGCTTCATCTCGCTGCGCCTGGTGCTCGACCGGCTCGCCGCGCTGGCGACGCCCGGGGGAGACGTGGTGGTGCTGGTGAAGCCGCAGTTCGAGGTGGGGCGCGAGGTGCTCGGACGCACCGGCGTGGTGCGCTCTGCCCGGCAGCGGGCCGAGGTCACCGAGGCGGTCGTCGACGAGGCGGCGCGGCACGGGCTGCGCGCGCACGGGCTGGTCGACAGCCCCGTGACCGGCGGCACCGGCAACCGGGAGTACCTGCTGTGGCTCGCGGCGCGCACGGAAGGCATGATGAGCGCGATGGACCTGCGCGCAGCGTTTGACCGCATCGCCGCCGAGCGAGCCGACCGGTGACCCGTCGCATCCTGCTGGTCGGGCACCCCGGTCGCCCGCGCGCGATCGAGGTCGCCCGCGACCTGGTGGAAGGCCTGCGGGCCAACGACATCGTGGTCTGCGGCGACCCCACCGAGCTGGCCGAGTTCGGGCTGCTCGGCGCCGACGGCGTCGAACCGGTCGAGGTGTCCGAGCCCGCGCCCGGCACCGAGCTGACCGTGGTGCTCGGCGGCGACGGCACGATCCTGCGCGCGGCCGAGCTCGTGCGCGAGTCCGGGATCCCGCTGCTCGGCATCAACCTCGGCCACGTGGGGTTCCTCGCCGAGGCCGAGCCCGACGACATCCACCACATCGTCCAGGGCATCGTGCAGCGCAGCTGGACCGTCGAGAGCCGCCAGACCCTCGAGGTGCTCGCGCGCGTCGACGGCGAGATCGTCTGCCACAGCTGGGCGCTCAACGAGGCGACCGTCGAGAAGGCCGCCCGCGAGCGGATGCTGGAGCTGGTCGTCGAGATCGACGGGCGACCGCTGTCGACCTGGGGCTGCGACGGGGTGGTCGTCTCGACGCCGACCGGCTCGACGGCGTACGCCTTCTCGGCCGGCGGTCCGGTCATCTGGCCGGGCGTCGAGGCGATGCTGGTCTGCCCCATCTCGGCGCACGCGCTGTTCGCGCGGCCGCTCGTGCTGGGCCCGCAGGCCCGGCTCGCCATCGAGATGGTGCCGCGCACCGAGGCGCGCGGGGTGCTGTGGTTCGACGGGCGCCGCTCCTTCGAGCTGCCGCCCGGCGCCCGGGTCGAGGCGCGCCGCAGCGACCGCAACGTCGACCTCGCCCGCCTCACGCCCGCGCCGTTCGTCGACCGGCTGGTCGCCAAGTTCGACCTGCCCGTGCAGGGCTGGCGCGGACGCGGACCCCGCTGACCGGTCCGGGGTGGTGCATGACACGCCCCAACGGAGAGCCACCGGCGAGGTCCGCCCGCTGACCCGGCGACCACGGCGACCGCCCCGCATTGGTTAGGCTCGAACGCGTAGCTGGTTCTCCGGCTCGGTCCGCCTGAGGAGCCCCTCGAGTGGCGATCGTGCCGGGCCGAGCCCGCGCCGGCGTACGAGCCGGTGGGGGTGAGAGGGAACCCGGTGAGACTCCGGGACTGTCCCGCAGCGGTGAGCAGGAACGACCGCCGTCAAGAGCACTGGGTGCGCCCGGGAAGCGACGGCCAGTAGGTGCGGCGCCGCGCCGCGCGCCTGCAAGTCCGAAGACCTGCCTGCTGCGCCGGGCACGCCGTGCCCGGCGGTCCCCGCCTCGTGGACTGGGCGTGCCGGCCGCTGCGGAGTCGACCCCTGCGCGAAGGGGCGTCGTCCCGGACCGGTGGTGCGCGCTCGTGGGCGGTGGCCTCCCGACTGCACCGCAGGAGCGACAGCCATGACCGAACCGTTCACCGCCACCGTGCTGGGGCTGCCCCGCATCGGCCCCAAGCGCGAGCTGAAGAAGGCGCTCGAGGCCTACTGGGCGGGCGACCTCACCTCCGACGAGCTCGCAGCCACCGGCCGCGCGCTGCGCGAGACGCAGCTGCGCGGGCTGGCCGACGCCGGGCTCGACTCGGTGCCCGTGGGCACCTTCAGCCGCTACGACCAGGTGCTCGACACCGCCGTGCTGCTGGGCGCGCTGCCGGAGCGCTACACCGGCTTCGCCGACCCGCTCGACGGCTACTTCGCCGCGGCGCGCGGCACCGACGAGCTGGCGCCGCTGGAGATGACCAAGTGGTTCGACACGAACTACCACTACATCGTCCCGGAGATCTCGCCCGGCACGCAGTTCTCGCTGCACCCGGAGACGCTGCTCGCCGAGCTCGCGGAGGCCGACGCGCTCGAGCTCGGCGTGCCGGCCCGACCGGTCGTGCTCGGCCCGGTCACCTTCCTGCGGCTGAGCAAGGCGGTCGGCTCGGACGCGCCGCTGCTGGACCGGCTCGAGGAGCTCGTCCCGCTGTACGCCGACCTGCTGGCCCGGCTCGCCGACGCCGGGGCGGCGTGGGTGCAGCTCGACGAGCCTGCCCTGGTGACCGATCTCTCGGGCGAGGAGCTGGCGCAGGTGCGCCGGACGTACGACGGGCTCGCGGGGCGCAGCAGCGGCCCGCCATCCTGCTCGCGACCTACTTCGGCCGCGCCGACGAGGCGCTGCGGGAGCTGCACGGCACGGGCATCGAGGGCCTGGCGATCGACCTGGTCGCGGGGACTCTGCCGCCGCCGGAGGTGCTGCGCGGCAAGCACGTCGTCGCCGGCGTCGTCGACGGACGCAACGTCTGGCGCACCGACCCCGACCGCGCGCTCGACGCCCTGGAGACGCTGCGGGCGCACGCAGCCTCGGTCGCGGTCTCGACCTCGTGCTCCCTGCTGCACGTGCCGTACGCCCTCGCCGCCGAGCCCGGGCTGGACGCCCGGCTGCGGTCCTGGCTGGCGTTCGGGGCCGAGAAGGTGCGCGAGGTGCGCGCGCTCGCCGACGCGCTCGCGGGCGCCGACCACGAGCCCGCCGAGCTGGAGCTCTCCCGGGCCGGCCTCGCGAGCCGCCGCGACGACCCGCGGCTGCACCGGGAGGACGTGCGAGACCGGCTCGCCGCGCTGGGCGAGGACGACCGGCGCCGGCTGCCCGCGGACGAGCGCCGGGCGCTGCAGGCGGAGCGGCTCGACCTGCCGCTGCTGCCCACCACCACGATCGGCTCCTACCCCCAGACCGCCCAGATCCGGTCGGCGCGCGCGGACCTGCGGCGCGGCCGGATCGACCAGGGGAGTACGTCGCGCGGATGCGCGCCGAGATCGACGCGGTGCTGGAGCTGCAGGAGGGGCTGGGGCTCGACGTGCTGGTGCACGGAGAGCCCGAGCGCAACGACATGGTGCAGTTCTTCGCCGAGCGGCTCGAGGGGTTCGCCACCACGTCGACCGGCTGGGTGCAGTCCTACGGGTCGCGGTGCGTGCGCCCACCCATCCTGTTCGGTGACGTGGCCCGGCCGGAGCCGATGACGGTCGACTGGATCAGCTATGCGAGCAGCCGGACGAGCAAGCCGGTCAAGGGCATGCTCACCGGCCCGGTCACGATCCTCGCCTGGTCCTTTGTGCGCGACGACCAGCCGTTGGCCGCCAGCGCCGACCAGGTCGCGCTCGCGATCCGCGACGAGACCGTCGACCTCGAGCAGGTCGGGACCGCGGTGATCCAGGTCGACGAGCCGGCCCTGCGCGAGCTGCTGCCGCTGCGCCGGGCGGAGCGGCCGGCATACCTGGACTGGGCGGTCGGGGCCTTCCGGCTCGCGACCTCGGGCGTGGCCGACGCGACGCAGGTGCACACCCACCTGTGCTACTCCGAGTTCGGCGACGTGATCGAGGCGATCGCGGGGCTGGACGCCGACGTCACCTCGATCGAGGCGGCCCGCTCGCACATGGAGGTGCTCGAGGACCTCAACGAGGTCGGGTTCGACCTGGGCGTCGGTCCCGGGGTGTACGACATCCACTCCCCGCGGGTGCCGTCCGTCGCCGAGATCGAGACCTCGTTGCGCGAGGCGCTGCGGGCGGTGCCCGCGGAGCGGCTGTGGGTCAACCCCGACTGCGGGCTGAAGACCCGGTCGTCGGCCGAGGTCGAGGCATCCCTCGCCAACCTGGTCGCCGCGGCGCGGGCGGTGCGCGCCGGCCGGTGAGCGCGCGGCCCCGGGCTGCCCGTCCGGCACGCCCGCCGGCGGGCAGCCTGGGGTCGTGTCCGGCCTCGTCACTACAGTGACGGCGTGCTGCGCGAGATCCGGATCCGAGGCCTGGGCGTCATCGACGACGCCACGGTGCCGCTGGGTCCTGGGCTGAACGTGCTGACCGGCGAGACGGGCGCCGGCAAGACGATGGTCGTGTCCGCGCTCGGGCTGCTGCTCGGCGAGCGCGCCGACAGCGGCCGGGTGCGCGCCCAGGCGGGTTCGGCCTCGGTCGAGGGCTTCGTCGACGTGGCCGCCGACCACCCGGCCGCCCGCCGCGCCGCCGAGGCCGGGGGCGACGTCGACGAGGGCCTGATCCTGGCCCGCACCGTCGCCGAGGCGGGCCGGTCCCGGGCCTACGTCGGTGGCCGGTCGGCGCCGGTGTCGGTGCTGGCCGACCTCGGCCACCTGCTCGTCGCGGTGCACGGACAGTCCGACCAGTGGCGCCTGCAGCGGCCCGAGCAGCACCGGGTGGTGCTCGACGCGTTCGGCGGCGAGGCCGTCGCCGCGCCGCGCGAGCGCTACGCCGACCTGCTGCAGCAGTGGCAGGCCGCCCGGCGCGAGCTCGCCGACCTGGTGACCGAGCAGCGCAACCGCGCCCAGCGCCTCGCCATGCTCACCGCCGCGCTCGAGGAGATCGAGAAGGTCGACCCGCAACCCGGCGAGGACGACCGGTTGCGCGAGGAGGCCGAGCGGCTCGGTCACGTCGACACCCTGCAGGAGGCTGCCCGCAGCGCCCTGGTCGCCATGTCCGGCGACGAGGACCAGGTCGACCCGCAGCAGACGTCGGTGGTCGAGCTGGTGGCAGGCGCGCGGGCCGCGCTCGGCCCGGTGACCGACCTCGACCCCGCGCTCGGCCAGCTCTCCGCCCGGCTCACCGAGCTGGGCATCCTGGTCAACGAGCTGTCCGGCGACCTGGCCAGCTATCTGGCCGGCCTCGACAGCGACCCGGCGCGCCTGGCCGAGATCAACGACCGCCGCGCGCGCATCACCGGGCTGCTGCGGACGTACGGCGACTCCATCGATGAGGTGCTCACCTGGAGCCGATCGGCCGCCGCCGAGTCGGCCGACCTGGCCGGCACCGACGACCGCATCGAGCAGCTGCAGGCCCGGGTCGAGGAGCTGGCACCCCAGGTGGGGCAGGCCGCCGCCGACCTCACCGCCGCCCGGACGGCCGCGGCGCAGGAGCTGGGACGCCGCGTCACCGAGGAGCTCGCGCACCTGGCGATGGGCTCGGCCCAGGTGAGCGTGGACGTACGCCAGCACGAGGGCGAGGAGGGCCTCACCCTGCCCGACGGCCGGGTCGTGACCGCCCACGGGCACGGCGTCGACGACGTCGAGATCCTGCTCGCCGCCGGGCCCGGCGTCACGCCGCGCACCGTGGCCAAGGCCGCCTCCGGCGGCGAGCTGTCCCGCGTGATGCTCGCGCTCGAGGTGGTCACCGCCTCGGGCGACGTGCCGACGTTCGTGTTCGACGAGGTCGACGCCGGGGTGGGTGGCGCCGCGGCCCTCGACGTCGGGGCGCGGCTGCACGCCCTCGCCCAGCACGCGCAGGTGGTGGTCGTGACGCACCTGGCCCAGGTGGCGGCGTACGCCGACCAGCACCTCGTGGTGCGCAAGCAGGACGACGGGCAGGTCACCGCCAGCGGCGTGGTCGTCGTCGACGGCAGCGACCGCGAGGCCGAGCTCGCCCGGATGCTCGGCGGCCAGAGCGACAGCAAGACCGCCCGCCAGCACGCGCGCGAGCTGGTGGCGGCGACCGCGCAGCAGCCCGCGACCCCGCGCAAGGGCCGGCGGCGCCGCGCCTCGGCCTCCTGAGCGGGCGGGGGCCCGCGTGGCACGATGGGCGGCGATGAGGAGCCCGCTGCGTCGGCGAGAGCACACCCAGCCCGCCGGTGTCGGCGGCACGGTGCGGGTCGACGCACGCACCAAGAACCTCACCAAGCGCCTGCGCCCCGGTGACATCGCGATCATCAACCACCGCGACATCGACCAGGTGAGCGCCGAGGCGCTGGTCGCCTGCCGTCCCCGGGCGGTCGTCAACGCCGCCCGCTCGATCAGCGGGCGCTATCCCAACCTCGGGCCGCGCATCCTCGTCGACGCCGGCATCCCGCTCGTCGACCACGTCGGCGAGGAGGTCATGCAGATCGCCGAGGGCGAGCTGGGGGTGGTCGAGGACAACACGCTGCGGCTCGGGGAGGTCGTGGTCGCGAGCGGCACCCGGCTCGACGACGAGTCGGTGACCACGCTGATGGACGAGGCTCGCTCGGGCCTGTCGGTGCAGATGGAGGCGTTCGCCGAGAACACCATGAGCTACCTGCGCGAGGAGCGCGACCTGCTGCTCAACGGCGTGGGCGTGCCCGAGATCCGCACCGACATGGACAACCGGCCGGTGCTGGTGGTGGTGCGCGGGTACCACTACAAGGAGGACCTGCAGATCCTGCGGCCGTTCATCCGCGACCTGAAGCCGGTGCTCATCGGTGTCGACGGCGGCGCGGACGCGCTGGTCGAGGCGGGCTATCACCCCGACCTCATCGTCGGCGACATGGACTCGGTCAGCGACGCCACGCTCGCCGGCGGCGCAGAGATCGTGGTGCACGCCTATCGCGACGGACGGGCGCCCGGCCTGGACCGGGTGCGCGAGCTCGGGGTCGAGGACGCCGTCGTCTTCCCCGCGACCGGAACCAGCGAGGACATCGCGATGCTGCTGGCCGACGACCTCGGCGCCAACCTCATCGTGGCGGTCGGCACGCACGCGACCCTCGTGGAGTTCCTCGACAAGGGGCGTGCCGGCATGGCCTCGACTTTCCTCACCCGGCTGCGGGTCGGGGGCAAGCTGGTCGACGCCAAGGGCGTGAGCCAGCTCTATCGCCACACCGTGCCGACCTGGTCGCTCGTGATGCTCGTGCTCGCCGGGCTCCTCTCGCTCGTCGTCGCCCTCTCGGTCACCCAGGCGGGTGGGGCGATGCTCCAGGTCCTCGGCGCCCGCTGGGACGACGTGTGGTCCTGGGTGACGGGGGTGTTCACGTGATCGACTTCCGCTATCACCTGGTCTCGATCGTGGCGGTGTTCCTCGCGCTCGCGACCGGCCTGGTGATCGGTGCGACCTCGCTGCAGGACCAGGTGGCCGGGACCCTGCAGGGGCAGGTCACCCAGCTGCGCGGCGAGAAGCAGGGCTGCGCAACCAGCTCGACCAGTCGGCCGAGGCCGGCCGGCGGCAGGACCAGTTCGTCACCGACGTGACCCCGCAGGTGGTGAGCGGCCAGCTCGCCCGGCGCAACGTCGTCGTGATCACGCTGCCCGGCACCCCCGACGCGCTGGTGCGCAGCACCGAGGACACGCTGCGCCAGGCCGGGGCCACGCCCACGGGGCGCGTCGAGGTCGACGAGTCGTGGATCGAGGGGTCGCAGGGCGAGCGCACCGCCGCGCTGCGCCGGGCCGCGGGCGAGCAGGGCACCGACCCGCAGGCCGTCCCGGCCAACCGGCTCGGCGGCCTGGTGCTGGCCGAGGCGGTCAGCGTGCGGCAGGACAACCCCGGCGACCGCGCCACCAACCCCGGTCTCGACGTGCTCGTGGAGGCCGGACTGGTGAGCGCCACGCCCGACGCGCCGCGCCGGGCCGACTCGGCGGTGGTGCTGTGGCCGGGGCTGTCCGCGCCCGACGGGGAGAACCGCGTTGTACCGGCCTGGGCCGACCTGGTGACCGCCGTCGGCCTGTCGGGACGGCCGGTCGTGGGCGTCTCCAACGGCACCCCCGACCCCGCCACCGGCGCACCCGACGGCCTGGTCTCTGCGCTGCGTGACAGCGCCGAGGTCAGCGGGGCGATGAGCACGATCGACGACGGCGCCCGGCCCGTCGGGCAGGTGGCCATGGTGCTCGCGCTGCGCGAGGAGTACTCCGGCCGCTCCGGCCACTACGGGCTCGACAAGGACGCCTCGGCCGTCGCGCCCAAGGTGGAGTCGCCGTAGTGGGCCGACGGACGCTGCTCGCCGGGGGTGCGGCAGGGGGTGCGGTCGCCGGTGCGGTCGGGACCGTGGCCGGGGCCGCGGTCGCCGGTGCCTGCGTGCGGCTGTGGTCGTCGGTGCTGCCCCGGGTGCTGCAGGGACCCGGCTGGCAGCGCACCAACCACGCCGGGCGGACCGTCTCGCTCGTCGAGGGACCCGCCGTCGTCGCCGGCTGCGGCGTCGCCGTCGCGGGTTCGCCGGCCGCGGGGCTCGCGGCCCTGGCCGCCGGCGGGCTGGGGCTGTGGGACGACCTGGCCGGCGACACCTCCACCAAGGGCCTGCGCGGACACCTGCGCGCGCTGACCCGCGGCGAGGTGACCACCGGGGCGCTCAAGGTGATCGGTCTCGGCGTCGTCGGGCTCGCGTCCGCCGCGGCGACCGACCGGCGCGTCGGCCTCGGCACGCTGGCCGGTGCGGGCGTGGTCGCCGGCACCGCGAACCTGGTCAACCTGTTCGACCTGCGGCCCGGGCGCGCGCTCAAGGTGACGGTGCTGCTCGGGCTGCCGATGGCGTACGGCGGGGGTTCGGTGCCGGGGCGCTGCTGGGCACCGCCATGGCCGCGCTGCCCGAGGACCTGCACGGCGAACGGATGCTCGGCGACACCGGCGCCAACGCGCTCGGGGCCCTCGCGGGGGCGCTCGCGCTGGAGCAGCTGGGCACCCGTGGTCGGGTCGGCGCCCTGGCCGCGCTCGCCGCGCTGACCCTCGCCTCCGAGCGGGTCAGCTTCACCGACGTCATCGCCGGCCACGCCCGCTGCGCGCCCTCGACGAGTGGGGCCGGAGCGCGGCGTGAGCGACGCCGCGCGGGACCGGGCCACGGGGATCGCCGCAGCCGCCGGGCTGGTGGCTGCGGTCACGCTGGCCTCACGCGTCGTCGGCTTCGCGCGCTGGCTGGTCTTCTCCGGCACGGTCGGCGGCACCTGCGTGGGCGAGACGTACGCCACCGCGAACCAGCTCCCGAACGTGCTGTTCGAGGTGGCGGCCGGCGGTGCGCTGGCCGCCGTCGTCATCCCGCTCGTCGGGCGCGCGCTGGCCCGGCAGGACCGGGCCGAGGCCGACCGCATCGCCTCGGCCCTGCTCACCTGGGCGCTCGCGGTGCTGCTGCCGCTCGGGGTGCTGCTGGCGCTGCTGGCGGTGCCGCTCACCGGCGCGCTGCTCGGCGACGGCGGCACCTGCGAGAGCGGCGCGCGCGACGACCTCGCCGTGCGGATGCTGCTGGTGTTCGCTCCCCAGGTCCCGCTGTACGCCGTCGCGATCGTGCTCGCCGGCGTGCTGCAGGCGCACAAGCGGTTCCTCGCCGCCGCGCTGGCGCCGCTGCTGTCGAGCCTTGTGGTGATCGCGGGCTACGTCGCCTACGGCGTGCTCGACGGATCCGCCGCGGGCGACCCGGCGCGGCTGCCCGGTGCGGCCGAGCTGGCGCTGAGCGGCGGCACCACGCTGGGCGTCGTGGCGCTGAGCCTGCCGCTGCTGATCCCGGTGCGGCGCGCGGGCATCCGGCTGCGCCCGACGCTGCGCTTCCCCGCGGGCACGGCGCGCCGCGCCGGTCGGCTGGCGGGCGCGGGCATGCTCGCGCTGGCCGCGCAGCAGGTCGCCGTGGTGGCGACGCTGTGGGTCACCAACCACTGGGGCGACCGGGGCGCGGTCAACGTCTACACCTACGTGCAGACCGTCTACCTCCTGCCGTACGCCGTGCTCGCCGTGCCGCTCGCGACCGTCGCCTTCCCGAACCTCGTCGGGGCGCACGACGGCGACGACGCGCCCGCCGCGGTGCTGACCCGAGGGCTTCGGGGCGTGCTGGCGGCCGGGGCGCTGGGGGCGGCGGTGCTGCTCGCGGCGGCGCCCGCGGTCGGGGCGTTCTTCACCGCGCTCGACGTGAGCCACGGCTCGGCCGCGGGCTCGAGCCTGCCGGCCATGGCGGGCGCGCTCACGGCGTATGCCCCCGGCCTGCTGGGCTTTGCCGTGGCCGCGCTGCTGCAGCGGGCGGCCTACGCCCGCGGCGCGACCTGGGCGGCCGGCGCCGCGGTGGCGGCCGGGTGGCTGGTCGCCGCGGTCGTGCCGCTGGCGCTGGTGCGCGAGCCGGTGGGGTCGGCCCGGGCGCTGGAGGTGCTCGGGTGGAGCAGCACGGCGGGCATGACGCTCAGCGCGCTGCTGCTGCTGGTCGTGGTCTCGCGGGTGTGGGGTGCCGGTGCGGTCACCGCGGCGGGGCGTACGGCTGTGGCCGCGCTCCTCGCCGCCGTCGCCGCCGCGCTGCTCGGGCGGGCGTTCGCCGAGCGCGTCGGGGGAGAGGGGCTGTGGGCGGCGGTGGGCAGCGGGCTGGTCGCCGGAGGCGTGACGGTCGTGGTGTTCGCCGCGATCGCGCTGCGGGCCGACCCGGGGCTGGCGAGGTTGCTGCGCGGGCGCGTCTCGAGAGGCAGCAGTCCGTGAGCGGGCGGGTGCTGCAGGTCGTCGGCCTGGTCGCCGGTGGCGCCGGGCGGCACGTGCACGAGCTGGTAGTGGGGCTGGTGGGCGCAGGCTGGCGCGTCGGGGTGGCCTGCCCGGCGCCGGTCGAGCAGCAGTACGCCTTCGCCGACGCAGGTGCCGACGTGACCGAGGTCGAGATCGCCGACCGGCCGCAGCCGGCCGACCTGCGCACCCTGCGGCGGCTGCGCGCGGCCGCGGCCGAGGCGCAGGTGGTGCACGCGCACGGGCTGCGCGCCGGGGCGCTGGTGTGCCTGGGGGTCCGGCGCGACGTGCCGGTGGTCGTGACGCTGCACAACGCCGCGCCGGCCGGACGGCTGTCTGCTCGGCTGTTCGGGCTGCTGACCCGGGTCGTGGCGCGCCGGGCCGACGTCGTGCTCGCCGTGTCGCCCGATCTGGAGCGGCTCATGCGCGCGCGGGGTGCGCGTGACGTGCGGCCGGCCGTCGTCGCGGCCGCGCCGGGGCGACGGGCGGGGAGACTGGCCGAGGACGTACGGCGGGAGCTGGGTGATCCTGCCCTGCTCGCGCTGACGGTCGCGCGGCTCGCCGAGCAGAAGGGCCTCGACGCGCTGCTCGACGCCGCGGCCGCGGTCGACCCCGAGCTAGGCGTGCTGCTCGCGGTCGCGGGGACGGTCCGCTGCGCGACCGGCTGCAGGAGCGGGTGGGTGCGGAGGGGCTGCCTGTGGTGCTGCTGGGCCGGCGTGACGACGTGCCCGACCTGCTGGCCGCCGCGGACCTCGCCGTGTCGGCCGCGCGGTGGGAGGGGCAGCCGGTGTGGCTGCAGGAGGCGCTGCAGGCGGGCCTGCCCGTCGTCGCGACCGATGCCGGCGGCACGGCCCAGGTGCTCGGCGGCGCCGGTCTGCTGGTGCCGCCGGGCGACGCGACGGCGCTCGCGGCGGCGATCACCCGCGTGTGCGGCGACGACGAGCTGCGCAGATCCCTTGCCGCACAAGCGGTTTCGCGCGCCGAACGACTTCCCGACCGGGATGCGGCGGTGGCGGCGGCCGTCGAGGTCTACGAGAGTCTCGTCCGAGGCACGGCCCGCGATGACGTACACTGAGAGTCCGTGGTGGAGCACACGAAGCACATCTTTGTGACCGGAGGCGTGGCCTCTTCGCTCGGCAAGGGGCTCACCGCCTCGAGCCTCGGACATCTCCTGCGAGCGCGCGGTCTGCGCGTGACGATGCAGAAGCTGGACCCTTATCTGAACGTCGATCCTGGGACGATGAACCCGTTCCAGCACGGCGAGGTGTTCGTCACCGACGACGGCGCCGAGACCGACCTCGACATCGGTCACTACGAGCGCTTCCTCGACGTCGACCTGCGCGGCAGCGCGAACGTGACGACGGGGCAGATCTACTCCAGCGTGATCGCCAAGGAGCGGCGCGGCGAGTACCTCGGTGACACGGTGCAGGTGATCCCGCACATCACCAACGAGATCAAGGCGCGCATGCGGGCCGAGGCGGAGATCGAGGACCCGCCGGACATCATCATCACCGAGATCGGCGGCACCGTCGGCGACATCGAGAGCCTGCCGTTCCTGGAGTCGGCCCGGCAGGTGCGCCAGGACCTCGGCCGCGACAACGTCTTCTTCCTGCACGTCTCGCTCGTGCCCTACATCGCGCCGAGCGGTGAGCTGAAGACCAAGCCGACGCAGCACTCGGTGGCGGCGCTGCGCCAGGTCGGCATCCAGCCCGACGGGCTCGTGCTGCGCGCCGACCGCGAGATCCCCGAGGACATCAAGCGCAAGATCTCGCGGATGTGCGACGTCGACGAGGAGGGCTGCGCCGCGGCGGTCGACGCCCCGAGCATCTACGACATCCCCAAGGTGCTGCACCGTGAGCGGCTCGACGCCTACGTCGTGCGCCGGCTCGGGCTGCCCTTCCGCGACGTCGACTGGGACGACTGGAACGACCTGCTCGGCCGGGTGCACCGCCCCGAGCACGAGGTCGAGGTCGCGCTGGTCGGCAAGTACATCGACCTGCCCGACGCCTACCTGTCGGTCACCGAGGCGCTGCGTGCCGGCGGCTTCCACCACGACGCGAAGACCAGGATCCGGTGGGTCAAGAGCGACGACTGCCGGACGCCCGCGGGCGCGGCCAAGGCGCTCGGCGGGGTCGACGCCGTGCTCGTGCCCGGCGGCTTCGGCGTGCGCGGCATCGAGGGCAAGCTCGGCGCGCTGCGCTGGGCGCGCGAGCAGCAGGTGCCGACGCTCGGCATCTGCCTCGGGCTGCAGTGCATGGTGATCGAGTTCGCGCGCGACGTCGCCGGCATCGAGGGCGCCTCGTCGACCGAGTTCGACCCCGACACCCCCGCTCCGGTGGTCGCGACGATGGAGGAGCAGAAGGCGTACGTCGAGGGCGCGGGTGACCTCGGCGGCACCATGCGGCTGGGCGCGCAGCCGGCCGACCTGCTGGCCGGGTCGGTCGCGGCCGAGGCCTACGGGTCGACGTCGGTGACCGAGCGGCACCGCCACCGCTACGAGGTGAACGGCGGGTTCGTCGACCAGCTCGAGCAGGCCGGCCTCGTGGTCTCCGGGCGGCACCCGGAGCTGGGGCTCGTGGAGTTCGTCGAGCTCCCGCGTGACGTGCACCCCTACTACGTCTCCACGCAGGCGCACCCGGAGTTCAAGAGCCGGCCCGACCGGGCCCACCCGCTGTTCGCGGGGCTGATCGGTGCCGCGCTCGACGCGCAGCGCTCCACGCGGCTGGTCGAGGTCGAGCGGCCCAAGCCGGCGTCCGACGGTGAGGGTGACGGCGCGGCTGCGGACGGCTCGGCTGCGGAGCAGCAGGCCGAGTTCGTGTCGCCGTCGTGAGCGGGGCGGACCAGGTGAGCGGGCCGCGGGGCGAGACGCCAGGCGAGGGTCCGCTGGCCGACGTGATCGACCCGCGCCCGGTGCGCTCGCACGAGCTGGTGCACGAGGGGATCGTGTGGTCGCTCGTGCGCGACGAGGTCGACCTCGGTGAATCCGGTGTGGTGACAAGGAGTTCGTCGACCACCCGGGGGCCGTCGGCTGCGTGGCGCTCGACGACAGGGAGCGGGTGCTGCTGATCCAGCAGTACCGCCACCCGGTCGGCATGCGCGACTGGGAGCTGCCCGCGGGGTTGCTCGACGTCGAGGGCGAGCAGCCGTGGTTCGCGGCCGCGCGCGAGCTCGCCGAGGAGGCGGACTTCGCGGCCGACGAGTGGCACGTCCTCGCCGACTGGATGAACAGCCCCGGTGGCTCCAGCGAGAACTGGCGCTGCTTCCTCGCGCGGGGTCTGCGGGCGCTGCCCGACGCGCACGCGCGCGAGCACGAGGAGGCCGACATCGTCGTGCGCTGGGTGCCCCTCGACGAGGCGGTCGAGGCGGTGCTGACCGGCCGGCTGCACAACGCGTGCACGGTGGCCGGGGTGCTGGCGGCGTACGCCGCACGCGCCCGCGGGTGGCAGACGCTGCGGCCGCACGACGCGCCCTGGCCGGAGCATCCGGCGTTCCGGTGACTCCGGCGTACGTGCCGGACCGGGCCGGGCGGCTGGTGCTGCTCAACGGCCCGTCGAGCGTCGGAAAGTCCTCTGTCGCAAGGGCGTTCGCGGACGCTCAGCCGACGCCGTGGGTCGTCTTCCCGGTCGACCTGCTGCACGCGCAGCGGTCCAGGCCCGACCTGACGGCGCCACGCGACGACATGGACGAGGAGTCGTGGCAGCGCCTCTTCCGGCGCACTCGCGCCGGGTATCACCGCGCTCTCGCCGGCCTGCTCGAGGCCGGGCTGGACGTCGTGGGGGACCACGTGCTCAGCGAGCCGTGGCGCATCGCCGACCTGGTGGAGGTGCTGGCGGACGCGGACGTGCTGCTGGTGCACCTGACGGCAGAGCCGGAGATCCTGGCCGCCCGGGAGCGTGAGCGCGGCGACCGTGAACCGGGCGTGGCGCTGGCGCAGCGGGACCTCGTCTATGCCCACGGCGAGCACGATCTGGAGGTCGACACGACACGGCGCAGCCCCGAGCAGGTCGCCGCCGAGATCGCCCGGCTGCTGGCGGCGCCGCCCGCGAGCCGGGCGTTCGACCGGTTGCGCCGAGGCTGAGCCTTCACTCCGCCGGGCGGCTGCGGTTGCGCTTCACCTCGCCGCGCCGCTTCTTCGCGGCGATCCGCCGCTCCTTCGATCCCCGGGTGGCCTTGGTCGGTCGGCGCCTCGGGGAGGTGGAGCCGCGGCCTCGCGCAGCAGCTGGGCCAGCCGTTCGCGGGCCGCGCGCCGGTTGGCGAGCTGGCCGCGGTGCTCGCTGGCGGCGATCGTGAGCTCGCCGTCGACCAACCGGTTGCCCAGCCTGGCGAGCATCCGCGAGCGCAGCGGGTCGGGGATCGAGGGGGAGCGCCTCAGGTCGAGGGTCAGCTCGGCCCGTGAGTCGGCCGTGTTGACCCCCTGCCCGCCCGGCCCGGAGCTGCGGGAGAAGCGCTCGCGCAGCTCGACCGCCGGTATCACCAGCTGGTCGGTCACGACGAGGTCCTCAGCCACGCGTGCAGCCTAGATCCCTTGCAGAGCCGGCGTTTTCGTACGCTGGGAGGCTCGACATTCTCGGCACGGAGGACGGCATGGTGAGCGGGACGCGTCGGGGGCGTGGAGACCAGGAGTCTCCCGGATACGAGGACAACCCCAGGCGGCGCGGGATCGGGCTGGCGACGGCAGTCGCTGCGCTCGGTGGGTTCCTCTTCGGGTACGACACCGGGGTCATCGGCGGTGCCCTGATCTATCTCAAGGACGACTTCGGGCTCGACGACAACGGGCAGCAGTTCGTGGTCGGGATCCTGCTGGTCGGCGCGCTGCTCGGTGCGCTCGCCGGCGGGGCGGTCGCCGACCGGCTCGGCCGGCGCACCACCTTGCTGATCGCCTCGGCGGTGTTCGCGATCGGCGGGGTGCTCTCCGGCATCGCTCCCGGCACCGGGACGCTGGTCGTCGCGCGGTTCGTCCTCGGCGTCACGATCGGCATCTCGTCGGTGTGCGTCCCGCTCTACATCGCCGAGCTCGCGCCGAAGGAGCGGCGCGGCGGCCTGGTGTCGATGAACCAGTTCATGATCACGGTCGGCATCTTCACGTCGTACCTGGTCGGGTTCGCGTTCTCCCCCATCGAGGGCTGGCGGTGGATGCTCGCGCTCGCCGCGGTGCCGGCCGTCGCCATGTTCGTGGGCATGCTCGGGGCCCAGGAGTCGCCGCGCTGGCTCATCAACCAGGGGCGCCCGCAGGAAGCGCGCGAGGTGCTGCTCGGCAGCCGGTCGGTCGAGGAGGCCGAGCGGGAGGTCTACGAGATCCAGGAGGCGGCCAAGGAGGAGTCGCGCTGGGGCTGGGCCGACCTGTGGCGGCCGCGGCTACGGCCGGCGCTGATGCTCGGCGTCGGTGTCGCCGCGGTCAACCAGCTGGCCGGTGTCAACGCGGTGATCTACTACGCGCCGACGATCCTGCAGGAGATCTTCGGCAGCTCCGGCGCGATCTTGTCGACCGTCGGGATCGGGCTGGTCAACATGCTCGTCACGTTCGTCGCGCTGCGCCGGATCGACAGCTGGGGGCGACGTCCGTTGCTGCTCGGCGGCACCGCTGCGGTGCTCAGCGCCCTTGTGGCCCTGACCGTGCTCTACCTGCTGCCGAGCCGCGACGGGATCGTGGGCTATCTGGTGGTCGTGGCGCTGTGCGTCTACATCGCCGCGTTCGCCGCGAGCCTCGGTGTCGCGATCTGGCTGGTCAACTCCGAGGTCTATCCCACGCCCATCCGCGGCAAGGCCGCCTCGCTCGGCTCGGCCACGCACTGGGGCCTCGACATGGTCATCGCCTTCACCGTGCTGACGCTGATCTCGGCGATCGGGGAGTCCGGCCTGTTCGCGCTGTACGCCGTGCTCACCCTGCTGGGGCTGGTGTTCCTCTGGCGACGCATGCCCGAGACGAAGGGCCGCAGCCTCGAGGAGATCGACGCGGACCTGCAGGCGTCGGCGGGGCGCACGCGCTGACGCCGGTCTCCGACCGGCACAACGCCACCGACAGACCTCGGTGGGGCGGTTCTTCGACCGTTGTGCCGGTCCGTCGTGCGGCTCCGAGGCTCAGTCGGCGCCGAACTCCATCGCGGCGTCGTCGAGCGCGTCGTCCTCGTCGCCGTCGACCGCGGGGTTGGCCGCGATGCGCTGGGCGCCACCGGGCTCGAGCTCGCCGAGCACCGAGGTGTCGCGCTGCGCGAGGCTGCCCTGACCGGCGTACAGCTCGAGCTTGGCGCGCGTGTCGGCGATGTCGAGGTTGCGCATCGTGAGCTGGCCGATGCGGTCGGTCGGGCCGAACGCGGCGTTGTCGGTGCGCTCCATCGACAGCTTGTCGGGGTGGTAGGAGAACGTCTCGCCGCGGGTGTCGACGATCGTGTAGTCCTCGCCGCGGCGCAGGCGCAGCGTGACCTCGCCGGTCACGGCCGAGGCGACCCAGCGCAGCAGACCCTCGCGCAGCATGAGCGACTGCGGGTCGAACCAGCGGCCCTCGTAGAGCAGGCGGCCGAGCCGGCGTCCGTCGTTGTGGTAGGCCGCGATGGTGTCCTCGTTGTGCACGGCGGCGACGAGCCGCTCGTACGCCGTGAACAGCAGGGCCATGCCCGGCGCCTCGTAGATGCCGCGCGACTTGGCCTCGATGATGCGGTTCTCGATCTGGTCGCTCATGCCGAGCCCGTGGCGGCCGCCGATGGCGTTGGCCTCGTGCATCAGCGCGACGACGTCGTCGAAGGTCTCGCCGTTGATCGTGGTGGGGCGGCCGCGCTCGAAGCGGATCGTGACGTCCTCGGGGCGGATCTCGACCGACTCGTCCCAGAACTTCACGCCCATGATCGGGTCGACGGTCTCCAGCGAGGTGTCGAGGTGCTCGAGCGTCTTGGCCTCGTGGGTGGCGCCGAGGATGTTGGCGTCGGTGCTGTACGCCTTCTCGGCCGAGTCGCGGTAGGGCAGCCCGTGCTCGACGAGCCACTCCGACATCTCCTGGCGGCCGCCGAGCTCGGTCACGAACGTCGCGTCGAGCCACGGCTTGTAGATGCGCAGCGCGGGGTTGGCCAGCAGGCCGTAGCGGTAGAACCGCTCGATGTCGTTGCCCTTGAAGGTCGAGCCGTCGCCCCAGATGGAGACGTCGTCGTCGGCCATCGCGCGCACGAGCAGGGTGCCGGTGACCGCGCGGCCCAAGGGAGTGGTGTTGAAGTACGTCCGTCCGCCGGAGCGGATGTGGAAGGCGCCGCAGGCGATGGCGGCCAGGCCCTCCTCGACCAGCTGCGGCTTGCAGTCGACCAGGCGCGACAGCTCCGCGCCGTACTGCCCCGCGCGGCCGGGGATCGACTCGATGTCGTCCTCGTCGTACTGGCCGAGGTCGGCGGTGTAGGTGCACGGGACGGCGCCCTTGTCGCGCATCCACGCCACCGCGACGCTCGTGTCGAGGCCGCCGGAGAACGCGATGCCGACTCGTTCGCCGGCGGGGAGGGACGTCAATACCTTGGACACGCGGCCAGGGTAGTTGCGGGCGGCGCGCGGCCGCGCGGGTGGCTACGTTGTGGACGTGAGCGATCCCGTGCCCGACCCCTGCCCGTGCGGCTCCGGCAAGACCTTCGCCGAGTGCTGCGGCCCGCTGCTGAGCACCGAGCGGCTGGCCGAGACCGCCGAGGAGCTGATGCGCTCGCGCTACGCGGCGTACGTCTACGGCAACCGGGAGCACCTGTGGCGGACGTGGCACCCGAAGACTCGCCCGGTCGACGTGGTGATCGACCCGAGCGTGCGGTGGATCTCGTTGCAGATCAACGACGTTCGTGACGGCGGGGCCGATGATGGTGCGGGTGTCGTGGAGTTCACGGCGACGCACGACAGCGGCACCATGCACGAGCGCAGCCGGTTCGAGCGACGCGCGGGCCGGTGGTTCTACCTCGACGATCAGGGCGACTGAGCCGAGCTCGGATTCGGGTTCGCGCCGGGGCCGGATATGGGTTCGCGCCGGGGCGGTCGGCGGCCTACCCTGGAGGTGCAGCTGGTGGCGGCGTGACGACCCGCCCGGCTCACCCGACCACGGTCGGTGGTGAGGCAGCCGGGTGCCGCGCGTCCGGCGTACCGACGAGAGGCCGAGGATCCCTCGGCGAAGGTGTGGTGGCACCGCGATCTGGCCCCCGCCCACACCTCCAGGGCTGCCGTCCTGCACAAGGGGCGCCCTGAGCTTCCAGCGGTGTCCTCTTGGCAGAACCTGATCCGAGAGGACGACGCACATGATGCGAACGCACGACGCCGGCAGCCTGCGTGCCGGTGACGCCGGGACGACCGTGACCCTGGCGGGCTGGGTGGCCCGGCGCCGCGACCACGGGGGCGTGGCCTTCCTCGACCTGCGCGACGCCAGCGGCGTGGTGCAGGTGGTGGCCCGCGACGAGGTGCTGACCGGTGCCGCGCACGGGCTGCGCAACGAGTACTGCATCCAGGTCACCGGGACCGTCCGGCCGCGCGAGGCCAAGGACGTCAACTCCGAGCTGCCCACCGGCGAGATCGACGTCGTCGCCGAGAACATCGACGTGCTCAGCGAGTCCGCGCCGCTGCCGTTCCAGATCGACGAGCGGGTGACGGTCGGCGAGGAGGCTCGCCTGAAGTACCGCTACCTCGACCTGCGCCGGCCCGAGCCGGGCGCAGCGATCCGGATGCGCAGCAAGGTCAACGCGGCCGCGCGCAGCGTGCTCGCCGAGCGCGACTTCGTGGAGATCGAGACGCCGACGCTGACCCGCTCCACGCCGGAGGGCGCCCGCGACTTCCTGGTGCCGGCGCGGCTGTCGCCGGGCAGCTGGTACGCCCTGCCGCAGAGCCCGCAGCTGTTCAAGCAGCTGCTCATGGTGGCGGGGATGGAGCGCTACTACCAGATCGCGCGGTGCTACCGCGACGAGGACTTCCGCGCCGACCGGCAGCCGGAGTTCACCCAGCTCGACATCGAGATGTCCTTCGTCGACCAGGAGGACGTCATCGAGCTGGGCGAGGCGATCGCCAAGGCGCTGTGGCAGGTGATCGGTGTCGAGATCGAGACGCCGTTCCCGCGGATGACCTACGCCGAGGCGATGGCGCGCTACGGCACCGACAA
This sequence comes from Barrientosiimonas endolithica, assembly GCF_030296655.1. NCBI lineage: Bacteria > Bacillati > Actinomycetota > Actinomycetes > Micrococcales > Dermacoccaceae > Barrientosiimonas > Barrientosiimonas endolithica. The sequence continues at coordinate 1,865,821 of NZ_AP027735.1, read as the reverse complement.
GCCCGACCTGCGCTTCGGCAACGAATTGACCGAGTGCACAGAGCTTTTCGCCGACACGACGTTCCGGGTGTTCCAGGCGCCGTACGTCGGTGCGGTGGTCATGCCCGGCGGCGCGAGCCAGCCGCGGCGGCAGCTGGACGCGTGGCAGGAGTGGGCCAAGCAGCGCGGAGCCAAGGGGCTGGCGTACGTCCTGCTCACGGAGGAGGGCGAGCTCACCGGTCCCGTCGCGAAGAACCTGTCCGACGCCGAAAAGGCTGCGCTGCCAGCGCATGTCGGCGCCAAGCCGGGTGACTGCATCTTCTTCGCCGCCGGTGACGCGAAGTCGTCGCGGGCGCTGCTGGGCGCCGCGCGGCTGGAGATCGGCCGGCGCGTCGGGCTGATCGACGAGGACGCCTGGTCGTTCCTGTGGGTGCTCGACGCGCCGCTGTTCGAGCCGGCTGCCGACGCGGTCGCCTCGGGTGACGTGGCCGTCGGGTCGGGCAAGTGGACCGCGGTGCACCACGCGTTCACCATGCCGAAGGCCGAGTTCCTCGACACGTTCGACCAGGAGCCGGGCGAGGCGCTGGCCTACGCCTACGACATGGTCTGCAACGGCAACGAGATCGGCGGTGGCTCGATCCGTATTCACCGTAAGGACATTCAGGAGCGAGTGTTCGCGGTGATGGGCCTGTCGGAGGAGGAGGCGCAGGAGAAGTTCGGCTTCCTGCTCGACGCGTTCGCGTTCGGCGCGCCGCCGCACGGCGGCATCGCGTTCGGCTGGGACCGCATCTGCGCGCTGCTCGCCGGCACCGACTCGATCCGTGAGGTCATCGCGTTCCCGAAGTCGGGTGGTGGCTACGACCCGCTGACCGCCGCACCGGCTCCGATCACGGCGCAGCAGCGCAAGGAGGCTGGGGTCGACGCGAAGCCGGAGCCGAAGGGCGACGCGGGGAAGGCGGGTTCGGGCGCGGGCTCGGGCGCGGCTTCGGGTGCGGCCTCGGCCGGCGGCTCGGACGCAGGGGCGGGCGCGACCGACGGAGTTGCGCCGGAGTCGAACAGCGTTGGCACGCAAGGGAACTGACGTTCCGCTCGCCCGGTCCGTGCTGTGGGACGCCGACGGCGTCCTGCAGCACGCCCGGGTCGGGTGGTTCGAGCGGCTCACGGCGATCGGGGGAGAGGGGTTCGCCGACGCGGTGTTCGAGGCTGAGCTTGCGCCGCTTCGCGGGGAGCGGCCGTTCCGCGACGCTGTGGCCGAGGTGCTTCAGGGCAGGACGCTGAGCGTCGACGCCGACGACGTGCTGTCGCTGTGGGACGACATCGACGTCGACGGTGCGGCGTTCGAGCTGATTGCGCAGGTGCGCGCCGCGGGGACTCCGTGCTACCTGGCCACCAACCAGCAGGACCACCGCGTGCGGTTCATGCGCGAGACCCTGGGTTACGACGAGCATTTCGACGGGGTGTTCTACTCCAGCGAGCTGGGGGCGATGAAGCCTACGCCGGCATACTTCGAGATCGTGCTCGACAAGCTCGGGATCGACGCTGCCGCAACGGTTTTCATCGACGACTCCGCGGCGAACATCGAGACCGCGAGCACGCTCGGCATCCGCGCCTTCCGCCACGACCCCGCAGCTGGGGTGGCCGGCCTGCGCCGCATCCTGGGCGAGGCAGGCGTACGCACGTAGGCCGGCTCAAGCCGGTCGAGCAGGGCCCCATGGTGGTCGAGTAGCCCGCGAGGAACGAGCGGGCGTATCGAGACCCTCGCACACGGTGGTCGAGTAGGCCAGCTCTGAAGGTGGTCGAGTAGCCCGCGAGGGACGAGCGGGCGTATCGAGACCCTGGTCCCGCGAGATTTCGTTGGTTTGACGCGGGTTCGGGGTGCTTGTCGGTGGCCGGGTCTACTGTTCCTGGTATCGAACATCAGTGCGATTCACCAGGGGGTGAAGGCCATGACCGCGACCACGGTGGAACCGGCGACCGGGGGTGTTGTCCCGGAGCGTTTGACGGTGGCGGCGGCGTTGGCGCAGCTGCACGCGACGTTGGACGCCCTGGGTGATCAGCCGGACGCGACGGTGGTCGCCGAGGCGGACGCGGTCGGGCGGGCGGTCTCGGAGGTGGAGCGTCTGTCCCGGCGGGTGGCCTCGTTGCGGTTGCGGTTGGTGGCGTGCGCGAACCGGTCTCAGGTCGCGCGCCGGTCGGGGTACTCCACCACGGGTGCCTGGCTGGCGCAGCAGACCAACAGCACTGGCGGCGCGGCGACCCGGGAGGCCGACCTGGCTGAGACGTTGGAGTCGGTGCTGCCGGCGACGGGGCAGGCGCTGGCCGAGGGGGCGGTGTCGCCGGAGCACGCGGCAGTGATCGCGTGGGCGATCAAGCAGCTGCCCGAAGGTTTGACCGCGGAGCAGGTGGCGCGGGTCGAGGCGTCACTGGTGGGTGAGGCGGCCCGGATGAGCCCGGCCCGGTTGCGGGGTGCGGCTCGGCGGGCGCTGGCCGTGGTCGAGCCCGATCAGCAGGCGGTCGATGAGCACGAGGACCAGGTCCTGCGCGGGGAGGAAACCTCGGCGTTGGGCCGGTGCCGGTTGAGCATGCATGACAACAGGGACGGCACGGTGTCCGGGTCGTTCGTGCTGCCCCGCCTGGCCGGGGACATCCTGCGCAAGGCCGTGCAACAGCTGGCCGCACCCCGCCGCGGCAACACCACCGGCACCGGCGCGGCCTCGGCCACCGGTGCCCCGGCCAGCGGCACGGCCTCGGCCGGCGGCGCGGCCGGGCCCGACGCCGCAGGGCGACGGGACTCGTGGGTGGGGTGGACTGGCCGCACCGGTACGGCCTGGCGTTGGTGGAACTGTTGGAGCATCTGCCGACCGATCGGTTGCCCGGCAAGGTCGCCGCGACCGTGGTGGTGACGATGACCCGGGAGCAGCTGGTGGCGGATCTGGCCGCGGCGCATCTGGACACCGGGCACGACATCTCCGCGGGGGACGCGCGCCGGTTGGCGTGCAACGCCGGGATCGTGCCGGTGGTGCTGGGCGGGGCGTCGCAACCGTTGGACCTGGGCCGGGCGAAACGGTTCTTCAGCGAGGCGCAACGCACCGCGCTGGCTACGAAGTACGACCAGTGCGCGGTGCAGGGGTGTGACAGCCCGTTCGCCTGGACCGAGCTGCACCACGAGCAACCCTGGTCCCAGGGCGGGGCCACCGACCTGGACCACGCGGTCCCGTTGTGCGGGCGAGACCACCGCGACATCCACAAACCCGGCACCCGAGCCACCATCACCACCGGCCCCGACGGCCGCAAGACCATCCAGATCCACCGACGCGAGTAGGGGATAGCGAGATGGTGACGACGGTGAGCGCTGCGGTGCCGGCTCGGGTTCAGGTGCGCCCTCGCACCCTGGCGGGTGGCCCCTGCCCGATTGCCGGCAGCGAGCGCGGAGGCCACTGGTCAGCGCGGCGTGATGGCGCGGCTCGCGAACTCGTGGGCCACGCGGTAGCCGAGGCTGCTGTAGAGGCTGCGGGCCGTGCCGTTGTCGGCGTACATCCCGAGCGTCGCCACGCCGTCCGCCTCGATGCAGCCGCGGGTCAGCGCGGCGGTGACGGCGCGGCCGAGGCCCCGGCCTCGGTGGGCCGGGTCGACGACGATGCCGGTCAGCACTCCGTGGCCGGTCCGAGAGCGGTGCAGCGCCGCCGCGGCGATGACGCGGGACGGGTCCAGCTCGTCGCGGATGCCGGCCCACAGCTCGGTGCGTCCCGTGCCCGGCTCCGACTCGGCGGTCGGGTTGCCGATCGCGTTGAGCGCCGTGATGGCCTGGGCGTCGGCGGTGTCGTCGAGCGGGACCACCAGGTCCTCGCCGGGGGTCCGTGGCGGCGCGACCGTGCTCCACCACCAGTCCCAGTTGCCGCCGTCACCGACGACGAAGTGCTCGTGCAGCGTGGGTTCGCGGTGTCGTTCGACCGAGATGCCTGCGAGGTCGCCCCACGGACGCGTGCGGGCGATCCACGCCAGCAGCTCGGCGGCGTCGGCATCGTCGGGGCCGAGCACGGTGCCGCGGGGCCCGCGTCGCCGCGGGGAGTGCGGCATGGTGCGCAGGGCGTAGGCGCTGCCCCAGCGGTAGCCCGTGTCACCGGAGGCCAGCGCCCCGTCGTAGAGCACGTACGGGTCGTGCTGGCTGGCTTTCTCGAGCGCCCGCTGGGTGGTGATCGGCTCCGGCGCGACTTCCACCGGTTCGACGTCGACGTGCTGCACGAGGCAGATCACAGCACGCGGGAGTCGCCGGGACGTCCGTGGGGTGCCCGTGCCGCAGGCACGCGGGAGTCGCCGGGACGTCCGTGGGGTGCCCGTGCCGCAGCGTGCAGCGCGTGGTGGGCCGTCGGGGCCCGTGTGTGTGCCCGTGTCGCAGCACGCGCTACGCGGCGCGCGGTGGGCGCCGGGGCGTCGGTGGGGTTGTCTGTGCCGGTCATTAGCGTGTCGGCGTGAGCGATGACCTGTTCTCGAGTGCCGCGACGGAGTCCGGGGCGGCGCAGGCGTCGGCGCCGCTCGCGGTGCGGATGCGGCCGCGGTCGTTGGACGAGGTGCGCGGGCAGGGCGACGTGCTGCGGCAGGGAAGTCCGCTGCGCCGGTTGGTCGAGGGCGCCCAGGGCGCCGCCGGGCCGGTGTCAGCGATCCTGTGGGGCCCGCCTGGCACCGGGAAGACGACCCTGGCGCACCTCGTGGCGCGTGCGGGGGAGCACGACCGCGCGGAGCAGCAGAGCGGCGCGGGGCAGAGGGCCGGCGAGGGTCGCGGCGTTGGCCCGGCGACGCCTCGTCGGGCGTTCGTGGAGCTGTCGGCGATCAACGCAGGCGTGAAGGACGTGCGCGCCGTGATGGATCAGGCGGCACGTGATCGAGACCTGTACGGGCGGCAGACCGTGCTGTTCCTCGACGAGATCCATCGGTTCAGCAAGGCGCAGCAGGACGCGTTGCTGCCAGGGGTCGAGAACCGGCTGGTGGTGCTGGTCGCCGCCACGACGGAGAACCCTCGTTCAGCGTCATCTCGCCGCTGATGTCGCGCTCGATCCTGGTGCGGCTGCAGTCGCTGAGCGACGACGACGTCGCCGCCCTGATCGATGCCGCACTCACCGAATCACGAGGCCTGGCAGGGAGATTCGCCCTCGCGGACGACGCGAAGGCGCAGCTGGTGCGGCTGTCCGGCGGTGACGCGCGGGCGGCGCTGACCGCGCTCGAGGCGGCCGCAGGAGTCGCGGAAGACGTTGCGCGGCAAGGAGGTTCGGCCGGTTCTGGCAGTGGAGGTTCGGGCAGTGACGGCTCGCCTGTCCCGATCTCGCTGGAGACCCTCGAGCAGGCGCTGGCGGTGGCGGCGGTGCGGTACGACCGGGCCGGCGACCAGCACTACGACGTCGCCAGCGCGCTCATCAAGTCGATGCGGGGGAGCGACGTGGACGCGGCGCTGCACTACCTCGCGCGCATGCTCGAGGCGGGCGAGGACCCGCGATTCATCGCGCGGCGCATCGTGATCGCGGCCAGCGAGGACGTCGGCATGGCCGATCCCACGGCGCTGCAGACCGCCGTCGCCGCGATGCACGCGGTGGCGCAGATCGGGATGCCCGAGGCGCGAATCGTGTTGGCCCAGGCCGTGGTTCACAACGCCTTGGCGCCGAAGTCCAACGCGAGCTACAGCGGCATCAACGCCGCGATCGCGGACGTGCGGGCCGGCAAGGGCGGTGCCGTCCCGGTGCACCTGCGCGGCTCGAGCTACTCCGGCGCCGAACAGCTCGGCCACGGCAAGGGGTACCGCTACAGCCACGACGAGCCGGGTGGTGTGGGGCCGCAGCAGTTCCTCCCCGACGACCTCGCCGAGGTGGCGGACTACTACCACCCGACCGATCGCGGGTGGGAGGAGCGCATCGGTCCGCGCTGGACGACGCTGCGCCGGACGATTCGCGGCGAGACCCAGGGGCGACCGCAAGATAACGATTGAGTGACCCTGATCGCTCCCTCGGAGTGAGCCGTCTCACGCTGTGGCACTGTGAACCCGGCGTCGAACCACGGGGGACGGGCGGCGTCACTGTCCAGAGGTGAACGGATGGCCTACAACGGCTGTCCGAGTGAGGTCACGGAGGCCGCATGAGCATCCCGCCGGGAGCGGAGCAAACCGCTGTCGCAGAAGGCGAAGACATCGCCCTTGAAGGGCCTGCGCCGCGGGAGGGTAAGTCGCCGACGCAGATCGCGCTGGAGCGGCTGCGCAAGGACAAGATCGCCATCGTCTGCCTCGTGGTGATCACGCTGTTCGTCCTGATGGCGATCTTCCAGACCCAGATCACCAACATCGTCGGGGTCAACGCCCAGCCCGATCCATTGCTGATCGACCCCACCACGACGCTGCCGCCGTTCACGAGCAACAGTGATCACCCGCTCGGCGTCGAGCCGCAGACCGGCCGCGACCTGTTCTACATGTGGGTCCACGGAGCTCGACCGAGTCTGCTGGTCGGCATCTTCGCCGCGACGATGACGCTGCTCATCGGCATCACGATGGGGCTGCTCGCCGGCTTCCTCGGCGGCTGGGTCGACCGCGTCATCTCCTGGTGGGTGGACTTCCTGCTCTCCCTGCCGTTCCTGATCATGGCGTTCGCCATCGTCCCGATCGCCATGGCGCGCTTCGGCAGCCCCGACGCCAGTGGCTTCATCGAGGACGACAAGCGCGCGCTGATCGGTATGGCGTCGCTCATCAGCATCCTCGTGATCTTCGGCTGGCCGAGCCTGTGCCGACTCATCCGCGGTGAGGTGCTGTCGCTGCGCGAGCGGGAGTTCGTCCAGGCCTCGCGCGCGCTCGGCGCTCCGTCACGACGCGTGCTGTTCAAGGAGATGCTGCCCAACCTGCTCGGCCCGATCATCGTCAACTACACCGTGATGATTCCGGCGTTCATCTCCATCGAGGCCGGCCTGTCGTTCCTCGGCATCGGGCTGCAGCCGCCGACGATCTCCTGGGGCCAGACCATCGCGAGCGCGCAGTCCTCGTTCGAGACCTATCCGATCTACATGTGGGTCCCGACGATCAGCATCGCCCTGCTGGTGCTCGCGCTGAGCCTGTTCGGCGACGCCGTCTCCGACGCGTTCAACCCGCAGACCCGCCGCTAGCCGCGGCACGCGCGGACGGGGCCGCGCCGCAGTCTCTGCTCGACACAACTGAAAACACATCCCACACACCACTCCCGGCAGCACAAGACCGGGAGGGATCTCAGAAGGAGAAATCCATGCGCTGGACCAAGGTTGTCGCCCTCGCGGCAGCGGGTTCGCTCTCTCTCGCCGCGTGCAGCGGCGGGTCCGAGGGCGGCAGCTCCTCGAGCACCACCGCCGACCCCAACGCCGCCAACAACCAGGACTTCACCAAGGTCCCGGCGAGCGCCGGCTTCGAGCCCGACGCCAAGGGTCCGGTGACGGTCCAGGGTGCGAAGTCGGGCGGCACGCTGACGTGGAACGTCAACGCCATCCCGGAGAACACCGACCCGTCGACGCAGTACTACCAAGACGTCGCGGGCATCCACAAGCTCACCACCCGCACGCTCACCTCCTACGCCATGCGCGGCAACAAGTCGGTGCTGGTGCCCGACCTGGCCACCAACCTCGGCGAGATGTCCGACGACAAGCTGTCCTGGAAGTTCACGCTGAAGAAGGGCATCAAGTACGAGGACGGCACGCCGATCAAGGCGTCCGACATCGCCTACTCGGTGAAGCGCTCGTTCGCCCAGGAGGAGATGCCCGGCGGGCCGACCTTCCAGAACGAGTACTTCAAGGACGGCGACAAGTACAAGGGTCCGTGGAAGTCCGGTGAGAACTACGCCGGCGTGACCGCCGACGACGCGGCCGGCACGATCACCTTCAACCTGTCGAAGCCGATGCAGACGCTGCCCTACTTCGCGGCGTTCACCATGTTCAGCCCGGTGCCGAAGGCCAAGGACACCAAGACCAACTACCAGCTGAAGTGGGTGGCCACCGGTCCCTACAAGATCGAGTCCTACAGCAAGGGTTCGAAGCTGACCCTGGTCAAGAACACCAACTGGGACGCGAAGTCCGACCCGTCGCGCACGCAGTACCCCGACCGGATCGTCTTCAACTTCAACCGTGACAACGCCACGACCGCCAAGGCGATCATGGCCGACAACGGAAGCGACCAGACGACCGCGTCGTACGACGGTGTGGACGCCTCGATCCTGCAGCAGGTGCTCGGCCCCAAGAAGAACCAGGTCGCGACCGGTCCGTCGAACTGCGTCACGTACGTGACGATGGACACCACCACGGTTCCGCTCGAGGTGCGCAAGGCCATCGCCACCGCGTGGCCCTACGACCAGATCCGCATCGCGGGCGGCCTGACCACGTTCGACTACGCCCCGGCCAAGAGCTACGGCGCCCCGCAGGTGCCCGGCTTCAGCTTCCAGGAGACCCCGGGTCTCACCGGCACCGGCAAGGGTGACCCGGCCAAGGCGAAGCAGATGCTGCAGCAGGCGGGCAAGAGCAACTTCGAGCTGTCGTACTACTACGCCAGCGACGACGACACGGCCAAGAAGGTCGAGGCCGTGCGCAAGCCGCTGCTCGAGGCCGCCGGCTTCAAGGTCAAGTCGATCCCGGTTGCCCAGAGCGAGCTTCGCAAGAAGCGCATCGAGACCAGCCACAACGTGAACCTCTACCAGGGCACGAACGGCTGGTGCTACGACTGGCCGGGCGGCGACTCGATCTACCCGCCGCTGTTCGCCAGCTCGCTGCCCGTCAACGGTGGCGTCGGCAACATCAAGAACAAGGCCCTCGACAAGGAGATGAGCGACATCTCCCAGCTGCCGCTGGAGCAGCAGGGCCCGAAGTGGAGCGCGATCGACAAGCGTCTGCGCGACACGGTCCTGCCGGCCCTGCCGTACAACTACAGCAAGGGCTCGGCGATCTTCGGCTCGAAGGTCAACAACGTCCAGATCGACCCGAACCAGGGCTTCCCGGACCTGGCTCTGGTCTGGGTCGGCTGACGCTGACCTGACCCGCTCGCGTTGGGGGCAGGATTTCCACGTCCTGCCCCCGACGCGAGCCCAAGATCGGATCTATCGTCGTTTCGTCCCCTCGCACGAGGAAGTGTGATCTGCGGTGCTCATCTATCTGTCGCGACGCGTCCTACTGGGCGTGAGCGTGGTGCTCGCGGCCATTGTCGCGACCTTCATCCTCTTCTTCGTCGGGCCGAGTGACCCGACGACCGCCCTGTGCGGTCGTCAGTGCACCCCTGAGCGCGCAGCGCAGATCGAGAAGAACCTGGGGCTGGACAAGCCCAAGACCGAGCAGTTCACCCGCTACGTCAAGGGTCTGGTCGTCGGCACCAAGGAAAGTGACGGGGGCGGCGCCCGGGACTGCGAGGCGCCCTGCCTCGGCTGGTCCTACGTGCAGAACCGGTCGGTCACCGACATCGTGAAGGAAGCCTTCCCCGTCACCGTGTCCGTGGTGGCCGGAGGGATGGTCGTCTACTCGATACTGGGCATCTCGCTCGGTGTGCTCTGTGCGCGCAAGAGAGGCAAATGGGTCGACAAGCTGATCGTCGGCAGCTCCCAGTTCATCTCGGCGATCCCGTACTACATCCTCGCCGTGATCTTCTTCCTCTACGGCATGAAGTACACCGGTTTGGTCCCTGAAGCGACGTGGACCCCGCTGACGGAAAGCCCCTGGGCCTGGTTCATCGGGCTCCTCGGCGTGTGGTTGTTCTACGGCGCGATCACCTCGACCGGTTACATCCGGTACATCCGAGCCTCGATGATCGACACCCAGGCGCAGGACTACGTGCGCACCGCCCGGTCCAAGGGCATCTCGGAGTTCGACGTCACCTTCAAGCACGCCCTGCGCGCGGCCATCGCGCCGTTCGTGACCCTGCTCGGCCTCGGTGTCGCGGCCGAGCTGACCGGAGCGATCTTCACCGAGCGGGTCTTCGGGCTCCCGGGGATGGGCACCCGGACGATCCTCGCGTACACCCAGGGTGACCTCCCGGTCATCGCGGGCATCGTGATCGTGAGCTCGGTCCTGCTGGTGGTGGCCAACATCATCGTCGACCTGCTGTATGGAGTGGTGGACCCCCGCGTGAAGCTGTCATGACCGAGACCAACACCACCGAGACGGCCGGCGTCCCGGCCGACGAGGGCCACCTGGGCCAGCGCGGCGAGCGCATCCTGACGGTCAAGGACCTCACGGTGCAGTTCCCGACCGCCGACGGCCTGGTCAACGCCGTGAACGGGCTGAGCTACTCGCTGGACATGGGCAAGACGCTGGCGATCGTCGGTGAGTCCGGCTCCGGCAAGAGCGTGTCGAGCATGGCCGTGATGGGCCTGCACGACCCGCAGCGGACCAGGATCAGCGGCTCGATCGAGCTGGACGGCACCGAGCTGGTGGGCGCTTCCCCGTCGCTGCTGCGACGGATGCGCAGCTCCACGGCGTCGATGATCTTCCAGGACCCGCAGAGCTCGTTCCACCCGTTCAAGAAGATCGGGCCGCAGATCGCCGAGGCCTACCTCGCGCACCACAAGGTGTCCAAGCAGGTGGCGATGAATCGCTCGGTCGAGATGCTCGACCGGGTCGGCATCCCCAACCCGGGCCGGCGCGCCAAGCAGTACCCGCACGAGTTCTCCGGCGGTATGCGCCAGCGCGCGATGATCGCGCTCGGGCTGGTCAACGACCCCAAGCTGCTGATCGCCGACGAGCCGACCACCGCGCTCGACGTCACGGTTCAGGCGCAGATCCTGGACCTGCTGGGAGACCTGCAGAAGGAGTTCGGCTCGGCGATCGTGCTGATCACCCACGACCTCGCCGTGGTCGCCGAGGTGGCCGACGACGTGATGGTGATGTACGGCGGCCGCGCCGTCGAGCACGGCACGGCGCACGAGGTGCTCGCCAACCCGCGTCACCCCTACACCTGGGGTCTGCTGGGCTCGGTGCCCAAGCTGTCCTCGCAGGGCGGCAACCTGCGCACCATCCGCGGCCTGCCGCCGTCGCTGATCAACCTGCCGACCGGGTGCTCGTTCCACCCCCGGTGCGACTTCCGGGACCGGGTCGGCGAGGCGTGCGTGACGACGTTGCCGGAGCTGGCGGTGCGCGAGGGTGACACCACGCGCACGTCCAGGTGCCACCTGCAGAATCCGGCGGAGATCTTCGAGACCGAGGTGGCGGCGACCCTTGAGTGACAACGTGAACGAGGAGCAGATGACCGAGCGGGGCACCGGCGCGACGGCGATGGGCGCGATGTCGACGACCGACGAGCCGATCGTGCATCCGCGTCGTGACCAGAGCCGCAAGCCCATGCTCGAGGTCACCGACCTGGTGAAGCACTTCCCGATCAAGGAGTACACCGGGGTGCTGCCCACCAAGCTGAACCTGCGGGCGGTCGACGGCGTCTCCTTCGACGTCGCACCCGGCGAGACGCTGGGCCTGGTGGGGGAGTCGGGTTGTGGCAAGACCACGACCGGTCGCCTCGTGACCCGGCTGCTCGAGCCGACGTCGGGGTCGATCCGGTTCGAGGGCAAGGAGATCGCGCACGCCAAGGAGAGCGAGCTGCGCCCCATGCGGCGCGACATCCAGCTGATCTTCCAGGACCCTTACCAGTCGCTGAACCCGCGGCAGACGGTCAACACGATCGTCGGCACGCCGCTGGAGATCCACAACCTGGTGCCGAAGAACAAGCGCAAGGCGCGGGTCCAAGAGCTGCTGGAGCTGGTCGGGCTCAACCCCGAGCACGTCAACCGCTACCCGAACGAGTTCTCCGGTGGTCAGCGCCAGCGCATCGGCATCGCCCGGGCGCTCGCGGTCGAGCCGCGGCTGATCGTGGCCGACGAGCCGGTGTCGGCGCTGGACGTGTCGATCCAGGCGCAGGTGATGAACCTGCTGGAGAAGCTGCGCAAGGAGCTGAACCTGGCGTTCATCTTCGTCGCGCACGACCTCGGCGTCGTCCGCCACTTCTGCGACCGCGTGGCCGTGATGTACCTCGGCAAGATCATGGAGATCGGTGACCGCGAGGACATCTACGAGGCCCCCGAGCACCCCTACACCCAGGCGCTGCTGTCGGCGGCGCCCGACCTCAACGTCGTGCGCGGCGCGACCCCGCCGGAGCGCATCCGGCTCGAGGGTGACGTGCCGAGCCCGATCGACCCGCCGAGCGGCTGCCGCTTCCGCACCCGCTGCTGGAAGGCGCAGGACATCTGCGCCGAGCAGGAGCCGGTGCTGGAGTCGAAGCCGTCGAGCAAGCCCGAGCACCTGATCGCCTGCCACTTCGCCGAGAAGCGCAGCGACCTGGTGGTCAGCACCGAGGACATTCCCGCGTAGCGAATATCCGCTCGTCGTCGCGCCCGACCCTCGCGATAGGGTCGGGCGCGACTTTTCGCGCTCGTTGCACCGCCTCGAAGGACACCCATGGAAACCGCTGAGATCCGCCGCCGCTGGCTGCGCTACTTCGAGCAGCACGGACACGCGGTGGTGCCCAGCGCACCCTGATCTACGACGACCCCAACCTGCTGTTCGTCAACGCCGGGATGGTGCCGTTCAAGCCGTACCTCCTCGGGCAGCAGACCCCGCCGTGGCAGCTCGCGACCAGCGTGCAGAAGTGTGTGCGCACCGGTGACATCGAGGAGGTCGGCAAGACCTCCCGGCACGGCACGTTCTTCCAGATGAACGGCAACTTCTCCTTCGGCGACTACTTCAAGCAGGGCGCGATCGAGCTGGCCTGGGGGCTGCTCACCACCCACCAGTCGCAGGGCGGCTACGGCCTGGACCCCGAGCGCATCTGGCCGACCGTCTTCCGCGACGACGACGAGGCGTACGCCATCTGGCGCGACGTCATCGGGATCCCCGAGGAGCGGATCGTCCGGCGCGACGAGAACGACAACTACTGGTCGATGGGCGTGCCCGGCCCGGGCGGCCCGAGCTCGGAGATCTTCTACGACCGCGGCCCGGAGTACGGCACCGAGGGCGGGCCGGCGGTCGACGAGGACCGCTACATGGAGATCTGGAACCTGGTCTTCATGCAGGACGAGCTGTCGGCCGTGCGCAGCAAGTCCGACTTCGACGTGGCGGGCCCGCTGCCGGCCAAGAACATCGACACCGGGATGGGCCTGGAGCGCATCGCGAGCGTGCTGCAGGGCGTGGACAACCTGTACGAGATCGACGAGGTCTACCCCGTCCTGGAGAAGGCCGCGGAGCTCACCGGCAAGGAGTACGGCGCGCACTCCCAGCACGACGCGGCGCACAGCCACCCCGACGACGTGCACCTGCGCGTGGTCGCCGACCACGTGCGCTCCTCGCTGATGCTCATCGGCGACGGCGTGACGCCGGGCAACGAGGGCCGCGGCTACGTCCTGCGCCGGATGCTGCGCCGCGCCGTGCGCGCGATGCGCCTCCTCGGGTACGCCGAGCCCGCGCTGCCGCAGCTGCTCCCGGTGAGCATGGAGCGGATGAGCCAGTCCTACCCCGAGCTCAAGACCGACTTCCCGCGCATCAGCCAGATCGCCTACGCGGAGGAGACCGCCTTCCGGCGCACCCTCGAGGCGGGCACCACGATCCTGAACAGCGCGGTCGGCCGCGCCAAGACCGAGGCGAGCGGCAGCGCAGCCGGCCCTGCGCTCAGCGGGTCGCAGGCGTTCCAGCTGCACGACACGTACGGCTTCCCGATCGACCTCACCCTCGAGATGGCCGCGGAGCAGGGCGTCCAGGTGGACGAGCAGGGCTTCCGCCGGCTCATGCAGGAGCAGCGCGACCGGGCCAAGGCCGACGCGAAGGCCAAGAAGTCCGGCCACGCCGACACCGAGGTCTGGAAGCAGCTGCGCGAGCGGGGCGCCACCGAGTTCCTGGCGTACGACGCGCTCGACGCGGAGGCGACCGTCACCGGCCTGGTGCTCGACGGTGCGCAGGTGCCCGAGCTGAACCCGGGGCAGACCGGTCAGCTGGTGCTCGACCGCACCACGTTCTACGCCGAGTCCGGTGGTCAGATCGCCGACGACGGCGTCATCGTCACGCCGCAGGGACGGCTGCGGGTGCGCGACGTGCAGCGCCCGGTGAAGGGCCTGATCGTGCACACCGTCGAGGCGGTCGACGGACCGGTCGCGGTGGGTGACGCCGTGCAGGCGCAGGTCGACCCCGAGTGGCGCGTCTCGGCCTGCCAGGCGCACTCCGGCACGCACGTGGTGCACGCCGCGCTGCGCCAGGTGCTCGGTCCGTCGGCGCTGCAGTCGGGCTCGTACAACAAGCCGGGATACCTCCGGCTCGACTTCGCCTGGAACTCCGCGCTCTCGCCCGAGACGCGCAGCGAGATCGAGGAGGTCGCGAATCTTGCTGTGCGACAAGACCTTCCGGTGTCGGCTGCGTTCATGACGTTGCCGCAGGCGAAGGAGATGGGCGCGCTCGCGCTGTTCGGCGAGACCTACGACGAGCAGGTGCGCGTCGTCGAGATCGGCGGCCCGTGGTCGCGCGAGCTGTGCGGTGGCACCCACGTCGCGCACTCCTCGCAGGTCGGCGCGCTCACCCTCACCGGGGAGAGCTCGGTGGGGTCCGGCGTGCGCCGGCTCGAGGCGTACGTCGGCATGGACGCGCTGCGCTTCCTCGCCTCGGAGCGGGCGCTGGTCTCCGAGCTCAGCCAGCTGGTCAAGGCCCAGCCGGGCGAGCTGAAGCAGCGGGTGAGCGAGCTGCTCGACCGCGTCAAGGAGGCCGAGCGGGCGGTCAGCACGCTGCGCCAGCAGCAGGTGCTCGCCCAGGCCGGCTCGCTGGTCGAGGCGGCCAAGGACGTCTACGGCGTGCGGTTCGTCGGTCACGACGGTGGCGACCTGCCGGCCGACGACGCGCGCAAGCTGGCGCTCGACCTGCGTGGCCGGCTCGGCGAGCAGCAGCCGTCGGTCGTCGCGGTCGCCGGTGGCGGAGCCCGGCCGGTCGTCGTCGTCGCGACCAATGCGCTCGCGCGCGAGTGGGGCGTGAAGGCGGGCGACCTGGTCAAGCTCGCGGCCGGCACGCTCGGTGGCGGCGGGGGCGGCAAGCCCGACCTCGCCCAGGGCGGCGGCAGCGACCCGGCGAAGCGCCCCGAGGCGCTGCAGCAGGTCGAGCACGCCGTCGGCAAGACGGTCACCTCGGGCAGCTGAGCGTGCGGCGGGGCGTCCGGCTCGGCGTCGACGTGGGCAAGGCCCGGGTCGGGCTGGCCGCGAGCGACGCCGACGGGATCCTCGCGACCCCGGTCGAGACGCTCACCCGCGAGCCCGCGGCCCTCGGGGACGTGCGCCGGGTCGCGCAGGAGGCGACCGAGCGGGAGGCGATCGAGGTCGTCGTGGGCCTGCCTGTCGGGCTCTCCGGCAGCGAGGGCGCGGCCGCGCAGGACGCCCGCACCTGGGCGCGCGCGCTCAAGAAGCAGCTGCCGCGCACCTCGGTGCGGCTGGTCGACGAGCGGCTCACGACGGTCGACGCGCACCGGGCGCTGCACGAGGGCGGGGTGGCCGGTCGGCAGCACCGCAAGCACGTGGATCAGGTAGCAGCTGTGCTGATCCTGCAAGTCGCGCTTGACTCCGAGCGGCGGACGGGACAGCCTGCGGGAGAATCAGTGGGGGGACGAAAGCCGAGAGCGCGCCGCACCGCACGCCAGGAAGGCGGAGGATGAACGACTCCCACCTCGGGAACTCCCTGTTCGGACGCGACGACGGGGACAACCCCGCGGGCGCGCGACCGGAGGGCGAGGAGGTCCCTGCCGAGCGGCACCGCCTCCCGGCCGAACGCCCGCCGGCGACCCGGGCCGCCGCCCGGCGTCGCGCAGAGGCGCGGGCCGAGCACGACGCCGAGTTGGCGTACGTCGACGAGCGGGGCGGCGACGACGACTACGACGACCGCCCGGCGCGTGGCCGCCGCCCGTGGATCCCGCTGCTGCTGGCGCTCGCGCTCGTGGTGGGCGGTGGTTTCGTCGCCGTGCGCACGCTCGGGGTCGGGATGCCCTCGCTCGGGTTCGGCAGCTCCCAGGCCGGCGGCGACTACGAGGGCGAGGGCAGCGGCCAGGTCGACGTCAAGGTCGAGCAGGGCGACAGCGGGTCGGCGATCGGCGCGCGGCTGCAGGAGGCCGGCGTGGTCAAGTCGGGCAGCACGTTCGCCCAGGTGTTCGCCACCAACCCCGACGCCTCGAAGATCCAGCCCGGTACGTACCGGCTGCGCAAGGAGATGAGCTCCAGCTCGGCGCTCACCCTGATGCTCACGCCTGGTTCGCGCACCGGCCAGGCCGTCACCATCCCCGAGGGGCTGTGGGCCTCGGAGATCTACGCGCGGCTGGCCAAGGCGACGAACACCCCGATCGGCGACTACACCGAGGTCGACCCCAAGCAGCTGGGTCTGCCGCCCGGGGCGAACAACCGCGTCGAGGGATATCTGTTCCCCTCGACCTACGAGTTCGACCCCAAGACCAGCGCGACCGACCAGCTCAAGCGGATGGTCGCCGAGTTCAAGCGACAGGTGCGTCCGCTCGGCATCCGGGCCGACAACCTCAACCGGGTGATGACGGTCGCGAGCATCGTGCAGGGTGAGTCGCGTGCCGGGGCCGACGGGCCGAAGGTGGCGCGCGTGGTCGAGAACCGGCTCAAGCCCGGCGGTGAGACCGCGGGCCGGCTGCAGATGGACTCCACGGTGCACTACGCCATCAAGAAGCGCGGCACCGTGACCACCACCGCCCAGCAGCGGGAGACCGACAGCCCGTACAACACCTACCGCAACCAGGGGCTGCCGCCGGGGCCGATCAACAACCCGGGCGTCGCCGCGATCAAGGCGGCCGCCGCGCCGGCCGAGGGCAACTGGCTCTACTTCGTCACCGTGAACCAGGAGACGGGCGAGACCAAGTTCGCCGAGACCAAGCCCGAGCACGACAAGAACGTGCGCGAGTTCCGCACCTGGTGCCGCGACAACCCGGGGAAGTGCTGATGGCGACCCACCGGGCAGCGGTCCTCGGCTCGCCGGTGGCGCACAGCCTGTCGCCGCTGCTGCACCGCACGGGGTATGCCGCGACCGGGCTGCGCGACTGGACCTACGACGCGCACGAGGTGCGCGCCGGTGGACTCGCCGACTTCCTGGTCGGGCTGGGGCCGCAGTGGCGGGGTCTGTCGCTGACGATGCCGCTCAAGGAGGAGTCGCTGCTGCTGGCCACCGAATGCACTCCGCTCGCGCTGCAGGTCGGCGCCGGCAACACGCTGGTGCGCCGGCCCGACGACGGCTGGCTCGCGGACAACACCGACGTCGCCGGGGTGCGCGGGGCGCTGTGCGCCGCGCACGAGGGCGGCGAGCACCCCGCCCGCGCCACGATCATCGGCTCGGGTGCGACCGCCCGGGCGGTGCTCGCCGCGCTCGACCAGATCGGGATCACCGAGGTGACGTTCGTCGTGCGCGACCAGGTGCGCGAGAGCACCCTGGCTCAGGCGCACGACCACGGCATGACCGTCTCGACGCGGCGGTTCAGCGACCCCGTGGCCGACTGGGCCGACGCACAGCTGATGGTCAGTACGACCCCGCCGGGCGCGGCCGACACCGTCGCCATCGCCCTGGCGCAGCGCCCGGCGCCGCTGGGGCAGGTCGTGCTCGACTGCGTCTACGCCGACTGGCCGACCTCGCTCGCGACGATCAGCGAGCAGCGGGGCGCGCGGGTGCTGAGCGGCGTGGAGATGCTCGTGCACCAGGCGGCCGCGCAGTTCCGGATGATGACCGGCGTCGAGCCGCCGCTGGAGGCGATGACCGAGGCCGGGCGCGCGGCGCTGGAGCCGGCGGCCAGCTGAGGCTTCTTGTCCTGCGGGAGCCCCGGCGGGGCTGTCGGGGGTGCGTGGGAGGATCGGCGCCATGCTGCGCTGGATGACTGCCGGGGAGTCCCACGGCCCTGCCCTGGTCGCCATGCTCGAGGGTCTGCCGGCCGGGGTCGAGGTCACGGTCGCCGACCTGCAGGCGGCCCTGGCCCGTCGACGGCTGGGTTACGGCCGCGGGGCGCGGATGTCGTTCGAGAAGGACCAGGTGAGCATCCTCGGCGGCTTCCGGCACGGGCTCTCGCTCGGCTCGCCCGTCGCGATCCACATCGCCAACACCGAGTGGCCCAAGTGGGAGACCGTGATGAGCCCCGGCCCGGTCGAGTCCGCCGCGCTCGCGGCGGCCGACGACGTCGGCGCCGAGAAGGAGCTGGCCCGCAACCGGCCGCTCACCCGCCCCCGCCCGGGGCACGCCGACCTGGTCGGCATGCAGAAATATGCCTTCACCGAGGCCCGTCCGGTGCTCGAGCGCGCCTCCGCCCGCGAGACCGCGGCGCGGGTGGCGCTCGGTCAGGTGGCGGCCTCGTTCCTGGAGCAGGCGTACGGCATCCGGCTGGTCTCGCACACCGTCGCGATCGGTGAGGCCGGCGCGAGCGACGACGCCGCGCCGCAGCCCGACGACGTCGACCGGCTCGACGCCGACCCGGTGCGCACGCTCGACACCGACGGCTCGGCCGCGATGGTCGCCGAGATCGACGCGGCCAAGAAGGACGGCGACACCCTGGGCGGCGTGGTCGAGGTGCTGGCCTACGGCCTGCCGCCGGGCCTCGGGTCGCACGTGCACTGGGACCGGCGCCTCGACGGCCGCCTCGCCGGGGCGCTGATGAGCATCCAGGCCATCAAGGGTGTCGAGGTCGGCGACGGCTTCCGCACCGCCGCGCGCCGAGGCTCGCGGGCGCACGACGAGATCGTGCGCGACCACGACGTGATCCACCGGGTGACCGACCGCGCCGGCGGCACCGAGGGTGGCATGTCCACCGGCGACCCGCTGCGGGTGCGCGCCGCGATGAAGCCGATCAGCACCGTGCCGCGGGCGCTGCGCACGGTCGACGTCGCCACCGGCGAGGCCGCCACGGCCATCCACCAGCGCTCCGACGTGTGCGCGGTCCCGGCGGCCGGGGTGGTGGCCGAGGCGATGGTCGCGCTGGTCCTGGCCGAGGCGTGCCTGGAGAAGTTCGGCGGCGACTCGGTGGCCGAGACCCGGCGCAACCTGGAGGGTTACCTCGCGGCGATCCCGGAGGTCATGCGGTCATGGTGAGCGGCGAGGAGTGCGCAGCGCAGGTTGCGGGCGACGAAGGAGCACGCGGCCGGAGCGGAGTGCGACCGAGCGCGACAGAGGGCATGAGCGGCGAGGAACGAGGCGACGGAGGAGCGCGGCCGCGGGTGGTGCTCATCGGGCCGCCGGGTGCCGGGAAGTCGACCGTGGGGCGGTTGCTCGCCGAGCGGTGGGGGCTCGACCTGGTCGACACGGATGCCGAGGTGGAGTCCGCGACCGGTCGCACGATCAGCGACATCTTCGTCGAGGACGGCGAGCCGGCGTTCCGTGCGCTGGAGGTCGAGGCGGTGCGCGCCGCGGTGCGCCGGCCCGGGGTGCTGGCGCTGGGCGGTGGGGCACCCATGCAGGAGCCGGTCCAGGAGCTCATCGCCGACCTGCCGGTCGTGCTGCTCGAGGTCGGCATCGCTGACGCGTCTCCGCGCATCGGGTTCGACAGGTCGCGGCCGTTGCTGTCGGTCAACCCGCGGGCTCAGTGGTCGCGGTTGATGGAGCAGCGCCGCCCGACGTACGCCCGGCTCGCCGACGTCGTCGTCGACACCAGCGGGCGCTCGGCCGACGACGTGGCGACCGCCGTGGCGGCCGCGCTCGAGGACGGCGCGCCGTGACGGTCGGGAGCGAGGAGCCGGGCGCCGAGGCGCTGGCCTCTCCCCGCACGATCGCGGTGGGCGACGTCTACGACGTGGTGATCGGGCGCGGTGTGCTCGGGAGCGGGGCGCCCGGGCGCGGGGCGATCGCTCGGCTCGTCGGCGAGGGTGCCCGGCGGGTGCTGCTCGTCCACGCCCCCGGGGTGGCGGCGCTCGCGGGTCCGGTGCGCGACCAGCTGGCCGCGCAGGGTGTCGACGTGGTGGTCGAGCAGGTGCCCGACGCCGAGGAGGCCAAGACTGCCGCGGTGGCCGAGCGGCTGTGGCAGGTGCTGGGCGAGCACGACTTCACCCGCAGCGACGCGGTCGTGGCGCTGGGCGGGGGAGCGACCACCGACCTCGGCGGGTTCGTCGCCGCCACCTGGCTGCGCGGGGTGCGGGTCGTGCAGGTGCCGACCACGCTGCTCGGCATGGTCGACGCGGCCGTCGGCGGCAAGACCGGCATCAACACCGCCGCGGGCAAGAACCTCGTCGGCTCCTTCCACGAGCCGGCCGGCGTGCTGATCGACCTCGACACCCTGCGCACCCTCCCGCGGCCCGATCTCGTCGCCGGCATGGCCGAGGTCGTGAAGTGCGGCTTCATCGCCGACCCGCGCATCCTCGAGCTGGTCGAGGCCGATCCCGCAGCCGCGACCGACCTCGAGGGCCCGGTGCTGCCCGAGCTGGTCGAGCGGGCCGTCGCGGTCAAGGCGAAGGTGGTGGCGGCCGACCTCAAGGAGTCCTCGCTGCGCGAGATCCTCAACTACGGCCACACCTTCGCCCACGCGATCGAGCAGGTCGAGGGTTACACCTGGCGCCACGGCGACGCCGTCGCGGTCGGCATGGTCTACGTCGCCGAGCTGGCCCGGTCCGCCGGCCTGGTCGACGACGCCCTGGTGGCCCGGCACCGCGAGGTGCTGGGCGCGCTCGGGCTGCCGACGACGTACGCACCCTCGGCCGGCCGCGGGTTCGATGACCTGCTGGCCGCGATGCGCCGCGACAAGAAGACGCGCGGTGCGCTGCTGCGGTTCGTGGCGCTGGACGGCGGGGTCGGGCGCACGACCCGGCTCGAGGGGCCGAGCGAGCAGCAGCTGCGCGGGGCGTACGACGCCGTCCGCGGCTGAGCAGCGCGGCGCGGCTTACGGATCGCGCGGCTCAGTGCTCGGCCGTGCCGCTCGGTGGGGCCGAGCCGCCCTGTGGGGCGATGTCCAGCATGATCCGGCAGATCTCGTCGTCGAGCGAGCGGCCGAGCGTGCCCCAGCCAGGCTCGTAGTCGTAGATCTCGCGCAGCGTCCGGCCGTGCCGCTGGCCCTCCATCAGCTCGATGTCGTCGGGCGTGATCAGTCCCGGGTGCAGCACGCCGACGGCCTCGCTGACCTTGAGCAGGTCGCGGCGCAGCGTCTTGACGTAGGACGCCAGCCGCACCGCCTTGTCCGTCGGGTCCAGGCCGCGCGCCAGCCACGGGCTCTGCGTGGCGACGCCGGTGGGGCACTTGTCGGTGTGGCACTTCTGCGACTGGATGCACCCGACGGCGAGCATCGCCTCGCGCGCGACGTGCAGCAGGTCCACGCCGAGCGCCATCGCGGTGATGGCGTTCTTGGGCAGGCCGAGCTTGCCGGATCCGACGAAGGTGACGTCGTCGGTGAGGCCGGCCGCCGCGAACATCCGGTAGACCCGGGTGAACGCCACGAAGAAGGGCAGCGCCACCGCGTCGCTGAACACCTGCGGCGCCGCGCCCGTGCCGCCCTCGCCGCCGTCGATGGTGACGAAGTCGACGCCGCGGTCGCCCCGGGCCATCTGCTCGGTGAGCCGCTCCCAGAACAGCAGGTCGCCGACGGCCGACTTCACACCGACCGGCAGACCGGTCTCGGCGGCGACGAGCTCGACCCAGTCGAGCATCGAGTCGACGTCGTGGAACTCCGCGTGCCGGCTGGGGCTGATGACGTCCTGGCCGAGCGGGACGCCGCGGATCTCGGCGATCTCCGGGGTGACCTTGGCCGCGGGCAGCACCCCGCCGAGGCCCGGCTTGGCCCCCTGGCTGAGCTTGATCTCGATGGCCCGCACGGGCGCGCTCGCGACGACGTCCTTGAGCCGGGCCAGGTCGAAGCGGCCCTGCTCGTCGCGGCAGCCGAAGTAGCCGGTGCCGATCTGCAGGATCAGGTCGCCGCCCTGCCGGTGGTGGGAGGACAGCCCGCCCTCGCCGGTGTTGTGCAGCGCCCCGGCCATCGCCACGCCCCGGTTGATCGCCTCGATCGCGGGACCGGACAGCGCCCCGAAGCTCATCGCCGAGACGTTGACCACCGAGCACGGCCGGAACGCCTGCGCCCGGCCGCGCGCGGCGCCGAGGACCTTGGCCGAGGGCAGCGCCTCGTCCTCCCCGGCGTGCACCCCGCCCGCCGGCACGGCGGCGCTGAACGTGCGGTGCTTGATGATGGGGTAGCCCACGCCGTTCTCGACGTCGTCGTCGGTGCCGAACCCGATGTAGTTGTTCTCGTGCTTGGCCGAGGCGTAGATCCAGGAGCGCTGGTCGCGGCTGAACGGCCGCTCCTGGTCGTTGCTCGTCACGATGTACTGCCGCAGCTCCGGCCCGATGGTCTCCAGCAGGTATCTGCCGTGGCCGAGGACGGGGTAGTTGCGCAGCAGCGCGTGCTTCTTCTGGGTCAGGTCGCGCGCGGCGACGCCGAGGGTCGCGATCGCGGCGACGCCGGCGGCTCGGGTCCAGCTCATGCCTCGCAGTCTGTCCCTCCGCGGGGCCGCGGCCAACCACCGAGCCGGGTGAGGCGTACGGCGGGGGCGGCGCAGCCCGGTAGACTGGGCGAAACCCCGATCCCCGGGCGCTCACGCGTGCCCAGCGGGGACCGTCCCGAGCGAAAGAGAACGATGGCCAGCACGAACGATCTGAAGAACGGCATGGTGCTCAACCTGGAGGGCCAGCTGTGGTCCGTGGTGGAGTTCCAGCACGTCAAGCCCGGCAAGGGTCCGGCCTTCGTGCGCACCAAGCTCAAGAACGTGCTCTCCGGCAAGGTCGTCGACAAGACGTTCAACGCGGGCGTCAAGGTCGACACCGCGAACGTCGACCGCTCGGACATGCAGTACCTCTACCGCGACGGTGAGGACTTCGTGTTCATGGACTCCAAGACCTACGACCAGATCCACGTGCCGGCCACGACCGTCGGCAAGGCCGCCGGCTTCCTGCTGGAGAACCAGGAGGCGATCGTCGCCCAGCACGACGGCACCGTGCTCTACATCGAGCTGCCGGCCTCGGTCGTGCTCGAGATCGCGCACACCGAGCCGGGCCTGCAGGGCGACCGCTCCACCGGGGGCACCAAGCCCGCGACGCTGGAGACCGGCGCCGTGATCCAGGTTCCGCTGTTCCTGGAGCAGGGCACCAGGGTCAAGGTCGACACCCGCGACGGTTCCTACCTCGGCCGGGTCAGCTGAGTGAGCAGGCCGACCGCGCGCACCAAGGCCCGCAGGGCCGCGCTGGACCTGCTGTTCGAGGCCGAGCAGCGCGGGGTCAACGCCGTCGACCTGCTGGAGCAGCGGATCGCCGAGCCCAGCGGTGACATCCCGCCGCGCGAGCACACCGACACCCTGGTGCGCGGCGTCGTCTCGCGCTGGCACCCGATCAACGAGGCGCTGACGACCTACAGCCAGGGCTGGCCGCTGGAGCGGATGCCCGCCGTGGACCGGGCGCTGCTGCGGGTCGCGACGTTCGAGGTGCTCTACCTCGACGACGTGCCCGACGGCGTCGCCATCAGCGAGGCGGTGGCGCTCGCGACCGAGCTGTCCACCGACGAGTCGCCCGCCTTCATCAACGGGTTGCTCTCGCGCATCGCCGACGTGAAGGCCACCCTGGTCTGAGCGGCGACGAGGGGAGGAGCCAGCCGATGGCGTACGACGTCGGACCGGGCATGAGCACCAGCCCGGCCACCCGTGTGGCCCCCGAGCACGAACGGACCGGCCAGGGGCCGGCCGCATCGGCCTGATCGACGTGGCCCGCGGCGTCGCGATCGTCGCGGTCGTGGTCTACCACCTGGTGTGGGACCTGGGTGACCTCGGGCTGATCGACAGCACCCCGGCCCAGGGCGAGACCGGCAAGAACGTCGCGCACGGCATCGCCGGGTCGTTCATCTTCCTGGTCGGCGTGAGCCTGGTGCTGGCGCACGGCGACCGGTTCCGGCCGCGCAAGTTCCTGCGCCGGCTGGCCGAGCTGGTCGGCTACGCCCTGCTGGTCAGCGTGGTGACGCTGCTGATCTTCCCGAGCCAGTGGGTCAGCTTCGGCATCCTGCAGTGCCTCGCGGTCGCGAGCGTGCTGGCGCTGCCGTTCCTGCGGGCCTCGCGGCTGCTCGCGGTCGGCGCCGCGGTGCTGGCGTTCGCGCTGCCCGGGCTGGTCACGATCCCCGGCGACTCGCGCTGGCTGTCCTGGACCGGGCTCACCGAAGGTGTGCAGCCGACCATCGACCACGCCCTGCTGCTGCCGCTGTTCGGGCTGACCCTGCTCGGGATCGTGCTGATGCGCACGCTGCGCGAGCGGGGCGACGACGTACGCCTGGCGCGGGTGCGCACCGACCGTGGGCCGCTCGGGTGGCTGGCCTTCGTCGGGCGGCACACCCTGGTGATCTACCTGCTGCACCAGCCGATCCTGCTGGGGCTGCTGAACGCGTGGGTCTGGCTGCGGCGCTGAGGACTCGGCTGAGGTCTCGAAAGTGGGTCTCGAGCAACTCTGAGACGGGCGTCCGGGGCAGGGCGGGGCAGGCGGTACGATCGTCGGCGAACGACATCCTTTAACGATTCCGTCCCGTGAGGCGGCGAAGGAGGTCCGCGCTGTGGCGCGTCCCGACGCAGACGTACCCGCGGCCGCTGGTGATCCGTCCCAGCCCGGCCGCACCGTTCTCAGTCCCGGTGACATCTCCCGGGCCCTCCGGCGCATCGCGCACGAGGTGATCGAGCACAACAAGGGCACCGACGACCTCGTCGTGCTCGGCATCCCGAGCCGCGGCGTGGCGCTCGCCGAGCGGCTGGCCGCCGCCCTGGAGGACGTCGAGGGCGGGCCGGTGCCGGTCGGTGCGCTCGACGTGACGATGTATCGCGACGACCTGCGCCGTCAGCCGGTGCGCCAGGCGCACAGCACCGCGATCCCCGAGGGCGGCATCGACGACAAGGTCGTGGTGCTCGTGGACGACGTGCTGTTCTCCGGGCGCACGGTGCGCGCCGCGCTCGACGCGCTCGGCGATCTCGGCCGACCCCGCGCCGTACGCCTGGCCGTGCTGGTCGACCGCGGTCACCGCGAGCTGCCCATCCGGGCCGACCACGTGGGCAAGAACCTCCCGACCGCCAAGTCCGAGCGCGTCACCGTGCGGCTCGCCGAGCACGACGGTGGCGACGACGCGGTCCAGATCGTCGACGGAGACCCGCGATGAAGCACCTGCTGTCCGCCGCCGACCTGAGCCGCGCGGACGTCACCCAGATCCTCGACACCGCAGAGCAGATGCACGACGTGCAGCGCCGCGACGTCAAGAAGCTGCCCGCTCTGCGCGGGCGCACCGTCGTCAACCTGTTCTTCGAGGACTCCACCCGCACCCGCAGCTCCTTCGAGATCGCCGGCAAGTGGCTCTCGGCCGACGTCATCAACGTCTCGGCCAAGGGGTCGTCGGTGAGCAAGGGGAGTCGCTGCGCGACACGGTGCTCACCGTGGGCTCGATGGGGGTCGACGCCCTGGTGATCCGGCACCACGCGAGCGGCGCGCCGCGCCAGGTCGCCGACTGGGTCGACGCCTCCGTGGTCAACGCCGGCGACGGCACGCACGAGCACCCCACGCAGGCGCTGCTCGACGCGTACACGATGCGCAGCCGGCTCGGCGGCCTCGAGGGCCGGCACGTCGCGATCGTCGGCGACCTCACCCACTCGCGGGTCGTGCGCTCGAACCTGATCCTGCTGCGCACGCTGGGTGCCCGGGTCACCCTGGTCGCGCCGCCCACCCTGATGCCGAGCGGCATCGGGGCCTGGTCGAAGCACGACGGCTTCGCGACGACGTACGACCTCGACGCCGTCCTGCCCGACGTCGACGCGGTGATGATGCTGCGCGTGCAGCGCGAGCGGATGTCGGGCGGCTACTTCCCGACGCCCCGCGAGTACACCGTGGGCTACGGCCTCACCCGCGACCGGCTGCGGCTGCTGCCCGAGCACGCCGTCATCGCCCACCCCGGGCCGATGAACCGCGGTCTCGAGATCGCTGCCGACGCCGCAGACGAGGCCCGGTCGGTGATCCTCGACCAGGTGTCGGCCGGGGTCGCGGTGCGGATGAGCGTGCTCTACCACCTGCTGGCCGGCTCGGCCGAGGGGGCCGAATCCTGATGGGAGACAACGTGACTGGAGCGGACGCCGGTCAGGTGACCGTGATCCGCGGGGCCGACCTCGCCGGGGCGGGACGGGGCGACCTGCTGCTGCGCGACGGGCTGGTCGCCGAGGTCGGTTCGGTGCGCGCGCCGAAGGGCGCGGCCGTCGTCGACGCCGACGGGCTCGTGGCGCTGCCCGGCCTGGTCGACCTGCACACCCACCTGCGTGAGCCCGGCCGCGAGGACGCCGAGACGGTGCGCAGCGGCTCCGCGGCCGCTGCCGCCGGCGGCTTCACCGCGGTGCTGGCGATGGCCAACACCTCCCCGGTGACCGACACCGCCGAGGCCGCCGAGCGGGTGCTCGACCTCGGGCGTGCGGCCGGCCTGGTCGACGTGCAGCCGGTGGGTGCGGTGACCAAGGGGCTCGCGGGCGAGGAGCTCGCCGAGCTCGGGCTGATGGCCCGGTCGCGAGCAGCCGTGCGGGTGTTCAGCGACGACGGCAGGTGCGTGCACGACGCCCGGCTCATGCGCCGCGCGCTGGAGTACGTCAAGGCGTTCGACGGGGTCGTCTCGCAGCACGCGCAGGACCCGCGGCTCGCCGACGGGCAGGCCTGCTGCCACGAGGGCGAGCTGTCCGGCCGGCTGGGGCTGCCCGGCTGGCCCGGCGTCGCCGAGGAGACGATCGTCGCGCGCGACGTGATGCTCGCGCGGCACACCGGGTCGCGGGTGCACGTCGCCCACGTGTCGACCGCCGGGTCGGTCGAGGTCGTGAGATGGGCCAAGGCACAAGGGATCTCGGTCACCGCCGAGGTCACCCCGCACCACCTGATGCTCACCACCGACCTGCTCACCGACTACGACCCGGTGTACAAGGTCAACCCGCCGCTGCGGCCGCAGGAGGACGTCGAGGCGCTGCGCGCCGCCCTCGCCGACGGCACCGTCGACGCGGTCGCCACCGACCACGCTCCGCACGCGCGGCACGACAAGGAGCACGCGTTCGCCGAGGCCGCGTTCGGGATGCTCGGCCTCGAGCAGGCCCTGTCGGTCGTCGCGACGGTCATGGTGCAGCCCGGGCTGATGACCTGGGCCGACGTGGCCGCCGCGATGTCGACCCGCCCGGCGCGCATCGCCGGGCTCACCGGGCAGGGCCGCCCGCTGGAGCCGGGCGAGCCGGCCAACCTGGTCCTGGTCGACCCCGCGGCCACCGCGACCGTCGACCGGGCCGACAGCAGGTCGCTGTCGCGCAACAACCCCTGGCACGGACGCGAGCTCACCGGCCAGGTGCGCGCGACCTACCTGCGGGGCACGCAGACGCACGAGCACGGACAGACCCAGCAGCAAGGAGAATCGGCGTGACCGACGAGCTGACAACCGGACCCGCACGGGGCCGCTACGCCGAGCGCGGGCCGGCGGTGCTGGTGCTGGAGGACGGGCGCACGTTCGAGGGCCGCTCATACGGCGCGGTCGGCACCACGACCGGCGAGGCGGTCTTCTCCACCGGCATGACCGGCTACCAGGAGACGCTGACCGACCCCAGCTACCACCAGCAGGTCGTCGTCATGACCGCACCGCACGTCGGCAACACCGGCGTCAACGACGAGGACGCCGAGTCGCGGCGCATCTGGGTGTCCGGGTACGTCGTGCGCGACCCGGCCGTACGCCCGTCCAGCTGGCGCGCGACGCGCACCCTGGAGGACGACCTGGCCGACCAGGGCGTGGTCGGCATCTGCGAGATCGACACCCGCGCGCTGACCCGCCACCTGCGCGAGCGCGGCGCGATGCGCGTGGGCATCTTCAGCGGCGAGGACGCCGAGCGGCCGCGCCGCGACCTGGTGGCCGACGTGTGCGAGCAGCCGGCCATGGCCGGCTCCGAGCTGGCCTCGGAGGTCTCGACCGACGAGGCGTACGTCGTGCCGGCGGTGGGGGAGAAGCGGTTCACCGTCGCCGCGGTCGACCTCGGCATCAAGGCGATGACGCCGCAGCTGATGAGCGAGCGCGGCATCGAGGTGCACGTGCTGCCGGCCGACTCGACGATCGAGCAGATCCGCGAGGTCGCGCCCGACGGAGTGTTCTTCTCCAACGGGCCCGGCGACCCGTCGTCCGCCCCGCAGGTCGACCTGCTGCGCGAGGTGCTCGACGCGCGGATCCCGTTCTTCGGCATCTGCTTCGGCAACCAGATCCTCGGGCGGGCGCTCGGCTTCGGCACGTTCAAGCTGAAGTACGGCCACCGCGGCATCAACCAGCCGGTGCTGGACCGCTCGACCGGGAAGGTCGAGGTGACCGCGCACAACCACGGGTTCGCCGTGGACGCGCCGACCGAGGGCGAGGTGCAGGCGCCGTCCGACGCGCAGGCGGGGACGGCGTACGGCCGGGTGCGGGTGAGCCACGTCTGCCTCAACGACGACGTGGTCGAGGGGCTGGAATGCCTTGACCTGCCTGCGTTCTCGGTGCAGTACCACCCCGAGGCGGCGGCCGGTCCGCACGACGCGGGGTACCTGTTCGACCGGTTCGTGGATCTGATGAGCGAGAACGAGGGAGTGCGCGCCTGATGCCCAAGCGTGACGACATCAAGAGCGTGCTCGTGATCGGGTCCGGCCCGATCGTGATCGGGCAGGCTGCGGAGTTCGACTACTCCGGCACCCAGGCCTGCCGGGTGCTGCGCGAGGAGGGGATCCGGGTCGTCCTGGTCAACTCCAACCCGGCGACGATCATGACCGACCCGGAGATGGCCGACGCGACGTACGTCGAGCCGATCACCCCCGAGGTGGTCGAGGCGATCATCGCCAAGGAGCGGCCCGACGCGGTGCTCGCGACGCTCGGCGGGCAGACCGCGCTCAACACGGCGATCTCGCTGCACGAGGCGGGGGTGCTGGAGAAGTACGACTGCCCGCTGATCGGGGCCAACGTCGAGGCGATCCAGCTGGGCGAGGACCGCGAGCGGTTCAAGGGCGTCGTCGAGAAGGTCGGCGCCGAGTCGGCCCGCTCCCTGATCGCGCGCTCGATGGACGAATGTCTTTCTGCCGCAAAGGAGCTCGGCTACCCGATGGTCGTGCGTCCGTCGTTCACGATGGGCGGGCTCGGGTCCGGCTTCGCGTTCGACGAGGACGACCTGCGGCGCATCGCCGGGGCGGGGCTGCAGGCCAGCCCGACCACCGAGGTGCTGCTCGAGGAGTCGATCCTGGGGTGGAAGGAGTACGAGCTCGAGGTCATGCGCGACCGCGCCGACAACGTGGTCGTGGTCTGCTCGATCGAGAACCTCGACCCGATGGGCGTGCACACCGGCGACTCGATCACCGTGGCGCCCGCGCTGACGCTGACCGACCGGGAGTACCAGCGGATGCGCGACATCGGTATCGCGGTCATCCGCGAGGTCGGCGTCGACACCGGCGGCTGCAACATCCAGTTCGCGGTGAACCCGCAGGACGGCCGGATCATCGTCATCGAGATGAACCCGCGGGTGTCGCGCTCGAGCGCGCTCGCCTCGAAGGCCACCGGCTTCCCGATCGCCAAGATCGCGGCGAAGATGGCGATCGGCTACACCCTCGACGAGGTGCCGAACGACATCACCTCCTCCTCCACGGTCGACGGCACCGGCGCGTGGTACCCCGCGGCGTTCGAGCCGACGCTCGACTACATCGTCGTGAAGGTGCCGCGCTTCGCGTTCGAGAAGTTCCCCGCGGCCGACCCGACGCTCACCACGACGATGAAGTCGGTGGGCGAGGCCATGGCGATCGGGCGCAACTTCACCGAGGCGCTGCAGAAGGCGCTGCGCTCGACCGAGCGGAAGGGATCCTCCTTCCACTGGGACCCCGAGTCGCTGCCGACCACCGAGATGGCGCGGGCCCTGCTGCAGGAGGCCAAGACGCCGACCGACGGGCGGATCGTGCTGGTGCAGCAGGCGCTGCGCGGCGGTCTCAGCGTCGAGGAGGTGCACGAGGAGACCGGCATCGACCCGTGGTTCCTCGACCAGATGCAGCTCATCAACGACCTGGCCGACGAGCTGGCGCAGGCCGACCAGCTGACCCCGGAGCTGCTGCGCCGGGCCAAGCGGCACGGGTTCAGCGACGCCCAGCTGGCGCAGATCACCCAGACGCCCGAGGCGGTCGTGCGGGGCGTGCGGCACGCCCTCGGGGTGCGGCCGGTCTACAAGACCGTCGACACCTGCGCGGCGGAGTTCGCGGCGCACACGCCGTACTACTACAGCTCCTACGACTCCGAGACCGAGGTGCTGCCGCGCGAGCGGCCGGCCGTCATCATCCTGGGCTCCGGGCCGAACCGGATCGGGCAGGGCGTGGAGTTCGACTACTCCTGCGTGCACGCGTCGTTCGCGTTGCGCGACAAGGGTTTCGACACCGTGATGGTCAACTGCAACCCCGAGACGGTCTCCACCGACTACGACACCTCCAGCCGGCTCTACTTCGAGCCGCTGACGCTGGAGGACGTGCTCGAGGTGGTGCACGCCGAGCGGGTGGCGGGTCCGCTCGCCGGCGTGATCGTGCAGCTCGGCGGGCAGACGCCGCTGGGCCTCGCCAAGGCGCTCAAGGAGGCCGGTGTCCCGATCGTCGGCACCTCGCCCGAGGCGATCGACCTCGCCGAGGACCGTGGGGCGTTCGGCCGGGTGCTCGCCGAGGCCGACCTGCCCGCACCGCGGCACGGGACGGCGTACAGCACCGACGACGCGATCGAGGTCGCGCGCGAGATCGGCTACCCGGTCCTGGTGCGCCCGTCGTACGTCCTCGGCGGCCGGGGCATGGAGATCGTGTACGACGACGAGACGCTGGCGTCCTACGTCACCCGCGCGACCACCGCGTCGCCGGAGTACCCCGTGCTGGTCGACCGCTTCCTCGACGAGGCGATCGAGATCGACGTGGACGCGCTCTACGACGGTCGCGAGATGTATCTCGGCGGGATCATGGAGCACATCGAGGAGGCCGGCATCCACTCCGGTGACTCGGCGTGCGTGCTGCCGCCGGTGACGCTCGGACCCGAGGAGATGGAGCGCGTACGCCGCTCGACCCTGGCCCTCGCGGAGGGCATCGGCGTGCGTGGGCTGATGAACGTGCAGTTCGCGCTGGCGCAGGACGTGCTCTACGTCCTGGAGGCGAATCCCCGTGCGAGCCGGACGGTTCCATTCGTCGCGAAGTCGACCGGCGTGCCGATCGCCAAGGCCGCGGCCCGGATCATGCTCGGCGAGACGATCGAGGAGCTGCGCGAGGAGGGGCTGCTGCCGCCGCACGGCGACGGCGGCATGATGCCGATCCACGCGCCGGTCAACGTCAAGGAGGCGGTGCTGCCGTTCAAGCGGTTCCGCACCCGCGAGGGCCAGGTGGTCGACAGCCTGCTCGGGCCCGAGATGCGCAGCACCGGCGAGGTCATGGGCATCGACGACGCCTTCGGCTCGGCGTTCGCCAAGAGCCAGCTCGCGAGCACCTCGGGGCTGCCGGCCGAGGGCACGGTCTTCGTGTCCGTCGCCAACCGCGACAAGCGCGCGATGATCTTCCCGGTGAAGCGGCTCGCCGACCTCGGCTTCCGCCTGCTGGCCACGGCCGGCACGGCAGATGTGCTGCGGCGCAACGGGATTCACGCCGAGGTCGTGCACAAGCACCACGCGGGGCAGCGGGCCGACGGGGCGCGCACGATCGTCGACCACATCCTGTCCGGCGAGGTCGGCATGGTCGTCAACACCCCGTCGGGGCGTGACGCGCGGGCCGACGGCTACGCCATCCGCGCGGCCACGACCAGCGTCGACAAGCCGATCATCACCACGGTGCAGCAGCTCGCGGCCGCGGTGCAGGGCATCGAGGCGCAGCGCACCGGGATCACCCGGGTCAAGACGTTGCAGGAGCACGCCGCCGAGCTGGATCTGTATGGCCAGCAACCGGATCCGGGCGCGAGCGAGGGCGCATGACCGTCGCCGTCACCGGGGAGCTGATCGCGACGCGCAAGGTCGGGGCGTTCACGCACCTGACGTTCGTCGCGCCCGGTGTCGGGGAGATCGCGCGGCCGGGGCACCTGGTGTCGGTCGCCGTGGGCGACGCGGTGTCGGCGCTCGTGGCGAGACGCACGGTGCCGCTGCACGCGGTGACGCCGAGCGGGACGTACGGCGGGACGGTGGACATCGTCGTCGACGGCGACCGCGACCCGGGGATGCGCTGGCTGGCCGACCGTCGGGTGCACGACGAGGTGGCGCTGATCGCTCCGCTGGGGCGGGCGTTCCCGCTGCCGCAGGAGCCGCTGCCGTGCCTCGTCGTCGGGGTCGACACGGCGGCCGCGCCGCTGGCCTGGCTGGCGCGCGCCCTGCGCGACCGCGGCTGCCCGGTCGAGCTGGTGGTGGCCGGGTCGGACGACCGGCACCTGTTCGGTGTCGTAGAGGCGCGGCGAACCATCGGCAACGTGACGGTCGTGACGCCGGGGGAGACCGGGCTGCACGAGCCGCTGCGCGCGGCGGTGCGCGCGGGCGTGCGCCGGCAGGACGCGGCGATCGTCTACGCCGCGGCCCGGGCCCAGGAGCTGGCCGTCGTCACGCCGCTCGCGGAGTCGCTGGGCGCGGTGACGCAGGTGGCCATCCACGAGGACATGCCGTGCGGGACCGGGCTGTGCTCGGCGTGCACGCTGCCGGTGCGCGGCCGCGACGACCGGGTGCACAGCATCCGGGCGTGCAGCGACGGGCCGATCGTGCGGGGCGCGCGGGTGGTGTGGGACCAGTACCTGGCCGGCCTCGCGGGTGAGTTGGAGGCGCGCGCGTGAGCGTGAACCTGCGGGTGTCGATCGGCGGGCTGCGCCTGACGTCGCCGGTGATGGCCGCGGCGGGGTGCGGCGGGTTCGGTCACGAGCTCGCCAGGCTCGGGGTGCTGGAGCACCTCGGCGCGCTCGTGACGCCGTCGATCAGCGCGTCGTCGCACCCGACGCAGCACCGCGTCCGGCTGACCGAAGCGCCGAGCTCCCTTGTGCTGCCGACGGATTGGCCGACCATCGGCACCGACACGATGCAGCCGACGCGGGTGCCGTGGGAGGGCGAGCAGGGCGTACCGGTCGTCGCGTCGCTCGTCGGGTCGACCAGCGGTGAGTTCGCGCAGGCGGCCGCGGGGCTGCGGCGGCGCACGCTGCTGCGCGGGGTGGGCGGAGTCGAGGTCAACCTGGCCTGCCCCGACGCGGGCAACAAGGGAATCCCGTTCTCCTACGCCGACTTTGCCGCGACGAAGGTCATCGCGAGGGTGCGTGAGGAGCTGCCGCGCAACGTGCCGGTGCTGGCCAAGCTCAGCGCCGACGTGAGCGACGTCGTCGAGATCGCGCGCGGCTGCGTGAAGTCCGGCGCCGAGGCCGTCGTGGTCACGAGCCCGCTGCGGGCGCTGTCGATGACCGGCGTACGCCTGTCGCTGCCCGCGCGCTCCGCGGGCCTGTCGGGACCGGCGCTGCTGCCGGTCACGCTGCGCGCGGTGCACGACCTCGCGGCCGCGATCCGCGACGGACGGCTGCCGCCGGTGGCGATCGTGGCGGTCGGCGGGATCTCGAACGGGCACGACGCGGCGCAGGCGATGGCGGCGGGCGCCAGCGCGGTGCAGCTCGGGACGGCGCTGATTCACGACCCGGGGGCGCTGCGCACGTTCCGGGACGAGCTGGTCGCCGACCTGCAGGCGCTCGGGCTGCACGACGTGCAGCAGCTGGTGGGCCTGGTCCACCGGTGACCGCCCGCGACGACCGACGACCGACGCACGCTTGACGCACGACGAATGACGAGAGGCACGAGATGAGCACCACGTTCGGCGACCGACTCGAGGAGGCCGTGACGGCGTACGGCCCGCTGTGCGTCGGCATCGACCCGCACCCGCAGCTGCTGCACCGGTGGGGGCTGGACGACGACGTCGAGGGGCTGCGGCGGTTCGGCGACACGGTGGTCGAGGCGCTGGCGGGGCAGGTCGCGATCGCCAAGCCGCAGTCGGCGTTCTTCGAGCGGCACGGCTCGGCCGGCGTCGCGGTGCTCGAGCACGTGCTGGCGATGCTGCGCGAGGTCGGGGTGTTGAGCCTGCTGGACGTGAAGCGCGGCGACGTAGGGTCGACGATGGCGGCCTACGCCGAGGCGTACCTGTCCGACGGATCCTCGCTCGCCGCCGACGCCATCACCGTCAGCCCGTTCCTCGGATTCGGTTCTCTCGCACCGGCTTTCGAGCTCGCGGACGCAACTGGGCGAGGCGTGTTCGTGCTCGCGATGACGTCGAACCCCGAGGGCGCGCAGGTGCAGCACGCGCGGGTCGCGGCGGATGCCGCAGGGGAGGGCGGCGGCGTGACCGTGGCCGAGGAGATCGTGTCGGCCGTGACCGAGCGCAACGCCGAGGGCGGCGGCTCGGGCCGGTTCGGGAGCACCGGCATGGTCGTCGGCGCGACCGTCGGTAAGGACATCGCCGACCTGGGGCTCGCCCAGGCGCTGGCCGACTCGCGTGGGCCGCTGCTGGCGCCGGGGCTGGGCGCGCAGGGCGCTGACGCGGGCGACATCGCGCGCGGCTTCGGCCCGGCCCTCCCGCTGGTGCTGCCGTCGTCGTCGCGGGGCATCCTCGCCGCCGGCCCGGCACCCGCGGGCCTGCGCGCGGCGGTGCGCCAGCAGGCCGCCGAGCTCGCGGGGGGCTGAGGCGCCGGGGAGGCGGGGGTGCGGCGGGCGTACGCCTTCGCGGTCCTCCGCTGCAGGGTGCGGCAGGGCGCACGGTTCGGCGGTGGTCCGCCGTGGGGTGCGGGGGATGGCGGGCGTACGGTCTCGCGGTCCTCCGCTGCATGGTGCGGTGGGGCGCACGGGTCGGCGGTGGTCCGCCGTGGGGTGAGGGTGCGCGGGGCTCGTACGCCTTCGCGGTCCTCCGCTGCATGGTGCGGCAGGGCGCACGGGTCGGCGGTGGACCGCCGGGGGTGAGGGGGTGCGCGGGGCTCGTACGCCTTCGCGGTCCTCCGCTACAGGGTGCGCCGGGTGCGGCCTAGCGCTGGTCCCCGCTGCCGCCGAGCACCCCGCGCGCCTGCCTACTGGCGAGCTTGTCGACGTTGGCCTGCGCGACGTCCTCGAGGCGCAGGCCGAGGTAGTCGGCGAGCACGGCGGTGTACCACAGCACGTCGCCGAGCTCCTGCTTGATGTCGTCGCGGTCGATGGCGGCCTCGTCGCTGTCGAGGTCGCGGACCCACTTCTTGAACTTCTCGGCGATCTCTCCGCTCTCGCCGACCAGCCCCAGCACGAGGTGGAGCAGCTCGTTCTTCTTGTCCTTCGGCGCGGCGGTGCGCAAGGCAGCCTGCTGGTACTCGTCCATCTGCACGCGGCGACGGTAGCGACCGGGTCGCGCGGACGTACGGGCCGGTTCGGGCTGGTCGTGCACAACCCTGTCGTGACCAGCTGCGGTGTCCACAGGCTGCGGGTCTGGACTTCCCGGGTTCGAGCTGCGCGGGCAGCGTGCCGCCATGGACATGGAGGCGATCGCCGCGTTGGCTGGGCAGCAGGGCGGCGTGCTGCACCGGCGTCAGCTGCGCAGTCTCGGGGCGGACCGTTGGCGGGTGCGCAACCAGGTGACGGCGGGCCGGTGGAGCACCCGAGGGCGGCACACCGTCGCGACCACGAACGGCGTCATCGGCGCGCTGGGGGAGCGGTGGACCGCGGTGTTCGAGTGCGGCGCCGGCGCGGCGATCGACGGGGTCACCGCGTTGGTGCACGCGGGCCTGACCGGGTTCGACGCCGGCCGCCGGCCCACGGTCTCGCTGCCCGGTCACTACCACCGACCCGAGGTGCCGCAGGTCGACATCCGGGGCATCGCGTCGCGGCGCGCCGGGGAGCTGCTCGAGGGGTTGCCCCGCGTGCGACCCGACGTCGCGCTGATCCGCGCCGCGGAGTGGGCGGCGTCGGACCGGCAGGCTGCACTGCTGCTCGTCATGACCGCCCAGCAGCGGCTGGTGCGGGTGGAGGAGCTCCCGGCGTTGGCGGCCGAGATGAAGCCGCACTGGCGTCGGGCGTTCATCGCGACCGTGGTGGGAGACGTCGCCCGTGGGGTGCAGGCCCTGGGGGAGCTGGACTTCGCGCGGTTGTGCGAGCGCTATCGGATCCCGCCACCGAGCCTGCAGGTCGTGCGCGAGCTGCCGGGCGGCCGCGCCGTGCGGGATGCGCACTGGGACAACGGGCTCGGCGTCGAGATCGACGGGGTGCAGCACCACCTGGGTCTCGGGCCGGTCGACGACGCACTGCGGCAGAACGCCCTGCTCATCGGTGGTGACTCGACGCTGCGGCTGCCGGTGCTCGGCCTGCGACTGCACGAGGCGGAGCTGATGGCGCAGGTGCGCGAGGCGTACTGGCTGTTCGAGCGGCGGGCGACCAGGGCCGGCTGAGACGGGCCGTACGCCTTCGCGGTCCTCCGCTAGAGGGTGCGCCAGGGCGCACGGGTCGGCGGTGGACCGCAAGGGGTGCGGCAGGCGTACGGTCTCGCGGTCCTCCGCTGCATGGTGCGGCAGGGCGCACGGTTCGGCGGTGGTCCGCCGGAGGGTGCGTGCGCGGGGCTCGTACGCCTTCGCGGTCCTCCGTTGCATGGTGCGCCAGAGCGCACGGGTCGGCGGTGGTCCGCCGGAGGGTGCGGGCGCGGGGCTCCCACGCCTTCGCGGTCCTCCGCCGCAGCGTGCGCTCCCCGCGTTGCCGACCGCCCCGGCGACTCGCTAGGTTCACTCAGAACCGCCCGCCCACCCGTCTGCCGGGGTGGCAGCCGTGCCCGACCGAGGAGATCCCGTGGCCCTACCTCCGCTCACCCCCGAGCAACGCGCGGAGGCGCTGGCCAAGGCGGCTCGGGTGCGGCGGGAGCGCGCGGCGGTCAAGAACCGGCTGAAGTACGCCCAGGGGTCGCTGCGCGAGGTCATCGAGGCCGGCAAGACCGACGAGGTCATCGGCAAGATGAAGGTGTCGGCGCTGCTGGAGTCGATGCCCGGCGTGGGTCGGGTGCGGGCGCGCCAGATCATGGCCGACATCGGCATCTCGGAGTCCCGGCGCGTGCGCGGCATCGGCGCCAACCAGGCCGCGGCGCTCATCGAGCGGTTCGAGCAGAACTGACCCGTGAACGCGCGTCATCCCCTCGTCGTGCTCGCCGGCCCGACCGCGGTGGGCAAGGGCACCGTCGCCGCCTACATCCGCGACAACTTCCCCGAGGTCTGGCTGTCGGTGTCGCTGACCACCCGCCGGCCACGCCCGGGTGAGGTCGACGGCGTCCACTACCACTTCGTCACCGACGCCGAGTTCGAGCGCCTCGACCGGGAGGGGCAGCTGCTGGAGTCGGCGGTCGTGCACGGCCGCGCGTCGTACGGCACGCCGCGCCAGCCCGTCCTCGACGCCATCGCCTCCGGCCGGCTGCCGTTGCTGGAGATCGACCTGCAGGGGGCGCGGCAGGTGCGCGCCCGGATGCCCGAGGCGTACCTCGTCTTCCTGGCCCCGCCCAGCTGGGAGGAGCTGGTGCGCCGGCTCGTCGGCCGCGGCACCGAGAGCGCCGAGGAGCGCGAGGTGCGGCTGCGCACCGCGCGCGAGGAGCTGGCGGCCCAGCCGGAGTTCGACACCACCATCGTCAACGACGACGTTCGGCGCGCAGCCGAAGAACTCGTATCATTGATGCGAAACCCCGCGATCAACGAGAGCTGAGCACGCCTGTGTCTGGAACGAAGGCCGCCCCCGAGGGCATCACCAACCCGCCGATCGACGACCTGCTCGAGGTCGCCGACAGCAAGTACGCCCTGGTCATCTACTCCGCCAAGCGCGCGCGGCAGATCAACGCCTACTACTCCCAGCTGTCCGAGGGGCTGCTGGAGTACGTCGGCCCGCTGGTCGACTCCCAGGTCAACGACAAGCCGCTGTCGGTCGCGCTGCGCGAGATCAACGACCGCCTGCTGACCATGGAGCGCCAGGAGGCCTGAGCCTCGGCTCGGCCTGCCACCCCATGCGCATCGTCCTCGGCGTCAGCGGCGGCATCGCTGCCTACAAGGCCTGCTCGCTGCTGCGCCGGTTCACCGAGTCCGGGCACGACGTCACCGTCGTTCCCACGGCGGCGTCGCTGAACTTCGTCGGCGAGGCCACCTGGGCGGCGCTGTCCGGCCGGCCCGCGCAGCACGAGGTGTTCGAGCAGGTCCACGAGGTGCCGCACGTGCGGCTCGGTCAGTCGGCCGACCTGGTCGTGGTGGCCCCGGCCACCGCCGACGTCCTCGCCAAGGCCGCGCACGGCATGGCCGACGACCTGCTCACCAACACCCTGCTGACGGCGCGCTGCCCGGTCGTGCTCGCCCCGGCGATGCACACCGAGATGTGGCTGCACCCGGCCACCCAGGCCAACGTGGCGACGCTGCGCGAGCGCGGCGTGCACGTGATGGACCCCGCGAGCGGCCGCCTCACCGGCGCCGACTCCGGTCCCGGGCGCCTGGCCGAGCCCGACGAGATCGCGGCGTACGCCCTCGCGGCCGTCGGCGACCAGGCGCGGCCGGGCGCGACCGGCGACCTGTCCGGCCGCCACGTGCTGATCTCCGCGGGCGGCACCCGCGAGGCGCTCGACCCGGTGCGTTACCTCGGCAACCGCTCCAGCGGCAAGCAGGGGTACGCCCTCGCGGCCGACGCCGCCGCGCGCGGCGCCCGGGTGACCCTCGTCTCGACCACCGAGCGCCCCGCGCCCCCGGGGGTCGAGGTGGTGCCGGTCGAGTCGGCCCTGGAGCTGCGCGACGCGATGCTCGCCCGGGCCGCGGGCGCCGACGCGGTCGTGATGGCGGCCGCCGTGGCCGACTTCCGGCCGGCGGAGCGCGCGTCGTCGAAGATCAAGAAGACCCACGACCCGGCCGACCCCGACGCCGCCCCGACCATCGAGCTGGTGCGCAACCCCGACATCCTCGTCGAGCTGGTGCAGCAGCGCGGGCCGGCGAGCGCGCCGGTCATCGTCGGGTTCGCCGCCGAGACGGGCGACGAGCACGGCGACCTGCTCAGCTACGCCCGCGAGAAGCTCGAGCGCAAGGGCTGCGACCTGCTCGTCGCCAACGAGGTCGGCGAGGGGGTGACGTTCGGCCAGGACGTCAGCACGGTGCACCTGCTGCGCCGAGGCAGCGAGGACGTACGCACCGTCGGTCCGGCCGACAAGTCGGCCGTCGCCGCCGCGGTGTGGGACGCCGTCGTGGCGATGCGCGCCGCGCCCTAGACTCACGAGCCAACGCGCCCGGCGGCGGTTCGACCGCGCCCGGGCACGCCCTGAAGCCAGCAGCCGCTGCACACCGAACAGGAGTTTCCGTGGCACGTCTCTTCACGTCCGAGTCCGTCACCGAGGGCCACCCCGACAAGATCTGCGACCAGATCAGCGACTCGATCCTCGACGCGATGCTCGCCCAGGACCCCACGGCTCGGGTGGCGGTGGAGACCATGGTCACCACCGGCCTGGCCCACGTGGCCGGCGAGGTCAGCACCACCGGCTACGTGCCGATCGCGCAGATCGTGCGCGACACCATCGTGGGCATCGGCTACGACTCCTCGGCCAAGGGCTACGACGGCCACTCCTGCGGCGTGTCGATCTCCATCGGGCAGCAGTCGCCCGACATCGCCCAGGGCGTCAACACCGCCCACGAGCACCGCACCGGGTCCAACGAGGACCCGCTGGACGCCCAGGGCGCCGGCGACCAGGGCCTGATGTTCGGCTACGCCTGCGACGACACCGCCGAGCTGATGCCGCTGCCGATCCACCTGGCGCACCGCCTGTCCGAGCGGCTCACCCAGGTGCGCAACGACGGCACCCTGCCCTACCTGCGTCCCGACGGGAAGACCCAGGTGACGATCGCGTACGAGGGTGACAAGGCGGTCAAGCTGGACGCCGTGGTGCTCTCGACCCAGCACGCCGAGGACATCAACCTGGACTCGATGCTCGCCCCCGACATCGAGAAGCACGTGTTCTCGCCGGTGCTGGAGGAGCTCGCCTCCAGCGGTGTCGAGCTGGACACCAGCGACTACAACAAGTTCATCAACCCCACCGGCAAGTTCGTGATCGGTGGCCCGATGGGCGACGCCGGCCTCACCGGCCGCAAGATCATCGTCGACACCTACGGCGGCATGGCCCGTCACGGCGGCGGTGCGTTCTCGGGCAAGGACCCCTCGAAGGTCGACCGGTCCGCGGCGTACACCATGCGCTGGGTCGCCAAGAACGTCGTCGCGGCCGGCCTCGCGCGCCGCTGCGAGGTGCAGGTCGCCTATGCCATCGGCAAGGCGCAGCCGGTGGGTCTGTACGTCGAGTGCTTCGGCACCGAGACCGCCCCGCTGGAGAAGATCCAGCAGGCCATCACGTCGGTGTTCGACCTGCGCCCGGCCGCGCTGATCCACGAGCTGGACCTGCTGCGCCCGATCTACAAGCCGACGGCGGCGTACGGCCACTTCGGGCGCACCAGCGCCGAGGGCGTCGAGGGCGCCTTCCCGTGGGAGCGCACCGACAAGGTCGAGGCGCTGCAGAAGGCCGTCAAGGGCTGACCGAGCCCGACGGCGCCCCCCGAGGCACCACCCCTGACGGGCCTGTCGGTGGCAGGCGGTAGAACGTCCGGGTGAGCACGAACGACGACGACCGGCAGGGTCAGCAGCAGCTGGCCCTGCCGGTCGCGTCTGCCCCGCGCCGACCGCCGCGGCCCACGTCCGGCGTGACGCTCGCCGAGGTCGACCCGGTGGCCGCCGTGCTCGTCGACACCGGGCTCGCGCACCTGGACCGCCCGTTCGAGTACGCCGTCCCCGCCGACCTGAGCGACGTCGCTGTGCCCGGGGCCCGGGTCAAGGTCCGCTTCGCCGGGCAGGACGTCGGGGGCTTCGTCGTGGAGCGGCGGTCCGACGCCGAGCACGAGGGCCGGCTCGCGCCGCTGCGGCGGGTGGTCAGCCCCGAGCCGGTGCTCACCCCGCGGCTGCTGCGGCTGGCCACCGCGGTGGCCGAGCGCTACGCCGGGACGGTGGGGGACGTGCTGCGCCTCGCCGTGCCGCCCCGGCACGCGCGCGCCGAGCAGGCGCTCGCCGCGGAGGCTGAGCCACCCGCGCTGGAGCCGTCCGAGCCGGTGCGCTGGGCCGGTTATCCCGCGGGTCCGGCGCTGCTGCGGCGGGTCGCCGAGGGCGGCGCGCCGGCGGCGAGCTGGACCTGCGCCCCCGGGGCGCCCGACCCGGAGGACCCCGCCGACCCGCGCGACTGGCCGGCCTGCCTGGCCGAGCTGGCGCACGCCGCGCTGGCCGCCGGCCGGGGCGTGCTGCTGCTGGTGCCCGACGGGCGCGACGTGGCGCGGCTCGACGCGGCGTTGCGGGCGCAGCTGGGCGCGGGTCAGCACGTCGCGCTCACCGCCGACCAGGGCGCTCAGGCGCGCTATACCGCCTGGCTCAAGGTGCTGCGCGGCCACGTGCGCTGCGTGATCGGCACCCGGGCCGCGGCGTTCGCGCCGGTGCACGACCTGGGGCTGGTGGCCTGCTGGGACGACGGTGACGACGCGTTCGACGAGCCGCGCGCCCCTACCCGCACGCCCGCGAGGTGCTGCGGCTGCGGGCCGAGCAGTCCGGGGCCGCGCTGGTGCTGGGCGGGCACAGCCGCTCGGTGCCGGTGCAGGCCTGGCTCGAGGCGGGTTCGGTGCGGGCCGTCGAGCCGCCGCGGGGCAGTCGCCTCG
This sequence comes from Barrientosiimonas endolithica, assembly GCF_030296655.1. Lineage (NCBI taxonomy): Bacteria > Bacillati > Actinomycetota > Actinomycetes > Micrococcales > Dermacoccaceae > Barrientosiimonas > Barrientosiimonas endolithica. Next base: position 1,824,177 of record NZ_AP027735.1, on the reverse strand, counting down.
GGCCACCGGTGCGGGTCGCCGGCGAAGACCTCGACGTCGAGCGGCACGGTCCGGCGGCGCGCGCCCACCTGCCGACCGCCGCCTGGCAGACCGCCAAGCGGGCGCTCGAGCACGGGCCGGTGCTGGTGCAGGTGCCGCGGCGGGGATACCTGCCGGCGCTGGCCTGCCGCACCTGCCGCCGCCCGGCGCGCTGCCCCACGTGCGGCGGCCCGCTCGTGCTGTCGGCCACCGACGAGCAGCCGCACTGCCGCTGGTGCGGTCGCAACCCCGGCCGGCGCGAGTGCCCGACCTGCGGCGACACCGCGCTGCGCTCGACCGTTGTCGGGTCCGCGCGCACCGCCGAGGAGCTGGGCCGGGCCTTCCCCGGTGTCCCGGTGCTGCGGGCCGGAGGCGACGTCGAGTCGCCCGAGGTCGGCGAACGTCCCGCGCTCGTGGTCAGCACCCCGGGCGCCGAGCCGGTGGCGGCGTCCGGCTATGCCGCGACGCTGCTGCTCGACGCCTGGGCGCTGCTGGACCGTCCGGCGCTCGACGCCTCCAGCGAGGCGTTCCGGCGCTGGACGTCGGCCGCCGCGCTGACCCGCCCCCGTGACCGCGGGGGAGCGGTGGTGCTGGCCGGCGCCCCCGCGCACGCGACGGTCCCCGCGGTCGAGGCGCTGGTGCGTAGCGCCCCGGCGTGGCTCGCCGAGCGCGAGCTGGCCGACCGCCGCGAGCTGCAGCAACCCCCGGCGGTCTGGATGGCCATGCTGTCCGGCCCCCGCCGGGTCGTGCTGGCGGCGCTGGAAACCCTGCAGCAGGGGCGCGCGAGCGTGCCGAGATCGAGCTGGAGGTGATCGGTCCGCTGGAGCTGCCGGGGGTGCGGGGTGATGGCGGTGCGGCTGGTGGCGGCGGTGCGGCTGGTGGCGGTGGTGGTGCTGGTGCTGCTGGTGCTGGTGTCGGTGGTGCTGGCGGTGGCGGTGGCGGTGCGGCCGTCCGTGCGCTGCTGCGCACCGATCCGGCGAGTGGTGCCGCCGCGGCCCGGTTGCTGCGCGAGCTGCGCGCGACCCGTAGCGCCCGCAAGGAGTCGGGGAGCCTGCAGATCCGGGTGGACCCGGACCCGAAGTGGCTGTGAGGTGCGGCCACGCCCGGCGCGACAACGGGACTTGCGGCACGGGTGGCGCGGCAGGGGGTGGCGCGGCACGAGCGGGACGGGGCGGTGTGGGTGCCGGGCGCGGGACGGGGGCGAGCCAGGCCGGGGTCGACCCGCCTGATTGGGTGGGGCCATGCCCGCTGACCGCCAGCACAGCGACCACCTGCGCAGCACGAGCACCGACGCTGCGCAGGACGACGCCTCGACGCCCGAGCCGACGACGTACGACCCCACCTCGAACGACCCGACGGGCGACGAGCTGCTGCAGGACCCGCGGCTGGCGCCGAGCGCGGTCGATGCGGTGGTGTTCGACCTCGGCAACGTGCTGATCCGCTGGGACCCGATGGCCGCCGTCGCCGCGGCTGTCGGGGAGGAGCGGGCGGCGGCGTTCCTGGCGAACCCGGAGTTCGACTTCGCCCGGTGGAACCACGAGCAGGACGCCGGCCGCCCCTGGGCGGAGGCCGAGGCGGCCGCCATCGAGCGCCACCCCGAGCTCGCCGAAGAGATCGCGGGCTACCGCGCCAACTTCGACGCGTCCCTGGTCGGCGCCATCGACGACACCGTGGCGGTGCTGCGCGACGTGCACGCCTCGGGCGTACCGGTCGTCGCCCTGACGAACTGGTCGGCCGAGCTGTTCCCGGCGGCGCTCGACCGGTTCGACTTCCTCGACCTGTTCGAGGACATCGTCGTCTCCGGCGAGGAGGGCGTGGCCAAGCCCGACGCCGAGATCTTCCAGATCCTCGGCGAGCGGATGCGCCACCTCGGCAGCCTCGACGACGCGATCTTCGTCGACGACTCCCCGGCCAACGTGCAGGCCGCCGAGGAGGCCGGCCTGGACGCCATCCTGTTCACCGGGCCCGGCCACCTGCGCGAGGACCTGCGCGCCCGCGGCCTCGACCTCCCGCAGTAACCCCGGAACGCTCCCGCGGTGGTCCGCCGGAGGGTGCGGTGGGGCGCACGGTTCGGCGGAGGTCCGCCGGAAGGTGCGGTGGGTGCGCTGGTGCGGCGGTCGTACGTTCTCGCGGAGGTCCGCCGAGGGGTGCGGTGGGTGCGCTGGTGCGGCGGTCGTACGTTGTCGCGGTGGTCCGCCGAGGGGTGCGGTGGGGCGCACGGTTCGGCGGAGGTCCGCCTGAGGGTGCGGTGGTGCGGCGGTCGTACGTTGTCGCGGTGGTCCGCCGGAAGGTGCGGTGGGGCGCACGGTTCGGCGGAGGTCCGCCTGAGGGTGCGGTGGTGCGGCGGTCGTACGTTGTCGCGGTGGTCCGCCGGAAGGTGCGGTGGGGCGCACGGTTCGGCGGAGGTCCGCCTGAGGGTGCGGTGGTGCGGCGGTCGTACGTTGTCGCGGTGGTCCGCCGGAAGGTGCGGTGGGGCGCACGGTTCGGCGGAGGTCCGCCTGGGGGTGCGGTGGGTGCGCTGGTGCGGCGGTCGTACGTTCTCGCGGTGGTCCGCCGGAGGGTGCGGTGGGGCGCACGGTTCGGCGGTGGTCCGCCGGAGGGTGCGGTGGGTGCGCTGGTGCGGCGCTCGTACGTTCTCGCGGAGGTCCGTTCGTGCGTGCGCCGCTCACTCGCGCACGGCGCCGCCGTGCCGTTGCCACCACTGGGCGCGCTCGCGCAGCGAGGGGTCCTTGTTCTGGCCGGCCCAGGTGGCGAGCAGCGGGTGCTGCGACATGCCGGCGGCATAGACCAGCGGGCTCTCCGAGGAGGTGTCGGGCTGCAGCGCGACCAGGTCGACCTCGGGCGGGACGGGGCTCGCGTGGGTGCGTGCCATGAGCAGGGTCGAGCGCAGCGACTCGGGGCCGTTCGCGATCGCGGCGAGCAGGGCGGCGTCCTGCTCGGGGTGCGCGAGGTAGGTGAGCAGCCAGGCGGCGCAGTAGGCCTCGTGCCCGGTCGGCCCGGAGAGCGCGACGGTGAGGGCGTGGTCGGCGAGCGCGGGGCGGTAGGGCGAGGCCATGAGCAGCAGCGCGACGTGGTGGCGGTACTGGTGGTGGTCGTGGCCGTGCGCCTCCTCCAGCAGGTTGACCAGCACCGGGTCCTGCGGGAGTCCGGTGGCCTCGCGGGCGCGGGTGACGTACTGCGCCACGACCTTCGACGTGGCGCGCCGGTCGGGAGCCGGGCGTGGCACCCGCGAGGGCCGCTCGACCACGCCCAGCTCGATCAGCTGACGCACCAGCCGCTCGGCCAGCCGCAGGTCCTGCACCGAACCGGCGCGCAGCATCTGGGTCAGCCGCTGCACGTGCGGGAGCGCCTCCTGCGGCAGCACCCGCAGCAGCATCGACGTCTCGAGCGCGTAGACGGCGCCGGCTCGCACCCGGCCGTTCCCGGTGCGGGCCAGCGAGATCAGCTCGCGGGTGACGGCGATGTTGGGCTGGCACTCGCCCAGCGCGCCGAGCACGTCCATCACCGAGTCGACACCGGTCTCGACGGCGTAGTCGTGGATCGTCTCGACGGCGATGGGGGAGTAGACCGGGTGGTCGATGACCATGCCGAGCGCCTGGTAGCGCGTGGTGTACGCCGGCCCGACGGCGCGGGCGACCTCGTCGACGAGCACGAGCATCAGCTGGCGCACGATGGCCACCGGCGTCATCGCGGTCGGGACCCGGTTCCAGTAGGCCGCCAGCGCGAACCAGTCGGAGCCGACGCAGGTGCCGCGCATCGCCGCGTCGTAGACCGCGTCGAGGCGGCGCTGCCCCTCGAGCTGGGAGATCTCGCCGCGCGGCTCGGCGATGGGCAGCCGCCCGCGCCGACGTACGCCCCGGGACAGGGCGGTCGCGGTGGCCTGCAGCAGCGCGGGGGTCAGGTCGAGCACCCGCTCGTAGCCGCCCATGACCTCCAGCGACATCGCCTGGTGGCCGTTCTCCCACATCGAGATCCGGGAGTTGCTGGCGTTGACGCCGCGCTCGGTGAGCCGGCGCGCGAAGTCGACCTGCCGCTGGTTGCCCGGGTCGCCGGACGCGCACCGGACGGTGCGGGCCAGCCACGCCATGCGTGCGCGCAGGTCGAGCCGACCGCCTGTCACCCCGCCCCGATCGGTCGTGATCCGCGTCGGCCGTCCCGCTGCGGGCGCCATAGATCCTCCCTCAGCCCGGCATCCCTCACCGAGCCCCTTGAAGAAAGTAGGACGGGGCGGGGCGCGACGTGACCGGATTGGCCGAACAGGGCAGCACTAGGGTGTGGTCACCGCATCGTCAGCACCGTGAGGACTCCGTGCCGATCCAGCCCATCCGCCTCCTCGGCGACCCCGTGCTGCGCACGCCCGCCGTGGAGGTCACGACGTTCGACCGCGAGCTGCGCCAGCTGGTGCGCGACCTCGAGGACACCATGCTCGACGCGCCCGGCGTCGGCCTCGCCGCACCGCAGCTGGGGGTGGGGCTGAGGGTGTTCACCTATCTCGGCCCCGACGGCGTCGGTCACCTGGTCAACCCGCGGCTGGAGCTCAGCGGCGAGCAGATCTGCGGCCCCGAGGGGTGCCTGTCGATCCCCGACGTGGTCATCGACACCCCACGCCCGTTCCGCACCGTCGCGCGCGGCTTTTCCATGTACGGCGAGCCGGTCACCATCGAGGGCACCGACCGGCTGGCGCGCTGCCTGCAGCACGAGACCGACCATCTCGACGGGATCCTGTTCATCGACCGCCTCGACCCCGAGCAGCGCCGCCTGGCGCTGAAGGAGATCCGGTTCGCCGAGTGGGCCGGCCAGCCCGGTCCGATCGTGCGGCAGAGCCCGCACCCGACCTACGGGAGGGCGATGTGAGCCTGCGGCTGGTCTTCGCCGGCACGCCCCAGGTCGCGGTCCCGGCGCTCGAGGCGCTGCTCGCCTCGCGGCACGAGGTCGCGGCCGTGGTCACCCGGCCCGACGCGCGCGCGGGGCGCGGCAGACGTACGTCCGTGTCGCCGGTGCGCGCGCTCGCCGAGGAGCGGGGGCTGCCCGTGCTGACGCCGCGCCGCCCGTCCGAGCCGGAGTTCCTCGAGGCGCTCGGACAGATCGCCCCCGACGTGTGCCCGGTCGTGGCCTACGGCGCGCTGGTGCCGCGGGCCGCGCTCGACCTGCCGCGCCTGGGCTGGGTCAACCTGCACTTCTCGCTGCTTCCGGCCTGGCGCGGCGCCGCCCCGGTGCAGCACGCGGTGCTGCACGGTGACGAGGTCACCGGGGCCACCACCTTCCTGCTGGAGGAGGGCCTCGACACCGGCCCGGTGCTCGGCACGATGACCGAGCAGGTGCGCCCGCGCGACACCAGCGGCGACCTGCTCGGGCGGCTCTCGACGGCGGGCGCAGGTCTGCTCGTGGCGACCCTCGATGCCCTCGACGACGGCACCGTGATCCCCGTGCCGCAGCCGGCCGACGGGGTGAGCGAGGCCCCCAAGCTCGTCACATCGGACGGCGAGATCGACTGGAAACAGCCAGGATTCGCGATCGACCGCCGAGTTCGTGCGTGCACGCCCGCGCCGGGCGCGTGGACCACGTTCCGCGGCGAGCGGCTGAAGCTGCAGCCGGTCGAGGTCGCCGGCACCAGCGAGCTGCCGCCGGGCCGGCTGCGCGCCGGAAAGCGCGAGGTGCTGGTCGGATCGGGCGCGGGCGACCTGCGCCTGGGCACGGTTCAGCCGCAGGGCAAGAAGGCCATGGCGGCCGCGGACTGGGCGCGCGGCGTGCGCGTCGACGAGGGTGAGGTGCTGGGTGGCTGACGAGCGCGATTCCCGTCGCGACAACTCCTACCGCGACGACAAGGGCCGGCAGCGTCCGCAGTCGCGGCGCGACCCGAGGCGGCAGCGTTCCGCGCTGCGGCCGGCCGACCGCCGGCGCGCGGCCGACCCGGCCCGGCGGGCGGCGTACGACGTGCTGCGCGCGGTCGACCGGGGCGCCTACGCCAACCTCGAGCTGCCTCGCATCCTGCGCAGCGCGGGCGTGCACGGCCGCGACGCGGCGTTCGCGACCGAGCTGGCCTACGGCACCGTGCGCATGCGCGGGCTCTACGACCCGATCATCGAGATCGCGGCCGGCCGGCCAGCCACCGAGATCGACCCGCCCGTGCTCGACACGTTGCGGCTCGGGGTGCACCAGCTGCTCGGCATGCGGGTGGCCTCGCACGCCGCCGCGTCAGAGACCGTGGCGCTGGCCCGCTCGGTCAACGGCGCGGGCGCGGCGGGCTTCGTCAACGCGGTGCTGCGCCGGGTGAGCGAGCGCCCGCGCGAGAGCTGGGTCGCCGAGGTCACCGCCGGGCGCGACCGCGACGAGGCGCTGGCCGTGGAGTTCTCCCACCCCGCGTGGGAGGTCCGGGCGCTGCGCACCGCCCTGCTCGCGCACGGCGCGAGCACCGAGGAGTCGGTCGACGGCGATCTCGTACGTCTGCTCGCCGCCCACAACGACCCCGCCGCCGTCGCGCTGGTCGCCCGGCCCGGGCTCAGCGACGTGGCCGAGCTGGTCGAGGCGGGCGCCGAGGCGTCGGCGCTGTCGCCCGTGGGGGCGCGGCTGGAGGGCGGCGACCCGGGCGCGATCCCGGCGGTGCGCCAGACCCGGGCCGCCGTGCAGGACGAGGGCTCGCAGCTGCTCGCCCTGGCGCTGGCCGCCGCGCCGGTCGACCCGGCGGACGACCCGGCGGACGACCCGGCGGGCGACGCCTCGCCCGCGGACGGCGCCGCCGGCGGCGACCTCGACACCGACGGCTCCGAGGAGCGCTGGCTCGACCTGTGCGCCGGACCGGGCGGCAAGACCGCGCTGCTGGCCGCGCTCGGCGCCCAGCAGGGGGCGGTCGTGTTCGCCAACGAGATCAGCGAGCACCGCGCCGACCTGGTCGAGCAGACGCTGCGCGCCGCGACCGACGCCGGCATCGAGGTCATGGTCGGCGTGGGCGACGGGCGCGACCTGGGCGAGGAGGAGCCGCAAGCCTTCGACCGGGTGCTGGTCGACGCGCCGTGCACCGGCCTGGGGGCGCTGCGCCGCCGGCCCGACGCGCGCTGGCGCCGCCAGCTGGGTGACGTCCCCGACCTGACCCGGCTGCAGGGCGAGCTGCTCGCCTCCGCCGTGGCCGCAACGCGGCCGGGCGGGCTGATCGCGTACACCACCTGCAGCCCGCACGCCGCCGAGACCCGCGTCGTGGTCGACGACGCCGTGCGCCGTGGCGACGTGGAGCTCGTGGATGCGCGGACGTACATCCGCGACGCCGAGGGCCGGCAGGTCGACGGCCTCGGCGACGGACCGACCGTGCAGCTGTGGACCCACCTGCAAGGCACCGACAGCATGTTCCTCGCGCTGCTGCGCAAGACCCCACCCAATGGCCCCGACGCCCCGACCTCCGAGGACTCCTGACCCGATGCAGATCTCGCCGAGCATCCTGTCGGCCGACTTCGCCGACCTGGCGGCCGAGCTCGACCGCATCAGCAACGCCGACTGGGCGCACGTGGACGTGATGGACGCCCACTTCGTGCCCAACCTCACGCTCGGGCTGCCGGTCGTGGAGAGCCTGCTGAGGGTGTCGCCGGTGCCGCTGGACTGCCACCTGATGATCGACGACCCCGACCGCTGGGCGCCCGCCTACGCCGAGGCCGGGGCGCAGTCGGTGACGTTCCACATCGAGGCGGCCCGCGACCCGGTGCGCCTGGCCCGCGAGCTGCGCGCCCAGGGCGCCCGCGCCGCCATGGCGCTGAAGCCGGCGACGCCGTTCGCGCCGTACGAGCAGCTGCTGCCCGAGCTGGACATGGTGCTCGTGATGACCGTCGAGCCCGGCTTCGGCGGGCAGGCGTTCATGGCCGACCAGCTGCCCAAGGTGCAGCAGGTGCGCGAGGCCGTGCGGCGCACCGGCGGCGAGGTCTGGGTGCAGGTCGACGGGGAGTTTCGGCCCGCACCATCGAGCAGTGCGCCGAGGCCGGGGCCGACGTGTTCGTCGCCGGGTCCGCGGTCTACGGCGCCGACGACGCCGCCGCGGCCATCGACGAGCTGCGCGCGCTGGCCGACGCCTGCGCGCACTGAGCGGGCCGCGCCGCAGGTCCTTCCCGAGCCGATCTGTTCGGGCCGGGCGGGGGCCGGGCTGTGCGAGCCGGGTGGGGTGCGCCCGTAGCGCCGTGGATGGGTCTGGCGGGTGGCCGGGCTGTGCGGGCCGGGCGGGGGCCGGGCTGTGCGAGCCGGGTGGGGGTGCGCCCGTAGCGCCGTGGATGGGTCTGGCGGGAGGCCGAGCTTGCGAGGCCGGATGGTTGGCGCGTAGGGCGTACCCCGCCCGGCGCCAAGGCGCCAACGCTGCAGCACCAACGCTGCAGCATCCACGTTCCAGCAGCCGGGCCGCCGTGTCGCGCGCCCCCGGCGTCGTGCATACTGCTGGGGCAAGAACGTGCTCCGGGGTCAGTGAAACTCTGAGCCGGCGGTGACAGTCCGCGACCCGATCGCCTCGGCGGTCGGTTGACCTGGTGGAACTCCAGGACCGACGGTGAAAGTCCGGATGGGAGGCGCACGTGGGTGGCCGTACGTCGGCGACCCGGTGAGTGGTGACGTCCGCCTTCGCGGTCGCACCGCCGGCGACCGTGTCGCCGGTTCTTCGCTCACCCACCGCCCCGGAGCTCGTGAGAGACGAGCACGAGGGAGCGGACCAGATGACCGGCGGGCCGGTTGACCTCCACGCGGCCGACGAGGCGTGGCTGCGCCGTGCCGTCGACCTCGCGCGGCAGGGCCGTCCGGACGGCGCCGATCCGAACCCCCGCGTCGGCGCGCTGCTGGTCGATGCCGGCGGGGTCGTCGTCGGCGAGGGGTTCCACGCCGGGGCCGGCACCCCGCACGCCGAGGTCGTCGCCCTGCGGGAGGCGAGCGGGCGCGCCGAGGGGGCGACGGCGTACGTCTCGCTCGAGCCCTGCGCGCACACCGGCCGCACCGGGCCGTGCGCGGACGCGCTGCTCGCGGCCGGCGTCGCCCGGGTGGTCTACGCCGGCGCGGACCCGACCGTCGAGGCCGCCGGCGGCGCCGATCGGCTCCGCGCGGCCGGCGTGCGCGTGCAGCACCACCCGCTGACAGCGGCCGAGGAGCTCAACCGCCGCTGGACCGCCGCCGTGACGCGCGGCCGGCCGTTCGTCACCTGGAAGGTCGGGGCGACCCTCGACGGGCGCGTCGCGGCCGCCGACGGCACCAGCCGCTGGATCACCGGCCCGCAGGCCCGGCGCGACGTGCACCTGCTGCGCGCCGAGGTCGGCGCGATCGTCGTCGGCACCGGCACCGCGCTGGTCGACGATCCTGCGCTCACCGTGCGCGACGAGGCCGGGGAACCGGTCGGGCGGCAGCCGCTGCGGGTCGTCGTCGGTCGCCGCGAGGTGCCGGCCGGGGCGGCTGTGCGCGCCGACGACCACTGGCTGCAGATCGACTCACCGGATCCGTTCGACACGCTGAAACCGTTGCACGACAAGCAGATTCGGCATGTGCTGCTCGAAGGTGGTCCGACCCTCGCGGCCGCGTGGCTGCAGGCCGGGGCGATCGACGAGGTCCGCGCCTACGTCGCCCCCACGCTGCTCGGCGCCGGCCCCGCGCTCGTCGGTGACCTCGGCGTCGCAACCATCGCCGAGGCCGTGCGGCTCGAGCTGGCCGACGTCGCCCGGCTGGGCGAGGACGTACGCCTCACCCTGCGTCCGGCACCCGCCCTCACGAACCCCACCACCCCCGTCCCCGAGGAGGACTGATGTTCACCGGCATCGTCGAGGAGCTCGGCACCGTCACCGCGCTGGAGCGGCGCGCCACCTCCGCCGTGCTGACGGTGGAGGGCCCGCTCGTGACCACCGACGCGCGGCACGGCGACTCGATCGCGGTCAACGGCGTCTGTCTCACCGTGACCGGCGCCGGGCAGAGCCGGTTCACCGTCGACGTGATGAACCAGACCCTCGAGCTGACCACCCTCGCCACCCTGGCGCCCGGCGCGCGGGTCAACCTCGAGCGGGCCATGCCGGTGGACGGCCGGTTCGGCGGGCACGTGGTGCAGGGGCACGTCGACGGCACCGCGACCGTCGTCGCGCGCCAGCCGGGGAGCACTGGGAGGTGGTGACGCTCACGCTGCCGCCGCACCTGGCGCGCTATGTCGTCGCCCAGGGGTCGATCACCCTGGACGGCGTCTCGCTCACCGTCGCCGACCTCGCCGACGACACGTTCGCGGTGTCGCTCATCCCGACCACGCTGGAGCTCACGACGCTCGGCCGGGCGCAGGTCGGTGACCCGGTCAACGTCGAGGTCGACGTGCTGGCCAAGTACGTCGAGCGCCTCGTGGCGCACCCCGCCCAGGAGGCCCGCGCGTGAACCTGCTCGAGACCCTCTTCGACGCTCAGCTGACCGTCTTCGGGCAGCACATCCTGTGGCGCGAGCTGATCGGCAACCTCTTCGGGTTCGCCTCCGCCGTCGGCGGGCTCCGCCGTCGCGTGTGGGCCTGGCCGGTCGGCATCGTCGGCAACGCCCTGCTGTTCACGGTGTTCTTCGGCGTCGCCTTCTCCAACCCGCAGCAGGAGACGCTGTTCGGCCAGGCCGCGCGGCAGGTCTTCTTCATCATCACCTCCGTCTACGGGTGGTGGCGCTGGCGGCAGAGCCGCCGGCTGCGCGGCGCCGACGCGCCCGCGATCAGCCCGCGCTGGGCGACCCGGGGCGAGCGGCTGGGCTACCTGCTCGTGTGGGCCGCGGGCGTGCTGGTCTTCCAGTGGGTCTTCGCCACGGTCGGCGCCGGCTGGCCCGCGCCGCGCTGGTACTACTGGGCCGACGCCTGGATCTTCGTGGGCTCGATCGTCGCGACGTTCGCGATGGCGCGCGGCTGGAACGACTTCTGGCTGGCCTGGATCGGCGTCGACCTCGTCGGGGTGCCGCTGCTGCTGCACTCGAAGTTCTATCCCTCCGCCGTTCTGTACGTCGTCTATTCCTTCCTGGTCATCTACGGCTTCGTCGTGTGGCTGCGTGCCTCGCGCTCCGAACGCCCCGACCCGATCACCGAGGAGCAGCTGGCATGACCCGTCCCGAGAGTCCGATCGACCCGCGTCCCGTCGACCCCGGCGCCCACAACCCCGCGCACGAGCGGGCCGCCGCGCGGATGTCCACCGTCGAGGACGCCGTCGCCGCGCTGCGCGCGGGGCGCCCCGTGCTGGTCCTCGACGACGAGGACCGCGAGAACGAGGGCGACCTGGTGCTGGCCGCGGCCAGCGCCACGCCGGAGTGGCTCGGGTTCGCCGTACGCCATGGGTCGGGTCTGGTCTGCGCGCCGGTCGACCCCGCCACGGCCGACCGGCTCGGCCTGCCCCTCATGGTCGGCGCCAACCAGGACCCGCTGCGGACGGCGTACACCGTGACGGTCGACGCGGCCCGGGGCGTCTCGACCGGCATCAGCGCCGTAGACCGCGCGACGACGCTGCGGGTGCTCGCCGACCCCGGCAGCACCGAGACCGATCTGATCCGCCCCGGGCACGTGCTGCCGCTGCGCGCCAAGCCCGGCGGCGTGCTCGAGCGCGTCGGCCACACCGAGGCGGCGGTCGACCTGTGCCGGCTCGCCGGGCTGCCGCAGGCCGCGGGCATCGTCGAGCTGGTGCACGACGACGGGTCGATGATGCGCACCGACGCCGTGCTGGCGCTGGGCGAGCAGCACGACCTGCCGGTCATCACCATCGCCGAGCTGGTGCGCTGGCGGCTGCGGCACGACCTGGTCGAGCCGGTCGCGCAGACCACGCTGCCGACCGCGCACGGCCGGTTCGCGGTGCACGGCTACCGCGACCGGCGCACCGGCACCGAGCTGGTCGCGCTGGTCTCGCCGCGCGGGCTCACCGACCCGGCGCTGGTGCGGGTGCACTCCGAGTGCCTCACCGGCGACGCGCTCGGGTCGCTGCGCTGCGACTGCGGGCCGCAGCTGGACGCGTCGCTGGAGCTGGTGGCGCGCGAGGGCGGCGTCGTGGTCTACGTGCGCGGCCACGAGGGCCGCGGCGTCGGGCTGCTGGACAAGCTGCGCGCCTACGAGCTGCAGGACTCCGGGCACGACACGGTCGACGCGCAGCTGCGCCTCGGCCTGCCGGTCGACGCGCGCGACTTCGCCGGCGCCGCCGCGGTCCTGCGCGACCTCGGCGTGCGGCGGCTCGCCCTGCTGACCAACAACCCCGCCAAGATCGACGCGCTGGTCGAGGCCGGCCTGGAGGTGACCGAGGTGCAACCGCTGAGCGTGGGGGCCAACCCCAGCAACGAGCCCTACCTGCGGGCCAAGCGGGACCGGCTGGGTCATCGGCTGCCCGCGACGATCACCGGGGCGGCGTCGTGAGCGGGGCGGGCTCGCCGGCGCTGCGGGTGCACGCACCCGACGTGCGCGTCGCGGTCGTCGCCGCGTCGTGGCACGAGGTCGTGATGGCCGGGCTGCTCGGCGGTGCGCGGCGTGCGCTCGCCGACGCGGGCGTACGGCGGGAGTCGGTGACCGAGATCCGCGTCCCCGGCTCCTTCGAGCTGGGCGTCGCGTGCGCCCGGGTGGCGCTGGCGTACGACGCGGTCGTGGCCCTCGGGGTCGTGATCCGGGGCGGCACGCCGCACTTCGACTACGTCTGCTCGGCCGCCACCGACGCGCTCTCCGGCATCGCCGTGACGACCGGCACGCCGGTCGGGTTCGGGCTGCTCACCTGCGACACCGAGGAGCAGGCGCTCGACCGGGCCGGGCTGCCCGGGTCGGCCGAGGACAAGGGGCACGAGGCCACCACCGCGGCCCTCGCGACGGTCGTCGCGCTGCGCGAGGCCGGACACCCGCGCGGAGGTGTCGGTCCCCGCCACTAGCCTGGTCCCTCGTGAAGACGTTCGACCAGCTGTGGGCAGAGCTGTCCGCCAAGGCGACCGAGCGCCCCGCAGGCTCCGGTACTGTCGCGGCGCTCGACGCCGGCGTGCACAGCATCGGCAAGAAGATCGTGGAGGAGGCGGCCGAGGTGTGGATGGCCGCCGAGCATGAGGGCCGCGAGCGGACCGCCGAGGAGATCAGCCAGCTGATCTACCACCTGCAGGTGCTGATGCTCGCGACCGGCCTCACGCCCGAAGACGTCTACACGAACCTGTAAAGGACCCCTCATGCTCAAGCTCGCCGTCCCCAACAAGGGGGCGCTCGCCGAGTCCGCCGCCGAGATGCTGCGCGAAGCCGGATACCGCGGCCGCCGCGACAGCAAGGAGCTGGTGGTCGCCGACCCCGACAACGGGGTGGAGCTGTACTTCCTGCGCCCGCGCGACATCGCCGTCTACGTCGGCTCCGGCACGCTCGAGGCCGGCATCACCGGGCGCGACCTGCTGCTCGACTCCGGCAGTCCCGCCACGGAGGTGCTGCCGCTGGGCTTCGGGCAGTCGACGTTCCGCTACGCCGCGCGCCCCGGCGCCGCCACCGGCCTCGACGAGCTCGCCGGGCGCCGCGTCGCCACCAGCTTCCCCGGGCTGGTTCGCGCCGACCTCGCGAAGCGCGGCATCGACGGCGAGGTGGTGCGGCTCGACGGTGCCGTCGAGACCGCGATCACGCTGGGCGTCGCCGACGTCATCGCCGACGTCGTCGAGACCGGCACCACCCTGCGCAACGCCGGGCTGGAGGTCTTCGGCGACCCGATCCTCACCAGCGAGGCGGTGCTGATCCGGCCGTCCGCCGAGGGTGAGAGCAACGGCCAGGTCGACGTGCTCGTACGTCGGTTGCAGGGCGTGCTCACCGCTCGCCACTACGTGATGATGGACTACGACATCCGTGTCGAGCTGGTCGAGCAGGCGTGCGCGCTCACGCCCGGTCTGGAGTCGCCGACCGTCTCGCCGCTGCACGACCGCGGTTATGTCGCCGTGCGGGCGATGGTGCCCCGGCGCCGCACCAACCAGGTCATGGACGACCTCTACGAGGTCGGCGCCCGCGCGATCCTCGTGACCGACATCGCGGCCTGCCGCATCTGAAGGGACGACGATGGCCAAGAACGACCCCTACGCGACCTTCCGCCCGGTCGGCGGTCGCATCGTGCCGCTCGTCGTCGCGGGGCTGTGCGTCATGATCTTCACCGTGGTGGCGATCGCGCTGCCGAGCGAGGGCAAGCCGTCGTTCTCCGTGGGCGACAAGACCTTCATCTGGATGATCGGCGTCGGGTTCGCCCTGGTGCTGTGGCGGTTCGCGCAGGTGCGCGCGATCCCGACGCCGGAGGGCATCGAGGTGCACAACCTCGTCGTGACCCGGCAGGTGCCGTGGTCGCAGATCGTCGAGGTGCAGTTCGGCGGCGGGCAGGCCTGGGCGGTGCTCGAGCTCGACGACTTCGACACGCTGCCCGTCATGGGCATCCAGCGCAGCGACGGCCCGCGCGCCACGGCCGAGGCGCAGCGGCTGGCGGCGCTGGTGCAGGCTCACTCCACCCGCGGACCGGACTCCGAGCGCTAGTCGTCCAGCTCGTCCGAGCGGTAGGGCACCTCGGCCCGCACCTTCTCGTAGCTCCACCCGGTGAGCATGAGCAGGTCGACCACGATCGAGCGCAGCTGAGCGCGAATCACCTCACCCGACAAGGACGTACGTCCGGTGCCGGCGATGCTGCGCGTCGCCGTGTCGTCGGCGAGCAGCAGCAGCGCGGGCCGCACGTTCTGCGGGACGCGCCGCTCGGACAGCTCGTCGGCCATCTGGTCCATGACCTGGGCCAGGTCGTCGACGGCGGTGAGGTAGGCGGGCGGGATCGGCTCGCCCTCGAGCACCGCGACCGAGACCCGGCGCACGAGCACCCGGATGTTGCGGATCGCGCGGTCCAGCGGCTCGGTCAGGTCGGCGATCGCCACCACCGAGGCGTTGTGCCGGCGCCGGAACGGCGACTGGCGGGTCACCGCGATGCCCTCGTCGACCGCCTCGCGCAGATCGGCGAGGTGCCCCTCGCTGGCGCGCGCCCGGGCGAGCGCGTCGTCGGCGCGCTGCTGGTCGCGGCGGCGGCCGGCGGTGGCGGTCGCGCGCAGCACCTCGGCCAGCTCGGTCAGCACCCGCGCGGCCTCCACCCGGGGGCGCCGCACGGGTGAGGTGGGGGTGATGGTGGCCGCGAGCAGCGCCACGCACCCGCCGACGACGGCGTCGAGCCAGCGGCTGAAGGCGTACTCCGAGTCGGCGACGAGCGTCGTCACGATCATCGACTGCACGCCGGCCTGGATCATCATCAGCCCGCCGGCGCCCGCGAGCACGGCGATCGACATGGAGCACAGCACGACGACGGCCAGCTGCACCGGACCCGTGCCGAAGAAGTGCACGAACACGTCGCCGACGAGCACGCCGATCGCCACGCCGACGGTGAGCTCGACGACGCGACGCAACCGCTGGCCGTACGTCAGTCCCAGCGCCACCAGCACCGTCACCGGGGCGAAGAACGGCTGGGGGTGGCCGAGCAGGTAGCGGGCCAGGCTCCAGGCGATCGCGCCACCGACGGCGCACTGCACGATGAGGAAGGCGCGGTCGCGCAGCCGCTCGACGCGCTGGGCGAAGGAGCGCTTGGTGAGTCGTGGCCGCGGGTCGAGCCGCCGACCCCACTCGCCGGCCACCTCGCTGCTCATGGGGTCAGCCTAGGGAAGCGCCGGCCCGTCGGTCTGCAGCCGAAGGTGGGCGTGCTCGCGCGTGCGGTCCGCGTCGAAGATCGCGCCTTCCTGCCGCGCCCACGCCTCCCAGTGGCCGGCGAACCCGTCGCCGTCGCGGGCGAGGCCGCGCCGCATGCGCACGTCGTGGGCCGCCTCGAGCCAGACCCGGACACCGGCGTACGCCCGCGCCAGGCCCACGCTGCTCGCGACCCCCTCGACGACGAGGAAGTCAGTGGCCGGCACCGGCACGAGCTCGGCGAACTCGCCCGCGTGCCAGTCGAATCGGCGGAAACCGGCTTGCTCGCCGCGGGCGAGCGGGACGAGCACCTGGGTGGTGAGCAGGGCCGGTGCCGCGGCCAGCCCGTCCCAGCCGGGCAGCAGGTCGTCCAGGTGCACGACGGGCGCGTCGAGCCGGTCGGCGACCAGGCGGGCGAGGGAGGACTTGCCCGAGCCGGCGGGGCCGTCGAACGTGACGACCGTGGGGCGCGGGGAGGGCGGCGCTGCGTCGCCGCGGGCGCGCCGGGCCAGCTCCACCACCTGGTCGGCGTGCGCGGGATCGGCGAGGTTCTCGCCCCAGACGTGGTGGTCCTCCTGGGTCTCCTGCGGCATGGGGCCGACCCTAGGGAGCGGGGGCAGCGAGTGCGAGCGGATACCGCGCGTGGGCACGGGGTGAGGCGACACGGGGCGCGCGGGGCTGACCGGGCTGCTGCGCCTGGATCCACAGGCAGGTCAACGAGATCCATCGTGTCCACAGGGGATCTGACCCCTTCCGCTCGTGTTCGAACAGGTGTACGATATCGCACATGACCTCGAGCACCGCACCGACTCCCGGCGACCCGGTCGCCGCGGCGCGTGCGCTGTTCGAGTCGTTGCTCTACGAGGACGGCCTCGTCGGGGCCGTCGAGGGCACGTTCGGTCCCGTGGCGCGCTCGGGTCCGCACGGTGCCGCGGAGTCGCGGACGCACGACCCGGTGGTCCTGCTGATGGGCGCGATCCAGGTGCTGACCGCCGACCTGATCGACCGGATGCAGCGCACCGACCCGTTCGCGCTGAGCGAGCAGGAGCAGTGGCTGGTGCCGGCAGATCTCGTGCCAGCGTCGGTGGGTGCCGGTGATGCTGTGGCGTCTGGCGGTGCGGGCGGCATGAACGGTCCGAGCGGAGCGGGCGGAGCGGGCGGAGCGGGCGGAGCGGGCGGAGCGGGCGATCCGAGCGGAGCGAGCGGTGCGGGCAGTGAGGGTGGTGCGGGTGGTGAGGGCCTGCCCCGGACGCCGTTGCCTGTCCCCGAGACACGCTCGCCCGCCGCGCGTGGCGAGGTCGAGCGCGAGCTGCAGTCGGAGGCTGCGTGGCGCGAGGCCGACCGTGCCGCCGAGCGGCAGGCGCAGTTCGAGCTGACCGCGGTGCTCGCGCACGCGGCGATGAACCAGGCGGCAGCGGTGCGGGCGCACGCCACGGCGGGACTGGCGAGGTTCGACCGGGTCCCCGACAGCGCGTCCTTCTCGGCGCAGGAGTGTCTGGCGGGCGAGCAGCCTCGACCCTTCGACGTGGTCGAGCACCAGCCCGGCCACCGTGCCGAGTTCGCCGGCGACCTGCTCGGGCCGGCGCTGCGCCTCGGGCCCTACGCCGCCGACTCCCTCGTCGACGACTCCGTCTGGCTGACCACGCGGGTGCCCGGCGTGCTCGCCGCCGTCGGCCGCGGCGAGGTCAACATCGAGACCGCGGCCGCGATCGCCCGCGAGGTGCAGGAGGCGCGGCCCGAGACCTGCGAGCTGGTCGAGGAGGCGGTGCTGAGGCGCCGGGTGCATCAGCGCCAGCGCACTCAGGCGCAGCGCTCGACACGGACCCTCGTCGGCCGTCACGAGTCGGAGGCCGCCCGGCGATCGGCGAAGCGCACCAAGGCTCAGCAGACCGGGGTCTGGCTCGACTCGCACACGACTCCGGGGCTGTCGGCGTTCAGCGCGGTCATGCCCACCGGCAAGGCCGTGGCGTTGATGGACGCTGTCGACCAGCGCGCCCACCAGGCGCAGCAGGCCGCCCGCACCGGCTCCGCAACCGCGCACGGCGAGCAGCCGCCGGAGAGCGCGGCCGGCGCGACCAGCGACGGCGACAGGACGAGCGAGGAGGTGGCGCGCGCAGCGATGCTGCTGGGGGAGCACCGCGCCGAGGCCCTGTACGACCTCGCCATGGGCAACGTCGACCTCACCGCCCACCTCGAGCTCATCGTCCCGCAGCCGCCGTCACCCGAGCCGCCTCAACCGCCTGGCCCGTCCCCGTCGGCCCAGCCGCCTGGCCCGTCCCCGTCCCCGTCGCCAGAGCCGCCTGGCCCGTCCCCGTCCCCGTCGCCAGAGCCGCCTGGTCCGCCCTCGTCACCCGAACCGCCGCCGGAGTTGCCGCAGCCGCCGAGGCCGTCGACACAGGCTGCGCCGTCGCAGCGGGCCGCTTCCTTGCCCGATTCCCCGAAGCCGCCGGGTAGCCGGACCCTGGTGACACCGGGGGAGGTGCGGCAGCTGTTGGCGGACGTACCGGTCCTGCTCCACGAGCGCGCCGGCCCGGTGCCGACAGCCGACGTCTTCGAGCTGCTCACCGGCCGCGCCGCGCGGACCACGGCGGAGTGGGTCCAGCTGCCGATCGACCCGCCGCACGACGTGGCGAGCATGGCCTGGGCCGCTCCGGCGCCGACCGCCGGTGGAGTCACCCGAGCCCACGTCGCGCAGGCGGCGGAACAGCCCGGCCCAGACGATCGAACCGACGGCTACCGGCCGGGTGCGCGCCTGCGCCGCCGGGTGATCCGTCGCGACCAGCGTTGCCGCTTCCCGGGGTGCGACCGCCGCGGTCGCTACACCGACCTCGACCACGTCGAGCCGTGGCCGCGCGGCCCGACCGAGGAGCGCAACCTGCAGTGCCTGTGCCGGCACCACCACCGGGCCAAGCACGAGGGTGGGTGGCGGGTCACCATGACCGTCGCTGGGCGGTGCACCTGGACCAGCCCGACGGGCCGGGTCTACGTCACCGACCCCGGCCTGCCCGAGGCGCTGCTCGACCTCGCGTGCACCTGACCGTCGGCGTACTGGCTGGACAAGGTCGCGCCGTGGGTAGCCGTGGTGGCGTGGCGCGCGAGCACGGCCCCACGCCCCACGCGCCGCGCCCTTCCGGGCCGTCTCGTCGTGCGGAACCGGCGCGGAGCAGCACCTACCCTGGTGGGCGTGAGTGTGGCCGTGCGTGTGATCCCGTGCCTCGACGTCGACGCCGGCCGGGTCGTCAAGGGCGTGAACTTCCAGCAGCTGCGCGACGCGGGCGACCCGGTGGAGCTGGCCGAGGTCTACGACGGGCAGCGGGCCGACGAGCTCACCTTCCTCGACGTGACGGCGTCGTCGTCCGACCGCGAGACCACCTACGACGTCGTGCGCCGCACCGCCGAGGAGGTCTTCATCCCGCTCACCGTGGGTGGCGGGGTGCGCTCCGTCGACGACGTCGACCGGCTGCTGCGCGCGGGCGCCGACAAGGTCGGCATCAACACCGGCGCCATCGCCCGCCCCGAGGTCATGGCCGAGATCGCCGACCGTTTCGGTGCGCAGGTGCTGGTGCTGTCCGCGGACGTACGCCGGGCAGACGGCCACTTCGAGGTCACCACGCACGGTGGTCGGCGCTCGGCCGGCCTCGACGCCATCGAGTGGTGCGCGCGGGCGGAGCGTCTCGGCGCGGGCGAGATCCTGCTCAACTCGATGGACGCAGACGGGACCAAGGACGGCTTCGACCTCGAGCTGATCCGCGCGGTGCGGGCCGCGACCTCGTTGCCGCTCATCGCCAGCGGCGGGGCCGGCACCGTCGAGCACTTCGTGGAGGCGGTGGAGGCGGGCGCCGACGCGGTCCTCGCGGCGTCGGTGTTCCACTACCGGGAGCTGACGGTCGGGCAGGTCAAGGCAGGGCTGGCCGAGGCCGGCTATCCCGTGCGCTGAGCCATCCCGCCTGGACACCGACGCGGTCGCTGGGGCCGATATCGGGGGAAATGACGTGCGTTGGCGCTGGCTCGGGCGTCGCTGGGGCCGATATCGGGGCAAATGACGCGCGGTCGCGCTGCCTCGGGCCGCGAGTGCTAGAAGCTCGGGTTGAACCCTGCGAACTTCGCCACGGCGGCGTCGTCGCCCTCGATGACGACGTCGGTGACGGCAGGGTCGGCGATGCCCCGACCGAACACCCGCAGCACGACCTCGCCGGGGGCTCCGACGAGCGTGACGCGGCCGTCGCCCTGACCCGCCTTGGTCAGCGGACGCTCCCGGTGACCCTCGGCGCGCACGTCGACCCCGACCGGGCTCTTGCGCAGCAGGAACCGGCCCATGCGTCCGAGCACTCCCCACAGGGCGTTCTCGAGCTGCTCGCTGCGGGCCCGGCGCGCGGAGGGGGCGGCGCCGCGCAGCACGTCCTCGTGGTGGACGTAGAACTCCGCCAGGTTCGCGACCTCGTCGACCGCGCCGACGCGCATCGGCGACCACGCCGGCGGACCCGAGCGGAACTGCTCGACCAGCTGCGGCCAGGGCTGCGCCGCGATCTGCTGCTGCACCGACTCGGTGCGGTTCGCCAGCAGCGGCAGCAGGATCCCGCCGGCCGCGTCGGGGCGGCGCTCGCGCAGCACCAGGTGGGCCGCGAGGTCGCGGGTGGTCCAGTCGCCGCTGAGGGTCGGGCTGTCCGGGCCGAACCGGTCGAACGCGTCGCTCAGCTGGGCGCGTTCCTGCTTGGCGAGATCGCTCATGCCGACATCGTGGCACGGGCTGGATCTCGCGCATGACCTGCCGCCCCGGGCACCGGCATGCCGCGGAAGGCGTACGTCCGTGGCATGAGAAGGTGTCCGGCGTGACTTCTGCCTCGACGCCCTCGCCCAGGGCGTCGAACCGCACGCTGCGACGAGGTCTGCGGGTGGTGGGGCGCGGCTTCCGGCAGCAGCCGAAGGCCCTGTTCGTGGCCGTCGTCGGGTCGGCCATCTATGGCGTCATGACCGTGCTCACCGCCCGGGTCATCGGCAGCCTGACCGGCAACGTCGTGGAGCCCGCGGTGCGAGCCGGGGAGATCAGCGGCGCGCAGATCTGGACGATCGTGTGGCAGCTCGGGCTCGTCGTGCTGCTCACCGTCGTCGGGGTGGTGCTGCGCCGCGCCGGTGCCGGCTTCGCGTTCTTCAACCTGCAGGCGATCTATCGGCGCCGCGTGACGGGGCAGTACCTCCGGCTGCCGCTGTCGTGGCACCACCGGCACCCCTCGGGGCAGCTGCTGAGCAACGCCAACGCCGACGTCGAGGCCACCTGGAACGTCTTCCAGCCGCTGCCGATGGCCATCGGCGTGCTCGTGATGCTGGTGGTCGCCGGCGCCGAGATGCTGCGTGTCGACATCCCGCTCGCGCTCATCGGATTCCTTGTGTTCCCAGCGCTTTTCGTCGCCAACCTCGTCTTCCAGTCACGCATGTCGCCGCGCGTCACGCGGGCGCAGCAGCTGCGCGCCGAGGTCAGCGAGGTGGCGCACGAGAGCGTCGAGGCCGGGCTGCTCGTCAAGGCGATGGGCCGCGAGGACCAGGAGACCCAGCGCTTCGCCGAGCGCACCGACCAGCTGCGCGACGCGGCGATCCGCGTCGGCCGCACGCGCGGGACGTTCGACCCGGTGATCGAGGCCATCCCGACGCTCGGCACGCTCGCCGTCCTCGCCGTCGGCACCAGCCGGGTCGGCAGCGGGGCGATCGAGGCGGCCGACGTGGTGCAGATCGCCTACCTCTTCTCCGTGCTGGCCTTCCCCGTGCGCGCGTTCGGCTGGGTGCTGTCGGAGCTCCCGCGCACCGTCGTCGGCTGGGACCGGATCTCCTCGGTGCTCGACGAGCAGGGCGAGATGGCGTACGGCGACCGCGACCCGGCCTCCCCGCGCGCGGCGCCGAACGGGTCACCGGGGTGAGCTATGCGTACGAGGTCGGCGGCCGAGCCGTGCTCGGCGCCCACCAGCCCACGGGCAAGGGCGGTCATGACCAAGCCACCGGCAAGGAGGGCGACGCGATCGCCGGCTCACGCGCACGGGCGCGAGCAGCGACCAGGCGGGTCCGCCACCGGCGACCACCCCGCCGCTCGAACGCGTCGTCGCGCTGCGCGAGGTCGACCTGACGCTGCCCGCAGGCGCGACGACCGCGGTGGTCGGCCCGACCGGCGCCGGCAAGAGCACGCTGAGCGGACTCGTGCTGCGGCTGATGGACCCCGACACCGGTGAGATCGTGCTCGACGGGGTCGACCTGCGGCAGATCCGCCGCGGCGGCATCCCGGAGGTTGCCACGCTCGTGGCCCAGACGCCGTTCCTGTTCGACGACACCGTCGAGGGCAACGTCACCCTGGGGCGCGACGTCACCGACGAGCAGGTGCGCAGAGCCCTCGACGTGGCGCAGGCGAGCGGCTTCGTCGACCGGCTGCCCGACGGCGCGCAGACCCACGTGGGGGAGCGCGGCGCGAGCCTCTCCGGCGGCCAGCGGCAGCGCATCGCGCTGGCCCGCGCCGTCGTTCGTGACCCGGCGCTGCTGGTGCTCGACGACGCCACCTCGGCCGTCGACCCGGCCGTCGAGACCGCGATCCTCGACGGCCTGCGCGAGCGCAGCGAAGGCATCACGGTGCTCGTCGTCGCCTACCGGATGTCGACGATCGGCATGGCCGACCACGTGATCTACCTCGAGCACGGCCGAGTGCTCGACCGGGGCACGCACGAGGAGCTGATGGGCCGGTGCGCCGGCTACCAGCGGCTGGTGACGGCGTACGCCCGGGAGGCGGCCGAGCGCGCCGCCGTCGCCGCGACCGAGGAGCCGGTGGCGCCCGACCGCCAGGAGGTGCAGCGGTGAGCGCCGAGCAGGTGGCGCCCGACGCCAGCGCGATCGGCCACGGCCGCGACCTCGGGACGGTGCAGACCCTCAAGCGGGGGTTCGCGCTCTCGCCCCAGCTGCGCCAGGGACTCGTGCTCACCCTGGCGCTCGCCCTCGTGGCGACCGCCGGGCGGGTGCTGATCCCGCTGGCCGTGCAGCAGACCCTCGACCGCGGCATCCTCGCGCCCGGCGGGCCCGACACGGGCCTGGTGACCCGGCTGGTGCTGCTCGCCGCGCTGGCGGTGCTCGGCACGGCCGTCGCGACGTACTTCGTCAACGTGCGGCTGGTGACCGCCTCGGAGTCGGGCCTCGCGACGCTGCGCACCAAGGCCTTCCGCCACGTGCACGACCTGTCGGTGCTCACCCAGAGCAGCGAGCGCCGCGGCGCGCTGGTCTCGCGGGTGACGAGCGACGTCGACACGATCAGCCAGTTCGTGCAGTTCGGCGGGCTCATCCTGATCCTGTCGGTGGGGCAGGTGCTGGTCGCGACCGTGCTGATGCTGGTCTACAGCCCGCCACTGACAGCGGTGGTCTGGCTGTGCTTCGTGCCGCTGTTCCTCGTGATCCGGCGCTTCCAGGTGATCGTGGGGCGGGCGTACACCCGCGTGCGCGAGCGGGTCGGCGACATGCTGGCCGCCGTCTCGGAGTCGGTGGTCGGCGCCGAGACGATCCGGGCCTACGGGGTCCAGGAGCGCACCGGCGAACGCATCGACGGGGCCATCGACGCGCACCGCCGCTCGGCGATCGGTGCTCAGCTGCGCGCGGTCGCCGCGTTCAGCACCGGCCAGCTCGTCGCCGGGCTGACGACCACGGTCGTGCTCGCCGTGGGCGCCTGGCTGGCGGCCGGGGGCGACCTGACCCTCGGCCAGCTCGTGGCGTTCCTGTTCCTGGTCAACCTGTTCACCCAGCCGGTGCAGGCGGCCACCGAGATCCTCAACGAGATGCAGAACGCCGTCGCCGGCTGGCGCCGCGTCATCGGCATCCTCGACACCCCCGCCGACGTCAGCGACCCCGGCGACGACGGGGTCGTGCTGCCCCGCGGACCGATCACCGTCGACTTCGAGGACGTGTCGTTCGCCTACCCCGGCGGCGGCACCGTGCTGCACGACGTCGACCTGACCATCGAACCCAGCAGCCGCATCGCGGTCGTCGGCGAGACCGGCTCCGGCAAGACCACGCTCGCGAAGCTGCTGACCCGGTTGATGGACCCCACCACCGGCCGCGTGCTGCTGGACGGGGTCGACCTGCGCGACGTGCGTTTCTCCTCGCTGCGCGCCCGGGTCGTGATGGTGCCGCAGGAGGGTTTCCTGTTCGACGACACGCTGCTGGCGAACCTGCGCTTCGGCCAGCCCGACGCCACCGACGACCAGGTGCTGCTCACCCTCACCGAGCTCGGGCTGCGCGACTGGGTCGACGGGCTGCCGCACGGCATCCACACCCAGGTCGGGCAGCGCGGCGAGTCGTTGTCGGCGGGGAGCGGCAGCTGGTCGCCCTGGCCCGCGCCTACCTCGCCGACCCCGACCTGCTGGTTCTCGACGAGGCCACCTCGGCGGTCGACCCGGCCACCGAGGTCCGCATCCAGCGCGCGGTCGACGGACTGAGCGCCGGACGCACCTCCATCGCCATCGCCCACCGGCTCTCCACCGCCGAGGCCGCCGACGAGGTCATCGTCGTCGACCAGGGGCGGGTGGTGCAGCGCGGCCCGCACGCCGAGCTGGTACGCCAGCCCGACAGCGTCTACGCCCGCCTCCACGCTTCCTGGGCGCGCCAGCAGCGCTGAGCCGGGTGCCCGCCGCGGCCCTCTGACGCTCCCTCCGCATTTCGTTCACTGGTGAACGATCTGGTACGTCCGTGCCCGGCATCCCGGGAGGTCGCCTCGGCATTTCGTTCACTGGTGCACGATCTGGTACGTCCGTGCCCGGCATCCCGGGAGGTCGCCTCGGCATTTCGTTCACTGGTGCACGATCTGGTACGTCCGTGCCCGGCATCCCGGGAGGTCGCCTCGGCATTTCGTTCACTGGTGAACGGTCTGAGGCCCGGGCTGACCCTCGGGAGCTCGCGACCGCGGCCAGTCCCATCGTTCGCCCCGGGGACGGCGAAGGCCGCCGGCCGGCCCACCGTGAGGCGGGGCTCGACCGACGGCCTTCGGACCGACGGGGTCGGCGGGGCAGGCGGCCTACTGGCCGGGGCCCTGACCGCCCCGGTTGCGGAAGCGGCGGATGCCCTCCTGCAGCCGGTCGCGGACCTCGCCCTCGACCCGGTCGCGCAGACCGCTGCCGCTGCCCTGGTTGCCACCTGCGCCGGGGCCGGTGCCGGTGCCGGTGCCCTGACCGGTGCCGTGGCCAGCGCCGGTGCCCGTGCCGGTCCCGTAACCACCGCTCGCCGCGCCGGGCGTACCAGCCGCGCCGGGCGTACCCGGGGTGCCAGGCGCACCACTGGTGCCTGCGGCGTCGGGGGCGTTGCCGCCGCCGGTGTCACCACCGGGGCGGTTCTGCATCCGGTTGCGCACCTCGCCCTCCACCCGCTCGCGCAGGTGGCTGAACTTGTCGCTCGGCGACTGCCCGTCCTGACCCGGTCGGGTCCAGCGGTCCTTCACCTCACCCTGCACCTTGCTGCGGATCTCGTTGAGCCGCTGGCCGGTCGACGGCTCGCCCGTGCCGGTGTAGCCGCCCGTACCGCTCTGGCCGGTGCCGGTGGTGCCCGGGCCGGTGTAGCCACCCGAGCCCGCCTGGTCCCCGCCGGGGGAGTTCGGGCTGGTGAAGCCGCCCGTACCGCTCTGGCCGGTGCCGGTGGTGCCGGTGCCGGGCGTACCCGTGCCGGTGTAGCCACCCGAGCCCGCCAGGTCCCCGCCGGGGAGTTCGGGCTGGTGAAGCCGCCCGTACCGCTCTGGCCGGTACCCGCGGCGCCGGGGGTGCCGGATGCGCCAGGCGTGGCGATACCGCGCGTCCCGCGGTTGTCGCCGTCGGGGAGTTCGGGCTGGTGAAGCCGCTGCCCGACTCGTCCTCGTCGGCGCCGCCCGCGGGCGAGTGGGTGCGGAAACCGCCGGTGCCACGCTCGTCGCCATCGGTCGTCCGTGCACCGGAGCTGGCGAAGCCGCCGGTCCCGCGCTCGTCACCGAACGAGCCGAACGAGCCGAACGAGCCGGCGCCAGATCCGGTGCCACCCGCGCCGCCGGAGCCAGCACCGAAGCCGCCCACCCCACGGTCGTCGTGGGAGCCGCGGTCGGCCTGGTCCGAGCCGAGACCGCGGTCGGCGGGCTCGCCGGGGCGCTGGGCGTCGTACGGCTGCTGCGCCGCAGGCATGCCCGTCTCGCCCAGTCCGCTCTCGCCCAGGCCGCTCTCGCCGGAGCGGGAGCCACCGAGGTCGCTGGTCGTGTCGGCGGGGCCCGCCCAGTCCGGGGTGTGCCGGCCCTCGTCGCGCAGCTGCGGGTCGGGGTCGGCGCCACCGTCGCGGCGGCCACCGGCAGCACCAGCTGCGGCACCGGCCGCGCCCGCGCCGAGGGTGCCCACACCGGCCGCGCCGGTACCCCAACCCGAACGGTCGTCCGAACCCGGCGCGCCGGTGTCGGTGCGTCCCGTGTCGGCGCGTCCCGTGCCGGTGGCACCGAGGCTGCCCGCGTCACGATCGCCCAGGCTGCGGCCGCCGGTGGCCGGGGTCAGGCCCTGGCCGCTCCCGGTCTCGGTGTCGCCGCCGAGCGCGTCACCGGTGCGGTGCGCGTCGCCGGTCGCGGGGCCGCTCGCCCACGTCGTCGACTCCTCCTCGACGACCACGGTCTCCGAGACGTCACCCGGGTCGCGCGTCCCGGGCGGGTTCCAGCCGCGCTCGTTCGCGTTCCTGCCGTCGCCCGGCTCGAACGTGCTCGGCGCCGGCGAGATCTGGCCCGGCTGCCGCGCCGGGTCGTCGGGCGTACCCCGGTCCGCGACCAGGTCGTCGGCCCGGTCGACCGAGCCGAACCCGTCGTCCACCGACCCCGCCGTACGACCGGTGCCGGCCCCGAAGGTCGAGCCACCTCGGGAGTCCTCGCCCAGGCGCGAAGCCTGCGCGTCGCCGAGGCCCCGGTCCTCGCCGAGGCCCTGGTCACCGCCGAACGTGCTGGTTCGGTCGGTGTCGCGGTCGCTGCCGAACGTGCTGGTGCGGTCAGCGTCGCGGTCGCTGCCGAACGTGCCCGTCCGCTCGGTGTTGCCACCGAACGTGCCGGTGCGGTCGGCGTTGCCACCGAACGAACCCGCGCGGTCCCCGCCTCGCTCGTCGGACGACCCGCGGATCGGCACCCGGTCGGTGATGGCGGTGGTCTCGTCGACCTCGACCTCCTCCACTCGGCTGTCGGGGGAGCGCACGTCGTCGTCGTCGCCGAAGAACGCCCGGTCGGAGTCGGAGTCCCGGTCGGGGGTGAGCGCCACGTCGTCCCGGTCGGCGCCGGTCGAGCCCCGGCCGGTGCCACCCGCGGCCGCGCCGGCGGCGGCACCAGCACCGACTGCGCCGGCACCGGCCGCGCCCGCGGCACCCGTGGTCCCCGAGCCGACGCCGCCGAGGCCGCGTCCCTCGAGGTGTCCGCCGTCGCGGGCGTCACCGTCACCGGCGCGCCCGTCGAGACCGCTGCCGCCCAGACCGTCGCGCCCGGTGTCGGGGCCTGAGGTCGCGTCGCCGACGTGGGTGGGGCGGCCCGCGGAGCCCTCGAGCCCCCGGCCGCCGAGGTGTCCGCCGTCGCGGGCGTCACCGTCGTCGGCGCGCCCGTCCAGACCTTCGTCGCCGAGCCCGTCGCCGCGGAGCCCGTCGTTGCCCAGAGCGTCGCGGTCACCCCGCGCGGTCACGTCGTCGCGGTCGCCCCGCGCGGTCACGTCGCCGCGGTCGCCCCGCGCGGTCACGTCGTCGCGGTCGCCCCGCGCGGTCACGTCGTCACGCCCCAGCGAGTCGTCACGTCCGAGCCGCTCGTCACGCCCCAGCGAGTCGTCACGGTCGTCGCGGTCACCCCGCTCGTCCCGGTCCGCCCGCGCAGCCGCCCCCAGCCCGGCCGCACCTGCGGCGCCGGCACCGGCCGCACCGGCAGCGCCGGCCGCGGCTGCGGAACCCGACTCCGGCGTACGAGCCGTGTCGACGCGCTCGCGCGACTCACGCGTCTTGCGGTCGCGGTCCAGCTGCCACTCCACCTCCTCGCGCTTGCGCGCGGCCCGCTTGGCGAGCCAGACCGCGATCAGGATGATGAGCAGCAGAACAAGAACGCCCAGGATCCACCAGATCGTTGAGTTGCCCACGTCGTCCTCCTCGGACTCGGTCCCTCGGGGATGGCTGACACCAGGTGAGATGCCCGCTCCGATCCCATTCCCGCCACCGTAGTGAGGTTCGCTCGCCCGCGGGTACCCCCACGGCGAGGGTGGGTCGGCCGCCCGCTGCACAATGAACCTGTGACGGACAACGCCGTATCGACCCTGCCGGCCGACATCGCCGACGCGCTCAAGCGTGACGCCGACGGCCTCGTCGCTGCCGTGATCCAGCAGCACGACACCGGTGAGGTCCTGATGCTGGGCTGGATGGACGACGAGGCGCTGCGCCGCACCCTCACCGAGGGGCGGGTGACCTTCTGGTCCCGCAGCCGCGAGGAGTACTGGCGCAAGGGCGACACCTCCGGCCACGTCCAGCTGGTGCGCTCGGTGTCGCTGGACTGCGACGGCGACGCGCTGCTCGTGCAGGTCGACCAGCACGGCGCGGCCTGCCACACCGGTGAGCTCAGCTGCTTCGCGCACGACCTCGAAGCCACCGCCGGATGAGCTCGCCCGGCGGAGCCGACCTGCACGCCGACCTGGGGTGGGGCCGGACCTGGCCGACCGCGCAGCAGTTCGCCGAGCTGGCGCGCGACCGGCGCGTCATCCCCGTCGTACGCCGGCTGCTGGCCGACGCCGAGACGCCCCTGGGCGTCTACCGCAAGCTCGCCGCCGGCCGCCCCGGCACCTTCCTCCTGGAGTCGGCCGAGCACGGTGGCGTGTGGTCGCGCTACTCCATCGTCGGCGTCGCGAGCAGCGCCACCCTGACCGAGGTCGACGGCGCGGCGCACTGGATCGGCGAGCCACCCGTGGGCGTCCCGACCGACGGCGCGCCCACCGACGCGGTGCGCGACACGGTCGCCGCGCTCGCCACCCCGCCCATCCCGGGCCTGCCGCCGCTGACCGGCGGCCTCGTGGGCACCATCGGCTACGACGCCGTGCGCCGCTGGGAGCGGCTCGGCGACACCGCCCGCGACGAGCTGCAGCTGCCCGAGCTCGCGATGATGCTCGCCACCGACCTCGCCGTGCTCGACCACCGCGACGCCTCGCTGCTGCTGGTCGCCAACGCCGTCAACCACGACGACACCGACGAGCGGGTCGAGCAGGCCTATGCCGACGCCGTGCGCCGGCTGGACGCGATGGCGACCGACCTGGCCCGCCCCGCCGACTCGACGGTGGCGGTGCCCCACGACGTACGCCTGGAGCCCACCAGCACCCACACCCGCGAGCAGTTCCACGACATGGTCGAGACCTGCAAGGAGGAGATCCGCTCCGGCGAGGCCTTCCAGATCGTGGTGTCGCAGCGGTTCAGCGTGCCGTGCGAGGCCGACGGTCTCGACGTCTACCGGTGCTGCGCACGGCCAACCCGAGCCCGTACATGTACTTCCTGCGCCTGGCGCACCCGGCCGGCGGGACGTACGACGTCGTCGGCTCCAGCCCCGAGGCGCTGGTCAAGGTGACGGGGGACCGGGTCATCACCCACCCGATCGCCGGGTCCCGCCCGCGCGGCAAGACGCCCGAGGAGGACCAGGAGCTGGCCGACGAGCTCGCGGCCGACCCCAAGGAGCGCGCCGAGCACCTGATGCTCGTCGACCTGTCGCGCAACGACCTGCAGCGGGTCTGCTCGGCCGGCACGGTCGACACCGTGGAGTTCATGCAGGTGCGCCACTACAGCCACATCATGCACCTGGAGTCGACCGTGGTCGGGAGCCTCGCGCCCGGGCGCAGTGCGTACGACGTGCTCGTCGCGACCTTCCCGGCCGGCACTCTCTCCGGGGCGCCCAAGCCGCGCGCGATGCAGATCATCGAGCGGCTGGAGGGCACCCGGCGCGGGATCTACGGCGGCGTCGTCGGCTATCTGGACTTCGCCGGCGACCTCGACCTGGCCATCGCGATCCGCACGGCGGTGCTGCGCGACGGGGTGGCCCACGTGCAGGCGGGCGCGGGCATCGTGGCCGACTCGGTCCCCGAGGCGGAGTACCAGGAGACGATCTCCAAGGCCGCCGCGGCGATCCACGCGGTCTCGACCGCGTCCGGGATGCGCGCGCTGACCGAGTCGGAGGCGGAGCCGGTATGACCGAGGAACCGCAGGTGCAGCACGACGAGTCCGCGCGGGAGCCGCAGCAGTCGCGGGAGCAGCGGGAGTCGCGCGGCGTCCCCAAGGGGATGCTCGTGGCGGTCACCGCCGTGACGGTCATCGTGCTGCTGGCGAGCGGCGGACGCACCTGGGTCGACGGGCAGGTGAGCGACGCCGTGCTCGCGACCAGCAGCGTCGGGGTGAGCGGTCGCGACGCGGCGGGCGGGGTGATCGCCGCAGCACTGGTCGCGGCGGCCGCGATGCTCGCGGCGCTCACCGGCGGGCGCATCGTGCGCCGCATCGGGGCGGTGGCGCTGGCGCTGGCAGGGGTGCTCGTCGTGGCCCTGTCGCTCCCGGTGCTCACCGACGCCGCCGGGGTGGTCGGGGAGCAGGCCGCGGCACAGACCGGGCGCACCGGCTCGATCGAGGCGACCGGGTCGCCGACCGCGTGGGTGATCGTGGCGCTGGTCGCCGGAGCGGTGCTCGTGCTGTGCGGCCTCGCGGCCCTGGTCAGCGCCCGGCACTGGGGCGGGCTGACCGCGCGCTACGACAGCCCCGCCGGCGACGCCGACGCCGACGAGAGCGACCGCGCGACACCGCAGGAGTCCGACTGGGACCGGCTCAGCCGCGGCGAGGACCCGACCTGACACAATGTCGCGCGACACGAGGCAAGAACTCGTCTCGGCGACGATGCCGACCGGCCGGAGCGTGCGACGGCCGGGCGGAGGAGGACCGGGACCGACGAACAAGGAGACTCGGCGGATGGCCGACGGCAGCAGCGTTCACCACGGCAGTACCGACGACCACGGCAGCAGCGTTGCCGCATGGGTCGGCGTCATCCTGCTGCTGATCAGCTCGGCGATCATCGCGCTCGGGATCTACATCAACAACGACCCGATCCTGATCATCGGGATCGTCATCGGGGTGCTCGGCCTGATCGGTGCGATCGTGCTGGCCAAGGCCGGTTTCGGGGTCGCCGCCAAGCGTCACGCGCTGGCCGAGTCGCGGGCTTCCGAGGGCCGGACCGGCCGCGGGGACGAGCGTTCCGCCGAGTAATCTTGGGCGGGTGCCCACCGTTCTCGACGAGATCATCGTCGGCGTGCGTGCCGACCTCGCCGACCGGGAGCGTGCTCTCCCCTCGCGCAGGTCCGCGACCTTGCCGACGCAGCCCCTCCCGCCCGTCCTGTCATCGACGCCCTGCGCGACCCGGCGGCGCTGAGCGTCATCGCCGAGGTCAAGCGCAAGAGCCCCAGCAAGGGCGCGCTCGCCGACATCCCCGACCCGGCCGAGCTGGCCCAGGCGTACGCCCGCGGCGGCGCCGACGTCATCTCGGTGCTCACCGAGCAGCGCCGGTTCGGCGGCAGCCTGGCCGACCTGGACGCGGTGCGGGCCGCGGTCGACACGCCGCTGCTGCGCAAGGACTTCGTCGTCGAGCCCTACCAGGTGGTCGAGGCCCGCGCGCACGGCGCCGACGTGGTGCTGCTCATCGTGGCCGCGCTCGAGGACGACCTGCTGCACGAGCTGTACGCCCTCGTCACCGAGCTCGGCATGACCGCCCTGGTGGAGGTGCACGACACGGGCGAGGCCGAGCGTGCCGTCGCCCTCGGCGCCGAGCTGATCGGGGTCAACGCCCGCAACCTGAAGACCCTCGAGGTCGACCGCGGCGTGTTCGCCGAGGTGGCCGCGGGCATCCCGGGCGACCGAGTCACCGTCGCCGAGTCCGGCGTGCGCGGCCCGGCCGACGCCG
The DNA here is from genome assembly GCF_030296655.1 of Barrientosiimonas endolithica. Lineage (NCBI taxonomy): Bacteria > Bacillati > Actinomycetota > Actinomycetes > Micrococcales > Dermacoccaceae > Barrientosiimonas > Barrientosiimonas endolithica. Next base: position 1,792,600 of record NZ_AP027735.1, on the reverse strand, counting down.
CCGACTACGCCGCGGCCGGGGCCGACGCCGTGCTGGTCGGCGAGGCGCTGGTCACCGGTGCCGGCGACGTCGCGAGCAACGTCCAGGCGATGCGCGTCCCGCTGGGGGTGCGCCGATGAGCGGCGAGGCGACCAGCAGCGACACGACGGACAACGAGACCACGAGCAACGACGCGACCAACGACAAATCGACCAACGACACCGCGAGCACCGAGGCGATGATCAGCGAGACGACCACCGAGCGGCTGGGCCGGTTCGGCGACTTCGGCGGGCGCTACGTCCCCGAGGCGCTCGTCGCGGCGCTGGAGGAGCTCGACGAGCACCGGCAGAAGGCGATGAGCGACCCGGAGTTCCTGGGCGCGCTCGCCGAGCTGCACCGGTCGTACACCGGGCGGCCGAGCATCATCACCGAGGTGCCGCGCTTCGCCGAGCACTGCGGCGGCGCCCGCGTCGTGCTCAAGCGGGAGGACCTCAACCACACCGGCTCGCACAAGATCAACAACGTGCTCGGCCAGGTGCTGCTCACCAAGCGGATGGGCAAGTCGCGGGTCATCGCCGAGACCGGCGCCGGCCAGCACGGCGTCGCGACGGCGACCGGCGCGGCGCTGCTCGGGCTCGAGTGCACCGTCTACATGGGCCGCGTCGACACCGAGCGGCAGGCGCTCAACGTCGCCCGCATGCGGCTGCTCGGGGCCGAGGTCGTCCCCGTCGACCACGGCAGCCGCACCCTCAAGGACGCCGTCAACGAGGCGTTCCGCGACTGGGTCACCAACGTCGACAGCACGCACTACGTCCTCGGCACCGTCACCGGTCCCTACCCCTTCCCCGAGATGGTGCGCGACTTCCACCGGATCATCGGCGTCGAGGCCCGCCAGCAGGTGCTCGACGCGTACGGCCGGCTCCCCGACGCGGTCTGCGCGTGCGTGGGCGGCGGCTCCAACGCGATGGGCATCTTCCACCGGTTCGTCGACGACCCCGACGTACGCCTGATCGGGCTCGAGGGGGCGGCGAGGGTGTCGACTCGGGCCGGCACGCCGCCCGGTTCACCGGCCAGGCCACGCCCGGGGTGCTGCACGGCGCCTACACCTACGTGCTGCAGGACGACGACGGCCAGACGGTCGAGTCGCACTCGGTCTCCGCGGGGCTGGACTACCCCAGCGTGGGGCCCGAGCACGCGTTCCTGCGCGACTCCGGCCGCGCCGAGTACGCCCCGGTCACCGACGACGAGGCGATGGAGGCGTTCGCGCTGCTGGCCCGCACCGAGGGGATCCTGCCCGCGATCGAGTCGGCCCACGCGCTCGCCGGCGCGATGAAGGTCGGACGCGAGCTCGGCCCGGAGGGTCTGGTGCTGGTGAGCCTGTCGGGTCGCGGCGACAAGGACGTCGACACGGCCGCCCGGTGGTTCGGGCTGCTCAGCGGCGAGGAGATCGTCGAGGCCGAGCAGAAGAAGGCCGAGGAACCCGTCGGAGAGTCTGCGGGGAGCGGCGGATGACCGCCGTCTCCGAGGTCCTCGCCCGCGCCAAGGACGAGGGTCGCGCCGCGCTCGTCGGCTACCTGCCGGTCGGCTTCCCCGACGTCGAGGGGTCGGTCCGGGCCGTCCGTGCGCTGGTCGAGTCCGGCGTCGACATCGTCGAGGTGGGGCTGCCCTACACCGACCCGCTGATGGACGGCCCGGTCATCCAGACCGCCGCCACCCGCGCGCTCGAGGGCGGCGTGCGCGTGCGCGACGTGTTCACGGCCGTCCGCGCGGTGCACGAGGCCGGCGCGGCCGCGGTCGTCATGACCTACTGGAACCCCGTCCTGCACTACGGCGTCGACCGGTTCGCCGCCGACCTGTCGGCGGCCGGCGGCTCGGGGCTGATCACGCCCGACCTGGTGCCCGACGAGGCGCAGGAGTGGATCGAGGCGAGCGACCGGCACGACCTGGACCGGATCTTCCTCGTCGCGCCCAGCTCGACCACCGAGCGGCTCAGGATGACCACCGGCGCCGCGCGCGGCTTCGTCTACGTCGCGGCGCTCATGGGCGTGACCGGTGCGCGCACCAGCGTGGGCGACGCCGCGGGTGCGCTCGTCGAGCGCACCCGCGCGGTCACCGACCTGCCGCTGTGCGTCGGGCTCGGCGTGTCCACCCGCGAGCAGGTCGCCCAGGTCGCCGGGTTCGCCGACGGCGTGATCGTCGGCTCGGCGCTGGTGCGCACCCTGGTCGACGCCCCCGACCTCGACACGGGTCTCACCGACCTGCGGGCCCTCGCCCGCGAGCTGGCCGCCGGCGCCCGCGAGGGCGGTCGGTGACCCCACGGGTCAAGGACGCCGTCGGCCTCGTGCTGCGGCTCGTCCTCGGCGGGGTGCTCATCGTCGCGGGCTGGCTCAAGCTGGACGACCTGAGCGGGTCGCGCGCGGCGACCCGGGCGTACCGGCTGATGCCGACCGGCGTCGCCGACCTCGTCGGGACCATGCTGCCGTTCGTCGAGGTGACGCTCGGCGCGCTGCTCGTCCTCGGCCTGCTCACCCGCGGGTCCGCGCTGCTCGGCGGGCTGCTCATGATCGCCTTCGTCGCCGGAATCGCCTCGGCCTGGGCGCGCGGGCTGAGCATCGACTGCGGCTGCTTCGGCGGCGGGGGCCAGGTCGGGGTCGACCAGACGGCATACCTGCAGGAGATCGTGCGCGACGCGGCGCTGGCGCTCGCGGCCGCCTGGCTGGTCGTGCGCCCGCGCACCCCGGCGAGCCTGGACCGGCGGCTGTGGGGCACCTGAGGTCGCACCCGGCGGCCTGATCCGCCGGCCGGTCGCGGGTGGGTCGCCCCACCTGCACGCAGGGGGCCGACCTACCCTTGACGCGGGCGCCGCAGCGGTGCCGTCCCGACGTTCCGCGAGGAGTGATCCGTGCCGCGCCCGGATGCAGCCGACAAGCTCAAGGCCAACCAGCCACCGGAGGGGCCCTCCAAGGTCCTGATCGCCGCGGTGATCGCGGTGGCCCTGGTCATCGTCGGCGGCATCGCCTGGCTGCGCACCGACCCGTTCGGCAGCCTGGATGCCACCCCGCCCAAGGGCGGCAACCCCGCGGGCGCCGGCGTCGTGGCCTACCCGGGCGCCGCGAGGCCGGGCGTCCCCACGGTCGACCTCTACGAGGACTTCCAGTGCCCCGTCTGCGGGCAGCTGGAGGAGCGCAACGGCAGGTCGATCTTCGAGATGGCCAAGGCCGGCGACATCAAGCTGGTGGTGCACCTGATGTCCTTCCTCGACGGCAACCTCGACAACGACTCCTCCAAGCGCGCCGCCAACGCCGCCTTCTGCGCGTCCGACGCGGGCCGGTTCCCCGAGTTCCACGCGGCGGTCTTCGCCGCGCAGCCCGAGCGCGAGGGCGACGGCTACTCCGACGCCACCCTGAAGCAGGCCGCGACCACGGCCGGCATCACCGGCAGCGCGCGCACGACGTTCGACTCCTGCATGGCCGGCGGCACCTACGACGACTACGTCGACGACACCGAGAAGGCCTCCGGCGACGACGGGGTCGAGGGCACCCCCACCGTCCTGGTCGGCGGCGAGCCGCTGGAGGAGACCGCCCTGAAGCGCCTGCTCACCACCCCGAACACCTGGCCTTCGGTCCTGCAGGCCGCCTCGTGAGCACGGAGACGCGATGACCGCCGCGCTGCCCGCCAGCATCCCGAGCCCGACGTCCTCGATCCTGTGGCTCGGTCCGCTGCCGCTGCGGGCGTACGCCCTGTGCATCCTCGCCGGCATCGCCGTCGCCATCTGGCTGTGCGGGCGCCGGCTCGCCGACCGCGGCTACGACCCCGACGAAGCGCTCAACGTCGCCTACTGGGGCGTGCCGTTCGGCATCCTCGGCGGCCGCATCTACCACGTCATCACCACGCCGCAGCCCTACTTCGGCGAGGGCGGCCGCCCGCTCGACGCGGTCAAGATCTGGGAGGGCGGCCTCGGCATCTGGGGCGCCGTCGCGCTCGGCGCGGTCGGGGTGTGGATCGGGTGCCGCCGGGCCGGCATCTCCTTCCTCGACTACGCCGACGCCGCCGTGCCGGGCGTCGCCATCGCCCAGGCGATGGGCCGGGTCGGCAACTACTTCAACAACGAGCTGTACGGCGAGCCCACCACGGTGCCGTGGGCGCTGGAGATCCACCGGATGGGCTCCGACGGGCAGGCGCTGCGCGACGCCGCCGGGCAGCCGATCGTCGAGGGCTACTTCCACCCGACGTTCCTCTACGAGGCGATCTGGTGCCTGGTGATGGCCGCGATCATTCTGCTGCTCGACCGGCGCGGGGTGCTGCGGCGCGGCCAGTCGCTGGCGCTGTACGTCCTGCTCTACCCGATGGGGCGCATCGTCTTCGAGCTGATGCGCACCGACCCGGCCAACCGCATCCTCGGCCTGCGGGTCAACGTGTGGATGTCGATGATCGTCTTCCTGCTCGGCGTCACCCTGTTCTGGCTGTGGCGGCGCAACCCGCCGCGGCCGCGCGCGGGGAGGAGCCGGCCGAGGACGTACCACCGACGGCCGAACGTCCCACATCGTGAGATAGCAGACCAGTTTGTGAGACCCCGGCTGGCGCGAGTAGAGTGTGCAGACCCGACCACGCCGGCCAACGACGTCCTGCTGGTGGACCGCCGATCACTTCGGCGCGACCCCCATCCGGCCAGCCCCGTCACGCAGGCCAAGCAGGGCGCGCGCCGAGGTCCGAGAGACAGGACACGCGCATGGGTCTTGCCCACTTCTCCGCATCGCCGACGGCCCAGGGCCTCTACGACCCCGCCGCCGAGCACGACGCGTGCGGCGTCGCGATGGTCGCCACGATGCGCGGCAGCGCCGGGCACGACATCGTCGACCACGCGCTGACCGCGCTGCGCAACCTCGAGCACCGCGGCGCCACCGGTCACGACCCGGCCGTCGGTGACGGCGCGGGCATCCTCACCCAGGTCCCCGACGCCTTCCTGCGCGAGGTCGTCGACGTCGAGCTGCCGCCGGCGGGGAGTACGCCGTCGGCCTGGTCTTCCTGCCCACCGACCCCGACGAGCAGTGGACCGTCGGCGAGCAGATGGACCGGCTCGCCGCCGAGGAGGGCTGCGCGTGCTCGCCTGGCGCGACGTGCCCACCGACCCCTCGCTGGTCGGCGAGGCCGCGCGACGCACCATGCCCGTCTTCCGCCAGGTCTTCTTCGCCGCGCAGGAGCAAGGCGTCTCGGGCCTGGAGCTGGACCGGCTCGCCTTCTGCGTGCGCAAGCGCGCCGAGCACGAGCTGAAGGTCTACTTCGCGTCGCTGTCCTCGCGCACCCTGGTCTACAAGGGGATGCTCACCACCGGTCAGCTCGAGCCGTTCTTCCCCGACCTGTCCGACGGGCGCTTCGCGACCGAGCTGGCGCTGGTGCACTCGCGCTTCTCGACCAACACCTTCCCGTCGTGGCCGCTGGCCCACCCTTACCGCTACATCGCCCACAACGGCGAGATCAACACCGTCAAGGGCAACCGCAACTGGATGAACGCGCGCGAGTCGATGCTCGCGAGCGACGTGATCCCGGGCGACCTGAGCCGGCTCTACCCGATCTGCACGCCCGGCGCGTCCGACTCGGCGACGTTCGACGAGGTGCTCGAGCTGCTGCACCTGGGCGGGCGCAGCCTGCCGCACGCGGTGCTGATGATGATCCCCGAGGCGTGGGAGAACCACGAGCAGATGGACCCCGCCCGGCGGGCGTTCTACGAGTACCACGCGGCGATCATGGAGCCCTGGGACGGACCGGCCTGCGTCACCTTCACCGACGGCAAGCTGGTCGGTGCCGTGCTCGACCGCAACGGGCTGCGCCCGGGCCGCTACGCCATCACCAGCGACGGTCTGGTCGTGCTGGCCTCCGAGGCCGGCGTGCTCGACCTCGACCCGGAGACCGTCGTGCGCAAGGGCCGCATGCAGCCCGGCCGCATGTTCCTGGTCGACACCGAGCACGGCCGCGTCGTCGGCGACGACGAGGTCAAGGCGCAGCTGGCGGCCGAGCACCCCTACGAGGAGTGGCTGCACGCCGGCATCGTGAAGCTGAGCGACCTGCCCGACCGCGAGCACGTGTGGCACTCGCCGGCCTCGGTCGTGCGTCGCCAGCAGACCTTCGGCTACACCCACGAGGAGCTGCGCATCCTGCTGTCGCCGATGGCCAAGGCGGGGGCCGAGGCGCTGGGCTCGATGGGCACCGACACCCCGATCGCGGTGCTGTCGGACCGGCCGCGGCTGCTGTTCGACTACTTCACGCAGCTGTTCGCGCAGGTCACCAACCCGCCGCTGGACGCGATCCGCGAGGAGCTGGTCACCTCGCTCGGCACGCTGATCGGCGTCGAGCACAACGCGCTCGCGGCCACCCCGGCGCACGCGCGCCAGGTGGAGCTGGACTTCCCGGTGCTCGACAACGACGAGCTCGCCAAGATCGTGCACATCAACCGCGACGGCAACCTGCCCGGCTACGCGACGTACGTCATCCGCGGCACCTACCGCGTCGACGGCGGCGCCTCGGCGCTGCGCGCCCGGCTGCGCGGGATCTTCGCCGAGGTCGACCAGGCGATCGAGGACGGGCACCGGTTCGTCGTGCTGTCCGACCGCGACAGCAACGCCGACTTCGCACCGATCCCGTCGCTGCTGCTCACCGCGGCGGTGCACCACCACCTGATCCGCACCAAGACCCGCACCCAGGTCGGTCTGATCGTCGAGGCGGGCGACGTGCGCGAGGTGCACCACGTCGCGCTGCTCATCGGCTACGGCGCCGCGGCGGTCAACCCCTACCTCGCGATGGAGTCGGTCGAGGAGCTGGTGCGCCAGGGCATCGTCCAGGACGTCAGCGCCGAGCAGGCCGTGCGCAACCTCATCAAGGCGCTCGGCAAGGGCGTGCTGAAGGTGATGTCCAAGATGGGCATCTCGACCGTCGCGTCCTACCGCGGGGCGCAGGTGTTCGAGGCCGTCGGTCTCGCCGACGACTTCGTCGGCGAGTTCTTCACCGGCACCGTGTCGCGGCTGGGCGGCGTCGGGCTCGACGTCATCGCCGACGAGGTCGCGGCCCGGCACGCGACGGCGTACCCCACGAGCGGAGTGCGCAACGCGCACCGCACGCTCGAGGTGGGCGGGGAGTACCAGTGGCGGCGCGAGGGCGAGCCGCACCTGTTCGACCCCGAGACCGTCTTCCGGCTGCAGCACTCCACCCGCAGCCGCCGCTACGACATCTTCAAGCAGTACACCAAGACCGTCGACGAACAGTCCGAGCGCCTGATGACGCTGCGCGGCCTGTTCCGGTTCAAGAGCGACCGGGAGAGCATCTCGATCGACGAGGTCGAGCCGGTGAGCGAGATCGTCAAGCGCTTCTCGACCGGCGCGATGAGCTACGGCTCGATCAGCCAGGAGGCGCACGAGACGCTTGCCGTCGCGATGAACCGGCTGGGCGGCCGCTCCAACACCGGCGAGGGCGGCGAGGACCCCGAGCGGCTGCGCGACCCCGAGCGGCGCTCGTCGATCAAGCAGGTCGCGAGCGGCCGGTTCGGCGTGACCTCGCTCTACCTCACCGAGTCCGACGACATCCAGATCAAGATGGCCCAGGGCGCCAAGCCCGGCGAGGGCGGTCAGCTGCCCGGGCCGAAGGTCTACCCGTGGGTCGCGCGCACCCGGCACTCCACGCCCGGCGTGGGGCTCATCTCCCCGCCGCCGCACCACGACATCTACTCCATCGAGGACCTGGCCCAGCTCATCCACGACCTGAAGAACGCCAACCCGCAGGCGCGGGTGCACGTGAAGCTGGTCGCCGAGTCGGGCGTCGGCACGGTCGCCGCGGGCGTGAGCAAGGCGCACGCCGACGTCGTGCTGATCAGCGGTCACGACGGCGGCACCGGCGCCTCGCCGCTCACCTCGCTCAAGCACGCGGGCGGCCCGTGGGAGCTCGGCCTCGCCGAGACCCAGCAGACGCTGCTGCTCAACGGGCTGCGCGACCGGATCGTCGTGCAGACCGACGGCCAGCTCAAGACCGGGCGCGACGTGGTCATCGCGGCGCTGCTCGGGGCCGAGGAGTTCGGCTTCGCGACCGCCCCGCTCGTGGTCAGCGGCTGCATCATGATGCGCGTCTGCCACCTCGACACCTGCCCGGTCGGCATCGCGACGCAGAACCCCGAGCTGCGCGAGCGCTTCACCGGCAAGCCGGAGTTCGTCGAGACGTTCTTCGAGTACGTCGCCGAGGAGGTGCGCGAGATCCTCGCCGAGCTGGGCTTCCGCTCGGTCGAGGAGGCGGTGGGCCAGGTGCGCGCGCTCGACACCACCCGCGCGGTCGACCACTGGAAGGCCGAGGGACTCGACCTCGCGCCGATCCTGCAGGAGGTGGCGATGCCGTTCGGCGGCGCCCGCCACCACACCACCGAGCAGGACCACGGCCTGCAGAAGGCGCTCGACCAGCAGCTCATCACGATGAGCCAGGACGCCCTGCAGCAGCAGGAGCCGGTGCGCATCGAGGTGCCGATCTCCAACGTCAACCGCACGGTCGGCACGATGCTCGGCCACGAGGTCACCAAGCGCTACCCCGAGGGCCTCGCCGACGGCACCATCGAGGTGTCGCTCAACGGGTCCGCGGGGCAGTCGTTCGGGGCGTTCGTCCCGCGCGGCGTCACGCTGCGCCTGTTCGGCGAGGCCAACGACTACGTCGGCAAGGGCCTCTCCGGCGGCCGCGTGGTCGTACGTCCGTTGCGCGAGGCGTCGCTGGTCGCCGAGAAGAACGCCATCGCCGGCAACGTCATCGGCTACGGCGCCACGAGCGGCGAGATCTTCCTGCGCGGGATGGTCGGCGAGCGGTTCTGCGTGCGCAACTCCGGCGCGACCGCCGTCGTCGAGGGCGTGGGCGACCACGGCTGCGAGTACATGACCGGCGGCACCGTGCTGGTGCTCGGCCCGACCGGGCGCAACTTCGCGGCCGGCATGTCCGGCGGCCAGGCGTACGTCCTCGACCTGGACGAGGACCTCGTCAACCCCGAGCTGGTCGACGTGGTCGGGCTGCGGCCCGACGACATCGCGACGGTCAAGCGGCTGCTGGAGCAGCACCGCGACTGGACCGAGTCGCAGGTCGCGACCAAGCTGCTCGCCGACTGGCCGGCGGCGGTCGAGCGGTTCTCGCTCGTGCTGCCGCGCGACTACCAGCGCGTGCTCGACATCCGCACCGAGGCTGAAGGCGAAGGCCTCGACCCCGACGGCGCCCAGGTCTGGGAGCGCATCATGGAGGCACACCGTGGCTGACCCCCGAGGATTCCTCACCGTTCGCGAGCGCCAGCTGCCGCAGCGCCGGCCCGTGCCGGTGCGCATCAAGGACTGGCGCGAGGTCTACGAGGAGCAGGAGCGCGGCGAGCTGCAGCGCCAGGCCGGGCGCTGCATGGACTGCGGCATCCCGTTCTGCCACCAGGGCTGTCCGCTCGGCAACCTGATCCCCGAGTGGAACGACCTGGCCCGCAAGGGCGAGTGGGACGACGGCATCGAGCGGCTGCACGCCACCAACAACTTCCCGGAGTTCACCGGGCGGCTGTGCCCGGCGCCGTGCGAGTCCGCGTGCGTGCTCGGCATCAGCCAGGACCCCGTCACGATCAAGCAGGTCGAGCTGCGCACCATCGAGGAGGCCTTCGAGGCCGGCACGGTCGTGCCCGAGGTGCCGGAGCGGCTCACCGGCAAGACCGTCGCCGTCATCGGGTCCGGCCCGGCCGGGCTCGCGGCCGCCCAGCAGCTGACCCGCGCCGGGCACACCGTCGCGGTCTACGAGCGGGCCGACAAGCCCGGCGGGCTGATGCGCTACGGCATCCCCGAGTTCAAGATGGAGAAGTCGGTGCTGGACCGGCGGCTGGAGCAGATGACCGCCGAGGGCACCCGCTTCCGCTGCGGCACCGAGGTGGGCAAGGACATCACCGGCGAGCAGCTGCGCCAGCGCTACGACGCGGTGCTGCTGGCCACCGGCGCCACCGTGCCGCGCGGGCTGCCGGTCGAGGGCGGAGACCTCGACGGGGTCGTGCAGGCGATGGACTACCTGCCCGACGCCAACCGGGTCGCGCTCGGCGAGACCGTCGAGGACCAGATCCTCGCGACCGACAAGGACGTCGTCATCATCGGCGGCGGCGACACCGGCGCCGACTGCCTCGGCACCGCCATCCGGCAGGGCGCCCGGTCGATCACGTCGCTGGAGATCATGCCCCAGCCGGGGAGCAGCGCTCACCCGCTCACCCGTGGCCGACGTACCCCATGCTGTTCCGTGTCGCGAGCGCCCACGAGGAGGGCGGCGACCGGGTCTACGCCACCAGCACCAAGCAGGTGCTCGCCGACGAGCAGGGCAAGGTGCGCGCGCTGCGGCTCGTCGAGGTCGAGCGCACCGAGGCCGGCGGCTTCGAGGAGATCGAGGGCACCGAGCGGGAGATCCCCGCGCAGCTGGTGCTGCTCGCGATGGGCTTCCTCGGCCCCGAGGGCGAGGGCATCGTCGAGCAGCTGGAGCTGGAGACCGACGACCGCACCAACATCGCGCGCGACGGGTCCTACCTCACCAACGTCCCGGGCGTGTTCGTCGCCGGCGACGCGGGGCGCGGTCAGTCGCTGATCGTGTGGGCGATCGCCGAGGGCCGCTCGGCCGCGCGCGCGATCGACGCCTACCTCACCGGCGACTCGACGCTGCCGGCTCCGGTGCGTCCGACCGACCGCCCGCTGGCGGTTTGAGGGAGCGCCGAACCTACTCGACCGTACGACGGACACCCCTGGGCGGGTGGTCCGACCTCACTACGCTGGTCACCATGCGTCGCGCCAAGATCGTTGCCACGCTCGGGCCTGCCACGAGCACCTACGAGCGCATCCTGGAGCTGGTCACCGCCGGCATGGACGTCGCTCGGCTGAACCTGTCGCACGGGTCCTACGAGGACCACGAGAAGGTCTACGAGCACGTGCGTCGGGCCAGCGACGAGACCGGCCACGCGGTCGGGATCCTCGTCGACCTGCAGGGGCCGAAGATCCGCACCGGCCGGTTCGCCGAGGGACCGATCGGGCTCGCGCCGGGCGACACGTTCACCATCACGACCGACGACGTCCAGGGCGACCAGGAGCGGGTGTCGACGACGTACAAGGGGCTGCCCGGCGACGTCCGGGCCGGTGACCTGCTGCTCATCGACGACGGCAAGGTGTGCCTGCGGGCCACCGCGGTGACCGGCACCGACGTCGTCTCCGAGGTCGTGGTCGGCGGCACGGTCTCCAACAACAAGGGCATCAACCTGCCCGGCGTCGCGGTGAGCGTGCCGGCGCTGTCGGAGAAGGACGAGGCCGACCTGCGCTGGGCGCTCGGGCTGCGCGCCGACATGATCGCGCTGTCCTTCGTGCGCAGCGCCGACGACATCGCGCGGGTGCACGAGATCATGGACGAGGAGGGTGCGGCTGCCGGTCATCGCCAAGATCGAGAAGCCGCAGGCCGTCGAGAACCTCACCGAGATCGTCCGGGCGTTCGACGCGATCATGGTTGCCCGCGGCGACCTCGGCGTCGAGCTGCCGCTCGAGGAGGTGCCGCTGGTGCAGAAGCAGGCGGTCACCCTGGCCCGCAGCAACGCCAAGCCGGTCATCGTCGCGACCCAGGTGCTGGAGTCGATGATCGAGAACCCGCGCCCCACCCGCGCCGAGGCCTCCGACTGCGCCAACGCCGTGCTCGACGGCGCCGACGCGATCATGCTGTCCGGCGAGAGCAGCGTCGGGGCCTACCCCATCGAGGCGGTGCGCACCATGGCGAGCATCATCGAGTCGACCGAGGAGCACGGCCTCGAGCTGATCCCGAGCCTGGACCACCCGCCGCGCACCAAGGGCGGCGCGGTCACCAAGGCCGCGGCCACCATCGGTGACGTGCTCGACCTGCGGGCGCTCATCGTGTTCACCACCACCGGCGACTCCGCCAAGCGGATGGCCCGGCTGCGCAACCCGCGCCGGATGATCGCGTTCACGCCCAACGCCGAGGTGCGCAGCCAGCTCACGCTGGTCTGGGGCATCGAGACGTTCCTGGTGCCCGAGGTCAAGCACACCGACCAGATGGCCATGCAGGTCGACGAGTCGCTGCTGGCGTGCGCCCGCTGCGTCGAGGGCGACCAGGTCGTCATCGTCGCCGGCTCCCCGCCCGGCATCCCCGGCTCCACCAACGCCCTGCGCGTGCACGTCATGGGTGACGCGAAGAACAAGGTGGCGCCGGCGTACGCCGAGCTCGAGAACGGCGACGCCCCGGAGTAGGCCCCACCCGCCCCGGCATCATCACCGACCCGGCATCGTCGACGGCGGCACCCCATGCTGTTTGGCCGCGTCTCCTCCTCCGGGTCGGCTCGCAGGCTCACCGCCCCGGCATCGTCGACGGCGGCACAGAAACCACGACGGCGGCCCACATGTTTAGTGGTCCGCCGTCGTCGTATGTGCCGCCGTCGTCGCGGCGGGTGATCGGATCGCGAGTGCCCCGAGTGGGATTCGAACCCACACTGTGCGGAGTTTGAGGCCGCCTTCTCTGCCAGTTGGAATACCGGGGCCAGCGCAGCACACGGTAGCCGACCGCCGAGCGGCCACCCAACTGCGTGAAGGTGCCGGTCAGGTCGCAAAGGGGTAGGTGTACCAGCGGTTCATCCGGATGATCTGGTGGCCATCGACGGTGGCATGGTCGAAGTGCACCAGGGAGGCGGTCCTCGGGGTGAAGCGCACCGGAGCGATCTGGCGGTGCGCCGCGACCCAATCGACGAGACCAGACGGATCGGCGATGTCACCCGCTAGGTGAATCACGTTGCTGTAGAAGATGTCTCGCGACATGCCGAGGTCACGCTCGTAGTGCGCGTCGGCTCCGAGCTCGGCCTCCAGGATCTGCATGAGCTGCCACCCCTCGGTCGTCTCGAGCTGGGCCATCACCGAGATCGGGGTGAGAGTGACCCCAGTGAGGGTGAACGTTGGAGCGGTGGTGAGCGCCGTGCTGCGTTCCAGTGCCGCGGCGCACCGACGGACGAACGGATCGCCAGGCCGGGTGGCTCCGCGGCGAGGCTCCAGCGCGCGGAGCGTGATGTGCGCCGCCTCGGGGTGGCCGGTGACGAAATGCCCCGACCCGACGAAGCCCAGGACGGCGCTGGTCAGCGGTAGCAGCGCCCGGGTCAGTTCCGGAGGTTGGTCCATCACCAGGCTGATGGGCCACCGGCCGCCCTCGACAGGGATGGAGTCGCGCTGTGGGCGACCCTCCCTCACGAGCGTCGCGGAGGCTCGGAAGAGTTCATCGAAGCGACTCTGCACCCCCGCATGCTGACATGGGCCTACTTCGCAGATGCCGCCCGGGACGGCCGGGCGACGGTGTCGTACGCGCCGGTAGGCCTGGCTAGGCTGACCCGGTGAGCAGCACCGAGCAGACCCCGCCCAGCTCGTCGCCGACCCAGCTGCGCGTGCTGGTCGCCGAGGACGAGGCGCTGATCCGCATGGACATCGCGGAGATGCTGCGCGAGATCGGCCACGAGGTCGTCGGCGAGGTCGGCGACGGCGAGCAGGCCGTCGCGACCGCGCGCGAGACCGAGCCGGACCTGGTGCTCATGGACATCAAGATGCCGCGCCTGGACGGCATCACCGCCGCCGAGCAGATCGCCGAGGCCAACCTGGCGCCGGTCGTGCTGCTCACCGCGTTCAGCGACGAGCAGCTGGTCGAGCGGGCGCGCGAGGCCGGGGTGATGGCGTACGTCGTCAAGCCGTTCGGGGTCGACGACCTGCGCCCGGCGATCGCGGTGGCGCGAGCCCGCTGGGCCGAGCGGGCAGCGCTGGCCGCCGAGGTCGCCGACCTGGGGGAGCGGCTGGAAACCCGCAAGCGGCTCGACCGGGCCAAGGGCATCCTGATGAAGCGGCTCGACATCGACGAGCCGGCGGCGTTCCGGTGGATCCAGAAGGCCGCGATGGACCGGCGCCTCGGCATGCGCGAGGTCGCCGACGCGGTGATCGACGGGATGGGCGAGCAGCAGTCCTGAGCGCCGCGTCCGTCGCCGCGTAAGGAGTCATCGCCCGCATGGCCGCAGGCCAGGTCTCGGCTTGGTCACGGGGTGACCTCAATCACATCAATCGCCTCCCAGGTCACGAGGGCGCGGGCTAGGTTCCATCCAGCGCGACGGCCTCCCGTGCCGCCGCAACCTCGCTGCCGACCGGCGGCGAAGCGACGTGTGGCTCAGGAGGAACACGTGCGTTCAGTGGTGAAGTACAGCGCCCCGGTGGTCGCAGCGGCGATGCTGCTCTCGGCCTGCGGCTCGCGCGGAGGCGACGGCGAGGGTGCCGGTGCGAGCGGCGGTGAGGGTGGCAACACCAAGACCGTGAAGATCGGCGTCATCGCGCCGCTCTCGGGCGACCTCGCGCCCCTCGGCCTCGGCATCAAGAACTCGGTCGACCTGGCCGTGAAGAAGGCCAACCAGTCCAACCTCGTCCCCGGCGTGAAGTTCGAGGTCGTCGCCAAGGACGACGAGGGCAAGACCGACCCGGCCAAGAACGCCGCGACCCAGCTGGCGGCCGACCCCGACGTCATCGGCGTCGTCGGCACCCTCAACTCCAGCACCGGCCAGGTCGCCTCGCCGGTGCTCAACACGGCCAAGATCGTGATGGTCAGCCCGGCCAACACCAACCCGACGCTGACCCGTGGCGCCGACCCCGCCAACCCCAAGCGGATGTACCCCTACTACTTCCGCACCGCGACCACGGACGCCGTGCAGGGGCCGTTCGCCGCGCGCTACCTGTACAACAAGGCCGGCAAGAAGACCGTCGCGACGATCCACGACAAGAAGACGTACGGCCAGGGCCTGGCCTCGGCGTTCGCCACCGAGTTCAAGAAGCTCGGCGGCAAGGTCGTCGCGCAGGAGACCATCAACCCCGACGACGCCAACTACCAGGCGGCGGTGTCGAAGGTGAAGGGCGCCAACCCCGCGGCGGTCTACTACGGCGGCGAGTTCCCGCAGGCGGGTCCGCTGTCGCAGCAGATGAAGGCGGCCGGTCTCAACGTCCCGCTGATGGGTGGCGACGGCATCTACTCGGCCGACTTCATCAAGCTGGCCGGCAAGTCCGGCGAGGGCGACCTCGCGACCTCGGTGGGTGCCCCGACCGAGAGCCTGGACAGCGCCAAGACGTTCGTCAGCGACTACAACGCGCAGAAGTACCCCGAGCCCTACGAGGCCTACGGCGCCTACTCCTACGACGCCGCGAACTCGATCATCAACGGGCTCAAGAGCGTCTGGAAGAGCGACTCCACCGTCGCCAACGCCCGCACCCAGATGCCCGGCGCCGTCGGCAAGGTCAACTTCGACGGGGTCACCGGCAAGGTCGCCTTCGACAGCTACGGCGACACCACCACCCGCATCCTCACCGTGTACCAGGTGAAGGGCGGCAAGTGGACCCCGGTCAACACCGAAGAGTTCAAGTAGGCCGATAGTCGCGGGCAGTGCGACCGCGGCGGCAGCGAGCGCTGCCCCCGCGGTCGCACTGTCCGGCTGTCCGGGGCGCCCGTCCACGCCCCCGCCCCCGGGACCACCGGTCCTGCTCGCCGTTCCTGCGCCGGCCGGCGCGGACGTACGACGGGCTGCCCCGCCCCCGCACCCTGTTGGGAGATCCTCCGTGCAGTTCCTGCAACAGCTGGTCAACGGGCTGACGCTCGGATCGCTGTACGCGCTCATCGCCGTCGGCTACACCGTCGTCTACGGCATCGTCCAGCTGATCAACTTCGCCCACGGCGAGGTGTTCATGATCGGCGCGTTCGGCGCGCTCTCGGTCCAGCTCGTGCTCTTCAAGGGCAGCACCAGCATCGTGCTGCTGCCGCTGATGATCATCGGCGCCGTGCTCGTCTCGGTCCTGACGGCGGTGCTGATGGAGCGGGTCGCCTACCGACCACTCCGCGGAGCGCCACGCCTGGCGCCGCTCATCACCGCCATCGGCATCTCGGTGTTCCTGCAGGAGTTCGTGCGGCTGTTCTACGACAAGATCCCGTTCGCCGACTTCCCGAGCGCCAAGAGCAAGATCCCCTTCCCGCAGATCGACGTGGTGACCGGCCAGGCGATCCGCCTCGGGGGCGTGACGATCCAGCGCTCGGCGCTGTTCACGATGATCGCGCTCGCGGTCTGCGCCGCGGGGCTGTGGTGGTTCATCGGCCACACCCGCACCGGCCGCGGCATGCAGGCGGTCTCGCAGGACCCCGACACCGCGCGGCTGATGGGCATCAACGTCGACCGGATCATCGTCGTCGCGTTCGCCGTGGGCGCCGCGCTCGCCGGCATCGCGGGCGTCGCGCAGGGCCTGCAGAACAACAACATCGACTTCCGGATGGGCTTCCTCGCCGGCCTCAAGGCGTTCACCGCCGCGGTGCTCGGCGGCATCGGCAACGTGTGGGGCGCCGTGCTCGGCGGCCTGGTGCTCGGCGTCGCCGAGGCGATGGCCACCGGGTTCATCCCCGGCACGTTCGGCGGCACGTCCTGGAAGGACGTCTGGGCGTTCGTCCTGCTGATCCTGGTGCTGGTCTTCCGGCCCCAGGGTCTGCTCGGAGCACGGGTGGTGGACCGCGCATGAGCTGGTGGAAGATCCCGACCCTGCCCGAGCACGTCGTGCAGCGGCACGCCGCCAAGGCGTGGCCGCTGGGCCTGCTCGGCGCCGTCCTGCTGATCGTCGGCTCGTTCCTGTCGTGGTCGTACGTCGGTGGTTTCCTCGGCGACCTGACCATCAACTTCTACCCGGGCACCGTGCAGATCTTCGCGATCGTGCTCGGCGTCATCGCCCTGGTGCTGCTGCTGGCCATGAAGGGTCCGCTGCACCGGCTCGGCCGCTGGCTGGACGCGGCCCTGGGCTTCCGGGCCGTCGCGACCTGGGCGACGATCTACCTGGTCTTCGTCATCGTGGCGATCACCGTGCAGGCGCCGGGGCTGATCAACGTCAACCCGGGCGGCTGGATCAGCCTGGCCGGCGCGCTGCTGATGTTCCTCGCCTCCCGGTTCGCCCAGCCCCAGCCGCTCGAGGCGCTGGAGACCGCGCGGATGAAGCCGTGGGTGGAGATCCTGCTGATCACCGCGGTGATGGCGCTGGCCCTGGTGCTGGCGGCGGTCACCCTGGGGGTGGAGGAGTCGTGGAGCTTCGTCGCCGCCTGTCTGTTCGTCGCGGGCCTGCTCGTGACGGCCGTGCGCGGCGGCATCTTCACCTGGGTCTCCCAGGCGGCCGCGCGGCACCGCACGGTGCTGACCCTGTCGGCGTTCGTCGTGGCGTTCCTGTTCCCGTTCACCCAGAACGGCTCCGACGCGAACATGTCGATCGCCGCGCAGGTGCTGATCTTCGCCGCGACGGCGGTCGGGCTGAACATCGTCGTCGGCCTCGCGGGGCTGCTCGACCTGGGCTACATCGCCTTCCTCGGCTCGGGCGCCTACGTCGCCGCGATGCTGTCGAGCTCGGCGTTCGCCACCATCGACTGGAAGCCGCCGTTCTTCGTGGTGGTCCTGATCGCCGCGGTCGTCACCGCCTGCCTGGGCCTGATCATCGGCTCGCCGACGCTGCGCGTCTCGGGTGACTACCTGGCGATCGTGACGCTGGCGTTCGGGGAGATCTTCCGGCTGGCGATGTTCAACCTCGACGGGACGAACGGTCCCAACCTGACCCGCGGCCCCAACGGCATCGGCGCCATCCCCGACCTGAAGATCGGTGGCTTCGACTTCGGCCAGGTGCACTCGGTCTTCGGGATCCCGCTGGGCCGGATGAGCAACTACTACTTCCTGCTCCTGCTGCTGATCGGCTTCATCATCCTGGTGTTCACCCGGATGAACAACAGCCGCATCGGCCGCGGCTGGGTCGCGATCCGCGAGGACGAGCGGGCCGCCGACGCCATGGGCGTCAACGTGTTCGGGCTCAAGCTGCTGGCCTTCGCCGGCGGCGCGGCGCTCGCCGGTATCGCCGGCACGATCAAGGCCCACCAGGACACCTCGGTCTCGCCCGACCAGTACATCTTCCTGGAGTCGGCGTTCCTGCTCGCCGCCGTGGTGCTCGGCGGCATGGGCACGATCGCCGGCGTGCTGCTCGGCGCGACCATCCTGAAGCTGCTGCCCGAGAAGCTGCGCTTCTTCAACGAGTACCGCCTGCTGATCTTCGGCCTGCTGCTCGTGGTGATGATGCGCTTCCGGCCCGAGGGGCTCATCGCCTCCAAGCGGCGACAGCTGGAGTTCCACGAGGAGGACGAGTCGCTCGCCGACGAGGTCGAGGACCGGCTGGAGACCAGTGACCTGGGCCCGGGACAGACCGGGCCACCCGGGTCGAGCGGCTCGAGCGGGCCGAAGGGAGCGCAGGCATGACCGCCACGACCGAACCGACGTACGGCGCACCCGGCGACGGCACGAGCGGCGAGCTGATCCTCGACGCGTCCGGCGTGGTCATGCGGTTCGGCGGCCTGGTGGCCGTCGGCGGCGTCGACCTGCAGGTGCACCAGGGCGAGATCGTCGGGCTGATCGGGCCCAACGGCGCCGGCAAGACGACGTTCTTCAACTGTCTGACCGGGATGTACCGGCCCACCGAGGGCACGGTGCGTTTCGAGGGCAGGTGCTGCCGCCCAAGCCCGGCAAGGTGGTGCGCGCCGGCATGGCCCGCACGTTCCAGAACATCCGGCTCTTCGGCAACATGACGGCGCTGGAGAACGTCATGGTCGGCCGCTACTGCCGTACGTCCTCGGGCGCGCTCACCTCGATCCTGCGCGGACCGAAGTTCCGGCGCGAGGAGGAGGAGACGCGGGCGCGCGCCCAGCAGCTGCTGGAGTTCGTCGGCCTCGGCCGGCAGGCGGCGCACCTGGCGCGCAACATGTCCTACGGCGACCAGCGCCGCCTCGAGATCGCCCGCGCGCTCGCGACCGACCCCAAGCTGCTGCTGCTGGACGAGCCGACCGCGGGCATGAACCCGCTGGAGACCCAGCAGGCGATGGAGCTGATCTTCAAGATCCGCGACCAGGGGCTGGCCGTGGTCGTCATCGAGCACGACATGCGGTTCATCTTTAACCTGTGCGACCGGGTGCTGTGCCTGGTGCAGGGCACAACGCTGATCGAGGGGACCCCCGAGCAGGTGCAGTCCGACCCGCGGGTGATCGAGGCGTACATCGGCACCGGCGACGGCACCGAGGACGACGAGGAGATGGACGAGATCGTGCGCGAGGACCTGGCCGATCTCGCCGACGACGACCGGGGCACCGACGACCCGAGGAGCAGCGCCCGTGAGCCCGATGCTGGAGGTCAGCGACCTCACCGTCGCCTACGGCAAGATCGCCGCGGTCAAGGGCATCTCGTTCGCGGTCGAGGAGGGCCAGGTCGTCACCCTGATCGGCACCAACGGTGCCGGCAAGACCACGACGCTGCGCACCATCTCCGGGCTGCTTCGCCCCGAGAGCGGCTCGATCACGTTCTTGGGCAAGCGGATCGACGACGTACCCGCCCACGAGATCGTGACCCTCGGGCTTGCCCAGTCGCCCGAGGGGCGGCGGATCTTCCCGCGCATGAGCGTCGAGGAGAACCTGCAGCTCGGGGCGTTCTCGCGCACCGACCACAAGGCGATCCAGGACGATCTGGAGGAGGCGTTCGAGCTGTTCCCGATCCTGCGCGAGCGGCGCAAGCAGCCCGCCGGGACGTTCTCCGGCGGTGAGCAGCAGATGCTCGCGATGGGCCGGGCGATGATGAGCCGGCCGAAGCTGCTCATGCTCGACGAGCCCTCGATGGGCCTGTCGCCGCTGATGATGCAGCGGATCATGAAGACGGTGCGCACGCTGCAGAAGCGGGGGACCACGATCCTGCTCGTCGAGCAGAACGCCCAGGCGGCGCTGAAGCTCGCGGACTGGGGCTACGTGCTCGAGGTCGGGTCGATCGTGCTCGACGGGCCCGGGCGCGAGCTGATGACCAACGACGCGGTGCGTAAGGCCTACCTCGGCGAGGACTGACGGCGGGGAACTGGATTCTTTCAGTTCGCCCGCTGTTCCGTGAACACTGGGCACCGGGGGTCAGCGGCGGATCACACTGGCAGCCGCGGGTACGCCATGCCGGGAGGGGCTGGTGGCCCTAGTCCCCAAGGTGGTCCCGATGGTCGAAGCACAGAATGTCCGCACCGGTCCCCGCCGGCGCACCCTCGTCAAGGGTGCGGCCTGGGCCGCCCCTGCGATCATGGTCGGGCAGATGGCGCCGGCGTCGGCGTCGTCGGGTGGTGGGCTCACGTTTGAGTTCGGGGGCGCCTGCAAGCAGCCGGGTGGCAGCTGTGACGGCTATCGCAAGGGGTACGCCTTCACCTTTGAGGTCTGCAACCGGAGCAACCAAGACATCTACATCTACACCGTGACCTACACGACCGACGGCACGAAGCTCCAGCTGACGAACTACGCTCCCAGGCTGCCCTATCTGGTCAAGGCGAACACCTGCGTGGACGTCGAGTTCCGGGCCGAAAGCAGCAACTCGGCCAACCAGGACTTCTACCTCAACATGAGGGTGACGTGGGGGCACACGGAGGAGCAGGGGAGCGACCCCACGCCGCATCAACCGATCGACACACGGGTTTTCATTCCAACGACCGGACCGCAGGAATGCTGCCCCACGACCACGCCGGCCAAGTCGTCGACCTCGAGTTCGTCGTCCAGCACGACCGAGTCGCCGACCAGCTCCGACGCACCGGCGCCGAGCTCGACGTCCGCGGCGAAGGAGTCGGCGCGCGAGTCCGACTCGGCTCCTGCGGCGGACGAGCCGGCACCGGCCCAGACGCCCGCGCCGGCTGCCACCCCAGCCGACGCGGCACCGGCGCCGGTCGCCACTCCGAGCGCCGCGGCGGAGTAGCCCGGCTGACCGCCCCGCCGGGGCATTTGCGGGTTCAATTGTTGGGACCGATCGTCGAGGCGTAGTGTTGCCGCCGCGCCGGAGCACCGGTGCGCATCGGGGCCGAAGATCGGAGCCAGACGTTGGGCCGTGGTGGCATCGCCGTCTCGCGGGTGACCGCGGAGCAGGAGCACCGGTTGGTCCCCCTGTGGGTGGCCGCGCGCACCGCGACCGGGCAGAGCGCGGACTGGGCCGACCGGGCCGTGCGCGAAGGGCGCCTGCGCACCGCGCTGGCGCGCGAGGACGTACGCGTCTATCTCGCCGAGCAGGACGACCAGCCGATCGGGTTCGTCGCGGCCACCGTGAGCCCGCTCAGCGGGCTCGGTGAGGAGAGCGCGGTCTGGATCGACCAGCTCTACGTCACGCCTGGCTCCCGGCGTCGTGGTGCTGCCAAGGCGCTGCTGGGCGCGGTCGCGACGTACGCCGACCTGTGCGGCGTCGGTCAGGTCACCAGTTGCGTGCCGGCGGGGAGAAGCACACCAACCGCTACTTCGCCCGGCTGGGGTTCGCCGCCCAGGTGACGGCCCGGTCAACGCCCACCTGGGCGTTGCACCGCCGGCTCGGCGCGGACGAGCAGACCTCGACGACCGAGGAGATCGTGCGCCGCCGTCGGTCGCTGCGCGAGCGCGCTCGGCACGGGCTGCGGCACCCCGAGGTAGAGCCGGAGACCGGGGTCTAGGAGTCCGCCCGGCGTGCCGATCGGGTCGGTATCGACCCAGCGGGTCGCGGCGTACGCCCCTGAAACGTGCCGATCGGGTCGGTATCGACCCAGTGGGTCGCGGCGTACGCCCCTGAAACGTGCCGATCGGGTCGGTATCGACCCGGTGGGTCACTGGGCCTTCGTGGGGGCGTCGCGCAGGACGCAGGTCAGGCGCGAGGTGTTCACCCGGCGACCGTCGTCGTCGACGATCGCGATGTCGTACGTCGCGACGGACCGACCCTCCGAGAGCGCCGTCGCGGTCGCGGTGACGTAGCCGGAGCGGACGCCGCGGTGGTGCGTGGAGCTGATGTCCAGCCCCATGGCCGCGCGGCCCTCACCCGCGGCGATCGCCGCGGCGATCGAGCCGACCGTCTCGGCAAGCACGACGCTCGCGCCCCCGTGCAGCAGGCCGTACGGCTGGGTGTTGCCCTCGACCGGCATGCGGGCCACCACCTTCCCGGGCGACGCCTCGAGGATCTCGATGCCCATGCGCTCGGCGAGCGTGCCCTTGTTGAACGAGTTCATCGTCTCCAGGTCGAGCACGTCGCCGAGGTTGCTGCCGGCGGTGGGGTCGGTCATGGCGGGGGTCCTCCTGATGTCGGTGGTGGGTCCTAGGCTCTCATCCGTGAAGCGTCTCCTCCTGCTCGACGGACACTCCCTGGCCTATCGGGCCTTCTTCGCCCTCCCGGTCGAGAACTTCTCGACCACCACGGGGCAGTCGACCAACGCCGTCTACGGCTTCACCTCGATGCTGATCAACGTCCTGCGCGACGAGGAGCCCACCCACATCGGGGTCGCGTTCGACGTCAGCCGCCAGACGTTCCGCACCGAGGAATACGCCGAATACAAGGCCGGCCGCTCGGCCACGCCCGACGAGTTCAAGGGCCAGGTGTCGCTGGTCCACGAGGTGCTCGACGCGCTGAAGATCCGCTACGTCGAGGCGCCCGGCTACGAGGCCGACGACGTCATCGCGACGCTCACCACGCGGGCGCTCGATGACGGGTTCGACGAGGTGCTGATCTGCTCCGGCGACCGCGACACGCTGCAGCTGGTCACCGACAAGGTCACCGTGCTCTACCCGCGCAAGGGCGTCTCCGACCTCGCGCGCATGACGCCCGAGGCGGTCGACGAGAAATACGGCGTGCTGCCCGAGCGCTACTCCGACCTGGCGGCACTGGTCGGCGAGGCGTCCGACAACCTGCCCGGCGTCCCCGGCGTCGGCCCGAAGACCGCGGCCAAGTGGATCGGGCTCTACGGCGACCTGCCCGGCATCGTCGACCACGTCGGCGAGATCAAGGGCAAGGCCGGCGACAGCCTGCGCGAGCACCTCGACGGCGTGCTGCGCAACCGGCGCCTGAACCAGCTGCTGCGCGACCTGTCGCTCGACGTGAGCGTCGGCGAGCTGGAGCGGCAGACGTGGGACCGCGAGCAGGTGCACACCGTCTTCGACGGCCTGGAGTTCCGCGTCCTGCGCGACCGGCTGTTCCAGACGCTGGAGTCGGTCGAGGCCGAGGCCGAGTCGGCCATCGAGGTCGAGGGCGCCGTGATCGCCGCCGACGAGGTCGGCCCCTGGCTGGCCCAGCACGCCCCCGCCGGCACGCGCACCGGCGTGCAGGTGCTCGGCTCCTGGGTCCGCGGCGCGGGCGACGCGCGCGGGCTGGCCGTGGCGGGAGAGTCCGCGGCGGCGTACGTCGATCTCGAGTCGCTCAGTCCCGTCGCCGAGCAGGCGCTCGGCGACTGGCTCGCCGACGCCGAGCGCCCGAAGGCGCTGCACGAGTCGAAGGTGCCGCGGCACGCACTGGCGGCCCGCGGGTTCACCCTCGCCGGTGTCACGCACGACACGGCGCTGTCGGCCTACCTCGTGCGGCCCGACCAGCGCAGCTACGACCTGGCCGACCTGGCGCTGCGCTACCTGCGGCGCGAGCTCGGCACCGAGCAGGAGTCGGCCGGCCAAGGGCTGCTCGACCTAGGCGACACCGGCACGCCGGCCGAGGCGCAGCAGGCCATGGAGCGCGCCGAGACCGTGCGCGAGCTGGCCGAACGGCTCGACGACGAGCTCGCCAGCACCGGCGGCACCGAGCTGCTGGCCGACCTCGAGCTGCCCCTGGTGGGGGTGCTGGCCGGTCTGGAGCGCAGCGGGGTCGCGGTCGACACCGACGCGATGGAGCGGCTGGAGAGCGAATACGCCGACGGCGTGCGCGCCGCCCAGCAGGACGCCTACGACGCGATCGGTGGCGAGGAGATCAACCTCGGCTCGCCCAAGCAGCTGCAGACCGTCCTGTTCGACACCCTGCAGCTGCCCAAGACGCGCAAGACCAAGACGGGCTACACCACCGACGCCGACGCGCTGTCCGACCTCTACGCCAAGACCGAGCACCCGTTCCTGGAGGCGATGCTGCGCCACCGCGACAGCTCGCGGCTGCGGGTGACGGTCGAGGGGCTGCAGAAGTCGGTGGGTGACGACGGGCGCATCCACACGACCTATCAGCAGACGATTGCGGCCACCGGGCGGCTGTCGTCGGTCGAGCCCAACCTGCAGAACATCCCGATCCGCACCGAGGCCGGCCGCCGCATCCGCGAGGTGTTCGTCGTCGGACCGGGATTCGAGTCGCTGATGTCGGCCGACTACAGCCAGATCGAGATGCGCATCATGGCCCACCTGTCCGGCGACGCCGGCCTCATCGAGGCGTTTCGCACCGGCGAGGACCTGCACCGGTTCGTCGGCGCGCGGGTGTTCGGGGTCGAGCCCGAGGGGGTCACCCTCGAGATGAGGTCGAAGGTCAAGGCGATGTCGTACGGCCTGGCCTACGGCCTCTCGGCGTTCGGGCTGTCCAAGCAGCTGGGGATCTCCACCGGTGAGGCGCAGGAGCTGATGGACGAGTACTTCCTACGGTTCGGGGAGTGCGCGACTACCTGCGCGAGGTCGTCGCCGACGCCCGCAAGACCGGTTACACCGAGACGATGCTGGGGCGCCGGCGCTACCTGCCCGACCTGACGTCGGACAACCGGCAGCGGCGCCAGATGGCCGAGCGGATGGCGCTCAACGCGCCCATCCAGGGGTCGGCCGCCGACATCATCAAGCTCGCCATGCTGCGGGTGGACGCCGCCCTGGCCGACTCCGCAGCGAAGTCCCGCATGCTGCTGCAGGTGCACGACGAGCTCGTGCTCGAGGTGGCGCCGGGGAGGCCGCCGACCTAGAGGCGCTGGTGCGGCGTGAGATGGGCGCCGCGGTCGAGCTGGACGTCCCGCTCGACGTCAGCGTCGGGCTGGGCGAGTCCTGGCATGCGGCCGCCCACTGAGCGGACCCGGGACTCAGACCCATCCCACCGATGCCAGTGCCGGGTGGTCCTGCGCCAGACGGAGCGCGCCCGGCGTCCCGACGTCGAGGAACTCTGCGTCCTCGCGATAGCCCAGGAGGCGGCGACCGTCTGCGATTGCGGCGGGGAACACCGCACGCTCAAGGGAGCGAGGTTCGCCCGGCGGGCAGTAGTCGAGGATCAGCTCGGGCGTGACGACGTACGTCCCGGCGTTGATCAGACCGCTCCGCTGACCGGTCGGCCGCTCGGGCTTCTCCTCGAACCGCACGACCTCGCCGTCCTGCAGCGTGACCTGCCCGAACGAGCGGACATCGCTGACCCTGCGGACGTGGAGGCACGCTTGCGCCGCAGCGGCTTCGAACAGTCCGACCTGTGCGGACAGGTCATGGGCAGACAGCAGGTCGGCGTTGACCACCAGCACAGCGGGATCGTCGGCCAGCGGGCTGCTGCGCAGAGCATGCGCCAGACCGCCGCCCGTGCCGAGCGGGCTGGACTCCTCGACACAGCGCAGTTGCACTCCCCACCTGCGCCCGTCCCCGAGAGTCGCCTCGAACTGCGCGGCGAGGTATCCCGTCGCCACGACGACCCGGGTCACTCCCGCGTCGGCGAGCCGCTGCAGCTGGAAGCCGATCAGCGGGCGGCCGGACACCGCGAGCAGGGGTTTCGGCACCGAACGGGTCAGGTCTGCCATCCGCGTGCCGCGTCCACCCGCGAGCACGACCGCGCTGTGCACGCCGCCGCTCACGACGGCGTCTTCTCCCGGACCGCGGTCTGCAGCTGAGGCATGAGCCAGCGCCAGATGAGCGGCGCCGATGTGTCGGTGAAGTGCAGGCCGTCGCGGTACAGCGGCACGCCGTTGACATTCGGCTTGAAGCCGCCCGAGCAGAGCGCCCCGAACGTGTCGATGACGGGGACGTCGTTCCGGCCGGCCCAGGACCGCACGACACTGTTGACTCGCCGGACCCGATCGATGTCGTTCACGCGGCTCTGCTCCTCCGACACTCCGAAGTCGGGAACGTCGTGACAGGCCAAGGTCATGACCGCGAAGGTGCGCGTCCCGGTCGCCAACGTAGCCGCTCGCACCTGCGTCATGGAGTCAGCGATGAACTGGTCGTGCGCCGGTGTGCCGAACGCCAGTCGGCGCCCGCCGACGTTGAAGTCGCTGACCAGGGTCTGGGGAATCATGAACGCGACGACATCGGGGCGAGCCTTCTTGATCTCGCCGGGCCAGGCCTTCTTCCAGGCGGCGCACTCGGCCGTCTCTGCCTGGAGCTTGCCCCCGTCCAGGACCTTCTTCCCGGCGAACGGATCGCACCCGAAGTTGACGACACCCGACATCGTCAGGTCTGGGTAAGCGGCCCCGTCCAGCGCGCTCAGCAGACTGGCCGGGACTGAGTTGCCGAGCAGAACCGCACGCCATGGCGTCGCCAGCGGCGTGTAGGTGGGCTGCGGCAGCTGGGCCGACTCGGCTGGCGACGCAGCGCCGGCCGACGGAGTCTGGGGGCTGGTGTAGGGCAGAGCCAGCGCTCCGAAGATGACCAGCGGTATCGACAGCCCCGCAGTCAGCCGGCTGGGGTTGACCCGCCGCTGGAACAAGGCCCCGAAACCCTGACGGCGAATGGGCTGTTCGATGAACCTGTACGTCCCTGCGGCAAGCACGAGAGACACGACCAGGCGCGCGGTGGTCAGGACCGCTCCTTGGAGCCCTGTCACCTCGGGGCTGAGGAACACGACCACCGGCCAGTGCCACAGGTAGAGCGAATAGCTGATGAGGCCCAGTCGACGCAAGGGCTCCCACGCGAGGGCTCGCTGCAGGCCTCCCTTGGCGGGGTGTGCCGCGGCCAGGATCGGGCCGAGCGCAGCTACTGCAAGCACGAACAGCCCCCGCGGAACGGCACGGCGGACTGCTCGTCCAGGGTGATGAAGGCGACCAGGACGAGCGCCAGCCCGGTCCAGGCGGCCGGCTGCAACCACCTGCCCTGGGGGCGGCCGACTGATCGCCGAAGTCCTTTCTCGAGAACAAGCAGGCCGCGGCCGCTCCGACCAGGAGCTCGAAGGCACGCGTGTCGGTGCCGTAGTAGACCCGGCTGGGGTCCGTCCCGGGGACGTAGAGCCAGGCCATCCAGCAGGCCGATAACAACGCGAGGCCGCCCAGCCAGAGCGCCTTCCCCCGACGGGTCCGGGCCACCATCGCCAGGAGCGAGAGCAACAGTGGGAAGGCCCAGTAGAACTGCTCCTCGATCGACAGGGACCACGTGTGCCGCAGGGGCGAGGGGAGCGCGATCTGCCCGAAGTACGCCTCGTCGCTGGCGAGGAAGCGCCAGTTGGCGAAGTACCCCAGAGCCGCGATCGTGTCCCAGCCGATCGCCCCGCGGCGGCCGGCCGGCGCCCACAGGGCCGTCGCCACGACTACGGCAATGAGCACCGTCACGAGCGCGGGCAGCAACCGCCGGGCCCGAGCTAGCCAGAATCCGGTGAGGTCGATCCTGCCCCAACGGTCTTGTTCGTTGAGCAGCAGCGAACCGATCAGGAAGCCGGAGAGCACGAAGAACAGGTCGACCCCGAACCAGCCACCGGGCAAGGTCTGCGGCGCAAGGTGATAGACCACGACGCCCGCGACAGCAATGCCGCGGAGTCCATCCAGCCCTGCCCGATAGGGCAGCGAGGCGTGTGCGCGGGATGCCACGAGCCTTCTCCTCGTCCGTCGCGGGTGCGCGGGTTCCGAACTTACCCAAGAGTAGACAAGCGCGTCACCAGCGTGGTTAGGATGCCGCCCATGCCCTCGGAAGTCCCTGAGACCCGTACTGTCCTGACGCCGCGCACAGGCACCAAGGTGAGCCTGATCGTCGCTCTCGTCCTGGTGGCGGTGGCGGTCTACTGGTACTTCGTGCCGTTGTACATCCTCTCCGGCACCGGCCAGCCGTTCATGTGCGGATCGGCGCAGAACCCGCCGACCGACAACTTCCCGAAGAACATCTGCGGTGACATCCCGACCGTCTACAAGCTGCGCGCGCTGGCGACCCTGGCTGCAGCCCTCATCGTGGGAGTGCTCGGCGCGCTGCTGTTCGGCTTCGACCGCCGCACGGAGGCGCGAGTCCCACGCGCGAGCGACGACGCCGTGAGCAACGACGGCCCGGACGAGACCGCCGACGCTACCGACCTGCCGACGCGGGCTGGGCGTCGCGCCGAGACAGGCAGTGACACAGACCGCTAGTCCGCGGAGCACTGGCAGCCAAGGGGTCCGTGACCATCGACCGGCGCTGGACGGCGTCCGTGGGTTGGCGATCCTCACCTTCATCGCGTTCCACTTCGGCGTCAGCTGGTTGCAGGGCGCCTGGGTCAACGTCAACGTCTTCTTCGTCCTCTCCGGCTTCCTGATCAGCCGCCTGCTCATTGCCGAGCAGACCAGGTTCGGCGAGATCACCGTCCTGGCGTTCTATCGCCGGCGGGCCAGGCGCTTGCTGCCCGGGCTGTTCCTCCTGCTGGGCGTCCTCGCCGCGTATGGCTTGCTCCTCGCGCCCGCCGCCGTGCGAGCCAAGCTCGGCGGTGACCTGCTGGCCACCCTGGGCTACGTCATGAACTGGCGGCTCGTGCTCGGGGACGACCAGTACTTCGAGGTTTTCGGCAACCCCTCGTTCCTGCGGCACGCCTGGACGCTGGCCGTCGAGGAGCAGTTCTACGCGGTGGCGCCCTTCCTCGTCCTGCTGGCCATGCGGCTGATCCGTTCTCGAGCCGCGCGAGTGATGACCTTCCTGACGCTCGCGGGGATCTCGGCCTGGTGGACGGCTCAGGTCGGGATCGCGACTCTGGCCGCCCAGGCGCACGCGTACTACGGCACCGACACGAGGAGCCAGGCGCTGCTCGTCGGCCTGGCGCTCGCCATGTGGTTGGCGCCGGCCCGGGCGGGTGGCGCGCGGCGCCAGCCCCCGCCCTGGGTCGTCGCTGCCGTCGGCTGGACCGGGCTGGGCGCGATGCTCCTGGCCTACTTCGTCATCCGGCCGTTCGAGCCATGGATGTTCGAGCGTGGCGGCATGCTGCTGTTCTGCCTGGCCTTCGCCGGTCTGGTGATGGCGTGCGCCGACCCACGCCGCGGCCTGCTACAGCGGATCCTGGGCTGGGGTCCGTTGGCGTACTGCGGGCGACTGGCATACGGCTTGTACCTCTGGCACTGGCCCATCCACCTGTGGCTCGAGCAGGTGATCCCCACCGCGCCAGTGCCGCTGAAGCTGGCCCTCGGCATGACGTTGACCTTCTTGATCGCGGGGCTCTCCTTCGAGCTGCTGGAGCAGCCCGTGCTGCGGCACGGGCTGCGCGGGCTCGGGCGCCGGGTTCGGTCGGGTCGGGTCCTGACGGGCACTGCCCTGGCCGGCGTGGTCGCGGCAGCCCTTGCCATCGGGTCGGTACCGGCCGCGCAGGTCGCGCAGGCTGGGACGACGGCACCGCTGGTGCCGGGCACACCCGCGTACGTCCCGGCGGCCAGCACGACGTCCGTCGCGGTGTTCGGCGACTCGGTCCCGTACCTGCTGATGCGGAATCGCAAGGTCGACGCCTACCCCGACCTGAAGCTCACGAACCTCGCCGTGCCCGGGTGCAACCTGCTGGACGAGCCGGTCTACTGGGGTCCGGGCCAGCTGTGGCGGATCGACGACAACTGCAAACGGGCCAAGTCCGGGCTGTCCGCCTCGTTGCGCCGCAGCGGCGCGACAGTGGCCTTCTTCATGGTGGGGTCGACCGTCTCGTTGGCCCACCAGCAACCCGACGGCTCGATCCTCGAGGTCGACGATCCGCGGCAGCAGCAGAAGATCGTCGACGCGCTCGACCGGCTGAAGCGCGCAGCCGACTCGGCCGGGATCCGGCAGGTGCAGATCGCGACCCTGCCGTGCCGGAACGACGACATCTCCGCACTGCCCGCAGAGGCACGGGCCTACATCACGGCCAACCCCCAGGTGCTGCGCGCCGTCAGTGACCCGGTGGTCGCGAACGGCATCATCCGGTCCTGGGCAGCTCGCAACGGGGTGGCCGTGATCGATCTCTACGGCGTGCTGTGCTCAAGCGGGTTCCAGGGCACGGTGAACGGGGTTCCGCTGTACAGCGACAACGTCCACTTCTCGCCCGAGGCCACCCCCATGGTCTGGACCTGGCTCGCACCGCAGATCCGTGCCGCCTACCAGAGCTCACGCCGGTGACTTCCGCCAACGAGGCGGCCGCGTCCTCTCGCCGGCGGTACGCCGCCCTCGACGGTTACCGCGGGCTGTTCGTGATGCTCGTGGTGCTCTATCACTTCGGCGCGACCGCGCTGGTCGGTGGCTGGATCGGCATCAACCACTTCTTCCTGTTCTCCGGTTTCCTGATCACCCGGCTGCTCATCAAGGAGCAGCAGGCGACCGGGCGCATCCGCGTGCTCGGGTTCTACCGCCGCCGGGGGCGGCGGGTGCTGCCGGCGCTGTTCGTGCTGGTCGCCGCGGTACTCGTGCACACCGCCTTCTGGGAGTCCGAGCGGTTCCGGTCGATCTTCGGCGGCGACGCGTTCGCCGCATTGGGCTTCTTCCTCAACTGGAGGTTGATCTCCCGCGACGACGCCTACTTCGACCTGTTCGGCAACCCCTCGCCGCTGCGCCACGCCTGGACGCTGTCGGTCGAGGAGCAGTTCTACGTGCTGATCCCGTTCCTGGTCATGGGTCTGTGCCTCCTGGTGAAGGGGCGGCGCGGACGGTTCCTCCTCGCGCTGTCGCTCGCCGTCGCGTCGGCCGTCTGGACGGCGGTGCTGGGCTACGACGGCCCGGGCGACCAGGCGCGGCTCTACTACGGCACCGACACGCGCGCGCAGGCGATCCTGCTCGGTGTCGCGATGGCCTTCCTCCTGAGCCCGGACTACCGCGGCCGACCCGCGCCGCTGCTGTCCCGTCCCGCCACCGAGGCGCTGGCCTGGACCGGCCTGGCCATCTCGGTGGGTGCCATCTTCGTGCTGACCCCGACCAGCTCGTGGGTCTACAACGGCGGCGGCATGCTGCTGTTCGCGGGCGGGGCGGCCCTCATGGGGTTCAGCGCTCTCGATCCTCGGCCGCTGTTCATCAACCGGCTGTTCGGCGTCGCGCCCCTGGTCTTCCTGGGTCGGATCTCCTACGGGCTCTACCTCTACCACTGGCCCATCGCCCTGTGGGTGAGCCCGCCGCTGCCGCAGCCGTTCCTCGGCGCGCTGCAGCTATCCATCGCGGTCGCCGTCGCGGCGGTGTCCTTCCGCTACCTGGAGCTGCCGATCCTCAGGCACGGCGTGCGCGGGGTGGTCCGGCGCGCCTGGGCGGTTCGGGTCGTGCCCGCCGCGTCGTTCATCGTCCTTGCCCTCGGCGCGACGACGCTGTGGACGACCTCCGACGCGTCGGCGGTGCCGAACCTGCGAGACGACCAGCCGGCGTACGTCCAGCGCGGGCCGGAGCTGCGGGTCGGCCTCCTCGGCGACTCAGTCGGCGACTCCCTCGTCCGCGGCTGGCGCCCGGAGGACTACCCCGGCATCCGGCTCGATCCGCTCACCGCGATCGGGTGTGACCTCATCGACGCGCCGTACGTCCGCGACGGCCAGCAGGAGACGCCGCCGGCCGCCTGCGAAGAGTGGCGACGGACGTGGCCGCAGAAACTGCGCAGCAACGGCGACGAGGCCTTGCTGGTGCTCGCCGGCGCGCAGTTCTTGACCGCGCACGCCGTGCCGGGCGGGGTGGCTGAGCCTGGCACGCCAGCAGCTGGTGACCTGATCCGACGCACGCTCAGCGACATCGAGCGACGTGCCCGGGAGTCCGGGGCGCGCAGCGTGCAGGTCGCGAATCTCCCTTGTCGCCGGATCGATGAGCAGCGGCTCGACCCGCGGCTGCGCTCGTTCGCCGCTCAAGGGAGCGACGACCGGCTGGTGGGCTGGGCGAACGGGGTCATCGCCGACTGGGCCAAGGGACGACCCGGCGTGCAGCTCGTCGACCTCGCCGGCCAGCTGTGCGGCTCGGGCTACCGTCCCGAGTTGCAGGGCATCGCGCTCTACCACGACACAGTGCACTTCTCCGACGCCGGCGCCGCGATGGTCTGGACCTGGCTGGCACCCGCCGTCCGCGACAACGCGCGCACCGCGAGCGCACCACCCGACCCCGCGAGATAGCAACCCCGAGGACCTGAATGGATACCACCGCCTTCTTCGCCGCCCTGCCGACCGTCTTCGACGGCGACCCGCAGGACCACGACCCGCGCGACCCGTACTGGCGCCAGCACACCGAGCGGGTCGACGGCTTCACCTCGCCGAACGAGCTGGCCGTGCTCAACCTCGCCGCGCGCCTGCTCCCGGCGAACGAGGCCTACCTCGAGGTCGGCACCTTCAAGGGCCGGTCGCTCAGCGGCGTCGTCCGCGGCATCACGAGCCGCCGGTTCTATGCCATGGAGAACTTCGGCGAGTTCGGCATGAGCGGCGTGCGGGCGCGGGAGGAGTTGATGCGCAACCTGGCGACCTACGCGGGCGAGGCCGACGTCGAGCTGATCGAGGGCGACTGTTTCGCCCTGCTCGCGAAGCCGGGGCTGATCGATCGCCCGGTGGGCGTCTATTTCTACGACGGGGAGCACACCCTGCTCGCGCACTACCTGGCCCTCGCGGTGGCCGAGCCGGTGCTGGCCGACGAGGCGCTCGTGCTGGTCGACGACGCGAGCTGGCCGATGGTGCAGCGGGCCCATCGGCTGTTCCTGCAGCGTCACCCGGGCTGGGAGGTCGCCGCCACCTGGGACGCACCGGTCAACGACGACCCGCGCTGGGCCAACGGCCTGCATGCCCTGGTCTTCCGGCGCGTACGCCCGTCGCGGCTCAGCGCGCGGGACGAGGCGCTGCGCCGATACCAGACGACGGTGCAGGACCGTCTCAACGCGGTTGCGTGGGCGGTGGGAAGCCGACTTCCTGACGCGGTGAAAACCCGTGTGCAGCAAGCGATCTCAGGTGCGCGGACCATCCGTGGCGGCAACGACTGAGCGCTCGTCCAGGCGCACCTCGCGGTGCGAGAGCAGCGCGCGCACGAGCCCGGTCGCAGCGATGACGAGCGCTCCGACGAGCGCGACGCCGAGGATCTGCTCGGGCGAGTCATGCCACCAGACGGCGACCGCGACGCACTCACCAGCCAGCACCGCCCAGGTCAGCAGACCCATCGCCGTGGACGAGCCGCCCATCTCGGCGAACAGCCACACCTGCGCCAGCGACCAGGCGGTGCCCAGTGCGACGCACCACAGCACCAAGGGGGCGAACTCGACATAGCTCGAGCCGCCGGCGACCTCGATCCACAGCCGCGGCGAGACCGACACGAGCGCCAAGACGGACATCCCGAGCGCGACCACCAACCCGCAGGCCACGAGCAGCGAGCGCGCGGCGTCCGTGCGCTGCATCCGCGGCACCACCAGCAGCGCGAGGAACTGGGTGACCCAGCACATGCCGCGCGCAAAGGTCGCCGCCAGCGCGTAGCCGCCGGAGTCGTGCTCGGTGAGGAAGTTGCGAGCCAGCAGCACGTCGACGTTGGTCAGCGCGATGAACGCTGCGAGGGTGCCGTTCGAGCGCAGCAGCACCGCCACCAGCCCGGGGGCCGACGACGGGGTGCTGGCCAGCTCTCGCCTCGTCAACCACCAACCCCAGCCGACGGCGACCACCGAGGCCGCCAGCAGGACCGCGAACACCGCGGTGACACCGAAGCCGGCGAGCGCCGCCACCCCGGCGGCGACCAGCCGCGCGGCGGCGGTCACGACGTACAGGCTGGCCAGGGCGCGCAGCCGCTCCGTGCCCAGCAGAACCCCTGGCAGGCGCCGGTCAGCGTCAGCGGGAGGAGGGACAGTCCGAGCAGCACCACCGACAAGGCCGACGGCAGGCGGAACAGCTGCGCCAGCCACGGGCTGGCCAGGCAGGTCAGCGCCGCGAGCATCGCGCCGGCGACCAGGGCCGTACGCCATCCGCTGGTCCGCTCCGGCCCGGGCGCCACGCTCATCCGCCGCGCGACGACCACCTGGAATGCACCGGCCGGCACGGCCAGCAGGATCCCGTAGGTCGCCAGAGCTGAGTACCCGCCGAAGTCGGCCGGACCGAGGAACGGGACAGCAGGACGACGAAGGCATAGGAGAGCACGTTGGAGGCGGCCATCGCGACGCCGAGGAGCACTCCCTGGAGCGAGGCGCGGCGGGCTCCGTCGCGGTGTGTGCTCACCTGCGCAGGTTACCCACGGGTTATATTGGCCGCTGCCCATCCCACCTGCCGCGGAGACAACGGTTGCCTTCCTGGACGAAGAACCGGTACCGCGCTGCGGTCGGTGCTCTGGTCGCCCTGCTGGCGCTCGTCGTCTTCCTCAACGGGTTCGGTCACTTCAACACCGACATCAAGCCCGAGATCTATCTCGCGCCGACCGAGATGATCGGCCGTTCGCTGTCGGCGTGGAACTCCAGCCCCTACCTGGGGGCCCCGAACTTCAACGTCGGCCTGCTGCCGGTGCTCGCGGTGCTGTCGGCGCTGCGCGGGGTCGGCCTGTCGCCGGAGATGGCGTTCAAGGTGTTCCACCTGGGCCTCTGGCTGCTGGCCGCCGCCGGCACCACCCGCCTCGTGCGCGCCGTCGCCCCGCGCGCCGGCCGCTGGGGCGGGCTGCTCGCGGCCGTGATCTACCTGGCCAACCCCTACACCGTGCAGGCCGGGGCCACCCTGGCGATCGCCCTGCCGCTGGCCCTGCTGCCGTGGCAGCTGCTGTGCCTCGTGCAGGGTCTGCGGCAGCCGCGCAGCTGGCGCTGGCCGGCCGCCTTCGGCCTCACCTTCTTCGCGATGAGCGGCATGAACGTCGCCGTCGTCCCGCTCCTGCAGCTTCTGGCGATCGTGCCGGTCGTCCTCGCCGTCCGCGCCCAGACGCACCTCGGCTGGCGCGACATCACCCGCGTCGTCGCGCGCTGCGCCCTGTTCGTCGTCGGGGTCTCGCTCTACTGGCTCGTCCCGGCCGTCGCCGCGCGGGGCACGGGAGTCCAGATCGTCCAAGGATCCGAGACGCTCACCGGCATCGCCCAGGTGTCCTCCTTCACCGAGGTGCTGCGCGGGGTCGGCCTGTGGCCGCTGTACGGCCGCGACGACGTCGGCCCGTGGATCCCGCAGCACGCGGTGTACGTCGCGAGCCCCTTCGTCATGGTGCTCACCATGCTCTGGCCCGTGCTCGGGCTGCTGGCGCTGCGGTGGTGCACCAGCCTCGTCCGCGCCGCGCTGGCCGGTGGCATCGCCCTCGCGGCCGTGGTGATGGTCGGCATCTTCCCGGGCGAGGACGCCCCGGCCTCGCCGTTCGGCTACCTGCTGCGCAGCCTGCTCCAGCAGCCGGCCCTGGTGGCCTTCCGCACCACGAACAAGATCGGAGCCGTCCTCGCCCTGTCGCTCGCCGTCGCGATCGGCGTCGGTCTGGTGCGGGTGCTCCCGCGCTGGTGGCGACGGCCGGGCGCCCCGCCCGTCCTGCTCGCCGTGGGCCTGATCCTGATCGGCTCCTGGTCCCTGCCCGCGGTCGGCGGACGCCTCTACACCTCGCCGATGGACATCCCCGACTACTGGAAGCAGGCCGCGCGGGCCGCGGACGAGGGGAACCCCAGCAGCAGCGTCCTGCTCCTGCCCGGTCAGACCCGGGCCGACTACCGCTGGACCGTCGAACGCCCCGACGACCTCACCAACTCCCTCCTGCGCCGCGACGCGGTGATCCCCGAGACCACCCCGAACGCCTCCGCCCCGGGCGTCAACTTCCTCGCCGCGCTCGACGACGCGGTGCAGTCCGGCCAGGCACCGGCGACAGCCGTGTCGACCTACGCCCGATACCTCGGGTCGGACAAGGTGCTGCTGCGCCACGACACCGTGTGGGAGAAGGAGGGCGGCGCCCGACCGGCCACCACCGACCGGTTGCTGTCGAACGACACCGGCCTGTTCGGGGCGGGCAACTTCGGCCGGCCGGGGCAATACGTCCTTCCCTCCGACGGCAGCGGCGCGGCGGGTGCCGAGTCCTCGCTGCCGCCCGTGCAGCTCTACGACGTCCGGCAGCCACGCACGGCGTTCCGGGCCGTCCCCACGACCGGTCAGGTGATCGTCGCCGGTGACGGGTTCGCCTTCACCTCGCTGGCCGAAGCCGGTGTGCTGCAACGGAACCCGATGGTGCGCTATGCCCAGGACGTCGCCGCGCAGCAGCTCGGCACGACCCTGCCGCAGGTCGGTCGCATGGTGATCACCGACACCAACGCGCGCCGCGAGGTCATCCCCAACCGGCTCACCGCCGGGCAGGGCGCGCTGCTGCGGGCGGACCAACCGCTGGAGCAGACCCGCACGCTCGGCACCGACCCCGCCGACCAGACCGTCCTGCTGCCGAGCACCCCGCGTGCCACGGCCAGCATGAGCGGCGGCACCTTCTTCGACCTGCCGTACGCCGGTGCGGACAACGCCATCGACGGAGACGTCTCGACCGCCTGGCGGTTCGGCGACTTCGGTCGCGCGGTCGGGCAGACCATCACCGTCCAGCTCCCCGAACCGACGACGTTGAACCGAATCCCGGTGTCCCAGCTACCGATCGGCAGCGTGAACATCGACCGGGTCACCCTCACCGCGGGCGGGCGGTCGGTGTCGGCGCGGTTGCCCGACACCGGCGCCGCCCAGCTCGACCTCGGCGGCGTCCGGGCCTCGACCCTCACGCTGCGCGTGGACTCCCTGCGCGGCGACGGGTTCAACCTGGTCGGGATCTCCGAGATCGGCATCCCGGGCGCGAAGGCCGTCCGCACCGCGCGCACCCCGACCACGCTCACCGACCGCTACGCCGCGCTCGACTCCACCGAGCGTGCGCAGTTCGCGCGAACCCCGCTGGACGTCCTGCTGCGCCGGGTGGCGAACACGCCCGACCCCGGCGACGACAGCGAGTCCGAGCTGCGCCGCCTCGTGAGCCTGCCCGACGCGCGCACCTTCCGCCCGACCGCGACGGTCCGCGTCCTGACCCCTTGGAGCCGATGTACGACCGGCTCGCCGGCTACGACCCGGCGGTCCAGGCGTCGTCCAGCGGCTACTACTTCGACGCCGCGGGAGCCCGGGCCTCGCAGGCGGCCGACGGCGACCCGGGCACCGCGTGGATCCCGGGCGGCCAGCTGCGCGGCAGCTGGTGGCAGCTCACCGGACCGCAGCGCGACATCAGTCAGGTCACGATCCGGCAGGCACCCGCCGCGCGCACGGCCGCCGCCGACGCGCAGTTCGCCAGCCGGGTCACGATCAGCGTCGACGGTCGCCCCGTGCGCACCGCCACCATCGGGCTTGGCGAGCAGACGATCCGGCTGCCGCAACCCGTGCGCGGGTCGACCGTCCGCGTCACCATCGACGGGCTCTCCGGCGAGCTCGGCGCCGACCCGCCCCGGTTCACCGAGATCGAGACCGGCCTGCGGATGCGCAGGGCCGCGACCGCCCCCGCGAACGGTTCGGCCACCTGCGTCGAGGTGGCCAAGGTCGACGGCAAGCCCCTGCTGATGCGGCCGAGCGCCGACCGGCTGGCCGGCCGCTCGGGGTCGGGCACCGCCTGGGAGGGGTGCGACCAGCTCCCGCTGGCGGCCGGCGACCATCGGATCGAACCCAGCGACGGCTTCACGCTCGACTCGCTCAACCTGGCCGACCAGCGGTCCGGCACCGCGGTGGGCACCCCGCCCACCGTGCGCATCGAGCAGGACGACAGCTCCGCCAAGCGGATCCGCGTCACCCGCGCCACCGGCCCGTACGCCGTCCTCGCCGGCACCAGCATCGACCCCCGGTGGCGCGCGACCCTGGAGGACGGCACCGACCTCGGCGCCCCCGTCCTGGTCGACGGCTTCAGCGCCGGCTGGATCGTCCCCGACGGGAAGCCGCACACGATCGAGCTGCGGTTCACCCCGCAGCGCTGGAGCAACGTCGCGCTCGGGGTGTCGGCCGGCGTCGTGCTGGTGGCGATCGCGCTCACCCTGATGGTCTGGCCGCGCCGTCCGAAGCCTCGCCCGGAGGGCGGCGACGACCCCGCCGACCGCGACGCCGCGCCCACCCCCGGCGTCGTGACCGTGCGCACCGGCTCCCACCGTGCACCCCCGGACCCGCGCCCCGCGGTGCAGCGCACCCGCCACTCCTGCCAATCCTGGCGGGCCTGGCCGCGACCGGCCAAGGAGGTCGCGCTCGTCGCGCTGGCGACGTTCGCCGTAGGGGCTGCGGGGTTCGTCGCCTCCCTGCTCGCGGTTCTGCTCCTGCGCCGTGGCGTACGCCCGGCTCGCCTCCTCCTCGCGGGGGCCGTCGTCGTGGGGCTGAGCATGGTCGTCTACCTGCTCGGGCTCGGTGACGCCCTGGGCGAGGTCAGCGCCGAGGCCGTCGCCCACTCGCTGTGGCCGCACTACCTCGCCGGCGGCGGTCTCGTCCTGGCGCTGGTCGGCGCGCTGCGCCTGGGCTCGCCACCCCGACCGCGCACGGCACCCGTCCACCCGCCCGCCGACGTCTCGACCCCCAGGAGCGCCGACGCATGACCAACCCAGAGACCCCCTCGTCACCGTCGTCGTCCCGACGCGCAACAACGAGCGCACGATCGACGCGTGCCTGAGATCCGTTCGCGCGCAAAGCTATCCGGCGATCGAGCTGGTGGTCGTCGACAACCACAGCGACGACGCGACCGCCCGCATCGCGGGGGAGCACGCCGACACCGTGCTGGTCGAGGGGCCCGAGCGAAGCGCCCAGCGCAACGCCGGCATCCGCGCCGCGAACGGCGAGTGGGTGCTGTGGCTCGACAGCGACATGGTGCTGCCGCCGGACGCCGTCGAGTCCGCGGTCCGCACGGCCGAGCAAGAGGGCGCCACCGGGGTCGCGCTGCCCGAACGCACGATCGGTGACGGCTTCTGGACCGCCTGCCGGGCCCTCGAGCGCGAGTGCTACCTCGACGAGCCGTGGCTGCACAACCCGCGGCTGGTGCCGCGCGACTACCTGCTCGGCGACGGCGGCTTCCACCTGGAGATGTCCGGCCCGGAGGACGCCGACCTGCGCATGCGGATGCTGCGCGAGGGCCGCAGCATCGCGCTCGCGCCGGTCATCGTCGACCACGACGAGGGCCGCCTGACGCTGCCCGACGTGCTGCGCAAGCGCTACTACTACGGCCGCAGCATCCCGGCGTTCGCCAGCCAGCACGAGGGCGCGGTCGGGGCGCAGGGCCGCACCGTGCTGCGCAGCTACCTGCGCCACCGCGGCGACCTGGCCCGCGACCCCGCCCACGCCGCGGGCATGGTGCTCATGCGCGGCCTCGAGGCGGTCGGCTACGCCGTCGGCGCGCGCCGCGGGGCCCGCGACCGCCGGCAGGCGGCCAGCAGCGGCGGCCCGGCGTGACCGACCGCCGGATGCTGTGGGTGTCGCTGCCCGACCAGCGGCCCCGGCGCGAGCTGTTCTGGATGTCCCGCATGCCGGGCACCCGGGTGACCGCGCTGGCCGCCCAGGAGCCGGTGGGCGACCTGACCTGGGTGCCGAGCTCGTACGTCCGCCCGGTCAAGCGCTTCATCGAGGCCGGGGCCTTCGCCTGGGTCCGGGGGCTGGGGGAGCAGGACCCGGGCGACTACGACTGGGTGGCCTCGCTCGAGCTGTGCTCGCTCGTGACCGGGCAGGCCTCGCGCTTCCGCCGCCGGTCCGGCGGCCGGGTCCGGCAGGCCGTCATCACCTGGGAGAACCTGCCCGACCAGCCGCTGTACAAGGTGCCGCCCTATCGCCAGGCGCTGAACTCCTGCCGCGACGCCGACCTGCTGCTGTGCATGGTCGACGCGGCGCGGGATCACTTGCTGGCCAACGGTTTCGACGACTCGCGCATCCAGGTCGTCAAGCCCGGCGTGCCGACCGACATCTTCCACCCGGCGCCGCGGCCGAGCGAGGAGCCGGTGGTCGCGTTCGTCTCGCCGCTCGCGCCCAACAAAGGCATCGACCGGGTGCTCGAGGCGATGCGCATCGTGCAGCGCACCGTGCCCGAGGCGTCGCTGGTCGTCGCCGGCTCGGGTCCGCTGCGCCACCTCGTCGACGAGGCCGCCGCCGACCCCGCCCGCCGCGTCCGGCACGCGGGCGCCCTCGACGCCCACGGCGTCGCCGACCTGCTGCGCGGCTCGGCCGTGTTCGTGACGGCGCCGCGCCCCACCTGGAAGTGGACCGAGCAGCTGGGCCTGGCCTACCTCGAGGCGCAGGCGTGCGGGCTGCCGGTCGTGACCGTGCGGTGCGGCACCAACGACGAGGCCGTCGCGGCTCCGCCCAACGACCTGCTCGACGACGACGCCGAGGCGATCGCCGACCGGCTCGTGCACTGGCTCACCGACCGCGCCGACCGGGCCCGGGTCGGCGCGCTCAACCGGGAGCGGATGCTCGCCGAGCACGACCTCGACACCCAGGTGCGCCGGATGGGCGAGGCGTTCGCCCGCGTCGAGCGGGCCTGACCGTGCTGCGCTCCCGCCGGGTGGTCGGTGCCCTGGTCGGGGCGCCGGCCGCGCTGCTCGCCCTGGGCCCGGGCCTCGCCCCGGGCTTCCTGCTGTTCTACGACATGGTCTTCGTGCCCGACCTGGCGCTCAGCGACCGCACGCTCGGCATCGACGGGTCGGTGCCGCGGGCCGTGCCCAACGACGTGGTCGTCGCGCTGCTGTCGCTGGCGCTGCCGGGGTGGGTGGTGCAGAAGCTGCTGCTCGTCCTCGTCTTCGTCGGGGTCGGCGCGGGCGTCGCCGGACTCGTGCGCAGCCGGCTCGCCGCGGCGGTCGCGGCCCTGGTCGCCTGCTGGAACCCCTACGTCGCCGAGCGCCTCGCCATCGGCCACTGGGGCTTCCTGCTCGGCTACGCCGTGCTGCCGTGGGTGGCGACCAGCGCGGCCGCCGCCCGCCACGGCACCGGCCGCGACCGGCTGCGACTCGGGGGCGTGCTGCTGCTCGCCACGCTCACCGGCTCGACCGGTTCGGTGCTCGCGCTGCTGCTGGCCCTCGTGGTGCTCGCCGTGCCCGGCGGGGGCGCGCCGCTCCGGGCGCGTGCGCCCGTCGGCGCGTGGGCCGCGCTCTCCTGGCTGCTGCTCAACGCCGTCTGGTGGCTGCCGTTCCTGACCATCACCGGCAGCTTCGAGCCCGACCCCGGGGTGTGGCGGCCTTCCGCTCACGGGCCGACACGCCGTACGGCGTGGTCGGGAGCCTGCTCACCGGCGGCGGCATCTGGAACCAGGGGTCTGGCTGCCCGACCGCCGGTCGGTCGTGCTGGCCGGGGTCGCCCTGGTGCTCGTGGTCGCGTGCGTGGCGGCGTGGTGCGCGGGCCGCGGCTGGCGCGCCGGGCCCGCGCAGCTCGGGGTCGCCGTCACCGGCGCCGTCGGACTGGCCGTGGCGGCGCTGAGCGCGGTGGGCGGCGGGGCGCTGGTGGAGTCGATCGTGCTGAACCTGCCCGGCGGTGGCCTGCTGCGCGACTCGCAGAAGTTCGTGGCGCTGTGGATGGTCTTCGTCGCCCTGGCCGCCGGGGTGAGCGCCGAGCGGCTGCGCGCGCTGGTGCAGGCGCGCGGGGGCGGCCGGTCCGTGGCGCTGGCGCTCGGCGGCGCGGTCGGCGTCGCCTCGGTGCTGACCCTGCCGAGCCTGGCCTGGGGCGCGACCGGGCGCTGGACGGCGGTCGACTACCCCGCCGGCCACCGGGCCGTGGCGGCACGGCTGGAGCAGGCGCCGCCCGGTGCGGTCGCGGTCTTCCCCTGGACGCTCTACCGCCGCTACGCCTGGAACGACCAGCGCGTGGTGCTCGACCCGTGGCAGCGGCTGCTGTCTCGCCAGGTGGTCGTCAACGACGACCTGCCGCTGTCGGACCGGGTGGTGCGCGGCGAGGACCCCACGGCCGACGCCATCGGGGCGGCGCTGCGGCGCGGCGGCGACACCGCGCCCGTCCTGCGCGAGCGCGGCATCCGCTACGCCCTGGTGCTCACCGACCAGCCGCCCGGCCCCGGCGTGCCGCGGCTGCCCGGCGCGCGGGTCATCGCCCAAACGCCCGACCTGCGGCTGTACGACCTCGGGCCGGTCGACCCGGCCCGCGCCCGGCCCTCCGCGGCCCACCCACCGGGATGGATTTCGTACGCGATCGCGGGCTCGGGTGTGATTTGTCTCCTCCTCGGGGGTCCCTCTTTGCTACGGTGGCGTAGTCAGCGAGAGACCGACGCAGATCACAGCCCAGCGAGGTAGGCATGAACGAGTCCGGTAACAAGACCGCCTGGAACATCGGCGGTGCCGTGGTGGGTGTCCTCCTGGCGCTGCTGGCGATCTTCGGGCTCGTGCAGTCGCAGAGCTCGATCAAGCAGCCGCAGAACTACAGCGAGGTCATCAGCTACGACGGCTGATCCGCCCGCACCGCAGACCACGACGACGAACGGCCCGCCACCGGCGGGCCGTTCGTCTGCGTCTGCGGCCGTTCGCCCGGGTCCGCGCGTGCCGCGGGTGCGAGCGCCCGTCGCCCGGCCCTCAGGCCGAGCGCTCCTGCGCGTCGCCGTCGCTCGTGCCGTCCTCGTGCGCGGGCACCTCGAGCTCCTCGACCGGGGTGAGCGAGGCGAGGCGCACCGTCGGCTGCGGCGCGCGGGCCACCTGCCCGAGCACCGAGCGCAGCGTGTGGATCAGCTTCTCGCCGGCGGTGGTCCAGTCGAAGCTGCGCGCGTGGGTGCGGGCCCGCTCGCCGAGGGCGCGGCGCAGCTCGTGGTCGGTGAGCAGCCGGGCGACCTGCTCGCGCATGTC
The DNA here is from genome assembly GCF_030296655.1 of Barrientosiimonas endolithica. Classification (NCBI taxonomy): domain Bacteria; kingdom Bacillati; phylum Actinomycetota; class Actinomycetes; order Micrococcales; family Dermacoccaceae; genus Barrientosiimonas; species Barrientosiimonas endolithica. Next base: position 1,749,996 of record NZ_AP027735.1, on the reverse strand, counting down.
GTCGGCGTCGCGCGACAGCAGACCGGTGCGCCCGTGCACGATCGACTCGGTGGGGCCGCCGGCGTAGGCGAACGCGACCGCGGGCGTGGCGTGCAGGCCGGCCTCGACGATGGTCAGCCCCCAGCCCTCCTTGTGCGAGGGCATGAGCAGCACCCACGACCGGGCCAGCAGCGTGTGCTTGGTGTGCTCGTCGACGAACCCGTGGAAGTGCACGCGGTCGGCGACCCCCGGCGCTCGGCGTACGCCTGCAGCTCCTCGAGCCAGTACCCCGCCCCGACCACGTCGAGGGTGAGGTCGGGCTGCAACTGCTCGAGGTCGGCCACGATGTCGATCGCGATCTCGACCTGCTTGTGCGGCACCAGGCGGCCGACCACGGTGATGCTCGGCTGCTCGGTGCGCGGCTCGCGGGCGTAGGACTCCAGGGCCGGCGGGTGGTCGTTGCCGCTGTAGACCAGGTCGACGCGCTCGGGCGGGATGCCCAGCGTCGCGAGGTCGGAGCGGGTGGCCTGGGAGACCGTGACGTAGCGCGAGCGGCGGTAGACGACCGGCGCGACCCGCGACTCGACGAACCAGCCGATCGCGCCGCCGACGCGGCCGAAGACGACCCGCCACTGGTCGCGGTGCACGTGGTGCACCACGTTGACCACGGGGACCTTGGCCGCGAGCGGCGCCCAGAACGGCACGCCGTTCTGCACGTCGACGATCACGTCGTAGTCGCCGCGGTGGCGCGCCACGTGGGCCAGGCCGTGCAGGTAGCAGGTGAACCGGTTGCCGCGCCGCAGCACCCGCACCCCGCCGTGCTCGGTCTCGGGCTCGGCGCCCGGGAAGGAGGAGGTCAGCAGGGTGACCCGGTGGCCCCGGGCGACCATGACCTCGCCGGTGCGGTCGGTGAAGGTCTCGGCGCCGCCGGCCTCGGGGTTGTCTCGGTCGCGCCACGACAGGTAGAGCACCCGGAGCGGGTGCTCGGACGGCGTGCGGGGTGCGGCGTTGCGCACGGGCCCTCCCTCAGATCCGAGTGTCATCCGCCGTGGCCCCTCCTCCGGGGAGCCGCGGCGGGCTTGCGTGTGCTCTTGGTCACCTGGCCACCGGCTACGCTACCGCCCGTTGTTACTGAAAGGTAGCCAATGGACCAACCCGATGCCTGCGAGGTCTGCCGCGGGCCGCTCCAGCCGCGCCCGCTGCGCGGGGCGGCACGCTGCTGCGCTGCACCCGCTGCGGCCACCTGCACCGCGACCTCGGCGCGGCGCCGGCGGGTCACCGCGACCACGCCTACGGCGGCGAGGCCACGCTCGACCGGGCCCGGCTGGCCCTGACCTACCGCAGCCTGACGCGCGGCCTGGCGCCGTCGCGGGTCTTCGAGATCGGGTACGGCCGCGGCGAGCTGCTGCGCCGGTTCCTCGACGCCGGCGCCCGGGTCGGCGGCGTCGACCCCGACCAGCTGCAGGTCGGCGTCGACCCCGCCGTGCGCGCCCAGGGCGAGCTGCACGCCGGGTTCGCCGAGGAGCTGCCCGACACCGGCTTCGCGGCCGACCTCGTCTACGGCATCCACGTGCTGGAGCACGTCACCGACCCGCTGCGCACGCTCGCGGTCGCGCGCGACCTCGCCGCGCCCGGCGGGGCGGTCCGCTTCCTCACCCCGGCCGGCGACAGCTATCCGCTGGACTGGTTCGGGTCCGCCTGGTGGATGCTCGAGGACCCCACCCACGTGCGCTTCTTCACGGCCGAGAGCCTGCGCCGCGCGGCGCAGGCGGCCGGCCTGGTGGACGTACGCATCACGCGCCCGCCCCTGGACAGCCTGATGACCGAGGGGGCCAGCCTGGTGCGCCGGCTCAGCGGGCGGCCCCGGCCCGGCGGGGTGCTGTCCAGCCGGCCCGGTCTGGCCGCCGCGCTCGCCACCACACCGGTGGCCGCGGCGGCGCGGCTCGGCGCGCCACGCCTACGCCCGACGCTGCAGCTGCACGCGCGTCGGCGAGGATGAGGGGCATGCAGCGCGGCATCGGACGATCGGTGCGGCTGTTCCGCGAGTTCCTCGTCGAGCAGACCGAGCCGGAGAGGTTCTACGGCGCGCTCGCGCGCGACTCCGTCGAGCTGCTGCAGGAGTGGACCGCGCTCGAGCGGCGCACCGTGCTCGACGTGGGCGCCGGGCCCGCCGAGTTCGCCCAGGCGTTCCGGGCCGCCGGCGCACGCTACGTCCCGCTCGACCACGACCCGTCGGTCGCCTCGGTGCACGACCGGGGCGTGGTCGCCTCGGCCGCGGCGCTGCCGTTCGCCGACGGCAGCGTCGACGTGGTGCACAGCAGCAACCTGTGGGAGCACGTGCCGCACCCCGAGGCCGTCGCCGACGAGATGCTGCGCGTGCTGCGGCCGGGCGGGCTGCTGTTCCTCAGCTACACCAACTGGCTCTCGCCGTGGGGCGGGCACGAGACCTCGCCGTGGCACTGGCTCGGCGGAGAGCGCGCGGCGCGCCGCTACGAGCGCAAGGAGGGCCACCCGCCGAAGAACCTCGTCGACCACACCCTGTTCCGGGTGAGCGTGCGGCAGGGGCTCGACTGGGCGGCCGGCACGACCGCCGGTGAGGTCCTCGCGGCCCGGCCGCGCTACCTGCCCGACCCCGCCCGGCACCTGCTGCGGGTGCCCGGGCTGCGCGAGGTCGTGACCTGGAACCTGCTCCTCGTGCTGCGCCGCCGATGACCCCGGCCGACGCCGGCGACACCCCTGGCCGGGCCGAGCGGGCGGCCGCGCAGCCGCCCGAGCAGGCGGAGCGGACCCGGCGCGTCGAGCGCGTCCGAGCCCTCCTGGTCGGTGCCGCGCTGGCGCTCGTGCCGTGGCTGATCGCCCCCGGCCGGGTGCAGCCCGACACCAAGGTCGACCTCACGGTCTCGCCGTGGCGCTACCTCGCCCGCTCGCTGACCGCCTGGAACGACCACGCCGGGCTCGGCGAGCTGCAGAACCAGGCCTACGGCTACCTGTTCCCGATGGGGCCGGTGCTCGGCGGCGCCCAGTCGCTCGGGCTGCCCGGCTGGGCCGCGCAGCGGCTGTGGTGGTCGCTGCTGGTCGTCACCGCGTTCGCCGGGGCCCACCTGCTGGCCCGCCGGCTCGGCCTCGCCGGTCCGGTCGCCGCGCTCGTGGCCGCGACGGCGTACGCCCTCTCGCCGCGGGTGCTGACCGTGCTCAGCGAGATCTCGGCCGAGGCGTGGCCGCTCGCGGTCGCGCCGTGGCTGGTGCTGGCGGTGCTGCCGGCGACCCGCGCCGGCGCCGCGCGGCGGGAGCGCTGGCACGCCGCGGCGCTGACCGGGCTGCTGACGGCCGCCCTCGGCGGGGTCAACGCGACCGCCTCGGCCGTGGTGCTGCTGCTGCCGCTGGGCTGGCTGCTCGCCTCGGGAGCGGCGGGGCGGCGTGCGCTGCTGCCGTGGGCCGGCGGCGTCGCGCTCGGGGCGGCCTGGTGGGGGCTGCCGCTGCTGGTGCTCGGGCGCTACTCCTACCCGTTCCTGGACTTCATCGAGACCTCGCAGATCACGACGGCCGTCACCAGCACCCCCAACACGCTGCGCGGCGCCTCGCACTGGGTCGCCTACATCCTCGACCGCGAGGACCACCCGGTCTGGCAGGCCGGCTGGATGCAGGCCCAGGACCCGCTGGCCATCGTCGCGACCAGCCTCGTCGCCGGCGCGGGGGTGGCCGGGCTGCTCCTGGCCGTACGCGCGCGGCCGGCGAGCGTGCGCCGCGCCGCCCGGTGGGGGCTCGGCTGCGTCGTGGTCGCCACCGTGCTCATGGCGGTCGGGCACCCGGGCCGGTTCGGCGGTCCCCTCGCCGGCAGCGTGCAGGCGCTGCTCGACGGGCCCCTCGCGCCGCTGCGCAACGTGCACAAGCTCGACCCGGTGCTGCGGCTGCCGATCGCGCTGGGCGTCGGGCACCTGCTGACCCGCGCGGGCGCGGCCGCCGCGTCGCGGCGTGCGGCGAGCGCCCGCCCCGCGCGAGCCGCGCTCGCCCTCGTGCTCGCCGGGGTCGTGCTGTCTCCCATGGCGCTGTGGACCGGGCGCGCGGGGGACGCGATGGCGTACGGCGAGATCCCGGACAGCTGGCGGCAGACCGCGCGCGACGTCGACCGGCTCGCCGCCCGCGACGGCGGGTCGACGCTGCTGCTGCCGGCCAGCCGCAACGCGCACTACACGTGGGGCAGCGCCACCGACGAGCCGCTGTCGGCGCTCGCGACCTCGCCGGTCGTGGTGCGCGCGTCGGCGCCGCTCGGTCACCCCGGGGCCACCCGGCTGCTCGACGCCGTCGACCGGATGGCCGCGAGCGGGGTGCCGCAGCCGGCGCTCGCGCCCACCCTGCAGCGCCTCGGGATCTCCCGGGTGGTGCTGCGGGCCGACCTCGCGACCTCGACCGGAGCGCCCTCGGCGGCGGCCGTGCGGCGCACCCTCGCCGCGTCGCCGGGCTTCGCGCCGGGCCCGGTCCACGGTGCGGTGAGCCTCTGGACGCTCGGGCCGACGCCGTCGGTCACCGCCTACGACGCCTCCGCCGGGCGGGTCGTGAGCGGCGGCCCGGAGGCGATCCCCGACCTGATCGCGGCCGGGCTGCTCGACCCCAGGTCGTACGCCGACCTCCGGCCCGGCACGTCCGTCCCCGGGGCGGTGCACACCGACTCGCTGCTGTGGCGGGCCTACTCCAACGGCCGCACGGTCGCCGAGGCCTACGGCCAGGTCCTGCCGCCGGACGACCCGCGGCCGACGCAGCCGGGCACCCGCGACCTGCCCCCGGCCGGCGACCCGGCGCAGCAGCCGACGTGCGCCCCGGACGGCGCGATCCGGCTCCCCGGCACCGTCGACCCGGCCCGCGACCGGGTGCTGCTCGACCTGGCCGCTCAGCCCGGCACCCGGCGCATCGCGACCCGGGCGGCCGGCGAGGTGCGCCTGCAGGTCCGGGTGGCCCTGCGGCCGGGCGCCGAGGTGGCGCAGCGCCTGCGCGCCCAGACCTCGCCGGACGGCGCGCGGGTGCGGCTGCCGTGCGGCGCCGCCGGCTCGGTGCAGGTCGGGTCGCAACGGGTCCCGCTCGCGCTCGACGCGCCCGCGGGCCTGCTGCGCGCCGGCGGCCCGGTGGCGGCGCGGGCGTGCGGCACGGCCGACGTGCCGCGGGGGAGCGTCGACCTGTCCGCCACGGCGGGCGACCTCGTGCAGCCGCGCCTGGTCGAGCTGTCCCCGGCAGCCGCCCCCGACGTACGCCCTGGGCCGGCTCCGCGCGCCATCGACGTCACCGAGCGGGGCACGGGCACCCGCACCGTCGTGGTCGCGGCGGGCGGCAGCACGGTGCTCGCGCTGACCGAGGGCGTCAACGCCGGGTGGCGGGCCACCACCGCCGACGGCCGGACGCTGGAGCCGGTCACCGTCGACGGCTGGCGGCAGGGTTTCCGGCTGCCCGCGGGCGGGGCGACGCAGGTGGGCATCGAGTTCGCCCCGACCCGCTCCCACCAGGTCGGGCTCGCCGTGGGCGCGGCTGCGGTGCTGCTGCTGGCGGCGCTGGCCTGGCTGACCCGGGCGCGGGGGTCGAGCCGCCGCCGCGCCGCCACGACGACCTCAAGAAGGCGCGAGGCGGACAGCGATGCCTATCCGCCTCGATCGTTCTTGGGTGTCTCGCGGGGCCGGCGCTGGCTCGGTGTGCTGGCGGCCGTGCTCGCCGGCTGGCTCGTGGCGGGCCTCGCCGGGGTGCTGCTGGGGCTGGCCGTGACGCTCCTGCCCGCGCGCTGGCGTCCGCACGCCGCGCTCGCCGGCATGGGGTTGGCCGGGATCGCGCTCGCCGCGCTGGGCGTCGTCGACGAGCGCAGTGCCGGCGCGGCGCTGGGGCAGCTGCTCGGCACCCTCACGCTCGTGGTCGCGGCGCTGGGCTGGACGGGCTGGGCCGGCTGGCCGGGCTGGCCGGGCTGGCCCGGGTGGCGCGGTGCGCCCAGCGCAGGATCGGCTGCTCCACCAGCTGAGCCGACAGCGACGCCGCCGCGACGGTGAGCCCGACCACCGGGACGAGCACCAGCCAGAAGCCCCCGGTGAACAGGTCCCGGTCGGTGACCAGGTAGACCACCTGCAGCGCCAGCAGGTGCCACAGGAAGACGCCGTAGCTGATGTCCCCGAGCCACCCGACCACCGCCGAGCGCGACCACGCGGAGTCGGCCGCGCTCACCGAGGCCAGCACCAGCAACCCCGCGAGCGCGGTGTAGAGCGCCTCCTTGACGGCGGCCTCGAACGCCGTGGGCGCCTGCAGCCCCACCGGCCCCGCGAGCGGGGTGGCCGCGAGCAGGTAGACCACGACGGCGGCGAGCAGCAGGGTCGCCGCGGTGCCGGGTGCGGGCGCCGGCCAGGCACCCGAGCGGCGCAGCGTCACGGTCAGCGCCACGGCCGCGCCGGCCGCGAACCAGGCGGCGTGGCCGAGCACCGACACGGTGAGCGCGCCGGGCCCGGACCAGGCGGCCGCGGCGCCCTGCAGCGCGACCCCCGCGGCGGCGACGACGCCGAGCAGCACCAGGTGCCGGCGTACGTCCAACGGGCGAGACGCGTCGGGCTCCCGTGAGCGTCCGAGCAGCGCGATCCCCAGCAGCGGCACGAGCGCGTAGAACGTCACCTCGGTCGTGAGGCTCCACGACTGGGTGAACGCCTGGTAGTCGGCGCCGGTGTAGCCCTGCAGCAGCAGCACGTGCGAGAGCACGGTGCCGAACGAGCCGACCCCGCCGGTGGCGTAGGGGAAGACGGCCGCGACCAGCAGCACCGCCGCCAGCGCGGGCCAGTAGGCGGGCAGGATGCGTGCGGCGCGGCGCACGGCGTAGGCCCGCACCCGGGGGCGCGGGCCGCCGTCGACCCGGGCGGCGTACCACGGGCGCAGCAGCAGGAAGGCCGACAGGGCGAAGAAGACCGCGACGCCGCTGTCGCCGCGCGCGAGCAGCGGACCGACCGTGTCCAGCCGCGACGCGCCGGTCCAGAACGCCACGTGCGACAGCAGCACCAGGCCCGCCGCGACGCAGCGCAGCAGGTCGATCTGGCGTATCCGTGGCATGGGCTCCAGCCTTGACTACTCTGGGGTAAGTTTCGTCGCGGTTCTCGACCTGGAGGCTAGTGCGGCATGAGCGAATCATCGGTCGCCTCGGCGACGGCGACCCCGGCGGAGCCGCCGCTGCAGGACCCGCGACGGCCCGTGCTGCGCGCCCGCGCGCCGCTGCGCATCAGCTTCGCCGGGGGCGGCACCGACGTCGCGCCGTTCCCGCAGCGCGAGGGCGGGGCGGTGCTGTCGGCCACGATGTCGCAGTACTGCTTCACCACCCTGCGGCCCCGCCTCGACGGCCAGATCACCGTGCAGTCGCTGGACTACGGCACCGCCGTCGGCTTCCACGTCGACGACGAGGTCGAGCTCGAGGGCCAGCTGGCGCTGCCGCGCGCGGCGATCGACCGGGTGCGCGGGGTCGAGGGGGCGCTGCCCTCCGACGGCTTCGACCTGTTCATCCACACCAACGCCCCGCCCGGTTCCGGCCTGGGCTCCTCCAGCGCGGTCATGGTGTCGGTCATCGGGCTGGTCGCCCAGCACTGCGGGCTCGACCTGACGCCGTACGACATCGCCGAGCTGGCCCTGCGCCTCGAGCGGGAGGACCTCGGCATCCCCGGCGGCTCCCAGGACCAGTACGCCGCGGCCTTCGGCGGCTTCAACTTCATCGAGTTCCTCGGTGACCAGGTCGTGGTCAACCCGCTGCGCATCCGGCCGAGCACCGTGCACGAGCTGGAGCACAACATGCTGCTGGCGTTCACCGGCCAGACCCGGGTGAGCGACCACATCATCGAGGACCAGGTCAGCAACTACGAGACCGGCAACACCGACGCCCTCGCAGGGCTGCGCGCCCAGAAGGAGCTCGCCGAGCAGATGAAGCTGGCGCTGGTGCGCGGCGACGTCGACACGCTCGGGCGGCTGCTGGGCGACGCCTGGGCCAACAAGCGCAAGATGTCCGACCGGATCAGCACCCCGCAGATCGACCGGGCCATCGACGCGGCGCTGTCGACCGGGGCGCTGGGCGGCAAGGTCACCGGCGCCGGCGGCGGCGGGCACCTGGTCTTCATCTGCGAGTTCGAGCGGCGGCACCTGGTCGCCGACACCCTCATCGACCTGGGCCTGACGGTCTCGGAAGTGACGTTCAGCAAGGAAGGGGTCGTCACGTGGCGAGCCAGGGGCTAGACCCGCAGCACCCGTTGTCCGACGCGCGCGAGGAGTCGGTCGGGAGCCGGGTCGGCGCCGACCTGGGCGCCGGGGTGGCGGCCTGGCGCGACCTCGCCGACGCGCTGAGCGACCCGGGGCTGCGCTCCGACGTCGAGGCCGCCGGCCGCGCGGTGGTGCAGGCCCTCGCGGGCGGTTCCACCCTCCTGGTGTGCGGCAACGGCGGCAGCGCCGCGATGGCCAGCCACGTCGCCGCCGAGTTCGTGGGCAAGTGCGTCCAGGACCGGCCGCCGCTGCCGGCGCTGTCGCTGGCCGAGTCGATCTCCTCGCTCACCGCCGTCGGCAACGACTACGGCTTCGACCAGGTCTTCGTGCGAGCCCTCGGGGCGCTCGGCCGTCGCGGCGACGTGCTGCTCGCGATGAGCACCAGCGGGCACAGCCCCAACGTGCTGGCCGCGCTCGACCTGGCCAGGGATCTCGGCATCACGACGATCCTCATGACGGGGGAGCGGGGCAGCGACCTCGCCGGCCGGGCCGACCACCTGCTGGTCGTCCCGAGCGGTCACACCGCCCGCATCCAGGAGGTCCACCTGCTGTGGGCGCACGCCTGGTGCGAGAGCATCGACGCGCTCAGCCAGCCCGGCGCGTGAGCGCGGGGGAGCCGTCCGCCGGGTTCCTGCTCGGCGAGGAGCACCCGCCGATCGAGCCCGGTCCCGCAGGACGCCCGCTCGACCTGGCCCTGCTCGACCGCGACGGCACGCTCAACGTGCGCCGTCCCGGGCGCTACGTCACCAGCCCGGCCGACCTGCGGCTGCTGCCCGGCGCGGCCGGCGCCGTGCGCGACCTGCGGGCCGCGGGCGTACGCGTGGTGCTGGTGACCAACCAGCGCGGCCTGGCCACGGGCCGGCTCACCCGCGCGGAGCTGGTCGCCGTGCACGGCGCGCTGCTGCGCCGGCTGCGCCGTGCCGGCGGCGACCTCGACGGCATCTACGTCTGTCCGCACGCCGAGGCGAGCTGCGACTGCCGCAAGCCGCGGCCCGGGCTGCTGCTGGCGGCGCTGCGCGCGGCCCCTGGGCGCGCCCCGAGCGGACCGTGATGATCGGCGACCAGCCGAGCGACGAGCAGGCCGCGGACGCGGCCGGGATCCCCTACGTCGGGGTGGGGCCGAGCAGCTCGACGGGTGCTTCAGTGGCCCGGTTGCTGGGCCTCGAGTCACGTTTTCGAGACGCGCCCCAGTGATCTTGCGCACAACCGGCACCCCGATGCTACGGTCCAGTAGGTATTGATCTTCCCCTGGAGGTTCCCGTGCGTAAAGCCGCCATTCTCATTGGCATCGGCGCGTTCTGCGTCACGATGGCGCTGCTGCTGAAGTTCTACGCCTACGACAGGCTCGCCGTGGTGCCTTACGACCAGAACACCCGCCAGCTCGTCGTCGACGACAACGCGACGTTCTTCGACGCCGACAACGTGCGTCCGGGCTCGGGGCGGCTCACGACCACCGTCACCGTGATCGGGGACCCTGAGGAGAGCGAGCGCGCCTCGGAGCAGACCGGGCGCAACGTCGCGGTCATGAGCAAGGGGCAGGTCTCCGACAACAACGACGAGGCGCCGCCCATGGACGCCAGCCGTCAGACGTTCGCGATCGACCGGACCACCGGCGAGGCCGTCCCGTGGGAGGGCAACAGCCAGAACGGGCAGCCGAAGGACTTCCAGAACGGGCTGATGATCAAGTTCCCGTTCCAGACCCAGAAGCAGACCTACAACTACTACGACGGCACCATCGGTCGTCCCATGCAGATGAAGTACGTCGGCGAGGAGACCATCAAGGGCCTCAACACGTACAAGTTCCAGGGCAGCGTGCCGATGACCAAGTTCCGCACGCAGGAGGTGCCGCGCGGCATCTTCGGCCTCGAGGACACCGGAGGCGTCGAAGCGGACCGGCTGTACGCCAACGACCGCACCATCTGGGTCGAGCCCGAGACCGGCGTGATGATCAAGGTCGTCGAGAACCAGCGCCAGCAGCTGCGCTTGAACGAGCCCGGCGCCAAGCCCGTCAACGCCCTCACCACCCAGTCGGTCATGACCGACGACACGGTGCAGGCCAACGTCGACGAGTACGCCACGAAGGCGATGCTGCTGAAGATCCTGCGCTTCTGGGCGCCGCTGCTGCTCGGCATCATCGGCATCGGCCTGCTGCTGGGTGGCCTGGCGCTCTCGCTCAGCGCCCGCGGCAAGCGCCGGGACGACGCGGACGACTACGACGACACCGACTACGACGACCAGGACCGCACGGCCGACGGGCTGTTCCGCGAGCGCGAGGACGCGCCGGTGGCGGGGGCCGCGTGGAGCGTCGTCAGGGGGACGGGGCGCTGTGACCCGCCGGGTCGTCGTCACGGGTGGCGCGGGCTTCCTCGGCTCGCACCTGTGCGAAGAGCTGCTCCGCCGCGGTGACGCGGTGGTGGCGCTCGACAACTTCTGCACCGGTTCGGCGGGCAACGTCGAGCACCTGCGCCACGACCCGTCGTTCGAGCTGCGCGAGGCCGACGTCTCGCTGCCGTTCACCGTCGACGGGCCGGTCGACGCGGTGCTGCACTTCGCCAGCCCCGCGTCGCCCGTCGACTACCTGCGGATGCCGATCGAGACGCTCACCGTGGGCTCGCACGGCACGCTGCACGCGCTGGAGCTGGCCCGCGAGAAGGGCGCCCGGCTGGTGCTCGCCTCGACCTCGGAGGTCTACGGCGACCCCGAGGTGCACCCGCAGCCGGAGACCTACTGGGGCAACGTCAACCCGGTCGGCCCGCGCGGGGTCTACGACGAGGCCAAGCGCTACGCCGAGGCGCTGACCCTGGCCTACCGCCAGGCGCACGGCGTCGACACCGGCATCGTGCGGATCTTCAACACCTTCGGTCCGCGGATGCGCCCCGACGACGGCCGCGCGATCCCCAACTTCGTGCGGCAGGCGCTGGCCGGCGAGCCGGTCACGGTGAGCGGCGACGGGTCGCAGACCCGCTCGATCTGCTACGTCGACGACCTGGTCGAGGGCGTGCTGCGCATGCTCGACGCCAGCCACCCGGGCCCGATCAACATCGGCAACCCCTACGAGCTGTCGATGCGTGAGCTGGCCGAGTGGATCGTGCGGATCGCCGAGTCCGACTCGCCGATCACCTACATCGAGCGCCCGGTCGACGACCCGACCGTGCGCCAGCCCGACACGCTGCTCGCGCAGCAGGTGCTCGGCTGGTCGCCGCGCGTCGGCATCGAGGACGCGCTGAAGTGGACCGTCGGCTGGTTCCGCGACCAGTCCAACGGGGTGCCGCCGCTGAGCGCCGCCGCCACCGAGCGCATCCTGCACGGCTGAGCTACTCGCGCCGGGCCAGGAAGATCGCGGTGCCCGGGATCAGCCGCCCGCGCGTCGGGCTCCAGCCGCCCCACACCTCGGCGTTGCGCTCGGGCCACTGCGGCTCCACGACGTCGACCAGCCGCAGGCCGGCGGCGACGACCTCGCGCACCCGCTCGCCGAGCGTGCGGTGGTGCTCGACGTAGGTGACCCGTCCCGCGTCGTCCTCCTCGACGTACGGGCGGGTGTCGAAGTAGGACGATCGCACCCGCAGCCCGGGCTCGCCGGGGTCGTCGGGGAAGGCCCAGCGGATCGGGTGGGTGGTCGAGAACGCCAGCAGCCCGCCCGGGCGCAGCACCCGCGCGCACTCGCGCAGCGCCCCGGCCGAGTCGGCGACGAACGGGAACACCCCGTAGGCGGTGAAGACCACGTCGAACGTCGCGTCGGCGAAGGGGAGCGCGGCGCCGTCGCACTGCACGAGCGGGAGCGAGGTCAGGCCTCGGTCGCGGTCGACGGTGCGCGACTGGCCGAGCATCCCGGCGGACAGGTCGCTGGCGACGACCCGGGCGCCCTGCCCGCTGAGGTATCGGCTGCCCTGGGCGGCGCCGGCGCCGATCTCCAGCACGTCGCGACCGGCCACGTCGCCGAGCAGCCGCAGCTCGCGCTCGGTGAGTCCCTCGGGCCCCCAGACCAGCTCGGAATCCCCGAGGAACTCACCGTGTTCGAGGTAGTAGGCCGAGGCCTCGGCGTCCCACCACCGGCGGTTCGCGCTGACCGACTCGGGCTGCTCCACCGCGCGGCGGGCGATGCCGTACCACTGCGGGTCCTCGCTCATCCGGCTCGCCGGACCCGTCGCCACCGGCCTTTGACCGGACTGTGGACGGCTCGGTAGGGTGTGCGAGCGCGGACGTGTGCCGCGTGTCCCATCCTGTCCACCTCGGCCTCGGGTGCTGACTGGGTCGCCGTCACCGCTGGCGACGGCCCTGACCTCAGCGTTCGGTCCGAACAACTCACTGTCCACCGAAAGTTATCCACTACATGACTGCCACCACCACCCCTTCCCCGATCGCTGTCAACGACATCGGTTCGGAGGAGGAGCTGCTCGCCGCGATCGACGCGACGATCAAGCACTTCAACGACGGCGACATCGTCGAGGGTGTCATCGTCAAGGTCGACCGGGACGAGGTCCTGCTCGACATCGGCTACAAGACCGAGGGCGTCATCCCCTCGCGCGAGCTGTCGATCAAGCACGACGTCGACCCGGGCGAGGTCGTCTCCGTCGGCGACGACGTCGAGGCCCTGGTCCTCCAGAAGGAGGACAAGGAAGGCCGCCTGATCCTGTCCAAGAAGCGTGCGCAGTACGAGCGCGCCTGGGGCACCATCGAGCAGATCAAGGAGGACGACGGCGTCGTCACCGGCACCGTCATCGAGGTCGTCAAGGGCGGCCTCATCCTCGACATCGGCCTGCGCGGCTTCCTGCCCGCGTCGCTGGTCGAGATGCGTCGCGTCCGCGACCTCCAGCCGTACGTCGGCAAGGAGATCGAGGCCAAGATCATCGAGCTCGACAAGAACCGCAACAACGTGGTGCTCTCGCGCCGCGCGTGGCTCGAGCAGACCCAGTCCGAGGTGCGCACGACCTTCCTCAAGGAGCTGCAGAAGGGCCAGGTCCGCTCCGGTGTGGTCAGCAGCATCGTCAACTTCGGTGCGTTCGTCGACCTCGGTGGAGTCGACGGTCTGGTGCACGTCTCCGAGCTGTCCTGGAAGCACATCGACCACCCGAGCGAGGTCGTCGAGGTGGGCCAGGAGGTCACCGTCGAGGTGCTCGACGTCGACATGGACCGCGAGCGTGTCTCCCTGTCGCTGAAGGCGACCCAGGAGGACCCGTGGCAGCACTTCGCCCGCACCCACGCCATCGGCCAGGTCGTGCCGGGCAAGGTCACCAAGCTGGTGCCGTTCGGTGCGTTCGTGCGCGTCGACGACGGCATCGAGGGCCTGGTGCACATCTCCGAGCTGGCCGAGCGCCACGTGGAGCTGCCCGAGCAGGTCGTCACGGTCGGTCGTGAGCTGTTCGTCAAGGTCATCGACATCGACCTGGAGCGCCGCCGCATCTCGCTGTCGCTGAAGCAGGCCAACGACGACGCCGCGGGCGCCGCCGAGTTCGACCCCACGCTCTACGGCATGGCCGCGGAGTACGACGAGCAGGGCAACTACAAGTACCCCGAGGGCTTCGACCCCGAGACCAACGAGTGGCTCGAGGGCTACGAGGCTCAGCGGGAGAAGTGGGAGAAGCAGTACGCCGAGGCGCACGCCCGCTACGAGGCGCACCAGGCGCAGATCGAGCAGGCGCGCAAGGACGACGCCGAGGCCGCGGCCTCCGGCGAGACGTCCGCGCCGACGTCGTACAGCTCCGGCGGCGACCGCCCGTCGTCGTCCTCCTCGTCCGACGCCTCCCCGGCGTCGAGCGGCCCGGCTCCGGCGGAGGGCACCCTGGCCTCCGACGAGGCGCTGGCTGCGCTGCGCGAGAAGCTCACGGGCAACTGACGCGACGAGCGCGTAGCGGAGGTTGGCGGCGAGCGTAGCGAGTCGCCGGCCGAAGCGGAGTGCGACGGAGCGGCAGTCGACTGCACTCAGGTCTGAGCAGATAGGCGAAGGCCCCGGTCACCGCAAGGTGACCGGGGCCTCTCGCATGCCCGGGAGAGGCGAGCGACACCGCGCAGATCGTGCGATGTCGTACGAAATGCGGGAGGTGGCCCCGGATTCCGGGGGAGCGCCGCGCAGATCGTGCGATGTCGTACGAAATGTGGGGCAGGTGCTACCCGCGGCCGAGCAGGGTGCCGCCGTTGACCTGCAGGATCTGGCCGGTGGTCCAGCCGGCGTCGGGGGAGGCGAAGTAGGCCACGGCCTCGGCGACCTCGTCGGGGGTGCCCGGCCGGCCCATCGGGATCGGTGCGGTGCGGTCCTCGACGATGGCGGGGTCGGCGGCGATCCGGTCACGCCAGAACTCGGTGTCGGGCACGAAACCGGGCGCCACCGCGTTGACGGTGATCCCGTCGGGGGCGACGTCGTTCGCGAGGCTGAGCGCCCACGCGTTGAGGGCCGCCTTGGCGGCGCCGTAGGCCCCGGAGCCGCGCAGCGCGGCGATCGAGGACATCGCGACGATGCGCCCGCCGGGGCGGCTGACGTGGTCGAGCAGCGCGTGCACGGGCAGCACGGCCGACAGCACGTTGCCGTCGAAGTCGCGTCGCCACGCCGCGGCGACCTCCTCGAGGGTGCCGGCGCCCAGCCCGTAGTTGCCGCCCGCGTTGGCCACGAACACGTCGATCTGCGGTCCGTCGTGCAGCGTGTCGCTGAGCCGCTGCACCTGGTCGGGGTCGGTGAGGTCGCAGGTCAGCGTGGTGACCTGCGCGGTCTCGTCGAGGGCGCGCAGCTCGCCGGCGGCCTCCTGCAGCACGGAGTCGCGGCGGCCGACCAGCACCAGGTCGGGCTCCTCGGCGAGCAGCCGGGTCGCGACGGCCCGGCCGATGCCGGTGCCGCCTCCGGTGATGACGATGCGTCGAGTCATGGCTCCATCCTCTCCCGCCGCGGTTAGGGTCGCGGTGTGGCACTGCACGTGGGTCTGTCGGGCGGGATCGGGTCGGGCAAGTCGACCGTCTCGCGGTTGCTGGTCGAGCGCGGGGCGGTGCTGGTCGACTCCGACGCCATCGCCCGCGCGGTGGTCGAGCCCGGCACCGAGGGGCTGGCCCTGATCCGAGAGCGGTTCGGCGACGAGGTCATCAGCGACGACGGTTCGCTCGACCGACCCGCCCTGGCCGCAACGGTTTTCGGCGACGACGCCGCACGCGCCGACCTCAACGCGATCGTCCACCCGCGGGTCGCGCAGGAGGCCGTCCGGCAGGTCGAGGCCGCCCCGGACGACGCCATCGTCGTGCAGGACATCCCGCTGCTGGTCGAGCTGGGGCGCGAGGTCGACTACCACCTGGCCGTGATCGTCGCCGCCGACCCCGACGTACGCCTGGAGCGGCTGGTCCGCACGCGCGGCATGGGCGAGGCGGAGGTCCGCAGCCGGATGGCCGCCCAGGCGACCGACGAGCAGCGCCGCGCCGCGGCGGACGTGTGGCTCCCGAACGAGGGCACCGAGGCCGAGCTCACCGCCCTCGTCGACGCGTTGTGGACCGAACGGCTGGTGCCGTTCGAGGGGAACCTGCGCAGCCGTACGGCGGTGCGGCGGCCGGCCACCGCCGCGCTGCACGAGCCCGACCCGGACTGGGCGCCCACCGCGCGACGCCTGCTCGGGAGGCTGGACCGGGCGCTGCGCCACGCGGGTCTCGAGCCCGGCCCGGACAACCTGCAGCACATCGGCTCCACGTCGGTTCCCGGACTGGTCGCCAAGGACGTGATCGACCTGCAGCTCACGCTCGACGACCTCACGCGCGCCACCGCACCTGACGTCGAAAATGCTTTGCTGTCAGCGGGATTCGTCCAACCCCGCGAGCGACTCGACACGGTGCACGAGTGGGCGCCGGACGAGGGGAGTGGCGCAAGGTGCTCTACGGCAGCGCCGACCCGGGGCGCGTGGTCCACTTGCACGTGCGGCGCACGGGCTCGGCCGGGGCCGAGGCCGCGGTCGCCTTCCGGGACTGGCTGCGCGCCGACGCGCAGGCGCGCGAGGCGTACGCCGGGACGAAGCGGCAGGCCGCGGCGGAGCACGCCGGCGGCGACGAGCGCACTCGCGGCGACTACACCGCCGCGAAGGAGCCGTGGTTCGCCGAGCACCTCCCGCGCGCGCTGGAGCGGAGCCGCCGGCACCGGCCCGGCTGAGCCGGTCGCGTCCACTCCGCGGGGTGGGGTTGCGCAGGAAAGGTATACCTCAGTTAGGGTGCCCTTATGACCGCACAGCCCGCGCAGCGCCCGTTCGGCTTCTTCGACGTCGAGGTGGCCGAATCCGTCCGTGTCACACCACATCTGGTGCGCATGACGTTCTCCGGTCAGGACCTGCGCGAGTTCGCGCCCAACGGCTACGACCAGCGGATCAAGCTGATCCTGCCGACCGACGGCGGCGGTCTCGACGGCATGCCGCGGGGCGAGAAGTGGTTCCTCGACTGGCGCCAGATGCCGCAGGAGACGCGGCCGGCGATCCGGACGTACACCGTGCGCGCGATCCGCAACGAGGCCGCCGAGATCGACGTCGAGCTGGTCGACCACGGCGACCTCGGTCCGGCGTCGCGCTTCGCCCGCTCGGGGGCGCCGGGCGACCGAATCCTCATCCACGGTCCGCTCGCCGGTCACCCGGACAACGAGGGCGGTCTGGAGTTCCGCTACGACCTGGCCGACCAGTGCGACCAGCTCATCGTCGGCGACGACACGGCGGCCCCCGCGATCTGCTCGATCGTGGAGCGACTGCCCGAGAACGCTTGCGGGCTGGTGTGTCTCGAGGTCGAGCACGCCGAGTCCATCCAGTCGATCCAGGCGCCGCCCGGTGTCCGCGTGGAGTGGGTCGTACGCCAGGGGGCACGAGGAGAGGCCCAGCAGCAGGTGGTTCGTGAGTGGCTCGACGGGCATCCGTCCGTGGGGTCCGACGTCGGCGACAGCACGGTGATCGTCGACGGCGACGAAGGCGCCTACTGGGAGGTGACGACCGAGCGCGGGGCAGGCGTCCCGCCACTGTCCGCGTGGATCGCGGGGGAGTCCTCAGTGGTGAAGTCGCTGCGCCGTGTCCTGGTGGGGGACTACGACGTCCCGCGCTCGGCCGTGGCCTTCATGGGGTACTGGCGGGAGGGCCACCAGGAGTGCTGAGCCGCGCTCACTCGGTGTCGTCGGAGGGGATCCGCGCGATCGCCCGGGTCAGCCGCTCGTGGTGCTCGGTCGCCAGACGCTGCAGGCGTTCGACGTCGCGGGCGAGGAAGGCGTCGAGGAGCTGGACGTGGTCTCGCTCCAGCGCGGCGCGCTCGGCCTCGGTGACCCGCATCATCGTCTGCACCGGCTCGGTGAGGTTCCAGGCGATGTCGACCATGTGCAGCAGCCGGGGCATCCGGCACGGCGCGAGCAGCGCCTCGTGGAAGTGCCGCGAGCTGCGCTGAAAGGTCTCGCTGGCCGGGTCGGCGTCGGAGCCCTGGCCGTGCAGCGCGGCCCGGGCCCGCTCGCGGTCGGCGTCGGTGGCGCGGGTGGCAGCCGCCGAGAGGGCGGCCCCTCGAGCGCGCCGCGCACGAGATAGAGCTCGGCCAGCTCGTCGCTGGTCAGGCTGGTGACGGTGTAGCCCATGCGCGGCCGGTGCTCCAGAAGCCCTTCTCCCTGAAGGGTTTTCAGCGCCTCGCGCACCGGGATCCGGCTCACCCCGAACACCCGCGCGACGTCGTCGACCGGGATCGGGCTCCCCGGACGTACGGCGCCTGACACGAGCGCGCGCCGCAGCTCGGCGACGATCGCCGGACCACCGACCTGCCCCTCCGGCGGGCGCAGCTGCTCGACGATCGACGTGGTCGGCTCGGTCGCCTCCACCGCGCACCACCTTCCGCACCTGGCCGGGTCGTTCGGACCAGCCCGATGATGCCGTACGTCCGTGCCCGGCGTGCCGCGATGCGCGCCCCCGGACGCGTCCCCGGGCCCGTGGCTTCCTCGTCGGGACGAAGGCTGTCGGTGCCGGCGTCTAGCGTGGTGCCATGCGCCCTACCACCGACCTGCAGCGCAGCGTCGCACCGTTCGAGGTCGTCTCCGAGTTCGAGCCGAGCGGTGACCAGCCCACCGCGATCGCCGAGCTGACCCGCCGGGTCAACGCCGGCGAGCAGGACGTCGTGCTGCTCGGCGCCACCGGCACCGGCAAGTCGGCGACCACGGCGTGGCTGATCGAGCAGGTGCAGCGCCCGACCCTGGTCATGGCGCCGAACAAGACCCTGGCGGCGCAGCTGGCCAACGAGTTCCGCGAGCTGCTGCCGCACAACGCGGTCGAGTACTTCGTCTCCTACTACGACTACTACCAGCCCGAGGCGTACATCCCGCAGACCGACACCTACATCGAGAAGGACTCCTCGATCAACGACGAGGTCGAGCGGCTGCGGCACAGCGCGACCAACTCGCTGCTGACCCGGCGCGACGTCGTGGTGGTCGCGTCGGTGTCGTGCATCTACGGCCTCGGCACCCCGCAGGAATACGTCGACCGCATGGTCCCGCTGCGGGTCGGCGACCAGATCGACCGCGACGAGCTGCTGCGCAGGTTCGTCCAGATGCAGTACACCCGCAACGACCTGGCCTTCACCCGCGGCACGTTCCGGGTGCGCGGCGACACCGTCGAGATCATCCCGGTCTACGAGGAGCTCGCGGTGCGCATCGAGTTCTTCGGCGACGAGATCGAGCGGCTCTACACCCTGCACCCGCTGAGCGGGGAGGTGGTGCGCGAGGAGCAGGAGATGTACGTCTTCCCCGCCTCCCACTACGTCGCCGGCCCCGAGCGCATGGAGCGCGCGATCGGCGGGATCGAGCGCGAGCTGGACGAGCAGCTGGCGACCTTCGAGAAGCAGGGCAAGATGCTCGAGGCCCAGCGGTTGCGGATGCGCACCACCTACGACATCGAGATGATGCGCCAGATCGGCTCCTGCTCCGGCATCGAGAACTACAGCCGCCACATCGACGGCCGCGGCCCAGGCACCGCGCCCAACACCCTGCTCGACTACTTCCCCGAGGACTTCCTGCTCGTCATCGACGAGTCGCACCAGACCGTCCCGCAGATCGGCGCGATGTACGAGGGCGACATGTCGCGCAAGCGCACCCTGGTCGACCACGGCTTCCGGCTGCCCTCGGCGATGGACAACCGTCCGCTGAAGTGGGAGGAGTTCCTCGAGCGCATCGGCCAGACGGTCTACCTGTCGGCGACGCCGGGCGACTACGAGCTGGCCAAGTCCGACGGCCACGTCGAGCAGGTCATCCGGCCCACCGGCCTGGTCGACCCCGAGGTCGTGCTGAAGCCCACCAAGGGTCAGATCGACGACCTGCTGCACGAGATCCGCGAGCGGGCCGAGCGCGACGAGCGGGTGCTGGTCACCACGCTGACCAAGAAGATGGCCGAAGACCTCACCGACTACCTGCTCGAGAAGGGCATCCGGGTCCGCTACCTGCACTCCGAGGTCGACACGCTGCGCCGCGTCGAGCTGCTGCGCGAGCTGCGGCTGGGCGAGTTCGACGTGCTCGTCGGCATCAACCTGCTGCGCGAGGGCCTGGACCTGCCCGAGGTGTCGCTGGTGTCGATCCTCGACGCCGACAAGGAGGGCTTCCTGCGCTCGGCGCGCTCGCTCATCCAGACCATCGGCCGGGCCGCCCGCAACGTGTCGGGCCAGGTGCACATGTACGCCGACTCGGTCACCCCCTCGATGCAGGAGGCGATCGACGAGACCAACCGGCGCCGCGAGAAGCAGCTGAGGTTCAACGCCGACAACGGCATCGACCCGCAGCCGCTGCGCAAGAAGATCGCCGACATCACCGACATGCTGCAGCGCGAGGAGGCCGACACCGACTCGTTGCTCGGCTCCGGCCGCAGCCAGTCCCGCGGCAAGGGCCGACGTGGGGGAGCGGGCCTGGTCCAGGCCGACGCCAGCGTCGCGCAGGGCCGCACCGAGGGGCTGCCCGCGAGCGACCTGGCCAACCTCATCCAGGAGCTCACCCAGCAGATGCACCAGGCCGCGGCCGACCTGCACTTCGAGCTGGCCGCGCGGCTGCGCGACGAGCTCGGCGACCTCAAGAAGGAGCTGCGCCAGATGGAGGAGGCCACCCGCTGACCTCGGGCGCCCAGGCACGCGGGGAAGCCGGGCGGGGCGGGTCCGTAGGGCCGTGGATGGGTCTGGCGGGAGGCCGAGCCTGCGAGGCCGGATGGTTGGCCCGTAGGACCCGCCCCGCCCGGCCCTCGCGCCGGCCACGCGCGGGGCGGCTACGACGCTGTGTCGTAGACGTCGTACGCTGGACGCATGTCGCCGAGCAGTCTCACCACCGCCCGTGCCCGCACCGTCTTCCGCGTCGTCGCGTTCGCCGAGGCGCTGAGCTGGCTCGGCCTGCTGATCGGCATGTTCTTCAAGTACGTCACCGACAGCGGCGAGCTCGGCGTGCAGATCTTCGGCCCGATCCACGGTGTGATCTTCGTCGCGTACGTCCTGGTCTGCCTCGGCGTGTTCCGCACCTTCGGGTGGTCCGCCAAGGTGCTGCTGATCGCCCTCGCCAGCTCGATCCCGCCGTTCGCGACGGCGATCTTCGAGATGTGGGCCGACCGGCGCGGCCTGGTGGGGGCGCCTGCGACGCGCGACGGGGACCGGATTCAGCGCGAGCCCGCTTCTCTGGCAGACTGAGCCGCCGGAGGAGTATCCCCGCTCGCACCCAGCTCGTCATCACGGCTTCGGCCCGGGCTGGGCGGACCCTGCAGACCGATGGGTCGGGAGAGACCTCCAGCCGTTCCCGCATGCGCACGTGCCCCCGCCGTACGATGCGAGAGCGGCTGGCAGTGTCCTTCCTTCCAGACGAAAGGTGCCCTTCGTGGCGTTCGCCAACTCCTTCGCGCCGATGTGGGTCATCGGCCTCGTCGTCGCGGCGACGATCCTCATCCTGATCTTCGACGTGGTGGTGCTGGGCCGACGGCCGCACGTCCCCAGCAACCGAGAGACCGGGCTCGCGCTCGGGATCTACATCAGCCTCGCCCTGCTGTTCGGGGTCTACGTCTTCGTCGCCGGCGGCGGCCAGCTCGCCGGTGAGTACTTCGCCGGCTGGTTGACCGAGTACTCCCTGTCGATCGACAACCTCTTCGTCTTCCTCATCATCATGGCGAAGTTCAACGTGCCGCGGCAGTACCAGCAGTACGCCCTGCTCGTCGGCATCGTCATCGCGCTGATCCTGCGCGCGATCTTCATCCTCATCGGCGCCCAGGCGATCAACGCCGCCGCGTGGATCTTCTACATCTTCGGTGCGTTCCTGATCTACACGGCGATCAAGCTCGCCAAGGAGTACGCCGCCCACGAGGAGGAGCACGACGAGGGCGACAACGCGGTGGTCAAGTTCGCCAAGAAGCGGCTGCCGTTCACCGACAGCTGGGACGCCGGCACCAAGATCCGCACCCTCGACAGCAAGGGTGCCAAGGTCTACACCCCGATGTTCCTGGTGATCCTGGCGCTCGGCACCACCGACCTGCTGTTCGCGCTCGACTCGATCCCGGCGATCTTCGGTCTGACCCAGGACCCGTTCCTGGTGCTGATGGCCAACATCTTCGCCCTGATGGGTCTGCGCCAGCTGTACTTCCTCATCGGCGGTCTGCTCAAGAAGCTGGTCTACCTCAGCCTGGGCCTGTCGGTGCTGCTCGCCTTCATCGGCGTCAAGCTGATCCTGCACGCCCTGCACGAGAACAACCTGCCGTTCGTCAACGGTGGCGAGGGCCTGCCCGTCCCGGAGGTCCCGATCTGGCTGTCGCTCACGGTCATCGTCGGCATCCTGGTCGTCACCGCGATCGCGAGCCTCGTCAAGACCCGGCGCGACGAGCGGATCAACGCCGCCGGCTGACCCCCGCTCCCACCTCAAAGATGCGCGAGGCGTACAGGCTATGCCTGTACGCTTCGCGCATCTTGGGGTGTCTGGCGCCGGCCCAGCACCACCGCGCTGGCGGCCACGACCAGCAGCATCCCGGCGATCCGCACGGCCGACAGGGTCTGGCCGAGCACGAGCAGCCCGGCGAGCGCGGCCGCGGCCGGCTCGAGGCTGAGCAGGATCCCGAAGACGTTGGGGCGCAGCGTGCGCAGCGCCACCAGCTCCAGGGAGTAGGGCAGGGCCGAGGACAGGATCGCGATCCCGAGCCCCTTGAGCAGCACCTCGCCCTGCAGCAGGCTGCCGCCCGCGGTGATCGCGCCCAGCGGGACCATGACCAGCGTCGACAGCGCGAGCCCGAGGGCCAGGCCGTCGATCTGCTCGAAGCGGACCCCGACCCGGCGGCTGGCCAGGATGTAGCCGGCCCAGCACGCGCCGGCGGTGAGCGCCAGAGCGATCCCGACCAGGTCCAGCTCGGACCAGGAGGTGTCGACCGCGCCGCTCACGAGCACGACGCCGGCCGCGGCCGCAGCCACCCCGAGCAGGTCGGTGGCGCGGCGGGAGAGCACCAGCGCGAGGGTGAGCGGCCCGATGAACTCGATCGTCACCGCCACGCCGATGGGCAGCCGCTCGAGCGAGGCGTAGAAGGTGAGGTTCATCAGGGTCAGGACGCCGGCGTACGTCGCGACGGCCACCCAGTCGGAGCGGCTGCGCCCGCGCAGCCGGGGTCGGGCCCAGGCGAGCAGGAGCGCCGCGCCGATCGCGATGCGCAGCGCCACGGAGCCGACGACCCCGACCTCGGGGATGAGGGTGGCGGCCAGCGCGCCGCCGAGCTGGACCGACCCGACCGCGATCAGGACCAGCAGCAGCGCTCGACGCTGGTCGCCGGGCGCGGGCTCGGTCATGCGCCGGCGGTCAACAACCCGGGAAGCCGGCCCGCGCCGACGAGCGTGTCCTTGCGGTCCTGCGACATCTCTTCCTCGACGACGCGGGTGCCGGTGCCGGGGGCGTGCAGCATGCGCCCGTCACCGACGGCGATGCCGACGTGGTGGATCGTCCTGCCGGGATGGGCGAAGAAGTACAGGTCGCCCGGCTGCTCGGCGCCGAGCTCGACCGGGACGCACGCGACCTGCTGGTCGTCGGCGTCGCGGGGGACGGTGAGCCCGAGCTCGCGCGCGACCAGGTGCACCAGCCCCGAGCAGTCCAGCGCGGTGGGGCTGACCCCGCCCCACAGGTAGGGCAGCCCGAGGTAGGCCCGCGCGCCCTCGACGAACGCCAGCGGGTCGGGCCGCTGCTCGGCGGCCGGGACGGTGCGCTCGAAACCCGCGCCGGGGTCGGCGGGCTCGAGGTGGCTGGTGCGCACGAAGCCGGGGTAGCCGCGCGGGTCGTGCCGGCTGGGCTGCCAGGGCGCGATCACCTGCGACCAGCCGTCGGACTGCGCGAGCACCACGACCGGCTCGTCGGCGAGCACCTGGGAGTCGATGCGCCCGTCGAGCCCGAACCGGCTGTCGGCCTCGGCGACGCCGTCGGCGTCCATCGCCGCGAGCCACGCGGCGTGGTCGGGCTCGTCGCGCAGCACGGGCGCGTCGATCGCGCGGGCCACGTCGGGGCCGCGCCAGAGCACCGACACCGGCACGCCGACGTGCGCGACGTTCACCAGCCCCGCTCCCGCCACTCGCCCAGGTGCGGGCGCTCTGCGCCGAGCGTCGTGTCGTCGCCGTGGCCGGGGTAGACCCAGGTGTCGTCGTCGTACGCCCCGAACAGCCGCTCCTCGACGTCATCGATGAGCTGCGGGAACGACTGGTAGTCATAGTGATTCGTCGCTCCCACGCCGCCCGGGAAGAGGCTGTCGCCGGTGAGCAGGTGCACGGTCCCGGACGGCTCGCGGTAGGCCAGGGCGATGCCGCCCGGCGTGTGGCCGCGCACCTCGACGACCTCGAGCGTCACGTCGCCGAACGAGATCCGGTCGCCGTGGTCGAGCGGCTGGTCGGTCGGGTGCGGCAGGTCGTCGGCGTCGGCCCGCCCGGCGTACGTCCTCGCGCCCGTCGCGCGCGCCAGCTCGGCCAGCGCGCGGGTGTGGTCGAAGTGCCGGTGCGTCGTCGCGATCGCGTCGAGCCCGTCGCCGCCCTCGGACACCAGCTGCTCGAGCCGGACCGCGTCGTCGGCCGCGTCGACCAGCAGCTGGGCGCCGGTGGCGGCGCAGGTGAGCAGGTAGGCGTTGTTGCTCATGTCGGACACCGCGAGCTTGCGCAGCGTCAGCCCGTCCAGCTCGCGCACCTGGGCGGGACCGCCCGGGGTGACCTTGCCGTCGTAGCTCATCGGTGGACTCCTTCCAGCGGCACGGGTGCCGCGATGCCCTCGGCCTCGGCGAGGTGCACGGCCGCGGTGACGAGGGTGAGGTGGCTGAACGCCTGCGGGTAGTTGCCGGCCATCCGGTCGAGGTGGGTGTCGTACTCCTCCGACAGCAGCCCCACCTCGTTGCACAACCCGATGAGCCGGTCCATGAGGGCCTTGGCCTCGTCGACCCGGCCGGCGAGGGCGTACGCCGACACCAGCCAGAAGGAGCAGGCGAGGAACGGGTGCTCCTCGCCGGACAGGCCGTCGACGCCGGTCTCCGTGCGGTAGCGCAGCAGGAGCCCGTCGCGCATCAGGTCCTCCTCGATGGCGGCGATGGTGCCGAGCACCCGCGGGTCGTCGCCGGGCAGGAAGCCCACGATCGGGATGGTGAGCAGCGAGGCGTCCACCTCGGAGGTGCCGTAGTGCTGGCGGAAGCTGCCCCGCTCGGGGTCGAAGCCGCGCTCGAGCACCTCGGCGTGCACCGTGTCGCGCATGTCGCGCCAGGTGTCGACGTCGCCCTCGTAGCCGTGGTCCTCGACCGCCTTGATCGCCCGGTCGAACGCCGCCCACACCATGACCCGGGAGTGGGTGAAGTGCCGCAGCGGGCCGCGGATCTCCCACAGACCGTTGTCGGGCTGGTCCCAGTGCGACACGAGCGAGTCGACCAGCGCTCGCTGCACCGCCCAGGACTGCTCGGTCTCGGGCAGGCCGCGCTGACGGGCCATCTCGAGGGCGATCATGACCTCGCCGAGCACGTCGGTCTGCTTCTGGTTGACCGCGCCGTTGCCGACGCGCACCGGGCGGGAGTCGGCGTAGCCCGGCAGGTGGTCCAGCTCCCGCTCGGGCAGCTCACGGCCGCCGTCGACGGCGTACATGATCTGCATGTCCTGCGGGTCGCCGGCGAGCGCGCGCACCAGCCAGTCGCGCCACAGCTTGGTCTCGGTGGTGTAGCCGGTGGACAGCAGGGCCTCCAGGGTGAGCGAGGCGTCCCGCAGCCAGCAGTAGCGGTAGTCCCAGTTGCGCTCGCCGCCGAAGTCCTCGGGGAGGCTCGTGGTGGGGGCGGCGACGATGCCGCCGCGGCGGGTGTCGGTGAGCAGCCGCAGCACCAGCAGCGAGCGCACGACCTGGGCCTCGTACGGGCCCCGGTAGTGGCAGTGCGAGGCCCACTCCTGCGACTGGCTGACGGTGTCCTCGATGCGGCCGGGGATGTTCAGCGGCGGCGGGATCGGCTTCCACGAGGCGAACCAGGTCAGGCTGAACTGCTCGCGCTCGCCGGCCTTGATCGTCCACTCGTCGCGGTGGTGGCCGTCCTCGGCGTGCGGGAGGCGGGTGCCGCGGAAGAGCAGCATGTCGGGGCCGGCGATCGCGACGATGACCTCCTGGTCGCGCTCGTGCCCCTGGTGGTGCTGCACCCACGGGCGGACCTTGCCGTAGCCGAAGCGCACCACCCACTCGTGGCACATGCGCACCTCGCCCTCGAGGCACTCCACGACGCGCACGATGTCGGCGCGGTTGTCGCCGAGGGGCATCAGGTCGGTGACCTTCACGACGCCGGTGTCGGTGGTGTGCGTGGTCTCCAGCACCGAGGAGTTCCCGCGGTAGGTGCGGGTGGTGGTGGCGGCCGGCTCGCAGGGGCCGAGGAACCAGCGGCCGTTCTCGGGGGTGCCGAGCAGCGCGGAGAAGCAGGCAGGGGAGTCGAACCGGGGGATGCACAGCCAGTCCAGCGAGCCGCTCTTGCTCACCAGGGCTGCGGTCTCGGTGTCGCCGATGACGGCGTAGTCCTCGATCGGCGTCCGATTGGTCTGATCAATCACCCCGAAAGGGTAGGCGCGGTGGGGGTCCGGCGCGTAACAGGCGCGGCCGGTGACCTCGCCCACGCTGCCGGTCCCCTCCCCAGGGAGGGGCCGCTCGGTCGGGTGGCCAGGGCTGTCGGTGGGCGGACCTAGCATGGTCGTCGTGCCATCTGCCACCCCTGCACCGACCCCTCCGCGCGCGACCACCTGCGGGTCCGCGGCGCCCGCGAGCACAACCTCAAGAACATCTCGGTCGACCTGCCCCGCGACAGCCTGGTGGTGTTCACCGGCCTGTCCGGCTCGGGCAAGTCCTCGCTGGCGTTCGACACGATCTTCGCCGAGGGCCAGCGTCGCTACGTCGAGTCCCTGTCGGCGTACGCCCGGCAGTTCCTCGGGCAGATGGACAAGCCCGACGTCGACTTCATCGAGGGCCTGTCGCCGGCGGTGTCGATCGACCAGAAGTCGACCAACCGCAACCCGCGCTCGACCGTCGGCACCATCACCGAGGTCTACGACTACCTCCGGCTGCTGTTCGCGCGCGCGGGTCGCCCGCACTGCCCGGTGTGCGGCCAGCCGGTGACCCGGCAGACCCCGCAGCAGATCGTCGACCAGCTGCTCGAGCTGCCCGACCGCACCCGCTTCCAGGTGCTGGCGCCCGTGGTGCGCGAGCGCAAGGGCGAGTTCGTCGACCTGTTCGCCGAGCTGCAGAGCAAGGGATACTCCCGCGCCCGGGTCGACGGCGAGACCGTCACGCTCACCGACCCCCGAAGCTCGCCAAGCAGAAGAAGCACTCGATCGACGTGGTCGTCGACCGGCTCGTCGCCCGCGGGCCCGACGACGCCAGCGGCAAGCAGCGGCTCACCGACTCGGTGGAGACGGCGCTGGGGCTGGCGTCCGGCGTGGTCGTCATCGAGTTCGTCGACGCCGCCGACGACGACCCCGACCGGCCGCACGAGCGGCGCTTCTCCGAGAAGCTCGCCTGCCCCAACGGCCACCCGCTCGCCCTCGACGACGTCGAGCCGCGCTCGTTCTCGTTCAACAGCCCGTTCGGCGCCTGCCCGGCGTGCACCGGCATCGGCACCGAGCTCGAGGTCGACCCCGACCTGGTCGTGCCCGACCAGGACAAGTCGATCCGCGAGGGCGCGATCCTGCCGTGGGCGCAGGGGCAGGGGCTCAACGACTACTACGAGCGGGTCATCGGCGCGCTCGCCGACGACCTGAAGTTCTCCCTCGACCAGCCCTGGTCGTCGCTGCCCGACCGGGCCGTCGAGGCACTGCTGCACGGCAAGAACCACAAGGTCCACGTCCGCTACCGCAGCCGCTACGGCCGCGAGCGCAGCTACTCCACGGGCTTCGAGGGCGTGATCACCTTCGTCAAGCGTCGGCACGAGGAGACCGAGAGCGACTGGAGCCGCGAGCGCTACGAGGGCTACATGCGCGAGGTGCCGTGCCCGGTGTGCCACGGGGCACGGCTCAAGCCCGAGGTGCTGGCCGTCACCGTCGGCGGCAAGTCGATCGCCGAGGTCAGCGCGCTGCCGATCGCCGAGGCGGCCGGCTTCCTCGACACCGTCGACTTCACCGCGCGCGAGCAGCAGATCGCCGAGCGGGTGATCAAGGAGATCGACGCGCGGCTGGGCTTCCTGCTCGACGTCGGCCTCGACTACCTCTCGCTCGACCGCCCGGCCGGCACCCTCTCCGGCGGCGAGGCGCAGCGCATCCGGCTCGCCACGCAGATCGGCTCGGGCCTCGTCGGGGTGCTGTACGTCCTCGACGAGCCGTCGATCGGGCTGCACCAGCGCGACAACCACCGGCTGATCGAGACCCTCACCCGGCTGCGCGACCTCGGCAACACGCTGATCGTCGTCGAGCACGACGAAGACACCATCGCGACGGCCGACTGGGTCGTCGACATCGGACCGGGCGCCGGCGAGCACGGCGGCCGGGTGGTGCACTCCGGCCCGGTCGCGGGCCTGCTCGAGCAGCCCGACTCGCTCACCGGCGCCTACCTGGCCGGCCGCGAGGAGATCCCGACCCCCACCGTGCGGCGGCCCCAGGACGGCCGGGTGGTCACCGTGCGCGGGGCGCGCGAGCACAACCTGCGCGACATCGACGTGCGCTTCCCGCTCGGCAACTTCGTCGCGGTCACCGGGGTCTCCGGCTCGGGCAAGTCGACGCTGGTCAACGACGTCCTCTACCGGGTGCTCGCCAACCAGCTCAACGGCGCCCGGCACGTGCCCGGCCGGCACCGCACGGTCGAGGGGCTGAGCGAGCTCGACAAGGTCGTGCACGTCGACCAGAGCCCGATCGGCCGCACGCCGCGCAGCAACCCGGCGACCTACACCGGGGTCTTCGACCACGTGCGCCGGCTGTTCGCCGAGACCACCGAGGCCAAGGTCCGCGGATACCAGCCGGGCCGGTTCTCCTTCAACGTCAAGGGCGGTCGCTGCGAGGCGTGCAGCGGCGACGGGACCATCAAGATCGAGATGAACTTCCTGCCCGACGTCTACGTCCCGTGCGAGGTGTGCCACGGCGCGCGATACAACCGCGAGACGCTCGAGGTCCACTTCAAGAGCAAGACCATCTCCGACGTGCTCGACATGCCGATCGAGGAGGCCGCGGAGTTCTTCGCGGCGGTGCCGGCGATCAGCCGGCACATGAAGACGCTGGTCGACGTCGGCCTCGGCTACGTCCGGCTGGGCCAGCCGGCGCCCACGCTGTCCGGCGGTGAGGCGCAGCGCGTCAAGCTCGCGGCCGAGCTGCAGAAGCGGTCCACCGGCCGCACGGTCTACGTCCTCGACGAGCCGACCACCGGCCTGCACTTCGAGGACATCCGCAAGCTGCTCGGCGTGCTGCAGGGCCTGGTCGACAAGGGCAACACGGTCATCGTCATCGAGCACAACCTCGACGTCATCAAGAGCGCCGACTGGATCGTCGACATGGGCCCCGAGGGCGGCAACGGCGGCGGCACGGTCGTGGCCGAGGGCACGCCCGAGCAGGTCGCCGAGGTGGCCGCGAGCCACACCGGCCGGTTCCTCGGCCCGGTGCTCGCCAAGGGGTCGGGCGGGGTCCGCCCCAGCCAGCAGCGCGCCTCCTCGGGCGGCGCCGCGAAGGGCGGGGCCGCGAAGGGCGGGGCCGCGAAGGGCGGGGCCAAGCAGCCGGCGAAGAAGAAGGCGCCGGGCGGCGGCCGCTCCTCCGGCGGCGGGCACAAGCAGCCGGCCGCCCGCAGGTCGACGCGGCGGTCGGCCTGACGTCGCCCGCGGGATCGTCCGCCCCGCGGAACTCCCGGGGTGCCCTCGCACGCTGGAAGATTCAAGCGACCGGGTCGGGACCGTCCCGACCGCACCCCGGTGGAGGAGCGCACCATGGACGAGCAGGTCACGACGCCCGCAGCACGTGACGAGCGGACTGAGCGGCGTCCGGGGGCGGGCGGGCACAGCCGCCGGCGCGTCCTCACCGGCGGGGCGACCCTGGCGGCGGCGACCGGCCTGGCCGCCTGCGGCGGCTCCGACGACGGGGCCGGCGCGACCTCCAGCGCGCCGGCCGGTGGCTCCAGCGCCCGCGCGGCCGGCGGGTCGGGCAGCGGTGCCGGCGGCGGCGTGACCGTGCCGACCTCGCAGGTGCCGGTGGGCGGCGGCTACGTCGACAGCGGCGCCAAGGTGGTCGTCACCCAGCCCACGCAGGGGCAGTTCAAGGCGTTCACCGCGGTCTGCACCCACGAGCAGTGCCTCGTCGACCAGGTCGCCGCCGGGAAGATCGAATGTCCTTGTCACGGAAGCGTGTTCAGCGCCGAGACCGGCGCGGTCGAGAAGGGGCCGGCCGAGGCGCCGCTCGCGGCCAAGCAGGTCACCGTCGAGGGGTCGACGCTGCGCATCGGCTGAGCCCCGGCGGCCGCGCGGCTGTCGCACCCGGTTCGTAGGCTGGGGACGTGGCCGACCCGTCGACATACCGCCCGAAGCCGGGGAGATCCCGGTCGATCCCGGCGTCTACCGGTTCCGCGACAAGGACGGCCGGGTCATCTACGTCGGCAAGGCGAAGTCCCTGCGCAGCCGGCTGTCGTCGTACTTCCAGGACCTGGCCGCGCTGCACCCGCGCACCCGCACGATGGTGCTCACCGGCGCGAGCGTCGAGTGGACCGTGGTGCGCAACGAGGTCGAGGCGCTGCAGCTCGAGTACTCCTGGATCAAGGAGTTCGACCCGCGGTTCAACGTCAAGTACCGCGACGACAAGTCCTACCCCTACCTCGCCGTCACGATGGGCGAGGAGTTCCCGCGGGCGCAGGTGATGCGTGGTCGCAAGCGCAGGGGCACGCGCTACTTCGGGCCGTACGCCCACGCCTGGGCCATCCGCGAGACGCTCGACCAGCTGCTGCGCGTCTTCCCGGTGCGCACCTGCAGCAACGGCGTGTTCAAGCGGGCCGAGCAGGTCGGCCGCCCGTGCCTGCTCGGCTACATCGACAAGTGCTCCGCGCCCTGCGTCGGGCGGGTGACGCCGCAGGAGCACCGCGAGATCGCCGAGGACTTCTGCGACTTCATGGCCGGCTCCACCGCCAAGTTCGTCAAGCGGCTGGAGCGGCAGATGCGCGCCGCCAGCGCCGACCTCGACTTCGAGACCGCGGCCCGCCGCCGCGACGACCTGCAGGCCCTCGACAAGGCGCTCGAGAGGTCCGCGGTGGTGCTCGGCGACGCCACCGACGCCGACGTGTTCGGCGTCAGCTCCGACGAGCTCGAGGCCGCCGTGCAGGTGTTCCACGTCCGCGGCGGGCGCGTGCGCGGTCAGCGCGGCTGGGTGGCCGAGACCCAGTCCGAGGGCGACGTCGGGCAGCCCGAGGTCATCGAGCACCTGCTCCAGCAGGTCTACGGCGGCGAGTCGCCCGAGGGGGTGCCGCGCGAGGTGCTGGTGCCGGTGCTGCCGCCCGACCCCGAGTCGGTCGCCGCCTGGCTCGGCACGCTGCGCGGCGCGCGGGTCGACCTGCGGGTGCCGCAGCGCGGCGACAAGCGCACCCTCATGGCCACCGTCGAGCGCAACGCCCAGCAGTCGCTCGCCCGGCACAAGGTCGCGCGAGCCGGCGACCTGACCGCGCGCAGCCAGGCGCTCGAGGAGCTGCAGCAGGCCCTCGACCTGGACCAGGCGCCGCTGCGCATCGAGTGCTTCGACGTCAGCCACGTGCAGGGCACCAACGTGGTGGCCTCGATGGTGGTCTTCGAGGACGGCCTGCCCCGCAAGGGGAGTATCGCCGATTCATCGTGCAGGGCGAGGTGCAGGCCGACGGCTCGGTCCGGCGCGACGACACCGCGGCGATGGCCGAGGTGCTCGGCCGGCGCTTCCGCCGATACCTCGACGACCGCGACCAGGCGGGCGACGTCGAGGGGGTCGGCGCCGAGGGCGACGACGAGGGCGACGACGAGGTGACCCGCAGCGGCCCCATCGACGAGACGACCGGGCGGCCGCGGCGCTTCGCCTACCCGCCGCAGCTGGTGGTCGTCGACGGCGGCCGCCCCCAGGTCCAGGCGGCCCGGCGGGTGCTGGACTCCGTCGGCATCGACGACGTCGCGGTGGTCGGCCTGGCCAAGCGCCTCGAGGAGGTCTGGCTGCCCCACGACGAGTTCCCCGTGCTGCTGCCGCGCACCAGCGAGGGGCTCTACCTGCTGCAGCGGGTGCGCGACGAGGCGCACCGCTTCGCGATCACCTTCCACCGGCAGCGCCGCTCCAGCGCGATGACCCGCTCGGCCCTCGACGGCATACCGGGGTTGGGGGAGGCGCGCCAGGCCGCGCTGCTCAAGCACTTCGGGTCGGTCAAGAAGCTGCGCGCCGCGAGCGTCGACGACATCACGCAGGTGCGCGGCGTGGGCCCTACGCTGGCCGCGAGCATCCACGCCGCTCTGCACGACGGCGACGCCGAGTCCACCCCGGCGGTCAACCTGACCACCGGCGAGATCGTCGACTGAACCAGCCGGGAGGGCACGCACATGGACGAGACCGAGCCGCCCGAGGCGCGCACCCGCGAGCTGCTCATCGTCACCGGGATGAGCGGTGCCGGCCGCTCGACGGTGGCCAACGTGCTCGAGGACAGCGGCTGGTACGTCATCGACAACCTGCCCCCGCAGATGCTCGTGCCCATGGCCGAGCTGCTCGAGCGCGACGACGTCGGCGAGGACGGGCTGCGGCTGGCCGCCGTGGTCGACGTGCGCAGCCGCGCGTTCTTCACCGACTTCCGCGACGGGCTCGACCGGCTGCGCGACCACGGCTACCTGCCGACCCTGGTGTTCGTCGACGCCACCGACGAGTCGCTCGTGCGCCGCTTCGAGTCGGTCCGCCGACCCCACCCGCTGCAGGACGACGGCCGGATGCTCGACGGCATCATCCGCGAGCGTGAGATGCTGCGCGACCTGCGCGCCAACGCCGACCTGCTGATCGACACCAGCGGGCTCAACGTGCACCAGCTCACCGCCAAGATCCAGCAGCTGGTCGGCGGCGACGACCGGGTCCCGCTGCGCATCGCCGTGATGTCGTTCGGCTTCAAGTACGGCCTGCCCCTGGACGCCGACATGGTCTTCGACATGCGATTCCTGCCCAACCCGTACTGGGACCCCGCGCTGCGCCCGTTCACCGGGAAGGACGCCGTCGTCGCCGACTTCGTGCTCGCGCAGCCGGGTGCCCAGGAGTTCGTCGACCGGGTCCTGGACCTGCTCGAGCCGGTCACCGCCGGCTACCTGCGTGAGGGCCGCAGCTACGTGACGCTCGCCGTCGGCTGCACCGGCGGCAAGCACCGCTCGGTGGCCATGGCCGAGGAGCTCGGCCGGCGCATCCAGAGTCCCGACATCGGCACGGTGGTCGTCCACCGCGATCTGGGGCGCGAATGACCCGCCGGCTCCAGGTGGCCGCGCTCGGCGGCGGCCACGGTCTGTACGCCTCGCTCCAGGCGCTCCAGCACGTCACCGACGGCATCACCGCCGTCGTGACCGTCGCCGACGACGGCGGTTCCAGCGGCCGGCTGCGCGAGGAGTTCGACATCCTCCCGCCCGGCGACCTGCGCATGGCGCTGGCCGCGCTGTGCAGCACGACCGACTGGGGGCTGCAGTGGCGCGACGCCCTGCAGCACCGCTTCCCGGGCGACGGGCCGCTCGGCGGTCACGCGCTGGGCAACCTGATCATCGCCTCGCTGTGGGACCTGCTCGGCGACCCCGTGGCCGGGCTCGACCTCGTCGGGCGGCTGCTGGGCGCGCGCGGCCGGGTGCTGCCCATGGCCATCGAGCCGGTGCGCATCGGCGGGACCGTGCGCGGCGACGACCCCGAGCGCCCCGACGAGGTGCAGCAGGTGCTCGGCCAGGTGCGGCTCGCGACCAGCCCCGGGCAGGTGCTGAGCGTCCACCTCGACCCCGACCCGCCCGCCGCGTGCGCCGAGGCCGTCCAGGCGATCTACGACGCCGACTGGGTCATCCTCGGACCGGGCTCGTGGTTCACCTCGGTCATGCCGCACCTGCTGGTGCCCGAGCTGCGCGAGGCCCTGGTGCACACCCGCGCCCGCCGGCTGCTCACCCTCAACATGGTGCTCGACAGCGGCGAGAGCCGGGGCTTCACGCCCGCCGACCACCTGCGGGTGCTCACCGAGCACGCCGCCGACCTGCACCTGGACGTCGTGCTCGCCGACCCGGGCGCCGTCGGCGACGGCCTCGACGGGTTGCGCGCCCGCGCGCAGGAGATGGGGGCGGAGGTCGCGCTGTCGGCCGTCGCCGACCCCGACCACCCCGGCACGCACGACACCCTCCGCCTCGCCGCCGCCTACCGCGACATCATGGAATGACCTTCCAGGAGACGGCGTTACCCTGCCTCGTCGCGTCGTCCGGCCGACGCACTTCCACCACCCCGCAGTGAGAGGATGAGCCGCATGGCCATGACGGCGCAGGTCAAGGACGAGCTGAGCAGGTTCCCGATCACCAAGACCTGCTGCCGCAAAGCCGAGATCGCCGCCATGCTCCGGTTCGCCGGGGGACTGCACATCGTCGGTGGGCGCATCGTCGTCGAGGCCGAGCTCGACACGGCCAGCGCCGCGCGCCGGCTGCGCACGCACATCGCCGAGGTCTACGGCCACGAGACCGAGCTGATGGTGCTGTCCGGCGCGGGCATCCGCAAGACCACCCGCTACGTCGTGCGGGTCGCCGCCGAGGGCGAGACGCTCGCCCGGCAGACCGGTCTCGTCGACGGCGGCGGACGGCCCGTGCGCGGGCTTCCGGCCAAGGTCGTGCGCGGTGCGGCCTGCGACGCCGAGGCCGCCTGGCGCGGCGCGTTCCTCGCCCACGGCTCGCTCACCGAGCCCGGCCGCTCCAGCTCGCTCGAGGTCACCAGCCCCGGTCCCGAGGTCGCCCTCGCGCTCGTCGGTGCCGCGCGCCGGCTCGGCGTGCAGGCCAAGGCGCGCGAGGTGCGCGGCATCGACCGGGTGGTCGTGCGCGACGGCGACGCGATCAGCGCGATCCTCACCCGGCTCGGGTCGCACTCGGCCGTGCTGGAGTGGGAGGAGCTGCGGGTGCGTCGCGAGGTGCGCGCCACCGCCAACCGACTCGCCAACTTCGACGACGCCAACCTGCGCCGCTCCGCCCGTGCCGCCGTCGCCGCTGGGTCGCGCGTCGAGCGCGCGCTGGAGATCCTGGGCGACGACGTGCCCGACCACCTCGCCGAGGCCGGCCGGCTGCGCACCGAGCACAAGCAGGCCAGCCTCGAGGAGCTCGGCCAGCTCGCCGACCCGCCGATGACCAAGGACGCCGTCGCCGGACGCATCCGCCGCCTCCTCGCCATGGCCGACAAGCGCGCGGAGGAGCAGGGCATCGCCGGCACCAACGCCAACCTCACCCCCGAGATGCTGGATTAGTCCCTCTTCTGCCTCGGCTCCTCCTCCGGCAGCCCGTGGGCCATTTCTGGCTCGGCTCCTCCTCCGGCAGCCCGTCGGCCATCTCTGGCTCGGCTCCTCCTCCGGCAGCCCGTCGCACGCTCCGGCCTGCCGGCATCGTCGCCGAGCCGTGCTCCGGCCTGTCGGGTCCGAACGCATGAAACCGGGTTACGTGGCTTTGACCCCGATGCATTGAGGTCAAAGCCACGTAACCGGGTTTCATGCGCGCTGGGGCGGGGGTGAACGCTCGCTTACCGGCTGTTGAGCCGGATGCCGGGCGGTGCCGGGGCTCTACTAGGCTCGGGAACGGCTCCGGCCGCGCCCGATCGCGTGGCCTCCCACATCTCGGAAGGACCCTGAATCGTGACTGTCCGCGTTGGCATCAACGGCTTCGGCCGCATCGGCCGCAACTTCTTCCGGGCGGTGCTCGCCTCCGACGCCGACATCGAGGTGGTGGCGTTCAACGACCTCGGCGACGACGAGACGCAGGCCCACCTGCTGAAGTACGACACGATCCTGGGCCGGCTCGACCAGCCGGTCGAGGTCGTCGAGGGCGGCATCAAGGTCGGCGACCAGGTCATCAAGAGCTTCGCCGAGAAGGACCCGAGCAAGCTGCCCTGGGGTGAGCTCGACGTCGACATCGTCATCGAGTCCACCGGCCTGTTCACCGACGCCGAGAAGGCCAAGGCGCACATCGACGGCGGCGCCAAGCGGGTCATCATCTCCGCGCCCGCCAAGAACGAGGACGTCACCATCGTCATGGGCGTCAACGAGGACGCGTTCGACCCGGCGACCGACACCATCATCAGCAACGCCTCCTGCACCACCAACTGCCTCGGCCCGATGGCCAAGGTGCTCAACGACGAGCTCGGCATCGAGCGCGGCCTGATGACCACGGTGCACGCCTACACCCAGGACCAGAACCTGCAGGACGGCCCGCACAAGGACCTGCGTCGCGCCCGCGCGGCCGCGATCAACATCGTGCCGACCTCCACCGGCGCCGCGAAGGCCATCGGCCTGGTGCTGCCCGAGCTGAAGGGCAAGCTCGACGGCTTCGCGCTGCGCGTCCCGGTCCCGACCGGCTCGGCCACCGACCTCACCTTCGAGGCCCCCCGCGACACCACGGTCGAGGAGGTCAACGCGGCGATGAAGAAGGCCGCGGAGGGCCCGCTCAAGGGCATCCTGAAGTACACCGAGGACGAGATCGTCTCCTCCGACATCGTCACCGACCCGCACTCGTGCATCTTCGACGCCGGCCTGACCCGCGTCATCGGCAACCAGGTCAAGGTCGTCGGCTGGTACGACAACGAGTGGGGCTACTCCAACCGCCTCGTCGACCTCGTCGCCTTCGTCGGGTCGAAGCAGTGACCCTGCGCACGATCGACGACCTGGGGGACCTGCGCGGCAAGACCGTGCTGCTGCGCAGCGACCTCAACGTGCCGATGGACGGCGGCCGGATCACCGACGACGGACGCATCCGCGCGTCGGTGCCGACCATCCAGGTGCTCACCGAGCGCGGTGCCCGGGTGGTCGTCGTCGCCCACCTCGGACGCCCCAAGGGCAAGCCGGACCCGCAGTTCTCGCTGCGCCCGGTGGCCGAGCGCCTCGGCGAGCTGCTCGAGGCGCCGGTCACCGTCGCCCAGGACACCGTGGGCGAGTCGGCCCGCAGCGTCGTCGCGAGCCTGCAGGACGGCCAGGTCGCCGTGCTGGAGAACCTGCGCTTCGAGCCGGGCGAGACCGGCAAGACCCCGCAGGAGCGCGCCGACTTTGCCGACAAGCTCGCCGGCCTGGCCGACGTGTTCGTCAGCGACGGCTTCGGCGTGGTGCACCGCGAGCAGGCCAGCGTGTACGACGTCGCCGAGCGACTGCCGCACGCCGCGGGTGGTCTCGTGGTCACCGAGGTCGAGGTGCTGCAGCGGCTGACCGACCCGCAGCGGCCGTACGTCGTCGCCCTCGGCGGCGCCAAGGTGAGCGACAAGCTCGGCGTGATCGCCAACCTGCTGACGACGGCCGACCGGCTGCTCATCGGCGGCGGCATGGTCTTCACCTTCCTCAAGGCCCAGGGCCACGAGGTCGGCTCCAGCCTGCTGGAGGAGGACCAGGTCGACACCGTGCGCGGCTACCTCGAGGAGGCCGAGCGGCGCGGCGTCGAGATCGTGCTCCCGGTCGACATCGTCGCGGCCACGGCGTTCAGCGCCGACGCCGACCACGAGGTCGTCCCGGCCGACCAGATCCCGGCCGACCGGATGGGGCTGGACATCGGCCCCGAGTCGGCCTCGCTGTTCGCGAGCAAGATCGAGGACGCCCGGACGGTCTTCTGGAACGGGCCGATGGGCGCCTTCGAGATGGCCCCCTACGCCGCCGGCACCAAGGCGGTCGCCGAGGCGCTCGTCGCGGCGACCGAGGCCGGCGCCACCACGGTGGTCGGTGGCGGCGACTCCGCCGCGGCCGTGCGCGAGCTCGGCTTCGCCGAGGACGACTTCACCCACATCTCCACCGGCGGCGGCGCAAGCCTGGAGTACCTCGAGGGCAAGACGCTGCCGGGTCTTGCCGTCCTGGAGAAGTGACGATGGCCGACAGCGCGAGCAAGACCTCCGGGCGCACCCCGCTCATGGCGGGCAACTGGAAGATGAACCTGGACCACCTCCAGGCCGCGCACCTGGTGCAGAAGCTGGACTGGACGCTGCGCGACGGGCGGCACGACTTCTCGGCCGTCGAGGTGGCCGTGCTCCCGCCGTTCACCGACCTGCGCACCGTGCAGACGCTGATCGACGGCGACAAGCTGCAGCTGAAGCTGGGCGCCCAGGACCTGTCGCAGCGCGACTCCGGCGCCTACACCGGGGAGATCTCCGGCGCGTTCCTGGCCCGCCTGGGCTGCACGTACGTCGTCGTCGGCCACAGCGAGCGGCGTGAGCTCTACGGCGAGACCGACGAGGTCGTGCGCGACAAGGTGCAGGCGGCCTACCGGCACGACCTGACGCCGATCCTGTGCGTGGGGGAGACGCTGGAGGTCCGGCAGAGCGGCGAGCAGGTGCCGCACGTGCTCGGCCAGCTCGACGCCGCGCTCGAGGGGTTGACCCCCGAGCAGGCCGGGTCGATCGTCATCGCCTACGAGCCGGTCTGGGCGATCGGCACCGGCGAGGTCGCGACGCCCGAGGACGCGCAGGAGGTCTGCGCGGCGATCCGGGCGCGGCTCGCGGAGCGCTACGACCAGCAGCTGGCCGACGGCGTGCGCGTGCTGTACGGCGGCAGCGTCAAGGCCGCGAACGTCGCCGCGATCATGGCCCAGTCCGACGTCGACGGCGCGCTCGTCGGCGGCGCCTCGATCGACCCGAACGAGTTCGCGTCGATCTGCCGCTACCGCAGTCACCACGGCGCCGACGCCTGAGCGCGGCGGCCACGGGATCGGGGCCCGTGGCGTGTAGCCTGTAGCGGTTGCCGTCCGGAAGGGTGGTGACCCCGGAACCTGTCCGTTCAGCACTCGTGAGGTGGCGCCCCCGTGGACGCAGTTCGTATCGCCCTGCAGACCCTGTTGGTCATCAGCGGCCTGTTCCTGGTCCTGCTCATCCTCATGCACAAGGGCAAGGGCGGGGGCCTGTCCGACATGTTCGGCGGCGGGGTGTCCAGCAACCTGGGCGGCTCGTCGATGGCCGAGCGCAACCTCAACCGCATCACCGTCGTCGTCGGCCTGCTGTGGGCAGCGACGATCGTGGGGCTCGGTCTGCTGGACCGACTGGCCCTGTCCTGAGCCCGCACGCCGGACCCGCACGTCCGGCACCGTGACTGATCGAAGGAGCGAAACCCAGCATGGCCGGAGGGAACGCCATCCGAGGTAGCCGTGTCGGCGCCGGGCCGATGGGCGAGGCGGAGCGCGGCGAGGCCGCACCCCGAGTCGTCGTGTCGTACTGGTGCTCCAACGGGCACGAGACCCGCCCCAGCTTCGCCGAGGAGCCGGGTCTGGCCCTGCCGGAGCAGTGGGACTGCCCGCGCTGCGGCTTCCCCGCGGGCCAGGACAAGGAGAACCCGCCGGCGCCGCCGCGCGTCGAGCCGTACAAGACGCACCTGGCCTACGTGAAGGAGCGGCGCAGCGACGAGGAGGGCGCCGTCATCCTCGACGAGGCGCTCTCCTCCCTGCGCGAGCGCGGCCTGATCAAGTAGCCCGCGCCTCTGGCGGCACAGCCGCTCGACGCAGATCGAGCACGCCCCGGGCACGAACCGCGTTCTGCGGCTTCGTGCCCGGGGCGTTCTCGTGCGCCGGTCAGTCCTGCGGGAGGCCGGACGCCGCAGGCTCGTCGAGCCACCAGGTCGTGGCGAGCCGGCCGCGCACGCCCGCGGCAGGCACGTCCCACCGATCGGCGCCCGGCCGCAGCGCGGCGGCGACCGCCTCGGCCTTGTCGTCGCCGGCCACCAGGAACCACACCTGACGCGCGCGGTTCAGCGCCTCGAACGTCAGCGACACCCGCTCGGGCGGCGGCTTGGGGGAGTCGGTGACCGGGATCGCGACCGCGTCGCCGA
Organism: Barrientosiimonas endolithica; assembly: GCF_030296655.1. Taxonomy (NCBI): domain Bacteria; kingdom Bacillati; phylum Actinomycetota; class Actinomycetes; order Micrococcales; family Dermacoccaceae; genus Barrientosiimonas; species Barrientosiimonas endolithica. The sequence continues at coordinate 1,710,410 of NZ_AP027735.1, read as the reverse complement.
CGCGCTGCGCCGGGTGCTGCGGGAACAGCGACGCGACGTGCCCGTCCGGCCCGACGCCGAGCAGCACGACGTCGAACTCGCCCGACCCGTCGGCCCGCATCTCGTGGCCGTACGCCGTCGCGGACTCCTCGAGCGACGCCGACGCGTCGGGCCCGGCGACCCGGTGCACCCGCTCGGGCCGGAGCCCGAGGCGGTCGAGTCCGGCCTCGTCGTTCTGCACGTCGTTGCGGTCGGGGTCGCCGGCCGGCAGGTAGCGCTCGTCGCCCCACCACACCGTGACCTTCGACCAGTCGACCTGGTCGTGCGGCCCGTCGAGCACCGCCTGGACGATCGCCGAGCCCATCGAGCCACCGGTCAGGGCGACCTGCGGCTCGCGGCCCTCGGCCTGGGCGGCGGCCAGCGCCTCGACCAGGGCCGCCGCAGCCGCCCCGGCCGCGGCCTGCTTGTCGGGGTGGCGGCGCACCTGCGGCTCGGCGCTCACGACGAGGCCTTCTTCGCGGTCTTCTGCGTGGCCGACTTCTTCGCCGTCGACCGCTTGCTGGCCGACTTCTTGGCCGCCGATCGCTTCGCCGCGGCCTTCTTGCCGGTCGACTGCTTCGCGGCCGCCTTGGCACCGGACTTCTTGGTCGTCGTGCGCGGGGCACGCAGCCGGTCCTCGCTGCGCTCGGCCTTCTTGGCGTCGAGCTTGCGGGCGGCGGCCTCCTTGACCTGCTCCTCGGAGGCGGCGTCGTCGGGCTTGGCCTCGACCATCGCGCTGCCGGTGAGCTGGGCCCCGGCCCGGCGGGCACTCTCGCCCGCGCGCCGCGCCTCCTCGACGTCGGGCGCCTCGTCGGTGCGCACCGCGTCGGAGCCGCTCAGCGCGGTGGTCGACACCAGCTTCAGGCCCTTGATCAGCGCCTCCTCGTAGGAGTCGTCACGATCGAGCCGGCGCAGCTCCTCGGCCATCGCCTGGGACGTGGTCGGCTGCAGCAGGCTGACCCGGCGCACCGGCTGCCCGGGCTGGCTCATCGTCGCCAGCGTGGGGGAGGTGCGCACCACGTCGATCGGGCCCGACTCGCGCTCCAGCCGCACGCTCACGATGTCGGAGCCGGACGCCGTGCGGGCCCGCTTCACCGGGCAGCGCAGCCGCACCGCGAGCCAGCCGGCGAGCAGGTCGCTGCTCACCGAGTCGCTGGCGCCGCTGACCGTGACGTCGGTGACCGACTCGTACGGCGCCTGGTCCAGCGCCGCCGCGAGCAGGGCCCGCCACCGGGTGATCCGCGCCCACGACAGGTCGGTGTCACCGGGGACGTACGCCTTGGCCATCCGGGTCAGGGCCGCGCGCGGGTTGCGGGCGGTCTGGACGTCGGTGATCCGGCGCTGCGACAGCTCGCCGAGCGGTGACTCGCCGACGTCCTTGGGCGCCGCGCCGGGCCACCACACGACGATGGGGGAGTCGGCGAGCACCAGCGGGGTGACCACGGCCCGGCCGTGGTCGGTGAGCTTGCCGTGCATGCGCAGCACGACGATCTCGCTCGCCCCCGCGTCGCCGCCGAGCCGGATCTGCGCGTCGAGCCGGTTGACCCCGCGCCGAGTGCCGTGCACCAGCACGATGATCCGGCTGGGCGACTGGCGCGTCGACTCGGTCGCGGCCTCGATGGCCTCGTCGGCCCCGGTCTCCTCGACGTCGACGACCAGGGTCATCACCCGACCGAGGGCCACGGCCCCCATGTCGTGGCGCAGCGTGACGAGCCGCTTGGCGACCTCGCGCGTGCTGGTGTTGGGCAGGTCGACGATCACGGCATCCTCCAGACGCGGCCGTCGCGGCGCATCATCTCGTCAGCACTCTTCGGACCCCAGGTGCCCGCGGGATAGGCCTGCGGCCGCCCGGTGCGCGCCCAGAACCGCTCGACCGGGTCGAGGATCTTCCAGGACAGCTCGACCTCCTCGTGCCGCGGGAACAGCGGAGGGTCGCCGAGCAGCACGTCGAGGATGAGCCGCTCGTACGCCTCCGGGCTGGTCTCGGTGAAGGAGGAGCCGTAGCCGAAGTCCATCGTGACGTCGCGCACCTCCATGGCGCCCGCGCCGGGCACCTTCGAGCCGAAGCGCATGGTGATGCCCTCGTCGGGCTGCACCCGGATGACGATGGCGTTCTGGCCGAGCTCCTCGGTGGCGGTGTCGGTGAACGGCATCTGCGGCGCCCGCTTGAAGATCACCGCGATCTCGGTGACCCGCTTGCCGAGCCGCTTGCCGGTGCGCAGGTAGAACGGCACCCCCGCCCAGCGACGCGTCGCCACCTCGAGCTTCAGCGCGGCGTAGGTCTCGGTGCGCGAGGTGGGGCTGATGCCCTCCTCCTGCAGGTAGCCGATGACCGGTTCGCTGCCCTGCCAGCCGGCGGCGTACTGCCCGCGGGCGGTGGCCTTGCCGAAGTCGCGGGGCGTGCGCACGGCCGCGAGCACCTTCTCCTTCTCCATCCGCAGGTCGGTGGCGTCGAAGGAATTGGGCTGCTCCATGGCGGTGAGCGCGAGCAGCTGCAGCAGGTGGTTCTGGATCACGTCACGCGCGGCGCCGATGCCGTCGTAGTAGCCGGCGCGGCCCGCGATGCCGATGTCCTCGGCCATCGTGATCTGCACGTGGTCGACGTAGTGGGAGTTCCACACCGGCTCGAACATCTGGTTGGCGAAGCGCAGCGCCAGGATGTTCTGGACCGTCTCCTTGCCGAGGTAGTGGTCGATCCGGAACACCGAGTCGGCCGGGAAGACCTTCTCGACGATGGCGTTCAGCTCGCGGGCGCTCTTCAGGTCGTGCCCGAACGGCTTCTCGATGACCACCCGCCGCCAGCTGCCGCGCGAGGGTGTCGACAGCCCGCTGCGCTCCAGCTGCTCGCTCACGACCGAGAAGAACCCGGGCGGGATCGACAGGTAGAACGCGATGTTGCCGCCGGTGCCGCGCGTCTCGCCGAGCTCGTTGACGGTCTCGGCGAGCAGGTCGAACGCGGCCGGGTCGTCGAACGTGCCGGGCACGAACCGGAAGCCTTCGGCCAGGTTGCGCCACACGTCCTCGCGGAACGGCGTGCGGGCGTGCTCGCGCACGGCCTCGTAGACGATCTTGCCGAAGTCCTGGTCGGCCCAGTCGCGGCGGGCGAAGCCGACGAGCGAGAAGCCCGGCGGCAGCAGCCCGCGGTTGGACAGGTCGTAGATCGCCGGCATGAGCTTCTTCTTCGCCAGGTCACCGGTGACCCCGAAGAGCACCATGGCGCACGGCCCCGCGATGCGGGGGAGGCGCTTGTCCTCGACGTCCCGGAGCGGGTTGATCCCCTTGGCGACGCGTGCCGGGCTCACCGCGCCCCCGCGCCGTTCCCGCTGACCTCGGAGATCGCGCGGGTCAGCTGCGCGAGCCCGGCGTCGTGCGCGGTGAGGTGGAGGCGCAGCACCGGGCGACCGTGGTCGGCGAGCACCTTGGCGTCGCCGCCGGCTTGGGCGGAGACGAACTCGCCGAAGGTGAAGTCGCGGCCTGGCACCGCAAGGTCCTCCCGTGGCTCGGTGGTGATCTGCAGGTAGACCCCCTCCGGGCGGCCACCCTTGTGGTACTGCCCGGTGGAGTGCAGGAAACGCGGTCCCCAGCCGAACGTCACCGGGCGGCCGAGCGACGTGGCCAGCGGCACCCGGGTGTCGGCGAGGGCGCTGTCGGCGATCCGGTCCAGGTAGGCCATGACCGCGAGGTAACCGGTCGGGCCGAGCTGGTCGATGAGCCGGCGCAGCGCGTCGGACACCGTGCTGGCGTCGCCCAGCCAGTCGCCGCCCGCGGCGCGCACCTGGATGTCGCCGTCGACGAACGCCGGCTCGTCGGCCGCGCCGGACCCGCCGCCCAGCAGGTCGCGAGCGGCCTGCTTGGCACTCTCGACGTCGGGCTGGTCGAACGGGTTGATGCCGAGCAGGCGGCCGGCGACCGCGGTCGCGACCTCCCACAGCAGCAGCTGGGCGCCGAGCGCGCCGGAGACCCCGACGGTCGACTCGCCGCCGGTGCCGTCGCTCGAGGCGGACGTGGCGTTGTCTTCGGACTCGTCGTCGTCCGAGGGCAGCAGCAGCACCCAGGTCTCGTCGTCGGTCTGCGGGCCGTCGGCCGCCGAACCCACGACGACGGGCAGCAGACCCGTGCCGTCCTTGCCGGTGCTCTCGGCGATGAGCTGCTCGGCCCAGTCGCCGAAGCCGGTGATCTGGGTGCCGGCGTCGATCAGCACGATCTTGTCGCGCAGCGGCTCGGTGCCGCCCAGCGCCGCCCCGAGCCGGAGCCCGGGGTTGCTGGTGTCGTCGTCGGCGAGCAGGTCGGTGATCGCCTCGGCCTCGTCGAGCAGCCGCTCGATGTCGGCGCCCGCGAGCCCGCTCGGGACCAGACCGAACGCGGTGAGCGCGGAGTAGCGCCCGCCCACGTCGGGGTCGGCGTTGATCACCCGGTACCCCGCCTCGCGAGCCTCGCCGTCGAGCGGGCTGCCGGGGTCGGTGACGACGACGATCCGCTCGGCCGGGTCGATCCCGGCGTCGCGGAAGGCCTGCTCGTACGCCCGTCGCTGGCTGTCGGTCTCGACCGTCGAGCCCGACTTGGACGAGACGACCACCACGGTCGACTCGAGCCGGTCGCGCAGCGCCGCGCGCACCATGTCGGGCTGGGAGGAGTCGAGCACGGTGAGCGGCACCCCGGCGGTCGCGCAGATGACCTCGGGCGCGAGCGACGAACCGCCCATGCCGCACAGCACCACGTGGTCGACGCCCTTGCCGCGCAGGTCCTCGCGCAGCGCCGAGATCTCACCGACCAGCGGGCGCGACGAGCGGGCCAGGCCCACCCAGGACAGCCGCTTGGCGGCCTCCTCCTGGGCGGCCTCGCCCCACAGCGTCGGGTCCTGGTCGAACAGCTTGCCGGCGAAGCCGGCCTCGACCAGACCGGGCAGGTGCCGGTCGATCGCGTCCGCGGCCGCCCCCGAGGCGGTGACCGTGATGCCGATCGTGTCGGGCTCGGTCACCGCGCCGCCTCCTGCTTCTCCGGCGCACCGCCGGCCTTGGTCAGCTCGCTCTCGACGGAGCCGAGCAGCTCGCCCCAGGAGTCCTCGAACTTCTGCAGCCCCTCGACCTCGAGCAGGTCGACCACGTCGCGGTAGCTGACGCCGACCCGCTCCAGCTCGTTGAGCACCTCGCGGGCCTCGTCGTAGTGGTCGGTGACCTGGTCGCCCTTGACCTCGCCGTGGTCGGCCAGCGCCTGCAGCGTCTTCGGCGGCATGGTGTTGACCGTGTCGTCGACGGCCAGGTCGACGACGTACATCGTGTCGGAGTAGTCAGGGTTCTTGACCCCGGTCGAGGCCCACAGAGGACGCTGCACAGCAGCGCCGTCGTCGGCGAGCGTCTGCCAGCGCGAGGTCGCGAAGACCTCCTGGAAGGCCTGGTACGCCAGGCGCGCGTTCGCCACGCCGGCCTTGCCCTTGAGGGCCTTGGCCTCGTCGGTGCCGATCTCGTCGAGCCGCTTGTCGATCTCGGTGTCGACGCGGGAGACGAAGAACGACGCCACCGACCGGATGGTCGACAGGTCGATGCCCTTCTCGCGGGCCTGCTCCAGACCGGTGAGGAAGGCGTTCATCACGCCGCGGTAGCGGTCGAGGCTGAAGATCAGCGTGACGTTGACGCTGATGCCCTCGGACAGCGCCGCGGTGATGGCGGGCAGCCCCTCCTCGGTCGCGGGGATCTTGATCATCACGTTCGGCCGGTCGACCTGCTGCCACAGGCGGCGGGCCATCTCGATCGTGCCGTCGGTGTCCTTGGCCATCCGCGGGTCGACCTCGATCGACACCCGGCCGTCCTGGCCGTCGGTCGCGTCGTAGACCGGACGCATGACGTCGCACGCGTTGCGCACGTCGTCGGTGGTGAGCTCGAAGACGGCCAGCTCGACGTCGGCGCCGTTCGCGGCCAGGTCGGCGACCTGCTCGTTGTAGGCCGTCCCGTCGGACAGCGCGGTGGCGAAGATCGTCGGGTTGGTCGTCACGCCGACGACGTCCTGCTCGTCGATGAGCCGCTGCAGGTCACCGCTGGTGATCATCGGCCGGTTCAGGTCGTCGAGCCAGATGGAGACCCCGACGTCGGAGAGCGCCTTGATGCGGGGGTTGGTCGTGGCCATGTTCAGTTCCCTCCTGCTGCTGCGATGGACTCCTCGGCGGCCGACACGACCGCCTCGGGGGTGAAGCCGAACTCCTGGAACAGGGTGGCCGCATCGGCGCTGGCGCCGAAGTGGTCGATCGCGACGCTGCGGCCGGCGTCACCGATGATGTCGCTCCAGCCGAAGTCGGTCGCCGCCTCGACGCTGACCCGAGCGCGCACGGCCTTCGGCAGCACGGACTCCTGGTAGTCGTCGGGCTGCATGACGAACCACTCACGGCACGGCATGGACACCACACGAGCGTCAACGCCCTTGGCCTTCAACAACTTCCGCGCCTCGACGGCGAGCTGCACCTCGGACCCGGTGGCGACCAGGATCACGTCGGGGGTCTCGCCCGCGGCGTCGGCGAGGACGTAGGCGCCCTTCGCGACGCCGTCGGCCGAGGCGTACTCGTCGCGGTCCAGCGTCGGCACCGCCTGGCGGGTCAGCGCGAGCGCCGCCGGGTGGTCGACCGACTGCAGGATCGTCTTCCAGGCGACCGCCGTCTCGTTGGCGTCGGCCGGACGTACGACGTCCAGGCCCGGGATCGCGCGCAGCGCGGCCAGGTGCTCGATCGGCTGGTGGGTGGGGCCGTCCTCGCCCAGGCCGATCGAGTCGTGGGTCCAGACGTAGGTGACCGGCAGCTCCTGCAGCGCGGCGAGGCGCACGGCCGGGCGCATGTAGTCGGAGAACACCAGGAAGGTGCCGCCGTAGACCTTGGTGAGGCCCTCCAGCGCGATCCCGTTCATGGCCATGCCCATGGCGTTCTCGCGGATGCCGAAGTGCAGCGTGCGGCCGTACGGCCCGCCCTGCCACATGTCGGTCTGCTTGTCCTTGGGGACGAAGCTGGGCTCGCCCTCCATGGTGGTGTTGTTCGACTCGGCGAGGTCTGCGGAGCCGCCCCACAGCTCGGGCATGACCGGGGCGAGGGCGGTGAGCACCTTGCCGGACGCCGCGCGGGTGGCGATGCCCTTCTCGTCGGCCGGGAAGGTCGGGAAGGCCTCGGCGAAGCCCTCGGGCAGCTCGCGGGCGAGCAGCCGGTCGAGCAGCTTGGCGCCCTCGGGGTTGGCCTGGCGCCACGCGTCGTACTTGCGTTGCCACTCGGCGTGCACCTTCTTGCCGCGCTCGCCGCGGGTGGAGCGGGTGTGGTCGATGACCTCCTGGCTCACCTCGAAGGTCTTGTCGGTGTCGAAGCCGAGGATCTTCTTGGTCGCGGCGACCTCCTCGTCGCCGAGGGCCGAGCCGTGCGCCTTCCCCGTGTCCATCTTGTTGGGGGCGGGCCAGGCGATGATCGTGCGCAGCACGATCAGGCTCGGCTTATCGAGGACCTTGTTGCCCTCCTCGATCGCCTGCAGCAACGCGTCGACGTCCTCGACGTAGCCGCCGCCGTTCTCGTCGGCGGAGGCGCGCCAGTCGATGATCCGCACGTCCCAGCCGTAGGCCTCGTACCGCTTGGCGACGTCCTCGCTGAACGACACGTCGGTGTCGTCCTCGATCGAGATGTAGTTCTCGTCGTAGATCAGCGTGAGGTTGCCGAGCTCCTGGTGGCCGGCGAGCGAGCTGGCCTCGGAGGAGACGCCCTCCATGATGTCGCCGTCGGAGGCGATGACGTAGACGTGGTGGTCGAACGGGCTCTCGCCGGGCGCGGCGTCGGGGTCGAGCATGCCGCGCTGGCGACGCTGCGCCATGGCCATGCCGACCGCGGAGGCCAGGCCCGAGCCGAGCGGCCCGGTGGTGATGTCGATGCCCGCGGTGTGGTGGACCTCGGGGTGACCCGGCGTCTTGGACTTGAACGTGCGCAGCGCCTGCAGGTCGGACAGCTCCATGTCCATGCCGGACAGGTAGAGCTGGATGTACTGCGTCAGGCTGCTGTGCCCCGCCGAGAGCACGAACCGGTCACGACCGAACCACTCCAGGTCGTTCGGGTCGTACTCCATCACGTCGTGGTAGAGCAGGTACGCCAGCGGCGCCAGGCTCATCGCGGTGCCCGGGTGGCCGTTGCCGGCCTTCTGCACGGCGTCGGCGGCGAGGACGCGGACGGTGTCGACCGCGCGGACGTCCAGGTCGGTCCAACCGGTGCGAGACACGATGGGGTCGGCGAGGCTGCTGTCGCGGCGGCCGGCGGAAGACTGGTCGTTGGTCACGAGTGCTGGCTCCTTCAAGGGTCGGCCATTGATTCGGTCCCGAGCCTAGTCGCGTGGGTCCACGCCGCACGAGGCCCGGGACCGGGGGCGGCTGAATGGCGTTCGCCCCCGGCTAGACTGGGACAACCACCCGACCACCGGACGGTGTTCCCGGGGGTGTCCCACCACACACGAGCCGTGACGAAGGATGCCGTGACCGCCACCGAGCCGCGCCCGATCCCTGCCGCGGGGACGTCGCACGCGTCGCCGGGAGCCCCGCAGCGCAGTGCGCGCCAGGTGGTTGCCGACTACGTCTCGCTCACCAAGCCCCGCATCATCGAGCTGCTGCTCGTCACCACCTTCCCGGTGATGTTCCTCGCCGAGCGCGGGGTGCCGAGCCTGTGGCTGATCCTCGCCACGCTCATCGGCGGCAGCCTGTCGGCCGGGTCGGCCAACACGCTCAACTGCTACCTCGACCGCGACATCGACCGGCTCATGCACCGCACCGAGGGGCGGCCGCTGGTCACCGGCGCGATCACCCCCGGGCCGCGCTGACCTTCGGGCTGGTGCTCGGCGTCGCGTCGGTGCTGTGGCTCGGGCTGCTGGTCAACTGGCTCTCGGCGATGCTCTCGCTCGGTGCCATCGCGCTGTACGTCGGCTTCTACACGATGCTGCTCAAGCGCCGCACGTCCCAGAACATCGTCTGGGGCGGGGTCGCCGGATGCATGCCGGTGCTGATCGGCTGGTCCGCGGTCACGAACTCGCTCAGCTGGGCGGCGGTCGTGCTGTTCCTCGTGGTCTTCTTCTGGACCCCGCCGCACTACTGGCCGCTGTCGATGCGCTTCCGCGACGACTACGCCGCCGCCGGCGTCCCCATGCTGCCCGTCGTCGCCGAGCGGCAGCAGGTCGCCCGCCAGGTCGTGCTGTACGCCTGGGCCACCGTGCTCACCTCGCTCGCCCTGATCCCGGTCGGCGGCATGGGCTGGGTCTACACCGTCGTCGCGGTCGTGAGCGGCGGCGTCTTCCTGCTCGAGTCGCACCGGCTGCAGCGCGCCGCCGGGCACCCCGAGGGCGCGGGCATGCGCCCCATGCGCCTGTTCCACTTCTCGATCAGCTACCTGACGCTGGTCTTCCTCGGGGTCGCGATCGACCCGCTGTGGCACCTGCCGCTCGGCTGACCCAGCCCCGCGCGGCTCCGGCGCGGCTCGGCCCCCGGCCACACTTCGTACGTCAACGCACGATCTGAGCGGGGAGGCCCAGGATTCCGCGGGCCGGCTCGGCATTTCGTACGTCAACGCACGATCTGGGGCGGGCGGGCCCGGGATTCCGCGGGCGGGCTCGGCATTTCGTACGTCAACGCACGATCTGCGGCGAGCGCCGCCCGGGTGCGGGGCCGGCCGGCCGGGTCAGGCCGTGACGAGGTCCCGGCTGCGCAGCGTGAGGACCGCCCAGGTGACCGCGACGACCAGCAGCGACGCGGCGAGCATGTGCACCAGCACGAGCAGCCACGGGATGCCGGTGAAGTACTGCAGGTAGCCGAGCCCGCCCTGGAACAGGGTGAGGCCGAGGACCACCAGCCAGGCCCGGCGTACGCGCTCGCTGGCCCCGGTGGCATGCGTCGCCACGAGCACCGCGACGACCAGGCCGACGAACAGCATGACCGCGTCGGCGTGCAGCCAGGACACGCTGCGCGGGTCGAACCCGAAGCGTGGGGTGTCGGCGTCGCCGGAGTGCGGGCCGCTGCCGGTGACCACCGTGCCGAGCGCGAGCACGACCGCCAGCACCGCGCTCACGGCGTAGGCGACGGAGCGGATCGCGGGGTGCACGTCGCTGGTCGGCGGCTCGTCACCCTCCTGCGTCACCCGGTAGAGCAGGTAGGTCGACAACCAGATCAGCACCATCGAGGCCAGGAAGTGCAGCGCGACGGTGGTCGGGCTGAGCCCGGTGAGCACGGTGATGCCGCCGACGACGGCCTGCAGCCCGACCCCGATCAGCGGCAGGAAGGCCAAGCGCTTCAACGCTGCTCGCTCGGGCGCCAGCTTCCAGATCGCGACGATCACCAGCAGCGCCGCGATCGACACGACGCCGGTGAGGGTGCGGTTGCCGAACTCGATGAACTTGCGGAAGCCCTCCTCCTGCCCGGCCACCGGGACGAAGGAGTCCGCGGTGCAGCGCGGCCAGGTCGGGCAGCCCAGGCCCGAGCCGGTGAGGCGCACCAGGCCGCCGGTGACCACGATGCCGACCTCGGCGACGAGGTTGACGATCAGCAGTCGGCGCAGCCACGGGTTGGCGGGGAGTCGGGCACCCGACGAGGGTAGGTCGCGACCTCGGGCGACCCGGCGACCGGGTCGGTCGTTCGCGCAGCGGCCGGGTCAGTCGCTCCAGCGGAACAGCCGCGCCACGAGCGCCGTGCCGAGGACGCTCCAGGCCGCGAGCACCAGGGTGGCCGCGACCGGCAGGCCGCCGTGCATCAGGGCCGAGCGGAGTCCGTCGCCGAGCGCGCCGGAGGGCAGCCACGGGGTGACCTGCTCCAGCGGGGCGGGCAGCAGCCGGCTCGGCAGCAGCAGGCCGCCGCCGACGAGCAGCAGCACCCACACCAGGTTCGCGAGCGCGAGCACCCCTCGGCGCGCACCGCGCCGGCGAGGGTCAGCGCGAGGCAGACGAAGGCGTACGCCCCGAGCGCGACCAGCAGCAGCGCGCCGGGCAGCCCGGACCAGGCCGGGCGCCAGCCGAGCGCGAGGCCGAGGGCGCCGAGCACCGCCAGCTGCACGAGCAGCACGGCGCCGACCGCGGCCGCCTTGCCGGCGAGCAGCCCGCGCGGCCCCAGCGGGGTGACGCCGAGCAGGCGGAGCAGGCCGTAGCGCCGGTCGAACGCGGTGGCGATGGCCTGCCCGGTGAACGCGGTCGAGACGACCGCCAGCGCGAGCACGCCGGGGGTCGCCACGTCGACGCGCGGCTCGGGCCCGAGGTCGGGGAAGGAGGCGCGCACCAGCCCGACCAGCGCCAGCGCCGGCAGCACCAGCGACACGAGCAGCTGCTCGCCGTTGGACAGCAGCGTGCGGGTCTCGAACACCGCCTGGGCGCGGATGCGCTGCAGCGGTGCCGCAGGGGCGGCCGCGACGTGGCTCATCGCACGTCCTCGGTGAGGGTGAAGTACGTCTGCTCCAGCCCGGCGGACCCGCCCACCTCGTCGACGGTGCCCTCGGCGACCACCCGGCCGCGGGCCACGACGACGACCTTGTCGGCCAGCCGCTCGGCCTCGCCGAAGGAGTGGGTGGAGACCACGAGCGTGGCGCCGAGGTCGCGCACCTCGTCCAGCAGCCGCCACACGTCGCGCCGGGCGTGCGGGTCGAGCCCGGCGGTGGGCTCGTCGAGGAAGATGACCTCCGGGCGCCCGACGAGAGCCGCCGCGAGGGCGACCCGCTGGCGCTGACCACCGGACAACCGGCGTACGGCCGTGCCGGCGAAGGCGTCGATGCCCAGCCGGGCGACGAGGTCGTCGACGTCGGCGGGTCGGCGGTGCATGGCGGCCAGGTGGGTGAGCAACCGGCGCGGCTTGGTGCCGCCGGGGAGGCCGCCGTCCTGCAGCATCACACCGACGCGGGCGCGGTGCTCGGCGTCGGCGCGCCACGGGTCGCGGCCGAGCACCCGCACGGTGCCGGCGTCGGGGCAGCGCAGCCCCTCGGCCATCTCGATCATCGTGGTCTTGCCGGCGCCGTTGGGGCCGAGCACCGCGGTGATGCGGCCGGCCTCGGCCGTCCAGGACATGTCGTCCAGCGCGACGACGTCGCCGTAGCGATGGCGCAGGCCTGCCACGACGACGGTCTCGGTCACGACCGAGGATTCTAGGCCGCGCCGCGACCTCCCCAGCGGGTGGCCTCCGGCCGCGGTCCCGGGTCTCGGGTCTCGGGCTCGGGGCGGCGGGCACCGGTACGACCTCGCGCGCGGCTGCGGCTCGCTCGCGGGTAAGGATCACCTGACTATGCGAGCCCCGGGCAATTAGGTCACACTGATGTTGTGATTTTTGCGCTGGACGCCACCGCGCCCTCGGCACCGCCGGTGCCGGGCGGGCGTGCTGGCTCGCGCGAGGACCTGGCCGCGGCGCCCGACAGCACCCGCGAGCGAGTGAAGCAGACCATCTCGGAGCACGGCCCGGTCACCGCCGGCGAGCTCGCGCAGCGCCTGGGGCTCACGCCCGCCGCGGTGCGTCGCCACCTGGAGAGCCTGGCCGAGGCGGGGCTGGTCGAGGAGCACGAGAAGGCCGGCGCCCAGGTGCGCCGCCGGGGTCGGCCCGCACGGTCGTACGTCCTGTCCGAGGCCGGGCACGCCGACCTGCGCGGCGACTACCGCGACCTCGCCGCCGAGGTGCTGCACTTCCTCGCCGAGCAGGGGAGAGGCTGCCGTCGCCGCGTTCGCGCAGCGCCGGGCGGCCGATCTCGCGACCCGGCTCGGTCGCCACGTGCAGGACCACGACCGCCCGCTCGCCGAGCGCACCGAGGCGCTGGCCGCCGGGCTGCGCCGCGAGGGCTACGCCGCCTCGGCCCGGCCCGTCGGCGACGACACCCCGCTCGCCGGCGTGCAGCTGTGCCAGGGACACTGCCCGGTGCGCGACGTCGCCGCCGAGTTCCCCCAGATCTGTGACGCCGAGGCGGAAATGTTCTCCGCGCTGCTCGGCGTTCACGTGCAGAGACTTGCCACGCAGGCGCAGGGCGACCACGTCTGCACCACCTTCGTTCCGCTGACCCCCAAGCCCGCGACGACGCACCCACTGACCGCGCCGTTCGAGCGAACTCCCCCGCGACAGAAAGGGACGCCAGATGAGCACCATCGAAGAGCTCAACCCCGGTCTGAAGGACCTCGGCCGTTACGAGTACGGCTGGGCCGACACCGACGTCGCCGGAGCCTCCGCCCGCCGCGGTCTCTCCGACGAGGTCGCCGCCGACATCTCCCGGCTGAAGAACGAGCCGGAGTGGATGCTGAAGAACCGGCTCAAGGCGCTGCGCCTGTTCGACAAGAAGCCGATGCCCACGTGGGGCAGCGACCTGTCCGGCATCGACTTCGACAACATCAAGTACTTCGTCCGCTCCACCGAGAAGCAGGCGACCACCTGGGACGAGCTGCCCGAGGACATCAAGAACACCTACGACAAGCTCGGCATCCCCGAGGCCGAGAAGCAGCGGCTGATCGCCGGCGTCGCGGCGCAGTACGAGTCGGAGGTCGTCTACCACCAGATCCGCGAGGACCTGGAGGAGAAGGGCGTCGTCTTCGTCGACACCGACACCGGCCTGCGCGAGCACGAGGAGCTCTTCAAGGAGTACTTCGGCTCGGTCATCCCGAGCGGTGACAACAAGTTCGCCGCGCTCAACACGGCCGTGTGGTCGGGCGGGTCGTTCATCTACGTCCCCAAGGGCGTGCACGTGGACATCCCGCTGCAGGCGTACTTCCGCATCAACACCGAGAACATGGGTCAGTTCGAGCGGACGCTGATCATCGCCGACGAGGGCTCGTACGTGCACTACGTCGAGGGCTGCACGGCGCCGATCTACCAGAGCGACTCGCTGCACTCGGCGGTCGTCGAGATCGTCGTGAAGAAGAACGCCCGGGTGCGCTACACGACCATCCAGAACTGGTCGAACAACGTCTACAACCTCGTCACCAAGCGCGCCACCTGCGAGGAGGGCGCGACGATGGAGTGGATCGACGGCAACATCGGCTCCAAGGTGACGATGAAGTACCCCGCCGTCTTCCTGCTCGGCGAGCACGCCAAGGGCGAGACCCTGTCGGTCGCGTTCGCGGGCGAGGGCCAGCACCAGGACGCCGGCGCCAAGATGGTGCACGCCGCCCCCACACCTCCTCGACGATCGTGTCGAAGTCGGTCGCGCGCGGCGGCGGCCGCGCGTCCTACCGCGGGCTCGTGCAGGTGCTGGAGGGCGCCGAGCACAGCAAGTCCTCCGTGGTCTGCGACGCGCTGCTGGTCGACCAGATCAGCCGGTCCGACACCTACCCCTACGTCGACGTCCGCGAGGACGACGTGCAGATGGGGCACGAGGCGACCGTCTCCAAGGTGAGCGAGGACCAGCTGTTCTACCTGCGCAGCCGCGGGCTCTCCGAGGAGGAGGCCATGGCGATGATCGTGCGCGGCTTCGTCGAGCCGATCGCGCGCGAGCTGCCGATGGAGTACGCCCTGGAGCTCAACCGGCTCATCGAGCTGCAGATGGAGGGCGCGGTCGGCTGATCCCCGCGCCGCCCCGCGTCCCCACCACTGCCCGGAAGGAAAACCCGTAGATGTCCCTGCTCACCCCGGAGAGCAAGTCCCACGTCGACCCGGCCGCCCTCGCGTCCGGCTCGGTGCCCGAACAGTCCCGCGCCGAGCGCGCGACCTCCTTCGAGGTCGCCGACTTCCCCGTGCCCAACGGGCGCGAGGAGGAGTGGCGCTTCACCCCCGTCGACCGGCTCGGCGGGCTGTTCGCCGACGAGCCCGCCGACGACCGCGAGGGCGACCCGGCGGTGTCGGTCGACGTGTCGGCGATCGAGCAGCTGGTGCAGACGCCGCTGGCTCCCGGGCAGGCGCCGCGCGGCACCGTGCTGACCCCGGCCGACCGGGCGGCCGTGGTGGCCTCGGCCAACACGCCGGAGGCGCTGCACGTGCAGATCCCGGCCAACCACGTCGCCGCTGAGCCGCTGCGCATCAACGTGCACGGCAACGGCGTCGGCCGGCGCAGCAACTCCCACGTCGTGCTCGAGGCGGGCGTCAACAGCCAGGCGCTGGTGATCATCGACCACACCGGCAGCGCCGACCTCACGGGCAACCTCGAGGTCGTCACCGGTGACGGCGCGCAGCTGACCGTGGTGTCGCTGCAGCGCTGGGAGGACGACGCCAACCACCTCGGCCAGCACGACGCGCTGGTCGGGCGCGACGCGACGTACAAGCACATCGCGGTGAGCCTCGGCGGCGGGATCGTGCGGCTGAACAGCAACGTCCGCTACGCCGGTGCCGGCGGCGACGCGACCCTGCTCGGCGTCTACTTCGCCGACGCGGGCCAGCACCTGGAGCACCGCTCGTTCGTCGACCACAACGCCCCGCGCGGGACCTCGCTGGTCACCTACAAGGGCGCCCTGCAGGGCGACACGGCGCACACGGTGTGGGTCGGCGACGTGCTGATCCGCGCCGAGGCCGAGGGCATCGAGACCTACGAGCTCAACCGCAACCTGCTGCTCACCGACGGGGCGCGCGCCGACTCGGTCCCCAACCTGGAGATCGAGACCGGCGAGATCGCCGGGGCGGGGCACGCCTCCTCGACCGGCCGTTTCGACGACGAGCAGCTGTTCTACCTGATGGCCCGCGGCATCCCCGAGCAGGAGGCGCGCCGCCTGGTCGTGCGCGGCTTCTTCGCCGACATCATCGGCAAGATCGGCGTGCCCGAGGTCGTCGAGACGTTGATGGAGGCCATCGAGCACGAGCTGGCCCAGGCGGGGGAGTGATGAGCGACCCCACCACCGACCAGTTCGTCCGGGTGTGCCGGGTCGATGAGCTGCCCGACGACGAGGCGGCGGTCGCCGAGATCGACGGCCACCGGGTCGCGATCGTGCGCACCGACGACGGCGTCGTGCACGCGGTCGACGACACCTGCAGCCACCAGAACGTCTCGCTCGCCGAGGGCGAGGTCGACGGCTGCACCATCGAGTGCTGGCTGCACGGCTCGCGCTTCGACCTGCGCACCGGTGAGCCCACCGGTCTCCCGGCCACCCAGCCCATCGCCGTCTATCCCGTGCGCGTCGAGGACGACGAGGTCTTCGTCTCCCTGACGCCCCAGAACCCCATCAGCTGACAAAGGACGAGAACACAGATGACCACGTTGGAGATTCGCGACCTGCACGTCTCGGTCGAGACCGAGCAGGGCGCCAAGGAGATCCTCAAGGGCGTCGACCTGACGGTCCGCTCGGGCGAGACCCACGCGATCATGGGGCCGAACGGCTCGGGCAAGTCCACGCTGGCGTACTCCATCGCCGGGCACCCGAAGTACGTCGTCACCTCCGGCAGCGTCACGCTCGACGGCGAGGACGTGCTTGAGATGGACATCGACGAGCGCGCCCGCGCCGGCCTGTTCCTCGCGATGCAGTACCCCGTCGAGGTGCCGGGCGTCACGGTGAGCAACTTCCTGCGCACCGCCAAGACCGCGATCGACGGCGAGTCGCCGAAGCTGCGCACCTGGGTCAAGGACGTCAAGACCTCCATGGAGAACCTGCGCATGGACCCGGCGTTCGCCGAGCGCAACGTCAACGAGGGCTTCTCCGGTGGTGAGAAGAAGCGCCACGAGATCCTCCAGATGGAGCTGCTCAAGCCGAAGATCGCCGTGCTCGACGAGACCGACTCCGGCCTCGACGTCGACGCCCTGCGCGTCGTCTCCGAGGGCGTCAACCGGGTGCGCGAGGCCAGCGACATGGGCGTCCTGCTCATCACGCACTACACGCGCATCCTCAACTACATCAAGCCCGACTTCGTGCACGTCTTCGTCGACGGCAAGATCGCCGAGGAGGGCGGCCCCGAGCTGGCCGACCGTCTCGAGGCCGAGGGCTACGACCGCTTCCTGAAGGTGAAGGCCTGATCCCGATGACCGAGCGGCACGACACGGCCTCGACGGGGCTGGCCCCCGCCGAGGTCGAGGCCGTGCGGGCCGACGTCCCCACGCTGGCCCGCACGGTCCGCGACGGGCGACCCCTGGTCTATCTCGACTCCGGCGCCACGTCGCTCAAGCCGACGCCGGTGCTCGACGCGGAGCGGGAGTTCTACGAGCAGCACAACTCGGCGGTCCACCGCGGCGCGCACCAGCTCGCCGAGGAGGCCACCGACGCCTTCGAGCAGGCGCGTGAGCGCATCGCCCGGTTCGTCGGGGCGCAGCCGGGCGAGATCGTGTTCACCAAGAACGCCACCGAGGCGCTCAACCTGGTCGCCTACGCCTTCAGCAACGCGGCGGCTCCCGGCGCCATGGACGGCGTGGATCCTGCTGTGGCGCAACGGTTCTCGCTCGGCCCGGGTGACGAGATCGTGGTCACCGAGATGGAGCACCACGCCAACCTGGTGCCGTGGCAGGAGCTGGCGCGGCGCACCGGCGCGACCTTCCGGTGGATCGGTGTGACCGACGACGGCCGGCTCGACCTGAGCGACCTCGAGGAGGTCGTGACCGAGCGCACCAAGGTGCTGGCCTTCAGCCACGTCTCCAACGTCGTGGCCACGGTCAACCCGGTCGAGCAGCTCGTCGCGCGGGCCCGTGAGGTCGGCGCGCTGGTGGTGCTCGACGCGTGCCAGTCGGTGCCGCACCTGCCGGTCGACGTGACCGAGCTGGGCGTCGACTTCGCCGCGTTCAGCGGGCACAAGATGCTGGGCCCGCTCGGCATCGGCGTGCTGTGGGGCCGCCCCGAGCTGCTCGCCGCGATGCCGCCGTTCATCACCGGTGGGTCGATGATCCGCACGGTGCGGATGGAGGGCACGACCTACGACGCGCCCCCGCAGCGCTTCGAGGCCGGCACCCCCGTCGTCGCCCAGGCGGTCGGCCTCGCCGCCGCCTGCGACTACCTCTCCGAGCTCGGCATGGACCGGGTGGCCGCGCACGACCAGGTGCTGATGGCGTACCTGCTCGACGGGCTCGCGCAGCGCCCGTGGGTGCGCGTGCTCGGGCCGGCCGACGCCGAGTCCCGTGCCGGCGCAGTCGCTTTCGAGGTCGACGGCGTGCACCCGCACGACGTCGGGCAGGTGCTCGACGACGCCGGCGTGGCCGTGCGCACCGGGCACCACTGCGCCTGGCCGCTGCACCGCCGGCTCGGCGTCAACGCCAGCACGCGCGCCAGCTTCGGGCCGTACACCACCACCGACGACCTCGACGCGTTCCTCACCGCGCTCGACCGCGTCCCGGAGGTCTTCAAGCTGGGGGAGAGCGCCTGATGGACCTCTATCAGGAGCTCATCCTCGAGCACTCCAAGCGGCCGCAGCACGCCGGGCTGCGCGAGCCGTTCGAGGGCGAGGCCTACCACGTCAACACCACCTGCGGCGACGAGGTGACCCTGCGCGTGCACCGCGACGGCGACACCGTGGTGGACGTGTCGTACGACGCGCTCGGCTGCTCCATCTCCGTCGCCTCGGCCTCGATCCTGGCCGAGGAGAGCATCGGGCACAGCCTCGAGGAGGTCCGCGAGACCTATGCCGCGATGCGCGGCATGCTCACCAGCAAGGGAGCCGACCCCGGCGACGAGGAGACCATCGGCGACGGCGTCGCCCTCGCCGGCGTCGCCAAGTACCCCGCCCGCGTGAAGTGCGCCCTGCTGCCCTGGGCAGCGCTCACCGACGCACTCGCACGCACCGGCGCAGACATCAGCCCCGAACCGACCAGCGGGAGGACCGCATGAGCGACACCCAGACCCCGGCCAACGTCGCCGACGTCGAGGAGGCCATGCGCGACGTGGTCGACCCCGAGCTCGGCATCAACGTCGTCGACCTCGGACTCGTCTACGGCATCACCGTCGACCCCGAGGGCCACGCCGTGCTCGACATGACCCTGACCTCGGCGGCCTGTCCGCTCACCGACGTCATCGAGGACCAGACCACCGCCGCGCTCGACGGGCTGGTGTCCTCCTCCCGGATCAACTGGGTGTGGATGCCGCCGTGGGGCCCGGACAAGATCACCGACGACGGCCGCGAGCAGCTGCGGGCGCTGGGCTTCAATATCTAGTTCCTTTGGATTCGGCTCCTCCGCCGAGAGTCCGTCGCAGGCTCCGGTCTCCTCGGCATCGTCGCCGAATCGGCGGCGTCCGGGCCTGACCAGGTGCCGTCGCCCGGCGGCTGCATTTCGTGCGCCAGTGAACGATCTGGGGGAGGCAACCCGCGGGATTCCCGGGGTTGCCTCCCTCATTTCGTGCACCGGTGAACGATATGAGGCAGAGGCGTGGGGTCAGCGCGGGGTGGGGTCGGTGGCGAGCAGCTCGTGCAGGCGGTCGTGCCAGGTGCCCGCGACGTTGAGATAGGGCTCCTCGCTGCACCGGATGCGCGCGAGCAGGTCCTGAGCGGTCTGCTCGACGGTGCGTACGACGTCGGCGGGGTAGGCGTACCGCACCTGGTGCTCGGCGAACTCGTCCTCGTCCACCAGCTGCGCGGCCGACCACGGGTCGTCCGGGCCGACGACGATGTCCAGGTCGAGGTCGACCGCGCGCAGCTCCCAGCCGGTGCCGGTCTCGACCAGCTCGGCCGGCGTCGTCAGGTCCAGGTAGAGCCGCAGCGCCGGCTTCCCGTTGAAGCCGGCGACGAACCAGGCGTCGTCCGGCACCCACCGCACATGGAAGTTGCGGGTCTCGAACTCGAAGCCCGGTCGGCGCACGCGACCGCCCGGACCCGCGCCGAGCCAGTGGCCGAACGCGTCGGCGCCGAGGTAGCGCAGCTCGGCCGTCCAGTGCTGGGTGCCGTCCCACTTGCGCATGCGCGAGAGCACCTGCGCGCCGTGGGCGGGCGGCACGTCAGCCGAGGTCCTGCGCGCGGAAGGTGTCGCAGGCGTTGACGTCGCCGGTGTTGTAGCCCTGGACGAACCACTTCTGACGCTGCACCGCCGAGCCGTGCGTCCAGTTCTCCGGCGTCACGCGGCCCTGCGCCTTCTCCTGGATGCGGTCGTCACCCACGGCGGAGGCCGCCGAGAGCGCCGACTGGATGTCCTGCTGCGTCACCGGTTCGATCAGCTGCTCGCCGCCCTGGTCGGTGGTGGTCGAGGCGTTGCGGGTCCAGATGCCGGCGTAGCAGTCGGCCTGCAGCTCGGTGCGCACCGCGGCCGAGGTGGGGCCCTGTGGGTCCTGCTGGGCGCGACCGAGCACCCCGAAGATGTTCTGGACGTGGTGGCCGTACTCGTGCGCGACGACGTACATCTGCGCGAGGTTGCCGCCGTCCGAGCCGTACTTGGTGCTCAGCTCGTTGAAGAACGACACGTCGATGTAGATCTTCTGGTCCAGCGGGCAGTAGAACGGGCCCATCGCCGAGGAGCCGGTGCCGCACGCGGTCTGCGTGGCGCCGGAGTAGAGCACGGTCTTGGCCGGGGTGTACTCCTGGCCGTACTGCGGCAGCGCCTGCGACCAGAAGTTCTGCACGCTGTTGACGGTGCCGATCACCCGGCAGGTGTCGTCACGGTTGGCGTCGGCGCCGGTCTTGCACTGGGAGATCCGCTGGCTCACCGTGTCGCCGCCCGCCCCGGCCGCCGACACCTCGTTGGAGCTCATGCTCATCCCGCCGGGCTGGCCGCTCGGGGTGGAGGGGTCACCGGTCAGGTTGCCGCCGAAGAACATCATGATCAGCAGCAGGATCAGCCCGCCGATGCCGCCGACGCCGACCCCGCCGGGCAGGGCGCCGCCGCCTCCGCCGCCGAAGCCTCCGCCGCCGCTGCCGCCGGACTCGACCTGGGAGGTGTCCAGCTGTGCGTTGTCGTTGAACGTCACGATGGGCCTTTCGTGGACCGGCGCCCGAAACTCGTTCGGGCGCGCCTGGTACTCGGCCGTACACTACCGGTGAAAGGCCAGGACGCCTGGACCGCGAACGCGGACCGGCGTCCTTGTTGCTGCCCGGACCCTGGAGGAGACCCCGCCGTGATCACCGCGACCGACGTCGAGCTGCGTGTGGGCGCGCGTCTCCTGCTGTCCGGAGCCTCCTTCCGGGTGGCTGCGGGGGACCGGGTCGGGCTGGTCGGGCGCAACGGCGCCGGCAAGACCACCCTGACCAAGGTGCTCGCGGGCGAGGGCCAGCCCAGCGCCGGCACGGTGACCAGCTCGGGCGAGGTCGGCTACCTGCCGCAGGACCCGCGCACCGGCGACCTCGAGGTCACCGCGCAGGCGCGCATCCTGTCCGCACGCGGCCTGGACGTCGTCACCGAGCAGCTGCGCGCCGCCGAGACCGCGATGGCCGACGAGGACGACGAGCGGCGCGAGCGCGCCATGAAGAAGTACGCCCGCCTCGACGCCGAGTTCACCTCGCGCGGGGGCTATGCGGCCGAGTCCGAGGCGGCCTCCATCGCCTCCAGCCTGGGCCTGCCCGAGCGGGTGCTCGGCCAGCCGCTGCGCACCCTGTCGGGCGGTCAGCGCCGCCGCGTGGAGCTCACCCGGATCCTGTTCTCCGGGGCCGAGACGCTGCTGCTGGACGAGCCGACCAACCACCTCGACGCCGACTCGATCGTCTGGCTGCGCGACTATCTCAAGGCCTACCAGGGCGGGCTCATCATCATCAGCCACGACGTCGAGCTGCTCGAGACCGTCGTGACCCGGGTGTTCCACCTCGACGCCAACCGCGGCGAGCTGGACCTGTACAACGTCGGCTGGAAGGCATACCTGCAGCAGCGCGAGACCGACGAGCGCCGCCGCAAGCGCGAGCGCGCGAACGCCGAGAAGAAGGCCGGGGCGCTGCTGGCCCAGGCCGACAAGATGCGCGCCAAGGCCACCAAGGCGACCGCCGCGCAGAACATGGCCCGGCGGGCCGAGCGGCTCCTCGCCGGCGCCGAGGGCGGTCGGCAGCAGGACCGGGTCGCGCGGCTGCGCTTCCCGCAGCCGGCGCCGTGCGGGCGCACGCCGCTCACCGCCGAGGGGCTGTCGCGGTCGTACGGCTCGCAGGAGGTGTTCACCGACGTCGACCTGGCGATCGACCGGGGTTCGCGCGTCGTCGTGCTCGGCCTCAACGGCGCGGGCAAGACCACGCTGCTGCGCATCCTCTCCGGCGTGGACGAGCCGGACACCGGGGCGGTGCAGGAGGGGCACGGGCTCAAGCTCGGCTACTACGCCCAGGAGCACGAGAACCTCGACACCTCCCGGTCGGTGCTGCAGAACATGAAGAGCGCCGCACCCGACCTCGGCGAGACCGAGGTGCGCAAGGTGCTCGGCTCGTTCCTGTTCACCGGCGACGACGTCGACAAGCCCGCCGGGGTGCTGTCCGGTGGCGAGAAGACCCGGCTGTCGCTCGCGCTGCTCGTGGTGTCGTCGGCCAACGTGCTGCTGCTGGACGAGCCCACCAACAATCTCGACCCCGCCTCGCGCGAGGAGATCCTCGGTGCGCTGCGGACGTACGAGGGCGCGGTCGTGCTCGTCACGCACGACGAGGGCGCGGTGGCCGCCCTCGAGCCGGAGCGGGTGCTGCTGCTGCCCGACGGGGTCGAGGACCTGTGGGGACCCGACTACGCCGAGCTCGTCGAGCTGGCCTGAGCCCTGCCCGCGGCGCACTAGCCTGGCCGGGTGAGCTCTACGACCCGGGTGCACGAGCGGATCGTCGTCGACCGCGACGGCCCGTTGCTGACCGTCACGCTCGACCGTCCCGAGCGGCACAACGCGATGGTGCCGAGCATGTGGACCGCGCTGGCGCGGCTCGGAGCCGACCTGCCCACCGACGTACGCGTGGTGGTGCTTCGCGGGTCCGGCGCCAGCTTCTCGTCGGGTCTGGACCGCGCCCTGCTGACCCCCGGCGGGGTGCCGGGGAGCGCGACCTGCACCTGCAGGCCACCGGAGGCGAGCAGCAGCTTGTCGACGAGATCGGTTCGTACCAGAAGGGATTCAGCGTCTGGCGGGAGTGTCCGGCGATCACCGTCGCGGCCGTGCACGGACATGCGATCGGCGCCGGGTTCCAGCTCGCGCTGGCCTGCGACCTGCGCATCGTGGCCGACGACGTGCAGCTCGCGATGCGCGAGACGTCGCTCGGTCTGGTGCCCGACCTCGCCGGCACGCACCCGCTGGTGCGGCTGGTGGGCTACTCCCGCGCGCTGGAGATCTGCCTGACCGGGCGGGCCGTCGGCGCCCGGGAGGCCGTCGACTGCGGGCTCGCCTCGCTGAGCGTCCCGCTCGCCGAGCTGGACGAGGCCACCCGCGACCTCGCCGACGCCGTGCTGGCCAACCCGCCCGCGGCGGTCCTGGAGCTGAAGCGGCTGCTGCGGGCGGCCGAGAGCTCCACGCCCGAGCAGCAGCAGTACGCCGAGCGCACGACGCAGGCCCGGCTGCTCAGCGCGCTGACCGCCCGCTGACCTGGTCACCGGCCGGGCCGGCAGCGCCCGTGCCCGCGATGAGCTCCAGCGCGGCGCGCAGCCGCGTCACCTCGTCGGCGCCGAGCTCGCCGGCGAGCCAGGTGTCGAAGTCGGCGACGACGCGCTGGCCCGCCTCGAGCGCGGCCCAGCCGCGCTCGGTGAGCCGCACCAGGCGTACGCGCTTGTCGCGGGGGTCGGCCGCCGCGCGCAGGTAGCCCCGGTCATCGAGGTAGCGGATCAGCTCGCCCACGGCCTGTTTGGTCATCCGGGTGCGGCTCGCCAGCGTGGTGACGTTGGTCCCGTCGGCGTCGACGGCCATGAACAGCGGCGCGTGGGCGGCGCGGACATCGGGGAAGCCGGCGGCGCGCAGCCCTTCGTCGAGCTGACTGGTGATCCGGCGGCCGGCGGTGGTGACCAGCGTGCCGAGCGGCACCGGGCCGTCCACGAAGGGGTTAGTAAGGGGCTTGACCATGAGGAGCGTCCTCTCGTAGGTTCTCGTCAGGAACCTTACTACTGGGGAGATGTCATGCCGCGGATGGACCGGGCGCGCCGCGCCGGAGGACTCGGGTGGGTCGTCGTGGGGTTGCTGGCGCAGGCGTACGCCGGGGTCGTGCGCGGGGTCTGGCCGGGTTGGGTCACGGGTGTGCTGCTCGGCGCCGCCGCCGTGCTCGCCCTCGCCCACACGCCGTACGTCCTCACGCGCGACGAGCGCCCAGCGCGCCTGCTGGGACGGCTGGTCGGGGTTCTCCTCGGGGCGAGCCTGCTCGGCGCGGTGGCTGATCGGCTCGGGCTGCTCGGGGATCCCGGGGCGCCGGGGGTGTCGTGGGGGAGCTGGCCGGCGTTCGTCGACTACACCGCGCGGATGCTGCCGGACGCGCTCGACGGGACGGCGCAGGCGGCCGCGGTCGCCGCGACCGCCGTCGAGGTGGTGCTCGGCGTGCTCGTCGCGTGCGGCTGGCAGCGCCGCTGGGTGGGCAAGGCCTGCGCCGGGCTGTTCGCGGCCTACCTGGTGCTCATGCTGACGGGCGTCGGCGCCGAGGAGACGTTGCGCTACGGCGTGCCCACGCTGATCGGCGGGGCGCTGCTGGTGTCGGCCACGCCGGATCGCCGGAATGACTTGACCTCACGTGCGCTTGAACCTTCAGGGTGAACGCATGAGGAAGAGGATGACCGCATGAGCATGGGTGGCACGGCGTGGTCGGCGCTGCACTCGATGTCGCGTGACGACGTGGGCGACGTGCGCCTGCGCCCGGGCACCGGGCGGCGCGTGCTGACCTACGCCGGGCCGTACCGCAAGCAGATCGTCGTGTTCCTGGTGCTGACGGTGCTCGACGCACTGCTCATCGTCGCCACGCCGCTCCTGCTCAAGGAGATCGTGGATCGCGGTGTGACACAACAGGACTCGGGCCTGGTCGTCCGACTGTCGCTGCTCGTGGCACTCATCGCGGTCTTCGACGCCGGCCTGTCGATCCTGCTGCGCTGGATGTCCGCCCGCATCGGCGAGGGGCTGATCTTCGACCTGCGCCGGCAGGTGTTCGCGCACGTGCTGCGCCAGCCCGTCGCGTTCTTCACCCGCAC
Organism: Barrientosiimonas endolithica; assembly: GCF_030296655.1. NCBI lineage: Bacteria > Bacillati > Actinomycetota > Actinomycetes > Micrococcales > Dermacoccaceae > Barrientosiimonas > Barrientosiimonas endolithica. The sequence goes on along the minus strand of NZ_AP027735.1, from coordinate 1,685,533 downwards.
CCAGACCGGCTCGCTCGTGACCCGGCTCAACTCCGACGTGGTCGGCGCGCAGCAGGCGTTCACCTCGGTGCTGTCCAACGTCGTGAGCAACGTGCTCGGGCTGGCCATCGTGCTCGTGACGATGCTCCTGCTGTCGTGGCAGCTGACGCTCATGGCGCTCCTGCTCGTGCCGCTCGTGCTGATCCCGACCCGGCGGATGGGCCGCCGGCTCGCCGGCCTCAGCCGCACCCAGATGCAGCACAACGGCGACCTCGGCGCGCGCACGTCGGAGCGGTTCAACGTGGCCGGCGCGATGCTCGTCAAGCTCTACGGCCGCCCCGAGCAGGAGGACCGGGAGTACGCCGCCAGCGCCGCCCAGGTGCGCGACGCGGGCGTCGCCATCGCGGTCAACCGCGGCATCTTCATGAACGCGCTGCTGCTCATGGCCGCCCTCGCGACGGCGATCGTCTACGGCGCCGGGGGAGTGCTGGCCGTCCAGGGCAGCCTCACGATCGGCACCCTGCTGGCCATGGCTGCCCTCCTCGGCCGGATGTACGCCCCGCTCACCACCCTGTCCAACGTGCGCATCGACGTCATGACGGCGCTGGTGTCGTTCGAGCGGGTCTTCGAGATCCTCGACCTGCGACCGCTGGTCGCCGAGCCCGAGCGCCCGACCCGCCTGCCCGACGGCCCGCTCGAGGTGCGCCTGCGGCACGTCGACTTCGCCTACCCCGGCGCCGACCAGGTGTCGCTGCCGTCGCTGGAGACCGTCGGCGCGGGCGACCGCGACGCGGGGGCGCTCGTGCTGCACGACATCGACCTGCGGGTGCGCCCCGGCGAGATGGTCGCGCTCGTCGGCCCGAGCGGCGCCGGCAAGAGCACCCTGACCAGCCTCGTCGCGCGGCTGTACGACCCCACCTCGGGCGCGGTGACCGTCGGCGACGTCGACCTGCGCGAGGTGGCGGGCGAGGACCTGCGCAGCCGCCTCGGGGTGGTCTCGCAGGAGGCCCACCTGTTCCACGACACGATCCGCGCGAACCTGCTGTACGCCCGCCCGGACGCGACCGACGCCGAGCTGGAGAGCGCCCTGCGCGACGCCCAGGTCTGGCACCTCGTGGAGTCGCTGCCGAACGGCCTCGACACGGTCGTGGGGGACCGCGGCCACCGGCTGTCCGGCGGCGAGAAGCAGCGGCTGGCCATCGCGCGGCTGCTGCTCAAGGGCCCCTCCGTCGTCGTGCTCGACGAGGCCACGGCCCACCTCGACAGCGAGTCCGAGGCCGCCGTGCAGCGGGCGCTGGACACCGCGCTGGAGGGGCGCACGTCGCTGGTCATCGCCCACCGGCTGTCCACCGTCCGCGACGCCGACCAGATCCTGGTCGTCGACGGCGGCCGGATCGTCGAGCGCGGCGACCACCGCAGCCTGCTCGCCCGCGGCGGGCTCTACGCCGACCTCTACCGCACCCAGTTCCGCGAGCAGGCCAGCGCCTGACGGTGCGGCGCCTGCCTCAGGCGTCCTCTTCGTCCCAGATGCGCTGCTTCTTCGGCCTCGGGGCCCGCTCGGCGCGCCCCGGCAGCTCCCGGCGGGCGGCCAGCAGCACCAGCACCGGGAAGGCGATCATCGCGAGCCACCACTGCAAGGCGTAGCTGAGGTTGATGCCCGCAGCGGACCCCAGGTCGGGCCGGCCCAGCTGTGCCGGCCGCTCGGCCGGCGACGGCTGCTCGGAGCCCATCCGGACGTACGCGCTCCGGTCCATCGCGACGCCGGTCTGCTGCTCCACGAGCGGCGGGTTGATCGAGGACACCTGACCCGGCACGGCGTCGCGCTTCAGGTCCGGCTCGGCGGGCCGCATCCACCCCACGACGGTCACCTGGCCGGACGGCGCGGGCGGCACCTCCGGCGGGATCTCGGCGGTGGGGCCGTTGGGCACCCAGCCCCGGTCGACCAGCACGGTGCGGCCGTCGTCGGCGCGGAACGGCAGCACCACCTCGTAGCCGTACGTGCCCGACAGCGGCCGGTTGCGCACGAGGGTCTGCGCGCCGGTGTCGTAGCTGCCGACCAGGCGCACCTGCCGCCACTGGTCCTGCGGCGCGAGCTCGCTGGTCGGGGTCGGCAGGACCTCGCCGAGCGGGACGGGGGTGGCGTCGTAGTTGTTCTTGATGGTGGTCTGCGTCAGGTTGCGCGACTCCCAGCGGCTCCACTGCCACCGTCCGAGGAACAGACAGGCCACCGCGGCGACGAGCGCGACCAGCAACCACGCGATCCAGCGGCGGGTGGCGAGCACTCGGAGCACCCCGTGACGGTACCTCGACGTAGATTGGGGGAATGAGCCGGACCAGCCTCCCGATGCCGCGCCCGCGTGCGGACGCGCGCCTGGTCGACCGTTACGGGCGCGTCGGCCGTGACCTGCGCGTCTCGGTGACCGACCGCTGCAACCTGCGCTGCACGTACTGCATGCCCGCCGAGGGTCTGCCCTGGCTGGCCAAGCCCGAGATGCTCACCGACGACGAGCTGGTGCGCCTCATCGGCATCTTCGTCGACCTCGGCGTGCGCCAGGTGCGCTTCACCGGCGGTGAGCCGCTGCTGCGCCGGTCGCTGACCGATGTCGTACGCCGGGTGGCGGCGCTCGAGCCGCGCCCTCAGATGGCGCTCACCAGCAACGGCATCGGCCTGGACCGGCTGGCCGCGCCCCTCGCCGAGGCGGGGCTGGACCGGGTCAACGTCTCGCTCGACACCGTCGACCGCGACACGTTCAAGCAGCTGACCCTGCGCGACCGCCTCGCCGACGTCGAGGCAGGTCTGAAGGCGGCGGCCGACGCCGGCCTCACGCCGGTCAAGGTCAACTCCGTCGCGATGCGCGGCGTCAACGAGCACCGGGTCGCCGAGCTGCTGCAGTGGTGCCTCGACCGCGGCTACGAGCTGCGGTTCATCGAGCAGATGCCGCTCGACGCGCAGCACGCGTGGACCCGCGACGAGATGATCACCGCCGACGAGCTGCACGAGCGGCTCGCCGAGCGGTTCACCCTCACTCCGCTGCCCGACGCCTCCCGCGGGAGCGCGCCGGCAGAGCGGTTCCTCGTCGACGGCGGGCCCGCGACGGTCGGGATCATCGCCAGCGTGACGCGGCCGTTCTGCGGCGCATGCGACCGCGTCCGGCTGACCGCCGACGGGCAGGTGCGCAACTGCCTGTTCGCCCGCGGCGAGGGCGACCTGCGCGCGCTGCTGCGCGGCGGGGCCGACGACGAGACGATCGCCGCGGCGATCACCGGCGAGATGGCGCGCAAGCGCGCCGGGCACGGCATCGACGACGAGTCGTTCGTGCAGCCCGACCGGCCGATGTCGGCGATCGGCGGCTGAGGGGGATCTCGATACGGCCTCCGCTAGCGCTCCGGCCTACTCGATCAGCGTGTGGGTGCCGGCGTGTTCGATCAGCGTGGCGTGGTGCTCAGCCGTCGGTGGGCTCGAGCTGATCGACGGGCACGACGTCGCGCGCGAACCCGCGCAGCGACAGGAACTCCCACAGCGTCTCGCGGTGGGAGTCGCAGGCGAGCCAGACCTTGCGGCGCTCGGGCGTGTGCAGGGTCGGGTTGTTCCAGCGCACCGCCCACACCGCCTCGGCCCGGCAGCCCTTGGCGCTGCAGACCAGGTCGTCGCCGCTCACGAGGTGCGGGAGCTGCCGTGCGCGGCCGGGCCGTCGATGCGGTTCTGGCGCCGGTCGGGACGCACCGACCCCAGCACGTCGATGCGTCGCTGCTGCGCGGCGTTGGCGAAGATGACGGCGACGTAGGGCAGCACGACCGCGAGGGCCACGCACACCCAGCGCAGCACGCCGGTGAAGACGAACGCCCCGACGAAGCACGCCGTGCGGATCCCCATGGAGATCAGGTAGTTGCGGACCCGGTTGTCGTGGTCGTCGCGGGGGTTGGCAGGCAAGCTGGTGGCCGACGGCACCGAGCTGGTCTGGTCGTGGCGAGTGCGCCTGCTCATCCCTCAACGGTACGCCTGGTGGCACGAGGTACGACTACCGCGGGGTAGTCGGATAGCGTCGCCAGCGCAGCCCCCGAGCAAGCGTCAGGAGCCTCTTCGTTGAGCGACAGCCCACGTCCCGTCCTGGTCACCGGCGGCAACCGCGGCATCGGCCTCGCGGTCGCCCGCGCCCTCGCCGAGGGGGTGACCGCGTGGTGGTCGCGAGCCGCTCCGGCGAGGCGCCCGACGGACTCGAGGCGGTGCAGTGCGACGTCTCCGACACCGCCTCGGTCGACGCCGCGTTCACCGCCGCCGAGCAGCTGGTCGGCGGCCCGATCGAGGTGCTCGTCGCGAACGCCGGCATCACCTCCGACACCCTGCTGCTGCGCATGTCCGACGAGGACTTCGCCACCGTGCTCGACACCAACCTCACCGGCGCCTTCCGCTGCGCCCGCCGCGCCAGCAAGGGGATGATCCGGCTCAAGCGCGGCCGGATGATCTTCATCTCCAGCGTGGTCGGCCTGCTCGGCTCGGCCGGGCAGGTCAACTACGCCGCGAGCAAGGCCGGGCTGGTCGGCATGGCCCGCTCGATCACCCGCGAGCTCGGCGGTCGCAACATCACCGCCAACGTCGTCGCCCCCGGCTTCATCGACACCGAGATGACCCAGGCGCTCAGCGAGGACCAGCGGGCGGCGTACGTCAAGCAGATCCCCGCCGGGCGCCTCGCTGAGGCGAGCGAGGTCGCGGCCGCGGTGCGCTTCCTCGCCGGGCCCGACGCGGCGTACATCTCCGGAGCCGTGCTGCCCGTCGACGGCGGCCTCGGCATGGGCCACTGACCAGGGAAGGACGACCGATGGGTCTGTTGGAGAACAAGACGATCCTCGTGACCGGCGTGCTGATGGACTCCTCCATCGCCTTCCACGTCGCCCGGCTCGCGCAGGAGGAGGGCGCCACGGTGGTGCTCACCTCCTTCGGGCGCACGATGAAGATCACCTCGACCATCGCCAAGCGGCTGCCGACCACCCCCGAGGTGCTCGAGCTCGACGTCACCGAGCAGGAGCACCTGGACTCCTCGCCGACCGGGTGCGCGAGATCTCGCCGCAGCTGGACGGCGTGCTGCACTCGATCGGCTTCGCGCCGCCGGGCGCCTTCAACTTCCTCGAGGCCGACTGGGACGACGTCGCAACGGCGATGCAGGCCTCGGCCTACTCGCTCAAGGCCCTCGCGACCGCGGCGCTGCCGCTGATGACCGACCGGTCCTCGCTCGTCGGGCTCACCTTCGACGCGAAGTTCGCCTGGCCGCTGTACGACTGGATGGGTGTCGCGAAGGCCGCGTTCGAGTCGACCAACCGCTACCTCGCCCGCGACCTCGGCCCGCAGGGCGTGCGCTGCAACCTGGTCTCGGCCGGCCCGATCCGCACCACCGCCGCCAAGTCGATCCCCGGGTTCGAGGAGTTCGAGCGGGTCTGGGACAACCGCGCCCCGCTCGGCTGGGACGTCAAGGACCCCGAGCCCGCCGCCAAGGCGTGCGTGGCGCTGCTCAGCGACTGGTTCCCGGCCACGACCGGCGAGATCGTGCACGTCGACGGCGGCGTGCACGCCATGGGGCAGTGATCTCTGGTTCGGCTCCTCCTCCGGGAGGTCCTTGCTGCGCTGCGGGCCTCCCGGCATCGTCGCCGAACCGGTGCGATGGGTGAGGGTCCGTGTCCTGCTGCGGTTGGCGGGCCTCCCGGCATCGTCGCCGAACCGGTGCGATGGGTGAGGGTGCGTGTCCTGCTGCGGGTTGGCGGGCCTCCCGGCATCGTCGCCGAACCGGTGCGATGGGTGAGGGTGCGTGTCCTGCTCCACCCGGCAGGATCGCTGATGCTCCTGGCTACGCTCGTCCGTGATGGTTGACGACCCCAGCATCCCTGTGCCCGTCGTGGCGACCGAGGTCCGGGTCCTGGAGGGGCCGAACCTGTACTTCACGCGCCCGGCGATCAAGGTCAGCCTGCGGCTGCCGGGCTACCTTGCGGCCGACGAACCGGCGATGCAGGCGCTGGCCGGCGAGCTGCGGCTGCCGCGCTCGGCGCCCGGGCCGGCCGGCACCGCCAGCCGCCAGCGGTTCGTCGTGCGCCTCGTCGAGCGGGTCGTACGCCGGCTCGCGGCTGCGGCGGGCACCGTGCGCCTGGGCGTGCGTGTGCGGCCCGGCGGCGCCGCCGACGAGATCGTCGTCGCTCTGCCCTGGCGCTCCCGCGAGCGCGGGCAGGCGATGGGGAGGCGATCGCGCCGCTGCTGCAGCGCGTCCTGGAGACGACGGCGGGGGATCCCGCCGGGGAGCAGGCCGTGGCGACGGCCGTCGATGAGGCCGCCGCCGGCATCCGGGCCGTGCCGGAGGGTCCGCGGTTGCGGGCGACCGCGCCCAAGGTGCCCGTGGTGGCCATCACCGGGACCAACGGCAAGACGACGACGACCCGGCTCGTGGCCCACCTGGGCATGACCGCCGGGCTGCGCGCCGGCTGGAGCTCGACGGACGGCGTGCTCGTGCAGGGGAGCTCGTCGAGAAGGGCGACTACTCCGGGCCGGCCGGCGCCCAGGCCGTGCTGTCGGCGCCCGGGGTGCAGCTGGCGGTGCTCGAGACCGCGCGCGGCGGGATGCTCTTCAAGGGGCTCGGGGTGCCGGTCAACGACGTCAGCGTGGTGACCAACGTCAGCGCCGACCACCTCGGCATGCAGGGCATCGACACCATCGACCAGCTGGCCGAGGTCAAGGCCATCATCACCCGGGTCACCAAGCCCCAGGGCTGGGTCGTGCTCAACGGCGACGACCCGCGCGTGTGGGCGATGCGCACCGGGGCGAGCGGTCGCATCTGGTGCTTCTCGCTCGACCCCGACTCGCCGTCGCTGCGCGAGGCGCTGCAGTCGGGCGGCCGCGGCATCACCGTGCTCGACGGCGACCTCGTCGTGCTCTCGCCCGGCCACCCGCCGGAGCGGCTCGTCTCGGTCCTCGACGTCCCGATGACCCTCGGCGGGCTGTCGGCGCACAACCTCGCCAACGCCCTCGCGGGCGCCGCGGCCGGCCTCGGCGCCGGTCTCTCGCCCGACGCGGTCGCCGAGGGGCTCGCGACGTTCGCCCCCGACTCGCAGCACAACGCGGGCCGGATGAACATCTACTCCACGCCGCTCGCCGGCGGCGGGGAGGTCACCGTCATCCTCGACATGGCGCACAACGAGGGCGGGCTCGAGGCGCTGCTGCGTGTCGGGCGAGGGCTGGTCGAACCGGGGTCGCAGCTGCTCCTCGGCCTCGGCACCGGCGGCGACCGCACCGACGAGATCCTGCGCACGCTCGGCGTCATGGCCGGGCTCGAGGCCGACCGGGTGCACGTCCAGCACAAGGAGAAGTACCTGCGCGACCGCACGATGGACGAGCTCGAGGCGCTGCTCGTCGAGGGCCTGGGTCAGGTCGGCGTGACGCCGGTGTCGAGCTCGCCCACGGAGCTCGAGGGCCTCGAGGCGCTGCTCGCCGACGCGCGCGACGGCGACGTGCTGGCGATGATGACCCACTCCCACCGGGCCCAGCTGCACGACTGGCTGCTCGCGCAAGGTTCGCACGAGGACGACCCAGCAGCGGTGCGCCGCAAGGTGATTCGCGCGCGAGGCGAGCACGAGGCCGAGGAGCGCATCGCCGCGCTCTGGGCGATCGACGACGCCGACGAGCGGATCGTGCAGGCGCAGCAGCTGCGCGAGGCGTTCCCCGACGACGCGCGCGTGCTCTACGAGCTGGCGGGGACGTACGACAGCGCAGACCGCGAGGACGAGGCGCTGGCGGCGTACGACGACGCCCTGCGGGTCGGCCTGCGCGAGCCGTACTACCACCGCGCGCTCATCCAGAAGGCGTCGACGCTGCGTCACCTGGGGCGGCTGGAGGAGTCGCTGGCGATCCTCGACGCGCTGCGCGCGGACCGGCCCGACAGCGAGGCGGTGGCGGCGTTCCGGGCGCTGACGCTGCACGACCTGGGTGACGACGGCGCGGCGCTCGGCGACGTCCTGCGGCTGCTGGTGCAGCGCTCGACGGATGCCGACATGGACGAATACCGTTCTGCGCTGGTGAGATTCGGCGACGAGATCGACTGAGCGAGCGAGGGTGGGCGACCGATGACGTTCCCGGACCGAGTGATCAGCGGCGCCGTGCACTACTTCCGCGTGCACCCCGACCTGTGGGCCGACCGGCTGGCGCGCGTGGCGGCGATGGGGCTGAACACCGTCGAGACCTACGTCGCGTGGAACTTCCACTCGCCGGCCCCGGGGACGTACGACTTCACCGGCTGGCGCGACCTCCCGCGCTTCGTGGAGCTGGCGGGGGAGCAGGGGCTGCAGGTGCTGCTGCGCCCGGGCCCGTACGTCTGCGCCGAGTGGGACCTCGGCGGCCTCCCCGCGTGGCTGCTGCGCGACCCCGACCTGCGGCTGCGCTGCTGCGACCCGGCCTTCCTCGCCGCGGTCGACGACTACCTCGACCGGTTGCTGCCCCTGGTGGTGCCGCTGCAGGCGACCCGCGGCGGGCCGATCGTGGCGGTGCAGGTGGAGAACGAGTACGGCTCCTTCGGCGACGACGCGGACTACCTGCGGCACGTGCGCGACGGCCTCGTCGGCCGCGGCATCGACGTCCCGCTGTTCACCTCCGACGGCCCCGGCCCCGACCACCTCGCCTCCGGGACGCTGCCCGGCACGCTCGCGACGGTGAACTTCGGCTCCCGGGTCGCGGAGGCGTTCGGCGAGCTGGAGCGCTTCCGGCCCGGTGAGCCGAAGATGTGCATGGAGCTGTGGCACGGCTGGTTCGACCACTGGGGCGAGCGGCACCACACCCGTGACCCCGACGAGGCCGCCGCGGTGCTGGAGGAGATCCTCGCCGCGGGCGGCTCGGTGAACCTCTACATGGCCCACGGCGGCACGAGTTTCGGGCTGTGGAGCGGCGCCAACCTGGAGGCCGGGCACCAGCCGACCGTGACGAGCTACGACTACGACGCGCCGGTCGGCGAGGCCGGTGAGATCACCGAGAAGTTCCACGCCTTCCGCACGGTCATCGGCCGGTACGCCCACCTCCCCGAGCGCGAGCCGCCCGCCCTGCCTCCTCGGCTGGCTCCGCAGACGCTGCCGGTCGAGCGCTGGGCACCCTTCGGCGCCGCCTCGGCGGCATGGGGCGACGCCGTGCACGGAACGGCGCCGCGCTGGATGGAGGAGGTCGGCAGCGGCCGGGGGCTCGTGCTCTACCGCGGCAGCGTGCTGGTCCCGCCGGGCGGTGGCCTGCTGGTGCTGGAGGACCTGGCCGACCGAGCCCACGTCTTCGCCGACGACCGGCTCGTCGGGGTGGTGGACCCCGCGGAGGCTGCGGCGGGCATCGAGCTCGCACCGCGCCCCGACGGCGCACCGGCCCGGCTCGAGCTGCTGGTGGAGAACCGGGGCCGGGTCAACTTCGGACCGGGTCTCGGCCGCGACCGCAAGGGCGTCAGCGCCGTTCGGCTCGGCAACCGGTTCGTCCACGGGTGGCAGACCGTGCCCATCGAGCTGGACGCCGACGGGTTCACCGATGCCGTCGCGTTCGGTGGCGAGCCGGCGGGAGAGCCCGTGCCGACGTACGCCGGGGTGACGGTGCACGTCGACGCCCCGGCCGACGGATTCCTCGCCCTGCCCGGCTGGGGGCGCGGCTTCGTGTGGCTCGGCGGGTTCCTGCTCGGCCGCTACGACGAGGCCGGGCCGCAGCGCACGCTGTACGCCCCCGCCCCGCTCTGGCGGGCTGGCGCCAACGAGGTGATGGTGCTCGAGATGGCCCACGTCGGCGAGCGGGTGGAGCTGCGCGACGTCAGCGACCTCGGCTGAGGCTCACCCGTCGCGCGGCTCGACGGCGGCCCGCACCTCGGGGTCGTCCATCGACGTCGCCTGCACGTCGTGCAGCACCAGGTCGCTCGCGTCCAGGTCGGGGTCGCCGGCCTGCTCCTCGTCGGCGCGGCTGCCGGCGGCGGCCTGGTGGGTGTAGCCCTCCAGCTGGGAGAGCACCCGTGCGTGCTTGTCGACGCACAGCACCACCAGGTCGCCGGCGTTGGCCCGCACGATGGCGTGCCGGGTGGCCGTGGGCTCGTCGAGCACGATCTCGGTCGTGCGGCAGCGGGCGCCCTCGGCCATCGCCTTCTGCGCCCCTTCGTCGAGCAGGGCGGCGGCCTCGCCGGGCGGGCGGCGACGCAGGTTGTCGTCCTCGCGCAGCACGAGCACGTCGAAGAACTTCGCGGCGACGTAGCCGAGCTCGCGGATGTCCTCGTCGCGCCGGTCGCCGGCAGCGCCGACCATGCCGATGCGCGAGATGCGGTGCGTGGTCGAGCCCTGCTTGTGCTTGACGTAGCCCTCGACGAACTCGCCGAGCCGCTCCATGCCGGGCGGGTTGTGGCAGTAGTCGACGAACACCTCGATGTTGTTGACGTCGAGGCGGTTGAGCCGGCCGGGGGACTGGTAGTAGCTGGTGTTGAACGTGCGCAGCCCCTGGCGGATGTCGTGCAGCGGGGCGTCGAGCGCGAACGCCGCGCCCGCGGCGGCCAGGGCGTTGGCGACGTTCATCCGGGCTGCGCCGCCGAACGTCGAGGGCAGCAGGTGGGTCCACGCCAGCGGCATCGCCCGGCGCCCCTGGCGCAGCACGATCATCTCGCCGCGGTCGGTCGGGTCGAGCACGACCGCCCGGGCGCCGCGGCGCAGCCGCTCCTCGATGAACTCCCGCGTCTCGCTGCCCGGCGGCTCGAGGCTGAACCACACGACGGTGCCGCTGCAGCGTCGCCGCATCTCGCGTACGAGCGGGTCGTCGGCGTTGAGCACGGCATAGCCATCACGCGGAACCGCTTCGACGACAACGGATTTCACGCGAGCCAGCTGTTCGACGGTGTCGATGCCGCGCATGCCGAGGTGGTCGGGCTGCACGTTGGTGACGACGGCGACGTCGTTGCGGTCGTAGCCGAGGCCCTCGCGCAGGATGCCGCCGCGGGCGACCTCCATGACCGCGAGGTCGACCCGCGGATTCTGCAGCACCATCTTGGCCGAGCGCGGCCCGGAGGCGTCGGCCTTGATGACCAGCCGCTCGTCGATGACGATGCCGTCGGTCGAGGTCATCCCGACCTTGCGGCCGAGGCCCTTCATGATGTGCGCTAGCATGCGCGACGTCGTGGTCTTGCCGTTGGTGCCGGTCACCGCGACGATCGGCACCCGCGAGGGCGAGCCGGGCGGGAAGAGCAGGTCGACGACCGGCTTGGCGATGAACTGCGGCTCGCCGACCGTCGGGTGGGTGTGCATCCGGAACCCCGGGGCGGCGTTGACCTCGCAGATCGCTCCGCCGGTCTCGCGCACCGGCACGGTGATGTCGGGGCAGATGAAGTCGATGCCGGCGACGTCGAGGCCGATGAGCTGGGCGGCCTCCTCGGCGATCTCGACGTTGTCGGGGTGGGCGTCGAAGGTGCGGTCGACGCTGATGCCGCCGGTCGACATGTTGCCGGTCATCACGAGCTTGACCATGGTGTCGCGCGGGGGGACGTCGTCGAGCTCGAAGCCCTGCTCGCGCACCAGCTCGATCGCCGCGTCGTCGACGGTGATCCGGGTGAGCACCTTCTCGTGGCCGACGCCGCGCCGCGGGTCGGCGTTGGTGAGGTCGACCAGCTCGCGCACGCTGTGCTCGCCGTCGCCGATGACGTGGGCGGGCACGCGCTCGGCGATGGCCGCCATCCGGCCGCCGATGATCAGGCAGCGGTAGTCCTTGCCGGTGATGAAGCTCTCGACCTGCACGATGCCGCGCCGCGACTGCGCCTCGGCGATGCCGAACGCCTCGCGCACCTGCTCGTCGGAGCGCAGGTCGAGGCAGACGCCGCGACCGTGGTTGCCGTCGAGCGGCTTGAGCACGACGGGGAAGCCGACCCGGCGCGCGGCGGAGACCGCACCGTCGGCCGACCGCACGGTCTCGGCCTTCGGCACCGGGAGCCCGGCCGACCCCAGGATCCGGGCCGTGAGGTTCTTGTCGCCGGCGATGTCGACGGCCAGCGCCGAGGTGCGCGAGGTCATCGTGGCGCGGATGCGCTGGGCGTGCACGCCCTGACCGAGCTGCACCAGCGAGTGCTCGTTGAGCCGGGTGAACGGGATGTCGCGGCTCACCGCCTCCTCGATGATCGCGGCGGTCGAGGGGCCGAAGGAGCTGCGCTGCGCGCGCAGCTGGAACTCCTCGAGCGCGGCGTCGACGTCGAAGCCCTCCTCGGGTTGGACGAGGTGGTTCACCAGGCGTACGGCCAGCTCGCAGGCGGCGAGCGCGACCCGCTCGTCGGTGTAGGCGTAGATGACGTTGTAGACGCCGGGCCGGCCGCGCACGCCGCGCGTCTTGCCCCGGCGCAGGTCGTGGCCGACCTCCTGCTGCAGCTGCAGCGCGACGTGCTCGGCGACGTGGCCGAGCCAGGTGCCCTCGACGAGCCGCTCGACGAACCCGCCACGGTGGCCGCGCGAGCAGGTGTGCCCCTCGAGGCCGGGGAGGATCTGCAGCAGCCGCTCGGTGAAGCCGGGCAGTGCGTCGGTGGGGTATCCTCGAGCACGCCGAGGTCGACGACCAGGTGCACGGCCGGCTCGTAGGACCAGACGTTGGGGCCGCGGTAGACCCGCTGCTCGACGATGCGCAGCTCGGGAGCCGCCGGGCCGGTGGGGGTCGGCCGGTCGGAGGTCACGGGCACTCCCTTCGTGACGTGGGTGGTCGGGCGTGGGTGGTCAGTGGTGCAGCGCGGCGGCCGCGGTGGCGGTGTCGTGCCGGTCGCGCGAGGAGGTGACGGCGGTGTCGGCGTACTTCTCGACGAAGTCGACCAGCGTCGCGCTCTCCAGGTCGAACGTCGCGCCGTAGGGCAGCGTGTGCACGACCGCCCCGCTCACCAGCAGCGGCGCGTCGCGGCGCGCGAGGTGGGCGTCGGTGGTGGCCGTGCGGGCGTCGACGACGAACACCGCGCCGGAGCCGACGACGGTCATCGTGCGCTCGTCGTGGATCTCGGCGGCGGTGTCCTCGTCGATGCCCATGCCGAGCAGGTTGGGCGAGCCGGCGACCAGCGACAGCAACCGGCCGTAGCGGGCGCGCTGGTCGAAGTGCTGGTCGACGATGACGCCGGGCAGCAGCCCGAGTCCGGCGGTGAGCTGGCTGGAGCGCTGCCGCGGGGTGACGCCCTCGTCGCCCATCGAGATCATGAACTGGCTCATGATCGAGGCGCCGGCCGAGGTGCCGGCGATGACCGCGCCCCGCTGGTAGGCCCGCAGCAGCGCGGCGCCGAGCGGGGTGCCGACGATGAGCTGGGACAGCTTCAGCTGGTTGCCGCCGGAGATGAAGATGCCGGTGGCGCCATCGACCTGCTCGGCGATCTGCGGGTCGGAGCTGGCCTGCCGGGTCGGCGGGTCGACCGCGGTGACCTCGGGCGCGCCCAGCCGCGTGAAGATCGTGCTGTAGACGTCGACGACCTCGTCGGGCACCGAGGAGGCGGTGGGGATCACCACCAGGCGGGAGCTGCGGCCCCCGGCGAGCCGGACGAAGCGCCGCAGGACGGTGACCCGGCCGACCTTGTCCTCCGCCCCACCGATGATCAGCAGGCTGCGTCGTGGCGATTCGGGCATGGGGGAGTCTAGGTGCGGGGTCGGTCGGCGACCGCGAGGCGCTGCTCCTGCTCGGCGGCCTCGGCCTCGTCGATGTCGTCGCGGGACAGGCCCAGCATGTAGAGCACGGTGTCGAGGTAGGGCACGTTGACGGTGGTGTCGGCCTGCTGCTGCACGACGGGTTTGGCGTTGAACGCCACCCCGAGCCCGGCGACCGACAGCATGTCGAGGTCGTTGGCGCCGTCCCCGACGGCGACGGTGCGGCTCAGTGGCAGCCGCTCCTGCGCGGCGAACCGCTGCAGCGCCGCGGCCTTCTCGGCCCGGTCGACCACGGGCCCGTCGACGCGGCCGGTGAGCCGGCCGTCGACGACCTCGAGCCGGTTGGCGTGCGCGTGGTCGATGCCGAGGTGCTCGGCCAGCGGCTGGACGATCTCGATGAACCCGCCGGACACGACGGCGACGGTGAACCCGAGCCGCTTGAGGGTGCGCACCAGCGTCTCGGCACCCGGCGTCAGGCGTACGTCCTCGCGCACCTGCGCGAACACGCTCGCCGGCAGCCCGGCGAGCGCCTCGACCCGGCGGTGCAGGCTGTCGGCGAAGTCGATCTCGCCGCGCATGGCCGCCTCGGTGACGGCCGCGACCTCCGCCTCGCGGCCGGCGCGCCGGGCCAGCAGCTCGATGACCTCGTCCTGGATCAGGGTGCTGTCGACGTCCATGACGACGAGGCGCCGCCCGCGCCGGGCCAGGCCGCCGGGGGAGACCGCGACGTCGACGCGTTCGCGCGCGGCCACGAGCGCGAGCGCCGGCCGCAGCCGTTCCAGCGCCGCCCCGGACACGTCGAGCTCCAGGGTGGTGACCGGGTCGCGGGCGAGCCGCCGGATGCGGTCGATGTTGGCTCCCTCGTCGGCGAGCGTCGAGGAGATCGCGAGCACGGCCGAGGAGGTCAGCGGCGAGCCGATGACCACGACCGAGGCGCGCCCGCCGCGACGCTCGGCGTTGTCGCCCTGCCCGAGCACGGCCGTGGCCGAGAGGCCGAGCCGGGCGCCGGTGGCCACGACCCGGTCGCGCAGGTCGGTGCAGCCGTCGGGCGAGGTCAGCAGCACCGCGATGGTGAGCTGCCCGCGCACGACGACCTGCTCGACGTCGAGCACGCTGGCGCCGCCGCACTGCTCGACCGTCGCGAAGATCTCGCTGGTGACGCCGGGGCGGTCGGGGCCGGAGAGGGTGACGAGAAGGGTCTGGGGAGCGGGTGCGGGCGTGCTCACCGCTCGATGACCGTGCCCTTGCCGATGACGGTGATGCCCGACTCGGTCACGGTGAAGCCGCGCCGGCGGTCCAGCTCGGGGTCGACCCCGATCGACACGCCCTCGGGGATCACCACGTCCTTGTCGACGATGGCCCGGTTGACCTGCGCGCTGCGACCGACCTCGACGTTGTCGAGCAGCACCGACCCGGTGACCGCCGAGAAGCTGTGCGTGCGCACGTTGGGCGACAGCACCGAGTCGCTCACGGTCGAGCCGGAGACGATGCACCCGGGGAGACGATGGAGTTGACCGCGACGCCGTCGCGCTGGCTGGCGCCGACGACGAACTTGGCCGGCGGGAAGTGGCCGGCCTCGGTCATGATCGGCCAGGCGTAGTTGTAGAGGTTGAAGACCGGGTGGATCGACACCAGGTCCATGTGCGCGTCGTAGTAGGAGTCGAGCGTCCCGACGTCGCGCCAGTAGCCGCGGTCGCGGTCGGTCGCGCCGGGGATCGTGCTGGTGCTGAAGTCGAAGACCGCGGCCCGGCCCTGCTCGACGAACCACGGCACGATGTCGCCGCCCATGTCGTGCTTGGAGTCTTCGTCGTCGGCGTCGCGAGTGACGGCGTCGACCAGGTCGGCGGCGGTGAAGACGTAGTTGCCCATCGAGGCGAGCACCTCGCCGGGGCTGTCGGGCAACGGCTGGGGGTCGCTCGGCTTCTCGCGGAACTGCGCGATGCGCGACGGGTCGTCGCCGGAGACCTCGATGACGCCGAACTGGTCGGCGAGGCCGATGGGCTGCCGGATGGCCGCCACCGTCACGCTCGCGCCGCTCTCGACGTGCTGGGCGACCATGTCGCTGAAGTCCATCCGGTAGACGTGGTCGGCGCCGACGACCACGACGTAGTCGGGCTTCTCGTCGTGAATCAGGTTGAGGCTCTGGAAGATCGCGTCGGCCGAGCCGGCGAACCAGTGCTTGCCCACGCGCTGCTGGGCCGGCACCGGCGCGACGTAGTTGCCGAGCATCGTCGACATCCGCCAGGTCTTGGTGACGTGCCGGTCGAGGCTGTGCGACTTGTACTGCGTGAGCACGACCATCTGCAGGTAACCGCTGTTGGCGAGGTTGGACAGCGCGAAGTCGATGAGGCGGTAGATGCCACCGAACGGGACGGCCGGCTTGGCGCGGTCGGTGGTGAGCGGCATCAGGCGCTTGCCCTCGCCGCCCGCCAGCACGACCGCCAGAACCTTGGGACCTCCGCGCGCAGCCATAGCTGCACCCTAGGCCGGACTGCCCTGTCGCGGCAGCCTCCTCGGGGCTAGCGTTCGGGGGTGAGAGTCGACCTGCTGACGAAGGAGTACCCGCCCAACATCTACGGCGGCGCCGGCGTCCACGTGAGCGAGCTGGTGAAGGCGTTGCGGGCCGAGGGGACCGACGTGCGGGTGCGTGCGTTCGGGGAGCCGGTCGACGAGCCGGGCACCTACGGCTACCCCGACCTGCCCGAGCTGGCCGACGCCAACGCGGCGCTGCGCACGATGGGGGTCGACCTCGCGATCGCGCAGGACTGCGCCGGCGCCGACCTGGTGCACTCCCACACCTGGTACGCCAACTTCGCCGGGCACCTCGCGAGCCTGCTGCACGGGGTGCCGCACGTCATCACCGCGCACAGCCTCGAGCCGCTGCGGCCGTGGAAGGCCGAGCAGCTGGGCGGCGGCTATCGGGTCTCCTCGTTCGTCGAGCGCTCCGCCTACGAGTCCGCGGCGGCCGTGATCGCCGTCTCCGAGGGCATGCGCCGCGACGTGCTGCGCAGCTATCCGGCGCTCGACCCGGCGCGAGTTCACGTGGTGCACAACGGGATCGACGCCCAGCTGTGGCAGCGCGACCGGTCCGCGCAGGCCGAGGAGGTCCTGCGCCGGCACGGGGTCGACCCGGACCGGCCGAGCGTGGTGTTCGTCGGGCGGATCACGCGGCAGAAGGGCCTGCCCTACCTGCTGCGCGCCGCCGCGCAGCTGCCGCCCGAGGCGCAGCTCGTGCTGTGCGCGGGCGCGCCGGACACCCCCGAGATCGCCGCCGAGGTCGAGCAGCTGGTCGCCGAGCTGCGGCAGACCCGCGACGGGGTGGTGTGGATCGCGGACATGCTGCCGCGCGCCGAGGTGGTGGCGCTGCTGTCGTTCGCGACGGTGTTCGTGTGCCCCTCGATCTACGAGCCGCTCGGCATCGTCAACCTCGAGGCGATGGCCTGCGAGGCGGCGGTCGTCGCGACGGCGACCGGCGGCATCCCCGAGGTGGTCGTCGACCCGGACTGGGGCGGCGGCGTCGACGCCCCGGCGTCCACCGGCCCGGCCACCGGCTGGCTGGTGCCGATCGAGCAGGTCGACGACGGCACGGGCACCCCGGTCGACCCCGACCGGTTCGTCGACGACCTGGGCCGCACCCTGTCGGCCGCGGTGTCCGACACCGCCGAGGCGCGCCGCCGCGGCGAGGCCGGCCGGCGCCGTGCCGTGGAGCAGTTCGGCTGGGACACCATCGGCGCCCGCACCGAGAAGGTCTACCGCGAGGTGCTCACGGAAGGCACCTGACGTCCGGAGGTCCCGCTTCGACGGAGGGGCACCGGGGCGCGGACGAATCAGGAACGCGTATGTCTGAGGCCCGCGAGGGTCTGCGCGCCGGCGGTGGTGGCGCCGGCCAGGGCGGTCTCGGCGTTGACCAACAGGTCGCGCAGCAGCCGTTCGCGGCGGGCGTGCGTGGTGCCGTCGAGGGTGGGGGCCTGCTCCAGCCCGAGCTCGCAGGCGGCGGCGACCGTGCCGGCCAGCTGGATCACCCGCAGCGCGCGCGGCGGCACCCCCGGCGGCAGACCCCACAGGCGCAGCGCGGTGCGCTCGTCGGCCTCGCCGCGCAGGCCGGAGCCGGCCCACGGGGGCGCGTCCAGCGCGTCGAGCTCGCCGGCGACGTCGATCAGCTGCTCGCGGAGGCCGCGCTCGATCTCCCGCTCGTCCAGCGCGGCGAGCTGGTGGACGGGGACCGGCTCGGTGTCGTACGTCGTCCAGTCGACGCGCCAGCCGGTGTCGCCGGCCGGCCCGAACTGCTCGTACGTCGGCACCAGCGCCCCGCCGAGCGCGGGCACGAACACGCACTCGCCGGCCTCGGTGGCGGCGGCCACGAGCTCGGCGCTGGAGCGCGGCATCGTGGCGATCTGGCCCGGGCGGGGGAGCGCGACGCACAGCACCTGCTCGCCGAGGTCGCCCCACAGCCGCAGCGGTTCGAGCAGCCCGTCGACGGCGTCGAGGTCGGGCAGCGCGCGGCGCACGGCGTCGTCGAGATCGAGGTGTCCGGCGAAGGCTGCGGTGGTCCACAGCGACAGCCGGACGGAGGCGGGCAGGCTGGGCATCGACGTCATCGTAGGTGCCCTAGGGTCGAGGCCATGAGTGACGTCCTGGCCCTGGCAGGGGTGAGCGTGGTGCGCGGCGGGCGCCGCCTGCTCGACGAGGTCTCCTGGGAGGTCGAGGAGGGCGAGCGCTGGGTCGTGCTGGGCCCCAACGGCGCCGGCAAGACCACCCTGCTGCAGGTCGCGGCGGGTCGCATGCACCCGACCAGCGGCGTCGCGGGCGTGCTCGGCGAGGTGCTGGGTGCGGTCGACGTCTTCGAGCTGCGACCGCGCATCGGTCTGGCCTCGGCGCTGATCGCCGACCGGATCCCGGGCGGCGAGCGCGTGGGCGACGTCGTGGTCACCGCGTCCTACGGCGTGGTCGGACGCTGGCGGGAGTCCTACGACGAGCTCGACCACGAGCGCGCCGGCGAGCTGCTCGAGGCGCTCGGCGCCGCGCACCTGGTAGACCGCACCTTCGGCACGCTCAGCGAGGGTGAGCGCAAGCGGGTGCAGATCGCCCGGGCCCTCATGACCGACCCCGAGCTGATGCTGCTCGACGAGCCGGCTGCCGGTCTCGACCTGGGCGGCCGCGAGGATCTCGTACGCCGTCTCGGGACTCTCGCGCTCGACGTCGCCGCGCCCGCGCTGGTGCTGGTCACCCACCACGTCGAGGAGATCCCGCCCGGGTTCACCGACGTGCTGATGCTGCGCGAGGGGCGGGTCGTGGCGGCCGGCCCGCTGGAGCCGACGCTGACGGCCGAGAACCTCTCGGAGACCTTCGGGATGCCGCTCGTGCTGGACCGGCACGGCGACCGCTGGAGCGCCCGGGCCGAGCGGCCGACGGCCTGAGCGCCACCGCCTGAGACCTGGCGCGGCAGCTGCCGCGCCGGTGGATAGTCTGCCGTGGTGTCTCTGCTCGAAGCCGTGCTGATCCTGCTGGCAGGCATGGCCGCCGGCACCATCAACACCATCGTCGGCTCCGGCACCCTGGTCACCTTCCCCACGCTGCTGGCGTTCGGCTATCCGCCGGTCGTGGCGAACATGTCCAACACGGTCGGCCTGGTCGCGGGCGGGGTGACCGGCACGTGGGGCTATCGCAAGGAGCTCAAGGGTTCGGGTGACTTGCTGCGCCGGCTCGCCCCGATGAGCCTGCTCGGCGCCGTCACCGGTGCGCTGCTGCTGCTGTGGCTGCCGCCCGAGGCGTTCGACGCGATCGTGCCGGCGCTGATCGGCGTCGGGGTGCTCCTGGTGATCGTCGGCCCGTCGCTGCAGCGCCGCGCGGCCGCCGCGCACACCGACCACGACTCCCCGGTGCGCCGGGCGGTGCTGCTCCTCGGGATCTACCTGGCCGGGGTCTACGGCGGCTACTTCGGGGCGGCGCAGGGCGTGCTGCTGATGGGCCTGATGAGCGTGCTGCTGCCCAACCCGCTGCAGCAGGTCAACGGCATCAAGAACGTGCTCGGCACCATCGTCAACGGCGTCGCCGCCGTGACCTTCATGATCGTCGCCTGGGGTGACATCGACTGGGCCGTCGCCGGCCTCATCGCCCTCGGCGCGCTGGCGGGCGGGGTGATCGGCGCCCGGGTCGGCCGCCGGCTCCCGGCGTGGGGCCTGCGCGCCTTCATCGTGGTGATCGGGCTCGTCGCGATCGTCAACCTGCTGCGCGGCTGATGGGTCTCGACTGGGGGATCGTGCTGCTGCTGGGCGTGATCGTCGTGATCGGCTCGCTCGTGCAGGCCGTCGTCGGTTTCGGGATCGCCGTGGTCAGCGCGCCGTTCGTGGTGGTGCTCGCCCCCGACCTGATGCCCGGCGCGCTGCTGCTGACGAGCCTGACGCTGCCGCTCGTGCAGCTCGCACGCGAGAACGTCGACATCGACCGACCGGTGCTCACCTGGGCCCTCGCGGGCCGAATCCTGTTGATGCCGTTGGGTGTTGCGATCGTCGCCTGGTTGCCGGCGACCGCGATCGCCGTCGTGGTCGGCGTGATGGTGCTGGTCGCCGTCGCGGCGTCGGTCTGGGCGGTCGAGGTGCGCCCGAGCCGGGGCCCGGCGTTCGTCGCCGGTCTGCTCACCGGGGTCAGCGGCACCGCGGCCTCCATCGGCGGGCCGTTCCTCGGGCTGGTGATGCAGCGCGAGCGACCCGACCGGATCCGCTCGACCCTCGCGGTGTTCTTCGCCGTCGGCGCGACCACCTCGCTGATCGGGCTCGCGGTGGCCGGGGAGCTGACCCGGCAGCAGCTGACCGCCGGGCTCGTCTGGGCGCCGTTCACCGTGCTCGGGCTGGCGCTGGCGATGCCGGTGCGCCGGCTGGTCTCGATCGACCGGATGCGCCAGCTCGTGCTCGTCCTCGCGACCGTCGCCGGCGTCGGCGTGATCGTGCGGGCGCTGCTGCTCGGCTGAGCCGGGTCACTCCTTGGTGCAGCCCGAGGAGCCGCTGCTGGAGCAGACGTACTGCCGGTCCGAGCCGTCGTTGCTCACCAGCCGGCCCAGGCAGTTGCTGCCGCCCGACACGCCCGCGGACTGGCACGCGCCCAGCGCGGCGTTGCCGTCGGCGTACGGCCCGACCCAGACGACCCAGTAGCCCGCCCGGAGCGAGGCGTAGCTGCTGGAGCTGAACACCCCCGCGCTCGGGAACGACTGGCGGATCTGGCGCAGCCGCCGGTCGCGGGCCTCGGTGCCCGAGGAGATCGGCACCGACGCGAGCTGGGCGATCCAGCTGCCCGACGGCGGGTTGCGCACGGCGTTGCTCACCGGCGGTTCGGCCGGCTCCGAGGACGTGGGGCTCGGTGTCGGCTCGGGCTCCGGCTGGGTCTCGGGCGAGGGGGACGGCTCGGGGTCGCTGGTCTGCGGCTCGGTCGGCTCCGACGGGGCCTCCGGCTCAGGGGTGGGCTCCGGCGCCGGCTCGCTCGGGCTCGGCGTCGGGGCCGGGGGCAGCAGACCGCTGGTCGGCGGACTCGTGGGCTCGGGCAGCGTCGAGAAGCTCGCCCCGGGCGTCGGCGGCGCCTGGGTGGTCGGTGTGGCGCCGGGCGAGGGCGACCGGGTGCCGGTGGCGGCTGCGGTGGCCGGATCCCGGTCCGGGCGGTCCAGGATCCGCCACCCGGCGAAGGCACCCGCGACCACCAGGACCAGCCCGAGCAGCGCCGCGAGCACGCCCCGGGTGCGGGGCGAGCGGCCCTCGCCGGAGTCGTACGTCGGGGGTTCGGGCGGTGGACCCGCCGGGTCGCGGAAGCTGTGGTCGTCCTCCCGCGGCGCGTACGCCTGGGGCCGGCCGGGCGCTACCGGCGCGACCGGCTCGGCCGACCCGGTCGGCGACTCCTCGTACGACGCCGGCGCCTGCGGGCGCGGCTCGGTCGCGCGCTGGTCGACGGGTTGCTCGGTGACCCGCTGCTCGGCGACCGGGCGCTGCGACGCCTGCCCGGGGGCGGCGTACGACACGGGGGCGGCGTACGACACGGGGGCGGGTCGGTCCGCGACCGGCGGCTGCGGCGCCAGCGCGGTGGCCGGGAGGCGGTGCTGCACGGTCGTGCGCGGCTGCGTCGCGACACCGCCGCTGAGCAGTCCCCGCAGCGTCTCGGTGACCTGCGCCGCGGTCGGGCGCGACGCCGGATCCCGTTGCAGCAGAGCGGAGATCAGCGGTTCGAGCGGCCCGGCGTTGGTCGGAACCGGCGGCGGCTCGTGCAGGACCGCCGACAGCGTCGAGACGGGGAGGACCGGCGCAGCGGGCTGTGCCCGTCGACGGCGACGAACATCAGCATGCCGAGCGAGTAGAGGTCGGACGCCGGGTCGTCGGGCTCGCCGCGCAGCCGCTCGGGCGCCATGAACTCCGGCGACCCCACGACCTGACCGGTGCCCGTCAGCCGGGTCTCGTCGATGAGCGCGGCGATGCCGAAGTCGGTGAGCACCGCGGCGCCGTCGGGCCGCAGCAGCACGTTGCCGGGCTTGACGTCGCGGTGGTGCACGCCGGCGTCGTGCGCCGCCTGCAGCGCGCGGCACACGTCGAGCCCGATGCGCGCGACCTCGTCGGGGGCAGCGCGCCGTCGCGCACCAGCCGCTCGTGCAGGCTCTCGCCGGGCACCAGCTCCATGACGAGCCACGGGTGCGGGTCGTCCTCGACGAGGTGGTGGATGCTGACGACGTTGGGGTGGCTCAGCCGCGCGAGGGCCTGCGCCTCGCGGGTCACCCGGCCGCGGGTGAGTCTGGTGTCCTCGACGTCGCCGTCGGGCGTGCGCACCTCCTTGAGCGCGACCTCGCGCTGCAGCGCCAGGTCGCGGGCACGCCAGACCGTGCCCATGCCTCCGCTCCCGAGCCGGCCGACCAGCTCGAAGCGTCCGTCGATGACGTCCCCCTGTGCCCCCACCACCCTGGCAATCTAACCGGCGCCTGCCGAGATCGCTGCCGCGCGGGGGTCCGGTGTCGCGTACGCCTGTGCAGACTCCGCGCGGCGACCGCCGGTTGGCGACCGCTAGGGGCGACCGCCCGTGCGGAGGTGCCGAGGGCGTACGGCGGCGGCGTAGAACGTGGGCATGGCCACGAACCGCCGCCGCGTCCAGGCGTCGCCGGACGCCGTCTTCGCCGTGCTCGCCGACGGCTGGGCCTATGCCCAGTGGGTGGTCGGCGCCGCACGCATCCGTGCCGTCGACGACGGCTTCCCGCAGCCGGGCACGCACGTGCACCACTCCATCGGCGTCTGGCCGCTGCTGCTCAGCGACACCACTGCGGTGGAGTCGTGGGACCCGCCGCGCCAGGCCGTGCTCACGGCGCGGGCCTGGCCGACCGGCGCGGCCCGGGTGGTCGTGCGCTGCGAACCGGTCTCGGGTGGGACCGACGTCACCATCTGGGAGGACGCCGTCGCCGGCCCGCAGCGCCTGGTCCCCAAGCCGCTGCGCACGGTCGCCCTGTCACTGCGCAACCGGGAGTCGCTGCGCCGCCTGGCGCTGCTGGCCGAGGGCCGCGAGACGGACTGACGCGCCTGCCCGGCCAGGTCGACGTCGGCGCGCCGGCACATCGGCCTGTGCGATCGGGGCGCGCTGCGTCGCTAGCCCGGCAGCCGCGCATGCAGCAGCGCCGCGCGGGCCGCGTTGGCCCCCGGCGCCCCGTGCACCCCGCCGCCCGGGTGCGCCGACGCGGACGCCAGGAACAGCCGCCCCACCGGCGTCTCCGCTCGGCCCCACCCCGGCACCGGACGGAAGATCAGCTGCTGCTGCAGCGCCGCGGTGCCGCCGCCCAGCGCACCCCCGACGAGGTTCGCGTCGCGAGCCTGCAGGTCGGGCGGCCCGAGCACCCGGCGCGCGACGACCCGGTCGGCGAAACCCGGTGCCAGCTCGGCGATCCGGCGCTCGAACAGGCCGGCGACGAGGTCCTTGTCGGCCTCGTCCCAGCGTCCGGTGAACCCGGGCGGGCCGCTGCGGGCGTCCTGCGGCACGTGGGTGTACGCCCACACCGACTCCCCGCCGGCCGGAGCCCGGGTGGGGTCGGCGGTGGCCATCTGTCCCATCACGAGGTAGGGCCGGTCGGACACGTGCCCGGCGCGCAGCTCGGTCTCGAAGCGGTGCAGGTCGTCGATCGAGTCGAGCACGTGCACCGTCCCGGGGGCGGCCTCGGGAGCGCTCGCCCACGGGATCGGCCCGTCGAGGGCCCAGTCGACCTTGACGGTGGCGGGGTCCCACTCGAAGCGGCGCATCGCCCGCAGCACCCGGTCCGGCAGCTGGTCGGGCGCGACCAGGTCGCCGTAGAGCGCCGGCGCGCTGACGTCGGCCAGCACGGCGCGCCCCGCCCGCACCACCTCACCGCCGGCCAGCCGCACCCCGACGGCCCGGCCGCGCTCGACGAGCACCTGCTCGACCCGGGCGTCCGTGCGCAGCTGCCCGCCGCGCTGCTCCAGCCGGCGGCCCATGGCGCCGGTGAGCTGCCCCGCCCCGCCGCGCGGCACGGGGAAGCCGACGTCCTGCGCCAGCATGGTCAGCAGCAGCCCCATCAGCCCCGAGCCGGGGAGTCCAGCGGGATGTCGGCGTGCAGCGCGTTGCCGGCCAGCAGCAGCCGCGGCGCGGTGCCGCGCAGCTCCGAGTCGAGCACGGTGCGCACCGGTGACAGCAGCTCGCGCACGAGGCCCAGCCCGCCGGCGCCCGGCAGCCGGGCGAGCATGCCGATCCCGTGCCGCACGGGCGGGAACGGGCTGAGCAGCGCCCCGACCAGCGAGGGGCCGACGCGGTCCCACTGCCGGCACAGCCGCAACCAGGCGCGACCGTCACCGGGGTGCTGGCGCTCCAGCGCCTCCGCGGTCGCCTCGCGATCGCGGTGGACCAACGCCCAGCCGCCACCGACGTACGGCGTGCCGAAGGGTGCCGGCGCCTGCTCCCAGACCAGCCCGTGGTCCTCGAGCCCGAGGCCGCGGATGATCGGGGACGCTGCGCCCAGGGGTAGAAGGAGCTGAACGTGTCGTGGACGTACGCCGGGTGCACCTCGCGCGTGCTGCGCACCGCGCCCCCGATGTCGGGCTGCGCCTCGAGCAGGAGCACCGACCAGCCGGCGTCGGCGAGCAGGTTGGCCGCGACCAGCCCGTTGGGTCCGGCCCCGATCACGACCGCGTCCGGGGTGGACGGCGCCGACGGCTCCATCGGACGGGCTCCTTCGCGACCGGTGCGTGGATCGCCAGCGTAGGTCGCGGTGCTCGCGCGCCGAACCACCCGCCGGGCTGGAGGCCTGCGGCGAGAGGTTCGCAGCCGAGTTCTCAGCCGCGGGCGCGCTGGGCGAGGGCGGTGAGGATCGGCGTGCCGCGGTCGATGAGCATCTGGTCGGTCATGCCGGCCGAGTGCTCGCCCCAGATCGAGAACGTCGCGCCGAGCAGCCGCGGGTCGTTCGGGTCGATCGCGCGCGTCTGCGTCCACGTGCCGCGGTTCCACTTCGTGCGCAGGTCGTTGATCGTGTAGTCGCGGTCCGACTGCGGCTCGTCCAGGCTCGGCACCCAGTACTGGTAGTAGCCGTTGTAGTTGATGACCTTGTGGCCGGCGTCCATGACCTGCGGCATGGTCGACTTGCCGTTCGGCTTGCCCCACACGTCGTAGTTCCAGTAGGTCACGGTGATGCGGGTGTTCAGCTGGCCGAGGGTGGTCTTGGTCAGCGAGTCGTTCCAGACCAGCACGTCGGGCACGCCGCGCCCATAGAGCATCGAGGCGATGGAGTTGGCGTACGCCGTCCAGGCCTTCTGCTCGGCCTTGCCCCCGGCGAACTCGTCACCGCCGATGTGCATCCGCGCGCCGGGCAGCACGCCGCTGACCTCGGTGTAGAGGCGCTTCGCGAAGGCGAGCGCGGTGGGGGAGTGCACGTCGAGCTCGTACGGCGCGTAGGAGGAGAACACCTGCGAGACCGGGTAGGTGCTCGAGGGCGACAGCTGCATCAGCTCGCGCACGGAGCGCATGTGACCGGGGGTGTCGACCTCGAGGAAGACCTCGACGCCGAGGCTCGCCGCGTAGCTGCGCAGGTCGCGCAGCTGGGCGGTGGTCAGGAACGGCTTGCCGGTGCGGGGGTTGACGTAGCGCGACCCGCTGACCCGGGCCGTGCCGGCGGTCTGTCCGAGCAGGGGCGACTCGATGCCGTACGCCTCGTCGTCGGAGGCGTGCAGGTGCAGATAGGTCCCGCCGGCGGCCGCGTGGCGACCGATCATCGTCTTGATCGCCTCGGGCGACCAGTAACGGCGGGCGATGTCGAGGTTCAGCCCGACCTCACGAGTCGTCGCGGCGGCCGCGGACGGGGTCGGGCCAGTGAGCACCAGCGCGAGACTAGTGAGTGCGGTGAGCAGGATCGACAGGAGCGGCAGCGTGCGGCGCATGGCCATCCTCGGGGGAGATGTCGAGAGAGTTCGCAAGGTATGGCCGGTGACGCCGGTCACAGGTGTCGCCGCGGTCACGGGAACGTCGCAGTTCGATAAGAACGCACGATGTGTGTTCGCCACCGAGAACGCCGTGCTCGCAAGGATCTGCGCCGCGCTCACCTACCCTGCTCGACGTGCCCGAACGCATCACCGACCCGGCCGACGAGCGGGTGGCCGACTACTTCTCGCTGACCGACGTCGCCCTGCGACGCCGTCTGGAGCCCGAGCGCGGGCTCTACCTCGCCGAGAGCGAGAAGGTGATCCGTCGCGCGCTGGCGGCGGGGCACCGGCCCCGCTCGTTCCTGATGGGGGAGCGCTGGCTCACCGACCTGGCCGACCTGGTGGCGCAGGCCGAGGCCGACGGGGTGCCGGTCTTCGTCGCCGACGCCCCGGTGATCGAGGCGATGACCGGCTTCCACCTGCACCGCGGGGCGCTGGCCTCGATGCAGCGGCCGCAGCTCCCGGCGGTGCGTGACCTGCTCGCCGACGCGCGCCGCGTCGTCGTGCTGGAGGACATCGTCGACCACACCAACGTCGGCGCCGTCTTCCGCTCGGCCGCCGCGCTGGGGGTGGATGCGGTGCTGGTGACGCCGCGCTGCGCCGACCCGCTCTACCGCCGCAGCGTGCGGGTGTCGATGGGCACGGTCTTCCAGGTGCCGTGGACGCGCATCGAGCCGTGGCCGCAGGGCATCACCGAGCTGCAGGAGCTCGGCTGGCGGGTGGCCGCGCTGGCGCTGGACCCCGACGGCGTCACGCTCGACGACCTCGTCGCCGACCCGCCGGAGCGGCTCGCGGTCGTGCTGGGCGCCGAGGGCGACGGGCTGGGACGGCGTACGGTCGCGGCGGCCGACCTGGCCGTGCGCATCCCGATGGGCGGCGGGGTCGACTCCTCAACGTCGCGGCCGCGGCGGCGGTGGCGATGTGGGCGCTGCGGGTCTGAGCTAGAGCCCCCAGCGGGAGATCAGGGCGTCGTCGGCTTCGAGGAGGGACAGCAGCCGGCCCTGCGCCTGCACCGGGTCGCCGACGAAGATGCGCGGGTGCTCGCCGCCGACGATGCGCGGTGACCAGGTGAGGCACAGCTCGTCGACCGCGCCGGCGGCGACGAAGTCGTGGGCGAGGTGCGGCCCGCCCTCGACGAGGATCCGCTCGTGCCCGAGATCGCGCAGGGTGCGCACCGCGTCTCGGGGGCGACCGGATCGCCGCTGATGAGCAGCACCTCGTCCTCGGCGGCGTCGGCGAGGAGCGGGGGCAGCTGGTCCTGGGCGGAGACGACCACCAGCAGCGGACGGGCCGGGCGCCCGGTGCGCAGCGGTTGCCACTCCTCGTCGATGTCGGGCACCTCGTAGCGCTCGGCGCGTGCGGTGCCCGCACCCACGACGATGGCGTCGGCCCAGGCGCGCAGCAGCGCGAACACCCGGGTGTCGGCCTCGGTGTTGATCGTGCCGGAGCGGTTGTCCTCACCGGTGGCCGCTCCGTCGAGCGTGCTGACGAAGTTCAGCCGAAGGAGCGGGCCGGGTGCGTCGTACAGACGCAGCAGCAGCTCACGCTCGGATTCGGTGTTGTCGTCGGACTGCGTTGTGCCTGGGTACAACTCGCGCATAGGGCCATCAAACCGGGTGCCGTGAGAGGATGCACCATGGGCAAGAAGAAGAACGACAAGAAGTCCTCCAAGAAGGACCGCAAGAAGGCAGAGGCCAAGCTCGCCGAGGCGAAGGCCGAGGCCAAGAAGGCCGCGAAGAAGGTCACGGAGGCCGGGGGCTCACCGGGTCGATGCGCGAGGCGCTGCGCGTCGAGCCCGGCACGCTGCTCGCCGACATCGACCCACGCTCGACGCCCGCGTTCGACGGCGACAAGGAGCTCGCCGCCGAGATCATGGCCGGCGTTGACGAGGAGCTGGCCGACCTGCAGGAGCGCCTGTACGCCGACGGTCGCGACGGCGACGGACGCTCGGTGCTGCTGGTGATCCAGGGCATGGACACCTCGGGCAAGGGCGGCATCATCCGTCACGTGATCGGCGCGGTCGACCCGCAGGGCGTCGAGCTCACCGCGTTCAAGGCACCGACCGCGGCGGAGAAGCGCAAGCCGTTCCTGTGGCGCATCCGGCAGGCGCTGCCGAAGCCGGGCTACATCGGGGTGTTCGACCGCTCTCAGTACGAAGACGTGCTGATCGTGCGGGTGCACAACCTCGTGCCGCCGTCGACCTGGTCGCGCCGCTACGGCCAGATCAACACCTTCGAGAAGAGCGTGCAGAGCAAGGGCACGACGCTGATCAAGGTGATGCTGCGCATCTCTTCGGAGGAGCAGAAGGCGCGCCTGCAGGAGCGCCTCGACCGCCCCGACAAGCACTGGAAGTACAACCCCGGTGACGTCGACGAGCGGGAGCTGTGGCCGGCGTACGAGGAGGCATACCAGGCCGTCGTCGACAAGACGTCGACCGACGACGCCCCGTGGTACGTCGTCCCCGCCGACCGCAAGTGGTACGCCCGGCTCGCCGTGCAGCAGCTGCTGCTGGAGACGCTGCGCGACCTGGACCCGCAGTGGCCGTCGGCGACCTACGACGTCGACGTCGAGAAGGAGCGCCTCGCGGCGACCTGACGCCGCGGCGTCACCGACCCGACCGGCTACTCCTGCCCGGCCGCGCGCAGCACCAGCAGCGAGCGGCCGGGCAGCGTCGTCCGGTCGCCCTCGGACAGGATGCGCTCGTCGCTCTCGGTGTGGTCGCCGGCGGTCGACAGCGCGACGGTCCAGCGGCCGGGATGGTCTGTGGGCAGGGTGAACTCGCTGTCGTTGCCGTCGGCGTTGAACAGCAGCAGGAAGTCGTCGTCGACGACCCGCTGACCCTTCTCGTCGGGCGTCGCGATGGCCTGCCCGTTGAGGAAGACCATGAGCGTGCGCGCGTAACCGTTGCGCCAGTCGAGCTCGGTCATGGGCTCGCCGCCGTGGGCGTACCACTCGATGTCGCCGCGGCCGCTGTCGCCGCCGTGGTCGGCCGCCCCGGCGAAGAAGCGCCGGCGGCGGAACGTCGGGTGGGTGCGGCGCAGCTCGATCGCGCGGCTGGTGAAGTCGAGCAGGTCTTCCTGCTCGTCGTCGAGATCCCAGTCGACCCAGGTGATCTCGTTGTCCTGGCAGTAGCCGTTGTTGTTGCCGAGCTGGGTGCGGCCGAGCTCGTCGCCGTGCGCGAGCATCGGCACCCCTGGCTCAGCAGCAGGGTGGCGATGACGTTGCGCTGCTGGCGGGCGCGCAGCGCGTTGACGGCCGGGTCGTCGGTCGGCCCCTCGACCCCACAGTTCCACGAGCGGTTGTGGCTCTCGCCGTCGCGGTTGCCCTCGCCGTTGGCCGCGTTGTGCTTCTCGTTGTAGGACACGAGGTCGCGCAGCGTGAACCCGTCGTGGGCGACCACGAAGTTGATCGACGCGATCGGACGCCGGCCGCTGTGCTCGTACAGGTCGCTGGATCCCGTGATGCGAGAAGCGAACTCACCGAGGGCGGCCGCCTCGCCGCGCCAGTAGTCGCGGACCGTGTCGCGGTACCTGCCGTTCCACTCGGTCCACAGCGGCGGGAAGTTGCCGACCTGGTAGCCGCCGTCGCCGAGGTCCCACGGCTCGGCGATGAGCTTGGCCTGGGAGACCACCGGGTCCTGCTGGATGATGTCGAAGAACGCCGAGAGCCGGTCGACCTCGTGGAACTGCCGGGCGAGCGTCGCGGCGAGGTCGAAGCGGAAGCCGTCGACGTGCATCTCGAGCACCCAGTAGCGCAACGAGTCCATGATCAGCTGCAGCACGTGCGGGCTGCGCATCAGCAGGCTGTTCCCGGTGCCGGTCGTGTCGTAGTAGTGCGCGAGGTCGTCGTCGACGAGGCGGTAGTACGCCGCGTTGTCGATGCCGCGGAAGCAGATCGTCGGGCCGAGGTCGTTGCCCTCGGCGGTGTGGTTGTAGACCACGTCGAGGATGACCTCGATGTCGGCGGCGTGCAGCGCCTTCACCATCGCCTTGAACTCCGCCACCTGCTGGCCGCGGCTGCCCGAGGCGGAGTAGGCGTTGTGCGGGGCCATGAAGCCGATCGTGTTGTAGCCCCAGTAGTTCGACAGGCCCTTGTCGACCAGCGTGGTGTCCTGCACGAACTGGTGCACCGGCAGCAGCTCGATCGCGGTCACGCCGAGGTCGGAGAGGTGCTTGATGATCGACGGGTGCGCGATGCCGGCGTACGTCCCGCGGATCTCGTCGGGCACGTCGGGGTGGGTCATCGTGAGGCCCTTGACGTGCGCCTCGTAGATCACGCTGTCGTGGTACTCGTGCCGCGGCGGCCGGTCGTGGCCCCAGTCGAAGAACGGGTTGATGACGACCGACAGCATCGTGTGGCCGAGCGAGTCGGCGCGGTTGCGCTTGGCGCGGTTGTCGAACCGGTAGGCGAACAGCGAGGGGTCGCCGTCGATCTGGCCGTCGATGGCCTTGGCGTAGGGGTCGAGCAGCAGCTTGTTGGGGTCGCAGCGGTGGCCCTCGGCGGGGACGTACGGACCGTCGACCCGGTAGCCGTAGCGCTGGCCCGGCTGCAGGCCGGGGAGATAGGCGTGCCAGACGTGCCCGTCGACCTCGGTGAGCGGCAGCCGGGTCTCGGCGCCGTCGTCGTCGATGAGGCACAGGTCCACCGCGGTCGCGATCCCGGAGAAGAGCGCGAAGTTCACGCCGGCTCCGTCGTACGTCGCGCCGAGGGGTACGGCCGTCCGGGCCAGATCTCCACGGGCCGCTCCTTGTCGCGTCGGGCAGCGGGCCGCGGCCCGCTCGGTGAGGGTGTGCCGGGGCACGCCGACACGGCCCCCATTGTGGTGCACGGCCGCAGCGCACAACGCGGCTACCGTGGTGCGCGTGACCAGGAACGCATCGTGGGCCGAGCACCCGTGAGCGACTGGAAGGCCCGCATCAAGGACCTGCTGGCGCAGATCCCCGGGCTCCTCGGCCTGGCTCGCCTGACGCTCGAGACGGTGCGCATCTGCATGCGGTGGCGCGTCACCGGACTTGCAGCAGAGGCAGGCTTTTTCGCGCTCCTGTCGCTGCCGCCGCTCATCTTCGGGCTGCTCGGTGCGGTGGGTTATCTCGGCAGCTGGCTCGGCTCCGACGTGGTCGAGCAGGTGACGATCAACGTGCACCGCTACGCCGAGCAGTTCCTCACCGCCGAGAGCCTCAACCAGGTGATCATGCCCACACTCGACGACGCGCTCTCCAGCGGTCGCCCCGACGTGATCTCCATCGGTTTCCTGCTGAGCCTGTGGTCCGGGTCGCGCTGCCTGAACGTGCTGCTCGACACCATCTCGATCATGTACGGCCAGGGCGGGGTCCGCGGGATCGTCAAGACGCGCGTGATGAGCCTGTCGATCTACTTCGTCTCGATGCTGTTCGGCGCGGTGCTGTTCCCGCTGATCGTGGTGGGCCCCGACCTGCTCTCGCGCATCGTGCCCGGGCGGCTGCAGTTCCTGATGCTGCTGTACTGGCCGCTGGTCGGCGGCCTCACCGTGCTGGGGTTCGCGACGCTGTTCTACGTCGCCGTGCCGCAACGGGTCAGCTGGGTGCGCGACCTGCCCGGCGCTGCGCTGACGCTCGTGATCTGGGTGGGGGCGTCGTACGTCCTGCGCTGGTTCCTCGGCAACTCCATCGGCGGGACGAGCATCTACGGACCGCTGGCGGCGACGATCGTGGTGCTGATCTGGCTGTACTTCCTCGGCATCGGCGTGCTCATCGGCGCTGCGCTGAACGCCGCCTCGCACCGCCTGTGGCCGCCGGTCGAGCAGGTGCCGGCCGCGGCCCGCGCGATCGAGAAGATCGGCGACGGGATCGTGCGGGTGATGCCGCTCGGGGGCAGGAGCGCGACGGCCGACCCGGTGAACGGCTCCGCGAACGGTTCTGCGAACGGGGTGGCCCGGCGCGACGCCGCTGACGACGCGGGCTCCGACGCGCGGGGCGGCGAGGTCGGCTTGGACGAGTCTCGGGCGATCCGTTAGCCTCGTGAGGCACAGCAGCCCCGCAGGTTCGGGGCGTGCGCACGCGCGGACATAGCTCAGTTGGTAGAGCGCAACCTTGCCAAGGTTGAGGTCGCCGGTTCGAGCCCGGTTGTCCGCTCTGAGTCCCGCAGGGGACCGCCCGGTCCGCCGGGCGCCTGGTGGAGTGGCCGAGAGGCGAGGCAACGGCCTGCAAAGCCGTCTACACGGGTTCAAATCCCGTCTCCACCTCCAGGTGACGACGACGTACGTCGAGCGAGGCCCGGACCGGATCGGTCCGGGCCTCGACGCGTTCCGGGCGGACGGGAGCCGCTCCGGCCGGCGGGTCGACCCGGTAGGGCAGGCGGGGGAGCGGCGCGCGCCGGGCCGGTTTTGGAGTGGCCGGGTCGTTCGGCTACAGTTCACTCTCGTTGCACCGGCCCCCAGGGGCCACGCAGCAGGCGGACATAGCTCAGTTGGTAGAGCGCAACCTTGCCAAGGTTGAGGTCGCCGGTTCGAGCCCGGTTGTCCGCTCCGGTCGCCCCTCGGGGAGACCGCCAGGGCGATTGGCGCAGTGGTAGCGCGCTTCCTTGACACGGAAGAGGTCACTGGTTCAAACCCAGTATCGCCCACCAGCACGGAACGGCCCCTGACCTGCGGAAACGCGGATCAGGGGCCGTTTGCGTCGAGCGGCGCCACATTTCGTACGTTCTCGCACGATCTGAGACGGCCCCCTCCCGGGATTCCGCGGAGACCCTTCTGCATTTCGTACGTCCTCGCACGATCTGAGACGGCCCCCTCCCGGGCCCGAGCTGACCCGCGCCTCGCGCCGCGACCGGCCGTGCCACCCTGTGCGCCATGAGTCGGGCGCGGGCGGTCTTCGGGGACCGCTGCGCCAGCGGCGTCGCGGAGATCACCCACGACCCGGCGCGCCTCGACGCCGGCGGGTTCTGGGTCGTGGTGGCCACCTTCGAGGGCGAGCTGACCGCCGTCCGGATGGATGACGTACGTCGGGAGCAGGTGACCCCCGCCCCGCACCTGTCCGAACCTCACCTGTCCGACCCTCGCCTGTCCGAACCTCACCTGTCCGGGCCGGACGGTCCCGACCCGGCCGCGGCGTGGACGTCCTCGCTGACGGAGGCGGACTACCGCGCGGGCGTGGAGGAGATCCGCCGCCGGATCTCGACCGGCGAGGTCTATCAGGTCAACCTCTGCCGGGTGCTGTCGACGCAGATCGCTCCCGAGACCGATCTGGACCTGCTGGATCAGGCTGTGCGGCAAGGGAATCCGGCTCCCTACGCCGCACGCATCGACATCCCCGAGGCCGGCCTCGACCTGGTGTGCGCCTCGCCGGAGCTCTTCCTGGAGCGCGCCGGCGACACGCTCACCTCGGCGCCGATCAAGGGCACCGCGCCGACCGCCGACGAGCTGCTGCCGAAGGACCGGACCGAGAACGTCATGATCACCGACCTGGTGCGCAACGACCTGTCGCACGTCGCGCAGCCGGGCACGGTGGCCGTCGACGGGCTCTGCGCGCTGGAGCACCACCCGGGCCTCGTGCACCTCGTCTCGACCGTCACCAGCAGGCTGCGCCCGGACGTCGCCTGGACGGACATCCTCGCCGCCACCTTCCCGCCCGGCTCGGTCTCCGGCGCGCCGAAATCGACTGCGCTCACAGCGATCCGGGACCTCGAGACGGTGCCGCGCGGTCCCTACTGCGGGGCCGTCGGCTGGGTCGACGCCGACGCGGGGGAGGCGCGACTCGCCGTGGGGATCCGCACGTTCTGGGCCGAGCACGACCCGGCAGGACGGCGGTGGCTGCGGTTCGGCACCGGCGCGGGCATCACGTGGGGCTCGGACCCGGAGGGCGAGTGGTGGGAGACTGCCCTGAAGGCGCGTCGCCTCGTGGGGCTGGCGCGCACCGTCACGGAGAACGACTAACGGGGTGACACGCGTGACCATCACGGTGTGGGTCAACGGAGAGCTGGTCGACGACAAGCCGTCGATCGTCGCGACCGATCACGGGCTCACGGTCGGCGACGGCGTCTTCGAGACGTGCAAGGTCGTCGACGGCGAGGTGTTCGCTCGCACGAGGCACCACGACCGGCTCGACCGCTCGCTCGCGGGGCTCGGCCTGCCCGCCGCCGACCGCGGTTACCTCGACGAGGGCATCGCCGCCGTGCTCGACGGCCTGAGCGGCCTCGTGCGGCTGCGCTACACGGTCACCGGCGGCCTGGGCCCGCTCGGTTCCGAGCGCATCGGCGAGCCCATGACGTACGTCGTGATGGCCACTCCCATCGACGCACCTCCGGCGACCACGACCGTGCTCCCGGTCGACTGGACGCGCAACGAGCGCAGCGCGGTCGCGGGGCTGAAGACGACGTCGTACGCCGAGAACGTCGTCGCGTTGCGAGCCGCCCGCGAGGCCGGCGCCACCGAGGCGATCCTGCCCAACACGCGCGGCGAGCTGTGCGAGGGCACCGGGTCCAACATCTTCGTCGTCGTCGACGGCGAGGTCCTGACGCCGCCGCTGGAGTCCGGCGCGCTGGCCGGGATCACCCGCGCGCTCGCCCTCGAGTGGGGTCAGGACGCAGGGCTGCCGGTGCGCGAGCGCACGCTGCCCATGTCGGTGCTCGACACCTGCGACGAGGCGTTCATCACCTCCTCGACCCGCGACATCCAGGGCGTCAGCGCCATCGGGGAACGTTCGCTGCCCGCCGATCGTCCTCTCACCGAGGCCATGGCCCGCGCGTTCGCGGCGGCCGCCGCGAAGGAGAAGGACCCCGCCTGATGACCGACTCGAAGTTCGACGAGTCCCGCCCCGTCGACCCCAGCGCGAAGTACGCCGACCGCAACCGCACGCTCGACGCCGACGAGGACGACTGGGCCTGGCGGGCGCGCATCCGCGCCAACCCCCGGTCGCGCCGGATCTATCGCATCGCGGTCGCCGTCATCGGCACGATCGTCGTCCTCGGCGGTCTCGTGGCGATCCCGTTCCCCGGACCGGGCTGGCTCATCGTCTTCCTCGGCCTCGGCATCTGGGCCTCGGAGTTCGAGTGGGCGCAGAAGGTGCTGGAGTGGGTGCGCGGCAAGGTGCGCGCCTGGGAGCGCTGGCTGCGGCGGCAGTCGATCGTGGTGCAGGCCATCTTCGGGTTGCTGACCTTCGCCCTGGTGCTCGCGATCTTCTGGGCGCTGTTCCGGTTCAGCGGGATCCCGGGGTTCTTCCCCGATGCGGTGGAGACCTGGCTGCGCCAGGTGCCGGGGCTGGGCGGCGCGTAGGCCCGATTTCGGTTGTGGCGCCGGGACGGGCTATCCTTCCCGACGCACCAGGACGTGTAGCTCAGCTGGTTAGAGCGTTCGCTTCACACGCGAGAGGTCAGGGGTTCGAGTCCCTTCACGTCCACCACGATCGGGCCGCGGAGCGCAGACTCCGCGGCCCGTTGTCATGCCGCCCGCCGGCCGGACCGGCTGAACCCACGCCCTAGCATCACCAGGCGTGGACGACGTACAGGACGACCGGCACCGACCGTCCGGCAGCGCGAGCGACAGCGGCCTGCCCGCCGTGCGCAGCAGCACGACGTGGGGGCGGATGTGGCGCCCCTTCTGGGCGCTGCCGCTCGCGGTCGTGGCCGTCGCCCTCGTCGTCGGGGTGCTGCTGCCGGAGTGGGAGCGCGGTGCCGTCGACGACCTCCCGTTCGTCTTCCAGGGCGGGGCCGACGGGGCGCGCAGCGTGCTCGGCACCATCGCGGGGGCGATGATCTCGGTCACCGGCCTGGTCTTCTCCATCACGATGGTCGTGGTGCAGCTCGCCAGCAGCCAGTTCAGTCCGCGCGTGCTGGGCGACTTCCTCTCCAGCCGGGTCACGCAGGCCACCCTCGGCGTCTTCACCGCGACGTTCGTCTACGCGCTGACCGTGCTGCGCTCGGTCGAGGGGACGTCCGACACCGAGTCGTTCGTGCCCCAGCTGTCGATCACCCTGGCGTTCCTGCTGGTGCTCGGCAGCGTCGTGATGTTCCTCGCCTTCATCCACCACATCACCACCGCCATCAAGGTCTCCTCGATCGTGTCGCACCTGGGCGAGGACACGATGGACGTCATCGGGCGCTACTTCCCGCCGGGCGACCGCGGCGCACCGCAGCAGCCGGAGTGGGAGCCGCCGACGTCCGCCCCGCACCAGATCGACGCGGTCGAGCACGGCTACGTCGCCGAGATCGCGCTGCGCCGGCTGCTCGACTGGGCCGTCGAGCACGACGCCGTCGTGCAGGTGCTGCTGCCCGTCGGCCGCTTCGTCACCGAGGGCTCGCCCGCGCTGCGCATCTGGCCGGCGCCCCCGGAGGACGAGGCCGATGAGCTGCGCCAGACGGTGGTGGTCGAGCAGGACCGGGTCATGCACCAGGACCCCGGCTTCGGCGTGCGCAAGCTGGTCGACATCGCCGAGCGGGCCCTCAGCCCCGGGATCAACGACCCGACGACGGCCAGCGAGGTGCTCGACGAGCTGCACCGCATCCTGCGCGCCCTGGTCGCCCGCCGCGACCTGCCCGACGTCGTCGAGCGCGACGGCACGGTCCGCCTGGTCCACCGGCCGCAGCGGGTCGCCGAGCTCGTCGACCTCGCGCTGGAAGAGGTGCTGCACTACGGCGAGGAGTCGCCACAGATCCCGCGTCGCGTCCTGAGCATCTGCCGTGCCGTGCGCCCGGCAGCCCTTCCCGAGCACGTCCCCGCCCTGGACCGGTGGGAGCGGGTGGCGCGTCGGATGGCCGACCAGCTCGAGGTGGAGGCCTGACCGGTCCCACGGTCGGTGCGCCGCCGGCCGGCGCGGATCGCTAGCCTGGACCGACGTACGCCCGCCTCACCGGCCGTACGCCCCACACCGATCACCTCGATCAGCCAGGAGTACCCATGCCCGCGCAGCTCACCCTCACCGTCTCCGGAGACGAGCGATCGGTCGAGCAGGGCACGACGGGCACCGACCTGTTCGGCGACGACCGCGCGGTCGTCGCGATGCTCGTCGACGGTGAGCAGCAGGACCTGTTCCGCGAGCTGGCCGACGGCGCGGCGGTCGAGCCGATCACCGTCGACTCCGAGGCGGGTCTTGCGATCATGCGGCACTCCGCCGCGCACGTGCTCGCCCAGGCCGTGCAGCAGGCCAACCCCGACGCGAAGCTCGGCATCGGCCCGCCCGTCACGGACGGCTTCTACTACGACTTCGACGTCGCCGAGCCCTTCCAGCCCGAGGACCTCAAGGCCCTCGAGAAGGCGATGCAGAAGATCGTCAACGAGGGGCAGACCTTCGCCCGGCGCGTCGTCGGCGACGACGAGGCGCGCACCGAGCTGGCCGGCGAGCCGTACAAGATCGAGCTGATCGGCCTCAAGGGCGGCGCCGCCGACGCGGCCGAGGGTGCCGACGCCGAGGTCGGCGCCGGCGAGCTGACGATCTACGACAACCTGCGGCGCGACGGCTCGCGCGCGTGGGGCGACCTGTGCCGCGGGCCGCACGTGCCGACGACCAAGGTGCTCGGCAACGCGTTCAAGCTGCTGCGCTCGGGCGGTGCCTACTGGCGCGGGTCGGAGAAGAACCCGCAGCTGCAGCGGATCTACGGCACCGCCTGGCCGACCAAGGAGGAGCTGAAGACCTATCTCGACCGGCTCGCCGAGGCCGAGAAGCGCGACCACCGCAAGCTCGGCGCGGAGCTGGACCTGTTCTCCTTCCCCGAGGAGCTCGGCTCCGGACTGCCGGTCTTCCACCCCCGCGGCGGCGTCATCAAGCGGCAGATGGAGGACTACGTCCGCCAGCGGCACATCGACGAGGGCTTCGAGTACGTCGGCACCCCGCACATCTCCAAGGAAGCGCTCTTCCACACCTCCGGCCACCTGCCGTACTACGCCGAGAGCATGTTCGCGCCGTTCAAGGTCGACGAGACCGACTACCGGCTCAAGGCGATGAACTGCCCGATGCACAACCTGATCTTCCGCTCGCGCGGCCGGTCCTACCGCGAGCTGCCCCTGCGGCTCTTCGAGTTCGGGCACGTCTACCGCGCCGAGAAGTCCGGCGTCGTGCACGGGCTCACCCGGGTGCGCGGCTTCGCCCAGGACGACAGCCACTCCTACGTCACGCGCGAGCAGGCGGCCGAGGAGATCCAGCACCTGCTGGACTTCGTGCTGTCGCTACTGCGCGACTTCGGCCTCGACGACTTCTACCTCGAGCTGTCGACCCGCGAGACCGAGGGTGACAAGAAGGACAAGTTCATCGGCTCTGACGCCGAATGGGAAGAAGCCACAAGGGTTCTCGAGGACGTCGCGACGCGCTCCGGGCTGGAGCTGGTGCCCGACCCGGGCGGCGCCGCGTACTACGGCCCGAAGATCTCGGTGCAGGCGCGCGACGCCATCGGCCGCACCTGGCAGATGTCGACGATCCAGTACGACTTCAACCAGCCCGAGCGGTTCGACCTCACCTACACCGCGTCCGACGGCAGCCGCCAGCGTCCGGTGATGATCCACTCGGCGAAGTTCGGCTCGATCGAGCGCTTCCTGGGCGTGCTGGTCGAGCATTACGCCGGCGCGTTCCCGGTCTGGCTCTCGCCGGTCCAGGTGCTCGGGGTGCCGGTGGCCGAGGAGTTCGCCCCGTACCTCACCGAGGTGCTGGATCGCATGCGCGCCAAGGGGATTCGCGTCGAGCTCGACGACAGCGACGACCGCTTCCCCAAGAAGATCCGCAACGCGAGCAAGGCGAAGGTGCCGTACGTCCTCATCGCCGGCGGTGAGGACCGCGACGCCGGCGCGGTGTCGTTCCGCTACCGCGACGGGTCGCAGCGCAACGGGGTGCCTGTCGACCAGGCGATCGAGGAGATCCTGGCCGCGGTCGAGGGCAAGGAGCAGGTGACGACCTCGCCGGAGTGACCGGCTCGTTCGTGGCGGCGGCGTGAAGTCACAGGCGCGTCACAGCCTGCTGAGAGACACGCTGTCAGCGCGCGAGTTCCCTTGTCGCGCGTGAACTTTCATACACGGGCCGAAGGTGTTTGATAAGCGTCGATTCGCTTACGCTCTGGCCGCATGAAGCGACTGTCGCAGCCGCCCGTTCTCACCGATACCGCCCTGCTGATCGCCCGGGTCATCCTGGGAGTGGTGCTCGTGGCCCACGGGGCGCAGAAACTGTTCGACAACGGAATCGCCGCAACCGCAGACGGATTCGGCCAGATGGGCATCCCGGTGCCCCAGGTGGCCGCGTGGTTCGCCGCGCTGGTCGAGTTCGGCGGGGGCATCCTGCTGATCGTCGGCGCCCTGATGCCGCTGGTCGGGGTGCTCGTGGCGATCAACATGTTCGGCGCCTTCTGGTTCGCCCACCGCGAGGCCGGCGTGTTCGTGACCGACGGCGGCTGGGAGCTCGTCGCCGTCATCGGCGCGCTGGGCCTCCTGCTCGCTGCGACCGGGGCGGGGCGCTTCAGCGTCGACCAGGTCGTCCTCGGGCGCTCCCGGGTGAGCCAGCCGGCAACGGCCGCCGCCTGATCTCGTACGACTGACCATCGATGGGTCCACGGCGGCTGTGCTTCACTGCCGCCGTGGACCCGATTCAGGTGCGGCAGGCCGAGCGAGACGACGCGCTGGGCGTCGCAGCCCTCGTCCTGGCCATGGACCGCGAGGACGGCGCCGACGCCCGGCCCGGCTTCCTCACCGAGTACGCCGACGCCTGGCTCCTCGACGTCGACCGCCGGCCGACGTGGCTGGCCGAGGAGTCCGACGGCAACCCGGTCGGCCTGGTGCAGACCGCGATGGTGCGCAAGCTGCCGTCGCTGCGGCGCCCCACGACGGCCTGGATGCACGTGGCGCTGGTGTTCGTGCGCCCGACGCACCGGGGAGAGGTATCGCCGAGCGGATGCTGCGCGACGCGGTCGAGTGGGGAGTGGCGCAGGGCGTCGAGCGCTTCCAGCTCAACGCGGAGCCGAAGGCTCGGACGCTGTACGAGCGGGTCGGCTTCACCGCGCCCGGTGAGCGGCTGATGGAGCTGCGCGTCCCGCCACGTCCGTAGCGCTCCCACGCTGGTCGAGTAGCGCGTCCATGCTGGTCGAGTAGCACCCACGCTGGTCGAGTAGCGCGGCCATGCTGGTCGAGTAGCGCGACGAAGGAGCGCGTATCGAGACCCTCTCGCCGCTGCCGACGGCTCGTTGTCGGTGCCTGCTGCTAGACCTGGGCCACGTCGACACACCGACGCCACGGCCGGGTCGCCCGGCCGCGATTGCTCCTGTCCGACTGAACGACCCTGAGCAGCGAAAAGCCTTGTCCCGCAGCGAAATTCATCGCGTCGAACCCCTTGCACACCATTCGAACAGGTGTACGATAGGGGCATGAGCAGCGCACACCCCGCCACCGTCGCCGGGCACCCCGGCGACGGGCCGGTCGCTGCCCACCTGGCCACCGCACGCGACGCCCTGGAAGCGGCCTACGCCCAGATCCGCAACAGCACCGAACCCGCCCCCGGGCCGGGGAGGTCCTGGCCCAGATCCGCGACACCCAGACGCTGATCGACCTGACCGAAGCGATCCAGACCCACCGCCTGGCCCAGCACGCCGGGACCATCACCCACTACGACCCGCACACCGACGGTGGCGTCATCACCGGCAGCACGGACCCCGGCGGTGACGTCGCGGCGGGCGCGGATGTCGAGGCGCTCCAAGAGCAGGGCCGGCTGGGCGCGATGCTGCCGCTGGGCGACGGGCGCCCCGCGGCGGGGCACCGGGCCGCTCGGGGGCGGCTGGGTGACCTGACAGACCGCGCGGTCAGCGACGTCGCTGCGCTGCTGCAGTGGGGGCCGCGCACCGCGGCACGACGGATGCGCGAGGCCGTGGATGCGGTGTGTCTGACACCGGTCCTGGTCGACGAGCTCGCCGACGGCACCATCGACCGGGCCCGCGTGGCCGCGGTCACCGATGCGCTGATCGATGTGGCCGAGCCCGACCAGGCCTGGGCCGGGGCCCAGCTGGAGCACGCGATGCTGACCGGTGCCCGCGGCGGGATCGGGTCCTGGACCGCGACCACCACCCGCAAACGCGCCGCCGCTGCGGTCGCCGAGATCGACGCCGGTGTCACCGCCCGGTCTCGGGAACGGCGGATCCGGCAGGCCGAAGGCGTCTGGTTCGCCCCCGGCAAGGTCCGCGGCACCACCGACCTCAAAGCCACCCTGCGCACCGAACAAGCCGCGCAGATCAAGACCGCGATCGAAAAGCTCGCCTGGGCCTACCGCACCCAGCACCAGCAGCAGCCCGCCGACAGCACCCTCGAGGAAGAGCGCCAGCTCGCCCGTTCCGTGCCGGAACAGGCCGGCACGGAACGCGTCGACCGGGAGCAGCCGGGCCAGGCGCAGCCCCGCGACGAGCGGCCGGGTGAGGCGCAGCCCCGCGAGGAGCAGCCGGTCGGGGTGGTCGACCAGGCCGCCCATCAGGCCCGCGACACGGCGCAGCGGCAGGCGCCGACCCTGGCGCAGTGCCGCACCCAGGCCCTGAGCGACCTGCTGCTGGCCAACGCCCAGGTGCAGGCCGACTGCACCTTCCTGATCCCGGTCCGCGCCCCCGAGGACCACGCCGCGCTACGCGCCTGGGAAGACCTCGGCCCGGCCATGCAAGACACCGGCATGAGCCTGGCGCTGCGACCCACGCAAGAAGTCATCATCGACCCCGACAGCTTCACCACCTGGCTCGAGCACCACCCTCCGCCCCCGGACCACCCTGACCCCGAATGTCGCGATCAGGACGAGGACAGGGCGGGGCACCCCGAACCCTTCGTGGCTCGGCCGACTTGTTGCGACCTCGAGACTCGGCCGCCCGATCACGACCTCGAGGCGCCGCACGAGGACGACATCGTGGCGCCCGAGGACGAACCCCTCGTGATCGAGATCCCGCCGGACTGGCCCGCGGGGCCCGACGGCACACCCGCCGACCTCGGACCCCTGCTCCAGGCTGCCCGCGATGCCCAGGCTGCCACGGTCGCGACCGGTGCAGCCCACGTAGGCAACGGGTCGAGCGAGGCCGACGGGTCCGGCGCGCTGGACAGCAGCGACGCCCTGCCGCCGTGGGTGCCGCCCGGGCGGCGGGTGCGGCCCGACCCCTGGCTCGAAGCCGTCACCGGCACCATCGACAACCTGAGCCTGCTTAACCACCTGCTACGCCCCGGCCGCCCCGCCCCGTGCGACACCGGCGGCGCCCCGGACCACCCCTGGGCGCCGGGCCACCCCGGAGACATCACCATCGACGGCGTCGGCGTCATCCCTGCCGATCTGGTCCCCGGCCTGCTCGACGCCGTCGGCCACACCGCCGGCAGAGCCCTGCTGACCGAGACCACCGGCACCCTGCGCGAACACACGACCCACGCCTACCGCCCCAGCACCAAGATCCGCCGCTTCGTGAACCTGCGCGACCGCACCTGCCGCTTCCCCGGCTGCACCCGACCCGCCAGATACACCGACGCCGACCACATCACCGCCTACCGCCGCGCGCACCCCGGCACCACCACCCCCACCAACCTCGCCTGCCTGTGCCGCAGCCACCACCTCGCCAAACACTCCGGCGCCTGGACCGTCACCATCGACCCCCACGGCACCATCACCTGGACCAACCTCGCCGGCCACACCCTCATCACCTACCCCGACCACGACCCGCCACCCTTCTGACCGTGCGCCCGGGCGGCGCCGCGCAGCAGCGGCAGGACGGCTTCCGGATAGAGCGGAAGCACGGTTCGCACTTCACCAGGGAGTCCGTCGGCCTCGCCACCGTCGCCAGCGCCCCGCTCGGCGGGATCCCCGGCGTCGCGATCCCCGGCGTCGCGCCGGAGATCCCGCCACATCACGGGCAGCCGCTCGCCGTCGTTCTCGACCAGCTCGCCGCCCTCACGCGGGACTGGCGGGTCGATTCGGCCGGCGTAGACGAAGGCGACCTCGTGGCCGAGCTCTCCGTGGATCCGGAAGATGCTCTCGACGGCACCGAGGTAGTGCAGGAGCTCTACCTCGGCCGCCAGCTCTTCGCGGACCTCGCGCCGCACCGCCGCCTCGGTTGTCTCTCCGAGATTCACCGAGCCGCCCACGAATCGGTGATACCCACGAGGGTTCTCGACCGTGGGTGGCATGAGCGAGACCGCGTGCCGGGTGCCGGTGTCGTCGAGGATCACGAGCATCGCCTTGACCAGGATGTGCCCGCGACCGATCGCCATGCGCGCGAATCTAGCCGCGGTCGAGCCGGGCGCGCGCGACCGCAGCGGCAGTGACCGGCGGTGTCGCCTCGCTCAGGCGGTGCGCTCCACCACCAGCACGGGGATCTGCCGGTCGGTCTTCGTCTGGTACTCCGCGTAGGGCGGGTAGGCCGCGACCGCGCGCTCCCACCACTGCTCGCGCTCGTCGCCGCTGAGCTCACGCACGACCCCGTCGAACCGCTGCGTGCCGTCCTGCACCTCGACCTCAGGGTGAGCCGTCACGTTGAGGTACCAGGTCGGGTGCTCGGGCGCGCCGCCCTTGGAGGCGACGAGGGCGTACGCCCCGTCGTGCTCGACCCGCATCAGCGGCACGCGGCGCAGCTTGCCCGACTTGCGGCCGCGGATGGTGAACACGGCCACGCTCATGCCCTGCACGTCGGCGACCTCGGTGGTCCCGGCGGCGTCGATGGCGGCCAGCTGCTCGGCGACCCAGGGGGTCTTCTCCTCGGCGAGCTCTCCGTGAAGGGGCATCGGT
The DNA here is from genome assembly GCF_030296655.1 of Barrientosiimonas endolithica. Taxonomy (NCBI): domain Bacteria; kingdom Bacillati; phylum Actinomycetota; class Actinomycetes; order Micrococcales; family Dermacoccaceae; genus Barrientosiimonas; species Barrientosiimonas endolithica. The sequence continues at coordinate 1,641,828 of NZ_AP027735.1, read as the reverse complement.
GTTCCTCTCGTTGGGGACAGGCGTCCATCGCGACAACATCGCGGGTCCGGACTCGATTCCGGCTCCGCCTAGGATCGTGCCCGTGACCGACGCCACCGAGCCCGAGACCGACTTCGCGCGGGTGCCGGACGGCTTCCAGCGGCTGTGGACCCCGCACCGGATGGCGTACATCCAGGGCGAGAAGCCGGCCGACGAGCCGGGGGAGGGCTGCCCGTTCTGCGCCGCGCCGCACAAGTCCGACGCCGAGGGCCTCATCGTCCACCGCGGCGAGACCTGCTACGTCGTGCTCAACCTGTTCCCCTACAACCCCGGGCATGCGCTGATCTGTCCCTACCGCCACGAACCGGCGTACGTCGGGCTCACCGACGAGGAGACGCTGGAGTTCACCGCGCTCACCAAGGCGACCGTGCGCGCGCTCCAGCGCGCGTCGGCGCCGATGGGGTTCAACCTCGGGATGAACCAGGGGAGATCGCCGGAGCCGGGGTGGCCGCGCACCTGCACCAGCACGTCGTGCCGCGCTGGGGAGGCGACTCCAACTTCCTCCCGATCGTCGGCCAGACCAAGGCCCTGCCGGTGCTGCTGGAAGACACGCGACAGGCCCTGGTCGAGGCGTGGCCGTCCTGAGCCGCGCGGTCAGTACGCTGAGCGCACCATGCTGAACCGATTCGCGCGGGCGCTGTTCACCAAGCTGTTCACCCCGCTGGCCCGGCTCTTCCTGCGTCTCGGCATCAGTCCGGACGTCGTCACCCTGGTCGGCACCCTCGGCGTGAGCCTCGGGGCGCTGGCCTTCTACCCCCGCGGCGAGTTCTTCCTCGGGACGCTGATCATCACGCTCTTCGTCTTCTCCGACACGATCGACGGGGTCATGGCGCGCATGTCGGGGCGCTCCAGCAAGTGGGGTGCCTATCTCGACTCCACCCTCGACCGGGTCGGCGACGCCGCGATCTTCGGCGCGCTGGTCATGTACTACGCCGGCGACGGCGCCAACACGCTGATGGCCGCCCTGGCCCTGGCCTGTCTCATCCTCGGCAGCGTCGTGAGCTACGCCAAGGCGCGCGCCGAGGGCCTCGGCATGACCGCCAACGTCGGCATCGCCGAGCGCGCCGACCGGCTGGTCGCCGTGCTCGTCACCACCGGGCTGGTGGGCCTGGGGCTGCCCGAGGTCGTGCTGACCGTCGTGCTCGCGCTGCTCGCCGTCGCCAGCCTCGTCACCGTGCTGCAGCGCATCCTGACCGTCCGCCGGCAGGCGCTCGGCCCGGCCGCCACCCCGGAGTCATGAGCCGCTTCGCCGACCAGGCGACGCTGGCTGCCTATCGCCTGGGCTGGGCGGCCGTACGCCGGATGCCCGAGCGGGCTGCGTACGCCGCCTTCGACGGGATCGCCCGCGTCATGCACCGGCGCGGCGGCAAGGGCGTGGACCGGTTGCGGGCCAACTACGCACGGGTCCGCCCCGAGCTGGGGCCCGCGGAGCTGGACGCGCTGGTGCTCGCCGGGCTGCGGTCGTACATGAGGTACTGGTGCGAGGCCTTCCGGTTGCCCGACATGACGATCGACGAGCTCGTCGACCGGGTGCGCCTGCCCGGCATCGAGGCGCTGCGGGCCCAGCTCGACTCCGGCGGCCCGGGGTGCTGTTCCTCGGGCACCTCGGCAACTGGGACATGCTCGGCGCCTGGGCCACCACCCAGCTGGCCCCCGTGACGACCGTCGCCGAGCGGCTCGAGCCCGAGGAGCTGTTCGAGGAGTTCCTGTCCTTCCGCGAGGCGCTCGGCATGACGATCCTGCCGCTCACCGGTGGGCAGAGCGCGTTCGGCCAGCTGCTGCGCGCCGCCCGCGACGGCGCCCTCATCCCGCTGCTCGCCGACCGCGACCTCACGACCAGCGGGATCCCGGTCACCCTCTGCGGCCACGCCGCCAGCGCCGCCGCCGGACCGGCCGCCCTGGCCGTGGCCTCCGGGGCGCCGCTGTTCAGCCTCGGGGTGCACTACGAACGACGCCCGGACGGCAGGTACGACGTCGTCGGCACCTTCGGCGGGCCGTACGACCCGCCCGAGGGGCTCGCCCGGGACGCCCAGATCGCGGCGCTGACCCAGCGGTGCGTCGACGACCTGTCGGTGATCATCCGCGAGCACACCGAGGACTGGCACGTGATGCAGCGGGTCTTCACCGACGACCTCCCGCGGCGGAGGCCCGGATGAGGATCGGGATCGTCAGCCCGTACTCCTTCGACGTGCCCGGCGGGGTCAACCTGCACGTGCAGGACCTCGCCGAGAGCCTGATCGGCCTCGGGCACGAGGTGAGCGTGCTCGCGCCGGCCGACGACGGCACGCCCGTGCCGGACTTCGTGACGTCGGCGGGCAAGGCGGTGCCCGTGCCGTACAACGGGTCGGTCTCCCGCCTGACGTTCGGGCCGGTCACCGCCGCCCGGGTCAGCCGCTGGATCGAGCGCGGCGGATTCGACGTCATCCACGTGCACGAGCCGATCACCACCAGCGTGTCCATGCTCGCGATGTTCGCCGTCGAGGGTCCGGTGGTCGCCACGTTCCACACCTCCCAGCTGCGATCGCGCCTGCTGGTCACCCTCGGCGGCTTCCTGCAGCCGAGCCTGGAGAAGCTCAGCGCGCGCATCGCCGTCTCCGAGGACGCCCGCCGCACCGTGACCACGCACCTGGGCGGCGACGCCGTGATCATCCCCAACGGCGTGTTCGTCGACCGGTTCGCCGGAGCGACGCCGCGTCCGGAGTGGCAGGGGACGCCCGAGCGGCCGACGATCGCCTTCCTCGGTCGCATCAACGAGCCGCGCAAGGGGCTGCCGGTGCTGCTGCGGGCGATGCCCCGCATGCTGCGCGAGATCCCCGGGCTGCGCCTGCTGGTCGCCGGTCCCGGCGACGCCAAGGAGGCGCTGGCGGGCCAGCCGCGCGAGGTCGTGGCGGCCTGCGAGATGCTCGGCGCGGTGAGCGACGCCGACAAGCCACGCCTGCTCGCGTCGGCCGACGTCTACTGCGCGCCCAACACCGGCGGCGAGAGCTTCGGGATCATCCTCATCGAGGCGATGAGCGCGGGCGCCCCGGTGCTGGCGAGCGACCTGGGAGCCTTCCGGCGGGTGCTCGACGACGGCCGCGTCGGTGCGCACTTCCGCAACGAGGACCCCGAAAGCCTTACGGCAGAAGCGATCTCGCTCCTGCGCGACGAGCCCCGGCGCGCACGGCTGCGCGCCGACGGGCTCGCGCGGGCGCGGCAGTTCGACTGGTCGGTCGTGACGCACGAGATCCTCGCGGTCTACGAGACGGCCATCGCCGGCTACGCCCCGCCGGCCTCGGGCCGGACCCTGCGGCGCTGGGGGAGCGGCTGATGGAGATCGTCGCGTGGGTCGCGCTGGTCGTGACCCTGGTGTCGTTGATCGCGTGGCGGCTGACCTACACGGCGGCCCGGCTCGACCGGTTGCACGGGCGGGTCGAGGGCACCGTGTCGGCGCTGGACGCCCAGCTGGTGCGGCGCGCCGAGGCGAGCCTGGAGCTGGCCCGGTCCGGTGGGCTGGACCAGGTGTCGTCCCTGTTCCTGGGCGCGGCCGCGACGGCCTCGCTGGAGATGGCCGACCACGAAGAGGTCACCAGCGAGGTGCGCGAGCAGGGCATCCGCCCCGACCGGGAGGCCGCCGAGAACGCGCTCACCGAGGCGCTGGCCGAGGTGCTCACGCCGGAGGTGGTCGCCGACCTGCGCGAGCGCGGGGAGCGGGCGCCGAGGGCGTCGCGCTCATCGCCAGCGCGGGCAAGCGGGTGCAGCTGTCGCGGCGGTTCTACAACGACGCCGTGCGGGACGTACGCCGGGTGCGGGCCAAGCGGCTGGTGCGCTGGTTCCGCCTCGCCGGACGCACGGCGCTGCCGCAGTCGATCGACTTCGACGACTCGCTGCCGGCCGCGCTGTAGCCGCTGCCCCAACCGGCCGTGGCCGCTAGGTGCCACGAGGGCCAGGGTGGCCTTTTGCTGCCTCGACGTGGTCGTACGCTGGCCGCATGACTGCCACGCTGCCCAGCACGACCGCGCCCGACAGCACCCGCGAGACCGGCACCGCCCGGGTCAAGCGCGGCATGGCCGAGATGCTCAAGGGCGGCGTCATCATGGACGTCGTCACTGCCGAGCAGGCCAAGATCGCCGAGGACTCCGGCGCCGTCGCGGTCATGGCGCTCGAGCGCGTGCCGGCCGACATCCGCGCCGAGGGCGGCGTCTCGCGGATGAGCGACCCCGACATGATCGAAGGCATCGTCGAGGCGGTCTCGATCCCGGTGATGGCCAAGGCGCGCATCGGCCACTTCGTCGAGGCGCAGGTGCTGCAGAGCCTCGGTGTCGACTACATCGACGAGTCCGAGGTGCTGACCCCGGCCGACTACGCCCACCACATCGACAAGTGGGAGTTCACCGTGCCGTTCGTGTGCGGTGCCACCAACCTGGGCGAGGCGCTGCGCCGCATCACCGAGGGCGCGGCGATGATCCGCTCCAAGGGCGAGGCCGGCACCGGTGACGTGTCCAACGCGACCACGCACATGCGCACGCTCCGGGCCGAGATCAACCGGCTGCGCAGCATGGCCCCCGACGAGCTGTACGTCGCCGCGAAGGAGCTGCAGGCGCCGCACGACCTCGTCCGCGAGGTGGCCGAGCAGGGCAAGCTGCCGGTCGTGCTGTTCACCGCCGGCGGCATCGCGACCCCCGCCGACGCCGCGATGATGATGCAGCTCGGCGCCGAGGGCGTGTTCGTGGGCTCCGGCATCTTCAAGTCCGGCAACCCCGCCGAGCGCGCCGCGGCGATCGTCAAGGCGACCACCTTCTTCGACGACCCCGACGTGATCGCCAAGGTGTCGCGCGGCCTCGGCGACGCGATGGTCGGCATCAACGTCCCGTGGTCGAAGTCGGGCGGCACCGAGCACGCCACGGAGTTCACCCGGCTGGCCGACCGCGGCTGGTGACCCCGGCCGCAGCCTGAGGGGTCCGACCGGACGTCAGCCCACGGTGCGCGGGCTCGTCTCCGGACCGGTCGGCGCCGCCCAGCTCGCCAGGAGCTGCAGCTGCTGCTCGTGCGCCGACCCCGGCTCGGCGGTGTAGAACGACAGGTCGTGCCAGGCGCGCTGCCCGGTGGGAAGCGTCACGGACTGATAGGTGAGCTCGATCTCGCCGACGGCCGGGTGCCGCAACCGCTTGATCCCCTCGTGCCGGATCCGGATGTCGTGCGCGGCCCAGAAGGAGGCGAACTCCTCGCTGGCCGTGGACAGCTCGCCGATCAGCTCACGCAGCCCCTTGTCGTACGGCTCGCGGCCGGCCTCGGCGCGCAGCAGCGCCACGGTGGCGGCCGCGCCGTCGGCCCAGTCGACGAAGAAGCCCTTCGAGGACTCGTCGAGGAAGTGGTATCTCGCGAAGTTCGGAACGCCCGCCGCCGTCGTCGTCGGGCTGGCGAACATCGGCGCGTGCAGGGCCCGCCCCAGCGCGTTCGACCCGAGGACGTCGAGGTGGCCGTTGCGCACGAACGCGGCCGACATCGTCACCGAGTCGAGCATCCACTGCACCTGCGGGGCGACCGTGGCGTCGCGGCGCCGGCGGTCCGCCCGGCGGTGCGCGGGCTTGGCGGCGCGGGCCATGTCGTGCAGGTAGGTGCGCTCGTCGTCGTCGAGGCGTAGCGCCGCCGCCACCGCGTCGAGCACCTCGGCCGACACCTCGGCGATGTGCCCCTTCTCCAGCCGGGTGTACCACTCGGTGCTCACGCCGGCGAGCACGGCGACCTCCTCGCGGCGCAGCCCGGGCACCCTGCGCCGGGCGCTCGTGGGCAGGCCGACCTGGTCGGGGGTGAGCCTCGCCCGCCGGGTGGCGAGGAAGTCGCGGATGTCGGCGCGGTTGTCCATGACCGACGACGCTACGCGCACCCGCCGCCCGGAGAGGGGTCGAGATTCTGCCCCTATAACCGCGACCTTCCCCACCCGCGGGAACGGCGGTCCGATGGATCACGACCGATCCACGTCCGCACCCGCTGAGGTAGTTCTTCCATGTCAGACACATCCACCCTGGCCCCGGCAGGCGGCCCGCGCATCCCCGACGCGGCCACGCCCGACCGGCGCCTCCCGCTCGTCGTGCACGTGCTCGCGCTCGGCACGTTCCTCATGCTCACCACCGAGTTCGTCGTCGCGGGGATCCTCCCCGAGATCGCCGGCGACCTCGGCATCTCGTGGGGCCAGGCCGGCTCGCTCATCACCGTCTTCGCGGTCGGCATGATCATCGGGGCTCCGGTGATGACCCTGGCCACGATGCGCATCTCGCAGAAGCTCACGCTGCTCCTGGCGCTGGTGGTCTTCGTCGCAGGGCACGTCTTCGTCGCGCTGGGCTCGAGCCTCTCCGCCCTGCTCGTGGCGCGGTTCGTCACCGCCCTCGCCACCGGCGCCTTCTGGGCGGTCGCGGCCGTCGTGGCCTCCCGCGCCGCCGGACCCGCGCTCGGCTCGCGCGCCGTGGGGATCGTCGCTGCGGGCGGTTCGCTGGCGACCGTCCTCGGAGTGCCCCTGGGGGCGTACGTCGCTCAGCAGGTCGGATGGCGAGGCACCTTCTGGGCGCTGGCGGCTGCGGCCGCGCTGGCCGTGGTCCTCGTCGAGCGGCTCGTCCCACGCGACGAGCCGCACGCGCCGTCGGCGACGATGCTGTCCGAGCTCGTCGACCTGCGCTCCGGGCGGCTGTGGCTCGTGCTCGCCGCGTGCGTGACGACCACGGGCGGGGTCCTTGCGGCCTACTCCTTCGTCGCTCCGGTGCTCGTCGAGCGGGCGGGCCTGTCCGCGTCGCTCGTGCCGCTCGTCCTCACCGGGTTCGGCGTCGGGTCGTTCGTCGGCACGATCGTCGGCGGCCGTCTCGGCGACGCGCACCCGCACCTGGTGACGGTCGTGACGCCCGCGGTGACCACGCTCGTCCTGCTCGCGATGGCGCTGCTCACCGGCTCGACCGGAGCCACGGTCGCCCTGCTGGTGGTGCTCGGTCTGTTCGGGCTCAGCGCCAACAGCGTGCTCATCCACCTCGCCGTCGGGTTCGCGGGACGCGCGGCGACCCTCGGTTCGGCGCTCAGCGTCGCGGCCTTCAACGTCGGGACCGCGATCGGCACCGCGGTTGCCGGGACGGTCATCGCGACCCCGCTCGGGCTGACCGGACCCACCCTGGTCGGCGCCGCATTCGTCGCGCTCACGCTGATCCCGGTCGGCGTGCTCGCTCTCCTAGCTCGCCGATCGGGCCGGGCCGCGGGCTCCCCGGTCGGGTCGCGCTGACCTGCGCCAGACGTACACCAATCACGCTGTCACAGAAAGAGATTCAACGATGCGCGCAACCCTCATGCACTCCGCCGGCGACGTCCGGATCGAGGACGTCCCCGACTCGCGGATCAAGAACCCCACGGATGCTCTGGTGCGGATCACCGCGTCCTGCGTCTGCGGGTCCGACCTGCACCCCTATCGCTCGATGGCGCCCGGGAGCGGCCCGGCGCGGATGGGGCACGAGCTCATCGGCGTCGTCGAGGACGTCGGCCCCGAGGTGGTGACGCTGCGACCGGGCGACCTGGTCGTCGCGCCGTTCGCGATCTCGGACAACACCTGCGCGTTCTGCCGCGAGGGGCTGCACGCCTCCTGCGCCCACCACGAGGCGAGCTTCTGGGACGGCATCGACGACGAGGGCGGGCAGGCCGAGGCCGTGCGCGTGCCGCTCGCCGACGGCACGCTCGTGAAGCTGCCGGTGGCCGCCGACTCGGCGCTGGTCCCGTCGCTGCTGACCCTGGCCGACGTGCTCGGGACGGGGTACCACGCCGCGAAGATGGCCGGCGTCCGACCCGGCCACCGGGTGACCGTGATCGGCGACGGCGCGGTGGGACTGCTCGCGGTCCTGTCGGCGAAGCGGCTCGGCGCCGAGCAGATCATCCTGATGGGGCGGCACCCGGCGCGCACCGACCTCGGGCGCGAGCTCGGCGCGACCGACGTCGTCGCCGAGCGCGGCGAGGAGGGCGTCGCCCGGGTGCGCGAGCTGACCGGCGGCCAGGGGACGCACGCGGTGCTCGAGGCGGTCGGGCACCTGCCGGCCTACGAGCAGGCCTTCGGCGTCGTCCGCCCGGGCGGGGTGATCAGCCGGGTCGGAGTCCCGCAGTACGAGGAGGCGCCGATCGGGTTCGGCAGCCTGTTCCGGCACAACGTCCGGCTGGCCGGCGGGCCTGCGCCGGTGCGGGCGTACATCGAGGAGCTGCTGCCCGACATCCTCGACGGGACGATCGAGCCCGGGAAGGTGTTCGACGTCGAGACCGACCTCGCCGGAGTGCCCGGTGGCTACCGGGACATGGACGAGCGGCGCAGCCTGAAGGTGCTGGTGCGACTGTGACCAGCCGAGGGATAACCCAGGACGTCAAGCATGTGATGTTCGGTGTGACCGTGCTCAACAAGGACAACTTCGAGCGCGCAGACGTGACGTTTACCTCGAAGTAGTCAGCCGGCAGGCCGGTTCGACGAAACGGCCCCCTGGAATCCCCATGCGCAGGCAGGATCTGCGCATGGGGATTCTTCACGGGCTCGCAGGAAACATGCAGCAGATCGACCAGCAGCAGGCGGCGGCCGAGTACGGCCCATGGTTGCTGGAAGAGGAGCAGGTCCAGAGCGCGTACAAGATGCTGCGTGACGGCTTCTGCATCACGAACCACCGAATCAACGCCGCCGATCGCTGAGCACTGTGCGTCGTGTCAGGTGCCCAGCTCGACCCGCAGCCAGCGGAAGGCGTGCAGGTCCTCGGGGGTCAGGTCGACCGGTCCGTCCAGGTCGGCCCGGAACGACACGCTCGTCCCGGGCCGCCCGCCACCCGCGACCGGGGCGAGCTCGCGGTCGGGGAGGCCGTGCCGATAGGTCTGTGACCACGACCCGTCCGCGCGACGGTTCTCGTGCACGAGCACGCTGCTGAGCGCAGCAACGCTCGACATGCCGCGCCGCGGGAGCCCGTCGGGGAGCAGGGGAGCGGCGGCCTCGTCCTGGAAGCGGACGTCCGGCGTCGCCATCACAGGTTTGCGCACGACGCGGCCCTGCCCGTCACGGCGGGTGTCGGTGCCCCGGCCGTCGTCGCTGATCGTGACCGTCCCGTCGGGATGGGTCGTCACCACGGCCGTCCCGACGCGCCCCAGCCGGGCAGCCTCGTCGTCGGCGTACGCGAGCACCTCGAGGATCAGGTGGCGTCGCCCGTCGGCGACCCCAGGGCGGCTCAGCCGCTCGCGCACCTGCGCCAGATGCTCGCCGTCGACGTCGATGCTCCAGCGGTGCGTGGTGGTCAGCCAGGCGGATCGATCGTTCGCCGGCGCGTCGTCGCCGGCCACGCCGTCCGGAAGCACCATCAGCAGCACGTCGGGCTCTTCGTCGCCCAGCCAGTCCGGCCGGCCGGTGCCGACCTCGACCCAGCCGCGGTGCCGATAGACGGCGGCCGCCCGCGAGTGCCGCTGTACGACATCGAGGACCGGCGCGGCGCCCTCGCCTCGCGCGGCGCTCACCGCCACGTCCAGCAACCGCCCGCCGACACCGCTCCCGACGACGTCGTGAGCCACGAAAAGCACTGACACGCAAAGCAGCTCGGCGACCGGTCGGCGCGCGCCACGGGACCACTGCTCGGCGAACGGGTCGTCGGGAAGGACCTGTGTCAACGACACGTGACCCACCACGGTGCCGTCGACCTCGGCCACCCACGCGGAGCGCTCGGTCGCGCGCCGCACGAAGTGCTCCGGCGGGAACGGAAGCGGCCAGCGCAGCGGGTAGCGCGACGTCAGCTGCTGCGCGGCGAGGACCTCGACCAGCCGAGGCAGGTCGTCGTCGCGGCGCGGTCGGACGGCCACCGGTGCGGGAGCGGTCACCCGGCCGAGCCTAGGGCCAGGCCCCGACCTGTCGGCCCGACCGCTCAGCGCTCAGCGCTCAGCCACCGAACAGCTGCAGCGCCTTCAGGATCGCCTGCCACACGCCGTACAGCAGCGGGATGGCGACGACCACCCACGCGGCCACCACCAGGGCCGTGCTGCTGTCGGACCCGCCCGGGACCTCGAGCTCGTCGTTTCCGCGGTCGTTCATCGCACACCTCCATCGGTCACGGGCTCGGCGTCACGCGCAGCGTGCGCCAGCGGGTCGAAGTGCTTCTCGTCGACCGGCCGGATCAACAGGTTCGCGACGAAGCCGACCACCAGGATCGCCACCATCGTGAGCAGCGCCGGGCGGTAGTCCGACGCCACCAGGTTGCCGGGATGCCCTGCGGCGTCGAGGAACCCGTTGACGATCAGCGGGCCGACGACACCGGCCGCGGACCACGCGGTGAGCAGCCGGCCGTGGATCGCCCCGACCTCGAGCGTGCCGAACAGGTCCTTCAGGTAGGCCGGCACGGTGGCGAACCCGCCGCCGTAGAACGAGATGATCACCAGCGCCAGCACCACGAAGATGCCGGTGGCGGAGTTGCCGATCGTGGCGAGCAGGGCGTACATCACGGCCCCGACGCCCAGATACATCATGTACGTCCGTCGCCGGCCGATGATGTCCGACGTCGTCGACCACGCGAACCGGCCGAGCATGTTCGCCACGCTGAGCATTCCGACGAATCCGGCTGCCACTGCTGCGGATACGGTCGACGCGCCGTTCTCGCGGAAGAAGTCCTGGATCATCGGCGCGGCCTGCTCGAGGATGCCGATGCCGGCCGTCACGTTGCAGAACAGCACGACCCACAGGAACCAGAACTGCCGGGTGCGCATGGCCTCGGTGGCCCGCACGAGCGCCCCGCCGTAACCCGGCTGGTGGGCGACCTCGTCGTCGTGGCCGCCGTATCCCGGAGGGAGCCGGATCAGGGCGACGCCGATCATCATGAAGACCGCGTAGATCAGGCCCAGCGTGACGAAGGTGCTGGTGAGCGCCTCGGTCGAGGCGACCGCGCCGCGCGCGTTGGGGTCGAAGTCGCTGTCGAACCAGCGCAGCAGCTGGTTCGACAGGGGAGCGGCCACCAGGGCGCCGCCGCCGAAGCCCATGATCGCCATGCCGGTGGCGAGGCCGGGCCGGTCGGGGAACCACTTGATCAGCGTGGAGACGGGGGAGATGTAGCCGATGCCGAGCCCGATGCCGCCCAGCACGCCGTACCCGAGGTAGAGCAGCCACAGCTGGCCGGTCGCGATGCCGAGCGCGCCCACGAGGAACCCGACCGACCAGAAGACCGCCGACACGAGCATCGCCCGCCGCGGCCCGTTGCGCTCGACCCAGCGGCCGCCGAACGCCGCCGCGAGCCCGAGGAAGACGATGGCGATGGAGAACACCCACGCCACGGCGGTCTGCGAGGAGCCGAACCGCTCGACGAGCGAGGTCTTGAACACCGAGAAGGCGTAGACCTGCCCGATGGACATGTGGACGGCCAACGCGGCGGGCGGGATCAGCCAACGGCTGTAGCCGCTCCCGGCCACCGATGACTGCTTGTCGAGGAACGCCAAGGCAAAGCCTCCGTGATGCAGGTGACGGTGCACTGGTCGTAGTGCAGGTTTCAACCTAGTGATGCGAAGGCCTGTCCTGCGTCACCCCGAGGGGTCAGGTTCGAGACCGTCCGACCCCGCGCGGGCCGCGCGACCTACGCTCGCCGTCGTGAGCAAGACCGTGGGAGTCCTGGCCGTCCAGGGCGACGTGCGCGAGCACCTGGTCGCCCTGCGCGAGAGCGGGGCGGAGGCCGTGCCCGTGCGCCGGCCGGAGGAGCTGGAACGGGTCGACGGGCTGGTGCTGCCCGGCGGGGAGTCGACCACGATGATCCGGCTGCTGCGGACGTTCGACCTGCTCGCCCCGCTCCGCGAGCGAATCGCGGACGGGCTGCCGGCGTACGGCTCGTGCGCGGGCATGATCCTGCTCGCCGAGCAGGTGCTCGACGGTCAGCCCGACCAGGAGACCGTCGGCGGTCTCGACGTGACCGTACGGCGCAACGCCTTCGGCCGGCAGGTCGACTCGTTCGAGACCGACCTCGAGCTCACGGGCGTGGCGGGCGGCCCGGTGCACGCCGTGTTCATCCGCGCGCCGTGGGTCGAGGCGAGCGGCCCCGAGGTCGAGGTGCTGGCGACCGTTCCGTCCGGCCCGGCCGCGGGCCGGGTCGTGGCCGTACGCCAGGGTCACCTCCTCGCGACGTCCTTCCATCCCGAGGTGACCGGCGACCACCGGGTGCACGCCGCGTTCGTCGATTCGCTCGCTGGGTAGGATCGACCAGGCTCGCGGGCCAGGACCGGCGAGCGAGATCGGCACGACGGACGGGTACGAGGGAGACATGAGCGGTCACTCCAAGTGGGCGACGACCAAGCACAAGAAGGCTGCGATCGACGCCAAGCGCGGCAAGCTGTTCGCCAAGCTCATCAAGAACATCGAGGTGGCGGCGCGGCAGGGCGGTGGCGACCCCACCGGCAACCCCACGCTCTTCGACGCGATCCAGAAGGCCAAGAAGTCCTCGGTCCCCAACGACAACATCGACCGCGCGGTGAAGCGCGGCTCGGGTGCCGAGGCCGGCGGCGCCGACTACCAGGCGCTGACCTACGAGGGCTACGCCCCGGGCGGCGTGGCGCTGCTCATCGAGGTGCTGACCGACAACAAGAACCGGGCCGTCGCCGAGGTGCGCACCGCGCTGAACAAGAACGGCGGCAGCATGGCCGAGTCCGGCTCGGTCGCCTACATCTTCAACCGCAAGGGCGTCGTCATCGTGCCCAAGCAGCAGGACGGCAAGGGCGAGACCACCGAGGACGACCTGCTCGAGGTGGTCCTCGACGCCGGCGCCGAGGAGGTCAACGACCTCGGCGAGTCCTTCGAGGTCGTCTCCGAGGCCGGCGACGTCGTCGCGGTGCGCGAGTCGCTGCAGGGCGCGGGCCTGGACTACGACTCCGCCGAGGCGTCGTGGCTGCCCAACGTCGAGGTCCCGCTCGACAAGGACGGCGCCAAGAAGATGTTCCGGATCATCGAGGCGCTCGAGGACAGCGACGACGTGCAGAACGTCTTCGCCAACGGCGACGTCCCCGACGACGTCCTCGTGCAGCTCGGCGCCGAGGACTGACCGACTCGCCCGGCAGCCTCCCCGGCCGCGCGGGTGAGCGCGGTTAGGGTCGGAGCCGCCGAACACCTGTTCGGCCCGGGTCGGCAGGGCGTACGTCGGCGCGGCCGCGCGATCGAACGGAGCAGCCTGGTGCGAGTGCTCGGAGTCGACCCCGGACTGACCCGCTGCGGTCTCGGGGTCGTCGAGGGGGCATCGGACAACCGCTGCGGATGGTCGCGGTGGGGGTCGTGCGCACGCCGCCGGGCGACGACCCGGCCGAGCGGCTGCTCAGCCTGCAGACCGAGATCGACGACTGGATGCACGCGCACGAGCCCGACGCCGTGGCCGTCGAGCGGGTCTTCGCCAAGGCCAACATCAAGGGGATCATGGGCACCGCGCAGGCCTCCGCCGTCCCGATGCTCGCGGCCGCCCGCCGCGGGCTGCCGCTCGCGCTGCACACCCCGTCCGAGGTCAAGGCGGCCGTCACCGGCAACGGTCGCGCCGACAAGGCCCAGGTCACCTCGATGGTCACCCGCATCCTGCGCCTGCAGGTCGCCCCGCGCCCGGCCGACGCCGCCGACGCGCTGGCCCTCGCGATCTGTCACGTGTGGCGCGGCGGCGCCCACGACCGCATCGCCCAGGCCGTGGCGGCCCAGCAGGCGCGGGCGGGAGTGCGCCGATGATCGCCTCGTTGCGCGGCACCACGCTCACCACCGGGCTCGACCACCTGGTCGTCGAGGTCGGCGGCGTCGGCATGCTCGTCCACACCACGCCCGCCGTGGCAGCGGCGAACCGACCTGGCCAGGAGGCCACGCTCGCCACCTCGCTGGTGGTGCGTGAGGAGTCGCTCACCCTCTACGGCTTCAGCGACTCCTCCGAGCGCGACCTGTTCGAGCAGGTGCAGACCGTCTCCGGCGTGGGGCCGCGGCTGGCGCTGGCCATGCTGTCGGTCCACGACCCCGACGCGCTGCGCGCGGCGATCGGCGACGGCGACCTCGTGGCGCTCACCAAGATCCCCGGCATCGGCAAGAAGAGCGCCGAGCGGATCGTGCTCGAGCTGCGCGACAAGGTCGGCGTCGCCGCCGGCACGGGCGGCTCGTCCACCGCGCCCGCAGCCCCGGCCGACCAGCACCTGCAGCAGGTCAGCGAGGCACTGGTCGGGCTCGGGTGGAGCGCCAAGCAGGCCGACGACGCCGTCGAGCGGGTCACCGCGGCCGAACCCGCCAGCACCGACGTCTCGCAGCTGCTGCGCCTGGCCCTGCGGGAGCTCGGCCGATGAGCGTGCACGGCCCCGGCCCGCACTCCGACGACTCCCACGGTCACGACCCGTACGCCGACGACTCCTACGACGCCTCGGCCCGGATCGTCGACCCGGGCGGCGACGCCGAGGAGCGGCGCATCGAGGCGGCGCTGCGTCCGCGGCGGCTCGCCGAGTTCCCCGGTCAGCCGCGGGTCAGCGACCAGCTCGCGCTCGTGCTCGAGGCCGCGCGCCGCCGCGGGGCGCCGCCCGACCACATCCTGCTGTCCGGTCCACCCGGCCTCGGCAAGACGTCGCTGGCGATGATCGTCGCCGCCGAGCTGGAGCAGCCGATCCGGATCACCAGCGGCCCGGCGATCCAGCACGCCGGCGACCTCGCGGCGATCCTGTCCTCGCTCGCCGAGGGCGAGGTGCTCTTCCTCGACGAGATCCACCGGATGGCCCGGCCCGCCGAGGAGATGCTCTACCTCGCGATGGAGGACTTCCGCGTCGACGTGATCGTCGGCAAGGGTCCGGGCGCCACCGCGATCCCGCTGGAGCTGCCGCCGTTCACGGTGGTGGGAGCCACGACCCGCGCGGGGCTGCTGCCGGCCCCGCTGCGCGACCGGTTCGGGTTCACCGGCCACCTCGACTACTACTCCGCCGACGACCTCTCGGCCATCCTCACCCGCAGCGCCGGGCTGCTCGGGGTCGAGGCGACCCCCGAGGGCATCCGCGAGGTGGCGGGCCGCTCCCGGGGCACCCCCGCATCGCCAACCGGCTGCTGCGCCGCGTGCGCGACTACGCCCAGGTGCACGGCTCGGCCGTCGTCGACCTGCCGTCGGCCCGCGCCGCCCTCGAGCTGTTCGACGTCGACGACCGCGGCCTGGACCGCCTCGACCGGGCCGTGCTCGAGGCCCTGTGCCAACGCTTCGGCGGGGGACCGGTGGGCCTGTCCACGCTGGCGGTCGCGGTGGGCGAGGAGCCCGACACCGTCGAGACGGTGAGCGAGCCCTACCTCGTGCGCGAGGGCTACCTGATCCGCACCCCGCGCGGCCGGGCCGCGGCCCCGCTGGCCTGGCAGCACCTCGGCCTGACCCCGCCCGACTCCGCCGGAACCACCACGGCTCCGCTTCCGTTCGAGCAGGAAGGACGCTTCTCACCCTGAGGGCGGGAGGCGTCCCGGTCGCCCCGGGTTGGGGCACCGGGGTCGCTCACCTAGACTCTGCCGTTGGTTCCGGGCACCGCGGCCCCGGTCCACCTCAGCGGCCTTGCCGTGGTCGTCCACCGAAACCAGAGGAATGACTCGTATGCCGTCACTGGCCACCGCCAGCGAGCAGAACAGCAACGCCTTCGGTGGCGTCCTGCTGCTGCTCCTGCCCCTGCTGCTCTTCGGCTTCCTGATCTGGTCGCAGCGGCGCCGCGCCAAGCAGTTCCAGCAGGCGCAGGCCGAGCTGCGGGTCGGCCAGGACGTCGCGACCACCTCGGGCCTGCTCGGCACGCTCGTCGGCCTCGACGACGACACCGCCGAGATCGAGGCCGCCCCGGGCGTACGTCTGCGGTTCGACCGGCGTGCCGTGGTCCCCTCGAGCGTGGTCCAGGCGACGGCCGACCGGCCGGCGGACCGGGAGGCCGAGCAGGCGCCCGGGCAGGTCGACCAGACCCCCGGCCAGGCGCCCCAGGAGCACCCGGACCAGACCCCCGGGCAGCCGACCGACCGTCCTGCCGACCCGCGCCGCGACGTCGACGGGCGTGAAGGCTGACGATGACCTCTCCCACCCGCAACCGCCGCCAGACCCGCAAGCAGCAGCGGCCCAAGGGCACCCTCGCCCTGCTGCTCGCGCTGGTCGTGGCGCTCCTCGGCGGCATCGCCGCCTCCACCGTCTGGGGCAACCCCGAGGGTCAGTGGACCCCCAAGCTGGGTCTGGACCTCGAGGGCGGCCGCCAGATCGTGCTCGAGCCGGTCGTGGGGGAGTCGGCCGAGATCTCCGCGCCCCAGGTGCAGCAGGCCGTCAACATCATCCGCCAGCGCGTCGACGGCAGCGGTGTCGCCGAGGCCGAGGTCACCACCCTCGGTGAGCGCAACATCGTGGTGTCCATCCCGGGCGAGCCCAGCGAGGAGATGCTGAGCTCGCTGGCCCGCTCCTCGCAGCTGTCGTTCCGCGCGGTCATCCAGAGCCAGCCCAACCAGCCGCCGCAGATCACCCTGCCGCAGCCGCCCACCCCGGCTCCCGCGGCCCCGTCGCCCAGCGCCAGCCCGTCGGCCGGCGCGAACCCGTCGGCGAGCCCGACGTCCGGCGGTGCCTCGGTCGCGCCCAACACCAGCGCGCCCGCCACCAGCACCCCGCGCCCGTCGGCCCCCGCGTCGTCGCCCACCCCGAGCGCGACCGGTGCCAACGGCGCCTACCCGCAGGCGTTCCCCGCGGCCGACGAGACCAGCACGCCGAGCCCGAGCGCGCCGAGCAGCGCGCCCGCCTCGTCCGCGCCGGCCACGACCCCCGCCAGCCCGCGCGCGAGCACCCCGGCCCCCAGCACGCCCGCACCCTCTCCGTCGCCGAGCCGGCCGGCCGGCCCGTCCAGCCCGAGCGACACCCAGTGGGCGCAGCGGCCGGTCTCCCAGGCCTGGGTCTCCGCCGGTGTCGTCGAGCGCGGCGCGACCTACGCCGAGCTGCTCGCGGCGTACGACTGCTCCAACCAGGAGCACCGCCAGCTCGCGGCGGTCGCCGACCCCAAGCAGCCGGTCGTCATGTGCGACCAGGAGGGGACCACCAAGTTCCTGATGGGGCCGACCGAGGTCAACGGGTCGATGGTCAGCGACGCGACCTCCGGCCCGGAGACCAACCAGCAGGGCGTCCAGACCGGCGGCACCCAGATCAACCTGACGTTCGACGAGCAGGGCAAGACCGCCTTCGGCAACATGACCCGCCGGCTCGCCGGCTTCCAGAACGGCACCCCGCAGAACCAGTCGGCGATCATCGTCGACGGCCAGGTGCTGGAGGCGCTCGGCACCACCGAGGCGATCACCACCGGCGAGGCCCGCATCACCGGCCAGTTCACCGCCGAGAGCGGCAAGACGCTGGCCGACCAGCTGAAGTTCGGTGCGCTGCCGTTCTCCTTCGAGGAGCTCACCAACGACCAGATCAGCCCGCAGCTCGGTCGCGACCAGCTGACCAAGGGACTGATCGCCGGTGCGATCGGTCTGGCGCTGGTCGTCGTCTACTCGCTCTTCCAGTACCGCGCGCTCGGCCTGGTGACCGTCGCCTCGCTGGCGATCGCGGGTCTGCTGACCTACCTGGCCGTGACGCTGCTCGGCTACGCCGCGAACTTCCGGCTCACCATGGCCGGTGTCACGGGTCTGATCGTCGCCATCGGTGTCACCGCCGACAGCTTCATCGTCTACTTCGAACGCGTGCGCGACGAGGTCAGATCGGGCCGGCCGTTGCGCGCCGCCGTCGAGACCGGGTGGGGCCGTGCGCGGCGCACCATCATCATCTCCGACGTCGTGAACTTCATGGCCGCGACGATCCTCTACCTGCTGTCGGAGTCCAACGTGAAGGCGTTCGCCTTCACCCTGGGCCTCAGCACGGTGATCGACCTGATCGTCGTCATGCTGTTCACCCACCCGATGCTCACGCTGCTGGCCCGCACCAAGTTCTTCGGGCAGGGTCACCGGCTCTCCGGGCTCGACCCCGACCGGCTCGGGGCCCGCGGCGTGACGTACGCCGGGCGCGGCCGGGTGACCATCGCCGACCGGCGAGCAGCCCAGGAAGGGACCGTCTGATGGCCAGCTTCGCCCAGTTCGGCAACGACCTCTACACCGGCAAGCGCCAGATCGACTTCGTCGGCAAGCGCAAGGTCTGGTACATCGCGAGCGTCGTCCTGCTGGTCGTCGCCGCCGTCGGCGTCTTCGGCAAGGGGCTCAACTTCTCGCTGGAGTTCCGCGGCGGCTCCGAGGTGCGCGTGCCCGGCGTGACGTCGATGGCGAACTACGACACCCGCGCCAAGGACGTCGTGCGCGAGGTCACCGGCAGCGACAGCAGCGTGATCGTCACCCAGATCGGCGACAACGAGGTCCGGGTGCAGACCGAGCGGCTCGGCGACGGCTCGCCCGCCGCGACCGCCAGCACCCGCGCCGCGCTGGCCGAGGAGTTCGGCGTCTCCGAGCGCAACGTCACCTCGACGTTCATCGGCCCCTCGTGGGGCGAGACCGTCACCCGCCAGGCGATCAAGGCGCTCATCTGGTTCCTCGCGCTGCTGAGCGTGGTGCTGGCGCTGTACTTCCGCACCTGGAAGATGGCGCTGGCCGCGCTCGTCGCGCTGCTGCACGACGTCTTCCTCACCGTCGGCATCTACGCCCTCACCGGCTTCGAGGTCAGCCCGGCCACGATGATCGGCTTCCTGACGATCCTCGGCTACTCGATCTACGACACGGTCGTCGTGTTCGACAAGGTCCGCGAGAACGTCCACGAGGCGCAGGCCACCGGGCAGCGCAACTTCGACCAAGCGGCCAACTACGCCATCAACCAGACGCTGGTGCGCTCGATCAACACCTCGGTCGTGGCGCTGCTGCCGATCGCGGTCGTCGTGGCCTTCGGGTTCACCCTCATCGGACCGGGCACCCTGCTCGACCTCGCGATCGTGCTGTTCATCGGCATCGCGGTCGGCACGTTCTCCTCGATCTTCATCGCGACCCCGCTGCTGACCGACCTGCGCCGGGGCGAGCCGGCGATGCGCGAGCTCGCGAAGCGGGCGCGGACGTACCAGCTGTCGCAGCGCGCGGCCATGGCCGAGGCCGACACGCCGCGGGCCACGCCGGGGAGAGCGCCTCCGGCGTCGTCGAGCCCGAGCGCGCTGCCGCCGCGGCGGCGGCCCGGGCCACCCGCACCAAGAAGCGCGACGTGCACCCGATGGCCCGCGTCGACCGCGACCGATGAGCACCGCCTCGGCCGCCCAGACGGTGCTGGCGCACACCACCGACGTCGCCGACTTCCCGAAGCCGGGGATCCAGTTCAAGGACCTCAGCCCGCTGTACGCCGACCACGAGGCGTTCCGCGCCGTGATCGCCGACGTCGTGCAGCGCCGGCGCGGCAGCGTCGACCTGGTCTGCGGCATCGAGGCGCGCGGCTTCGTCGTCGGCGCCCCGGTCGCGCTCGGGCTCGACGCCGGGTTCGTGCCGGTGCGCAAGGCCGGCAAGCTGCCCGGCCCGACGCTGGCCGAGACCTACGAGCTGGAGTACGGCACCGCCACGATCGAGGTGCACCCCGAGCCGTTCACCGACGGCCCGCGGGTGCTGCTGATCGACGACGTGCTCGCCACCGGCGGCACCGCCCGGGCCGCGGCCGCGCTGCTGCGCCGGGCCGGGGCGCAGGTCGTCGGGTTCGAGGCGCTCCTGGAGCTGACCGCCCTCGACGGGCGGGCCAGGCTCGACGGGCTCCCCACCCACGCCGTCGCCGGCGTGTGAGCGCACGCGCGTCCGAGAGCCTGACCGGCCAGCACTAGACTCCGTGCATGGCTGAGGAGGCACGGCAGACCGGGCACGCGGCGTCCCGCGTGCGCGCGCGTCTGGTGCGCTTCGGCGGGCCCAAGCCGACCGGCCACCGGGTCCTGGAGCCGCTGCTGCGCACGGTGCGCACCACCCACCCGCGCGCCGACCTCGGAGTGATCGAGCGGGCGTACGACGTCGCCGAGCGGGCGCACGCCGGCCAGATGCGCAAGAGCGGCGACCCCTACATCACCCACCCGCTGGCCGTCGCCACGATCCTCGCCGAGCTGGGCATGACCCCGCCCACCCTCGCGGCCGCGCTGCTGCACGACACGGTCGAGGACACCGAGTACTCCCTGGAGCAGCTGCGCGCCGAGTTCGGCGACGAGATCGCGATGCTCGTCGACGGCGTCACCAAGCTCGACAAGGTCAAGTACGGCGAGGCCGCCCAGTCCGAGACCGTGCGCAAGATGGTCATCGCGATGGCCAAGGACATCCGGGTGCTGGTCATCAAGCTCGCCGACCGGCTGCACAACGCCCGCACCTGGCGCTACGTGTCGGCGGCGTCGGCCCAGCGCAAGGCCACCGAGACCCTGGAGATCTACGCCCCGCTGGCGCACCGGCTCGGCATGAACACCATCAAGTGGGAGCTGGAGGACCTGTCGTTCGCGACGCTCTACCCCAAGGTCTACGACGAGATCGTGCGCCTGGTGGCCGACCGCGCCCCGGCCCGCGAGGAATACCTGCGCGGCGTGCGCGAGCAGGTCACCGCCGACCTGCGGGCCGCCAAGATCAAGGGCACCGTCACCGGCCGGCCCAAGCACTACTACAGCGTCTACCAGAAGATGATCGTGCGCGGCCGCGACTTCGAGGACATCTACGACCTCGTCGCGATGCGCGTCCTGGTGGAGTCGGTGCGCGACTGCTACGCCGTGCTCGGCACGATCCATGCGCGATGGAGCCCGATCCCCGGGCGGTTCAAGGACTACATCGCGATGCCGAAGTTCAACATGTACCAGTCCTTGCACACCACGGTCATCGGGCCCGAGGGCAAGCCGGTCGAGATCCAGATCCGCACCCACCAGATGCACCGCCGCGCCGAGTACGGCGTCGCCGCGCACTGGAAGTACAAGGACGACGCCAAGGCGCTCGAGCCCGCCGGCGGCGGCAAGAACGACACCGGCCCGATCAACGACATGGCCTGGCTGCGCCAGCTGCTGGAGTGGCAGCGCGAGACGGCCGACCCGGGGAGTTCCTGGAGTCGCTGCGGTTCGACGTCGGCAGCCGCGAGGTCTACGTCTTCACGCCCAAGGGCGAGGTCATGCCGCTGCCCGCGGGCTCGACGCCGGTGGACTTCGCCTACGCCGTGCACACCGAGGTGGGCCACCACTGCATCGGCGCCCGGGTCAACGGCCGGCTCGTGCCGCTGGAGAGCCAGCTCGACAACGGTGACGTCGTCGAGGTGCTCACCTCCAAGGCCGACGGCGCCGGGCCGAGCCGCGACTGGCTGACGTTCGTCAAGAGCCCGCGGGCGCGCAGCAAGATCAAGCAGTGGTTCTCCAAGGAGCGCCGCGAGGAGGCCATCGAGTCCGGCAAGGACCACCTGGCCAAGACGATCCGCAAGCAGGGCCTCGGCATCCAGCGGCTCATGTCGCACGACATGCTCACCCACGTCGCGACCCAGCTGCGCTACACCGACATCGACGCGCTGTACGCCGCCGTGGGCGACAACCACGTCTCGCCCGAGCACGTGGTCAAGCAGCTGGTCGCCAACCTCGGCGGCGAGGACGGCGCCACCGAGGACCTCGCCGAGGCCGCCATCGCCACGCCCGGCGCCATGCGCCGCAGCCGCGCCGGCGACCCCGGCGTCACCGTCGTCGGCACCGACGACGTGTGGATCAAGCTCGCCCGCTGCTGCACCCCGGTGCCGGGCGACGACATCATCGGCTTCGTCACCACCGGCAAGGGCGTCTCGGTGCACCGGCGCGACTGCACCAACGCCGCGCAGCTGCTGTCCCAGCCCGAGCGGCTCATCGAGGTCGCGTGGGCGCCGTCGGCCGACAGCGTGTTCCTGGTGCAGCTGCAGGTCGAGGCGCTGGACCGCAACGGCCTGCTCACCGACGTCACCAAGGTGCTGTCCGAGCAGCACGTCAACATCCTGTCGGCCAGCGTGAGCACCAGCCGCGACCGCGTGGCGATCTCGAAGTTCACCTTCGAGATGGGCGACCCGAGCCACCTCGACCACGTGATGAAGGCCGTACGCCGGGTGGACGGGGTGTTCGACGTCCACCGCATCACGGGCGTCTGATCTCGTTGCGGCGCACCGGTTCTCGGCGGACGCCGCGGCGGGGCTAGCGTCAGCCCTTGGGCACTCGGCCCATCAGGTGGAACTCCGGGTTGGGCATGATCCCGAAGGCGTGGGCGAGGCGGTTGGACATCGAGAAGAACGCCGTGATCGCGCTCATGTCCCAGACGGCGTCGTCGCTCCAGCCGGCGGCGCGCAGCGCGTCGTGGTCGGCGTCGTCGACGTCCTCGGGCCGGACCGACAGCAGCACGCAGTAGTCCAGCATCGCCCGCTGCCTGTCGGTGAGGTCGGCCTGACGGTAGCTCGTCGCGAGGTAGTCGGCGACCAGCGGGTCCTTGGCCCGGATCCGCAGGATCGCGCCGTGCGCCACGACGCAGTAGAGGCAGTCGCGCTCGGCGCTGGTGGCGACCACGATCATCTCGCGCTCGGCCTTGGTGAGCGGCTCGTCGGCGTTCATGAGCTCGTCGTGGTAGTCCATGAACAGCCGCAGCTGCGCCGGTCGGTGCGCCAGCGCCAGGAACACGTTGGGCACGAAACCGGACTTCTCCTGCACGGCGAGGATCCGCTCGCGCAGGTCCTCCGGCAGGTCGGCGACCTCCGGCACGGGGAAGCGGCTGATCCGCGCCGGCCCGCTCACGCCGGCACCCTGCGCAGCGGCACGGCCGGCGACAGGAACGCGGCCAGGCAGGCGGCGTACATCGCCTGGTCGGGCGCGCCCGCGAGCTCGCGCGTCGAGTGCATGGACAGCGTGGGAGCGCCGAAGTCGACGGTCGTGGCACCCGTCGACGCCGCGGTCATCGGGCCGACGGTGCTGCCGCAGGGCAGGTCGGAGCGGGTGACGAACTCCTGCACGGGCACGCCCGCCTGGTCGCCGGCGGCGCGGAACGCGGCGGCGCCGAGGAGTCGGTGGCGTAGCGCAGGTTGGTGTTGATCTTCAGCACCGGCCCGCCGTTCATGGCGATGGTGTGCTGCGGCTCGTGCCGCTCGGCGTAGTTGGGATGGGTCGCGTGGGCCATGTCGCCGCTGGCGATCACCGTCGCCGCGAGCGCCCGGTGCAGCTCGTCGCGTCCGCCGCCCAGCTGACCGACGATGCGCTCGACGACCGTCGGGAACAGCTGCGAGAACGCCCCCGCTCGCTCATGCTGCCGACCTCCTCGTGGTCGAACAGCACCAGCACCTGGGTGGTGGGCTCGACCGGCGCCTGCTCGACGGCCGCGACCAGCGCGCGGGTGCCGGCGTGGCTCGTGGCGAGGTTGTCCAGCCGCGCGGCGGCGACCAGCTCGCGCTCCCGGCCGATGCGTCGCGCCGGGGTCAGGTCGTGGGTCATCAGATCCCAGCCCAGGACGTCGTCGCGCGAGACGTCCAGCTGCTCGGCGACGTACGTCTGGAAGTCGCCGGGCGCGTCGCCGAGCCCCAGTGGGGCGCGAGGTGCTGCTGCCTGTTGAGCCGCAGCCCCTCGTCGTTGATGGCGCGGTCGAGGTGGATCGCCAGCTGCGAGACGCGCAGGATCGGCTCGTCGACGCGCAGCAGGCGCGGCTCGAGCACGTCACCCGAGCGCACCGTCACCCGGCCGGACAGGCCCAGGTCGCGGTCGAGCCAGGAGTTGACCAGCGCCCCGCCGTAGACCTCGACGCCGAGCAGCTGCCACCCGGCCCGCGCCAGGTCGGGCCGCGGCTTGATGCGCAGGTTGGGGGAGTCGGTGTGCGCGCCGACCACCCGCATCGGGCTGTCCGGGCCGCTCGCGTGCTCGGTCGACCAGGCGACGAGGGAACCGCCGCGCACGGTGCAGAAGCGGCCCTTCTCCTGCGGCCACGGCTCGGTCTCCTCGAGGCGGACGAAGCCGGCCTCCTCGAGCATCGCCGCGGTCGTCTCGACCGCGTGGAACGGGGAGGGGCTCGCGTCGACGTACGCGCACAGCCCGTCGGCCGCCTCGTCGACCGTGAAGGCCAGCGCGCCCGAGCCGCTGGTGGCGGCGCTCACCGGAACTCGCTGAGGCCGCCGCGGGCCTGCTGCAACCAGGCCTCGCGCGCCTGCAGGGCCTCGC
Organism: Barrientosiimonas endolithica; assembly: GCF_030296655.1. Taxonomy (NCBI): domain Bacteria; kingdom Bacillati; phylum Actinomycetota; class Actinomycetes; order Micrococcales; family Dermacoccaceae; genus Barrientosiimonas; species Barrientosiimonas endolithica. The sequence continues at coordinate 1,617,717 of NZ_AP027735.1, read as the reverse complement.
GGGCCTCACGGATCTTGCGCTCGTCGCCACCGGACTCGGCCTTGGCCAGGTCGTCCTTGAGCCCGGCGACGGCCGACTCCAGCTGGTCGACCATCGAGCGGGCGCGGGCCTCCAGCTCGGGGTCGGTCTTCTTCCAGCGGGTCTGCTCGGCGTCGCGCACGGTCTGCTCGACCTTGCGCATGGCCCGCTCGATGCGGTCCATGTCCTTGCGCGGCACCTTGCCGGCGGCGTCCCACCTGTCCTGGATGGTGCGCAGCTTGGACTTGGTGGCCGCGAGGTCCTTGACCGGCAGCAGCGCCTGGGCCTCGGTGAGCAGACCCTCCTTGACCTTGAGGTTGGCCTCGAACTCGACGTTCTCGGCGGCCACCACCTCGTCCTTGGCGTGGAAGAAGGTGTCCTGGGCGGTCTTGAACTTCTGCCACAGCGCGTCGTCGTCGGCGCGCGAGGCGCGACCGGCCTGGCGCCACTCGCCCATGAGTCGCTTGAACGCCGACGCGGTCGGTCCCCAGTCCTTGCTCGTCGCGAGCTTCTCGGCCTCGGCCACCAGCCGTTGCTTCTCGGCCTTGGCGGAGGCGTGCTGCTCGTCGAGCTGGGCGAAGTGCGCCCGGCGCGTCTTGTCGAACCCGTTGCGCGCCGCGGAGAAGCGCTGCCACAGGGCGTTCTCGGTGGTCTTGTCCAGCCGGGCCTCGCCCCGCTGCAGCGCCTTCCACTCGTCGAGCAGCTCACGCATGCGGCCGGTGCTCTGCTTCCACTGCACCTTCTCGACCGGCTGGGCGGCGATCTTCTCGGCCTCGGCCACGACGGTCTCGCGCTTGGCCAGCGCGGCCTGGCGTGCGGCGGCCCGCTGCTCGCCCTCGACCTGGCTCTTGGCGCGCAGGGCGGTGGAGATCTGCTCCACCGTGGCGTCCAGCCGGGCCAGGTCGCCGACGACGTGGGCGTCGCCCACCTGCGCGCGCAGCGCCTTCAGCGACTCCTGGCCGTCGTGCGTGCTCAGGTCGGTCTGGGTCACCCGCTGCAGCAGCAGCGAGGCACTGGCGAACAGCTCGTCGTACTTGCGGGCGAAGTACGCCAGCGCCTCCTCGGGGGTCGAGCCCGGGTAGGAGCCGACCTCGCGCTCGCCGTCGGGGGTGCGCACGAAGACGGTGCCGTCGTCGGCCACCCGCCCGAAGGAGGATGCGTCGCTGCTGCTCGGGGCAGGTGCCGCCGGGCCCGGCGTCGCCTCGGCCGCCGCAGAGGCGGCAGCGGAGGCCGCGGGGCCGGCCGGCGGGCGCGGTGCCGGGTGGATGGAGGCCGGGCTCGGCACCGGGCCGGGCTTCGGAGCCGCGCCCGCCTCGGGTGCCTCCGGCGCCGTGGCCGGCTCGCTGGGCTGGGCTGCCTCCGGCGCCGTGGCCGGCTCGCTGGGCTGGGCTGCCTCCGGCGGCGTGGCCGGCTCGCTCGGCTGGGGGCGTCCGCGGGCGTCGGCGACTCGGGGGTCGTGGGCTGCTCGTCGGGCGTGGTGGGGTCTGACATCGTGCTCAGGCCTTCTTCTCAGTGACGGTCACCGTCAGGATGCTCACCGGCTGCTTGGGGGCGCCGTCCGGCTCACCGGAGGAGGTGCCCTGCTGCGCGATGCTGCGCAGCACCGGCATCCCCTCGACGACCTTGCCGAAGATCGTGTAGCCGCCGTACTCAGGGGGATGGTGCTGTCGGCGTAGGTCAGGAAGAACTGTCCGCCGTTGCTGTTGGGGTCGTTGCTGCGGGCCATCGCGACCGTGCCGGCGGGGTAGGACCCGTCGGACGGGGCGTTCTCGATGCCGAAGCCGTAACCCGGGTTGCCGGTGCCCGTGCCGGTCGGGTCGCCGCACTGCAGCACCGACAGCGAGCCGCCGCCCGCGGTCAGCCGGTGGCAGGGGCTGTCCTTCCAGTAGCCCGCGCGGGCCAGGTGCATGAACGAGGCGACCGTCTGCGGCGCCTTGGCCCCGTCGAGCTCGAGCACCAGGTCGCCGCAGCTGGTGCGGATCGTCGCGGTGAACGTCTTGCCGCGGGCCGCGTCGGCCGAGGGGACCTGGTCGAAGCTGCGCGCCGACGACGGCGTGGCCGGCGGATCCTGGCACGACACCGCGCTGCCCGGCGCCGTGGCCGCCGGCGAAGTGGGGGAGGAGGCCGAGTCGGTGCTCTGCGGCGCGTCGCCGGTGGCGCACCCGGTCACGGCGAGCAGCACGAGGGCAGCGAGGGACGCCGCGCGGTGCGGACGCTTTCGGGGCAGCACGCAGCAGCTCCTGACGGTGAGACGACCGGGGTGCTGGTCAGTCTAAGGACCGGCACGCCGGTGTCACCCGGGTTGTGGTCACGAGGTGATGACAGTCGGTGACCCGCCGCCCCGTAGGCTGCCCGTGTGCTGACCGCCGCCTTCCCCGCCGCCGCGTTCGGGACGAACTGCTACGTGCTGGCCACCGGCCGCGGTGAGGAGTGCCTGGTCGTCGACCCCGGCATCGGCATCGAGGAGCAGCTGCGCGAGGTGCTCACCGAGCTGCGGCTCAAGCCCGCCGCCGTGCTGCTGACGCACGGTCACATCGACCACGTCTACTCGGTGACGCCCGTGTGCGGGGGCCAGCTGGGGGCGTACATCCACGCCGACGACCGATACCGGCTGCGCGACCCGCTCGCGTCGCTGGACCCGGCGCTGCTCGGCATGTTCGAGCAGCAGTTCGGCCGCGCCGCGACCTGGAACGAGCCGAGCGACGTGCGCGAGATCAGCGACGGCACCACGCTCGACCTGGCCGGGCTCACGCTGTCGGTGCAGCACGCCCCCGGCCACACCGAGGGCTCGGTGCTGTTCGGGCTCGACCAGGTGCCCGAGGGCGTCGAGGACCAGGCCGAGGTGACCTCGACCGTGCTGAGCGGCGACGTGCTGTTCGCCGGGTCCATCGGCCGCACCGACCTGCCCGGCGGCGACCATGCCGCGATGCAGCGGTCGTTGCGCGACGTCGTGCTGCCGCTGCCCGACCCCACGCTGGTGCTGCCCGGCCACGGCCCGGCCACCACGATGCGCCAGGAGCGCACCACCAACCCCTACCTGCAAGATCTCTGACGAAGGAACACCAGACACGATGGCCAGCAAGGTCACCCCGCTGAGCGGCTTCCAGGAGTGGCTGCCCGCGCAGCGGATCGTCGAGCAGCGCTTCACCGACACCCTGCGCGAGGTGTTCGAGCTGCACGGCTTCGCCTCGATCCGCACCCGGGCGGTCGAGCCCGTCGACCGGCTCGGCGGGCAGGGTGAGGACGCCGACAAGGAGATCTACGGCGTACGCCGGCTGGCCGCCACCGACGAGGACGGCGAGCCCGGCATGGGGCTGCACTTCGACCTCACCGTCCCGTTCGCGCGCTACGTGCTCGAGAACGCCGGGCACCTGACCTTCCCGTTCCGGCGCTACCAGATCCAGCCCGCGTGGCGGGGCGAGCGACCCCAGCGGCTGCGCTACCGCGAGTTCGTGCAGGCCGACATCGACATCGTGGACAGCGGCGACCTGCCGTTCCACTACGAGGTCGAGATCCCGCTCGTCGTCGCCGACGCCTTCTCCCGGCTCCCGGTCGGGGAGTTCCGCATCCACGTGAACAACCGCAAGATCCCCGAGGGGTTCTACCGCGGGCTCGGGATCGACGACGTCACCACCGTGCTGCGCATCGTCGACAAGCTCGACAAGCTGCCCCCGGAGGCCGTGCGCGAGCGGCTGCTCGCCGACGCCGGGCTCACCGCCGAGCAGGCCGACCAGTGCCTCGCCCTCGCGACCGTCCGCACCGACGACACCGGTTTCGTCGACCAGGTGCGGGCGCTCGGCGTCAGCCACCCCACGCTCGACGAGGGGCTCGACCAGCTGGCGCAGGTGATGGCCGCCGCGGCCGAGCACGCGCCCGGCCTGCTGCTCGCCGACCTGATGATCGCCCGCGGCCTGGACTACTACACCGGCACGGTCTACGAGATCCGCCTCGTCGACGCCCCCGAGGGCACCCCCTCGATCGGCGGCGGCGGGCGGTACGACGCCCTCGCCTCGGACGGCAAGCGCACCTTCCCCGGGGTCGGCATCTCGATCGGCATCTCCCGCCTGCTCGGACTCCTCGTGGGGGAGCAGGGCTGGTCGCCGACCGCGAGACCCCGGTCGCGGTGCTCGTCGCGGTGAACGACGAGGACTCGCGCGCCGAGTCGATGCGCATCGCCGCCGCCCTGCGGCGTCGCGGCGTCCCGACCCTGGTCTCGCCGAAGGCTGCCAAGTTCGGCAAGCAGATCCAGTTCGCCGACCGCCGCGGCATCCCTTACGTGTGGTTCCCCGGCGCGGGCGAGGCCGGCGGCGACGCGGTCAAGGACATCCGGTCCGGCGAGCAGGTCGACGCCGACCGCGACGCCTGGTCCCCGCCCGCCGAGGACCTCACCGCGGCTCTGGTGACGCCGGAGGCGTGAACCCGCCCGTCGGCGGATCCGCCGGCGGCTGCGGCTCGACCGGTGGCCGGTCCACCGGTGGCTGATCCACCGGAGGCTGGTCGACCGGCCCCGCCGTGCGCGGGTTGAGCCCCAGGGAGGCCAGGTCCAGACCCGCGACGGCCTTGATGGGCGCGACGTCCGGCCCGTCGTACGCCTCGATCGCCCGGGCGAGCCGCACCCGCTGGGCGTAGCGCCAGCGGGCCAGCGCCCAGAACGACACGACGAGCAGGATCGGCAGCGCGGCGGTCAGCAGCCCCAGCAGCTGGCCGAGCTGGTCGGTGCCGGTCTGGATGTCGCGGCCGGCCTGCTGCACGGTGGAGCCCGCCGTGGCCGCTCGGTCGAACGGCGGGCGCAGCTCCTCGCCGACCACCGGCACCCGCTGCAGCCGCGAGCCGGCGTCGGTCATGCTGCCGGCGAAGTCGCCGCCGGCGGTCTCCAGCTTGGCGGCACCCTGACCGGCCGCGGCCGACCGGGCGTGCACCGTCGTGCCGACCCAGACCCACAGCGCGACCCAGACCGGGATAAGCAGGTCGCCGACGACCTGGCGGGTTCGCCGCGCGGGCTGGTCGGCGTAGAACGTGAGACCTCCGAGCATGGGCAAAGGCTGTCAGCGCCGGGGTGGCGCCGCCAGCGGAACCGGCACAGCTGTGGGGAGCCGGCCCCGCGCCGGTCACAATGGCGGGATGCCGACGACCCCTCTCGAGCGCGCCGTCCGCGGGTGGCTGGACCACCTGCGGGTCGAGCGGGGCATGTCGCCGCACACGCTGCGGGCCTACGAGCGCGACGCCCGGCGATACCTCACCTATCTCGGCCGGGCCGGCGTGCGCGAGCCGGCCGACGTCACCGAGGCGCATGTCACCGGCTTCCTGGCCTGGTTGCGCGAAGGCGACGAGGAGCACCCGCCGCTCGCGGCCAGCTCCGCGGCCCGGGCCGTGGTCGCCGTGCGCGGCTGGCACCGGTTCCTCGCGCTCGAGGGTGACGTGACCGCCGACGTGGCCGGGGCCGTACAACCGCCGACGCCGCCGCGCCGGCTCCCCAAGGCGATCCCGCTGGACCAGGTCGAGCGGCTGCTGTCGGCGGCGAGCGTCGGCGACACCCTGCGTCGCTGCGCGACCGCGCCCTGCTGGAGGTGCTGTACGGCATCGGCGCCCGGGTCAGCGAGGCCGTCGGTCTCGACGTGGACGACGTCGACCTGGGGGAGCGGTCGGTGCGCGTGCTCGGCAAGGGCGACAAGGAGCGGGTGCTACCGCTCGGCAGCTACGCGGCCGAGGCGGTGACCGCCTACCTCGTGCGGGGGCGGCCGGCCCTGGCCGCGGCGGGGAAGGGCACACCGGCGCTGTTCCTCAACCGGCGCGGCGGCCGGCTCTCCCGGCAGAGCGCCTGGACGGTAATCCAGCACGCCGCCGACCGGGCCGACCTCGCGGGGCACGTCAGCCCGCACACCCTGCGCCACTCGTTCGCGACGCACCTGCTCGACGGCGGGGCGGACGTGCGGGTCGTGCAGGAGCTGCTCGGCCACGCGTCGGTGACCACGACGCAGATCTACACGATGGTCTCGGTCCACCAGCTGCGCGAGGTGTTCGCCGCCGCCCACCCGCGCGCTCGGTGACGCCGGGGCCGGCCGCGCTGCCCGCGCGCGCAGGTGCGCCCGCCCCTCCGCGCGCTCGGTGACGTGCGTTAGGTTGGGCCGCGATCGGCGAGACGCCGAACGTCGGCAGGCGGGAGTGAAACGCGTGACATCGCAGGCATCTGCGGGCGAGTCGCACCAGCGACTGCCCGGCACCGAGTCCGCAGGCAAGGGACAGCTCGGCCCCACGGGGCGACCGCTGCCCGCCTTCCCGCCTCCCCCGCACTCGCCTCGCACGGCCCGGCCCGGGTCATCTCGATGTGCAACCAGAAGGGCGGGGTCGGCAAGACCACCAGCACGATCAACCTGGGTGCGGCCCTGGCCGAGTACGGCCGCAAGGTGCTGCTGGTCGACTTCGACCCGCAGGGCGCGCTGTCGGTGGGCCTCGGGGTCAAGGCGCACGAGCTCGACGTCACCGTCTACAACCTGCTCGTCGAGCGCTCGCACGACATCAAGGACGTCATCCGCCCGACGGCCACCCCGGGCCTGGACGTGCTGCCGGCCAACATCGACCTGTCCGCGGCCGAGGTCCAGCTCGTCGGCGAGGTCGCCCGCGAGATGGTCCTGTCCCGAGTGCTGCGCCCGGTGCTCGACGACTACGACGTCGTCCTCATCGACTGCCAGCCCTCGCTCGGCCTGCTCACGGTCAACGCGCTGACCGCCTCGCACGGCGTGATCATCCCGCTGGAGTGCGAGTTCTTCGCGATGCGCGGCGTCGCCCTGCTGGTCGAGACCATCGAGAAGGTCACCGACCGGCTCAACCCGCGCCTGCAGATGGACGGCATCCTCGCGACGATGTACGACGGGCGCACCCTGCACAGTCGCGACGTCGTGCGCAGCGTGGTCGACCACTTCGGTGACACCGTCTTCCACACGGTCATCACGCGCACGGTGAAGTTCCCCGACGCGACCCTCGCGGCCGAGCCCATCACGACGTACGCCTCGACGCACGGCGCGGCCGAGGCCTACCGCCAGCTCGCGCGCGAGCTCATCTCGCGCGGTGGGGCGGCCTGACGGCGATGAGCGCCGACGAGGCCGTCGTCGCCCCCGAGGCGTCGGCGCCGGACGCCGACGCTGCGCCGGCGTCCGCGCAGCCCGAGGCTCCCGGCGGCGTGCTGACCCGGCGCGCCGCGGACGCGCCGTTCGAGGTGCACCTGGACGTCTTCTCCGGCCCGTTCGACCTGCTGCTCGGGCTGATCAGCAAGCACAAGCTCGACGTCACCGAGATCGCGCTGGCCAAGGTCACCGACGAGTTCATCGCGCACATCCGCGAGGCGCAGGAGCAGCACAGCGACTGGGACCTCGGGCAGGCCTCGGAATTCCTGCTCGTCGCCTCGACGCTGCTGGAGCTGAAGGCGCACCGGCTGCTGCCGACCTCCGGCCCCGACGACGAGGACGACCTGGAGCTCATCGAGGCGCGCGACCTGCTGTTCGCGCGGCTCCTGCAGTACCGCGCGTTCAAGGAGTCGGCCGCCTGGATCGGCGAGCGGATGGCCACGCACGGGAGGATGACCGCCCGGCAGGCCGGGCTCGAGGAGCAGTTCGCCGGGCTGCTGCCCGAGCTGATCATCAACGTCACTCCCGAGCAGCTCGCGATGATCGCGGCGCGGGCCATGACCCCGCGGCCCGAACCGACCGTCGGCCTCGCGCACCTGCACGCCGCCCAGGTCAGCGTGCGCGAGCAGGCGGCGCTGGTCGTCGAACGGCTGCGCGAGCGGCGCACCGCCTCGTTCCGCGACCTGGTCGCCGACGCCGACTCGACCCTGGTCATCGTCGCCCGCTTCCTCGCGCTGCTCGAGCTGTTCAAGGAGGCGGCGATCGGCTTCGACCAGCCGGAGGCGCTCGGGGAGCTGACCGTGCGCTGGACCGGCGACGAGGCCGGCCAGGTCGAGATCACCGACGAGTTCGACGAGGACATCCCGGTCGAGGACATCCCCGACCAGGACATCCCGGACGAGGGAACCCCCGATGAGGAGGACGCGCGTGAGCGACGACCCGCAGACTGAACCCCAGACCGAACCGCCGCAGCCCGACGTCGTGCCCGAGGCGGCCGAGGCGGCCGAGGCCGAGCCGGAGCAGATCGCCTTCGACGTCAGCGACTTCCCCGGCGGCGCGCGCAGCGCCATCGAGGCCGTGCTCATGGTGGTCGACCAGCCGGTGACCGCCGACGAGCTGGCGAGCGCGCTGGAGCTGCCCGTCGAGGACGTGCGCACCCACCTCAGCGACCTGGAGCGCGAGTACGACCAGCAGCAGCGGGGATTCGCGATCCGCAGCATCAACGACGGGTGGCGCGTCTACAGCCGCTCCGACTTCGCGCCGGTGGTCGAGAAGTTTCTGCTCGACGGGCAGCAGGCGCGGTTGACGCAGGCGTCGTTGGAGACGTTGGCGGTCATCGCCTACCGGCAGCCCATCTCGCGGTCGCGGGTCAGCGCGGTGCGCGGCGTCAACGTCGACGGCGTGATCCGCACCCTGCTCACGCGGGGGCTGATCCACGAGCTGGGGCAGGACACCGAGGGCGGCGCGATGCTCTACGGCACCACGCCGCTGTTCCTCCAACGCATCGGGCTCGGGTCGCTGGAGGAGCTTCCTCCGCTGGCGCCCTACCTGCCCGACGCAGATGTCATCGACGAGCTGATCGAGCAGGGGCAGGCATGAGCACTCCACGAGGCCGCAAGGCGGCCGCAGGCAAGCAGCAGCGCTCCGGCGGTGGCCGGTCGGGGCAGGGTCCGCAGCGCGGCGGGCGCCCGCGCGCGGCAGCTCCGCAGCGCACCCCGCGCAGCGAGCGCGTCGACGTGCACCAGCCCGACGGCGTACGCCTGCAGAAGCTCCTCGCGTCCGCGGGCGTCGGCTCGCGGCGGGCCTGCGAGGTGCTGATCACCGAGGGTCGCGTGCAGGTGGACGGTCAGGTCGTCACCGAGCTCGGCGTGCGCATCGACCCGACCACGCAGGTCGTGCACGTCGACGGCGAGCGGGTGCAGCTCGACGACTCCAAGGTCTACCTGGCGTTCAACAAGCCGCTCGGCGTCGTGTCGACGATGCACGACGAGCTCGACCGGCCCTCGGTCGGTGACTACCTCGAGCAGCGCAAGGACCGGCTGTTCCACGTCGGGCGGCTCGACGCCGACACCAGCGGCCTGCTCCTGCTCACCAACGACGGCGAGCTGGCCAACCGGCTCCAGCACCCGTCGTACGGCGTGCCCAAGACGTATCTCGCGGTCGTGCCCGGGCCGATCCCGCGGGACCTCGGCAAGCAGCTGCGGGCCGGCGTCGAGCTGGAGGACGGGCCGGTGCGGGTCGACTCGTTCAAGATCGTCGACTCCCAGCCGGGCCACGCGATGGTGCAGGTGGTGCTGCACGAGGGGCGCAAGCACGTCGTGCGCCGCATGCTCGAGGCGGTCGGCCACCCGGTCGAGTCGCTGGTGCGCACCGACGTCGGCGCCGTGCACCTCGGCGAGCTGCGCCAGGGCAAGATGCGCCCGCTGAGCAGCCGCGAGATCGACAGCCTCTACAAGGCGGCCGGCCTGTGACGACCGTCCGCGTCGTCGGCACGGGACTGCTTGGCACGTCGATCGGAATGGCGTTGTCCGCCAAGGGTTTTCGCGTGCAGCTGCACGACACGTCACCGACGTCGGTGGCGCTGGCGCGCGACCTGGGAGCCGGTGAGGTGGGCGACGACCCCGCGGACGTGGTCGTCGTCGCGACGCCCCCGACGTGGCCGCGAGCGTGGTCGCTCAGCAGCTGCGCGACCAGCCCGACGCGGTCGTTACCGACGTGGCGTCGGTGAAGCAGACGGTGCTCGAGGAGCTGCGCGAGGCCGTCGGCGGCGACGCCCTGGCTCGCTACGTCGGGTCGCACCCGATGGCCGGACGCGAGCGCTCGGGGGCGGTCGCCGCGCGCGCCGACCTGTTCGAGGGGCGCACGTGGGTGCTCTGCCCGCACGAGACGACTGCCGACCGAGCGCGTGCCGTGATCGACGAGATCGCCCGCGCCGCAGGGGCTTCCGTCGTCACGATGCCCGCGGCGGAGCACGACCTGGCGGTCGCGGCGGTGTCGCACCTGCCCCAGGTGGCGGCCAGCCTGGTGGCGGCGCGGCTGCGCGACCTGCCCGACGACGCGGTCGGCCTGGCCGGCCCGGGCGTGCGCGACGTGACCCGCATCGCCGCGTCCGACCCGCTGCTGTGGACCCAGATCCTGGCGGGCAACGCGGCCAACCTGCTGCCGGTGCTCGACGCGGTGGCCGACGACCTCGACCGAGTCCGCTCCGCCGTCCGGGCGATCGGCGAGGGGAGAACGCCGCGACGGGGGCGCGCGGGGTGCTCGCCCAGACCATCGCCGACGGCCAGACCGGCCACGCGCGGCTGCCGGGCAAGCACGGCGCGCCGCCGACGGCGTACGCCTCGGTCATCGTCGTGCTGCCCGACCGTCCTCGCCAGCTGGCCCAGCTGTTCGCCGACGTGGGGGACGCGGGGATCAACCTGGAGGACCTGCGCATCGAGCACGCCGTCGGCGCCCAGGTCGGCCTGGCCGAGCTGATGGTGCTCCCGGCCGCGCTCGAGCCGCTGCAGGAGGCGCTCACCGCCGCCGGCTGGCGGCTGCACTCCTAGAGACGGCGCGGCCGAGGGCGGCCTCAGGCCGTGCGGGCGCCCACCAGCGCCAGAGCGTGGGCGACCACGCCGGAGAGCGGCGCCGGGGTCGTCGCGGGGGTGAGACGACGAGCGAGCTGCTCGGCGAGCAACGCCTTGCGGCCCGAGCCGGACCCGGCGAAGCGGTGCAGCTGGTCGCCGATCGGCCGGTCGCGCCACTGCGGCTGGTGCACGAACGTCTCGAACCGGGCGCCGTCGCCGATCGCGTCGAGCGCCTCGACCACCTGCGCCGGGCCGAGCGCGCGGATCAGCTCGTCCTCAAGGTCGGCGTCGCACTCGAAGAAACCGTGCTCGACCAGGCTCGCGCCCGGTTCGAGCCGCACCCCGCGCCGGCGCAGCGCCCGGGTGACGAAGCGGCGCTCGGCCGCGTCGTAGAGACCGGCGCCGGCACGCCCGGCGGTGCGGGCCAGCCAGCGGTCGACGTTGGTGATCCCGCCCATCGGCAGGACCGCGACGGCGTCGAGCGCGTCCTGCGCGGCCAGCAGATGGCGTACGACCACCGCGTCGCTCTCGCCCTCGACGAGCACCACGACGCTCTGGGACGGATCGCCAGGCGGCACCGTTCGATCCTGCGGCGAGCGGCGCACCAGGTCAACGGAGTTCGCCCGATGCGGTGCGGTCGGCCCGGCGCCGGTCGCTAGCATGACGGCCGTGATCGACGACCCCGCCGCCTCCTCCCGCACCGCCGACGAGCAGGTCGTGGTGGCGATCGACGGGCCGTCCGGGTCGGGCAAGTCGTCGGTCTCGCGCGCGGTCGCGACCCGCCTCGAGGTGGGCTACCTCGACACCGGCGCGATGTATCGCGCGCTCACCTGGTGGTGCCTGGAGCGCGGTCTCGACCTGTCCGACCAGGACGCGGTGGCCGTCGCGTCGCGCGAGCTGCCGCTCGTCATGAGCCACGACCCGCAGGCGCCCGCGATCACGGTCGACGGCACCGCGGTCGACCTCGCCATCCGCGAGACGCGGATCTCCGAGGCGGTCTCGGCCGTCGCGACCAACCTCGCCGTGCGCGCCGACATGAAGCAGCGTCAGCGCGCGCTGATCGGCGAGATCGCTTCTGCCACAGGGGGAGTCGTGGCCGAGGGCCGTGACATCACGACTGTCGTCGCGCCCGACGCCGACGTGCGGATCCTGCTCACCGCGTCCGAGGCCGCGCGCCTGGCGCGTCGCTCGAAGGAGCTGCACGGCAGCGACGACGACTCCTCGCTGGAGCGCACCCGCGAGCAGGTCGTGGCCCGCGACGCGAAGGACTCGACGGTCTCGCAGTTCTCGGTCGCCGCCGACGGGGTCGTCACGGTCGACACCTCCGACCTCGACTTCGAGCAGTCGGTCCAGGCGGTGCTCGACGTGGTGCGGGCCGGTGTCCGCGCGGGCTGAGGTGACGGCGCCGAGCGAGCGTCGCGCCGCCGCCGGGCGTCGGCTCGGCCGGGTGCTCGCCCCCACGCTGTACGCCGTCCGCCGCTCCGGCGTCGACCGCGTCCCCGCGGACGGCCCGCTCGTGGTGGTGTCCAACCACTCGGGGTTCCTCGACGGGCCCCTGATCTACTGCACCTTCCCGCGGCCGCTGCACTTTCTGGTCAAGCGCTCCTACTTCGAGACGCCGTTCGGGGTGCTGCTGCGCGGCACCGGCCAGATCCCCATCTCGCAGGCCACCGGCGACCGCGAGGCGCTGGCCGCGGCCCGGGCCGTGCTCGCGCGCGGGGAGCGGTGGGCGTCTTCCCCGAGGGCACCCGCGGCAGCGGGCAGGTGGAGCAGGCCGAGCAGGGTGCGGCGTTCCTCGCGCTGCAGGCCAAGGCGCAGGTGCTGCCGGTGGCGAGCCTCGGCACCCGCACCACCGGGGGCGGGCGCGACTCGTGGCCGCGGCTGCGCAGCCGGATGGAGGTGGTCTTCGGCGAGCCGTTCCGGATCGACGACGACCTGGGCGGCCCCGGCCGCGAGCGGATGCGCCGCGCGACCGAGACGCTGCGCACCGGGCTGGCCGAGCACGTGCGTGCCGCCGTCGCCGCCACCGGTCTCGCGCTGCCGGGCGACACCCCGCCGCCGTCGCTGCGCTGACGCCGGCGAATCCGATTCCCGTCGCACGGCCGCGGTGCGCGACAATGGCGGCTTCCCGCACGCCCGCCACGACTCGAGGAACGACGTGACCGAGCACGACCCCGCCGCACCCGCGACCGACGCCGACGAGGCCGCGGTCGAGCACGCCCTGCGCGTCGGCCTCGACGAGTTCGAGCTGAGCGAGGAGGACCGTTCGCTGCTCGACGCCGACGCCGGTGACCTCGACGACGGCGCCGGCGCGGACGTACGCCCTGTCGTGGCTGTCGTCGGACGGCCCAACGTGGGCAAGTCGACCCTGGTCAACCGCGTCCTCGGTCGCCGCGAGGCGGTCGTCGAGGACGTGCCCGGGGTGACCCGTGACCGGGTGGCCTACGACGCCGAGTGGTCCGGCCGTCACTTCACGCTCGTCGACACCGGCGGCTGGGAGGTCGACGCGCAGGGCATCCACCTGCGGGTCGCCGAGCAGGCCGAGGTGGCGGTCGAGCTGGCCGACGCCGTGCTGTTCGTCGTCGACGCGCGGGTCGGCGCGACCGACACCGACGAGGCCGTCGTGAAGCTGCTGCGCCGCTCGAAGAAGCCGGTGATCCTGGTCGCCAACAAGGTCGACGACCAGCGCACCGAGGCCGACGCCGCGATGCTGTGGTCGTTGGGCCTCGGCGAGCCCTACCCCGTCTCGGCGCTGCACGGCCGGGGCAGCGGCGACGCGCTCGACGCGCTGCTGGACGTGCTGCCCGAGAAGTCCGCGGTGGGCGGGGCGTACGCCCGCGGCGGCCCACGCCGGGTCGCGCTGCTCGGCCGGCCCAACGTCGGCAAGTCGTCGCTGCTGAACAAGCTCGCCGGCGACGACCGGGTGGTCGTCGACGACGTCGCCGGCACGACCCGTGACCCGGTCGACGAGCTGATCGAGCTCGGCGGCAAGACCTGGCGCTTCGTCGACACCGCGGGCATCCGCCGGCGCGTGCACCAGACCCGCGGCGCCGACTTCTACGCCTCGCTGCGCACGCAGGCCGCGCTGGAGAAGGCCGAGGTCGCCGTCGTGCTCATCGACGTCGAGGAGCCGATCGCCGAGCAGGACATCCGGGTCGTGCAGCAGGTCATCGACGCCGGGCGCGCGCTGGTCATCGCCTTCAACAAGTGGGACCGGCTCGACGAGGAGCGCCGCTACTACCTCGAGCGCGAGATCGAGCGCGAGCTGGAGCGGGTCACCTGGGCGCCGCGGGTCAACGTCTCGGCGCGCACCGGGCGGCACGTCGACCGGCTCGTGCCGGCCCTGGAGACCGCGCTGGACTCCTGGGACGAGCGCATCCCCACCGGCAGGCTCAACGCCTTCTTCGGCGAGATCGTCGCGGCGCACCCGCACCCGGTGCGTGGCGGCAAGCAGCCGCGCATCCTGTTCGCGACGCAGGCCTCGACCCGGCCGCCGAAGTTCGTGATCTTCGCCTCGGGCTTCATCGAGGCGGGCTACCGCCGGTTCCTGGAACGGCGGCTGCGCGAGGAGTTCGGGTTCGACGGCACGCCCATCGAGCTCGCCGTGCGGGTGCGCGAGAAGCGTCGGCGCTGACGGACGTACGTCGGGCGCGGCGCGGCCGCGCACGACCGGCCCCGATTCGTTGAGACGGCAGGCGCTGCGCTAAGGTTCAGGTCGCCCTGAACGGCGGTTCCGACCGTCACTCGGGGCATCGGGCTGTGGCGCAGTTTGGTAGCGCACTTGACTGGGGGTCAAGGGGTCGCAGGTTCAAATCCTGTCAGCCCGACCAGGTGATGTCCCAGGACATCGCGGACACCCGGACCCACGGATGCGTGGGTCCGGGTGTTCGTCATTTCGGGGTTCGTGGCCAGGAATCGCACTATCGTGAAACGCGTGAAAGATGCAGCCCTGGCGCCCATATACTTTCTCTTTGCCGGTGAGGATGGCGAGCGATGTCCAGCGCTTGGAGCGTTCTCCGACCCTGGGGTGCTGCGCTTGGCGGCGAGGGAGTGGGGATCCAGATCGGGCCAGCAGGCAACCTGGGAGGAGTTTTTCCTCGGCGCCCCGGAAGCACCCTTCGAAGTTTCTGGAACCATATATGCGTGGCTCGCGGTGTGGCCAGATAGCCCGGTCATCGCCAACGCTCATCTAAGTCGCGAGACTGCCATGGAGTGGGTAAGGCGATCCCCGCTAAGCGAAAGTGGGTACACGGCAAGTGTCCTAACTCTTGTTTCTTTTAGGCTCAACGAATTCGACCGGGGTCACCCGGTGACGACGAAGGCGACGTAGACCCAGCCAGCCCAGGTGTGCCGATGTCGTGCACGCCACGCACGCCTGGCCCGCCACGCGCCGTACTGGCGATGAGCGCGTGCTCGCGGGGTTAGAGTCCGTCCTCGCGCCGGCCCATGATCACGGTCCCTTCGCCGATACCAGGTCCGAGGATGTTCCACCCCTCGGAGGCGTACAGGAGCCTGGCGAGGTCTCTTGGCTCGGCGGTGGTCATCAGGAGCAGATGCTCATGGGGAAGTCCTCTCAGGAGGGCGCGCATGAGCCCCCGGCCGGTCCCCGGTCCCCGCAGACCGGGCAGCGGGGAGCACACCCAGGCTGACCAGCTCGAAGTGCCCGCCCAGCCATGCCTGCGCCACTCGGGGGTCCAAGACCTTGAGCGCGTTGTCGGTCCACCACTGCCCCGCTCACCGGTGTATCCATAGGCGAAACCGACAAGCGCGTCCCCGTTGTAAGCACGAGCAAGCCGGAAGCCATCTCGAACGCTGTGCTTGTCCCAGACGGAGCTTCGCCAAGTCTGGTAATCGGAGAAGTCACCGAACACGGCCTCGTACACGGGCCACAGCTGAACGGCAACGCCGTCCGCGACGCGGGCATCCACCCGGAAGTGACCACGGGACCGTTCTACCGGAAACTGGTCCGGGCGCTGACGGATCCACGCCCAACCAGCTCTGGGCGCCGCCCGCTGAGATGTACATCTCTTCAGTTTCAGGGGCACGATCGAGGCATGGCCGAACTCACCGTGACCGATGCGCGCGCCCGCTTCGCGGACGTCGTCGACTCCGCGCGCCTGGGTCACGAGCCGGTGCATCTCACCCGACGCGGTCATCGCATCGCCGCAGTCATCGACGCCGAGGACCTGGACCGGTGCTCCCGGTGAGCCTTCCGACACATCGCGTTACCGCTCCGCCCGCTGGCGGCCACCGGCGGACGCGAGGAGCATCACCACGACCACGGACAGCACGAGGCACACCACACCGACGCCGATCTGGGTGAGGTGCCAGGAGCTGGTGAACGCCTCCAGCTCCGCCGCCCGGGCGGGGTCCTGGACCGGGGCGAGCCTGCCGGACGCGACCTGCGCAGCCCGCTCCGGTGCACCCAGCTCGCGCGTGAGAAGGCCGAGCAGCGCAGCGCTGAAGGCAGCGATCACGAGCGCCTCGGCCGCCCCGCGCAGGGTGTTGAGGAAGCCTGCCGCGGTGCCGACGAGGCGGGCCGGGACAAGCGACATGGCCTGACCGTCGGTGATCCCGAACGACGCGCCCATGCCGATCCCGATCAGCAGCAAGGGCGCCGCGACCCGGGCGATGGTCGCCTCGGGGGCCAGGAGCAGCAGACCGAAGTTTCCCGCGACGACGCACACCAGGGCGATCGTGATGAGCCACCGGGCCGGCACCCCGCGGTTCACCAGCGTGGCTGCTGCGATCGGGGCCACCAGCACCGGAGCGGTGAGCAGCAGCATCACCAGCCCCGCGCTCGCGGGGGAGTGGCCTGCGGCGGCCTGGAGATAGGTCGGCAGGAAGACCAGTGCGCCGAGGAAGCCCACCGATGTCGTCAGCGTCGCGAGGCACCAGCCCATGAACCCGCGATCGGCGAGCAGCTGTGGAGCCAGGACCGGGGCGGCGCTGCGCCGCTGCACCAGTCCGAACGCCGTCGCGGCGACCGCTCCGAGGAGGAGCACGACGAGGGTCGCCGGGTGGGTCCAGCCGAGCGCGGGGGCCTCGAGCAGGCCGAACATGAACGCGGTCAGCGCCACCACGAACAAGGCGCTTCCCGCCCAGTCCGTGCTGCTGCTGGGGTCCCGGGACTCCGCCAGCCGCCGGGCACCGAGCGCGACAAGCCCGCCCACCGCGGCGAACACCGCGAAGCTCCCACGCCACCCGGTCAGCGTCACGAGAGCTCCGGTCATGGTCGGGCCGAGAGCGATCCCGACCCCGGCCATGGTCCCCATGAAGGCGAACGCGCGGTTGCGGGCCGCGCCGTCGTAGACGGAGGCCAGCAGTGCGCCGCCCGCAGCCATGATCCCTGCGCCACCGACGCCCGAGACGATCCTGGCGACGTCGAGAACCAGGATCGACGGCGCGACGCCCGATGCCAGGAAGGCGAGGGCGAACACCGCCGCCGAGGCGGTGAAGACCCGGCGTCGGCCCGCACGGTCGGCCGCGGCTCCGGCCACGAGGGTCATCGCGGCGAACGCCAGGTTGTAACCGGCCACGACCCAGCTCAGCGCCGAGCCAGAGGCGTTCAGGTCGCGGCCGATGTCCGGCAGCGCAATCGCCGTGCCCGAGATCGAGGTCGCCACGAGACCGACCCCGACCAGGACGACGGGCAGCGTGAGTCGGGCTGGGGCGCGAGAGCGTACGTCGGTGGCGGGGTTTGCCGCTGTGGTGCCGGACGATGGGGTCATCTCGGAGTCCTTTCGACGAGCGGGGCACGCGCCCCGCACCAGGACTCCAGCACCTCAACTTCTGTTGAGGTCAAGCGATCACGTGTCACCGAGCAGCCGGCGCGGCCCGCTGCCGTGCTTGCCGAGGCGGTCGTTCTGGTTCGCGAGCAGGCAGCGGTCGATGGACAGGCAGCCGCAGCCGACGCAGTCGGTGAACCGGTTGCGCAGCTGCTGCAGCCGTTCGATGCGGGCGTCCAGCTCGGACTGCCAGCCGGCGGTCAGCCGCTCCCAGTCCTGCCGCGTCGGTGCACGGTCCGGGGGCAGGGTCTCCAGCTGGTCGCGCAGGTCGGCCAGCGGGATCCCGACCTGCTGGGCGATCTGGATCAGCGCGACCCGGCGCAGGACGTCCCGCCGGAACCGGCGCTGGTTGCCGGCCGTGCGGGTGCTGGTGATCAGGCCCTGCCGCTCGTAGAAGTGCAGCGCGGACACGGCGACGCCAGATCGGGTGGCGACCTCACCGACGGTGAGCTCGGCCTGGTGCCACTCCGGTCGCCGCATCTGCCACCGCCTCTCGTCCCCGGCCACGTCGCGAATGACGCTAGAACCTCAACGACGGTTGAGGTCAACGAATGGAGTGCGCGCCCACCCGTCAGCTCACCTGCCGGACCTCGCGCGCGGCAGCCGCCGCGGGCAGGCTGGGGACATGAGCTACAGCCTGGCGTTCTGGAGCGGCGGCGACGCCCTCGACCCGCAGCAGTCGTACGAGACCATGAACGAGGGCCGACGCCTCGACGGCGTGGACGAAGTCAGCTCGGGCGACGTCGAGACCGCGCTCGGGTCGCTGCCCGACTGGCGTCGGGAGGGCAACTTCCTCTTCCCGCCAGGCCCGGTCGTCGACGAGGACCCGGCGTTCGACGTCTACGTCGGCGAGCAGATGGTCGAGATCACCGGCTACAGCGCGGAGGGGGAGCAGATGAACGCCATCATCGACGCGCTGTCGCCCCTGGGGCTGCGGCTCTACGACCCGCAGACCGGCGAGCGGTTCGGCTGAACCGCTCGCCGTCCGCAGGCGAAGCGGAGGCGTGGCTCAGATCTGCACGCCGAGGTCGCGCACGTCCACCGACCGGGCGTTGCCCGACTCGTCGGCGCCGGGGTCGCGTCGCAGGTGGCCGACCACCTGCTCCAGCGACGCCTCCTCGGTGAGCGGGGATCCGGTGACCGTGTAGGTGTCGGTCGAGCCGGCGTACGTCGTGCGCACGGTCTTGTCCTCGAGCCACACCTCGAGGTCGCCGGTCACCGCGCCGACCTCGTCGGTCATCACTCCGCCGACCGGGGCGGTCATCTTCTGTCGCATCAGCAGGGTCCCAACATGTTGGTCAGGGCCGACTTCTCGGCCGAGGTCACCGACAGACCGTACTTCTGCTTGGTGAAGGTCCACCGGGTCGCGTAGAGGCAGTGCGACGCGGTCAGCGGCGGCTTCCACGCCTCCGGACCCTTGTCGCCCTTGGCCTGGTTGAGCGAGTCCCACGACGACACCAGCACCAGCGGGTCGTTGGCGTACTGCGTCTTGCGGGTGGTCGACCAGCCCGCCGCGCCGGAGCGCCAGGCGTTGGCCAGCGGCACGATGTGGTCGATGTCGATGTCGCTCGCGGCGTTGAACTTGTTCGCGGAGTACGGGTCGATCCAGGTGCCGGCGAGGTTGGTGCAGGTGCTCGACATCGTGACGTTCTGCCCGTCGCGGTAGAGCGCGGCGTTGCGCGCGTTGCACGCGTCGTTGGGGGCGACCGGCCATCCCCACGTGCTCGCGTCGCGCCAGTGCGGGAACAGGTCGCGGCTGTATCCGGTCATCGAGCCGGCCGCCTTGACGGTCAGGCCGCCGAGGGCGCTGCGGGCCGCGCTCGGCGTCATCGACGAGGTCATGCCCTTCTTCAGCTGGGCGGCTGCGGTGCTGCCGGAGACGGTGCCGATCTGCGCGGCCGACGCGGGCTGCGCCGACCAGGCGAGAGCGGCGACCGCGACGACGGCGATCGATGCGGACGTACGTCGGCGTGGACGAATCATGGTGCGGCTCCAGGGGATTGGAGGAGGGCCACACCCAGCCCAGCCCACCGTGCGCCTGCGTAGGACAACGCCAGGCAAAGGTTGGGTCAACCCGTGGTGGCCGAGCTAACCGGCCGAGGCGCGCCGCTCGATCACGTCGAGGTCGCGCACGGCGTAGCGATGGTGCTCCCACTCCTCGCCGAGGATCGTGTGCAGGCAGGAGAGCACGGTCTCGGGGTAGTCGGGCCCCCACGGGTTCCTCCGCTGCTCCGCCAGCTGGGCCGGCGTGACCGACCCCAGGAAGTCGCGCACCATCGCGACCCGGTCGGCGCGCACCTCCAGCACCCGGGCGTACGCCGGTGCGGACTCCGCGAAGATCGCCGGGTCAAACCCGTCCTCCGCGAACTCGGTGTGCGCGACCCCGATCGGGTGGTAGGCCTCCTCGAACCCCCGCTCGAGCACGGCCCGACCGAGCCAGGTGTCGGTGGCCATCACCAGGTGCCGCAGAGTCTCGGCGAACGACCACTCGCCCTCGACCCGTTCGTCGGTCGTCCCCGGAGGCATCGCCGCCACCCGGTCGAGGGTGCCGGCCCAGGCGCGTTCGAGCGCGGCCCAGGCGTCGCGCAGCCCCGCGGGGTCGGACGCCTCGCGCAGCTCCCGGCCCGGGAAGCGCCGGTCCAGCTCGGCGTCGACGAACGGGCGCACGTCGACCCCGTTGACGAGCAGCGGGTCGTCGCCCTCGAGCAGCCACGGCGAGTCGATGGTGAGGCCACAAACCTCGACGCCGCGCATCCGGACTCCCGACAGGTCGCAGCCGACGAACCGCGCGCCGGTGAGGTCGCGCCCCCGATCCGCGCCCCGCGCAGCGCGCCGGGGCCGCTGCCGGCCTTGTCGGATGCCGACCCGTCCACGCCCATCACGTCCTCCTCGGTTCGCCCGGTGACAGCGTGGCGCACGCCACCGACAGCCGTACGCCCGTTGGCCAGATCCCGCTGCGCGTCGCCTGCCCGCGGGCTGACGGAAGCACCGCCTTGTGTATACACAGATCACCGACCCGTGCCATACTCGAGCCTGGCAGCCGCCGAGGTCGGCGGCCGATGTATACATACGAGGAGTGAGTCGATGGCCGTCGAGCGCGCCAGTGACCGCGCCTACGCCACGCTCAAGGCCGAGATCGTCGGCTGGGACCTCACCCCCGGCACCGTGCTCGGCGAGGTCGAGCAGGCTGCCCGCCTCGGCGTCTCCCGCACCCCCGTCCGCGAGGCGCTGGCCCGGCTGACCGCCGACGGGCTCGTGGCGCAGCAGGCCGGCCGAGGCCTCGTCGTCACCCAGGTCTCGCTCGACGACGTCGTCCTGCTCTACGAGCTGCGCACCGCGCTCGAGACCCACGCCGCGCGCCTGGCTGCGGCCCGGCGCGACGAGCAGACCTTCCGCGAGCTGGAGACGGAGTTCTCCCGGGTCACCGACGTGCTCGCCTCCGACGACGCCGACCGGCACGGCTACTACGACCTGGTCGAGCGGTTCGACGACGCCATCGACAGCGCCGTCGGCAACCCCTACCTCGTGACCGACCTGCAGGGCCTGCGCTCCCACGTCGCCCGCGCCCGCCGCCTGTCCCGCCGCTCCGACGAGCGGCTCACCCAGGCCGCCTCGGAGCACCTGGCCATCGTGCGCGCGATCCTCGACGGCAACGGCGAGCTCGCCGCCCACGCGACCCACGTGCACCTGAGCAACGCGCTGCGCAACATCCGCGCGACCGACCCCGAGGCCGACACCCCTCCCGCGCGCGTCTCCTGACGCCGAGTGCCCGAATCTGCAAGCCGCACAACCTGATCCGCCGACAACGACGCACGAGAACGAGGAGCACATGAGCAGCACCGCCAGCCACGAGCCGGCCACCCGCCACACCGTTCGCACCTACCGCAGCGAGGAGGAGCTGCCGCGCGAGGAGCAGCTCGCCTGGCGCATCGCCGAGGTGGCGTCCGACCTGGTCGACGTCGACGACGAGGTCGTCGACATGATTATCAACCGGGTCATCGACAACGCCGCCGTCGCCGCCGCGTCGCTCACCCGCAGCGCTCCCAGCTCGGCGCGCGCCCAGGCCCTCGACCACCCCGTCTCGCGCGGGGGAGCGGGCTCGACGATCTTCGGCGTCGACCTGGAGACCACGACCAGCCCCGAGTGGGCCGCCTGGGCCAACGGCGTCGCCGTGCGCGAGCTGGACTACCACGACACGTTCCTCGCCGCGGAGTACTCCCACCCGGCCGACAACATCCCGCCGATCGTCGCCGTCGCCCAGCACGCCGGCAAGGACGGCGCGGCCCTGGTGCGCGGCATCGCCACCGGTTACGAGATCCAGGTCGACCTGGTGCGCACGGTCAGCCTGCACAAGCACAAGATCGACCACGTCGCCCACCTGGGCCCGTCGGCCGCGGCCGGCATCGGCACCCTGCTCGGCCTGCCGACCGAGGTGATCTACCAGGCCGTCGGCCAGGCGCTGCACACCACGACCGCGACCCGCCAGTCGCGCAAGGGCGAGATCTCCTCCTGGAAGGCGCACGCCCCGGCCCTCGCCGGCAAGATGGCGATCGAGTCGGTCGACCGCGCCATGCGCGGGGAGACCTCGCCGAACCCGATCTACGAAGGTGAGGACGGCGTCATCGCCTGGCTGCTGGACGGCCCCGACGCCTCCTACGAGGTGGCGCTGCCGGCCAAGGGCGAGCCCAAGCGTTCGATCCTGGACACCTTCACCAAGGAGCACTCGGCGGAGTACCAGGCGCAGGCCTGGATCGACCTGGCCCGTCGCCTCGGCAACGAGCGCCCCGAGCTGCGCGACCCCGAGCAGGTGACCAGCATCGTGCTGCACACCTCCCATCACACGCACTACGTCATCGGCTCGGGCAGCGGCGACCCGCAGAAGTACGACCCCACCGCCAGCCGCGAGACGCTCGACCACTCGATCCCGTACATCTTCGCGGTGGCGCTGCAGGACGGCGGCTGGCACCACGTCGACTCCTACGCCCCCGAGCGCGCCGGCCGGCCCGACACGGTCGCGCTGTGGCACAAGATCACCACCGACGAGGACCCCGAGTGGACCCGTCGCTACCACTCCGAGGACCCGCGCGAGAAGGCGTTCGGCGGTCGCGTCGAGATCACCCTCGCCGACGGTTCGCAGGTGGTCGAGGAGATCGCCATCGCCGACGCGCACCCGTTCGGCGCCCGCCCGTTCGTGCGCGAGAACTACGTCGCGAAGTTCCGGATGCTCGCCGAGGGCGTGCTCGCGCCCGAGGAGATCGAGCGCTTCCTGGACCTGGCCGAGCGGCTCCCGTCGCTGACGGCCGAGGAGGTCCGCCAGCTGTCCATCGTCGCGCCGAAGCAGCTGCTGGAGTCGGCGCCTGCCCCGAAGGGACTCTTCTGATGCTGTACGCCGGCACCAGCCCTGCCGAGAAGCGTCGCCTCTTCCGGGAGCGGCTCGCGAGCGGTGAGCTGCTGCGCTTCCCGGGGGCGTTCAACCCGCTGTCGGCCCGGCTCATCGAGCGCAAGGGGTTCGAGGGCGTCTACATCTCCGGCGCGGTGCTCAGCGCGGACCTCGGCCTGCCCGACATCGGCCTGACCACCCTCACCGAGGTGGCCGGGCGCGGGGCGCAGATCGCCCGGATGACCGACCTGCCCGCGATCATCGACGCGGACACCGGCTTCGGCGAGCCGATGAACGTCGCCCGCACGATCCAGACCCTCGAGGACGCCGGCCTGGCCGGTGCGCACATCGAGGACCAGGAGAACCCCAAGCGCTGCGGTCACCTCGACGGCAAGGCCGTCGTCGACGAGGACACCGCGCTCAAGCGCATCCGGGCGGCCGCCGCCGCGCGGCGCGACGACAACTTCCTGATCATGGCGCGCACCGACATCCGGGCCGTCGAGGGTCTGCCGTCGGCGATCGACCGGGCCAAGGCCCTGGTCGACGCCGGCGCCGACGCGATCTTCCCGGAGGCGATGCGCACCCTGGAGGAGTTCGCCGCCGTGCGCGAGGCGGTCGACGTGCCGATCCTCGCCAACATGACCGAGTTCGGGAAGTCCGAGCTGTTCAGCGTCGACCAGCTGCGCGACGTCGGCGTCAACATCGTCATCTGGCCGGTGTCGCTGCTGCGCATCGCGATGGGCGCTGCTGGCCGCGCGCTCGACACGCTGAACGAGGACGGGCACCTGCGCTCCAAGCTCGACGAGATGCAGCACCGCGCCGACCTCTACGACCTCGTCGACTACGAGGCGTACAACCAGTTCGACACCTCCGTCTTCAACTTCACCATCGACCGGTAGGAGAACCGCTGTGGCTGACATCAAGAAGGGCCTTGCCGGTGTCGTCGTCGACTACACCGCCATCAGCAAGGTCAACCCCGAGACCAACTCGCTGCTCTACCGCGGCTACCCCGTCCAGGAGCTGGCCGCGACGCAGCCGTTCGAGGCGGTCGCCTACCTGATGTGGAACGGCGAGCTCCCGACCGACCAGCAGCTCGCCGACCTGCGCGCCACCGAGCGCGCCCACCGGGCGCTGACCCCCGAGGTCAAGCAGGCCATCGACCTGCTGCCGACCAGCGCGCACCCGATGGACGAGGTCCGTACGGCCGTGTCGGCCATCGGCGCGACCGAGACCGCCGGCATCACCAACGTGCTCGACGCCGTCGGGACCCCCGAGGAGAACCTCGAGCGCAGCGTCCGGTTGTTCGCCGCGCTGCCGGCGATCGTGGCGTACGGCCAGCGCCGGCGCCGCGGGGAGGAGGCGGTCGAGCCGCGCGACGACCTCGACTACGCCGCCAACTTCCTGTGGATGACCTTCGGCGAGGAGGCCGACCCGGTCGTCGTCGACGCGTTCAACCGCTCGATGATCCTCTACGCCGAGCACTCCTTCAACGCCTCGACGTTCACCGCCCGGGTCGTCACCTCGACCCTCAGCGACCTCTACTCGGCCGTCGTCGGGGCCATCGGCGCCCTCAAGGGCCCGCTGCACGGCGGCGCCAACGAGGCCGTGCTGCACGTCTTCGACGAGATCGGCACCGCCGACAACGTCGCCCCGTGGCTGGACGAGGCGCTAGCCGAGAAGCGCAAGATCATGGGCTTCGGCCACCGCGTCTACAAGCGTGGCGACTCGCGGGTGCCCACGATGAAGACGGCGCTGGACACCCTCGTGGAGCACTACGACCGCCCCGAGGTCGCGGCGCTGTACGACAACCTCGAGTCGGAGTTCGTCTCCCGCAAGGGGATCTACCCCAACCTGGACTACCCGTCCGGGCCGGCGTACAACCTCATGGGCTTCGACACCCTGACGTTCACGCCGCTGTTCGTCGCCTCGCGCATCACCGGCTGGACCGCGCACATCATCGAGCAGCAGGGCGACAACGCGCTGATCCGCCCGCTGTCGGAGTACAACGGTCCCGACGAGCGGCACATCGAGGGTTACGTCCCCGACGCCGCCAACCTCGAGGCCGCCGAGCGCGCCGAGGAGGCCGCGGGCTGATCGACGGCCCCGCACGACGAGACCGGGCCCGGAGGCATACGTCCTCCGGGCCCGGTCTCGTCGTCTCGGCGCTCGCGGTCGTTCGGCTACTTGTCGAAGCCGTGCTCGGCCGCCGGGAAGCTCCCGTCGCGCACCTCCCCGGCGTACGTCTGCGCGGCCTCGCGCAGCGCCTCGCCGAGCCGGGCGTACTGCTTCACGAACCGTGGCGCCCAGTCGCCCATCCCGGCCATGTCGGTCCACACCAGGATCTGACCGTCGCAGCCGGGCCCGGCGCCGATGCCGATCGTCGGCACGGCGAGCGCCTCGGTCACCCGCTGCGCGAGGGGCACCGGCACCATCTCCAGCACCACCGCGATGGCCCCGGCGCCGGCGATCGCGCGGGCGTCGGCGAGCAGCTGCTCGGCGTCGTCGCGGCCCTGCACCCGGGGGCCGCCCAGCGCGTGCTCGGACTGCGGCGTGTAGCCCAGGTGGCCGACGACCGGGATGCCGGCCTGGGAGATCGCGCGCACCTGCTCCACGACCCGCTCGCCGCCCTCGAGCTTCACGCCGTGGGCGCCGGTCTCCTTCATGAACCGCACGGCGGTGGCGAGCGCCTGTTCGGGGCCGGACTCGTAGGAGCCGAACGGCAGGTCGACCACGACGAACGCCCGGCCGGCGGCCCGGGCCACCCCGCGGGCCGCCGGGATCATGTCCTCGACGGTCACCGGCAGGGTCGTGTCGTGGCCGTGCATCGTGTTGCCGATCGAGTCGCCGACCAGCAGCATGTCGACGCCCGCGGCGTCGAGCAGGGCGGAGGTGACCGCGTCGTAGGCGGTGAGCGCGACGATCTTCTCGCCGCGCTCCTTCATCGCCCGCAGGTGGTGCGCGCGCACGCGCTTGGGGCCGGTGCTGGAGGCAGGGGAGTGTTTCGACACGACCGCGAGCCTACTTCCGCGTTACCTGCTGGGCCGCAGGAACCGCGCCCGGTCCACCCCATAGCATCAAGGCGTGACGCAGGCGAGGCACGAGACGGGTGACGTCCAGCCTGCCGTCAGCCACGCCGTCTGGACGATCCCGAACGCGCTGTCGGCGCTGCGGCTCGTCGGCGTCCCGATCTTCCTGTGGCTGATCCTCGCCGAGCACGACACCGCCGCGCTGATCGTCCTGATGGCCAGCGGCATCACCGACTACCTCGACGGCAAGATCGCCCGCCGCTACGGCCTGATCTCCCGCCTCGGGCAGCTGCTCGACCCGATCGCCGACCGGCTCTACATCATCTCGACCCTGTTCGGGCTCGCGGTGCGCTCGATCATCCCGTGGTGGCTGGTCGTGGTGCTGCTCGCCCGCGACGTGTTCGTGCTGGCGCTCGGCCCGCTGCTGCGCCGCGACCGGCTCCCGATCCCGCCGGTCCACTTCGTCGGCAAGGCGGCAACCTTCAACCTCATCTACGCCTTCCCCCTCATGCTGCTCGGCGAAGGCAGCAGCACCCTCGCCGAGATCGCCCGGCCCATCGGGTGGGCCTTCGCGTGGTGGGGCACCGGGCTCTACTGGATCGCCGGCCTGATGTACGCCTACCAGGTCGGCAGCATGGTGCGCGCGGCTCGGCGGGTGGACAGGAGCACCCCGTGAGCCCCGCCAGCCGATCGCCACGTCCGCGGCCGCCGGTGGGACAGAGCATGGCGCTGCTCACCGAGCTCATGGAGCACCCGCTCGACGGGTCCTACCAGGACCGCGCCGACGCCCGGGTCGCCCGCGGCGAGCCGGCCGCCACGGGTGGTCGCAGCCCGCTGCTGCTGGTCGTGTGCATCGTGCTCGGCCTGCTGCTGGCGGTGGCCGCCCAGACCCTGCGGGTGCCGCAGGAGCGGGCGAGCGGGCAGCGGCAGGAGATCATCACCCAGATCGAGTCCCGGCAGCGCGGCAACGCCACCCTCGCCAAGCAGATCTCCGGCCTGCGCTCGCAGATCGCGGCCGCACAGGAGCAGGCGGTCGGCAGCCCGGGGAGAGCACCCTGGCCGAGCAGCTCTCGCGCACCGAGGCGAGCGCCGGCGCGGTGGCCGTCAGCGGCCCAGGCGTGGTCGTCACCCTCGACGACAGCGCCGGTGCGGAGGCGGCCGGCAGCGACCCGCGCGCGGGCAGCGGGGAGGGCGCCACGCTGACCTCCACCGACCTGCAGATCCTGGTCAACGGGCTGTGGCAGGCCGGCGCCGAGGCCGTCAGCATCAACGGGCACCGGCTCACCGCGCTGTCGGCCATCCGGTTCGCCGGGGCAGCGATCCTGGTCGACTACCGCCCGCTCGCCCGGCCGTACGCCATCTCCGCGATCGGCGCCCCCGGACTGTGGGACACCTTCCGCGCCGGGCCGGGCGGGTCGTACCTCGAGTCCACCCGCAGCCAGGTCGACCTCGACGTGAAGGTTAATGTCTCGGAGAAGGTCGACATCCCCGCCGCCGACGCGGCCGCGCTCTACCAGGCCAAGCCCCGTACGCCCGCGACGGCCTCGTCCTCCGCCAGCACCTCGACCCGCAAGGAGACCCCGTGATCCCCGCCGTAGGACTCGTGCTCGGCCTGCTCATCGGGCTGGTGGTCCAGCCCGACGTGCCGACCTGGCTGCAGCCCTACCTGCCGATCGCGGTCATCGCCGCGCTCGACGCGGTGTTCGGGGCGCTGCGGGCGGTGCTGGACGGGATCTTCGACGACAAGGTGTTCGTCGTGTCGTTCCTGTCCAACGTCGTCGTCGCCGCCCTGATCGTCTTCCTCGGTGACCAGCTCGGCGTCGGCTCGCAGCTGTCCACCGGCGTGATCGTCGTGCTCGGGCTGCGCATCTTCAGCAACGTGGCCGCCATCCGTCGACACCTCCTCAAGGCCTGACCATGAGCGAGGAGACGAGCGACGCGAAGGCCACGCGGGAGGACCAGCAGAACCCCGCCGAGCCCACGCGCGAGGACCAGGCCGGCTCCGGCACCCCGGCGTGGCGCCGGATGGCGCGGGTCGGGTCACCGCGGGCCACCCGCGGCAAGGTCGTGGCCGCCCTGCTCGCGCTGCTGCTGGGCTTCGCGATGGTCACCCAGGTGCGTCAGACGCGCACCAGCGGCCTGGAGAACCTGCGGCAGAGCGACCTCGTGGCGGTGCTCGGCAACGTCAACAACCAGTCGACCCGGCTGCAGCGCGAGGCCAACGACCTCACCCGCACCCGCGACGGGCTGCGCTCGGGCAGCGGCGGCGCCGCGCAGAAGGCGGCCCAGGAGCGCCTGACCACCCTCGGCATCCTCGCCGGGACGGTCGCGGCCACCGGGCCGGGCGTGCAGATCGTCATCAACGACCCGGCCGCGGCGGTCGGCGCGCCCAACCTGCTCGACGCCGTGCAGGAGCTGCGCGACGCGGGGGCCGAGGCGATCCAGATCGGTGACGTGCGGGTGGTGGCCTCGACCTGGTTCGGCACCGACGCGCAGAACAACCTGGTGGCCGACGGGAAGGTGCTGCGCGCGCCGTACACCATCCTCGCCATCGGCGACCCCAGCACCATGGCGACGGCGATGGCCATCCCGGGCGGCGTCACCGAGACCATGCAGCAGCTGGGCGCCCAGCCCGCGGTGACGCAGCAGAAGCAGATCACGGTGAGCGCGTTGCGACCGCTCGAAGCGGCTCGTTACGCTCAGCCGAGCGCGCCCCAGTGACGCGCGACCACCCGTCCGACACGAGGAGAGAGACCCGCATGAGCGACCTGGAGTACCCCGCGAATCTGCGCTACACGAGCGACCACGAGTGGGTCGCCGACCGGGGTGAGGGGATCGTTCGCGTCGGTGTCACCGCCTATGCGCAGGACGCGCTCGGCGACGTCGTCTACGTCAGCCTCCCCAACAAGGGCGACACGGTCGCGGCCGGCGACTCCTGCGGCGAGGTCGAGTCGACCAAGTCGGTGAGCGACCTGTACTCGCCGCTCGACGGCGAGGTCACCACCGTCAACGACGCCCTGGAGAGCTCGCCCGAGCTGGTCAACTCCGACCCCTACGGCGACGGCTGGATGTACGAGATGTCGGTCGCCGACAGCGCGGCGAT
The DNA here is from genome assembly GCF_030296655.1 of Barrientosiimonas endolithica. NCBI lineage: Bacteria > Bacillati > Actinomycetota > Actinomycetes > Micrococcales > Dermacoccaceae > Barrientosiimonas > Barrientosiimonas endolithica. The sequence continues at coordinate 1,588,712 of NZ_AP027735.1, read as the reverse complement.
CGGCGAGCTGATGGACGCCGACGCCTACCGCTCGTCGCTCGCCTGAGGCACGCCCTTACCCCTTCGCCCCCTAGGGTGGATTCGTCCCGAGCCTGTCAGGGCCGGGGCATAGACTGACAGCACCGAGGTCAGCCACGGGGTCGCGCCCGCAACCGCCGCACGTGCACACGTGAGCACGCGTGGGGCGGCAGCTCCTCCGGCAGTGCCCGTCGCCCGTCGACGGCGCCGCCCGGAGCGCGACACCCACGGCCGGCCCCGGCGGCGCCGACCCGGCGCCACTGGTGACCGGCGACCGAGAGGTCGCCCCGTTGACCCACCACCGCCCAGGCGGGGTGGCGCAGAAGACTGGGAGGTGGACGATGTCCGACAGCAACGGCGATTATCTGGACGACCCCACGACGGCGAGGCTGCCTCGGTTCACCGAGCCGGAGAGCCCGGAGTTCGTGCCCGAGGCCGAGGCCCGGCTCGGCACGAGCGACCAGGCGACCGTCGACGCGCTGCGTCCGGGCACCGCGCTGCTGATCGCGCTGCGTGGCCCCAACACCGGCGCCCGCTTCCTGCTCGACTCCGACGAGGTCAGCACCGGTCGTCACCCCGACAGCGACATCTTCCTCGACGACGTCACGGTCTCCCGCCGCCACGCGATCTTCCGCCGCACGCCCGAGGGCTTCCAGGTGCAGGACGTCGGCTCGCTCAACGGCACCTACGTCAACATGCAGCTGGTCGACTCGGCCACCCTGCGCACCGGTGACGAGGTCATGGTCGGCAAGTTCCGCCTCGTCTATCACGGCAGCCCGCAGCAGACCCCGTGACCGCTCCGACCTCGCCCGGTGGGCGCGGCCTGACGATCGGTGCGGTGCTGGAGCAGCTGCGCGAGGAGTTCCCCGACCTCACCGTGTCCAAGGTGCGCTTCCTCGACGCCCAGGGGCTGGTGTCCCCGCAGCGACGCGAGTCCGGCTACCGCGAGTACACCCCCGCGACATCGAGCGGCTGCGCTTCGTGCTGGCGGCCCAGCGCGACCGGTTCTGGCCGCTGAAGGTCATCCGCGAGGCGCTCGACGCCTTCGACCGCGGCCTTGCGCCCGACATCGCCCCCGAGGGCCGGCCGGCGCCGCCGCCCGTCGCCGAGAGCGACCGGTCGGTCCCGGCCGCGACCGAGCTGGCCGAGGAGACGCCCGAGCTGCGGCTGACCCGCGCCGAGCTGGCCGAGCACTCGGGTCTCACCGGCACCGCGGTGGCCGAGCTGGAGACGTTCCACCTGGTGCGACCGGGGAGTCGGGTCACTTCTCGGCCGCCGACCTGGAGGTGGCGCGCTCGGCCAAGGCGCTGGAGGCGTACGGCCTCGGCGGGCGCCACCTGCGCGCGTTCCGGCTCGCGGCCGACCGCGAGGTCGGGCTGGTCGAGCAGGCCGCCGGCAGCTCACCCGAGCGCCGCGCCGAGGTGCTGGCCGCCTGCCTTGCCCTGCACGTGGCTCTCGTGAAGGGCGGGCTGCACGGGTAGCCTGGGAGGGTGCGAAAGGTCGAGGTTCTCGGAGTCCGGGTCGAGATGCCCACCAACCAGCCCATCGTGCTGCTGCGCGAGCTCGACGGTGGCCGTCACGTGCCCATCTGGATCGGGGCGCCCGAGGCCAGCGCGATCGCCTACGCCCAGCAGGGGTGACCCCGCCGCGGCCGCTCACCCACGACCTGCTCGTTCAGGTCATCAGCGAGCTGGGGCACCAGCTCGACGAGGTGCACATCACCAGGCTGGACGAGATGGTCTTCTACGCCGAGCTCGTCATGGACGGCGGCGACCGCACCGTGGAGTCGCGCTCGTCCGACGCCATCGCGGTGGCGCTGCGCAGCAACGTCCCGATCCTGGTCGACGAGGCGGTGCTGGACGAGGTCGGCGTGATCGTCCCCGACGACGACGCCGACCAGGAGGTCGAGCGGTTCCGCGAGTTCCTCGACCACGTCTCGGCCGAGGACTTCGAGCAGGAGTCGCGCCGCGAGGGCGAGGGCGACGATGACCGCTAACCGTCAACTGCAGGGTGAGGGTTGTTCGACCGTGCTGCGACACGCCGGCCGTTCGGGCCCGCGGTCGTTGCTTCCGGGTGCGCCCGGCCATAGCGTCAGCCACAGCACAGACCAACTTTTCGCGGCGGACAACCCGCCCAGGGCACGTCGGAGGTAGCCGTGGTCAACACGGGCGAGGCACGGTCCCAGAAGTCGGCGGCTCCCGCACCGCTCCAGGAGCCGCTGTTCACCGAGGACCTGCCGGAGTCGATGACCGACGCGGTCGGCTATCGCGGGCCGGCGGCCTGCCGCGCGGCCGGCGTGACCTACCGCCAGCTGGACTACTGGGCCCGCACCGGGCTGCTCGAGCCGTCGGTGCGCAACGTGACCGGGTCCGGCCACCAGCGGCTCTACAGCTTCCGCGACATCCTCGTGCTCAAGGTCATCAAGCGCCTGCTCGACACCGGCGTCTCGCTGCAGCAGATCCGGGTCGCGGTCGGCGCCCTGCGCGAGCACGGCGTGGCCGACCTCGCCGGCATCACGCTGATGTCCGACGGCGCCTCGGTCTACGAGTGCACCTCCGACGACCAGGTCATCGACCTGATGCGCGGCGGTCAGGGCGTGTTCGGCATCGCGCTCGGCTCGGTCTGGCGCGAGGTCGAGGGCACCCTGTCCGAGCTGCCCAGCGAGCGCCCGGAGAGCGAGCTGCCCGCCGAGCACCCGGGCGACGAGCTGCGCGCCCGGCGCGAGCGCAAGACCGGCTGAGCCGGCCACCACCAGCAGCACCGACACGTCCGCGGCCCGAACGGGATCCGCGGACGTTCGTCGTCGCTGGTAGATTTGGGTCTGCCGACGACACCGAGCGGGAGAGTCCCCGAGCCGACCGGCCCGGGGCGCCGAAGGGGCAAACTCCCCACAACCTCTCAGGCGCCAGGACCGCTCGGGTAGGCAGCTCTGGAGCACGCGTTCGCGACAGAGGGGGACGTGCACGGCGTGGTCGCCGCGCGCGGCCACCTCGACCGGGAGATGCTCATGACCGACGCGACCGCCCAGGCCCCCGACTTCGTCAGCCGGCACATCGGTCCTGCCGACGAAGACCTCGCCGCGATGCTGCAGACCATCGGCAGCGACTCGCTCGCCACGCTGCTCGACAAGGCGATCCCCAGCGTGATCCGCAGCCGGGCTGCCCTCTCGCTCGACGCCGCCGACTCCGAGCCGGCCGTCATCGCCGAGCTGCGGGCCAAGGCGGCGCGCAACACCGTGCTGACCTCGATGATCGGCCTCGGCTACTACGGCACCCACACCCCGGGCGTGATCCGGCGCAACATCCTGGAGAACCCCGCCTGGTACACCGCCTACACGCCCTACCAGCCCGAGATCTCCCAGGGCCGGCTCGAGGCGCTGCTGAACTTCCAGACCGTCGTCAGCGACCTGACCGGCCTCGCGACCGCCGGCGCCTCGCTGCTCGACGAGGCCACCGCCGTCGCCGAGGCGATGACGCTCATGCGCCGCGGGAGCAAGGTCGACAAGGACGCCGTCCTGCTGGTCGACAGCCAGCTCATGCCGCAGTCGATCGCCGTGACCCGCACCCGCGCCACGCCGCTCGGGATCGAGCTGGTCGTCGCCGACCTGCACGACGTGTCCGACGCCGACGGGCTGCGCGCCGCCGCGGGCGACCGCGAGGTGTTCGGCGTCGTCGTGCAGTACCCCGGGGCCGACGGCCGCATCGTCGACTGGACGGCGCTGGCGTCGGCCGCGCACGAGGCCGGCGCGCTGGTCACCGCCGCGGCCGACCTGCTGGCCCTTACCCTGCTCACCCCGCCCGGGGAATGGGGCGCCGACATCGCGGTCGGCACGAGCCAGCGCTTCGGGGTCCCGATGGGCTTCGGCGGCCCGCACGCCGGCTACATCAGCGTGCGCTCCGGCCTGGAGCGCACCATGCCCGGCCGACTCGTCGGGGTGAGCGTCGACGCCGACGGGGCGCCGGCGTACCGCCTGGCGCTGCAGACCCGCGAGCAGCACATCCGGCGCGAGAAGGCCACGTCCAACATCTGCACCGCGCAGGTGCTGCTGGCCGTCATGGCCTCGATGTACGCCGTCTACCACGGGCCGCAGGGGCTGCGCCGGATCGCGCTGGAGACGCACGCGAAGGCGCGGGCGCTGCACGACGCGCTCGAGGCCGGCGGGGTCGAGGTCATCCCCGAGCACTTCTTCGACACCGTCACGGCGGTCGTCGCCGGGCGCGCCGACGCCGTCGTCGCCGCGGCGCTCGAGCGGGGCATCAACGTCTGGAAGGTCGACGCCGACCACGTGTCGGTGAGCGTCGACGAGACCACGACCGACGCCGAGCTGGCCGCGGTGGCCACCGCCTTCGGCGTCAACGCGCCCACGCCCGAGGTGGCCGAGCCGCAGTGGCCGAGCGAGCTGGTGCGCACCAGCGACTACCTGGAGCACCCGGTGTTCCACAGCCACCACAGCGAGACGGCGATGCTGCGCTACCTGCGCGCCCTCGCCGACCGCGACTACGCCCTCGACCGCGGCATGATCCCGCTCGGCTCGTGCACGATGAAGCTCAACGCCACCACGGAGATGGAGGCGGTGACCTGGCCGGAGTTCGCTAACCTGCACCCGTTCGCCCCCGCCGCGCAGAGCGAGGGCATCCGCGAGCTGATCCACGACCTGGAGGGCTGGCTGTGCACGATCACCGGCTACGACGCGGTGTCGCTGCAGCCCAACGCCGGGTCGCAGGGTGAGTTCGCCGGGCTGCTGGCGATCCACGCCTACCACCAGGCCAACGGCGACCACGAGCGCAAGATCTGCCTGATCCCCGCGTCCGCGCACGGCACCAACGCCGCCAGCGCGGTCATGGCCGGCATGAAGGTGGTCGTGGTCAAGACCGCCGCCACCGGCGAGGTCGACCTGGACGACCTGAAGCAGAAGATCAAGGAGCACGGCGAGAGGCTCGCCGCGATCATGGTCACCTACCCCTCCACGCACGGCGTCTTCGAGGACACCATCACCGAGCTGTCCTCGCTCGTGCACGAGGCGGGCGGCCAGGTCTACGTCGACGGGGCCAACCTCAACGCCCTCATCGGCCACGCGCAGCCGGGCGACTTCGGCGGCGACGTGTCGCACCTGAACCTGCACAAGACGTTCTGCATCCCGCACGGCGGGGGCGGCCCCGGCGTCGGCCCGGTCGCGGTCCGCAGTCACCTGGCGCCCTACCTGCCGAACCACCCGCTGTCGCAGGAGGCCGGGCCCGCCACGGGCGTCGGCCCGATCTCGGCCGCCCCGTTCGGCTCGGCGTCGATCCTGCCGATCTCGTGGGCGTACGTCCGGCTCATGGGCGGCGCCGGCCTGACCAAGGCGACCGAGACCGCGGTGCTGTCGGCGAACTACGTCGCGGCGCGGCTGAAGGAGCACTACCCGGTGCTCTACGGCGGCACCGACGGGCTCATCGCCCACGAGTGCATCCTCGACCTGCGCGGCATCACCAAGGACACCGGCGTGACCGTCGACGACGTCGCGAAGCGGCTCATCGACTACGGCTTCCACGCGCCGACCATGTCCTTCCCGGTGGCCGGCACCTTGATGGTCGAGCCGACCGAGAGCGAGAGCCTGGCCGAGCTGGACCGCTTCTGCGACGCGATGATCGCGATCCGCGAGGAGATCCAGGCCGTCGCCGACGGCACGGTCGCGGTCGCGGACTCGGCGCTGCGGGGCGCTCCGCACACCGCGCAGTCGATGGCGGGGAGTGGGACCACCCCTACACCCGCTCCGAGGCGACCTACCCGGCCGGCGTCGACCCGCTGCGCAAGTACTGGCCGCCGGTCCGTCGCATCGACGGCGCGTACGGCGACCGCAACCTCATCTGCTCCTGCCCCTCGCCGGAGGCGTTCGAGGACTGAGCCGGCCCACCCTGCGCTGCGCTCGGGCGCGCCGGTCTCACAGGCCGGCGTGCTCGAGCGCTTCGTCGTAGCGCTCGGTGGCCTCGGCGTCGGAGCACCCCTCGACGAGGGCCTGGTCGTAGACGGCCAGCAGCCGCTCCTGCACCGGCGCGAACCGCTCGGCCCACCGCTCCTGCTCCTCGCGCCAGTAGCCGAGGACGTCGAGCTGCGCCAGCTCCCAACGGTTCTCGCGGCGCAGCAGCTTGCGCACCGCGCGCGCCTGGGCGGCCTCGGCCCCCAGCCAGCAGTAACCCCGGCCCGCGGGGAGCTCGAGGTCGGTGACGGTCCGAGCGAGGCGGCTCGGGGCCAGACCGTTGCCCGACCCGGCGACCGGCACCAGGCGTACGGCGGTGGGGAGGAGTGGTAGATAGGCCAGGTCGGCCTGGTCCGCCACCTCCACGACCGCGACGACCGGCACCTGCTGCGGCAGCTCCTCGACGATCCGCGCCAGGGCGGGCAGCCCGGCGAGGTCGGCCACGAGCAGCTGCCAGTCGGTCTCGGGCTGCGGGGCGTACCAGGAGTGGCCGTACGCCACCGTCACCTGCGCACCCGGTGCGGCGGCGGCCGCCCACGCGGCCGCGTGCCCGTGGCCGTGCAGCACGACGTCGAGGGTCATGCGGTCGCCGTCCTGCGCGCGCACGGAGTAGTTGCGCGCCGTGGGCGCGCCGCCGTCCGGCGCGGGGAGGTAGACGCCGACGGCCGCGTCCGGCACGTCCGGCACGGTGAGGCGGGCGGGCTCGGCAACCTCCAGCACGAGGCGGCGGATGCGCGGGCTGCCCGTCGGCTGCGCCGTCACGACGGTCGCGAGCGACTCCGGCGGGGCGGTCATCGGGCAGCCACGCCGGGGTTCAGGCGCGCAGCGTGGCGAGGTGGTCGGCGATGCGCTCGATCGCCTCGGTGAGCATCTCGACGTCGGGGAGCGTCACCAGGCGGAAGTGGTCGGGCTCCGGCCAGTTGAACCCGGTGCCGTGGGTGACCAGGAGCTTCTTGGCGCGCAGCAGCCCGATGACGAACTCCTCGTCGTCCTCGATCGGGTAGACGTCGGGGTCCAGCCGCGGGAAGCAGTAGAGCGCGCCCTGCGGGCGCTCGCAGCTGACGCCCGGGATGTCGTTGAGCAGCTTGTACGCCGTCATGCTCTGCTCGTAGAACCGGCCACCGGGGACGATGAGGTCGTCGATCGACTGGTATCCGCCGAGCGCGGTCTGGATGGCGTGCTGCGCCGGGACGTTGGCGCACATGCGCATGTTGGCCAGCAGGGTCAGGCCCTCGAGGAAGTCCTCGGCGAGGTGCTTGGGGCCGGAGATCATCAGCCAGCCGGCGCGGTAGCCGCAGACGCGGTACGCCTTCGAGAGCCCGCTGAACGTCAGGCACAGCACGTCGTCGCCGGCGAACGAGGCGGTGTGGTGGTGCTGCAGCCCGTCGAAGACGATCTTCTCGTAGATCTCGTCGGAGAAGATGACCAGGTCGTGCTTGCGGGCGATCTCGACCAGGTCGCGCACCAGCTGCTCGGAGTAGACCGCGCCCGTCGGGTTGTTCGGGTTGATGATCACCAGGGCCTGGGTGTTCTCGGTGATCTTGGACTCGATGTCTTCGAGGTCGGGCTGCCAGCCGTTGCTCTCGTCGCACAGGTAGTGCACCGGCACCCCGCCGGACAGCGAGACCGCCCCGGTCCACAGCGGGTAGTCGGGGGCCGGCACCAGGATCTCGTTGCCGTCGTCGACGAACGCCTGCAGCACCATGCTGATCAGCTCGGACACGCCGTTGCCGATGAACACGTCCTCGACCGAGGTATCGCGCAGCCCGCGGCCCTGGTAGTACTGCGCGACCGCCGTCCGCGCGGAGTAGATGCCCTGGGAGTCGGAGTAGCCCTGGGCCTCGGGCAGGTGGTGCACCATGTCGGCGACGATCGCCTCGGGGGCCTCGAACCCGAACGGTGCCGGGTTGCCGATGTTGAGCTTGAGGATCCGGTGCCCCTCGGCCTCGAGCCGCTGAGCCTCGACCAGGATCGGTCCGCGCACGTCGTAGCGGACGTTCTTCAGCTTGTCGGACTGCCGGATCTCACGCACCGGCCCAGGGTCGCACAACGCGTCCCCTCCGCCGGGGTGCGCCTCGCCGTGCGGACGGCCCACGACGGGGGTCCGCCCCGACCTCGTCGAGGTGCAGCGAGGTCACGCGGGCACCGCGGCGTCGGTGGGCAGCTGGACGTGCAGGCTCGAGCCCGACTCGGACTTGCGGACCTCGATCTGAGCCGGGATGCGTTGGCGCAGCTCGGCGAGGTGGCTGACGATGCCCACCGTGCGGCCGCCCTCACGCAGCTGGTCGAGCACGTCGAGCACGTGGTCGAGGCTCTCGTCGTCGAGGCTGCCGAAGCCCTCGTCGACGAACAGCGTCTGCAGCGGACGCCCGCCGGCGTCGTGCTGGATGGCGTCGCCGAGCGCGAGGGCCAGGGCGAGGGAAGCGAGGAACGTCTCCCCACCGGAGAGGCTGGCCGTGGCCCGCTGCTCACCGGTCCAGGCGTCGTCGACCTTGAGCCCGAGCCCGCCGCGGGTGTTGCGGGCGCCGTTGCTGACGTCGTGGACGAGCCGGAACCGTCCGGAGGTCATCGTGGCCAACCGGTCGTTGGCGAGCCGGACGATGTGCTCGAGCCGCGCGGCGAGGACGTAGGCCGACAGCCGCATCCGCAGCTCGGCCTCCGAGCCGCGCGCACCCGACACCACGGCGGACAGCCGCTCGAGCCGGTCACGCCGCTCGACCAGCGGCGCCAACGCCTCGCCGGCGGTCGCGATCCTGGCTCCCGCGGAGCGGACCGTGCGGGCGTCGCGCTCGAGCTGGGCCGCGCGGCGCTGCGTCTGGGTCCACCGGTTCTGCTGCTGGGTGACCCGCTGGGCCAGCGCCGCGACGTCGGGCGGGTCCGCCTCGAGGGACCGCGCCACCTCGGCGTCGTCCAGCACGCGGGCGGCGTCTCGCCGGGCGTCCTCGCGCTCGCGGGTGGTGCGGGTGAGCTCCTTGATGCGCCGCGGGTCGCGCTGCGCGGCCCGGGCGGCCGCCGGGTCGGCGAGCTGCGCCTCGGTGAGCGCCGCCGCCAGGCGGTCGCGCGCGGCGGTGAGGGCACGGGCGGCCTCGGCCTCCTCGCGCTCGGCGCTGGACCAGTCGCGCACGGCGTCGTGCCGGCGCCGGTGGGCCTCGCCCAGCGCGGTCGCCGCCGCGTCAAGGCTGTCTGCCGCGGCGCGTCCCTCGGTCGCCGCGGTCGGGTCGAAGGAGGCGTCAGAGGGCCGCGCCCCGTCGAGCAGGAAGGCGTCGAGGGTGCCTTGGACGGCCACGGCCGAGCTCTGCGCCGCCCCGGCGCCCTCGCCCGCCGTCCCGGCGCCCTCGCCCGCCGTCCCGGCTCCCTCGCCCGACGCCTCGGGCGCGTCTGCCGCGCCCTCGCCGGCGTCGCCCAGCAGGGCCAGCAGCTCGTCGGCGTCGTCGAGCGGCCAGCAACCCGCCCCGGCCTCGGCCGCCACCACCTCGGGCTCGCCGCCGCAGGCGCACCGGCGGTCGTGCTCCACCCGGGCGGACCTGGCTCGCGCGCTGCCGGCAGCGACGTCGGCCGCCGTCTCGCGCAGCCGGGCCCGGGCGGCGACCCGGTCGAGCTCACTCTGACGTACGGCATCGGCATGGTCACCCAGCTCCTCGCGCAGCGAGGCCAGCTCGAGCTCGAGCCGCTCGTGCTCGTCGCGAGCGGCCGTGCAGCGGCGGCGCCAGTCGCGCGCGCTGCGGTCGACCTGCGTCAGCCAGCCCGCGACCTCGGTGAGGTCCACGGCCCGCACCAGCGGTGGCGGGGACACCGTGCCGGCCTCGGGTGAGCCTTCACCGCGCGCGAGGTCCGCGACGGCGGACAGCGCGGCCGCCAGCTCGGACTCGCCACCCTCCACCCGCTCCGCGGCGCGCTCGGCGACGCGGGATGCCTCGACCTCGGCGACGCGGGCGTGCTCGGCGGCCTCGGCGGCGGCATCGAGCTGGGCGTCGGAGACCAGCTCGGGGTCGCTGCCATGGGCGGGGTCGGGGTGCGCGAGCGACCCGCACACCGGGCACGGCTCGTCGTCGCGTAGGTCGAGCGCCAGACGCGCGGTGACCTGCCCGCGCCAGGTGGCCTGCAGGGCGTCCTGGGCGGCCTTCGCGTCGCGGTGCTGGTCGAAGCGTGCAGTGAGCTGCTCGCCGGAGGTGCGGGCGGCCCGCTGCCGCTCGGTGAGCTGGTCGAACCGGTGCTGCGCGGCCTCGCAGGCGGTGACGAGCTGCTCGGCGTGGGGGAGGGCTGCACCGTCGCCGGCGCACGTGAGGGCCGCCGCCAGCGAGGACTCGCGAGCCCGCAGCCGCTCGGTCGCCGCGGCCTGCTTCACGGCCTCGGCGCGGTGCGCGGCGAGCTCTTCGGCAGCGCGCACGGCGTCGCGGAGCCGGGCTGCGACACGGCGCGTCTCGGTGACGTGCTCGTGCAGCGCCGGGGAGGCCGCAGCGAGGCGCGCCAACCAGTCGTCGGCAGACATCGGCGCCGGCACGTCGTCGGGCGTGCCGTCGGGGCTTCCGTCGTCGCCTGCCGCGGGGGAGTCGTGCGCAGACCTGCTCGCGGGGAGCGGTGCACAGACCTGCTCGCGGGGGAGCGGTGCGCAGACCTGCTCGCGGGGGAGTCGTGCGCAGACGAGGTGGGGTCTCCACCGGCCGCGGCGCCGCGGTCACCGCTGTCGCCGTCCGAGGCAGCAGGCGCGGCCGACCCTCGGGGGACGAAGTCAGGCACCGCCGAGTCGCGGACCGCGGCGGCCTCGCCGTGGCGGGTCTGGGCGGCGGCGACCTGCTGGAGCGGGGCGACGACCAGCAGCGCGCGCTGCGCAGCGGCGAGCTCGTCGCGGTCGGCGGCCAGGGTGGCCCTGGCCTCGTCGCTGTCGAGCCGCTGCAGGGCGGCGCGGGCACGCTCGCCCCGGGCGCGCAGGTCGCGAGTCTGCTCACCCCGGGTGAGCGCCTCGCGGGCGGTGTCGAAGGCACTCCGGGCCGCGTCGGACTGCTCCTCCGCGGCCGTCGCTCGCTCACCCAGCTCGGCGGCGAGGCCGGCCACGTGGTCGCGCAGCGCGACGGGGTCGGACACGGCGGGCAACGACGCGCCGGTCGCGCCAGCCCCATCGTCTTCCTCGACCTCCGCACGGTCCTCGACCTCTCGCTCGACGACCTCTCCCGCAACCTCGGCTGCCGCGCGCGCAGGTGAACGCGAACCATGCTGTGCGACAACGGTTTCCGAGAGGTCGTCGGCAGAATCGTCATCGTCGCCGTCATCGTCGTCGTCCAGGTGACTGAGCACCGACTCGACCAGCGACCGCGCTTCGAGCAGCGGCCGGGTCTGCTCGGCGACCTGCTCGCGGGCGGCGCTGGTCGACTCGGCGAACCACCGCTCGACGTCCTCGAACCGCTGGATGTCGAACAGCCGGCGCAGCACGGCGGCGCGCTCGTCGGGGCCGGCGTGCAGGAAGGTCGCGAACTGTCCCTGCGGCAGCAGCACCACCTGGGCGAACTGCGCGAGCTGCAGACCGAGCGCGGTGTCGACGTGCTGCTGCACCTCCTGGACCTTGCTGGAGACCTCGCTCCACGAACCCTCGCGCAGCTCCTCGAGTCGCACGGTCGAGCGCAGCCGCAGGGTGCCCTCGCCGCGCTTCTTGGGACGCTCGTGCTCGGGTGCGCGCACGAAGCGCAGCCGTCGACCGGCGACCGTCATCTCGAGGGACACCTCTGGCCGGACGTCGCCGCGGGCGAACCGCGACGCCGGCGCCGCCACCCCGGCTCGGGCGCCTGGCAGGGCGCCGAAGATCGCGAAGCAGACGGCGTCGAGGATCGAGGTCTTCCCGGCACCGGTGGGCCCGTGCACCAGGTGCAGGCCCGCCTCGCCGAGACCGTCGAAGTCGATCTCGTGCTCGCCCGGGAACGGCCCGAAGGCCTGCAGGCGCAGCCGGTGCAGCCTCATGCCGCCCCCGTGGTGCCTCTGCCGGCGTCGTCGGCCCGCTCGGCGCCGGACGTCTCGCGGTCGGCACCGCGCCGCTGCACGGCCGCGCCGTCGATCGCCTCGCGCAGCAGCTCCTGCTCGGACTCGTCGGCGTCGCGGCCCAGGACGTGCTCGACGAAGTCGCAGCACAGCTGCAGGTCGGTGCGTCCGCGCACCCGGTCGGCATAGCTGCGCAGGTCGCCCTGCCGCGAGGGAGCGTCGATCTCGAGGCGCAGGCAGTGCGGGAAGCGGGTGCGCAGCCGCTCCATCGCGCGGGGCGCGTGCTCGGTGAGCGTGGCCTCGACCCAGGAGTCGGCGTGGTCCGCGAGCGCCGGGTCGTCGAGCAGCTGCTCGAGGCTGCCGCGCAGCCGGGCCAGCGGCCGCAGCACGGGAGCCGGCAGCTCGCGCACCGCGAGGCCGTGCTCGTCCAGGTCGACCAGGAGCGAGGACTTGGACCGTCCGGCCTCGGAGAAGGACATGGCGACCGGGGAGCCGGAGTATCGAACCCGCTCGCTCAGCTGCTGCGGTCGGTGCAGGTGGCCGAGCGCGGCATAGTCGAACGCGTCGAACACCTCGGCGGGGACGACGCCGAGTCCACCCACCGAGACGTCGCGCTCGGAATCCGTCGTGGTCGCCCCGGCGGCGAACACGTGGGCCATGACCACCGAGGGCAGGTCGCCGGAGCGCGCGTCGGCGATGCGCTCGGTGACCGCGCGCAGCACCCCGGCGTGGCTGCGCTCGCCGGCGCCGAGCCGGTCGGCGGCGAACGCGGGCTCGAGATAGGGCACCGGGAAGATCTCGACGCCGTCGATGCGCACCGGCTCGGTGAGGCTGTCGGCCGTGGTGCGCACGTGCACCCCGGCCGCGGCCAGCACCTCGTCGGCGAAGCCGAGACGCGCGGGGAGTCGTGGTTTCCCGCGCTCAGCACGACCTGCGCGCCGGCCCGGCGCAGCCGGCCCAGGGTGCGACTCAGCAGCCGGACGGCGTCGGGCGGAGGAGGGCGCGGTCGTACACATCCCCCGAGACGAGGACCGCCTCGACCTGCTCCCGCTGCACGGTGGCGACCAGGTCGTCGAGGAACAGCTCCTGGGCAGGCAGCAGCCCGACACCGTGGAAGGCCCGACCCAGGTGCCAGTCGGAGGTGTGCAGGAACCGCATGCCTGCAGGGTAGGAGCGGCCACCGACAGCCCCCAGGAGGCACGCGGCGGGCTCACCCGAACGGCTGCCCTGACAGGCGCTACGCCGATGTGAGAGGTTGACGGCCAACCGTCGAGGGGAGTGTCCGATGGGCGCCGAGGTCAGCAGTACCAGCTACAGCCGTGAGCAGCGGCAGCGCTATCGCGAGAAGGTGCACCAGGACCTTGACGTGTTCGAGCGCATGCTCACCCAGAGCAGCTTCGAGTTCGACCGTCCGCTGACGGGCATGGAGATCGAGCTCAACCTCGTCGACGACAAGCTCGACCCGACGTTCACCAACGCGGCCGTGCTCGACAGCATCGCCGACCCGGACTACCAGACCGAGCTCGGGCAGTACAACATCGAGCTCAACGTCGACCCCCGCCCGTTGCCGGGCACGGCGGCGCTGGACCTCGAGAAGGACCTGCGCACCAGCCTCAACCGCGCCAACGAGCGCGCCGAGGAGGCCGGGGCGCACATCGTGGCCATCGGGATCCTCCCGACGCTCATGCCCGACCACTTCAGCACCGAGTGGATGAGCGCGAACGCCCGGTACGCCGCCCTGAACGAGGCGATCTTCGCCGCGCGCGGGGAGGACCTGTGGATCGACTTCGAGGGGCCGACGGGAGAGCGGCTCGCGACGTACGCCGACAGCATCGCTCCGGAGTCGGCGTGCACCTCGGTGCAGCTGCACCTGCAGGTGCAGCCGCTGGAGTTCGCCGACCACTGGAACGCCGCCCAGGCGATCTCCTCGATCCAGCTCGCCCTCGGCGCCAACTCGCCGTTCTTCTTCGGGCGGCAGCTGTGGCACGAGAGCCGCATCGAGCTGTTCCTGCAGGCCACCGACACCCGCTCGGTGGAGCTGAAGAACCAGGGCGTGCGGCCGCGGGTGTGGTTCGGCGAGCGGTGGATCACCTCGATCTTCGACCTGTTCGAGGAGAACGTGCGCTACTTCCCCTCGCTGCTGCCGGAGACCTCCGACGAGGACCCCGTCGCGCTGCTCGAGGCCGGCAAGGCGCCCGAGCTGTCCGAGCTGCGGCTGCACAACGGCACGGTCTATCGCTGGAACCGCCCGATCTACGACATCGTCGGCGGCCGCCCGCACCTGCGCGTCGAGAACCGGGTGCTCCCGGCCGGCCCGACGATCATCGACTGCATGGCCAACTCGGCCTTCTACTACGGCGTGATCAAGATGCTCGCGAGCAGCGACCGCCCGGTGTGGACCCGGATGAGCTTCGCCGCCGCCGAGGAGAACTTCCGCCAGTGCGCCCAGCGCGGGATCGACTCGCGGGTCTACTGGCCCGGCTACGGCGAGGTGCGCGCCGACGAGCTGACCGTGCGGCGGCTGCTGCCGATGGCGTACGAAGGGCTGGCCGAGTGGGGTGTCGCCTCCGAGGTGGCCGAGCGGTATCTCGGGGTCATCGAAGGACGCTGCCGGGCCGGGGTCAACGGCGCCACCTGGCAGATCGAGGCGGTGCGCCGGTTCGAGGAGAAGGGGCAGGACCGCCCGACCGCCCTGCACTCGATGCTGGAGCGCTACCTCGAGGGCATGCACAGCAACGAGCCGGTGCACACCTGGGAGCTGCCGTAGGGCCGGGTCTCGATACGTCCGCTCGTGCCTCGCGGACTACTCGACCAGCGTGGGCTAGTTGGTCTCGATACGTCCGCTCGTGCCTCGCGGACTACTCGACCAGCGTGGGTGGGCGGACTACTCGACTGGCGTGGGTCAGGCGTCAGCGGGCGTTCCAGCGCTCGATCGTCGGGATGCCGTGGTGCTGGCCGAGGATGCACAGGCGGCCGGCGTCCAGCTGCAGCTTGGCGCCGAACCGCGGCTCCTCGCGCAGCCAGACGGAGGTGAGGATGCGGCTGGCGTGCCCGTGGCCGGCCAGCACCACGTCGCCACGGCGACGGTCCTCGTAGATCCGGCGCAGCACGTGGCTGGCGCGCGCGGCGACGTCCTCGACCGTCTCGCCGGGGGTGTCGCCGGGCACCACGCCGTCGGCGAAGATCTCCCAGGTCGGGTTGCCGATCTTCTCGCGGATCTGCGGGGTCGACAGGCCCTCGTAGCCGCCGTAGTCCCACTCCCGCAGGTCGTCGTCGATCACCAGGCCGGTGAGACCGGCGAGCTCGGCCGTACGCACGGCGCGGCTCAGCGGGGAGGAGTAGACCGCGGCGACGTCGAGCTCGGCCAGCCGGGGCGCGAGATCGCGTGCGGCCTGCTCGCCCTCGGGCAGGAGCGGCAGGTCGGTGGCTCCGGTGTGCTGCCCGGAGCGGCTCCACTCCGTCTCGCCGTGGCGAAGCAGGATCACGCGTCCCTGGGGCTGGCTCGATGCGCTGCTCACCGGGCCGAGGCTACTGGCAGGGTGTGGGCATGACGACGACCCCCGGCGACGCCCGCCGCTCGATCTCGCTCACCCGTGACTCGGCCGGCCGGTTCACGGCCACCAACGCCCGCGGCGGGACGCTGTCGTTCGGCAGCGGCGCCGACGACGACTTCACGCCGGTCGAGCTGCTGCTGACCGCGATCGCCGGGTGCTCGGCGATCGACGTCGACGTGTTCACCACCCGCCGCGCCGAGCCCACCGAGTTCGTGGTCGAGTGCGGCGGCGACAAGGTGCGCGACGACGACGGCAACCGGATGGGCCCGATCGACGTGACCTTCCGGGTGTCCTTCCCCGAGGGCCCCGACGGTGACAAGGCCCGCGTGATCCTGCCCGAGTCGGTGCAGCGCTCGCACGACCGGCTGTGCACGGTCAGCCGCACCGTCGAGCTGCCGACGCCGGTCACCACGACGCTGGCCGAGTGAGCCGCGCTCAGGCGCGGGTGCGCACGGACGCGCGGACCATCTCCACGTAGTTGCCGAGGATCACGGGCCAGTCGCTGAACCGGTGCCGGTCGAAGGCGTTGGACGAGGTCCACCCGCCGTGCCGGAAGACCATGCGCGAGCCGGTGTCGTGGTCGTCGAAGGTCACCGAGACCGTGCTCGGCGTGCGCGAGGAGTGCGCGAGCAGGAAGGTGTGCTCAAGCCGCGCCCCGTGCTCGAGGGCGGTGACCTCGCCCCAGTCGTCGTGCTGACCCCCGCGGTAGCGAGCGTAGATGCGGCCACCGACACGCGGCTCGATCGTCACGCCCTCGAAGGTCGCCGGATCGGCGGTGTACGTGCCCGGCCACCACGCCCCGATGCCGTCGACGTAGACGAAGAACGCCTGCGCCGCCGGGCACGGCAGGTCGTAGGAAAAGACCAGCTCGTCTGACATGTAGGACTCCCCAACGTTCCAAACCCCCGAGCCCTGGCGCGATCCTAAAGGGTGGAGGCGGCGTTCACAGCCGGTTCCTAGGAGTTGCCCAGCCCCGATCCGGCCGAGCCCTGGCGGACGAGCCGGGCGAGGTCGTACGGTCCGGGCATGGCGCGCTATCTGGACGTGCACCCGAAGGACCCGCAACCGCGACTGATCCGGCAGGCGGCCGACATCGTGCGTGACGGCGGGCTGATCGCCTACCCGACCGACTCGGCGTTCGCGCTGGGCGCCCGGCTCGGCAACGCCGACGGCAAGCAGCGGATCGTCGACATCCGGCACCTCGACGACAAGCACCACTTCACCCTGGTGTGCCGCGACTTCGCCCAGCTCGGGCAGCTGGTCCAGCTCGACAACCGGGTGTTCCGGGCGGTGAAGGCCAGCACGCCGGGGCCGTACACGTTCATCCTCCCGGCGACCTCGGAGGTGCCGCGGCGGTTGCTGCACCCGAAGAAGAAGACCGTCGGGGTGCGGATCATCGACCATCCGGTGGCGCGGCTGCTGCTGGCCGAGCTGGGGGAGCCGCTGCTGTCGAGCACGCTGCTGCTGCCCGGCGAGCCAGAGCCGCTCACCGACGGCCGGGAGATCAAGGAGCGGCTCGAGCACCAGGTCGACGCGGTCATCGACTCGGGGGAGTCGGGTCTGGAGCCCACGACGGTGATCGACTTCTCCTCCGGGACGCCCGAGGTGGTGCGGGTCGGGGCCGGCGACCCGACGCCGTTCGAGTGACCCGTCCGAGCTGACGCCGAGGCGTCTCCGCCGCGCTCGGCACGATCGCTGGCCCGCGGGTCGCGGCGGGGTGTCTGATGGCGGGATGGTGACGCAGCGCAGCAGCCGGGTACGCCTGGAGTGGGGGCCGATCGGCGCCGACCGCATCGTGGAGCCGGACTGCCTGGCGGTGGTCGTGGACGTGCTCAGCTTCACCACCGCGCTCACCGTCGCGGTGCAGGTGGGCGCCGAGGTCTATCCCTACGCCTGGGACCGCCAGGACCTCGGGACCTACGCCGCCGCGCGCGACGCGCACCACGCGGTGGGTCGCTACGAGGCGCAGCGCAGCGACTCGCTCACGTCGGTCAGCCTGTCGCCCCGCTCGCTCGCGGTGTCGTCGGGTCTCAAGCGGCTGGTGCTGCCCTCGCCCAACGGGTCGACGATCAGCTTCCGGCTGCGCGACTCGGGCGCGACCGTGGTCGGGGTGTCGCTGCGCAACCGCGCCGCCGTGGCGGCCTGGTTGGACGCTGCGCTGGAGGACGACCCGGCGCGGGTGCTGGCCCTCGTCGCGGCGGGGGAGCGGTGGGACGACGGGTCGCTGCGCCCGGCCGTCGAGGACCTGTGGGGGTGCGGCGCCCTGCTGGCCGGGCTGCGCGACCGGGGTGCCGACGTGCTGCGGGAGGCGAGCCCGGAGGCGCACGTGGCGCTCGCGGCGTACGACGCGGTCGCCGACGACCTCGAGGCCGGGCTCGTCGCGTGCGACAGCGGGCAGGAGCTGGTGCGGGCCGGGTTCCGCGACGACGTGGTCGACGCGGCCCAGCTCGACGTGAGCGCGGTCGTGCCCGTGCTGTCCGGAGAGCGTTTCGTCGACGCCCGCCGCCCGCTCGGCGAGTAGGTTGCGGCGGGTGACCACCCCCGCGACCACCGGCGAGCTCACCCGCGCCGAGCGCCTCGACCGGCTGCCGTTCACCCGTCGACACACCCGGCTCCTCGTCGGGTCGGGCATCGGCTGGGCCCTCGACGCCATGGACGTCGGGCTCATCTCGTTCATCATGGTCGTCCTCGCCAAGCAGTGGGGGCTCAGCAGCGGCGAGCTGTCGTGGGTCGCCTCCATCGGCTTCGTCGGGATGGCCGTGGGCGCCTCGATCGGCGGTCTCCTCGCCGACCGCATCGGCCGGCGGTCGGTCTTCGCACTGACCCTGCTGGTCTACGGACTGGCCACCGGCGCGGCCGCGCTGTCCACCGGGCTCGTGATGCTGCTCGTGCTGCGGTTCGTCATCGGGCTGGGCCTCGGGGCCGAGCTGCCCGTCGCCTCGACCTTGGTCAGCGAGTACGCCCCGGCGCGCATCCGGGGCCGCGTCGTCGTCGCGCTGGAGTCGTTCTGGGCGGTGGGCTGGATCCTCGCGGCGATCATCGGGTACCAGGTCGTCCCGGCGTCCGAGGACGGCTGGCGCTGGGCGTTCGCTGTCGGGGTGGTGCCGGCGGCGTACGCCCTCGTCGTGCGGTTCGGTCTGCCGGAGTCGGTGCGGTTCCTCGAGCGGCGCGGCCGCACCGAGGAGGCCGAGGCCGCCGTGCGCGAGTTCGAGGAGTCGGCCGGCGTGGCGCCGGTGAGCTCCCCGCCGATGCCGGTCGCGCCGAAGCCGTCACCGGCCGAGGTGTGGTCGCCCGCGCTGCGCGTGCGCACCGTCTCGCTCTGGCTGGTGTGGTTCGGGGTGAACTTCGCCTACTACGGCGCGTTCATCTGGATCCCGACCTTCCTTGTCGCACAAGGGTTCCCGGTGGCCAAGTCGTTCGGGTTCACGCTCGTCATCACGCTCGCCCAGCTCCCGGGGTACGCCGTCGCGGCCGTGCTCGTGGAGGTGTGGGGCCGACGCGCGACGCTCGCGACCTTCCTCGCCGGGTCCGCGGTGGCGGCGTGGGCGTTCGGCCAGGCCGGCACCGAGACGTCGATCCTGGTGGCCGGGTGCGCGCTGTCGTTCTTCAACCTCGGCGCATGGGGTGCGCTCTATGCCATCACCCCCGAGATCTACCCGACCTGGCTGCGCGCCACCGGCTCGGGCCAGGCCACCGCCTTCGGTCGCGTGGCCTCGATCGCGGCACCCCTGCTGGTGCCGGTGCTGCACGAGGCCGGCGGCACGGCGGTGGTGTTCCTCGTGCTCGCGCTGGCGTTCGCGGTGGCCACGGTCGCGACGTTCGGGCTGCCCGAGCGGCGGGGTCTCGCGCTGGAGGAGTGAGCGCGAGGTGGCCCGGGTGGCGCGCGCGGTCTGTTCGCTCGCGGCTGGTCGGCGCTCGGGCGGCGTGGTCGCTCAGGCGCCGACCACCAGGTCGTCGGGCGCCAGCACGACCACGCCGTCGTCGGTGGCCAGGTGCACCGGCCACCGTGGCGTCTGGTCGGCGAGCAGCTCGTGCAGGGCGCGCGCCCAGGCCCGGTCATCCTCGCGGATGCGCCCGGAGCCGGGACGGCTGAACATCACGACCACCGAGGCGTAGGGGATCGTGCCGGCGACCCTGGCCTCCTTGACGCAGTCGAACAGCCGGCCGACGGCGGTGGTGTCGACGCTTTCGGGCATGTCGTCGAACGGCAGGATCATCTTCATCGGCCGGTGGTCGTCGTCGAGGAACGACAGCCACAGCGTCCGCCGGCCGAAGCCGGGCTCGCCGACGATCGCCTCCCAGAGCGCGAGGAGGTCGTGGTGGGTGCGGATCGGGGTGGTGGGGATCGGGTCTCGGTTCGTGTCCATGGCCACCACTCTGGCGCGGATCGCGAGCTCGCCCCGGAAGTTATCCACAGGCCCCCGCCGTACGCCCTCGCTCACTCCCGCACGAGGCGCACCAGCACCTCGTGGTGGCGCGTCTGCGGGAACATGTCGAACACGCGCGCGTCCGCGACGGCGTACGTCGGCATGCGGGTGAGGTCGCGCGCGAGGCTCTCGACGTTGCAGCTGGAGTAGACGACCTGGGGCACGCCGCTGACCTCGAGGGTCTCGGCGAGCGGCCCGATGCCGCGGCGGGGCGGGTTGACCAGGACGACGTCGGGCAGCGGTTCGTCGCGCAGGGTCGTGGCGGCATCACCCACCCGGAAGTCGAAGGACGACAACGGGTTTCGCGCCATGAGCTCCGCAGCCGACTGCCTGGCGGCGGCCACCGCGCCGGGTGCCACCTCGACCCCGGTGACCTGCAGCGGCACCCGCGCACCGATGCTCAGGCCGAACCCGCCGACCCCGCAGAACAGGTCCCACAGGGTGCGTGCGCCGCTGGCCGCGACCCAGTCGGCCGCCTGCTCGTAGAGCTGCTCGGCGACGGCGGTGTTGGTCTGGAAGAAGCTGTCCGGTCGCAGGTTGAGGCTGACCCCGGCGACCGGCACGGTCAGCGTCTCGTGCTCGGTGAGCACGATCTCCTCCTCGCCCTCGAGCACCGCCTTGTGCGCGGGCTGCAGGTTGACCGAGACGACCGTGATCTGCGGCAGCGCGGCCTGCAGGTCGGGCAGCGCGCGCCGGATGCGGCCGAGCTGCCCGGGGAGCGCAGCACGAAGCGCACCATGAGCGCGCCGGTGGGCGCGTGGGTGACGACGAGGTGCTTGAGCTCCCCGGTGCGCCGTGGCACGTCGTAAGGCACCAGCCCGATCCGGGCGACCTGCTCGGTGAGCGTCTGCAGCGCGTCGTGCAGGCCGGGCTCGTAGAGACCGCACCTGCGCAGGTCGACCCCCTGCTGGTCGCCGTCGAGGATGCCGAAGGTCGGCTCGTCGCGCGTGCCGCCGACCACCAGCTTCGCCTTGTTGCGGAAGTGCGACTCGGGACCGAAAGCCGTTTGCTGCCAGGCACTCTCGGCGACCAGTCCGCCGAGCGTTTCGCGCACGTGGCGCTCGAGGTCGCGCAGCTGCAGCGCGTAGGGCTGCCCCATGAGCGTGCACGACCGGCAGAGATCGGCGTCGTAGTAGTCACACTGCACGGTCGCCTCCGCCCGGGAGCGGATCGAGCTCGACCCAGGCGCCGTGCGGGTGGCAGTGGCCGTAGACCTCGGGAGCGACCTCCACGCCGTCGCGCCAGCGCCGCGCCGCCAGCACCGTGTTGACCTCGGCGTGCCTCGAGTCCCGTTGCGGCACACCGGGAACCGCGCCCGGAGGCTCGGCGGAGACCCAGGAGACCGGGGTGCCGTCGGCCGCGACCTGCGCCAGGTGCTCGGCGAGCTGGTCTCGCCGGGTGCGGTGGACGTACGTCAGGGCCCAGGAGGTGAGGACGACCAGGTGCCTCGCGGGCCCGGCCGACAGCGCGGCCTCCGCTGCGGTGGGGAGCGCGTCGACGATGTCGCCCTCGACCAGCTGTGGCGGGCCGTCACGCAGCACGTCCACGGCCGCCCGGAACCGTTCGAGCCGGCCCGGGACGTCGGGCCACAGGCAGGCCTGGAGCCAGCGCACGGCCTCGTCGTCGTCGAGCGAGACGGGGTGCAGGTCGACACCGACGCGGGGCGCGATCGGGGGAATCAGCAACGACCGCAACGGGTCTCGTGACCGATTCTCGCCGTGGCAGCGCACCGCGGAGTCCGCCGGACCGGTGACGAGGTCACCGAGCCCGACGCGGTAGCGGTCGACCCCGAGCAGGAGTCCGGCACTGGCGCCGAGCTCGACCAGGCCCACCGGCAGGTCACCGACGTCGCGGCAGGCCAGGTGGAGCAGGGTCGCGACGTAGACCGCGCGGTTGACCTCGTTGGTCTGGGTCGTGCGGGTCGCGATCGTGCGCTCCAGCTCGGCGCGGTGCGCCACCACGGTGGCGCGCACGTCGGGCCACGGGTCGTCTCCATCTGCCAGCTCACCGGCCGCCGCCCGTGCGAACCAGGGCGCCGCCGGCACGTCCGGGCGGCGCAGCACCAGGTCGTGCAGGGCAGCGAGGAACAGGACGGGCCGGGCCTGACCCGGTCGGGCGACCAGCAGCATCCTGGCCAGGTCGGCGTCCGCGCTCATGGCGGAGGTGAGGTGGGCGTACAGCGGGAGGTCGGGGTAGTCGCGCGCGAACTCGGCGAAGAACAGGCGCACGTCGTCGACGGTCTCACCGGCCCGGTCCACACGCTCAGCCACGGTTCCAGCCTAGGAGCACGTCGTCTCCTCGCCCGGGCACCCACCCGTCCGAACGGGTTTCGCTTCCCGGGATCGGGAGTTAGCGTCAAGAAGTGAGTCCAGATGCGAAGACCACCGCCCCTGACAGCTCGACGAACGACGTCCCGCCGCACGACGGTGCGACCACCCCTCCACAGATCTCGACCGCCGGTGAGCTGCGTGCCTCGGGGCACGAGCAGCGCACCCTGCGCGAGGAGCTGCGCGCCAACCTGCTGACCAAGCTCGCCGCCGGCGAGGACCCGTGGCCGGGGCTGCACGGCTTCGAGGACACCGTGGTGCCGCAGCTGGAGCGCGCGCTGCTCGCGGGTCACGACGTGGTGCTGCTGGGCGAGCGCGGTCAGGGCAAGACCCGTCTGCTGCGCACCCTCGTCGGGCTGCTCGACGAGTGGTCGCCGGTGATCGAGGGGTCCGAGCTCGGTGAGCACCCGTTCGACCCCGTCACCCCCGAGAGCCGGCGCCGCGCCGACGAGCTCGGCGACGACCTGCCCGTCTCGTGGCGGCACCGCGAGGAGCGTTACGCCGAGAAGCTCGCCACGCCCGACACCTCCGTGGCCGACCTCATCGGCGACGTCGACCCGATGCGCGTGGCCGAGGGCCGGCGGCTGGGCGACCCCGAGACGATCCACTTCGGCCTCATCCCGCGCAGCCACCGCGGCATCGTCGCCATCAACGAGCTTCCCGACCTCGCCGAGCGCATCCAGGTCGCGATGCTCAACGTGATGGAGGAGCGGGACATCCAGATCCGCGGGTACGTGCTGCGGCTGCCGCTCGACGTCCTGGTCGTGGCCAGCGCCAACCCCGAGGACTACACCAACCGCGGGCGCATCATCACGCCGCTGAAGGACCGGTTCGGCGCCGAGATCCGCACGCACTACCCGCGCGAGCTTCAGGACGAGGTCGCAGTGCTGCGCCAGGAGGCGCACCTCGTGGCCGACGTGCCCGACCAGCTGCTCGAGATCCTCGCCCGGTTCACCCGGGCGCTGCGCGAATCCCCTTCTGTCGACCAGCGATCCGGCGTCAGCGCCAGATTCTCCATAGCGGGCGCCGAGACCATCGCCGCCTCCGCGCTGCACCGCGGGACGGTGCGCGGGGAGGACGAGCCGGTGGCCCGCGTCGTCGACCTGGAGACGGCCGTCGACGTGCTCGGCGGCAAGGTCGAGTTCGAGGCGGGTGAGGAGGGTCGGGAGCGCGAGGTGCTCGACCACCTGCTGCGCACCGCCACCGCCGAGACGGTGCGTGCGCGGTTCAAGGGCATCGACCTCGGACCGCTGGTGCGCTCCATCGAGGAGGGCTCCACGGTCACCACGGGCGAGCGGGTCACGGCCCGCGAGCTGCTCGAGGGCTGCCCGCACTCGGCGAGTCCCCGCTGTACGACGACATCGCCGAGCGCTTCGACGCCACCACCGACGGTGAGCGGGCCAGCGCGATCGAGCTGGCTCTCGAGGGCCTGTTCCTCGCGCGCAAGGTCGACAAGGACACCGACACCCGCTCGGGAGAGACGATCTACGGATGAGCGCGCACGGACGCTCCAGCCGATACGGCCGCTACACCGGCGGCCCCGACCCGCTGGCGCCGCCGGTCGACCTGTCCGAGGCGCTGGACGCCATCGGGCAGGACGTCATGGCCGGATACAGCCCGGAGCGGGCGATGCAGGAGTTCCTGCGCCGCGGCGGGCAGCAGCAGCGGGGCCTCGACGACCTCGCCGCCCAGGTCGCGCAGCGGCGGCGCGAGCTGCTGCAGCAGCACGACCTCGACGGCACCCTGCGCCAGGTCAAGGAGCTGCTCGACAAGGCCGTCCTGGCCGAGCGCGGGCAGCTGGCCCGCGACGTCACGATGGACGACGGCGACCGGGCGCTGCGCGAGATGCAGCTGGACAACCTGCCGCCCTCGCCGGCGGCCGCGGTGAACGAGCTGTCCTCCTACGACTGGCAGTCCAGCGACGCGCGCGAGGCGTTCGAACAGATCAAGGACCTGCTCGGCCGCGAGGTCCTCGACCAGCGCTTCCAGGGCATGAAGCAGGCGCTCGAGGGCGCCACCGACGAGGACCGGCAGCGGGTCGACGAGATGCTCGGCGACCTCAACGACCTGCTCGAGGCGCACGCCCGCGGCGAGGACACCGACGAGCAGTTCCAGCAGTTCATGCGCGAGCACGGCGACTTCTTCCCCGACGAGCCGCAGAACGTCGAGGAGCTCATCGACTCCCTCGCCGAGCGGGCGGCCGCCGGTCAGCGGCTGCTCAACTCCATGTCGCCCGAGCAGCGCCAGGAGCTCATGGAGCTGTCGCAGCAGGCCTTCGGGTCGCCGGCCCTGAGCCAGGCGCTCGACCGCCTCGACGCCAACCTGCGCGGGCTGCGCCCGGGCGCGGACTGGTCGGGCTCGGAGCGCTTCCAGGGCGACGAGGGCGTCGGCCTGGGAGACGGCACCGGGGTGATCCAGGACATCGCCGAGCTCGACGCGCTCAGCGAGCAGCTGCAGCAGATGTACGCCGGTGCCCGGCTCGACGACGTCGACCTCGACGCCCTCGCCCGGCAGCTGGGTGACGAGGCCGCGGTCGACGCGCGCACCCTCACCGAGCTCGAGCGGGCGCTGCGCGAATCCGGTTATCTGCGAAGGACTTCCGAGGGCGACCTGCGCCTGTCGCCGCGCGCCATGCGACAGCTCGGCAAAGCGTTGCTGCGCGACGTGGCCCAGCAGCTGTCCGGCCGGCAGGGCCAGCGCGACCTGCGCAAGGCGGGTGCCGCGGGCGAGCTGACCGGGTCCAGCCGCGAGTGGGCCTTCGGCGACACCGAGCCGTGGGACGTCACGCGCACGATCGGCAACGCCGTGCTGCGCACGGTGGGCGACGGGGAGACCCGAGCACGGGCGTACGCCTGGACATCCGCGACGTCGAGGTCGCCGAGACCGAGGCGCGCACCCAGGCGGCGGTGGCGCTGTGCGTCGACACGTCGTTCTCCATGGCGATGGACGGCCGGTGGGTGCCGATGAAGCGCACCGCGCTGGCGCTGCACACGCTGATCAGCACCCGGTTCCGGGGCGATGACCTGCAGCTCATCAGCTTCGGCCGTGCGGCGCGACAGATGGAGATCGAGCAGCTGACGGCCCTGGAGCCCTGGCACGACAAGGGGACGAACCTGCACCACGCGCTGCTGCTCGCCAACCGGCACTTCCGCAAGCACCCGTCGGCCCAGCCGGTGCTGCTCGTCGTGACCGACGGCGAGCCGACGTCGCACCTGGAGCCCGACGGCGAGGTGTTCTTCTCCTACCCGCCGCACCCGCTGACGATCGCGCACGCGGTGCGCGAGCTCGACGCGAGCCGGCGGCTCGGGGCGCAGACGACCTTCTTCCGGCTCGGCGACGACCCAGGCCTCGCGCGGTTCGTGCAGTCGATGGCCGCCCGGGTCGACGGCCGCGTGGTCGCCCCCGAGCTGGACGACCTGGGCGCGGCCGTGCTCGGGAGCTACCTCGGCTCGCGCGACCCGGGCGACCCGATGTCCTACGACGCGTTCTTCGGCGGGCGGGGCTTCTGGGTGGGGTGAGCCGCGCCCAGTTGGCAGGATGGCCGCATGCGTTCACCCGTTCCGGACTACCTGCACCAGATCCTCGACGAGTGCGGCGGTGACAACTCGGGGGAGACGGCCGACTACATCCCCGAGCTCGCCGCGGCCGACCCCGAGGTCCTCGGCATCTGCATCTCGACCGTCGACGGCGTGCGCTACGAGGCCGGTGACGCCGAGACCGAGGTGTCGATCCAGTCGATCTCCAAGCCGTTCGCCTATGCCCTGGCCATCGCCCAGCACGGTCTCGAGCACGTGCTGGACCGGGTCGGGGTCGAGCCCAGCGGCGAGGCGTTCAACGAGCTGTCGCTCGAGCGCGACTCGGGCAGGCCGCTCAACCCGATGATCAACGCGGGCGCGCTCACCACCCACGCGCTCATCGGCGACCCCGGGGCTAGCGCGGACGAGCGCTTCGAGCTGGTCCGCCAGGGCATGTCGGCCTTCGCCGGCCGGGAGCTGCAGGTCGACGAGAAGGTCTACGACTCCGAGCTGCGCACCGC
Source organism: Barrientosiimonas endolithica (assembly GCF_030296655.1). Taxonomy (NCBI): domain Bacteria; kingdom Bacillati; phylum Actinomycetota; class Actinomycetes; order Micrococcales; family Dermacoccaceae; genus Barrientosiimonas; species Barrientosiimonas endolithica. The sequence continues at coordinate 1,562,427 of NZ_AP027735.1, read as the reverse complement.
CTATCGCAACGAGGCCATCGCGAACATGCTCCGGTCGTACGACGTCATCGGGCAGGAGCCGCACGACGTCGTCGCCGGATACACCCGCCAGTGCTCGCTGCTCGTCACCGCGCGCGACCTGGCGGCGATGGCCGCGACGTTCGCCAACGGCGGGGTGCAGCCGATCACGGGCGAGCGGGTGATCGAACGCGACGTCGTGCGCCAGGTGCTCAGCGTGATGATGACGTGCGGGATGTACGACGCCGCCGGCGACTGGATGTCGACCATCGGATTCCCTGCGAAGAGTGGGGTTTCCGGCGGCATCCTCGGGGTGCTGCCGGGTCAGGTCGGGATCGCCACGGTCTCGCCGCGGCTCGACGCGCACGGCAACAGCGTGCGTGGGGTGCGGCTGTGCTCGCGGATGTCGCGCGACATGGGCATGCACATCATGGAGGCGCCCGAGCCGGCCCGTGCCGTCGTGCGTCGCGACCGCACGCTGCGCGGTCCATCGGGTCAGCTGGTGCGGGTCGTGAGCCTGCAGGGGGCGATCCAGTTCAGCGGTGCCGAGCGGGTGCTGCGCGCGCTCGAGGGCAGCCTCGGCGACGTCGACCGTCTCGTGCTCGACCTGCGCCGCGTGGCGTCGCTCAACAACGTCGCCGAGCGGATGCTCGCAGAGGCCGTACGCCGGGCCCAGCACGACGGCATCGACGTCACCGTGCTCGACCCGGAGAAGCGGCTGCCGGACCCCGACGAGGGGCAGCCGGTCCCGGAGTACTCCGACGACCTGTCCGACTTCGCGGACCACGAACGCGTCTGATCCACGCATGCCGGGCGAGTAGCGCGTGAGGGACGAGCGCGCGTATCGAGACCCCTCAGCCGAAGATCTCCAGCTCGACGCCCCAGTCGTCGACCTGGTCCTGCAGCACGGTGCTACCCGACGCCGCGTCGTGAGCCAGACAGCGCTCCCGGACCCGGGCGTACGTCTCGCGCAGCGCGGCCGGATCGCCATCCATCGTGGCGTCGAGCAGCCGCAGCAGGTCCTCGCCCGGCCAGTGCGGGAGCGGGTGCTCGCGCAGCTCCCACGGGAGGTACTTGTGGTACGGCCGGACCCGCCCCTCGAGGGTGAACACGACGTCGAGCAGCCAGGGGATCGACTCGACCGCGTCGAGCCGGGCCTCGCGCCGGCGACCGTCGCGGTCGGACTTCAGCGACCGGTAGGCGTAGTTGACCCAGCCGTCGAGCCGGTCGTGGTCGAGGAGGATCTGCCGCTGCTCGTCGGCGTCGACCGCCGCGAGCCGCGCGACCACCGGCTCGATGCGTCCACCGGTGCGGTCGAGCAGGGTGACGGCGTACGCGAACGACCAGCGGTACCACCACCCCTCGCTCGCGAACGGCGAGACGTCCTCGAGGTCGGCGAGAGTCGTGGGGATCTCGTCGACGGCCGGGCTGCGGGTGGTGGAGCGGCCGGTCTCCTGCGCGTGGACGACGTAGACGTCGAGGTCGCTGCGCTCGGTCGCCATCCCGCGCGCGACCGACCCGGACAGCACCATGCCGAGGAAGTCGGCGCCGTGGTCGCGGTCGTTACGGCTTGCCACCTCGTGCAGGAGGGCCCGCTGGGCCGACGTGAGGATCAGGTCGGGCGGGACGCTCAGCTCGGGAGCGATCGGATCGGGCGTGGTCACCCGGGCAGCGTGGCAGGCGTACGTCGGTGGCCGCCTGGCCTTTTCGCCCACCCCCGTCGGCGGTCGTTGCTTTGATGGCCTCATGGCCAACGACGACGACCTGTCCGGCACCACCCAGGTGGTGCGCGCGACCCGCGAGGTGCGAGCCACCCCGGAGACGATCTTCGAGCTCATCGCCGACCCTGCCCGGCAGCCGGAGTGGGACGGCAACGACAACCTCGGGCAGGCCGACGCCGGCCAGCGGGTGCGGGAGGTCGGGGACATCTTCCGCATGGTGCTGCTGGGCGGTGACAAGGTGCGCGAGAACCACGTGGTGGAGTTCGAGGAAGGGCGGTTGATCGCCTGGCGCCCCGCGAGCGAGGGTGAGGCCCCGGCCGGTCACCTGTGGCGCTGGGAGCTGGAGCCGACCGGTGACGGGGCCACCCGGGTGACGCACACCTACGACTGGACCCAGCTGACCGACGAGAGCCGGATGGCGCGCGCCCGGTCCACCTCGCCGGCCATGCTGCAGGCCTCGCTCGACCGGCTCGCCGAGCTGGCCGAGGCGACCGAGCGGGGTTGATGCACCAGGGTTCTCGCGTCAGCCGCGCGGCGTGGGGTCGTCCAGGAAGTCGACCGACGGGACGAAGTAGAGCGCGCCGGTCTGCGGGGTCGAGAAGTCGAGGATCCGGTCGTAGGTGCCCGGCGGGTCGCCGATGAACATGTTGCGCAGCATGTGCTCGGTGACGCTCGGGTCCTTGGCGTACCCGATGAAATAGGTGCCGAACTCCCGCTCGCCGACCGAGCCGAACGGCATGTTGTCCCGCATGATCTGCAGCTGCTTGCCGTCCGCGTCGTGGATGACGTTGAGCTTGATGTGCGCGTTGGCGGGCTTCGCGTCGTCGTCCATCTCGACGTCGTCGAGCTTGCTGCGGCCGATCGCGTCCTCCTGCTCCTCGACGCTGAGGGCGTCCCAGCCGGCCATGTCGTGCAGGTACTTCTGGACGATGACGTAGCTGCCGCCGGCGTACGCCGCATCCTCCTCACCGATGGTCACGGCGTCCTCGGCCTTGTCGCCCTCGGGGTTCTCGGTGCCGTCGACGAAGCCCAGCAGGTCGCGCTCGTCGAAGAACTTGAACCCGTGCACCTCGTCGATGATCTCGGCGTGCCCCTCGAACTTCTTCCCGAGCAGACGCGCCAGCTCGAAGCACATGTCGAGCCGGCCCGAGCGCAGGTGGATCAGCAGGTCGCCGGGCGTGGAGACGGCGGTGTGCTTGTCGCCCTTGATCTCCTCGAACGGGTGCAGGCCGCGCGGTTTCGGCAGGTTCGGGAACAGTCGGTCCCACAGGTGCGAGCCGATGCCGACGACGCAGAGCAGGTGCTCGTCGGGCTCGCGGAACGCGACCGACCGGGTGAACCCGGACATTCCGGTCAGGAGGTCTCGAACGGCCTCCTCGCTGCCGTCGTTGACCGTGAGGGTGAGGAACATTGCCGCTCGCGCCGGGGGCGCCACCAGTTTCTGGGTTGCCACGGGCCCGACGCTATCTGCTCGGTCAGGCGAAGGCCCGGTTCTCAGCGCTGCTGGATGCGTAACAGGTTGCCTGCGGGGTCGCGCACGGCGAAGTCGCGGATGCCGTAGGGCTGGTCGGTGGGCTCCTGGACGATCTCGACGTCACCGGCCTGCACCTGCTCGAAGGTCTGGTCCACGTCCGCCGTCGCGAGGAGCAGGCTGGCGTACGTGCCCTTCGCCATCATCTCGGCGATCATCGCGGCCTCGTCCTCGGTGATGCCCATGCCGTCAGGCGTCGGGGGAGTGAGGACGATCGAGGTGTCGGGCTGGCCGGCCGGGCCGACGGTGATCCAGCGCATCTGCTGGTATCCCACGTCCTTGCGGATCTCGAAGCCGAGCAGGTCGCGATAGAACGCGATCGAGGCCTCGGGGTCGGTGTGCGGCAGGAAGCTGGCGGAGATGTTGAGATCCATGGGCGCAACGCTAGGACCGCTCGCCCAGCGGTGCTTCTCGATTCCTGATCGGTCGGGTCACGCGCCCGGCCACGCACGCGGGGATGCCTTCGGTCGACGTGCCCGCGGCCGATCTGGCGGCATCGCGGCGATAGACGCTCGGCGGCACGCCGACCAGCTCGGCGAAGCGGGTGCTGAACGTCCCGAGGAGGAGCAGCCGACCGCGAAGCACACCTCGGTCACGCTCAGGTCGCCCCGCCGCAGCAGCGCCATCGCGCGCTCGATGCGCCGAGTCATGAGGTAGGAGTAGGGCGACTCGCCGAACGCCGCCCGGAACTGTCGGCTGAGGTGCCCCGCGGACAGATGTACGCCACGGGCCAGGTCCGCGACGTCGAGGGGCTGTGCGTAGTCGCGGTCGATGCGGTCACGCACCCGACGCAGTCGCGCCAGGTCTTCGAGGCTCGGGCCCCCGGCCCGTTGCTCGCTCACGCTCACGCTTGGATCGTGGCACGTAGCGTGGTCCGCATGCAGGCTCATGACGTGCTTCCGCACGTGCCCGCCGACGCGGGGGATGCCTTGGCGCTGTTCGACGGCCTGGCAGCGTTGGAGCCGGCGGCGCTGCGCGGGACCTGGCGCGGCGCGGAGGTGCCGACCGGCCACCCGATGGACGGTCTGCTCGCGCTGACCGGCTGGTGGGGAAGCGCTTCGTCGACGCCGAGCGGGTCGATCCGCTGCTGTTCCCGAGCCGGGACGGCCGGTCGCTGTGGCCGATGAGCCCGGTGGTGGCGTTCGGCGCTGCCGAGATCAGCGACCGGTTACGGCCGCTGCGAGCCCTGGCCAGTCCGGGCCGCGTCTCGATCGCCCGGCCAGGGCTGCGGGCGCGCGGACCGAGGGCGCGGTTGCGCACGACGCGCTACCGCGGCGTGGACTCCGCGACGATGGTCTACGACCAGCTCCCGATCAACGACGTCTTCCGGCGCATCGACGAGGACGCCGTGCTTGGGGCGATGGACATGCGCGGGGCGCAGCAGCCGTACTTCTTCGTGCTGCGGCGGGACAGCTCGCTCCCGGTGTCGTAGCCCGTGTCGTGCATGCGCGCGACCCGGCTGGCGGCCTAGGCCGTGCGAGCCCGGGCGCTGGGTCTCGCGGTGCTGCCCTCCCAAGAGGTTGCGGCCCCGTCAGCGGGGTGGCTGCGCCCAGAGGGTGTCGGTGCTCAGAAGGGTGGCGGGGCGTCGAGGAGGTCGGCGTGCTGGGGGTAGGTGAAGCGTTGTTCGCCGGTGATGGCGGTCCAGGTGCAGATGCCGTCGGGGGTCATGGTGACGGTCCAGGCGCCGGACTGCTTGGCGCGGTGGTGGGCGCGGCACAGGCACTGCAGGTTGCTGCCGGTGGTCTGGGCGTCGGGGTTGTCGGGGTCGTAGGGGTTGACGTGGTCGATGTCGGCGTGCTCGGCGGGGCGGGTGCAGCCGGGGAAGCGGCAGGTGCCGTCGCGGAGCCGGATCGCCTCGGCCAGGGCGTGGCTGGGTTTGTAGGGGGTGCGGGCGGGGGAGGGGCCGGTGAGCAGGGCGCCGGTGGTGGTGTCGAGCAGGGCTCGGCGCAGGGTCAGGCTGCCGGCGCGCAGGATGGCGGTGATGACGTCGGCGGGGATGACGCCCAGGCCGGGGATCTGGACGTGGTCGATGCTGCCGGGGCGGTGGAGCACGTCGCGGATCGGCGGCAACGACTCATCGTGCGCTCCTGCTCCAGCGGTAACCGCCCCGGGCTCGCCAGCGCCAAAGGCGGCCGGCCCGGGCTCGCCAGCGTCCGGGGCAGGCGCGCCGGGCTCGGCAAGGGCTGCCCCAGTCGCGCGGAGCTGCTGCTCGGATTGCCGCTGCGTCGGCCCGGGCGTGGCTGCGGGGTTGCGGGTCGTGGTGAGGTCGAGCAGCACCGTGCCGGGCACGTGGGCGATGGTCAGCCTGCCGCGCGGACCGGTGCCCGCGGGCGGGGCGCCGGACGGCGCGGGACGCGTGTCGGGTCCGTGACTCGGCCCCGGGCCAGGGGCCTGCTTGTCGAGGCCGTCGAGGTCGAGGCCGTCGAGGTCGAGGCCGTGGAGGTTCTGCGCGTGGTTGCTGCTCGGGGGTGGGTGTCGGGGCGGTCGGTGGGTATGTCGTGGTGGTCGAGGAGCCGGATGAGGCTTTCCTCGACGACGGAGCGGGTGCGTTCTGCGCGGCGTACCTGGTCGGCGACGCGGCGCATCCACGCGGTAGGGACACGGTCGGGGACCTTGTCGGGCAGGCCGGCCAACAGCTCCTCCACCGAATCGCGGGGCACCAGCTCCCGCGGGCCAGGGGCACTCCAGGCACGCCAGCACTGCCGGGTGCCGCAGGAGCCCGGTCCGATCCGCTCCTGGGCGGCCCGGCCTGGGCAGCGTCGGGACCGAACCTCGACGGCGAGGGCGGATCCGTAGGGTTGGCAACAGGTTTCGGCAGTCGTGACGGGTCCGTGGCCGGTCGCGGCGTGACCGTCTCGGGCGGTGCCGTCTGCTTGTGGGTACTGGTCTTCGGGGTTCTCGGTTGCGGTTCTGCCACCGGCGCAGGCGCCTGTGCTGCCGGCGGTTGTCGCTCTGCGGCCGGGGTGGCGGGGAAGGGGATGATCGGGACCAGGAGGGTGGCGGTGGTCTCGATGCTGGCCTGGGCCATGAGCAGGTCGCGCAGCGCATCGGTGCGGCACTCGCCGAGCTTGGGCAGGGGGTTCTCTCCACCTTGCGCACCGACCGGGACGTCCTCGGCCGCATCGGCGGCCCGGGTGGCGGCGCGCCGGGCGGGGTCGCAGTCGGCGTCGTGCACGGCGCCGAACCCGCCCGATGCGCAGCACGGCTCCCGGCGGGTGGTCCGTGGGCAGCAGCCACACTCACCGGTCCGCTGCTCCTGGCGCGCGTCCCGCTGCTGCGCGTCCTGCTGCTGCTGTTCGTGGTGGGTCTTGCGGGCGGTGGTGTGGTAGCGCCAGGCGAGGGCTTCCAGGGCTTGTTGCATGGTGACCGCGTCGTGGGTGCGCAGGGTCGCGTTCATCACGCTCAGCCCGGGCAGCGGACCGGGGAGAACCACACCCCGAGCCGGTCGCGGGTGGCGCGTTCCCGGGCGACGGGTTCGGCCTCGGGGCGGGCGGCGTAGACCGCGGCCTTGGCGACCTTGCCCAGCCGGGACGGGGGCAGGTCCTCGATCCCGCGCAGCAGCAGCTGGTGCTCCACTCCCTGGGCGGTGCTGCGCCGGTGGGCGGGTTCGACGTCGACCAGCGCATCACCCACGGCCTCGACCTGGGCCCGGGACAGTGCGCCGGTGGCCATCGCATCGATCAGCTGCGGGAAGAACGCGACCGCTTCGACCGCCTGGGCCAGCACCCGCCGGGCGGTGACCGGCCCCAGCGCGAGCAACCCTTGCAGGTCGGCCGCGGCGGTGTCGCGCACCCGCCCGGTCGGGCCCTTGCGCAGCGTGTACGACGACCGACCGGACTCCGGGTCGTACACCGTGTGCGTCTCGGTCGCGGCGTGCTCGGCCAACCGGTGGGTCTGCACCGCCGAAGCGGTGTTGATCAGCTCGTGCAGCGCCCCGACCTGGGCCAGCACCGTCGCCGGGTCCAGCTCACCCTCCCCGGACCGGTCCGCCTCCGGCGCGACGCCACCCGAGACCCGCGTGTAGGCCGCTTGCAACGCAGCCGAGGCCACCGCGAGCAGCTCGCCCGTGGTGTGCTCCGCAGCATCCAGATCGACCATGCGACACAACCTAGAACCGACCACCGACAAGCCCCAGAAACCCCGCCAAACCAAGGAAATCAGCGTTCCGAGCGATAGGTTGCGGGCATGAGCATTCCGGTGGAGCTGGAGCAGCTGGCGACCACGCTGCGAGACTTCGGAGCTGGCTACCTGCTGACCAGCGACGCCGGCCGGGTGAAAGCGGTGACGGTCGACCCCACGACATACGCCGACGGCGTGCTCGACCTCCCCGGCAGCAAGGGATCGGCCGCCAACCTGGTGAAGAACCCCGCTGCGACCCTGCTCTTCCCTCCGCAGCGGCCCCGGGGCTACACACTCCTGGTGGACGGCACCGCGGAGGGCGACAGCGAGGCAATTCGATTCACACCGGCGACCGCCGTCCTTCACCGCCCGGCCGCACACGCCGACGAAGGCACGAACCTGTGATGATCCGCCCGATAGAGGACGGCGACTGGGATCAGGTCTGGCCGATCTTCGCTGAGACTGTCGCGGCGGGGGAGACCTACGCCTACCCCGAGAACCTGACCAGCGACGAGGCGCGCGCCCTGTGGGTCGAGGAACCCCTGGCCGAACGGTGGTGCTCGAGGACGGCACGGTGCTCGGGACCGCCAAGATGGGGCCGAACCGGCCTGGTCGCGGCGACCACATCGGCACGGCGAGCTTCATGGTTGCCCCTGGAGCACGCGGTCGTGGCGTGGGCCGTCGGCTGGCCGCGTACGTCATCGATTGGCACCGCGGCCAGGGCTACCGTGCCATTCAGTTCAACGCGGTGGTCGAGTCCAACACCGCCGCCGTGCACCTGTGGAAGTCGCTGGGGTTTCGGATCGTGGGGACAGTGCCAGGCGCGTACCGATCCGCGGCGCACGGATACGTCGGGCTCCACATGATGGTGCTCGACTTGACCTAGGGAGGTTTCTCCACGGCCAGCCGGGGAGTGGTCTGCGAAACAGCCTGTACCGCAACAACTTCGATCTCTCGACGACTCGACTTGTCAGCTTCGAGCAGCGTGCTTGCAGCCGCTCGCAACCCTCCACATCGAACCCTTCAATCTTGTTGCAGCACAACACGACTCATCATCTGATTGCCGATGGCGCCGGCGTACGCTCAAGCGCACCGTGACTGGGTTCGCCCGCGGCGCGCGCTGGGCCGATCCCGATGTACGCCAGTGCGTGGTTCGTCTGACCACGCACTACTGGGCGTCGATGTCGCAGCGCTGGCGTGAGGCGAACGACAGCCTGTGCTCGGTCGCTCGACGGCAGGCTTGTGACTAGTCAATCCCGTTCAGTCACAAGCGGATTCACCGCCTCGAAGCTCACCGGTTCCGCAGCGCCGGGATGAGTGCGTGCTGGGCGTGCTCGAAGAAGGCGTCCATGTCGGGCCCGGCGTTGACGAGGGCCAGGTGGTCGAAGCCGGCGTCGGCGAACTGGGCGGCCACCTCGACGTGCCGGTCGAGATCGGGGCCGCAGCCGAACGCCTCGCGCACGTCGTCGACGCCGATCCACGAGGCGGCCGCCTCGAAGTTGATCGGGTTCGGCAGCTCGGACATGAGTTTCCAACCCAGGAGGCCGAACCGGAAGATCTTGTGGGCCGACTCGGCCGCCTCCTGCTCGGTCGCGGCATAGCTCAGCGGCACCTCGGCGTAGCGCGGTCCCGACCCGCCGGCCTTGCGATAGGCCTCGACGAGCTCGGGCTTGGCCTCGGTCGCGAAGAGCGCGTCGCCCAGCTCGGCCGCGATCGTGGCCGCGCGGTCGCCACCGGCAGCCACGACGATGCGCGGCGCGGCCTCGGGGAGGTCGAAGACGCGGGCGTCGTCGAGCGTGAAGTGCTTGCCGGCGTACGACTTGTATCCGCCCTGCCACAGCAGCCGGATGATCTCGATGGCCTCGCGCAGCATCTCGTGGCGCACGGTGACCGAGGGCCAACCCTCGCCCGTCACGTGCTCGTTGAGCCGCTCGCCCGACCCGAGGCCGAGGGTGAAGCGGCCGTCGGACAGGACGCCCAGGGTGGCTGCGGCCTGCGCGACGATCGCGGGGTGCTGGCGCTGGATCGGCGCGGTGACCCCGGTTGCCAGCTCGATCGTCTCGGTGGCGTGCGCCATCGCGCCGAGCATCGAGAAGGCGTAACCCGAGTGCTGCTGGCTGAACAGCCACGGGTGGTAGTGGTCGCTCACCTCGACGAAGTCGAAGCCGGCCTGCTCGGCGGCCACGGCCTGCCGGACGATCTCCTTCGGGCCGTAGCCCTCGGCGATGAGCTTGAACCCGATGCGCATCGGAACGGTCCTCCTGGGGACGGCTTGTCGCGGATTCTCCAGATCTATCAACCGCCCGACGCACCTCGAATCACCCTGGGGTAGGACAAAAGGCCGTGACACGGGCGGGCGGCGCTAGCACCCTGGACTCATGCGCTCCTACGAGGATCTGGTCAGCGAGGCCGAGGTCGCCGACGTCGACGGTTGGGGCTTCGACTGGTTGACCGGCCGCGCGACGGAGGAGCGCCCACCGTGGGGTTTCGCCCGCCTCCTGGCGCAACGCCTGGCGACGGTCGAGTCTGCATTGGACCTGGACACCGGCGGGGGAGAGGTGGTCGGCGAGGCAGGCGTACTGCCCTCGCGCATGGTCGTCACCGAGGCGTGGCCGCCCAACGCAGCCCGGGCTCGCGAGCGTCTCGGGCCGCGCGGGGTGGAGGTCGTCGACACGTCTATCGACGGGCCGATCCCGTTGGAGGACAACAGCTTCCAGCTGGTGAGCTCACGGCATCCGGTGCGTCCCGACTGGCCGGAGATCCACCGAGTGCTCGAACCGGGTGGGCACTACTTCGCCCAGCACGTCGGGCCGGCCTCCGGCTTCGAGCTGATCGAGCACTTCCTCGGACCGCTGCCCGAGGACGTACGCCGGGGTCGCCATCCCGACGACGAGGCCACCGCCGCGCAGCACGCCGGGCTGACCGTCGTCGACCTGCGGACCGCGACGTGCCGGATGGAGTTCTTCGACATCGGTGCCGTGGTCTGGACGCTGCGCAAGCTGGTCTGGTGGGTGCCGGACTTCAGCGTGGCGAGGTACGACCGCGAGCTGCGTGAGCTCGACGCACAGATGCGCTCCGGCAAACCGTTCGTCGCGCACTCCACCCGCCACCTCGTCGACGCCCGGCGCTGAACCGGCCTCGCGCGCGAGGCGACCCGGGAAGGATGGGCGCATGACCACCACGGCGAAGGACCTTCTGCACGACTACCTGCGCGGTGCGCGTGAGGCGCTCGTCTGGAAGACCGAGGGTCTGTCCGAGTACGACGTCCGCCGGCCGCTCACCCCGACCGGCACCAACCTGTTGGGCCTGGTCAAGCACCTGGCGGTGGGGGAGTCGCGGTATCTCGGCGATGTCTTCGGTCGCCCCTTCGAGCCGTACCTGCCGTGGTGGGACGACGACCAGCCCGAGGACGTGGACATGTGGGCGACCCCGGAAGAAGGCCGCGAAGAGATCATCGGCATCTATCGCGCAGCGTCCGCCCACGCCGACGAGACGATCCGCACCCTCGACCTCGTGGCCACGGGCTACGTGCCGTGGTGGCCGAGCCCGCACGTGACGCTGCACGGGGTCCTCGTGCACGTGCTGAGCGAGACGTCGCGTCACGCGGGCCACGCCGACATCCTGCGCGAGCAGCTGGACGGCGCGGCGGGGATGCGCGCCGAGAACTCGAATCTCCCTGAGCGCCAGCAGGACTCGTGGAACGCCTATCGCGCGAAGGTCGAGGCGGCCGCCCGCGAGGCGGGGAAGTAGGCCGAGCCCGTGGGCGTGCGGAACTACCTCGTCGAGGGCGGCTCGGCCACGGGGAAGACCTCCGTCTGCCACGAGCTGCGTCGGCGCGGCTTCCACGCGATCAACGGCGACACCGACCTGGCCTACCAGGGCGATCCGGAGACGGGTGAGCCGCTCGACGGCCCGGGGTCGCACTGGCACCACATCTGGCCGGTCGACCGGGTCCGTGCGTTGGCCGGCGACGGCACCGAGCCCGCCACGTTCTTCTGCGGCGGCTCGCGCAACCACGCCCGCTTCATCGACGTGTTCGACGAGGTCTTCGTCCTCGACGTCGACCTCGCGACGCTGGAGCGACGGCTGGACGCCCGGCCCGACGAGTTCGGGGCGACGGGGGAGGAGCGGGAGCTGGTCGTCCGGCTGCACCTGACAGGGAGGGCCTCCCCGACCCGGCCACGCGGATCGACGCCGCAAGGCCGCTCCACGTCGTGGTGGACGAGATCCTCATGCGCGTCTCCGGCGACGACAACCTGGATGGTTTCGCCGGGGCCGCCGGCCGCGTCGATCTCGACGACTAGAGGCTCATGCGCACGCGACGCAGCGGGTCGCGGTGGGTCGGGCCAGCAGCCGCTCGTGCGGGATCGGGGCGCCGCAGGCAGCGCAGCTCCCGTCCCATCCGTCCTCGAATCTCTTTGTGGCGCGGTCGATCTCGGCGATGCGCTCCTTCGTCGCGTCGACGAGAGCCGAGTTCTGCGCGCGGTCCCACGCGATCGTCTGACCCTCGGTGTCGTGCTCGTCGTCGGCGTTGTCGTCCCTCGAGGCGTCCACGATGCGCAGGTGCAGCTGCTCGAGGTCGGCCAACCGGCGTACGGCATCGGCGCGCTCCCGCGCCAGCGCCTCGGTCACCTCGCTCGTCACCCGGGCAGACTAACCCGCTCGAGAAGGTGCCGCGGGGGATCGGCCGAACGGCCGATGCTGTTGCCGCACAACCGATCTCATGGCCGATGTGGGGCCCCGTCCAGACGCGCGATTCTCGCAGCATGAAGCGCATCGACACCCTTGACGTCATCCGGGGGATAGCCCTCTGCGGCATCCTCGCGGCCAACGCCCCGACCGTCCTCAACCTTCCCGCCGAGGAAGGATTCAACGACGTGCAGGTCGCTCTCGGGCTGACCGTGCACGAGCGGTTCTTCCCGATCTTCTCCTTGCTGTTCGGGCTCGGCTTCGGGCTGATGCTCGCGTCCGCGCGCCGCCGAGGCGAGACCTCGCGCTGGCCGTACGTCCGTCGCTTCGCGTTCCTGCTCGCACTCGGGGAGTGCACCAGCTGCTGCAGCCGGGGAGGCGCTCCTGCCGTACGCCCTCGCCGGGCTCCTGGTACTCCTGCCGGCGAGCTGGCTCCCACGCTGGGGCGTCGTCGCGGCCACGACGGTGCTGCTGCCAGCCGGCGTCGTCGCGGGCGGCGGATTCGCCCTGATCCCAGGGGCTTTCGTGCTCGGCCTCGCACTGACCGCCTTCGACGTTCCGCAGCGTCTGGAGCAGCCGGGCGCGTGGCGGACCGCCCTGTCGCTCGCCGTCGTGACCGGCGCGGTGGCGGCGCTGCTGCTGCCGGGCCTGGCTGCCAACCCGGGGACCCTCGGCTTCTCCATGAGCTCCACCGTCACCGGACTGCTCATGGCCACGACGTACGTCGGCCTCACCGTGGCCCTCATGCACACCCCGGTGCGGGGCGCGCTCGTGGCGACCTTCGGCTCACTCGGCCGGGTGTCGCTGACCAACTACGTCGGTGCGACGCTGCTGCTGCTGGCGGCGCGCCCGTTCCAGACCCAGCTCGGCATCGACGGCACCGCTCAGGGGCTGCTGCGGATGCTCGCTCTGTGCGGTGGGATCGCGCTGCTGCAGATGGTGCTCAGCCGGGTCTGGCTCAGCCGGTTCCCGCAGGGCCCGCTGGAGCAGGTCTGGCGTCGCGTGACCTGGGGGAGTGCGCGTCCGGTCAGCCGCGCCGCCGTGCCCGCACCGGCCAACGCGTAACCCTGCGGTGCGAGGCTGCAGGCGTCGAGGTCCCCGAGCCCGCCACTCCTCGAGCATGTGCCAGGCTCGAGGGGTGGCAGCTCGTGCGCTCTCCGCGGAGTCCCTCGGCGCGTGGTTGCTCAAGGCACGCGGCGACGCGCCGGAGACTCAGGCGCACGTGCGGTCCGCGTTCGCGCACGTCGAAACGCGATGCGTACGACCGTCGTACCGCACCGACCTCGTCGTGGCCGGCCAGCCCGCGTTGCTGTGGGTGAGCGGCAAAGCACCCGGACTGCCTTCCGGGATCTACGCGCACGGACGTACGACCGGAGGGGCCGAAGGCGGCGTGATCCCGATCGAGCTGGCGCCGCTGACGCCGCCGTTGCTGCGCTCGGAGCTCCTCGGGCACCCGGTGCTCGGCGCCATGGAGGTGCTGCGCATGCCGGCCGGCAGCAACCCGTCGTACGTCACCCGCGAGCAGCTGGCCGAGCTGAGCCAGATGTGCCCTGACCTCGATGCATAGGTGAGATCGGGCGGTGGCTTGAGATCGCGAGGCACTGTTTTCAGATCTGTCCAGATCCGTATTCAGGTTCGATCGTGTAACCTGACGAGCATGAGCACGACGCTGCCGCTGACCGAAGCCAAGGCGAAGCTGAACGAGTTGATCGACTCCGCCGTGAACACCCACGAACGAGTGACCATCACCCGTCGAGGCAAGCCTGCGGCCGTGCTGATCTCGGTGGAGGACCTGGAGTCCATCGAGGAGACGTTGCACTGGCAGTCGCAGCCCGGCGCGCGCGAGGCGTCCGACGAGGCTCTGGCCGAGCGCGAGCGAGGCGAACTGTGGGATGAAGGAGCCGTCCGCCGCCGGTATGGCGTAGGGAAGGCGTGAGCTTCACAGCTCTGCTCTCGGTCGCAGCGATCCGCGACCTGGATCAGGTGCCGCCCAGGGTGACCCCGGCGATCATCGAGTTCATCTACGGCCCGCTGGTCGGCAACCCTCACCGCGTCGGCAAGCCTCTTCGCGATGACTCCGAAGGGCAGTGGTCGGCACGGCGCGGCGACTACCGCATCCTGTACGTGATCGACGACCAGGCGCAGGAAGTCGTCGTGAGCCGAATCGGGCACCGGGCGCGGGTCTACAAGTCACGATGAGTGCCAGGGGAGCCTGTGTTGGTGGCTGACGGACGGTCACGAATTTTCTGGCTCCGAGGTCGGCAGGCCGGGGAGCGGCGGCCATCTTGCCGCGGCGATGACCGCCGCCGGTCTACCTCCTGCGGGTCATGCACCAGCAGTCACCCCTGCGTGTCGACGTCATGGACGTAGTAGTCGAGGTCGCCCTTCGCATCCCGAGCCCTGCGAACGGACCGGTAACCATTCGACTGGACGGTGCGCACTGAACCATTCGACTGGACGGTGCGCACTGAAGCGAAGTTCACCGGGCGAACGGTCGCCCACAGACGGCGGTGGCCAACCAAATGCGCCGCGTCGGTGACAGCACGGACCGCCGCGCGGGCGTAACCCTGACCCCTGCGCGGGAGGGCGACCTCGTACCCGATCTCGGGGTCATCGCCGCAGCGTCCGCGGAATACGCCGCAGTTCCCGACGAAGTTCCCATCACCGTCCCAGAGTCCGTACCAGGCCAAGCCGACTTCCTCGTACACCTGACTCCGTCGCTCAAGCCACCGCAGCGTCACCGTCGATCGTCGATAGGGCCGTCGCCGATCGTGTGCCCGTCGCTGGAGAACAAGGCGTGAACGCGATCCAGGTCCATGGAGTTGAGCTGGCGTAGCGCGAGCCGGTTCGACCGCAGCGAGATCGGCATCCCCATGGCTTTGATGCTAGGCATGAGGGAGATGCACAACCTGTCTCGTCGAGCAACGGGTTGCGATTGGTCGCCGCACTAGTTGACATAATGTCGATTATCGGCGGTTAAGTCGGAGGGCAACAGGGCAGGCGTGACAGGCTGGATCACGTGCGCCAGGACCCCATCGTGATCCAGCCGTACGACCCGGCCTGGCCGTCGTCGTTCGCGACGCAGAAGGCAGCGCTGGAGTCCGAGCTGACCGACGTGCTCGTGGCACCCATCCAGCACATCGGGTCGACATCGGTCCCTGGCCTGGCGGCCAAGCCGATCATCGACATGCTGGCGCTGGTCGACGACTACGCCGCGTTCACCGACGCGCCCCAGCGGCTCGAACATCTGTCCTGGGTCGCCGCTCCGGAACCTGGTGACGCCGACCAGCGCAAGTGGTCGCTGTGCTTCCCGAGCGTCGAACGACGCACGCACCACCTGCACGTCGTGGAGCAGGCCTCGCCGGCCTGGCGCGACTGGTTGCTGTTCCGCGACTACCTGCGGGCGCACCCCGACGACGCGCGCCGCTACGCACGGCTCAAGCACTCGCTTGCAGCCACCGACGCACGCGACCGGCCTGCCTACCGCGCCGGCAAGGCACCCGTCATCGCCGAGCTCCTGGACCTGGCTCGCGACTGGCAGGACCGTGAGAACGACGACGATCTCAACCCTGGTTGACGTCGAGCACCGCGAGCCCGAGGCGCGACCAGGCGTCAAGCAGCTGCGCGTCACCGGCCGCCACCACGAGGTCAGGGTCGTCGATGAGCTTGGCCGACGCGCAGTGCACCGCGTCGTAACCACGCAACGAGAACTCGCTCGTCAGCTCTGCTGCCGTCGCGAGCAGCTGGGTATCCACCTCCACGACGTCCACGTCAGGCCAGATCTCGGTCAAGCGCGACCAGGCGATCTCGCGCTCCTCGGGGTGATCCGCAGCTGTCGCTGCGCCATGGCAAGGGTGGCCGCCGCTTCGACGTACGCCAGCGCGGAACTCACCAGCCGATCCGCGTCCTGCCAGATCCGTTGGCACAAAGACGTGCTCGGCTCGGCGACGAGCAACGGCACGATCGCCGAGGTGTCCAGGTAGGCGATCACCGGCGCTGCTGGGCGATCAGGTCACTCACTCCCCGGCCGTCTCGAGGGGCGCAGGCAGCGGGCGCCGCTCCCGACGTGCGGGTGTGACCTTGCCTTCTGCTACCAACCTTTCGAGGTTCGTCGGAACACCGACAGGGACGAGCCGCGCCACCGGGCGCCCGTGGTCGGTCACCGTGATGGTCCGCCCCTCACGAACCGCGGCGAGGTGCCGGCTCAGCCCATCACGCAGCTCGCGGACGCCTACCTGCGTCATCCTCGCCCTCCCGTGGCCACATTAAACATCATATTTGTGGCCATTATTGCACCTGCCGCTGACACCGGCATGTCCCCGCCCACGAGACCGGACATGATCAGATCCGTGCCTCACTCCCCCGTGCCGCCCGTCGAGATGCTGTGGGAAGACCTTGACCCGATGCGCACGCTCGACGCCCGGTTCGGGTTTCCCGACGCCGTGGCCGCGGGTCGGTGGATCGCCCGCACGGTGTACGACGGCTGGGGCCTGTCCGTCGAGTCGTGCGACCGCATCGTCATGAGTGACTACAACGCGCTCGCCTGGGTCACGACGCCCAGTGGCAGGGTGCTCGCGAAGTGGTCGGTGGCGCCGTCCCGGTTCCCGCGGTTGGGCCAGGTCGCTGACCTGACCCAGTGGCTGGTCGCACGCGGGCTCCCGGTCTCCGCGCCGCTGCCCGCTTGCAGTGGCGCGCTCCAGGTCACCGTCGACGGCGCCGCCGTGTCGCTGCAGCACGTGATCGACGCCCAGCATCTCGACGTCGACGATCCAGCGCAGATGCTCGCCGCGGGCCGAACGCTCGCGCAGCTCCATCTAGCGTTGAACGAATATTCATGCAGCACAACCATTTTCGAGAGCGAAGACGATCGCGCAGCACTCGGCGACCGTGTCACGAGCTGGCTCGACACCGCCGGAGAGCACGTGCCGCCTGTCGCCGTGACGGCGCTGCGCCAGCTGGTCGACTCGGCTTCCAGGGAGGCACTCCCCACGCAGCTTCTGCACGGTGACTTCCGCGCGTCGAACGTCCTGTGCGACGGCGACACCGTCGTGGCTGTCCTCGACCTGGAGGAGGCCCGGGTCGATCACCGCATCGACGAGCTCTCGCGAGCCGCAGTCCTGCTCGGCACCCGGTTTCGCGACTGGGGACCGGTGTCCGCGGACGTCCGCGCAACGTTTCTCACGGGCTACGAGGACGTGCGCCCGCTCAGCCCGACCGAGCGCGACTGGTGGGACGTGCTCACGCTCTGGTACTCACTCCTGCTCATCCCCGCCGGCGACGACCCGACGGGTTGGCGTGCGGCGGCGTACGACCAGCTCAGCTCTGTTCCCCGCCGCCTCCGTCCCGGCTCAGCCGGCTGACCGACTCGCCGAGCACCGTCTGCAGCCGCTCCACCGACGCGAGCAGCTCGTCCGGGGTCTCCCCGAGGCGCCCGAGCACGCTGTGGA
Organism: Barrientosiimonas endolithica; assembly: GCF_030296655.1. Classification (NCBI taxonomy): domain Bacteria; kingdom Bacillati; phylum Actinomycetota; class Actinomycetes; order Micrococcales; family Dermacoccaceae; genus Barrientosiimonas; species Barrientosiimonas endolithica. Next base: position 1,544,923 of record NZ_AP027735.1, on the reverse strand, counting down.
CGGCCCCGCTGAAGCCGGCCAGCTCGACGCCGAGACGATCGACCCCTGCGAGGACCCCTTCTCGTTGACCACCCACACCCCGGCACGCGCGTGCCACCCGTGCGCGCAGAACATCGCCGCCTGCGAGCAGCACAGTGCGACGTACGCCGCGTCACCCCGGGCAGCGCCCTTGCGCGCGGCGCCGAGCAGGAAGTCGACCTGCCAGGTGTGAGCGACGAGCGCCCGTCGCAACGCGGCGGGATAGGGATCGACGCTTCGCTGGCGCGACGCGAGCCATCCGGACGGGTCGGCCAACGGATGTCCGATGGCCACCTCGCCGGCGTAGCTCACGTCCAGGAACCCGAGCGGATGCCCGGGCTGCGTGTGGAAACCGAACTCCCCGGCCTGCGCCCTCCGGCACTGCTCAGCGACCCGCTGCACGTCCCGCAGGATCCAGTCGACCGCACGCCCGTGCACGGTGAGCCAGGCTCCCCCGTCGACCCAAGGCCCCCACTCCCCGGGCCGAGCGATTCGTACGTCCTCCTGGGCCCATGCCCGCGCCACACCACCCAGGGCGGCCAGGTCGAGGCGGTCAGGCTCGGAGTAGACGCCGAGGTCGTAGTCCGACGACGGGCCGTGCGTGCCCCGAGCCCGGCTACCGCCGAGGGCGACAGCGACGACACCGTCGACGCGGACCAGGTCGTCGGCCAGCCGGCGCAGAAGCTCGTCGCTCAGATCGGTCGTGGGTGCCACGATGGCCATGCTGACGCTCGAACCTGTTTGGTGCCAGTCGCTTTCCGGACCAGGACCCATGCCGGCGCGGCTCTCTCACCCCGAACGCAGGGCGGCGAGACAGCAGACGAACGACACGATCACGGCCACCGTTCGGATCAGGTGCAGCCGGTTCCACCGGGTCTCGAACTCTGCTCGCCCGGCCTCGAGGATCGCGCCGCCCTGGTCGGTCGGGACCTTCATGAGCGCGTTGTTGAGCGGGATGTTGCCGGCCACCGTGATGGCGACCGTCACGGCGTACAGCACCAGAGCCGCGGTCGCCCACGTCCGCGACGGCCCGCGCGCCGCGCCGAGCACCAGCATCGGCAGCGGCCCGAGGAACACGACGAGGAACACGGGGTTGACGATGGCCACGTTGATCCGCTGCATGGCAGGCACGAACGTGGCTGCGTCGGTGCGCGCAAGCCCCGGCATGACCGCGACCGCGAACGCGAAGAACAGGCCGGCGGTGAGTCCCACCGTGATCGTGGCGGCGAACATCGCAACGAAACCGACTGCGCTCATGCCACCAGTTCACCGGCGGCGCGGCGATCCGTCTATGCCTCGGCGTCAGACCGGCGCCCGGACGTTGCGGAACGACGTGGCGGCCAGGCCGGCGGCGACCAGCGCAAACACGGCCGCGGCGACGACCAGCATCGGGCGAATCCCCCACGCATCAGCCAGGATTCCCGCGACGGGCGCGACGACGACCATGACCGTCCGATTGAGCGACCGCAGCGTGGTGTTCGTGCGCGCCTGCAGCTCGTCGGGGGTGACCAGCTGCCGATAGCTCATCTCGTGCGAGTTGCTCATGCCCATCGCGAGTCCGTAAAGCCCCTGGCCCAGCATGAGCAACGTCATCGCCCAAGCGCCGGACGCGCGGCTGCCTGCGCCGACCATCGCGACCACGCCCAGGGCGGTGACCACGTGGCACAGGATGATCGTCCGCCCCGTGCCGAGGCGCCGGCCGACCCAGGTGGTGACTGCGGCGCCCAGGACGGCTCCCACCCCGCCGACCGCGCCGACCAGACCGAACTGGAACGCCGAGAGGTCGAGGTTGCGCAGGGCGTACGGCGCGAGCACGACCCCGATGATCGCGTTGCCGACGAACCAACCATGGGTCGCGATCGCGAGCACCGCGAGGCCGGAAGCGCCGTAGGCGTAACGGAACCCGTCGACCGCGTCGCGCAGGAGCCCGCGCACGGTCACGCCGGTGCGGGCAGGTGGTTCGTCGAGCTGGATGCCGCGCAGGGTCAGCGCGGAGTAGAGGTAGCTCAGCGAGTCCAGCAGCACGGCCACGGGCGCGCCGACCGCGCTGACGAGAGCGCCGCCGAGCGCCGGCCCGGCGGTCGATGCCACGGCGTCGGCACCGTCGACCCGCGCGTGCGCGGGCTGCAGCTGGCGGCGCTCGAGCAGGCGCGGCAGCAGCGACATCTCGGCCGCGCCGCTCACGACCGACACCGTGCCGTAGGCGAACACGACGACCAGCAGCACCGGCAGCGACAGCAGGTCCAGCCACCACAGCGCCGGGACGGCGAGCAGCAGCACGGCCTGCAGCAGGTGCGTGCGCACGAGCAGTGGGAGACGCTTCCTGCCGTCGACGACCGCCCCGACGATCAGCCCGAACACCAGGAACGGCAACCAGCGCGCGGAACTGAGCCACCCGACGTCGCTCGCGGTCCCGTCGAGGTCGAGCACCACGAGGGCCTGGAGCGCGAACAGCGTGACGTACGTGCCCAGTCCGGACACTGCCGCCGCCCGCCAGTAGCGCAGGAACGACGGCGAGATCGACCACTCCGCACGCCGCACGCCGTCAGTCTCGCAGCACCACCGCTGCCGGCTCAGCCCCGACGCTTGTCGTGCACCTCGCCCAGCACGGACATCCCCGCCGCGACGTAGGTCGCCACACCCCCGGTGTTCGAGCTCGGCGTCGCGACGTCCGCGCTGGATGCTCCCATCTCGCGCAGCCGGGCCGCGCCCGCGAGGGTGATCGCCGTGCCGAACCCGCGCCCGCGGTGGTCGGCGTGCACACCCATCGGCTCGATGAGTCCGGGCACGCCCTCCCCGCCGACCACACGGTGATCGCAGCCACCGGGACGTCGTCCTCGTCGTAGCCGAGGAGGCAGCAGGCGTCGGCGTGCGCCGGGCTCGCTGCCACCGTGCGCCACCGTTCGTCGGTGAACCGCGCACTCCCGAACGCCGAGCGGTGCACGGCAGTGCGCTCGCTGACGTTCCGCCCGTCCACCACCTCGACCCGCAGCCCGGGAGGCGGCTCCACCGGGTCGGTGAGGTCGCGCCGCAGCTGGGTCCACGGTTCGGCGTCCGCCCAGCCGGCGTCGGCGAGCAGCTGCTTCAGGCGTACGCCCGTGTGCGCCTCGACGCTCACCTCGCCCGCGGGGAGCACGTCGGCGTCGGGTGCCAGGAGGTCGGCCGCGATCCGTGCGGCGAGGTCCTCGTCGCTGCGCAGCTCGGGAGCGATGCCGAGCCGGAGCACGTCAGGGGTGTCCAGGAAGCCGACCGCGGCCAGCTCACCGTCACGCCGCCAGGTGCGCACGTCGGCCGCCGTCGCGGCAGGGCCGTCCCAGTGGTGCCAGCCGAGGTCGCCCGGGTGGATCTGGAACGGCACCTCGTCGCGCCGCTGCCACCGCCGCAGCGCGTCGACCGCCTCCGGCAGCTCGTCGGCGGTCGGTGTGGCCAGCTCGATGCTCATGGACCGATCGCAGCCTGTGGGCGATGCCAGCAGCAACCGGTTTTCGGCAGGATCACGGCAGAGCAGCCCACGGATGGTCCGGGTCGATGCGTCGCATCGTGTCCCGCAGCCAGGTCCGCGCCCGGTCGTCGAGCAGGGGCAGGAGCACCTCGGCGTCGCGGCGGTCCTTCGCGCGCACCTGCGCGGCCTTGAACATCAGCGTCACCTCCGGCCGGGCATAGCGCAGTCCGTCGGGCGCCACCCACGTGACGTCGTCGAGATCCTCGGTGTGCGAGCGGTTGCGCTTGTTGGTCCACCAGCCGTCGGTGTCCGGGGTCAGCGGCACGTCGAGCACCCACCGCGACCGCGCGTCGCGCCGGACCCACAGCTGGCTGTCGGGTCGGATCTCGCGGAACCGGTCGTCGTACGGCCGGAACCAGCCCTCGTCGACGTTCCACGGAGTCCAGCGGTCACCGAGGAACCGGCGGAACGCCTCGGCGTCGCTCGACAGGATGGAGATGTCCATGTCCTCGTGATCCCGACGCACGCCGGTGTAGACCTCGATGCTCCAGCCGCCGATGATCCACCAGGGCCGGTCGAAACCGGCCATGAACTTGCCAATGTCGTTGGGGGTCAATGGATCCCAGCCGCCATACCACCGATCGAACTGGTCCGGCGGAAGGTGCCCGGCAGCGGGCGGTTGGTCGGCGGGCGGTCCGGGCACAGCTGGCACGAGACGTGAGCCTAGCCCCGGCCGCCCCTGAGCGCGGCGGCTTGGATCAGGACGCCGACTCGCGCTCGGTCGCGACCTGCTGAGCGACCTCCATGGCGGCCCGGCGCGCGGCGCGGCTCGCGCCGATCGTGCTCGCCGAGGGGCCGTAGCCGACCAGGTGCACCCGCGGGTCGCGGGACGCCGTGTTGGCGGCCTGCACGTTGCGCGGCACCCGGTCGAGCGGGATGCCGCCGTGCGGTCCGCGCAGCCCCAGAGGCTCGAGATGGTCCACGGCAGAACGGAATCCGGTCGCCCAGAGGATCACGTCGGCCTGCTCGACGGTGCCGTCGGCCCACTCGGCCCCGTGCGCGACGATGCGCTCGAAGATCGGGCGCGGGTGGTCGTACGCCCCCAGCGCGTCGGCCTCGTGCTCCTGCTCGCGCAGCATCAGCCCCGTGGCGCCCACGACGCTGATCGGCGGCAGGCCGGCCACGATCCGCTTCTCCACCTCGGTGACGACCTGGAGCCCGGTCTCGGGGCCGAAGTCGTCGGTGCGCCACTGCGGCGGCCGGCGGGTCACCCACACCACGTCGGCGATCGGCGCGAGCTCGCCGATGAACTGCACGGCCGACGCACCGGCCCCGACGACGATGACGCGCTTACCGCGCAGGTGCTCGCGCCCGGGGTAGGTCGCGGTGTGGAACTGCTCGCCGGCGAAGTCCTCGACACCGGGATAGCTCGGCCAGTTCGGCCTGGTCCACGTGCCGGTGGCGTTGACCAGGGCGCGCGTGCGCCACTGCCGCTCCCCCGCGTGCACGACCAGCAGGCCGCCGTCGCTGGTCACCCGGTCGACGTCGACGGGTCGCTCGACGGGAAGGTCGTGCTGCTGCTCGTAGGCCGCGAAGTACGCCGGCACGGCCACGTTGGCACGCTCGTCGGTGCGCTCCGGCGCCGGCGATCCCGGCAGGTCGGCGACACCGTGCACGTCGCGCATCGTGAGGAGTCCCACCGGTGCTGCCACGCGCCGCCCGGCACCGGGTTGGCGTCGAGCACGACGTGGTCGACCCCGCGCTGGCGCAGGAAGTAGGACGCGGCGAGACCGCCCTGCCCGGCCCCGATCACGACGGCGTCCATCACGTCCACGACCCCCTCAACGCACCGCGCCGATCTGGTATGCCCGCCGCACCGCAGTGCCCTCCGGCGCCGGGCCGCGCCGTACGGCTACCCGGCCACGGGGTTGCCCGCGACGGTCGTCTCCCGCACCAGCTCCTCCAGCGCGGCCGCCGCGGCGCTGGGGGCGCGGTCGGCACGGGCGGCCAGCGCGACCGGCCACGTCAGCTCGGCCTCGTCGTCCATGCACAGCACGGCGACGCCGGTCAGGTCGCTGGTGGGCATGAGGTAGTCCGGCAGCAGCGCGATGCCGAGCCCGTGGCGCACGTAGTCGAATCCCGTTCCCAGGTCGTTGATCTCGAGGGTCACCCGCCGACCGACGCCCGCCTCCGCGAACGCCGCGTCGATGACGGCGCGGGTGCCGTAGCCCTCGGGCGCGTCGATGAACGACCGCCCGGCGAGATCGGGCAGACCGACCCGCGACCGGCGTACGAGCTCGTCGTCCTCGGGGACCACGAGCCGCAGCTCGGACTCGGCGATCGGCACGAACCGGATGCCCGGCGGCCCCGTGCGCGTCGCGACGAAGGCCAGGTCGAGCCGCCGCTCCTGCAGGGCCGTGACGAGCCCCCGCGACCCCGTCGGCGCCGCCGTCATGAGCAGCTGCACGCGCGGGTGGCGGCGGTGGTACTCCCCAGGATCGCCGGCACGTCGAGCAGCCGCACCGACGTCATCGTGCCGAGCCGCACGGTCCCGCTGAGCTCTCCGTCGTCGGCGGCCACGGCGTCGCGGGCCCGCTGCGCAGCCTCGAGCACGGCGTACGCCTGTGGCACCAACCGCGCGCCCGCGTCGGTGAGCCGCACGTGCTTCGAGCTGCGGTCGAGCAGCGGTGCGCCGACATCGCGCTCGAGGCTCTTGATCGACGCCGAGACGCCCGACTGCACCACGTGCAGGCGGTGGGCGGCCCGGGTGAAGCTCAGCTCCTCGGCAACGGCGAGGAAGTACTCCAGCTGGCGCAGGTCCACGGCACCCTCCGAAACGACCATCACGATTCGTGATTCTGACCAGCACTGATCTTCGTTGGACATGATGTTTGGGGCAAGCGCACAGTGGACGCAGATCCCCCGCACGCACCCCCGAGAGGCCCGCCCGTGTCCGCGCCGCCGTCCCAGCAACCCACCCCCGCCGTCCCGGCCGACAGCCGCGCCCGAGCGGCTGAGCCGGGGAGCATCGGCTCGCCCCGCCACGGCGTCGGCTTCTGGTGCGTGGCGTTCGCCTTCCTCGTCGCGATGGCGTTCTCGACGGTGCCGACGCCGCTCTACCCCCTGTACATGCAGGCCGACGGCTTCTCGACCTTCACCGTCACCGTGGTCTTCGCGGTCTACGCGGTCGGGGTCATCGCCAGCCTGATCCTCGCCGGCCACGTGTCCGACTGGGTCGGACGCAAGCGGGTGCTGGTCACCGCGCTGGCGCTGGAGCTCGTCGCCGCCGTCGTCTTCCTGCTGAGCAGCGCGCTCCCGGCTCTCATCGTCGGCCGGGTCGTGAGCGGCCTCGGCGTCGGCATGCTCACCGCCACCGCGACGGCGCACCTGCACGAGCTGCACAGCGCGCACCGCCCCGAGGCCTCCCCGCAGCGCTTCCAGATCGTCTCCACGGCCGCCAACATCGGCGGCCTCGGCGCCGGCACGCTCGTCGCCGGGTGCCTCGCGCAGTGGGTCGACGGCCCGTTGCGCACCCCTACGCCGTCTTCGCCGGCCTGCTCGTGCTCGCGATCGTCGCCGTGCTCGCCACGCCCGAGACCGTCGAGCTGCGCTGGGGCAGCCGCCCGTACCGCCCGCAGCGGGTGAGCGCCGACCACGGCGACAAGCCGGCGTACGTCGCCGCCGCCGGAGCCGGCATCGCCGCCTTCTCCGTGTTCGGGCTGTTCACCTCGGTGGCCCCCGCGTTCGTCGCCGGTGAGCTCCACCGCCCCTCCCGCGCCCTCGCCGGCGCGATCGTGTTCGCCGTGTTCGCGGCGGCTGCCGCGGCGCAGACCCTGACCGGTCACCTGCGCGAGAACGCGCGCCAGCCGCTCGGTCCGGTGCTCCAGGCCCTCGGCCTGGTCGTGCTCGTCATCGGCATGCGGTCGACCAGCCTGACGGCCTTCCTCGTCGGCGGCATCGTCACCGGCATCGGCTCGGGGGTGCTGTTCAAGGACGCCGTGGGCAAGGTCGTCGCCATGGCCGCCCCCGACCGCCGCGGCGAGGCCCTGGCGGGACTGTTCCTGTTCTCCTACCTCGGCCTGATCGTGCCCGTGCTCGGCATGGGCCTGGCCATGCTGCAGCTGCCCGCCACGACCGTCATCACCTGGTTCGCGGCCATCATCATCGTGCTGCTGGCCGCGATCGCCGCGCTGGGCGCACGCCGCCGGACCACCGCGCAGTCATGACCCCGGCGTGACCCGGTCCGGGGCCCCCAGCCGCGCATGAAACCGGGTTTCGTGCGTTTAACCTCGATGCATCAGGGTCAGATGCACCTAACCCGGTTTCATGCGTTGGGGGGCGCCTGCTCCGGGGCCGCCACACGGTCCTGCTGCCGGGTGAACCGGGCGAACCAGGCGTACGCACCGCCCACCAGCGCGACCCCGGCGACCACCAGGACGAGAGCGAAGATCCACAGCCGCTCGTTGACCCCGTCGACGGCGAGCACCGCCACGGTCGACAGCACCCCCGCGATCAGGCACAGGCCGCCGACGAGCACCATGCCGATGATCATGATCCGCTCGTACATGTGGTCGAACACCACGGGGCGCCGGCCGGCCATCAGGGCACCTCGTCGTAGAGCTGGGTGGCCTCGTTGAGGACTTCCTTGCTGCCGTTGCGGATGGTCAGCGAGCTCGGGGTGATCCGATAGACGTAGCCGTCGTTGGAGACCGTCCACCCACCGCCGGATCGCACCGGGAAGCCGATCTCGATCGCGTTGCCGCTGTCGGTCTGGTAGGCGCGCTAGTAGGTGTTGCCGTTGTCGGCGCGGGCGCAGATGACGACGTAGGCCGACGCCGTGCGGGTGACCATGCGCGCGTTGTCGTCGGCGTTGCAGCGGGCGGCGCCGCTGTGCGTCCAGCCCTGCCGGTCGTACCCCGCGCCGCTGAGCGTGGGCCCGGACGGCTCCTGGGTCTCCCCTCGTCGTCGGACGTCTCGCTGGAGGAGCTGGACGGGCTCGAGGGCTCGGGCGTCGACGGCTCCGGGCTCGGCGAGTCGTCCTCGTCCGTCGTCTCGCTCTCGGTGGGGTCGGGCAGCGTCTCCTGGCTCGACGAGGGCGTCTGGTCCGGCAGCGTGCTCGGACTCTCGCCGTCGGGCGACTCGGAGCCCGGGTCCGACCCCGACGACCCGGACCCGGCCGGCCCGCTCGTGGCCGGAGGCGTGCCCCCGGAGCCCGACGGGTCGGCGGCACCGCCACCGTTGTCACGCAGCTGGTTCCACAGCAGCACCCCGCCGAGCAGCAGCATCGCCGCGACCGCCGCCGCGAGCAGCCAGGAGGCCGGACCGCGCCGCCCCTCCGGCTGTGGCGCCCGCTCGGGGTACGCCCGCGGCGGGTTACCCCCGCCGCCACCGCCGCCCGCGTGGCCGGCACCACCCGCGGCGCCACCACCTGCGTGGCCGGCACCGCCCGCGGCGTAGGGGTCCTCGCCCCAGGCGTCACCGTCGGACCCGTCGTAGCCGTAGCCGTCGCCCTGCCACGCGTCCCCACCGCGACCGCCGCCACCTGCTGCGGCAGCAGCCGCACCGGCACCCGCGACGCCTGCACCGGCGGCGCGACCGCCAGCGCCCCCACCGCCTGCGCCACGGGTGGTGCCCGCCCCGGTGATCTTGGGCAGCTGGGCGGTGATGTCCTGCGCCCGCCCCGGAACCTGCCGGGTCGTCCCCGCGCCTCCTGCCGAACCCTGCCCGCCCGGACCGGAACCCTGCCCGCCCGTGCCCGCACCCGGGCCTGCCGTCGGCCCCGGGCCAGCACCGGCGCCGCCGGTCCCGGCGGCAGCAGCCGCGCCGCCTGCGACCCCACCGGCGGCCAGCCCTCCGGCCGCGAGCCCACCAGCGGCTCCCCCGCCGGCCGAGCGGCGCATGATGCTCGTCGCGGCCTCCTGGTCCTGCGCCGACAGCGCACCGCGGGCGGCGTCGGCCAGCGCCCCGGCGCTGGGGAACCGGTCGCGCGGATCCTTGGCCAGCGCCCGGGCCACCACGCCGTCGAGCCGCGCGTCGACCCCCGCCTGCTGGCTGGCGGCCGGGGGCGCGTCGTACAGGTGCGCGGCCACCAGGGCCGCGATCGTGCTGGAGCTGAACGGCGTGCGGCCGGTGAGGCACTCGTACAAGACGCAGCCGAGGGAGTAGATGTCGGCGGCGGCGGTGACTTCCTCGTCGCGGAACCGCTCCGGGGCCATGTACGCCACCGACCCGACCGCGCTGCCGGTTCCGGTCAGCCGGGTGTCCTGCGCGGAGCTGGCGATGCCGAAGTCGGCGAGGTAGGCGAACTCGCCGTCGGTGATCAGCACGTTCTCGGGCTTGATGTCGCGGTGCACCAGCCCGTCGCGGTGGGCGGCGTCGAGCGCCGCGGCGACCTGGCTGACGACGGCGACGCTGCGCGCCGCCCCGAGCGGGCCGTTCTGCTTCAGCAGCGAGCGCAGGTCGCGCCCGCGCACCAGCCGCATGTCGATGAACAGCCGGCCGTCGATCTCCCCGAAGTCGTGGATCGGGATGACGTGCGGCTCCTGCAGCCGCGCGGCCGTGCGCGCCTCGCGGCGGAAGCGCTCGCGATACTCCTGGTCCTCGGCCAGGGCCTCGGGCAGCAGCTTGAGAGCGACGACCCGCTCCTTGACGGTGTCGAGCGCCTCGTAGACGTCGCCCATGCCCCCGCGACCGAGCAGGTGCTTCAGCTCGTACGGCCCGAACCGGCTGCCGGCACGGCTACCTCGTTCTTCGACCACGGATGGCACCTCCCCCTCGGTTGCATCCCCGCGTGCCACGACTGACGACGAACGGCCAGCGTATCGGCTGGCCCGGCGTCGCTCCGCGCCCCCGCCGGTCACCGGCGGTCACCGGCGCGAGTCGCCGGGATCGCGCGGCAGACGTACAGAACGGCCGCCCCGACCTTGAGCAGGTCGGGGCGGCCGTGCGCTGTTGTCGGCGCGAGGAGACTCAGTTGTTGAAGGAGTCCTTGACGTCGCCGGCGGCGCCCTTGAAGTCGCCGTCCTTGACGTTCTCGCCGGCCTGCTTCAGGTCAGCCTCGGACTGGTTCGCGCGACCCTCGGCCTGCTGGCCCTCGTCGTCGCGGGCGTTGCCGAGCGCCTCCTGAGCCTTGCCCTTGGCGTCCTGCGCCATGTTGCCGATCTTGTCGCCGATACCCATGTCAGCTCCTTCGTGAGGCGAACTTTGGTGCCCATACTGTCGCCAAACGGACCGCCGAATGCAACACCCCTAGGCATGAAGTTGTGACGGATGGGGCGCGTGCGGCGACGGCTGTGCCACGCTTGCCCCCGTGACCGAGGCCACGATCGCCCACGATCTCCCCGCCGACGAGCGGAGCCGGCTGCAGCGTCGTTGGTACTGGTACGACTGGGCCAACTCGGCCTACGTCACCACCACCGCGACCGTCCTGATCTCCCCTACCTCACCGCGGTCGCCAAGGAGGCCGCCTGCCCCGGCCTCGCCGAGGGCGCCCAGTGCAGCACCAACCTGTCGGTGCTGGGGCTGCCGATCTCGCCAGGCTCGCTCGCGCCGTACACCATCACCGTCGCGACCATCCTGTCGGCGATCACGCTGATCTTCGTCGGGGCCATCGCCGACCGCTCGCCGCGCCCCACCCGGCTGCTCGGCGGCTTCGCCTGGGCCGGCTCGATCGCCGCCGCGTCGATGTTCTTCGTGCAGGGCACCAACTGGCAGCTGGGCGTCCTGCTCATCATCATCGCCAACATCTGCCTGGGCGCCTCGCTGGTCGTCTACGACTCCCTGCTGGTGCGCATCGCCGGGCCCGACGAGCGTGACCGGGTCTCCAGCCGCGGGTGGGCGTTCGGCTATCTCGGCGGCGGCATCCTGCTCGCGCTCAACCTCGTGCTGCTCTCGGCGTACGACTCGCTCGGCCTCACCCGCGGGCAGGCCGTGCGCGTGAGCCTGCTGTCCGCCGGCGTCTGGTGGGCGGTCTTCACGCTCATCCCCTATCTCGGGCTGCGCTCGCTGCACGGCACCCGCGCCAAGCCGGTCGACGTGCGCGCGGGCGTTGTCGGCGGCAGCCTGCGCCAGCTCGCCGACACCTTCCGCGAGATGCGGCACTACCCCAACACGCTGCTGTTCCTCGTCGCCTACCTGTTCTTCAACGACGGCATCCAGACCGTCATCTCCAGCGCCAGCCTCTACGGCCAGGAGGAGCTCGGCTTCGGCGAGAGCCAGCTGATCACCACCGTGCTGCTCGTGCAGTTCGTCGCGTTCGGCGGCGCGCTGCTGTTCGGCCGCCTCGCCGCCCGGCTCGGCGCCAAGCGCGTCATCCTCGGCGGGCTGGTGCTGTGGACCGTCGTGGTGATCATCGCCTTCTTCATGCCCGAGCAGCAGTTCGGGCTGTGGCTGGTCCTCGGCGTCGGCATCGGCATCGTGCTCGGCGGCACCCAGGCCCTGGCCCGGTCGCTGTTCAGCCAGCTCATCCCGCGCGGCCGGGAGGGCGAGTTCTTCAGCCTGTACCAGGCGATGGAGCGCGGCACGAGCTGGTTCGGCGCGCTGATCTTCGGCCTCGTCTACCAGCTGGCCGGCTCCTACCGCCTGTCGATCATCGCGCTGGTGCTGTTCTTCGTGGTCGGCGGCGTGCTGCTCGCCCGCTGCGACATCCGCGAGGGCATCCGCCAGGCCGGCAACCCGATGCCCAGCGTGGTGTGACGCGTCTGTGACGAAGATCATGCAACCGGGCGGCCGCCCCGCCCGTCCCTGATGCAGTCACGCTTTTTCCGCCCGGGCGCGCCGCCGGGCGGGGCGCGGCCGTTCGCCGCTCGGACGTCCACGGAACACCGAGAGGGTTCCGGTCGTTGCACAGCACGACACCGTGTCCACCCATCCACGACACGGCCCCGGCGACGATTGAGGAGATGACATGGCAGAGCGTTCATTGCGGGGGACGAACCTCAGCACGCTGTCGCTGGAGTCCGAGGCGGGGGTTGCGTTCTCCGAGCGCCAGATCACCCGGTACTCCTGCCCTGAGGGCCACATCAGCGAGCTTCCGTTCTCGGTCGAGGCGGAGATCCCCCGATCTGGGAGTGCCGGTGCGGCCGCGAGGCCAAGCTGATCGACGGGCCCGAGCCGGAGCGCAAGCCCACCAAGCCCCAGCGCACCCACTGGGACATGCTGCTGGAGCGTCGCTCCATCCCCGAGCTCGAGGAGCTGCTGGAGGAGCGCCTGACCTGGCTGCGCGAGACCCGTGGCGAGAAGCCGCGGCGCAAGCGCACCGCCTGACTCCGCGCAGGCATACGACAGATCAGCCCGGTGACCGCGAGGTCACCGGGCTGATCCCGCGTTCGGGCCGTCTCTGGGCGCGTCGCGTCAGCGCCAGTCAGCGGTTGCCGCCGCCATCGACGATCTTGCCCTCGATGGCCTGGCGCGGCACCTGCTCGTACGTCGGGCGCGGCTGCTCGGCCCGCTCGCCCGGGACGACGTCGCCGAACAGCTGGGTGCCGGCGCCGTCGTACACCCGCACGCCCATCGCGCCGAGCACCTTGCGGGTCGCGACGACCCCGACGGTGCGGCGCACGGCGACGCGGGTGAACGGCACGAGCAGCAGCAGACCGAGCAGGCCGCTGAGCACGCCCGGGATCATCAGCAGCACGCCGGAGGCCAGCGTGAAGCCGGCGTCGCCGGCCGTGCGCTCGGGCGCGACGCCGGTGCGGCGCATGGTGCGGATGTCGCGCCAGGCGCGGCGCGAGCTGCGGGTGATGACCAGCAGGCCCAGCGCCGACATGGCCAGCAGCACGACGATCGTCCACCAGCCGATCAGCTGGAACAGCCCGATCACGACGAGCACCTCGGCGAGCAGGAACAGGGCACGGCGGCCCGCCACTTCCGGTTCGGTTGCTGCGGACGTGACGGGTGGCTCATGCGGGGCTCACTCCTGAGGCTTGCGGGTCTTCTCGTGGAGAGAACGCGCGGCACCGGTCGCGATGTTCCGCGCCTGCCGCGCCCGGTAGCCGACACCCCACTCGGTGATCCGCACGAGCGACTCGCGGGCGACCTCGGGGTTCATCTTCGACTCCCCCACCTCGCGCTCGACGAACCGGATCGGCACCTCGACGACCCGCAGACCGGCCCGGGTCGCGCGCCAGGTGAGGTCGGCCTGGAAGCAGTAGCCCATCGACTCGACCGCCTGGAGGCCCATCGTGTGCAGCGCCGAGGCGCGATAGACCCGAAACCCCGCGGTCGCGTCGTTGACCGGCATGCCGAGCAGCAGCTTGATGTAGAGGTTGCCGCCGCGGCTCAGCGCCTGCCGGTGCCAGGGCCAGTTGACGACCGAGCCGCCGGGGACGTACCGCGAACCGATGACGACGTCGGCGTGCTCGGCCTCCTCGATCATCCGGGGCAGCACCTCGGCCGGGTGCGAGCCGTCGGCGTCGATCTCGACGAGCAAGTCGTAGCCGCGCTCCAGGCCCCAGGCGAAACCGGCGAGGTACGCCGCGCCCAGCCCTTCCTTGGCGGTGCGGTGCATGACCTGCACGTGCGGGTCGGCCGCGGCCAGCTGGTCGGCGATCTCGCCGGTGCCGTCGGGCGAGTTGTCCTCGAGGACCAGCAGGTCGGCGGCCGGCACCGACGCGCGCAGCCGGCGCACGATCGTCGGGAGCGACTCGCGCTCGTTGTAGGTGGGGACGAGCACGAGGACTCGCCGCCGCGCAGCACGGGAGGCTGGGTCAGGACCTGTCATCGGCTTCCTTCTCGTCGCTCCCCGGTCGGGCCGACCGGGATGCACGAGAAGGAACCCTACTGGCGCGTCGGCTGCGCCAGGCGACCAGCATGCCGAGCGCGGCGAACACGCTCAGCGCGACCTCGGGGATGCGACCCACCTTGGTGGCGAGCGTCTGCTCGGTGCGCAGCGTCACGTCGTCGACCAGCGCGTCGCGGGTGAACAGCCCCGACTGCTGGGTCACGGTGCCGTCGGGGCGGATCAGCGCGCTGACGCCGACGGTCGAGATGTGCACGACGCTGCGGCCCGTCTCGATGGCGCGCAGCTTGGAGATCGCCAGCTGCTGCACCGACTCGTCGGAGTAGCCGAACGTGGCGTTGTTGGTCGGGACCAGCAGCAGCTGGGCGCCGTCCTGCACCGGCTGGCGCACGAGCGAGTCGTAGGCCACCTCGAAGCAGATCACCGGCGCGGTGGGCACCGTGCCGCTGCGGGTCGGGATCTGGAAGACGGTGCTCTCCGTGCCCGCGGTGAAGTCGTTGCGCACCAGGTCGACCTTGTCGGTGAACATCCGGAAGAAGGAGCGGTAGGGGATGTACTCCGCGAACGGCACCGGGTGCTGCTTGACGTAACGGTCCAGGAGCTGCCCGTCGGGGCCGTACAGCAGCGAGGTGTTGCTGACGTTGGGGGCCGGCTCCTGCAGCACGGCGCCGACGACGGTCGGCACCCCGGCCGCGCGCACGGCGTCGGTGATGACCTGCTGCGCGTCCGGGTTGCGCAGCGGGTCGATGTCGGAGGAGTTCTCCGGCCAGAAGACCACGTCGGGGCTGGGGCCGCGTCCCGCGGCGGCGTCGCTCGCGACCTGCCGGGTCAGCCCCGCGTGGTTGTCCAGCACCGCGCGCCGCTCGGCGTTGAAGTCCAGGCCCGGGGCGGGCACGTTGCCCTGGATCGCCGCCACGGTGAGCGGCTTGCCGTCGGTCGGCGTCGGCCACGGGATGCTCACCAGCACCAGCGCGCCCGCGGCCGCCACCGGCACCAGGCCCGCACCCCACCGGCGCGCCTGCCAGCGCTGCGCGGCCAGGGCGAGCGCCCCGCCGATCACCGCGACGACGAAGGTCACGCCCGGGGCGCCGGCGACCGAGGCCAGGTGGACCAGCGGCGACTCGGCCTGCGAGAAGGCCAGCCGCGCCCACGGGAAGCCGCCGAACGGCGTCGTCGACCGGGCCCACTCCATGGCGACCCAGCTGGCGGCACCCAGCAGCACGCGTACCCTCCCGTCGCGCTGCAGCAGCGCCAGCGCGATGCCGAGGAAGCCGACGTAGACCGCCTGCGAGGCGCTGAGCGCGAGCCAGGGCATCGGCCCGACGTAGATCCCGCTCCACTTCAGCGTCGGGACGAACGCGGCGAGCCCGGTGAGCACCCCGAGCAGGAAGCCGTCGCGCAGCCGGTCCACGCCCGCCGTGGCGTACGCGAGCCCCGCGACACCGACGAGGGCGAGGGGCCAGATCTGCGGTCCGGGCTGGGCCAGCCACAGGCACAGGCCGGCGGCGATCGCGAGGAGGGAGCGGAGCGGCACGGCGTGATCGTAGGGGGCCAACTTGGGCGAACGCCGAGAGCCCCGCGCGGCGCCGTCGCGGGCCAGCGGGCCCCTCCCCCGACATGACAGATGGGCCACCTCGCCGTTGGGGCCAGTCACGCGCAGCGGGTGCAACGCGCCTGTTGTCTACTAGGCGAGGGGCCCATCGTCTGGTGCATCGGTCGCTCGGAAGGACCGGCGCTAGAACGGCAATCTACCGACGAGGCACACCGTGTCAACTGGCCGCTGACCTGGGCATTCTCGCGTTCTCGCAGGTCAGCGCGATGCGTTCGCGGCCAAGAAATTTACGACTCGATGGCCGAACCCGGACCGAGGGCTGACCTGGCCGGCGGGTGCCGTGAGGGCGTGCGTCAGGATGGGTCGGTGACGAGCACCCCGGCCCCCGACCGCAGGAGCGCCGGCGTCGGACTGGTGCTGATGCTCGCGCTGCTGGCGATGATCGGGCCGTTCACCATCGACACGATCTTCCCCGGTTTCGGCGCGATCGCCGACGAGCTCGACGTGACCGCGCCCGCGCTCCAGCAGACGATCTCGGTCTACCTGGTGAGCCTGGCGCTGATGTCGCTGCTGCACGGACCGCTGTCCGACGCCTTCGGCCGCCGCCCGGTGATCATCGCCTCGTGCGCGGCGTACGCCGTCACCGCCGTGGCCTGCGCGCTCGCCCTCCTTCGGCCTGCTGCTCGTGGCCCGTGCTGCCCAGGGGATCTTCGCCGGCGCCGGCACGATCGTCGGCCGCGCGATGATCCGTGACCTGCTCGACGCCTCGGCCGCGCAGCGGCTGCTCAGCCAGGTGACGATGGTCTTCGGCGCGGCCCCGGCCGTGGCGCCCATCGTGGGCGGCCTGCTCGTGCCGTACGGCTGGCGCACCATCTTCTGGTTCCTCGCCGCGCTCGGTGCCGGGCTCGCGCTGGCCGCGACGTTCGGGCTGCGCGAGTCGCTGCCCGAGCAGGACCGGCAGCCGTTCCGCGCCGGCACCGTGATCCGGTCGGTGGCGCGGCGCTACCGCGACCTGCCGACCACCGTGCTGGCCGTCGCGACGGGGCTCAACTTCGGCGCGATGTTCCTCTACATCTCCTCCGCCCCGGCGATCGTCGAGGGACTCCTCGGCCGTGGGGAGCAGGACTACTGGGTGCTGTTCGTGCCGATGATCGGCGGCCTGGTCGTCGGGTCCTACGTGGCCGGCCGCCTCGGCGGCCGCACCACCCGGGCCGCATCGCGACGCTGGGCCTCGCGATCAGCCTCGTCACGGGCCTCGGCAACGTGGTGTACGCCGCGCTGGCCGGCGACGTCGCCCTCCCCTGGGCCGTCGTGGGCCCGAGCCTCACCTCGTTCGGCATCGCGCTCACCTTCCCGGTGATGATCCTGGCGATCCTGGACCGGGCGCCCGGCAACGCGCGCGGGGCCGCCGCGTCGGTGCAGGCGTTCACCCAGCTGATCATGGGCGCGGTGATCAGCTCGGCGGTCTCCCCGCCGTCTCCGGCTCGGGGCTCGGCCTCGCCGCGACGGCGCTGTCGCTCACAGTCGGCGCGGCGCTGCTGTGGACCTGGCACGTGCTCACCCGCCGGCGCACCCTGCGCGCGCAGGCACGTGCGCGACGGACCGGCGCCCACGCCGCCGAGAGCCCGGCCGAGTCGTGCTGACGGGAGACTCGTGATGGCCAAGCGGTCCGCGCCCACCCCCGCCGCTGCCGCCCTGCAGGCAGCCGGCGTCGACTTCGCCGAGCGCAGCTATCACCACGACTCGGCGGTGACTGACTTCGGTCAGGAGGCCGCCGACGCGCTGGGGGTCGACCCCGCCCGCGTGCTCAAGACGCTGCTGGTCGACGACGGTTCGGCCCTGGCCGTCGCGATCGTCCCCGTGACCGGCCAGGTCGACCTCAAGGCCGTCGCCGCAGCGCTCGGCGTCAAGAAGGTGGCGATGGCCGACCCGCGCGCCGCGGAGCGCTCGTCCGGGTATGTCGTCGGCGGCATCAGCCCGTTCGGTCAGCGCAGACAGCTGCGCACGCTCGTCGACACCTCGGCCCTGGAGCATGGCACCGTGCTGGTCAGCGGCGGCCGTCGCGGACTCGACCTGGAGCTCGCACCGGCCGACCTGGTCCGGGTCACCGACGCGACCACCGCAGACATCGCCCGAGCCTGACCACGCCCACCACGACGGAGGACTCCCCATGACCGTCCCGTTCCAGCACGACGACGCCGCTCGCGCGACGGCGCGACAGGCGTACGAGACGCTCGAGCCGCTGCACGTGCTCGCCTACTTCAGCCCGCACCTCGGCGAGCTCGCCCAGTCGGCGGGTCTGGACTGGAGCGCGCTGTACGCCGGTGCCCGAGGCGGCCCGCTCGGCGCGGCGGCGCCGTCGGTCGTCACCGCGTGCTTCTTCAACTTCTCCCCGAGGTGGTCGAGCCGGCGTGGCGCCGGGCGAGCGAGCACGGTTTGGAGCAGGTGATGGCGCTGCGCGAGCAGGCCGTCGACCGCTCGCTGCGCGAGGCCCTGGGCGACCGGGTCGACGACCCGGCGCTGCCGGGGATCGTCTCCCGGCTGCGCGGGGTCGCCCAGGCACAGACGTACGCCGGGCGGCCGCTGGCCTCGGCCTGGGCGGCCCAGCCGTGGCCGCAGCAGCCGCACCTGGGGCTGTGGCACGCCACGGCGGTGCTGCGCGAGTGGCGCGGCGACGGCCATTTGGCTGTGCTGGTGCAGGCCGGCTTCGCACCGACCGAGGCCGTCGTCTTCCACGAGGCGAGCCACCCCGACCCGGCGGTGCGCAAGCGGGGCTGGGCCGCAAGCTCGCCCAGGTCACCCGCGGCTGGAGCGAGGAGCAGTGGCTCGCGGCGGCCGGGCGGCTCGCCGACCGCGGGCTGCTGCGGCTCGAGGACGGCACGGAGACGATGACCGACGAGGGCGCCGCGCTCTACGACGCCATGGAGGCGGCCACCGACGACGCCGCGGTGTGGGCCGGCGACGAGGACGCCGCGCAGCTGCTCGGTGAGGTGCGGCCGTTCGTCAAGGCCGTGATCGACGCCGGAATCCTGCCGGGCACCAAGCGCTGAACGGCCTTGCGGCTCAAGCGGTTTCGTCGACCTCGACGGCGTCTGGGCGGTCGATCGGCGAGCGGTCCTCCCACGGCGTGCTGAGCACGACGGTGGTGC
Organism: Barrientosiimonas endolithica; assembly: GCF_030296655.1. Classification (NCBI taxonomy): domain Bacteria; kingdom Bacillati; phylum Actinomycetota; class Actinomycetes; order Micrococcales; family Dermacoccaceae; genus Barrientosiimonas; species Barrientosiimonas endolithica. The sequence continues at coordinate 1,526,024 of NZ_AP027735.1, read as the reverse complement.
GGGTCGTGACGTTGCTCGCGGCCCTCACCTTGGCGAGCAGCTCCTCCAGCGCCGACGGCGAGGCCACCCGCACCAGCAGCACGTAGCTCTCGTCACCGGCGACGGAGTAGCACGAGTCGATCTCGGTGATGTGCGTCAGCCGCTCCGGCACGTCGTCGGGCGCAGCCGGGTCGAACGGCGTCACCGAGATCAGCGCGGTGAGCGGCAGGTCGGCCTGCTCGTAGTCGAGCGAGGCGCGGTATCCGCGGATGACGCCACGCTCCTCGAGCCGGCGGACCCGCTGGTGCACGGCCGAGGTCGACAGCCCCGTGTGCCGGCCGAGGTCGGTGAAGCTCATCCGTCCGTCGCGGGCCAGCAGCTGCACGATCTGCCGGTCCAGTGCCTCCATGCCGGACACCCTAGGGCCAAGCCCGCCCCGCGGCGGGCGAACGACCTGCCACCATGTGCCGCATGACTGCGCGCCGCCTCATGCTGCTGGACTCGGCCTCGCTGTACTTCCGGGCGTTCTACGGGGTGCCCGACCGGCGAGACTCCCCGACCAGCCGCCGAACAACGCGGTCCGCGGCTTCACCGACATGATCGCGACGCTCGTCACCGCGTATGCGCCGACCGACCTGGTCGCGTGCTGGGACAACGACTGGCGGCCGGCGTTCCGCGTCGAGGCGATCCCGTCGTACAAGACCCACCGGTTGGTCGACGGCAGCGACGTGCAGGAGGAGTCGCCCGAGGAGCTGACCCCGCAGGTGCCGGTGATCGTCGACCTGCTGGCCGCGGTCGGGATCACCCGCCTCGGCGTCGACGGCTACGAGGCCGACGACGTCATCGGCACGCTCGCGCACCGGGCGCACGGCGTCTCGACCGTCGACGTCGTGACCGGCGACCGCGACCTGTTCCAGCTCGCCGACGACGAGCAGAGCGTGCGGGTGCTCTACACCGCGCGCGGCGGGGTGCGTGAGCCCGACCTGGTCGACGAGTCGTTCCTGCAGGCGAAGTACGGCATCACCGGGGGCCGTGCGTACGCCGAGATGGCGGTGCTGCGCGGCGACACCAGCGACGGGCTTCCGGGCGTGGCCGGCATCGGCGAGAAGACCGCGGCCACGCTGATCAACCGGTACGGCGACCTCGCCGGGATCCGCCGCGCGCTCGCCGACGGCGACCCGCAGCTCAAGGGCGCCCAGCGCACCCGGCTCGAGGCGGCCTCGGACTACCTCGACGTCGCACCCAAGGTCGTCGACGTCGCGCTCGACGTGCCGGTGCCCGACGGGCTCGACACGGCGCTGCCGACCCGCGTCGCCGACCCCGACCGGCTCGCGGAGCTGGCGCAGACGTACGACGCGCGCACCCCGGTCGGCCGGCTGCTCGCCGCGCTCGACCTCCCGCCGCTGCCGGCCTGAGCGTCCCGGGCCCGCGCGGGTCCGTGGCACCATGCGCCCATGGCCTTTTCGGACAAGCTGCTGGCCCAGGGCGAACGCGTCGAGCTGGAGCTGCGCACCCACGTCAAGAAGATCGTGCTGCCGGTCCTGGCGCTGGTGCTGATCGTGGCCCTGACGCTCGGGGCGATCTGGCTGGTGCGCTCCCAGGACTGGCCCGGGTGGCTGACCTGGGTGGTGCTCGGGATCGCGCTGCTCGCGACGATCGCGTGGGTCGTCGTGCCGATCATGAAGTGGCGGCACACGATCTACGTCATCACCAACCGGCGGCTGATCACCCGCGAGGGCATCGTCACCCGCTCCGGCCGCGACATCCCGCTCTACCGGATCAACGACGTGACCTACGAGAAGGGCCTGCTGGACCGGATCCTCGGCTGCGGCACGCTCATCGTCTCCGACGCCACCGACAAGGCCGGCGTGCGGCTGCACGACATCCCCGACGTCGAGCAGGTGCACGTGCGCATGAACGAGCTGCTGTTCCAGGTCGACGACGGCACCGACGACGGGGAGTACCCGCCCGGTGAGCCGCGCCGCCCGCGCGGCAGCCGCTACTGACGTACGACGCCGCGCAGCCCGGCCACAACCCCCGATATCGAGCGTAGGCGCACGCCGCGCGGGCCGTACGCCGTCACAACCCCCGACATCGGGCGTAGGCGCACGCCGCGCGGGCCGTACGCCGTCACAACCCCCGACATCGGGCGTAGACGCACGCCGGTCATGACGGCGTCGTGACAGCGGGTTCGCGGATCAGTCGAGGCGGTCGGCCGCGACGACACCGCGCATCACGGCGTCGACCGCGCTGCGGGCGCTCTTGCGCAGCGCCGGGTCGGCGGTGGCGTCGGCGACCTGGTCGAGCAGGTCGACCAGCTGCTTGCAGCGGCGCACGAAGTCACCGGCCGACAGCTCGCTGTCGCGCAGCACCACCTCGAGGCGCTGGCCGCTCGCCCAGCGGTGGACCATCCAGGCGATGCCGGCGTCGGGCGGGTTCATCGGCGTGAGCCGGTGCAGCCGCTGCTGGTCCTCCAGGTCGCTCCAGATCTTGTCCATCTCGCGCACGACGTCCTGCACCTGGCCCGTGGGCATGCGCGGCGCCAGGTCGGCCCCTCGCGCCGGGGCTCGTGCACCAGCGTGCTGACGACGGCGGCGAGCGAGGCCGGGTCGAGCCCGCGCCAGACCCCGCGGCGCAGGCACTCGGCCGCGAGCAGGTCCTTCTCGGTGTAGATGCGCTGCAGCATGCGCCCGTCGTCGGTGACCTTCTGGCCGTCCTCGTCGAGGTAGCCCAGCTCGGCCAGCAGGTCGCAGATGCGGTCGAACGTGCGCGCGACCGTGTGCGTGCGGTTGCTGACCTTGCGCCGCAGCCCCTCGGTCTCGCGCTCCAGGCGCCACCACCGCTCGGCCCAGCGCGCGTGGTCCTCGCGGTAGGGGCACTCGTGGCACGGGTGCGCCTTGAGCGCGGCCTGCAGCCGCTCGATCTCGGCGCGCTCGGCGTCGTCCTCGCCCTCGTCGCGGGCCGCGGAGGGCCGGCGCGGCGGGTCGTGCGGCACCTTCGCCCGTAGCGTGGCCGCGAGGTCGCGGCGCGACCGGGGGCTGCGGCCGCTGAACGTGCGGGGCACGTCGAGGTGGGCGATCGGCTCGACCGGCTCGGTGACGTCGCTCTCGCCGAGGCTGCGGATCTGCGCGTCGAGGGTCAGCACCAGCGGGTCTCCGCCGCCGCGCTGCGAGCCGCGCCGGCCCGGGATGACGACGGCGAGACCGGCCCGCCGCCCGGTGGGGATGCGTACGACGTCGCCGGGCTGCAGCCGGGTCAGCGACTGGGCGGCGGCGGCGCGCAGGCTGCCCGCCCGGCGCTTGTGCGCCTGCTTCTGCAGGTCGCTGAGCTCGCGGCGCATGCGCGCGTACTCGGCGAAGTCGCCGAGGTGGCAGCGCATCGCGTCGGCGTAACCCTCCAGGCCCTCCTCGTTGCGCCGGATCGCGCGCGAGATGCCGACGACCGCGCGGTCGGCCTGGAACTGGGCGAACGATGACTCCAGCACTTCACGGGCCGGGCCGCGACCGACCCGGTCGAGCAGGTTGACGGCCATGTTGGAGGTCGGCACGAAGCTCGAGCGCAGCGGGTAGGTGCGGGTCGAGGCGAGGCCGGCGACCGCTTCGGGGTCGACGCCGCGGTGGTGCAGCACGACCGCGTGGCCCTCGACGTCGATGCCGCGGCGGCCGGCGCGACCGGTGAGCTGGGTGAACTCGGCCGGGGTGATCTCGACGTGGTTCTCGCCGTTGAACTTCACCAGCCGCTCGAGCACGACGGTGCGCGCCGGCATGTTGATGCCGAGGGCCAGGGTCTCGGTGGCGAAGACCGCCTTGATCCGGCCGGCGGTGAACAGCTCCTCGACGATCTCGCGGAAGGTCGGCAGCATCCCGGCGTGGTGCGCGGCGAACCCGCGGGACAGGCCCTCGACGAAGTCCCAGTAGCCGAGGACGCCGAGGTCCTCCTCGGGCAGCCCGGCCACCCGCTCCTCGACGAGCCGGCGGATCTTGCGCCCCTCCTCCTCGGGGATCAGCTGGGTGCCCCAGGCGAGCAGCTGCCCGACCGCGGCGTCGCAGCCGACCCGGCTGAAGATGAAGGTGATCGCCGGCAGCAGCCCGTCGCGGTCGAGGCGGTCGATGACCTCCGCGCGGCTCGGACCGCCGCCCGGCCGGCCACCGCGCGGCGGCGGGCCACCGCGGCGGCCCCGGGTCTGGCGGCCGCGCCGCCCGCGGGGCGCACCGGCGTCCTCGCGCCGCGGCCGGGCGTCGGCGTCGGCGCGCTGGATGCGGCGCAGCAGCTCGGGGTTGACGGCCAGGGCCGCGTCGTCGTCACCCTCGCCGGCTCGGTCTTCCTCGACGAACAGGTCCATCAGGTCGCGCCCGACCATCATGTGCTGCCACAGCGGCACCGGCCGGTGCTCCTCGACGATGACCTCGGTGTCGCCGCGCACCTCGGTCAGCCAGTCGCCGAACTCCTCGGCGTTGCTCACCGTCGCCGACAGCGAGATGACCTGCACCGACTCCGGCAGGTGGATGATGACCTCTTCCCAGACCGCGCCGCGGAACCGGTCGGCGAGGTAGTGCACCTCGTCCATGACCACGAAGCCGAGCTCGTCGAGGGTGCTGCTGCCGGCGTACAGCATGTTGCGCAGCACCTCGGTGGTCATCACGACGATGGGCGCCTCGCCGTTGATCGAGGAGTCGCCGGTGAGCAGACCGACGTTCGCCGCGCCGTGCCGCTGCACCAGGTCGGTGTACTTCTGGTTCGACAGCGCCTTGATCGGCGTGGTGTAGAAGGTCTTGCGGCCGGTGTGCAGGGCCAGGAAGCAGGCGAACTCCCCCACCACCGTCTTGCCCGACCCGGTGGGGGCGGCGACGAGCACGCCGCGGCCGTCCTGCACGGCGGCGCAGCCGCGCACCTGGAAGTCGTCGAGCGGGAAGTCGTATCCCTGCGCGAAGCGGCCGAGGTGGGTGCTGTCGAACCGGCGCCGGTCGCGCGCGGCGGCATAGCTCTCGGCAGGCGAGGTGGGCATACCCCCGAGCGTATGTCGGCGCGCGGCTCAGATCTCGGAGGCCTGGTCGTCCGGCAGGTCCAGCCAGTCGGGCCGCTCACGCTTCTCGCGGCGCTTGTCGATCTGGATCGCGAGGAAGCAGGCGCCGTAGTACAGGATCACCATCGGCATCATCACCACGAACATCGACCACGCGTCGGGCGTCGGCGACATCATGGCCGCGAACACCGCGATGCCGATGATCGCGATGCGCCACCCCTTGAGCATGATCCGCCCCGGGAGGATCCGGATGGTGTTGAGCGCCATCAGGATCACCGGCAGCAGGAACGACAGCCCCATCACCAGGATGAACTTGGTGACGAAGTTGACGTAGTAGGTCGCGTCGACGATGTTCGTCGCGGTGTCGGGGGTGAAGTTGTAGAGCACCTCGAGGATGTTCGTGATCGCCGTGCCGCCGAACAGGCAGCCGGCGAGGAACAGCGGCACCGCCGTGACGATGAACAGCCGCGCGACCTTCTTCTCGCGCTTGGTCATGCCGGGCACGAGGAAGCCCCAGATCTGCCACAGCCACACCGGGCTGGACAGGATGAGCCCGACGAAGAAGGCGATCTTCATCCGCAGGCTGAACGCCTGGGTGGCCTGCCCGAAGTTGGGCTGGATCTCGCTGCCCGGGTTGCGCCGCTGGTACTCGTTCATCGGCGCGATGATGTAGTTCCAGACGCCGTCGAAGCGCCACGAGCCGATGCTCACCGGGTCGTAGAGGATCCAGCCGACGATCCCGCCGACCAGGATCGCGGTCGCCGAGATCAGCAGGCGGTTGCGGAACTCCCGGAAGTGCTCACCGAGCGACATCCGGGCTTCGGGGTTGTCGGCCCTGCGCCGAAGCAGCGCCATGTCAGAGGCTGCGCGTCAAGGGGTGCCGGCGGGGCGCGCTCAGCGGCCCTGCTGGCCGCCGCCCTGCTGGGGCGGCTGGTACTGCGGGGGCTGGTAGTGCGGCGCCTCCTGCTGCCCGCCGGGCTGCTGGGGCTGCTGCTGGCCGCCCGGCTGCTGCGGCTGGCCGTACGTCGGCTGCTGGTAGCCCTGGCCCGCGCCCTGCGGGCTCTGCGGCGGGGTCTGGTAGCCCTGGCCCGCGCCCTGCGGGCTCTGCGGCGGGGTCTGGTAGCCCTGGCCCGGAGCGCTCTCGCCGGGGACCGGTCCGCCGGCGGGCGTCGCGCCCTGGCCCGGCTGCCGGGTCTCGCCCTGCACCGTCTCGCGGGAAGCCTTGCTGTCACCCAGGTCGCCGAGCTCGCTCTTGAGGATCTTGGTCGAGCGACCCAGGCTGCGGGCGGCGTCGGGCAGACGCTTCCAGCCGAAGACGACGACGATGATCAGGACCAGGATGATCACGGCCATCGGGTTGTCGAACAGTCGTGCCACGTCAGGCGCCTCTTCCGATCGGTGGGAGCGAGCCCACCCTTGTGGTGGACCTGTTTCAGTCTACGCAGACTCGGAGGCGTACGCCGCGCGCGCCTCGGCCGCGCCCGCCCGCACCCGTTCGGCGATCTCGGCGGGCTCCAGCACCGTGGCCTGGCCGCCCAGCCGCCACACCAGCGAGACCACCCACGCGGGGTCGGCGACCCGCAGGTCGACCACGCTCGCGCCGTCGTCGGTCTCCTCGACCCGCTCGACGGGGTAGTACTCGGCGACCCAGCTCGCGCCCGGCGCGAGGCGCAGCCGCACCAGCAGGTCCTCGCGTGAGGGCTGGAACACGCCGCCGTCGAGCTCGCGCGGGCGCGCGTCGGCCGGCGGGGTGCCGGGTTCGTCGAGCAGCGCGACGCGCTCGACGCGGTCGAGCCGGAACAGCCGCTGGTCCTGCGCGCGGTGGCACCAACCCTCGAGGTACCAGTGGCCGTCGATGTTCAGCACCCGCATCGGGTCGACGTCGCGCTCGGTGGCCTCGTCACGCGCCGCGACCAGGTATCGCAGGTGCAGCCGCCGGTCCTGCTCCAGCGCCTGGCGCACGACCGGCAGCACGGTGTCGGAGGCGTCGTCGTCGAGGGCCACCCGCACCCGGCCGGTGTCGCCGGCGGTCTCGCCGGTGGCCTCGGTGAGCTTGGCCAGGGCGCGCTCGACCGCGGCCCGCTCCCCCAGCCCCGGCACGTCGAGCAGGGTGCGCAGCCCGACGATCAGCGCCAGCGCCTCGTCGCGGTCGAGCCGCAGCGGGCGGGCGATGGTGTCGGCGTTGCGCAGGTAGACGTGGCCGTCCTCCCACTCGGCCTCGATGAGGTCGTCGGGCAGGTGGCCCGGGGTGCCGCAGACGAACAGCAGCAGCAGGTCCGCCTCGATCTGCTCGGGGCTGACCCCGAGCTCGCGCGCGGCCTGCTGCAGGTCGATGCCCTGGCGGTTGACCAGCCACGGCACCATCGTCAGCAGCCGCGCCAGGCGCGCGGTCGCACTCTCCGGCGCGGCCATCAGCTCGCCCCTCCGTGCGCGGCGACGAGCGCGTCGAGCCGGGCCCCCACCTGCTCGACCAGCTCCGGCGGCTCCAGCGCCAGCACCGCGGGCCCGAAGCCGCACACCTCGGCCACCAGGGCCCCGAGGTCGGTGCGCTCCACGGTGAGCTCGTCCCAGTCGTCGTCGACCCGGCGGACGTCCGTCGCGCTGCGGCGCAGCGTGTTGCCGGCGCCGGTGCGCACCTGCAGCCGCGCCCGGGTGGTGGCCCCGGCGTCGCCGGTGGCGGCGATCATGGCGACGGCGTCGTGGTCGTCGGGCACGGCGTACGCGCCGGGCTTGCCCTGCGTCCGCACGGCACCGACCACCCGGCTCAGCCGGAACACCCGGGGGCGTCGCGGTCGAGGTCGAACCCGGTGGCGTACCAGTGGCCGTGCCAGCTGGTGACCGCCCACGGCTGCAGCCGTCGCCCCTCCGGCGCGCCGCGCCCCTTGCGGTAGTCGAAGGTCACGACCTGGTGGCGCAGCGCGGCGTTCTTCATCGGCTCGAACGCCGCCTCGGTCGTGCGCACCCGCGGCTCGAGGGCGAGCACCGACGCCTCGTCGCGGGTGACGTCCTGCGCGCGCAGCTTGCGCATCGCCTGCGCGGCGGGGCCGCCGAGGCTCGCCTGCTGCCAGGTGCGCGCCGCGAGGCCCAGCACCGTGAGCTCGTCGGCCTCGAAGGTGATCTCGGGAAGGGCGTACTCGCGCTGGTCGATGCGATAGCCGGTCTCGTCGTCGAAGAACGCGTCGACCGCCTCGGTGCGCAGCGGGATCCCCAGGTCGCGCAGCTCGTCCTTGTCGCGCTCGAACATCCGGTCGAACGACTCGTCGGAGGCGACCTCGGCATACTGCGGCACGGCGGCGCGGATCTGCTGCTTGGCGAGCGGTTGGCGCGTGTAGAGCAGGCAGATGACCAGGTTGAGCAGTCGCTCGGTCTTGTGCGCTGGTGAGGTTGCCGCAGCCATGCCCCCAACCCTAGCGAGGGAGTTCGTACTAGCGTGCGACGCGTGATCAGGTGGCGCGAGGGCGTGGTCGAGCAGGAGCTGTCCCGGTCGGCCGGCACCGTGGAGCACCTGGTGCGGGTCGGCGAGCAGCAGGTGCGCGCGCTGACCTATCTCGACGAGGTCGGCGAGCCCACGGTCGGCGACCGGGTGCTGCTCAACGTCGCCGCCCTCGAGCGCGGGCTCGGCACCGGCGGTTTCGCGCTGGTCGTGGCGCTGCCCGACGCACTGCCCGAGGACCCGCCGCCCGCGCCCGGCCACGTGGTCAAGGCGCGCTACACCCCCACCCAGACGATGGTCCTCGGCGCCGACGAGCAGGAGTCGCCGCACCACGACCTGCTGCGCGAGGCCGACGACCTGGGCGGGCTCCCGGTCGTGGTCGCCGACCTGCACTCGGCGCTGCCGGCGGTCGTCGCCGGCCTGCGCGAGGCGGCGGGGCGCGAGCCGCGGGTCGCCTACGTCATGAGCGACGGCGGCGCGCTGCCGATCGCCTTCTCCCGCACGGTCGCCGGCCTGCGCGACGCGGGGTGGCTGGCCGGCTCGGTGACGGTGGGGCAGGCGTACGGCGGGGACCTGGAGGCGGTCACCGTGCACTCCGGGCTGCTCGCGGCCCGGGCGGTGCTCGGGGCCGACGTCGTCGTGCTGAGCCAGGGCCCGGGCAACCTCGGCACCGGCACCCGATGGGGCTTCTCCGGCGTGGCCGCGGGCGAGGCACTGAACGCCACCCACGTGCTCGGCGGCCGCGGCGTCGCCGCGCTGCGCGTGTCGCAGGCCGACCCGCGCGAGCGTCACCGGGGCGTCTCGCACCACTCGACGACGGCGTACGCCCGTGTCGCCCGGGTGCCCGCCGACCTCCCGGTGCCGGGGCTGGCCGGGCCGCTCGGCGCGACCGTCTCCGATCAGGCCGATGCGATGGTCGCGCTCAGCGACGACCGACTGCGCCGGGTCGACGTGCCGGTCGAGGGGCTGCGCCGGGCGCTCGAGGCGTCACCGGTGCCGCTGCGCACGATGGGCCGCGACCTGGACGCCGACGAGGCGGCGTTCCTGGCCGCCGCCGCCGCCGGCCGCCACGCAGCGAGCTTGCTCTAGGGACTAACCCAAGCCAAAGGCGCGGCCGGCGCCGGGCTTGTTGGTGGCGACCAGGTCCACGACGAAGATCAGCGTCTCGCCGGGCTTGATCGCCCCGCCGGCGCCGCGGTCGCCGTAGCCGAGCTCCGGCGGGATGATCAGCTTGCGCCGGCCGCCGACCTTCATGCCGACGATGCCCTCGTCCCAGCCCTGGATGACCTGGCCGACGCCGACCTGGAAGTCCAGCGGCGCGCCGCGGTTCCAGGAGGCGTCGAACTCCTCGCCGGTCGACCAGGCGACACCGACGTAGTGCGCCTTGACGGTGTCGCCGGGGGCCGCCTCGGGGCCGTCGCCCTCGGTGATGTCCTCGATGACCAGCTCGGTCGGCGGGGTGTCGCCGGGGAAGTCGATCTCGGGCTTGGTGGTGCTGGGGTCGAACGGCATGGGAGCTCCTTGGCGTGCGGTGGTGGGTTCGGTGGCTCAGATCGCGGCGAGGATGTCGACCACGAAGATCAGCGTGTCGGTGCCCTTGATGCCGGCCTGCGGGTTGCCGGTCTTGCCGTAGCCGTCGGCCGGGGGCATGACGACCAGCACGCGGCTGCCGACCGGGTGGCCCGCCAGACCCTTCACGAAGCCGGGGACGACGCCCTGCTGGCCGCCGGCGCTGCCGGTCTGCAGCGCGAAGGTGGCCGGCTGCCCGCCCTGCTTGGCGGTGGAGTCGAAGACCTTGCCGCCCCAGATCTTGCCGGTGTAGGAGACCAGCACGGTCTGGCCCTCGACGACCTTGGGACCCTCACCGGTGATCAGCTCCTCGCTGACCGTCTTGGTGGGGCGCTCCTTGGTCTTGGGCTCGGTGATCTTGGCCTCCTTGCCCGCGCCGGCGGGGACGGTGGCCCTGGGCAGGTTCTCGTCGCTGGGCTGCTTCTCCTTGCCCTTGATCTCGGTGAGCAGCGGCATCGAGTCGTTGACCTTCACGAAGAACACCATCGTGTCCTTGCTCGTGATGCCGACCTGCTTGTTGCCCTGGGCGCCGAAGCCCTCGGACGGCGGCACCGCGACGACCATCTCGGTGCCGACCTTCTTGCCCTTGAGCGCCTTGACCAGGCCGGGGAAGGTGCCGGGGTTGCCGAGGTTGAACGCGGCGTTCGGCTTGCCGAAGGTCGACTCGATCGTCTTGCCGGACGTGCCGTTGACGGCGACGTAGGAGACGTACGCGATGTCCTTGGCGCCGACGGTCTTGCCGGTGCCCTGCTTGGTCACCTTCGTCGTGGTCGCGTTGACCTGGAACGGCGTCGTGGACAGCTTCATGGTCGGCTTGGCCGGGTTGCTCTGGGAGACCGCGGCCGCCGTGATCGGCGTGACCTTGTCGGGCGCGACCGTGAGCGGCGAGGCCGCCGTGGTGGGGCTGCTCGAGGACGCGGCGTCGGTGGCGTCGTCGCCACAGGCCGTCAGGAGCGCGAGCGGAACAACGGCAGCGGCAACCAGCCGCAGTCGGGTGGAGCGCACGAAGGAAACCTCATCGTCGTCGGAAGGACGGCTCAGACTAACCCCCGCGGCTGTGCGGGCCCTACATGCCGTCGACGAGCCGCTGCACCCTCGGGTCGGACGCCTGGAACGGGTCCTTGCACAGCACCGTGCGCTGGGCCTGGTCGTTGAGCTTCAGGTGCACCCAGTCGACGGTGAAGTCGCGCCGCTTGGCCTGCGCCGCGCGGATGAAGTCGCCGCGCAGCTTGGCCCGGGTGGTCTGCGGCGGGAAGGTCTTGGCCTCGAAGACCTCCAGGTCGGTGCTGATCCGGGCGACCTGACCGCGGCGCTGCAGCAGGTAGAACAGCCCGCGCCGCCGGTTGATGTCGTGGTAGGCGAGGTCGAGCTGCAGCATGCGCGGGTCGCCGAGCGAGAGCCCGTGCTTGCGGGAGTAGGAGTCGAGCAGCTTGTGCTTGATCACCCAGTCGATCTCGGTGTCGACCAGGCTCAGCCGGTCGGTCTCGATGGCGGTGAGGGTGCGCTCCCACAGGTCCATCACCTGCTTGGTGACGCTGTCGGTCACCCCCTCGCGGTCGACGTACTCCCGCGCCTTGGTGAAGTACTCGCTCTGCAGCTGCAGCGCCGACAGCTCACGGCCGTTGGCGAGGCGCACCGGCGTGCGACCGGTGATGTCGTGACTCATCTCGCGGATCGCCCGGATCGGGTTCTCCAGGGTCAGGTCGCGCATCACGACGCCGTCCTCGATCATCCGCAGCACCAGGTGGGCCGACCCGACCTTGAGCAGCGTCGTGGTCTCGCTCATGTTCGAGTCGCCGACGATGACGTGCAGCCGGCGATAGCGCTCGGCGTCGGCGTGCGGCTCGTCGCGGGTGTTGATGATCGGTCGCGAGCGGGTCGTGGCGCTGGAGACGCCCTCCCAGATGTGGTCGGCCCGCTGGCTCACGCAGTACGTCGGTGTCTGGCCGAGCATGGCGATCTTGCCCGAGCCGCAGGTGATCTGCCGGCTGACCAGGAACGGGATGAGCACGTCGCTCACCGTCTGGAACTCCCCTTGCGCGAGATCAGGAAGTTCTCGTGGCAGCCGTAGGAGTTGCCCGCGGAGTCGGTGTTGTTCTTGAAGACGTAGATCTGACCCTCGATGCCCTCGTCGACGAGGCGCGCCTGGGCGTCCTCGACCAGGCCCTCGATGATCCGCTCCCCCGCCTTGTCGTGGACCACCAGCTGGTGCACGTCGTCGCACTCGGCGGTGGCGTACTCCGGGTGGCTGCCGACGTCGAGGTAGAGCCGGGCGCCGTTGCCGAGGAACACGTTGCTGGAGCGGCCCCAGCTGACGACCTTGCGGAAGAGGTAGCGGGCGACCTCGTCGGGCGTCAGCCTGCGCTGCCCGTGGAACGTGCACGTGACGCCGTACTCGTTCTCGATGCCGAAGATCCGCCGTTCCATGCAACGACTCTAGTCGCGGTCCGCGCGGGCCGATCGCTGGCGCCACCCGTGTCGGCTGTGGTCGGGTGAGCCCATGCGACTTCTGGTGCTGGGCGGCACGGCGTGGGTGGGCGGTCAGGTGGCGGCCGAGGCGCTGCGCCGCGGGCACGAGGTGGTGTGCCTGGCGCGCGGCGAGTCGGGTCAGGTGCCCGAGGGCGCCACGCTGGTGCGCGGCGACCGCGACGCGGTCGAGGGGTACGCCGGCCTCACCGGCGCGTTCGACGCCGTCGTCGACGTCGCGCGCGACCCGCAGCACGTGCGCACCGCGACCGAGGCGCTCTCCTCGCGGGCGGGCCACTGGGTCTTCGTCTCGACCAGCAGCGTCTACGCCGACGAGCGCACCCCGGCGCCGACGAGTCGGCGCAGCTGCGCCCGGCCCTGTCGCCCGACGAGCGGTGGACCGAGGAGCGCTACGCCGAGGGCAAGGTGGCCGCCGAGCAGCACCTGCTCGCGACGCTGGGCGCGGACCGGGTGCTCGTCGCGCGCGCCGGTCTCATCGCCGGACCGGGTGACGTCAGTGGCCGAACGGGCTACTGGCCGTTGCGTTTTGCCCATCCGGCCACCGACGACGGTTCGGTGCTGGTTCCCGACTCCCCGACCTGGTGACCCAGCAGCTCGACGTGCGCGACCTGGCGGCCTGGCTCGTCGAGGCGGCCGAGCGGCAGGTCAGCGGGGTGGTCGACGCGGTCGGCGAGCAGGTGCGCCTCCCCGACTACCTGAGCCTGGTGCGCGAGGTCACCGGCCACCAGGGACCGGTGGTGGCGCGCTCCCCGAGTGGCTCGCCGAGCACGAGGTGGCCCCGTGGATGGGGCCGCGGTCGCTGCCGCTGTGGCTGCCGCTGCCCGACTACGCCGGGTTCACCGCCCGGCGCGGCGACCGGGCACCCGCGCTGGGCCTGCGCCGCCGGCCGCTCGCCGAGACCGTGGCCGACGTGCTCGCCTGGGAGCTGCGGCACGGCCCGGGCCGTCCGCGCCGCGCGGGTCTGACCGCCCACGAGGAGCGCGGCCTCCTGGAGGCCTGAGGCCCCCGGCGCCGCTCGCGCTCAGCGTGGCGCCAGCCGGCGCCGGAACTCCCCGGTGTCGTGCCGGTGCAGCGCAGGAAGAACTTCCCGAAGTTGGTGGCCTCATCGTAGCCGAGCCGCCGCCCGATCGCGGCGACCGGCAGGTCGGTGTCGGCCAGCAGCCGCTGCGCCTCCAGCACGATGCGCGCGTCGATCAGCTCCTTGGCGGTGTGGCCCGCGGCGGCGCGGCAGACCTCGTTGAGCGCGCGGGGCGAGAAGCCCAGCCGGTCGGCGTAGGCCTTCGTGGTGTGCACGGTGGCGTACGACCGCTCCAGCTCGCGCCGGAAGGCGTGGTAGCCCGGGGAGAGCGAGCCCGCGCCGGTCTCCTCGCTGCGCACCCGGGTGAGCCGCAGCAGCACCGAGGTGAGGGTCAGCCGGAGCAGCTCGACCGAGGTGCCGCTCGCGTCGTCGCCGACCCGGGCGTACTCCTCGGCCAGGCAGGCGAAGCCGGCGCCGACCGTCTCCAGCTCGCGCCCGGTCAGGTTCCACCGACGGGCACCGAAGGCCTCGTCGGCGACGTCCGGCAGGCTGATCGACACGCTGCGCGGGAAGCTGCCGGCGAACCGCACGGCGATCGCCTCGCGCCACTCCGGCCGGCCGTCCGACACCGTGGCCACCCGCTGCACCTGCCCCGGACGCACGAGCAGCACCGTGCCCGGGCCGCAGGCGTGCTCGGTGCGGTCGACCTCCACCGAGCCGGCGCCCTCGAGCACCAGGATCAGCTCGTGCGTCGCGAGCCGCTCGGGCAGCACCTGCGCCACCGGCTCCCCCAGGTCGCGCCCCAGCCGGACCACGGCGATCCCCAGGTCGTCCCGGCCGCCGCGCGTTTCTACCATCACCGGTCCCATCTCGACCTCGCTCCGACGCTCGCACCGGCGTTTATTGACAGTGTCAACAATAACGCCGAGCAACGAGAGGAGCGCGCATGAGCAGGACACGGAGTGCCGGCGTCGACGTCGGCGTCTCGTCCGACGTCCCGGAGCTGGGCCGCCTGGTCGTCGACGTCGACGACCGCACCATCGGCATCTTCCGGGTCGAGGGCCGGCTGTACGCCTACGACAACGTCTGCCCGCACCAGGGAGGGCCGGTCTGCCAGGGCCGGATCATGCCCAAGGTGCGCGAGCGCATCGAGGACCACCTCGCCAAGGGCATGGAGTACGACCGCAGCGAGATGCATCTCGTCTGCCCCTGGCACGGGGCGGAGTTCGTCATCACCACGGGTCAGCACGCCTCGACCGCCGCCGTGGCGCTGAGCCCGGTCGAGGTCACCGAGGAAGGAGGGCACATCCGTGTCCACGTCTGAGACCACCACCACCGAACCGTCGACCGAGCTGGTCGACCACATCGACCGGCTGCACGCCCTGGTGGAGCGGGTCCAGGCCGGCGAGCCCCTCGCCCTGACGCCCGACGCCCTGTCGCGGCTGGTCACCGACACCGCCCGGATCTATGCCGGCGCCTGCCAGGCCTCGGGCGGGAAGGTGCCGGTCGCGACCGAGGGGCTGACCGCGACCAACGCGGTCGCCCTGATCACCGCGCTGATGGACGCGGAGAACCTGAACACCTTCGACCTGACGCTCTGGCAGAGCCAGACCGGGGAAGGAGCAGCATGAGCACGACGGCCGACCAGCCCCGGGTGACCCGGCACCCCGTGCAGCAGCTGGACTTCAGCAGCGACACCCGGGAGATCCTGCGCAACGCGACCAGGGACATCGAGACCTTCGGGCTGCGCGACCGGTTGATCGTCGACATCGACTCCCACCACGAGGAGATCCTCGAGTGGGACGAGGTGCTCGGCAACCTCGACGACGAGGTGCTGCGCGACTACGGCCGCGGGATCGCCGAGTCGGTGTCGGGTGCGCGCGAGTTCGCCCTGACCGCCGACATGCCGGGCCTGCGCTTCCAGGAGGTCGGCGGACGCATCCCGCACGCCCCCGAGCGGCGCGAGCCGGTGCCGGAGGGTGAGGGACAGTCCTACACCGTGACCGAGCGGGCGATCGACGCGCTCGGGATCGACTACCAGGTGGTCTTCCCGCAGACGATGCTCGGCATCGGGATGCACCCGAGCCCGCGCATCGCGACCGCGCTGATCATGGCGTACAACAAGTGGTTCACCGAGAAGGTGCTCGGCCGCGACCCGCGGATCAAGACGATGCTGGGCCTGCCGATCACCGACCCGGACGCGGCGATCGAGACGATCCGGCTCTACCACGACCACCCGGGCGTGCTGGGCTTCCTCATCACGAGCCAGCGCTTCTTCAGCGTCCACGAGAACGCCTACATGCCGGTCTACGCCGAGCTGGAGAAGCACGGCATGCCGCTGGGCTTCCACGCCGGTCCCAACTGGGGCGACTCCTGGACCAAGACGATGAACAGGTTCACCGCGGTGCACGCCATGTCGTTCGTGACGTGCAACATGACGCACCTGTCCAACTGGCTGTTCAACGGGCTGCCGGAGCGCTTCCCCGGCCTCGACGTCATCTGGATCGAGAGCGGCCTGGCGTGGATCCCGTTCCTCATGCAGCGGCTCGACCACGAGTACCTGCTGCGCGTCTCGGACGCTCCGCTGCTGGAGAAGTTCCCCAGCGAGTACATGCGCGAGATGTACTACACGACGCAGCCGCTGGAGGTGAGCCACCCGCAGGCGCTGCGCCAGACGCTCGACATGATGAACGCCGAGCAGACCTTGCTCTACTCCTCGGACTGGCCGCACTGGGACTTCGACCCGCCGGCCCGGATCATGACGATCGACGGGTTGTCGGAGACCGCGCGCGACAACATCCTCGGCCGCAACGCGCAGCGGCTCTTCGGCACCGACAAGCTGCCCGACCCGGCGCACCTCGCCGGAGCCTGAGGGCCGGCCGCGCGGCCGCTACGCGAGCGACTCCGTCCAGGCGTCGTGCAGCGCGGCGTAGCGGCCGCCGGACTGCCCGACGAGCTCCTGCGGCGAGCCGTCCTCGACGACCCGGCCGCGGTCGAGCACGAGCACCCGGTCGGCGACCTCGACGGTGGACAGCCGGTGGGCGATGATCAGCGCCGTGCGGTCGGCCAGCACGGTCTCCAGGGCCCGCTGCACCAGCCGCTCGCTCGGCACGTCGAGACTGGAGGTCGCCTCGTCGAGGATCAGCACGGCGGGGTCGGCGAGGAACGCGCGGGCGAACGCCACCAGCTGGCGCTGACCCGCCGACAGCCGCCCGCCGCGCTTGGCGACGTCGGTGTCGTACCCCTGCGGCAGCGCCTCGACGAAGGTGTCGGCGCCGACGGCCCGGGCCGCGGCGCGCACCTGCTCGTCGCTCGCGTCGGGCCGGCCGAACCGGATGTTGTCGGCGACGGTGCCCTCGAACATGACGTTCTCCTGGGTCACCATCACGACGTGCTGGCGCAGGGTCGCCTGGGACAGGTCGCGCAGGTCGACGCCGTCGAGGGTGACCCGGCCGGCGGTGGGGTCGTAGAACCGGGCCATGAGCTTGGCGATCGTGGTCTTGCCGGCGCCGGTCGCCCCCACCAGCGCGATCGTCTGACCGGCCGGGATGTCGAGGTCGAGGTGCGGCAGCACGGGGCGGTCCTCGACATAGCCGAACTCGGCGCCCTCGAACCGCACGGCGCCCCGCACGCCGGCGATCTCGCGCGGCTGCTCGGGGTCACGCACGGCCGGCTCCTGGGCCAGCACGCCGGCGATCTTCTCCAGCGCGGAGGTGGCCGACTGGAACGTGTTGTAGAACTGGCTCACCTCCTGCATCGGCTCGAAGAACATCCGCAGGTAGAGCAGGAACGCGGTGAGCACGCCGATGGTCATCTCGCCGTGGAAGACCCGCCAGCCGCCGTAGAGGATCACGATGCCGGTGGTGATGTTGCCGACGAGCTTGATCGAGGGCATGAAGATGGCGAACAGCCGGAACACCCGCTCGTTGGCGAGCTGGTAGCGGGTGGCGACGTCTTCGAAGATGTCCTGGTTGCGCCGCTCGCGGCGGTAGGCCTGGACGGCCCGCACGCCGGTCATCGTCTCGACGAAGTGCACGATCACCAGCGCGGCGGTCTCGCGGACCGTGCGGTAGGTGCGGGTCGACTCGCGGCTGAACCAGCGCACGAGCAGGATCAGCACCGGGAAGCCCAGCAGGCAGACCAGACCCAGCTGCCAGTCGAGGGTGAGCAGCAGCACGGCGGTGCCGACCATGGTGAGCACCGCGGTGATCAGCCCGTCGAACCCGCTGTCGGTCATCTCCTGGATGGCCTCGACGTCGCTGGTCGACCGGCTCACGACCCGGCCGGAGGTGTAGCGGTCATGGAAGCCGATGTCGAGGCGCTGGAAGTGCTTGAACAGCCGGCGGCGCACCTCGAGCAGGATCTCCTGGCCGATGCGGCCGGACTGGCGCAGGAAGATCACCCGGGTGACGGCCTGGACCACGACGGCCCCGACCAGCACGCCGACGACGGTGAGCAGCGGGCCCGCGTCGTCGCTGCGCTGCAGCGGCGGCACGCCGTTGTCGATGCCGAGCTGCACCAGCTTGGGCACCGAGAGCCGGGCGGCGTTCTCGAGGACGACGACCACCATCAGCAGGGCGAGCACCCTGCGGTAGGGGCGCAGCAGGTCGACGAGCAGGCGCTTGGCCTCGCTGCGCCGCGGGGCCGCCTCGTCGCCGGCGACGTCGTCGCTCGGCTCGTCGAGCCGGCCGCGCCAGCGCTCGATGCGGTCGGGCGGGGCGGTCGCCTCGTCGGCGTCGGTGGCCCGGTCGTCGGCGTCGCGCTCGACCTCGTCGCGGGTGCTCTGGCTCATCGGCGCAGCTCCTCGAGGTCGCAGTCGACGTCGGCCGCGGCGTCGCCCTCGTCGTCGCGGACGGCCCGGTCGACGGACCGCTCGACCGCGGCGCGGGTGTCGCCCTCGTGGTCGTGCCAGCCAGCGCCCTCGGCTGGTCGCTCGTCACCGTCTGCGGCCAGCAGGTGGCGATAGGCCGGGACCGTCGCGAGCAGCTCGGCGTGCGTGCCGACGTGGGTGATCGTGCCGCGCTCGAGCAGCGCGACCTTGTCGGCGAGCAGCACGGTGGAGGCGCGGTGGGCGACGACGATGCCGGTGACGTGCGCGAGCACGCTGCGCAGCGAGGCCTCGACCAGCGCCTCGGTGTGCACGTCGAGCGCCGACAGGGTGTCGTCGAGCACGATGACGGCCGGCTGGGCGAGCACCGCGCGGGCCAGCGAGAGCCGCTGCCGCTGACCGCCGGACAGGCTCATGCCCTGCTCGCCGATGCGGGTGTCGAGGCCGTACGGCAGCTCGTGCACGAAGTGGGCCTGGGCGACCTCGATCGCCTGCTCGACCTCGGCGTCGGTGGCGTCGGGCCGGCCGAGCGTGAGGTTCTCGCGCACCGACATCGAGAACAGCGTCGGGTCCTCGAACGCGGTGGCGACAGCGCTGCGCAGCGAGGGCAGCGTCAGGTCGCGGATGTCGACGCCGTCGAGCAGGATGCGCCCCTCGGTGACGTCGTACAGGCGCGGCACGAGCGCGGTGAGCAGCGACTTGCCCGACCCGGTCGCGCCGACGAGCGCGACCGTCTCGCCGGGCTGCAGGTCGAGGTCGACCCCGCGCAGCGTCCACTCGTCGGGCCGTGCGTCGGGGAAGCGGAACCCGACGTTCTCCAGGCGCAGGTGGCCCTGCGGCGCGGCGAGCTCGCGGTCGCCGTCGTCGATGGTGCGCTCCTCGTCGAAGACCTGCACGATGCGGTCGGCCGCGGTCATCGACTCCTGGGTCATCGACAGCAGGAAGCCCAGCGAGGAGATCGGCCAGACCAGCGAGAGCATCATCGTGATGAAGGCGACCAGGGTGCCGAGCGTGACCCGGCCCTGACCCACGGCGACCGCGCCCAGCCCGAGCACGATGATCAGGGTCGCGTTGGGGATGATCTCCAGCAGCGTCCAGAAGCGCGCCTTGAGGTTGACCTTGTCGATCTGGGTGTCGAACAGGGTGCGCGCCCGCCGGTCGAACGTGCCGTAGGCGTGCTCGTCGCGGCCGAACGCCTTGATGACGCGCAGCCCGAGCGCGCTCTCCTCGACGGTGCTCGCGACGTCGCCGGTCTGGTCCTGCGACAGTCGCGACAGGCGGGTGTATTCCGTCTGGTTGCGCAGCACCGTCACGACGATCGGCACGGTCGAGACCAGCACGACGAGCCCGAGCGGCCAGTACATCGCGAGCAGCAGCCCGGTCACGACCACGATCTGCAGGAAGTTGAGGATCAGGAAGACCAGGCCGAACCCGAGGAACCGGCGAATCATGCTGAGGTCGGTCATGATTCGCGACAGCAGCTGGCCGGACTGCCAGTTGCTGTGGAAGCCCATCGGCAGCAGCTGCATCTGGGCGTAGAGGTCCTTGCGCAGGTCGGCCTCGACCCCGAGCGTGGCGCGGGCGACCACCCAGCGCCGGATGAACCAGAAGACCGCCTCGAGCACCCCGAGCGCGAGGGCGACGGTGCCGAGGATCAGCAGGCCGCGCTGGTCACGCTCGGCGATCGGGCCGTCGATGACGGCGCGGGTGACCAACGGGATGACGATGCTGGTGGCCACGACCAGCACCGAGAAGACCAGCATGGTGAACCAGCGGGCCTTGTAGGGGCCGAGGTATCGCGGCAGCCGCAGCAGCGCGGTCGCTCGGTTCTGCCGCTTGCCGGGTGGCGCCAGCCTGGGCGCCGGACGGAGCCGGGGCACCTGCACGCCGGATCGGACCGAGGTTTCCTCCGGCGTGACACCCATCGACTCCCGCATCCCCTCTGCCAACCCCTTCCGACGTGGTCGCCCACGCATCGCCCAGGCGTCGTCGACCGCGTGACGGAGCGGGTCGCGAAGCGCCGTGCGCAGTATGCCGCGCAGCACCGACAACGTCACTTCGACTTCCGATGTTCCGCGCGGGCGGGCGACGGGGCCGCCGGCCCCCGACGTACGACCGTCGCCGGGCCGGCGCCGGAGCGCCGGCTCAGGAGTCGTCGGACGACGGTTCGGTGCTGACCGAATCGCTCTGCTGCGTCTGCGGATTCGTGGTGTCGCGCTGGTCGTCGCCGGTGCGCTGCGCCGCGTCGGAGGCCTCAGGCCCCGCGGCATCGTCGGTGCGACCGGTGAGCGTGTCGTGGGCGCCCGGCTCGGGGTCGTCCTGCTGGGGCACGTCGTGGGTCGGGTCGTCGCTGGACAGCAGCGCCGACAGCAGCGGCTCGCCGATGCGCCGGAAGGTGCGCCGCTCGCGGTGCCGGTCGAGCACGGCCACCTCGAGCTGGTCGGGGCTGATCTGCCGGTCCTGCTCACCCTCCTGCGCCGCCTGGCCGAGCACCTCGACCGCGAGCCGCAGCACCGTCTCCAGGTCGGAGTCGGGGGCCCAGCGCTCCTTGAGCGCGGCGGTGATCTGCTCGCCGCCGCCGCCCATCGCGACGAAGCCGGTCTCGAACGCGACCGAGCCGTCGTAGGTGAGCCGGTAGATCTGGTCCTGCTCGGGCCGCTCCCCCACCTGGGCGACGACGATCTCGACCTCGTAGGGCTTCTGCTCCTGGGTGAAGATCGCGCCGAGCGTCTGGGCGTAGGCGTTGGCCAGCCCGCGCGCGGTGACGTCGCTGCGGTCGTAGGAGTAGCCGCGCAGGTCGGCGTAGCGGACGCCGGCGACGCGCAGGTTCTCGTACTCGTTGTACTTGCCCACCGCCGCGAAGGCGATGCGGTCGTAGATCTCGGAGATCTTGTGCAGCGCGCGCGAGGGTTCTCGGCGACGAACGCGATGCCGCCGTCGTAGGCCAGCACGACGACCGAGCGTCCGCGCGCGATGCCCTTGCGCGCGAAGTCGGCCCGGTCCTTCATCAGCTGCTCGGGCGAGACGTAGAACGGCATGGTCATCGCACTGCACCCCCTGGGTCGCCGCGGCGGCCGGCGAGCACCTGCTCGACCTTGCGGGCGAGGTCATCCTCGGGCAGGAACCGCGCGCCCGAGGCGTCGAGCACCGCGACGGTCGGCCAGATCCGCCGGGTCAGGTCGGGTCCGCCGGTCGCGGAGTCGTCGTCGGCCGCGTCGTAGAGCGCCTCGAGCACCGTGTGCACGGCCGGGGTCTCGTCGTGGTCGGGCTGCCAGAGCTTCTTCATCGAGCCGCGGGCGAAGAACGAGCCGGAGCCGACGCTGTGGTGGCCGTGCTCCTCGTAGCAGCCGCCGGTGACGTCGTAGGAGAAGATCCGGCCGGTGCCGGTGTCGAGGTCGAACCCGGCGAAGAGCGGTACGACCGCGAGGCCCTGCATGGCCATGCCCAGGTTGCCGCGGATCATCGTCGCGAGCCGGTTGGCCTTGCCCTCGAGCGAGAGCAGCGCGCCCTCGATCTTCTCGTAGTGCTCCAGCTCGACCTGGAACAGCTTGACCAGCTCGATGGCGATGCCGGCCGTGCCGGCGATGCCGACCGCGGAGTACTCGTCGGTCGTGAAGACCTTCTGCATGTCCCGGTTGGCGATGACGTTGCCCATGGTGGCGCGTCGGTCACCGGCGAGCAGCACGCCGCCGGCGAAGGTCGCGGCCACGATCGTGGTGCCGTGCGGCGCGTCGATGGTCGCGCCGGGCGGGAGCTGGCGTGCGGAGGGCACCAGGTGGGGGGCGTGGGAGGTCAGGAACTCGCTGAACGAGGAGCTGCCCGAGCGCAGGAACGCCGCGGGCAGCCGCGCGTCGTCGGCCTCGCCTCGGCTCACTGGCCACCCTTCTGCACGAAGCCGCGCACGAACTCCTCGGCGTTGGACTCCAGCACCGAGTCGATCTCGTCGAGCATGGAATCCGTCTCTTCGTCCTTGACCTGGGATGTCGGGGCGGTGGGGACGGCGTCGGGCGCGTCGTCTCCGTCGGGGCGACCGTCACGCCGCTGCGGGCTCTTGTGGTCCTGGGTCGACATGGCTGCCTCCTTGGCTGGGCTCTCCCCGCAACCCTAAGGGACCGCCAACCGGCGCAGCAGGTCCGCCGCGTCGGTGGCGGCGTCGAGCAGCGGGCCGACCCCGGCCTTGGTGCCGCGCTCGGGCTCGAGCATCGGCACCCGCTGCAGGCTCTGCTGGCCGGCGACGTCGAAGATGATCGAGTCCCACGACGCGGCCGCGACCTCGTCGGGGAAGCGCGACAGGCAGGTCCCCCGGAAGTAGGCGCGGGTGTCCTCCGGCGGGTCCTGCACGGCGGCGCGCACGGCGTCCTCGTCGACCAGCCGCTCGACCTTGCCCGCGGCCAGCAGCCGGTTGAACAGCCCCTTGTCCTCGCGCACGTCGGACCACTGGATGTCGATGGCGCGCAGCCGCGGGTCGGTCCACTCCAGCCCGCCGCGGTCGGCGTAGCCGCGCAGCAGGCGCAGCTTGGCGACCCAGTCCAGCTCGCGGTGCAGGCTCATCGGGTCGCGCTCCAGGCCGGTGAGCACCTGCTCCCAGCGCCGCATCACCTCGGCGGTGTCGTCGTCGGGCGGCTGCCCGCCGTAGGTGCGCTCCAGCCAGGCGGAGGCCAGCTCGAAGTAGGTCCACAACAGCTGGACGGAGGTCATCTCCCGGCCCGACGCCAGACGTACGGGCACCTGCAGGGTCGGGTCGTGGCTGATCTCGCGCAGCGTGCTGACCGGCTGCGCCAGGGTGAGGTCGGTGTCGATCGCGCCCGCCTCGATCATCCCGAGCACCAGGCTGGTCGTGCCGAGCTTGAGCAGGTTGGCCACGTCGCAGTGGTTGGCGTCGCCGAGGATCACGTGCAGCCGGCGGTAACGGTCGGCGACGGCGTGCGGCTCGTCGCGGGTGTTGATGATCGGGCGCTTCAGCGTGGTCTCGAGGCCGACCTCGACCTCGAAGAAGTCCGAGCGCTGCGCCAGCTGGAAGCCCGGCCGGGTCGACTCGCCGCCGATCCCGACGCGCCCCGAGCCGCACATCAGCTGGCGCACGACGAAGAACGGCGTGAGGTGCTTGACGATGTCCTGGAACGGCGTCGCCCGGCTCATCAGGTAGTTCTCGTGGGTGCCGTAGGAGGCGCCCTTGCCGTCGGTGTTGTTCTTGTAGAGGTTGACCCCGGCGGCGCCCGGCCCGCTGAGCAGACGGACGGCCTCGCGCATCACCAGCTCCCCCGCCCGGTCCCAGCGCACCGCGTCGCGCGGCGTCATGACCTCGGGCGAGGAGTACTCCGGGTGGGCGTGGTCGACGTAGAGCCGGGCCCCGTTGGTCAGCACCACGTTGGCGAGGGTCGGGTCCTCCTCGTCGGTGAGCTGGCTCGGGTCGGCGCTCTCGCGCGCGACGTCGAAGCCGCGGGCGTCGCTGAGCGGGTGCTCGTCCTCGTAGTCCCAGCCGGCGCGCGCCGCGCGCAGGCCGACCTCGTGGGCGTACGCCGTCACGACCCGACCCGACTGGACCATCGGGTTCGCGTCGGGGCTGCCCGGCACCGAGATGCCGTACTCCGTCTCGATCCCCATCACCCGACGCACCGTCATGCCGACACCCTAGGCGGCCGCGCCGCGTGACCCGACCTGGGCCGGACCTGGTCTTCTTTGCCGGAACTTGGGGCGGCCCTGCCCAACCCCAGACCTCGTGCGCAACCGGCGTTGCCGTGCCGGTCCCTAGCGTTCCTGGGCGTCGGCCCGCGCACCGCGCACGCTCCGGGCCGGCCGTCCGCACGCACCGACCACGGGAGATCACCTGATGCGCACTCGCAAGACCGTCCTGGGGCTGAGCGCCCTCGCGTTCACCGCCGCCAGCCTCGTCACGACCGGCCCGGCCTCCGCCGAGCAGCAGCCCGGCACCTCCGAGGTGCCCACGTTCGAGCAGTTCGAGCGGTCGACCGCCAAGGACCCGCAGGGGCAGTACATCGTCAACGGCGACATGCCGATCAAGGGCAAGGCCGCGCTGCGCGACTTCTACGAGGCGATGACCGGCCCGCAGACCCAGCTGGTCGTCAACACCGTCTACGGCAACGACGACGTGTGGAGTCCCGACCAGGCCAGGCAGCTGACCTACTGCGTGAGCGACGCGTTCGGCGCCGACAAGCAGCTCATCGTGGACTCGATGGCGAGCGGAGCGGGGCTGTGGGAGCAGGCGGCGTCGGGCATCGACTTCGTCTACCAGCCCGAGCAGGACGGCAGCTGCACCACCGCCAACGACAACGTCGTCTTCTCGGTGGAGCCGGTGCAGAACGCCAACTACATCGCGCGCGCGTTCTTCCCGAGCAGCGACAAGCCCGAGCGCAACGTGCTCGTCGACGTCGAGCAGCTCCAGGGCGCGGGGAACTGGACGCCGACCAACGTGCTCGGTCACGAGCTCGGGCACACGCTCGGCTTCCGGCACGAGCACACCCGCCCGGAGGCCGGCACCTGCTTCGAGGACAACAGCTGGCGCCCGCTGACGCCGTACGACTCGGCGTCGATCATGCACTACCCGCAGTGCAACGGGACCTCGAGCGACCTGAGCATGACCCAGGCCGACCGCGAGGGCGTGGCCAGCATCTACGGCTGAGGCACCCGTCCTGCCCCACCCGCGCGGGCGTACGGCGGCGCCTCCTCCCAAGGAATGAACCGCCGTACGCCCGTCACGGGTTTGGCAAACTTCGCAGCATGTCCCGAAAGTCCCTGATGCCGCTGC
Organism: Barrientosiimonas endolithica; assembly: GCF_030296655.1. Classification (NCBI taxonomy): domain Bacteria; kingdom Bacillati; phylum Actinomycetota; class Actinomycetes; order Micrococcales; family Dermacoccaceae; genus Barrientosiimonas; species Barrientosiimonas endolithica. Next base: position 1,500,921 of record NZ_AP027735.1, on the reverse strand, counting down.
GGGTGCGCGCGTTCACCACCGTGCTCGACCGGGTGCGCCGGCGAGACCTCGCCGCCATGTCGGCCGAGGAGCTGGCCCGCGAGCAGGCCCGGGTCTTGCCGTCGAAGCCGCCGTTCAGCCTGGTCACCGGAGCGGTCGAGCCGACCGTGCGCACCAGCACCGTGCAGGTGCCGATGCGCGACGGCAGCACGGTGCGCGCCCGTGTGGTCCGCTCCGCCGCCGCCGGCCCCGACGCGCCGGTCGTCGTCTACTACCACGGGGGCGGCTGGGTGCTGGGCAACCCGCCCGGCTACGACCCGCTCACCAGCTTCCTCGCGCACGAGCTCGACGCGGTCGTCGTGGCTCCCGACTACCGCAAGGCGCCGCAGCACCCGGCGCCGCAGGCGGCGCACGACGCGTACGACACGCTCACCTGGGTCGGGTCGCGCCCCGCCGAGCTCGACGCGTCCGGCCCGATCGCCGTCGCCGGCGACAGCGCGGGCGGCAACCTGTCGGCCGTCGTGTCGATCCTCGCGCGCGACCTGGACGGGCCGGCGGTCGCCGGCCAGGGGCTCATCTACCCCGCGACCGACCTCACCCGCAGCCACCCGTCGGCGCAGTGGCGCGACGAGGCGGTGCTCACCGGCGAGGCGATGGACTACTTCCTCGCCGCCTACCTCGGCGGGGGCGTCGAGGCCACCGACCCGATCGTCTCGCCGCTGTTCGCCGACTCGCACGAGGGGCTGCCGCCCGCGCTCGTGCAGACCGCCGAGTGCGACCCGCTGCTGGACGAGGGGGTCCACTACGCCCAGGTCCTCGCCGACGCGGGTGTGCCCACCCGGGCGACGACGTACGTCGGGATGCCGCACGGGTTCGCCAGCTTCCCCGGCGTCACCGGCGGGCTCGGGCAGCAGGCCAGGGTCGAGCTGGCGACCTCGCTGCGCGACTGGTTCGAGAGGGCCCGCACCGCCCGATGAGCACCGCCCTGGTCTACCTCGTCCTCGGGGTGGCGCTGCTGCTGGGTGCCCTCCTGCCCCGGTCGACGGCCCGGCACGTCGTGTCCGCGCCGATCGTGCTGACCGGCGTGGGCGCGCTCGTCGGCCTGCTGCCGCTGCCGTTCTCGCTCGACCCCGTCGACCATCGCACCGTCCTGACCCACCTCACCGAGCTGTGCGTGATCGTCGCGCTCACCGGTGTCGGTCTCGCGCTGGACCGCCCGCTCACCCGCGCCCGCGAGACGTGGCGCCGCTGGGGCGCCACGTGGCGGCTGCTGCTGCTCGCGATGCCGCTCACCATCGGCGCGACCGCGCTCTTCGGCTGGTGGGTCGCGGGGCTCGCGCCGGCCGCCGCGCTGCTGCTCGCCTCCGCGCTCGCCCCGACCGACCCGGTGCTGGCCGCGGACATCCAGGTCGAGGGGCCGACCACGTCCGACCCCGACGAGGACCTCGAGGTGCACGACGAGGAGGACGAGGTGCGCTTCGCCCTCACCTCCGAGGCCGGTCTCAACGACGGCCTCGCCTTCCCGTTCGTCTACGCCGCCATCCTGCTCGCGAGCAAGGGCGCCGTGCAGGAGTGGGGGCTGCGCTGGGTCTCCTACGAGCTCATCACCCGCACGGTGCTCGGCGTCGCCGCCGGCGTCGCCGTGGGCTGGCTGCTGGCCAAGGTCGCCTTCCGCGCCCCGCGCCGCATCCGGGCCGCCCACCTCGGCGACCCGATCATCATCATCGCGGCGCCGATGGTGTCCTACGGCGTCGGCGAGATGGTGCGCGGCTGGGGCTTCGTCGCGGCGTTCGTCTGCGCCCTGACCATGCGCGCCGCCGACCGCGGGCACGCCTACCACGAGCACATGCACGAGGTCGTCGAGCGGCTCGAGCAGCTGCTCACCCTGGTGGTCCTGCTGCTGCTCGGCGCCGCGCTCACCCGGGGTCTGCTGAGCGGCCTGACGCTGGGCGGTGCGCTGGTCGGCGTGGCGCTGGTCTTCGTGATCCGGCCCCTGACGGCCTGGCTCGCGCTCGGCCGCAGCCGCTCCCCGACTTCGTCATCGACGGCAACCTCGGCCCCAAGGAGCGCGTCGTCACCGCCTTCTTCGGCGTGCGCGGCGTCAGCTCGATCTTCTACCTGGCCTACGCCGCCGGGGAGACGCCGTTCGCCGAGGAGCGCGAGCTGTGGTCGATCCTCGCGTTCACCATCGTGCTGTCGGTCGTGGTGCACGGGCTGACCGCCTCGCCGGTCATGAGCTGGCTGGAGTCGTCGCGGCCGCGGCCGCGGCCCGACGCCGAGCGCGAGGCCCGCGCGCAGACCTAGCGGCGCGCCCCGATCCCGTGGCTCCGGGCGCGGTAGACCTTAGGCTTCAGTGAATGACCTGGCGACTCGAGGACGACTACGCCCGACGCTTCCCGGACCTCGGTCTCGACTGGACCCCGCAGGAGGCGCCGGCGCCGCGGCTCGTCGCGCTCATCGACTCCGTCGCCGCCGAGCTCGGGCTCGACGCGGCGTGGCTGCGCGAGCCCTCGCAGGTGGCCGTGCTCGCCGGGGCGGCCGTGCCTCCCGGCGCGCATCCGGTCGCGCAGGCGTATGCGGGCCACCAGTTCGGCCAGTTCGCCGGGCTCCTCGGCGACGGGCGCGCCGTCCTCCTCGGCGAGGTCAAGGACGCGACCGGAGCCTTGCGCGACGTGTCGCTCAAGGGGTCCGGGCGGACGGCGTTCTCCCGGGGTGGCGACGGCAAGGCCGTCCTCGGACCGGTCCTGCGCGAGCTCGTCGTCAGCGAGGGAATGCAGGCCCTCGGCATCCCGACGACGCGCGCCCTCGCGGCGACCGAGACGGGTGAGCAGGTCTGGCGACAGGGGATGGAGCGCGGCGCGGTCCTCGCGCGCGTCGCGGCGAGCCACCTGCGCGTCGGGACCTTCGAGCTCGTTGCGCGACAAGGGGATCCGACTCGGCTCCGTGCTCTCGCCGACTACGCGATCGAGCGTCACCAGCCGGCGGCGCGCGGCGCGGACAACCCGTACCTCGCACTGCTCCGGTCCGTCGTCGCGGCGCAGGCCGCGCTCCTCGCCGACTGGATGGCTGTCGGCTTCATCCACGGCGTCATGAACACCGACAACATGACGATCTCCGGCGAGACGATCGACTACGGGCCGTGCGCCTTCGTCGAGGCCTTCGACGAGAATGCCGTCTTCTCCTCGATCGACACCGGCGGCCGCTACCGCTTCGGGCAGCAGCCCGGCATCGCCGTCTGGAACCTCTCGCGCCTCGCCGAGACGTTGCTCCCGCTCATCGCCGAGGAGCCGGCGGCCGCCGTGGGAGACGCGACGGCTGCCGTCGAGGGCTTCATCCCCGCATTCGCCGAGGAGCTCCTCGCCCGGCACCGGCATAAGCTCGGTCTGACCGACGCACGCGAGGGGGACCAGGCGCTCGTCGATGACTTCCTCCGCGTGCTCAAGGTCGGCGCCGTCGACCACACGCTCGGGTGGCGGGCGCTCTCCGCGGTGCTTGTCGGTGATCCTCGCGGGGCCGAGATCCTCGGCGGCGCAACGGGATTCGACGAGTGGCGGGCACGCTGGGTCGAGCGGCTCGGGGCATTCGACCCGGTCGACGTCGCCGTGCGGCTCGACGCCGCCAACCCCGTCCACGTCCCGCGCAACCACCTCGTCGAGGAGGCCATCGCGGCGGCGAATGCCGACGAGCTCGAGCCGCTCCAGGCCCTGCTCGAGGCCGTCCGCAGCCCGTTCGGTCCGTGGGACGAGGGCGACCGCTTCGCCGAGCCGGGGCCCGAGGCATTCACCCGGTCCTACGTCACCTACTGCGGCACCTGAGTCGGCGGCGTCCAGCGCGGGTCGCGGCCGAGGAAGGCCATGAGCTCCTCGGTCTCCGTCGCGTCCTCCGGCACCGGCTGCTGCTCGCCGAACTGACCGGTCGGGCGGAGGACGTCCTCGGCCTGCCGCATCCCGGTCAGCGCGTCTTGGACGAGGTCGGCGTCGAGGGTGTCGTCGAGGCCGGCCGACCGCGCGAGGTCCCACGTGTGGAAGAAGACGTCGCCGGTCCAGATCCGGTCGATGACGACGGGCACGGGGTTGTGACCGGTGTGGGGGTGGGAGTGCGGCAGGTCCATCGAGGCGGGGTCGTCGAGAATGCCCTGGACCTGCTGGGCGAGGTGCGCCCACGCGGCCGCGGGCTCGTCCTCGGGGAGGGGCCGGGCTCGATCGTCACGGCGTCGCCGAGGACGTCGCGGATCCAGTGGAGGTGAGCGACCACGTCGCGGGCGCGCCACTCCTTGACCGGCGTCGGCGCGTCCCAGTCGGTCACGCCGTCGACCCGCGCGGAGAAGCCACGGGCGACGACCCGGAACTTCTCCGCGATGGGCAGCTCGGGCAGCCGGGTCACGCGGCCGGCCCGTCGGCGAGGATCTTGTCGAGCTTGGCGTAGCCGTCGTGGACGCCGACCTCCAGGCCTGACTCGAGCCACCCGTCGCGACCCTCGAAGGAGTCGACGAGGCTCTGCGCGTGCAGGCGGGTCCAGCCGTCGCCGAGGTCCTCGAAGGTCAGCGTCTCGAGGGACACCCCCTCGGGCTGCTCGTCCCACGTGAAGGTCTGGACGATCCGCTCCGGCGAGACGTCGTGGAAGGACCCGTGGAAGGCGTAGGACTCCTCACCGCGCAGGTTGCGCATCCGCCACGACCCGCCGGTCCGCGCGTCCCAGTGGTCGAGCTCGGTCGTGATGGAGTCCGGGCCGACCCAGCGGGCGTAGAGCTCGGGATCGGTGTGCGCCCGGAAGAGCTGCTCGGGCGTCGCTCGGAAGTCGCGGGTGATCCGGATGATCGGGAGGTCGGGGTCGGCCTCGATCGTTGCGGTCGTGATGTGTTCGGTCGTGCTCATGACGGGTCTCCTTGCGTGTAGCGGTCGATCCACTGCGTCATCGCGCCGAGGGCGGCCGCCTCGAGGCAATCGGTTTCATACACCAAGCGGACTGCTGGTAGTCCCAGTACGTGGAGACCTTCGGGCCGGGCGCGCAGCGAGACCCGCGCGGAGACCTCGCCAGCGCAGTAGCGTCGGTCGGGTGGAGGCCGTGCACGTGCCGCACCCGGCATTGCGGCCGTACGTCGCGTCGTGGGTCGGCTTTCGGGCCGCCCTCGACCCGCGTGCGGTGCACCACGGACTGCCCTCCCCCACGCTCACCGTCGTGCTCGCGCTCGACGAGCCGCTGGACGTCGGGTGGCTCGACCGCGGGGAGCGCGAGCGCTACTGGACCTGCGTGGCCGGGCTGCACACCGGGCCGGCGCTCGTCCGCACCCACGGGTGGCAGCACGGCATCCAGCTCGCGCTGACCCCGCTGGGGGCGCGCGCCCTGCTCGGCGCACCGGCGGCGGCGCTCGCGGCCACGATGACCGAGCACGCCGAGCTCCCGGTCGGACTCCCCCAGTGCCTGCTGGAAAACCTTGCGGCGCAACGTGATTGGCGCAGGCGGCACCTGCTGCTCGAGCGGCATCTGCTGTCCGTGCTCGCGCGGCGGCACGACGACCCGGCCCACGACGTACGGCCGGAGGTAGCGCGCGCCTGGTGGCTCATCGCGTCCTCGGGCGGACGCGCCCGCGTGGCCGACGTCGCCGAGCAGGTCGGCTGGGGACGGCGGCGCCTGCTCGAGCAGTTCCGCGCCGAGGTGGGAGTCGGGCCCAAGGAGGCCGGGCGGATCGTCCGGTTCGACCGCAGCCGGCGGCTGCTGGACGCCGGGATCCCCCTCGCCGAGGTGGCGGACCGGGCCGGCTACGCCGACCAGGCCCACCTCTCCCGGGAGTACGCCCGGCTCGCCGGCCGCAGCCCAAGCCGGCTGCGCGAGTCGGCGTATCACCTGCCGGGCTGAGCAGGTCCGTGGCGGAGCCGCGGGGAAGGACCGGCCGCCGCCCATTCGTCCAAGACGGCGCCGCGGAGCGGGCCGCACGATCGGTCGCATGAACCGACAGCTCTTCCACGCCATGCAGTTCGACGACGCCGACGCCGCGATCGCCTTCCTCACCGCAGTGGGGTTCCGCGACAACGGCGTCCACCGCGACGAGTCCGGCGCGGTGGTGCACGCGCAGTTCGACTGGCGCGAAACCGGCGGCGTCATGTTCGGCTCGGTGCGCCGTGCCGACGACCCCGACGACAGCGACTTCCTGCGCACCTCCGGCCACGCCGCGTGCTACTGCGTGCTCGCCGCCGACGACGAGGTCGACGCGACCTTCGAGCGTGCGGTCGCGGCCGGCGCGACGCCGGTGCAGGCGCCGACCGACCAGGACTACGGCGGCCGCTCCTGCACCGTGCGCGACGCCGAGGGCAACCAGTGGAGCTTCGGGAGCTACCCGGGCGCGTAGCCGCGGGCTAGCCGCCGGCGCCGTCCGCGAGGTCGAGGTCGAGCTCCATCGGCTCCTGGCGCACGGCGATGCTGCGCGCCGTGGCGTGCCCGCCGCCGGCCGGCAGCACTGTCAGCACGTATCGCCCTCCCGGGGGCAGGTCGAGGGTGTAGCGCCCCCGTCGTCGGTGGTCGTGTGCGCCTGGTGCTCGCCCAGGTGCCGCACCAGGGTCACCGTGGCGCCGGCGGCCGGGGCGTCGCCGTCGCGCACCGTGCCCGACAGCGTGAGGCGCTCTCCGAGGGTGATCGGCGGGAGCGTGTCGCCGGCCACCTCGACCCGCTCGGCGCACGGGGCGAAGCCGTCGGCGGTCGCCACGAGCACCAGGGCGTCCTGGCCGCTCAGCGCCAGGCGGTACCGGCCGTCGTCGTCGGTGCGCCCCCAGTCGACCTGGGCGCCGCTCGGCCGCAGACCCGACACGACCGCCTTGGCGATCGCGCTGCCGTCGGCGCGCAGCACGCGCCCCTCGACGATCGTCTCCGACCCCTGGCCGGTGCGGCCGACGACCTCGGCGGGCTCCGGCGGCCGCGTCGGGGCGGTCGGCAGGGCGAGGGCGGCCCCCGCCCCGGCCAGCGCGGCCAGGGCCGCGAGCCAGAAGCCGTGCTGGAACGCGGCGAGCGAGGGCATCTGCACCCCGCCGACGGTCATCGTGGTGGCGCTGAGCATGGCGGCGACGGCGGCCGAGGAGGTGGCCGTGCCGATCGCCCGCAGCAGCGTGTTCAGCCCGTTGGCCGACGCCGTCTCGGTGATCGGCACGCTGCGCATGATCAGCGTGGGCATCGCGGCGTAACCGACCGCGGTCCCGATCGAGATCACCGTCGAACCGATCAGCACCTGCGCGACCGTGTGGGTCAGGAAGACCCGCATGACGTAGCCGACGGCCATGATCAGCGCACCGGTGATGAGCGTGACCCGCGCGCCGTAGCGCCGGGTCATCGCCGCCGACACCGGCGCGAACGCCACCATCGAGAGCCCGCCCGGCAGCATGCTCAGCCCCGCCGCCGTGACGCTCAGCCCGAAGCCGTAGCCGGTCGAGGTCGGCATCTGCATCTGCTGGGTGGTGCTGAGCATGTTGGCGAACATCGCGAAGCCGAGCAGCAGCGAGGCGACGTTCGTGAGCAGGACCGGACGACGTACGGACGTGCGCAGGTCGACCAGCGGCCGACCGGTGCGCAGCTCGACCGGCAACCAGATCGCGAAGAAGACGACCGCGAGCACGAAGCAGACGATCGTGCGCTCGTCGGTCCAGCCCCAGGTGCCGCCCTTGGAGATGCCGAGGAGCAGGGTGAGCAGCGCGACGGACAGCAGGACGGCACCGAGGTAGTCGAACCGGCCGCCGGTGCGCACCTTCGACTCCGGGATGACCAGCACCACCGCGGCGAGCATGACCGCGGCGAACGCCGCCGACACCCAGAACAGCGCGTGCCAGGAGAAGCGCTCGGTGATGATGCCCGACAGCGGCATCCCGGCCGCGCCGCCGATGCCGAGGGTCGCGCTCATCAGGGCGACGGCCGAGCCGACCCGCTCCGGCGGCAGCTCGTCGCGCATGATCGAGATGCCGACGGGGATGAGCGCCGCGCCCATGCCCTGCAGGCCGCGGCCGAGCACGACGACCGACAGCGAGCTCGGGCCGAGCGCGGCGATCAGCGAGCCGACGACGACCGCGCCGAGGCACAGCAGCATCATCCGGCGCTTGCCGAACATGTCGGCGAGCCGCGCCACGATCGGGGTCGCGACCGCGCCCACGAGCAGCGTGATGGTGACCAGCCAGGAGGCGTTCTCCAGGGTGGTGCCGAGCAGCCGCGGGAATTCCGGCAGCAGCGGCACCACGAGGGTCTGCTGCAGCGACACGACGGTGCCGCAGATGCTGAGCACCGCGATGACCAGCGGCGACGACGGGCGGCTGGTCTCGGGGGCGGTGTCGGTCGGGGCGGTCTCGGTGGTGGCGGGTGTGGGTGGCGACGGTTGGCTGCGGGTCACGAAGCGCGGATCCTCGGGGTCGTACGGCTGTATCGCCACCCTATCCATCGCCCCCGACAGGGCGCCGACTACGTTTGCAGGGTGAACCGTCGCGACATCTCAGGCCTGCTCATCGACCTGCTCGCGGTGCTGATCTTCGCCGCGTTCGGTCGCGCCTCGCACGAGGAGTCCGTGCTCGGCGCACCGCTCACCGCGCTGCCGTTCTGGATCGGCCTCGGCGTGGGGTGGTGGCTCGTGCGCAGCCGCTCCGGCCGCTCCCCAGTCGAGGTCGGCCCCGGCGTCACCGTGTGGGTCACGACCCTGGTGCTCGGCATGCTGCTGCGGGTGATCACCGGGCAGGGCACCGCCCTGGCATTCGTCGTCGTGGCCACGCTGGTGCTCGGCGTGCTGCTGGTCGGCTGGCGCCTGGCCCAGGAGCGGACGGGCTTCCTGCCCGCCGCCGAGCCGGCCCACGCGCCCGAGCCCACGCCCGCGGCGACCGCCGACGATGACTGACGCGAGGGCGTACGGCCCGCAGGTGCTCACCGGAGACCGGGTGCGGCTGCGCCAGCTCGAGGACGACGAGCTGAAGCTCGTCGAGCGCTGGTGGAACGACCCGTCCGTGCTGCCGCTGCAGACGTCGGGCCTGCCTCCGCGCCCCGCCGGCGGCTGGGCGGAGCAGCTCAAGCTCTGGCACGCCAACGCCGACCCGTCGTCGGTCGGCTTCGCCGTCGCGGCGCGCGAGGACGACCTGCTGCTCGGCACGGTCGCGCTGCACTCGATGGACGCGCTGGGCCAGGCGGCCACGTTCGGGATCATGCTGGGTCCGCCCGCGCAGGGACGTGGCCTCGGCGAGGAGGCGACCCGCCTCATGGTCGACTACGGCTTCCGCGCGCGGCCGCTGCACCGGATCGAGCTGCGGGTGTGGTCCTACAACGAGCGCGCCCGCACGGTGTACGAGCGCGCCGGCTTCCGCGAGGAGGGTCGCCGCCGCGAGGTGGTCTTCCTCGACGGCGCCTGGCACGACGAGATCGTGATGGGGCTGCTGCGGTCGGAGTGGGCCGCGCGGTGAGCAGCGGGGTCGGCCTCCGGTCCGAGCGGGGGCCGCTGCTGCTGTCGATGATGCTCTCGATGGGCCTCATCGCCATCGACGCGACGATCCTGTCGACCGCGGTCCCCTCGATCGTCGCCGACATCGGCGGCTTCTCCTCCTTCCCGTGGCTGTTCTCGATCTACCTGCTCGCGCAGTCGGTGACCGTCCCGGTCTACGCCAAGCTGGCCGACACGCTCGGCCGAAAACCGGTGATGCTGTTCGGGATCGGCGTCTTCCTGCTCGGCTCGCTGCTCGCCGGGTTCGCCTGGAGCATGGGGTCGCTCGTCGCCTTCCGCGCGGTGCAGGGCATCGGCGCCGGGGCCATCGCCCCGTCCGCCATGACGATCGTCGGCGACATCTACACCGTCGAGGAGCGGGCCCGGGTGCAGGGCTACCTGTCGAGCGTGTGGGCGGTCGCCGCCGTCATCGGCCCGGCCCTCGGCGGCGGGTTCGCCCAGCTCGACGCGTGGCGCTGGATCTTCTTCATCAACGTGCCGCTGGCGCTGATCGCGGGGGCGCTGGTGTGGCGGCGCTTCGAGGAGCAGGCCCCCAAGCAGCGTCGCCGCATCGACTATGCCGGCGCCACCGTGCTCACCCTCGCGCTCAGCCTGCTCATCCTGTCCGTGCTCGAGGGCGGCAACGCCTGGCCGTGGGTCTCGGTCCCCGGCCTGCTCGTGCCGGCAGCGGGCATCGCGCTGCTCGCGCTGTTCGGAGCCATCGAGCGGCGCGCGCCCGAGCCGGTGCTGCCCTCGTGGGTGCTGACCCGGCGGCTGCTCGTGACGACGGCGATGATCGCCTTCGCCATCGGCGCGGTGATGATCGGCCTCACCGCCTTCGTCCCGACCTACCTCGAGGGCTCGCGCGGCACCGCTCCCCTGGTCGCCGGTTTCGCCGTGGCGACGCTGAGCATCGGCTGGCCGCTGTCGTCCTCGCTCGTCGGCAAGCTCTACCTGCGCACGTCGTTCCGCACCGCCGTGCTGTGCGGGGGCGCGCTCACGACGGTCGCCGGCCTGCTGCTCGCGCTCACCGTCGAGTCGCCGTCGGTCGTCACGGTGGCGGTCCTGGCCTTCTTCGTCGGCGCCGGGCTCGGCATGGGCTCGGTGCCCGCCATGGTGGCGGCACAGTCGAGCGTCGCGTGGCACGCGCGCGGCGTCGTCACCGGCGCCCAGATGTTCGCCCGCTCCGCCGGCTCGGCGATCGGGGTCGCCGTGCTCGGCGCGCTCGCCAACGCCCGGATCGCGGCCGAGGGCGGCCCGCGCGACCCGCAGGCGATCGTCGCCGGCACCCAGGTGGTGTTCTGGGCGGTCGTCGTCGTCGCGGCGCTGATCTTCGCCGCGGCGGCGCTGATGCCGCGGGTGCCGGTCGAGGAGGCCGGCGAAGCGCCCCCGGCGGAGACGCCCTAGAGGGACTGCTCCTAGAGGTACTGCCCCGTCGAGCCCACCTGGTCGATCGAGCGGCCGGGCTCGGCGCCGTCCTTGCCGGTGATGAGCGTGCGGATGTAGACGATCCGCTCGCCCTTCTTGCCGGAGATGCGCGCCCAGTCGTCGGGGTTGGTGGTGTTGGGCAGGTCCTCGTTCTCCTTGAACTCATCGACGCACGAGCGCAGCAGGTGCTCGACGCGCAGGCCCCTGGAGCCGGTGGTGATCTGGTCCTTGATCGCCATCTTCTTCGCGCGGCCCACGATGTTCTCGATCATCGCGCCGGAGTTGAAGTCCTTGAAGTAGAGGATCTCCTTGTCGCCGCCGGCGTAGGTGACCTCCAGGAAGCGGTTCTCCTCGATCTGGGAGTACATCCGCTCCACGGTCGCCTGGATCATCGCCTCCACGGTCGCCTCGACCGAGCCGCCGTTCTCGGCGACGTCGTCGGCGTGCAGCGGGAGCTCGGTCGTGAGGTACTTGCTGAAGATGTCGCGGGCGCTCTCGGCGTCGGGCCGCTCGATCTTGATCTTCACGTCGAGCCGCCCCGGGCGCAGGATGGCCGGGTCGATCATGTCCTCGCGGTTGGAGGCGCCGATGACGATGACGTTCTCGAGGCGCTCGACGCCGTCGATCTCGGCCAGCAGCTGCGGCACGATCGTGGTCTCGACGTCGGAGCTCACGCCGGACCCGCGGGTGCGGAACAGGCTCTCCATCTCGTCGAAGAACACCACCACGGGCGTGCCGTCGGAGCTCTTCTCCCGAGCCCGCTGGAAGATCAGCCGGATGTGCCGCTCGGTCTCCCCGACGTACTTGTTGAGCAGCTCGGGGCCCTTGATGTTGAGGAAGTAGCTCTGCTGGTCGTCGCGGCCGGTCTTCTCGGCGACCTTGCGCGCGAGGGAGGCCGCGACGGCCTTGGCGATGAGCGTCTTGCCGCAGCCGGGCGGGCCGTAGAGCAGCACACCCTTCGGCGGGCGCAGCTGGTGCTCGCGGAACAGGTCGGCGTGCAGGTAGGGCAGCTCGACCGCGTCGCGGATCTGCTCGATCTGCCCGGCGAGACCACCGATGTCCTCGTAGTGGATGTCGGGCACCTCCTCGAGCACCAGGTCGGCGACCTCGGCCTTGGGGATGCGCTCGTAGACGAACCCGCTGCGGCTGTCGAGCAGCAGCGAGTCGCCGACGCGGATCGTGGACTCCTCGAGGGAGTCGGCGACCCGGCAGATGCGCTCCTCGTCGGCGTGCGCGACCACGAGCACCCGGCCGGAGCCGAGGTGCTCCTTGGCGGTGACCAGCTCGCCGATCTGCTCGAAACCGGCCGTGGCGACGATGTTCAGCGCCTCGTTGAGCATGACCTCACGGCCGGGCGCCATCTGCTCGGTCTCGACCGTGGGGCTCACCGCGACGCGCATCTTGCGCCCGCTGGAGAGGATGTCGGCGGTGACGTCGTCGTGGACGGCCAGCACGATGCCGTACGACGCCGGCGGCTGGGCGAGCCGGTCGACCTCGTTCTTGAGCGTGACGATCTGCTCGCGCGCGTCCTTGAGCGTGCGCACGAGGCGCTCGTTCTGCGACGAGAGCGTGCCCATCGACGACTGCAGCTGCAGCACCTGCTGCTCGAGCTGTCGCTGTCGGGAAGGACCTGCCGCGACCTTGGCCCGCAGGCCCTCCACCTCGTCGCGCAGGCGCTGCTCGGAATCCTCGGTGGCGCTGCCGTCGGCACGCCGCTGGGGCTGCTGCTCCTCGGTCATCGTGGCCTCCTTCTCTGCTTCGACCCTAACTCGCGGATCTGAGAGCGGAAGGCGCGACTCACCCTGTGAGCAGGGCGGATTCAGCCGTCGGCCTCCTCCTCGGAGGGCGCAACACCCGGCCGGGTGGGGCTCGTCTGGGCGGGGCTCTCCTGGGCGGGGCTCTCCTCGGCCGGCGCCAGCGAGCGGGCGAGCTTGCGCACCTTCTTGTCCGACACGGGACGCTCGCCGAAGTCCTCGGGGGTCGCGCCGCCGGCCGACTCCGCCTCGCCCTCGCCGTAGGAGCCCTTGGCCGGGCGACGCTTGCGCAGCGGCGGCGTCACGCCGGGGGCGAGCCGGCGGGTGCTGATGAGGAAGCCGGTGTGCCCGTGCATGCGGTGCTGCGGACGTACGGCCAGGCCCTCGAGGTGCCAGCCGCGCACCATCGACTCCCAGGCGCTCGGCTCGGTGTAGCCGCCGTGGTCGCGCGCGGCCTCGGCGACGCGGGACAGCTGGGTGGCGGTGGCGACGTAGGCGATCAGCACCCCGCCCGGGGCGAGCGCGTCGGCGACGACGTCGAGGCACTCCCACGGCGCGAGCATGTCGAGCACGACCCGGTCGACGGTGCCGGGCTCGACGTGCTGCGGGAGCTGCTCGACCAGGTCGCCGACGGTCACGGTCCACGCCGGGTGGTCGCCGCCGAAGAACTCGCGCACGTTGGCCTTGGCGATGGTCGCGAAGTCGTCGCGGCGCTCGAAGGAGTGCAGCGACCCCTGGTCGCCGACGGCGCGCAGCAACGACATCGACAGTGCGCCCGAGCCGACCCCGGCCTCGACGACCCGCGCCCCCGGGAACACGTCGGCGAAGGTGACGATCTGCCCGGCGTCCTTGGGATAGACGACGGCGGCGCCGCGCGGCATCGACATCACGTAGTCGGACAGCAGCGGACGCAGCGCGAGGTACTCGACCCCCGCGGTGTTGGTGATCGTGGAGCCGTCGGGCGCGCCGATCAGCTCGTCGTGGAGCAGGTAGCCGCGGTGGGTGTGGAACTGCTTGCCCGCGCCGAGGGTGATGGTGTGCAGCCGGCCCTTGGGGTCGGTCAGCTGGACCCGCTCGCCCTCGACGAACGGTCCGCGGCGCAGGGCCGCTCCGGTGGGAGCCTCGCCCCGGGTCTGCTCGGCAGTCATGGGGGCAGAGTCTAGGGACGCGGCTGCTCCGCGTCGGCGCGGGTCAGCGCGGCGCCGAGCCGGGCGGTGGCGACCAGCGCCACCTCGGGCGGCTGGGTCTCGGTCACCACGAGGATCTGCTCCGCCGACGCCGCCTGGACCGCCGCGACCGCAACCGTCACGTCGACGTCGAGGCTCGGCGCGGAGGTGACCCAGCCGGCCGGCTGCGCGACGGCGACCGCCCCCGCCGGGACCTGCGCGCGCTGGGCCGGGTCGACGCCGGCCAGCGCCTGCGGCTCGACGACGCCCCACGGGCCGCGGGCCTGGTTGCCGACCACGACGGCGCCGGGCGGCAGCGCCGCCACCGGTGTCGTGTCGTCGACGACGGTGACGGGCTCGGCGACGTCGCGCAGGCGTACGCGCGCGAGCAGGGCCCGCCCGTGGCCCGCCCGGATGGCCTGGGTCGCGCCGAACCACAGGAAGCTGGCGAGGAACAGCGACCAGACGACCGTGACGAGCGAGGGGCTGCGGCCCTGCAGCAGCGGCAGCACGATCGCCCAGAGCAGCAGGGCGACGGTGACGACGCGACCGCACCAGCCGGCCACGACGGTGCCTGTCGTCTTGGACCCGCTGACCTTCCAGACCAGCGCCTCGACGAGGAATCCGCCGTCGAGCGGGAGCCCGGGCATCAGGTTGAACAGCGCGACGAACCCGTTGCTCCACGCGAGGGCGAGCACGAGCAGGCGGGGTACGCCCTCGGGGACGACCGGGAGCGCCGCCCAGGCGAGCGCGGCGAGCGCGCCGTTGGCCGCCGGCCCGACGACCGCGACCAGGGCCGAGGAGCCGGGGGTGGTGTCGGCGTGGTCGTAGGCCGTGTGCCCGCCCCACAGGTCGGCCACGATCCGCGAGACCCGGTAGCCGCGCAGCTGACCGGTGATCGCGTGCGCGGCCTCGTGCACCAGCACGGACAGCAGGAGCAGGACCGCGTAGAGCGCGGCGACGGCGTACGCGCCCATCCCGAGCTCGGGCAGCGCGCGCTGCAGCGGCGGGCCGAAGAGCAGCACGATGACGACGGCGATGATCGGCCAGCTGGAGCCGAGGTAGACCGGCACGCCACGCAGCGATCCGAGACGCCAGCCGCTGACGCCGGGGTCGGGACTTCGGCTGGGCATGAAAGGAGCGTAGTCGCCGGTGCTGCGCGCTTCCTGAGGCCTCGGGCGCCGGGCTCGGGCTGTCCGTGCCGGCGCCTACCCTTTGCGCATGCCCGCCACCCGCTCCGACCGTGCGACCCCGCCTGCGGGGGCGCTCCCGGAGCCACGCCCGGCGCTGTCGCCGAGCCGGGCGTCCGACTTCCTGCAGTGCCCCCTGCTCTACCGGCTGCGCGTCGTCGACCGGCTGCCCACGCCCCCGTCCCCTGCCGCGGCGCGGGGCACCCTGGTGCACTCGGTACTGGAGCGGGTCTTCGACGCGCCGCCCGCGCAGCGCACGCCGGAGTCGGCCGTCGGCCTGATCCCGCAGGCGTGGCAGGAGATGGTCGAGCGCGACCCCGAGCTCGCCGCGCTGGTCGACGAGAGCGACCGCGAGTCGTGGTTCGCGGCCGCGGGCCGGCTGGTCGAGAAGTGGTTCGGCCTGGAGGACCCCACCCGCCTGGAGCCCGCCCACCGCGAGCACTACGTCGAGGTCGAGCTCGACGGCGTCCGGCTGCGCGGATACATCGACCGGCTCGACGTGGCCTCCACCGGCGAGGTGCGGGTCGTCGACTACAAGACCGGTCGCGCGCCCCACCCGCAGTTCGAGACCCGGGCGCTGTTCCAGATGCGCTTCTACGCCCTGGTGCTGTGGCGCTCCACCGGCGTCGTGCCGCGCATGCTGCAGCTGGTCTACCTCGGCAACGGCGAGCTGGTGCGATACCTGCCCGACGAGGACGACCTGCTCGCCACCGAGCGCAAGGTGCGCGCCGTCTGGTCGGCCATCAGCGCCGCGGCCGAGAGCGGCGACTGGCGCCCCCGCCGCAGCGCGCTGTGCCGCTCGTGCGACTTCCGCGAGCTGTGCCCCGAGTTCGGCGGCACTCCCCGCCGCTGCCGGCGCACTCCGCCCAGCGCGCCGTCGACCCCAAGTGGTCGGGCGAGCCCGAGGTGGTCGTGCAGTGAACAGCGAGTCGGACGACGGGCAGGTGCGGGGTCCGGCCCTGCCGCTGCGGCCGTACGTCCTCGCCAGCTCCGCCGACCTGGCGGCCGAGCGCGCGGTCGGCGCCGACGAGGACGTCCACTTCACCGCCTCGCTGGCCCGGTCCGTGATCGAGGACCTCACCGTCGCCGGCGACCGCGTGCTCGACCCGTTCGCCGGGTTCGGCACGACGCTGCGGGTGGCCACCGAGCTGGGCCGCTCGGCGGTGGGGGTCGAGCTGCTTCCCGAGCGGTGCACCGTCGCCCGCGCGGCCGCGCCCTCCGCCACGGTCGTCGAGGGCGACGCCCGGGGTCTGGACCGCCTCGTGAGCGGTCCGTTCGACCTGGTGCTCACCTCACCGCCGTACCGCACCGAGCGCGACCATCCCGCCGACCCGCTGAGCGCTTACGCCCGCGACCGCGGCGACTACCCGACCTACCTGCGCGAGCTCACCGGCGTCGTGGCGGCGTGCGTGGACCTGCTGGCCGACGGCGGGCACGTGGTGCTCAACGTCGCGAACATCGCTGCGCACCAAGGGTTCACGCCGCTCGCGTGGGACCTCGGCCGCGCCGTGACCTCCGTCGCGCGGGTGGTGCAGGACGTCCCGGTCTGCTGGGACGCGCTGCCCCACGACCTCGCCAGCGACCACCTGATCGTGCTGGCTCGCTCCTGAGCGCAGTTCTTTCACGAGAACACTGTTCCCGCAAACTCACAGACTCGGGCTGCCCGCCTCCCTAGCGTGAGGACCAACGCGCGCGACGGGGGCAAGGAGCGTGCGGACCGAGTTCCAGGAGGGGAACCCCATGCAGTCAGTCATGAAGCTGCGCGCCGGCCTCGTCGCCGTCGCCGCCACCGCCACGCTCGGCGTCGGCGGGCTCGCGGTCGCCACGGCTACCGCCGCGCCCGTCACCCCGGTCGCGCAGGAGACGATCGGCGAGCGGCACCCGAACTGTGAAGGACTGATCAAGAGCCTCCGTCCCGGCTCGACGATCCCTGAAAGTGGTGAGGTCTGGATCAAGTCCGGCCAGAACCACTACAACATCGGATACCAGGAGGCTGGCTGGCCGATCCCTCGGTCGTACGACATCCCCGGTGACAAGACGCGCGACGTGTCGCATGTGGATGTCTGCCCGACCACACCGACCACCACCACGACGACGTCCACGTCGACCACGACCTCGACGAGCACGTCGACGTCCACCTCGACCAGCACCTCGACGAGCACCAGCCCGACCAGCTCGCCGACGTCACCGTGCACCTGCGAGCCGACGGAGACCCGGACCGGAACCCACACGCCCACCGGCACGGAGACCCCCACCGGGACGGAGACCCCGACGGGAACCCACACCCCCACGGGCACCGGGACGCACACCCCGACCGGCACCGGCACGGGCACGCCGCCCATGCCGACCGGAACCGACACCCCGACCGGCATGCCGCCGGCCCCGGGTGAGCCCAGCGGCCCGATCGTCAGCACCGGCGTCGTCGGCGACGGCCCGAACGCTGCCGCGCTCGCCGCCGCTGGCATCGCCACCGCTGGCGCAGTCACCGGCGCCGGAGTCTTCCTGCGTCGTCGCCTCACCGACGAGGGCTGAGCCGGGACCCGGCGTGAGGGGCTGATGCCCTGAAGCGCCCTGCAGCTCCTGCGCCTACCCCCGTCCGGCGCAGTCTGCAGCAGCAGGACGGACCCGCCTGGTCGCGAGGATCACCCGATCCCCGCGACCGGGCGGCCCGTGCCGGACCGACACCGTCCAGCCGTCCGTCGAACACCGCCAGACCGGCCCCCAGCCAGGCCCCCGGCCCCGAGGACTGCACCCCCAGCGTGGACGTACCTCCCGCCTGATCTTTCACTTTCCGCCACTTCCCGAAAACTCCCAGCCTTCCGAGCCGCGGCCCGCATAGCGTGCAGGCAGCGCGTGTCCTGCGGGGGAATTTCGGCAGCGCGCGTCCGGAAGTTCAACCAGGGAGGGAACACCCATGCAGTCACTCGTGAAGCCGCGCTTCGCACTCGCCACCGCGGGCGCCATCGCCTGCCTCGGCATCGGCAGCCTGGCGTCGGCCAGCGCCGACCCGACCGAGGGGCCCGACCCCTCGGCGACCACGACCGCCACCAGCACCGAGACCGCCACCGCGACCGGCCCGGCCGGCAACAACGGCACGCTCAAGGTGCACGAGCTCGGCACGCCCGCCGGCACCGAGAGCAACGACCCGAAGAGCTGCGCGTTCAACCTCGAGGGCTTCGGCTTCGACCCGAACCAGTCCGGCTCGATCGAGATCGTGCCGCAGGGCGGCGACAGCGACACCGAGGACTCGGTCTCGCTGAGCATCACCACCGACGAGAACGGCGTGGGCTCGACGGTCTACATCAACGCCGACCCCGAGGGCGAGGACGACGGTCTGACCCTCGACAACGGCCACTACAAGGTCACGATGTACGACGCCGACGGCAACGAGATCAAGGTCAAGTCCAAGGTCTTCAAGCTCGACTGCGAGCCGACCACGCCGGAGCCGACCGAGACCCCGGAGCCCACCGAGACGCCCGAGCCGACCGACACGCCCGAGCCGACGGACACCCCGGAGCCCACCGACACCCCGGAGCCCACGGACACCCCGACGGGCACCGAGACCAGCACCCACCCGCCGACCGGCACCAACCCCGGTCAGCCCACCGGCCCGGTCGTCAGCACCGGTGTCGTCGGTGAGGGCCCCAGCGGTGCCGCGCTCGCTGCCGGCGGGATCGCCACCCTCACCGCGATCACCGGCGCCGGGGTCTTCCTGCGTCGCCGGCTGAGCGACGAGGGCTGAGCCACAACGGTTGGGCCGGCGCAGCCGAGCCCACCCGGGTGAGCCGGTGAGCTGAGCCAGCCGATGCCGGCTCGGCCTCCGGCCACCCAGACCGCCCGGTCGAGCGGACCACGCGTCCGCCCGGCCGGGCGGTCTGCTGTGCGGCGGGCGAGCCTGCGCCTCGCCCGCCTCGCGGTCTGCTGTGAGTCATCCGCTGTCCGCCATATGAGGACACCGCCGTCACCACCACGGCCGGTGAGGTAGCGTCGCCCACGTCGGCTCCGAGAGCCGGCACAGCAAGTGAATGTCCCTCGCGGGAGTCCGGCGCACCGGGCTGAGAGGGGGCTGATGCGGCCCCGACCGTCCAACTTGATCCGGGTCATGCCGGCGCAAGGAGCAGTGGTCGATGAGACGCACACCGCATTCCCTTGTCGCAGACCCGCCGACCCCGGCGGGCGCCGTGGCGTGCCGCCGCAAGGAGGCGCACCACCATGTCGACACCATCCCCCACCGACGCCACCACCGATCGCCGCACCCGGCCTGCCGGGCCGGAGACCACCGATGCCGCCCCCGGCCGGCGCAAGGTCCACGAGACCGGTCCTGACGGTCTCGCGGTGCCCCGCACCGAGGTGACCCTGTCGGACTCCCCCGGCACCGGCGAGACCAACGCCCCGTTCCGGCTCTACGACACCTCCGGCCCCGGCTCCACGCCCGAGGTCGGGCTGCCCGCCCACCGCGCGGAGTGGATCCGCGCACGGGAGGACGTGGAGTCGTACGCCGGTCGTCCCCGCGACCTCGCCGACGACGGGCGCGGCGCGCAACGGCGTGGCGCCGCGAGTCAGGAGTGGCAGGGCGAACGGCGAGAACCGTTGCGTGCCAAGCCTTCTCGCCGCGTGACGCAGATGCACTACGCCCGGCGCGGCATCGTCACGCCCGAGATGCGCTTCGTCGCGGCGCGCGAGCAGTGCGACGTCGAGCTGGTGCGCCAGGAGGTTGCCGAGGGACGCGCGATCATCCCGGCCAACATCAACCACCCCGAGACCGAGCCGATGATCATCGGCCGCAGGTTCCTGGTGAAGGTCAACGCCAACATCGGCAACTCCGCGGTGACCAGCTCGATCGCCGAGGAGGTCGACAAGCTGACCTGGGCCACCACGTGGGGAGCCGACACCGTCATGGACCTCTCGACCGGCGACGACATCCACACGACCCGCGAGTGGATCGTGCGCAACTCCCCCGTGCCGATCGGCACCGTCCCGATCTACCAGGCGCTGGAGAAGGTCGACGGCAACGCAGAGGACCTCACCTGGGAGGTCTACCGCGACACGGTCATCGAGCAGTGCGAGCAGGGCGTCGACTACATGACCGTGCACGCCGGCGTGCTGCTGCGCTACGTCCCGCTCACCGTCAACCGGGTCACCGGCATCGTCAGCCGCGGCGGCTCGATCATGGCCGGCTGGATGCTCGCCCACCACGAGGAGAGCTTCCTCTACACCCACTTCGACGAGCTGTGCGAGATCTTCGCGCAGTACGACGTCGCGTTCAGCCTCGGCGACGGGCTGCGCCCCGGCAGCACCGCCGACGCCAACGACGAGGCCCAGCTGTCCGAGCTGCGCACCCTCGCCGAGCTGACCCAGCGCGCCTGGGAGCACGACGTGCAGGTGATGGTCGAGGGGCCGGGGCACGTGCCGCTGCACCTGGTCGAGGAGAACGTACGCCTGGAGCAGGACTGGTGCCACGGCGCGCCGTTCTACACGCTCGGCCCGCTGGTCACCGACATCGCCCCGGGGTATGACCACATCACCTCGGCCATCGGCGCGGCCACGATCGCGATGCACGGCACCGCCATGCTGTGCTACGTCACGCCGAAGGAGCACCTCGGGCTGCCCGACCGCGACGACGTGAAGACGGGCGTGATCACCTACAAGCTCGCCGCGCACGCCGCCGACGTCGCCAAGGGCCACCCGGGCGCGCGGGCGTGGGACGACGCGCTGTCGAAGGCCCGGTTCGAGTTCCGCTGGGAGGACCAGTTCAACCTCTCGCTCGACCCCGACACCGCCCGCTCGATGCACGACGAGACGCTGCCGGCGGACGCGGCCAAGACGGCGCACTTCTGCTCGATGTGCGGCCCGAAGTTCTGCAGCATGCGGATCAGTCAGGACGTGCGCGACCGGTTCGCCCAGGACGGCATGCGGCAGATGAGCGAGACGTTCGTCGAGCTCGGCTCCACGGTGTACGTCGACGCCGAGTCCGCGCGACCCGCACCGAGCGCGTGACCGGGCTCAGCGCGTAACCGGGCTCAGCGCTCGGCCGGGGCGGTGGCGGTCGCGACCAGACGGGCAAGACCCTGCGGGGTCACCCCGTCCAGCGTCGTGACCTGCACCGCCCCGGCCAGCGCCGGCACCGGCACCACGTGCGGGACCGCGACGGTGGGCACGCCGGCGGCGACGGCCGAGCGTACGCCCGGCGGCGAGTCCTCCAGCGCGATGCAGTCGCGCGGGTCGACCCCAGCCGCTCGGCCGCGGTGAGGTAGGGCTCGGGGTGCGGCTTGCCGTGCGTCACCGCGTCGCCCGTGACCACGGTCGCGAAGGTCCCCGCGGGCAGCACGTCGAGCAGCACCTGCGCGAACCGGACGTACGACATCGTCACCAGCGCGCACGGGATCCCTTCTGCCACAAGGGATTCCAGCAGCTCGCGCGCTCCCGGCCGCCACGGCACGTGGCGGCGCATCTCGGCGACGACCAGTCCCAGCAGGTGGTCGACGATCTGCTCCGGCGTCAGCTCGACCGGGCTGTTGTCGCGGATGATCGTGGCCGACACCAGCAGCGGGTTGCCGACGCAACGGTGCGCCAGCTCGTCGCTCCAGGTGCCGCCGTAGCTCTCGACCAGCGCTCGCTCGGCCCCGATCCAGAACGGTTCGGTGTCGACGAGCGTGCCGTCCATGTCCCACAGCACGGCCGCGGGTGTGCGGGGGTCTCGATACGGCTCGTTCCTCGCCTACTCGACCGGCGTGTGGTCATCAGTCCTCGGGCTCGTATCCGAGGTTGGGCGCGAGCCACTTCTCGGTCTGCGCCAGCGTCCAGCCCTTGCGCTCGGCGTAGGCCTCGACCTGGTCGCGACCGAGCCGGCCGACCACGAAGTACTGCGACTGCGGGTGGGAGAAGTACCAGCCGCTGACCGCGGCGCCCGGCCACATCGCCATCGATTCGGTGAGCTCGATCTGGGTCTGCTCCTGCACGTCGAGCAGCTGCCAGAGCAGCTCCTTCTCGGTGTGGTCGGGGCAGGCGGGGTATCCCGGCGCGGGGCGGATGCCGCGGTAGTCCTCGGCGATGAGCTCCTCGTTGCTCAGCCGCTCGTCGGAGGCGAACCCCCACAGCTCGCGGCGCACCCGCTCGTGCATCCGCTCGGCGAACGCCTCGGCCAGCCGGTCGGCGAGCGACTCCAGCAGGATCCCGCTGTAGTCGTCGAGCTGCTCCTTGAACTCGGCGATCTTCTCCGACGCGCCGAGCCCGGCGGTGACCGCGAACGCCCCGACGTAGTCGCGCAGGCCGCTGTCCTTCGGGGCGACGAAGTCGGCGAGCGAACGGTTCGGGATGCCTTCGCGGTGCTGCCCCTGCTGGCGCAGGTGGTGCAGGGTCGTGCGCACCTCGGTGCGCGACTCGTCGGTGTAGATCTCGATGTCGTCACCGACCGCGTTGGCCGGGAACAGACCGATCACGGCGTTGGCCCGCAACCACTTCTCCTCGACGAGCCGGTCGAGCATGCGGCGCGCGTCGTCGTACAGCTTGCGGGCGGCGTCGCCGGACGCGGGGTTGTTGAGGATGTCGGGGAACTTGCCCTTCATCTCCCACGCGTTGAAGAACGGCTGCCAGTCGATGTAGTCGACCAGCTCGGCCAGCGGGTAGTCGTGCCAGGTGCGGGTGTACGCCGTCGGCTCGTGCGTGGGTCGCGGCCCCTCGTGGAAGTCGCGCTCCTGCTGGGCGAGCAGGTGCGGCCGGAACGGGCGGTAGTCCTCCCACTCGATCGGCGTGCGCCGCTCGCGCGCGTCGTCGTAGGACAGCAGCGGCCGGTCGTTCTTCTTGGCCGCGTGGCGGGTGCGCAGCGAGTCGTACTCGCCCCTGAGCTGCTCCAGCAGCGCCGGCCGGCGCTCGTCGGACAGCAGCGTGGAGACCGTCGGCACCGAGCGCGAGGCGTCCTTGACCCACACGACCGGGCCGCTGTACTTCGGCTCGACGCGCACCGCGGTGTGCGCCTTGGACGTGGTCGCGCCGCCGAGCAGCAGCGGCATCGACAGGCCCTGGCGCTCCATCTCCTCGGCGAAGCCGACCATCTCGTCCAGCGAGGGGGTGATCAGCCCGGACAGCCCGATGATGTCGGCGTCGTGCTCCTTGGCCGCGTCGAGGATCTTCTGCGCCGGCACCATGACGCCGAGGTCGATGACCTCGTAGTTGTTGCACTGCAGCACGACGCCCACGATGTTCTTGCCGATGTCGTGCACGTCGCCCTTGACCGTCGCCATGACGACGGTGCCCTTGGCCTTCTGGCCGGCGGTGCCGGTGCGCTCCTTCTCGGCCTCGATGTAGGGGATGAGGTAGGCGACGGCCTTCTTCATCACCCGCGCCGACTTCACGACCTGCGGGAGGAACATCTTGCCGGCGCCGAACAGGTCGCCGACCACGCCCATCCCGTCCATGAGCGGGCCCTCGATGACGGTCAGCGGCGGCTCGCCGGCCTCCTCGAGCTCGGCCCGCATGATCTCGGTGTCGGCCTCGATGTGCTCGTCGATGCCCTTCACCAGCGCGTGCGTGATCCGCTCGCGCACCGGCAGGTCGCGCCAGGCGTCCTGCTGCTGCTCGGCCTGCTCGTCGCCGCTGGTGTTGAACCGGTCGGCGATCTCCAGCAGCCGCTCGGTCGAGTCGGGTCGCCGGTTGAGCACGACGTCCTCGATGCGCTCGCGCAGCTCGGGGTCGATCTCGTCGTAGACCACCAGCGCGCCGGCGTTGACGATGCCCATGTCCATGCCGGCCTGGATGGCGTGGAACAGGAAGACCGCGTGGATCGCCTCGCGCACCGGGTTGTTGCCGCGGAAGCTGAACGACACGTTCGAGACGCCGCCGGAGATCAGCGCGCCCGGCAGGTTCTGCTTGATCCACCGGGTGCCCTCGATGAAGTCGACGCCGTAGTTCGCGTGCTCCTCGATGCCCGTCGCGACGGCGAAGATGTTGGGGTCGAAGATGATGTCCTCGGCAGGGAAGCCGACCTCCTCGACGAGCAGCTCGTACGCCTTCGCGCAGATCTCCTTGCGCCGCTCCAGGGTGTCGGCCTGGCCCTGCTCGTCGAACGCCATGACCACGATCGCCGCGCCGTACTTGCGGCACAGGCGCGCGTGCTCGAGGAACGGCTCGACGCCCTCCTTCATCGAGATGGAGTTGACGATCGACTTGCCCTGCACGCACTTCAGGCCGGCCTCGATGACTTCCCACTTGGAGGAGTCGACCATCACGGGCACGCGGCAGATGTCGGGCTCGCTCGCGATCAGCTTGCAGAAGCGGTCCATCGCCTCCACGCCGTCGATCATGCCCTCGTCCATGTTGACGTCGATGACCTGCGCGCCGGCCTCGACCTGCTGGCGGGCGACGTTGAGCGCCGTGGGGTAGTCGCCCTCCTTGATCAGCCGCCGGAAGCGGGCCGACCCGGTGATGTTGGTGCGCTCCCCCACGTTGACGAACAGCGAGTCCTCGTCGATGGTCAGCGGCTCCAGCCCGGACAGCCGGCAGGCCGAGGCGACCGTCTCGGGCTTGCGCGGCGCGTGCTGCTCGGCCCGCCGCGCGATCTCGGCGATGTGGTCGGGCGCGGTGCCGCAGCACCCGCCGAGCAGGTTGACCAACCCGTCGCGGGCGAAGCCCTCGACGACGTCGCCCATCTGCTGGGCCGTCTCGTCGTACTCGCCGAACGCGTTGGGCAGGCCGGCGTTGGGGTAGCACGAGACGAAGGTGTCGGCGACGCGGGCCAGCTCGGCGACGTACGGGCGCATGTCCTCGGCACCCAGCGCGCAGTTCAGGCCGATCGCGAGCGGCCGCGCGTGGCGGACGCTGTTCCAGAACGCCTCGGTCGTCTGGCCCGACAGGGTGCGGCCGGAGGCGTCGGTGATGGTGCCGGAGATGACGACCGGCCAGCGGCGCCCGGCCTCCTCGAAGAGGGTCTCGAGCGCGAAGATCGCCGCCTTGGCGTTGAGCGTGTCGAAGATCGTCTCGATCACGAGCAGGTCGGCCCCGCCGTCGACCAGGCCGCGGGCCTGCTCCAGGTAGGCGGCCACCAGCTCGTCGAACGAGACGTTGCGCTTGCCGGGGTCGTTGACGTCGGGCGAGATCGACGCGGTGCGGTTGGTCGGGCCGAGCGACCCGGCGACGAACCGCGGGCGGTCGGGCGTGCTCGCCGTCATCTCGTCGGCGGCCTCGCGGGCCAGGCGAGCCGAGGCGAGGTTGAGCTCGTAGGACAGCTCCTCCATGCCGTAGTCGGCCATCGAGATGACCTGGGCGTTGAAGGTGTTGGTGCCGATGATGTCCGAGCCGGCCTCGAGGTAGTCGCGGTGGATCGCGCGGACGAGGTCGGGCTGGGTGAGCGACAGCAGGTCGTTGTTGCCGCGCAGGTCGGAGGGCCAGTCGGCGAAGCGCTCGCCGCGGTAGTCCTCCTCGGACAGCTTGTGCCGCTGGATCATCGTGCCCATCGCGCCGTCGAGCACGAGGATGCGCCGACCGAGCAGCTCGCGCAGCTCGTCGGTGCGGTCGGGCTGGCGGGACGCCTGGTCGGGCGACTGGCTGTCGGGCGACTGGCTCGCCGCCCCAGGGGGCGTCGCGGCGTCGGTCGCGGTGGGGGTCGCGGTGGGCAAGAAGACCTCCGGCTCGGGGACCCCGCCATGCTACGAGGCGCGCCGCCGCGGTTGCCGCACGGACCACGGGTCGGATCGGCCTAGGGTGGTGCCCTGCACCGCTCACCCGAGGAGGACGCCCGCCGTGATCCAGCTGGAGGACCTGCCCGAGCTGCGGGACCCGATCATGATCGCGGCGTTCGAGGGGTGGAACGACGCCGGCGAGACCGCCTCCGCGACGCTCACCCACCTGGCCCGCACCTGGGGTGCCGAGCCCGTGGCCGCGCTCGACCCGGAGGACTACTACGACTTCCAGGTCAACCGGCCGCGCACCGTCCAGGAGGGCGGCGAGCGCAAGGTCCGCTGGCCCACGACGCGCATCCTGCTGGCCCAGGACACCCCGCTCGACCGTGACGTGCTGCTGGTGCAGGGCATCGAGCCGTCGATGCGGTGGATGACCTACACCCAGGAGCTCATCGACCTGGCGACCGAGTGCGAGGTCGGCACGCTCATCACCCTCGGCGGACTGCTCGCCGACGTGCCGCACACCCGGCCCATCCCGGTGACGGTGACCTCCGAGCACGAGGAGACCCGGCAGCGCTACGACCTCGAGGCGAGCCAGTACGAAGGCCCCACCGGCATCGTCGGCGTCGTCGTCGACGCCGCGCACCAGGCCGGGCTGGCCACGCTGTCGTGCTGGGCCGCGGTGCCGCACTACGCCGGTGGCAGCCCCTCGCCCAAGGCGACCCTGGCGCTGCTCACCCGGCTCGAGGAGCTGTTCGACACGCTCATCGGTCACGACGATCTCCCCGAGCAGGCGCGCGCGTGGGAGCACGGCGTCGACGAGCTGGCGCAGTCCGACGAGGAGGTCGCGGAGTACGTCCAGTCGCTCGAGCAGGCGCAGGACACCACCGAGCTGCCCGAGGCCAGCGGCGACGCGATCGCGCGCGAGTTCGAGCGATATCTGCGGCGGCGGGACGACGACCACGGCTGAACCGCCTCAGCCGAGCGCCGGCAGCTCGTCCGGGTGCGGCCCGTCGTCCGCGGCCGGCAGCCGCCCGGCACCGATCAGCACCGCTCTTGTGTCGTCCCACGTGGGCGGCGTGGGCACCGACAGCAGCGCGTCGACCGTTGCCCGGGCCAGCCGCAGGGCCGTGGGCGCCGGCGGGTCGTCGAGGCGCAGGTCGAGGTGGTGGACGGCGTGCTCGACCGCCCAGCTCGCGGCGAAGTCACCGGCGGTGAACGTCTGCCCCTGCCAGGTGACGTGCCGGTCGTCGAGCGCCACGGCCCCGGTGCGCACGGCCCCGAGCACGTCGCGCAGGTGCGCCCGCACCGAGTCCGGCCGCCGATAGCTCATCGCGCGGCGCCGCTGCGCCATCAGCTCCTCCACCGGGTCGTCGTCACTCGTGAGCTGCGCGTAGGACCGCCAGTAGCTCGCCGCGTCGACCGTCGGGCGATCGTCGCCGCGGCTCGCGAGGCCCATCAGGATCTCGGTGCCGCCGAACACCAGGTGCGTGACGACGTCGAGGCGTGACCAGCCGTGACACCGCGACGGGGTGAACAGGTCGTACTCGCTCAGGCCGTCGATCACCTCCATCAGGCTGTCGATCGAGTCCACGAGCGCCATACGCCCGGTGTCGATGTCGATGGTGAGTGCCATGGCACGACGCTAGGCCCGGCCACCGACAGGGCCACCCCGCACAGACCTCCCCTGCGCCGCCCGGGATGTTCGGCAGCCTGTCCGAACCATGCGGACACCCACCTGGCTCGGGAGCGACGCAAGACCGAGGCCGCTGCTGCCGGGCGCTGTCCGAACCATGCGGACAGCCGGGCAAGTCCGCGGGTCGACAGGCCCCGTATGACTCTTTCGGGGGCTTGTCGGTGGTCGCACCTAGCCTTCGAACAGACGTACGGAACGCGGCGCCGTCACTGCACGACAAGGGGTCTCGGGGGCAGCGCCGGCGCAGACAGGGGAAGGTGCGATGAGCGTTCAGGACCTGGTCGACACGGTCGAGCCGAGCTTCGTGCTGCCGGCGCGGGTGGTGTCGCTCGACGGGCTGCCCGACCACGTCGTCGACTGGCTGGTCCAGGCGATCGACGCGATCGCCGAGCGCCCGGCGGCGAGCGACGCGGACGCCACGCGAGGTGGGGTCGGTGCGCGCGACGGCGCCGGCCCGCCGAGCCGGCGCATCCTCCCCCGATTCAACCCGCTGCACGGGCCGACGGTGGTGGCGGGCGGGCCCGACCCGCTCGACGACCCGACCGAGGCGCGCAGGGCTGCCGGACAGCTCATCCGGGTCGCGCGCGGCGTGCAGTCCTGGGCCGAGTCGATCGAGCTCGAGGGCACGCGGCGCCTGCTCGCCGCGGTCGAGTGCGATCCCGATCTCGACCTGGGGCAACGCGATCCGACGTCCCGCAGGAAGGCGCGCGGCGCCCTGGCGCGGACCGCCGTCGCCACCGAGCTGCAGCTGCTGACGGGGCTGCCCATCACCCAGTGCCGCGAGCGGGTGGCGCTGGCGTCGGCGACCGACGAGCGGGCGGGATACCTGCGCGCCCGGGTCGCGAGCGGCACCACCACGCTGCACCGCGCGAGCACGGTCCTGAAGGAGACCAAGCACCTCGACCCGCTCACGGCGGACCAGGTCGCCCGCTCGACCCTGCGGCCCATCGACGGGACCGCGACCGACGCCACGGATCCCCGGGTGGGAGGGCACCGCACGTTCCCGCGGTTCTCCACCACGGACCCCGGCCCCACCGAGTGCCCAACCGAGTGCCCCGACGACCGCCCCGGTGACCGCGCCGGGCACGCGAACGAGGGCGTACCCGACGGATTCGCCTCGGAGACAGCGGCTCTCGTCGAGCTTGGCGGCGTCTCGCAGGACACGTTCCGCAAGCGGCTGGCGCGGTCGGTGGCCTCGGCGTTGCCGCCCGACCGCGACGCGGAGCGGGTGCAGGCGCAGGCTCGCTCCCGACGTGAGGTGAAGGTGTCGCCCGGCGACCACGGCATGGCCTACCTCGACCTCAGCGCCGAGGCCGACCGGGTGTTCGCGGCGCACGAGCGCATCGATCGTCTCGCCCGCACCGCCCGCCAGGCCGGCGACCCGCGCACCCTGGCACAGCTGCGCTCCGACCTCGCCACCGACCTGCTCGTCCACGGCACGGTGCCCGACGACCAGCTGCTGGGTGACGCGCCGCCGGGGCGGGTGCACGTGGTGGTCTCGCTGTCCACGCTGCTCGGCCTCGACGACCGCGTCGCCGAGGCGCCGGGTCGGGGATTCCTCACCGCCGCGCAGGTGCGCCGCGTCGCCGTGCAAGCAGGGTCCACGTTGCGCCGCATCGTCACCGATCCGGCGTCCGGCACGGCGATCGAGACGACGCGCAGCTACGTCCCGACGCGGGCCATGCGTGAGTACGTCATCGCCCGTGACGGCCGGTGCCGCGCCCCCGGGTGCGAGTACTCCGCCGTGGGTGCCGACCTGGACCATGTCCGCGAGTGGCAGGCCGGCGCCGAACGCCCGGCCGATGGCGCGACCCACCCCGACAACCTGATCGCGCTGCACCGCGGCCACCACAACCCCAAGACGCGGCGGTGGTGGACGGTCACGCCCGGCCCGGCCGGTGAGCTGCGCTGGAAAACTCTTACAGGACAAGAGGTTTCGACGCATCCGGCGCGCTATGACGACCCGGCCGACACGGCAGTGCCCGGGGCGCAGATCTCACGGCTGGAGGCCGGCCTTGCCGGGTTGATCGAAGGCGTCCAGGACCCGGCGCCGCTCACCGCCGAGGAGGTGCCGGGCGGGGGCCGGCGGCGGCTCGACCCGTGGCGGCGTCGGAGGCGCGGGCGGCAGGGTGCGGCGCGGCGCAACGCGCCGCAGTCGTGAGGGCTCTGGCCGTGCTGCTACCCGGTTCAGCCCTCGGGTCGCAGCTCGACGCCGAGCAGCGCGTCGACGGCGTCCGCGATCGAGACGTCCGAGCCGTCGTCGGCGCCGTCGGGGTGCTCCCCGATCCACCGGTCGATCGCCGCGAGGGCGCCGGGGCTGTCGAGGTCGTCGGCCAGCCGTTCGGCGACGGTGGCGACCAGCGCGCGGTCGCACGCCGGGTGGCCGAGCAGTCCTTCGCGCCACCGGTCCAGGCGGGCCTGCGCCGCCGAGAGGAGCTCGTCGGTGTAGCCCCACTCCTGCCGGTAGTGCTGGTCGAGCAGCACGAGCCGGACCGCCATCGGGTCGACGCCCTGCGCGCGCAGGTCGGACACCCGCACCAGGTTGCCGAGCGACTTGCTCATCTTCGCGCCGTCATAACCGACCATCGCCTGGTGGGAGTAGACCTGCGCGAAGGCGGGCGACCCCGGCAGCGCCTCGGCCTGCACCGCGCTCATCTCGTGGTGCGGGAAGACCAGGTCGGTGCCGCCGCCCTGCACGTCGAAGCCCGGGCCGAGCTCGTCCAGGGCGATGGTCGTGCACTCCAGGTGCCACCCGGGCCGGCCGGGTCCGGCGGCGTCGGGGCCCGGCCACGAGGGCTCACCGTCGCGCGCGGCCCGCCACAGCAGCGGGTCGAGCACGTCGCGCTTGCCGGGGCGGTCGGGGTCGCCGCCGCGCTCGGCGTAGACGTCGAGCATCTGCTCGCGCGTCCAGCCGCTGAGGTGGCCGAAGTCCGGGCAGCGCGCCAGATCGAGATAGACGTCGTGGCCGGGCTCGTCGCCGGGCCGAGCGGCGTCACTCGCCTGCGCGGCCTCGCCGTCCGGCACCGGAAGGAGGTACGCCGCGCCGGACTCGATCAGCTCGCTCACCCGCGCCGCGTGCCGGGGCATGGACTCCTCGACGCCGACGTAGGCGTCCGGGGGCAGCACGCGCAGGGCGGTCATGTCGTCGCGGAAGAGCTGCACCTCCTCGCGGCCGAGGTCGCGCCAGTCGACGCCGTCGCGCGCCGCCCGCTCGAACAGCGGGTCGTCGACGTCGGTGACGTTCTGCGCATAGCGCACGCGCAGGCCGTTCGCCCGCAGCAGCCGGCCGACCAGGTCGAACGTCACGTAGGTCGCGGCGTGCCCGAGGTGGGTGGCGTCGTAGGGGGTGATGCCGCAGACGTAGATCCGCGCGGTGCCGTCGCTCCCCTCGACCGGCTGCAGCGTCCCGCTCGCGGTGTCGTGCAGCCGCAGCGCCGGCGCTGCATCGGCGAGGGCGGGGACGGACGGGGCGGGCCAGGACTCCACGTGTCGAGAGCCTACGGCTCGACACCGACGAACCCGCGCCTCGGTGCCCCGAAGCGGCCCGGGTGTGAGCGGCGCAACACCGTGTGCGGCGCACCGCGTACCGTGCGCGGCGCGCTCAGCCGCGCCGCGCCCACCTGCGCGCCGTCACCACAACGGCCACGGGAGCGGGTGGCGCACGCCGTCCGGCTCGGGGAACACCCCGCTCGCCAGCAGCCGCTCCACCCGCGCGCCGAGCGCGTCGATCTCGGCCGCGGTGATGAGGTCGGCGAGCTCGTCGGTGAGCCCGTCGTACAGCGCCGCCTCGAGCCGGTGCAGCCGCTCCACGTCCGCCTCGCGCAGCGGGTCGCCGGCCCACCCCCACAGCACCGTGCGCAGCTTGGTCGCGGTGTTGAGCGTGACGCCGTGGTCGATCGCCCAGAGCCGGTCGCCGTCCTCGATGAGGTGGCTGGCCTTGCGGTCGGCGTTGTTGAGCACCGCGTCGAGCACCGCGAGCGAGGCGAGCCGGTCCTCGTCGGCGTGCGAGACCGCCATCGGCGTTCCGTCACCGAGCTCGACCCCCACCACCGGCAGGTAGTCCTCCGGCACCTCGTCCACCGCGTCGAGCCGCACGAGGCCCACGGGCAGGTCGACCACGGTCGACTCCAGCGGCCCCACCCAGCGCTGCACCGAGCCCGGGCCGAGCGGCCCGTCGCGCAGCACGGTCTCGGGGATGTGGTCCCAGCCGCCCGCCCGGGAGACGAGGTACGACCCGCGCTCACGCGCGGCGAGCGTCCCGTCGGGGAAGTCCCACAGCTCGCGCTCTCCGCGGACGGGCTTGTAGATCGCGCTCGTGCGCGACTCCCCCACCCACACGCGCAGCGCGAGGTTCGAGGCGTCGAGCAGCCGACCCTCGATCTCCAGCTCGCCGTCGGCGAGCTCGCGCAGCAGGGCGACCAAGGTCAGCGCTTGTAGCCGTTGGCGCGGGGGCAGATGTGACCGGTCGGGTCGAGCGGACCGCCGCAGAACGGGCACGGCGGCCGGCCCTGCGCGACCATCGCGAGCGACCGGCGGACGAACTCGCGCGCGGCCGAGGCGCTCAGCGACACCTTGAGCACGTTGGTGTCGGGCGGGGTGACCTCGATGACGCCCTCGCCCTCGAGGTCGGGCTCCAGCTCGACCTCCGCGTCGTAGCACTCGATGATCACGGCCTGCTGCTCGCCGTCCCAGGTGAGGCTGAGCGTGGAGACGCGGAACTCGTCGTCGATCGGCGCGCTCAGCGGCGCGTTGTCCTCGGGGTCGGCGGCCGAGGAGGCCGGCACCTCCTCGAGCAGCTCCTCGACGCGTTCGGCGAGGACCTGGACCTGCTGCTTCTCCAGCGAGACCGACGTGACCCGGGGTCCCTGCTCGGCCTGCAGGAAGAACGTGCGCTGCCCGGGCGGGCCGACGGTGCCCGCGACGAACCGGTCGGGCCGGACGTACTCGATCAAGGGCATGGTCCGAGCCTAATCCGCGCCGCGGGTCGAGCCGGTACGGCCACCCGGGTCGCCGGCGGACGTGCCCGTCTCACCGGCGGACGCGCCCGTCTCGCCGCCCGGCGTCGCGTCGGAGCTCGCCGCCTCCTCGGGCGCCGGCACCAGGTCGGTCACGCTCGCGCCGTTGTCGTTGCTGCGCAGCACGAACGAGCGGTGCGGGGTGTAGCGCACGACCGACAGCGACGCCGGCGCGACGACGATGCGCTGGAAGGAGTCCAGGTGCATCCCGAGCGCGTCGGCGAGCAGGGCCTTGATGACGTCGCCGTGCGACACCGCGACCCAGACGGCCGACGTGCCGTGGGCCTCCTCGACCTCGCGGTCGATCCGGCGCACGACCTCGACGGCGCGCGAGCTCATCTGGGTCAGCGACTCGTGCGCGTAGGTCTCGTCCGCCGGGAACGTCGCGGCCGACGGCTGGCGCTGCACGACCTTCCACAGCGGGTCCTGCGCGAGCTCCTTGATGGGTCGGCCGGTCCAGCCGCCGTAGCGGCACTCCCCCAGCTGGTCGGCCGACTCGACGGCCACGCCGTCGCGGCCCTGCGCGAGCACCGCGGCGGTCTCCTGGCAGCGCTGCAGGGGCTGGACACGATGCGCGCCACCGGCACGTCGCGCAGGCGCCCGGCGAGCGTCGCGACCTGCTCGCGACCGGTCTCGTCGAGCCCCACGCCCTCGGTCCAGCCGGCGAGCACGCCCGAGGAGTTGGCGGTGGTCCGGCCATGGCGGACGAGCAGGACGGTGGCCACGGCGACACTGTACGTCCGCGCCCGGCTGGTGCGGACGGGCGCCGCCCCCGATGTGGTGACATAGGCCGGTGATCGTGGACCAGGCCGTCTATCGCGACGGCAAGCGGATGAGCTGCGGCGACCTCAGCGACGAGCTGGAGCGGCTCGCGACGAGCAAGGCCAACGACTTCCTGTGGATCGGCCTGAAGGACCCGACCGAGCGGGAGTTCGCGCTGGTGCAGGACGAGCTGCGGCTCCACCCGCTCGCGGTCGAGGACGCGATCACCGGCAACCAGCGTACGAAGATCGAGCTGTACGACGACACGATCTTCGTGGTGCTCAAGACGCTGAGCTACACCGAGGCGACCTCGCAGGTGGAGACCGGCGAGATCATGCTGTTCGTCGGGCCGCACTTCGTGCTCACCGTGCGGCGCGGCGAGCACTCGCCGCTGTCGGCGATCCGGCGCTCGCTGGAGCACACCCCGAGCTGCTCGAGCACGGCCCGGTGGCGGTGCTGCACAAGGTGATGGACGAGGTCGTCGACCAGTACGAACGCATCGACAGCGAGCTCGCCGAGGACCTCACCCAGCTCGAGCAGCGGGTGTTCGACCCCGACCTGTCGGTCGACGTGATGCAGCTGTACTCCCTCAAGCGCGAGGTTCTCGAGGTGCGCCGCGCCGCGCAGCCGCTCGTCGAGCCGCTGAAGCGGCTGATCCACAGCCGGCACGTGCCGGAGGATGCCGCACCGTTCTTCCGCGACGTCAACGACCACCTGCTGCGCGTCGTCGACCACGTCGAGGCCTACGACCGGCTGCTCACCGACGTGCTGAGCGCGCACCTGGCGCAGGTGTCGGTGCAGCAGAACAACGACATGCGCAAGATCTCGGCGTGGGTCGCGATCGCCGCGGTGCCGACGATGCTGGCCGGTGTGTACGGCATGAACTTCGAGCGCATGCCCGAGCTCACCGCGTCGTTCAACGTCGGCGGCAGCGAGTTCTACTACGGCTACTTCGTCATCCTCGCCGTCATGATCAGCGCCTGCGTCGGACTGTTCGTGGCGTTCAAGCGCAGCGGCTGGCTCTGAGGCACCAGCAGGCGCGCCCACCGGCCGAATCCGGTTGCGGTCGGTAGGTTCTGGGCCATGCGTCGCTCGCGCCTCGGCCGCTCCGGCCTGCACCTGTCACCGCTGACCCTCGGCACCGCCGGCTGGGGCGACCAGGTCGACGACGACGAGGCGCGCCGGATCACCGAGGCCTACCTGTCCGCCGGCGGCGCCTCGTTCAGCGCGGCGCACGTGTACGGCGGTGGCGAGGCCGAGCAGATGCTCGGCCGGTTGCTCGACGACGTCGTCTCCCGGGACGAGGTGGTCATCACCACCAAGGCCGGCGTCGGGCGTACGGCCGGCGGGCGGGTCGTCGACACCTCGCGCGGCGGGCTGCTCGGTCAGCTGGACACCTCGCTGAGCCGGCTGCGGACCGACCATGTCGACCTGTGGATGGTGCACACCTGGTCCGACGACGTCCCCCTGGAGGAGACTCTGTCGGCGCTGGAGCACGCGGTGGCCTCCGGCAAGGCGCGGTACGTCGGTGTCTCCAACTACCTCGGCTGGCAGCTGGCGCGCGCGGCCACGCTGCTGCAGACGGTCCGGGTGCCGCTCGTCGCCGACGAGGTGGAGCTGAGCCTGCTGCAGCGCGAGGCGCAGCACGACACGGTGCCCGCGGCCGAGCACCTCGGCGTCGGGCTGCTGGCCTGGTCGCCGCTGGGGCGCGGCGCGCTCACCGGGAAGTACCGCCACACCGTGCCGGCCGACTCCCGCGCCGCCCGGCGGCCCGAGGCGATGGCGCCCTACCTCGACGACACGAGCCGGGCGGTGGTCGAGGCGGTCAGCACGGCGGCCGAGGGGCTGGGCGTGACCGCCGCCGAGGTCGCGCTGGCGTGGGTGCTCGCGCAGCCGACGGTGGCCAGCGCGCTCATCGGTCCGCGCACCGCGACCCAGCTCGCGCCGCTGCTGCGCGCGACCGGCCTGCAGATCCCCGCGCAGGTGCGCGAGGCGCTCGACGAGGTCAGCGACGTCTGAGTCTCAGGGCGTCGCCGGCCGGTCAGCGCCGCGCGCTGCCGTCGGTGTCGTACTCCTCGTCGTCGAGGCCGGAGTACTCCCCGTCGTCCTCGTCGTCGTCGAAGTCGAGGTCGTCGTCCTCGTCGTCGTCAGAGTCTTCCTCGTCCGAGTCGTCGTAGTCGTCGTCCTCGTCGCCGGAGTAGACCTCCAGCGGCGTCACCTCGCCGTAGGCCTCCAGCAGCGCGTCGTCGTAGGTCTCGAACGCGTCGGCCACGTCCTCGAACGCCGCGACGACGGTCGGGTCGTTCTCGCCGCGCCGGCCGGCCGCAGCCTCGAGGTGGCGTTCGAGCGCGGTCACGAGGGCGGAGAGGGAAGCGCGAGGGTCAGCCATGCGATGACCGTAGCGAACCGCGGCGCGTTCGGCAGCCCTGCACCACGCCCGAGGTGGGAGGGGCGCACCCAGCACGAGGTGCGAGGGCGCACAATGAGGTCCCATGGTCGAGTACGAGTACCGCGTCCTGGACTTCCGACGCGACGTCGAGCGCGCGGAGATCCGCCAGGCCCTGACCGACCACGCGGAGTATGGCCACTGGGAGCTGTTCCGCACCCGGCTCTACCTCGGTGGACATCGCCGGGTCTGGTTGCGCCGCAAGATCATCCGCGTCCGGCGTACGGCCTGAGCGGCTCTCCCGCCGACGCACCTCAGGAGCTCAGCAGGAACCGCTGCAGCACGCGCGTGCCGAACTTCAGCGAGTCGATCGGCACCCGCTCGTCGATGCCGTGGAACATCGGCGCGAAGTCCAGGTCGGCCGGCAGGCGCAGCGGGGCGAAGCCGTAGCCGTTGACGCCGAGGCGCTTGAGCCCCTTGTTGTCGGTGCCGCCGGAGAGGCAGTAGGGCAGGATCACGGCCTCGGGGTCCTCGGCCAGCAGCGAGGACTTCATGGCGTCGACCAGCGCACCCTCGAACGGCGAGTCCAACGCGATGTCGCGGTGGTGCACGCTCACCTCGACGAACTCCCCCGCGAGCTCCTGGATGGTGCTCATCAGCTCGTCCTCGTGACCGGGCAGGAAGCGGCAGTCGAGCGAGGCGCTCGCGGTCTGCGGGATCACGTTGTGCTTGTAGCCGCTGTCGAGCATCGTGAAGTTCGCGGTGTCCTGCAGGGTGCCCTCGACGAATCCCCTTGCGCCGCCGAGGTGCTCGAGCAGCGCGCTGGCGTCGTTCTCGGTGTAGGAGACGCCGGTGAGGTCGGACAGCCCGTCGAGCAGCTGGCGCACGGACGCGACGTACTGCCGCGGCCAGACGTGGGCGTCGATGCGGGCGATCGCCTCGGCGAGCCGCACGACGGCGTTCTCGTGGTTGGGCACCGACCCGTGGCCGGCCCGGCCGTGCGCGGTGAGCCGCAGCCACAGGATGCCCTTCTCGGCGGTCTGCAGCAGGTAGGCCCGGCGCTGCTGCCCCTGCGCGTCGGGCACGGTCACGCTGTAGCCGCCCACCTCGCTGATCGCCTCGGTGACGCCCTCGAACAGCTCGGGACGGTTGTCGACCAGCCAGCCGCTGCCCTTGACGCCGCCGGCCTCCTCGTCGGCGAAGAAGGCGAAGACGATGTCGCGCGGGGGCTTCTTGCCGGTGCGGGCGAGGTCGCGCAGGCAGGCCAGGATCATCGCGTCCATGTCCTTCATGTCGACCGCGCCGCGGCCCCAGATCATGTCGTCCTTGATCTCGGCGCCGAACGGGTTCACCTGCCAGTCGTCGGCGTTCGCGGGCACGACGTCGAGGTGCCCGTGCACGCACAGCGCGCCACGCTCGGAGTCCTCGCCCTCCACCCGCACGATCACGCTGGCCCGGCCCGGCTCGCTCTCGACGATCTCCGGCTCGAGCCCGACCTCGGTCAGCTCGGTCATGACGTACTCGGCGGCCTTGCGCTCACCCGGGCCGCTGCCGTCGCCGTAGTTGCTGGTGTCGATCCCGATGAGGTCCTGGCACAGGCGGACGACCTCGTCCTCGGGCCGCGTGTCCTCGGTGCTCGTGCGCTCGTCAGCCATGCGCCCACTGTGCCACGCGGCGGGTGCCCGCCCGAGGGGCAGGCGGGCGCGGCCGGGCTAGCGGCGTACGTCCTCGTCCGGCCGCACGACCCAGGCGGTGGCCGTGCCGTCGCTGCGGCAGCGGATCGGTGGGCCGGCGCCGCACGTGACCGTGGCGTAGTCGCCACGGGCAGGGCTGTAGACGCTCATCGTCGGGCTCGACCGGTCGCCGTTGTCGTGCACCGCCGTCGCGACCTCCAGGGCCCACCCGCACGGGTCGGCCACCTCGTCGTAGGCGACGTAGACGCGCAGGCCCCCGAGGTCGGAGCGCGGCGCGCAGTAGCGCGCGACCGCCGGCACGACGACCGTGCTGCGCGCCTCCGCCGGCGCCTCCTGCGGGTCGAGCGGGGTCTGCGGCGCGGCGCTCGTCGGGCTCGCGTCGGGCAGCAGCGTGGCCGGGCGGTCGGGCTGCAGCTGGGTGAGCGCCACCCAGCCGCCCACGACCAGCAGCACCGTGGCGAGGGCGATGGCCACCGGTCGCTTCGTCCGCCGGCGCCCGGCAGGTGCCGCCCGTGCGGCCGGTGCTGACGGTCCGGCTGGTGCGGGGGTCGCCGGTCGAGCGCCGGCGGGGTGCGAGCCGGCGGGTCGGGGTCGGGCGGCGCGGGATTGCGCCGGGTCGGCTCGTGCGGGGCGCGGCTGCGCCGGCGAGATGACCTGCGTGGGGCGCGGCAGGCGTACCGAGCTGGTGGCGGGCCCGCCCGCCAGGGCCGCGCGGGCCGCCCGGCTCAGCTCCGCGCACGTCGCGAACCGGTCACCGGGGTCCACGGCCATCGCCCGGGCGACCACGTCGTCGAGGCCGGGCGGCAGGTCGGGACGGCTGCGCGAGGGCTGCGGGCGCGGGGCGTGCAGGTGGGCGGCCATCTGCTCGGTGAGGGTGGTGCCACGGAACGGCGGCTCGCCGGTGAGCGCCTCGTGCAGCACGCAGCCGAGGGCGTAGACGTCGATGCGCTCGTCGTAGCTGGCCCGGGTGTCGAACCGCTCCGGCGCCATGTAGGTGAACGAGCCGACGGTGATGCCGGTGTGCGTCAGCCGGGTCTCGCCCTCGCGGCTCGCGATGCCGAAGTCGGCGAGGTAGGCGAAGTCGCCGCGGGTGACCAGGATGTTGGCGGGCTTGACGTCGCGGTGCACCAGGCCGCGCGCGTGCGCCGCGTCGACGGCCTGACCGGCCTGGTCGACGAGCGACACCGCGAGCTCGGGCGACAGCGGGCCGTCCTCGCGGATGATGGCGCGCAGGTCGCGGCCGCGCACGAGCCGCATGTCGATGAACAGCCGCCCGTCGATCTCGCCGAAGTCGTGGATCGGCACGACGTGCGGGTCCTCCAGGTCGGCGGCGATGCGCGCCTCGCGGCGGAACCGGTCGCGGAAGACGGGGTCGTCGGCGAGGTCCTCGGGCAGCACCTTGAGCGCGACCTCGCGCTCGCGCCGCTCGTCGAACGCGACGAACACGCTGCCCATGCCGCCCTTGCCCAGCACCCGGTCCAGCCGGTAGTGGGCAAGCCGCTGCGCCTGCTCCCCCATCGAGCATCCCCCTCGTGCTCTCCCCATGCTCTCGGGTGCTCCCCCCGGTGCTCCCCCGACCATGGTCGCACGGCGGGCGCGGGATCAGCCCCGCAGCGCTCGTACGTCGGCGATGGTGTCGGCCTCGTCAGCGGACTTGTCGTCGCGATAGCGCAGCACCCGGGCGAAGCGCAGCGCGACGCCGCCGGGGTAGCGCGAGGAGCGCTGTACGCCGTCGAAGGCGATCTCGACGACCTGCTCCGGGCGCACGGTCACGACCCAGCCGTCGTCGTCGGTCGCGAGCTCGCGGAAGCGTTCGGTCTGCCAGCGCAGGGTCTCGTCGGTCATCCCCTTGAAGGTCTTGCCCAGCATCACGAAGCCACCGGTGTCGGGGTCGCGCGCGCCGAGGTGGATGTTCGACAGCCAGTCGCGGCGGCGGCCGCTGCCGCGCTCGACCGCGAGCACCACGAGGTCGAGGGTGTGCCGCGGCTTGACCTTCACCCAGCCGGCGCCGCGACGGCCGGCGGCGTAGGGCGCGTCGAGCCGCTTGACGACCACGCCCTCGTGACCGGCTTCGACGGTCTCGGCGAAGAAGCGCTGTGCCTCCTCGGTGTCGTCGGTGACCATCGAGGGCACCAGGGCGTCGGGCGGCACCAGGTCGGCGAGCCGTGAGAACCGTTGCGCGAGAGGCAGATCCAGCAGGTCCTCGCCGTCGAGGTGGAGCAGGTCGAAGAAGAACGTCGTGAGCGGGGTCGACGCGCGCAGCGCTTCGGGCGAGCCTGCGGAAGCGGTGCGCGACCCGGTCACCTGGAAGGGTTCGGGACGCCCGTCGGCAGCGAGCGCGATGACCTCGCCGTCGAGCACGACGGTGTCGTGCGGCAGCGCCGCGACGAGCTCGACGACCTCGGGCAGCCGCTCGGTGACCTCCTCCAGGCTGCGGGTGAACAGCCGGACGTCCTCGCCGACCTTGTGCGCCTGGATGCGGATCCCGTCGAGCTTGCGGTCCAGCCGCACCGGGGTCCCGTCCAGCGCGGCTGGTACGTCCGGGGCGGACCCGGCGAGCATCGGCCGGAGCGGGCGGCCCGGCTCGAGCGAGATGCGCGCGAGCCCGGCTGCCCCGTCGGTCAGCGCGGCCTGGGCGACGGGGGCGGTGAACCCGGCGAGCATGACGGCGCGACGCACGTCCGCGGCCGGCACGTCGGCCGCCTGCGCGATCGCGGCCAGCAGCACCCCGTCGGAGGCGCCCTGGCGCAGCTCGCCGCTCAACAACCCGGTGACGTAACGCTGCTCGGCGTCGGTGAGGTCGGCGTACAGCGTGCGCAGGAGCTCCCGGCGGCGGCCGGAGGAGCCGCTGCCCGCGAGGTCGGCGAGCTCCTGGATGCGCCGGTCGACCTGCGCCACCTCCAGCGTGGGGCGCGCGGCCGCGGCGGGGCGCTCGGCGGACAGGGTGCGCCAGCCGATGCCGGTGCGGCGCTGGGGCAGCACGCCGGCGAGGTAGGCCGCGACCAGGCCGGCCTCCTGTGGCTCCGCCTCGGCGAGCAGGGTCGCGACGAGCGTCGTCTTCGCGGTGCGCGAGGAGGTGGCGGTGACCTCGCGGGAGGTCTCGACGAGCCGGTGCAGCTGCATGGGCTCAGTGTGGCGTCCGGCTCAGCGCAGCCGCAGCACCCCGGTCGAGGGGAGCAGCCGCACGAGCCAGCCGTCGCGCGACCCGCCGGGCAGGGCGTAGTGCATCCGGTCGTCCTCGTCGAGCTCGTGCTCGTCGGCGTCGAAGCCGGGCACCGGGTCGCCGGCCGCGTCGAGCAGCGCGACCTCGGCGAGCTCGTCGTGCGGGTCGTCGACGACCAGCCGCAGCGGCGAGCCCTCGAGGCCGACGGTGAGCGACCACCCCTCGAGCGTCGGGTCGTCGAACGCGCCCCACGGCAGGTCGATCGGCTCGGGGTCGTCCATGGTGGCGGCGAGCATGAAGTCGACGACCAGCTGCACCAGCGCGCCCGTCTCGTCGAACCCCCAGAACGCGAAGTAGCTCCCGTCGCCCCAGCCGGACTCGACCACGGCCCCGACCGGTGTCTCCCCGCCGAACGTCAGCATCCGCGCGAACGGGCCCCGCGTGACGGCCAGCGGCGCGAACGCCCGTTCCCGGTCGCGCACGGTCACCGAGCCGAGCGCCGCGAGGTCGACGATCGCAACGTTGCCCGCGTCGACGCCGACACCGTGCCCGCCCTCCAACCGCTCCGCCGGCCGCCAGGCGATCGGCTCCCCCGGCCCGAGCACGACGCGCACCGCGGCGTTGCGGCCGAACGCCGTGGACGTCTCCACGGCGTAGTCACCGGGCGGCACCGCGCGCAGGAACGGGCTGATGTCGGGGTATCCGAGGTCGAAGGCCGCGAGCACCCCGGAGGCGCAGCGGAACGTGCCGACGCGCTGGACCTGCAGCCGGCTGGTCTCGCCCGCCTCGTCGGTGATGTCGCGCGGGACGAACAGGCTCCCGTGGTCGAGCTCGGCCTCGACCGGGTGCAGCGCGGCGAACGGCGCGTCCGGCGAGGTGCCGGCGAGCGCGTCGCGCAGCGCCTCGGGCGGCATGATCGGGTCGTCGGGGTCGTCGAGATACTCCACGACCCGCTCGATCCGCCAGTCGTCGTCGAGCCGGCGCAGGTCGTACTCGAAGTGCTCGTCGAGGAGCTCGTCGCGGCGGACCGTCTGCACGACGGCCGAGTCGCCCGTGACCCGCTCGGCGACGATCTGCTCGTCCGGGGTGTGCACGGGAGGTCCGAACGAGGAGTCCGGGAGCGCGAGAACCCCTGGCACGCCGTGGCGTTCGGCCACACCCTGCAGCGCCGACCGCCACACCTCGAAGGCGTCGACCTGCGCGTCCCCGCGCGCCTCGCCCGACTCCTGGTCCGATGCCTCGAACACCGGCGCGGTGGCGCCCCAGCGGGCGTACCAGTCGTCGATGAAGGCGCGTACGCGCGCTGCCGGTTCGCTGGCCATGTCACGTCCCCCCGTGGTCGTCAGCCGGTCGCGCCCAGCGTAGATCGACCAGCGGTCGGTGACACGGATCTTCGGGTGCTGCGGCGGCGACCTAGTGTGGCGAGGTGACGACATCGACTCGGATCGTGCTGGCCTCGCGCCCGCACGGCGAACCCACGCAGGACAACTTCCGCACCGAGCAGGTCGAGCTCGCCCAGCCGCAGTCCGGTGAGGCGCTGCTGCAGACGCTCTACCTCTCGCTCGACCCCTACATGCGCGGCCGGATGAGCGACGCGCCGTCGTACGCCCCGCCGGTGCAGGTCGGCGACACCATGGTCGGCGCCACGGTCTCCCGGGTGCTGCAGTCGCAGGACCCCTCGCTCACCGAGGGCGACGTGGTGCTCGGGTACGGCGGCTGGCAGACCCACTCGCTCGAGAAGGCCGCCCACCTGCGCCGGCTCGACACCGACGCGCCCGTGCCGGTGAGCACCGCGCTGGGCGTGCTCGGCATGCCGGGCTTCACGGCGTACGCCGGGCTGCTGGAGATCGGTCGCCCGCAGCCGGGCGAGACGGTCGTCGTGGCGGCCGCGACCGGACCGGTCGGGTCCGCCGTCGGGCAGATCGCCAAGGTCAAGGGCGCCCGGGCCGTCGGCATCGCCGGCGGACCCGAGAAGGTGGCCTACCTGCGCGAGCTGGGCTTCGACGCCGCCGTGGACCACCGCTCCCCCACGTTCCGCGAGGACCTCGCGGCCGCCTGCCCCGACGGCATCGACGTCTACTTCGAGAACGTCGGCGGCGCGGTGTGGGACGCGGTCTTCCCGCTGCTCAACACCTTCGCGCGGGTGCCGGTCTGCGGGCTGGTCGCGGGCTACAACGCAACCTCGCTGCCGGAGGGCCCGGACCGCACGCCCGCGCTCATGGGCACCGTGCTGCGCAAGAGCCTGACCCTGCGCGGCTTCATCCAGACCGAGTTCGTCGAGCGGCTGACCGAGCCGTTCGTGCGCGACATGACCGGCTGGGTCGCCGACGGATCGGTGGGCTACCGCGAGGACGTCGTCGACGGGCTGGACAACGCGGTCGAGGCGTTCCGCGGCCTGCTGCGCGGCGACAACTTCGGCAAGCTGGTGATCAAGGTCGCCGAGTAGCCGCCCGGCGAGCGGCGCGCGGTCCGGCGACGGGCGTACGTCGGGCGGGACCGGAAAACCAACAGCCCCGAAGCGATCGCTTCGGGGCTGTTGGTGTCGGTGTCCGAGGGGGACTTGAACCCCCACCCCCTTGACGGGGACTAGCACCTCAAGCTAGCGCGTCTGCCAATTCCGCCACCCGGACGAGGTGTGCCTGCGGGCCCTGGGGAGGCCCTGACGGCGTCGCAGACAGTAGCACGCAGGAGCGGTGCTGCCCGAATCGGCCAGGCCTTGCGGCCGCGCGGCCACCGGGGTCCGCCGGAGCCGGCCGGGAGCGTGCCGTCTCGCCACCCACCCCCGCGGGCGGGGCCGACACCCCGGCGCGCCGAATGGGTGAATCGTCCACTTTGCCTATACCCTGACTCGTCGGAGCGCGTCCACCTGCCCCGATGGCGGGACCGTGATCGATCCGGACCGCACCTCCCCTGACCGGCTGCTCGAAGGACTGACATGCGTATGACGACCCGCCGCACCCGCGCCGCCGCGACCGTCTCGGCCGCGACCGCCGCGCTGCTGCTCGCCGCCTGCGGCGCCCAGGATGTCGCCTCCGAGTCGCCCACGGCGACGCCGACGAGCACGGCCTCCAGCCCGACGGTCGACCCGGGCCCCGCCACGCCGACCACCAGCTCGACGACGCCCAGCACGTCCAGCACCCCCAGCACCACCACCTCGGAGTCGGAGACGACCACCGAGGAGCCGACGCACACCCGCACGCGCACCAGCACGGCGACGCGCACCCACAGCCAGAGCCCGACCGAGCAGCCGGCCCCCGCGGCCAGCTCCACGCCGAGCGCCTCGCCGTCCAGCAGCGCCGGGGCGGGCGACGACGCCGAGCCGAGCGCCTCGAGCTCCTCCCCTCGCCGTCCTCGTCCTCCTCGACCCAGCCGCCGCTCAGCGACGACGACGGCAAGACGCTCGCCATGGGCGCGAGCGGCCCGAAGGTCAAGGCGGCGCAGGAGCGGCTGCAGTCCCTCGGCTACTTCGTCCCGGCCGTCGACGGTTCCTACGGCGGCGGCACCCGGCAGGCCGTCTACGCGATCCAGAAGGTCGCGGGCCTCCCGCGCACCGGCGAGATCGACAAGGCCACCCAGGGCGCCATCGCCCGCGGCGTCAAGCCGCAGACCCGGATCAGCACCGGCATCGAGATCGACCTGCGCCGGCAGATCCTCGTGGTCGTGCAGAACGGTCGCCCGATCAAGGTCATGAACGCCTCGTCCGGCAACGGCCAGACCTTCACCTACCCGGTCAAGGGTGACGACGGCAAGACCGTCACCCACACCGCCAAGGCGACCACGCCCACCGGCACCTGGACGCTCTACAACGAGCGCGACGAGCTGTGGAAGTCCACCCTCGAGCTCGGCACGATGTACCGCCCGAAGTACATCACCGGCGGCATCGCGATCCACGGCTCGCCCAGCGTCCCCCCGACCCCCGCCTCGCACGGCTGCATCCGGGTGACCAACGCGGGCATGGACTGGCTGTGGTCCAGCGGCAACGCCAAGGTCGGCTCGACCAAGGTCACCGTCTTCTGATCGAGCACTGATCACCCACCAGGCCCCCGGCGAACGCGCCGGGGGCCTGGTCGTTCCTGCGGCGTGCGGCACACTGGGCGGCATGCGCGCCGTGTACGCCGACCGCCCCTCGCCCGACGCACCGCTGCACGCCCTGGTCGTGGGTGAGCGACCCGATCCCGAGCCCGGTCCCGGGCAGGTGGCCGTGGACGTACGTGCCGCGAGCCTGAACATGCACGACGTCTGGACGTTGCGCGGGGTCGGCATCAAGGCCGAGCAGTTCCCGATGATCCTCGGCATGGACGCCGCGGGCACGCTCGAGGACGGCAGCGAGGTCGTGGTCTACCCCGTGGTCAACGACCC
Organism: Barrientosiimonas endolithica; assembly: GCF_030296655.1. Classification (NCBI taxonomy): domain Bacteria; kingdom Bacillati; phylum Actinomycetota; class Actinomycetes; order Micrococcales; family Dermacoccaceae; genus Barrientosiimonas; species Barrientosiimonas endolithica. Next base: position 1,456,286 of record NZ_AP027735.1, on the reverse strand, counting down.
CGACTGGGGCGGTGACCGCACGCTCGACCCGCGCCGCTCGATGCTGACCGAGGACCTGCAGGGCAGCTTCGCGGAGCGGGTGGTCGTGCCCAAGGCCAACGTGCTGCCCAAGCCGACCTCGCTGAGCTTCGCCGAGGCCGCGTGCCTCGGGACGGCCTGGCTCACGGCCTACCGGATGCTCACGACCCGCTCGGGGCTGCACGCCGGTCAGACGATGCTGGTGCAGGGCGCGAGCGGCGGGGTGTCGACCGCGCTGATCACGCTCGGCGTCGCGGCCGGCCTGCGGGTCTGGGTGACCGGGAGCTCGCAGGAGAAGCGCGACCTGGCGAGCAAGCTGGGTGCGCACGCGACGTTCGAGCCCGGGGCGCGGTTGCCGGAGCGGGTCGACGGAGTGTTCGACTCGGTCGGCAAGGCGACCTGGAGCCACTCGATCAAGTCGCTCAAGCCGGGTGGCGTGCTGGTGACCTGCGGCGCCACCACGGGTGAGCCGGACTCGGCCGAGCTGACCCGGATCTTCTTCCTGCAGCTGCGCGTCATCGGGTCGACGATGGGCACCCGGCAGGAGCTCGCCGACCTGCTCACCCTGTGCGAGACGGCCGACCTGCACCCGCAGGTCGGGCTGGAGCTGCCGATGGAGCAGGCGCCCGAGGCGTTCGCCGCGATGATCGAGGGCCGGACCGCCGGCAAGATCGTCCTCACCCGCTGAGAGCCGAGGGACGCGCGGGGCTCACGCGACCGGCTCGGGCCGCCAGTCGGGCGGGTCCGCGGGCTCCAGCTGCGGGTCGTCGACCGCGAACGTGCGCACCGGCCCGGGCCCGGTGAGCGGCCCCTCGAACCGGACCGTGACCCGGCCGCGGCCGCTCCCCACACCCAGCCGGCACCGTGCTCGGCGTGCACGACGTCGGCGCCGGTCCGCCACGCCACTGCGGGCGTGGCCTCGGTGACCATGCCGGCCGGCGCTGGTTCGACGCGGGCGGCGACGGCTTCGTACTCCGGGGCGGGCTCGACGCGACCGAGCCCGGCCAGCTCCAGGTCCAGCTCGACCTGGGCGTGCGTGGTGAGTCCGGACACCCCCACGCCGATCAGCCGCAGGCCGGAGCTGACGTCGACGCCGTGCAGCAGCCGGGTGGCCAGGTCGGTGACCGCGCCCGCCTGGTCGGTGGCGTGCCGCAGCGTGGCCGAGCGGGTCTGCAGGCTGAAGTCGGGGTGGCGCACCTTGACCGTCACCGTGCGGGCGAAGGCCGACGCGGCGACGAGCCGCCGGCACACCCTCGGCGAGCCGCGCGATCTCCGACTCGAGCCGGGCCCGGTCGGCCACATCGGTCTCGAACGTCTCCTCCGCCGAGATGCTCTTGGTCTCGCGCTCGACCACCACCGGCCGGTCGTCCTGGGCGCGCGCGAGCCGGTGCAGCCCGTTGCCGTGCGCCTCCCCGAAGATGCTCACCAGGTCAGGCAGCGCGAGCCGGCGCAGCTGCTCCACGGTCTCGACGCCGAACGTGCGCAGCCGGTCGGCCGTGGCCGGCCCGACACCACCGAGCGCGCGCACGTTGAGCGGCGCGAGCACGTCGAGCTCACGGCCGGGCGCCACCACCACGAGCCCGCGCGGCTTCTCCAGGTCGGAGCCGATCTTGGCCAGCATCTTCGAGGAGGCGATCCCGGCCGAGGCGGTCAGCCCGCCCGTCTCGGCCTCGATGCGCTCGAGGAGCTCCTCGCCGAGCAGGCGTACGCCGTCGGCCGACAGGTCGCGCTGCTCGCCTGCGGCGAGGTCGACGTACGCCTCGTCGACCGACACCTGCTCGACGACGGACGACACCTCGCGCAGCAGCGACATCACCACCGCGCTGGTCTTGCGGTAGGCGGCGAACCGGCCGCCGAGGAAGGCGGTCCCGGGTGGGCAGCGCCGGCGCGCCTCGTGCGTGGGCATGGCCGAGCGGGCGCCGAACGCGCGGGCCTCGTAGGACGCGGTCGAGACCACGCCGCGCGGCCCGATGCCGCCGACGACGACCGGGCGCCCCCGCAGCGAGGGCTTGTCGCGCTGCTCGACCGCGGCGAAGAAGGCGTCGAGGTCCAGGTGCAGGATGCTCGGCTCGGAGCGCACCCGGTCAGGCCAGGGTGAGGACGACCTTGACGTCGTCGTCCTGCGGGGCGAAGGCGGCCGCGAAGTCCTCGAGCGGCACCCGGCGGGTGATGAGGCGCGCGAGCCAGTCACGGTCGGCCTGCGCCAGGGCGGCAGCCCCCGCCTCGTAGTGGCGCAGGTTGGCGTTGACCGACCCGACGACGGCGCCGTTGTCGAGCACGAGGTCGCGGTTGACGGCGCCGAGGTCGAAGCCGTCGGCGACGCCGGGGCTGGAGATGCCGGTGAGCACGACGATGCCGTAGGGGACGTTCTCGCTGAGCACCCCGGCGATCACCGGCACCGCGCCGGTGCCCTCGATGACCACGTCGGGGCGGACCGTGCGCATCACCTCGGCCGCGTCACCGGTGTGGTACGTGCCGCCCAGCTCGCGCACCAGGGCCGGCTTGAGGCCGTCCTCGACCCGGTCGAGCACGTGCACGTCGAGGCCGCGCTGGGCCCCGATCATGGCGCCGAGGAGCCCGATCGGGCCCGCGCCGGTCACCAGGACCGAGCGGGGCTCGAACCACGCGCGGTCGCCGATGCGGTCGACCTGCTCCCAGGCCTTCGCCACGACCGTGGTGGGCTCGAGCAGCACGCCGAGGTCGCCGAGCTGGGGGTCGAGCTTGACCGAGTGGTCGGAGCGGACCCGCCACTGCTCGGAGCCGAAGCCGTGCAGCGCCTTGATGCCGTGCTCGGTGTAGCGGCCGTTGCGGCACATGTCCCACTCGCCGGCGGCGCACGCACCGCACGGCTCGGGGTCGGGCATGCGCACGATGCCCACGATCAGGTCGCCCGCCGCGAAGCCGCTGCCCTCGGGCGCCTCGATCACCCGGCCGAGCGACTCGTGACCGAGGATCAGCCGGTCGCTGCCGGCCGGCGCCTCGCCGTAGAGCCCCTGGTCGATCTCGCGGTCGGTGCCGCACACGCCGAGCGCGAGGCCCTGCACGAGCACGTCGCCCAGCAGCTGGTCGGGCTCGGGCATGTCGACGACGGCGAGGGAGCTCTTGCGCCCGGGGGCGACCGTGAGTGCACGCATGGTTCCGACGCTACTGCTCGGGCTCGCGCTCACACCACGCGGTGCACGACGAGCGGCAGCACCCGCCGGGCACCCGCCTCGCGCAGCGTGGCGGCGGCGACGGTCGCCGCCCAGCCGGACCGGGTCGCGTCGACGACCAGCAGCACGGAACGGCCCCGCACCTGGTCGGCGACGCCGCCGGCGTCGAGGCTCTCGCGCCAGCCCGCGGCCTCGTCGGACGACGGCAGGTCGGGGTCGACCCGGGTCGCGGGCTGCCACAGCGGCGCGAGGTCGAGCCGCCCGACCTGCGACAGGTGGGCCGCGACCCCGGAGACCACCTCGGGCAGCCCGCTGGCCGCCAGCGGCAGCACCACCTCGGGGCGCTCGGCCCAGTCGTCCTTCCACCGGGCGAGCGTGCCGACGGCCGCCTCCAGCAGGTCGTCGGTGGGCGAACCGTCTTGTGCCAGAACGGTTTCGCGCTCCTGAGCCCACTCGGGCGCGTCGGCGTGGACGATGACGCGACCGTCGTCGGCGGACAGCTCGGCCGGGATGCGCCCGCGCGCGCCGAACGCCCCGCCCGGCCACATCTTGCGGCGCTCGAGCACGTGGGTCTCGGTGCGCAGCACGCGGCGCACGCCGGCGACGACGTCGTCGGACGCCTCGGCCTGCAACGGCTCGGGCAGGTGACCCAGGCAGACCGAGCACCGGCCGCACGGGGCGGCGTCAGGGTCGTCGAGCGACTCCTGCAGCAGCTGCATCAGGCACGACTCGCCCACGACGTAGCGGCGCATGATGTCGGCCTCGCGGCGGCGCGTGGCCAGGACGCCGTCGTAGTGCTCCTGGTCGTAGCTCCACTCGGCGCCGGTGCGCACCCAGCCGTCCTTGGTGCGGTCGGTGACCCCGTCGACCGCGAGCTGCTTGAGCATCAGCTCGACGGCGGTGCGGCGCAGCCCGGTCTCGGCCTCCAGCGCCGGAACGCTGACCGGCTCGTCGTGCTGGTCGAGCGCGGCCAGCAGCTTCTCGACCCGGTCGGGCTTGGGGATCGTGGCGGTCGCGAAGTAGTCCCAGACGCCGTCGTCGCCCGCCGACGGCAGCAGCACCACCGCGGCGTGGTCGATCGCGCGCCCGGCACGTCCGACCTGCTGGTAGTAGGACACCGGCGACGGCGGAGCCCCGACGTGCACCACGAACCCCAGGTCGGGCTTGTCGTACCCCATGCCGAGGGCCGAGGTCGCGACGAGTGCCTTGACCTCGTTGGCCCGCAGCGCCTCCTCGAGCCGCTCGCGCTCCCCCGCCTCGAGCTGCCCGGTGTAGGCCGCGACCTGCAGCGCCGGGTCGTCGCCGTGCCGGGCGCGGATCGCCTCGGTCAGCCGGTGCGCGTCGGCGACGGTCAGCGTGTAGACGATGCCGGCTCCGGGCAGGCTCGGCAGGTGCTCGACGACCCAGGCGTAGCGCGAGAGCGGGTCCATCCGCGGCAGCACGGTGAGCTGCAGCGACGAGCGCGCGAGCGGCCCGCGCAGCACGGTGGTCTGCTCGCCCAGCTGGGCGGCGAGGTCGTCGGTGACCCGGGCGTTGGCGGTCGCGGTGGTGGCGAGCACGGGGGTGTCGGGGTTGAGCTGCTGCAGCACGTCGGACACCCGGCGGTAGTCGGGCCGGAAGTCGTGCCCCCAGTCGGAGACCGCGTGGGCCTCGTCGATGACCAGCAGGCCGAGCCGGCCCGCGAGACCGTCGAGCACCCGCTGGCCGAAGCTGGGGTTGGCCAGCCGCTCCGGCGAGACGAGGAGCACGTCGAGCCGACCCGAGCGCAGGTCGTCCTCGATCGCCGACCAGTCGCCGATGTTGGAGCTGTTGATCGTGGCGGCGCGCAGACCCGCGCGGCCGGCGGCCGCGACCTGGTCGCGCATCAGCGACAGCAGCGGAGAGACCACGAGGGTCGGGCCGCCGCCGCGGGCCCGGCTGAGCGCGGTCGCGACCCAGTAGACCGCGGACTTGCCCCAGCCGGTGGCCTGGACGACCAGGGCTCGCGCGCCCGGCCGGGTGAGCGCCTCGACGGCCGTGCGCTGGTCGTCGCGCAGCGTCGCGCCGGGGCCGGCCAGCGCCGCGAGCACCCGATCGGCGACCTGGTCGAGGTCGGTCGAGGTCTGCAGATCCGTCATGCCAGGCACGGTAGGTGACGGGTCTGACAGGGGTCTCGATACGCCGCTCGTCCCTCGCGGCTACTCGACCGGCTTGGGCCTACGGCTACTCGACCGGCTTGGGCCTACGGCTACTCGACCGGCTTGGGCCTACGGCTGCTCGACCGGCTTGCGCTTCGCGGCGCGACGCTGCGCCTCCTGCGCCTCCAGCTCCTTGGCCCGCTCGGGAGTCGGGGCGCTGCCGCCGAGGCGAGCGGGGACGTACCCCTGCTCGTCGGGTCCGAGCGGCGGGTAGGCCTCCTGCAGCCGGTGCAGCATGGCGGTCATCGTCTCGCGCAGCTGGTGGGTCTCCTCGACCGCGTTGGCGCCCTCGGGCACGTGGATGGGCGTGCCGACGTCCATGTGGATCGGCACGTTGCTGCGGCCGAGGCGCTTGGGCTGGTCCTTGGTCCAGACGCGATGGTTGCCGAAGGCGACGACCGGGATCATCGGGACGTCCGCCTCCAGCGCCATGCGCACGGCGCCGGTCTTGAACTCGCGCAGCTCCAGCGACCGCGAGATCGTCGTCTCGGGGAACACCCCGACCAGCTCGCCGCGGCGCAGTGCCGACACCGCCTCCTGGTAGGCGCCGACGCCGGCCTTGCGGTCGACGGGGATGTGCTTCATGCCGCGCATCAGCGGCCCCATCACCGGGTTGTCGAAGATCTCCTTCTTCGCCATCCAGCGCACGATCCGACCCTGCTCGCGCGCGGGCAGGCCGGCGTAGGCGTAGTCGAAGTAGGACAGGTGGTTCATGACGACCACACCGCCACCCTGGCGCGGGACGTTCTCGCTGCCGGTGATCGTGAAGCGCAGTCCCTGCGCGCGGAAGACCGTGAGGGCGAACCCGATGACGGGCGTGTAGACGGGTTCCATGCGGCTCAGGTTACTGACGGGTCGCCGCCGCGAGGGCCTCGCGTCCGGCACGTGGGTCGGGGCCCGCGCAGTAGTCGTGCACCAGCCGCTCCCAGCGCTGCGGGTCGGTGTTCCACTCCCGGCAGTGCTCTGCGACCTCCCAGCGGGCGTAGGTCACCAGGTCGGGACGGGCCGAGGCCAGCGCCGCGGACGGGCCGTAGGGCACGAAGCCGTCGTCCTGGGAGTGGATCAGCAGGATCGGGTGGCGCAGCTCGTCGGCGCGCGCGACCCAGTCGGTGAGGCCGATCTCGAGCGGTTCGTGCAGCCCGATGAGGTGGCGGCCGACCTTGCCGCCGAGCAGCATCTGCCCGAGCGCCCCCACCGGACGCGGCACCCGGTTGATGGCCGCCTGGTGCCGGATGACGTCGGCCCAGTCGACCACCGGCCCGTCCAGCACGACGCGGCTCACCCGGTCGCTGCCGCGCGACTGCTCGAGGGTCTGCAGCACGATCGCACCGCCCATCGACCACCCGAAGAGGATCAGCTCCTGCGCGCCCCGGCCGACGGCGTACGCCATCGCCGCGTCGACGTCGCGCCACTCGTGCAGACCGAGCCCGTAGCGCCCGTCGAGGCTCGCGGGCGCGTCGGTGTCGTTGCGGTAGCTGACGACCAGCGCGGTGATGCCGAGCTCGTGCAGGACGGGGACGGCGCGCAGGGTCTCCTCGCGCGTCGCGCCGCGCCCGTGCACCAGCACCGCCCAGCGCTCGCCGTCCCCGGCGGGGACGACCCAGGCGGGGTTGTCGCCGAGCTCGCCTGCGATCCGGACGTTCTCGTGGTCCAGGCCGAGCGATCGGTCGGGCGGCCCGGAGAAGTAGTAGCCGCTCCAGCGGGCCGGCCCGGGCGCCAGGTCGCCCTGGTCGACGCCGTGCAGCTCACGGGTGACCTCGCCCCGGTCGTCGTCGCGGGACAGCACGTCGCCGATGCGCGCGTGACCGGTGTCGGCGGCGAACCACAGGCCGTACCGCCCCGGCGCGGTCGACCACTCGTCGGCGCGGAAGGTCACGGTGGGCGGGTCGGCCGCACGGTCGAGCGCCGTCACCAGGGCGTCGTCGGGCCGCTCGCTCTCGGGCGTCACCACGCGACGGGCGAAGTACGACGCGGCACCCACCGACGCCAGGCCGGTGACCGCGGCGAGACCGCCGACCACCGACGTCGCGGCGGCCACGATGCGAGCTGCTCCCCTGTTCGTCACAGGCGGCATCGTCTCAGGTCAGAATGAGCCGCATGCGCCTGCCGATCGAACTGCCCGTCACGCCCATGCTCGCGAAGGCGACCACGGGGGTGCCGGCCGCCGACAGCGTGCCGGGCGGGCTGTCGTACGAGCCGAAGTGGGACGGCTTCCGGGTCGTGCTGCTGCGCGACGGCGACGAGGTCGAGCTGGCCTCCCGGGGGTCCAAGCCGCTCACCCGCTACTTCCCCGAGCTGGTCGAGGCGGCCCGCGAGCACATGCCCATAAAGTGCGCGCTGGACGGCGAGATCGTCGTGCGCTCAGGCGAACCCGGCTCCCAGCGGCTCGACTTCGAGGCTCTCGGTCAGCGCATCCACCCGGCCGAGTCGCGAGTCACCAGGCTGTCGCAGGAGACCCCCGCCGAGGTCATCTTCTTCGACGCGCTGGCCCTCGGTGACGAGTCGCTCCTCGACCGTCCGTTCCGCTACCGGCGTGCCGCGCTGCTCGCGGCCCTGTCCGACCTCGGCGACGCACCGTTCCACGTCACCCGGGTCACCGGCGACGCCGACGTCGCGCAGGACTGGTTCACCCGCTTCGAGGGCGCCGGGCTCGACGGCGTGATCGCCAAGCCGCTCGACGGGACGTACGAACCGGGCAGGCGGACCATGCTGAAGATCAAGCACTCGCGCACCGCCGAGGCCGTCGCGATCGGATACCGGATCCACAAGAGCGGCGAGGGCGTCGGCTCGATCCTGCTCGGGATGTACGACGACGCCGGCCGGCTGCGCGGCGTCGGCGGGATCTCCGCGTTCACCATGAAGCGCCGACGCGAGCTGATCGACGAGCTCGCCGACCTGGTGGTGCGCGACGACGGCGGCGAGGCCGTCACGGGCGAGACCGACCGGTCGCGGTTCAGCGCGAGCAAGGACGTGTCGTTCGTGCGGCTGCGGCCCGAGCGGGTGGTCGAGGTGAAGTTCGACCAGCTCGAGGGTCGCGCTTCCGGCACGCCGTCGGCTTCCTGCGGTGGCGCCCCGACCGCGACCCGGAGTCGTGCCTGCTCGAGCAGGTCGAGCGGGCGCCGGCGTACGACCTGGACGCGGTGCTCGCGGAGTAGGCGCGACTACTTCTCCACCCGGTTGCCGCCCTCGTCCCAGTGCTTGGCGACCTTCTTGCTCGGCTGCACGCGCGGCGGCTCGCCCGGCATCTTCGGGGTGCCGCCCCGCTGAACGCTATGCAGGAGAACGGGATTCGCGTCACACCGCCGACTCAGTAGAAGCACTGTGGTCGAGGTTATCCGGTGAGATACGAGAGGCAGCCATGACCACCACCAACACCCCGACCTTGTACGTCGGCCGCTGCACCGTCTGCGGCTGGGAGACCGAGCCGCTGCGCTACGTCGCGGCCGGTGACCTGACCGAGGCGCACTCGGAGACCTGCCCGGAGGCCAGCACCGAGGTCTGGCCGGCGGATTCGACAGGTCTGTCGGATTCCCACGATCGTGGGAATCTGCCGAGGTTCGTCTGCCCAGCCCGGTGCACCACGCCGCACGAGCAGCACGCGTCCGAGCTGGCCGGGATGGAGGGGCAGCTCGTGCACCACGGCGCCGTCGACAAGGACCAGCCGACTGAGGTCTGGCTGTGCGAGGCGACCTGGCCCGCGGGCGAACCGACCGGCGACCAGCCGACCCTGACCGTCGCTGGCAGCTGCCAGGAGCTGACGCCCGCCGAGGCGTTGGACCTGGCGAAGGCGCTGCTCGCTGCCGCGGAGGCGCTGCTGAGCGGGAGGGACGTGTCCAGGTTGGAGTCGTCCACCGACGGACCGGAGGCGGGGCGGTGAGCACCGTCGAGCACTCCGAGGCCGTCGAGACCGAGCCGCAGCGCAAGGGCCGCAAGCGCGTTCTGCACTGGTACTGGGAGGCGGACAGCCTGCGCGCTCTCGCCGCCGGGGCCACGACGGTGCGCAGCGTGTGCGGCCTTGTCCGGCTGAGGATCACCAGCGAGTACGTCTCCAGCGATCCGCTGCGCCCGGTCTCTCGCCCCAACGACTGCAAGCGGTGCCAGGCGGTGCTGGACGCGCGGGATCGCCGCTGGGTCAACAGCCAGCTGAAGGAGCTTGAGAAGCAGTTCCGCTAGTACGGGGTCCCGTACTAGCGGACCCGGTAATGACGGATCCGGTAATAGCGACCCGGTCACCAGCACGGTGGCCGGGCCGCTCGACGTTTACGGGTCTCAGGAATGTTGAGACCCCCGGTCGGCTCGAAGGGTCCTCAGATTGTGAGGACCCTTCGGGTACGCGCTGAGCGCGTGCCCGCCCGCGCGGGGAGAGCGGGCGTCCACGGCCGTGGACACCCTCGGTGGCGGTGAGGACCCCTCGCGCGCGGGAGGGCGCGTTGCAGGTGAGTCATATGACTCACCTGGCTCGTGAGGACCCCTCGCGCGCGGGAGGGCGGCTGCTCAACCGGAAGTTCTTCGGTTGAGGTCGGTGAGACCCCGCGCCCCGCGCGCGTACCGTTCGTTCTTGATCACCAGCAGGTGTCAGATTCCTGACAGCCCGCTCCGCGCGCACGTACCGTTCGTGCATGACGGACGCGATCTGCCCGAAGTGCAACCGGCGGATGACCCTGCTCGGGACGTCCGACGGTTCGTCGCGAGACGATGCCGAGCACCGCGCCACCCTGATCCGGCTCCGCGAGGACCGTGCGGACGTCGAGCAGCGGCTGCGTGACGCGATCCTGGCGGCGGCCGGCGCGGGTATGCCGGAGACCCAGATCGCCGAGGCCGCGGGGATCGCGCGGATGACCGTGCGGTCCTGGCTGGGGAAGTAGTTCCACCCGGGCTCTCGACTCGACGCAAGCGAGCTGCTGCCGCCCGAGAGAGTCGGTGTGTCGATCGGCGTGGGGAATCTCCCCACGTCGCTGCGCGCGCGAGGCAGCGAGCGGTCCGGCGAACGTGTCCACATTGGACACGCGGCTACTCCGCGCGCGCGAGGCAGGAGGCTCAGCGCCAGGCGATCAGGCTCGCCTGACGGGTGCTGGCCGCCCAGTGGCTCAGCCGTCTTCGGCCTCGCTTTGGATGATCTGCCGCGCGATTGCCTGCAGCATCGCTTGCGGCGTCACGGGCCCTTCGAAGCCGTGGTCGACCTCGATGCTCTCGTCTCGCATCACTCGATCGAGATTCACGATGTGCTTCAACAGTCGGGACATGAGATGTGTCTGTGCGGTCAGCGTGTCAGTGGCGGTCTCGGGTGTCTCCGCATTCGCCAACTTCAGCGTCTCGACGGCGCCGCCATCGACGCCCTCCTCGAGCAGGTAGGTCGTCGTCAGCGCAATCGCGCGGTGCAGTGCGTCTCTGTGCCTCTGTGCGTCGCTCATGCCGCAGGTTATGCCAGGCTGGGCGACCATGAGAACGGGATCGAGTCAGGTCGTACTCATCGCTGTCCCAGGCGGCGAAGACCTGCGGTTCGAGGCCGCTGATGAGTGCCGGCGCTTCGACGCCAAGTATGACGGCGAGGAGATCGTCGTCATCCAGTTTGACCTCACCGGACGCGGCGACTGGTCCAGGATTGAGGTCGCCCGAGTCCCAGCTTCGGAGTACGCGAAGATCGCGAAGCGCGACGGAACCCCTGGGGGTGACCCCCGCCGACCCCGCCGGACCACCTCCGGCATAGGGCCGCTTGCACACACAGAGCCTCGGTGGGGTTCCGGGCCGCACGAAAAAACGGTCAGGGATAGAAGTCGGCCCTATGCCGGAGGTGGCTGGCGGCCTCGAGGTGGGTCCTCCCCCAGGCGCATCGCTGGAGGGAGGACCGCTCGACGTCGGGCGGGCGGAAAGGTCAGACACCCGCGGCTCGACGTGCCCGCGGGTCGTGAGCCCGCGGGTGCTCTGGGTCAGCCGCTCGTGCTCGCCGGGACGTGCACGATCGCGGCCTCGTGCGGGAACAGCGTCCCGACGCGCATGGTGCCCTTGATCGCGACCCGATCCGAGGTGAAGAACGCGCTGTGGTCGGTCTCGATCTGCGCGTTCTCCCGGATCAGCAGGTAGGCGCGATCCCGCGGGATCGCCCACACCGAGCCGTCTTCGATGAACGGGGTGACGTACAGCGGGACGCCCGAGATCACCCGGCCGGTCGGCACGGACGGGTCGGCGGCCAGCAGCGGCTCGTTGGAGTCGCTGCCCTTCTTCAGCTTGGCGAGCGCGAGCGCGGTCAGCGGGCTGGTCACGAACGCGGTGACCTGGGCGCCGACGATCTCGGCCGCGGTCAGCGCCTCGACGAACGGGTCGAGGCTGGTGATGCCGTTAAGCGTGGCGACGGTAGAGCGATCGGCGACCGCGTACAGGCCCTTGGGCGCCGGCGCTCCCAGGTTGCCGAAGAAGGCCCGGTCGACCTGGCGGGCGATCTCGCGGGCGAGACCCTGCCCGATCGCCTCGGCGGCGGCGGGGCTGGAGTCGTTGGCGAGCTCACGGGTGATGATGCTCAGGCCCGCGACCTTGCTCGGGGTGGAGGACGCCTCCTCCATCGTCATGTCGCTGGGCGTGATCTCCTCGCCCTCGGCGGTCCACGATGCGGTCGGGTCCTTGGTAACGACGGGCATGCGGAAGTCGTGGGTGCTGATGTTGACGACGGTCGCGACCTGGGCTGCGACGGAGGCGTTGACGACGGACTGGATCAGGAACTTGCCCCGGGTGTCCGGGACGATCTCGATGGCGTTGCTGGTGGTGAGCATGGTTCTGGGCTCCTTCGGGAGGCAGGCGAAAGTGATGGGGTGCGGTGCACGGCTCCTGGCGCGTCGTCCGCGGTGTCGGCCTCCCGGGCCTCACTGGTGAGAACGGCCGGCTCCGGGCCGGGTCTCGCTCTCACCAGTGAGGATATACCCCCTCGGGGTGTCAGCGGCCCCTGCCGTGCAGCGCGTCCTGCCAGGTCATCGAGCGTGGCCCCCAACCGATATCCGTCGGCGTGGCGCCGGGCCGCAGGTTCGCGAGCGGCTGCTTGCGTCCGGGCATTGCCTGCTGCCGCCGCCAGTGCGGGTGCTCCTCCAGGGCCGCGGCGACCGTCTCGGTCAGCCGCTCGGTGTCGAGCGTGCCGTCCTCGCCGAACAGGTCGTCGAGGTCGAGCGGGTCGCCGTCGGCGCGGAACAGGTCGTTGCCGTCCGCCATGCCGGCCTCGGTCGCGGCCCGTGCCGCCTCGGCGCGGCGCATCGCGGCCACCTGCTCGCGCAGCGTGTCCGCCTCGCTCTCGCTGGCGCGCAACCGCTCGCGCAGGCCCTTGGCCTCCTGCCGGACCTTCGCCAGGCGGGAGTCGGTCGGGGCCTCCTCGCCCGTCGTCTCGTCGGCGGTCCCGGGGTCATCGAGCACGGGCGTGTCGGTCGTCGCTGCCGCGGCCGGCTCGGTCTCGGGTTGCTCAACCGAAGTTCTTCGGTTGAGGTCTTCGGTGGCGGCAGGGGTGTGCGGAGTCTGCACCACCTCGACCTCGGTCGAGGTGGTCTCGGTGGTGATGCTGCTGTTGTCTTCCATCGCTGTCTCCTTCAGCTGTACCAGGGGTAGTCCCAGCCGCCGTCGCGGCGGGGTCCGAACGGTTCGGGTGCATCACCGGTCGTCACCGGCGGGTCGCGTCGCGGGTCGACGGTGTAGGTGGTGCCGGTCGCCTCGAACACGACGACCCGGAACACGACCGAGGGGTGCCGCGCACCGTGGTCTCGGCGCCGGTCTGGGTCGAGCCGTCCAGCGCGAGGGCTGCGGCCGGCTCCCAGACCGCGGCTAGCTCGAGCTCGGCATCGGTGGCGTGCCGCGCGAACGCCGAGCGGGTGCGCAGCTTGGTGGAGTCGTCGATCTTGGTGACGTCCTCCTGGGCCAGCAGCGGGCAGGTCACCCGGTGCTGGAACGTGAAGCTCCACAACCATTCCCCGCCGCAGCGGGGGCAGAGCTTGGCGTCGGTCATCGGTGGTTCTCCTTCTCGTGGGGCTGGACGGGTCGGCCGCAGCCGAGGCAAGCCGGTTCGAACGGGGCGGCCCGGGGGCCTCGGATGGGGCGGGAGCAGAGGCCGCACCGCGTGGACTCGTCCGTGTCGCCCGTATCGGTTCCAGAAACGTCCAAACCAGGGCGAGGGACGTTCCCCTCTACTTCTTGGTGTGCACGTGTGCTTGGTTGGTCATTTCTGGCACTGATCTGTAGTGCGCTCGGGTCGATCCCGTCGGCGAGCCGGTAGTGCCACCGCGTCGCCGGCTTCCCGGCCCACTCGATCTCCTCCTCGTCGCAGGCGAGCACGCCGAGCATGTGCAGCGCCTGCAGCTGCCGGTCGACGGTCGCGCGCGGCTTCGCCAGCCGCTTGCGCACCTCGGCCGTGGTCGAGTCAGGGTGCTCGGCGAGGTCGTCGACGATCGCGAGCCGGAGCGGCGGCATCGAGTCCCGGGCGCACCGGATCGCCAGCGCGAGCGCGGCCGAGCGTTCCAGGCCGAGCGCGGCGGCGCCGCGCATCACCTGCCCGAGCTGCTTGGCGAACCTGGTTGGGGCCTCCGGGGCGTGCGCGTTCACCACGTCGCCCCGGTAGTCGTACTCGACCGCGGTCCGGGCCAGCGTCACCAGGTCCGCGGCCGCGAGCAGCACCTCGATCTCGGCCTCGGTCGCTGGCGGCACGTCCGGGTCGAGCTGGGTGATGACCGCGGTCACCGCCTCGGCCAGCTCGGCGCGCATCTGCTCCTCGCTGCCGGTGTTGCGGATCGCCTGCCGCCCGGCTGCCTGCCGGCCCTGGTGACTGTCGACCCGGACCAGCACGAACCGATCGCCGCACCGGGCGATGACCGCGTGCGCGCTGTCCCAGGCGGTCGTGACCGCCCCGGCCAGGCCGATCCGTCCCGACCAGGTGAGCCGGCGCCCGCCGTCAGCACCGACCGGCCGAGACCAGGCGCCGTCGTAGACCTCTCGCAGCGCACCGAGCACCTCGTCGCGCCGGTCTCGGTTCATGCTCAGGATCGAGGTCATGTCCTTGACGACCAGCACGCCGGAGGAGCCGATCTCGCGCAGCAGCCCGCCGGTGGCGCCCTCGGCGCGGTCCTTCTTCGGAGTCGCCGACAGCAGGCCCGCCTCACCGCTGATAGTGCTGATCGGTAGCGCCCCGGCACCTGAGAGCGCTTGCACCGTCTCGGTCTTCGCGTTGCCCGACCCGGACACGAGCAGCAGCCACAGCGGGTCACCGCTCATCCGTTCGACCGCGCAGACCGCCAGCACCGCGTCGAGCGCGTCGGTGTCGTAGTCCTGGCCGAGCCACTTGCGGAACACCTCGTGCGCCTCGGCGAGGTTCGCCGGGGCGTCTGGTGGCGGCACCGGGCCGTCGTAGTGCTCAAGCACGGCCACCACCCGCCTGCCCGCGTCGCCGCGCGTGGTCGGCACGGAACGCCTCAACGCTCTGGGCCTCGCGCAGCGCGGCGCCCTCGACACTGAGGTCCTGACCGAGGTCCGGCAGCCCCGCAGCCCGGTGGACGACCGCCGCTGCGGCCCGCTGCAGCGAGCCCAGCTCGGCATCCTGCAGCTGACGGCCCCGCTCGAGGCCAGCCCGGTAACCGCAACTGTGGCCGTCGAGCCAGAGCCGCCAGGCATCCTCGGAGAGCGAGGCCAGGTCAACCACCATCTGCTCATCAGCAGAACTGCTGATGAGGTCGACCGGCACGTCATTGTCCATCTGGACGTTCAGGGCTGCGCTCATCGGAGATCACCGCCCTCGGGGTCGAGCGGCTGCACGGACACGACGCGAATCAACTCGAGGCGGCAGGCCAGACCGGCAGCACGAACGCGATCGACCTTCCGCTCGGCCGAGCGGAGGTCGGCGAACACCTGGACGGCCACGATCCCGTCACGGCGGACCGAGTAGACCCTGACGTAGAAGTCTCGACGTCGAGACAGTTGGATCACGCCCGCGCGGCGATCGTCGCGGTCGTCGGTGGTCCGTGCGATACTTGAAGCGCCGTTGAAGTCGCCTGCTGAAACGTGCTCTGCCGCCTCGTGGTTCGCCTCCGCGGGGCGGCTCTCGTTTGCCCGGTCCATCAGGCACCACCACCAGTCAGGTTGCGCACCGCGGTCTGCGCCGTCGGGTCGAACCCGTGCAGCATGTGCCACGACGGGCCGAACGCATCGCGGCAGTACGCAACAGCCGCAACAGGATTCGGCCGCTCAGCACGCGAGAGGTAGTCAGCGACCAACCGACGCGCCTGCTTGCCGGACAAGCCGGGCAGCCGGCGACGGACGTGCTCGACGTACGTGCGGTGCGTGGGCAGGGTCGAACTCTTGGCCCCGGGCGATCCGCCCGGGGTGACAGTGGCCCTCACGCGGCGTCACCGCCGTAGTGCGGCCCCGTTGCCAGCGAGGACAGCTCCTCCTCGGCTGCCTGAGCGTCCGACAACGCTTCCTTCGCGCGTCGGCGAGCCTGTGCGGACTTCAGCGCGAGGCGCTGGAAGTGAGCCTTGCGAAGGTGCTCGGCTCGGACCGGATCGCCACCGGCCTGCTCGAGGAACTTCTGGTCGAGCGCGCGCCGCGCCGGCGCCGTGCGCGCCGAGCGATCTTCGGTCTTGGCCCACGATTCGTGTGCGGCGATGCTCCGAGCCATCCGGAGCTCGCTCGCCGGGGTCTGGGACATAACGATGCCCTCCAGGGGACGAGAAACCGTCCCTTCCTGGAGGGCTGAAACGTCCGGCTCACGTGGTCCGGCCTACGTTGTTCAACGTAGCACGCACATCGGACAGGGAGATGGAACCGAGCCCATGCTCGGCCAGCGTGTCTAGCACGACGTCGAGCCGCTCGGACCTCGCCCTCACGTTGTCTCCACAGATGCCGCAGCCGATGTCCCAGCGTGTCCGGAGCTGGTCGCCAGATTGTCCCGCAGACACGCCGAGCCGCTGCTCGGCGTCGTCCCACTCGACCCTGGCGAAATCTCGGTCAGCCTCGTCGAGGAGGGCGCGGCCGTCCCTGCGGGGTCGCAACCGGTCCAGACTCCCCGCTGGCGACCATCAGCCTTGACGACGGGCTCCCAGGAGTCACCGACGCGGCCGAAGCGGCGGACCATCTTCTCAGCGTGCCCGCGTCGGCAGACCACCTCGACGAACTCGACGCTCACACCCGGTCTCCTCTGCTGAGTCGCTTGGCTGCGGCACGCGCCCGCTCGTCGGCAGCAGAGGCTCCGTATCGCTCGAGCATGACGTCGGACGTCCAGCCGGCCAGACGCTTGAGGTCACGCTCCTGACCTCCGGACTTGAGGAAGTCGTGGGCGAAGGTGTGCCGGAACCGGTGCGGATGGAGGTCGTCCACGCCCGCGCGCGCGCCGAGCACTTTCATCCGCTCTCGCACCCCGTCGGGGGTTAGGGGGCCGCGCTGTGAGAGCAGCAGCGTGGGTGACGATGCCCAGCGGTGGCCGGAGCGGATGCGGAGGTAGCGGTCGAGCGCCTGTGTGGTGCGGGCGCCGAAGTAGACCGGGCGAACCTTCGACCCCTTACCGGTCACGATCACCATGCCGCCGTCGAGGTCTACCTGCTCCGCCTCTATGCCACACAGCTCGGAGACTCGCAGGCCGCAGTCGAGCAGCAGCCGGATCAGCACCTCGTCGCGTCGATTCTCGAACGTCTTGCCCTTACAGGCTGCCAACAGCGCCGCCAGCTCATCGTCGGTGAGCACTGGGACTGGGGTGGGTCTCAGCGTCGGCGGCGAGATGCCCTTCATCGGATGCACTTCCACCTCGTCCTCGTCGACGAGCCACCTGCAGAAGCGAGACATGCCCCGGTAGCGAGTCTTGACGGTGCCGGGGCTCCGCTCCGCCTGCAGGTCGGCCAGCCAGTCGGTGAGGTTGCGTCGGGTGAGCTGCTCCAGCGTGGCGGGCTGCCCGTTGACCGCCAGCCAATCTGCGAAGAAGCGGACGCTCTGGCCGTACAGGACGATGGTGCGGGCAGCCTTCCCCTCGGCCCGCAGATGCCGAGCGAAGGATGCCGCGAGGGCTTGCAGTTCCGCTGCCACGGTCTTACGTTATCAGGTGAGTAAGCGCTATGCTCGCTCACACAACCAACTGGACATCGCGAAACCTGTTCTAGTCCTTGCGTTTTCGGCTAGGTTGCACTCTGAGAGGCTCGCCCGGCATCTTCGGGTAGTCCGGCGGGAAGGACAGCTCGCCCAGGCCTCGCTCCTGAACGTCCTTGTCCCACAACGCCATTGCGCCATCGATGCTGCCGGCTGCGTCGTCCGCGCCGGCCCAGGCGTCGCCCTCGTCGGCCACGATGCCGGGCACCGTGCGCACGGTGAAGTCGCCCGGCGCGACGTCGCGCAGCCGGTCCCACGAGACCGGCATCGAGACGGGCGCACCGGGCAGCGGACGCGGTGAGTAGGCGCCGGCGATCGTGCGGTCGCGGCTCATCTGGTTGAAGTCGACGAACACCCGCTCGCCGCGCTCCTCCTTCCACCACGCCGTCGTCACCAGGTCGGGGTCGCGTCGCTCCAGCTCGCGCGCGATGCCGATGACGCCGTGCCGCACGTCGAGGATCTCCCGGTCGCGCTCGATGCGCGCGTAGACGTGCACACCGCGGTTGCCCGAGGTCTTGACCCAGGGCGTGAGCCCGACGTCGGTCATCACCTCGCGCAGCAGCAGCGCCGCCTCGACGGCGTCGGCGAAACCGCGCCCCGGCTGCGGGTCGAGGTCGATGCGCACCTCGTCGGGGCGGTCGTTGTCGTCGGCGCGCATCGGCCACGGGTGGAAGGTGATGGTGTTCATCTGCACCATCCACACCGCCGAGGCGATCTCGTCGATCACCAGCTGCGGGTGCCGGCGACCCGAGGGATAGGTGCACATCGTCGTGCGCGTGTAGTCGGGGACCCCGCGCGGCGGGTTCTTGGAGAAGAACTCCTCCCCGTCGATGCCCGTCGGGAACCGTTGCAGCGCAACGGGTCTGTCGCCGTTGGCCCGTAGGAACGGCTCGGCCACGTCGACGACGTACTGCGCCAGGTCGAGCTTGGTGATGCCCTCCTGCGGCCACAGCACGCGGTCGGGGCTGGACACCCGCACCTCGCGCTCGCCCTCGGGGCCGGGGACCTGCAGGACCTGCGCCTTCGCCGGGCTCATGGCGCGCACTCTAGCCAGCGTCGGCCGTGCCTCGCGGCTGCCTGCCCTGCTCCTGCGCGCCCTGCTGCTGCGCGGCGAGCCGTGCCCGTCGCTCGCGCTCGGTGACGGCGTGCACGTCGGTGCGGGCGTCGTACGTCCAGAACTCGCGCAACCACACGGTCGCCAGCGCCACCATGCCGACGCACGCGACGCCGCCGGAGGTGATCGCCCCGCGCACGCTCCACGCGTCGGCGACCAGGCCCGCGCGGGCCTGGCCGGCCATCGGGCCGAGGGAGTACGACAGCATCTCGATGCCCGCCAGTCGCCCGCGCAGCCGGTCGGGGATGGTCTGGTTCCAGATGATCGAGCGGAAGACGCCCGAGAGCATGTCCATCGACCCGGCGACGACCAGGCACAGCAGGACCCAGATCATCGACGGCATCAGGCCGGCGAGCGCGATCGCGGCGCCCCACGCCATGGCGGCGAGGACGACGGCGCGGCCGTGGTGGTGCACCCGGGCGGTCCAGCCCGAGGTCGCGGTCGCGAGCAGCGCCCCCACGGCCTCGGCGGTGTAGAGCGCGCCCAGCCACTCCGGCTGCTGCAGCACGTCGGTGGCGAGCGCCGGCCAGAGCACGACCGGCATCGCCATCACCATCGCGATGATGTCGACGAGATAGGTGCCCATCAGGTCGCGCCGGGACGCGGCGTAGCGCAGCCCCTCGACGATGCCGCGCAGCGACGCCGCGTCGCCGGTCTCGCCGCGGGCCCGCGGCGACAGGCCCCACAGGATCAGCACGGCGACCCCGAGCGCGGCGCCGTCGACGGCGAACGCCCAGGCCGCCCCGATCTGCCCGATCAGCACGCCCGCGAGCGCCGGCCCGGCCAGCATGGCGACCTCGCGGCCCAGGGCGTTCAGCGCGGTCGCCGCCGGGAGCTGGTCGTGCCGAACGGTCTGCTGCAGCAACGCTTCTCGCGCCGGGCGCTGCATCGCCGAGGCGACCGCGAGGAGCGCCCCGATCAGGTAGATCAGCCACAGCCGCGGCTCGTCCTGGAAGGCGTTCCAGGTGAGCACGGCGACCAGGACGACCTGGGCGAGCGAGGTCGCCAGCAGCAGGACGCGCCGGTCGAGATGGTCGGCCAGTGCGCCGCCGTACAGCCCGAAGACGATCAGCGGCAGCAGCTCGACCAGGCCCAGCGCACCGACGGCGAAGTTGGAGCCGGTGAGGTCGTACAGGTGGAACGGCAGCGCGACGTAGCTGAACATCGAGCCGAACCAGAAGATCGTGCCGCCCCAGAACAGCCGCCGGAAGTCGCGGCTGCTGCGCAGCGGGGTGGTGTCGACCCGCAGGGCTCTCAGACGGGTGGACCACGGCACGAGGGGTGATCGTCCTCTCCCCTCGGGTGTGCGGTCAAAGGGGTTTCGGACGGTGTTCACGGACTCGTCACCGCGCAACGGCCCCGGCCGGCCCCGCCCGTCCATACAGTCACAAGGTCCCGTCGCTCCCTGCCCCTTCGGAAGGCTTCCTGCCATGCCCCGCCACACCGCCGTACGTCGGCTGACCGGCGTCGTGACCGCCGCCTCCGCGGTCATCGCCTCCATCGCCCTGTCCCCCGTCGCCTCCGCGGCGTCGCCGAACCTCGTGGTCTCCGAGGTCTACGGCGGCGGAGGCAACTCCGGCGCCCCGCTGCGCTCGGACTTCGTCGAGCTCGCCAACCGCGGCACCGAGCCGGTCGACCTGGCCGGCTGGAGCGTGCAGTACTGGTCGGCGAGCGGCAGCACGCCGCAGCGCACCCCGCTCAGCGGGACCATCGCCCCGGGTGCGCGATACCTCGTCAAGCAGGCCGACGGCGCCAACACCGCGGCGCAGCCGCTGCCGACGCCGGACGCCACCGGCACCATCCCCATGTCCTCCAGCAGCGGCCGGGTGGCCGTGGTGAACCCGGCCGGCCAGGTCGTCGACCTCCTCGGCTACGGCGCCGCGTCGGAGTCGGAGGGGGCGCCGGCCGCCGGCACGAGCAACACGACCTCCAGCGCGCGCCGCGACGTCTGCGTCGACACCGACAACAACGCCTCGGACTTCGTGACCGGCGCGCCGACCCCGCAGAGCTCGGCGGCCCCGGCAGCGGTGTGCGACGGCACCACCCCGCCGCCGGCCGGCACGACCGCCACGATCGCGCAGATCCAGGGCGCCGCCCACCGCTCTCCGCTCGAGGGCCAGCAGGTCAAGGACGTCACCGGTGTCGTCACCGCCCGCTCGGGCAACGGCTTCTGGATGCAGTCGAGCACCCCCGACGACGACCCCGCGACCAGCGAGGGCCTGTACGTCTACACCCGCTCCGCACCGACCGTCGCCGTGGGCGACGCGGTCAGCGTGGCCGGCACCGTCGGTGAGTTCCGGCCCGGCGGCGCGAGCGGCAACGACAACCTGACCACGACCCAGATCACCGGCCCGACGGTCACCGTCACCGGGTCCGGCCAAACGGTGCCCGAGCCGGTCGTGCTCGGCGTGGACCGGGTCGCGCCCGCACAGAACGTCAAGACCGGCGACCCCGGCAACGTCGAGCGCGAGGGCGTGCCGTTCTCCCCGGCCACCGACGCCCTGGACTTCTACGAGTCGCTGGAGGGCATGCGTACGGCCGTGCGTGACGCCGTCGCGGTCGGCCCCACCAACACCTCCTACGGCGAGCTGCCGGTGGTGCCCGGCCAGCAGGTCGACGCGACCCGCAGCCGCGCCGGGGGCGTGGTCTACGGCGGCTACGACCAGCCGAACACCCAGCGGATCATCCTCGACGACCCGCTGCTGCCCCGCGACTCGATGCCGCGTGCCAACGTCGGCGACGTGCTGCCGGGCGAGAGCGTCGGCGTGCTGGACTACTCCTTCGCAAACTTCAAGCTGCTGCTGACCCAGGTGCCCGGATACCGCTCCTCCGGTCTGCAGCGCGAGGTCACCGCGGCGCCCGACAAGCAGCAGCTGGCGGTCGCGACGCTCAACGTCGAGAACCTCGACCCCAGCGACCCGGCCACGAAGTTCTCCCGGCTCGCGACGCAGGTGACGACCAACCTGCGCAGCCCCGACGTGCTGGCCCTGGAGGAGATCCAGGACAACAGCGGCCCGGCCGACGACGGGGTCGTGGCGTCGAACAAGACCACCGACAAGCTGATCGCCGCGATCCGCGCGGCGGGCGGGCCGGCGTACGAGGCCCGGTCGATCGACCCGCAGGACAAGATGGACGGCGGCCAGCCCGGCGGCAACATCCGACAGGTCTTCCTCTACCGCACCGACCGGGGGTGTCGTTCGTCGACCGTCCGGGCGGCGACGCCACCACGGCCACCCAGGTCGTCGGCAGCGGCCCGCGGACCACCCTGTCGGCCTCGCCCGGTCGCATCGAGCCGACCGACGCCGCCTGGACCGACTCGCGCAAGCCGCTGGTCGGTGAGTTCCGGTTCAAGAACCAGTCCTACTTCGTCATCGCCAACCACTTCGCGTCCAAGGGCGGCGACGACCCGCTGTTCGGGCGCTGGCAGCAGCCGACCCGGTTCAGCGAGACCCAGCGCAACGCGCAGGCCCGCGTCGTGCGCGGCTTCGTCGACAAGCTGCTGGCCGCCGACCCCAGGGCGAACGTCGTGGTGCTCGGTGACCTCAACGACTTCGAGTTCAGCCGGACCACCGACATCCTCGTCGGCAGCGGCGACACCCAGCTGACCGCGCTGGCCCGGACGCTGCCGGCCAACGACCGCTACACGTACGTCTTCGACGGCAACAGCCAGGTGCTCGACCAGACGCTGATCAGCCCGGCCCTCGCGAAGGCCCCGGGCAACAGCAAGCCGCGCTACGAGTACGACATCGTGCACACCAACAGCGACTTCTGGGACCAGGACTCCGACCACGACCCGCAGGTGGTGCGCCTGCGCTGAGCCGCGAGTCGAACCGACCGCGTCGCCGATAAATCGGTGGCGCACCCGCCCGGGACCGCCGCAGACTGGCGGTCCCGGGCGCGCTCGTCCTCGAAGAGCGTGCCCCCCGGTGGAAGGAGTCGTGACATGTCGACGACTGTCCCCTGCCTGCCCGCAGTGCAGCAGCCCGCCCCTTCTTCCCACCGGAGCACCCACCGTGACGTCACCGGAGTGCCGCGACGACGGCATTGACCCCCGTTTCACCTTCGACTACCAGGCCTACGACGAGGACCTGGACCCCGACCAGCGCTGGTCGACCTGGCTCGAGGTCGACCCGCTGCAGCGCGGCCCGCAGCCCCGACCCGACTGGGTCGTGACCTCCCAGGGCGCGATCGACACCGACCTCGGCATCCTCAAGACCGGCAAGGAGGCCGACGTCTTCCTGCTGGAGCGCGCCGACCCGCACGACCCGCGGCAGCAGGTGGTGATGGCCGCCAAGCGATACCGAGATCCCGACCACCGCAGCTTCCACCGGTCGGCGACCTACACCGAGGGCCGCTCGATGAAGCGCTCCCGCGACGAGCGGGCGCTGAAGCGCAAGAGCTCCTGGGGCCGGGTCGTGGCCGCCGGCGAGTGGGCGATCTCGGAGTGGGGCATGCTCACCCGCTTCTGGGAGCTGGGCCTGCCGGTCCCCTACCCGGTGCAGGTCGACGGCACCGAGATCCTCATGGAGTGGATCCAGGTCGAGGGCCAGACCGCGCCCCGGCTGGCGCAGACCCGGCCCGACCGGGAGCTGCTGGAGCACTACTTCGAGCAGGTACGCCGGGCGCTGGTCGACATGGTCCGCGCCGGCGTGGTGCACGGCGACCTGTCGGCCTACAACATCCTCGCCGCGGGCGAGCGGCTGGTCGTGATCGACCTGCCGCAGGTGGTCGACCTCGCGGGCAACCTGCAGGCCCACGACTTCCTGCTGCGCGACTGCACCAACGTCTGCCGGTGGTTCGCCGGGCGAGGGCTGCAGGTCGACGAGCAGGAGCTGTTCGGCGAGCTCGTGGCGCAGGCGTGGTGACCCGCGTGGCTTCCGCAGGATCGACCGGGTCCAGGATCGCCGGGCGCGGAATCGCCGGCCGCGGTCACTCGTTGCACCTGACATGGCAGACCAGCGCGCCGAGCAGGCGTACCCCGTGACCAAGACCGACGAGCAGTGGCGCTCCGAGCTGAGCCCGGCCGAGTACGACGTGCTGCGTCAGGCCGGCACCGAGCGGCCCTTCACCGGTGAGTACACCGACACCGAGACCGAGGGCGTCTACTCCTGCAAGGCGTGCGGCGCCGAGCTGTTCACCAGCGACACCAAGTTCCACAGCGGCTGCGGCTGGCCGTCGTTCTACGCCCCCACCGAGGACGACAACGTCGAGCTGATCGAGGACCGCTCGCTCGGCCGCGTGCGCACCGAGGTGCGCTGCGCCAGCTGCGGCTCGCACCTGGGGCACGTCTTCGAGGGCGAGGGTTACGACGTGCCCACCGACCAGCGGTGGTGCATCAACTCGGTGAGCCTGACGCTGCAGCCGAAGGGCTGACGCCGGGCGTCACCGGACGCGGACGAGCTCGAGGCCAGGCGCGGTGCGCCTGGCCTCGATCTCGTGCTGCGGCCCGCGTCAGCGAAGCCGGGCCACCAGGTCGCCGAGCTGCACCAGCGGACCGGTGAAGAACGGGATCTCCTCGCGCACGTGCCGCCGGGCCTCCGTGGCGCGCAGGTCGCGCATCAGGTCGACGATGCGGTGCAGCTCGTCGGCCTCGAAGGCCAGCAGCCACTCGTAGTCACCGAGGGCGAACGCCGGCACCGTGTTGGCGCGCACGTCGGGGTAGTCGCGTGCGGCCAGGCCGTGGTCCTTGAGCATCGTGCGGCGCTCGTCGTCGGGCAGGAGGTACCACTCGTAGGAGCGCACGAACGGGTAGAGGCACAGGTACTTCTTCGGGTCGGGGTCGACCAGGAAGTCCGGGACGTGCGAGCGGTTGAACTCCGCCGGGCGGTGCACCGCGGCGTTGGACCACACCGCGTCAAGGTGGCGGCCGAGCTCGGTCGCGAGGAACCCGCGGTAGGCCGCCTGGAGCGGCTCGATCGCGTCGGCGTGCCACCACACGAGCAGGTCGACATCGGCGCGCAGCCCGCCGATGTCGTACACGCCGCGCACGACGACGCCCTGCTCGGCGAGCCCGTCGAGGAAGCCCTGCGCCTCCTCGATCAGCCCCGCGCGCTCCTGCGGGAGCGGGCGCTCGGCCTTGAACGCGGAGTACATCGTGTAGCGGATCGTGTCGTTGATCTCGTTGATCCGCTGCGCCCCCGGGCGGACGGCGCGGGGGGCGGTGCTGTCGGCGTTCGGCTGGCTCATGCCTTCATTGTCTGTCGCGGGCTCAGGCGCCCCGGAGGTGGGTGCCCAGCCGGGTCGCGGCGGCCCGCCCGGAGCCGATGCAGGCGGGGATCCCGACCCCGTCGTACGCCGCGCCCGCCGTCTCCAGGCCCGGCACCTGGCCGATCGCGGACCGGGCGACGGCGATGCGGTCGAGGTGACCCACGGCGTACTGCGGGAGGCCGCCGCCCCACCGCTGCACGTGCGTGTCGACCGGCTCGGGCAGCCGCTGCCCGACGATCCGCTGCAGGTCGGCGAGGCCGGCCGCGGCCAGGTCGGCGTCGGGGCGCTGCAGGGTGGCCGCCTCGCGGTGCCGGCCCAGCGAGACACGCACGAAGGCCAGGTCGGGGTGCTGCTCGGCCAGCCAGGGCCACTTGCTGCTGCTGAACGTCGAGGCCTTGATGTCGGCGCCCTCGACCGGCGGCACGAGGAAGCCGCTGCGCCCGGTCAGCCCGGCGGGGACCGCGTGCGAGGGGAAGGCGTAGGTCACCAGCACCATCGAGGCGTACTCGATCTGCCCGAGCGCGTCGGCGGCGTCGGGCGCGAGGTCGGCCAGCAGCCGCGCGGTCGGGGCCGCGGGGGTGGCCAGCAGCACGGCGTCGGCCTCGACCGGCTCGGGGCTGCGGGTGTCGCCGAGCGTCAGCCGCCAGCCGCGGGGGCCCCGCTCGAGGTGACGGACGACCGCGCCCGTGCGCAGGCGTACGCCCCGCTCGGCGAGCCGCTCGGCCAGCAGCCCGGGGAGGGTGCCGAGCCCGCCGGGGACCGTCGCGAAGACCGGCTCGCCGCGCCCGGAGGCCGCCGCCGCAGCCGCACCTTGTGCCAGGGCGATCAGCGAGTTCCCTTGTCGCACAGCATCGTTCACGACCGGAAGCACCGCGCGCGCCGACAGCAGCCGGGCGTGACCGGCATAGACCCCGCCGAGCAGCGGCTCGACCAACCGGTCGACCACGGCCTCGCCCAGCGCCGCCGCGACGACCTCGCCGAGGGGCGCGTCGTCGCCGTCGACCTCGACCGGCTGCTCGGCCGTGGCGCGCGCGACCTCACCGGTCGTGAGCAGCCCCTCGAGCGCCTCGGGGTGGGCCGGGATGCCCATGAGCGTGCCGCTCGGCATCGGGTGCAGCGCGCCGCGGCTCCAGATCGCGGCCGGCACCCGCGCGGGATGGGTGACGTCGGCACCCAGCTCGCCGAGCAGGGTGCGCGCCTCGGGCCGGCGCCACAGCACCGACTCCGCACCGACGTCGATCGAGCGGTCGGCCACCGCGGCGCTGCGCAGCTTGCCGCCGACCCGGTCGGTCGCCTCGAGCACGGTCACCTCGTGCCCCGCACCGCTCAGCTCCCATGCCGCCGCGAGCCCGGCGACCCCTCCCCCGACGACCACGACCGATGCCATGCCCCCAGCCTGGCACCCGGGGAGCGCGCGGCCACCCCGCACCCCGTTTCAGTCCCGTCAGGCGGCGCGCGCCCAGGCCCTCGCGAGGCGGTCCACGGCCACCCGCAGGGTCTCGGCCTGGAGGACGTACGGCGTGCGGATCCACGGCTCGAGGCCGCGGCCGGAGGCCGCGAACACCGAGCCGGGCGGCAGCAGCAGACCCTCGTCGCGCGCCCGCTGCGCGAGGACCGTGGAGCGGGACCGAGGCAGGTGCCACCACAAGGACAGCCCGCCCGTCGGCACCACGCAGGCCCACTCGGGCAGCGCCGTCCTGACGGCCTCCACCAGGACGTCCCTCTGCTGCCGGATCCGTTGCAGATGCTCGATATTCGCCATGCCCCAGTCGCCCGTGAGCCAGTCCTCGACCACCAGCTGCTCCAGCACCGGCGCGCCCAGACCCAGACTCAGTCGCGCCCGCGCCAGCCCCGGGAGCAGCTCGCGCGAGGCCCGGATCCAGCCGATCCGCAGGCCGCCCCACATCGACTTGCTGACCCCGCCCACGGTCACCGTTCGTGGGGCGAACGCCGCCATCGGCGGCGGCAGCTCGACCGGGTCGAGCACGACGTCGACGAGGGTCTCGTCGATCAGCCCGACGACGTCGTACGCCCGCCAGGCGCGGCCCAGCTCCTGCCGAGCCTGCGCGTCGAGCAGGTTCCCGGTGGGGTTCTGGAAGTCGGCGATCACCGAGGCAACCTGCGCCCCGCTCGACGACAGCGCCGAGCGCCAGGCCGCGGGGTCGATCCCCTCTGCGCTGACCGGCACGGGCACCACACGGGAGGCCTCCGGGCGGACCGCGGCGAGCAGGCCGGGATAGGTGGGCGTCTCGACCGCGATGCGCCGGCCTGGTCCGAGCAGCGCCCGAGCAGCGACCGCGGCGCTCTCGAGCGCACCGGTCGTCACGATGATCTGCTCGGGGTCGGTCGCAAGACCCCGCTCGGTGAACCGCTGGGCGAGCACCGCCCGCAGCGAGGGCAGGCCGTAGGGGTAGTAGCCCATGCCCGAGACGTAGCGGGCGACGCTCTCTGCAGCCCGGACGTAGGCCATCGCCAGTCCGGGGATCGCCGGCGGCGCCGCGGAGGTCAGGTCGATCGCGTCCGAAGGAGCCGGCCGACCCGGCACGACGTCGGGCAGCGGCTCCCCTCCGCCGGTCACCGGGCCGCCCGGCAGGGCCGCTCGCGTCCCGGAGCCCTGCCGCGCCTCGGCGTATCCGCGCTCGCGCAGGGCGGCGTACGCACGGGTGACGGTGGTGCGGCTCAGACCGAGCTCAGCGACGAGCGCCCGCTCGCTGGGCAGCCGGGTGCCGTGCAGCACCAGCCCGTCCGTGACCAGGCCGCGGAGCGTGTCGGCCAGCCAGCGGTACGCCGGAACGCCCGGGTCGGGCGGGCCGAGCAGGCGCACGAGCCGGGCGGCGGTCAGCGTCGAGTTCGCGGGGTGGTCCACCAGGCCACTCTGTCGCAAGTGGCTCTTTATGAGAAGGCCATTGGTGCACGAGGCTGCTGGCATGGACAGCACCGACCTGGGCGACACCGCTCGTCGCGACCATCGCCCGCTCCCCCGCCCGGCGCAGCTGCACGGTCCGGTGAGCCGGAGCGCCCGGCTGCTGCTCGGGCTCACGCTCTACGGCGCCTCCGTCGCGATGCTCATCGAGGCAGGGCTGGGCACGATGCCCTGGTCGGTGCTCGAGGTGGGTCTCGCCGGACGCCTGGGGGCCGACGTCGGGCTGGTGATCGTGCTGGTGAGCTTCGTGGTGCTGCTGCTGTGGCTGCCGCTGCGTCAGCGCCCGGGCATCGGCACCGTGGTCAACGCCGTATGGGTCGGGCCGGCGGCCACGGTCACGCTGCACCTGCTGCCGTCGCCGGGGGCACTGGTCGCGCAGCTGTCCCTGGCCGCCGCCGGGGTGGTGCTCAACGGACTCGCGACCGGCCTCTACATCGGCGCACGGCTCGGTCCCGGACCGCGCGACGGGCTCATGACCGGCCTCCACGCGCGTACGGGCTGGAGCCTGCGGCTCGTGCGCACCGGGATCGAGATCGCCGTGGTGGCAACGGGATTCGCGCTCGGTGGCGTGGTCGGGGTGGGGACGCTCATGTATGCGCTCACGGTCGGCCCGCTCGCCCAGCTCTTCCTGCGGATCTTCGACACCGCCCCCGACGCCGCCGCCACGCGTCCGGGCTGAGTCCCGCACCCGCCGCCGACACGCGGTTCCCGCGCAGCGCCGTGCGCTGAAACGCGGTTGTAGCGCTTCGACTCTGCTGCAGCGGAGTCAAACCGCTAGAACCGCGTTTCAGCCCCGTCAGGCGCGCTGGCCGTCAGGCGCGCTGGGTGCGCTCGTGCACCAGCTCGACCACGCGGGTCAGCACGCCCGGGTCGGTCTGCGGGAGCACCCCGTGGCCGAGGTTGAAGATGTGGCCGGGGGCCTGCGCGCCGGACTCCAACGTCTCCAGCACCGCGCGCTCGACGGGCTCCCACGGCGCGAACAGCAGCGCCGGGTCGAGGTTGCCCTGCACCGCGTGCCGTCCGCCGGCCCGCCGCGCGCCCTCGGCCAGCGGCACTCGGAAGTCGACGCCGATCACCTCGCACCCGGCGTCGGCCATCGCCCCGAGCAGCTCGCCGGTGCCGACGCCGAAGTGGATGCGGGGCACGCCCGAGTCTGCAACGGTGGCAAGGGCTTTCGCGGAGTGCTGCTGCACCTGGCGGGTGTAGTCGTCCAGCGACAGCGCGCCCGCCCACGAGTCGAACAGCTGCACCGCCGAGGCCCCCGCCTCGACCTGGACGCGCAGGAACTCCCCGAGATCTGCGCCAGCCGCGCGCACAGGTCGTGCCACAGCTGCGGGTCGCCCGCCATGAGCGCCTTGGTCTTCTCGTGGTTGCGCGAGGGGCCGCCCTCCACCAGATAGCTGGCCAGCGTGAACGGCGCCCCCGCGAAGCCGATGAGCGGCGTGCCGCCGAGCGCCGACACCAGCCGGCGCACCGACTCGGCGATATCGGTGACGTGCTCGGGCGTCAGCTCCGGAAGCCGGTCGAGGTCGGCGCGGGTGCGGATCGGCTCGGCGACGACCGGCCCCACCCCGGCGACGATGTCGAGGTCGACACCCACCGCCTGCAGCGGGACGACGATGTCGCTGAAGAAGATCGCCGCGTCGACGCCGTGCCGGCGCACCGGCTGCAGAGTGATCTCGGTGACCAGGTCGGGGGTGCGGCAGGCCTGCAGCATGGGCACGTCCGCGCGGACCTCGCGATACTCCGGCAGCGAGCGACCGGCCTGGCGCATGAACCACACCGGCGTGCGCTCGACCTGCTGCCCTCGGGCCGCCCGCACCAGCACGCTGTCGGCGGGGTCGCCGGGGGTGGGCAGGGTCAGGGTCTGCGGCACGGGAGCAGTGGTCACGCGAGGATCCTCCCAAACGAGTACCTTCGCCTCGTCACCACGCACCCTCGGAGGGACTCCCATGCCTGAGGCCACCCCGTCGTCGACCCCCGCCGCGGCCGACAGCCACGACCTGATCCGGGTGCAGGGCGCCCGCGAGAACAACCTCAAGGACGTCGACGTCGAGCTGCCCAAGCGCCGGCTCACGGTGTTCACGGGGGTGTCGGGATCGGGCAAGAGCTCGCTGGTGTTCGCCACGATCGCCGCCGAGTCGCAGCGGATGATCAACGAGACCTACAGCACCTTCGTGCAGGGCTTCATGCCGACCATGGCGCGCCCCGACGTCGACGTGCTCGAGGGCCTGACCACCGCGATCATCGTCGACCAGGAGCGGATGGGCTCCAACCCGCGCTCCACGGTCGGCACCGTGACCGACGCCAACGCCATGCTGCGCATCCTGTTCTCCCGCCTGGGCGAGCCGCACATCGGCTCGCCCCAGGCGTACTCCTTCAACGTCGCCTCGATCAGCGGCGCCGGCGCGGTGACCATCGAGAAGGAGGGCCAGCAGCTCAAGGAGCGCCGCGAGTTCTCCATCACCGGCGGCATGTGCCCGCGCTGCGAGGCCGCGGCAGCGTGTCCGACTTCGACCTGACCGCGCTCTACGACGAGGAGCTGTCGCTCAACGAGGGCGCGCTGAAGATCCCGGGCTACTCGATGGACGGGTGGTACGGCCGGATCTTCCGCGGCGCCGGCTTCTTCGACCCGGACAAGCCGATCAAGAAGTTCACCAAGAAGCAGCTGCAGGACCTGCTCTACAAGGAGCCGACCAAGATCAAGGTCGAGGGCGTCAACGTCACCTACGAGGGCCTCATCCCGAAGATCCGCAAGTCGATGCTCGCCAAGGACCGCGAGGCGATGCAGCCGCACATCCGGGCCTTCGTCGACCGGGCGATCACCTTCCAGACCTGCCCCGAGTGCGACGGCACCCGGCTGACCGAGGCCGCCCGCTCCTCGAAGATCGCGGGCATCAGCATCGCCGACGCCTGCGCCATGCAGATCAGCGACCTCGCCGACTGGGTGCGCGACCTGGACGAGCCGTCGGTCGGGCCGCTGCTGAAGAACCTCGGCGACACGCTCGACTCCTTCGTCGGCATCGGTCTGGGCTATCTCAGCCTCGACCGCCCCTCCGGCACGCTGTCCGGCGGTGAGTCGCAGCGCACCAAGATGATCCGGCACCTGGGCTCCTCGCTCACCGACGTGACGTACGTCTTCGACGAGCCGACCATCGGGCTGCACCCGCACGACATCGAGCGGATGAACACCTTGCTGCTGCAGCTGCGCGACAAGGGCAACACGGTGCTCGTCGTCGAGCACAAGCCCGAGACCATCGCGATCGCCGACCACGTGGTCGACCTCGGCCCGCACGCCGGCACCTCCGGCGGCGAGGTGTGCTTCCAGGGCACCGTCGAGGGGCTGCGCGCCAGCGACACCCTCACCGGCCGCCACCTCGACGACCGCGCGAGCCTGAAGCCCGACACGCGAGAAGCGAGCGGCGCCATCGAGATTCGCGGCGCCGACGACCACAACCTGCACAGCGTCGACGTCGACGTGCCGCTGGGGGTGCTCACCGTCGTCACCGGGGTCGCCGGCTCCGGCAAGAGCTCGCTCATCCACGGCTCGCTCGGCCGGCGCGACGACGTCGTCTCGATCGACCAGGGCGCCATCAAGGGGTCGCGGCGCAGCAACCCGGCGACCTACACCGGCCTGCTCGACCCCGTCCGCAAGGCCTTCGCCAAGGCCAACGGCGTCAAGCCCGGCCTGTTCAGCGCCAACTCCGAGGGCGCGTGCCCGGTCTGCAACGGCGCCGGCGTGATCTACACCGAGCTGGGTTTCATGGAGACCGTCTCCAGCCCGTGCGAGGAGTGCGGCGGCAAACGGTTCAAGCCCGAGGTGCTGGACTACCGCCTCGGCGGCAAGGACATCGCCGAGGTGCTGGCGATGACCGTCGACGAGGCCGAGGCGTTCTTCGCCGACGGCGAGGCGCGCACGCCGGCCGCGCACAAGATCCTCGACCGGCTCGCCGACGTCGGCCTCGGCTACCTCACCCTGGGCCAGCCGCTCACCACCCTCTCCGGCGGCGAGCGGCAGCGGCTCAAGCTCGCCACGCACATGGGCGACAAGGGCGGGGTCTACATCCTCGACGAGCCCACGACCGGGCTGCACCTGGCCGACGTCGAGCAGCTGCTCGGGCTGCTCGACCGGCTCGTCGACTCCGGCAAGTCGGTCATCGTCATCGAGCACCACCAGGCCGTCATGGCCCACGCCGACTGGATCATCGACCTCGGGCCCGGCGCCGGGCACGACGGCGGGCGGGTCGTCTTCGAGGGCACGCCCGCCGACCTGGTCCAGGGCCGGGCGACGACGACGGGAGAGCATCTGGCGGCGTACGTCGGTGCCGGCTGAGCCGGCTTTCGCACCTGCCCCTCGGCGTGGTGCGCTGCGTGGGCCGGACCCGCGACCTACAGTGCTCGAGTGAGCACGCGCAGCCTGCACGGCGACGCCTCGGCCACCTTCGACGCGGCGGCCCGAGAGCTGTCCGCTGTGCGCCTGCGCCCCGAGGTCCGCCTCACCGAGGTGCCGGCCCCCGGCCGCATCGCCCCGCACTCCCTGGCCCTGACCGCCGAGGTCATCCCCGACCACCACGACGCCGACGACGCCGAGCTGGCGTCCGGCCGGTTCGTGCTGCTGCACGACCCCGCCGCGCCCGAGCCGTGGGACGGCACCTGGCGGATCGTGACGTTCGCCCGGGCCGAGCTCGAGCCCGAGACGGCCTCCGACCCGCTGCTGGGCGAGGTCGGCTGGAGCTGGCTCGTCGACTCCCTCACCGAGCACGGCGCCGCGTTCGCCGCCGAGGGCGGCACCGTCACCCGCGTGGTCTCCGAGAGCTTCGCCGCGCTGTCCGAGCGTCCGCCGTCGGTCGAGATCGAGGTGCGGGCCTCCTGGACCCCCGTCGGCGACGACTTCGGCGCCCACCTGCAGGCCTGGGGGCGCTGCTGTGCACGATCGCCGGCCTCCCCCGCTGCCCGAGGGCGTCGTGGCCCTGCCCGGGCAACGGCGATGAGTCGGCGCGCCACCTCCGCCGCCGGACCGCCCCGACCACGCGACGAGCCTGCCGAGACCACCGAGGCGCCGAGGGAGGCGCCGACCGAGGCAGCCGTCGAAGCACCGGCCGACACCACTGTCGAGGCACCGACCGACCCCACCGCCACGGAGCCCGACCTGCCGGCCGCTGGCTCGGAGGCGGAGACCGCTGGGGGCGAGAAGCCTGTGGCCGACGAGCCTGAGGCCGAGCCGTCCTACCCGGTGCTCGCGGAGCCGGCCGACGGCGTCCCCCCGTGGTCGAGTCCGAGCGTGACCTGCTGCGGGCCGCCGAGGCGATCGCGGCGGGCACCGGGCCGGTCGCGGTGGACGCCGAGCGGGCCAGTGGGTATCGCTACGGCAACCGCGCCTATCTCGTCCAGCTGCGCCGCGCCGGCGCCGGCACGTGGCTGATCGACCCGATCGCCGTGCCGGACCTGGCCCCGTTGCAGGAGGCGATCGGCGACACCGAGTGGATCCTGCACGCCGCCACCCAGGACCTGCCGTGCCTGGCCGAGGTCGGCATGCGCCCGGCCGCGCTGTTCGACACCGAGCTGGGCGGGCGCCTCGCCGGGCTCCCCCGCGTGGGGCTGTCGGCGGTCGTCGAGCACTACCTGGGGCTCTCGCTCGCCAAGGAGCACTCGGCGGTCGACTGGTCGACGCGGCCGCTGCCCGAGCCGTGGCTGCGCTACGCCGCGCTCGACGTCGAGGTGCTCGCCGAGGTGCGCGACCGGCTGGCCGCCGACCTCGCGCAGCAGGGCAAGGCCGAGCTGGCCGCCCAGGAGTTCGACGCGCTCACCCGGTTCACCGGGCCGCCGCAGCGCACCGACCCGTGGCGCCGCACGTCGGGCATGCACCGGCTGCGCGACCGGCGCGCGCTCGCGCGGGTGCGCGAGCTGTGGCAGACGCGCGACGACATCGCCCGCGAGCGTGACCTCGCGCCCGGGCGGGTGCTGCCCGACGCGCTGATCGTGCAGCTGGCCGCGAGCGACCCGCGCACGGGCGAGGACCTCACGGCGCTGTCGTCGTCGGGCGGGGTCAGCCAGCGCGGTCGACGCCGGCCGGCGCACCGGTCGCTGGCGAGGTATCAGCGGCAGTGGCTCGAGGCCGTACGCCGGGCCGACCAGCTCCCGCAGGCGCAGCTGCCGCCGTCGGCCCTGCGCAGCGACGCTCCCCCGCCGCCGCGCGCCTGGGCCGACCGCGAGCCGGTGGCCGCCGCCCGCCTGGCCGTGGTCCGTGAACGGCTCACCGAGGTGTCCGAGCAGCAACAGATACCGGTCGAGAACCTGCTCACCCCCGACAGCCTGCGGCGGGTGCTGTGGACGCCCCCGGACCCCGCCGACGAGGGGGATTCCGTGCCGCGCTGACCGAGCTGGGCGCCCGCCCGTGGCAGGTCGACCTCGTGGTGCCGGTGCTGCTCGACGCGGTGCGCGACCACCCCGACGAGGAGCCGGCGAGCTGAGCGGTCAGCCCGCCACCTGCACCGCGCCCACGTGCGCGACCAGCGTCTGCGCGGCCGACTCCAGCTCCTGCCGGTGCCGCTCGACGTCGGAGGCGGCGTCGACCAGGCGGAAGTCGGAGCCGTAGCTGCTCTGCGGCGGGAGCGAGATCTCGACGTTGGGGGCCACCACGTCGCCCTTGACGAACTCCAGCACCGACCGCAGCTGCGCACCACCGAGACCGCCGCCACCCGCCCCGTAGCTCACCAGCAGCATCGGCTTGCCGGCCCACTCGGGGAACAGGTAGTCGACGGCGTTCTTCACCGATGCGGGGTAGCCGCCGTTGTACTGCGGGGTCAGCCACACCACGGCATCGGCGTCGCGCACCAGGCCGCTCCAGGTGCGGGTGTGCTCGTGGGCGTAGTCGCCGCCGCTGGCCGCGGCCATCATCGGCTCGTCGAGCAGCGGCAGACCCAGCTCGGCCAGGTCCGCGACGGTCACCTCGGCCCCGGCAGCCTCGAGGATGGGCTTGATCTGGGCAGCCAGCTGGTCACCGACGCGCACCGGGCGGGCGCTTCCGACGACGAGCAGGACTCGGGCCTGGGGGTTCACGGGAGGTCTCCTGTTCTCACGAGGTTGGTCCACCTCGGCTCATCTACATAGGCGAACTATCCGAACGCCCGAAGGGATGGGGGCATTCCCGGCCGGCGTACTGACGAGTAACAAGGTCACGTAGAGTGCCGCTCGACACCCACTGGCCCACTCCTTGGGAGGCACCGTGCCCCGTTCGTTGTCCGAAGTCGTCTTCGTCGACGGGGTGCGCACCCCGTTCGGCAAGGCGGGCGAGAAGGGCATCTACGCCCAGACCCGCGCCGACGACCTGGTGATCAACTGCATCCGCGAGCTGCTGCGTCGCCAGCCGCAGCTCCCGGCCGAGAAGGTCGAGGAGGTCGCGATCGCCGCGACCACCCAGATCGGCGACCAGGGTCTGACGCTCGGCCGGGTGGCGGCGCTGCTGTCGGGCCTGCCCAAGACCACGCCGGGCTACTCCGTCGACCGGATGTGCGCGGGCGCGATGACGGCCGTGACCAACACCGCCTCGAGCATCGCGTTCGGCGCCTACGACGTCGCCATCGCCGGCGGCGTCGAGCACATGGGCCGGCACCCGATGGGCGAGGGCGTCGACCCCAACCCGCGGATCGTGGCCGAGAAGCTGGTCGACCCCTCGGCGCTGGTCATGGGGTCCACGGCGGAGAACCTGCACGACCGGTTCCCCGAGATCACCAAGCAGCGGGCCGACGAGTTCGCGGTGGGCAGCCAGCGCAAGCTGGCGAAGGCGTACGACGACGGCAAGATCCAGCCCGACCTGGTCACCGTCGCCACGCGCCACGACGAGCGCGGCTGGGGCCTGGCCACGGCCGACGAGCCGCCGCGCCCGGGTGCGACCGTCGAGGGTCTGGCCGACCTGAAGACGCCGTTCCGCCCGCACGGCAACGTCACCGCCGGCAACGCGGCGGGCCTCAACGACGGTGCCACCGCGTGCCTGCTCGCCTCCGAGCAGGCGGCCGAGGAGCTCGGGCTCCCGGTCGGGATGCGCCTGGTGTCGTACGCCTTCGTGGGCGTCGAGCCGGAGGTCATGGGCATCGGCCCGGTCCCCGCGACGGAGAAGGCGCTCGGCAAGGCCGGCCTCACGATCGAGGACATCGGCCTGTTCGAGCTCAACGAGGCCTTCGCCGTGCAGGTGCTGGCCTTCCTCGACCACTTCGACATCGCCGACGACGACGAGCGGGTCAACCCCTGGGGCGGCGCGATCGCCACCGGCCACCCGCTGGCCTCCTCCGGCGTGCGCCTCATGACCCAGCTGTCGCGGCAGTTCGCGGAGAACCCCGACGTGCGCTACGGCCTCACCGCCATGTGCATCGGCATCGGCATGGGCAGCGCGGTGATCTGGGAGAACCCGCACCACCCCGACTACGCCGGTTATTCCGGGACCCAGGGCGGCAAGGGCGAGAACCCTTCTGCCACAACGCCTTCCAGCGACAGCACCGACGACGAGAAGGGCGCCTCCTGATGACCACGACCACGCTCCCGGCGACCGACGAGGTCGTCACGCATGCGCGCGTGCAGGACGTCGCGCTGCCCGGCGGGGCCGGCACGTTCGCGCTGATCACGCTCGACAACGGCTTCGACCACACCAAGCCCAACAGCTTCGGGCCGCAGGGCCTGGCCGAGCTGGCCGGGGTGCTCGACGAGCTGCACCGCCGCGCCGAGGCCGGTGAGATCGTCGGCGTCGGCATCACCGGCAAGCCGTTCATCTTCGCCGTGGGCGCCGACCTCACCGGGGTGCCCGCCATCGCCACGCGCGAGCAGGCGCTGGAGATCGCCCGGCTCGGGCACGAGACCTTCCAGAAGATCTCCGACCTGCCGGTCCCGACCTTCGCGTTCGTCAACGGGGCGTCGATGGGTGGCGGCGTCGAGATCGCGCTCTACGCCGACCACCGCACGATCTCCTCGGGCGTGCCGGCCTACGCCACGCCCGAGTGCTTCCTCGGCCTGGTCCCGGGGTGGGGCGGCACCTATCTGCTCCCCCACCTGATCGGCGTCGAGAACGCGCTCACCCTGATCGTCGCGAACCCGCTGGCCAACAACAAGATGATCAACGGCAAGCAGGCCTTCGAGCTGGGGGTGGCCGACGAGCTCATCGAGCCGGTGACCTTCCTCGAGGACTCGATCGCGTTCGCCGGCAAGGTGATTCGCGGCGAGGAGTCTCCCGCGCGCACGGCCGTCGACACCTCCGCGCAGGCGTGGGACGGCGCCGTCGAGGCCGCTCGCCAGCAGGTGCTCGCCAAGACCGGCGGCTCCGCCCCGGCGCCGCTGCGCGCGCTCGACCTGGTGCAGGCGGCTCGCACCGCGAGCCGCGAGGAGGCGTTCGAGGCCGAGAACGAGGCCCTGGCCGACCTGCTCATGACCGACGAGCTGCGGTCGGGGCTGTATGCGTTCGACCTGGTGCAGAAGCGCGCCAAGCGTCCCGCCGGAGCCCCGGACAAGTCGCTCGCCCGTCCGGTCACCAAGGTCGGCATCGTCGGCGCCGGCCTGATGGCCAGCCAGATGGCGCTGCTGTTCGCCCGGCGCCTCGAGGTGCCCGTGGTGCTCACCGACCTGGACCAGGACCGCGTCGACAAGGGTGTGCAGTACGTCCACGACGAGGTCGACAAGCTGCTCGCCAAGGGGCGCGTCAACCCCGACAAGGCGAACCGGCTCAAGGGTCTGGTGACCGGGTCGGTCGACAAGGCCGCGTTCGGCGACGCCGACTTCGTCATCGAGGCCGTCTTCGAGAAGATGGGCGTCAAGCAGAAGGTGTTCTCCGAGGTCGAGCAGGTCGTCTCGCCCGAGTGCGTCCTGGCGACCAACACCTCCTCGCTGTCGATCACCGAGATGGCCGAGGACCTGCAGCACCCCGAGCGGGTCGTGGGCTTCCACTTCTTCAACCCGGTCGCCGTCATGCCGCTGCTGGAGATCATCCGCGGCGACGCGACCGACGACGCGACCCTGGCCACGGCGTTCGCCACCGGCAAGGGCCTGAAGAAGACCAGCATCCTGGTGAAGAACTCCCCCTCGTTCGTGGTCAACCGGCTGCTCGGCCGGTTCATGGGCGAGGCCGGCCGGATCGCCGACGAGGGCACGCCGTTCGAGGTCGTCGAGAAGGCGTTCGCCGGCGTGACCCCGATGCCGCCGTTCATGCTGATCAGCCTGGTCGGCCCGGCCATCGCGCTGCACAACAGCGAGACGCTGCACGGCGCCTTCCCCGACCGGTTCTACGTCTCCCCCAACCTCGCCAAGGTCGTGGAGGCGAAGATCCCGAGCTTCTACGGCAGCGACGGCGCCCTCGACCCGGCCGTGCTCGACCTGTTCGAGCCGGCCGCCGAGCCGGTGGAGCTCACCGAGGAGCAGGTGCGCACCCGGGCCCTTGAGGCCCTCGCCGACGAGACCCGCCGGATGCTCGACGAGGGCGTGGTCGCCGACCCGCGCGACATCGACCTGGCGATGATCACCGGCGCCGGCTTCCCGTTCTGGAACGGCGGGGTCACTCCGTTGCTGGACCGCACCGGCATCGCCGAGCGCGTCACCGGGCAGCGCTTCCTCGAGCGTGGCGCGGCCTCGGTGCCGCAGGCCTGAGGCGACAGGACCGCACCGTGGTCTGAGCCGGGCAGCACCTCCCGCGCAGGCGGCCGGGCGTCGATCGACGCCCGGCCGCCTCGTGCGTTCGGCACCGGCGGCACATCGTTCGTCTCTCGCCGCACGTCGTTTGTCTCCGCCGACACATGAGGTACGTTCGCTGTTCACCGCGTGCTGCACGACACACCGCCACAACCCTGTTCATATCTCATATGTGATCTACAGTGGAGCGCGTGACGAACGACCAACTCACTCGCGTGGGCAACCTCATCAGAGACGCCCGTCGCCAGCGCCAGCTGACGCAGACCGAGCTGGCGTCCGCCCTCGGCACCAGCCAGAGTGCCGTCGCCCGCATCGAACAAGGCAAGCAGAACCTCAGCCTGGAGACCCTGGCCCGCATCAGCGAGGCCCTCGACTCGGAGATCGTGACCACCGTGACATCGAACGCACCTGTGAACCTGCGCATCGAGGGCGGCCGCAAGCTGTCCGGCGAGATCGACGTCCGCACGTCGAAGAACGCCGCCGTGGCGTGTCTGTGCGCCGCCCTGCTGAACAAGGGCCGCACCACCCTGCGCGACCTCGCGCGCATCGAAGAGGTCAACCGGATCACCGAGGTGCTCAACTCCATCGGGGTCAAGACCCGCTGGCTGCCGGACAGCAGCGACCTGGAGATCACCCCGCCCGAGCGCATCGACCTGGACGCGATGGACGAGGGCGCCGCCCGGCGTACGCGCACGATCCTGATGTTCCTCGGCCCGCTGCTGCACGAGTTCGAGGAGTTCAAGCTCCCCAACGCCGGCGGCTGCGACCTCGGCTCGCGCACCGTCGAGCCGCACCTGCACGCGCTGCGCTCGTTCGGGCTCAACGTCGTCGCCTCGCACGGCTACTACCACGCGACCGTCGACGCCGACCGCCACCCGGACAAGCCGATCATCCTCACCGAGCGCGGCGACACGGTCACCGAGAACGCGCTGTTCGCCGCCGCGAAGTACCCCGGGACCACGGTGATCCGCAACGCCAGCCCCAACTACATGGTCCAGGACCTGTGCTTCTTCCTGCAGAAGCTCGGCGTGACCATCGAGGGCATCGGCACCACCACGCTCACCGTCACCGGTGTCGCCGAGATCGACCAGGACGTGGAGTACTACCCCTCCGAGGACCCGATCGAGGCCATGTCGCTGCTCGCGGCCGCCGTCGTCACCGAGTCGGAGATCACCATCCGCCGGGTGCCGATCGAGTTCATGGAGATCGAGCTGACGCTGCTCGCCGACATGGGCATGAAGTACGAGCTGTCGGAGGAGTACACCTCCAACAACGGCCACACCCGCCTGGTGAACCTGCGCACGATCCCCGGCCCGCTCAAGGCGCCGAAGGACAAGATCCACCCGATGCCCTTCCCGGGGCTCAACATCGACAACCTGCCGTTCTTCGCCGCGATCGCCGCGGTCGCCGAGGGGCAGACGACCCTGCACGACTGGGTCTACGAGAACCGGGCGATCTACCTCACCGAGCTCACCCCGCTCGGCGTCAAGGTGCAGCTGATGGACCCGCACCGGGTGCTCATCGAGGGCCCGACCCGCTGGCGCCCGGCCGAGGTCATGTGCCCGCCCGCGCTGCGCCCGGCCATGGTCGTGCTGCTCGCCATGCTCGCCGCGCCCGGCGAGTCGGTGCTGCGCAACATCTACGTCATCAGCCGCGGCTACGAGGAGCTGGACTCCCGGCTCAACGCGCTGGGTGCCAACATCCAGACGTTCCGCGACTGACCCGGCCTGCCGGGCGACATCGCAGGGCGACGGGGCGCACGCGTGGCGCGGACGGCATACCTCGAGCACGACGGTCCGATCGCGATGGCTCATCGCGGCTTCTCCACCGACGGGCTCGAGAACACCATGGCGGCGTTCGAGGCGGCCGTCGGTCTCGGCTTCGGCTACGTCGAGACCGACGTGCACGCCACGGCCGACCGGGTGCTGCTGGCCTTCCACGACGAGACCCTCGACCGGGTCACCGACGGCGCCGGCAGCATCTGGGACCAGCCGTGGCACCGGGTGCGTGAGGCGCGCATCGGCGGCACCGAGCAGATCCCGACGCTGGACGAGCTGTTCGAGACCTGGCCGCGGCTGCGGGTGAACATCGACATCAAGTCCGAGCCGGCGGTCCTGCCGCTGGTCGAGTGCGTCGAGCGGCACCGCGCCTGGGACCGGGTGTGCGTCACGTCGTTCTCCGACCGACGCCGGCGAGCAGCGCTGCGCCGACTGTCGAAGCCGGTGGCCACTTCGGGCGGCCAGTCGGTGACGACGGCGTTCGTGCTGGCCGCGAACAGCCGGGTCCCGGGAGCGGTCCGCGCCGCGCTGCGTGGGGTCGACTGCCTGCAGGTTCCGGTGTCGCAAGGGGATTCCCGTCGTGACACCGCGCACCATCGCGGCCGCGCACGCCGTCGGGGTGCAGGTGCACGTGTGGACCGTCAACGAGTCCGACGAGATGCGCCGACTGCTCGACCTGGGCGTCGACGGACTGATCACCGACCGCGCGGACCTGCTGCGCCAGGTGCTGACCGAGCGCGGCGAATGGGCCGAGCGCGGCTGGTGACCAACGCGTTCGGAGCGCGGCTGGTGACCAGCGTGTTCGAGCGCGACGAGCAGTCGCCTCAGGAGGTGACTGGGCAGCCCCTCGGGCGCGTGAGATCCGGTGCGCGCATCATTCACTCGCGTCGGTGGATCTGGATGGTCTTGCGGCCGTCGGGGCCGGTGGTGATGGTGGCTCGGGTGCCGGGTTTGTGGATGTCGCGGTGGTCTCGCCTGAACCGCCCCGGAGTTTCCGGAGGCTTCTGGTTGTGTCTCTACCCGGTCGGGACGAGACGGTTTCTTGCAGCGTAGTGCGCGGCCTCGACCTCGATCGGTGTGAGATCGTCGACCGATTCGTGGGTCCGCTCGTGGTTGAACCAGTGAACCCAGTGCAGGGTCTCGATCTCGACGTGCTCGACGTCGCGCCAGGGTCCTTCGGGCCGGACCAGTTCGGTCTTGTAAATCCCGATCTGGGACTCGGCTAGGGCGTTGTCGTAGGCGTCGCCCACCGAACCCACCGATGCG
Source organism: Barrientosiimonas endolithica (assembly GCF_030296655.1). Lineage (NCBI taxonomy): Bacteria > Bacillati > Actinomycetota > Actinomycetes > Micrococcales > Dermacoccaceae > Barrientosiimonas > Barrientosiimonas endolithica. The sequence goes on along the minus strand of NZ_AP027735.1, from coordinate 1,414,896 downwards.
TCCACGTCGGCCTCGAGCAGGCGCGTGGTGAACGCGAACGAGGTGTACTGGCTGCCGGCGTCGTTGTGGTGCACCAGGCCGGTCAGGTCCTCGATCCCCTGCTGTCGGCGTGACCACGTCGCGTGCTCAAGAGTGTCGAGCACGAGTTCGGTGGTCATGCTGGTAGCCGCCCGCCAGCCCACGATCATCCGTGAGAAGACATCGAAGACGAACGCGACGTAGACCGTGCCCGACCAGGTCGCGACGTAGGTGAAGTCGGCGACCCAGAGCTGGTTCGGTGCGGTCGCGGTGAAGTCCCGGTCGACCAGGTCAGCGGCCCGGGCATCCCTCGGGTCGGGGATCGTGGTCCGCACTCGTTTGCCCCTCAGCGCGCCCTGCCAGCCGTTCGCTGTCATCAGCCGCTCCACGGTGCATCGGGCCACCTCGTGCCCTTGCCGGCGTAAGTAGAGCCACATCTTGCGCGCACCGAACCTCGCCACGAACCGCTGCTCGCGCGCTGCGCGGATCAGCTCACTGACGTCGGCATCGCGCAGGGCGCGCTTCGACGGCTTGCGGCTACGGGCCTCGTAGTAGGTAGACGGGGCGATCTTGGCGCCGTGCTCGCTGAGCACCCGGCAGATCGGCTCGACCCCGAATTCCTCGCGGTGTTCGTCGATGTAGTCGATCAGAACCTTGACTGGCGGTCGAGCTCCGCCGCGAAGAAAGCCGAGGAGGTCTTGAGGATCTCGTTCGCCCGCCGAAGCTCGGCGACCTCCTTCTTCAACTCCCGGATCTCGGCCAGCTCCTGGGTCGTCTTCCCTGGACGCGTGCCGCCGTCCACCTCGGCCTGCCTGATCCACTTGCGCAGCGTCTCGGGCGACCCGATGCCAAGCTTCCTGGCGATCGTTCGGATCGCCTCAAACTCGCTCGGGTACTCACCCTGCGCCATCGCCTGGGCTACCGCCCGGACAGCGCGCTCTCGCAACTCCCGGGGGTACTTGCTGGGACGTGCCATGACTTCATCCTCCAACTAATGAAGTCTCCAGACATCCCGGGGCGGTTCACGCCCGCACAACGGGACCGCGTGGTCCAGGTCGGTGGCCCCGCCTCGGGACCAGGGTTGCTCGTGGTGCAGCTCGGTCCAGGCGAACGGGCTGTCACACCCCTGCACCGCGCACTGGTCGTACTTCGTAGCCAGCGCGGTGCGTTGCGCCTCGCTGAAGAACCGTTTCGCCCGGCCCAGGTCCAACGGTTGCGACGCCCCGCCCAGCACCACCGGCACGATCCCGGCGTTGCACGCCAACCGGCGCGCGTCCCCCGCGGAGATGTCGTGCCCGGTGTCCAGATGCGCCGCGGCCAGATCCGCCACCAGCTGCTCCCGGGTCATCGTCACCACCACGGTCGCGGCGACCTTGCCGGGCAACCGATCGGTCGGCAGATGCTCCAACAGCTCCACCAACGCCAGGCCGTACCGGTGCGGCCAGTCCACCCCCACCCACGACCCCCGCCCAGCACGACCGTCCACGGCCGAGGCCGACGCGCCGGTGGCCGAGGCCGCGCCGGTGCCGGTGGTGTTGCCGCGGCGGGGTGCGGCCAGCTGTTGCACGGCCTTGCGCAGGATGTCCCCGGCCAGGCGGGGCAGCACGAACGACCCGGACACCGTGCCGTCCCTGTTGTCATGCATGCTCAACCGGCACCGGCCCAACGCCGAGGTTTCCTCCCCGCGCAGGACCTGGTCCTCGTGCTCATCGACCGCCTGCTGATCGGGCTCGACCACGGCCAGCGCCCGCCGAGCCGCACCCCGCAACCGGGCCGGGCTCATCCGGGCCGCCTCACCCACCAGTGACGCCTCGACCCGCGCCACCTGCTCCGCGGTCAAACCTTCGGGCAGCTGCTTGATCGCCCACGCGATCACTGCCGCGTGCTCCGGCGACACCGCCCCCTCGGCCAGCGCCTGCCCCGTCGCCGGCAGCACCGACTCCAACGTCTCAGCCAGGTCGGCCTCCCGGGTCGCCGCGCCGCCAGTGCTGTTGGTCTGCTGCGCCAGCCAGGCACCCGTGGTGGAGTACCCCGACCGGCGCGCGACCTGAGACCGGTTCGCGCACGCCACCAACCGCAACCGCAACGAGGCCACCCGCCGGGACAGACGCTCCACCTCCGAGACCGCCCGCCCGACCGCGTCCGCCTCGGCGACCACCGTCGCGTCCGGCTGATCACCCAGGGCGTCCAACGTCGCGTGCAGCTGCGCCAACGCCGCCGCCACCGTCAAACGCTCCGGGACAACACCCCCGGTCGCCGGTTCCACCGTGGTCGCGGTCATGGCCTTCACCCCCTGGTGAATCGCACTGATGCTCGATACCAGGAACACTAGACCCGGCCACCGACAAGCCCCCGAACCCGCGCCATACCGGGGAAATCTCGGTGAACCAGGGTCTCGATACGGCCTCGTCCCTCGGCCTACTCGACCAGCATGGGGACGGGCGTACTCGGGTTTCACCTTGATCTGCGCCCGCTGGCATGCTGGCCCGCATGAGCGTCGCCGCCGTCTTCCTGCTCGTCGCGTTCGGGGCCATGCTCGTCGTGTCCGTCCTCATGGGCCTCACCGCGCACCGAGGGCAGGTCTGCACCCCGGGAGACGGGTACGACGTCCCCGACCGGGTGCGTCAGGACCCCGAGCTGCGGGCCCGGGCCAACGACGAGGTGGGCAGGGCGGCGGTGCTCGCGGGTCTGCTGTCGCTCGCCCCGATGGTCTTCGCCGGATGGTTGCTGCTGCGGCCGGGGGATCACGAAGTCAGCACCGGGGTGCTCGCCGCGTGCGCCGCGTACGGGTTGTTCGTCGCGGTCGTCGGACGGCTGCCGTTCGAGCGGATGAAGCGTTGGTAGCCGGGGTCTCGATACGCCCGCTCGTGCCTCGCGGGCTACTCGACCAGCATGACGGGGCGGGCTACTCGGCCGAGCGGGGTGAGGCGATCCGGACGATCTCCTGCGCCCACCCGTCGCCCTGCGGCTGCCACTGGGCGCGCTCGGCGTCGGTCGCGCGCGTCAGGGCCCGGTCCCAGCTGACGATCCGCGCGACCCGGGCGAGCAGCATCGCATCGGGGACCACGCGCTCGAGTTCGGCCACCGGACGTACGTCGGCCCAACCGGACAGGTAGGCCCGCATCAGCCGCTGGTCACGCTCGGGATCTGCCGCCAGGCCGAAGTGGTACTCCGGGTTGCGCAGCGCGATGAGCAGCGAACCGAACGGGTGCCCGACGTAGGCGTCGCCCCAGTCGAAGATCTTCGCCTCCTGCATCGCCGAACTCGTTGCGGCGCAGGTGAATACGTTGCCTGCGTGCAGGTCGCCGTGCTCGATGGTCGGGGGCAGCCCGAGCGCCTCCAACCGGTCCGCAGCCGTTCGCAGCGCCTCGTCGGCGATCCTCTCCTCCGGCCGCCCGCGCGCCACCCACGCCGACACCAGGGCGTGCGACCCCCACCTCGGCACTCCCCGTCGACCAGCGCGTCGACCACGCCGGCCGACGCCCGCTGGAGCCGGGCATACCTGCGCAGCACGGCCGACCACAGGCTGGTGATGGTGTCGGCGTTCGCGACCTGCCGAAGGGTGCGCCCCTGGTCGGGACAGACGAACCACTCACGCTCCGCGTCGCTCACCCACACAGGCGACAGAAGATCCGGCGCGACTCGCGAAAGACGTTCGTAGACAAGGGTTTCCGGCGACGACTCGGGGACGTTCGCCTTGAACCAGCCCCGCCCCTGGTCGGTCTCGATCACCAGCTGAGTCGACCACGGACGTACGCGCGGCTGGCGTGGCGTCGTCGGGTTCCGGGTGATCCCGCGGCGGGGCAGCACGTCGTCGAACCAGCGGGTGACCTCCCAGCGCCAGGCGTCGGTGTCCCAGACCTCGCTCGCCGGGCCGAAGCGGTCGGATCCGGGCAGCGGTGCGGGGGCGTCGTCGCGGCGCGTCACGCGGCGTTCAGTCGCGCGGCCCGAGCCGCTGGACCATGGCGGTGCTCACGACGTCGGCCGTCAGGCCGATCTCCTCGAGCACCTGCCCGCGCGAGGCGTGGTCGAGGAAGCGCTTGGGGATGCCGAAGCAGTGCACCGGCTGCTCCTGACGCTGCTCGCGCATCGCGCTGGTCACCGACGAACCGATGCCGCCGACCACCAGGTTGTCCTCGATGACCACGACGTGCTGCGCGCGGCGGGTGAGCCGCAGCAGGTCGTCGCTCACCGGCAGCACCCACCGCGGGTCGACCACCATCGTCGAATGTCCTTGTGCCGCAAGCTTGCCCGCGACGTCGACAGCGGTCGAGCACATCGACCCGACGCCGACGACCAGCACCTCGGGCTCGTCGTCGCAGTCGACCAGCACGTCGACCGTGCCGTCGCGGCGCGCGGCCTCGATCGGGTCGGCGACGTCACCCTTGGGGAAGCGGATGATCGTCGGGGCGTCGTCGACCGCGACCGCCTCGCGCAGCTGCTGCTTGACCTGCTCGCCGTCGCGCGGCGCGGCCAGGCGCAGCCCGGGCACGATCGAGGCGACGGTCATGTCCCACATGCCGTTGTGCGACGGACCGTCGCTGCCGGTCACGCCCGCGCGGTCGAGCACGAACGTCACGCCCTGCTTGTGCAGCGCGCAGTCCATCAGCAGCTGGTCGAACGCCCGGTTGAGGAACGTGGCGTACACCGCGACGACCGGGTGCAGACCGGCGTACGCCAGACCCGAGGCCATCGTCACGGCGTGCTGCTCGGCGATGCCGACGTCGAAGACGCGCTCGGGGTACGCCTTCGCGAACCCGTCGAGCCCGACCGGGATGAGCATGGCCGCGGTGATCGCGACGATGTCGGGCCGCTCGGCGCCGAGCCGCACCATCTCGTCGTTGAACTCGTCGGTCCAGATGCGCCCGCTGACCTCGAACGGCAGACCGGTCTCGGGGTTGAACTTGCCGACGCCGTGCCACTGGTCGGCCTCGTCGAGCGCCGCCGGGTCGTAGCCGCGGCCCTTCTCGGTGAAGGTGTGCACGATGACCGGGCCACCGAAGTCGCGCGCGAGCGTCAGCGCGTCCTCCAGCGCCTGCTCGTCGTGCCCGTCGACCGGGCCGAGGTACTTGATCCCGAGGTCCTCGAACATCCCCTGCGGGGACACGATGTCCTTCAGGCCCTTCTTGACCCCGTGCAGGGTGTCGTACATCGGGCCGCCCACGACGGGCGTGCGGTTCAGCGCCCCGCGGCCCCAGTCGAGCATCTTCTCGTAGCGCCGGGTCGCGCGCATCGACGCCAGGTGCTGGGCCATGCCGCCGATCGTCGGCGCGTAGGAGCGGGTGTTGTCGTTGACGACGATGACCAGCTTGAGGGTCTCGTCGACGGCGATGTTGTTGAGCGCCTCCCAGGCCATGCCCCCGGTGAGCGCGCCGTCACCGATGATCGCGACGGTGTGCCGGTCGTCCTCGCCCGCAAGCCGGCGCGCCTTGGCGATGCCCTCCGCCCAGGACAGCGAGGTGGACGCGTGGGAGTTCTCGACGACGTCGTGCTCGGACTCGGCGCGGCTGGGGTAGCCGGACAGCCCGTCCTTCTTCTTCAGCGCGGAGAAGTCGTGCCGCCCGGTGAGCAGCTTGTGCACGTACGACTGGTGCCCGGTGTCGAACACGATCGTGTCGCGCGGGGAGTCGAAGATGCGGTGCAGCGCGATGGTCAGCTCCACGACGCCGAGGTTGGGGCCAAGGTGCCCGCCGGTCTTGGCGACGGAGGTCACCAGGAAGTCCCGGATCTCCTGCGCGAGGTCGTCGAGGCGGCCCGGCTCCAACCGCTTGAGGTCGGCCGGGGAGTTGATGTGCTTCAGCAGTGTCATGTGGTGCTGGCGCCTTCCCATACGTGACGCACGAGTCTATGCGGTGGTGGACGTCCGGGCCGCGACCCGGGTTCGCGCGTCCGCGCTCCCCGTCGGAAATTCCACCCTTTCGAGCCGCGCCCGCGCCACGTCCGGCGGGGTGGGCAGCAGCGCGCGCCGCTCACAGCCGCGGCACGTAGCGCTTGCCCTGCATCGCCTCGTGCACCAGCTCCACGCTGCGCGCCGTGGCCCGCAGCCGCAGCCCCTCGGCCGCGAGATGCTCCATCACCTGCGGCAGCGCCCGCTCGGACAGCTCGTCGCCGAGGTCGACCCGCACCCGCCGGTACGCCTGGCGCATCGCGTCGAGCTGGGCCTGGACGTGCCAGGTGGCCACCCAGGCGAGCGCGCGCGGGTGCCGCCGCCAGGCGTCGTACGCCCGGAAGTCGGCCGGGCACTGGTCGAGCAGCCAGGCGGTGGCCGCCCGCTCCCAGCCCGGCGCGTCGGGTGGCGGCACGCCGCGCGGCCATCCCGGCGGGCCTGCGTCGATCATGCCACCAGACTAGAACACCTGTTCGAGTACGGGCCAGTGGGGCGGTGCGGGCGAGGGTCTCGATACGCCGCGCTCGTCCCTCGCGCGGCTACTCGACCAGCGTGCGGCTCACTTCTGGAACGGCGTCTTGTACGTCAGGGCCGCGTCCGAGGCCGCGGGACCCTCGATGACCTTGAGCCCGCCCGGAACGGCGGCCGGCTGCATCAGGTACCCCGCGCGCGTCGACGGCTGGCCCGGCTGGGTGAAGTCCAGCGGCGGGGTGAGACCGCGCGTGTCCACCGAGGTCTTGCGCACCGCCTTGAGGATCCCCTCGCGGGTCATGTCGCCGTCGGAGCATGCCTGCTTGAGGATCGCGCCCCACACCAGGCCGTTGGCGTACCCCTGGTTCGGGCCGTACGTCGGCACCTGGTTCGGCTGGTCCTTGGCGAACCGGGTGGAGATCTCCTGCGCCAGCGGCGTCTTGTCGTAGTTGTAGGGCACCTGCAGCGCCGAGCTGGTGAACTGCCCGCTCAGCAGCACGCTGCGCGCCGGCGACTGCAGCAGCTGCGGGGTGAACGACGGGCCGCTGCCGAAGATCGGCACCCGCATGCCCTGCGACGAGGCGACACCGAGCGCCGAACCGGTCTGCGCGGGCGTCGTGGTCAGCACCAGCGCCTTGACGCCGGACGAGCGCATCCGGGTCACCGCCGAGGTCAGGTCGCTCTCGGTCGAGGTCACCGACGCGCTCACCAGCCGCATGCCGTTCTGCTTGGTGTAGTACTGCGAGCCCTTGAGGCCGTTCTTGCCGTACTCGGAGTCGATGTAGATGTGGCCGATCGTGTCGCCCTTCTTGATCTTCCCCTCCTCCTGCAGGTAGCTGAGCCCGTTGATCACCTCGACGTCGTACGTCGGGCCCACCATCACGACGTTGGGCACGTCGAGGTTGTCCGAGGCCCACGAGGCCGGGATGGCCGCGATCTTGTCGTTGACGATCGGCTTCTTCAGGGCGGCCAGGATCGGCGAGCCGAGCAGCTGGACCAGGCCCAGCACGTTCGGCTTCATCTGGTTGTACAGCGGCACCGCCTTCTCGGCGGAGTAGCCGTGGTCGGCCGAGACCAGCTTGATCTGCCGGCCGCAGATGCCACCGGTGGCGTTGACGTCCTGGGCCCACATCTGCGAGCCCTGCGTGATGGCCAGGCCGAGCACCTTGAACACGCCGGAGGTGTCGGTGAGCGACCCGAGCGTGATGGTGTCGTCAGTGACCCCGACGTCGGTCTTCAGGCCGCGGGCGCCGCCGCCTCCCCCGACGCTCTCCGGGGTCTTCAGGCTGCACCCAGTGAGCACCAGGGCCAGCGCGGCCCCGGTCGCGGCGGTGGCGCGGAACGTACGACGGCTGGGGCGGGTCATGAGGAGGTTCCTTTCCCGGTGGTGGCCGAGCGCTGCACCAGGCCGCGCAGCCGTCGGCCGATGCCGGCGAGTCCGCCGGGCTCGAAGATGATGATGAGCACGACGAGCGCGCCGTAGAGCAGGTTGGTGACGACGACCGGGGTGAACCCGGTGCCGGACAGGTCGCTCTCACCCCGCAGCAGCGGGATCAGCTGGGGCAGCCCGAAGACCAGCGCCGCCCCGAACAGCACGCCGGTCAGCGACCCGAGGCCGCCGATGACGCACATGGCCAGGAAGGCGATCGCGACGACGGTGCTGTAGGTGCCGGCGTCGACCGACTCGTCGGGCTTGAGCAGGCCGTCGTACCACCAGACGACCATCACTCCGGCGAGCCCGGCGTACGCCGACGACACCGCGAACGCGTTGGCCTTCTGCTTCGCGACGGGCACGCCCATCACGGTCGCGACGGCCTCGTTGTCGCGCAGCGAGCGCCACCCGCGGCCGATCCGGCCGTTGACGGTGCCGCGGCCGACGAAGTACGCCAGCGCGGTCAGCGCGGCGAACAGCCAGAACATCCGCTCGTCCTTGCCGATCTGGACGTTCAGCACGTGCAGCTGGCCCTCGTTCGTGCCGAAGTCGAAGCCGAACAGGTTCAGCGCCGGCGCGTAACGGCCGCTGGAGGTCGAGCCGAAGATGTCGGTGAAGGTGCGGGCCAGCCAGTAGCCGAGGAACACCAGGCTGAGCGAGGCGACACCGAGGTAGATGCCGCGCAGCCGGCCGGAGATCGGCGCGAACGCCGCCCCCACACCGCCGGTGATGACCACCGCGAGGATCGCGGCGATCCAGGACGGCAGCCCCAGCCCGAAGTAGTCGTCGCCCGTGCGCGGGCCGGCGAGGACGGCGTACGCCGCGCCGCCGATGAGCACGAAGAAGGAGTGCGCCAGCGACAGCTGGCCGGCCTGGCCGATGAGCATGGTCAGGCCCATGCCGCCGACCGCGCCGACCATGATCCAGTTGAGGACCAGCAGGTAGGGGTCGGTGACGAACAGCGGGATCGCCCAGACGACGAGCACGCCCAGCGCGGCCAGGGCCCAGCCGATGATCCGGCGGCGGCCGGCGTCGGCGCGTACGGCGGTCACGGGTTGCGTGCTCGGCGTGGACTCAGGGGTGTCGCCGGCGTCGGCCGACGGGTGCGTCGTGGTGAGGTCAGACACGGAGCTGCTCCACCTTCCCGAACAGGCCCGACGGGCGGGCGACGAGCACGGCCAGCATCACGAGGTAGACCGCGACCTTGGCGAAGTCGAGGTTGACGTACTGCGCGGCGAGGGCGTCGGTGAGCCCGACGATCAGGCCGCCGACCACCGCGCCGCCAGGCGAGGTGAGCCCGCCGATGATCGCCGCGGGGAACGCGGCGAAGGCGATCGTGTGGCTGGCCAGCAGTCCGGTGCCGCCGCCGATGTCGGTGGTGGCGAGGAACAGCACGGCGATGCCGGCGAGGGCGCCGCCGACCAGCCAGGCGCTCGCGGTGACCCGCCAGCTGCGGATGCCCATGAGCGCCGAGGCCTCACGGTTCTCCGACTGGGCGCGCATCGCGAGGCCCCAGGTGGTGTAGCGGAAGGCCAGGAAGAAGATCGCGAGCAGCACGATCGCGACGGCGAGCGCCACGAGGAAGGTGCGCGCGACGCTGACCCCGAACAGGCTCACCGGCTTGGCGTCGTAGGGGTCGCCGAGGAACGGTGGCGACTGGGTGCCGATCCGCCGCACGATCTCGGTGAAGACGAAGATGTCGACACCGATGGTGAGGATCGCGAGGCTGTCGCTGTGCGCGTTGCGCGCGTTGGCGAGCAGCACCCGCTCGATGAACAGGGCGAGCGCGGCGCCGGCGACGACCGCCGCCACGGCGCCGAGCAGCCAGCTGCCGGAGGCGTCCTTGACGAGGTAGGCGATGTAGCCGGCGAAGATCGCGATCGAGCCGTGGGCGAAGTTCACGGTCTCGGTGGCCTTGTAGATGATCACGAAGCCGACGGCCAGCAGCGCGAAGACCGCGCCCTTGCCGAGGCCGTTGACCAGGACCTGGATCAGGGTGTCCATGCTCAGGCCTTCCCTTCGTCGTGGTTGCCGTCGCGCCCGGACTCGTCGTCGTCGCTGCCGAGGTAGGCCCGGATCACCTCGGGGTCGCGCTGCACCGCCGCGGGCACGTCGTCGGCGATGCGGCGGCCGAAGTCGAGCACCGTGACCCGGTCGGCGATGCCCATGACCAGCCCCATGTCGTGCTCGACCAGCAGGATCGAGATGCCCAGCTCGTCGCGGATCTGGTGGATCAGCTCGGCCATCTCGGCCGTCTCGCTGGCGTTCATGCCGGCGGCCGGCTCGTCGAGCAGCAGCACGGTCGGCTCCACGTTGAGCGCCCGCGCGATGTCGACCCGCTTCTGGTCGCCGTAGGACAGCGCGGCCGCCGGCTTGTGCAGGTGCGCGCTCAGGCCGAGGAAGTCGCAGATCTCGGCGGCCCGCTGCTGGTGCCGGCGCTCCTGGCGCATGGTCCACGGGGCGCGGACGGCGTACTGCACGAACCCGCCCTTGGTCAGGGCGTAGCGACCGAGCATCGCGTTGTCGAGCACGCTGGAGGTGCCGACCAGGGCCAGGTTCTGGAAGGCCCGCCCGATGCCGAGCGCCGGGATCTTGTGCGCCGCGGTGCGGGTCAGGTCGGTGTCGCCGAGCCGGATGGTGCCCGAGGCGAGCCGGTAGATGCCGGTGATGGCGTTGAAGCAGGTCGACTTGCCGGCGCCGTTGGGGCCGATCAGCGCGTGGATCGTGCCGGGCCGCACCGTGAAGGACACGTCGTCGAGGGCCACGATGCCGCCGAAGCGCACGGTGATCCCGTCGACCTCCAGCGGCTGCACGTCACGGCCGACTTCGACCGGCTGCCCGGGGGTCTCGGGGGTCTCGGGTGCCAGGGTGCTCATCCGCGCCACACCTCCAGTCCGCGGCGGCTGCGCGCCGAGCGGGCGGCCGCCTGGGTCTCCAGCTGGGCGGCGTCCTCGCTCTCGGCGTGCCCGCCGAGGTAGAGCCGCTGCACGTCCTCGGAGTCGGCGAGCTCGCGGGCCGGGCCCTGCAGCGCCAGCTCGCCCACCTCGAGCACCACGGCCAGGTCGCTGACCCGCAGCGCCATCGTGGCGTTCTGCTCGACCAGCACCACCGCGGTGCCGCGCTCGTTGATCTCGGTCACGATGCGCCCGATGCGGTTGATCATCTGCGGCGCGAGCCCGAGCGAGGGCTCGTCGAGCAGCAGCACCTCGGGGTCGGCCATCATCGCCCGGCCGATCGCGAGCATCTGCTGCTCGCCGCCGGACAGCAGCCCGCCCGGCTGCCCCGCGCGCTCCTTGAGGATCGGGAACAGGTCGTAGACCCGCTCGCGCGCCTCGTCGCGCGCGGAGGCCGGTGCCGCGAGGCCGCCGGCCCGCAGGTTCTCCTCCACGCTCATCCGTCCGAAGATCTGCCGGCCCTCGGGGACCTGCAGCACCTTCTTGCGCACGACGCCGGCCGGGTCGAGCCGGTCGAGCCGCTCACCGGCGTACTCCACGCTGCCGCCGATGATCGAGCCGCCGTGCAGCCCGAGCGTGCCGGAGATCGCACGCAGCAGCGTCGACTTGCCGGCCCCGTTGCTGCCCAGGACCGCGACCACCTGACCGTCGGGCACCTCGAAGCTGACACCGCGCAAGGCGGTGACAGAACGCCCGTACCTCACTGAGAGGTCATTGATGCTGAGCACCGAACTCCCTTGTCCCGCAATCCGATTCGCGATCCAAAAAGGGGCCGGCAAGAAGCCGGCCCCCTGTCGCGCTGGGCTTGACTATGAGGCAGATCACACAGCGGTTGTTGGTCGGACCACTTTCCGTGACCTTTTCGTGACCTTACTCGGTCGTCCGGCGAGAACCCTCTTGACGGGAGGGGGTCTCATCGGGCTGAGCAAGCGCTCGCTTAGTTCACCAGTTCGGCTGGTCGGGCGCCGCCGGGAGCCGGCGGTCGGGCGGTGCCAGCACGTAGACCAGGCCGCCGGAGTGCGGCAGCCAGACGTTCTCCAGCTGGTCGCGCCGGTACGTCACCCGCACCTGGCCGTTGTCGGGCACCAGGTGGCTGGCCGGGTCGTTGCAGACCGGGTCGCCCTGGGCGTCGAACCCGCACAGCACGAGCAGGTGGCCGCTGGTGGAGTAGCCCGCGCCGTCGAGCTCGCCGGCGTCGAACGAGACCGACAGGACCAGCGGGACGCCCGCGGCGATCAGCACCTCGGCCTCGCGCAGCGACCGCAGCCGGGTGACGAACCCGCGCAGCCCGAGCGTCGCGGCGTAGGCCGGGTTGAACGGCCAGTTGCCGCACCCGTCGTAGGCGTGGTCGTACGTGGCGCGCGCGGCGTGGTCGACCTGCGGGTCGGGCGGCACGGTCACCCACGCGGTGTCGGCGGCGCTCGGTCCGCGCCGCCAGAAGTCGGCGATCATCGACACCGACGTCGGGGAGCACCACGCCTCTCCCCCGTTGTCCCACTCGGGGTAGTGCCCCGCGTGCACCTCCTGCGACAGCGGCGGCACCGGGAGCACGACGCCGCGCGCCGGGCCGGGCTGGCTCACCGGCACGCTCGAGGCGCTGGGCAGCGCCGAGGCCATCGCGGTCAGCAGGGTGACCCGGGGCGTGACGTCGGTGCCGGGCCGGCGCATGAGCTGCACCCGCAGCTGCACCGAGCTCAGCGTGCGGTCGTCGACGGTCGCGAGCGTGTCGGTCCAGACCGTCGCGATCTCGGTCTCCTGCCCGTCGACGCTGGTGCGGTGGATCGCGCCGCCCTGCTCGGGGTGCTCGGAGCACCAGCGGCCGAGCACGAACCAGTCGGTGCGCCGCCCGTCGGGCGTGCGGCCGCGCACGCCCACCTCGATCCAGGTGCCGCTCGGGGTGGTGGCGTTCCACGACGCGACCAGCTGGGTCAGGTCGAAGCCGGACTGCAGCGTGGGCGAGGTCCACGTCCCGACCTCGAACGTCGCCGGGCTCGCGACCGGCGCGAACGGGTCGACGTACGTCCGCGTCTCGCGCGGTGCGGCGAGCTCGATCCCGTCACGCACCACGCGCGTGCCCTCGCCCTGGCCGCGCAGGAACCCCGTCGCGGAGTCGAACCGGTGGAGCCGGATGTCGCGCCCGTCGGTCGCCGCCCGGGCCAGCGGCGGACGTACGGCCGTGGCCAGCGCCCCTCCCACGGCCAGGCTGGTGCTCAGCGCCGCCCGGCGGGTCAGCGTCGGGAGCCGCCGCCGCTCGTCGTCCTCCAGGCTCGCCCCGTCCGGTCGCACCCGCGCGCTGCGGTCGCTCATGCCTGTATCCCCTTGTCATCCCCTGTCGAGCGCAGCCGCGCTCGCGCCCGTCCACCCTTGCACACCGCGCCGGCCCAGGACCGCGAAAGCCCCACTCCCCTCGGGGGAGCGGGGCTTTCGCGGTCGCGCGCGTCAGGTCAGCTACGAACCAGCGATCGGAGGACGTACTGCAGGATGCCGTCGTTGCGGAAGTAGTCCGCCTCGCCGGGGGTGTCGATGCGCACCGTGGCGTCGAACTCGACCTTCTGGCCGCCGTCCTTGGTCGCGGTCACCTTGACCGTCTTGGGGACGCGGCCCTCGTTGAGCTCGGTGATGCCGGCGATGTCGAACGTCTCGGTGCCGTCGAGCCCGAGCGAGTCGGCGTTCTGCCCCTGCGGGAACTGCAGCGGCAGCACGCCCATGCCGATCAGGTTCGAGCGGTGGATGCGCTCGAAGGACTCGACGATGACGGCCTTGACGCCCAGCAGGCGGGTGCCCTTGGCGGCCCAGTCGCGCGAGCTGCCCGAGCCGTACTCCTTGCCGCCGAGGACGACCAGCGGGATGTCCTGGTCGGCGTACGCCGTCGCGGCGTCGTAGATCGCGACCTGCGGCGCGTCGTCCTGGGTGAAGTCGCGGGTGTAGCCGCCCTCGACCCCGTCCAGCAGCTGGTTGCGCAGCCGGATGTTCGCGAACGTGCCGCGCACCATCACCTCGTGGTTGCCGCGGCGCGAGCCGTAGGAGTTGAAGTCCTTGCGCTCGACGCCGTGCTCGTTGAGGTAACGGCCCGCGGGGCTGTCGGCCTTGATCGAGCCGGCCGGGCTGATGTGGTCGGTCGTGACCGAGTCACCCAGCTTGGCCAGCACGCGCGCACCGGTGATGTCCTCGACCGGGGCGGGCTCGGGCTGCATGCCCTCGAAGTACGGGGGCTTGCGGACGTACGTTGACTCGCTGTCCCACTCGAAGGTGTCGCCCTCGGGGGTCTGCAGCGACTGCCAGCGCTCGTCGCCGGCGAAGACGTCGGCGTAGTCCTTGACGAACATCTCCTTGCTCATCGAGTCGGCGATCGTCTGCTCGACGACGTCGGGGCTCGGCCAGATGTCCTTCAGGAAGACGTCGTTGCCCTGCTGGTCCTGACCCAGCGGGTCGGAGTCGAAGTCGAAGCTCATCGTCCCGGCGAGGGCGTAGGCGATGACCAGCGGGGGCGAGGCCAGGTAGTTCATCTTCACGTCGGGGTTGATGCGGCCCTCGAAGTTGCGGTTGCCCGACAGCACCGACACGACGCTGAGGTCGTTCTCCTGGATCGCCTGCGAGATCTCCTCGTTCAGCGGGCCGGAGTTGCCGATGCAGGTGGTGCAGCCGTAGCCGACGAGGTAGAAGCCGAGCTTCTCCAGATAGGGCCACAGGCCGGCCTTCTCGTAGTAGCCGGTGACGACCTGCGAGCCGGGCGCCATCGAGGTCTTGACCCACGGCGGCACCGACAGACCCTTGTCGACGGCGTTCTTGGCCAGCAGCGCGGCGGCCATCATCACCGACGGGTTGGAGGTGTTGGTGCAGCTGGTGATCGAGGCGATCACGACCGCGCCGTCCTTGAGGCCGTACGCCTTCCCCTCGGCGGGGGTGACCTCGACCTCGCGGAAGTTCCCCTCGACGCCGTAGTTCTTGACGTCGAGGTCGAACTGGGTCTTGGCGTCGGAGACCACGATGCGGTCCTGCGGACGCTTCGGCCCGGCGATGGAGGGCACCACGGTCGACAGGTCCAGCTCGAGGCGCTCGGAGAAGCGGGGCTCGGCGTAGTCGGAGCTGCCCGTGTCGTGCCACATGCCCTGCTGCTTGGCGTAGGCCTCGACCAGCGCGACCTGCTCGTCGGGGCGGCCGGTGAGGCGCAGGTAGTCCAGGGTCACGTCGTCGATCGGGAAGATCGCGCAGGTGGAGCCGAACTCCGGGCTCATGTTGCCGATGGTGGCGCGGTTGGCCAGCGGCACCGAGGCGACGCCGTCGCCGTAGAACTCGACGAACTTGCCGACGACACCGTGCTCGCGCAGCATCTGGGTGATCGTGAGCACGACGTCGGTCGCCGTCGCGCCCGAGGGGATCTCGCCGGTCAGCTTGAAGCCGACGACGCGCGGGATGAGCATCGAGACCGGCTGGCCGAGCATGGCCGCCTCGGCCTCGATGCCGCCGACGCCCCAACCGAGCACGCCGAGGCCGTTGACCATCGTGGTGTGGCTGTCGGTGCCGACGCAGGAGTCGGGGTAGGCCTTGCCGTCGCGGGTCATGACCGTGCGCGCGAGGTGCTCGATGTTGACCTGGTGCACGATGCCGGTGCCCGGCGGGACGACCTTGAAGTCGTCGAACGCGGTCTGGCCCCAGCGCAGGAACTGGTAGCGCTCCTTGTTGCGGGCGTACTCGATCTCGACGTTCTTCTCGAAGGCGTCGGGGCGGCCGAACACGTCGATGATCACCGAGTGGTCGATGACCATCTCGGCCGGCGCGAGCGGGTTGATCTTCTTGGCGTCGCCACCGAGGTCGGCGACGGCCTCGCGCATGGTGGCCAGGTCGACGACGCAGGGCACGCCGGTGAAGTCCTGCATGATCACGCGCGCGGGCGTGAACTGGATCTCGATGTCGGGCTGGGCGTTCTCGTCCCAGCCGCCCAGGGCCCGGATATGGTCGGCGGTGATGTTCGCGCCGTCCTCGGTGCGCAGCAGGTTCTCCAGCAGCACCTTGAGGCTGAACGGCAGGGTCTCGCTGCCCTCGACCTTGTCGATGCGGTAGATCTCGTAGGACTGGTCACCCACCGTCAGGGTGTCCTTTGCCCCGAAGCTGTTCGTGCTCTCGCTCACAGCGGACTCCTTCGCGGTCCTCGCCGGTTTTATCTTGACGTCAAGACAAGTGAATCACGTCCACCCCCAGGCTAGTCCGGAAGGCTCGCCTAACCCGGCGCAACGATCGAGGGCTGGGCGCACCGCCGTCGTCAGTACGGGTCGAGCGGCTCGAGCTCGGGCGGTCCCTCTGTCGGGGTGAGCACCGCGACGCACTCGACGTGGTGGGTCATCGGGAACAGGTCGTACGCCTGCAGCGAGTCCACCTGGTAACCAAGGGTTTTCGCGGTCGCGAGGTCGCGGGCGAGCGCCGCCGGGTCGCAGGCGACGTAGGCCACGGCGCGCGGGCGTCCGGCCAGCAGGGCGGTCAGCACGTCCTTGCCGGCGCCGGTGCGCGGGGGTCGAGCACCACCAGGTCGCTCTGCGCGAGCGGTTCGGGCTCCTCGGTCACCCACCGGGTCACGTCGGCGTGCACGGCCTCGGCCCACGGGACGCCGGCGAGGTTGTCGCCCGCGTGCTCCGCGGCCCGGCGATCGCCCTCGACGGCGATGACCTGGCCGGTCGGTCCGACCCGGCGGGCCAGCTCGGCCGCGAAGAGGCCGACGCCGGCGTACAGGTCCGTCACGAGCTCGCCCTGGCGCGGCCGCAGCCCGTCGAGCACGGCCGTGACGAGGGTGCGGGCGGCGCCCGGGTGGACCTGCCAGAAGCCGGTGGCGTCGAGGGCGAAGTCGAGCGTGTGACCGCGCAGGGCGACCTGCTCGTGCACGACCGGCGCCGGGTCGCGCGACGGACGCGGCGTGACGACCACCTCGCCGGTCGAGGTCGCGGCGACGTCGAGCGCGCGCACCCCGCGGTTGCCCTCGCTGCCGACCGCGCCGGAGCCGACGACCGCGGGGGTGGCGATGAGGCAGTCCTCGACGGGGATGACCTCGTGCGAGCGGTGCGGGTGCAGCCCGGCGCGGCCCGCGTCGTCGACGGCCAGCTCCAGGCGCGTGCGCCAGCGCAGCCCTCCTCGTCGCCCGGCACCTGCTCGACGGTGACGGGCAGGTCGAGCCCGGCCAGCCGGCGCAGCTGCTCGCGCACCACGCGCGCCTTGAGCTCGCGGCCGAAGGCCGCGTCGGTGTGCTGCCAGTCGCACCCGCCGCAGCCGCCCGGACCGGCGACCGGGCACGGCGCCTCGCGGCGCTGCGGCGCGGCCCGCAGCACCTCGACGGCGTCGGCCCGCAGGAACGAGGTGCGGTCGGTTCCCGAGGTCACCTCGACCACGACCTGCTCCCCCGGCAGCGTGTGCCGCACGAAGACCACGCGCCCGTCGTGCCGGGCGACGCAGTGCCCTCCGTGGGCGACGTCCTCGACGTCGACGACGAACCGCTGCCCGACCAGCGACGTGCCCTGCGGCTGGCGGGTGGGGCCACGACGACCGCGGCGGCCGTGCTGCGGCCGGCCGCGGCGGGAGCGGGGCGGGGTCACTGCCCGTGCCGCACGCCGGTGGCGCCCGGCGCCGGCGTCTCCTGCTTGTCGACGCCCTCGGCCGAGTGCAGCTGCCAGGGCACGCTCGCGACCATCACGCCGGGGGTGAACAGCAGCCGGGCCTTGAGCCGTAGCGCCGACTGGTTGTGCAGGAGCTGTTCGTACCAGTGGCCGACGACGTACTCCGGGATGTAGACCATGACCACGTCGCGCGGGCTGTCGCGCCGGATCGAACGCACGTAGTCCACGATCGGGCGGGTGATCTCGCGGTAGGGGCTCGCGAGCACCTTGATCGTGACGGGGATGTCGCGCCGCTCCCACTCGCCGACCAGCGCCTGGGTCTCCTCGTGGTCGACGTCGACCACGAGGGCCTCGAGCGTCGAGGGCCGGGTGGCGCGGGCGTACGCCAGCGCGCGCATCGTCGGCTTGTGGATCTTGGAGACCAGCACCACCGCGTGCACCCGCGAGGGCAGCACCTGGTCCTCCAGCGAGCCGTCGTCGATCGCGAGCTCCGCGCTCACCGAGCGGTAGTGCTTGCGGATCGCGAGCATCATCACGTAGAGGACGGCCATGGCCGCCACGGCGTAACCGGCGCCGTGCAGGAACTTCGTCGCGAGCACGACGACCAGCACGGTGCCCGACATGGCCGCACCCACCGCGTTGATCGCGCGCGAGCGGCGCATCCGGGTCGCGGTGGCCGGCTCCGGGCCGGCGCCCAGCTCGCGGTTCCAGTGCCGGATCATGCCGATCTGGCTCAGCGTGAACGAGACGAACACGCCGACGATGTAGAGCTGGATGAGCTTGGTGACCTCGGCGTCGTAGAGGATCACGAGGAACACCGCGGCCGCGGCGAGGATCAGGATGCCGTTGGAGAAGGCGAGCCGGTCGCCGCGGTTGCGCAGCTGACGCGGCAGCCAGCTGTCCTGGGCCAGGATCGAGGCCAGGACCGGGAAGCCGTTGAACGCGGTGTTGGCGGCGAGCACCAGGATCACGCCGGTCACCACCGCGACCAGGACGATGCCGAGGCCGAACCCGTCGAACACCACCGCGGCCAGCTGGCCGAGCACCGGGTCCTGGACGTACGCCTCCCCCACCGGAGCGCCGTCGAGCGTGAGCTGGGCGCCGGGGTCCTCGGCGAACTTGATGCCGGTGCGGATCGTCAGCACCACGATCGCGACGAGCAGCGTGGTGGAGATCAGGCCCATCATCAGCAGCGTGGTCGCGGCGTTGCGGCTCTTGGGCTTGCGGAAGGCCGGCACCCCGTTGCTGATCGCCTCGACACCGGTGAGCGCCGCACAGCCGGAGCTGAACGCGCGCAGCAGCAGGAAGAACATCGCGAACCCGGCGAGCTGGTCGTACCCCGTCTCGGGCGCGAGGTCGTACTGCGCGCTGTCGGCCGTGCCGAGCGTGCCGGTGAACAGCTTGATCAGGCCGAGCAGCGCCATCCCGATGATCGTGACCAGGAACAGGTAGGTCGGGATCGCGAACAGCGTCCCCGACTCGCGCACGCCGCGCAGGTTCATCGCGGCCAGCAGGACGATCGCCGAGACGGCGATGAGCACCTCGTGGCCGCGCAGCGCGGGCACGGCGGTCGCGGCGTACTGCGCGCCGGAGGAGATCGACACCGCCACGGTGAGCACGTAGTCGACCAGCAGCGCGCTCGCGACACCCAGGCCCGCGCGCGGACCGAGGTTCACCGTCGCGACCTCGTAGTCGCCGCCGCCGGAGGGGTAGGCGTGCACGTTCTGCCGGTAGGAGGCGATGACGACCGCCATCACGATCACCACGCACAGGGCGATCTGCCAGGAGTGGGTGGCCGCGAACGCGCCGCCCGCGAGGGACAGCGTCAGGAAGATCTCGTCGGGCGCGTACGCCATCGACGACAGCGCGTCACTGGCGAACACCGGCAGCGCGATGCGCTTGGGCAGCAGGGTCTCGCCCATCTTGTCGCTGCGCATCGCCCGGCCGACCAGCAGCCGTTTGAGGATTCGACCGGTCATGGGCACGAACG
This sequence comes from Barrientosiimonas endolithica, assembly GCF_030296655.1. Lineage (NCBI taxonomy): Bacteria > Bacillati > Actinomycetota > Actinomycetes > Micrococcales > Dermacoccaceae > Barrientosiimonas > Barrientosiimonas endolithica. The sequence goes on along the minus strand of NZ_AP027735.1, from coordinate 1,395,545 downwards.
AGGAGTGTAGGTCCGGCCGGGGCCGAGCACCTATCCCGTCTCGGACGGAGTAGCGTCGCCGCCGTGCATGTCGTGATCATGGGCTGCGGCCGCGTCGGCTCCACCCTGGCGATGAACCTCGAGGACCAGGGGCACACGGTCGCCGTGATCGACCGTGACCCCGCTGCCTTCCGCCGCCTCGGCACCCGCTTCGAGGGGCGCCGGGTGCAGGGCGTCGGCTTCGACCGGGCCACCCTCGTCGAGGCCGGGGTGCAGGAGGCGTACGCCTTCGCCGCCGTCAGCAGCGGCGACAACTCCAACATCCTCTCGGCCCGGGTCGCGCGCGAGACGTTCGGCGTGCAGCACGTCGTCGCCCGCATCTACGACCCCGGCCGCGCCGAGATCTACCAGCGGCTCGGCATCCCCACCGTGGCGACCGTGCGCTGGACCGCCGACCAGGTGCTGCGCCGGCTGCTCCCCCAGGGCGCGGTCTCGGTGCACACCGACCCCAGCGGCAACGTCGTCGTGGCCGAGGTGCCGCTCGACACCGCCTGGGTCGGCACGCCGTACGCCCAGGTCGCCGCCGCGGGCGACGTCACCGTCGCCTACGTCACCCGGCTCGGCGCAGGGATGCTCCCGACGCCCGACATGGTCCACCAGGAGGAGACCTCGTGCACGTCATCACCACCGCCGACCGACTGCCGTCGGTGGAGCAGCTGTTCGCCGCTCCCCGCGCGAGGACGACTGATGCGCGTCGTCGTGGTGGGCGCCGGCAGCGTGGGCCGCTCGATCGCCCGGGAGCTGCTCTACAACGAGCACCAGGTGCTGCTCATCGACAACGACGCCGACGCGCGCACCGGCTCGGTGCCGAACGCGTCGTGGCTGCTCGCCGACGCCTGCGAGATCACCACGCTGCAGGAGGCGTCGGTGCAGCACAGCGACGTTGTCGTCTGCGCGACCGGTGACGACAAGGTCAACCTCGTCGTGTCGCTGCTGGCCAAGACCGAGTTTGGGGTGCCGCGCACGGTCGCCCGGGTCAACAACCCGCGCAACGAGTGGATGTTCGACGAGGGCTGGGGCGTCGACGTGGCCGTCTCGACCCCGCGCCTGATGACCGCCCTGGTCGAGGAGGCGGTCAGCGTCGGCGACCTGGTGCGGCTGTTCGAGTTCCAGCAGGGCCGGGCCACGATGACCGAGATCACCCTGCCGGCCGACAGCCCGTACGTCGGTCGCCGGGTCGCCGACCTGAGCCTGCCCGCGGAGGTGGTGCTCACCTGCATCATCCGCGACGAGAAGCCCATCGCGCCCGCCGCGGACGACTCGATCGAGGCGCTGGACGAGCTGCTGTTCATCACCACGCCGGAGGCCGAGATCGACCTGGCGTCGATGCTCACCGGGCGACGCCCGGAGGAGATCCGCACGGTCAGCCGCGAGGACGTGTGAGCCTCACGCGCTGAGCGCCACGGCGATGAGCCGCACTGCGGTGAGCCTCACTGCGGCGGCCGGCCGCCGGTCTTCAGCTCGTAGGTGGGGTTGAAGATCGTCGGCACGCCGCCCTTGACGCACACCCGGCCGCTGGCCTTGAGGTAGCGCCCCGGCTCGATGCCGGCGATGTGCCGGCGCCCCAGCCACACCAGGCGCATCGCCTGGCTGCCGTCGTCGAGGTCGACCACCAGCGCGGGCACCTGGTCGCTGCGCGGGCGCACGCTGACCGCGCGCACCTCGCCGCAGACCTGGGCGAGCTCGCGGTCGTGCACGTCGCAGATCGGGGTGCCGCCGAGCTGGGCGCTGGTCTCGCGCTTCTCCTCGGCCTCCAGCTGCTCGTCGGGCCGGGTGAGCCGGCCGAGCACCTTGCGCCAACCTGCCTCGTGCCGGGTGGGCATCGTCAACGCACCTCGGTGATCTCGGGCCCGCGCTCGAACGGCTTGAGGTCATCGACCGACCCGGGCTTGTCGTCGACCGGCTGCGCGTTGGCCTCGGCCTGCTGCAGCAGCTCCTGCGGGATGGTCAGCTCCAGCAGCTCGCGCGGCGCCCGCGCCTCGCTGCCGCGCACGACGATCGCCTGCCGCAGGAAGGTCATCAGCGGCTCGGCCGCGCTGTCCTCGACCGCGGCCCGGCCCGACAGCACGCCGCGCAGGAACCAGCGCGGTCCGTCGACGCCGACGAACCGGACGGGCGAATAGGTGGTGCGGCCGTCGTTGCCGCGCGCGGGCATCCGCGCGTGCAGCTCGATGCCGAGCGTGCCGAGCTTCTCCTCGGCGGTGCCGCCGTTCGCGATCAGGTTGTCGGCGATCTCGTCGCGGATGTCGTCCCAGACACCGCTGGACTTCGGCGCCGCGAACGCCTGCACCTGCACCGCCGACTCGCCCGACACCACGGTCACGCCGGTGATGGTCTGCCCGGCCTCGTCGACGTCGAGCCGCAGCTCGCTGCCGGCGAACGGGCTGAGCACCAGCGCGCCCAGGTCGAGCCGCTCGCCGAGGTCGTCGATCTCGGCGCGGTCGAACGGGCCCTCGGACCGGTCCAGGTCGTGCGGACGAGGCAACCGCTGACGTACGTCGTCCTCGCCGGCGTCGGCCGCGTCACCGTCGGTGGCACGCTCGTCGGTCGGGTCGGCCGCGCGCTCGGTGCCGGTGTCGTCGCTGCTGCCGGCCCCGTCGACGTCGTCGACCTCGGTGCCGGTCTCGTCGCTCTCGACGGCGTCGTCGACCTCGTCGACCTCGACCCGGTCGTCGTCACGCTTGTTGCGCCGGAAGATGCCCACGGGCTCAGTCCCCTGCTGCTGTCGTCGTCGTCCGTGACGGGTCCGTCACGGCGCTGCCGAAGCCACCACTGGCTCCGTGCCCAGTCTGGCCCCGAACGCTGTCCGGCAGCGAATCGGCCTCGACCAGCCGCACCTGCTCGACGCGCTGCACGACCAGCTGGGCGATGCGGTCGCCGCGCTCGACGGTGAACGTCTCGCGCGGGTCGAGGTTGACCAGGTTGACCTGGATCTCGCCGCGGTATCCGGCGTCGACGGTGCCCGGGCTGTTGAGGGTCGTGACGCCGTGCCGGGCCGCGAGCCCCGAGCGCGGGTGCACGAACGCCGCGAACCCCTCGGGCAGCGCGAGCGCGATGCCGGTGGGGACGAGCGCGCGGTGTCCCGGCTGCAGCACGACGCCCACCCGTGCGTGCAGGTCGAGGCCTGCGTCGCCCGGGTGGGCGTAGGTCGGCAGTGGCAGACCAGGGTCGAGCCGCTGCACCGGCACGGTGCAGGCGGGGTCAGCGCCCTGGGGTGTGCTCACCGGTCAGGCGGCGCACTCGGTGCAGACGGGGAGGCCGCCCTCTTCGCCGGCCAGCTGGCTGCGGTGGTGCACCAGGAAGCAGCGCGAGCAGGTGAACTCGTCGGCCTGGCGCGGCAGCACCCGCACCGACAGCTCCTCGCCCGACAGGTCGGCGCCCGGCAGCTCGAAGCCCTCGGCCTGCTCGGTCTCGTCGACGTCGACGCTGCTGGCGGTCTTGTCGACGCGCCGGGACTTCAGCTCCTCGATGGAGTCCTCGTTGAGGTCGTCGTCGGTCTTGCGCGGTGCGTCGTAGTCGGTCGCCATGCTCACTCCTCACAGATGCAGATGCCCAGTGCCGGGCTGCGTGGTGGTTCCGTGCGCCATGCGTCGAAGACCACGACCGCGTGCCAGGTTCGGCGGGGATTGTGCCTCATCCCGCTCGCCACCGCGACACCCGGGGTGATATCCGCCCGGTGCCTTCCCGAACGTCGGACAGGTGCCGGGCATTCCGTGACGCGGGACACACGGTCCGAAGGGGTGGGCGGTGCGCCGGTCGCCCCCTCCGAGGGGCCGCCCGAAGGCGTCTCCGCGACCGCCTCGGGGGTGGGTCAGGGGGTGTCGACGAGCGGGGCGAGCTGGTCGACGAGCGCCTGCGGGCCGGCCACGGTGAGCCGCGTCTGGGCCGGTTCGCCGCCGGGTCCGCGCAGCGCTCCCCCGGCCTCGGTGAGCACCAGCGCACCGGCGGCGAGGTCCCACGGGTTGAGCCCGGATTCGTAGTAGGCGTCCAGCCGCCCGGCCGCCACCCAGCACAGGTCGATCGCGGCGCTGCCCGCGCGCCGGATGTCGCGCACCTGCGGCAGCACGCGCGCGACGATCTCACCCTGCCGACGGCGTACGTCCGCGGCGTAGCCGAACCCGGTGCCCACCAGCGAGCGGCCGAGCGCGGTCTCGCCGCTCACCGACAGCGCCTCGACGTCGCCGGCGTCGGTGCGCAGGAACGCCCCGCTGCCCCGGTGGGCGTGGAACAGCTCGCCGAGCGAGGGGTGGTAGACCGCGCCGGCGACCGTCTCCCAGGCGCCCGGTGTCGTGGGGTCGCCGACGCAGGCGGCGACGGAGACGGCGTACTGCGGGATGTCGTACAGGTAGTTGACGGTGCCGTCGATCGGGTCCAGCACCCAGGTGATCCCGCTGGTGCCGGGCACGCTGTCGCCCTCCTCGCCGAGGATCGCGTCGTCGGGGCGCTCGGCGGCGAGGCGGTCGCGCAGCAGCTGCTCGCTGCGCTGGTCCATGACGGTGACGACGTCGGTCTCGCTCGACTTGGTCGCCGCGACGCCGAGACCGTGCGGGCGCTCGATCACCAGGCGCCCGGCCTCGATCGCGAGGTCGCGCGCCAGGCGCTCGAGGGTCGCGAGCGCCGCGGCCGACAGCTGCGGCCCCATCAGTCGCGACCGCACGCGGCCGGCAGCGCCGTGCGCAGGTTGGGGCAGCAGCCCGGCGCACAGATCGAGGGCATCGCCTCGCCCGGCCACGCCTGCAGCACCACCTGCTCGCCGCGCTCCTCGGCGGCGCGCTCCTGCAGCAGGTCGACCAGCCCGCTCACGAACTCGGGGTCGACGCCCACGGTCGGCACGCGCAGCATGTTCAGGCCGATCTCCTCGGCGGTCTGCGCGGCCTCGGTGTCGAGGTCGTACTTGACCTCCATGTGGTCGCTGACGAAGCCGATCGGGGCGACCACGACGTCGGTGATGCCCTGCTCGCGCAGCTGGCGCAGGTGGTCGTTGACGTCGGGCTCCAGCCACGGCTGGCTCGGCGGGCCGCTGCGCGAGCAGTAGACCAGCGCACCCTCGATCGACCGGTCCAGCGTGATGCCGACCTCGTCGAGAATCACGTGCGCCAGCTCGTCGTGCTGGTGCCAGTAGAGGTTGCCCTCGCCGTCGCCCGGGCCGGAGGTGTCGTCCATCGCGACCGGGATCGAGTGGGTCACGAACACCACGCGCAGCTTGGCGTCGTCGTCCTGCCCGATCTGGCGTACGCCCTCGGTCACCAGGCGGATGTTGGTGCGCGCGAAGCTGGGGTGGGTGGCGTACTGACGGACCTTCGCGACCTCCAGCTCGCGGCCCTCCTCGCGCAGCTCGTCCAGCGCCTCCGCGAGGTTCTCGCGGTACTGCCGGCAGGAGCTGTAGGAGGAGTAGGCGCTGGTCGTGACGACGAGCACCTTGCGGAAGCCCTGGTCGTGCGCCTCGCGCAGCGCGTCGACGAGGAACGGGTCGCTGTTGCGGTTGCCGATGAGCACGGGGGTCGCGATGCCGCGGCGGCGCAGCTCGTCGTGCAGCGCCTTGCGCAGCGCGCGGGTCTGCTCGTTGATCGGGCTGCGGCCGCCGAACAGGTAGTAGTGCTCGCCGACCTCCTCGAGCCGCTCGTCGGGGATGTCGCGGCCCGCGGTGACGCGGCGCAGGAAGGGCAGGACCTCCTCGGGGGCCTCGGGCCCGCCGAAGGACAGCACCAGCACCGCGTCGTACGGCGGCAGCTCCTCCTCCTCGGGGCCGGCCTGCGGATCGGTCTCGGGCTCGAGCACCTGCTCGTCGGGCGTCACCGACGAGGGGTCCACCGCACCGGGCACCGCCTTCTGGTCCTGCTGGCCGGCGGGGTCCGCGGGGTCGGCGATGGGAGAGCTGAGCTGGGGTTCTGACCGGCGTTCGCGCACAACTGAACGCTACTCGCGCGGCGTGCCCTGCGAGCGCCCAGGTGGTGCGGGTGGCATCCTGCGGGTGGCTGCGCGCCACGGGTGACGACAAGGGCCGTTCGGCCCTACGGGAGGACGAACGCGATGCAGGACCTGCGACTGGTCGGGATCCACGAGGACGGAGAGCACCTGCTGCTGTCCGACGAGGACGGTCAGCGCTTCCGGGTGCCCGTGGACGCCGCGCTGCGCGAGGCCGTACGCCGGGAGCGGCCGCGCGGTGACGGCTCGCCCGAGGGGGCCGAGCCCGAGCCGATGCGCCCCCGCGACGTGCAGAGCCTGATCCGGTCCGGCGCGAGCGTCGACGAGGTCGCCGAGCGCTCCGGGTGGGACGTCGAGAAGGTCCGCCGCTACGAGCCGCCGATCCGCGCCGAGCGTGACTACGTCGCCAGCCTGGCCCGCGCCGTCGAGCTGCGCGGCCGCGGCCACGGCGAGGTCGCCCCGACCCTCGGCACCCGCGTCATCCGGCGGCTCACCGAGCGCGGCGTCGACATGGAGCGCGTCTCCTGGGACGCCTGGAAGGACGACGAGACCAGCTGGCTGGTCGTCGCGCTGTTCCCGGCCGGCGGCCGCGAGCGGCGGGCCTCGTGGCGCTTCGCCCCGACCGACCGCACGCTGATCGCCGCCGACGACGAGGCCCGCTGGCTGGGTGAGGACGAGCAGGCCTCGGGCCCGCTCCCCGCGCCGGCCATCGCGCCGTCGGGGCGCAACAGCACGGTGTACGACGTCGAGGCCGAGGGTGGGGTCGCGGCCGCGGTGCGGGCGCGCCCGTCGGGCAAGGGCAAGGCTGGTCAGCCTGGTCAGGCAGAGCCGGGCCAGGGCGGCACGGACCGGCCGGATGCCGAGGGCGAGGCCCGGGGCGGGCAGCGCGCGTCCGGTGAGGACGCGGGCGAGGGTGACGAGGCGGTCGACCTGATGTCGGCCATGCGGCAGCGCGCCGCGACCCGCAAGCGCCGCCCGTCGCGCAAGCGCCCGGCGCCCACCGACACCCCGATCGCTCCTGAGGACATGCCTGAGCAGGCGCGTCCGGTCGAGCGGCTGCGGCTGGCCGACGCCCCCGAGCCGCCGCACGGTTCGCACGCGCGGCCCGAGGAGCTCGACGGCCCGCCCGAGGACGAGCTGGACCAGCGAGCAGGCGACGACGACACCGCAGAGCTGGACGTCGTGGACCGGACCGAGGAGCTCGAGGTCCCGGACCTGGTCGACGGGGCGGGCGATGACGCCGACGACGACACGGACGGGGCTGCGGACGGCGGCGACGACGTGGACGACCAGGAAGGCCCGCGGCACGACCCGGTGACCGGGACCGCCGACCTGTTCGACGACCTCGAGGCGGTCTCCGACAGCCGCGAGACCAAGCAGGCGGCCAAGCCGAAGCGGTCGCGGCGGCGGCGCGCGACCAAGCGCGCGGGCGAGCCGGAGGTCGAGCAGGCGACCTCGACCGACGACGACGCCGACGCTGACGAGCGGCCCGGCCGCGGATCCGGCGAGGCCAGCAGCGGGGACCCGGACGCAGCGACGTCGAAGGGGTCGACATCGGACGACGCGGCCGGGCAGGCGCGCGGCACGGACGAGGCGAAGGGCTCGTCCAAGGGAGCAGAGACCGCCGCGCGCGAGGCCGACGAGGGCCCGTCCGCCGCCGAGTCGGTGCCGCAGCGCTCCAGCGGTGCCCGCCGCGGCCGCCCCAGCGTGCCGAGCTGGGACGACATCATGTTCGGCTCCCGCCCCCGCACCGAGGAGTGACGCGCCCTGCAGATCGTGCGTTGACGTACGAAATGCAGCCGCCCGCCCCGGAAACCCGCGAGCCGGCCGCTCAGATCGTGCGTTGACGTACGAAATGCAGGCGGCGGGTCAGTGCTCGTCGCCGAAGCGGCTGCGCCAGCGGTCGCGGCGGTCGTCGGCGTCGGGGGCGCCGGAGCGGGGCGGGCGCGGCCACGACTCGTCGCGGCGCAGCGACTGGGTGGTCTCCTCGTCGGCGTACAGCCCCTCGCCGCCACCGCGGTCGTGGTCGGCGAACGCCGCGGTGCGATAGTCCCCGCGGTCGCGCGGCTGCGGCACCGGGCGGGTCGCGGGGCGGTCGTCGCCGGCACGCCACTCGTCGCGGTGCCCCCGCTCGTCGCGGCGACCGGGGCGATCGCCCCCACCCCGCCGTACGCCATACCGTCGTCCTCGTCGTACGCCAGCTCCTCCCCGGCCGGGCCCGCTCCCCCGACACCTCGCCGGCACGTCGGCGGCGGCCCACCCTGGGGCCGGGGATGTGGTGCCCGCTGTTCCAGATCACGACGGCGACGCTCCACAGCACGAGCAGCACGGCGGCGGTGGTCATGCCGAGCAGCGCCGTGGTCGGCAGCAGCACGCCGACGAGACCACCCAGCACCCACGACAGCTGCAGCAGCGTCTCGGAGCGGGCGAACACCGAGGTGCGGATGCGCTCGGCGACGGTGTCCTGGATCAGGGCGTCGAGGGCCAGCTTGCCCATCTGCTGCCCGATGCCGGCGACGAGCGCGAGCGCGACGGCGGTGTAGACGTTGAACCGCGCGGCCGTGACCACCGCGACGATGGCGTCGGCGAGCAACGTCGCGAGCACGATGACCTTGGGGGTGCTGGTGCGCACCAGGGCGCCGGTCATGGTGCCGATCGCGTTGCCGACACCGGCGGCGCCGATGACCAGCGCCAGCAGCAGCGTGCCCTTGTCCTCCCAGCCGGGGAACGGGTGCTCGCGCAGCAGGAACGCCAGGTAGATCGTGAGGAAGCCCGACAGCCAGCGCAGCCCGGCGTTGGCCCGCAGCGCGGTGACCAGCGAGCCGGAGATGCCGCGCCGCTGACCGCCCTCGGACTCATCGACCAGGTCGCGCATCGACGCCTGCTGCTCGCCCTGCGCGGAGTCGACGCGCGGCGAGAGCAGCACCGCGAGGATCGTGCCGATCACGAACAGCACGAAGCCGACCTTGAGCGCCCACTCGGCGCCGAGCTGGGCCGCGAGCCCGGCGAGCCCGCCGCCGATGCCGGCGCCCACGGTGCCCGCGAGCGACAGCCGGCCGTTGGCCTTGACCAGGGTCAGCTGGTCGGGCAGCAGCCGGGGCGTGGCCGAGGATCTGGTGACCAGGTAGGCCTTCGAGGCGACCAGCACCCCGAGCGCCGCGGGGAACTGCCAGGTCGACTGCTCGGTGATGCTTCCGGCGAGCACCCAGCACAGGAACGCCCGCAGCGCGAGCGTGGCGCCGATCGACCAGCGCCGGCCGTGCCGGAACCGGTCGAGCAACGGTCCGATCAGCGGGGCGACGATCGCGAACGGCAGCATCGTCAGCAGCAGGAACAGCAGCACCTGGCTCTTGGCCTGGCCCTGCGGCACCTGGAAGAACAGCGTCCCGGCCAGACCCACCATCACCGCGGTGTCACCGGCCGAGCTGAACGCGTGCACCTGGATCAGCCGGTGCAGCCCGGTCTCGCCGGCGCCCTGGGCCTCGCTCGCGCGGCGCGCCATGCGCACGGTGCCCTTGCCGGCCCGCGCCGTCACCCGGCCGACGGCCTTGCCGCCGCGCAGCAGCCCGCGCCCGGCCGCGGCGGCGGTCTCGCGCCGTGGGTGCGCCGCGGGAGGTGCGGCGTCGTGATCGGCCGACCCCCGACGTACGCCGTCGCCGGGCCGCCCCTCGCCCGGCATCGGCCGGGTCGTGTCGGGCCGGCGCGCCTGCGGCGCGGTGGGGTCGCGCCGGTCGTGCGGGTCGCGGCGCCCGGGGGCGGGGCGGGGGTGCGGGCGGTCACGCGATCGCTCCCCTGGTCCATGCGCGCATTATCCAACCTGGGAGCCGGCGTGGGGCTCATCCACGCGGGCGACGGCGGCGCCCACCGGGCAGATCGGGTCGATACCGACCCGGAACGACACACCTGCGCCCTCCCCACCGGGCAGATCGGGTCGATATCGACCCGCGGGGCGAGCGACCGTGCTCAGCTCGAGGCGCCGGGCAGCGGGCACAGGTCGAGGTCGAAGGGCAGGACGTCGGGGTCGCCGGCGTGCGCCCGCGCGGCGTGCGAGGTCATCCGGCGCATGTAGTGGCGGCGGCAGAGCACCTCGTACTCGACCGTGCCGACGGGCACGTCGCCGTCGTCGCCGTCGCCCGTGTCGCCGACGACGACCTGCTCGCCCTCGACGACCATGTGCCCGTCGACGACGCGCGCGTTGTGGGTGGCGCGGCGGCCGCACCAGCACAGCGCCTCGACCTGCGGCACCTGGGTGCGGTCGGCGAGCTCGATGAGCCGGCGCGACCCGGGGAACAGCTGGGTGCGGAAGTCGGCGGTGATGCCGAAGGCGTAGACGTCGATGCCGAGCTCGTCGACGATGCTCGCGAGCTGCTCGATCTGGGCGGGCGTGTAGAACTGCGCCTCGTCGCAGATCAGGTAGTGGATGCTGCGGCCGTGGGTCATCTGGTCGACCACGAGGTCCCACAGGTCGAGGTCGTCGCGCACCTCGAGCGCGTCGCGCGAGAGCCCCAGCCGCGAGGACAGCACCGCCTCGCCGGCCCGGTCGAGCTTGGTCATCACCAGCCCGGAGCGACCGCGGGCGCGGTGGTTGTGGTCCATCTGCAGCGCCAGGGTGGACTTGCCGCAGTCCATCGTCCCGGAGAAGAACACCAGCTCAGCCACGGGCAGCCACCCTAGATCGCGCTCACGCGGGGCGCGCGGCCGGCAGGTGCAGCATCGGCACGGTGAGCTCGGCCTCGGTGAGCGAGCCGTGCTGCCCGACCAGGCTCAGCAGCGGCTCGCGCATCACCCGGCTGTCGACGACGGCGTGCGCGGCGTGGAAGGCGACCAGCACCTCGCCGATGCGCGGCAGCACCCGCTCGGCCACCGCACCGAACCACCCGTCGGCCACGGCCTGCTCGCGGGTGCGCACCCACGCCAGGTCGCCGAACCGGGCGGCCCAGGTGTGGCGTACGTCGTCGGCGGCTCCGGGGAGGCAGTACAGCTGGGCGGCGCGCGGGTCTCCCCGACGACCTCGACCCCGGCCGCCAGCTCGAGGTCGTGGGCCACGTCGACCCGGGCGTCGAGCGGCACGTCGACCATGCCGTGGTCGGCGACGACGGTGAGCGAGCAGTCGGGCGGCAGCGACCCGTGCAGCCGGCGCAGCTCGGCGTCGACGCGCTCCAGCTCGGCGCCCCACGCGGGCGAGGCGACCCCGAGCTCGTGCCCGACGCGGTCGACCTCGCCCCAGTAGACGTAGACCAGCGCGCGGCGGTCGGCGCGCACCGCGGCCAGGGCGGCGTCGACCCGCTCGGGCAGGTCGTCGGCGGCGGCGAACGTGGCCCCGCGCAGCGCGGCGCGGGTGAGGCCGGAGCCGTCGAAGTACGCCGGACCCACCATGGTGGTCGCGACGCCACCGCGCGTGGCTCGCTGCAACCAGGTGTCGTCGGGCTGCCAGCGCTCGGGTCGCGGACCGTCCTCCCAGGACAGCTCGTTGAACAGCCGCCCGGTGTCGGGGTCGCGCACCTGGTAACCGGTGAGGCCGTGCGCGCCCGGCGGCAGGCCGGTGCCGAACGAGCCCATGCTCGTCGCGGTGGTCGCCGGGAAGCCGGCGGTCAGCGGGGTGGCCTCTCCGAGCAGCGAGCGCAGGAACGGCGCGTGGCCGCGGCGCTGCTCGAGCAGGGACAGTCCGAGGCCGTCGACGAGCACGACGACGGCTCGGCGGGCGGGCGGCAGCGGCGCGGCGCCGGCGGCGGCGAGGACGTCGGCCGCGGCGCCCTTCGGTCGCACACCGAGCGAGCCCACGACCCGGGGCAGGACCCCGGCCAGGCCGCCACTGTCGTACCGCGGGAGCAGCGGGGTGGGTGCGTCGGTCACCGGATCAGCGGTGGCCGACCGCGCCGGACAGGGCGGCGGAGAAGGCGTGGGCCTGGCGCAGCACGTGCTCGCCCTCGGCGTCGGCGCTGACCCGCAGCGCGATGTCGTCGCTGGTGATGGTGCCCTCGAAGCCGTGGTCGGCCTCGCACTGCGGGTCGGCGCAGGCGGCCGGCAGCAGGTCGACGCGCGAGACCGTGCCCCAGCCGATGGTCAGGGTGAGCTCGCGCCCGAGGCTGCCGCTGGTGTAGCGGTCGGGGTCGGCGACGACGTGGGTCAGCATCACGCCGCGCACCAGGCTGAGCGGGACGGTCTCGGTGGTCGCGGTGGCGACCGAGCCGGCGCCGCCGGCCGCAGAGCCGCCCGCGCCCGGCTCGGCCGCATGGTCGTCGGCGTGGGCGATGACCAGCCGGGTGGCGGTGAGCGCCAGCACCGTGATGTGCCGGCGCACCGCGGCGTCGTGGTCGAGCGTCGTCTCCTGGTGGACCAGGTGCGCCTCCACGGCCTCGCCCGCGAGCGCGGCGGCGACGACGTCGCTGACGAGCGCGGGGTAGTACCCCGCCTGCTGGATCTCCTCGAGCAGGTCGGCGGGCAGCGACTCGCTGGTCACGGGTGGTGTCGACGGCATGGGCGGCATTGTGGCACTGACCTAGGTCAGCGACCGGCGTCCCGTGTCGGCCCGGCGCTCGGGCGGGGCGATGCTCACGCTGGCGCCGAGCACCTCGAGCCCGTCGCGGTGGCAGTTGACGGGGTTGAGCTCCAGGTCGACCACCTGGGGCAGCTGGTCGGCCAGCACCGACACCCGGGCGACGAGGTCTTCGAGCGCGGCGCGGTCGACGGGAGCCGCGCCGCGGTGGCCGTTGAGCAGCGGCGCCGCCTTGACCGAGCCGATCAGGTCGCGCACGTCGACGGTGCTCAGCGGCGGGATGCGATAGCCGATGTCGTCGAGCAGCTCGGTGGGCGCTCCCCGAGGCTGAACCGCACCACCGGGCCGAACAGCGGGTCCTCGCTGGTGCCGAGGACGCAGGCGATGCCGGGCGTGGCCATGCGCTGCACGACGAACCGGTTGGCGTGCAGCGGGGCGAGCCGCGCGTCGAGCGCGGCGAAGGCCTCGCGCACGCTGGCGTCGCTGCCGAGGTCGGCGCGCACCGCGGTGACCGGCTGGTGGCGCACCAGCGGCGACACCGACTTCAGCACCACGGGGTAGCCGAGCTCGCGCGCCGCGGCGACCGCCTCGTCGGGGTCGGCGACGGCGCGCACCGGCCACAGCGAGATGCCGTAGCACCCGAGCAGCGCGTCCAGCTCGTCGCCGCGCAGCCGGCGCCCCTGCGGCGACTCCTCCAGCACACCGCGCACGATCTCCTCGGCGCGCGAGCGGTCGATGCCCTCGGGCGCGACGAGGTGGCCGCGGTCGCGCTGGCGCCACTCGCCGTAGCGGGTCGCGGCGGCCAGCGCGCGCACGGCGTCCTCGGGCATGGAGTACGACGGCACGGTCTGCTCGACACCGTCCGGGGTGAGCGCGGAGAGGGCGTCGGGGACGCCGTGGATGCCGAGGAAGGTCGACACGCAGGGCTTGCGGTGCTGGGCGCTGGTGCGGGCCAGCACCCGGGCGACCTCGAGCCCGTCGGTGGCCAGCGGCGGGATGAAGCAGGCGATGACGCTGTCGACGTCGGGGTCCTCGAACGCGGCGGTCAGCGCGTCCTCGAACTCCGCCGCCGACGCCTCGGGCTGCAGCGACACCGGGCCGTGCGTCACGTCGAGGCCGCGGCTGGCCGCGGCGTCGGCCGCGAGCACCCCGAGCGCGTCGGCGTTGCCGACCACGGCCACCCGGTCACCGGCCGGCAGCGGCTGGTTGACGACGAGCTGGGCGACGTCGAACATCTGGTGCGCGCTGTCGACCCGGATCACACCGGCCTGGCGCAGCATCGAGCGGAACGCCTGCGGCCGCGCCTTGGTGTTGCGCACCCGGTGGCCGCGCGGCGTGCCGAACGCGGTGAGGTCGGACTTCACCACGATCACCGGCTTGCGGGCGGCCAGCCGGCGGGCGATGCGGGAGAACTTGCGCGGGTTGCCCATCGACTCCAGGTAGAGCCCGACGGCGTTGGTGCGCTCGTCGTCGAACCAGTGCTGCATCAGGTCGTTGCCGCTGACGTCGACCCGGTTGCCGGCCGAGACGAACGCCGACAGCCCGAGCCGGCGGTTGCCGAGCAGCTCCAGGATCGCGATGCCGAGCGCGCCGCTCTGCGCGAACAGCCCGAGCGAGCCCGGGCCCGGCATGCCCGGCGCGAGCGAGGCGTTGAGCGACACCTCGGGCGCGGTGTTGATCACCCCGAAGCTGTTGGGCCCGACGACCCGCATCCCGTGCGTGCGCGCGACGCGCAGCAGCCGGGTCTGCAGGCGCACGCCCTCGGGCCCGGCCTCGGCGAACCCGGCCGACACCACGAGCAGGCTCTTGACCCCGCGCGCCGCGCACCGGCGTACGACATCGAGGACCGAGTCGGCCGGGACCGCCAGGACCGCGAGGTCGACCGGGCCGGGCAGGTCGGCGAGGCTGGCGTAGGTCGGGTGGCCGTCGATCTCCTCGCCCTCGCGGCTGATGCCGTAGACGTCACCGGTGAAGCCGGAGTCCCGCAGGTTGCGCAGCACGGTGCGGCCCACCGAGGGGTCGCGGGTGCTCACCCCGATCACCGCCACCGACTGCGGCGACAGCAGCGCCTTGACGCTCACCGACTCCGCGCGCTGCTCGCGGTCGGCGCGCACCTGCTCGCTCTGCTCGGTGGGCCGGATGTCGAAGCGCAGCGCCACGACGCCGTCGTCGAACCGGTGCTTGACCTCGTAACCCGCGTCGCGGAAGACCGACAGCATCTTGCGGTTCTGCGGGAGCACGTCGGCGACGAAGCGCTCGACGCCGGCCTCCTGCCCGATGGCCGCCAGGTGCTCCAGCAGCACCGACCCGATGCCGCGGCCCTGGAAGGCGTCGGACACGTTGAAGGCGACCTCGGCGGTGCCGTCGGTGGGGCCGCCGAGCCGGTCGTAGCGGGCGATGCCGACCAGGGCGTCGCCGATGAACATGACCAGCGCGACCCGCTGGCGGTAGTCGACGTGGGTGAAGCGCTTGGCGTCACGGTCGCTCAGCTCGCGCAGCGGCGCGAAGAAGCGCAGATAGATCGACTCCTCCGACTGCGACCCGTGGAAGCGCTGCAGCGCCTCGGTGTCGGCGGGCGTGATCGGGCGGACCTGGGCGACGCTGCCGTCGCGCAGCACCACGTCGGCCTCCCACGCGCTGGGGTATCCCGCAGGGAGCTGCGCCTCGGCCTCACTCATGCGCTCAGCATGTCAGGCAGCCCTGACGCCAGCCTGGACATCGGGGCCCGACATCGGGGGCCGACATCGGGCGTCGCCATCGGGTGCCTGACACCGCGTGCCCGGCACCGGCCGGGTGCGCCCCGCTCAGGTCGTGGGCGACGCGGGGCTCGCAGAGGGCGAGGTGGGCGAGCCCGACGGGGACGACGGCTCCCCCGAGGTCGGCGGTGGGGAGGAGCTCGGCGGCGGGTTGACCGGCTTGGTCGGGTCGACCAGCTGCCAGGTGGCGCCCAGGTCGGCCGAGCGCCAGACGCTCGTGCCGGAGCGGGTGATGGCGTACAGCTCCTGGCCGCCGGGGCTCGCGACCCAGTCGAAGCCCTGCGGCGGCGGCTGCGGCTGGTCGACCGGGCGCCAGGTCTTGCCGCCGTCGTCGGTGACCTGCAGCAGCCGCGACAGGTCGGTGACCCGGGTCGGGGCCGACACCTGCCGCGGCCCCCGGTCGCGACGGCCAGGTGCTGGGCGTCGCTCGCGGCCAGGGTCAGCCGCCCGACGCGCGGGAGCACGACCGGGGTCGTGGTGGCCGGGCGCCAGGTCTTGCCGCGGTCGTCGCTGCGCATCAGCCGGTACTCCGCCTGGTCGCCGCGCAGGTCGCCGCCGCACAGCGCGAACAGGGTGCCGGCGCCGTTCGTGGACGCGGTCAGCGACTGCAGCGGGTTGGTGCCGCAGCCGTCGCGCGCGGTCATCGGCACCAGCTGGTTCTCCTCCAGGCGCCACGGGGAGCCGACGTTGCCGGCGTCGACGCGGTAGGGCTGCACGTAGACCGCTCCGTCGCGCACCACCACCTGCGCGTCGTCGACCGGGGTGTCGAGGTCACGCACGGCGACCGGCTGCTGCACCGCACCGGCCTGCACGGTGGTGCGCGAGAGCATCAACGGCCCCGAGCAGCGGCCCTGGGAGCAGCCGTCGGCGCTCAGCACGAGCACGTCGCCGCGGAAGATCTCGACGTCGAGCACGGTCTGACCGGGGTGGGCGTAGCGGGTGAACGAGCGGCCCGCGTCGCGGGTCATCCACAGGTCGCCGCCGAAGGCGTACCCGATCTTCGGCGTGGCGAACCGGACCTCGCTGACGGCCCGCGGCGGCTGGATGCGGGGCACCTCGTCGCTGGTGACGCTGGCGGTGTCGGTGCGCTGGAAGCGGTGCACGGCGGTCCAGGTCGAGCCGTTGTCGGTGCTGCGCACGACCGTCGGGCACACCTCCTCGTCGGCGCCGCACGGCGCGGCACCCATGGCGAAGACCGTGCCGCTGCCCGCGTTGCTCATCGACCACGGCACGAACGACGCCGGCACCTCGATCGGCGCCTGCGCCGGGGAGGTGTCGCGCGGGTCGCCGCTGGCCTCGACCGGAGCGTTGTTGGTCGCGGCCTCGACCTCGCGGCCGGGGTCGACCGACCCCTCGCCGAACGGCGCCTGCTGGGTCGACCAGAACAGCACCACGGCCGCGAGCGCGCCCAGCGCCCCCATGAACAGGGCGAACCAGGGGCGCCCGCCGCGGGTCGACTGGTGGACGATCTGCTCCCACCGGTCCTCCCCCGCCTCGGCCGGGTGCACCGCCGCGCGCTCGGCGGCGAAGAATTCCTCGACCGGGCGCGGGTCACGGCTGTCGCGCTCGCTCACGGCACCTCCGCCAGCGCGTCGGCGAGCAGCCGCCCGGCGTCGCTCAGCTCGCGCTCGACCGCGCTCGCCGACCGGCCGGTGGCCGCCGCGATGCGCTCGACCGGCAGCCCGGCGTAGAAGTGCAGCAGCGCGGTCTGCTGGCAGCGGTCGGGCAGCTGCTGCACGACCCGTTGCAGCGCCGGTCGCTCCCCACTGAGCTCGGGGTCCTGCGGCGAGCCGGCCGCGGTGGCGGGCGCGCGGCGCAGCGGCGGCCGCACCGGTCTGCTGTCCGGCTCACCACGCCAGTGGTCACGCACGAGCCCGGCGACACAGGCGTACAGCCAGTCGTGGGGGGCGTCGAGCCGGCCCCGCCCGCGCCCACGCAGCAGCTGCGCGAACGCCTCGGTCACCAGGTCGTGGGCGACGTCGGGGTCACCGACCAGCCGGGTGGTCCATCCCACGAGCGGGCCGTACGTCGCGTCGAAGGTCTCGCGCACGTCTGCCACTCGGGCAGTATGCCGACGCCACCTGTCAGCCGTGCCACAGTGGCCCCTGATGAGCGCGATCGACGGCCATGTCCCCACCGTGCTGGTCGTGCAGAACGACGCCGACAGCGGGCCGGGGCGACTCCCCGCGTGGATCACGGCTGCCGGCGGGCGGGTGCACCTGGTCGCGGCGCACGACGGGGTCGCCGTGTCCACCGACCCCGCCGAGACCGGCGCCGACGCGGTGGTGCTGCTCGGCGGCGGGCTGATGCCCGACACCGACCTGGACCACCCCTTCCTGCCGGCCGAGCGGGAGCTGGTGCGCGCGTGCGTGCGCCAGGGTGTGCCGCTGCTCGGGATCTGCCTCGGCGGCCAGCTCATGGCGTACGCCCTCGGCGGCGAGGTGCGTGAGAACCACGGCACGCCCGAGCGTGGCGTCGTCGCGCTCAGCCTGCGGCCGAGCACCCGCCAGGACCCGTTGTTCGCGCGGCTGTTCGACGAGGTCCCGGTCGTGCAGAACCACGCCGACGCCATCACCGCGCTGCCCGACGGCGCGACCTGGCTGGCGGCCACCTCGGCCTGCCCGTACCAGGCGTTCCGGGTGGGCGACCGGGCCTGGGGCGTGCAGTTCCACCCCGAGGCCGACGCCGACCGGGTGGCCTCCTGGGACCGGTCGCGGCTGCGGGCCCGCGGGCTCGACCCCGACGTCATGGCCGCCCAGGCGCGGCGGCACGCACTCGCCATGGAGCAGGCCTGGTCGGCCTTCGTGGGGCGCTTCGTCGCCCTCGCCGCCCAGCGCGTCGACGAGCAGCAGGAGGCTGTCTGATGGAGCTGCAGGACGTCATCCGCCGGCGGCGCATGGTGCGCCGGTTCGACCCCGACCGGCCGGTCGACCGCGGGCTGCTGACCCGCGCGCTCGAGCTGGGCCTGCGCGCGCCGAGCGCCGGGTTCAGCCAGGGGTGGGACTTCGTCGTGCTGACGGATCCGCAGCAGCGGCAACGGTTCTGGGCCGCCACGACCGACGAGGACGACGAGCCCGACGCGTGGCTGGCCGGCGTGCAGACGGCCCCGGTGCTCATCGTCTGCTGCTCCGACAAGGACGCCTACCTGCGTCGCTACGCCGAGGCCGACAAGCCCTGGCAGGACCTGGACGAGACGCACTGGCCGGTGCCGTACTGGGACATCGACACCGGCATGGCCGCGCTGCTGATGCTGCTGGTCGGCGTCGACGAAGGGCTCGGCGGGCTGTTCTTCGGCGTCCCCGCCGAGGCGCACGACGACGTGTTCGACGCGCTGCAGATCCCCAAGGACCGCTCGATCGTCGGCGTGGTCGCCCTCGGTCACCCCGCCGAGCAGACCTCCAGCGGCAGCGCCCGCACCCGTCGGCGCCGACCGCTCGAGGAGGTCGTGCACGAGGGGACGTTCGGGACGCCGTACCGGGCGTAGCTGCGGGCGGCCGGCCGCGCGAGCGGGTTCGGGTTCGCCGACGCACCCCTGGCGGTCCACCGCCGAACCGTGCGCCCCGGCGCACCCTCACGCGGAGGACCGCGAGGGCGTACGGCCGGCCCCCTCTGGCGGTCCACCGCCGAACCGTGCGCCCCAGCGCACCTTCACGCGGAGGACCGCGACGACGTACGGCCGGCCCCCTCTGGCGGTCCACCGCCGAACCGTGCGCCCGGGCGCACCTTCACGCGGAGGACCGCGACGGCGCGATCGTCAGCTCGCCGTCAACCTCGCGCGTGCGTGATGTCCTCGACCAGGGACCGGTCGAACCCGGCGAGCGAAGAGATCCCGAGCAGGCCCATGGCCTCGGCGAGCTGGGCGGTCAGCGCGCGCAGCATCGCGGTGACGCCGGGCGCGCCGCCGGTGGCGAGGGCGTACATCGTGGGGCGGCCGACCAGCACCGCGTCGGCGCCGAGGGCGAGCGCGGTCGCGACGTCGTGGCCGCTGCGGATGCCGCCGTCGACGAGCACCGGCACCTGGTCGGCGACGGCGCGGGCGACCTCGGGCAGCGCGAGCGCGGTCGGCACGACCCGGTCGAGCTGCCGCGCGCCGTGGTTGCTCACCACGACGCCCGCGGCGCCCGCCGTGACGCACGCCCGCGCCTCGTCGGCGCGCAGCACGCCCTTGACCAGCACCGGGAGGCCCGAGCGCGAGGCGAGCCACTCGATGTCGGCGTACGTCACCCGCGGGTCCTGCTCCAGGCTCGACCAGGTGCGGCCGGCCAGGTGCTGCTGCACGTTGACCAGCGCGACCTCGTCCTGCAGCGGCAGCGCGGTTCCTCTCGCCCGGCGCGAGACGTACGGCGTGTCACCGGTCAGCACCAGCGCGCTCGCCCCCGCGGCGACGGCCCGGTCGACCATCGCCTCGGTGATGTCGCGGTCGGTCATGACGTAGACCTGCAGCCACCACGGCCCGGCGTGCTCGGCGACCCGCTCGACCGTGCGGGAGGAGCGCGTCGACAGGCACAGCAGCGAGCCGGCGTCGCGCACGCCCTCTGCCGTGCCGAGCTCGGCGGTCGGGTGATAGGGCTCGTGGTACGCCGTCGGCGCCACCAGCACGGGCGTCGCCAGGTCGTGACCCAGCAGCCGGCACGAGGTGCTGATCTGCGCGACGTCGCGCAGGACGTACGGCCTGAATCGCCAACGCTGCCAAGCTGATTCGGCCTCGCCCAGCGACACCTCGGCGCCGGCGCCGGTCTCGAGGTACTCCCACGCCTCGGGCGTGACCACCTCCTCGGCGCGGGCGCGCAGCTCGCGCAACGAGACGGGTGGCTCGGCACTCACGGCAGGATCGGTCACGTCCCTAGCATGGCGGCATGACCTCACGACCGATTCGCATCGGGATCCAGATCCAGCCGCAGCACGCCGACTACCCCGCGATCCGCGACGCCGTGGCCCGCGCCGAGGAGCTGGGCGTGGACATGATCTTCAACTGGGACCACTTCTTCCCGCTCTACGGCGAGCCCGAGGGCAAGCACTTCGAGTGCTGGACGATGCTCGGCGCCTGGGCCGAGCAGACCAGCCGCGCGCAGATCGGCGCGCTGGTCACCTGCAACAGCTATCGCAACCCGCAGCTGCTCGCCGACATGGCACGCACCGTCGACTGCATCAGCGACGGCCGCCTCGTGCTCGGCATCGGGTCGGGCTGGTTCGAGAAGGACTACGACGAGTACGGCTACGAGTTCGGCACCGCCGGCGGGCGGCTCGACCAGCTCGCCGCGGACCTGCCGGTGCTCAAGGAGCGCCTCGGCAAGCTCAACCCACAGCCGGTCGGCCAGCTCCCGGTCATGATCGGTGGCGGCGGCGAGAAGAAGACGCTGCGCATCGTCGCCGAGCACGCCGACATCTGGCACTCCTTCTCCGACGCCGACACGCTGCGCCACAAGCTCGAGGTGCTCGACGGCCACTGCGCCAAGGTCGGGCGCTCCCGCGACGAGATCGAGATCTCCGTGGGCGTCGGCGGCCGTGGCCGCGAGGGCCGCTCCCCGAGACGCCCGAGCAGGAGGGCACGCCGCTCCTGGAGCTCGGCGCGACGATGTTCACGATGGGCGTCGGCGGCCCCGACTACGACCTGACCCCGCTCGAGCCGTGGCTGCAGTGGCGCGACCAGCGCAACGCCGCGCTCGGCGACGGCGCCGCACCCACGCCGGAGATCCGCGGCTGACAGGCTGAGCCCATGAGCCACCTGCTGCTGCTGCACTCCGCGCTCGGGCTGCGCCCGGCCGTCACCGACTTCGCCGACCGGCTGCGCGAGCGCGGCCACACCGTCGAGACGCCGGACTACTACGACGGCACGGTGTTCGACGACGAGCAGGCCGGCATCGCGCACCGCGACGCCGTCGGCACCAAGGAGCTGTTCGGACGCCTGAGCGAGACCGTCGCGGCGCTGCCCGACGACGCCGCGCTCGGCGGTTTCTCGCTCGGCTCGGCGTTCGCCCAGACGCTCGCGGCCCGCCGCCCGCAGGCGCGTGCGGTGATCCTCATGCACTCGGTGGCGGCGCCCCGCGGCGACTGGCAGGGCCAGCCGGTGCAGGTGCACCGCTACGCCGAGGACGACTGGATCGACCCCGCCGACGTCGAGGCGCTGGGGGCGACGGTGCGCGCCAGCGGCGCCACGTTCACCGACCACGTCGTCCCCGGCCGCGGGCACCTGTTCACCGACCTCGGCACCGCCGACGGCCACGAGCAGGCGCTCGCCGACACCGTCGACCAGGTCGACGCGCTGCTGCGGGCGGAGGCCGGCGATGGCTCGCCGACCACCCCTCGGAGTTGAACGAACAACTACCCTGACCACCGACGTACGCCCGTCCCCCCAACCCCTGGAGGCACCCCGTGAAGATCGGCATCCTCGTCGGCAGCACCCGTCCCGGCCGGCTCGGCAGCGCCGTCGGCGCCTGGGTCAAGGAGCACGCCGACCAGCGCAGCGACGACGGCGTCGAGTACGAGCTCATCGAGCTGGCCGACTTCGACCTGCCGCTGCTCAGCGAGCCGACCGTGCCCGGCGCGGCGAACCGTGACTACCAGCGCCCCGAGACGATCGCCTGGGGCAAGAAGGTCGACAGCGTCGACGCCTTCGTCTGGGTGAGCCCGGAGTACAACCACGGTGTCTCGGCGGCGCTGAAGAACGCCTTCGACGTGCTCTACCCCGAGTGGAACCACAAGGCCATCGCGTTCGTGAGCTACGGCGCCGACGGCGGGGTGCGGGCGGTCGAGCAGTGGCGCTGCATCGTGGCCAACGCGATGATGGTCGACGTGCGCGCGCAGGTCGCGCTGCAGCTGTTCGAGGAGTGGGGCGAGTCGGGGTTCACCCCGCACGACCGCCGCGCCGACGAGCTGGGCACCGTCTTCGACCAGCTGGTGCAGATGGCCAAGGTCCTCGAGCCGCTGCGCTCGTGACCACCTTCCGGGGTGGGCTCGCCGACGCGGCGAGCCTGCCCCGGACGTATGCCCGCTGCGGCCAGAATGGGACGCTGGCACCCGCCAGTCAGCCCCGCAATGCCGCAGGAGACGCAACGCCTCATGGCCACCAGCAAGGAGAAGATCGTCGACATCTCCGTCGAGGAGGAGATGGAGTCGGCCTTCCTGGAGTACGCCTACTCGGTCATCTACTCGCGGGCGCTGCCCGATGCGCGCGACGGCCTCAAACCCGTGCAGCGGCGCATCCTGTTCGCGATGGACGAGCTGGGTCTGCGCCCTGACCGCGGCCATGTGAAGTCCTCCCGCGTCGTCGGCGAGGTGATGGGTAAGTACCACCCGCACGGCGACCAGGCGATCTACGACACCCTCGTGCGGATGGCGCAGCCGTTCACCATGCGGCTGCCGCTGGTCGACGGCCACGGCAACTTCGGCTCGCTCGACGACGGCCCCGCGGCACCGCGCTACACCGAGGCGCGCCTCGCGCCCGCGGCGATGCTGCTCACCGCCTCGCTCGAGGAGAACACCGTCGAGTTCGTGCCGAACTACGACGACCAGTTCACCCAGCCCTCGGTGCTGCCGGCGGCGTTCCCCAACCTGCTGGTCAACGGCGCGAGCGGCATCGCGGTCGGCATGGCCACCAACATGCCGCCGCACAACCTCGGCGAGGTCATCGCCGCCGCGCGGCACCTGATCGGCCACCCCGACTGCTCCCTCGACGACCTGATGAAGTTCGTGCCGGGGCCCGACCTGCCGCTCGGCGGGCAGATCGTGGGGCTCGAGGGCATCCGCGACGCCTACCTCACCGGCCGCGGCTCGTTCCGCACCCGCGCGACCGTGCGCATCGAGAAGACCTCGCCGCGCCGCAAGGGCATCGTGGTCACCGAGCTGCCCTATCTCATCGGCCCCGAGAAGGTCATCGAGCGCATCAAGGACCTGCACAACGCCAAGAAGATCCAGGGCATCGCCGACGTCAAGGACCTGTCCGACCGCACGCAGGGCCTGCAGCTGGTCATCGAGGTCAAGAACGGCTTCAACCCCGAGGCGGTGCTCGAGACGCTCTATCGCCTCACGCCGATGGAGGAGTCGTTCGGCATCAACAACGTCGCGCTGGTCGAGGGGCAGCCGCGCACGCTAGGGCTCAAGGAGCTGCTGACCGTCTACGTCGACTTCCGCATCGACGTCGTACGCCGTCGCACCCAGTTCCGGCTCGACCGGCACGAGCGCGACCTGCACCTGGTCGAGGGACTGCTCGTCGCGATCCTGGACATCGACGAGGTCATCCAGATCGTCCGCTCCTCCGACGACGCGGCGATCGCGCGCGAGCGGCTGATGCAGGTGTTCGACCTGTCCGAGCCGCAGGCGACGTACATCCTCGACCTGCAGCTGCGCCGGCTGACGAAGTTCAGCCAGATCGAGCTGGAGAAGCGCCGGGACGAGCTGCAGCGGGAGATCGCGCGGCTGCGCGCGATCCTCGACGACGAGAAGCTGCTGCGCAAGACGGTCTCCGACGAGCTCGCCGCCGTCGCCAAGGAGCACGGCACGCCCCGCCGCACGATCCTGCTGGAGTCCGCCGGACGGCCGGCGGCCAGCGCGACGCCGCTGGAGGTCGCCGACGACCCGTGCTGGGTGCTGCTGTCCTCGACCGGGCTGCTGGCGCGCACCACCACCGCCGACCCGCTCGGCACGGGCGGCAACCGGCGCAAGCACGACGCCGTGATCGGCGCCGTGCGCACCACCGCCCGGGGCGACATCGGCGTGGTCACCAGCGCCGGCCGGGTCGTGCGCATCGGCGCGCTGGACCTGCCGACGCTGCCCCCGAGCAACGACGCGCCGAACCTGTCCGGCGGGGCCCCGCTCGCGGCGTACGCCGACCTGCCGCAGGGCGAGCAGCCGCTGACCATCGTGCCGCTCGACGACGAGGCGGCACCGCTGGCGCTCGGCACCGCGCAGGGTGTGGTCAAGCGGGTCTCCCCGACTTCCCCGCCGGCAAGGACTCCTTCGAGGTCATCGCGCTCAAGGACGGCGACCAGGTCGTCGGGGCGGGACCGGCGCCCGACGACGCCGAGCTGGTGTTCGTCACGACCGACGCCCAGCTGCTGCGGTTCCCGGCGAGTCTCGTGCGGCCACAAGGGCGTACGGCCGGCGGGATGGCCGGCGTGCGCCTCTCGGCAGGCGCGCGCGTGCGCTTCTTCGGCGTCGTGCGCGAGAGCGACGACAACGTCGTGGTGACCGTGTCGGGGTCCTCGGGCGCGCTGCCCGGCACCGACTCGGGCGCGATCAAGGTGACGCCGTTCGCGGAGTACCCACGCAAGGGCCGCGGCACCGGCGGGGTGCGCAGCCACCGGTTCCTGCGCGGCGAGGACGAGCTGCTGCTGGCCTGGGTCGGCACGCAGCCGGCCCGCGCCGCGAGCGCGTCGGGCACCGCGGTCGACCTGCCGCCCGCCGAGGGGCGCCGCGACGGCTCCGGCACCGCCGCGCCCGGCCCGATCGCCGCGATCGGTGGTGCGCTCCCCCGGAGTGAGGTGAGGCGTGCGGGCCGGTGAGCCGGACGTACGCCCGGCCCCGCCCGACGACGGCGGCACAGATAGCACGAGGGCGGCACAGAAAACTTCTGTGCCGCCCTCGTCGTATGTGGGCCGCCGTCGACGAGGGCGGCACAGGCCACACCGCACGCGGCTCCTAGGCTGACCGGGTGAGTGCTCGACCGGTCAGCAAGCCCGACGCCTGCTCCGTGCTGTGGGAGGAGAGCTCGCTCCCGGCCGCGGGCACCGCGTCGCGCGCCGACTTCTGGGTGGCCCTGGAGCAGACCGGTCCGTGGGGGCGGGAGGCCTCGGTGATGTCGCACCTCGACGAGGGCCTCGGCGCCGAGCTCGCGCGAGCGTGCGAGCAGGCGGGTGGTCGGCTGCTGCTGATCCGCCGCCCCGGCGAGCACTCCGACGAGCACGACCCCGACGCGCCGCGCCAGGTGATCGTGGCCGGCGGGCTGACCGGCGACCCGTGGCTCCTCGAGGGCGAGGTCGACGACCCCGCCGACCTGCTGACCCTCCCCTGGGACTCCCTGCTCGGCGACGACCCCGACCGGGTCACCGCGCGGCTCCCGCTGCTGGAGGAGACCCGCGACGCGGTGCTGCTGGTGTGCACCAACGGCAAGCGCGACGTGTGCTGCGCGGTGCGTGGCCGGCCGGTCGTCACGGCGGCGGCGCAGGCGCGGCCCGGTCGCGTGTGGGAGTGCTCGCACACCGGCGGTCACCGGTTCGCGCCGACCGCCATCACGCTGCCGTCAGGACAGATGTGGGGCCGGCTGACCGCCGACCTCGCGGTGCGCGCGCTCGACGAGGAGCAGCGCCGGCGCATCCCCGCCGAGCTCAACGACCCGCTGCACAACCGCGGGCGCAGCTGCCTGCCTCCCCGGCCCAGGCCGGTGAGGTCGTGTGGCGGGCGCGCTCGGGCGAGCTGGCGCACGGCGGGGTCGAGACCGACGTGCACCCCGACGCGCTGGACCCCGACCGGTTCGACGTGGTCGTACGTCATCGCGACGGCCGGGAAGACCGGGTCGCCCTGCGCCGGGTCACCGTGCCGGAGCTGCGCGACTCCTGCCGCAAGCCCCTCGGCCCCGTCCGCGCCTGGGAGGTCTTGTAGCTCTCTGTCTCAGTTCCTCCTCCGGGACGGCGCGCAGCGCAGCAAGCGGCTCCCGGAGGAGGAGCCGAGACCAAGAGGATCTAGTTCCTCGGGCCTTCGATGTCGTCGGACTCGAGGTGGTCGGGGTCGCGCATGTAGGTGCGCTTGGAGTAGACCGCGCGGTTGAGGAACCAGGTCAGCGCCCACAGGATCAGGCCGAGCAGCAAGAGCCAGCCGGCGATGACGTACTGCTCGTTGTCGCGACCGGACACCTTGGGCAGCACCAGGAAGAAGCAGGTCACGACGCCGACGTAGGGCAGCCAGCGCGGCGCGTGGAAGCGGTCCTCCTCGGGCACCTCGGAGTCGTCGCGGCCGCGCAGCACGATGACGGCGACGTTGACGACGGTGAACACCGCGAGCAGCAGCAGCGAGGTGGTGCCGCCGAGGTTCTTCACGACGTTGCTCTCGGACTGGCTGGTGACATAGGTGATCAGGCCGAGCGAGATGGCGGTGGTGAAGCCGACCGCGACGTACGGCACGCGGCGCTTGGCGCCGACCCGCGCCAGCGGGTGCGGCAGGACGTCCTGCTTGGCGAGGCCGTAGAGCAGGCGGCTGGCCATCAGCATGTTGATCAGGGCCGAGTTGGCGACCGCGAACATCGAGATCCACGGCAGGATGTCCTCGATCGGCAGGCCCGGCGCGCCGGCCCGGACCACCGAGACCAGCGGGGTGTCGTTGCCCTCGAGATCGCTGAGCGGCACCAGGGCCACCGCGCAGATCGAGACCAGCACGTAGATCGTGCCGGTGATCCCGAGGCCGGTGATCATCATCTTGGGGAAGGTCTTGGCCGGGTCCTTGGTCTCCTCGGCCATGTTGACCGAGTCCTCGAAGCCGACCATCGCGAAGAACGCCAGCGAGGTCGCGGCGGTGACCGCGAGGAAGGTGTTCTTGTCGCTCGGGCTCTCGAAGACGGTGACCTGGGAGAAGTCGGCGCGGCCCTGGGTCATGGCGTAGAGGCCGACGAAGATGACCAGCAGCAGACCGGACAGCTCGACCATCGTCAGCACCACGTTGGCCTTGACGCTCTCGCCGACGCCGCGCAGGTTGATCGTCATCACCAGCAGCATGAAGCCGAGCGCGATGAGCATGATCGCGTTGGACGAGGCGTCCCAGTCGAGCCCGGCGGCGAAGTTGGACGCGAACGCGCGCGAGGCCGTCGAGGCCGAGGTGATGCCCGAGCACATCACCGTGAAGCAGACGATGAACGTCACGAAGTGGATGCCGAACGCCTTGTGCACGTAGACCGCGGCGCCGCCGGCCTGGGGGTACTTGGTCACCAGCTCCAGGTAGGAGAAGGCGGTGACCATCGCCACCGCGAACGCCACGAGGAACGGGGCCCAGGCGGCGCCGCCGACCTCGGCGGCGACCTCGCCGGTGAGCGCGTAGATGCCGGTGCCGAGGATGTCGCCGACGATGAACAGCAGGAGGAGCTTGGGGCCCATCACCCGCTTCAGCTCGGGTGTGTCCCCCTGGTGCTGGGTCGACGGCGCGGGTGCTTGCTGGCTCATGCCCCAACCGTGGCGCGCCGGGGGCCTTCTGTCCAGGAAATCGACATGTGCGGTTCAGGTGGCGTTTCGCGCCGGGCTTCCCACCCGCTCGCGCGTGGTGCGGCGCGGCCGGATCGCGCAGGGTGGAGGCGACCCATCGCGAGGAGGATGCCGACGTGAGCCCCGCCGACGACGACGACGCGCGCAGCACGGCCCGGGAGGTGCTGGAGCGCCTGGGACGGACGTACGCCGACGAGGCGGGGATCACCCTGCGCGACAAGCCCGCTCCCCTGTTCCAGCTGCTGATGCTGTCGATGCTGTTCTCCGCGCCGATCTCGGCCGAGGCCGCTGTGGCGTCGCTGCGCGAGATCCGCGAGGCGGGATGGCGTACGCCCGAGCGGCTTCTCGACTCGACGTGGCAGCAGCGGGTCGACGCGCTGGGCCGGGGCGGCTACCGGCGTTACGACGAGAGCACCGCGAACTACCTGACCGACGCGGCCACCCTGCTGCAGGAGCGGTATCGGGGGACCTGCGCCGGCTGCGCGACGAGGCCGACGGCGACCCGGCGGCGGTCAAGAAGCTGCTGCAGGAGTTTCCCCGCATCGGTCCGACCGGCGCCGACATCTTCTGCCGCGAGGTGCAGCAGGTCTGGCCGGGGCTGCGGCCGCAGATCGACGCCAAGGTGCGTGCGGTCGCGCGCAAGGCGGGGCTGCCCACGAACGCCGACGACCTCGCCGCGCTGGTGGCCGGTGACGACCTGGCCCGGTTCACCGCCGCGCTGGTGCGGCTGGACCACGAGGACTGACCCGGGCCGCCTCAGCGCAGACCGAGCAGCAGCACCACGGCGAGGCAACAGACGCCGGCGACTACCGCTCCGGCCGCGGCGCCGAACAGGTGCGCGCTCGCCCACCGGTCCTCGATCGGCGGGCAGTCGGGGCAGGTCGCTCCGGTGTCCTGCCGCATCCGCGCCAGGGCCAGCCGGCCGCGGCGCCGTCCGCTCCACCACAGCGTGGCCGCCCAGAGCAGACCGAGCAGGCCGCCGGCCACGCCGAGCAACCCGACCGGGTCGTCGCTCTCCAGCCCGAACCGCAGCGCGATCAGCGAGCCCACGGTGACCGAGAGCGCGGTGCGGCGCCAGGACAGGGCGGTGCGCTCGGCCTGCAGCCCCGGATCGGGCACGGCGTGCGTGCCGTGGCTCATTCCAGGAACGTCCCGATCAGCAGCAGCAGCCCGGCGCCGGCCACCAGGCCGACGAGCAACGGCTCGAACACCGTGGAGGGCAAGGGCTCCCCGAGCCGCATCGCCCGCTCCGCCCGCGACCAGCCGAACCACGCGCGCAGCGCGGCCCCGATGCCGGCGAGCACCAGCAGCACCGCCACCACGAGCTGCAGCTCGCCCGCGATGTCGAGCGAGACCACCTCGACGGCGACACCGCCGGCGAGCAGGGCCAGGGACGTGCGGATCCAGGCCAGGAAGGTGCGCTCGTTGGCCAGGGAGAAACGCGGATCGGGCTCCTCGCCCACTTCGAAGATCCGCTTGGGCACCCGCGCTCGGCTCACCTGCGCTCCTTCGACCCCGACGGGCACACGGGTCAGGCCTTGGCGGCCTTGGCCTTCGCCTTGGCCGCCTTCTTGAAGTCACGGACCTTCTGCAGCGACTCCTCGTCGACCACGTCGGCGACGGACCGGAACGAGCCGTCCTCGGCGTACGGGCCGATGGTGTCGCGCCACCCGTCGTCGAGCTGCACCCCGAGCTGCTTGGCCAGCAGCGCGGCGAAGATCCGCGCCTTCTGGTCGCCGAACCCGGGCAGGGCCTTCAGCCGGGTGACGAGCTCCTTGGTGCTGGACGCCGTCGACCAGATCGTGCTCGCGTCGCCGGCGTACTCGTCGCGCACCGCGGCGGCGAGCTGCTGGATGCGGCCGGCCATGGAGCGGCCGTAGCGGTGGATCGCCGGCGGCGTCGCGGCCAGGTCGGCGAACTTCTCCGGGTCGGCCTGCGCGATCTCGGTCGGGTCGATCGAGCCGAAGCGTTCGACGATCTTGGCGGGTCCGGCGAAGGCACGCTCCATCGGGAACTGCTGATCCAGCAGCATCCCGACGAGGAGCGCGAAGGGATCGTCGGACAGCACCTGGTCGGCGGTCTCGTCCTGGGCGAGGTGCAGCGTGGGCATGGTGCTCACGGTACTGGCCGCTCGGCGGCGCGGCGGGTGCTCCCAGGTCCGGTCAATACGATCGCCGGCGTGACCGAGCCGCACGAGCCCGCGCCGACCCTCAGCCACCGATCGGCGGTGGCGCTCGTCTTCGGCTCCTCCGCGGCGGTGCTGGTCGTGGAGATCGTCGCGCTGCGGCTGCTGGCGCCCTATCTGGGGCTCACCCTGGAGACCAGCACGCTGGTCATCGGGATCGCGCTGGCCGCGATCGCCCTCGGGTCGTGGGGCGGTGGCCGGGTCGCCGACCAGACCGACCCGCAGCGTCTGCTCGGACCGGCGCTCGGGATCTCCGGCGCCGTCGTCGCGCTCACGCCGGCGCTGCTGCGCACCGTCGCCGAGACGAGTCCCGGCCTGCTGATGCTGGCCGCGCTGCTGACGATCATGGTCCCGGGCACCCTGCTGTCCGCGGTCACGCCGATCGCGACGAAGCTGCGCCTCGACAGCCTCGAGCGCACCGGAACGGTCGTCGGCCAGCTCTCCGGCATCGGCACGCTCGGCGCGATCGTCGGGACGGTCGTGACCGGGTTCGTGCTGATCTCGCGGGTGCCCGTGAGCACCATCCTGCTCGGTCTCGGCGCCGCGCTCGTGCTGGCCGCGCTGCCGCTGATGTGGCGCGCCCGCTCCCGCTCGGGCGCCGCCGCCATGGCCGTCGCCGTGGGTGCCGGCGGGCTCGCCGCGCTCGCGGCGCCGGGCGGCTGCCAGGTCGAGACGACGTACCACTGCGCGAACGTCGTCGCCTCGTCCGGCGACACCCGCACCCTGGTGCTCGACAACCTGCAGCACTCCGCCGTCGACCTCGACGACCCGACCTACCTGGAGTTCGAGTACATCCGCGCCATGGCCTCGGTCGCCGACACCGCCTTCCCCGAGGGCGAGGCGATCGACGCCTACCACCTCGGCGCCGGCGGGCTCACCATGCCGCGTTACCTCGCCGCCGAGCGACCGGGCACCCGCAGCGTCGTGTCGGAGATCGACGGTGGCGTGGTGCGCATCAACCGCCAGCAGCTCGGGATGGACGACGTGCCGGGGCTGGACGTGCGTGTGGAGGACGGCCGCACCGGGCTGCGACGGATCGCCGACGGCAGCCGCGACCTGGTCGTCGGTGATGCGTTCGGCGGCGTGAGCGTGCCGTGGCACCTCACCACCCGCGAGGCGCTGAGCGAGGTGCGCCGGGTGCTGCGGCCGGACGGGGTCTACGTCGCCAACCTCATCGACTACGGCGACCAGGCCTTCGCCCGGGCCGAGGTCACGACGATGCGCACGGTGTTCGACAACGTGCTGGTGCTCGGCCAGCCCCGCGACGTCGGGCTCGACCCCGCCGCCGGCCCCGACGGCGGCAACCTGGTCGTGGTCGCCTCCGACCGGCCGCTGGACCGCCAAGCCATCCAGGCCGGCCTCGACCGGCGCGGCACCGGCTGGACCGCGCAGGACGAGGCCGGGACGCGCGCGTGGACCGGCGACGCGCAGGTGCTCACCGACGACTACGCGCCCGTCGACCAGCTGCTGCAGCCCTATCGCTCCGCGAGCTGACGGGTCGGACGCAGGAGCGGCCGCAGCGAGGCCTCGGCCGGGTCGTCCAGCGGGAACATCGGCCGCCGGATCCGGCGGTAGGGCAGCCGCTGCAGGTCCTGGTCGACCCCGCCGGGGGTGAGCGCGAGCAGCCAGCCGTTCGCGACCGCGTGCAGGTCGGGCTCGAGGTAACCCATCTTCACCACGACCAGGTCGAGCGCGGCCTCGACCGGGTGCAGCCCGAGGCGCGCGTAGGAATCCAGGCTGTGGAACTGCATCCGTCGCTCGGTCAGCACCACGCTCAGGCCGCCCACGCGCACGCTGACGACCCGGCCGCCGTCCGGATCCGGCGTGCGTGCCTCCAGCACCCCGCGCAGGCGCGTCGCCCCGGGCGGGCGGTCGTCGATGCGACCGCCGACGTCGAGGTCGACCCGCGCCCCGAGCGGCTGCCCGTCGAGCGCGTCGACCGCCACCGGGTCGACCAGCGAGACGAGGAGCGCCCGCACCCGGCCGTCGGCGATCTCGGGCCGGTCGAGCAGAGCGCTCAGGGCGACCGTGACGTCGTCGGCTCCCCCGGCGCCCGGGTTGTCACCGGAGTCGCTGACGAAGAACGGCCCGCCGCGCTCCGCGATGCTCGCGATCGCCTGGTCGAGGCAGTCGTCGAGATCCGTTGCGGGAGCGACGAACCGGAAGTCGCGTCGCACGTCCCAGAACTGCTCGGCCAGCTCGCTCGCGCCGCTCGTGACCGCCTCGGTGTCCTCCCCCGTGACGACGACGGCCCCCGAGCAGCGCGGCTGGTCGGCCCACGCGAACCCGACCCAGACGGCGGCGTCGATGACGCCGGTGCGGTCGGCGACGCGGGCGACGTCGGCATACAGGCTGGCGGCGGGTTCGTCGCGGGTGCTGGTCATCTCGCCCGGCAGCAGCACCGGGACGTGCACCAACGCCTTCGCGGGCCGTCGTCCGGATCGCAGGCAGCGCAACAGGTTTCGCGCCGCACGCTCCCGCGTCTCCCACACGTCGACGTGCGGCGCCGTCCGGTAGCAGGTGAGCAGGTCGGCCGCCTCGAACAGCTCCTCCGACACGTTGCCGTGCAGATCCATCGCCGCGCTCACCACCGGCTCCGGGCCGATGACCCCACGGATCGCGATGAGCAGATCGGCCTCGGCGTCGTCGAGCCCCTCCACCGTCATCGCACCGTGGATGTCGAGCAGCACGCCGTCGACCGGCCCGAGATCCGTTGTGCGAGCGAGGATCTCGTCGCGCCACCCGTCGTACGCCTGTCGCTCCACCACCCCGCCCGGCAGCGCTCGCGCGTGCAGCACCGGCAGCCACTCGACGCCGTCGGTCAGCTCCGGGTCGCGCTCCGGCCCGAGCCAGGCGTAGCGCGCCAGCAGGGCCTCGCCCCGAGTCACCTCGAAGTCCTCGGCCGTGCTGCGGTGCGGGCTGAAGGTGCTCGACTCGATGTGCAGGCCAGTGACGGCGATGCGCAGCGGCCGGTCGTGCGCTGAGACGTCCACGCAGGCGAGACTAGGACGCGTGACTCCCCCACCCGGCCGCGCCCTCGTGGAGATCTGCGTCGGCGACGCGGCGAGCGCGGTCGCCGCTGCCGACGCCGGGGCCGACCGGCTGGAGCTGTGCGCCGACCTCGGCGCGGGCGGGACGACCCCGAGCCTCGGGACGGTGCGCCAGGTGCTGGCCCGCACCACCGTCCCCGTCCGGGTCATGGTCCGCCCTCGGGGTGGTGGATTCCGTTACGACACAACCGAGCTCGCGGTCATGCTCGACGACGTCGCGGCGCTGCGCGAGACGTTCGGCGCGGACCGTGACCGGCTGGGCGTGGTCACCGGCGTCCTTACCGGCGACCGTCAGATCGACGAGGAAGCCACCGCCCGGCTCGTCGAGGCCTCGGGCGCGCTGCCGGTGGTCTTCCACAAGGCGTTCGACGAGGTCCCCGACCAGGCCCGCGCCCTGGAGACGCTCGCCGAGCTCGGCGTCGCCGCGGTGCTGACCTCCGGCGGCGCCGCCGACGCCCTCACCGGCGCACCCCGCCTGGCTGAGCTGCGCGAGCAGGCCGCCGGGCGACTCGACCTCGTGGCCGGCGGCGGGATCCGGGCGCACAACGTCGCCGAGGTGATCCGCAGGAGCGGCGTCGACCAGGTGCACCTGCGCGCCCCCGCGACCGAGGGCTGGCCCGAGGCCACCGACCCCGCGCTGGTACGCGAGGTGCTGGCCGCCCTTGATCGTCAGGCGTCGACGCTCGATCGTCAGGCGTCGATCCGCTCGCGCTCCAGCTGATCCGCCGAGCTGATCAGGAAGTCCTTGCGCGGGGCGACGTCGCTGCCCATCAGCAGGTCGAACACCCGCTCCGCAGCCTCGGCGTCGGCCATCGTGACCCGGCGCAGGGTGCGCTGCTCGGGGTCCATCGTGGTCTCGGCCAGCTGGTGGGCGTCCATCTCGCCGAGCCCCTTGTAGCGCTGCATCGGCTGCTTGATCGAGCGGCCCTTCTTGGTGAGGTCGGCGACCGTGCGGCGCATCTCGGCCTCGGAGTAGGTGTAGATCAGATCGCCCTTCTTGCGGCCGCTCGCGACCGTCTCGATGCGGTGCAGCGGCGGCACCGCGGCGAACACCCGGCCCGCCTCGACCAGCGGCCGCATGTAGCGGAAGAACAGGGTGAGCAGCAGCGTGCGGATGTGCGCACCGTCGACGTCGGCGTCGGTCATCAGGATGACCTTGCCGTAGCGCGCCAGGTCGAGGTCGAAGCTGCGCCCCGACCCGGCCCCGACCACCTGGATGATCGCGGCGCACTCGGCGTTCTTGAGCATGTCGCCGACCGAGGCCTTCTGGACGTTGAGGATCTTGCCCCGGATCGGCAGCAACGCCTGGAAGTCGGAGCTGCGGGCGTCCTTGGCCGTGCCGAGCGCGCTGTCACCCTCGACGATGAACAGCTCGGTGCGGTCGGGGTCGGTGCTGCGGCAGTCCTTCAGCTTGCCGGGCAGCGACGAGGACTCCAGGGCCGTCTTGCGGCGCTGGGTCTCCTTGTGCAGGCGCGCCGAGATGCGCGTCTTCATCTCGGCGACGACCTTCTCGAGCAGCTGGGTGGCCGCGGCCTTGTCGTCGCGCTTGGTCGAGGTGAGCCGCTGGGTGAGCTCGGTCTCGACCACCTTGCTGACGATCCCGCGCACCGCGGAGGTGCCGAGCACCTCCTTGGTCTGCCCCTCGAACTGCGGCTCGGCCAGACGCACCGTCACCACGGCCGTGAGGCCGGCCAGGATGTCGTCCTTCTCGACCTTGTCGTTGCCGACCTTGAGGCGGCGCGCGTTGGTCTCGAGCTGCTTGCGGAAGACCTTCATCAGCGCCTGCTCGAAGCCCGAGACGTGGGTGCCGCCCTTGGGGGTGTCGATGATGTTGACGAACGAGCGCACGTGGGTGTCGTAACCGTTGCCCCAGCGCAGCGCCACGTCGACACCGCAGGTGCGCTCGACCTCGCGGGAGACCATGTGCCCCTTGTCGTCGAGCACCGGCACCGTCTCGGTGAACGACGCCTCACCCTGCAGCCGCCACACGTCGGTGACGGGCGGGTCGGAGGCCAGGAACGTCGTGAACTCCGAGATGCCGCCGTCGTGCTGGAAGACCTCCTCGTGCGGCCCGTCCTCGCCGGGCGTGCCCGGCAGGCGGCGCTCGTCGCGGATCACCAGCGTCAGGCCGGGCACCAGGAACGAGGTCTGGCGCACCCGGCGGACGAGGCCGTCGTAGTCGAACTGGGCGCCCTTGAGGAAGATCTGCGGGTCGGCCCAGTAACGGACGCGCGAGCCGGTCACGCCGCGCTTGGCCTTCCCCACGACCTCGAGCTCGCTGCCCTTGACGAACGGGGTGAACTCCGACTCCGGACCCGGCCCGGAGCGGGGGTCGTCGAACTGGCCGGGCTCACCGCGCCGGAAGCTCATCCGATAGACCTTGCCGCCGCGGTCGACCTCGCAGTCGAGCCGGCTGGACAGCGCGTTGACCACCGACGCGCCCACGCCGTGCAGACCACCCGAGGCGGCGTAGGACCCGCCGCCGAACTTGCCGCCGGCGTGCAGCTTGGTGAAGACCACCTCGACACCGGTCAGTCCGGTGCGCGGCTCGACGTCGACCGGGATGCCCCGGCCGTTGTCGCCCACCTCGACCGAGCCGTCCTGGTGCAGGGTGATCTCGACGCGGTCGCAGACGCCGGCGAGGGCCTCGTCGACGGCGTTGTCGATGATCTCCCACAGGCAGTGCATGAGGCCGCGGGAGTCGGTCGACCCGACGTACATCCCCGGGCGCTTGCGCACCGCCTCCAGGCCCTCGAGGACCTGCAGGTGCCGCGCGGAGTACTCGGACGCGGCGGACGTGCTCTTCTTGGCGGTACGCGTGGTCACGGCTTGGAGGCTAGCTCCTGGCACCGACGACGCCCCGGAGGCGCCCCGGCAGCCCCCGCGGGCATGACCTGCGCCACACCGGCGGGGGTTGCCGGGTGGGAATCACCTCGCGTGCTTGACTGTTGTCCACTGCGAACGCACGAGACGGACCGGATCCCGGCCCCGCAGGGTCGGCCCGAGAAGTGGCGAAGGCGCAACTCCTCGGCTGGTTCGTTCGTCGTAAGGAGTAGACCCCCGTCAGGAGGTCACCGACGGCGCTTCGGCGCCAGACGAGAGGATGGTTGACATGACGACCGCCGTTGCCCCCACCCTCACTGCCGCCGACCGGTGCGACCGGTGTGGCGCCCAGGCCTTCATCCGTGCCCGCCTCGCCGGCGGGAGCGAGCTGACCTTCTGCGCGCACCACGGCCGTCGTCACCTCGACGCGCTGCGAGACGTGGCCGAAGAGATCATCGACGAGAGCGACCGGCTCACCGCCGCCGAGCGCACCCCCGAGACCCAGGCCTGACCGAGCGCCGCTCGCACAGGTCCTAGGAGGCCCCCACGCCGATCGGCGTGGGGGCCTCGTCATGCGCGGCCTCGCGGGCGCCAGCCACTAGGTTTCTCGCCATGGAACCTGTCTCGGTGCTCGCCGCCCTGCTCATCGCCGTGGGCATCGTCGGCCTGGTCATCCCCATCCTGCCCGGGTTGATCATCACCCTGCTGGGCGTGGGCATCTGGGCCCTGGAGCGTCAGGACACCGCCGGCTGGGTCGTGCTGGGCATCTGCACCCTGATCGCCGCGGTGGGCTGGGTGGTGCAGTACGCCGTCCCGGGCCGCCGCATGAAGGCCGCCGGGGTGCCGACCCCGGTGCTGCTGGTCGGGGCGGTCGCCGGAGTGATCGGCTTCTTCGTGATCCCGGTGGTGGGCCTGTTCGTGGGGTTCGTGCTGGGCGTCCTCGTCGTGGAGAACGCGCGGCTGCGCAGCTGGTCGGCCGCGTGGCGGCAGACGAAGATCGCGCTGCGCGGCGTGATCATGAGCATCGGGATCGAGCTCGCGGCGGCCGTGCTGGTCGCGGTGACCTGGGTGATCGGTCTGCTGGTCACCCGCTGACGCGGGCCGTCACCACTCGTCGGAGCGGCGGCGCTTCTCCCAGCGGTCTTCCATCCGCTGCATGAAGCTGCCCTGCGACCCCCGACGCCGGGGAGCGAGCGGCTGGGCGTGGCACCCGTGCTGCCGCCGGTGCCGCCGCGGCGCCGGCCGAAGCCCTTGCTGCGCCGGTGCGGAGTGACGGTGCCGTCGTCGCCGACGGTGCCGAGACCGGCCCGCTTCTCACCGGGGGTGAGCGCGTAGCCGCCGCCGGCGACCATCACGGCGAACCCGATCCCGCCCAGCCAGATCAGCTGGCTGGCGACGCCCAGCACGATCAGGGCCAGTCCGGCGAGCACGACGGCTCCGCCGATGATCATCCGCTTGCGCGTGTGCGTGCGCGCGGGGTCTTCGGCGAGGCGACTGACGAACTTCGGGTCGTCGTCGTACAGCGCCTGCTCCATCTGGTCGAGCAGTCGCTGCTCGTGCTCGGAGAGCGGCACTGGACACCTCCATCAGATCGTGCCGACCGGGCCTGCGGTGCGGCGTGGGACCGACCGTTCCCCCGTGTCTGTCAAGGATAGGTCGCGAGCCTTCGTGGTGGTAGGGGTGCGCCGGAAACGTGGCTCCAGAACTGGTTTCACGCCTCGATCGCCCCACCCTTTGGGACATCCCGACCGGTGTTCCTCGTCATAACGATCAACGCTCGCCCGAAGTGCCCGGCTCCCGCGAGGCGCAGCCTCGAGCAGGCGTACGCCCGTGCGGACCTCCGCCGCCCCGTGCGCCCCAGCGCACCCCCTGACGGTCCTCCGCCAAACCGTGCACACGCGTACGCCCGTGCGGACCTCCGCCGCCCCGTGCGCCCCAGCGCACCCCCTGACGGTCCTCCGCCGGAGCGGGAGCCGGGCTGGTAGGGGCTCACCGGCGGTCTGGACGAGCAGGCTCACCGGGCGGTCTGGACGAGCAGGCTCGCCGGTCGCACGGCACCGGCCCCGAACCGCGCGCTGGCCCGGTCGACCGCGCGGTCGGCGTCGGCCCAGCCGTGGGTGGGCTCGTCGAGGCGGGGCTGGACGGGGCAGCCGGCCCGGTCGATCAGCCCCTCCATGCGCACCCCCACCAGCCGCACCCGGGCGCGCTGCAGCCCGAGCGCGTCGTAGAGGTCGCGCGCGGTGGCGTAGACCTCGTGGCTGACGTCGGTGTGCTGGCGCAGCGTGCGGGACCGGGTGATGGTGGTGAAGTCGGAGAAGCGCACCTTGAGGGTGACCGTGCGGCCGACCAGCTCGGCCGAGCGCACCCGGGCGGTGGTGCGGTCGGCGAGCCGCAGCAACCGGCGATGGATCTCGACCGGGTCGTCGACGTCGCTGGAGAAGGTCTCGTCGGACCCGATCGAGCGCTCGCGCTGCTGCGGCGTGACCCGCCGGTCGTCGCGCCCCCAGGCGATCTCGTGCAGGTGCCGGCCCTGGCCGTCGCCGAGCGCCCGCCGCAGCGTCTGCACGGGGGTGTGGGCGATGTCGCCGACCGTGCGCAGCCCCAGCCGCAGCAGCACCTCCTCGGTGCGCTCGCCCACGCCCCACAGCTCACCGACCGGCAGCGGGTGCAGGAAGGCGACCACGTCGGGCGGTGCGACCACCCGCAACCCGTCGGGCTTGGCCGCACGGGAGGCGAT
Source organism: Barrientosiimonas endolithica (assembly GCF_030296655.1). Taxonomy (NCBI): domain Bacteria; kingdom Bacillati; phylum Actinomycetota; class Actinomycetes; order Micrococcales; family Dermacoccaceae; genus Barrientosiimonas; species Barrientosiimonas endolithica. The sequence goes on along the minus strand of NZ_AP027735.1, from coordinate 1,357,352 downwards.
CTTGGCCACGACCTTGGAGGGCGCGACCCCGACCGAGCAGGTGATGCCCTGCTCGTCGCTGACCTGGTCGCGCAGCCGGTGGGCGAGCTGCACCGGGTCTTCGGGCACCCCGGTCACGTCGAGGAACGCCTCCTCCATCGACACCGGCTCGACGAACGGGGTGACGGTGCGGAACAGCTGCATCACCGAGCCCGAGACCTGTTGGTATCGCTCGGAGTCGGGCCGCAGCACCACCAGGTGGGGGCACAGCCGCCGCGCCCTGGCCATCGGCATGCCGGAGTGCACCCCGAAGACCCGGGCGGGATAGGTGGCCGCCAGCACCACGCCCCGGTTGCCGCTGCCCCCGACCGCGACCGGGTGGCCGACCAGGTCGGGTCGCTCGATCATCGAGACCGAGGCGAAGAAGGCGTCCATGTCGGCGTGCAGGATCACGCGGTGTCGTCTCATCGGCCGGAGCTCCCGGGGCTGGAGTGCCACAGCTTGCGCGGCGCCTGACGGGTGTCGTCGCCGGCGGGCCGGATGTCGGCGTAGGGCGACTGCTTGAAGCCCGAGGCGTGCACCAGCACCCGGCGGCGGCCGTCGGCCCCGACCCCGGTGCTGCCGGCGGAGCCCGGCTCCCCCGTCACCGGTGTCATCACCGGTCGGGACGAGCGGGACCGGGCGGCCCCTGCCGCCGCGGAGTCGGCATAGGCGGCGCCGGCCTCGGCGAGCTGGCGGGCGGTCGTCTCGGCCGTGGCCAAGGCCTGTTGCACCTCGGGCAGACCGCCCAGCTGCCAGGCGTCCCACAGCGGACCGAGCTCCCAGGCGCCCGTCGCGCGCAGCGAGACCCCCGCGGACCGGTGCGGCGCAGCACGCCCCGCACCAGCAGCAGCCAGGAGTGGAAGACGGTGGCGGCATAGGGCCCCTGGACGTCTTCGAAGAAGGTCGCGTCGACCGGACCGGTGGAGTCGTCGAGGGTGAGGAAGACGACCCGGCGGCCCGAGCGCACCGGCGGCGTCTGGGTGGCGACCTTGACTCCGGCGACCCACAGCTCGGCACCGCTGCGCCGGCGCACCAGGTCGCCCGAGCGAGCCACGTCGAGCGCCTCGAGCAGCGGCGCGTAGCGGGACACCACGTGCGTGCTGACGTCGAGCCCGAGGATCTCCAGCTCGGCCTGCACCCGCTCCTCGTCGGTCATCTCGGGCAACCCGGACCCGGCGGTGAGCTCGGGCTCGTCGCCGAGGTCGAGCAGCAGCTGGGCCGGCGGTGGCGCCGCCGGCCGGGCCGAGGGGCGCGCACCCTGCGCCTGGGCCGCGGCCAGCTGGGCGGGGTCGGGGCGCCCCGGGACCTGCGGGGTGCTGGAGGTCGGTGGCGCGCCGGGGGCCGGTGGCGCGCCGGGGGCGTCGGGGGTGCCGCGCTGCTCGCGCGGCATCGGCAGCACGCGCGGGCGCCGGGTGCTGCGCCGGCCGGACGGGGTGAAGGAGTGGCTCCACCGGTCGAGCTCGCTGATGTGCAGCAGCAGGTCGCGCCGGGTCATCCGGCCACGTCGCGCGGTGTCGCGCAGGGCGTACAGGTCGTCGAAACCGCCTGCCAGCACGAGTCTTTCGACGACCGGCCGACTCACTCGGGACCGCTGCCAGAAGTCGGCGAGCGAGGCGTAGGGCTGCCCTGCGACCACCCGGTCGATCTCGGCGTCGGTGATCCCCTTGACGTCGGCGAGAGCGATGCGGATGCCGCAACCGGCGCCGCTGCGGTCGAACGAGCGCGCCAGGTCGCGCGGGTCGGCGAGGTCGGCCTCGTGCGGCGCGTGCGACACGACGGCGTCGGACTCGACCCGCTCGACGAGGTAGTCACGGCCGGAGCGGTTGACGTCGAGGCCCAGCACCCGGATGCCGAGCTGGCGGGCGTCGGCCAGGATCAGCCGCTTGGGATACATCCCCGGGTCGTGGGTGAGCACCCCGGCGAGGAAGGCCGCCGGGTGGTGCGCCTTGAGCCAGGCCGACTGGTAGGTCGGCAGGGCGAACGCCGCCGCGTGCGCCTTGCAGAAGCCGAACGAGGCGAACGCCGCCAGCACCGCCCAGATGCGGTCGACGTCGTCGGGGTCGTATCCCCGCGCCGCCGCCGCCGGCCGCCACCAGCGCTCGACCTCCTCCTGCCCGGCCGGGGAGCCCAGTGCCCGGCGCACCTCGTCGGCCTGGGCGAGGGTGACCCCGGTGGTCTCGGCGACGATCTGCAGCACCTGCTCGTGGAAGACCACGACCCCGCCGGTGCTGCGCAGCGCCGGCTCGAGGCTGGGGTGCAGGTAGGTCGGCTCGCGCCAGCCCTGCCGCGCCTCGAGGAACGGGGTGACCATGTCGGACTTCACCGGCCCCGGCCGGAACAGCGAGATGTCGATGACCAGGTCCTCGAACGTCTCGGGCGCGAACTTGCCGACCAGCTCGCGCTGGCCCGGCGACTCGATCTGGAAGCAGCCGAGCGTGCGGGTGGAGCGCACCAGCTCGAAGGTGCGCTCGTCGTCGAGCGGCACCTGGGCGCGGTCGTCGAGGTCGATGCGGGTGCCGTCGACCCGCTCGATCTCGGCGACGGCGTGCGTCATCGCCGACTGCATGCGGATGCCGAGCACGTCGAGCTTGAGCAGCCCCAGCGCCTCGACGTCGTCCTTGTCGAACTGGCTCATCGGGAACCCCAGCCAGCTGGCCTCGACCGGGGTGCGGTCGAGCAGCCCGCCGTCGGACAGCACCACGCCGCACGGGTGCAGCGCGATGTGCCGCGGCAGCCCGTCGACCCGCTCGACCAGCTCGAAGAGCAGCTCCAGCTGGGGTGCTCCCAGGCCGCGGGAGCGCAGCTCGGGAAGCTCCTGGATCGCCGACCGCGCGTCGCGCGCGCGGATGTGCGGGAAGGCCTTGGCGATGGCGTCGATCTCGACCGGAGCCATGCCGAGCGCCGACCCGACGTCGCGGATCGCGTGCCGCACCCGGTAGGTGTCCATCATCGACACGCAGGTGACCCGGTCGCCGCCGAACCGGTCGAGGATGCGCTCGTAGACCTCGGTGCGCCGGGCCGACTCGACGTCGACGTCGATGTCGGGCAGCTGGGCCCGCAGCGGGGAGCAGAACCGCTCCATCAGCAGGTCGTGGCGCAGCGGCTCGACCCCGCTGATGCCGAGCAGGTAGGTGATGATGCTGCCCGCTCCCGAGCCGCGCGCCGCCACCCGCACGTCCATCTCGCGGATCAGGTCGCACACCTTGGCGACGGTGAGGAAGTAGGTCGGGTAGCCCAGCTGCCGCACGACTCCCAGCTCGTCGTCGAGGCGCTGCTGCACCCGGCGCAGCTCGGCGTCGCGGGCGCCGGCATAGCGGGTCGGCACCGCGGCGCGGCAGCGCTCGGTCAGCACCTGCTGCGGGTCCTGCCCGGTGAGGCCGAGCACGTGCGGCTCGGGCAGGTGGACGCTGCCGATGCCGAGGTCGCGGCGGGGGTGCTGGACGCACTCCTCGGCCAGTCGCTCGGTGGCGGTGAGCAGGTCGGCCGCGCGGGCGGGGCGACCGCCGACCACCCCGACCGCGTCGGCGACCTCGTGGGCGGTGCGCTGCATGACCGCGGTGGGGGCCAGGTGGCCGGCGCGGGTGATCCGGTCGAGGTGGCGGGTGTCGAGCGCGACCATGCGGCGGGCGGCGTCGAGCACGTCGACGGTGGCGGCCTCGTCGGGCGCGGCGTGCCGGGCCGCGGCGGTGAGCACCGCGGGCACCTCGGCCTCGAGCGCCAGACCCCACAGCGCCGCGGCGTGCTGGAGGCTCGCCGGCGTGCCGGGCGGACCGGCGTGGCAGACGACCTCGATCACCAGCGAGGCGGGTGGCAGCAGCTGCTGCCACTGCCGCAGCAGCTCCCGGGCCAGGGCGTGCTGGCGCTGCAGCAACGCCTGCCCGACGTCGGACCAGGGTCCGAGCAGCACGGTGAGCGCCGGGACACCCGCGCGGTCACCGTCGCCGGCCAGGGGCGACTCCCCGTCCCCTCTGCTTTCGGTCGGGCCACCGCCGGTCGGGCCACCGGTGACGACCCACCGGGCCAGCTCGGCGCGGTCGAGCAGGGCGATCCGCGCTCCCCGCGAGGTGGGTCGCCGAGACGACCCGGCACAGGGCGGCCCACCCGGCGCCGGGGGCGAGCCCGGCCTGCTGACCGCGGGCGAGCACGGTGATGCGCGGGTGCTGGTCGTCGCGCAGCGCCCCGCCCTTGACCGGGGCGCTGCGCCGCCGCGCGCCGCCGGCCGCCGGTGGGGGCTGCACCGGTGAGGGGCGCAGCGCGAGGTCGACACCGAGCACCGGCTCGACCCGGGCCTCGTGACAGGCCTGGGCGAAGCGGACCGCGCCGTACAGCCCGTCGCGGTCGGTGAGCGCGAGCCGGCCCTGGCCCTGCTCGACCGCCCGCGCGACCAGCTCGGCGGGTGGCGAGGCGCCGTAGCGCAACGAGAAGGAGGAGGCCACGTGCAGGTGGCTGAACTCGGCGCTCACGACTCAGGCTCGGGTGATCGGGGTGATGCAGGTGGTGACCGAGGCCTGCACCGGCAGCCCGAGGTGGGCCAGCACCAGCTCCAGGAAGGTCTCGGCCTGCCGCACCAGGTCGTCGGCCTCGCGGACGCTCGCCTCGGCGCCGCGCTCGAGCTCCTGCCGACGCCGGGCGGTGCCGGCGAAGAACGTCGCCCACTCGGTGAGCTCGGGAGCCGCGGCCGGGATGGTCTCCCAGACGCTGCGCGGACGAGAGCGGCGACCGGCCTGGCCGCGGGCCGCGAGCAGAGCCGCCCCGGCCCGCAGCGCCGCGAGGTGGGCCAGGGTGAACCGCTCGGCCGCACCGGAGGCGTGGCAGGCGGCGAGCAGCCCGGTGCGCGAGCGCTCGACCAGCTCGAGCACGGCACCGGCGACCGGGGCCGTGGGCACGGACGAGCACGGCGTCGCCCGTGCGGTCGGTGCGCTCGCCCTGCTCTTCGTCGTCTTCGCGGTCGCGGTCCGCACCGGGCGGGTGGCGCGGCCGGACGGGGTCGCTGCTGCGATGGGTGTGGCCATGGGCTCTTCCTCCTGCGGAAGTGGTGCGGGCGGGTGGTCAGTCGGCGACGCGCAGCAAGGTCCAGCGCACGGTGCCGCCGGTCTCGGGCGCGCACGCCAGGTCATAGGTGCCGACGCCCAGCTGCCGGCCAGGGCTGGCCTCGACGCGCCAGACGGTCTGCTCGGGCGCCACGACGGCGGCGAGCGCCGCGCTGCCCTCGGTCTGCAGGGCCGTGCGCCACCAGTCGGCCCGGGCCCGCCACCGGCTCAGCACGGCGCGCACGACGTAGAGCCGGCCGCGCCAGACGAACATCGTGGGGGTCTGCTCGGTGCCGGGCTCGCCCTCGTCGGGCACGGCGACGCGCACCTCGATCTGGTCCTGATAGCTGCGCATCGTCGCTCTCCTTCGCGTCCGGCCCCGAGCCGTCTCGGCCCGCTGCGTCACGGGCGACCGGGTGCCCGAGCACCCGCTCTGATCGAACAGATGTTCGATGCCGAGAAGAGTACCTCCGCGCTCTGACATCGCGTCAACCCCGAGCGCGGTCGCCTGCTGGGCGACTACCGTCCGGCCATGACCGCAGGCGACAGCATCGCTCCGACCACCGACAGCCCCCGGTTGCGCCAGCACGAGGGCGTGGCCCGGGTGCGGACCGTCCTGCAGGAGCAGTCCGCCCAGGGCCCGCTCGTCGACCTCGGTCAGCCCGCGCGCACGGCCGCAGAGGCGGCCGCGGCCCTCGACGTCGAGGTCGGACAGATCGCGAGCTCGCTGCTGTTCGAGGCCGAGCACGACGACGGCTCGCGGCGCCCGCTGCTGGTGCTGACGTCCGGCGGGCACCGGGTCGACGAGATCCAGCTGACCGGCCTGCTCGACCTCGCCTCACTGTCCAGAGTCGACGCCGAAACCGTCAGAGCCATCACAGGATTCGCGATCGGCGGCGTCGCACCGGTCGGGCTGCTGCGCCCGGTCGACACCGTCGTCGATGTCTCGCTGGGGCGCTACGACCACGTGTGGGCCTCGGGTGGTCACCCGTGCGTGGTGCTGCGCACGACGTACGACGAGCTGCTGCGGATCACCGCCGGCCAGGCCGCCGAGGTCGGCTAAGGAAGCCCCCGCGCCCACCGGTCGGCTGGACGGAGAAGGCAGGCACCTCCTGCGTGGTGATGACGTTGATTGCGACCCCGAACTGCCGGGCGAGGTCGGTGACTGCCGGCCTGGAGGGGAGACGTCGAGGACGTCCACGGAGACGGTGCCGTACTCGACGTCGGTCCCGATGCCCACCGGGAAAGGGATCCCCTGCTTCTTGAGGGCGAGCTCGAACCGCTGCTGCTTGGCCCTCAGCTCCTTCTCGGGCACCTTCCCGGGTTCGGGGACGATTCCCTGAGAGCGCAGAGCCTGCTCGGCAGCCTTGGTGGTAGGGATCGCGTGCAGCCGACCCTGCACGATGTAGGCACCGTCTACCTGGCCGGGGTAGCTCCGCTTCACCGTCTCCAGCCGGGCAAGAGCAGCGACCGCGCGTGCGATCTGCTGGGGGTCCACAGCAGATCTCGTGTTCTCCGGAGGCGGGGGCTCGGGTACACCGCTCTCCGCAGCAGAGCCCGTCCCGGAGAGCGCCATTGCCCCCAGGAGCAGTGTGCCGATGGTTGCTGCGGGGGCCGTCTTCATGATTCGTTCCCCTGCCTGCTCCTTGACCGCCGGGAGGCATCCAGTCGTGCTGCGCCGCCGCGGGGCCTTGCTTCCCCAGGGAGTGGCCCCATGTGCACGGTAGCGCTCGCCGGGGCACCGCGGCGCGTCGTCAGCCTGAACCGTTGGGCGCGGTGGAACCCGCGGACGCAAGCCCCACCGGGACGGTGGCGCACCCCAACGTGGACGGCAGTTCGGCGACGACCGGGGACCACCGAGCTTGCGAGGTGGAACCCGCGAGGAGCCGAACAAATTCAATCCTGCAGGCGGGCGAAGACCTCGAGCGTGGCGGTGGAGCGGTTCATGGTGATGAAGTGCAGCCCGGGGGCGCCCTCGGCGATCAGTCGGCGGCCGTGCTCGGTGGCGATGCGGATCCCTTCGCGGCGCACCTCGGCCGGGTCGTCCTTGACCGCCTCGATGCGCCGCAGCACCTCGTCGGCGAGCGGCTGACCGTTGAGCTCGGTCATCCGCTGCAGCTGGCCGTACCGCGTCACCGGCATCAGCGCGGGCACGATCGGCAGGTCGCTCCCCGCGCGGCGACCAGGTCGCGCAGCCGCAGGTAGGTGTCGACGTCGGTGACCATCTGCGTCACCGCGAACTCGGCGCCGGCGTCGGCCTTGCGCACCAGCACCTCGGCGTCGTCCTCGAGGGTGCCCGACTCGGGGTGCTTGTCGGGGAAGGCCGCGACGCCGACCGTGAACGACCCCAGCGAGCGCACCAGGGTGACCAGCTCGTCGGCGTGGTCGAGGCCCTCGGGGTGCGGAGTCCAGGGCTGCCCGAGCCCGCCGGCCGGGTCGCCGCGCAGCGCCAGCACGTTGCGGATGCCCACCGCGGAGAACTCGCCGACGATCTGGCGCAGCTCGCTCACCGACGACCCGACGCAGGTCAGGTGGGCCATCGGCGTGAGCGTCGTCTCGCGGGCGATCCGGCCGGTGACCCGCACGGTGCGGTCGCGGGTGCTACCGCCGGCGCCGTAGGTGACCGAGACGAAGGCCGGCCGCACCTGCTCGATGCGCCGGATCGACTCCCACAGCACGGCCTCGGACGCGTCGTCCTTCGGAGGAAGAACTCGAAGCTGTACGCGGTCCGCTCGCCGGTGAGCAGCTGCGGGATCGTCGCGGCAGACATGCCGCCGATCGTACGGGCGCGGCGACGCCGTACGCTCGTGGCCACACCCGATCTCGAAGGACGATCTCGTGCCCAACCCCTGGACGTCGAGCGGCTGCGCACCCGTGTGCAGACGTCGATCGACGCTCAGCTGAAGGCCCAGCAGCAGGTGCTGGCGCCGATCGGCACCGCCGCCGAGCCGCTGCTGCAGGCCGCGGCCGACCTGCTGCGCGGCGGCAAGCGGCTGCGCGCGGCCTTCTTCTACTGGGGATACCGCGCGGCCGGCGGCGCCGACAGCGACGCCCTGGTCACGGCGGCCAGCTCGATGGAGATGTTCCAGGCCGGCGCCCTCGTGCACGACGACGTCATGGACGACAGCGACACCCGCCGCGGCCAGCCGTCGGTGCACCGCCGCCTCGGCCGGTTGCACGCCGACCGATCCTGGCTCGGCGACACCGACCGGTTCGGCGCCGCGGGCGCGGTGCTGGTCGGCGACCTGTGCCTGACCTGGACCGACGAGCTGTACGCCACCAGCGGACTCCCGGCCGAAGAGCTGGCTCGGGGCCGGGGCGAGTTCGATGCGATGCGCGCCCAGCTGATGGCCGGACAGTTCCTCGACGTGCTCGAGGCGGCGCTGGGCTGGGACGACGCCCCCACCGACGAGCGCATCGCCCGCGCCCGGCACGTCGCGCGGGTCAAGAGCGCGCGCTACACCGTCGAGCAGCCGCTGCTGATCGGCGCCGCGTGCGCCGGCGGCGACGAGGCGCTGCTGGACGACCTGGCCCGCTACGGCCGCGCGCTCGGCGAGGCCTTCCAGCTGCGCGACGACCTGCTGGGCGTCTTCGGCGACCCGGCCGCCACCGGCAAGCCGGCCGGCGACGACCTGCGCGAGGGCAAGCGCACGGTGCTGATGGCGTACACCCTCGACGCGCTCGACGACGCCGACACCGAGCGGTTCGAGGCGCTGCTCGGCGACGCCGACCTCGCCGACGACGACCTGGCCTGGATGCGCGACACCATCACCGGCAGCGGTGCGGTCGAACGGGTCGAGCGGTTGATCGACGAGCTCGTCGACGTCGCGGCCGCGGCCCTGCGCAGCGCCGACATCGTCGACGACCAGGCCCGCACCGTGCTGGGCGAGCTGGTGACGCTCACCACCGAGCGCAACGCCTGACGCCGGCCCCGGGCCGCGGTGCGCCGCCGGTGACGCGGCTCAGGCCAGCAGCTCCTGCGCCCGCCGACGCACCTCGGCCTTGCGGCCCGCGCGCAGCATGTCGATCGGCGCCCCCGGCAGCGGCAGCGTGTCGTCAGGGGTGAACAACCAGGTCAGTGCCTGCCGGTCGCTGAGCCCGGCGTCGGAGAGCACGGTGAGCGTGCCGGGGATCGAGGGCAGCACCTCACCGTCCTGCACGAACCCCGCCGGCACGGCCATCACCCGGCGCTCGCCCACCCGGTGGGCGAGCACCACGCGGTCGGAGATCAGGCGCCGCGCCTCGCGCAGCCGCACGTCGATCGCCTCGGCGAAGTCGGGCACCGGCAGCCAGTCGGCGACGAGTCGCTCCAGCTCCAGGTCTTCCTCGGTGGGCGCCGGGTGGGGGTTCTGGGGCTCGGTCACCGGGCCAGCGTAGGGGCGGGGGCGGACGGCGCGCCTCCCGGAGGAGGAGGACCACCCTGGCTAGCGTCGCTGACGCCCCCGCGGCGGCACCGACGGATCCGCATCCCCCTCACCGGAGCCGACGTCTCAGCGAACGGAAGGACCACCCGATGGCCCCCGTGGACTACACCCCTCCCGCCAACCCCTACGTCTTCTCCGAGCAGGCGACCTCCGCACAGGCCCTGCAGCGTGAGACGGGCCGGCCCTGGCAGCGCTACACCGTCAGGCCCGGCGACTCCCTCGCCAAGCTCGCCGTGCGCCATCAGACGACGATCAAGGCGCTGGTGGCCAAGAACAAGCTCGAGAACCCGCGCCTGCTGCGCATCGGCACCACCATCCAGGTCCCGGGCGAGATGCCCAAGCGCTCCGCGGCCCCCGAGCCCAAGGCCAAGAAGAAGGCCTCGGACCGGTCGAAGGCCAAGAAGGAGGCCAAGGACAAGGCTCCGGCCCGCCGTACGCTCTCGCACACCGTGCGCAGGAACGACAACCTGATCTCGTTGGCCCGCTACTACGACACCAGCTGGGGCTCGATCATGAAGGCCAACGGGCTGGCCGACCCGCACCGCATCACGGTGGGTCAGAAGCTGCAGGTCCCGGTGCCGGCGAGCTTCCGCGGTGACGGCGACCAGGCGCGGTCGCCGAAGAAGGATCACAAGCACGACAGCAAGAAGAAGGACACCAAGAAGTCCGACAAGCGCGACGACCGGCGCGGCGAGAAGAAGGACGACAAGAAGAAGGAGTCGCGCACCTCCAAGCCGTCCTCGCGCAACACCTTCCTCGGGCGCACCTACCCCGACCACGTCGTCCGGTCCGCCGAGCGCAACCGCGCGGCGCTGAAGGAGGTCGACGTGCCCTCGCGCAGCGAGACCCGCTCGCTGATCGTCTCGACCGCGCGTCGCTACGGCGTCGACCCGAAGCTGGCCCTGGCCATCTCCTGGCAGGAGTCGGGCTGGAACCAGCGGGCGGTGTCGGTGGCCAACGCCGTCGGGATCATGCAGGTCATGCCCGGCACCGGTGAGTGGTGCAGCGGGCTCGCCGGGCGCGAGCTGAACCTGATGAACCCCAAGGACAACGTGGTCGCCGGCGTGGTCTACCTGCGCTGGCTCGCCCAGAACGCCAGCAGCACCGACCAGGCGATCGCGGGGTACTACCAGGGCCTCGGCGGCGTGCGCAAGAACGGCATGTACCCCGACACCAAGAGCTACGTCCGCGCGGTCAAGGCGCACATGGCCCGGTTCTGATCCCGCCTTCTCGGCCGAGCCTGACCGGGTCCGGCCGGCCGGATTCGTACACTCAGGGAGTGTCCACCCCTTCCGCGACGACGCTCGTCGGTCAGACGATCGACGGGCGATACCAGGTGCTCGCGCACCTGGCCGACGGCGGCATGGCCACCGTCTACGTCGCGCTGGACACCCGTCTCGACCGCGAGGTCGCCCTCAAGGTCATGCGCCGCGACCTGGCCAGCGACCAGGCGTTCGTCGCCCGGTTCCGGCGCGAGGCGCGCGCGGCCGCCCGGCTGTCGCACCCGCACGTCGTCGGGGTGTACGACCAGGGCCAGGACGGTGAGCACGTCTTCCTCGCGATGGAGCTGGTGCGCGGGCGCACGCTGCGCCAGGTCATCCGCAGCGACGCCCCGCTCACCGCTCGGGCTGCCCTGGACATCGTCGAGCCGGTGCTCGAGGCGCTCGGCGCCGCGCACCGCGCCGACACGATGCACCGCGACGTCAAGCCCGAGAACGTCATCATCGGCGACGACGGCGTGGTCAAGGTGGCCGACTTCGGGCTCGCCCGGGCGCTCACGACCGAGACGCTGACCACCAACCACGACGTGCTGCTGGGCACCGCGGCCTACCTCTCCCCGAGCAGGTCGAGCACGGGCTGGCCGACAAGCGCTCCGACGTCTACGCCGCGACGCTGATCCTGCACGAGCTGCTCACCGGAGAGAAGGCCTACGGCGGCGACACCCCGATCCACGTGGCCTACCAGCACGTGCACGGGGCGGTGCCGCGCCCGTCCGACGTCGTGCCGAGCGTGGCGGCCGAGCTCGACGAGCTGGTGGCGCTGGGGGCGGCCAAGCGCCCGGCGCAGCGGCCCGACGACGCGACCGAGATGCTGCACGAGCTGCGCCGCACCCGCGCCGTGCTCGACGCCAGCGACCTGGACCGCACGCCGGACGGGCAGGACCCGCCCGAGGCCGACGCGCACCTGGCGACCGAGACCATCGGGCGCGGCAGCCGTGAGACCACCCAGCTGCGCCGCCCACCGACCGACCGCGCCCCGGTGCCCGGCGGGCCTGACAGCCCGCGCGGTCCGCGTGGCCCGCGCAAGGGCGGCCCCGCCGGACGAGGCGGCCCGGGCGGCGGCGGGCCGGGCGGTCCCGGCGCGGGCGCTGCGCTCTCCGGACCGGCCGGGAGACCCGGCCCAGGGCGTACGTCGGGGTCGGGTTCGTCGGTCGCGCCGGCCGGCTCGCCCGACGGGCGCAGCCGCCGCGGCGTGCTGATCGGCGCGCTGCTCGCGCTGCTGCTCGTGGGCGGCGGCACCGGGTGGTGGTTCACCCTCGGCCCCGGCTCGCAGGTCGCCGTGCCCGACGTCGCGGGGCTGCCCCAGGGCGAGGCCATCGGCACGATCGACGCCGCCGGCCTGCAGGCCCAGGTGTCGGAGATCTTCAGCGAGACGGTGCCGGCCGGGAGGGTCGTGCGCACCGAGCCGGCTGCCGGCGCGGACCAGCCGCGCTCGGAGTCGGTCGTGCTCCGGGTGTCCAAGGGCCGCAGCGCTTCACGGTGCCCGAGGTCGTCGGCGCCACCCAGCAGGTCGCGACCACCCGGCTGCGCGAGGCGCGCCTGGCCGTGCCGACGCCCACCCAGGAGTTCAGCGAGACCGTGCCGGCGGGCACGGTGATCCGCTCCAGCCCGGCGCGCGGCGCCCAGCTCAAGGCCGGCTCCCCCGTGCAGCTGGTCGTCAGCAAGGGCCGCCAGCCCATCGCGGTGCCCGACGTGCGCGGGCAGACCGAGGACGCCGCCCGCAGCGTGCTCACCGGCAGCGGCCTCACCGTCACCACCGGTCCGCTGGAGTTCAGCGACACCGTCCCCCAGGGCAGCGTGATCAGCCAGACCCCCGCGTCGGGCAACCTGTTCCGCGGTCAGCAGGTGACGCTGGTGATCTCCAAGGGACCCGAGATGGTCAGCGTGCCGTCGGTGCTCGACATGAGCACCACCCAGGCGCGCCAGACCCTCGAGGGGGCGGGGCTGAAGGTCAAGGTCAACCGCATCTTCGGCGGCCTGCTCGACACCGTGCGCAACCAGGACCCCACGTCCGGCACGTCGGTGCGCAAGGGCACCGAGGTGACGATCTCGGTGGTCTGAGCCGGGGTCGTACGCCCGGGGCCGGCTCGGCGGGCACCTCACCTCGGCGGGGCGGCGACCGCAGGCCGCCGCCCCGCCTCGGCTCAGGACGAGCGAGCGGTGAGCATCTCCGCGGTGAGGAACGCCAGCTCCAGGCTCTGCTGGTGGTTCAGCCGCGGGTCGCAGGCGGTCTCGTAACGCTTCTCGAGGTCGCCGTCGAGGATCTTCTCCGACCCGCCGAGGCACTCGGTCACGTCGTTGCCGGTCAGCTCGACGTGGATGCCGCCGGGGACGGTGCCGAGCGCCTGGTGCACCTCGAAGAAGCCGCGCACCTCATCGACCACGTCGTCGAACTCGCGGGTCTTGTAGCCCGAGGCCGACTCGAACGTGTTGCCGTGCATCGGGTCGCACACCCAGACCACCTGGGCACCGCTCGCGGTGACCTTCTCGACCAGCCGCGGCAGGGCGTCGCGGATCGTGCCGGCGCCCATCCGGGTGATGAAGGTGAGCCGGCCCGGCTGACGCTCGGGGTCGACCTTGTCGATGATCCGCAGCACCTCGTCGGGGTCGACGGTCGGGCCGAGCTTGACCCCGACCGGGTTGTGGATGCGCGAGACGAAGTCGAGGTGGGCCCCGTCGAGCTGGCGGGTGCGCTCGCCGACCCACACGAAGTGGCCGGAGACGGCGTACGGGTTGCCGGTGCGCGAGTCGATGCGGGTCAGCGGCCGCTCGTAGTCCAGCAGCAGCGCCTCGTGGCTGGAGAACAGCTCGACCGCCGACAGCGGGGTCGACTCGAAGTCGACGCCGCAGGCGACCATGAACTTCATGGCGCGGTCGATGTCGCGCGCCATCGACTCGTAGCGGGCGTACGCCGCGTTGGCGATGAAGCCGCGGTTCCACTCGTGCACGTGACGCAGATCGGCGAAGCCGCCGGTGGTGAACGCGCGCACGAGGTTCAGCGTCGCGGCCGAGGTGTGGTACGCGCGGACCAGGCGGTCGGGGTCGGGTCGGCGCGCCTCGGGGCTGAACGCGAAGTCGTTGACCATGTCGCCGCGGTAGGCCGGGAGCGTCACGTCGCCGCGCGTCTCGGTGTCCTTGCTGCGCGGCTTGGCGTACTGCCCCGCGATGCGGCCGAGCTTGATGACGGGGGTGCTGGCGCCGTAGGTCAGCACGGCCGCCATCTGCAGCAGCGTCTTGATGCGGTCGCGGATGTTGTCGGCCGTCGCCGACTCGAACATCTCGGCGCAGTCACCGCCCTGCAGCAGGAACGCCTTGCCCTGGGCGGCGTCGGAGAGCCGGTCGCGCAGGACGTCGCACTCGCCGGCGAAGACCAGCGGCGGGAGCCCGGCGAGGGTCTCGCGCACCCGCTCCAGCGAACCGTCCTGCGGCCACGTCGGCTGCTGGGCCGCGGGCAGGTCGGGCCAGCGCAGACCGGTGGTGGACGCGGGGGCTGCGGTGTCGATGCTGGTGGGGTCGAGGGTCGTACTCACTCAACAAGGGTAAACGCCGCCGTCGAGTGCCTCCCGGTCACGTCCGCTCCTCGACCGCCCTCGCGGTGTCGGCGCGACCTACGCTTCCGGCATGACCTTCTCGATCGTGGCGCGACAGGGCGATGCGTACGGCGTCGCGGTCGCGAGCAAGTTCCTCGCCGTGGGTGCGCTGGTGCCCGAGGCAGGCCCGCACGGCGCGGTCGCCACCCAGGCCTGGGGCCGGGTCGCCTACCGCCGCGAGCTGCTGGACGCCCTCGCCGACGGGCAGTCCCCGGAGGCGGCGCTGGAGCGGTGCACCGCGGCCGACGCCGGCTCGGCCACCCGGCAGCTGGGCGTGGTCGGGGCCGAGGGCGCGGCCACCTTCACCGGTGCCGAGGCGCCGGACTGGGCGGGCGGCCGCTCCGGCGAGGCCGACGACCTGGCCTGGGCGATCCAGGGCAACATCCTGGCCGGTGAGCAGGTGGTCGAGCAGATGGAGCGCACCTGGCTCGAGCGCGGCGACCTGCCGTTCGAGGCGCGGCTGGTGGCCGCGCTGCGCGCCGGCGACGAGGCGGGCGGTGACCGCCGCGGACGCCAGTCGGCGGCCGTGGTCGCCCACCAACCCGGCCGCGGCTACGACGAGACGGGCGTCCTCGCCGACCTGCGCGTCGACGACCACCCCGACCCGGTCACCGAGCTGACCCGGCTGCTGGACCTGCACGAGCTGTACTTCGGCCTCCCCGGCGAGCCGATCCCGCTCACCGGGCCGCTCGCCGAGGAGGTACGTCGACGGCTGGCCGAGCAAGGGCGTACGCACCAGGACCTGCGGGCGGCCCTCACCGACTGGGCCGGCGAGGTCAACCTCGAGGGCCGGCTGCTGCCGGACAGCATCGACGCCCGGGTGCTGCAGATGCTGCGCGAGCGCCCCGGCGGCTGACCGGGCCGCTCAGGCGCCTCGCGCCTGCGGGCCCGGGTCGGTGGTGGCGTCGGCGGCCGCCTCGGCGGCGAGCGCGTCGCTCTCGGACGCCTCGCTCTCGACCACCTCGACGTCGTGGACGTGCGGCAACCCCTCCGGGTCGTCGTTGATGTTGTCGTCGTCCTTGTCGTCCTTGTGCTCGTCCTTGGAGTCGTCGTGGCCGAGCCGCTGACCGATGCGGCTGGTGCCCTCCTGGATCGACTTGCCGATCGCGGCCGCGCCGCCGCCGATCTCCTTGACCTTGCCGGCCAGCCGGTCCTTGACCGAGGCGGCGTAGACGTCGACGTACTCCTGCCCGGACAGCAGCATCAGCTCGTACATCACCTCGTCGGTGATCGAGCGCAGCACGAACCGGTCGTTCTCCATGCCCTCGTAGCGGGAGAAGTCCATCGGCTTCCCGATGCGCACCCCGACCCGCATGATGTTGGGCACGACCTGACCGGTGGGCTGGGCCTTGTCGGTGTCGATCATGGCGACCGGCAGCACCGGCACCCCCGCCTCGAGCGCCATCCGCGCGACACCGGTCTTGCCCTTGTAGAGGCGCCCGTCGGGCGAACGGGTGCCCTCGGGGTAGATGCCGAACAGCTCGCCCTTGCGCAGCACCTTCAGCCCCGACTCGATGGCGGCCTCGCTGGCCTTGCCGCCGGAGCGGTCGATGGGGATCTGGCCCACGCCGCGCATGAAGGCGGCGGTCGCGCGGCCCTTGAGCCCCGTGCCGGTGAAGTACTCCATCTTGGCCGGGAAGGTCACCCGGCGCTCCAGCACCAGGGGCAGGAAGATCGAGTCGGAGAACGACAGGTGGTTGCTCGCGAGGATCGCGCCGCCGGACTTGGGGACGTTGGTCTCACCGTCCACCCACGGCTTGAAGAGGAGGTTCAGGATCGGTCCGAGGACGATCTTCTTCAGGACCCAGTAGAACAACGCAACGCCTCCTCGCTGACGACGCCCGAACTCTACGGCACCACCCGGCCGCTCTTCGGGGCGTGCGCCAAATCCCTTCCGCCCGTGTGCAGCCGCGCGCTCGGGTGCAAGGATGCCGGTATGCAGATCGTGCCCGGCGCCGAGCCGCTCAGCCATGACGGATCCCGCGTCGGCGTCCTGGTGCAGCACGGGTTCACCGGCCACCCGGGCTCCATGCGCGGCATCGCCGAGCGGTGCGTCGAGCAGGGCTGGTCCGTACGCCTCCCGCGCCTCCCCGGGCACGGCACCACCTGGCAGGACCTCAACACCCGCACCTGGCCGGAGTGGTACGCCGAGGTGGCCGCGGCCTTCGCCGAGCTGCGCGAGCGCTGCGACGTCGTCGTGGCCGTCGGCATGTCGATGGGCGGCAGCCTCGTCACGCTGCTCGCCGAGGAGCAGGGCGACGCGCTCGACGGGCTGGCCCTGATCAACCCCGCCTACAAGCTGCCCGACCCGCGGCTGCGCGTGGTCGGTCTCGCCAAGTACCTCGTGCCCTCGCTCGCCGGCCTCGGCGACGACATCAAGAAGCCCGGGGTCACCGAGGGCGCCTACGACCGCACCCGCTGCGCGCGCTGCACTCGGCGCTCGCGATGTGGAAGCAGGTCACCCGCGACCTGCCGCAGGTCACCCAGCCGGTGCTGCTGCTGCACTCGCCCCAGGACCACACCGTGCACCCGAGCAACTCCGAGCTGTTCCTGTCGCGCATCTCCTCCACCGACGTCACCGACGTGGTGCTGGAGAACAGCTACCACGTGGCCACCCTCGACTACGACGCCGAGCTGATCGAGGACCGGATCGTGGAGTTCGTCCGCCGGCTCGCCGGCGAGCCCGCCCAGGAGGGCGCATGACCGACCACCGGTCCGGACCCGAGGACGACCGCGCGCGGTTCGCCGAGATCGTGGCGCAGCTGCAGAGCGAGCCGTGGCCGGACATCGACGACCTCGACCAGGGTGACGTCGACGTCGAGCGCGACTCCGAGCACGGCTCGGGACGCGCTTCGGGTAGTGACTCCGGACGCGGCTCGGGCGAGGGCGAGGGGTCGGGCGACGACGGACGTACGGCGGGAGCGGGGGCGCCCGACGAAACCGACGGTGCGGGGCCGGGCCAGCCGACCGAGCCGGGCCCGGACCGGGCCACCGAGCCGACCGCCACCGACCCGCTGGCCGGCCTGCCGAGCCAGTGGCGGATGCCGACCGGCGAGAGCATCCTCGACGAGGAGGACGGCTTCGTCCCTCCCCCGCCGCGACCGCTGCCGGCCGGCGACCTCAACTTCTACGGCGCCATCGGCGGCCTCGTCGGCGGCCCGCTGTGGCTGCTCTACCTGTTCTTCTTCGACCGCTACGCGCGCCCCGTCTGGTGGCTGCTCGCCTGCGCGGTCTTCGTCGGCGGCCTGGTCCTGCTGATCCTGCGCCAGCCCGAGAAGCGCGACGACGACTGGGACGACGACGTCGACGGCGCGGTCCTGTAGGTCGAGTCCCCAGCTGGTCGAGTAGGCCGGAGCGAGACCCCCACCAAGCTGGTCGAGTTGGGCGAGCCGCTAGGCGAGCCCGTATCGAGACCCGCCACCACGGTCTGTGGTGACCCAAAGGCGCCGGGAGGCGTGAGTACGCCTGTGGTGACGTCGGACTCGCGAGTCGCCGATGGCGTACATCGCCAGAATGGTCACCACCTAACAGACTGGTCGGTTGCCAGTCTGGGCGGGGTCGGTCCTGACAGCACCCCACGATCTCGACACGACCCCGCGTTGTTGACACAGAGGGCTGCTACAGCACGCACGTCTGTCAACAACGCCAGTCCGTGTCAACAACGTCGGGCTCTGTCAGAAGCGTCGCCACCGCGAGCCGCCAGACCGGGCCAACCACGGACCGACTCCCGCTTCCAGGCGCCTTTCGGCGACCACAGAGCCTGGTGACGGGTCTCGATACGACCTCGCCTAGCGGCTCGGCCTACTCGACCACCTTGTTGGGGTGACGGGTCTCGATACGGCCGCCTTGGAGCGCCCGCTCGACCAGGAAGGGCTACCCGGCCGCCATGGGAGGAGGGGCTTCGCTGTTCCCCACCGCCAACCCGCTGAGGTCGAGGTCGGCCCACAGCGGCAGGTGGTCGCTGGCCGCCTTGAGGTCGGCCTGGTCGAGGTCGACCTGCGGTCGGGTCGCGCGCAGCACCGGGGAGGTGAAGATCGTGTCGATCCGCTTGACGGGTGCCTTCGCCGGGAAGGTGTTGATCTCGCCGCTCGGGTCGTCCAGCCCGGCCGCGAACAGCTGCCACGCGCTGCCCTTGCTGGTCTCGTTGACGTCGCCGGCCAGCACCGCCGGCACGTTGTCGGCCAGCTCCTTGGCGTCGCGCAGCAGCTTGGCGTGCTCCGGACGCTCCTTGGCCTTCAGGCTCAGGTGGAGGCTGACGGTCACGAACGGCTGGTAGCCGGGCAGGCGGCAGGTCGCGAAGGCCCAGCCGCGCGGCTCGGCCGGGCGCACCACGGGCAGCAGCCGGTGACCGCTGGCCAGCACGTCGAGCCGCATCCCGGTGAGCAGCGTCGTGCTCATCCGGCCGCGGTCGTCGCCGCCGCCCCAGGTCAGGCCGCAGTCGGCCGCGAGCGCCGAGATCCGGTGCCCCGAGAAGGGGTGACGCGGCGCCTCCTGCAGGCACAGCACGTCCGGCTCCAGCGCGCGGATCACCCGGACCAGGGCATCGCGGTCGTCCTTCAGCGCACGGATGTTGTACGACACCACGCGCACGGTCGCGTCGGTCACGCCTCGTCCTCCTCGTCGGGTCGGTCGCGCAGCACGGCGTCGCGCGCCAGGTCGGCGGCGCCGACGAGCCCGGCCTCGTTGCGCAGGCTGGCCGCCAGGATGCGGGCCTCGGGCCGGTAGCCGCGACCGGCCAGGTGGCGGCGGAACGCGTCGCGCGCCGGGTCCAGCAGCAGCGGCCCGGCCTGGCTCACGCCGCCCCCGATCACGAAGGCGCCGGGGTCGAACGCGTTCGCGAGGTTGGCCAGCCCGATGCCCAGCCACTGGCCGATCTCGGCGAGCAGCTCGGCGGCGGTCGGGTCGCCCTGCTGGGCCGCCTCGGTGACCATCGGCCCGGTGATGTTGTGCACGTCGCCCCCCACCCGTGCGGCGAGGTCGGCGGCGAGCGGGCTGCCGGCGAGCACCAGCGAACGGGCCTCGCGCACGAGGGCGTTGCCGCTGGCGTACTGCTCCCAGCAGCCGCGGTTGCCGCACTCGCAGCGGTGGCCGCCGGGCATGACCTGCATGTGCCCGAACTCCCCCGCGATGCCGAACCGGCCGCGCTGGATCTTCTCGTCGAGCAGCACGGCGCCGCCGATGCCGGTGCCGAGCGTGACCATCACCAGGTGCGACTCGCCGCGACCGACCCCGAAGCGCCACTCGGCCCAGCAGGCGGCGTTGGCGTCGTTGTCGACGAAGACCGGCAGGTCGACCCGGCGGGCGAGCGCGTCGCGCAGCGGCTCGTGGCGCCAGGACAGGTGCGGCGCGAAGACCACGGTCGCCCGGTCGGCGGCGACGAACCCCGCGGCGCCGATCCCGACGGCACTGACCGGAGCGTCCTCGGCCTCGACGAGCTCCTGCACGACGTCGACGATCATGTCCTCGACGACGTGCGGGGCGGTCGAGCGGTGCGGGGTGTCCCGGCGGGCCCGCAGCAGCACCTCGCCGTTCTCGTCGACGACTCCCCCGGCGACCTTGGTGCCCCCGATGTCGATCCCGATCGCCCGGGTGGGCGTGGTCATGCCTCCTCCTTCTGCCGCGGCTGGCGCGCTCAGCGGCGTCGAGCGAGACCGATCATGCCAGCGTCAGGACTGCTCGTCGTCGTCGGCGGCCGGGGGCTTGTCGCCGCTGGTGCCCGCCTGCTCGGCGCGGCGCTGGGCGGCGAACGACTGCAGCGAGCCGGCGACCATGCTCACCAGGTCGGCGACCTTCTCGATCGTCTCGGGCTGCACCTCCGCGACGAAGGTCGCGACCCGGCAGACGGGGCAGAGACCGCACACGCTGGAGACCGCGTCGTTGCTGCAGCCGCACGTGACGGGCTCGGCAGCGGCGTCGCCGCCTGGAGCGGAGTCGTCGCCGCCGAGCGGGTCGGTCTCGGCCGGGTCGGCGCCGGCGGGGTGCTCGCGCGAGCCGGCCAGGTCGCCGCCGAGGGCGGCGAGGGCCGACACCAGGCGTACGGCCTCGTCGGCGACCGACGACACGGCGTCGCGGTCGGCGGACTCCTTCTCGCTCACGGCCCCTCCTGCGGCAGCGGGTCGCGCCACGGACGGGTGCGCCCGGGCGAAGCTCCCGGGAGCCTACCCGCGGGCCGCCCGCTGCCCCTCACGCCTCGGCGCGCTTCTTCAGCTCCTTGAGCGCGGTGTCGATGATCATCTTCTCGGCCTTGCGGCGCAGCGCCCCGATCATCGGGATGGTGACCTCGACGGCCAGCTGGTAGTCGACCTTGGTGGAGCCGCCGCCGGTCGACTGCAGGGTGTAGGCGCCGTCGAGCGCACGCAGCAGGTTGGCCTTGACCAGCGTCCACGACACGGTGCCGGTGCCGTCCTCGTCGACGTCCCAGTCGTAACCGAGGGTGTAGGTGTCCTTCACGACGCCGGCGTCCAGCTCGAACTCGACCTGCTCTGCCCACCCGTCGGCGTCCTCGCTCACGACGGTGGCTCGCTTCACCTGCCCGGC
This sequence comes from Barrientosiimonas endolithica, assembly GCF_030296655.1. Taxonomy (NCBI): domain Bacteria; kingdom Bacillati; phylum Actinomycetota; class Actinomycetes; order Micrococcales; family Dermacoccaceae; genus Barrientosiimonas; species Barrientosiimonas endolithica. The sequence continues at coordinate 1,336,470 of NZ_AP027735.1, read as the reverse complement.
CCACTCGGGGTAGGCGTCGAAGTCGGCGATGATGTCGAGCACCGTCTCCGGAGCGGCGTCGATGGTGATCGAGGACTGAGTGCTGTCGGCCATGCGGGCACTGTAGACGCCGCGCTGCGGCGCCGGGCCTGCACCGCAAGGGTCGTTGGACGCCGTCGCGGGCGGCGGTAGTGTCCGGCTCGTGCCCGGAGATCCCCGGGCGACGCGCGCGAAAGGTGCCGGGGTGCAGGAGTTCGAGGTCCCGGCGCTGGTCGTGCCGACGGCGGCCGGCAACCTGGGTCTGCTCCCCTCGCGCAACGCGACGGTCGACCCGCGCGGCGTCGGCTACTCCCGGCGCACGGCCGAGGGCGGCTGGTCACCGGTCACCCACGCCCAGTTCGCCGACGAGGTCGAGCGCCTCGCCAAGGGGTTCATGGCCGCGGGCATCGAGCCCGGCGACCGCGTGGCGCTGCTGTCGCGCACCCGGTACGAGTGGACCCTGGTCGACTTCGCGCTGCTCGCGGCGGGAGCGGTCGTCGTCCCGCTGTACGACGGCGCCCCCACCGACCAGATCGGCTGGGTGCTGAGCGACAGCGGCGCGGTCGCCGCGGTGGTCGAGACCGCCGAGCACGCCGCCGCCGTCGGGCAGGTGCGCCCGGACCTGGATCGGCTGCGCGACGTCTGGCAGATCGACAGCGGCGGCCTCGAGGAGATCGCCGCCGGCGCCGACGACGTGACCGACGCCGAGCTGCGCTCGCGCACCACGCTGCCCGACCGCGACACCCTCGCCACGGTCATCTACACCAGCGGCACCACGGGCCGCCCCAAGGGCGTGGAGCTGACCCACGGCAACTTCCTCACGCTGACCGAGAACGCCGTCGAACGGCTGAAGGACCTCGTCGACGTCGACGACGCCGCCACCCTGCTCTTCCTGCCGCTGGCGCACGTCTTCGCGCGGTTCGTCCAGGTCGTCGCGGTCTACTCGCGGGTGCGCCTGGGTCACTCCCCGAGCCCGACCAGGTGCTGGACGACCTGGGCACCTTCCGCCCGACGTTCGTGCTGTCGGTGCCGCGCATGCTGGAGCAGATCTACAACCGGGCCCAGCAGCAGGCGGTGGGCGACGGGCGCGGCACCCTGTTCGCCCGCGCCGCCCGGGTCGCCGAGGAGTGGAGCCGCGCGCTGGACAAGCCCCGCGGGCCGTCGGTGCGGCTGAAGCTGCAGCACGCCGCGATGGACCGGTTGGTCTATCGCGGGCTGCGCGAGGCGCTCGGCGGCCGGCTCGACTACGCCATGAGCGGCGGCGCCCCGCTCGGCGAGCGGCTGGGTCACGTGCTGCGCGGGATGGGGCTGCCGGTGCTCGAGGGCTACGGCCTCACCGAGACCACCGCCTCGACCACGGTGAACACCCCGCAGCTGACCCGGATGGGCACCGTCGGGCAACCGCTGCCGGGCGTCGCGGTGCGCATCGCCGAGGACGGCGAGGTGCAGGTGCGCGGGGCCGGGGTGTTCCGCGGCTACTGGGACGACGAGGTCGCGACCGAGCGCACCATGACCGACGACGGCTGGCTGCGCACCGGTGACATGGGCCGGCTCGACGGGCACGGCTTCCTGAAGATCACCGGCCGCAAGAGCGAGCTCATCGTCACCTCGACCGGGCAGAACGTCAGCCCGGCCGCGCTCGAGGGCCAGGTGCGCAGTCACCCCCTGGTGTCGCAGGTGGTCGTCGTCGGCGAGGGCCGGCCGCACCTGGGCGCGCTGGTCACGCTCGACGCGCCGATGCTGGCGCTGTGGGGCGACAACCACGACCGGCCGGGGCTGACCCCCGACGTCGCCGCCGACGACGCCCAGGTGCGCGAGGAGATCGCCCGCGCCATCGGCCAGGCCAACGCCTCGCCCGACGCCACCGACCAGATCCGCACCTTCGAGGTGCTGCGCGAGGACCTCACCGCCGCCCGGGGATACCTGACCCCCTCGGGCAAGGTGCGCCGCGAGCTGGTGCTGCACGACTTCGCCGACGAGGTCGAGCGGCTCTACGCCCAGGACGCCAACCAGGTCTCGTAGGCCCCGCCGAGCCCGGCCGGGCCGGCGCCGTACGCCGCCCGGAACGCCCGCCCGGTCTGCCCCGGCTGCGCGCTCGCGGTGCGCACGAAGCCGGTGAAGACGCCCGCTCCGCGGCGGGCCACCAGGAACGCGCACCACGCCCAGGCCAGGCCGTAGGCGTCGCTCAGGTCCGCCGTATGTCCTGGGTCGAGGGCTGCGTCGTCCGGCGGCCCGGCCGGTGGTGACCCCGAGCGCACCCGGCGGGCCACCCCGGGAGCGACCTGGTCGGGCCGCAGCCCGGTCGGCCGGTAGGCGGTGACCTCGGCGGCGCCCTCCCCACCCACCGTGGCGTGGTGGGCAGCGGCGAGAGCAGCACATGGGTCAGCTCGTGGGTGAGCACCACCTGGCGCCCGCGGGCGCTGACCCGGTTCCACAGGTCGGGGTGCAGCACGACGGTGCGGTCGGGCCGGGTGAGCGCCGGGACCTGGTCGGAGGTGGAGCCGGTGATCCGGGAGAACTCGGTGTCGCTCGCGGGCACCACGATGCGCACGGCTGCGGGCGCCGCGCGCCACAGCTGGCGCACCTGGCCGGAGGCGACCGCCGCCAACCGCTCCACCTCGCGGCGGCGAGCGAGCGGGCCGTCGCCCGTGACCGTGATGCCGCGGGACGGCGAGGTGCCCGCGCCGGACGGCGCCGCGGTCGAGGCCGGGCCCGCTGACGAGGGTGGTGCTGCGGACGAGGGCACGCCGTCGGGCGAGGACGGGCCCGTCGCAGCCGGGTCACCGGACCCGGACGACGCCCGACCCGTCGTGGAGGAACCACCGGCCGGGGCCGGCCCGCGGTCGCAACCGGCCGTCACCGCGACAGCGGCACCGAGCAGCAGCGCACGCCGGCTCGGTCTCACGAGGACGACTCTCTCACCACCTCCTCGCGGGAGGGCCGGCCCGGGCTCGTCGGACTCACCCGACCGAGGCCCAGGTGGCCGCGCGCTGGGGTCGCTCGGGACGCGCGGTGGCCGCGGCGGCCTCGGCCTCGCTGACCAGGCCGGTGCCGACCAGCGCGTCGAGGGCGCGGACCTCGACGGCGTCGAGCGGGAGCTCGTGGGGCGAGATCGACAGCAGGGCCGTGACCATGCAGTCGTCGCACTGGTGCCCGCGGACCGGGCAGGTCGAGCAGTCGATCTGCAGGTCGGAGTGGGTGTCGGAACGCATCGCCGACCTCCTTCCGGTGCTGCCCGAGGCCGGTCCTCGGGTCGTTGCGACGACCGTAGGGTCGACCACCGACAAGCCCTCCGCGACGACCTCCGCCCGGCCCCCGGGGCCGCGCCCGCCCGGATCGGTGCGCCGCATCGGTGCGCCGCATCGGTGCGCCGCATCGGTGAGCGACCGTGCGCTCCGGCGCACGCCTGGTCACCGATCCCCCTCACCGATGCTGACCTCGGCCCACCGACGCCGCAGCGAGCGTCGTCAGCCCGACCCCAGCCGGAACGTCCGGGTGCGCGCGACCGGCACCATCCCGAGGCTGCGGTACAGCCGGGCCGGGATCGGGTACCCCGCGTCGCCGCGCGGGCACACCAGCGCCGTGCGGGCCCCGATCCGGGCCAGCTCGCGGATCAGCTGGGCGCACGCGGCCCGGGCCAGCCCGCGCGTGGCGTGCGAGGGCGCGGTCCCGACCGGCTCGATCAGCCCGCTGCGGCTGCGCTCGTCGAACCAGCCGAGCGCCGTCGCGGCCAGCCTGCCGTCGGGGGCCTCGACCACCAGGTCCAGCTCGCGGCGATAGAGCCGGGTCGCCCGGACCCGGTCGTACGCCGGGCGCGAGAACCGCGAGCCCGCCTCCTCGCCGTCGGGCACCTGACCGGCGAGCCGTTTGATGCGCGCCGGGGCCCAGGAGGCGCGGTGCACCTCGACCCGTTCGTCGGCCTCGTCGTCGGTGACCGCCCGCACCCGATAACCGGCCGGCAGCGAGGGCCGCAGCCGCTCGAGCGGGCGCCCCGACCCGTCGACCAGGTCGGTCAGCAGGTGGGTGAACCACGGCCCGTCCTGCTCGCGGCCGCCCGCGGCCGTCACGGCGTCGAGCAGCACGCGCTCCCGGTCCAGCAGCGTCAGCAGGGTCGCCGGGGCGTGCCCGCGCGACCAGCCGAGCGCCTGCTCGGCCAGCCCCGTGGCCTCGGGGTGCGTCGGGTCGACGTGCACGTCGGCGTACGCCACGCCCGGGCCGGCCGGCTCCACCCTGCTCCAGGCGAGCACCGGACCCGACGCGTCTCCGGCGCACCACACCCGCGACCGGCACTCGTCGTCGACGTCGTGCTGCGCCGCCGACCACGCCACGTCGCCGGGGTGGGTGCGCTGGGCGGGGCACCAGCTGCGCGCGGCCGCCTCGGCGCGCCGGTCGACCCACGCGGTGGGCTCCAGGCCCGGTGGCAGGTCGATCGCGACGGTCGGCGGCATGCCAGGGAGTGTGCGCCCGCGCCGCACGGCGCGTCCACGAGGTTTCGCCGTACGCCCGCGCCGGCCGCGCGACTCGGCCAGACTGAGTGCGTGGCCGCCGTGCGCGAGCAGGTCTCCGGCCCGGTCTGGGGGTCAGCGCCGGTCTCGGAGCCGTGCTCACCGCCGGCAGCGTCGGCTACGGCTACCACCGCGACGAGCTCTACTACCGGATGCTCCCGCCGGCCTGGGGCTACGTCGACCAGCCGCCGCTCACGCCGTTCGTCGCGCGGCTCACCACGCAGGTCTCCGACACGGTGTGGGCGCTGCGCGTGCCCGCGACGCTCGCCGCGATGGCCGCGGTCGTCGTGGTCGCGCTGCTGGCCCGCGAGCTCGGCGCCGACCGGTCGCGGCAGACCCTCGCCGCCGGTGCGTACGCCTGCGCCACGCTCCCGCTGATGCTCGGCCACCTGCTCCTCACCTCGACGCTGGACCTGTTCTTCCTGCCGCTGCTGATCCTGTTGTCGCTCAAGGCGATTCGCTCGCCGCGCTGGTGGGTGGCGACCGGTCTGGTCGCCGGGCTGACGACGTACAACCGGTGGTTGGTGGCCGTCGTCGGCGTCGCGGCGGTGCTCGGTCTCGCGGTGCTGGGGCCGCGTCGGGTGTTCGCCTCGGTCTGGCTGTGGGCCGGCGGGCTGCTGGCGCTGGTCGTGGCCCTGCCCAACCTCGTCTACCAGGCCACCCACGACTGGCCGCAGATCCGGATGGGGCAGGCGCTCGCCGAGGACGCGGGCGAGGTGCGGGTCACCGTGCTGATCCTGCTCGTCGCCGGTGTCGGCCCGCTGTTCCCGCTGCTGTGGCGCGGCGTCGTCACCCTCGCGCGCGAGCCGCGCACCCGCTATCTGGTCGTCGTGACCGTGGCCGTCTACGCCTTCACGTTCGTCGCCGGCGCGCAGCCGCACTACGTCGTCGTGGCGCTGGTCGTGTGGCTGACCGCCGGCGTCATCACGACGAGCTCGCCACGTCGCCTGTGGCGGGTCGCCGCGATCACCGGGGCGGTCTCGGCGGTGCTCGCCCTGCCGGTGATCCCGGTGAGCGTCGTGGGGGCGACACCGGTCACGAAGGTCAGCTCACTGATGCCCGACCAGGTGGGGTGGCCGACGTACGTCGGGCAGGTGGCGCGGGCCTACCGCGCGGCCGTCGCCGCCGACCCGGGCGCACCGCCGCCGGTGATCATCACGGCCAACTACGGCGAGGCCGGGGCGATCGACCGGTTCGGGCCGGCGCACGGGCTGCCGCGGGCGTACAGCGGGCACAACGGTCTGTACGACGTCGCCCGGCCGAGCGGGCCCGCCCGCTCTGCCCTGCTGGTGGGTGATCTCGGCCCGCGGCAGCTGGCGCTGTTCGCGCAGTGCCGTCAGGTCGGCACGCTGGACAACGGGGTCGACGTCGACAACGAGGAGCAGGACCAGCCGATCCGGCTGTGCACCGGGCTGCGGCGCTCCTGGGAGCTCAGCTGGCCGGCCTTCGCCCACCTGGACTGAGCCCCCGACCCGGCGTGCCGACGGGGCGTTGTCACACCCCGCACCTAGCGTTCCGCCCATGACCACCCCGCTGCCGGTGCAGGCCACGTTCGACGATCTCGGCACCCCGCTGCACGAGGTGACCTTCGTCGTCGTCGACCTCGAGACCACCGGCGGCAGCCCGCTCGCCAGCGAGATCACCGAGATCGGCGCGGTCAAGGTGCGTGGCGGCGAGCAGCTCGGCGAGTTCCAGACCCTGGTCAACCCCGGTCTGCCGATCCCGGCGTTCATCTCGGTGCTCACCGGCATCACCGACCGCATGGTCGCCGACGCGCCCCGCATCGAGACCGCGCTGCCGGCCTTCCTGGAGTTCGCCCGCGGCGCCGTCCTGGTGGCCCACAACGCACCCTTCGACATCACCTTCCTCAAGACCAACGCCCAGCGCCTGGGGCTGGAGTGGCCCGGCCCACGGGTGATCGACACCGCGCACCTCGCGCGGCAGCTGGTCACCCGCGACGAGGCGCCCAACCGCAAGCTCGGCAGCCTGGCCCGGCTCTTCCAGGCGAGCACGACCCCCGACCACCGCGCGCTGCACGACGCCCGCGCCACGGTCGACGTGCTGCACGGTCTGCTCGGGCGGGTCGGCAGCCTGGGCGTGACGACGCTCGAGGAGCTGTCGTCCTACTCCTCCCGGGTCAGCCCGGCCCAGCGCCGCAAGCGCTTCCTCGCCGACAGCCTGCCCTCCGCCCCGGGGGTCTACGTCTTCAAGGACGGCCAGCAGCGCCCGCTCTACGTCGGCACGTCCGTCGACATCCGGCGCCGGGTCCGCACGTACTTCACGGCCAGCGAGCACCGCACCCGGATGGCCGAGATGGTCGGCATCGCCGAGAGCGTCACCCCGATCGTGTGCGCCACACCGCTCGAGGCCGAGGTGCGCGAGCTGCGGCTCATCGCCGAGCACAAGCCGCGATACAACCGCCGCAGCCGTTTCCCCGAGCGGGCGGTGTGGGTCAAGCTCACCGTCGAGCCGTTCCCTCGGTTGTCGGTGGTGCGCGAGGTGCGCGACGACGGCGCCCGCTACGTCGGCCCGTTCTCCGGCCGCAAGCAGGCCGAGCAGGCGGTGGCCGCGGTGCACGAGGTCGTGCCGCTGCGCCAGTGCACCACGCGGTTGTCCCCGGCCAAGCCGACGGCGGCGTGCGTGCTCGCCGAGCTCGGCCGGTGCGGCGCGCCGTGCACCGGTCAGCAGTCGGTCGCCGACTACGACGCGGTCGTCTCGCAGGTCACCGCGGCGCTCACCGGCGACGCCGAGCCGCTCGTGCGCGCGCTCGAGCAGCGGATGGCCGAGCTGGCCGAGCAGGAGCGCTACGAAGACGCCGGCTCGGTGCGCGACCGGTTGCTGACCCTCGTGCGGGGCACCGCCCGGGCCCAACGCCTGGCGCCGCTCGCGGCGAGCCCCGAGCTGGTCGGCGCCCGGTGGCGGGCCGAGGGCGGCTGGGAGATCGTCTGCGTGCGCTACGGCCGGCTCGCCGGCACCGCGGTGGCGGCCAGGGGCACCGACCCGATGCTCACCGTCGAGGCGGTGCGGGCCAGCGCCGAGGTCGTCGCGCCACCGACCGGCCCGGTCCCGGCCGCGCTGCCGGAAGAGACCGAGAAGATCCTGCGCTGGCTCGAGACGCCCGGCACCCGCCTGGTCAGCCTCGACGGCGAGTGGACCTGCCCGGTCAACGGCGCCGGCCGCTCCCGCGACCGCCTCGAGCCGCTGGTGCGATCGCAGGAGCAGGTGGCGGGGTTCGACGAGCCCCGTGGCCGCACGCTGCACCGCCCGCCTGGTGCGGTGGCCTCCGGTGCCGCCGCGGCGGGCTGAGCTGGTCGTCTGAGGTGTCGGGCGACGATCCGGCCGAGACGGCTGGGCGGCCCGCGTCGCGGCGCGTGATCGTCACGGAACGCTCGCGGCCGGGTGCGCGTCCCAGCGATGATCAGACCGACGAAGGAGTTCCCCCATGCCCACGCGCCGCCGCTGGATCGCCGCGCCGTCCGCCCTGGTCGCCCTCACCGCCCTGACCGCCTGCCAGGGCTCCGAGGTCACCGTCGAGTCCGCTCCCCCGTCGTCCGCCACGACGGCCCCCGGTCCCTCCGGGTCGAGCCCGGCGCCGGGCACCTCGAGCACCCCTGCCCCGAGCAGCCCGGCTCCCACCGGATCAAACCCGAGCAGCGGCGCACCGAGCGCCCTCGACCCCGCCCCCAACCCGATCACCGGCAGCAGCATCTCGGCCGCGGAGCTGGGCCCCACGGTCAGCTCCGCCCAGAACGCCCGCATCAGCTTCCGCTTCGAGCTGACCGGCCGCGACAACCAGCAGGCCCAGGGCACCGCGCGCTGCTCCGGCAAGGCCGCCTGGACCCTGCGCACGGGCAGCCGGGAGGAGATCCACGTCGACGGGTCCGACTACTCCCGCACCGGCTCCGACGGGCCCTACCGCCAGCGCAGCGACGACGAGCTCGAGCTCGACGACGACAACCCGTGCAACTTCGAGTCGGTGATCGACGACGACGTGACCTTCCAGGTCGTGGGCCGCGACGCGTCGTACGACGGGCGCACCGGCCTCACCGAGCTGCGGGGCAACGCCGACGGCGCGTCGTTCACCGTGTTCCTGGAGCCGTCGCGGCGCCCGGTGCACGTGCAGATCAAGCTGTCCACCAGCACCCGCTCGATCACCTATCGCGACTACGGCGCGCCCGTCACGATCACCGCACCCACCGACGTGCGTAGCGGCGGCCCGAGCCCCAGCAGCGGCGCACCGGTCTGACCCGCGGCCGGCGCGGCCCGTCGATAGGGTGCAGGGGTGATCTCCGCCATCGTTCTCATCAAGGCCGACGTCTCCCGCATCCCCGAGGTGGCCCAGCAGATCGCCGAGATCGAGGGTGTCAGCGAGGTCTACTCCGTGACCGGTGACGTCGACCTCATCGCGGTCGCCCGGGTCGAGCGGCACGAGGACTTCGCCGACGTCATCGCCGACCGGCTCAACAAGGTCGAGGGCGTGCGCGACACCCAGACGCACATCGCCTTCCGCACCTACAGCAACGACGACCTCGGCGCTGCGTTCAGCATCGGCGGCGACTGAGCCCAGCCCCGCCGGCGCACGTCACAACCCCCGATATCGGCCCTGCTGACCGTCACGTACGCCCGGCGTACGTCACAACCCCGGTATCGGCGGTCAGCGGGTGGGCTGCTGCCAGCGGACCGTCGCGGTGACCCACCGCTCCAGCGCGGCGGCGGCGGCACCCTCGTCGATCGCGGCGCGGGCCCGCTCGATCCCGCGGCGCACCAGCGCGTCCAGGTCGGACTCCGGCCCGAAGCGACCGGGCGCCTCGTCGAGCTCGGTCAGCGCCAGCGCGATCCCGGCGTTCAGCAGCACGGCGTCGCGGACCGGGCCGGGCTCACCGGCCAGCACCCGGCGTACGACCTCGGCGTTGTGCGCGGCGTCGCCGCCGCGCAGCGCCTCGACCGGGGCGGTCTGCAGCCCCAGCGCGGTCGGGTCGAGCACGTGCTCGCTGAGCTCACCGTCGCGCACCCACCAGACCCTCGACGTCGTGGAGAGGGTGAGCTCGTCCAGCCCGTCGTCGCCGCGGAAGACCGCGGCGTCGCGGCGGCGGTCGGCGAAGACCTGCGCCATGAACGGGGCCATCCGAGCGTCGGCGACGCCGATCGCGGAGTAGCGCGGCTGGGCCGGGTTCGTGAGCGGCCCGAGCAGGTTGAGCGCCGTGGGGATGCCCATCTCGCGCCGAGCGCTGCCGGCGTGGCGCAGCGAGGGGTGGAAGGTCTGCGCGAAGCAGAAGGTGATGCCCGCGTCGAGCGCGACCTGGCGCACCTGCTCGGGCTCCAGGTCGAGCCGCACACCGAGCGCCTCGAGCACGTCGGCCGACCCCGACGAGGAGGACGCGGCCCGGTTGCCGTGCTTGACCACGTGCGCCCCGGCGCCGACGGCGACGATCGAGGACATCGTGGAGATGTTGACGGTGTGCCGCTGGTCGCCGCCGGTGCCGACGATGTCGAGGGTGGCACCGGGAACCTCGATCGTGATCGCGTGGTCGAGCATGCCGTCGGCGAGGCCACGCATCTCGTCGGCGGTCTCCCCTTGGCCCGCAGCGCCACGAGGAAGGCGGCGAGCTGCACCGGCGTCGCCGTGCCGGTGAGGATCTGGTCCATCGCCCACTGCGCCGCGTCGGCGGGCAGGCTCTCGCCCGCGAGGAGCGTCTTCAGGACGGTCGGCCAGGTGGGCGCGGTGTCCTGCGCCATGCGGGTCAGCCGGCCGGGACGTGCGTGCGGACGACGTCGGCGAGGGTCGAGGCCAGCACCAGCGGGTCCAGCGGCTGCGGGACCGAGGCCTCGGCCAGCGACCACGACGCGAGCCAGCCGTCCTGCGGGCGACCGGTGAGCACGACCACGGGCGGGCAGTCGAAGATCTCGTTCTTCAGCTGCCGGCACAGCCCGAGCCCGCCGACCGGCGACGCCTCGCCGTCGAGCACGATCAGGCCGTAGCCGCCGCTCTCGACCGCCTCGATGACCGCCGGGGCGGTCGCGCACTCGCGCCACGAGCCGATCTCGACGTCCTTGGCCGGGCGGCGCCCGACCCCGACCCGGACGGCGTCACGCGTCGCGACGTCGTCGCTGTAGAGGAGCACGTTCACCGTGCGAACGGGCGTGCGGGAGGCGCCAGAGGCCGTGGTCGTCACGGCAGAGGAAGGTGCGGCCATGGCGCCGATGCTACCGACCGGGCCCGGGAACGAAGCCGGCACCTCGAGCGTTCGACACCCCGTCGGGACCCGCTCCGCGACCGGACCCTGGATGGGGCCATAATGAGCGAGTGGCGACCGCAACGACTCAACCCAGCCCCGGAGCCCCTGCCGCTCACGGCCCTGTGACCCGTCCCAACATGACGGCCGTCGGCACCATGGTGTGGCTGGCGAGCGAGCTGATGTTCTTCGCGGGTCTGTTCGCGATGTACTTCACGATTCGCGGCGCCGCCCCGCAGCTGTGGGAGCAGAACACCCCGCACCTCAACGTGCCGTACGCCGCGGCCAACACCCTGATCCTGGTGATCTCCTCGATCTGGTGCCAGCTGGGCGTGTTCAAGGCCGAGCAGGGCATCCCCTACCGCACGGGCACGCTGCTGCAGGTGAAGCAGTGGGGCATGCGCGAGTGGTACGTCCTCACCTACCTGTTCGGTTCGGTCTTCGTGGCCGGCCAGGTGCTGGAGTACTCCGAGCTGGTCGGCGCGGGGGTGCGCATCGACAGCGACTCCTACGGCTCGATGTTCTACCTGACGACCGGCTTCCACGGCCTGCACGTCACCGGCGGTCTGATCGCCTTCCTGCTGATCATCGCCCGCACCTTCACCTCGCGTCGCTACACCCACAGCCAAGCCACCGGCGCCGTCGTGACCAGCTACTACTGGCACTTCGTCGACGTGGTCTGGATCGCCCTGTTCGCCACGATCTACCTCCTGCAGTGATCGCGGTGCAGCGCGCGACCCCCTCCCCCACCACCTGCCCCGACGACGACAGGACAACCCCGTGAGCTTCCTCGCCGCCCGCCGCAGGCACCCGGCAGCGATCTTCGTCGTGCTGCTGCTCGCCCTGGTCTTCACCGGCGGCGCCTACGCAGCGCTCGCCCCCAAGGACGCCGAGGCGGCCCCCACCGCCGCGGCCGACGACGTCGTCAAGGGCAAGCAGCTGTTCCAGGCCAACTGCGCCAGCTGCCACGGAACCGCCGCCACCGGCTCCAAGGCCGGCCCGTCGCTGGTCGGCGTGGGCGCCGCGGCCGTCGACTTCCAGGTCGGCACCGGCCGTATGCCGATGACCCAGCCCGGCGTGCAGGCCCCTCGCGGCAAGCCGCAGATGACCCCCGAGCAGACCCGCCAGCTGTCGGCGTACGTCGCCTCGCTCGGCACCGGCCCGGCCGTCCCGAACGCCGAGAACTACAACGGCCAGGGCGACGTCGCCAAGGGCGGCGAGCTGTTCCGCGTCAACTGCGCGATGTGCCACAACTTCGTCGGCAGCGGCGGCGCACTCACCCGGGGCAAGTACGCCCCGAAGCTGGACGACGTGTCCGGCAAGCACATCTACGAGGCCATGCTCACCGGCCCGCAGTCCATGCCGGTGTTCAACGACACCAACCTGACCCCCAGCGACAAGAACGACATCATCAGCTACCTCCAGTACATGGAGGGCGAGGCCAACACCGGTGGCCACAACCTGGGCAACCTGGGCCCGGTCACCGAGGGCATGTTCGCCTGGACGATCGGCATCGGCCTGATGATCGGCGCAGCGGTCTGGCTCGGACGGAAGGCAGCCTGAATTGAGCGACTCCAGCAACCTCCCCGGCCAGCACGGCGACGGCACGGGTGAGTCCCGCGGCGCCGTCGACCTGTCCGCGGGTCACCACCTCGAGGCGTCCCCCGACCGGCTCCCGGCCCACTTCCCGAACCCGGGGCTGCCGCCGCACCAGCACCGGCACGGCGACGACGACCCGGCCGCGGCGAAGCGCTACGAGCGTCAGGTGGCCTCGCTGTTCCTGATGTCGATGGTCGCCACCGTGCTGTTCGCGGTCGCCTACTTCGCGATCGACGACCAGTCGGTCATCACCCTGCCGATTATCGGCAACGTCCTGGCGCTGCACGTCGCGCTCGGCGTGACCCTGGGCCTGTCCCTGCTCGGCATCGGCCTCGGCGCGGTGCACTGGGCCAAGACCCTGATGTCCGACGAGGAGGTCGTCGAGGAGCGGCACCCGCAGCGTTCCTCCGAGGAGGACCGCGAGGGCTTCGTGGCCATCCTCGAGGAGGGCGCCGAGTCCTCCCAGATCCAGCGCCGCCCGCTGATCAAGTACACCCTCGGCGGCGCGCTCGGCCTGTTCGCGATCCCGCTCGGGCTGCAGCTGGTCGGCTCGCTCGGCCCGCTCCCCGGCAACGACCTGTCCACCTCCCTGTGGGACTCGCGCATCAACGGCCGCAAGCGTCGCCTGGTGCGTGACCCGGAGGGCACCGCGATCCGGCTCAGCGACGTCACCATGGGGTCGGTCTTCCACGTCCTGCCCGAGGGCATCGACGAGACCGAGCAGCCGCTCAACGAGAAGGTCAAGGCGTCGGTCCTGCTGGTCCGGCTCGACGAGGCCAAGATCAAGAGCGCCCGCCAGCGCAGCTGGGGCATCGACGGGGTCGTGGCCTACTCCAAGATCTGCACCCACGTCGGGTGCCCCGTCGGCCTGTACGAGCAGCAGACGCACCACCTGCTGTGCCCGTGCCACCAGTCGACGTTCGACATGACTGATGACTGCAAGGTGATCTTCGGCCCGGCCAAGCGTCCGCTGCCGCAGCTGAAGATCTCCGTCGACGGCGCGGGATACCTGGTCGCCGACCAGGGCTTCGCCGAGCCTGTCGGCCCGAGCTTCTGGGAGCGTGGATGAGCACCGCAGCAGACCCGAGCACCCCACGCCGCGGAGCCAGCGCACTGCGGGACGACGACGAGCGCGGACCGGTCAAGCGGTCCGGCGGCCCGGTGGCCGGCCTCGGCAACTGGGTCGACGAGCGTACGGGCGGGGCCAAGGGCGGGCGTTACCTGCTCAAGAAGGTCTTCCCCGACCACTGGTCGTTCATGCTGGGCGAGGTGGCGATGTACTCCTCGTCATCCTGCTCATCACCGGCACGTTCCTGACGTTCTGGTTCGTGCCGAGCCTCGGCCACACCACCTACGACGGCAGCTACGAGCCGCTGCGCGGCATCGAGATGTCCGAGGCGTACGCCTCGACCGTGCGGATCTCGCACGACATCCGCGGCGGCCTGATCATCCGGCAGATCCACCACTGGTCGGCGCTGCTGTTCATCGTCTCGATCATGCTGCACATGTGCCGCGTGTTCTTCACCGGCGCGTTCCGCAAGCCGCGCGAGATCAACTGGGTCATCGGCGTGAACCTGCTGATGCTGTCGATGGTCGAGGGCTTCGCCGGCTACTCGCTGCCGGACGACCTGCTGTCCGGCACCGGTCTGCGGGCGGCCGAGGGCTTCATGCTCTCCATCCCCGTGGTCGGCTCCTACATCTCCTACCTGGTGTTCGGCGGAGCCTTCCCGGGCGAGATGATCATCCCCCGCCTGTTCACGGTGCACGTGCTGCTGCTGCCCGCGATCATCGTCGGGTTGTTCACCGCGCACATCATCCTGGTGATGGTGCACAAGCACACCCAGTACCCCGGCCCCGGCCGCACCGAGAAGAACGTCGTCGGCTTCCCGATGATGCCGGTCTACGCGGCCAAGGCCGGTGGCTTCTTCTTCATCGTGTTCGGCATCACCGCGCTCATCGCCGGCCTGGTCCAGATCAACCCGATCTGGGCGTACGGACCGTACGAACCGACACAGGTCACGGCGGGCTCCCAGCCCGACTGGTACATGGGCTTCGCCGACGGTGCGCTGCGTCTGCTGCCCGGCTTCCTGGAGTTCGAGATCTTCGGCACCACGTGGAGCTTCAACATCTTTCTGGGCGCGATCCTGCTGATCCCGGTGATGTTCACGATCGCGGGCGCCTACCCGTTCCTCGAGGCCTGGGTGACCGGCGACAAGCGCGAGCACCACATCCTGGACCGCCCGCGCAACCGCCCGGTGCGCACCGGTCTCGGCATGGCCGCCATCACGTTCTACGCCGTGAACTTCATCGCGGCCGGCAACGACATCATGGCGATCAAGCTGGGCCTGTCGATCAACGACATCACCAACGTGCTGCGCGTGCTGCTGCTCGTCGGACCGATCCTGGTGTTCATGCTCACCAAGCGGCTGTGCCTCAGCCTGCAGCGGCGCGACCGCGACCTGGTGCTGCACGGTCGGGAGACCGGCCGCATCATCCGCACCGCCGAGGGCCGGTTCTTCGAGGCGCACGAGCCGCTCAACGAGTACGAGCGCTGGCCGCTGGTCGCCTACCAGTCCTGGCGCCCGATCGAGTCGCTGCCGGGCCAGGACGCCAACGGTGTCTCGGCCGGCACCGCGCGCAAGGACAAGACCCGCGAGGCCCTGTCGCGGTTCTTCTTCACCGACCGCATCGAGGCCGTCACCCCGGCCGAGCTGGCCGCCGCGCAGCACCACGGCGACGAGCACGAGTCGCTGGAGTCCAGCGAGCTGGAGACCAGCGCGGTCGAGCACGGCCGCGCCCACGGTGGCGAGCTGGGCTTCGAGGGCGAGCTGCACGGTGGGGCCGAGGAGGTCCGCGAAGGGACCGCCTACGACCACCAGACGCAGCGCGCCGACCGCCACTGAGCGACGCGCCCCCTGCGGGACACGGCCCCGCCCGGCTTCGGCCGGGCGGGGCCGTTCGCGTTGTCCCGTGGCCGGCGGTGGGCGTACGTCGGGGTCGGGCGGCGGACGTACGTCGGGGGTCGGGCTCAGCCCCAGCCGAGCTCGTGCAGCCGGTCGTCGTCGATGCCGAAGTAGTGCCCGATCTCGTGCACCACGGTGACCGCGATCTGCTCGCGCAGCTCCTCGCGGGTGGCGCTGATCCGCTCCAGCGGACGCTGGAACAGGGTGATCCGGTCGGGCAGGCTGCCGTAGGCCCAGGAGTCGGTGCGCTCCGGCAGCGGGACGCCGACGTAGAGCCCCAGCAGGTTCGGCTGGTCGACGGGCGGGTCGTCCTCGACGAGGATCGCGATGTTCTGCAGCCGCGCGAGCAGCTCCGGCGGGATCAGGTCCAGGGCCTGGCCCGCCTCGTCCTCGAACTCGGCCCGACTCATCGCCACCACGGGGCAACTGTACGTTTTCGGCCGGCCCGCACGCTTGTCGGCGGGCAGCGCACGCGCAGCCAAGGGGCGGGGCTGCCCGGCACGTCGGCGTACGCCGCGGGGCCTGGGAGGGCTCTTAAGCAGGCGCGTGCGGGTGCACCGACCAGGTGCGGCGCGGCCCGTCAAAGATCCACCTCGCCGCGCAGATGACCGGATAGCCGACGATCACGTCCGAGGCTGGCTCAGCCGGGAGGAACGACAGGTCCACGACCGCCACCAGCGAGTCCGGGAACGAGTGACCCGCGATCGTGGGGCCTGTCATCGTGGCCAACGGCGTCGACCTGCGGTGGCCACCGGCGTCCTGGCCAACGGCCTCACCGGCCGGCCTGAACAGCTCGGGCCGGTCGGTGCACCACTGCTTGTCTACGACCGTGATGCTGGCCGCGGTATCCCACACGCCGAAAGTCGAGACGCCTGGCCAGCTGAGCTCGACGTAATGGTGACCCCGCGGCCCTACGGTCAGGGGCTGCTCAGGGCCGACGTGCGCAACCCCGTCGCCGATCACGAGCGTGCTTGCTGCGAGGTCGTACGAGCATCGCCACTGCCCGAGCACGTCGACACCGAGAATGGCCGGCTGCGGTGGCTCTCGAACAACGACCGGCTGCTCCCGCAGCGTCCGGTCGGCCACGGTGAAGGTTGCGGTACGGTCGCCGCGGCTCGGGCTGCCGTCGCCGAGCACCGAGCGGCCGGGGCTGCCCGTCCGTGCAGCCGCACGTGGCTCGCACCAGTCGTGTGGGACGTCGGTCGTGGCGGAGCCGGTGTCCAGCAAGAACCGCTCGCTGGCGCCGCCGGCGGACACGGTGAGGAAGAAGACCGCTCCATCGCCCTCGTGGGCCTCGCGCTCGAGCGAGATGGTCGTCATGGACGTACAGTCTCCCGTCCGGCGGGCAGGTGGGGTCGGTATCGACCCGATAGGCACGCTTGGCGGCTTGGGAGTCTCGATACGGCCCGCTCGTTCCTCGCGGGGCCTACTCGACCAACTTGGCGCAAAACGCGAACGTCCCGGGTCGATGTCGACCCGGGACGTCACGCGCGTACGGAAGGCTCAGATGGCGTTCTCGCCGCGGAAGTACTCGAAGGTCCAGCCGAGGGTCGACAGCACCACGAGCGGGAAGCCGAGGATGACCAGCCACCAGCCCACGGCTGCGCCGAGGAAGACGATCGCGCACGAGGCGCCGAGGAACAGCGGCCACCAGCTGTGCGGGCTGAAGAAGCCGTACTCGCCCTCGATCTCGTGGATCTCGCCCTCGGGGTCGTCGTCGGGCCGCGGGTCCAGCTTGCGGGCCGTGACGTAGACGTAGCCGCCGATCATGGCGCACATGCCCGCGGTGAGGAACAGCCCCACCGCGCCCACCGGCTCGGACCCGCCGGTCCAGAGCATGTAGATGAACCCCATCACGATGTAGAACACCGTGAGGATCGCGAAGAGCTTGAACTCGACCTTCATCGCTTGGAGTTCTCCTTGTCCTCCGGACGGTCGCCGCCCATCGTCTGAGAGCCGTGGTCGGCCGGGCCGAGCACCTTGGCCAACGTGTCAGGGGCGGGCCGCACCGAGGTGGGCGCTGCCTCCGGGTGGTGCAGGTCGAACGCGGGACGCTCGGACCGGATGCGCGGGATGGAGTCGAAGTTGTGCCGCGGCGGCGGGCACGAGGTGGCCCACTCCAGCGACATGCCGTAACCCCACGGGTCGTCGGACTCGACCATCGGAGCCGTGCGCCAGGTCTTCCAGACGTTGTACAGGAACGGGATCATCGAGGCGCCCAGCAGGAACGACCCGACGGTCGACAGCTGGTTCATCCAGGTGAAGCCGTCCTCGGGCATGTAGTCGGCGTAGCGCCGCGGCATGCCCACCACACCCAGCCAGTGCTGGATGAGGAACGTCATGTGGAAGCCGATGAACAGCATCCAGAAGTGGATCTTGCCCAGCTTCTCGTCGAGCATCCGGCCGGTGAGCTTGGGCCACCAGAAGTACCACCCGGCGAACATCGCGAACACGACGGTGCCGAACACCACGTAGTGGAAGTGCGCCACCACGAAGTAGGTGTCGGTGAGGTGGAAGTCCAGCGGCGGGCTGGCCAGGATGACGCCGGTCAGACCACCGAACAGGAAGGTCACCAGGAAGCCGAACGCCCAGATCATCGGGGTGTCGAAGGTGATCTTGCCCTGCCACATCGTGCCGATCCAGTTGAAGAACTTCACACCGGTCGGCACCGCGATGAGCATGGTCATGACGGCGAAGAAGGGCAGCAGGACCGCGCCGGTGGCGTACATGTGGTGGGCCCACACGCTGACCGACAGCGCCGCGATCGCGATGGTCGCGAAGACCAGGGTCTTGTAGCCGAAGATCGGCTTGCGCGAGAACACCGGGATGACCTCGGAGATGATCCCGAAGAACGGCAGCGCGATGATGTAGACCTCGGGGTGACCGAAGAACCAGAACAGGTGCTGCCACAGCATCGCCCCGCCGTTCTCGACGGCGTAGACGTGCGCGCCCAGCACGCGGTCGGCACCCAGACCGAACATCGCGGCGGCCAGCACCGGGAAGACGATGATCGCCAGCAGCGAGGTGATCAGCAGCGTCCAGGTGAACACCGGCATGCGGAACATGGTCATGCCCGGTGCGCGCATGCAGATGATCGTGGTGATGAAGTTGACCGAGCCGAGGATCGTGCCGAAGCCCGCGAGGCCCAGACCGAACACCCACAGGTTGCCGCCGAGTCCGGGGCTGAACATGGTGTCGGACAGCGGCGTGTAGGCGAACCAGCCGAAGGCGGCCGCGCCCTGCGGGGTCAGGAAGCCCGAGACGGTGATCAGCGCGCCGAACAGGTAGAGCCAGTAGGCGAACATGTTCAGCCGCGGGAACGCCACGTCGGGCGCACCGATCTGCAGCGGCATCAGCGCGTTGGCGAACCCGGCGAACAGCGGGGTCGCGAACAGCAGCAGCATCACCGTGCCGTGCATGGTGAACAGCTGGTTGAACTGCTCCTTGGTCTCCACGACGTTCATCCCCGGCGCGAACAGCTCGGCGCGGATGATCAGCGCCATGACGCCGCCGACCAGGAAGAAGATGAACGAGGTGATGAAGTACAGGTTGCCGATGACCTTGTGGTCGGTCGACGTCATCCACTTGACGATGGTGCGGCCCATGTTGCGCTGGCTGCGCGTGGGCTGCTGCGGGGTGTCACCCGCGGCGCCCGGTCGGTGGGTGGTCGTGGTGGCCATCAGTTGCCCTCCTCTTCCCGCACGTCGGACTCCCGCACGCCCGGCGGGAGGTACTGCTGCTGCCCCTGCTCGATGCCCGAGCGGTTGAGGCTGTTGCTGAGGAAGCCGGTCTGGCCGCGGTCACGGAAGGTGGCCATCTGGCGGTCGTACTCGGCCTGCGGGACGACCTTCACCTGGAAGAGCATCTCGCTGTGGTAGGCGCCGCACAGCTCGGCGCACTTGCCCGTGAAGGTTCCAGTCTCGGTCGGGGTGACCTGGAAGCGGTTCACCCGACCGGGCACCATGTCGAGCTTCTGCAGGAACTGCGGCACCCAGAAGGAGTGGATGACGTCGCGCGAGGTCAGCACGAACTCCACCCGCTTGTTCACCGGGAGGTACATCGTCGGGAGGGTCTCCTCGACGCCCGGCTTGCCGGTCAGCTCGGCCTGGACGCCCGAGTCGTACGTGCGGGCCTCGATGTAGTTGAAGTCCCAGCTCCACTGCTTGCCGACCACGTTGACGGTGACGTCGGGCTTCTGGGAGGTGTCGAGCAGCTTCTCCTCGAGCTCGACGGTCTTGCCGAAGAGCACCGCGACCATGAACACCGGGACGACGGTGTAGAGGATCTCCAGGGGCACGTTGTACTGCATCTGCGGCGGCAGGGTGTTGTCACCCTTCTTCGCGCGGTAGCGCGCGAGGCACCAGAACATCAGGCCCCAGGTGAGCACGCCGACGGCGAGCGCCCACAGCCAGGTGGCGTTCCAGAAGAAGGTGATGTCGTCGCTGTTCTCGGTGACGCCCTTGGGCAGGAAGCCCCGCTTCACCGTCTCGCTACAACCGGTCAGCAGCAGAGCCGTCAGTCCGGCGAGACCAGCAGCGCCGACCCGGCGTCGCACCGCCGGTCGAGACGAACGGTCGAGAGGGCGGCTCACGTCGGCTACCTTCCGCAGATCCTTATGGGGCACAAGGGAACACTACCCGAGTGCCAGACGTTGCCGGCGCTCACCCCGCCGTCGTCGCGAGGGTCGCCGGGAGGGGCAGCACCAGGGCCCGCGACAGCCGGGTGAGGTAGTCCGCGCGGGAGATCTCGCGGATGCCCAGCGAGGCCAGATGGGCGGTCTGCCACTGCACGTCGATCAGCCGGTCGGCGGCCCCGTCGGCGAAGCACAGCTCGGTCAGCGCCCACAGCGCGACCTTGGAGGCGTCGGTCACCCGGTGGAACATCGACTCCCCCGCGAACAGCCCGCCGACGGCGACGCCGTAGACCCCGCCGACCAGGCGCTCCCCTGCCAGACCTCGACCGAGTGGGCCCAGCCCAGCTCGTGCAGACGGACGTACGCCTCCGCGATCTCGGGCGTGATCCAGCGCCCCTCGCGCGCGGGGTCGGCACAGCCGGACAGCACCGCCCCGAACGCCTCGTCGACGCTGATCCGGAACTGCCGGGCCGAGCGGCGCAGCGAACGGCTGACGTGCAGGTCGCCGGGCAGCAGCACGCCGCGGCGGATCGGGCTCCACCAGCCGATGGGCCGGGTGCCGTGCCGGCCGAGCCCCATCGGGAACAGCCCGTGGCGATAGGCCTCGAGCAGCGTGCCGGGCTCCAGGTCTCCGCCGACGGCCACAACCTCCTCGCCCTCGCGCAGAGGTGCCGCGGCGAGGTTCCAGATCGAGGGCGGCGGTTCGACCATGCCGGTCCTATGCCGGGCTCAGGTGCGGCGCGACCTCGTCGGCGGCCTCGTCGCCGTAGGCCTCGCGCAGCCGCGCGAGGAAGTCGGCGTGGGTGAGGTGGTACTCCTGCGTGCCGACGGTGGACACGACGTACGCCGCGAGCGTGGACCCGACCTGGGCGCAGCGCTGCAGGTCCAGGCCCCAGGTCAGGCCGGTGAAGAACCCGGCCCGGAACCCGTCGCCGACGCCGGTGGGGTCGACGGCGGTGACCTGGTCGGCGATCGGCACCTCGATCGTCGGCTCACCCTTGCGCAGGATGCTCGCGCCGTCCTTGCCGCGGGTGACGATGCGGGTGCCGACGCGGTCGAGGATGTCGTCGGCGGTCCAGCCGGTCTTCTGCTCGGTGAGCTCGGCCTCGTACTCGTTGGTGAACAGGTAGTCCGCGCCCTCCACGAGGTTGCGGATGAACGGGCCGTCGGCGAACGCCAGCTGCTGGGAGGGGTCGGCGACGAACGGGATGCCGCGGGTGCGGCACTCCTCGGTGTGGCGACGCATGGCCTCGGGGTCGTTCGGGCCGACCATCACCAGGTCGAGCCCGCCGACGCGGGTCGCGACCGGCGCCAGCTCGATCTCGCGGGCCTCGGACATCGCGCCGGGGTAGAACGTGGCGATCTGGGCCATGTCGTCGTCGGTGGTGCACACGAACCGGGCGGTGTGCTGGGTCTGGGAGACCAGCACCGACTCGCAGTCGACGCCGTGCCGCTCCAGCCAGGAACGGTAGTCGGTGAAGTCCTCGCCGACCGCGCCGACGAGCACGGGCGTACGCCCCAGCCGGGCCATCCCGAACGCGATGTTGGCCGCGACTCCCCCGCGGTGGATCTGCAGGCCGTCGGCGAGGAAGGACAGCGAGATCTTGTCGAGCTGCTCGACGACGAGCGAGTCGGCGAACCGCCCGCGGAAGGTCATCAGGTGGTCGGTGGCGATGGATCCGGTCACGGCGATCTTCACCCGCGCGACCCTAACCGAACCGGCTGCACAACCGAACCGGCCCGCTCGCGAAGGTCGCGGGCGGGCCGGTACGGGTCGTGCGCGCTGCGCACGGGAGGGATCAGGAGAACGAGTCGCCGCAGGCGCAGGACGAGCCCGCGTTGGGGTTGTCGATCGTGAAGCCCTGCTTCTCGATGGTGTCGGCGAAGTCGATCGTCGCGCCCTCGAGGTAGGGGCTGCTCATCCGGTCGACGACGACCTCGACCCCGTCGAAGTCGCGCGTCAGGTCGCCGTCGAGCGTGCGCTCGTCGAAGTAGAGCTGGTAGATCAGGCCGGAGCAGCCACCGGGCTGCACACCGACGCGCAGCCGCAGGTCGTCGCGGCCCTCCTGCTCGAGGAGGCTCTTGACCTTGGTCGCGGCCACCGGGGTGAGCTCGACGCCGTGGGTCTTCTCCTGGGTGTCGGTGCTGGTGGTCGGGGTGTTGGTCTCGACGCTCATGTGCCGTCCTTCACTCGCTGATGCCGGTCTTCGCAACGTGCAACCGGGGTGGTGCCGGATGTGTTCCCGGCCCGTGCCTCCACTGTACGTCGTGGGCCGGCCGATCCCGGTCAGCCCCTCGCGGGGGTCCAGGTCCCGGCGACCCGCGCGGCCAGGCGGCGCAGCGCCGCCTCGTCCTCGGCCGGGTCGAACCGGTGGCCGCGCGGGCGCATCCGCCCGGGCTGCAGCACGCCGTAGCTGCCGGAGAAGCCGAGCGACATCGTCTCGCGCCGTCCCACCTGGACCTCGTCGGCGAGCAGCACGCCCGGGACGGCCAGGGTCGTCGCGGCGCGCGCGACCTGCTCGGCGACGCTGTGCGCGAGGACGCGCCAGTCGTACACGGTCGTGGCGGTGACCAGCAGGCCGCTGGCCCGCGCCGCCTCGACCAGCCCGGTGGCCTCGGCGACCACCTCGGGGCCGGGGCGCAGGCTCGCGCCGAGCACCGCGAGGACGAACCCCGCGCCGCCGCCCGCGCCCGCGCCGGGGAGCCGGTCGGGCCGCTGCTGCTGACCGCTGATCAGGTCGCGCGGGGGTGGCAGCGCCCGGCGTACGACGTCGACCCACTCCCCCATCTCGCGCTCGGACTCCTGGGCGGCCTCGCGGGTCAGGCCGAGGGTGTCGACGGCGGTGGCGCTCGCGCCCTGCATGCCGAGCAGGGTGCGGTCGGTGTCGACCGCGACGGTGACCGTGCGCCCGGCGAGCAGCTCGCGGGCCGCGGCGAGGCCGGACCCGCCGTCGCCGCCGGACCCCAGGAGCCCGCGCACCAGACCGCGTCCGCCGTCCAGCGTGCGCAGGCCGCCGAGCCCGACGACGACGTGCTCGGCGCCGGCGGCGAGCAGGGTGTGCAGCGTGGCGCCGAGCGGTTCGGTGTCGAGGGCCTCGCCCGCGCGCTCGACCTCCGCCGCCTCGACGTACGTCCGTCCGCCCGCCCGCAGGACCGGCACCGAGAGCGCCCGCTCGGGTCGGTCGACCGACAGCATCTCGAGGTCGCCGCCGACCGAAACCGCGAGTGCGGCAAGGAAACCCGGGCCCCCGTCGGACTGCGGGAGCCGGACGGTGTCGACGGCCGGGGCCGCCTCGGCCCAGCCGGCCGCGAGCGCCGAGGCGGCCTCGGCGCCGGTCAGGGATCCGAATCGGTCGGGGGCGAGCAGCACGCGCACGGGCGCCATTGTCGCCGCACCCCGACCCTGCGCGGTCAGGCGCGGTCCAGGTCGCGCGTCAGCAGGGCCGAGGCGGCGGTCAGCGCCCCCACCCAGGTCGGGAGCTTGCTGTCCTCGAACCGCTGCTTGGGCATGGCGAGCGCGAGGCCCGCGAGCGGGGCGCCCTGCGGGGTGCGCACCAGCACGGCGACCGCCACGACGCCGCGCTCGGTGAGCTGGTCGTTGATCGCGAACCCGCGGGCCTTGCTGCGCTCGAGCTCCAGCCGCAGCGCGCGCCGCTCGGCGGCCCCCAGCTCGTCGTCGGGGTAGAGCAGCCCGAGCTCGTCCTCGCCGAGCTCGGCCAGCAGGATGCGCCCGGCCGAGGTGAGCCGGGCGTCCCACTCGCGGGTGAACCGGTCGCCGACGTTGAACGCCTCGGGCCCCTCGACGTAGGCCACCACGTTGGTGCGCGCCCCCACCCGCACCTGCAGGTTGCACGACTCGCCGGTCTGCGCGGCGACCTGGTTGAGATAGGGCAGCGCGGCGGCTCGCAGCCGCGCGGTCGGCTGCTGCCCGGGGTCGGCCACGAGGAACGGGCCGGGGCGGTAGGACCGGTCGGGTGCCTGCTCGGCGAAGTCGCGATAGACCAGCGTCACGAGGAGCCGGTGGGCGGTCGAGCGGCTCACCCCGAGCGCGGCGGCGGCGTCGGTGACCCGCAGCGAACCCTCCTGACGCAACAGCGTGGCCAGCTGGAGGGCATGGTCGACGGCCTCGACGGCGTACGCCGGTCTGTTCCTCACAGCAGAACATCCTATTCCGCCTGTCGGGAAGCGACCTACTCTCCCCGCCATGTCCCCGACCACCCCACCCGTGGCCCGGCCGGCCCTGCTCGTCACCGCGCTGTGCTGGCTGATCGTCGTCTTCGACGGCTACGACCTGATCGTCTACGGCACCGTGGTGCCGCGCCTGCTCGAGGAGCCGGGCTGGGAGCTCACCCAGAGCTCCGCCGGATTCCTGGGCTCGCTGGCCTTCCTCGGCATGCTTCTCGGCGCCCTCGCCGCGGGCGCGCTCGCCGACCGCATCGGCCGGCGCGGCGCGGTGCTGGGCTGCACGGTCTGGTTCTCCGTGTTCACCGCGCTGTGCGCGCTCGCGCCCTCCCCGGGCACGTTCGGCGCCTTCCGTCTCCTCGCCGGGCTCGGCCTGGGCGGCCTCGTGCCGTCGGCCAACGCCCTCGTCGCGGAGTACGCCTCCCCCGCCCGGCGCTCGCTCGTCGCCACCCTGATGATGTCCGGCGTCCCGATCGGCGGCTCGATCGCGGCCGTGCTCGGCATCTGGGTCATCCCGGGGTACGGCTGGCGCACCATGTTCGCGGTCGCGCTCCTGGCCCTGGTCGTGGTGCTGCCGCTCGCCGTGCGCTGGCTGCCCGAGTCGCCGGTGTGGCTGCGCGCCAAGGGGCGCGTCGCCGAGGCCGAGCGGATCGAGGCGCGCTTCGGGCTCACCGCCCCGCCGGCCGCGCCCGCCGACGCCGACCGGGTGACCGCGGGCGACATCCTGCGCCGGCCGCTGCGCACCCCGTCGGTGCTGTTCGCGCTCGCGACCGCGGCCACCCTGTTCACCTGGTACGGCCTCGGCACCTGGCTGCCGCAGCTGATGCGGCAGAGCGGGTACGAGCTCGGCTCCGCGCTGACCTTCCTGCTGGCGCTCAACCTGGGTGCGGTGCTGGGGTCGCTGCTGACGGCGTACTTCGGGGTGCGGTTCGGGCCGGCGCGCGCGGCGGCCGTCGCGGCCCTGGTCGCCTGCCTCGCGCTGCTCGGCGTCACGCTCGCGACGCTGCCGCTCGCCGGTCTGTACGGCGCGCTGGTGCTCGCCGGCATCGGCACGCACGGCACCCAGTGCCTCATCCTCGCCGCGATCGCCGACCGCTACCCCGCCGCCGTGCGCGGCGCGGCGCTCGGCTTCGCCCTCGGGGTCGGCCGCGTCGGCGCGGTCGTCGCACCCCAGGTTGGCGGCTGGATGCTCGCCCGCGACCTGGGCGTCGACGCCAACTTCGTCGTCTTCGCGGCCGTGGCGGCCATCGCCGGTCTGCTGCTGCACCTGATCGCCCGCCGCCAGCGGGCCGACGTCACCGACGCCACCCCCGAGCCCACCACCCCGACCGTCCCGGCGACCTGAAGGAGCCCCCATGTCGATCGACACCGAGCCCACCGCTGACCAGACCCCGCCCCAGGCCCAGCCCGACCCGAGCCCCGAGCTCGACGCGCTGTACGCCGGTTTCGAGCGGGAGCGGCTGGTGCCCCTGTGGACCGAGATCGGCGACCTGATGCCGATGCAGCCGCGGTCGGGCGCCGCCGCGCACGCGTGGCGCTGGCAGGACCTGCTGCCGCTCGCGCAGGAGTCGGGCCGGCTGGTGCCGGTCGGCCGCGGCGGCGAGCGCCGCGCGATCGCGCTCGCCAACCCCGGCCTCGGCGGGGCGCCGTTCGCGACGCCGACGCTGTGGGCGGCGATCCAGTACCTCTGCCCCGCCGAGGTCGCGCCCGAGCACCGGCACACCCAGAGCGCCTTCCGGTTCGTCGTCGAGGGCGAGGGCGTGTGGACCGTCGTCGACGGCGACCCGGTCGCGATGCGCCGCGGCGACCTGCTGCTCACGCCGGGCTGGCACTTCCACGGCCACCACAACATCGCCACCGAGCCGATGGCCTGGCTGGACGGTCTGGACATCCCGTTCGTGCACGCGACCGACGCCTCGTTCTTCGAGTTCGGGCCCGAGCAGGTGACCTCGACCGAGGTGCCCGCCCGCTCGCGCGCCGAGCAGCTGTGGGGTCATCCCGGGCTGCTGCCGCTCACCGAGGTCGACCGGTTCGCGGCCGCGTCGCCGCTCGCGGCCTACCGCTGGGAGCACACCGACGCCGCGCTCGCCGACCAGCTGGCGCTGGAGGACGCCGGGCACGCCGGCGTGGTCGAGCCCGGCCACGCCGCCGTGCGGTTCACCAACCCGACCTCGGGCGCCGACGTGCTGCCGACGATGCGGCTCGAGATGCACCGGCTGCGCGCCGGGGCGCAGACCGCCGAGCGCCGCGAGGTCGGCTCGGCCGTCTGGCAGGTCTTCTCCGGCACGGCGACCGTCACGGTCTCCGGCACCACCTGGACCCTCACCGACGGCGACCTGTTCGTCGTGCCGTCGTGGGCGCCGGTGACCGTCGGCGCCGAGCAGGAGACCACCCTGTTCCGCTTCGCCGACACCCCGATCTACGAGCGGCTGCACCTGCACCGCGCCACCACCACCACCACTGCCACCGCCACCGCCACCGCCACCCGCGAGGAGACCCGATGAAGCTGGCCACCATCCGCCGCCCCGACGAGCGCACCCGCGCGGTGCGCATCGACGGCGACACCGTGCTCGACCTGGGGGTGAGCGACCTGGGCGCGCTGCTCGCCGAGCCCGGGTGGCGCGAGCGCGCGGCGGGTGGCGACCCGCTGGCCGTACGCCCGGAGCAGCTGAGCTTCGCCCCGGTCGTCCCGCGCCCGGGCAAGATCGTGTGCGTCGGGCTGAACTACCGCCAGCACATCACCGAGATGGGCCGCGAGATCCCGCAGTTCCCGACGCTGTTCGCGAAGTACCCCGAGGCGCTGATCGGGGCGGACGACCCGCTGGTGCTGCCGGCCGAGTCCGACGCGGTCGACTGGGAGGCCGAGCTGGCCGTCGTGGTCGGTGCCCGGGTGCGGCACGCCGACGAGGCGGCCGCGGCCGAGGCGATCGCCGGGTTCTCGGTGCTCAACGACGTGACGACCCGCGACTGGCAGTACCGCAGCCCGCAGTGGCTGCAGGGCAAGACGTTCGAGGCCACCACGCCGTTCGGCCCGCTCCTGGTCACCCCCGACGAGCTCGAGGGCGGCGTGCGCCCGCGGCTGGAGCTGCTCGGGCAGGTCGACGGCGAGACGGTGCAGAAGGCCGACACCGCCGACCTGGTGTTCGACCCGGTGGCGCTGGTGGCGTACGTCTCGCGCATCCTCACCCTGCAGCCCGGCGACGTCATCGCGACCGGGACGCCCGGCGGGGTCGGCCACGCGCGCACGCCCGCCCGCTACCTCGCGGACGGCGACGTGCTGACCACCGAGATCAGCGGGCTCGGCCGCTCGCGCGTCGAGGTGCGGGGCCGGGCATGACGGGGGTGACGACGGCGTACGGCTGGATGGTCGACGGCACCGACGCGCTGCTCGCCCAGGTCGACCGCCTCGACGACGCCGCGTTCGCCGGGCCGTCGCTGTTGCCGGGCTGGAGCCGCTCGCACCTGCTGGCCCACGTGCACTTCAACGCCGAGGCGCTCACCCGGCTCGCCGAGTGGGCGCGCACCGGCATCGAGAACCCGATGTACGCCGACGCCGAGCAGCGCGCGGAGGAGATCGCCCACGGCGCCACGCTGCCCCCGGACCGGCTGCGCGAGCTGGTGCACGCCTCGGCCCGCCGGCTGCGCGCGGGGCTGGACCGGCTCGGCCCGCAGCAGTGGCGCGCCGAGGTGCGCACCGCGCGCGGCCGCACCGTGCCGGCCACGGAGATCGCGTGGCTGCGCACCCGCGAGGTGTGGGTGCACACGGTCGACCTCGACGTCGGGTTCAGCTTCAGGGACGTTCCCGCCGACGTGCGGGCGCGGCTCGCGGGAGAGGCGGCGACGGCGTACGCCGGGGGCGAGGCGGGCCCGCAGCTGGTCGCCTGGCTCACCGGGCGGGCCGCGACGCCGCCGCGGCTGGACGCCTGGCTCTGAGCGGAGTCACGGGCAGGGTCACGGGCAGCGTCACCACAGGCGGCCGAGCATCAGCGCGGCGCCGCCGAGCAGGCAGCCCAGCGTGACGAGCAGGAAGACCACGACCCAGACGCCGGCCGGCAGCGGCGTGAGCCGCGCGAGCTGGTCGGCGTCGGAGTCGTGGGCGCCGCCGTGGCGACGGGCGCGCACGAGGTCGACGACGGCGTACGGCGCGGCGAGCAGCAGGAACCAGACCAGGGCGTACGCGAACGCGGTCTGCCCCTCGCCCGGCAGGTAGCGGGTGACCAGCACGAGCACCCCGCCGCTGAGCAGCACCGCCGCGAGACCGAACCAGTTGCGGATCTGCAGCAGCAGCGCCGCGAGCACCACCAGCAGCAGCCACAGCAGCAGCACCGCCCGGCCGAGCCCGAGCACCCAGGCGCCCGCGAGGCCGAGCAGCGCGGGGCCGGGGTAGCCCGCGGCCAGCGTCGCGACCACGCCCGGGCCGCGCGCCAGGCCGCGGGTCACGGTGAGGCCGGAGGTGTCACGGTGCAGGCGCACGCCGTGCAGCGAGCGGCCGCTCGCCAGCGCCACCAGCGCGTGCGCGCCCTCGTGAGCGATCGTCACGACCTGGCGCAGCACCCGCCAGCTCGGCCGCCAGGCGATCAGGCCCAGGGCCAGGGCGCCGAGCAGCGCGACGACGGCGCGCGGCGGCGCCGGCTGCACGCCGCTGATCTCGGCCCAGAACTGCTCCACGCGCCGGATGCTCGCACGGGCGGCTGTGGCCCGGCACCGGCGGTCGGCCGGGCACCGGCGGTGGCGTTCCCCGCAACGTCACAGCAAGTCACAGCGCTCCCCCATCTGGGTTGTGCATCCTGATCGGCATGATCGACCTGGTTCTGGTGCTGGTGGCGCTGCTCGCCGTGTGGTTGGGCTGGCGGCGCGGGCTGGTCACCTCTGCGCTCACCGCGGTCGGCTGGATCGCCGGCCTGCTCCTCGGGCTGGCCGCCACCCCGGCCGTCCTGGACGCCCTCGACCTGCGACCCGAGGCCGACAACACCGCCGCGCTGGTGGTGGTCCTGGCCGCCCTGCTGCTCGCCGCCATCGGCGCCGGGGTCATGGGCGCCCTCGCCGGCGTCGTGGTGCGGCTGACGAACGTACGGCCGGTGCGGCTGCTGGACTCCGGGCTCGGCGCGGTGGCGCTGCTCGTCACGACGCTGCTGGCCTCGTGGGCGGTGCTCGCCTCGGCCCGGCCGCTGCTGAGCGCCGACGGGGTGCGGGCGGTGGACAGCTCCTACGGCTGGCGCGCCATGGACCGGGCGGCTCCCCGGGCGCGCGCGACGCGCTGGGCCGGTTCGGTGACCAGGTCGACGCCTCGCCGTTCCCTGAGGTGTTCGCCGGGCGTGAACCTAACGTCGAGGTCGAGGCACCGGACCCCGACATCGCCTCCTCCCCCGCGATCGAGCGGGCCCGCGACGCGGTGATGAAGATCCGCAGCTCGTCCGACTCGTGCGCGATGCGCTCCGTCGGCAGCGGCTGGGTCGTGAGCGAGGACCGCGTGGTCACCAACGCCCACGTCGTGGCCGGCGGCCAGCGCATCACCGTGCAGCCCGGCGGGCAGGGCGAGCGGCACGAGGCCACGGTCGTGGCGTTCGACCCCGACCTGGACCTGGCGATCCTGCGGGTCGACACCCTCGACGCGCCGGTGCTCGACCGCGCTCCCGACCTCGACCGCGGCGCCGAGGCGGTGGCGGCGGGATACCCGCAGGGCGGCGACTACACGCTCACCGCGGCGCGGGTGCGGGCGCAGATGGCCGCCGTGGGGCGCGACGTCTACGGCAGCAAGCCGGTCAACCGCGACATCTACGCCCTCAACACCCAGCTGTTGCCCGGCGACTCCGGCGGCCCGCTGCTGACGACCGACGGCCAGGTGGCAGGCACCGTGTTCGCCCGCTCCGCCGACGACCCCAACACCGGCTACGCGCTCACCGACGACGCCACCGACTCCTGGCTCGACCAGGCGGCCGAGCTGTCCTCGGAGGTCCCGACGGGCGACTGCGTGTCGCGGGAGGAGTGAGCGGGCGCACCCCTTGGCGGTCCTCCGCGAGGGCGTACGGCGGCACCGGCTCACGCGCCGCCGGTCCTCCGCCGAACCGTGCGCCCCACCGCACCCTCCAGCGGTCCTCCGCGACACCGTGCCCAGCGCCACCGCACCCCTTGGCGGTCCTCCGCGAGGGCGTACGCCGGCACCGGCTCACGCGCCACCGGTCCACCGCCGAACCGTGCGCCCCACCGCACCCTCCAGCGGTCCTCCGCGACACCGTGAACAGCGCCACCGCACCCCTTGGCGGTCCACCGCCGAACTGTGCGCCCCACCGCACCCTTCAGCGGTCCTCCGCCGAACCGTGCGCCTCACCGCACCCTTCAGCGGTCCTCCGCGAGGGCGTACGCCGGCACCGGCTCACGCGCCGCCGGTCCTCCGCCGAACCGTGCGCCCCACCGCACCCCTTAGCGGTCCTCCGCGAGGGCGTACGCCGGCACCGGCTCACGCGCCGCCGGTCCACCGCCGAACCGTGCGCCCCACCGCACCCCTTAGCGGTCCTCCGCGAGGGCGTACGCCGGCACCGGCTCACGCGCCGCCGGTCCACCGCCGAACCGTGCGCCCCACCGCACCCTTCAGCGGTCCTCCGCGAGGGCGTACGCCGGCGGCTCGGTCAGGCCTCGACCTGCACCATCCCGTCGGGGCCGACCAGCGGGTTGTCCTTCGTCGGCACCCGCTCGGCCTCCGGCGGCGGGCCGGGCGGGGTGCCGTCGCCGAACGGGCGGCCGCCCAGCTTCTCGCGGCCGTGCGGGGTCGCCCAGCCGGCGAGGTCGGGCCCCTTGGGCACGATCTGCGTGGGGTTCACGTCGGTGTGCACGACGTAGTAGTGCTCCTTGATCTGGGTGAAGTCGGTGGTGTCGCCGAAACCAGGGGTCTGGAACAGGTCGCGCGCGTAGGCCCACAGCACCGGCATCTCGGTGAGCTTGCTGCGGTTGCACTTGAAGTGGCCGTGGTAGACGGGGTCGAACCGGGCCAGCGTGGTGAACAGGCGCACGTCGGCCTCGGTGATGGTGTCGCCCATCAGGTAGCGCTGCCCGGCAAGTCGCTCCTCCAGCCAGTCGAGCGCGGTGAAGAGCCGGTCGTACGCCTTGTCGTAGGCCTCCTGCTCGCCGGCGAAGCCGCAGCGATAGACGCCGTTGTTGACCTCGGTGTAGATCCGGTGCATCACCGGCTCCATCTCCTCGCGCAGGTCCTGCGGCCACAGGTCGGGCGCGCCCTCGCGGAAGAACTCGGTCCACTCGGTCTCGAAGTCGAGGGTGATCTGGGCGAAGTCGTTGGTCACGACCTCCCCGTCGGCACGTCGACGATCGCGGGGACGGTGATGCCGCGGGGGTAGTCGGGGAACCGCTCGAGGTAGGCGTCCTTCAGCCGCGGGATCTGCAGCACCGGGTCGACCTCGCCGGGGTCGAGGTCGAAGGTCCAGCTGTCGGAGTCGTGCGTCGGGCCGGCGAGCCCGAGCGAGATGGCGTCCTCGAGACCGAGGAGTCGCCGGACGATGATCGTGCGGTTGGCCCACGGGCACGCCCGCGCGGCGATCAACCGGTAGCGCCCCGCCTCGACCGGCCACTCGCCGTCGGCGGCGATGCGGTCGGTGATGTAGTTGGTGTCGCGCTCGAAACTCTTCTCGACATACGTTCCCTGAGCCATGCCCTCACCGTATGTCGGGGTCCTGTCCGCCCCGCCGCCGAGGGCCGCCGAGCCGCTGGGCGCTCAGCTCCCGAGACGCTCCAGCAGCACGGCCTCGGCGAGGCAGACCCGCTCGAACTCGCCCAGGTGCAGCGACTCGTTGGCGCCGTGCGCGCGGGTGTCGGGGTCCTCGACGCCGGTGACCAGGATCGCCGCGTCGGGGAAGGTCTCGGCGAACGCGGCGACGAACGGGATCGAGCCACCCACCCCGATGTCGACCGGGTCGGTGCCCCACGCGTCGGCGAACGCCGCGCGCGCCGCGTCGTAGACCGGGCCCTGCGCGTCGGCGGAGAAGCCGCGACCCTCGTCGTCGAGCCGTACGTCCACGCGGGCTCCCCACGGGGCGTGCTCGCGCAGGTGGGCGGCGAGCCGGTCGTACGCCGCGCGCGGGTCGTCGTCGGGGTGCAGCCGCACGCTGACCTTGGCCCGCGCCTCGGCGACCAGGGTGTTGGAGGAGGTGTCGACGGTCGGCGCGTCGATGCCGATGGTGGTGATCGCGGGCCGGGTCCACAGGCGCGACAGGATCGAGCCCGACCCGATCAGGCGTACGCCCTCCAGGAGTCCGCTCTCGGCGCGCAGCCGCTCCTCGGGGTAGTCCAGCTCGGTCGCCTCCGAGGTCGCGAAGCCCTCGACCGCGATGTCGCCGTCGTCGGTGTGCATCGTCGCGAGCAGCCGCACGAGGGCGGTGATCGCGTCGGGCACCGGGCCGCCGTACATGCCGGAGTGCACCGAGTGGTCCAGCGTGCGCACCGTGACGACCAGCCGGAACATCCCGCGCAGGGTCGTGGTGAGGGCCGGGGTGCCGACGTCCCAGTTGGTCGAGTCGGCCAGCACGATCGCGTCGGCGCGCAGCCGCTCGCCGTGCTTGTCGAGCAGCGCCGGCAGCGAGTCGGAGCCGACCTCCTCCTCGCCCTCGACGAACACGGTCACGCCGACCGGCAGGT
The DNA here is from genome assembly GCF_030296655.1 of Barrientosiimonas endolithica. NCBI lineage: Bacteria > Bacillati > Actinomycetota > Actinomycetes > Micrococcales > Dermacoccaceae > Barrientosiimonas > Barrientosiimonas endolithica. The sequence continues at coordinate 1,303,694 of NZ_AP027735.1, read as the reverse complement.
CGTCGCCGTGCGCGCGCAGCGCCACCAGGTGCGCCATGACCCCGGCCTTGTCGTCGGCGGCGCCGCGGCCGTAGAGCCGACCGTCGCGCTCGGTGGGCTCGAACGGCGGTGTGTCCCAGTCCTTCTCGTCACCGGGCGGCTGTACGTCGTGGTGGGCGTAGAGCAGCACCGTCGGCGCTCCCTCGGGCGCGGCCCGGTGCCCGATGACCGCCGGCCGGCCGCCCTCGCTGACGATCTCGACCTCGAGCCCCTCGGCGCGCAGCAGGTCGGCGACCGCCTCGGCCGAGGCCTGCACGTGCTGCTGGTCGAAGCTGTCGAGCGAGACGCTCGGGATGCGGGTGAGCGACTCCAGGTCGGCGCGGGCCGCCGGCATCAGCCCGGCGACGGTGGTGCGCAGCTGGTCCAGGCGGGCGGCGTCGGGCTCGGAGGTCACGACGTACAGTGTGCTGCGTGCTCGGCCGCAAGAAGAACCAGACCCCCGCGACGGATCCCGCCCCCACCGAGGAGGCGGTGACCGAGCCCGGTCAACCCGGCAAGGGCCGCCCCACGCCCAAGCGGCGCGAGCAGGAGGCCGCCCGGCGCAAGCCGCTCGTCCCCGCCGACCGCGAGGCCGCCAAGAAGCAGAGCAAGGAGCAGGCCCGCGCCAGCCGCCTCGCCCAGCGCGAGGCGATGAACCGTGGCGACGAGAGCGCCCTGCCGCCGCGCGACCGCGGCCCGATCAAGAAGTTCATCCGCAACAGCGTCGACTCGCGGCTCAGCGTCGGCGAGATCCTGCTGCCGCTGATGCTCATCGTGCTGGTGCTGATGTTCGTGCGGCTCGGCGCCGCCGTGCAGCTGGCCGCGATGATCCTGGTCTGGGGCATCGTGATCGCCGGCATCCTCGACGCCGTCCTGATGTGGCGCCGCACGAAGAAGGCGATCGTCGAGAAGTTCGGCCAGGAGCCCCCGAAGGGCTCGGCGTCGTACGCCATCATGCGCTCGTTCCAGATGCGCATCTCCCGCGTGCCGCGACCGCAGGTCGCCCGCGGCGACAAGGACTGGAAGAACGCCCGATGAGCGCCTGGACCTGGAGCTACCAGGACTCGGCCGGCTCCGAGGTCGCCGGCCGGCCCGAGCTGGTCACCACCTCGTTCCCGACGCAGAGCGACGCCGAGTCGTGGCTGGGCGAGCAGTGGCGCGAGCTCGCCGACGCCGGCGTCTCCTCGGTCACGCTGCACGAGGACGGCGCGGTGGTCTACGGGCCGATGAGCCTGTCCGACGGCGCCTGAGCGGCCGCCCGAACAGCTCGGGGCTCCGCCGCGCGGCGCCGGGTGGCGACCAGCGCGGCACCGCCCGCCAGCGAGAGGGCCAGCAGCCCCAGCCCCGCCGGCAGCAGGAACCCGAACCGCAGCCCGACGTTCGCCTCCAGCTGCACGCCCGGTGACCCGTCGGCGTTCATCGCCACGGCCATCCACTCGCCCAGCGACTTGTCCCACTGCAGCTCGGCGGTGCCGGGGCCGGTCACCTGCGAGGTCGCGACCCAGAACGGCTGCTCGCCGGGCGGCGGCGCCACTGACTCCCCGGGCCGGCGCGTCCACGACACCCGCAGCGGGTCGGTCGTGAAGGTCGACATCTCGTCGTGGGCCGTCCCGCGCAGGTATCGCTCGACGTCGGCACGGCGCGCGATCCCGACGAAGACCGGCCGCCCGGGCTCGATGCCGCGCACCTGGATGCGCACGCGCGCCAGGTCGCCCGGGTCGTTCTGCGGGTCGGTGGGACGGCGTCCCTCGACGTCGATCTCGCGGGTCACCATCGCGGCGGAGCCGGTGCGCAGCGGGGCGTATCCGGTGGTGAAGAAGTCGCGGCCCTGCAACGCGGCGGCGGTGGTGACGCCGGCTCCGGCCAGGAGCGTCACGACGGTCACCACCCACAGCACGCCGCGCGCGACCGGGCCGACCCGCCGTGGTTGTCCTGGTCGTCCTGGTTGACCTGGCTGTCCTGCGACCTGCTCGTTCATCTGCCTCACCGATCCTCGTCGGGTCGTGCGATGCGGCGACAGGCCGCGGGAACGTTCCGGACCGGTCGGGCCGCCCCTCTCCCCGAGATGAGGGCGGTCCGACCGGTCCGAGCTTGTTGGCGCCGCTACTTCACCTCGCTGCGGCGCAGGCGGATCATCCCCAGCACCAGCGGGAGCACGACCCACACGGCGATCGAGACGAACAGCTTGGGCCAGTCGTCGCCCTGCATCTGCGCCTCGTACAGCGGCTGCAGCGTGCGGCTCGTGTCGAGCCACTCGCCGGCGGTGCTGAGCCAGGAGACGGCTGCGCCGAGGATGCTCCACAGCATGGGAAGCACCAGGTAGGCCACGATCGCGGCCGGCGTGTTCTGCAGGAGCATGCCGAACGCCACGCCCATCGCGACCGCGACGATCTGGCCGACGACGATGCCGAGCACGGTCTGCCACCCGATCGACCACGAGGGGTCGGTGCCGCGGATCAGCTGACCGGCGAAGGTCGTACCCGCCGCGAGGACCGCGCCGAGGGCCACGGTGGCCAGACCGAGCACGATCGCCGCGACCAGCTTGGCGAAGCCGACCCGGCCGCGCCGCGGCTCGAGCGAGAACGTCACCAGGCCCGTGCGCTGCGACCACTCCGCGGTCACCACGAGGATGCCGACGATCGGCAGGAAGATGTTCTGCGGCAGGAACGTCGTGGTCAGGAAGGTCCCGAAGTTCTTGTCGTCGGTCGGCGAGCCCACGAACAGCACGGCGACGAGCGCGATCAGCGTGACGAGGCCGATCAGCCCCAGCAGCCAGCGGCCGGCGCGGGTGTCGGTGGCCTTGCGCAGCTCGACCTTGACCAGCCGGGCGAACGGCACCCCGGTGGCGGGGACGTCGTCGAGCCGGCTCGGGAGCGCGACGGCGGGCCGCGGTTCGGGACGGGTGGTGCGGGTGTCAGCGGCGGTGCTCATGCCGCCACCCCTCTCGTGCGTCGGAAGCGGTCAGCTGCAGGAACATCTCCTCGAGGCTGCCGGCGTCGGCGGCACGCAGCTCGGTGAGCACCACGGCGTGCGTGGCGGCGATCTTGCCGACGGTCTCGGCGTCGGTGTCGACGAGCAGCCCGCCCGCGGTCTGCTCGACCGAGAGCCCGGCCCCGCGCAGGTGGCCGGCGAAGGCGGCGTCGTCCGTGGTGCGTACGACCGTGCCGGCCGCGCGCATCAGCTCGGCCTTGCTGCCCGCGGCCACGATCCGGCCGCGGCCGATGACCACGAGCTCGTCGGCGACGACCTCGATCTCGTGCAGCAGGTGCGAGGACAGCAGCACCGTGCCGCCGTCGTCGGCATAACCGCGCAGCAGCGAACGCATCCAGCGGATGCCGGCCGGGTCGAGGCCGTTGGCCGGCTCGTCGAGGATCAGCACCTGCGGGTCGCCGAGCAGCGCGTGGGCGATGCCGAGGCGCTGGCGCATGCCGAGGCTGTATCCCCCGACCCGGCGGTCGGCCTCCTTCGCGGTGAGGCCGACCAGCGCCAGCATCTCCTCGACGCGGCTGCGGTCCAGACCCATCAGCGTGGCGCCGAGGCTGAGCACCTCGCGGCCGGTGCGGCCGGAGTGCTGGGCGCCGGCGTCGAGCAGCACGCCGACGTGCCGCCCGGGGTTGGGCAGTGCGGCGTACGGCCGGCCCAGCACCGTCGCGGTGCCGGAGGTCGGCGGCGTCAGCCCGGTCATCATCCGCATGCAGGTCGACTTCCCGGCGCCGTTCGGCCCGAGGAACCCGGTGACCTGCCCGGGCCGCACGACGAAGCTGACGTCGTCGACGGCGGCGTGCCCGCCGTAGCGCTTGGTGAGGTTCTCGACTTCGATCATGACCACCACGGTGCCCGCGCGCGCCGGGGCCGCACATCCGTCGGACGGTGCGACCTGCGTACGACTTTGGTATGTCCTCGCGCGACCTCCGTCGCCCGCCGTACGTCCGTGGCCGGCGAGCCGGCGCCCGGCACCTACCCTCGGTGCGTGCCCGCGACCGCTCCTGCCCTCCGCCACCGGGCGGGGCTTCCCCGGCCCGGTGGCGCCGACCGCCACGCGGATGGCGGTGGCGGCCGCGCTGGCGCTGGCGATCTGGGTCGCGTGGGTGGTCGAGCCGCAGCCGCAGCGCCTCGCCACTCCCGCGTGGCTGGTGCTCGACCTGGTCGTCGGGCTCGGCGCGGTGCTGCTGCTGCCGTGGCGCCGGGTCCGGCCGCTGCCGGTGGCGCTGACGATCTGCGCGCTGTGCGTCATGTCGATCGCCGCGATGGGCCCGGCCACGGTGGCGGCGCTGTCGGTCTTCGCCCGCCGCCGGTGGCGCGACACCGCCGTGGTGGCGGTGGCCTACGCCGCGGGCACCACGGCCTTCTCCGCGATCCACGACGTGCCGGACCTGCTGGTCGACGCCGCGATCAACGTCGCCGGCACCGTGGTCCTCGTCGCGCTGGGCTGGGCGGTCGGGGTGCGCCGCGCCGCCGCTGCCGGCGCCGACGTGGGTGACGGGCGCCTCGCGCGCTGGCTGACGTCGTTCACCGCGCGGGAGGCGTGGGGCCTCGCCTGGCGGATGCTGGTCAGCGCGGCGTTCGGGCTGCTCGTCTTCTTCACGATGGCCGGCGAGGGTGACAGCCGCGGCTTCACCGCCGGTCACCTGTGGCTCGCGCTCGACCCGATCGTCGGCGCAACAGGGTTGCTGCTGCTGGCTTTTCGGCGTCGCTGGCCGCTGCCGATCACGATCGCGACCGCCCTGCTGACGGCCGTGTCGGCCACCGCGGTCGGCCCCTCCTCGCTCGTCGCGATCTCGCTGGCCACCCGGCGGCGGTGGCGGGAGATCGCGGTCGCCGCTGTCGTGCTGTTCGCGAGCGGCGCGACGTTCAACTGGGTGCACCGCTCGCCCGACAACACGCTGGTCAGCGACCTGGTCGTCAACGCCATCACCATCGCCTTCCTCGTCGCGCTCGGCCTGTTCATCGGCGCCCGGCGCGAGCTGATCGCGAACCTGCGCGAGCGCGCCGAGACCGCCGAGCGCGAGCAGGAGCTGCGCGTCGCCCAGGCGCGCACCAACGAGCGCGCCCGGATCGCGCGCGAGATGCACGACGTGCTGGCCCACCGCATCTCGCTGGTGGCGATGCACGCCGGCGCGCTGGCCTACCGCGAGGACCTGCCGCCCGAGCAGGTGCGCACCACCGCCGGGCTGCTGCAGACCGCCTCCCACCAGGCGCTCACCGAGCTGCGCGAGGTGCTCGGCGTGCTGCGCGACACCGACTCCCCCGCCCCCGGCGCACCCGAGCCGCCGCAACCCACGCTGCGCGACCTCGACGACCTCGTCGCCGACGCCCGCGCGGGCGGTCAGCAGATCGAGGTGAGCACGACCGGCACCGACCTGACCGGTCTCCCAGAACTGGTGTCGCGCAATGCTTTTCGCATCGTCCAGGAAGGACTCACCAACGCCCGCAAGCACGCGCCGGGCGCGGTCGTACGTCTGGGGCTGGCCGGTCGTCCCGGCACCGAGCTGACGATCACCCTGCGCAACGAGCGCGGCGGCGACGGACCCGCGGCACCCGGCTCGGGGCTCGGGCTCGTCGGGCTGCGCGAGCGCGCCACGCTCAGCGGCGGCACGCTCTCGGCCGGGCCGGACCGCTCGGGCGCGTTCGTCGTACGGGCCGTGCTTCCCTGGCCACCACCCGCGAAGGAGAACGCCTGATGCCCGACGCCACCCCGATCCGCCTCGTGCTCGTCGACGACGACCCGCTGGTGCGCGCCGGGCTGCAGCTGATCCTCGGCGGCGCACCCGACATCGAGGTCGTCGACGAGGCGACCGACGGGCAGGCCGCGGTCGAGGTCGTCGGCCGGTTGCGGCCGGACATCGTGCTGATGGACGTGCGCATGCCGCGGCTCGACGGGGTCGCCGCCACCGAGCAGATCCTGGGCCGGCACGGCGAGTCGGTGCGGGTGGTGGTGCTGACGACGTTCGACACCGACGACCTGGTCGTGCGCGCGCTGCGGGCGGGGGCCAGCGGCTTCCTGCTCAAGGACACTCCCCCGGCGCGGCTCGTCGAGGCGGTGCGCAGCGTCGCCGACGGGCACCCGATCCTGTCGCCGCAGATCACCGCGACGCTGATCGCGCAGGTGAGCGGCAGTCCGGTCGACGACCGTGGCGCCCGCGCGCAACGGCTGCTGGCGACGCTGAGCGAGCGGGAGCTGGAGGTCGCGCGCGCGGTCGGCGAGGGCCTGTCGAACGCGGAGATCTCGCGCACGCTCTATCTGTCCGTGCCGACCGTGAAGACGCACGTGTCGCGGCTGCTGGACAAGCTCGGCTGCAGCAACCGGGTGCAGGTCGCGCTGCTCGTGCACGACGCCGAGCAGGGGCGCTGAGGCGAGGCGGGCGTACACCGGTCGGGGGCGTCGCGCCACTGCCCAAGACGGCAGGATCCCCTAGGGTGACCGGCAAGCGGCCGGTAACGGTATCGGCCACTCACCCATCGAAGGAGCAGTCATGGCTGCTGTCGACGACATCGTGAACCAGCTGCCCATCAGTCAGCTGGCGCAGCAGGTCGGTGCCGACGAGGAGAGCGTGCGCGCCGCGGCGCAGCAGGCGGTCCCCGCGCTCGTCCAGGGCATGCAGGCCAACGCGCAGGACCCCGGCGGCGAGAGCTCGCTGCGGGACGCGCTCGGTCAGCACCAGGGCGCCACGCCCGACCCTGCCTCGGTCGACACCGCCGACGGCGAGGCGATCGTCAGCAACATCTTCGGCGGCAACCGCGACGCCGTCGTGAACCAGCTCGGCAGCCAGACCGGCGGCTCGGGCGGCGGCGACCTGCTGGGCAAGCTGCTGCCGATCCTCGCGCCGATCGTGATGGGTTACATCGCCGACAAGGTGCTCAAGGGCGGCGGCCGGGGCGGCGGTGGCCTCGGCGACATCCTCGGTGGCGGCCAGGACGAGCAGGGTGGTCAGGGCGGCCAGCAGGCGCCGGCGCCGCAGCAGCCTCCGGCGCCGCAGGGCGGCGGTCAGGGTGCGCCGGGCGGGCCGCAGGGTGGTGGCCAGGGTGCGCCGCCGAGCGTCCCGCCCGCCGGTCAGCCGGTGCCCGAGCCGGTCGGCGCCGACGGTCAGCCCCGGCGCCCGCGCCGCAGGGCCAGTCCGTGCCGCAGCAGCCGGCCGACCAGGGCGGCCAGGCCCCGCAGGGGCAGGCACCGCAGCAGGGCCAGGGCGGCTCGCTCGGCGACATCCTGGGCGACCTCCTCGGCGGCGGCGCCGGTGGCCAGCAGTCGCAGCAGTCCGGCGGCGGCCTCGGCTCGATCCTCGGCGACCTGCTCGGCGGCGGGAAGAAGGGCTGACCCCGAACGCCTGACCCGGCCCAGGACGTACGTCGTGGGCCCGCGGGCACCCCACCCCCGACTCTCGCGGGTGGGGTGCCCGCATTTCGTACGTCAACGCACGATCTGAGCCGCCCCTCCCCGGAATCCCGCGGCCGCGTTCTTCATTTCGTACGTCAACGCACGATCTGCGCGGCCGTGCCCGGCGTCGTCGGGCGAGACCACCCGGCGGGACGGGCCGGGGCAGCGAGACGACCCTGAGCTTTGACATCCCTCCCCCGCGGTGCGAATCTTCGACCACCGACAGCCTGACGGCAGGGAAAGCCGGTGCGAGACCGGCGCTGACCCGCAACCGTGAGCGGCCTCCCCCGAGGTCGCGAGCCGGAGCACCTGCCGTCCGGCTCGGCTCCATTCATCCGTCGTGGAACGCGGACGAGCCGGCAGCGGCCGCCCAGGCCCTCTCCTGCCGAACTCGACCGACAGGAGGTTCTCAAGGTGTCGACCACCACCATCCCGGCCCGTCTGCGGGTCCTGCTCATGGCCGTGCTGGCCACCCTGCTCGGCGCCGGGCTGCTCACCGCCCTGGCCCCCTCGGCCGACGCGGCGACCTACCGCTACTGGGGCTACTACCAGCTCAAGGACGGCAAGTGGGCCTTCTCGCCGAAGGGCGCCAACCAGACCACGCCCGCCGACGGCAGCGTCGAGGGCTGGCGCTTCGCGGTCGCCGGCGAGACCGACAGCCGCATGCCGCGCGGCACCGTCACCTTCGACCAGGTCTGCGGCGGCACCGACGCCACCGACGGCACCAAGCGCGTCGCGGTCGTGCTCGACTACGGCCGTCCCGCCGACGCCGAGTCCGGCACCCCGCCGAAGCCGGTCGCCGAGTGCGCCCAGGTGCCGACCAACGCCACCGGTGAGGCCGTCCTCGCCGAGGTCGCGAGCGTGCGCAAGGAGAAGTCGCTGGTCTGCGGGATCGACTCCTGGCCGGCCTCCGGCTGCGGCGGCGAGGTCAAGACGGTCAGCAACGCCGCCAAGGCCGCCGACGACCAGGTGACCATCGCCGTCGCCGAGAACGACGAGGGCAGCTCTTCCACCCCGATCATCCTCGCCGTGGCCGCGGGCGTGCTGCTGCTCGCGCTGCTCGCCGGTCTGCTGCTGGCCCAGCGCCGCCGCAAGCGCGTCGAGTCCGCCTGAGCCGACCGGCTCAGCGCACCTGCCCGATGGCCCGGCCCGCCGACCTGCTCTCCCGCCCGCGCCTGCTGCACCCGGTGGCGTGGTGGGCGTGGGGATTGCTGCTCGCGGGTGCGGCCTCGCGCACGACCAACCCGTTCTACCTCCTGACGATCATGGGGGTGGTCGGGTTGGTCGTGCTGCAGCGCCGTGAGCTCGGTAGCTCCAGCGCGCTCGGGGTCTTCCTCGCCATCGCCGCCGCCGCGATCGCGATCCGGGTCGTCATGACGGTGCTGCTCGGCAGCGGCGTCGCCGGACGCACCGTGCTGTTCACCCTCCCTCAGGTGCCGCTCCCCGACTGGCTCGCGGGCGTACGCCTCGGCGGGCCGGTCCAGCTCGAGGCCCTCCTCGACGCGGTCTACCACGGTCTGCAGCTGGCCGCGATCCTCGTCTGCGTGGGCGCGTGCAACGTGCTCGCCGACCCGCGCCGGCTGCTGCGCTACGTCCCCGCCACGCTGTACGACGTCGGCACCGCCATCGTCGTCGCGCTCACCTACGTCCCCCAGCTGGCCGAGGAGGCTCGGCAGGTCCGCGCGGCCCGGCGGCTGCGCGGGCACGACGGCCGCGGACTGCGCGAGCTGTCGCGCCTGGTCGTGCCGGTCCTGGAGAGCTCGCTGGAGCGCTCCCTCGAGCTGGCCGCGTCGATGGAGTCACGCGGGTACGGCCGGGTCACCCTCGCGCCCGGCGCCCGGCGGCGCGCGACCGCCCTCACCGTCGCCGGCCTGGTCGGCGTGCTGGTCGGGCTCTACGGCCTGCTCGACGGCTCCGCGCCCACGTTCGTCGGGGCGCCGGTCCTGCTGCTGGGGTGCGCCCTGGCCCTCGCCGCCCTGCTGACCGGGGCTCGCCGCGACCGACGTACGCCCTATCGCCGCGACCCCTGGTCGCTCCCGGAGTGGCTCGTGGTCGCCTCGGCCGTGCCCGCCCTGGTCGTGCTCGTCACCCTGGGGGCGCGCGGCGACCCCAGCGTGGTCCCCGCGCAGGTCCCGGCTGCGCTGCCCGGGCTGTCGGCGCTCGCGGTGGCCGCGCTGCTGCTGCCGGCCCTCGCCGGGGTGCTCGCCCCGCGCACCCCGCGCCGGGCCGAGCTCGAGGACCGGGTGCGCAGCCGCCCCGACGCCGTGGCGGTGGCCCGGTGATCCGCTTCGACGACGTGCGCGTGACGTACGCCGGCGCCGCCCGCCGCGCCCTGCGCACCGGCCGGATCGAGGTGCCCGAGGGCGACCTGGTGCTCGTCGTCGGCGCGACCGGCAGCGGCAAGTCGACCCTGCTGCGCACCGTCAACGGCCTGGTCCCCCACTTCAGCGGCGGCCGGCTCGACGGGCGCGTCATGGTCGGCGGGCGCGACACCCGCGACCACCGCCCGCGCGACCTCGCCGACGTGGTCGGCTTCGTCGGCCAGGACCCGCTCGCCTCGTTCGTCACCGAGACCGTCGAGGACGAGATCGCCTACGGGATGGAGACCCTCTCGATCGGCCCGTCCGCCATGCGCCGCCGGGTCGAGGAGAGCCTCGACGTGCTCGGCGTCGCCGACCTGCGCCACCGGCCGCTGCGCGAGCTGAGCGGCGGCCAGCAGCAGCGCGTCGCCGTCGCCGCCGTGCTCGCCGCCGGCCCGCGCGTGCTCGTGCTCGACGAACCGACGTCGGCGCTCGACCCGGTCTCCGCCGAGGACGTCCTCGCCGCCGTGCACCGCCTCGTGCACGACCTCGGCGTCACCGTGCTCATGGCCGAGCACCGGCTCGAGCGGGTCGTGCACCACGCCGACCAGGTGCTGCTGGTCGAGCAGGGCGAGGTGTCGCCTCTCCTCCCGCCGGCCGAGGCCATGGCCCGCTCCAGCATCGCCCCGCCCGTGGTGCGGCTGGGCCGGCGCATGGGCTGGGCGCCGCTGCCGCTGTCGATCCGCGACGCCCGCCGGCGCGCCGAGCCGCTGCGCCGGGGCGGGACCGAGGTGAGCCGCCGGTCCGAGCCGGGTCCGGCGTACGTCGAGGGCGAGCCGGCGAGCGTGCGCGCCCTGAACGTACGCCGGCGCGGACGCCAGGTGGTCCCGCACCTGGACCTGTCGTTCCCGGCCGGACGCGTGACCGCCCTGATGGGGCGCAACGGCGCGGGCAAGTCGACGCTGCTCGGCGTGCTCACCGGCCTGGTGCCGCCGACCTCCGGGACCGTGCGGGTCGACGGCATCGACCCGGGCCGGGCCCGGGCCAAGGAGCTCGTCGGGCACGTCGGGCTCGTCCCGCAGGACGCCGGCACGCTGCTGTTCCGCCCCACCGTGGCCGAGGAGTGCGCGGCCGCCGACGACGACTTCGGCGTGCCCCCGGCACCACCCGCGCGCTGCTGCGCCGGCTCGGCGACCACCTCGACCCGCAGGCCCACCCGCGCGACCTGTCCGAGGGCGGGCGCGTGCTGCTCGCCCTCGCGGTCGTGCTGGCCGGCGCGCCGAAGGTGCTGCTGCTGGACGAGCCGACCCGCGGGCTCGACTACACCGCCAAGGACCGGCTCGGCGCGATCCTGCGCGAGCTCGCCGCCGAGGGCACGGCCGTGGTCATGGCGACGCACGACGTCGAGATCGCCGCCGAGTGGGCCGACGACGTCGTGCTGCTGGCCGACGGCGAGCTCATCGGCCACGGGCCGGCACGCGAGATTCTTTGCGACTCACCGGCTTTCGCGCCCCAGGTGGCGAAGGTGATGCACCCGTTGCCCTACCTCACGGTCGGTGAGGTCCCGGCGCCGCCGCAGGCCGCACCACCCGCTGCGCCGCCGTCGGACGCCCCGGTGGTGACACCGTGAGCGCCACTCTCGCGCCGGCGCCGGGCCCTTCCCCGGTCGCCCGCACCGGGCGCGAGGAGATCCTCCCGTGGAGCTGGGCCAGCACCGTCGCGATGCTGCTCGTCACCGTCGTCGGCGTCGCGTCGTTCACCTGGCCGTTCTTCGTCGACTCCGACGCCGCGCTCGCCCGCGGCAACGACAGCCCGTGGCTGTTCCCCGTGCTCGTCGGCCTGCTCGGCGCGGTGCTCGTCGCCCAGGTCAGCCGCGGCGGGCTCGACGCCAAGGCCGTCGCGACGCTCGGGGTGCTGGCCGCGCTCGGCGGTGCGCTGCGCGTGCTGTCGGCCGGCACGGCGGGGCTCGAACCGATGTTCTTCCTGCTGGTCGTCGGCGGGCGGGTGCTCGGCCGCGCGGGCGGATTCCTGCTCGGCGCGCTGGCGATCCTCACCGGCGCGTTCCTCACCGGCGGCGTCGGCCCGTGGCTGCCCTACCAGATACTCGCGGCCGGCTGGGTCGGGCTGGGCGCCGCGCTGCTGCCCCGGGTCCCGGCGCGGGTCGAGCGATACCTGCTGGCGGCGTACGGCCTGGTCGCCGGGCTCGGCTACGGCGCCGTGATGAACCTGTGGTTCTGGCCGTTCCTCGGCGCGAGCGCCCCGTCCGGCGCCGGCTTCGACCCGGCCGACCCGCTGACCACCCAGCTCGCGCACTACGCCGTGTTCTACGGACTGACCTCGCTCGGCTGGGACCTCCCGCGCGGGGTGCTCACCGCAGCGCTCGTGCTGGTCGCCGCGCCGGCCGTGCTGCGCGCCCTGCGCCGCGCCGTGCGCCGGGCGCAGTTCGGGGCGCGCCCCGAGTTCGGCCCGCCGGTCTCGCCCGAGAGCGACGGGGTCAGGCCGGTTACAGTGTCCGGCGAGCGGAGCGACAGGGAACCAGGAGACAGCCACCTATGACCACGACGCTCGTCCTCGGCGGGACGCGAAGCGGCAAGAGCCGATACGCACAGACGCTGCTGCCCGAGCAGTCGGGCGTCACCTTCATCGCCCCCGGGCCCGTCCCGAGCGGCGACGACCCCGAGTGGGCGGCCCGCGTGCAGCGGCACCGCCGCGACCGGCCCGACGGGTGGGCGACCGTCGAGAGCGCCGACGTCGTGCGCACCATCCTGTACGCCCGTGGCCCCGTCCTCCTGGACTGCCTCGGCGCCTGGGTCACCTCGCTGATCGACGACGCGCAGCTGTGGGATGACCACACCGCCGCCCTCGACCTGGTCGACCAGCGCGCCGCCGAGCTCGCGGCGCTGTGGTCGCAGGCGCCGTACGACTCGGTCGCCGTGACCAACGAGGTCGGCATGTCGCTCGTCCCGACCACGCCCGCCGGGCGGCTGTTCACCGACGCGCTCGGCCGGGTCAACGTCACGATCAGCCGCGTCAGCGACCAGGTGCACCTGGTCGTCGCCGGCCGACTCGTCAACCTGACCGACGCCCCGCCCATCCCGGTGCCGGGCGGCTGAGCCGCCCGGTCGCTCGACCCGGGCGGCCCCGTCGCCTCAGCTCGTCTCGACCTGCACGAACGGAGGCTTCACGACCGTCGCGGGCAGCTCGCGACCACGCACGTCCACGACCACCTCGGTGCCCTCGCCGACCCCGCGGTCGAGCAGCACCAGCGCGATCCCCCGGCCGAGCGTCGGCGACATGGTGCCGGAGGTGACCGTGCCGATCACGGTGCCGTCGGCGTCCTTCACGTCGTTGCCGGCGCGCGGGATGCCGCGGCCGGTCGCCAGCAGGCCCCACGAGAGCCGGTAGTCCTTGCGGGCCTTCTGCTCCTCGAGCACCTGCTTGCCCCAGAAGCCGTCCTTCTTCCAGCCGACCGCCCACCCGGCCCGCGCCATGTTGGGCGTGATGTCCATCGTCAGCTCGTGACCGTGCAGCGCGTAGCCCATCTCGGTGCGCAGCGTGTCGCGCGCGCCGAGGCCGCAGGGCAGCCCGTCGTACGCCGCGATCGCCTCGACGAGCGCGTCCCACAGGGCGGGGGTGTCGTCCCAGCGGGGCACCAGCTCGAAGCCCTTCTCGCCGGTGTAGCCCGAGCGCAGCACGATCACCGGGCGGCCCTGCCAGTCGGCCTCGGTGAAGGACATGTACTCCAGGTCGGTCGGGAGCCCCAGCGCCTCCACGACCTCGACCGAGCGCGGCCCCTGCACCGCGATGATGCCGTAGTCGCTGTGCTGGTCGGTCACCGAGATGCCTTCTGGCGCAACGGCTTCCATGCGTCGTACGACCTCGGCGGTGTTGGCCGCGTTGGGCACCAGGAAGACCTCGTCCTCGCTCTTGAAGTACTGGATGAGGTCGTCGACGACGCCGCCGGTCCGCTCGTCGCAGCACATGGTGTACTGCGCCTTCGGCGGCTGCACCTTGCGCAGGTCGTTGGTGAAGCAGGCGTTGACGAAGTCGGCCGCACCCGGGCCCTGCACGAGGGCCTTGCCGAGGTGGCTCACGTCGAAGATGCCGACCCGCTCGCGCACCGCGGCGTGCTCGCGCAGCACGCCTCCGCCGGGGTACTCGATCGGCATCTGCCAGCCGCCGAAGTCGGCCATCTTGGCCTTCAGGGCGGTGTGGCGGTCGTGCAGGGGCGACGTCTTCGGCGCAGCTTCGGTCATGTCCTCAACGTATCCGGGGCCCGGCTGGATAGGGTCGCCGGGACAGGGGGCGGCGCACCGCTCTCCCTGCACGATCACGAGGAAGTGAACTGAGAGCCGTGACGACCCTGACCCTCACCGACAAGGACGCCAGCACCGTCAAGGCCGACGTGCTCGTGCTGCTCGCTGGCAAGAACGACGACGGCGTCGCCCTGATCCCGACGCACGGGCTGGCCGACGAGTCGGTCGAGCACGTCAACGCGACCCTCGCCGCGATCGGCGCCGGCGGAGGGCCCGACGAGACGATCAAGCTCACGGGGGTGCCCGGCGTCGCGAGCCCGCTGGTCGTGGTGTCCGGCACCGGACTGACCGGCGAGCCCAAGGCCTCCGACCACGAGACGATCCGCGCCGCCGCGGGTGCCGCGGTGCGCGGCCTCGCCGGCACCAAGCACGTCGCGCTCACCGCCCCCGGCCCGAGCTCGGAGCTGGCCGGAGCGGTCGCCGAGGAGCGCTCTTCGGGGCATACGCCTTCACGACCTACCGCACGGCCGCCAACCCCGGGAAGGAGCCGGTCGCCAAGGTCAGCGTGATCTCCGCCGCGGCCCGCACCGCCGCCGCCAAGGCCGCGGCCCGTCGGGCCGAGATCGTCGCCGACACACAGGCTTTCGCGCGCGACCTGGTCAACACTCCCCCGAACGACCTGTTCCCGGCCTCGTTCACCGACCGGGTCAAGAAGCGCCTCTCGGGCTCCAAGGTCAAGGTGTCCGTGCTGGACGAGAAGCAGCTGGCCAAGGCCGACTGCGGCGGTCTCGTCGGCGTCGGTCGCGGCTCGGCGCGCCCGCCGCGCCTGGTGACCCTGTCGTACAAGCCCGCCAAGGCGACCAAGCACGTCGCGATCGTCGGCAAGGGCATCACCTTCGACTCCGGCGGCCTGTGCATCAAGCCGGCGCAGAGCATGATCACGATGAAGTGCGACATGGCCGGCGCGGCCGCTGCGGCCGCCGCCATCGAGGCCGTCGCGCGGCTGGAGCTGCCGGTCGCGGTCACCGCCTACCTGTGCCTCGCCGAGAACATGACCGGCTCCGACGCGCAGCGCCCGGGCGACGTGGTCACCATGCACAACGGCAAGACGGTCGAGATCATCAACACCGACGCCGAGGGCCGCCTGGTGATGGCCGACGGGCTGTCGTTCGCCTCCGAGCTCAAGCCCGACGCCGTCGTCGACATCGCCACGCTCACCGGCGCGGCGATGATGGCGCTGGGCCTGCGCACCACCGCGGTGCTGTCCAACGACGAGGAGGCTTCGCAGCGCATGCTCGCGGCCGCCGAGCGGGTCGGCGAGCGGCAGTGGCCGATGCCGCTCAACGAGGAGCTGCGCAAGGCGATGGACTCCGAGGTCGCCGACGTCAAGCACACCGGTGAGCGCCAGGGCGGCATGATCACCGCCGCGCTGTTCCTGCGCGAGTTCGTCGGCGCGGGCGAGGACGGCGTCCAGCTGCCGTGGGTGCACCTCGACATCGCCGGCCCCGCCTTCAACGAGGGCAGCGCCTACGGCTACACGCCCAAGGGCGCCACCGGCCACGGCGTACGTTCGCTGGTCGGCTTCGTGGAGGCGCACGCCTGAGCTAGTCGACGGCGGCACAGCTGCGCTTGTTTGGCCGCGTCTCCTCCTCCAGGCCGGCTCGCAGGCTCACCCGCCCGGCATCGTCGACGGCGGCACAGAAACTACGACGGCGGCACAGAAGTTTTCTGTGCCGCCGTCGTGGTTTCTGTGCCGCCGTCGTCAGGAGCCGGGGCCGGACTTCCTGCGGAACATCTGCTGGGCGCCCGAGGTCTCGGCGTCATGGGCGCCGGCGACCTTGGAGTGGGCCGAGTGGTCGGACACGTCGCGGCCGCCGTGCGCCTGCTTCTTCTCGAGCGCCTCGCGGAACTTGCGCTTGGTCTCCTCGTCGGGGCCCACCTGCGCCGCGTTGTCGTCGCCTGCCGCGTCCCGTCGTGAGCTGTCGGCCATCGTGTCCTCCTGGTCTCGTGGCGGTCGTGGCACCGGCGGTGCCTGCCGTCACTGTCACACACGGTCGGGGCGCGGGCCAGAGTTTCATCGCCTCCGTGACCTGGCTGCAGCGCACGCCGGCGCGGGTGGAAGGATGGGCGCCGGAGCCAGTCGGTGCCCCCTGCCGACGCGGTTTCGCAGACCGTTCGACGACGCAAGGGAGCGTTGCGCAGATGAGTGCCGAGTCCGCACCGACGTACGACATCGTGATCCTCGGAGGCGGCAGCGGCGGCTATGCCTGCGCGTTCCGGGCGGCCGAGCTCGGGATGTCGGTGGCGCTCGTCGAGAAGGACAAGCTGGGTGGCACCTGCCTGCACCGCGGCTGCATCCCGACCAAGGCGCTGCTGCACGCGGCCGAGGTCGCCGACTCCGCCCGCGAGGGCGAGAAGTTCGGCGTGAAGACGTCGCTGGAGTCGATCGACATGGCGGGCGTGCACTCCTACAAGGACGGTGTCGTCGGCCGCCTCTACAAAGGTCTGCAGGGTCTCGCCAAGGCGCACAAGATCGAGCTGGTCGAGGGCGAGGGCAAGCTCACCTCCCCCACCACGGTGCAGGTCGGCGACCGCACCCTCACCGGCAAGAACGTCGTGCTGGCTACCGGTTCGTACGCCAAGACGCTGCCCGGCCTGGAGGTCGGTGGCCGCATCGTCACCAGCGACCAGGCGCTCACCCTCGACCGGGTCCCCGAGCGTGTCGTAGTGCTCGGTGGCGGCGTGATCGGCGTCGAGTTCGCTTCTGTCTACAGGTCTTTCGGCGCTCAGGTCACCGTGGTGGAGGCACTCCCCCGGCTGGTCGCGGCCGAGGACGAGGCGGTCTCCAAGCAGCTCGAGCGGGCGTTCAAGAAGCGCAAGATCGACGTCAGGACCGGGGTGAGGTTCGCCGGCGCCACCGACGACGGCGACAAGGTCACCGTGCAGCTCGAGGGCGCCGACCCGATCGAGGCCGACCTGCTGCTCGTGGCCGTCGGGCGCGGCCCGGTCACCGAGGGCCTCGGCTACGAGGAGGTCGGGGTGAGCACCGACCGGGGCTACGTCACCGCCGACGAGCGTTGTCGTACGTCCGTCGACGGCGTCTATGCCGTCGGCGACATCGTGCCGGGTCTGCAGCTGGCGCACCGCGGGTTCCAGCAGGGCATCTTCGTGGCCGAGGAGATCGCCGGGAAGCAGCCGGCGGTGCTCGCCGAGTCGGGCATCCCGCGGGTGACCTACTGCGACCCCGAGATCGCCTCGGTCGGCCTCACCGAGGCACAGGCCAAGGAGCAGCACGGCGAGGTCGAGACCTATGAGTACAACCTCGGCGGCAACGGCAAGAGCCAGATCCTGCAGACCCAGGGCTTCGTCAAGCTGGTGCGTGCCAAGGACGGCCCCGTCGTCGGCGTGCACATGGTCGGCGCCCGCATGGGCGAGCAGGTCGGCGAGGCCCAGCTCATCGTCGGCTGGGAGGCCCTGCCCGACGACGTCGCGCCGATGATCCACGCCCACCCCACCCAGAACGAGTCGCTCGGCGAGGCGCACCTGGCGCTCGCCGGCAAGCCGCTCCACGCGCACTCCTGATGACCGTGCGCACCCTCCGATCTCGCGTGCTGGCCGATCCGACCGGCGCGCTGCACATCCGCCTCGATATCCGGGAGACTGTGACCCATGTCTGAACGTGTGACCATGCCCGCCCTCGGCGAGTCCGTGACCGAGGGGACCGTGACCAGGTGGCTCAAGAGCGTCGGCGACGAGGTGGCCGTCGACGAGCCGTTGCTGGAGGTCTCGACCGACAAGGTCGACACCGAGATCCCTTCGCCGGTGGCGGGCACGCTGCAGGAGATCCTCGTCGAGGAGGACGAGACGGTGCCGGTCGGCGCCGACCTCGCCGTCGTGGGCGACGGCCCCGCCGAGGGCGGCTCGGACGACTCCGGTCAGCAGCAGGGCGAGAGCCAGCAGGGCGAAGCCCAGCAGAGCGACCAGCAGAGCGGCGGCGACGAGCAGCCGCAGCAGGACGCCCCGGCCGAGCCCGAGCCCGCGCAGGCGCAGGCCGGTCAGACCGACGCCCCGCAGCAGGAGCAGTCGTCCGGCGACTCGGGTTCGAGCGACTCTGATTCGAGCGACTCGGGGTCGTCCGGCGATTCCGGCTCGGGCGGCGGGTCCGGCGAGGTCACCGGCGGCGAGACGGTCCAGATGCCGGCGCTCGGCGAGTCGGTCACCGAGGGCACCATCACCCGCTGGCTCAAGGCCGAGGGTGACGACGTCGAGGTCGACGAGCCGCTGCTGGAGGTCTCGACCGACAAGGTCGACACCGAGGTGCCCTCCCCCGTGGCGGGCAAGCTCACCAAGATCCTGGTGCAGGAGGACGAGACCGTCCCGGTCGGCGCCGACCTCGCCGTCGTGGGTGGCGAGGCCGGCGGTGGCTCCGGCGGCGAGTCCGCCCCGACGCAGGAGCAGCCGAAGCAGGAGGCCCCCAAGGACGAGGCTCCGAAGCAGGAGGCTCCGAAGGAGGAGGCCGCCGAGCAGGCCGAGCAGAGCGCCGGGTCCAGCTCCGAGGCGAAGCCGCAGGAGAAGGCCGAGGAGGACGCCGGTGCCGACCGCGCCGCCCCCTCGACCGAGCAGAGCGGCGAGGCCGCCGAGGACGTCACCAAGAAGCCCGAGCCGTCCACCGAGCAGGAGAAGCAGCAGCCGCCGGCGCAGAACAGCCCCGACGCTGCGCAGTCCGGATCGGGCCAGGCACCGAGCCAGGCGCCGAGCCAGGCCCCCAGCCAGGGGCAGGGCCAGGCCGGCCAGGCCAGCGGTGGCGGGTCCGACGAGCGCGACCCGGCGGCGTACGTCACGCCCCTGGTGCGCAAGCTCGCCCAGGACAAGGGCGTCGACCTGGCCTCGATCACCGGCACCGGGGTCGGCGGGCGCATCCGCAAGCAGGACGTGCTGGCTGCCGCCGAGGCGGCGTCCCAGCCGGCCGAGCAGCCCGCTGCCGAGCAGCCGGCCGCCCCCAGCGGTGACTCCGGCGACAAGGCCGCGGCCGCGGCGCCGGTGTCGCCCAAGCGTGGCACCACCGAGAAGATGACCCGGATGCGCAAGCTCATCGCCACGCGCATGGTCGAGAGCCTGCAGGTGTCGGCGCAGCTGACCACCGTGGTCGAGGTCGACGTCACCAAGATCGCGCGGCTGCGTGACCGCACCAAGGCCGGGTTCGAGCAGCGCGAGGGCACCAAGCTGTCGTTCATGCCGTTCTTCGCGGTCGCGGCGGTCGAGGCGCTCAAGCAGTACCCGCAGCTCAACGCCAGCGTCGACGGCGACTCGATCGTCTACCACGACTCCGAGAACCTCGGCATCGCGGTCGACACCGAGAAGGGCCTGTTCGTCCCGGTGATCCACAACGCCGGCGACCTCAACATCGCCGGGCTGGCGCGCAAGATCGCCGACCTGGCCGGTCGCACGCGCACCAACAAGATCACGCCCGACGAGCTGGGCGGAGGCACGTTCACGCTGACCAACACCGGCAGCCGCGGCGCGCTGTTCGACACCCCGATCATCAACCAGCCGCAGGTCGGCATCCTCGGCACGGGTTCGGTCGTGAAGCGTCCGGTCGTCGTGACCGACTCCGAGGGCGGCGAGACGATCGCCATCCGGTCGATGGTCTACCTGGCGCTGTCCTACGACCACCGCATCGTCGACGGGGCCGACGCCGCCCGGTTCCTGACGGCGATGAAGGCCCGTCTCGAAGAGGGCGCGTTCGAGGTATGAGCACCCGACAGCGCGTCGCCATCACCGGCTCCTCCGGCCTGATCGGCGGCGCGCTGTCGTCGTTCCTGCAGGAGCGCGGCGACGAGGTGGTTCACCTCGTGCGTCGTGACCCGACCGAGCCGCACGAGCGGCGCATCGACCCCGACCAGGGCGAGCTGGAGCCGGGTGCCCTCGACGGGGTGACCGCGGTGGTCAACCTCGCCGGGGCCGGCATCGGTGACAAACGGTGGACCGACGCCTACAAGCGCACCCTGGTCTCCTCGCGCATCGACACCACCGCGACCGTGGCCCGGGCGCTCGCCGACCTCGACGAGCCGGTGCGGCTGGTCAACGGGTCGGCGATGGGTTACTACGGCGACCGCGGCGACAACGTGCTCGACGAGACCAGCGGCCCCGGCGAGGGGTTCCTCGCCGACCTGGTCCGCGAGTGGGAGGCTGCGGCCCAGCCGGCCGTCGACGCGGGGTGCCCGACGGCGTACGCCCGCACCGGCCTCGTCCTCGCCGCCGACGGCGGCGCGCTGGAGCGGGTGCTGCCGCTGGCCAGGCTCGGCCTGGCCGGCCCGCTCGGCTCCGGCAAGCAGTGGTGGTCGTGGATCACGCTGGCCGACGAGGTGCGGGCGCTCGCCTTCCTCGTCGACCACCCGGAGATCACCGGGCCGGTGAATCTCGTGGGACCGCAACCGGATCGGCAGCGCGACGTGATGAAGGTGCTGGGCCGGCTGCTCAACCGTCCGGCGCTGCTGCCCGCCCCGTCGATCGCGCTCAAGGTCGTGCTCGGCGAGCTCGCCGAGGACGTGCTCGGCAGCCAGCGCGTGCGACCCGCCGTCCTGGAGTCGTCCGAGTTCGAGTGGGAGCACAGCGACGTGCAGTCGGCGCTGCGCTGGGTGCTGGCGCAGCAGGACTGAGCGCTCGCGCTCAGCACGAACCGCCCGCCGCCGTCAGCCTGCCCGTCGCCACTCCGGCTCGCCACCGCCGTCCGATGCCGTGCAGCGCAGGAGGCGGCCCTCGCCGTCACGGATCGTGACCCCGTCCGGATGGCACGGACCACCTTCCGCGGGGCCGTACCTCCCGAAGCCCGGTGCCTCACGGCCCGGCTCGGCCGTGCGCATCTGGAAGGTGCGCGACCAGACGAACGCGTCGGTCGCGTACACCTGCACGCAGTAGGCGGTGCGGCCGTCGGCGGTGCGGGCCACCTCCCAGGGCGTGTCGTCGCAGTAGTCGTCGATCCGCACGATCCGGCCGCGGGGCGTCTCCCGGCGCGTCGGGGTCGCGGTCGCCGACTCCCGCTCCGGCTCGTCCGTCTCGGTCTCGGAGTCCCGCTCGGTCGGGGTGGCTGTGCGGGTGGTGCGTCGCGTGGTGCTCGAGGGGGTCGAGGTCGGCGGCGGCGCGCTGGTGGTGGGTTCCTCGCTCGTGGGTTCTTCGCTCGTGGAGGAGGTCTCGCTCGTCGGCGACGGCGTCGTGCTGGGGGTCGGCGCGCTCGAGGTCGTGGCCGCCGGCGTGCTGGACGTGCTCGACGTCGCCGCCTGCTCGGTGTCTCCGGAGCACCCCGCCAGCACGACCATCGCCGCCGCTGCCCCACCGACCAGTCCGCGCCTGCCCGCGCTCCGCTGCCTCATGCCTCTCACGCTAGGCCGGGCTGCAGCGCCCCGGTCGGTTCCGGGCGCGAAATCCTCCGGGCCAGGGGTGCTTCGGAGGCGGCTTTACTCTGGGGCGCGTGGTGCGCCACCGACCGGCGCGGGGTGGCGCACCAGCCGCCCCAGAGTAAAGCGGCCGCGGAGACCTTCTGCTCGTCCCCGGTTCGGCGGCGTCACGAGCGCCCGCGCACGTAGACCGAGACGTGCTGGTCGCGCCCGGTGTAGGGCTGTCGGTGCCAGCCGCCGTACCTCGCCTCGAGCCGGAGCCCCGCGAGCCGCGCCATCAGGTCCAGCTCGGACGGCCAGGCGAGGCGACAGACGATGGGCGCGAAACGTACGCCGTCGGCAGCGATGCGCACGTGGTTCTCCACCAGGTGCTGGGTAACCGGGTCGTAGCGGCAGACGTCCAGCGTCACCGCGTCGGTCTCGACCTGCTCGGGCCGGGCGTAGGAGTCGGTCGGGAGCCACGCGCTCGGCACGGCGGCCTCGACCACGAACCGCCCACCGGGCCGCAGGTGGCGCGCGGCGTTCTCGAAGCAGCGAACCTGCTCGTCCTGGCCGAGCAGGTTGAAGATCGTGTTGTAGACGAGGAAGACGAGCGGGTACGTCTCCCCCGTCGTCTCGCGGGCCATGTCGCCGAGGACGACGCGCAGGTCAGCGCCACCGTCGCGCGAGCGGAGCACGTCGACCATGTCGGGCGACAGCTCGATCCCGTCGACGCGCACCCCGCGCGCCGCGAGCGGCAGCGCGACCCGGCCGGTGCCGATGGCCAGCTCCAGCGCGCCGGCCGGCGAACCGTCCGGCGCGTCGCCGGGCAGCAGGCCGGCCAGGAAGCCGGCCGCGGCGTCCTCGTCCCCGCGTGGTTCGTCGTCGTAGCGCGCGGCCACGTCGGGCCCGAAGCTGGTGGCAGGGTCGAAGTCCTTCACCCGGCCGAGCCTGGCCCGGCGTGCTCGCCGCGACAACCGGGTTAATCGTTCCGGGGTTGTCGGTGAGCCTCACTAGGGTCGTAGCTGTGCCCGAACCGTCCGCCACTCCCGAGGCCATGAGCGACCGACCAGCCGCGCCGAGCACGGCACGCGAGTCGCTGGTCAGCGCGCGTGGGCTGCGCAAGAGCTTCGGCGACTTCGAGGCGGTGCGCGGCATCGACGTCGACGTGGTGCGGGGCGAGGCGTTCGGCTTCCTCGGCCCCAACGGCGCGGGCAAGTCCTCGACCATGCGGATGATCGCAAGCGTCTCGCCGATCAGCGGCGGCCAGCTGCGCATCCTCGGCATGGACCCGGCGGTCGACGGGCCGCGCATCCGCGGGCGCATCGGCGTCTGCCCGCAGGAGGACACGCTCGACGCCGAGCTGACCGTGCGCGACAACCTGATCGTCTACGGTCGCTACTTCGGGCTGCCCAAGGCGCACGTGCGGGCCAAGGCCGAGGAGCTGCTGGAGTTCGCGGCGCTCACCGACAAGGCGCACGTCAAGATCGACGACCTGTCCGGCGGCATGAAGCGCCGCCTCACCATCGCCCGCTCGCTGATCAACGACCCCGAGGTGCTGCTGCTCGACGAGCCGACCACCGGCCTCGACCCGCAGGCGCGGCACACGTTGTGGGACAAGCTTTTTCGGCTCAAGCAGCAGGGCGTCACCCTCGTGCTGACCACCCACTACATGGACGAGGCGGAGCAGCTGTGCGACCGTCTCGTCGTCATGGACAAGGGCACCATCGCCGCCGAGGGGTCGCCGTTGGAGCTCATCCGCCGGTTCTCCACCCGCGAGGTCGCCGAGGTGCGGTTTGGGGTGGGCGAGCACGAGGCGCTGGCCGACCGGGTGCGCGACCTCGCCGAGCGGGTCGAGGTGCTGCCCGACCGGCTGCTGCTCTACACCGACGACGGGGAGCGCACCCTGGCGCAGGTGCACGAGCGCGGCCTCGAGCCGGTCGCGGTGCTGGTGCGCCGCTCCACGCTGGAGGACGTCTTCCTGCACCTGACCGGCCGCAGCCTGGTGGACTGATGAGCGCGACGGAAGCGACGAGTGGAGTCGCGGTCCCCGAGCAGCCGTGGTGGCGCCGGGTCTGGAACCTGCGCGACTACTGGTTGACCGTCTACCGCCGCACCTGGAAGGGCTCGGTGGTCAACTCCTTCGTCACGCCGCTGCTCTACGTCGCGGCGATGGGCATGCTGCTCGGCAGCTACGTCCAGGCCGACCCGGCGACGCTCGACGGCGCCCCCAGCTATCTCGCGTTCGTCGTGCCCGGCATGCTCGCCGCGCAGACGATGATGATGGCCTTCGGCGAGTCGACCTATCCGGTGATGGGCCAGATCAAGTGGCACAAGACGTACTTCTCGATGCTCGCCACTCCCTGGGCGTGCCCGAGATCGTGCTGGCGAACCTGGGGTTCGTCGTCGCCCGGGTGGCGCTCGCCTCGGCGGTGTTCGTCGCGGTGATGGTCCCGTTCGGCGTGCTCGCCTCGCCGTGGGGTGCGCTGGGCGCGATCGCGGTGCAGCTGGTCGCCGGTGTCGCGTTCGCCGGCCCGATCTACGCCTTCGCGGCCAGCAGCGACAACGAGCAGGGCTTCACCGTGATCTTCCGGGTGCTGCTGCTGCCGCTGTTCCTGTTCTCCGGCGGCTTCTTCCCGGTGAGCAACCTCGGCCCCGCGCTCGAGACCGCCGCCGCGTTCACCCCGCTGTTCCACGCGACCGAGCTGACCCGGTCGCTGATGATCGGCACGACCGAGACGGGCCCTGCCCTGGTGCACCTGGCCTACCTCGCCGCCCTGGCAGCGGTCGGCGTCGCCCTGAGCATCCGCGCGCTGCAGCGCAGGCTGGTGCGCTGATGGCCGTGCTCAGCGCCGCGACGACGCGGCAGACCGTGCGGCAGCTGTCGGCGCGTGAGGCCACTGGCGTGCTGCTGTCGCGCAACGTGCTGGTCTATCGCCGCGGGTGGCTGTGGTTCGTCACCGGCTTCCTGGAGCCGGTGCTGTTCCTGCTCTCCTCGGCATCGGCGTCGGCAAGCTCATCCCCGGCTTCGAGGTCGACGGCCACCAGGTGCCCTACGCCGAGTTCGTCGCGCCCGCGATGCTCGCGGCGTCGGCGATGAACGGCGCGCTCATCGACACCACGTTCGGGGTGTTCTTCCGGCTGAAGTACCAGAAGCTCTACGAGCAGATGCTCGCGACGCCGCTCACCACCCGCGACATCGCGCGCGGCGAGATCAGCTGGGCGCTGCTGCGCGGCGCGGTCTACGCCACGGTCTTCCTGCTCGTGATGCTCGCCCTCGACCTGGTCGGGTCGTGGTGGGCGCTGCTCGCGGTGCCGGCCGCGCTGCTCATCGGGTTCGCGTTCGCCGGGGCGTGCATGGCGCTGACGACCTGGATGCGCACCTGGCAGGACTTCGAGTTCATCACCCTCGGGCAGCTGCCGCTGTTCCTGTTCTCCGCGACCTTCTTCCCGCTCACCGCCTATCCCGAGGCGCTGCGCTGGGTGGTCGAGGCGACCCCGCTCTATCGCGGGGTGGTGCTGGAACGCGAGCTGACCACCGGGCACCTCACGGTCGCCTCGCTGGTGTCGGTCGCCTACCTGCTCGCGATGGGGCTGATCGGCATGCGCATCGTGTCGCGGCGGCTGGAGCGGCTGCTGCTCACCTGACCAGGTCCTCGTCCTGCCCCGAGCGGCGCAGTGCCTCGGCCACGAAGCCGTCGGAGATCGCCTGCTCCACGAAGTCGGCCACCCACGCCTTGGTCTCCTCCGCGCGGTCGACCGGGATGCCGACGGCCTGGCGGATCTGCATGAACTCCGGCTCCAGCACCCGCATCCCGCCGCGCTCGTCGGCCCACGCCTGCACCGGCTGCCGGATGCCGGCGCCGACCTCGAGCCCCTGCTCGGCGAACACCGTCACCCCGTCGGACCCGCGCACCACCTCGGCCTGCCGCAGCTCGCGCGACAGGTGCAGGTCGTACGCCGACCCCTCCTTCACCCCGACCCGCACCCCGGGCCGGTCGACCTCCTCGGCCGAGCCGATCGCGGAGTCGTCGGCGACGACGAAGACGCCGGTGATGAGGACGTACGGCGGGGAGAAGGTGACCTCGACGGCGCGGGCGGGGTCGACGGCCAGGAAGCACAGGTCGGCCGCGCCGTCGCGCATCGCCTCGAACGACTGCCGCGCGGCGGTGAACCCGGTCAGCTCGACCGGCAGCCCCAGCTGCTCGCCGAGCCGCCGGGCGAGGTCGACGGTGACGCCGCTCGGGTCGGCCGGGTCGCCCTGCGCGAGCACCGGGTTGCCGACGTTGATCGCCGCGCGCAGCGTGCCCGTCGGCGCGAGATCGGTTGCCACCGCATCGAGTTCGCTCATGCGCCGAACCTACTCCGGCCGGCGCCGCCGGCAACAGGTGTGCCCGGATCGCTCGACAGCCCACGCCCGGCATACGACGATGACGGTGGCGCGACGCCGGGGGACGGCCCGCGCGGACCGAGGAGGACGCGTGCCCGACCCGACCGTGCTGGACCTGTCGCGCTGGCAGTTCGCGGTGACCATCGCGTTCCACATGACGTTCCCGGCGATCACGGTCGGGCTGTCGATCTTCCTCGCGGTCGTCTACGCGCTGCACCTGCGCACCCGCAAGCCGGTCTACCTGCAGATCTTCCGGTTCTGGAAGCGCATCTTCGCGCTGGGCTTCGCGCTCGGGGTGGTCAGCGGCACGGTCATCACCTTCGAGTTCGGGCTGAACTGGGGAAGTTCGCGCACGCGACCGGCCCCATCATCGGCCCGATCATCGGCATGGAGGTGGTGACCGCGTTCTTCCTGGAGGCCGGGTTCATCGGGATCATGCTGTACGGCGACGGCCGGGTCAGCGAGCGCGTCATGATGGTCTCGACCAGCCTCGTCGCGCTCGGCACCATCCTGTCGACGACCTGGATCATCTCGGCCAACTCCTGGATGCAGACGCCGTCGGGCTATCGCGTCGTCGACGGGCAGTTCGTGCCGACGAGCTGGTGGGAGGCGATCTTCAGCCCGTCGTTCGGGTGGCGCTTCCCGCACATGCTGCTCGGCGTGCTGATCACGGCGGCCTGGCTCGTCGCCGGCATCGGCGCGTACTACCTGCGGCACGGCCGGGCGACCGAGTTCGGCAGGCGCACGCTGTCGCTGTCGCTCGGCGTCGTGACGCTTCTGCTGCCGGCCCAGCTGTGGATCGGCGACCAGGTCGCGGCGCGCTACGTCATCCCCGACCAGCCGGCGAAGTTCCAGGCGCTGGAAGGCAACTGGGACTCCGACAACACCGGCTACCTGCTGTTCGTCGTCCCCGACCAGCAGGCCGAGCGCAACCGGGTCGAGGTCGGGGTGCCGAGGCTCGGCAGCTGGATCGCCAAGGATCTCTCCGGCGAGACGGCCACGCCCGGGCTGAAGGAGACCCCGCCGCAGCTGCGGCCCGACATGCTCACCACCTTCTACGGCTTCCGCGCGATGTTCTACGCCTCGATGGTGATGTTCGCCGCGGCGTTCGTCGGCGTGGTGCTGCGGCTGCGCGGCCGGCTCTACAGCTCCCCGCGCTACCACCGCTTCCTGGTCTGGCTGACGCCCATCGGCATCATCGCGATCATCGGCGGCTGGGTCACCGCAGAGGCCGGCCGCCAGCCGTGGGTCGTCTTCGGCGAGATGCGCACGGCCAACGGCGTCTCCGACATCGCGCCCGGCAGCGTTGTCGCGACGTTCGCCGCGTTCACCCTCACCTATCTCACGCTGCTGGTCGTGTGGGTCGTCTACGTCGTGCGCTCGGTGCGCCGCGGACCCGAGTCCGACTGGCCCGACGAGGAACTCGGGTCCGACGGCGACGATCCACGGCGCGACGCGGAGGTGACGGCATGACCGATCTGGCGATCCTGGGCTGGTACTCCGTCATCGCACTGTGCCTGGTGATGTACGTCGTC
The DNA here is from genome assembly GCF_030296655.1 of Barrientosiimonas endolithica. NCBI lineage: Bacteria > Bacillati > Actinomycetota > Actinomycetes > Micrococcales > Dermacoccaceae > Barrientosiimonas > Barrientosiimonas endolithica. Next base: position 1,276,450 of record NZ_AP027735.1, on the reverse strand, counting down.
CTCGACGGCTACGACCTCGGGCTCGGCATCCTCACGCTCGGCGACACCGACGAGCGCCGCCGCCGCGAGAACGTCGACCTGGTCGCCACCGCCTGGGACGGCAACGAGTCGTGGATCATCCTGCTCGGGGTGAGCCTGTGGGCCGGCCTGCCCGGGGCGTACGCCGTCGCGCTGCCCGCCCTGTACCTCCCCGTCATCGTCATGCTCCTCGCGATCATCGCCCGCGGCGTGGCGGTCGAGGCGGCCGCGCACGGCACCGTCGTGCCGCGCAGCTGGGGGCTGGTGTTCGGCCTCGGCTCGCTGGTCGCCGCCGTCACCCAGGGGCTGATCATGGGCGGGCTGCTCAGCGGGGTGCGGGTCGAGGACGGCGAGTTCGCCGGCGGCACCTGGGACTTCCTCACCCCCTTCTCGCTGCTCACCGCCGCCGCGACGGTCGCGCTCTACGTCACGGCCGCCGCGGCCGTGCTGCAGGTCAAGGACGGCTACGTCGCCCGCCCCCGCGTCGCGCGCGCCGCCGCCACGCTCACGGTCGTGCTGGTGGCCGCCTGCGCCGTCGTGTTCTTCGCGTGGGAGGACACCTGGCCGCGGCCGGGCGGTGCCCAGCTGGTCGTCGCGACCGTGCTCGCGCTCGTCGGGGCGGCAGCCATGGTGCTGCTCATGCTGCGCTGCTGGGCCGACCGCGGGCCGCAGCCGGTCGTGCTGCTCACGATCGCCGAGGTGGCCGGCATGACCGGCGTCCTCGTCTATCTGCACCCGGTCGTGGTGCCGCCGGAGCTGACCCTCCCGGAGGTCGCGGCGCCCCCGTCGTCGATCGGCTTCCTGCTCGTCGGCGTCGGGCTCAACATCCCGCTCGTGCTGTTCTACAACTGGTACGCCCACCACGTCTTCCGCGGGAAGTACGTCCCGCGCACCGCGAGCGAGCTGCCCGAGGGCGTCTCGCCGGCGTCGGAGGCCGTGCGCCCGCGAGGGAGCGAGGTGCGATGAGTCGCGTGCTGGGCATCATCGGCCTCACCGTGCTGTGCGTGCTGCTCTATGCGGTGAGCATCGACATGTTCGCCGGCTACCCGCAGGTCCACTCCGAGCTGCTCAACCTGCTCGGCGTCGCGCTGATCATCCTGGCCGGGCTGGTCGTCTGGATCCGGCACGAGCGGCGCGATGAGGACGACTGAGACGCCCGACCGCGACGACCTCGCCTGGCTCGACGACGCCGCGGCCCCCGGTGACGGCGACTTCGCCGCGGCCGCCCGCTGGCGGGTCGGCGCGATGGCGCTGCTGGTCGGTCAGTGGGCGGCGCTGGTCACGCTCGTCAGCCGCGCCGAGTCGGGCGGCCTGCTGCTGCCCGCCCTGGCGTTCGCCCTGCTGCTGGTCGCCCGCAGGGTCGCGACCTGGCAGGCCGAGATCGCTTCTGCCGCAGGCGGTTCCGCGATCGCGGCGAGCCTGCGCGAACGACTCGTCGACGCCACGCTGCCCGTCGACCCGGCTGCTGCTCCCCCGGCTGCGGAACGCTCGGTGCAGGCCGCGGTCGAGCTCGCGGCCGACGTCGGACGGTTCAGCGCCCAGGCCCGCCCCGCTCGACGCGCGGCCGCGTGGCAGTGCGCGGTGGTGCTGCTCGCGTGCGCCCTCGCGCACTGGCCGGTCGCGGTGCTGCTGACGCTCGCGACCCCGATCCTGCCGATCAACCTGCGCCTCGCAGGCATGGCCACGCGCGACGCCAGCACCCGCCAGCTCGAGGGCGTGCGCCGGCTGAGCGCCCAGGTGCTCGAACGCTTCCGGGCGATGGAGGTGCTGCGCGAGCTGGGCGCCGTCGAGCGCGAGCGCGAGCAGCTGCGCGCCAGCAGCGAAGAGCTGGGCCGACGCACGAGCGTCGTGCTGCGCAGCGCGTTCGTCGCCGCCGGCGTGCTCGACGTGGTGGTGACGCTCGCGATCGCGGTGACCGCGACGTACGTCGGGCTGGCGGGGCTCGGGTTCGTCGACCTGCCCCTCGCGCCCCGTCCGTCGTTGTGGCAGGGCCTGTTCGTGCTGGTGCTGGCTCCCGTGTTCTTCCTGCCGCTGCGTGACGTGGCGGCGGGATATCACGAGCGGGAGAAGGCGCTGGCCGCCGTCGACGTGCTGCGCCCGCTGCTCGACGGGGCCGAGACCGACCGCCGCACAACGGATCTCGCAGCCGGGGCCGCAGGTGACCGACCCGCCGGCCTCGGGCTGCGCGAGGCCGACCTGACCCCGCGCCACGCCTCCGAGCCGGTGCTGCGAGGGGTCACCGCGACCGCTCGCCGCGGCCGGCTCGTCGCGGTGCTGGGTGCCTCGGGAGCGGGCAAGACCACGCTGCTGTCGGCGCTCGGCGGCCTGCTCCCGCCGACCTCGGGAGCCGCCCTCGCGCTCGACGGCTCCGGGCGCGAGCAGGGCCCGCCCGCGGACTCGGTCGGCTGGCTCGGCCAGCGGACCGTCGTGCTCGCCGGCACCCTCGCCGACAACGTCCGGCTCGGCCGCCCGGACGCCTCCGACGACGAGGTCGCCGCCGCCGCGCACGCGGTCGGGCTCTCGCCGCTGGTCGCCCGGCTCCCCGACGGGCTCTCCTCGCCGGTGGGCGACGACGGGTTCGGCCTCTCGGCCGGCGAGGCGCGCCGGGTCGCGCTGGCCCGCGCCGTGCTGGCCGACCGCGGCGTCTGGCTGCTCGATGAACCCACCGCGCACCTCGACCCGGAGTCGGCCGATGCGGTCGCCGACCTGCTGGCCGACCTCGGCCGCGACCGCGTCGTCGTCGTGGCCACGCACGACCCGGCGGTGGCTCGCCGCGCCGACGAGGTCTGGCGGATCGACCGCGGCGAGCTGCGCGTGCGCGAGGCAGGAGCCCCCACGTGAGCGCGATCCTGCGCGCGCTGCGGCTGCTGCGCTGGCGCCCGGGTCTGCTGCTGCTCGGGGCGGTGCTGCTCGCCGTCGGCGCCGAGGCCTCGAGCGTGGCGCTGCTCAGCGTCTCGGGCTGGTTCGTGGTCGCGTGCTTCGTGCTCGCCGGCGACCCGGGGTTCAACTACCTCGGGCCGAGCGGGGCGGTGCGGGCGCTGGCCCTCGCGCGCATCGTGCTGCGATACCTGCAGCGGCTGGTCGCGCACACGGCCACGCTCCGCTGGCTGACCCGGTTGCGGGTGCGGCTGTTCGACGACGTCGCCGCGCTCCCCCGCGAGCAGGCGGGGCGGCTGCGCACCGGCGACCTGCTCGACCGGCTGCTGCGCGACGTCGAGACGCTGGACGAGCTGGTGCTGCGCTGCCTGGTGCCGCTCGCCTCGGTGACCGCGGTCGCCGGGTCGGCCGTGCTGGTGCTCGCCGGCGTGTCACCGGCCGCCGCCGCGATCGCGGCCGGCGGGTGGCTGCTCGCGATGACGGCCACCGGCCTCGGGCTGCGGGCCGCCCCCGACGAGGCGTCCGCGCGCGGTGCCGCCCGCAGCGAGCTCGTGGCGGCCGGCGGGGCCTGGCGCGAGCTGGCCGCGCTCGGCGCCGCACCGGCCCTACGTCGCGCGAGCAGCGTGCGGCTCGCCGACCTCACCGCCGTCGAGGAGCAGGTCGAGCGCCGTGACGCCCGCGCCCGCCTCGTCACCGACCTCGGCGTCGGCCTCACCGTGCTCGGCGCCACCTGGGTGACCGCGGCCGGCGACGCCGCCATCACCACCGTCGCCATGGTCGCCCTGCTGACCACCGCCGTCGGAGACCTGCTGTCCGCGCTCGGTCCGGCGATGGCGTACGCCCGCCGCGCCGTGGTCGCCGCCCGTCGCCTGGAGCTCGGCGACGAGCCGGCCCCGGGGCGCCCGCGTCCCCGCCCGCGGCGGCGTCACCGGTCCAGGTCTCCCCCGGCGCGGAGCCGATCGTGCTCACCGGACCGTCGGGCGCCGGCAAGACGACGCTGCTGCGCCGGCTGCGCAGCGAGCACGCGGCCGGTGCGAGCGACGGGCGCGTCGTGCTCGTCCCGCACAACGACCAGGTGCTCACCGGGACCGTCGCCGACAACCTGCGCCTCGCCGACCCCGACCTCGACGACGACGCGATGCGGCACCTGCTCGACCTGGTGCGGCTCGACCGCGCCGGCATCGCTCCCGAGACGCCCACCGGCACCGGCGGCCGGGAGCTGTCCGGCGGTGAGCAGCGCCGGCTCACCCTCGCCCGCGCGATCGCTGCCCGGCCCGACCTGCTGCTGCTCGACGAGCCCGTGACCGGCGTCGACCCGCCCACCGCGCAGGCCGTGCTCGCAGCGGTGCGCACCGAGCTGCCCGCGACCGCGCTGGTGCTGACCCTGCACGAGTCGCAGCGCGAGGCGGTGCCGTTCGACGCCGCGTGGGTGCGGCTCGACTCCCCGCCCTCGCCGGCACCCCGCCGGAATAGTTCTGCCAGTGAAGCACTTGTCCCTGACATGAAGATTGAGATCTGGTCCGACGTGGCCTGCCCGTTCTGCTACATCGGCGAGCGTCATCTCGACCTCGCGCTCGAGGGATTCGCGCACCGCGACGACGTCGAGATCGTGCCGCGCAGCTTCGAGCTCGACCCGAGCGCGACGCCCGGCGAGCACACACCGATGGCCGAGGCACTGGCCGCGAAGTTCGGCACCACCCCCGCCCAGGTCGAGGCCATGCAGCGTGGCATCGGCGAGAAGGCCCAGGCGGTCGGGCTGGAGTTCGACACGCGAAAGTCCAGCACCACCAACACTTTCGACGCCCACCGGCTCGTGCACCTCGCCGAGCAGAGCGGCCGCGGGCGCGAGCTGATGCACGCGTTGATGACCGGCTACTTCGCCCACGGCCTGCGCGCAGGCGACCGCGACGAGCTGGTCCGCGTCGCCACCGAGGTCGGGCTCGACGAGTCGCGCGTGCGCGACGTGCTCGCGGGCGAGGAGTTCGCCGACGACGTGCGCGCCGACGAGGCCAAGGCCCGTGCCACCGGCATCACCGGCGTGCCGTTCTTCCTCATCGACGGCAAGTACGCCGTCTCCGGCGCCCAGCCCGTCGAGGCCTTCCGCTCCGCGCTGGACGAGGTCTGGGCCAAGGAGCACCCGGTGCAGGTCCTGGGCGGCGACGACGCCGCCGTCTGCACCGACGACTCGTGCGCGCTGCCGGGGACCAGCACCACCCAGGCCTGATCCGCCGGGCAGCCAACCGCCCGCGTGCGGCACGTCGGTGCTGCGCCCGGGCGGTTCGCTGTCCACGCTCAGCTCGTGCGTTGGCGTACGAAATGCGGCAGGTGACCGCGGAACCACGGGCGAGGCACGTTCAGATCGTGCGTGGACGTACGAAATGCCCTGGGAGGACGTCCGCCGCGAGAGCGGGCATCGGCCGGCTCATGCCTCTTCCTTCGGGTCGAGCAGGCCGATCAGCGCGGCGCACTGACCGTCGTCGAGGCCGCCGACCACCGGCGCCTCGTCGAGCATCGCCGGGGCGAGTCGCGTGCGCAGCCGAATCCCCTTGTCGGTCAAGCAGAGTCGGCGCGCGCGACGGTCGTCGGGGTCAGCCTCGCGAGTGATCAGACCAGCCGCCTCGAGCTGGTCGGCCAGGGCCGTCAGGTGCGACGGCTCGCACGCGGTCGCGACGGCCGCGCGCTGCATGCGCATGGGTTCGTCGAGGATCAGCACGAGACGCGCCTGGGGCGCGCTGAGCTCGAACTCGCGCGCCACCGACTCGACGTGGCGGCGCAGCTCGATGGCCGTGCGCAGCAGCCCGTCGAGCGTCGCCATGCGCACCGACGGCTCCACCGCCTGCTGCTTCACCGCTCGCCTCGTCGCCATGCCAGCCCTCTCGTCGTGACGGATATTACTTGGTCCAGTGAAGAAATAACTTCACTCAGTGAACCGTTGTGCCCGTCGTTCTCTTCCCACTCTTCCCCGGAGGTCCACGATCGTGACCATCACGACCATCATTCTCTCCGCCCTGCTGATGCTCGCGTTCCTGGGCGCCGGCGTGGGCAAGCTGCGCCGCGCCGAACCCGTCACGGGCACCCTGGAGGGCCTGGGCGTCACGCCCGGCCTGCAGCAGCTCGTCGGCGCGCTCGAGGTGCTCGGTGCGCTCGGCGTCCTGATCGGGCTGTGGCTGCAGCCGCTCGGGATCCTGGCCGCCGTCGGCCTGGTGCTCATGATGATCGGCGCCATCATCTTCCACGTGCGCGCGCACGACACCGTCAAGAACTCGGTCGGCGCCCTGGTGCTGCTCGCCTTCTCCGGCCTCGTGCTCTCCCTCCAGCTCGTGATCGCCTGATCCGAGGACGCGATGCTGCGCAAGATCCCCTACAAGTGGCTGGTGGCCACGGCGTTCGTCATGGCGCTGTTCATGGAGATCCTCGACATGACGGTGCTCAACACCGCCCTGCCGATCCTCGGTGAGCACTTCGGCGCCGAGACCTCCGAGCTGCAGTGGCTGGTCACGGGATATCTCGTGAGCCTGGCCGTCTTCATCCCCGCGTCGGGCTGGGTCGCGGACCGGTTCGGCGACAAGCGCACGTTCGTGCTGGCGCTGGCGATCTACACCGGCGCCTCCCTGTGGGCCGGCCTCGCGGGCTCGGTCACCGAGCTGCTGGTCGCGCGCGTGACCCAGGGTGTCGGCGGTGGTCTGCTGACCCCGGTCGGCACGGCCATGCTGTTCCGGGCGTTCCCGCCGCACGAGCGCGCCCGCGCCTCCGCGGTGCTCGCGATCCCGACCACCCTGGCGCCCGCCCTCGGGCCGGTGCTCGGCGGCTGGCTCGCCGACAACGTCTCCTGGCGGTGGGTCTTCCTGCTCAAGGTGCCGGTCGGCATCGTCGGACTGATCTTCAGCGCGGTCGCGCTCAGGCCCGGCGAGCGTACGGCTCGTGAGCGGCTCGACGTGCTCGGCTTCCTCACCGGCGGCGCCGGCCTCGCGACCCTGCTCGTCGGCCTGGAGCGCGGCGCGCGCGAGGGCTGGTCCGACCAGGCCTCGCTGCTGCTGGTCACCGCCGGCGCGGCGCTGATCGCCGCGTTCGTCGTGACCGAGCGACGCGTCGCTGCGCCGATGATCGACCTGCAGCTACTGCGCAACCGGATGTTCCGGCTGGGCAACCTGATCCTCATGCCCGCGGCCGCGGCCACGATGGGTGCGCTGTTCGTCGTGCCCCTGATGGTGCAGACCACCATGGGCCTGACCGCCACCGAGTCGGGGCTGCTCACGATGTTCCAGGCGTTCGGGATGCTCGTGATGCTGCCGTTCACCAACCGGGTCTTCCAGCAGGCCGGTCCGCGCCGGATGCTCGCCGGTGGCTTCGCGGTGATCACCGTGAGCCAGGTGATGCTGGCGCTGGTCGACGCCGGGTCGAGCCTGTGGCTGATCCGCAGCTCGATGTTCCTCATGGGCATGGCGGGCGCGTTCATCATGGTGCCCGTGCAGGCCGCCGCATTCTCCTCGATCACGCCGCAGGAGACGGCTCGCGCCAGCGCGCTGTTCTCCACCGCGCGGCAGGTCGCCGCGAGCCTCGGCGTGGCGCTGCTGGCCACCACGCTGACCGTACGCATGGCGAGCCACCTGGACTCGCTCGCCAGCACGGCCGGCGAGGCCGCCCGCGCAGCCGCTGCGTTCGACGCCTACCAGGACGTCTTCCTGGTGGCCGCCGTCGTCGCGGTGCTCGGCGTGATCGTGTCGTTCCGGGTGCGCGACGAGGAGGCTGCCGCGAGCCGCGGCAAGCCGGCCCCGGAGACCGTCCCGACGACGCTCGAGGCTGCCGAGGTGACGCCATGACCGACTACGGACGGCCGCTGGAGTTCGGCTGGTTCATGTCCCCCGACGCAGGCCGGCCCGACGTGCTCCTCGACGCGGCGCGCGTCGCCGACCGTGCCGGGCTCGACCTGATCGGGGTGCAGGACCACGCCTACAACGCCGGCCACCTCGACGCGCTGACGCTGCTCACCGCGGTGGGCGCCGTGACCGAGCGGGTGCGGGTCTTCACCGACGTCGCCAACCTGTCGCTGCGCAACCCGGTGCTGCTGGCCAAGGCCGCGGCCTCGCTCGACCGGATCACCGGTGGGCGCGTCGAGGTCGGTCTCGGCACCGGAGCGTTCCCCGCGGGCGTCGAAGCGCTCGGCGGCACCGCACGGCCCCGCCGCGAGGCCGTCGACGCGATGGTGGAGGCGGTCGACGTGATGCGCCTGTTCTGGGCGTCGCAGCCGGCGAGCTATGCGGGGCAGCACTACTCGCTCGACGGCGCCCACCCCGGCCCGCCGCCCGCGCACGACATCGGCATCTGGCTGGGGGCGCGCGGTCCGCGCATGCTGCAGCTGCTCGGCAGCAAGGCCGACGGCTGGTTGCCCTCGCTCGCGTTCCTGCCGCCCAAGACGCTGGCCGAGCCGCACGAGCGCATCGACGCGGCCGCGCTCGAGGCCGGACGCGACCCGAGCGAGATCAACCGGGTCTACAACGTCTGGGGCGACTTCTCCACGTCGCAGTGGATCGACCTGCTCACCACGGTCACGCTGGAGCACGGCATGAACGCCTACGTCTTCGGCGTGCCACCCGTCGAGTCGCAGCTGCGCCGGATCAGCGACGAGATCGCGCCGGCCGTGCGCGAGGCCGTCGCGGCCGAGCGGGCCCGGCGCTCGGGCTGATCCAGGCTCCGGTGCGCGAGGCCATCGCGGCCGAGCCGACCCGGCGCTCGGGCTGACTCACGCGGCGCGCCAGTCGGCGATGCGCCAGCCCTGCGGCGTGCGCTGCAGGGTGAGGCGCACCCGCTGACCCGCGCTGGCGGCGAAGCGGGCCGGGGCCGCACCCTCGACCCGATAGGCCGAGCGGTCGATGACCGCGACCACGTCGACCTGGTCGCCGCCGCGCCGGCCCGGGCTCTGGCCGCTCAGACGCGCCTCGCGCACCCGGAAGCTCAACCCCCGATAGCTCACCCCCATCGACGCCGCCGACCTCAGGTCGGCGGCGTCGCTGCGGAACGCGGCCGAGTCGACCACCAGCGCGGCGTCGAGACCGCGGCCGCTCCCCACGCCTTGGCCCGCTGGTCGACGAGTCCCTGGACGACGGCGCGCGGGTCGGCGCGCAGGTTTGCCGTCGGGTCCTGACCGGCTGGTGCAGCGGTAGGCGCGGGCAACGACGGCTGGGGCCGGTCCGGTCCGGCAGAGGTGCCAGACGTGCGCTGCGCGGAGGGGCCAGGCGCCGCGGGGCGACTCTCCCGCGGCGGCGTCGTGCGGCTCTCCCGCGGCGGCACGGGGGCGATCGACGGCCTCGCCCGAGCAGCCGGGGTCGCCGCCGGTGCAGGCGCGGAAACCCCTGCCACCACACGGGACTCGCCGGTGCGTGACCCCGCCGGCCACACCACGACCAACCCGGCCACGAGGCCGGCGACGGCCGCGACCAGGAGAGACCGGCGTACGGCGGGGAGGCGGTGCCATGCCACCTCCGGCTCCGGCTCGGGGGCCGTCGCGCTCTCCCGGATGCGCTGGGTCAGGCCGCTCCACGGATCCAGTGGCGTCGGGGCCGCGCGCGACCCCTCCGACCCGGGCACCGGCGCCGGCTCGGCAGGTGCGGCGTCCCACAGCGCCAGCGCCAGCTCCCCGGCGCTCGGCCGCGCCTCGGGCGTGTGCGCGAGGCAGCTGAGCACGAGGTCGCACACCTGCGGCGGCGCCTGCGGGGCGACGTCGGGCAGGTGCGGGCGCAGCGCGGCGGGCCCCGGCGCCTCCCCGACGAGGCAGGTCCACGCGAGGGCGCCGAGCGCGAACACGTCGGCGGCGGGCTCGGGCCGCTCCCCGCGAGCACCTCGGGAGCCACGAACCCCGTGGTGCCCCAGAGCTGCGCGTCGTCGCCGGCCGCGAGGCGGGCGATGCCGAAGTCGGCCAGCAGCGGCTTGCCGTGGGCGTCGAGCAGCACGTTGGCCGGGCTCAGGTCGCCGTGCACGAGCCCCTGACCGTGCAGGTCGTGCAGCGTGCGGGCCAGCGGGGTGAGCACCGTGACCACCTCGCCCACCGTGAGATGCCCGCGGCCGGCCACCGCCGTGCCGAGCGACCCGCCCTCGGCCAGGTCGGTGATCATCGCCAGGCGCGGCACCGGACCGCTCGTGTCGAGCACGGTGTCGTGCAGGCGCAGCACGTGCTCGTGCTCGAGCCGCTGCAGGAACGCCGTCTCGGAGCACGCCTCCTCCACCGGCGCGAGCAGCACCTTCGCGGCCAGCCGCGCGTCGTCGGCCGCACGGGTGACCGCCCAGACCATCCCGCTCGCCCCGCTGCCCAGATGCGCGCCGACCCGGTAGCCGGGCAGGTCGGGCGGCTCCGGGCGTACGTCCTCGCCGACTCGGTCCAGGTCGTCACCGTCGTCCTCGTGCTGCCTCACCCTTGCGAGCCTGGCAGCGCGCGAGGCGCGAAAACGTTGTCCACAGGGGTTTTCTGAGCCGATCCGTCACGGTCTGCCTATCGTGGCCGGCATGGCCGATCGGGAGCGCGTGACGGTGGCGGCCGCCGCGGACCTGCTCGGCGTGCGACGCGAGACGGTCTACGCCTACATCAGCCGCGGGCTGCTCGACCGGTCTCACACCGTCGACGCGAACGGCCACCGCGCCTCGCTGCTCGACCGTGCGCAGGTGCAGGCGCTGGCCGAGCGCGGGCGACGCACCCGCGTGGGCAGCCTCGAGCTGCACCTCGACACGGCCATCACCGAGCTCGACCCGCAGGGGCGGCTGCTCTTCCGCGGCCTCGACGCGACGTCGTTGGCGACCGGGCGCAGCCTCGAGGACGTCGCCGAGATCCTCTGGCAGACAGGCAGATCGGGCGCTTGGTCGCCGCCGGACGGCCTCGACGCGGTCGTCACCCACGTCCACGCCGTATGCCCGAGTGGAACCTCCCCGGCCGCTCGCGCCCGCGTCGCGCTGGGTCTGCTCGCAGCCCGCCCTGCACAGCCCTCGTCCGACGGCGACGCCGACGGCGACGGCAACGGCGCCGAGCTCGGGGCCGCCCGGGAGGCGATGGTGCTCAGCGCCTGCGCGCTGGGGCCGGAAGGCTCCGGGTGGCAGGGCGATCTGGGCACCACCGTGGCCCACGGGCTGAGCGTCCACGACCCGTCGCCGAGCACGGTCGACCTCGTGCGCCGCGCGCTCGTGCTGCTCGCCGACCACGAGCTGGCGACCTCGACCATCGCGGTGCGCGCGGCAGCCGGCACGGGGGCCGCGATGCCCCTCGCGCTGCTCACCGGCGCGGCCGCGCTCGGCGGCCCCCGGCACGGAACCGCCTCACGTCCGGCCCTGGACCTGTGGGCTCGGTGGCTCGACAACCGCGGCGCGGTCCTCCCCGAGATCGACCGCAGCACAGCCGGATTCGGCCACAAGGTCTATCGCGGGACCGACCCGCGCGCCGACCACCTGCTCGCCGAGCTCGGGCGGGACGACCCGGGGCTGGACCTGCAGGTCGAGGCGTTGCGGCTCGCCGCGCTGCAGCGCACCGGGATGGAGCCGAACGTCGACCTCGCCCTCGCCGTGCTCACGCAGGCCCGTGGGCTGCACCACGACGCCGGCGAGGCGATCTTCCTGGTCGGCCGGCTCGCCGGCTTCGCCGCGCACACCCTGGAGGAGCGACGGCAGCCGCTGCGCTTCCGGCCGCGGGCGGTCTACACCGGCCGACGCTGAGGCGGTGCTCGAGCAGGGGTCTCGAGGAAGGGGTCTCGATACGTCGCTCGTTCCTCGCGACTACTCGACCGGCTTGGGCGGCTTGACTGCTCGACCGGCTTCGGCGCGTTGACTACTCGCCCGCCTTGGGCGGCTTGGGATAGAGCACCCTGAACCGTTCGAGAACCACCGGCATCGAAGGGTCGAAATCCCTCTCGTGCGAACGGAACTCGCGGAAGAACCGCTCGTGCGTCTCGCGCCAGTGATCGAGCGACCGGTCCCCTCACCCTCGGCCTCGGCGTGCTCGGCGTCGACCCGGTCGAACGGCACCGTGGCGACCTCGGTCGTCACGATGAGGGCGACCGGCCGCTGGTGGCCGTCGAGGACGATCGACATCTGCCCGACCTTCGGCAGCGGCTCGTCCTCGGCCTCGTAGTCCCACAGCGCGCTGGCGGTCGCCGTCTTGCGACCGTCGAGCACGAGCGCCGCGAGCTCGCCCGCCTGCTCCTGGGTGCCGCCGAACGACCAGGCCGGCGGCGGCACGGTCTCCAGCGGCGTCCTGCCGAAGTAGGCCGGCGCCGGGTTGAGCCTGGCGTGGTTGCGCGCGGCCTCCCAGAAGACCTGGACGGCCTCTCCGACGTCGAGCTCGGTCTCGTCGCGCATACCGGCATGGTGGCACGGCACCAGACCGCCCCGCCGGTGACCGGACGTCAGGGCAACGGCTGCGGCGCGGGCGGACCGACGTACCTCGAGCTCGGCCGGATGATCTTGCGCTGCTGCGCCTGCTCCAGGACGTGGGCGGTCCAGCCGACGACCCGGCTCACCGCGAACGTCGGGGTGAACATCGATCGCGGGATGCCGCACGACTGCATGACGACGCCAGCGTAGTACTCCACGTTGGCACGCAGCACCCGCTCCGGCTTGTGCTCCGCCAGCGCGCGCACGACCTCCGCCTCGGCCGCCACGGCCAGCTCGGCGGTCGGTCCACCGAGCTCGATCACGGTCTCCCTGAGCAGCTCCGAGCGTGGGTCGGGACCGCGATAGATCGCGTGCCCGAAGCCCATCACCCGCTCCCCCGACCGCAGCTGCTCGAGCGCCCACGGGTAGGCGTTGTCGACGGTGCCGATGGCGTCCAGCGCGTCGAGCGCCCGCGAGGGCGCACCGCCGTGCAGCGGTCCGGAGAGCGCGCCGATGCCGCCGACGACGCAGGCCGCCAGGTCGGCGCCGGTCGAGGCGATCACGCGCGCGGTGAACGTCGAGGCGTTGAAGCCGTGGTCGACGGTGAGGCAGAGGTATCGGCTAATCGCGCGCACGTGCTCCTCGCGCGGCTCCTCGCCGCTGAGCAGCCACAGATAGCTCCCGACCACGCCCAGCTCCGGGCGCGGCGCGAGCGGCTGCTCGCCCTGCGCGAGCCGGTGGGCGGCGGTGACCAGCCACGGCACGATGGCGGCGACGCGCACGGCGTCCGCCGTCCGCTGCTCGGGGTCGAGGTCCCACAGCGGCCGCAGCCCGGTGAGCGCGCCGTACGCCGACAGCGCCGTGCGCAGCGACACCAGCGGGTCGTCGCCGCCGCCGAAGCGCCGCAGCACCTCGGTCAGCTCCCGGCGTACGTCCTCGGCCGGCTCCGCGGCCGCCGCCACCTCGGCAGCCCAGGCCCGGGCCTGCGCCGCGTCCGGGAGCGTGCCGCGGACCATCAGGTGCCAGACGTCCTCGAAGGTGACGTGCCGTGCCAGGTCGAGGGCGTCGTACTGCCGGTAGTGGAAGAAGCCGTCGTCGCCGCGCACGTCACCGACGGCGGTGTCGGCGACGACGACCCCGGCGAGTCCGGGCGGAGTGACGATGGGCTGGGGCGTGGTGGTGGTCATGGCGCCACGGTCGTGCCGCCGGCTGCGGGGGCCAACGTTGATCGGATCAACGTCGGGCGGCACAGGTCACACGGGACGAGGTGGACGAAGGGCTGCGCGCGGCAGCGCTGGACGGCAAGATCGAGGAGTACCCGCCACGAAGGAGCCGCGACGTGAAGAAGATCATCAACGACCCCGACGAGGTGGTCAGCGAGGCGCTGGCCGGGATGGCGCAGGCGCACCCGGACCTGATCACCGTGCGCACCAAGCCCGACTACGTCGTGCGCGCCGACGCACCCGTGGAGGGCAAGGTCGCGCTGGTGTCGGGCGGCGGCTCGGGCCACGAGCCGCTGCACGGCGGGTTCGTCGGCCGCGGGATGCTCTCGGCGGCCGCGCCCGGCGCCGTGTTCACCTCACCCACGCCCGACCAGGTGCTGGCCGCGACCCAGGCCGTCGACGGCGGCGCGGGCGTGCTGCACATCGTGAAGAACTACACCGGCGACGTGCTCAACTTCGAGACCGCCGCCGAGCTGGCCGCCGCCGAGGACATCGAGGTGCGCTCGGTGATCGTGGACGACGACGTCGCCGTGAAGGACTCCACCTTCACCGCCGGCCGCCGCGGCGTCGCCGGCACCGTCCTGGTCGAGAAGATCGCCGGCGCAGCGGCCGAGCGCGGCGACTCCCTCGACGAGGTGACCGCGGTCGCCGAGAAGGTCGTCCGCCAGGTGCGCTCGATGGGCGTCGCGCTCACGCCGTGCACCGTGCCGCACTCGGGCGAGCCCTCGTTCGAGCTCGGCGACGACGAGATCGAGCTCGGCATCGGCATCCACGGCGAGCCCGGCCGCGAGAAGGTCAAGCTGCAACCGGCCGACGCCATCGTCGAGACGCTCCTGACCGCGATCGTCGACGACCTGCCGTACGCCGAGGGCGACCAGGTGCTCCTGTTCGTCAACGGGATGGGCGGCACGCCGGTCATCGAGCTGTACCTCGCATACAACAGTGCCCGAAAGTTCTTGTCCGACAAGGGGATCGAGGTCACCCGGTCGCTCGTCGGCAACTACATCACGTCATTGGAGATGCAAGGAATGTCGATCACCCTGCTGCGGCTGGACGAGCAGCTCACCGAGCTGTGGGACGCCCCGGTCAGCACCATCGCCCTGCGACGGGACGCCTGATGGCGGGCTGCGACGCCGCCGCGACCGCCGCTGCGGTGCGGCAGATGGCCGAGACGATCGAGCAGCACCACACCGAGCTCACCCACCTCGACCGCGAGATCGGCGACGGCGACCACGGCGCCAACCTGGTGCGCGGGTTCCGCGCGGTGGTCGAGAAGCTCGACGCCGACGAGCCCGGCACGCCCGGCGCGGTGCTCAAGCTCGTGGCGACGACGCTGATCTCCACGGTCGGAGGGGCGTCGGGTCCGCTGTTCGGCACCGCGTTCCTGCGCGCGGCGACGAAGGTGGGCGACGCCGAGACCCTCGACGCGGCAACGGTTTCCGACGCGCTGTCGGCTGCGGCCGAGGGCGTCGTGGCGCGCGGCAAGGCTGCCGTCGGCGACAAGACGATGATCGACGCGTTCGAGCCCGCGGTGCAGGCCGCACAGTCTGCGGCCGAGGAAGGGTCGGTGGCCGACGTGCTCGAGGCCGCGGCCGCCGCCGCGGAGCAGGCAGCCTCGGAGACCGCCCCGCTGGAGGCGCGCAAGGGGCGTGCGTCCTACCTCGGTGAGCGCTCGGTGGGTCACGTCGACCCCGGAGCCCAGAGCACGGCGTACCTCCTGCGCAGCCTCGCGACCAGCGCCTCCGGCGCGGGATGAGCGTCGGACTCGTCGTCGTCTCGCACAGCGCGCAGGTGGCGGAAGGTGTCGTCGAGCTGGCCTCGCAGATGGCGCCGTCGGTGCGCCTCGTCGCGGCCGGTGGTGACGGCTCGGGCGGCGTGGGCACGTCGTTCGACCTGATCAGCGCGGCGCTCGACGAGGCCGACACCGGTGACGGGGTCGCGATCCTGTACGACCTCGGCTCGGCGCTGCTGACCACCGAGATGGCGCTGGAGATGGCCGATCCGGATGTTGCCGAGCGGCGGGTGATCGTCGAGGCTCCCGTGGTCGAGGGCGCGATCGCCGCTGCCGTCGCCGCCGAGGGCGGCGGTGGGCTGAGCGCCGTGGTGGCTGCTGCGCGTGAGGCCGGTGGCGACGCGGGCGCGGATGGTGGCGGAGTGGGTGCCGGTGGCGCGGGCGCGGTTGGTGCAGCGGATGCCGGAGCGGGTGCCGGCGGGGCGGACGCTGACGGTTCCGAGCGCGGTGCTGCTGCCGGCCCGGCCGCGATCACCCGCACGGTCGAGATCGTGAATCCCCTTGGCCTGCATGCGCGTCCGGCCGCCGAGCTGGCACGCCTGGTGTCCTCCTCGGCGGTCCCGGTGACCGTGTCGGTCGAGGGCAAGAGTCCGGTCGACCTGCGCTCGGTGATGTCCGTCGTACGCCTCGGCACCCGCGCCGGTGACCAGGTCACCCTGGAGGCGTCGGGGGACGGAGCGGAGGCCGTGCTCGACCAGGTCGCGGAGGCGATCCGCGCCGGGTTCGGCGAGGCGGGCTCCGACGTGCCGTCCGGTGCGGGAGGCACGGGCGGCACGAACGACAAGGCGAGCCCGGGCGACGCTGAGAGGTCACTTGTCGCCGGTGCCACCGCCGGCGCACCCACCAGAATTGACCTTTCGGCAACGACCGCCGGTACGCCCGCCTCCCCGGTCTCGCCGTCGGCCCGGCGCACCGCCTCGGCGACCTCCCGGACGACCTTCCCGCACCATCCCTGGTCGGCGAGCCGGCCGAGGAACGGCAACGGCTGAGCGACGCGGTCGACGTCGCGGCGGCCGAGCTCGACGGGGGCGACGACCTGGCCCAGGCGCACGCCGCGATCCTGCGTGATCCCTCGCTGCTCGACGCCGCGGTCGCCGACCTGTCCGACGGCGCGGCGCAGTCGTGGTGGCGGGAGGTCCGAAGGCTCGCCGACGACCTGGCGGCCAGCGACGACGAGGTCGTGGCCGCTCGTGCCATCGACGTGCGCGAGGCGGGTGCCCGGGTGCTGCGCCACCTGGGCGTCGAAGTGTCGCGCATCGACGAATCCGTCAGCGGCGCAGTGGTGCTCGCCGACGAGGTCGGACCGGCCGAGGTCACCGAGCTGGTCGAGCAGGGCGCCGTCGGGGTTGCCCTCGGCGGCGGCTCCCCCACCGCGCACGCGGTGGTCGTCGCGCGCGGGCTGGGGCTCCCCATGGTGATCCGGTTCCCCCGCGTCGACGACGTCGACGAGGGCGTGCAGGTGGTCCTCGACGGGGAGGACGGCACGGTCGCGATCGACCCGCCGGCCGATGACGTACGGCGGGCTCGGGAGCGCGCCGAAGCGCAGGATCGGCGCGCGGCCGAGCTGCGCGAGCAGGCCGCGGAACCCGTTGATTTCCAAGGACGTTCGGTTCTCGTGGCCGCCAATGTGGGGTCAGTCGCCGACGCGCGAGCGGCGGTGGCCAACGGCGCCGACGGGGTCGGGTTGCTGCGTACCGAGCTGCTCGTGCTCGACCGCGAGACCTATCCCGACGAGGACACCCAGCGCGACGACCTGACCGAGATCCTCGACGTGCTGGACGCCCGGCCCGTCGTGGTGCGGGTGCTCGACGCAGGCGGGGACAAGCCGGTGCGCACGCTCGACGTGACCCCTGAGCACAACGGGTTCCTGGGGATCCGCGGGTTGCGCTACCTGCTCGCCCACCCCGAGCTGCTGCACACGCAGCTGCGCGCGATCGCGCGCGCCTCGGTCGGGCACCGCGTCTCGGTGATGGCGCCGATGGTGACGACGGTCGAGGAGGCCCGGGCCTTCCGCGAGGCGGTCGAGGCGGCCGTGGCGTCGCTGGTGTCTGACGGTGTCGAGCACGCCGCACCCGAGGCGGTCGGCATCATGGTCGAGGTGCCGGCGGCGGCGCTGACCGTCGAGGAGTTCGCCGACGTGGTGGATTTCGTGTCGGTCGGGTCGAACGACCTCGCCGCCTATCTCAGCGCCGCGGAGCGCACCGAGCCCGACCTCGCGCCGCTGCTCGACCCCGACTCCTCCGCGATGAAGCGGGTGCTCGACGCGCTGACCGAGCAGGCGGCCAGCCGCGGCATCCCTGTCGCGGTCTGCGGCGAGATGGCCGGCGATCCGGGCCTCGCCATGTCGCTGCTCGCCCGGGGCGTCTGGGAGGTCTCGATGGCGCCGGCGCGCATCCCGGCCGTGAAGGACGCGATCCGCCGCTACGGCCGCTGACCCTCCTCGGCCGCGAGGAACGCGTCGATCTCGGCCCGGGTCGGGGCGGTCGCCGGCCCCTCACGGGTGACCTTGATGGCGCCGGCCGCGTTCCCGCGGCGCGCGGCCGTGACCCAGTCGGTGCCCTGCGCGGCCTCGGCGACCAGCACACCCGTGTGCGCGTCGCCAGCACCGTTGGTGTCTATGGGCTTTCGTGGATATCCGGGTACGTCGGTGGTGGTTCCGCGCTTGTGCACCACGCACCCGGCGGGCCCGTCTCGAACGATCACGACCGCGCCCTCGGGGAGCAGGCTCGCGACGGCACGCGCCGCCTGCGCCAGGTCGATCTCGTCACCGGCGCCGACCAGGGCGCGAGCCTCGTCGGCGTTCGAGGTCCACACGGACGTACGGGCCAGCACCCGCTCGCGCAGGGCAGGCTCGAGATCGGCGAAGATCGCGCCGGGGTCGAGGACGACGAGGACTCCGGGGTCGAGCGTGTCGAGCCACTCCAGCAGGGGGTCGCGCGTGCGGCCGACGAGCGAGTAGCCGGTCAGGCACACGAGATCGCCCGGCCTCGGTTCCGAGGCGGCGAGCCCGTCGACGGTGAGCAGTCGCTCGGCGGCGCGCGTCGTGACGAACGTCCGCTCCCCGTCGGTTCGACCAGGACCACGCACACGCCGGAGTCGAGGTCGGCGACCGGTTCGGACACGACGGAGACGCCCTCGGCCTCGAGCGCGGACCGGATCAGGTCGCCGTTGGGCCCGGTTCCGTGCGCACCCGCCAGCACGCACTCGGCGCCCGAACGCGCTGCTGCCAGAAGGATGTTCACCGAACCGGCGGCATAACGGGTGCCCTCGTCGGCCATGACGTTGCCACCGCGGCGCGGGAGGTCGTCGACGCGCAGCACCAGGTCGACGAGCGCCTGACCGGTGTGGATGACCCGGCTCATGCGTCGGCGCCCGCGTCGTACGCCGCGCGCGCCTCGGCGATCTCGGTGATGTGCTGCTCGGCCCATCCCTTGAGCAGCCGAATCTGTTGCTGCAGAGAAGAACCCAGCGGTGTGAGGGCATATGCGACGGTGACCGGCACCGTCGGGGTCACGCTGCGCACGACGAGCCCGTCGCGCTCGAGGTTGCGCAACGTCTGGGTCAGCATCTTGGGACTCACGCCCGCGATCCGCCGCGCCAGCTCGGAGTAGCGCAGCTCCCCGTCGGCCAGCGCGCACAGCACCAGCGCGACCCACTTGTCACTGATCCGTTCGAGCACCTGCCGGCTGGGGCAGACCGCGAGATAGGCGTCGTACTCCAGCTTCGCCTGGCTGCGGCGCTGCGCCGCGGTCATCGTCGGCACGGTCGGACCCCTCTCGGCCGGGCGCGCGCCCCCGCGGAACGCAACGCACTCTCAGGTAACTACTTCCCTTTGGATAGCACCGCTGTCGAGAGTAGTTCACGTCAGATCCACGCGCCACGACCAAGGAGCATCTCCATGCGTGCACTCCAGACCGATCAGCACGGCGGCCTACGTCTCGCCGAGGTGGAGCCCGAGCCGCTTCCCGACGACGCCGTGCGCATCAAAGTCACCGCGGCGGGCATCAACCCCGTCGACACCTACGTCCGCGCCGGCTACGCCCTCGAACAGGGCTGGGCGCCCGACGAGCCGCAGGGGCTCGGGTGGGACGTGGCGGGGACCGTGACCGAAGTGGGCCCCGGCGTTGCCGATCCGTCGCTGCGCCAAGGGATTCGGGTGGCCGGGCTCGTCCCCGGAGCCGTGAAGGAGCGCGGTGGCCAGTCCACGGAGATCGTCGCTCCGGCCGCTGACGTCGCCGCCCTGCCCGACGCGCTCGACGACGTCGCCGCGGCTTCGGTACCGCTCAACAGCCTCACCGCCGACCAGGCGCTGGCGTTGCTCGACGACCTCGCCGCCCCTGACCGGACGCTCCTGGTCACCGGCGCGGCCGGCGGGGTGGGTGGCTACGCCGTGCCGCTCGCCGTTCAGCGCGGCTGGAACGTGGTCGGCCTGGCTCGGGAGACCGACCGCGAGTACGTCGAGAGCGTCGGAGGCCGGCTCGTCACCAGCCTCGACGGTGTCGAAGTCGACGCGGCGCTCGACGCGGGGAACCTCCGGGCGCGGGCCCGCGATGTCGTACGTCCTGGCGGCCGGCTCGTCGAGGTCGTCACCGGCACCACCGAACCGTCCGACGCGGTCGAGGTCCGCTCCGTCAGGGTGCAGGCCGACGGAGTCCGGCTCGCCCAGCTGCTCGCAGCCACCGCCGACGGCTCGTTGCCTGCCCGGGTGCGCGAGACGTACCCCTTGGCAGAGTTCGACCGCGCCTACGACGCGTTCGGCCAGGGCGGCCGCGGCCGCGTGGTCCTGCTTCCCTGAGCCTCGACCAGGCAGCGCGCTGGTGCGAAAACTCTTGTCCAGCAACGGTTTCGCTGCAGACCGAGCGCTGTTCGCGAACGCAGATCGGGCGATGCCGTCCATCACGGTTCGAGCGTTCCGGCTCATGCGGTGTCGCGCAGGCGGGGTTGTTGGGGCATGCGGCCGGGGTGAGGTCCCATTGGATGCGGCCGTTGGTCAGGGTGCGGCAGAGCGCACGTCCCAACGGTCCTCCGCCGAAGGGTGTGCTGCGGATGGTCACGGGGCGCCGGACCTCCGCCGAAGCGTGCGCGGTGCGCCGGTCACGCTGTGCCGGACCTCCGCCGAACAGTGCGGCAGAGCGCACGTCCCGACGGTCCTCCGCCGGGCAGTGCGCTGCGGATGGTCACGGTGCGCCGGACCTCCGCTGAAGGGTGCGGCGCGGCCTGGTCACGCGTCGCACGCTGTGCCGGACCTCCGCCAGGCGTGCGCTGCAGGCCGGTCACGATGCAGCGGACCTCCGCCGCCGGGTGCTCGCGCTCGCGCGGACAACCCCGTCGGCCGGTGGTGCACCACACGCCCCAACGAAGAGGGGCCTGCGAGCTTGCTCCCCGAGCCCTCCGGACGCCGCTTCCTGCGCCGCGACGCGCCACCTGCACCACCGGCCCGCGTCACCGACCAAGGCCCATCCCGCCCGCTCTCAGCCCAGCGTGACCACCTGGTGCTCGGCGGCGCTGCGGCGGGCGGCGTCGATCACCGCGAGCACGTGCACCGCGTCCGCCGGGTCGACCGGCATCGCGGCCTGCGGGTCCGGGGCGCCCAGCGCCGCGACCACCGCGCGATAGAAGTCGGCCTGGTCGGAGGGCGCGGCCGCGACGGGCGTACGCTCCACGCCCCGCACGAGCCAGCCCGCCTGGTCGGGTTCCTGGGTGAGATCGGGGTAGACGCTCAGCTCCTGCTCGAAGGAGTCGAGCAGGTAGGCGCCGGCCGTGCCGAGCACGCGCACCCGCGGCCCGGGCGCGCCGGCGAGCGACGTGGCGCCGAGATGCGACACGACCCCGCTCGCGTGCTCCGCAACCACGAACGCGTCGTCCTCGGCCGGGGTCGACCGCGCCGCGACCTCGGCGAACACCCGTTCCACCGGCCCGAACAGGTTCACCGACGCGTCGACCAGGTGCGTGTGCAGGTCGAGCAGGATGCCCCCGCCGTCGACCGCCGTGGCGTTCTCGCGCCACCGCTGCTTGGGGACGGGCCGCCAACGCTCCCAACGGAACTCGTGCCGGAACACCTCGCCCAGCGTCCCCTCCAGCAGCAGCCTGCGCAGCGTCGTGTGCTGCGGGTCGAACCGCCGGTTCTGGAAGACGGTGAGCGGGACGCCGACCTCCCGCGCCCGCCGTACGACCGTGGCCGCCTGAGCCTCGTCGACCGCCAACGGCTTGTCGACCACGACCGGCCGTCCCGCCTCCAGGCACGCCGTCACGTGCTCGGCGTGCTGCCCGCTCGGCGTTGCCAGCACGACGAAGTCGACGTCGTCCCGCGCGAGCAGCGCCGTGAGATCGGGCTCGACCTCGGTGCCGGGCAGCTCGGCCCGCACCTCCGCCGCCCGCTCGGGGTTCGACGTGCTCACGGCCACGATGTCGACACCCGCCGCCTGCAGCAGCGGCGCGTGGATGCCTCGTCCGGCCGAGCCGTACCCAGCCAGCGCTGCACGTGTCATGCGTCCTCCTCCGTCGCCTTGTTCTCCGAAACCTTCGCAGCGTTCTCCGAAACCGTCGCAGCCCCCTCGCGAGCCAGCCGCGACGGCCACCAGACCTTCGGCCCGGTGACCAGCGTCAGCGCCGGAACGAGCAGCGAGCGCACCACGAGCGTGTCGAGCAGCACCCCGAACGCCACCAGGAACGCGACCTGCAGCAGGAACAGCAACGGGATCACGACGAGCGCCGAGAACGTCGCTGCCAGAACGATTCCCGCGCTCGTGATCACCCCGCCGGTGACCGCGAGCGCCAGCAGCGTGCCGCGTCTGGTGCCGTACCTGCCCGACTCCTCCCGCGCCCTGGTCATGAGGAAGATGGAGTAGTCGACGCCGAGCGCGACGAGGAAGACGAAGGCGTACAGCGGGATCTGTGGGTCGACGCTCGGCAGGTCGAGCAGCCCGAACACCAGCGCCGCCACCCCGAGCGTCGCGGCGAACGACAGCACGTTGGCGACCACCAGCAGCAGCGGCGCCACCACCGCCCGCAGCAGCACCGCGAGCACGATCGTGACGACGAGCAGGATCACCGGCACGATCAGCCGCAGGTCGCGGTTGCTCGCCTCGCGCAGGTCGAGCGCGCTCGCCGTCGGGCCGCCCACGAGCAGCTCGGGACTGATCTCGTCCAACGACCCGCGCAGCCGCTGCACCGACTCCTCGGCCGGTTGCGAGTCGGCCGGGTCGTCGAACGTCATCTGCACCACCGTGCGGCCACCGATCGACGGACCGGGCTGCGCGCTGGAGACGCCGTCGGTGTTGCTCGCGAGCTGCACTACCTGCGGCACCTGCGCCGTCGTGGCGACCACGGTCGCCGGCGAGCCCGCACCGTCGGGGAAGAACCGCTCCAGCTCCCGCTGCCCCGCGACAGAGTCGACGCTGGTGCGGAAGATGTCGGTCTGCCGCACGGCGCCCACGTCGAGCATCGGCGCCGCAGCGGCGCACGCGAGCAGCCCGACCGTCACGCCCACGAGCACGGCCCGCGGCCGGCGCCCGACCGTGCGCGCCACCCGGGTCCAGATCCCGCGCCCGCGCAGGTCGATGTCGTGCTGGGCCTGGTCGTCGTGCCGCGGCACCGCCGGCCAGAAGATCCGCCGGCCCGCCAGCACCAGCACCGACGGCAGGAAGGTCAGCGCCGACAGCAGCGCGCCGGCGATCCCGAGCGCACCGACCGGCCCGAGGCTGCGGGTGTTGCCGAGCTCGGAGAAGGACAGGCACAGCAGACCGAGGACGACCGTGGCGGCGCTCGCAGCGATCGGCTCGAGCGAGGCGCGCCACGCCACGCGCATCGCGTCCATGGGCCGCTCGTGGCGGTGCAGCTCCTCGCGATAGCGGCTGACCAGCAGCAGCGCGTAGTCGGTCGCCGCGCCCACCACGAGGATGAACAGGATCCCCTGGCTCTGGCCGCTCAGCTCAAGCACACCGCCGTCGGCGAGCGGGTAGATCACCAGCGCCGCGAGCGCCAGCCCGAACACCGAGCTGACCAGCACGGCGATCGGCAGCAGCGGGCTGCGGTAGACCAGCAGCAGGATCACGAACACCACGCCGAGCGCGACCAGGAGCAGCAAGCCGTCGATCCCGGCGAAGGCGCTCTCCAGGTCGGTGATGAACCCGCCGGGCCCGGTGACGTACGCCGTCAGTCCGGCGGGCTCGAGCACCCGCTCGCTCACGCCGCGCAACCGGTCGCCGGCGAGCGTGATCGGGGAGTCCTCTCCGATCATCTGCTCGGCGCGATCGGCACGAAGGCTGATGATCGCGAGCACCGCCTCGGGCCGCTGCGGGTCGTTCGGCACCACCACCGGTTGCGGCTGGGCGAGGTAGTCGGCGAACGGGTGCCCCGGCGCCAGCTCGCCCGCGGCGACCTCGGAGGCGAACCGCTGCACGGCCGTACGATCGCTCGGCCTCAGCCCGCCGTCGCGGCTGACCACGACGAAGTACGGAATCGTCGCCGGGCTCAGGTCCGCCGCCTCGGCCGCGGCGCGGGTCGACTCCGCCTCCCCCGGCAGGAACGACGCGTTCTCGTTCTCCTGCACGCTGGACAGCTGCCCCACCGTGGGGCCACCGATACCTCCGATCACCAGACAGGCGACCACGAGGGCCAGCAACCACCACCGGCCGCGACCGGCCCCTCGATCCGACCGGGCGAGGTGGCGGGGTGATGGCATGCGGACACCCTAGGTCGCGCCGGGCGTACCGTGGTGCGCATGCAGATCGAGCACCTCGGCTTCGCCCCCGACTACGTCGACTACCAGCACGCCTGGGACGTCCAGCGCGAGGTGCACGCCCGGGTCGTGGCCGGTGAGCAGCCCGACACGACGCTGCTGCTGGAGCACGCCGCGGTCTACACCGCGGGCAAGCGCACGGAGCCGCACGAGCGCCCGTTCGACGGCACCCCGGTCATCGATGTCGACCGCGGCGGCAAGATCACCTGGCACGGTCCCGGCCAGCTCGTGGGCTACCCGATCGTCCGGCTGCCCGACCCCGTCGACGTCGTGGGGCATGTACGCCGGCTCGAGCAGCTGATGATCGACGTCTGCGCGGATCTCGGGCTGGGTGACGCCACCCGTGTCGAGGGGCGCAGCGGCGTCTGGCTCGCCGCCGACGGCGCTCGCCCGGAGCGCAAGCTCGGGCAGATCGGCATCCGGGTCAGCCAGGACGTGACCATGCACGGCTTCGCCCTCAACTGCGACTGCGACCTGTCGTGGGCGCAGACCATCGTGCCGTGCGGCATCCCCGACGCCGGCGTCACGACGCTCTCCCAGGAGCTGGGCCGCGACGTCACCGTCGCCGAGGTGCTCCCGTTCGTCGAGAAGCGCCTTCCCGACGTGATCGCCTGACCAGCCATACCCCCGCGACGAGCAGCAGCACCGCTCCCCGGCGGCGGCCGTCCCCGGCCGACCGTCCCCGCCGGTCAGCTCGGCCCAGAGGTGCGGAGGCGCCAGCGGCGGGTCGGGGTCCGAGCCGCTCGACGCCGAGCTCGGTTGTCCCGCAAGGCTTCTCAGCCGCTCCAGCTCGCCGCGCTCCGGCGGACGACTGCCGTCGCACAGGCTCGTCGTCACCAACCCCTGCGCGTCCCGCCGCCCGTAGATCACCACGGTCACGCCCGGCCGCAGGTCCGCACCGCACGACGCCTGCTGGGTGCCCGACCGGACGAACGTGCGCTCCCGGACCGCACCCTTGTAGACCTCGTCCACCTGCACCGTGAACCTCGACCGCGGGCCGCCCGCCGGCTCGTCCCCGTCGCGGCGGCGCTCGCCGACCGTGCCGGTGAACACGACGTCCGCCCGCTCCAAGAACTGGGCGACGCCACTGACCGCGCAGCTGCAGGCGTACGCCTTCTGCGCCGGCGCGACCAGCAGGCCGACCAGCAACAGCGCGCACACGACCAGCGCCCGCCAGGCCCTCATGGAGCGAAGACGCCGCAACCCCCGCCCCGGTTGTCACCGCCCGCAGCAGACCTCACGCCAGCGGAAGCTGCTGCCCCACCCGCGTCACCTGGTCGTGCAGGGCGAGCAGCTGCTGCTCGGCCGGGCTCGGCGGCGGGCCGGCGCGCCAGACCAGCCGGCAGGTGGCGTACGCCGCGCTCTTGTCCACATATCCGGTGATCCACTCCTGGAACCGGCGGTCGTCCGCGGGCGAGCGGTGCGGCCAGGGCACGGTGAGCGCCCAGTGCCGCACCCGCCACGGCTTCGGCGTGAGCCGCGCGCGATAGGTCTCGTGCGTCGCGCACAGCAGCACGTATATCGGGTCGCTGCGCAGGTCGTTCAGCGCCTGCTCGGCGGCCGCGCTGCCCGCGGGAAGGTCGGCGCCGGTCACGAGCACCCGCAGACCGGCGTTCGTCCGATACACGTGCACGCCCCAGTCGGGGTGCGCGGCGGCCCACTGCTGGATGCGCAGCATCGCCGCCTGCTCGGCCTGCTCGTCCGCCGACGGCGCCACCTGCTCCACGTCGCGCCGCCCGAACAGCCGGCCCAGCAGCCCGCCCGGCTCGGTGACCTGGAACAGCGGGCCCCGCCGGCGGGCCACCGCCAGGTCGACGTCGGCGATCAGCATCCGGTCGGTGTTGAGCACGTCGGTGCCGTAGCGGTTGCGGGTCACCTGCGCGATCAGGGTCCCGTCGGGCGTGGTGACGTCGGCGAGGATCGGCTCGCGCAGCGGGGTGCGGGGGTAGTAGTCCCACCCGAGCTCCTGCCCGGTGCGCACCTTGGTGATCACCTGCTGCAGGCGCTCGCGCGCCTGCGCGGCGGCGTCCTCGACCGACACGTCCGACCAGCCCCACTTGCGCAGGAACCAGTGGTGGCCCTCGGGAGTCTCGACGCCGGACTCGGCCGCGGACCAGAACCTCGGTGTCGCCTTCACGGTGGCCAGCCTGGCAGAGCCGGCCGTGCAACCGACGTCACATCAGCGGCTCGCCCACCCGGACGTACGATGGTGGTCGGCGTGTCCCGCCCCCGCCCCGGGGCAGCAATCCGACCGCCGAGCACCGACCGGCAAGGGAGCCGAACGTGACCGTCGCACCCGAGGGACGACGCATGCTGCGCGTCGAGGCGAAGAACGCCGAGACCCCCATCGAGCGCAAGCCGAGCTGGATCCGCACCACCGCCAAGATGGGCCCGGAGTACACCGCGATGACCGCGCGGGTGAAGGGCCAGGGCCTGCACACGGTGTGCCAGGAGGCAGGCTGTCCCAACATCTTCGAGTGCTGGGAGGACCGCGAGGCGACCTTCCTCATCGGCGGTGACGTGTGCACCCGCCGCTGCGACTTCTGCGACATCGCGACCGGCCGCCCCACCGAGCTCGACATGGACGAGCCGCGTCGCGTCGCCGAGTCGATCCGCGAGATGGGCCTGCGCTACGCCACGGTCACCGGCGTCGCCCGCGACGACCAGCCCGACGGCGCCGCGAAGCTCTACGCCGAGACGATCCGCCAGATCCACGAGCTCAACCCGCACACCGGGGTCGAGATCCTGCCGCCCGACTTCGGCGCCAAGCCCGAGCTGGTCGGCATGGTCTTCGACGCGCGCCCGGAGGTGTTCGCGCACAACCTCGAGACGGTGCCGCGCATCTTCCGCCGCATCCGCCCGGCGTTCACCTACGAGAAGTCGCTGCGGGTGCTGACCATGGCGCACGAGCGGGAGCTGGTCACCAAGTCCAACCTCATCCTCGGGATGGGCGAGGAGGACCACGAGGTCGAGCAGGCGCTGGTCGACCTGCACGAGGCCGGCTGCGACATCCTCACCATCACCCAGTACCTCCGCCCCTCCAAGCTGCACCACCCGATCGACCGGTGGGTCAAGCCCGAGGAGTTCGTGCACTGGTCGGAGCGCGCCCAGGAGATCGGGTTCAAGGGCGTCATGGCCGGGCCGCTGGTGCGCTCGTCCTACCGGGCCGGCCGGCTTTACGTGCAGACGATGGCGGCGTACGGCCGTCCGCTGCCCGCGCACCTGTCGCACCTGGCCGAGGCGGCCGGCGACCCCGCGCGCCAGGAGGCGTCGTCGTTGCTGGCGGCCCCCGCGCGGCACGTATCCTGACCCTCATGTCCGAGACCCCCGAGAAGACGTCGCGCTTCCGCCGCAAGCGCAAGCAGAAGGACCCCAGCAGCCCGGGCCGCGGCGCCCAGATCAAGCAGGTCTACCGCCAGGCGAAGGCCCAGGACCCCAACATCGGGCTCTGGATGCTGCTGGCGTTCCTGGTGGTCTTCGGCGTCTTCGTCCTGATCGGGTTCCTCGTCGGGCACCCGGTCTACCTCGGGATCATCGGCGTCATGCTCGGCCTGGTCGCGGCCATGTTCATGCTGGGCAAGCGGGCCGAGCGCGCCGCCTACAAGCAGATCTCCGGTACGCCCGGCGCCACCGGCGCGGTCCTGTCGTCGCTGCGCCGGGGCTGGTTCTACGAGCAGGAGCCGGTCGCGGCCGAGGCGGGCGGACGTACGCGCAACATCCGTGACATCGGCAACGCCGCGATGGTCTTCCGGGCCGTCGGGCGGCCCGGCGTGGTGCTGATCGCCGAGGGCCCCAAGGGCGCCGCGATCAAGCTGCTGAACTCCGAGAGCAAGAAGGTCACCCGCGTCGCCGGCCCGGAGGTGCCGGTGCACACGCTGCGGGTCGGGCAGGGCGACGACACCGTCCCCGTCGACGCGTTGACCAAGCGGATGAACAAGCTCGAGAAGAAGCTGACCAAGCCCGAGGTCGACGCGGTGACCAAGCGGCTGCGCGCCCTCGGCGGCGCCAAGCCCCCGATCCCGCAGGGCATGGACCCGCGCAACGCCAAGGCCAGCAAGGTCGACCGCAAGGCCATGCGCGGCCGCTGACCCCAAGCCGGTCGAGTAGGCCGCGAGGCACGAGCGGCCGTATCGAGACCACCGCTGATGGTGAGAGATTTAACACTCGCGAAACACACGGTCACTCCTGAGAAACCGCCTCTCGCTAGGGTCGTGGAACGACGTGATGCGCGCCGGACAGCACGGGCTGCGCACACCCGACCAGGAGGTTTCATGTTCACCAGCCCCGACGAGGTCCTGAAGTTCATCAAGGACGAGGGTGTCGAGTTCGTCGACGTCCGCTTCTGCGACCTTCCCGGCGTGATGCAGCACTTCAACGTGCCGGCGGCGACGTTCGACGCCGACGCGTTCGAGGACGGCCAGATGTTCGACGGCTCCTCGATCCGTGGTTTCCAGGCGATCCACGAGTCGGACATGAAGCTCGTGCCGGACGCGAAGTCGGCGTACGTCGACCCGTTCCGCAAGCACAAGACGCTGGTCATGAACTTCTCCATCGTCGACCCGTTCACCGGTGAGGCCTACTCGCGCGACCCGCGCAACATCGCCGCCAAGGCGGAGGCGTACCTGAAGTCCACGGGCATCGCCGACACCGCGTTCTTCGGTGCCGAGGCCGAGTTCTACGTCTTCGACGACGTACGGTTCGAGACCAAGTCCAACGCCGGGTACTACTTCATCGACTCCATCGAGGCCGCGTGGAACAGCGGTCGCGAGGAGGAGGGCGGCAACCTCGGCTACAAGACGCGCTACAAGGGTGGCTACTTCCCGGTGCCGCCGGTCGACCACTTCGCCGACATCCGCGACGACATGGTCTCGCGCCTCGCCGAGGTCGGGCTCGAGGTCGAGCGCGCGCACCACGAGGTCGGCACCGCCGGCCAGCAGGAGATCAACTACAAGTTCTCCACGCTGCTGGGCGCCGGCGACGACGTCATGAAGTTCAAGTACGTCATCAAGAACACCTCCTTCGCGCACGGCAAGTCGGCGACGTTCATGCCGAAGCCGCTGTTCGGCGACAACGGGTCGGGCATGCACACCCACCAGTCGCTCTGGAAGGACGGCGAGCCGCTGTTCTACGACGAGAAGGGTTACGGCGGCCTGTCCGACGTGGCGCGCTGGTACATCGGTGGTCTGCTGCGGCACGCCCGTCGCTGCTGGCGTTCACCAACCCGACGCTGAACTCCTACCACCGCCTGGTGCCGGGCTACGAGGCGCCGGTCAACCTGGTCTACTCCGCCCGCAACCGTTCGGCCTGCGTGCGCATCCCGATCACCGGCAACTCCCCCAAGGCCAAGCGCGTCGAGTTCCGCGTGCCGGACCCGTCGAGCAACCCCTACCTGTGCTTCTCGGCGCAGCTGATGGCCGGCCTGGACGGCATCAAGAACCGCATCGAGCCGCCGGAGCCGGTGGACAAGGACCTCTACGAGCTGCCCCCGGAGGAGCACGCCGACATCGCGCAGGTGCCGGGCTCGCTGTCCGAGGTGCTCGACAAGCTCGAGGAGGACCACGCCTACCTCACCGAGGGCGACGTCTTCACCGAGGACCTGATCGAGACCTGGATCGACTACAAGCGCACCAACGAGATCGACCCGGTCCGCTTCCGCCCGACCCCGCACGAGTTCGAGCTCTACTACGACATCTGACGAAGCGCGCAGCGGAGGTTGGCGGCGAGCGCAGCGAGTCGCCGGCCGAAGCGGAGTGCGAGGAAGATGTCGAGAAAGCACGACATCTGACGAAGCGCGCAGCGGAGGTTGGCGGCGAGCGCAGCGAGTCGCCGGCCGAAGCGGAGTGCGAGGAAGATGTCGAGAAAGCACGACATCTGAGGAGTGAGGCGCCGGCCTCCAGCGCCAAGCTGGTCGAGTAGTCGCGAGGCGCTAGCCGAGCGGCGTATCGAGACCACGTCCCCGACGTACGCCGTCGGCACCCACGCGGTGCCGGCGGCGTTCGTCGTTCCAGCCTGGCCTGGCGTACATCTGGACAGGAAGAACGGCGTGGATGCCCCGGATTCGCGGGCACCAGCCCCGTTCTTCCCGTCCAGATGCTCACTCCTCCAGAGCGTCACCCAGGTCGCGACGGCGAACCCGGCGACGCTTTCCCACGACCCGCAGGACCGGCCAAGGCTCGCGAACGGCGCGGCCGTTACGCCGGTTCTTGTGAGGCTTGCACAGCTGACAGCCCTTGTGCTGCCGATGAGATGAGTGCGCCATTGAGCGCTCCGTTCCGTGACCACACCCGCCACGGCGGGCGGGGTAGCTCCCCGCGCACAGCCTCATCCATGCAAACAACGTAACTGGCGGCGCGCGCCGTAGATGGCCGACGCCCGGCGTGCATCTGGACAGGAAGAACGTCCTGGATGACACGGATTCGCGGGCACTGGGCCCGTTCTTCCCGTCCAGATGCCCAACTCAACCATCACCCGGCCCCTGGCCGCGATCCGCGACCGCTACCCGCCGTCACCCCTTGAGCGAGTCCCGGACGTCGCCGACCGAGCCCGCTCCCAGGTCAATCACGTTGTCGCAGAGAGGCTTTCGCGGCTGCCACGGGTGGGAACCACTCGACTGACTTCGGGGCGACGTAGTCGAGGACGTTCTCGAGGCTCCCGATCCAAGGGTCCGGATCCTTGCTACCCGGGGCGGCCGGGTCGACCTGCCACATCACCGCATCGAAGCCGAGTGCTTCTGCCCGCCTCGCACCCGGATCTTGGCGAACCACGCGGTTGCGCAGGCGTTCTCGGATGCTCGGGGTACGGAAGTAGGCGTTGATCAGGACGTCGTGCCCGACCCACTCTCCCGCAGTGACCCGCCCCGCGAAGGCCGTCTGACCTGCAGCGAGCCGTTCGACAGACGGACCCCATCCGTCAGGCCCGGGTCCCCGCTGCTCTACCTCCGCCATCTGCTCCAGCCAACGCCGGGCCTGCCTGCTCACCTGCGCATCATGCCGGAGCCCGGCCTCACCCACGTCGCACGTCAGCGGCTCCCGGGCTGATCACTGCCCGGATAACCGGTCGTGTGTCGGCGGCCGCGGCTACCGTTCGAGCAGTCAACAGGGGGCAGATGAGCGAACCACGATTCGCCAACGAGGCCGAGCGCACCGTGTGGTCGCGGCTCGTCCACGACAAGCCGGACGACTGGATCGTCCTGCCGAACATCCGACTCACCGACGAGGGCAAGGACCACGAGGTCGACCTCCTGGTGCTCGCGCCCGGCCTCGGGGCCGTCGCACTGGAGGTGAAGGGTGGCAGCGTCTGGGTCGAGGGCGAGGAGTGGCGACAGGGCAGCCCGCACAGGTCGCACAAGATCCGCCCCGTCGAGCAGGCCCTGGGCGGGACGTACGCCCTCCGCGAGTATGTCGAGACCGATCCGCGCTGGGGCGGTCGCCGGCGGATCCTGTGGAGCTGGGCGGTCGCGCTGCCGCACAGCAGCATCTCTCCCGACTTCGCCCTGCCGTCGTGCCCCCGCTGGGCGATCCACGGGCGCGACGACATGGCCCGGCTCGCCGAGCGCCTCGCCGCGTCGCTCCGCTCGCAGCGTGAGCAACGGGCGCCCACGCTCGACGACTGCCAGCTGGTCGCGGAGATCCTGCAGGGACGCAACCTCCCGGTCCGCGACGTCATCGCCACCGCGCTGGAGCACGAGGACCGCGCGGACCGGCTGACCGCCGAGCAGGCGACCCTGCTGAAGGTGACTCGGCTCCTCACGCGCGTCGAGGTGCGCGGCGGCGCCGGGAGCGGCAAGACGATCCTCGCCCAGACGCAGGCCCGGGAGCTGTCGTCCGGCAGCCACGACCGGCCTCAGCAGCGCGTCGCCCTGCTGTGCTACTCCCTCGGGCTCGCGATGGGCATGGAGCGGGTGGCGCAGACCTGGGCGCGACGCAAACAGCCCGCGTTCGTCGGCTCGTTCGAGGACTTCGCCCGCTTCCTCGGCATCAC
Organism: Barrientosiimonas endolithica; assembly: GCF_030296655.1. Taxonomy (NCBI): domain Bacteria; kingdom Bacillati; phylum Actinomycetota; class Actinomycetes; order Micrococcales; family Dermacoccaceae; genus Barrientosiimonas; species Barrientosiimonas endolithica. The sequence goes on along the minus strand of NZ_AP027735.1, from coordinate 1,244,472 downwards.
CCGGTTCCCGGACCGCCAAGACAGCACCTTCTGGGAGGTCGAGCTCCCCCGCCAGATGGCCGATCTCGCGGCCGACCTGCCGGCGGAGAAGAAGTTCGACGCCGTCGTCGTCGACGAGGCGCAGGACTTCGCCGACGACTGGTGGCAGCCTCTCCTCGCGCGCTGCGCGACCCCGAGACGGGCGGGCTGTACGCGTTCTCCGACGAGAACCAACGCGTGTTCGGACGGTTCGGTCGGCCCAGCGTCGCCATGGTGCCGCTGATGCTCGACCGGAACCTGCGCAACACCAAGCAGATCGCGGCGACGTTCCGCACCCTGGCTCCGACCGGCATGCTGCTGAGCGACTACGACGGTCCCGAGGTCACGCTGGTGGAGTGCGCGACCGACGACGCGCTGGACGTCGCGGACGACCAGGTCGACACGCTGATCGACGAGGGGTGGCGCGAGCGCGACATCGTGCTGCTCACGACCGGCCAGCGCCATCCCGAGCACGTCACGCAGTTCGAGCGCGACCAGGTCCGCTACTGGTCGTCCTTCTGGGACGACGACACCGTCTTCTACGGTCACGTGCTCGGCTTCAAGGGGCTCGAGCGCCGCTGCGTCGTGCTGGCAGTCAACGACTCCCCCGATCGTGATCGGGCCAGAGAGCGGCTGTACGTCGGGCTCTCCCGGGCCACGGAACGTCTCGTGGTCGTGGGTGACCCCGACGTCATCCGTCAGACCGGCGGCGATTCCGTGCTGCGGCAGCTGCAGGGCTGACGGCACCCGCCCGGCGCGAGCGAGCGGGTGCCGCCGCGCCTCACGCCGTGACGGGCTTGCCCGGGTGGTCCACGCGGCCCGTCACCCGGCAGCGGAACTTCGGGTCGTGGTCGCTGGTGACCTCAAGGTCGTACCAGCCGGAGTCGGTCGGCCAGCGCACGTCCCGGATCTTGCCGGGCTGCAGCTGCACGCTCTTCGAATCCCCCTTGTAGGCAAGCGCTTTGACGCTCAGACGCATCTTGGACGAGGAAGTTGTTGCGCACCTGCAGGCGCAGCGTGGCCCTCTCCGGGACGGGCACGACGTCAACGGCTCCGAGGCTGGCGGCGTCCGCACCGCGCAGCTCGAACCAGAACCGGTCCGGGCCCTGCACCACGACGTCGACGCTCTGCACGACCACCTTCTCGACGGCACCCGCGGCGATCGTCACCTGCGTGGGCACGATGCCGGAGCCAGGGAACGGGTAGACCGAGTAGGCCGCCGCGACAGAGCCGGCGTTGCGGATCGCCACCGTCACGCCGGAGCCGGCGGGCTTGACCGAGACGCTGCTGGCGTACGGGCTGCGTCGGGCCGGCTTGCGGCCGGACTCCTGCTCCGGGATCGCTTGCTCCGCAGGCGGTTTCGGCTGCCAGCGGTCGATCGGCGACGGGATCGCGCCGGGCTCGGTGAGGGCCGGCGGCTGCCCGGCCTTCGCGAAGTCGAACGCGGACGTGAGGTCGCCGGCGACCGAGCGGCGCCAGGCGGAGATGTTGGGTTCCTTGACCCCGGTCCACTGCTCCAGGAACCGCAGGACGGAGGTGTGGTCGGCGACGGTCGAGTCGACGTACCCACCGATCGTCCACGGCGAGACCACCGTCATCGGCACGCGCGGTCCGAAGCCGATGGGGCGGCCGTCGTACCAGTCGTCGGAGCTGCCCGACGCGGGGCGCGGCGCCACCGGCGGCGGCACGTGGTCGAAGTAGCCGTCGTTCTCGTCGAAGTTGATGAACGTCGCGGTGCTCGACCAGGTGTCGAGGTCGGAGGCGACGATGTCGAGCAGGTCGTAGATGAGGTTCGCGCTGCCGACCGGGGTCGACGACGCCGGGTGCTCCGACATCGCCGCGGTGGGGACAACCCAAACCACCTGTGGCAGAACGTCGTTCGCGATGTCGTCCTGGATCCGCTTCAGGAGCGTGCCGGGACGGCTGCGGAACATCGCCCGGTCGAACAGGCTGCGCTCCGCCGCGGTCAGCGTCTTGCGCCCCTGCTCCAGCTGGCGGAGCAGCCGCTCCTGCTCCTGCGGCGACTTGCCGTGCAGCGACTCGTAGAACTCCTCGGTCGTGCGGTATCCGCCGTCGACGGGCGCGAGCACCTTCGTGCCGATCGCCTTGAACGGCTTGAAGTACTCCACCGCGTTGTCGGTGAAGTTGTCCCACTCCTGATAGATCTGCCAGCTGACGCCCGCGGCCTCGAGCCGCTCGGGGTAGGTCGTCCAGTCGTACCCGGCGTGGTTCTTGTCGTACGCCGCGTTGGTCACCGCACGCCCGCCCGTCGGCTCGTCGCCGGTGGTGCCGGAGAAGAAGTAGTTGCGGTTGGGGTTGGTCGAGCCGTTCGCCGAGCAGTGGTAGGCGTCCAGGATCGTGAAGGTGTCGGCGAGCTCGTACTGCAGCGCGATGTCGCGGCGGTCGTAGTACGTCATGCTCCCCTCGCCCTTGTTCGGGACCCACGCGTCGCACCAGCCCTGCGCCCAGGCGCCGGTCGCGTCGGTGAAGCCGTGCGGGAGGGCGCTGAGGTACTGAATGTCGGTCGAGGGGCGACCGGCCGCGGCCGCGGCCTCGCGCAGGGAGAACGGGAGTACGTCCTCGCCTGCCTTGCTCGCCTGGTGCAGGATCGAGTCCCCGGCTCGGCGCCGCAACGGGTTGCGGTCACCGAATCCCCTGACGCCGCGCAGGGTTCCGTAGTAGTGGTCGAAGCTCCGGTTCTCCTGCATCAGCAGAATCACGTGCTCGATCGCCTTGAGCCCACCGGGTCGCATGGGCGCGGCGATCGCGCGGTGGAAGGAGGCGGGCAGGAGCGAGCCGACGGCGGCCAGGCCAGCCGCCGCTCCGGTCGTCTGCAGGATCCGGCGGCGGGTGGGGGCTGAGGGCATGTTGTCGTTCACCCGGGGGATGAGAGCGGACGCGCGTGAACGGGGGAAGGCCTCGGAGCGAACGCGATGCGTGCACTAAGGCGCCGGTGGGAGTTGTCCTCGCCGCAACGGCACCACCCGCTGCTGGTTCCCATTGCCGTCAGCCCAGGTCAGCGTCGCCTCGAACCGTCTGGAGTGCTGACGGAACGGTTCATAGGCCCATGGGATCGGGTATCGCGCCCCTGCGGCCATCTCGGCCAGCGGGAGTTCTCCCCTTTCGACGTCGAGGAGCCGCAACTGCCGTCCGGACTCGTCTCGCAGCGTCACATCGACATCGGTGGCCGCAGCAGGTCCGCGGTTCGAGAGCACGAGGTGGTAGCCGGCCATGACCGGTTCTCGACCCTCCAGCTCGACGTAGGCCCGCGAGGTTAACCAGTGGAACGAGACCGTCATGTCGGCGCGTCGCTCTGCTCTGCGGCCCCGCAGCTCCTGGGTCACCAGGGTGTAGAGCGAAAGCGCTAGCGCAGCCGCCGCGATGACGATTCCCAGCCACTGACTCATGGTTCTTGATAGCGCGCGGAGACTCGGCTACGGAGAATCTACGCCGAACTTTCTCGGGCCCGACCTGCACCCGGTCGCTATGCCGGACGAGCCCAGCGCGTCCGCCACACCTACCGAACCCGTCTGACCTACGCTGTCGTTCGTCATTGCGGCCCGACGGGCTTCCTCGGACATGCCCCCACCCGCACGAGATCTTTCGTGCTGCCTGGGGACTTGTCTTGCACCTCCACCGCGCGTCCGCGGAGACCCTGTCACCGAACGAGGCGACCCTCGCCGAACTCCTTGCTGAGCAGATGGGCATCCAGGTCGGACACAGACCTTCGGCGTCTGAGAAGCACTCCTGGGAGCGCTCCATCCCAGCCCTGCGAGCGGACCTGATCAGCGCGGGGCTCGGCCAGGTCGAGATGCTGCTGGAGTATCGGCTTCCGCTCACCAGCAAGCGCGCCGACGTGATCTTGGCCGGACGGCACCCACGCACGAATCGGCCGTCGTACGTCATCATCGAGCTCAAGCAATGGAGTCAGGCCAAGCGGCTAGAGGACTCCGAGACGCTCTTCCGGGTCGCGCCGCACCACACGAGGGAGTACCTCCACCCCGGGCTGCAGGTCGATGGGTACTGCGACTATCTCGCCGATTTCACAACCCACCTCGCCGAGACCGATCACTCCCTGGTCGGTGCGGCATACCTGCACAACGCCGATGACGCCGGTGTCGCCGACATCCTCGCCGCTCCATCGGGCACTCGGTCCCGGGTCTTCACCGGACAGAGGCGCGGCGAGTTCATCACGTTCCTCCAGGCACATCTCGCCCCGCTGCCAGGTCACGACGTCGCGGACGCCCTGCTCTCGAGCGCAGTCGCACCCAGCCGCCACCTCCTGAAGGTTGCGGCGGATGAGGTCCAGCGACAGGAGATGTTCGTCCTGCTCGACGAGCAGCGCCTGGCGTACGAGGAGGTGCTTCACGCCGTGTCCGAGGCCCGGAGTGCTGACCACAAGACCGCAGTGGTGATCTCGGGCGGCCCCGGCAGCGGCAAGTCGGTCATCGCGTTGTCGCTCATGGGTGAGCTTGCGCGGCAAGGCCGTTCGGTTCTCCACGCAACCGGATCACGGTCGTTCACGCTCACGCTTCGGCGCGTCGCCGGCGCAAGAGCGCCGAAGGTCCAGAAGATGTTCACGTACTTCAACCAGTTCATGGACGCCGAGAAGAACGGGCTGGACTGCCTGATCCTGGACGAGGCGCACCGAATGCGCGAGACCTCGGTCCAGCGCTACACGCCCAAAGCTCAGCGACTCCGCGCCCGTCCGCAGGTGGAAGAACTCCTCGAGGCAGCTCGCGTCCCCGTGTTCCTGCTGGATGACCACCAAGTGGTGCGGCCGGGAGAGCAAGGAACGGCCGATGAGATCGATCGGTTCGCTCGCGAGAAGGGTCTCGACGTGCGCCGGATCAGTCTCGACGATCAGTTCCGCAGCGGCGGGTCCGAGCTCTTCGTCTCGTGGGTGCAGCGGACGCTGGGGCTGGTGCCCGACGGCGAGTTCAAATGGCCAGGGGATGAGCGTTTCGAGCTGCTCACAGCCAGCTCCCCCGCTGAGATGGAGGCTTGGCTGAGAGGACGAGCGGAGGAGGGAGAGACGGCGCGCATCGCCGCCGGCTATGCATGGCCGTGGAGCGATGCGCCCAAGGACGGCGCCCTGGTGCCAGATGTGGTGATCGGCGACTGGGCACGCCCCTGGAACGTCAAGGGTGAGCGCGCGGTCGGTGGCGCCCCGCCAGCAGCCCTTTGGGCAACCGACCCGAACGGCTTCGGGCAGGTGGGCTGCGTCTACACGGCCCAGGGGTTCGAGTACGACCACGCCGGCGTGATCTTCGGGCCAGACCTGGTCTGGCGAGACGATCGTTGGGTCGCGGTGCGCGACGCCAACAAGGACCCGGACTTCAAGAGCCGCAAGACCGTGGGTGACGACGTCTTCGACAAACTGGTCCGAAACGTCTACAAGGTGCTGCTGACCCGGGGCATGAAGTCGGTTGTCGTGTTCTCCACGGATGCCGAGACTCAGGCGCACCTGGAGTCCCTGATTCCCCGCGCGGGCGGCACGCGACGATGAGTGAGCTCCACGTTCGAGAGTGGCAGGACCGCCTCCGCCGTTTCGCAGAGCACCGGGACTGGGAGCAGTTCCACACTCCGAAGAACCTTGTGATGGCACTGAGCGTCGAGGTCGCAGAGCTCGTCGAGATCTTCCAATGGCTGACCCCGGAACAATCCACCGAAGTCATGGGCACCAAACGCGCCCAGGATGTGCGAGACGAGGTCGCGGACTCGCTCACGTACCTCTTGCGGCTGGCGGACGTGCTCAATGTGGACCTCGATGCCGCCATGGCGGACAAGTTCCAGCGCGCCGCCGATCGTTATCCGGTGGACGAGGTACGGGGCAGCGCAGAGAAGCGCTGACCTCACGCGTCAGACGAGCGCCCAGTCGATAGGCACTTCCCCATGCTGCTCGAGGAGCGCGTTCACCCGGCTGAACGTCTTCCGGGATCGGAAGTCACTCTGGTGTGGGCCCCTGGCCGCGGGGTGAGGCGCATCGACCACCCGATCTCGCTGCTTGTGAATCAGCGGGAGCTTCTTCTGCGCAGACTGCCCCCACAGCACGAAGACGACCGGGCGGTCCCGCTCGTCGAGCCGGGAGATCGCGGCATCCGTGAACTGCTTCCACTCTTTGGCATGCGAGTTGGCCTGATCCTGACGAACCGACAAGGCCGTGTTGAGAAGCAACACGCCCTGCTCTGCCCACTGCGTCAGGTCTCCGTGCGGCAGGGGCTCCTGCCCAACGCCATCGGCAACCATCGCCTTGCCGATATTGCTCAGCGATGGCGGCGCTTTCACGTCCCGTGGCACCGAGAAGGACAGCCCCATTGCCTGGCCAGGCTGGTGATACGGATCCTGTCCGAGGATCACGACCTTCACCTTGTCGTACGGCGTGAGCTCGAAGGCCGCGAACATCTGGTTCGGCGGCGGGTACACCCCGTGCGTCGCACGCTCTCCACGAACGAACCGCATGAGTTCGGCGAAGTACGGCTGCTCCACCTCCTCGCGCAGAACCGGCCACGCCTTCAGCAGTGATTCCGTCTCAGACCCCATCACCTTTTACCTTCCGCTCGTGCAACCGACGTACGCGCTCGGCCAGCTCAGGCACCGGCCCGGCCACCTCAGCCCCGGGCACCACCTGCTGGATGCGCAACGACGCGACGGGACCCGGCGCCGCGCCCATCTCACGCATCCACTCCCCCAGCTGCTCCGACGAGCTGGCATAGACGATGCGCCCCAGGCCGACCCAGCCGTGCGCGGCGGCGCACATCGGGCAGTGCTCACCGGAGGTGTAGACCGTCGCCGCCGACCGCTCGTCGGGGCTCATCTCGCGCACCGCCCAGAGCGCGATCGCCAGCTCGGGGTGCTGCGTGTGGTCGCCGCCCGACACGTGGTTGTGGTCCTCGAATCGCACTGTGCCGTCAGCGTCGACGAGCACCGACCCGAACGGTTCGTCACCCGCCTCGACCGCCGCCTCGGCCAGGTCGACCGCACGCTCCAGAAGCTCCAGGTCCCTCGACGTGACGTCCATGCGCCCATCCTGCCCGGACGTCACGGCCGCTCCCCCGCCGCCCGGATCGCCTCCATCACCTCAGCCTGGTTGGCCATCCCCACCGCGTGCCCGGCGCCCTCGAAGACCCGCAGCCGGGCGTCCGGCAGCTGCTGCGCCACGCGACGCCCCACCGCGATCGGCACGTTCACGTCCTCGGTGCCGTGCCACAGCAGCACCGGCGCCCGCACCTCGCTCAGCTCGAACCCCCACGGGCTCGCGATCATCCGCAGCTCCTGCACGGCACCGCGCGTTCCCTGCCGAAAAGCGCCAATCGCACTGGGGCGCAACAGATCTCCGTACCTGCCGAACACCCCCGGTCGGGCGGCGGCGAGACCTTCAGCTGCTGCTCGACGAACTTCGCGTACCGCTTGTCATCACGCACCGCCCGCCCCATCGCCGCCATCATCGGGCGCAGCAGCCACGGTGCACGCTGCGCCGCCCCGAAGATCACGCGGTTCATCGGCTTCATCCCGTCACGCACCCACGCCTCGTGCGCCGGACCCATCCCCGCGAGCACCAGGTTCAGCGTGAGCCGGTCGCCGAGCGCGTACGCCAGCACCAGCGCGTGCGGCCCACCGCCGGACTCCCCAACGTTGGCGAACCGCTCGAGCCCGAGTGCGTCGGCGAGCTCGCGCACGTCTTCGGCATAGCGCGGCAGGCTCCGCCGCGGGTCCACGTCCGAGTGCCCGTATCCCGGCTTGTCCACACAGACCAGCCGTACGCCCCCGCCCGGGCCGCGTCGTCGTACACCAGGCCTGTCTCACCGGAGGCCGGCGTGCCCGGCGAGTAGATCGCCGGCACCCCGTCCGGGTCGCCGAACTCGTAGTAGGCGAGCGTGCGCCCGTCGCGCAGCGTGATCGTGCGGTGATCGGCCATGCCGCCATCTTCGCCGCCGATCGGCTGCGCCGCTGGCTATCGTGCCCAACACGAACCAGGGAGGAGTCGGCGTGTCCAAGTACAAGGTGACTCAGTCAGCGGTGACGCAGCTTCTGGAGGACGTCCGCCGCGAGCAGATCGCAATCCCCGAGCTGCAGCGCCCGTTCGTCTGGGACTCGGTGAAGGTCCGTGACCTGATGGACTCCCTCTACAAGGGCTACCCGGTCGGCTACCTGATCACCTGGCAGTCCGTCGGAGCGCATCTCAAGGGCGGAACCGTCGCTGCGCACCAGCAGATCCTCATCGACGGGCAGCAGCGCATCACCGCGCTGCGCGCCGCGGTCGCCGGCCTGCCCGTCGTCGACAAGCGCTACCGGCAGGTGCGCATCCGGATTGCGTTCAACCCGGTCACCCAGGAGTTCGCCACCCTGACCCCAGCGCTCGATCGGAGCCCGGAGTGGATCTCCGACATCAGCGAGCTGTTCAACGCGGCCTCGTCATACGGCTTCTACAGCGCCTACTTCGACGCCAACCCGGAAGCGGACAAGGGAGCGGTCGAAGCCGCTATCGCCGGCCTCGAGCAGGTCAAGAACGCCCAGATCGGGATCATCGCCCTCAACGACGACCTCGACGTCGAGACCGTCTCGGAGATCTTCATCCGGATCAACTCCAAGGGCGTGCCGCTCTCCAGCGCCGACTTCGCGATGAGCAAGATCGCGACCTACGGGGACCGCGGTCGCAACCTGCGCAAGCTCATCGACTACTTCTGCAACCTCACCGTCGCGCCCCACGTGTTCGCCGACATCGAGACCAACGACACCGAATTCGCGCAGACGACATACCTTTCCGCGATCTCGTGGCTCAAGGACGACAGCGAGGACCTCTACGACCCGGAGTACACCGACGTCATCCGGGTCGCCGGACTCGTCGGGTTCCACCGGGGCAAGGCGTCCAGCATCGTGTCCGAACTGTCCGGACGTGACCCCGAGACACGCAAGGTCGACGAGGCCCGCATCCCGATCGCGTACGACCGGCTCGAGTCCGCGCTGCTGCAGATCGTGCGGAAGTACCACTACGAGAACTTCGTCATGACGATCAAGTCCGCCGGGTTCCTGACGCCCAAGATGATCGGTTCGCGCAACGCGCTGAACTTCGCCTACGCGCTCTACCTGCGCCTGCGCGAGGAACCGGAGATGTCCGAGGGCGAACGCAAACGGATCGTGCGGCGATGGTTCGTCCTGTCCATGCTCACCGGCCGGCACTCCGCAAGCTTCGAGTCCACCTGGGAGCAGGACATGCGACGCATCGACGCCGTCGGCGCCGCGGCCTACCTGAAGCAGCTCGAGGAGGGCGAGCTGACGGACGGCTTCTGGGACGTACGCCTTCCCGCCGCCCTCGAGACGACAAGCACCGCGAGCCCGTTCTTCCAGACCTTCCTCGCCGCCCAAGCCAAGTCCGGCGCGCGCGGCTTCCTCTCCAAGGCGATCACCGTCGCCGCGATGCACCAGCAGTCCGGCGACATCCACCACATCGTGCCCAAGGACTACCTGCAGAAGAACGGCTTCCCCGACCGTGCCGACTACAACCAGGTCGCCAACTTCGCGCTGACCGAGACCTCGATCAACATCTCCATCTCCAACATGCCGCCGTCCGAGTACATGGCCAAGCTCTCCGAGCAGATCGCCAACGGAACCCTCACCCTGGGAGAGATCACTGACGCGGACGACCTCGCGACGAACCTGCGCGAGAACGCCGTCCCGGACAACCTCCCTGAGGTGGTCGCTGGGCACTACCCGGAGTTCCTTGCGGCTCGGCGGCGGCTCATGGCGCAGGCGATCCGGGAGTACTACGAGTCGCTCTGACGCGAGGCCACTGCGGGCTCGGCCTACTCCAGCTCGCGCAGCTCGATCAGGTCGCCCGTGCTGGCCAGCTGGCGGCAGCATGCCTCCAGGCCCTCCCGGTCGTCGCTCTCGATGAGGTAGAACCCGACCACCTGCTCTACCGACTCGGTGAACGGACCGTCCGTCACGACCGTGCCGCCGGCGCCGTCGGGCCTCATCGACACCGCTTCGGCCGACGGGTGCAACGGGCTGGAGACGATCACCTTGTGCCCGCCCTCGGCGAGCTCGGCGTTGAATCGCTCGTGCGCTCGCATCCCTTTCTCGTGCTCCTCCGGCGGCAGCTTGGCCCACTCGGCCTCGGGCGCGGGCAGCAGCATCAGGTAGCGGCTCATGGTGTTCTCTCCTCGTCTCGGGACTGTGATGACTGCATGACGCGCCAGGTGGTGGGGAATCGACAGCGATCCGTCACGGATCGGTGACCCGCATCGGTGAGCGAGCGAGCGGCTGGGCGCACGGTAGGTCACCGATCCGGCTCACTGGTGGTGGTCTCGATACGCCGCTCGGCTAGCGCCTCGCGGCTACTCGACCAGCTTTCGGGGCTACTGGCGGGCGAGGGCGTACGCAGCGCAGCCGATCAGCTCCATCGACACCGTGAGGCGCTCCATCGAGATGTTCTCCTCGATGGTGTCGTCGGCGGAGTGGTACTCCGGCTCCAGCAGCGCCGGCGACTCGACGCCGCGCCAGGAGAAGTTGCCGCTCGGCATCCCCTGCTCCTGGAACGCCTGGTGGTCGCTCGACCCGCGCTGGGTCACGTCGCTCATCTGCGACCGATAGCCGAGCCGCTCCCCCGCGGCGAGCACCTGCGCGTTGACGACGTTGGGCTGACCGTCGTACGACAGCACCCAGTACCGCTCCGCCGGGTCCCAGCTCGTCCCGACCATGTCGTTGTTGAAAACCCCTCGCACACGGGAGCGTTCGGCCGCGTCGAGCTGCGATACGTAGTGCCGCGCACCCACCAGGCCGACCTCCTCCGAGCCCCACAGCGCGAACTGCAGGTTGGCTCTCGTCGGCAGGTTGCGCATGATCCGGGCCAGCTCGAGCGTCAGCACCGTGCCCGACCCGTCGTCGTTGGCGCCCTTGGCCCCGATCACCGAGTCGTAGTGCGCGCACACCATCACGTTGTCGCGCGACGCGGCGCTGCCCGCACCCTGCTTGCCGGCGACCGACGCGAGCACGTTGTACGACGTCACGTTGGTGTGCAGCCACATCTGCAGCGTCAGCTCGGCCGGCATCGCCTCGAGCAGCGCGTACTTCTGCACCTGCCCGACCCCGACCACGGGGATGCTCACGTCGCGCGACAGCGTCGGCGCGAAAGCCGAGGCCTGGCGCGGGTATTGGCCGTCGGTCCGCGTCGCGACGAACGCCACCGCACCCTTGGCCGCGGCCGCCTCGGCGAGCGTCGTGAGGTCCTCGGTCCCCTCGACCACGCGCATGACGATCGCGCCGTCCACCGAGTCCGGCAGGTCCGTGGGCAGCGCGCTCGGCGCGAGCACGAGCGGGCCGGTCACGGTGCCGCGGATCGCTCCCCGCGCAGCGGCACCCACGCCCCAGCACAAGCGGGTGTCGAGACCGCTCCCCGACAGCTCACCGAGGCGCCGGTCTGGCACCGAGAACGGTTGCAGCTCAACCGAATAGCCGTACGCCCGCAGTGTGTTCTGCAGGAACGTCGCCGCCTCGTTCTCGGCCGGCGTCCCGCTGTAGCGCTGCCCGATCGTCTCGCTCAGGTGACGCAGGCTGGCGAGCGTCCGCGAGGCGCTGATCTTGCTGACGATCTGCTTGTCGAAGTTGCTCAGGGTCGGTGCGCTGACGGCTGCCGGGCGCATGCCGTTCGTGGCCCACGCGGGCATCGTGATCGCGCTGGCGGCCCCGGCGCCGGCCAGGGAGAGCAGGGATCGGCGGGTCAGGTTGCTGGGCATGGCAGGCTCCTCGGTCTCGACTCCGTTGTCGCCGAGCGATGCGCCGAAGCGCCCCCTGCATCGCGCGGTCCGACCACCGTACGGGGCAGGGTTGTTGAATGTGGGCGAACGCTGGTCTCGATACGCGCTCCGCAGGCTCCGCGCTACTCGACCGGCTTGAGCGCAGCTACTCGACCGGCTTCAAGCGCGCCGTCGCGGCGAGGCCGTCGACCAACCACCGCTGCGCGAGGGCGTAGGTCACCAGCACGAACCCGTGACCCGCCTGCGCGGCGCGGCCGGTCAGCACCTGCTCCCCGAGCAGGATCATCGCATCGGAGGCGACGAAAGACGCTCCGCCCCAAGGGATTCGGCCGATAGCGAGATCGCCTGCAGACCTCGGCATCCCGAGCGCCAGCGCACCGGTGGTGCCCAGCAGCACGCCGTACGCCGTCACCACCGGGTCGGGCCTGCTCTCCTTCGCGGTGTCCAGCGCCGCCAGACCCAGCAGGGTGCCGGCGACCACCGCCGTCGACCGCGGCCGGGGCCGGGCACCCGCCTGCACGAGCATCCCCGCATAGATCAGCTGCTGCACGGCGAACGCCGCCGCGCCCTTGCGCAGCCGCCGTCGCGACGCCTCGCCACTCTCCCCGCCCTCGGGCGCGATGAGCACTAGGTCACCGACCCACGCCGCACCGGTCGCCCCGAGCAGCGCACCGAGGCCCTGCGGGGAAAGCCGCCGGTCACGCACCAGCCCGACCTGCAGCAGCGGCATCAGCGCGGCCTTCGACACCGCGTGGGTGCGGCGCCGACCGAGCGCTCCGGCGAGCGAAGTGACTACTCCTGCAACGGCGTACACCGCTCGCTCCCCTCGATCCACCCGGACGACGCGCGACCGGCCATGCCCGGCAGCGCGCACGTCACGACTCCTTCAGCCGCAGCCGCAGGTGCCCGGCGTCGTCGGTCAGCTGCACCTCGACGAGGTCGTCGCGCGACTGCACGAAGTCGCTGAAGTTCTTGAACCCCAGCGCCTTCTCCTTGAAGCCGGGGTCCATCCGCTGCATCTGGCTCTTGATGCCGCCGCCGAAGAACCACTCGGCCTCGTCGCCGCGGTCGGCCGCGATGGTCAGCGCGCGCAGCAGCAGGTCCGTCGCCTCCTGCTGTCCCGATTTCTTGGCCGGCGCCTTTGCGGTCTTCTTGGCCGCGGTCTTGGACGCGCGCCCGCTCGCCGTCTTCTTGGCCGTCGCCTTCTTCGCAGGGGCCTTCGTGGTCGCGTCCGCAGTCGGCTGCGCCTCCTCGGCGTCCGGCTCCGAGGACGGCTGGTCGTCCTCCAGCGGCGGGACGCCGGGCAGCGCGTCGTAGGAGCTGAACTCGTCGCACGCCGCGATCAGCGCGCGGCTGGTCGAACCGGTCACGCCGATGCCGACGACGAACCGGCCCCACTGCTTGCAGCGCTGCGCGAGGGCGATGTAGTCGGAGTCGCCGCCGACGATGACGACGTGGGTGATGTCGGCGTACTGCCCGAGATCCTCCATCGCGTCGATGGCCAGCCGGATGTCGGCGCCGTTCTTGGTGCCGGACACCGGGAACAGCTGGGTCAGGTCGACCGCGCGGTCGACCAGCTGCCGGCGGTAGGCCGCGTTGGCCGGCACCGACCAGTCGGCGTAGGCCCGGGCCAGGGCGACCGTGCCGTAGGACGCCGCGTAGTCCAGCACCGCACCGATGTCGACGGTCGCCTCGGCCAGCCGCACGTCGACCGGGTCGGTGCTGCCCCAGTCCGCCACGTGGTCACGGGCGTTGTCGGCCCGCCACGGGTCACGCTTGCCGGCGTGCACCTGGTCGTAGCGGGAGATGACGACGTTGTCGAAATCGATGTAGACGGCGACGCGAGGTGCAGGCATGACGTCACCGTACGCGAGCCGGTCAAGCAGGCCCGCGAGGGACGAGCGGGCCGTATCGAGACCCGCGAACCGGATCTCGATACGACCTCGCCTAGCGGCTCGGTCTACTCGATCAGCATGGAGCTCGGGCTACTCGGCCGGTGCGGGCGACGTGGGCGCCGCGCTCTCGACGTACGGCCGCTCGCGCCTGGTCTCGACCCGCGCGATCGTGCGCCGGTGGACGGCGTCGGGACCGTCGACGATGCGCAGCGTGCGCGCGATCGCGGCGAAGCGCGCGATCGGGAAGTCCTCGGTGACGCCGGCCGCGCCGAACACGTCGATCGCCCGGTCCACCACGGCGCTGAGCGCCGCGGGCGCCGCGACCTTGATCTGCGAGATCTCGCCGCGCGCGGCCTTCGCCCCGCCCTGGTCGATCAGCCACGCGGTCTTCTGCACCAGCAGCCGCGCCTGGTCGATCTCGAGCCGACTGTTCGCGATCTGCTCCTGCACGACGCCCTGCTCGATCAGCGGGCCGCCGAAGGCCGTGCGCTCCTGGGCCCGAGACACCATCAGCCCCAGCGCCCGCTCGGCCATGCCGATCGCGCGCATCGCGTGGTGGATGCGGCCAGGGCCGAGGCGCGCCTGGGCGATCATGAACCCGTCGCCCTCGCCGCGCACCAGGTTGGTCGCCGGCACCCGCACGTCGTCGAACACGATCTCCGAGTGCCCGTGCTGGTCCTGATATCCCATAACCGGCAGGTGCCGTTCGATCGTCATGCCGGGGGTGTCGCGCTCGACGAGCACCATCGACTGCTGCCGGTGCGTCTCGGCGCCGGGGTCGGTCTTGCCCATGACGATGAAGATCTTGCAGCGCTGGTCCGCCGAGCCGCTGATGAACCACTTGCGCCCGTTGATGACGTACTCGTCGCCGTCGCGCTCGATGCGCGTCGAGATGTTGGTCGCGTCGCTCGAGGCGACCAGCGGCTCGGTCATGGCGAAGCCCGACCGGATCTCCCCGCGAGCAGCGGCTCGAGGTAGCGCTGCTTCTGCTCGTCGGTGCCGAACATGTGCAGCACCTCCATGTTCCCGGTGTCGGGCGCGGCGCAGTTGATCGCCTCCGGCGCGAGGAACGGCGACCACCCGGTGATCTCCGCGATCGAGGCGTACTCCAGGTTGGTCAGGCCCGACACGTCCGGCAGGAACAGGTTCCACAGGCCTCGCTCGCGCGCCGACGCCTTGAGCTTCTCCAGCACCGGCGGGTGGTCGTGCGGATCGTGCTCGGCCAGATAGCCGTGGTAGTCGGCCTCGGCGGGGAACACCTCCTCCCGCATGAAGTCCCACATCTTGTCGGTCAGCTCGGCCGCCCGCGGGCTGGGCTCGAAATCCACTGTGTCTCCTGGTGTTTCGGCTACTTGCGATCAAGGATGGCGAGGCCGTGCTCGGCCAGCGTGGGCACGACGTCGCCGTGGTCGGCGAACTCCTGGTCGCCCATCACGCCGCTCTTGGCCCGCATCGAGACGCCCTGGGCGATGGCCGCGAACTTCAACCGAGCGAACGCCTCGTAGTACGGCAGCGGCTCCAGGTCGAAGCCGGTCCCCGCGGCGTAGCGCTCGGCCAGGGCGGCCCGGTCGGGGTAGCCCGGCTCCCCCGTCACCGACGGCACCATCTGCGCGACCGGGTCGGCCGGGTCGGACCAGTACATGAGCGTCATCCCGAGGTCGGCGAGCGGGTCGCCCAGCGTCGACAGCTCCCAGTCGAGCACGGCGGCCACCCGCGGCGGCTGCTCCGGCGCGACGATGCAGTTGTCGAGCCGGAAGTCACCGTGCACGATGCCGTCGGCCTGCGCGGTGGGCACGCCCTCGGCCAGCCGGCGCGCGAGCTCGTCGACCGCGGGCACCTCGCCGTCCTTGGCCAGCTCCCACTGCTTGGTCCAGCGCGCGACCTGGCGCGCCATGAACCCCTCGGGCCGGCCGTAGTCGGTCAGCCCCGCCGCCTGCAGGTCGACGTTGTGCAGCGCGGCGAGCGTGTCGGCCAGCCGCCAGGCCAGCGCCTGCCGCCCCTCGTCGGTCGCGAACTCCTGCGGCGTCTCGTCGCGGATGACGTATCCCGGGACGTCGCCCATGACGTAGAACGGGGCGCCGATCAGCTCGCTCGTGGTCTCCTCGTGCAGGATCGGCGCGGTCGGCACGTCGGTGTCGGCCAGCCCCCGCTGCACCTTCGCCTCGCGCCCCATGTCGTGCGCCTTGGGCAGGATCCGCCCGGTCGGCGGTCGCCGCAGGATGACCGTCCCCGCGTCGCTGGTGATGCGGAACGTCAGGTTCGACTTGCCCCCGGTGATCAGGCTCGCGCTCGGCTCGCGCCAGCGCTCGTCGCCCAGCACGTCGGCCAGCCGGGCGCCGACCGCGGGAAGGTCCAGACCTTGCAGCTGCTGACTCAACGCTCGACCTCTCCGTCGGTGCGCACCGAACGATTGGTCGGCGCGGCTGGTGCTCCGTCCAGGAGAACGCGCTGGCAGCCGCGGCGTCAACCACTTCTGCCCGACCGGGCGTTCAGAATAGTTGACATGGTCTACGCCAGCCGCTCAGGCATACTGAACGCATGACGACGGATCGAGCGGTGCGTACGCGCGCCGGCGGCCGGGTGCGCACGTTCCGCGAGCAGCGCGGTCTGACCGTGCGCCAGCTGGCCACCGCGGTGCACGTCAGCCCCGCCACCGTCACAGCGATCGAGCACGGCCGCACCTCCATCACCGTCGAGCGACTGGTCGCGCTGGCCGACGTCCTGCAGGTCGACCCCGCCGCGCTGCTCGACGCCGAGCCGGCAGCCCCGGCCGCGCCGGGCCGCGGGAGCCGCGACTGGCGTACGTTCGAGGCGATGCCGCTCGCCCCCGCCCTCACCGGCGCCGCGCGTGCCTTCGTCACCACCGGCTACCACGGGGCGACGGTGCGCTCCATCGCCCTGGCCGCGGGCATCAGCCCGGCCGGGATCTACCACCACTACGCCAGCAAGCACGACCTGCTGCGCGAGCTCATGACGCTCGGCATGGACGACCTGCTGTGGCGCGTCGAGGCCGCTCGCGACGAGGCCGAAGATCCCGTGCAGCGCGTCGCGCTGATCGTCGAGGCGACCGCCCTGTGGCACGCGCGCCGCCACGAGATCGCCATCATCGGCGCGTCCGAGATGCGCAGCCTCGACCCCGCCGCGCACCGCAGCATCGTGGCCTTCCGCCGCCGCGTGCAGGAGATCCTCGACGACGCGGTGCTCGACGCGCTGCCGCCCGACGCCGACCGCGGCGAGGCGCTGGCCGCAGCCCGGGGCATCTCGACCATGTGCACCTCGATCGCCCAGTGGTTCCGCCCCGACGGCGAGTCGTCTGCCGACGAGATCGCCCGCCAGCACTCACGATTCGCGCTCCGACTGCTCGAGCTGGGGCGCCCGTGAGCGTGCTCATCGACTCCCCGATCTGGCCCGGCTGGGGCACCACCTGGTCGCACCTGGTCAGCGACACCTCGCTCGAGGAGCTGCACGCCGTCGCCGCCTGCATCGGCCTGCCCGACCACCTGTTCGACGAGGACCACTACGACGTCCCGGTCCGCCTCTACGACACCGCCATCGCCTGCGGCGCGCAGCCGGTCGAGGGCCGCGAGCTGATCCGCCGGCTCATCGCCAGCGGCCTGCGCCGGTCCCGCTGAGCCGGCCGACGGTCGTACGTCACAGCCCCCGGGATCGGGCCTTCTGACCGGCGCCCGCCCCCGCCGCACGTCACAACCCCCGGAATCGGGCCTTCTGACCGGCGTCTCGATACACCGGCTCGGCTAGCGCCTCGCCGGCACTCGACGACCGGGTCCTGCCTCGACGACCGGGGACCACGAAGTGACCGTCCAGTAGGTTGGCGTCATGAGCAACGACCTGCACGCCGAGACCGTGATCGACGCCTCCCCCGAGCAGGTGTGGGCCGTCGTGTCCGACCTGAAGCGGATGAGCTCGTGGAGCCCGCAGACCAAGAAGATGATCATCCGCGGTGGCCCGGTGCGCGAGGGCACCACCACCATCAACATCAACCAGGCGGGCTGGCGCGTCTGGCCGACCACCGCCAAGGTGACCACGTTCGAGCCCGGCCGCAAGCTGGCGTTCAAGGTGCGCGAGAACCACGCGGTCTGGAGCTATGAGCTGCAGCCGCTCGAGGGCGGCACCCGCACCCGCGTGATCGAGCGCCGCGAGGCCCCGGCGGCACCACCAAGCTCAGCCACACGCTCATCGACCGCTTCTTCGGCGGCGACGACAACTTCGACGCCACGCTCACCCGCGACATGAACACCACGCTCGCCAAGATCAAGCGCACCGTCGAGCAGGGCTGACTCCCGCCGTACGCCGTCCTACAGTGAGGAGCACGGGCGACCTTCGCCCGTGACGACGGCCGACACGCCACGTCGCGCGTCCCCCGCCGCCAGGTGACCCGCGCAAGGTGGTGGTCTGGCATGGAAAGCACCATCCGGCCCGACGGCGTCGTCGTCGGCCTCGATCCCTCCCCGACTCGCGCCAGGCGCTGGCCTGGGCCGTCGGCCGCGCCACGGCCTGGGAGGCGCCGCTGCACCTGGTCGCGGCCCGCAGTCCCGAGAGCAAGGACGGCTGGGACCACGACCACCAGGACAGCCGGCCGATGAACCAGCTGCACCGGCAGCGGCTGGAGCAGGCGCGCGCCAAGGTGCTGGCCGAGCATCCCGACCTCTACGTCAGCGTCTCGTCGACCAACCGGTTCCCCGCGGCCGCCCTGGTCACGGCCTCGCGCGTCTCGCACCTGGTCGTCCTCGGCAGCCACGGCGACTCGATGCTGCGCTGGTCGCTCGGGTCGACCGCCCACCAGGTCGCCATCCACGCGGCCTGCCCGGTCGCCGTCGTGCGCCCGGAGCGCGACACCCCGCGCGGCAGCGTGCTGGTCGGCATCGACCGGTTCGACGACCTGGGCGCTCTGCGCTGGGCCGCGGCCGACGCCGACGCCACCGGGTCCGACGTGCTGGCCGTGCACGTCTGGCAGCGCGACCCCAGCGGCTCCGGCCGCGACCGGTCGCAGGCCGCCGGGGCGCTCGACTCGACCGTCGCCGACGTGGCCCGCGAGTTCCCCGACGTGAAGATCCGGGGCGAGGTGCTCGCCGGTGGTGTCACCCGCACGCTGCTGGCGCAGGCGGCCGAGCACGACCTGGTCGTCCTCGGCGCACGCGGTGGCGGGGGCTTCGCCGACCTGACGCTCGGCCGCGTCGCGGGCGGGGTGCTGTGGCGCTGCGACGCCACGGTGGTCGTGACCCGCTGACGACTACTCGGCGGCACCCAGCGCGTCGAGGATCACCGCGTTCTCGAACGCGTGCTGCCGCCAGGAGTCGTAACGGCCGCTGTGGCCGCCGTGCCCGCCGCCCATCTCGACCTTGAACAGCACCGGCCGCTCGGCGAAGTCGCTGGTCACCGTGTCGCGCAGCGCCTGCACCCACTTGGCCGGCTCGGCGACGAACACGCGCGTGTCGTGCAGGCTGGTCGTCGCGAGGATCGTCGGGTAGTCGACGGCGCGCACGTTCTCGTACGGCGTGTACGCCTTCATCACCGCATAGACCTCGGGGTCCTCCAGCGGGTTGCCCCACTCCTCCCACTCCCCCACGGTCAGCGGCAGGTCGGGGTTGAGGATCGTCGTCAGCGCGTCGACGAACGGCACCGCCGCGTGCACCACGCGATAGAGCTCCGGCGCCTCGTTGACGGCCGCACCCATCAGCAGGCCGCCCGCCGAACCACCTTCTGCCGCAACGCGATCGGGCGCCGCCCACTTCTGCTCGACGAGCGCACGCGTCACGTCGACGAAGTCGGTGAAGGTGTTGGGCTTCGCCAGCAGCTTGCCCTGGTCGTACCACGCGCGCCCCAGCTCGCCGCCGCCGCGCACGTGCGCCACCGCATAGACGACGCCCCGGTCCAGCAGCGACAGCCGCGCCGCCGAGAAGTACGGGTCGTTGGAGATCTCGTAGGCGCCGTAGCCCGACACCAGCACGGGGTTGCCCCCGTCGGGCCGTACGTCCGCGCGCCGCACGAGCGACACCGGCACCTTCGCGCCGTCACGGGCCTCGACCCACAGCCGCTCCTCGCGGTAGCGCGACGGGTCGTAGCCCGGCACCTCGCGCTGCTGCAGCAGGGTCATCTCTCCCGTCGCCGGGTCGAGGTCGTAGACCGCCCGCGGCGTCAGGTAGGACACGAGCACGACCTGCAGGCCCTCGCTGGCGTACTCCGGGTTGGAGCCGACCGCGAGCGTGTAGACCTCGGAGTCGACGGGCACGTCGCGCGGCTCGCCGTAGCCGTCGTCGGTGCGGTCGAGGAGGCGCACGGTCGCCAGCCCGCCGTGCCGCATCGTCACCGCGGTGAACGTCTCGAACGCGCTCACGCCGAGGATGCGGTCGCCGTCCTCGCCGGACAGCACCGGCCGCCAGCTCTCCCGTCCCGGCGTCGCGAGCGGCGCCCACGCCAGGTCGAAGTCGACGCGAGAAGCGTTGTGCACCACCAGGATCCGGTCGCCGTCGACCTCGATGCCGTAGTCCAGGCCGGGGGTGCGCGGCTCCACGACGCGCGGCGCGCCGGTCGGGTCGGCGAGGTCGAGCAGCGCCACCTCGGTGGTCGTGCGCGACTCGCTCCAGATCTCCAGCCAGCGGTCGTCGCGCGAGGCGTCGATGCCGATGGAGAACAGCGCGTCGTCCTCCTGGAAGACCAGCACGTCCTCACCGGTCGGCCGGCCGACCTCGTGCCGCCACACCTGGAAGCTGCGCCACGCGTCGTCGCGCCGGGTGTAGAAGACGTAGCGCCCGTCGAGGCTCCACACCAGACCCGTGCCCGCGCCGGTCACCGCGTCGTCGAGCACCTCGCCGGAGGCGATGTCGCGCACGACGAGGGCGTAGAGCTCGTCGCCGCGCTCGTCGAACAGGAACGCGACGCGCTCCCCGCCGGGTCCGGCTCGAGCCCGCCGAGCTCGAAGAAGTCGCGCTGGCCGGCCTCGACGTTGCCGTCGAGCAGCACCTGCTCGCCGGGCAGCTCCACCCCGGGCTCCGGGACCGGCCGCGGCTCCCCGGCGACGTACGCCGCCCGCGCGTGGGTCTCGTACTGCTTGCCCTCCTGCGTGCGCGAGAAGTACCACCAGCCGTCCTTGCGCACCGGCACGCTCATGTCGGTCTCGCGGATCCGCGCCCGCATCTCCTGGAAGAGCGTCTCGGTGAGCCCGGCGAGGTGCGCGGTGCGCGCCTCGGTGTAGGCGTTCTCGGCGCGCAGGTGCTCCAGCACCTGCGGGTCGTCGGCGACGCTGAGCCAGTGGTAGTCGTCCACGAACGTGTCGCCGTGGTGCGTCCGCTCGTGCGGGCGGCGCTCGGCGCGCGGCGGCTCGGGCAGGGCTGCGGGTGTGGGCTGACTCACCCGGTCGAGGCTATTCGTTGATCCCGGTCTGCTCGACACCGGCCACGATCCACCGCTGCAGGAACAGGAACATCAGCAGCAGCGGCAGCATCGACACGATCGCCGCCATGAACATGCCGTGCAGGTTGACCGACTGCGCGGTGACATACGTCGACAGCGCGATCTGCACCGTCCACGACGACTGGTCCTGCCCGATGACCAGCGGCCACAGGAACGCGTTCCAGCTCCCGATGAACGTGATCGTCGCGACGGCCGCGACGAACCCCCAGGAGTTCGGGACGACGATCCGCCAGAACGTACGCCAGGGGCCGGCCCCGTCGATCTGCGCCGCCTCCTCGAGGGTCTTGGGGAAGCCGAGGAAGTACTGCCGGAACAGGAAGGTCGCGAGGGCCTGGAACAGCCCCGGCACGATCAGGCCGCGCAGCGTCGAGACCCAGCCGAGCGTGCTCACCATGACGAACATCGGCACGAAGGTCACCGCCGCCGGGATCAGCAGGGTCGCGAGCACGACGTAGAAGACGGCGTTGGCGTAGCGCACCTGCGACCGGGCCAGGCCGTAGCCGGCCATCGCCGAGATCACCAGCACCCCCACCGTCTGGGTGACGGCGATGAGCAGCGAGTTGACCATGCTGCGCGCGAGCGGCACCGACCGGCTGCTGAAGACCTCCGGCAGGTTGCCCCACTGCGGCGAGCCCGGGAACCAGGTCCACCCGTCGACGCTGGTGATCTGTTGCTCGGTCGACAGCGCGTTGCGCAGCAGCAGGTAGAACGGCACGAGGAAGATCAGCGCCAGCACGACGAGCAGGGCGTAACGCACGAAAGACGCTGTGCCGCCTCGCTTCTCGCCGACGACGGTGGGCGCGGCCATCTCAGTCCTCCCTCCGCCCGATGCCGGTCAGCCGCCCCTGCGCGAGGGCGAACAGGGCGATCATCAGCGTGAGGATCACCGCGCCGGCGCTGCCGTTGCCGAAGTCCTGCACGTCCCCGAGGGCGGTGTAGTACAGGTAGACGAGCGGCGGGCGGGCGTACGGCGGGTAGCCGCCGGTGCTGGACATCAGGTTGTAGAACTCGTCGAACGCCTGGAAGGCGTTGACCAGCAGGAGCAGCAGCACCGCGGTCGAGGTGGCCTTGAGCTGCGGCACGGTGATGTAACGGAACGCCTTCCAGCCGACCGCACCGTCGAGGGCGGCCGCCTCGTACATCGTGCGCGGGATCCGTTGCAGCGCAGCGAGGAAGAGCACCATGAAGAAGCCGACCTGCAGCCACAGCCGGGCGGTCGTGATGACCAGCCAGTACCACGGCGGGTCGACCACCGACAGCCACGCGACCGGCGCGATCCCCACGGTGCCGAGCACGGTGTTGATCGCGCCCGAGCTGACCCCGGAGAACAGCGAGCCGCGCCAGATCATGGCCGCGACGACGTACGAGCACGCCGTGGGCAGGAAGAACACCGACCGGAAGAAGCTGCGCCCCCGGGTCGCCCCGTTGACGAGCACCGCGAGCCCGAGCGAGATGACGAACGTCGTCGGGACGATGAACAGCGCGAACACCACGAACGTGCCGAGGCTCGACCGGAACGCCGGGTCGGACAGCATGTTCGTGTAGTTGCGCAGACCCACGAATTCCGTTGGGGTGACGGTGTTTCGGGCCTCGTAGAAGCTCAGCCAGACGCTCCACACGATCGGGACGAGCACGAAGACGGTCAGCCCGACCAGGAACGGCCCGACGAAGATCCAGAACCACAGGTGCGGGCTGTCGGTCCAGCGGCGCTTGCTGCGCGCGGGCGCAGGCGTGCGCACAGCCGGGCGCACCTCGGCGGGGCTCGCCATGTCCGGGTCAGGCGAAGCGCTTGAGCTCGTTGGTGACCGTGCGCTGCACGGCCGCGAGCGAGCTCTTCGGGTCGGCGCCCGACCGGATGATCTTGTCGACCGCGTCACCGAACGCCGAGGCCGACGCCGGGGTCCACAGCAGCGGCGTCTGCGGGTGGCCGTACTGCGTGACCATGTCGGCCGCCTGCTTCGCCGGGCCGGTCTTGAGCTTCTCGGCCTTGGCGATCAGGCTCTTGCGGGCCGGCACGTGGAAGCCGTACGACTGCGCCCAGTCCAGCTGCTTGTCGGTCTGGTCGACCCACAGCCACTTCACGAACTGCTTCGCCGCCGTGACGTTCTTGGCCTTCGCGCTCACGCAGGCGGAGTAGGCACCGACCGGCACCGATGGCTTGCCGCCGGACCCGATCGCCGGGAACGGGAAGACGCCGAAGTCGTCACCGAGCGCCTCCTGGATCATCGGCAGGGTCCACAGGCCGGTCCACTGCATGGCGGTCAGGCCCTGGGTGATGGCCGCGGGCTCCGACCAGTCGCTGGGCGCGCCGAGCAGCAGGTTGCCGCTCTTGAACAGTGTCGCGAGCTTGCCGAGCGCCTGCGCCACCGCGGGGGTGTTGAACGCCGGCTTGTCGTCCTGGGTGAGGTAGTCGGTGCCGCTGGACCACAGCACCGGCCCGCCCATCACGCCGGCGCCGCCGTCGTTGCCGAGGAACAGCCCCTTGACCTTGCCCTGGGTGAGCTTGTCGGCGGCGGCGAGCAGCTCGTCGAACGTGCGCGGCGGCGTGACACCCGCCTTGCTGAGCATGCTCTTGCGATAGACGAACAGCTGCATGTCGACGACCTGCGGGATGCCGTAGAGCTTGCCCTGGTAGGTCATGCGTTGCAGCAGCGACGGGGTGAAGTCGGACCTGGCCGGGCCGAGCAGGTCGCTCAGGTCGACCACCTGCTTGCCGGTGATCATGTCGATGGTCGGGCCGTTGCCGTACTCGAAGACGTCGGGCCCGCTCGAGGTGAGCAGCGAGGAGGCGGCCTTCTTGTCGTAGTCGCCGGGGATCCAGGTGACGTTGACCGACGCGTCGGGATACTCCGAGGCGTACTTCTTGACCGCCTGCTCGGTGCCGTCCTCGCCGTACTGGTGGTACCACTGCGCGATGGTCGGCTTGCCGCCGCTGCTGCTGCCGCCCGACTCCGGCCGGCCGGTGTTGCCCCCGCAGGCGGCCAGGGCCGCGGCCGTCAGGGCCGAGCCGGAGAGGGCGAGCGCGTGACGGCGGGACGGGCGGAACGATGCTCCGGACATGGCGGACCTCCTGCGACGGGACTTGTTCGCAGACTAGACCCGGCCCGGAAGGTCACGCGTGCAGCAACGCCGCGTACGTCGCCCGGTCGACCAGGCCGGTGGGCTGCAGCCCCGCGGCGCGCTGGACGTCCTTGACGGTCATGCTCGTGCCGGTGCCGAAGACACCGTCGACGACGAGCTGGCGCCCGATCGGGAGACGGTGGTTGAGCAGCAGCTGCACCGCTCGCACGGCGTTGCCGCGGCTGCCGATGGTCACCGTGCTGCGGTCGCACAGGATCGCCCAGTCGTCCTGACCGAGCATCCCGGTGACGCGCCGGTGCGTGCGCACCTGGAAGGCCATCACCGCGGCCCGGGTCTGCGCGCCGAACGCGCCGTCGACCCGGATGGTCGCGTAGTACGGCCGCAGCAGCAGCTGCGCGATCGACACCGCCGGCAGCGGCAGCCGGTTGTCGCCGTCACCCGGCATGACCCGCACGACCGAGGCCATCCGGCCCTTCGGCTTGGTGAGCCGCCGCAGGTCGATGCGCTGCGGGCAGTCGATCCGCACCTGGGTCTCGCCCTCGTGGTCGACCCGCTCCTGCTCGATGACCGTCATGGCCCCTCCTCCGGTTCGCCCGCACCCCCACGGGCTTGGTTGTCCAGACCTGTGACGGGCCCACCCCCACCTCACGTTCCCCGCCCCTCCCAAGCCGGTCGAGTAGCCCCCACCCCCAAGCCGGTCGAGTAGCCGCGAGGCACGAGCGGCGTATCGAGACCCCCAACCTGACGCCAACCGTCCGCAACCGGCTCTAGCGTCGCTCCCACCCAGGCGAAGGAGACCGACATGGCGACGGACGTGACCGAGTGGCTGCTCGACGGGGACCCGGCGATCCGCTGGCAGGTGCTGCGCGACCTGACCGACGCCAGCCACGCCGACGTCGCCGCCGAGCGAGCCAGGATCACCGAAACCGGTTGGGGAGCAAGGCTTCTCGACCTGCAAGAGGACGGCCAGTGGGCCGGTGGCGCGTGCTTCCCGGGCAACGGCTGGACGCCGCCTGCTTCCGTCGTCGGCGACCGCGACGCCCAACCCTGGGTCGCCACGCTGCCGACGCTGCGCCTGCTGCTGGCGTTCGGCGCCGACCCGGCCGACCCGCGCGTGCGCACCGCCGTGCAGGCCGCCGCCGACAAGGCCCGCTGGGAGTACGACGGCTCCCGCTTCTTCGACGGCGAGGTCGAGCCGTGCATCAACGGAGGCACGGTGGCGATCGGTGCCTCCTTCGGCCAGCCGGTCGACGGCATCGTGACCCGCCTGCTCCGCGAGCGCCTGCCCGACGGCGGCTGGAACTGCGAGGCCGAGAACGGCTCGGCCCGCTCCTCGTTCCACACCACGATCTGCGTGCTGGAGGGCCTGTGGGAGTACGCCCGCGCCGGCGGCTCGATCGACGTCACCGCGGCCCGGCAGGCGGGTGAGGAGTACCTGCTCGAACGCGGTCTCCTGCGCCGGCTCAGCACCGGCGAGGTGGTCGACTCCGACTTCCTGCTGCCGGCCTTCCCGCCGCACTGGCACTACGACGTGCTGCGCGCGCTCGACCACTTCAGGGACACCGGTGCGGCCCCGGACCCGCGGCTCGCCGAGGCGCTGGACCTGATCCGCAGCAAGCAGGCCGCGGACGGCACCTGGCTGCTGGAGAACCTGCATGCGGGGATGCAGTGGTTCGCGCTGGACGACGGGGTCGGCCGTCCGAGCCGGTGGAACACCCTGCGCGCGCTCCGGGTGCTGCGCTGGGCCGACGCCTGACCCTTCACGCCGAGTCGCGCAGCTCCTGGCGATGGTCGACGGCCCGGGTGCCGACCACGAGGCCGGCCCCGGTCTCCCGGCGCACCTGCCTGATGGCGGCGAAGTAGTCGTCGCGGGCCAGCAGGTCATCCACCCGCTGCGCCAGAGCGTCGGGCAGTTCCAGGGGCGTCTTGTCGCTGGCCGAACCGAAGAGTCCCATGGCGCCGACCCCTCATGCCCTCCGCTGGCGGGTCTCGATACGTCCCGCTCGTCCCTCGCGGGCCTACTCGACCGGCGTGTTGGCCCGCTCGACCGGCGTGTTGGCCTACTCGACCGGCGTGTTGGCCCGCTCGACCGGCGTGTTGGCCCGCTCGACCGGCGTGTTGGCCTACTCGACCGGCGTGTTGGCCCACTCGACCGGCGTGAGCGTCAGCGGGCGAGGCAGGCGGGGCCGAGGAGGGCCTTCAGGTCGCCGTAGAGCGACGGGCTCACCGAGACCCGGTGCTCGTCGCCGAGCCGCACGGTGACCGACCGCCCGGGCTGGGTCAGCTTCAGGTGCACCTCGGTGACGCCGGGGTGCTCGTGCAGCACGCCCTTGAGCCGCTCGGCCAGACCGTTGGTGGCGCGGACCGCCTGCAGCGAGAGCACCACCGGCCCCTGCGGCCCGTCGCCGAGCTCGGGCAGCGTGAGCTCCATGGCGTTCAGCGCCACCTGCTCGTCACGCTTGTTGACCCGCCCCTTGACCACGCACACGACGTCCTGACTGAGCATCGTCGAGACGGTCATGTAGGTCGAGGGGAAGAACAGGCACTCCACCGACCCGTCGAGATCCTCGACCGTCGCGATGGCCCACAGGTCGCCCTTCTTGGTGCGCTTGACCTGCAGCCCGGTGATCAGCCCGGCGATCGTCACGGTGGTGCCGTCGGGCGGACCGTCCTCACCGATCAGCCGTGAGATCGAGGTGTCGGCGTGCTTGGTCAGCACGTGCTCGAGGCCGAGCAGCGGGTGGTCGCTGACGTAGAGCCCGAGCATCTCCCGCTCGAACGCGAGCAGCGTGTGCTTGTCCCACTCCATGTCGGGCACGGGCGGCAGCGCCGCGAGCTCGATGCCGGGCTCGTCGCCGAACCCGCCGAACAGGCTGTCCTGGCCGACGGCCTCGGCGCGCTTCTCGTCGACCAGGGCGTCGACGTACTGCTCGTGCACGTGGACCAGACCCTGCCGGGTGTGCTTGAGGTCGTCGAACGCGCCTGCCTTCACGAGGGATTCGACGGTGCGCTTGTTGCAGACGACCGCGGGGCTCTTGCGCAGGAAGTCCTCGAACGACTCGAACCGGCCCTTGCTCTCGCGGGCCTGCACGATGCCGTCGACGACGTTGCGGCCGACGTTGCGGATCGCGGCCAGACCGAACCGGATGTCCTCGCCGACCGCGGCGAAGTCGGCGACCGACTCGTTGACGTCGGGCGGCAGCACCTTGATGCCCATCCGGCGGCACTCGCCGAGATAGATGGCCGACTTGTCCTTGTCGTCGCGCACGCTGGTCAGCAGCGCGGCCATGTACTCGGCGGGGTAGTTGGCCTTGAGGTATCCGGTCCAGTACGACACCAGCCCGTACGCCGCGGTGTGCGCCTTGTTGAAGGCGTAGTCGGAGAAGGGCACCAGCACCGCCCACAGCGCGGCGATCGAGGCCTCGTTGAAGCCCTTGGCCTTCATGCCTTCGGAGAAGGGGACGTACTCGGCGTCGAGCACCTCCTTCTTCTTCTTGCCCATCGCGCGGCGCAGCAGGTCGGCGTTGCCGAGGGTGTAGCCGGCGAGCTGCTGGGCGATCTCCATGACCTGCTCCTGGTAGATCACCAGGCCGTAGGTCGTGCCGAGGATCGGCTCGAGCGCGGTGATCATCTCGGCCTGCAGCTTGCCCTTCAGCTGCGGGTCGAGCGGGGTGAGCTCCTGCTTGCCGTTCTTGCGCAGCGCGAAGTTGGTGTGCGCGTTCACGCCCATCGGGCCGGGGCGGTAGAGCGCGAGCGCCGCGGAGATGTCCTCGAAGTTGTCCGGCTGCATCAGCCGCAGCAGGGTGCGCATGCCGCCGCCGTCGAGCTGGAAGACGCCGAGGGTGTCGCCGCGGCCGAGCAGCTGGTAGGTCGCCTTGTCGTCGAGCGTCTTGGACAGGGCATCCAGGTCGATGTCCTCGCCGCGGTTGTCCTTCACGTTCTTGATCGCGTCGTCGAGGATCGTCAGGTTGCGCAGACCCAGGAAGTCCATCTTGACCAGCCCGAGCGTCTCGCAGCTGGGGTAGTCGAACTGGGTGATGACCTGACCGTCCTGCAGCCGGCGCATGATCGGGATGACGTCGATCAGCGGCTCGGACGACATGATCACGCCGGCGGCGTGCACGCCCCACTGGCGCTTCAGGCCCTCGAGGCCCTTGGCGGTCTCGACGATCTCGCCGAAGTGGTTCTCGGTCTCGACCAGCGCGCGGAACTCGTTGCCCTCGGCGTAGCGCGGGTGCTCGGGGTCGTAGATCCCCGACAGCGGCACGCCCTTGCCCATCACGTCGGCGGGCATCGCCTTGGTGAGCGACTCCCCCACCGAGAACGGGTGGCCCATCACGCGGGAGGCGTCCTTGACCGCCTGCTTGGCCTTGATCGTGCCGTAGGTGACGATCTGCGCGACGCGCTCGTCGCCGTACTTCTCGGTGACGTACTTGATCACCTCGCCGCGGCGACGCTCGTCGAAGTCGACGTCGAAGTCGGGCATCGACTTGCGCTCGGGGTTGAGGAACCGCTCGAAGATCAGGCCGTGCGGGTGCGGGTCGAGGTCGGTGATGCCCATGGCGTACGCGCACATGGACCCCGCGCCGGAGCCTCGCCCGGGCCCGACGCGGATGCCGTTCTCCTTGGCCCAGTTGATGAAGTCGGCGACGACCAGGAAGTACCCCGGGTATCCCTTGCCGACGATGACGTCGATCTCGTAGTCGGCCTGCTTCTGGGCGTAGTCGGGCACCCCTGCCGGGAACCGCCCGCGCAGACCGGAGTTGACCTCCTTGATGAACCAGGACGTCTCGTCCTCGCCCTCCGGCACCGGGAAGCGCGGCATGAACCGGCCCTCGCCCTCGGTGAACGACACCTCGCAGCGCTCGGCCACCAGCAGCGTGTTGTCGCACGCCTCGGGCAGGTCGCGCCACACCTCGCGCATCTCGGCCGCGGACTTCAGGTAGTAGCCGTCGCCGTCGAACGCGAACCGGTCGGGGTCGAGCAGGGTCGAGCCGGACTGCACGCACAGCAGCGCGCCGTGCGCCTTGGCGTCTTCCTTGCGGGCGTAGTGCAGGTCGTTGGTCGCGAGCAGCGGCAGCGACAGGTCCTTGGCCAGGCGCAGCAGGTCATCGCGCACCCGGCGCTCGACCTCGACCCCGTGGTCCATCAGCTCGAGGTAGTAGTTCTCCGCGCCGAAGATGTCGCGGAACTCCGCCGCCGCGTCGCGGGCGAGGTCGTACTGTCCCAGGCGCAGCCGCGTCTGCACCTCTCCCGACGGGCACCCGGTCGTCGCGATCAGGCCGTCGCCGTACTGGTTCAGCAGCTCCCGGTCCAGCCGCGGCCACTTCGCGTAGACCTGGTCCAGCGAGGCCAGCGAGCCCATCTTGAACAGGTTGTGCATGCCGGCGTTGTTGCGCGCCAGCAGCGTCATGTGGGTGTACGCACCGCCACCGGACACGTCGTCGCGCGGGTTGGTGCGGTCGCCGCCGAACTTCACGCGGGTCTTGTCGGTGCGGTGCGTGCCCGGCGTGACGTAGGCCTCGAGGCCGATGATCGGCTTCACGTCGTACTTGCGGGACTTCGACCAGAACTCGTACGCCCCGAACAGGTAGCCGTGGTCGGTCGTCGCGATCGCCGGCATGCCCATCTCCTGGGCCACCTGGAACATGTCGTCGATGCGGGCCGCACCGTCCAGCATGGAGTACTCGGTGTGGTTGTGCAGGTGGACGAAGCTGTTCCCGGTCATCGCCGCAGAGTCTACGTCCGGACACCGACAGGCCCCGCCGCAGCCGCGCTGCCCGCGGCCAGCTCCCGCCGGCCCGTCACCTCACCCGCGGACGGTGAGTGTGCGCGACTCGCCCACCGACGACGTAAGACATGGGCAAGACGTGCACTCTCAGCGCACTCCCGCGGTTGCGCAGTCAGGAGTCGGACAGGCTGGCTGCCCCTTCGCGGCTGCGGGCGAACCGCCAGATCGCCTGGTCCACCTGCCGCACCTCCACCTGCTGCTGCGCCGCTACCGCCGCGACAACTGCTTCGGCGCGCGCCGGATCGAGCGGCGCGCCGACGGCGTGGGTCACGTACTTCTGGATCCACGTGTCGGCCTTCACCCCGTCATGCCCCAGCATCATCGCGAAGTACACCCACGTGACTGCACCCAGCCCCCGCACTCCGGTGTACGCCCGCCGATGACGGTCCCCGACCGGGTCGAGGTCGCCAGCGCGCGTCACCCCTGCATCCACCAGGCGCCTCGCTGCGTCAACGATGAGGTCGGCCTTGAGTCGCCCGGACGCCCGCGCGTGATTGTCGAGCTGGCGGGCCAGCAGCTCTGGCTTGCGCTTCGCCAGGACCGTGAGGTCGTCCAACCGACGCTGCTCATGATCCCGGTATCGGCCGACTGCACCCCTGACCCCGTTCGTCACCGTCCCGTACCTCGCCCGAATAGAGAGGACGGCGTTGATCAGCGCCGCCTCGATCTCGTCGGGGTACCCGCCTCGCCACTCGACCAGCTGAATCCCGTCGCGCTCCATCCGATCTGCCAGACGTCTGGCAGCCGCATCAGTCTCCATGCCCGAAGTGAAGCAGGCGGCCCCTACGAACGTCGGCGATTCGGTACTTGTCCGAGCGGACCAACCCACCAGACGACGTACGGCTTGGGCGAGTCCTGCACGCCCACCCCCTCGCCACGGCGCCGCTCAGTCGAGCTCGCGGATCCGGTCCAGCGCCGCCTGCAGGTCGTCGGGGTAGTCGCTGGTGTAGGTCACCCACTCGCCCGATCCCGGGTGCACGAACGACAGCTCCTTGGCGTGCAGCCACTGCCGGTCCAGGCCGAGCTTCTTGGCCAGCGTCGGGTCGGCGCCGTACAGCGGGTCGCCGACGCACGGGTGGTGCAGCGCGGCCATGTGCACCCGGATCTGGTGGGTGCGGCCGGTCTCGAGGTGGATGGTGAGCAGCGAGGCGCGGCGGAACGCCTCGAGCAGCTCGTAGTGCGTGACGCTCGGCCGCCCGCTCTTCATCACGGCGAACTTGTAGTCGTGCCCGGGGTGGCGACCGATGGGCGCGTCGATCGTGCCGATCACCGGGTCGGGCAGGCCCTGCACGAGCGCGTGGTAGGTCTTCTCGACCGTGCGGTCGCGGAACGCCTGCTTCAGCACGGTGTACGCCCGCTCAGACTTCGCGACGACCATCAGTCCGCTCGTGCCGACGTCGAGCCGCTGCACGATCCCCTGCCGCTCCGCGGCGCCCGAGGTCGAGATCCGCTTGCCCGCGGCGGCCAGCCCGCTCACCACGTCGGGCCCGTCCCAGCCCACGCTCGGGTGCGCGGCGACGCCGAGCGGCTTGTCGACCACGATGATCTCGGAGTCCTCGTGGACGATCTTCAGCCCCGGCACGGCGACCGGCTTGACCTCGGGCTGGCGCGGACCGAGCCGCTCGGGCAGCTCGACCTCCAGCCACTGGCCGGCGCCGACCCGGTCGGACTTGCCGACGACCTTGTGGTCGACGGTGATCACGCCGTCGGCGGCCAGCTCGGCGGCGCGGGTGCGCGAGAGCCCCAGCAGGCGCGCCACGGCCGCGTCGACCCGCTCGCCCTCGAGCCCGTCGGGCACCGGCAGCGCCCGGACGTCGGCCACCTCAGCGCTCCGCGTCGTCGGTGCGGGCGGGCTCAGACCTGGTCGCGTGCTCGTCCGTGTCCTTGTCCTTGTCGTCGCTGACCCGGGTGCCGTCGATGCCGATGCCCCGGAAGGCCAGCAGGCAGATCAGCACAGCGGCGCTGACGATCCAGACGTCGGCCACGTTGAAGATCGGCCAGTTGGGCAGCTGGAACATGTCGATGACGTGCCCCTTGCCGCCGCCGGGCGCCCGGAAGAAGCGGTCGGTGAGGTTGCCCAGCGCGCCGCCGATCAGCAGGCCGAGCGCTGCCGCCCAGCCCCGGCTGCGCAGCTTGCGGGCGGCCCAGATGGTGCACCCGATCACGACGATGGCGATGATCGTCAGCAGCCAGGTGGCGTTGGTGGCGATCGAGAACGCCGCGCCCGGGTTCGCAGCCCGCCGCAGCTGGAAGAACTCCCCCACGATCGGGTGCGGCTCCCCCATCTGCAGGTTGGCGACGACCCACGCCTTGCTCAGCTGGTCGATGGCGTACGTCACGACCGCGATGCCGATCAGGACCGCGATCAACCGGTTCGAGCGGCTCGGCTGCTCAGCGGTCTCGTCGGTCGTCGGGCTGGGCGGGGTCGCGTCGGCTCCCGAGTCGGACGAGGTCTCGTCGCGACCGGCGGACGGTGCGGCTGCGGCGTTCAGTGACGCTCCTGCTTCTGCTTGCATGTCACACAGAGGGTGGCACGCGGCTGGGCCTGCATGCGCAGCTTCCCGATCGCGTTGCCGCAATTCTCGCAGATGCCGTAGGTGCCGTCGTCGATGGCCCGCAGCGCCTTCTCCGTCTGGGCCAGCATCGCCCGCGAGTTCTGCGCGACGGTGAACTCCTGCTCGCGCTCGGAGGTCTTGGCGCCCGCGTCGACCTGGTCGTCACCGGACCCGTCGCCGCTGTCGCGCATCAGCTGCTGGATGTCCTGCTCGATCCCGGACAGCTCGGTGGTGAGCCGCTCCTGCTCCGCCAGCAGCTCGGCGCGTACGGCATCGAGCTCCTTCTTCGTCCACGGCGACTCGTCCTGGCGCACCCGCAGCTGACCGGGGGCAGCGGACGTCGCGCCGGTGGTCTTCTTCGCCGGCGCGCTCTTCTTGGCCGGCGCAGCCTTGGTCGTCGCCTTCTTGGCCGGCGCAGCCTTGGTGGTGCTCTTCTTGGCGGGCGCGGCCTTGGTGGTCGCCTTGGTGGCCTGCTTCTTCGCCGGAGCCTTCGTGGCGGGCGCGCTCGCGCCGCCGGCCGTCTTCTTGGCGCTCGTCTTCTTGGCGGCCGTCTTCGTCGAGGTGGTCTTCTTCGCGGCCGCGGACTTCGTGGTCGCAGGAGCCGTCTTCGCCGGAGCCTTGGTGCCGGTCGCGGTCTTCTTCGTCGCCGTCTTCGTCGTCGCGGTCTTCTTCGTCGCGGTCTTCTTCGCGGTGGCCTTCGCCGCCGGCGCCTTCTTCGCGGGTGCCTTCGTCGTGCTCGCCTTCTTGGCGCTCGCCTTCTTCGCGGGGGCCTTCTTGGCCGCGGGCTTGGCGCTGCCGGACCCACCCTCGCCGCCCGAGCGCCGTCCCGCACTCACCACGCTGCGCAGGGCGCGGCCCACGCGGCCGGTGACCCCCGACGTGCTCGACGTGCCCGCATCATGCTTGTCCGTGCCAGCCATGAGTCCCTCTCCACACCGATGGAGCCACTGCCCCACGTCGACGCAGGAGCCGGGCGTTCCGGGCGAGGATAAGGGACGCCCGCACCCGGAACAACGCACACGCGCCGATTCCCCTCACCGGGGTGGATGACGTACGCCCTCGCCGGCACAACCCACGACGCCCCGGCCCGCAGGGGCCGGGGCGTCGTAGGCGACGGGTCGGTCGACCTAGCTCGCGGAGGAGCCGGCCGTGGACTTGGGGTCGCCACCGTCGATGGTGGTGTCCAGGAACTTGCGCTGGTCGTCGAGGAACGCCTTGAGCTTGCCGCGGTAGTCGCGCTCGAAGCCGCGCAGCCCCTCGATGTCACCGGTGAGGCGGTCGCGCTCGGTGTTGAGCTGCCCGAGGATGGTCGTCTTCTGGCTCTCGGCGTCGCGCAGCATCGTCTGCGACTTGTCGGTGCCGTCCTTGACCAGCTTGTCGTGCTGCTGCTGACCGGTGCGCACGAGCTCGTCGTGCTTGGTCTGACCGGCCTTGACCAGCTCGTCGTGCTTGGTCTGGCCCGCCTTGATGAGCTCGTCGCGCTTGGTGTTGGCCTCGCCCACCACGCGGTCGCGGTAGGACTCGCCCTCGCCGACGAGACGGTCCTTGGTCTTCTGACCGTCGGCGACGTGCTCGTCGTGCAGCTTCTGGGCCAGCGCGATGACGCCCGCGGCGCCGGCACCGCCCGCGGCACCCGCCGCGGCGGCGGTCGCCCCGCTGCCCACGCCCTCGGCCTGTCCGGCCGCGGGCGACTGACCGGCGACCGAAGCCGCCTGGCCGGCCACCGGGGCCGGGGCGGTCGCGGGCTGCTGCGGCGCGGCGGCCGGCTGCGCCTTCTCGGCGGCCTCGGCCTTGCTGCGCGCGTCGGCGAGGCGGGTCTGTGCCTCGCGCTCGGCCGCGTTGGCCTCGCGCTGGGCGGCCTGGGCCTTGTCGATCTCGGCCTTGATCGCCGCGAGCTTCTCCTCGGCCTGGCGCTGGGAGTCCTTGGCGACGCGGGTCGCCTCCTCCGTGCGGGCCAGCTCGGCCTTCAGCGTGGCCAGCTTCTGCTGGCTCGCCTTCAGCTCGCCGTCGTCGGCCTTGGCGGCGGCGGAGCCGCCGGCCGGCACGGGAGTGAGACCGGGGACCGCGGCCGCACCCGTCTTGGGCTGCTCCTTGGTCTGCTCGCCCGTGGTCTCCCGACCCGTGAGGCCCTTGCCGCGACGGCAGTCCTCGAGCTGTCCGGAGAGCTTCTCGTTCTCGGCGTTCAGCCGACGCAGCTCCACGACGATGTCGTCGAGGAAGTCGTCCACCTGGCCCTCGTCGTAGCCACTACGACCAAAGCTCTTCGGCCGGCCGAACTCCTTCGTCACCACGTCTTCCGGCGTCAGCGCCATGTGTCTTCACCTCGGTCACCACAAGTGGGCCGACCGGCCCGGCGCAAGTGCCTTCGAGGTCGACCGCAGAATCAAAAACTGTCGCCGTCACCTTAGAAGACTGAGCGACAAAGTGACAGCCAGCATCAGGACGAGGAAGGCCAGGTCGAGGCTGATCTGCCCCAGACGCAGGGGTGGGATGACCCGCCGCAGGGCTCGCAGGGGCGGGTCGGTGACGGTGTAGACGACCTCGGCGATGACCAGCACCGGGCCGCGCGGACGCCAGTCGCGGGCCAGCACCTGGACCCAGTCGATCACCAGCCGGGCCAGCAGCAGGATCAAGAAGACATACAGGAGCAGGATGAGCACTGCCCGGATGGCGTCCATGGCGACAGTCTGCGCGACGTGGCTGCGGAAGGAGCGGGCAGGGCCCGCGCGAGATCAGCTCTGGTTGAACAGGACGCGGGCGTTCTTGGAGGGCTGACCGGTCTGCGTGGCGACCTCGATGGTGGCCGGGGACAGCAGGAACACCTTGCTGGTGACGCGCTCGATGGTGCCGTGCAGACCGAAGACCAGGCCGGCGGCGAAGTCGACCAGACGCTTGGCGTCGCCGTCGTCCATGTCGCTGAGGTTCATGATGACCGGGACACCGTCGCGGAAGCTCTCGCCGATGGCCTTGGCCTCGTTGTAGGTGCGCGGGTGGATCGGCACGATGCGGTTCATCCCCGCCACCTCCGAGTGGTGCATCTCACGGACCGGGTGCGGCGCGGGGGCCCGGCGCGGCAGCGGGGTGACCTCGGCCGACTGCTCCGGGGCCGGGTTGTCGTCGTAGACCTCGTCGTCGGCCGGGTCGTAGTCGTAGCCGTAACCGTCAGCGGCGTACGCGTCGTCGTAGACCGAGCCGTCGTCGGCGCGGCGCGCACGGTTGTCGGGGTGAGCAGGGTCGACCTCGGCCAGTCCGAGGTATTCCATCGTCTTGCGCAGGGCGCTCATCATCCGCTCCTTGGAGGGTCTTCCCTGACGCCCGGAGAGCCGTCAGCAACGTCGTTTGCGAACCGCCGCCGACGCTACCGCTGAGCCGGTCGCGAACCGAGGATTGCGCTGCCGACACGCAGGTGTGTCGCGCCCGCGGCGATCGCCTGCTCCAGGTCGCCGCTCATCCCGGCCGACATCCAGGTCGCGTCGGGGTGGTCGCGACGGGTGCTCTCGACGAGCTCGGCGAGGGTGGCGAACGCCGGCGCCGGGTCGGCACCCAGCGGCGCCACCGCCATGAGCCCGCGCAGTCGCAGGTGCTCCAGCCCGGCGACCTCCTCGACCAGGGCGGGCAGGTCGGCCGGGCGCACTCCCCGCGCCCCGCGTCGTCGCCGGACAGGTCGACCTGCACGGTGACCTCCAGCGGGTGGTCGCGCTCGTCCGCCGCG
Source organism: Barrientosiimonas endolithica (assembly GCF_030296655.1). Taxonomy (NCBI): domain Bacteria; kingdom Bacillati; phylum Actinomycetota; class Actinomycetes; order Micrococcales; family Dermacoccaceae; genus Barrientosiimonas; species Barrientosiimonas endolithica. The sequence goes on along the minus strand of NZ_AP027735.1, from coordinate 1,208,233 downwards.
CGGTCGAGGGCGCGGGCGATCTTGGCCCGGTCGACGCTCTGCACGACGTCGGCGTAGCGCGTCACGGCAGCGGCCTTGTTGCTCTGCAGCTGGCCGACGAAATGCACAGCCAGCCGACGGCGTACGTCGGGGTCGAGGCTCGCGACCTTCTCACCGGCCTCCTGGTGCCGGTTCTCGGCCACGTCGGTCACGCCGAGGTCGGCAAGCAGCGCGACGTCGGAGGCCGGGAAGAACTTCGTGACGACGACGAGGGTGAGCTCCTCGGGCGAACGCCCGGCGTCGGCACAAGCCGCGTCGATGCGCTCACGCACCCGCTGCAGGTTGACGGCCAGCTCGTCGCGACGCTCGGTCACGTCGCGCCCTCGCCGCGCAGCACGACCACGCCGGCGAACCGGCCGGTGCGCTGGTCGCGGCGGTAGGAGTAGAGATGGTCGCTCTCGCGGGTGCAACCCGCGACCCAGGAGACCTCGACCCCGTCGGCGGTCAGCTGCTCGACCACGCCGGCGGCGACGTCGATGGCCGGGGTGCCGGTCCAGCTGACGGCGCGCGAGCCGGGCGCGAGATCCGTTGCGGCGTCACGCATCTCGGCGGGCACCTCGTAGCAGCGACCGCACACCGACGGGCCGACCGCCGCGACGATCCGCTCGGCGCCGAGGTCGCGCATCCGCCGCACCGCGGCCGGCACCACGCCGGCGACCATGCCGGGGCGCCCGGCGTGGACGGCCCCGACGACACCGGCGTCGACGTCGGCGAGCAGCACCGGGGTGCAGTCGGCGACGAGCACGGCCAGCGCGAGGTCGGCGGTCGTGGTGAGCACCCCGTCACCCTCGGGCGGGGTCTGCCCCTGCTGCTCGGCGACCCAGACCTCGGCGCCGTGCACCTGGTTCATCCAGACGAGCCGCTCGGTCGGCACGCCGACCTCGTCGGCCAGCCGGGTGCGGTTGTCCGCGACGGCCGCGGGGTCGTCGCCGACGTGCGCACCCAGGTTGAGTCCGGCGTACGGCGGGCGGCTGACGCCCCCGCGGGCGTCGGTGAAGTAACGGTCGACGACCCGGCCCGCGGGACCGGTGAGCCGGTCCTGCCAGCCGATCATCGGCTCACTTCAGGAAGTCGGGGACGTCGAGGTCGTCCTTGTCGTCGAAGGTGACCTCACGCGGCGGGCGGGCGCTCTGCCCCTGCTGGACCTGGCCGGGGGTGCCGCCGGGCTGACGCTGGTCGCCGCCCTGCTGCCCCGCCTGCTGCGCACCCTGGCCGCCCTGGCCGGAGGGGGCGGGCTGGGTCTGGGACGGCGCCTGGGTGGGCACGCCCTGCGTCGGGGCCTGGTTGCGGTCGCCTCCGGCGGCCGGAGCCTGGCGCGGGGGCTGCTGACCCTGGCCACCGGCCTGCTGGCCGGCACCGGCCGGGCTCGCACCCTGCGGGCCGGACTGCTGCTGGGCGCCGCCGCCCTGCGCGGGCTGCTGGGCCTGCGGGCCGCCCTGGATCTGACCGAGCGCGCGCTCGTCGGGGCGACGCTGCGGCGAGCCCCCGTCGAAGCCGGCCGCGATGACGGTGACCCGCACCTCGTCGCCGAGGGCGTCGTCGATGACCGCACCGAAGATGATGTTGGCCTCGGGGTGGGCGGCCTCCTGCACCAGGCGGGCGGCCTCGTTGATCTCGAACAGACCGAGGTCGGAGCCACCCTGCACCGACAGCAGCACCCCGTGGGCACCGTCGATGCTGGCCTCCAGCAGCGGGCTGGAGATCGCGAGCTCGGCCGCCTGCACCGCGCGGTCGTCGCCGCGGGCCGAGCCGATGCCCATGAGCGCCGAGCCGGCGCCCTGCATGACCGACTTCACGTCGGCGAAGTCGAGGTTGATCAGACCCGGGGTCGTGATCAGGTCGGTGATGCCCTGGACACCGGACAGCAGCACCTGGTCGGCGCTGAGGAAGGCGTCCATCATCGAGACGTTGCGGTCGCTGATCGACAGCAGCCGGTCGTTGGGGATGACGATGAGGGTGTCGACCTCTTCGCGCAGCGCGTTGATGCCGAGCTCGGCCTGGTTGGCGCGGCGGCGGCCCTCGAAGGTGAACGGACGGGTGACGACACCGATGGTCAGGGCGCCGAGGCCCTTGGCGATCTTGGCGACGACCGGAGCGCCACCGGTTCCGGTGCCACCGCCCTCGCCGGCGGTCACGAAGACCATGTCGGCGCCCTTGAGCACCTCCTCGATCTCCTCGGCGTGGTCCTCGGCAGCCTTCTTGCCGACCTCGGGATCGGCGCCGGCGCCCAGACCGCGGGTGAGCTCACGGCCGACGTCGAGCTTGACGTCGGCGTCGCTCATCAGCAGCGCCTGCGCGTCGGTGTTGATGGCGATGAACTCCACGCCCTTGAGGCCCACCTCGATCATCCGGTTGATGGCGTTGACGCCACCGCCGCCGATGCCGACGACCTTGATGACGGCCAGGTAGTTCTGGGGAGTGGTCACGAGGATGGGGCCTTTCACGACGGGATGGGCGTTCGACCTTCAGCTCAGGGCGCAGGTTGCACCCGACGCTCGATCCCATCATGGAGGCCACCTGGACCGAGCGGTCGGGTGCGACACGCGAGGTGCCGGCCCGGAAGCTCCCGCGCATGCTACGGCAGGGGTCGCTCCCTTCGCACGAGTCGAACAGTGAAGTAGAGGTTGAGTGCGGTTCGGGCGCCGTCGCGTCAGGGCGTGGTGCGCGTCGTGAGCGACCCCCGGCCGAGGGTTCCGGTCCAGTTCACCGTGCCGCTGCCGAGCGCGACCGCGCCGGTGGTGGTGACGTTCGTGACGTCGTAGCAGATCGTGTAGGGACACTCCAGCTCCAGCCCCGGCGGGATGAGTGCGACGAAGATCGCGGTGAAGTCGAAGCACACCCGCGTGGGTCGCAGGGCGGGCGGCGTGCCGTTGGGGATCGGCCGGCTGACCGTGGTGAAGGTCGCGTTGACGGCGCTGATCCGACCGAACGTCCCTGCGCCCACCAGCGTGGCGACGGTGAGACTCGTCGTGCGACCGTCCGACCACGACACGGTCCCGCCGACCCCGAGCACGGCGTAGGCCGGTTCGAACAGGTCGAGTCGGCACGCCGTCGAGTCGATGTTGAACACGGCTGTGCCCGACACGCTCGCGAGACCGAGGGCGGCGGCCCCCTGCGCCGTGAAGGCCCCGCCGGCACCGGCGACCAGGCAGGTCGGGCACTGCGGCGGCGCGGACGCGGCCATGACCGGCGCCATGGCGCCGAGCGCGACCGCGGGGACGGCCCAGGCCGCGCCCTTGGCCAGCGTCCGCCGGGACGGCGCGCCGGGGCTGGGTGGCGGGGCTGCGACCGGGGCGGGGTCGGTGGTGGTGGCGCGGGGCGTGATCAGGGGTGCGGGCATGGCCAGCTCCTTCGAGGGGTCGTTCGACCGCGAGGAGCTCGGCGTGCGGGGCCACACCGTGTTGCGTGCTGCGCGCGGCTTGAGGGGGCGGATCGTTCACGGTTCACACACATGTGCTATGCGCGATGTCACGCTAGCGCGATCCGCCCGCCGGGGTGGTCGATTTCACCCGCATCCGTCTCAGCGGACGGTCAGCGTTCACCCACCGGACGCGGCGCCGCCGCACACGGGGAAGCCGGGGGCGGCTCAGCTCAGGACCGGGCGCCCGGGGGCGCTGAGGTCAATCGCCGTCGCCCCGTCGTCCTCGATCGTCGGCCGCAGCGCCGCGAGGTCGCGCGCCTTCGCCGAGGAGCCCGTGGCGTCGCCCCAGCTGACCGCCAGGTCGCCGAGCCTGAAGGACACCTGCCCGGCCGAGGACAGCTGCAGGCCGGAGACCCGGGCCCGCTCCTGCGCCGGCAGCGCCGAGAGCACGGTCGCGAGCGAGGACAGCTCGGGGCGGCCCGGCGGCTCCTGACCCGCCACCTTGACCACGGGCAGACCGCGCGGGGCCTTGGCGCCGCGGGCGTAGGCGACCCCCTCGGTGTCGACCAGCCGCCGGGTCCCGGCCTGCTCGATCACCAGCACCGCCGTGCGGGGCGTGACCGTGACGCGCAGGCCGCGCGGGAAGCTGCGGTCGACGCGCACCGCGCGCACCCCGTCGATCTTGGCCACCCGTCGCTGCACGGCCGAGGTGTCGGCGCGCACCACCGGCGTGCCGACCACGTCGTCGGCCACCGCGCGCACCCGGTCGGTGAGCGCGGCGGGCGCGCCCGTCACCTGCACGGTGCGGACCGTGAGCACGGGGCTGAAGACGACGAGCCAGACCAGCGCGACGACGAGCACGGCCACGCCGGCGAGCAGCAGCCGCCGTCGCCGCGTCTCGTCGCGCAGCGAGGCGGCGCGGGCCGCGAAGCGCGCGTGCGGGGCGCTCACGACGCCTCTCCGGACCCGCCCGTCGCGAGGGCCTCGAGCAGCCGCGGGCCGAGCGAGGTGACGTCTCCTGCACCGACCGTGAGCAGCAGGTCACCGGGGTGCACGGCGCGCAGCGCCAGCTCGAGCGCGGCGTCGTGGTCGGGGGCGAAGTCGGCCCCGGGCACCAGGTCGCTCACCAGGCGCCCGGTGACACCTTCGACCGGTTGCTCGCGGGCGCCGTAGACGTCGAGCACCACGGCGTGGTCGGCCAGCCGCAGCGCCGCGGCCAGGCCGTCGGCGGCGTGCTGGGTGCGGGAGTACAGGTGCGGCTGGAAGACCACGACCAGCCGGCCGCCCTCGCGCAGGGCCAGCCCCGTGCGCACCGCGGCCTCGAGCTTGCCGGGGTTGTGGGCGTAGTCGTCGACCACCCGCACTCCCCGCCTCGCCGCGCGGCTCGAACCGGCGCGAGGTGCCACGGAAGGCGCCCAGGCCCGCGACGACCTGCTGCGGGTCGAGGCCCAGCCCGGCGGTGAGCGCGAGGGTGACGCCGGCCGCGTTGAGCACGTTGTGCGCGCCGGGAACGTTCAACGTGAGGTCGAGGTCGACCCCTGGAGCCGCAGCGTCGCGCGCTGCTGGAAGCCCTCGGCCCACTCCTCACCCACGACGAGGTCGGCGGTCTCGCTGCGGCCGTAGGTGAGCACCCGCCCACCGGATGCGGCGTGGCGCTCGGCCAGGGCGGCGCTCCCGGCGTCGTCGGCGCAGGCCACCAGCAGCCCGCCCGGGGCGATGGTCCCGGCGAACTCCAGGTACGCCTGGTGCAGCCGCTGCGAGGTGCCGTAGAAGTCCAGGTGGTCGTCGCGCACGTTGGTGACGATCGCGACGTCGGGGCGGTAGACGACGAACGACCCGTCGCTCTCGTCGGCCTCGACGACGAACGCCTCCCCGACCCCGGACCCGCGTTGGCCCCGATGCCGGCGATGTCGGCGCCGATCGCGAACGAGGGGTCGGCGCCGCAGGCGCGCAGCGCCACGGTGGCCATGGCGCTGGTGGTCGTCTTGCCGTTGGCGCCGGCCACGGCCAGCCCCGACCGGTCGGCCATGAGCATGGCCAGCGCCTGCGAGCGGTGCAGCACGGGCAGGCCGCGGCGGCGTACCTCGACCAGCTCGGGGTTGTCGTCGTGGATGGCCGAGGAGATCACGACCACGGCGTCGTCCGGCACGTCGGCGACGTTGGCCGGGGAGTAGCCCACCTCGATGCGGGCCCCGGCGGAGCGCAGCACCTCAAGCACGGGCACGTCGTTGTTGTCCGACCCCGACAGCGCGACGCCGCGGGCCAGCAGGAGCCGGGCGATGCCGGACATGCCGGACCCGCCGACGGCGATCATGTGGACCGCGCCGACCGAGGCGATGTCGGGCAGCGGAGCGGAGAAGTCGAAGCGGGGGTTCGTCCCGTCAGCCACGACCTGCGCCCTCCGGCTGCGCGACGGCCCGCTCGATCATGTCGACCAGCCGCTCGTCCGCGTCGCGGTGCCCTGGCCGGCGGCCGCGGCGCTCATCGCCTGCAGCCGCTGCGGATCGAGCGCCAGCGGGACGAGCTCGCGGCGCACCCACTCGGGCGTGACCTGGGCGTTGTCGACCAGCACGGCGCCTCCGGCCTCGACGACGGCCTCGGCGTTGCGCCGCTGCTCGCCGTTGCCGATCGGCAGCGGCACGAAGACCGCCGGCAGCCCGACGGCGGAGGTCTCGGAGACCATGTTCGCGCCGGACCGGGTGACCACGAGGTCGGCCGCGGCGTAGGCGAGGTCCATCCGGTCGGCGTACTCCTGCACGACGTACGGCGGCTGCCCCTCGGCGCCGTCGCTCACGGCGAAGCCCTTCCCGGCACCGGTGACGTGCAGCACTTGGACGCCCGCGTCGCGCAGCGCGTCGACGCTGCCGGCGAAGGCCTCGTTGATCTGCTGCGCGCCCAGCGAGCCGCCGGTGACCAGCACCGTGGGGAAGCCGTCGGCGAGGCCCAGCTGACGCAGCGCGTCGGGCCGGGCCGCCGCGCGGTCGAGCCGGGTGATCACCCGGCGCAGCGGCATGCCGATGAGCTCGGCCTGCGGCAGCGGGGTGTTGGCGAAGGTGCGGGCCACGTGGTCGGTCATCCGGGCGCCGAGCTTGGTGGCCATGCCGACGACGGAGTTGCCCTCGTGCACGACGATCGCTCGCCTGCCGCGCGCGGCGACGTAGGCCGGAGGGCACACGAACCCACCGAAGCCGACCACGACGTCGGCGGCGACGTCGTCGAGCACGGCGCGCGCCTGGCGCACGGCGCGCGGGAACGCCACCGGGAACCGCACGGCCGCGAGGTCGGGCCGGCGCGGGAACGGGACCCTCGGGATCAACCTCAGGTCGAGGCCCGCGGCGGGCACCAGCCGCTCCTCCAGTCCGCCGGCCGTGCCGAGACAGGTGATGCGCACGTCGGGGTGACGCTCCTGCAGGGCGGCGGCCGTGGCCAGCAGCGGGGAGACGTGGCCGGCGGTGCCTCCCCGGCCAGTACGACCGAGCGCAGCGGGCTCATCGCTGACCCCGCGAGGGCAGCACGGCCAGCGACCGGCGTACGAGACTCGGGCGGGCGGCCAGCGCCTCGCGGCACTGCGGGTCGTTGCGTGCGAACGCGACGAGCACGCCGAGGGCGGCGAGGGTGGTGACCAGCGCCGAGCCGCCGGCCGACACCAGCGGCAGCGGCACCCCGATGACCGGCAGCAGGCCGGTGACCGAGCCGATGTTGATGAACGCCTGGCCGACGATCCACACCAGGATCCCGGCGGAGGCGACCCGCACGAAGAAGTCGTCGGTGCCCGCGATGATCCGGTAGGCCGCGAACGCGATCGCGAGGTAGAGCCCGATCACGACGAGGGTGCCGGGCAGGCCCAGCTCCTCGCCGATGATCGCGAAGATGAAGTCGTTGTGCGCCTCGGGCAGCCAGGACCACTTCTCGCGGCTGGCGCCGAGCCCGACGCCCCACCAACCCCCGTCGGCCAGCGCGTAGGTGGCGTGCACCCGCTGGTAGCAGGCGCCGCTCAGCGCGGCCTCGTCGTTGCACGCGCCGAGCCAGCTGCCGATGCGCGACATCCGGTTGTCGCTGCCCTGGACCATGAACACGACTCCGGCGGTCGCGGCGATCGCTCCGGCGACGAACAACCGCATGCGCACGCCGGCGACGAACAGCATGGTCGAGGCGATGAGCAGCAGCACGAGCACGGTGCCGAGGTCGCGGCCGACGAGCACGAGCAGGATCAGCGCCCCGGCGAGCGGCGCGAACGGCAGCATCGCGTGGGCGAACCGACCGATGTGCTTGCGCTTGCGCGCCAGCACCAGCGCACCGGCGAGCACGAGCGCCAGCTTGCCGAGCTCGGAGGGCTGCAGGGTGAAGCTGCCGAAGCCGATCCAGTTGCGGTTGCCCTTGACCTCCTTGCCGATGGGGCTGAAGACGGCCAGCTGCAGCACGAGCGCGAGCACGAAGGCCGGCAGCGCCATGCGCTTGAGCCAGGTCACCGAGAACCGGCTGGCCACCGCGAACGCGACCACGCCGAGCGCGGCGTAGATCGCCTGCTGGCGCGCGATCGTGAACGAGGAGCCGCTGTCCTGGAAGGAGGTGACGCTCGAGGCCGACAGCACCATGACCAGACCCAGCCCCACCAGCAGCGTGGTGGCACCGAGGATCAGGTAGTAAGGGGCGACCGGGGACTCCAGCCGCCGGCGCCAGGACCGGACGGACGGCGCGTTGCGCAGCTGGGAGAGGGTGCTGGCCGGTCGCTCGCGCTCGGGCGCGCTGGTGGCGCTCATCGGCCCTCGCCCAGCGCGCGCACCGCCGCAGCGAAGTCGTCGCCGCGCACGTCGTAGCCGCTCCACATGTCCTTGGACGCCGCCGCGGGCGCGAGCAGGACCACGTCACCCGGGTGCGCCATCGCGCGCGCCGCCTGCACCGCCTCGGACATGACGCCAGTGTCGGTGCTGTCGAGCACCTCGACGGGAACCTGCGGCGCGTGTCGGGAAAGCGCGTCGGCGATGACCGCCCGGTCGACGCCGAGCAGCACGACTCCGCGCAGCCGGTCGGCGTTGGCGCGCACCAGGTCGTCGACCGCGGCGCCCTTGAGCTGGCCGCCGGCGATCCACACGACGTGCGGGTAGGCCGCGAGCGAGGCCGCGGCGGCGGGCGGGTTGGTGGCCTTGGAGTCGTCGACGAAGCGCACGCCGTCGACCTCGCCGACGGGCTGGGTGCGGTGCGGCTGCGGGGTGAAGGCGCGCAGCCCGTCGCGCACCGCGGCCGGCGGCACGTCGACCGACCGGGCCAGGGCCGCCGCCGCGAGGGCGTCGGCGACCAGGTGGGGCGGCGGGTCCGCGGACGGGTCGGGCGCCAGGTCGCTGAGCTGGCACAGCTCGGCGGCCGAGGTGGCGCGCTCGGCGACGAACGCCCGGTCGGCGAGGACGTCCTCCACCACGCCGACCATCGAGCGCGCCGGCACGCCGAGGGTGAACCCGATCGCGCGAGCCCCCTCGACCACGTCGGCGTCGAGCACCAGCTGCTCGGTCTGCGGGTCCTGCACGTTGTAGACGCAGGCGACCTGGGTGTGCTCGTAGACCCGGCCCTTCATCCGGCGGTACTCCTCGTAGGAGCCGTGCCAGTCGAGGTGGTCGGGAGCCACGTTGAGGCAGCACGAGGCGTGCGCCGAGATGCTGCGCGACCAGTGCAGCTGGAAGGTCGACAGCTCGACGGCGAGCACGTCGTACGGCTCGGGGTGCAGCACGGCCTCGAGGATCGGCAGCCCGACGTTGCCGGCGGCGGTGGCGCGCAGCCCCGCCGCGCGCAGGATCGACTCGAGCATCGTCACGCAGGTGGTCTTGCCGTTGGTGCCGGTGACGGTGAGCCACGGCGCGGCGCCCTCGCGCGGACGCATCCGCCAGGCGAGCTCGACCTCGCCCCAGACCGGTATGCCCGCGGCGGCCGCTCCCTGCAGGAACGTGTTGGTCGGCGGCACCCCCGGGGACGTGACGACCAGCTGGGTGCCGGGCTCGGGCGCCGGCGGCAACGCGGCGCCGTGCACGACCTCGGCGCCGAGCATCTGCAGAACCTGGGCGCGCTCGGCCATCGCCGGCGAGGTGCCCTCGCTCAGCACGCGCACGTGAGCGCCCCGCTCGAGCAGCGCGTCGGCGGCGGCGAAGCCGCTGACGCCCAGGCCGACGACGGCGACCTGCAGACCCGACCAGTCCGCGTCGCGGTGGGTGAGGTCGCGGCCGCCCCCGAGCGGTTCGTACGACGGGTCGGACGGCACGCTCGTCACGCCCCGACCACCCACTCGGCGTAGAAGATGCCGAGGCCGAGCGCGACGCACAGGCCGCAGATGATCCAGAACCGCACCACGACCGTGACCTCGTTCCAGCCGAGCATCTCGAAGTGGTGATGGATGGGGGCGATGCGGAAGATGCGTTTGCGGCGCAGCTTGAACGAGCCGACCTGCAGGATCACCGACAGGGTCTCGAGCACGAACAGGCCGCCCAGGATGACCACGAGCAGCTCGGTGCGGGTGGTGATGGCCAGGCCGGCCAGCGCACCACCGAGGGCGAGCGAGCCGGTGTCGCCCATGAAGATCTTGGCGGGCGAGGCGTTCCACCACAGGAAGCCGAACGAGGCGCCCATGACCGCGGCGGCCACGACGGCCAGGTCGTGCGGGTCGCGCACCTCGTAGCACTTGTTGCTCGGGATCTGCGCGCAGCTCTGGTTGAACTGCCAGATGCTGATCAGCACGTAGGCGCCGAACACCATCACGCAGGCCCCGGTGGCGAGGCCGTCGAGGCCGTCGGTGAGGTTGACGCCGTTGCTGGTGCCGGCGATGAGCAGGTTGGCCCAGACCAGGAACAGGATCATCCCGAGCGCGGTGCCGGCGAAGCCGAGGTCGATGCTCACCGGGGTGCCGTCGGGGCGCACGAACAGGGTGTCGCGCACGAACGAGATCTTGGTGCTCGCCGGGGTGCGGTCGGCGCTGTCGGGGAAGTTCAGCGCGAGCACCGCGAAGATCACGCCGACGGCCGTCTGGCCGATCAGCTTCTCCCAGGAGCGCAGGCCCAGCGAGCGGGCCTTGCGGATCTTGATGAAGTCGTCGGCGAACCCGACCGCGCCGAGGCCGGTCATCAAGAAGATGACCAGCAGGCCGCTCGCGGTGGGCGCGCGCCAGGTGAGCAGGTGCGCCAGGAAGTAGGCGACGAGCGCGGCGGCGATGATCACCGCGCCACCCATGGTGGGCGTACCGCGCTTGGTGTGGTGGGTCGTGGGGCCGTCGTCGCGGACGAACTGGCCGTACTCCTTGCGGACCAGGAACTTGATGAACGCCGGGGTGCCCAGCAGCGAGATCGCGAGCGACACGCTCGCGGCAATCAGCACTGCTCTCACCGACCGACCTCCTTCCCGGCTTCTTCCACGATCCGATCCCCCAGGAACCTTAGGCCCGAGTCGCGCGAGGACTTCAGCAGCACCACGTCGCCGTCGGAAAGCTCCTGCGTGAGCAGCGCGTGCGCCGCGTCCACGTCGGGGACCGTCGAGACCGTACCGGGATCGGCGCCGGCGGCCAGCGCGCCACGCGCGATGCCCTCGGCGCCGTCGCCGACCACCACGACCCGCCGTACGTCCGCAGCGGCTGCCGCACGCCCGATCCCCTCGTGCTCCGCCTCGGAGGTCGGGCCGAGCTCGCGCATCGCGCCGAGCACGGCCACCGTGCGACGGCCGCCGGACCCCATCTGCTGCAGCGCCCGCAGCGCCGCGCGCATCGAGTCGGGGTTGGCGTTGTAGGCGTCGTTGACCAGCGTGATGCCGTCGAGCTCGAACAGCTCCATCCGCCACCGGCTGGCCGGCCGCGCCTCCTCCAGAGCCCTCACCGTCTGGTCGAGGGTGAGGCCCAGCTCGAGCGCCGCGGCGGTGACCGACAGGGCGTTGCCGACCTGGTGGGCCCCGAGCAGCCCGCGCAGCTGGACCTGGCGCGCGCCGGCCGGGGTGTGCATGGTGAACCGCGCCCGGCCGAGCTCGTCGAGCTCGACGTCGGTCGCGCGCAGGTCGGCCCCTCCGACAGACCGACGGTCTGCACCCGGGCGCGCGAGCGGCTCGCCATCGCCGCGACCAGCGGGTCGTCGGCGTTGAGCACGGCCAGACCGTCCTCGGGCAGCGCCTCGACGAGCTCGCCCTTGGTCGCGGCGATCGCCTCGACCGAGCCGAACGAGCCCAGGTGGGCCTGGCCGACGTTGAGCACCAGCCCGATGCGCGGCGGCGCGATGCGCGCGAGATAGGCGATGTGGCCGACGCCGTCGGCGCCCATCTCGGCGACGAGGTAGCGGGTGTCGCGGGTGACCCGCGAGACGGTCAGCGGCACGCCGACCTCGGAGTTGTAGGAGCCCACCGGTGCCACGGTCTCCCCCGCCGGGCGCAGCACGGCAGCGAGCAGGTCCTTGGTCGAGGTCTTGCCCGAGCTGCCGGTGATGCCGACGATCGTCAGGCCCGGCGCCCGGTCGACGACCCCGCGGGCCAACGCCGCGAACGCCTCCTGCACGTCGGCCACGACGACCGTGGGGGTCTCGCCGACCTGGCGGGTGCCGAGCACCGCGACCGCGCCGGCCGCGACCGCGCCCGGGACGTAGTCGTGGCCGTCGGCGTGCTCGCCGACCCGGGCGACGTAGAGCGCGCCGGGCGCGGCCTCGCGCGAGTCGGTGACCACCGGGCCGTCGACCAGCACGTCGGGGCCGCGCAGCTCCCCGCCGGTGATCCGAGCGACCTCGGAGAGCTGGAGGGGGATCACTGCTTCTCCCGCGAGGCGCTGGACGACGGGGACGGCGAGGACGAGGGCGACGACGACGGCGCGGTGGGCGCGGTCATCGGGTAGGGCCCGGGGCCGCCGGTGGTCGGGGGATGCGGGCCTGCTGCAGCGCGAACGACATCACCTTGGAGAACACCGGTCCGGCCACCGCCCCACCGTAGGTGCCCTTGCGCGGGCGCTGGACGGTGACGGCCACGACGTACCGCGGGTCGTTGGCGGGGGCGTACCCGATGAACGAGGCGGTGGTGCCGTCGTAGCGGCCGAGCTCGGAGTCGTAGCGCTGCGCGGTGCTGGTCTTGCCGGCCACCTGGTAGCCCGGGACCGCGGCCTGCGTGGCGGTGCCGCCCTCGCCGACCACGCTCTGCATCATCCGGGTCAGCTGGCTCGCGGTGTCGGTCTGGATGACCCGCTGCGGCGTGCGGTCGTCGGCCGGCTTCTCCCAGCCGCCGTCACCGTCGTCGATGCCCTCGAGCAGCTGGACCGGCTGGCGGACGCCGCCGTTGGCGATCGTCTGGAACACCGAGGCCTGCTGGATGGCGGTACCGGCGAGGCCCTGACCGAACAGGACGGTGTAGCGCTGGTCGCCCTTCCACTGCGAGGCCGGCGCCATGATGCCGCGCGACTCGCCGGGGAAGCCGACGCCGGTGGTCTGGCCGAGGCCGAACTTGCTGGCGTACTGCCGGAAGACCTCGGGCGAGAACTTCTCGCCGATCAGCACGGTGCCGATGTTGGACGACTGCGCCAGCACGCCGGCGGTGGTCAGGTTGAGGGTGCCGTGCGGCGAGGAGTCGCGGAACGGACGACCGGCGCGCTCCAGCGTCGGCGGCACGGTGACCGGCGTCGTCGGCGTGACCACGCCCTGCTCGAGCGCGGCGGCCATGGTGATGACCTTGCTGGTCGAGCCCGGCTCGTAGACCTCGGTGAACGGGCGCAGCTGCAGGTAGCCGTCGGCGCTGCGCATGTTGCTCGGGTCGAAGCTGGGGTAGGACGCGGCCGCGCGCACCTTGCCGGTCTTGACGTCGAGCACGACGACGTCGCCGGAGAGTCCGTCGGTCTCCTGGACGCGCTGGGCCAGGATGTTCTGGGCGTACCACTGCAGGTCGTTGTCGATCGTCAGCTTCACCGACTGCCCCGGCACCGCCGGCTCGTCGGTGCCCTCGCCCGAGGCGATGGGGCTGCCGTCGCGGGCCCGCTCGTAGACGTGCAGCCCGGGCTTGCCGTCGAGGGCGGAGTTGAACAGCTGCTCGATGCCGCCGCCCGGCTTGCCGTCGCTGTTGACCCAGCCGACGAGCGGCGCGGTGCTGGTGCCCTGGGGGTACTCCCGCCGCACGGTGCGCTCGCTGAAGACGCCCGGGATGCCGAGGCTCTCGATGGAGCGCCACTGCGTGGGCGCGATGTCCTTGGCGAGGTAGGTGAAGCGGGAGTCCTTGGCCGCGGCCTTGTTGAGCACGTCGAGCAGGTCGGCGGCCTTGACCCCGAGCAGCGGCGCGAGGTCGGCGGCCGCACCGGACAGCCCGACCTGGGTGCGCTTGCCGTTGACGGTCTTGTGGTACTCCGCCATCGCGAGCGGGTCGCCGGTGACGTTGCGGCGGTCGACCGAGTCGGCCAGCACGACGCCGTCGGTGTCGACGATGTCGCCGCGCTGCGCCGGGATGGTGACCTTCTGGGTGCGGCTGCCGAGCGCCGCGGCCGAGACCGCGCTGGACTCCACGCCCTGGATGCGCAGCAGCTGCACCGCGAACAGGCTGAACACGCAGCAGATCGCGATCATCAGGAACCGCGCGCGCCGGCGCGGGTGACCCACGCCGAGCGAGAGCGGCTTGCTGCGCGGCGGCTTGCCGCCGCCGGAGCCGCCCTTGCGAGCCTTCGCGGGGCGGGCCTTCGCGGGGCGCGACGGAGCCGAGCTCGCCGTGCCGGGGCCGGCCGGTCGGCCGGCCTGGCGCGGCGGCCGGCCCTGGGTGGCGCCGCGCGGGTCGCGGGTCGTACGTGCGCGGCCGGCCGAGCCCTTGCTCGTCGCCGGCCTGCCGGTCGCCGAGCCGCCGCTCGCGCCCCGGCCACCGGCCGGGCGAGCCGCTGCGGACGTACGGCCGGAGGGGGCGCTGCCGGACGGGCGCGGCTGGCGGGTGGGCCGGCCGGCGCCCGCGGCGGGACGACCCGTCGCGGAACGGGGTGCGCCCGCGCGAGGCGGGCCTGGCGGCCGCGGTCTCCGGGCGGGGTGCCGCGTCGCTGGGTCACGAGCTGGCCTCGCCGCGGGTCAGTCGCGCGGGGTGGCCGAGGGTGCCGCCGACGACGGCTTCGCCTTCGGCTCGGTGCGGGGCTTCGACTGGTCGGATCGCGCGTCGTCCTTGCTCGGGGCGGCCTTGTCGTCGTTGTCGGACGCTGACGGAGCGGACGTGCTCGACGGGGCCGCGGAATCGCTCGGCTTCGGCTTCGGCGGCGTGTAGACCAGCACCCCCGAGGTCGCCGCTGCGACAGCCCGGTCGGCCACCCCGCTCGCGGGAGTGTCCGGCAGCGTGCCCACCGTAAACGGGGTCCCGGCCGCCGCCGGGCTCGCCACGCCGAGCACCTTGCGGTCGGACGCGCGGACGTAGGCGACCTGCCCCGCGGGCACCATGCCCATCTCCTGCGCCTTGAGGGCGACCTGCTGCGGCGCGCTCACGCTGGAGATGTCGCTGCGCAGCTGCTCCTCGTTGTCGGTGAGGGTCGTCGAGCTCTGCTGCAGGGCCCCGAGCGCGAACGATTGCTCGGCGCGCGCGGTGTTCAGCAGCAGCAGCGCGAGCAGACCGGCGCCGAGCAGCATCGCGCACAGGATGGAGAACCCGGTGCTGCTGCGGCGCACCTCCTCGCCGGTGACCACGCGCAGCCGCGGCTGGGTCGTGCGCTGCTGCGGCAGACGGACGGGGGCGGTGCGAGCGGTGGCAGTGGCGTTGCTCATGGCCGGGGCTCCTCCGTGGCTCGGATGCGTTCGGCCGCGCGCAGCCGGGCAGGCGTCGCGCGCGGGTTGGTCTCGGTCTCGGTCGGGTCTGCGGTCTCGGCGCCGCGGGTCAGCAGCCGCAGGTAGGGCGCGTGCTCGGGCAGCTCGACCGGCAGGTCGGGCGGCGTGGTCGAGCGCGCCCCGGCGGCGAGCGCCTGCTTGGTGATGCGGTCCTCGAGCGAGTGGTAGGACAGCACCGCGATCCGGCCACCGACCCCGAGCGCCGCGATCGCCGCGGGCAGCGCCGCGCGCCAGGCGTCGAGCTCGCCGTTGACCTCGATGCGCAGCGCCTGGAAGGTGCGCTTGCCGGGGTGGCCGCCGGTGCGCTGCGACGCGGCGGGGATCGCCCGGCGCAGCAGCTCGACCAGGTCGGCGGAACGCTCGAACGGCAGCTGCTCGCGGCGAGCCACGACCTCGCGGGCGATGCGGCGGGCGAACCGCTCCTCGCCGTACTCCCGCAGCACCCGCTCCAGCTCGCGCTCGTCGTAGGTGTTGAGCACGTCGGCGGCGGTGCGGCCGGCGTCCTGGCTCATCCGCATGTCGAGCGGGGCGTCCTGGGCGTAGGCGAAGCCGCGGTCGGCCTCGTCCAGCTGCAGCGAGGACACCCCGAGGTCGAACAGCACGGCCGCCACGGTGGACACGCCCTCGTCGGCGAGCACCTCACCGATCTCGTCGTAGACGGCCCGCACGCCGGTGAACCGGTCGCCGAACGGCGCCAGCCGCTCCCCGCGAGGCTCAGCGCCTGCGGGTCGCGGTCGATGCCGATGACCCGGGCCGCCGGGCAGGCGGCGAGCAGCGCCTCGGCGTGCCCGCCCATCCCGAGCGTGGCGTCGACCAGCACCGCGCCCGGCGCCTCGAGGGCGGGAGCCAGCAGCTCGACGATGCGCTCGCGCAGCACGGGGTGTGCCGTGCTGCCGTGCGCTCCGCGTCGGACATGCGCTCCTCCTCTCCTCGGTCGTACGTCGGTGGTGCCTGGTGATGGGTGGTGGCCGGTGGTGGTCGGCCGGCTCGGCCGTCAGGTCTCCCTCCGCTCCGGCCCCTCCGGCGCCGGGGAAGTGACGCCGGTCGCGGGTGGAGCGGGTGGAGACCTCACGGTCGAGCGGGGTGCTCGGGTCGGTCGGGTGGTGGTCGGTGGGTCGGCTGGTCGGGATCGGTCAGCGGCTCACAGCAGCCCGGGGATCACTTCCTCGGACTGCTCGGAGAAGGCCTCCTCGGTGTCGGCCAGGTAGGCCTCCCACGCGGCGGTCGCCCAGACCTCGACGCGGGACCCGGCGCCGATGACCGTGCACTCGCGGTCGAGCCCGGCGTACTCCCGCAGGACGGCGGGGATGGTGACCCGGCCCTGCTTGTCGGGGATCTCGTCGGAGGCGGCCGAGAGGAACACGCGCTGGAAGTCGCGCACCCCGCGGGCGGTGACCGGGGACTTGTTCATCTCGCCGGTGATCCGCTCGAACTCGGCCATGGAGAACACGTAGAGGCAGCGCTCCTGACCACGGGTGACGACCAGGCCGCCGGCCAGGTCCTTGCGGAACTTCGCCGGGAGGAAGAGGCGCCCCTTGTCGTCCAGCCGCGGGTGGTGGGTGCCGAGGAACATCGACGACCACCTCCCGGGAGACCAGGGTCAGCACCACCACCAACCGATGTCCCCCACCATACTCCACTTCACCCCACGACACGCCTCCGCGGGGCGGTTTCGGCGGACTTTTTCGCTGCCGATCCGCGGCGTCTGTGCAGGTCAGCGGCCTGTGGGTGCGCGGTGGAGCGCAGTGGGGAGGATCCTTCGCCGTAGCGCCGGCCAGGCCGCCCCCGACCCCGCCGTACGCCCTCGCCGACCCCGCCAGAGCCCGTCACCACCGGCTCGGTGGAGGGAAGTGGGGAACCGGGTGGCGCAGGGTGGGGCGAAGGGGCGTGCCGCACCGGCTCCGGCCCCCGCCCGAGACGAGCATCACCCCGCGCGCGCCACGAGAAGAGGCCTTGTTGATGCAGCACACAGGCGCATCGGGCAGGATCGTGCTCATGCATCAAGGCGCCCCGACGAACGTGGCCACCCCTCCGTCCGAATCCGCCCTCGGGGAGCTGCGCAAGGTCGCGGGCGACATCCACCAGGCGGTGTCCTCGGTCATCGAGGGCAAGAGCGACGTCGTGCGCACCGCCGTGACCGTGCTGCTCGCCGAGGGGCACCTGCTCATCGAGGACATCCCGGGCGTCGGCAAGACCATGCTCGCCAAGGCGCTGGCCCGCTCGATCGACAGCCCCATGCGCCGCATCCAGTTCACGCCCGACCTGCTGCCGAGCGACATCACCGGCGTGAGCGTGTTCAACCAGGACACCCGCACCTTCGAGTTCCGGCCCGGCGCGATCTTCGCCAACATCGTGGTCGGCGACGAGATCAACCGCGCCTCGCCCAAGACCCAGTCGGCGCTGCTGGAGTGCATGGAGGAGGGCCAGGTCACCGTCGACGGCACGACCTACACGCTGCGCCGGCCGTTCATGGTGATGGCCACCCAGAACCCCATCGAGATGGAAGGCACCTTCCCGCTGCCCGAGGCGCAGCGCGACCGGTTCATGGCCCGCATCTCCATGGGCTACCCCACCGGCCCGGCCGAGCTGGCGATGCTCGACACCCACGGCGCCACCTCGCCGCTGGACACGCTGCGCCCGGTCACCGACGGCGCCACCGTGCAGCGGCTCGCCGACCACGTGCAGTCGCTGCACGCGAGCCCGGGGTTGCGGCAGTACATCGTCGACATCGCCGCGGCCACCCGCACCACCTCGATGCTGCGGCTCGGCGCCTCGCCGCGCGCGGCGCTGCAGCTGCTGCGGGCCTCCCGGGCGCACGCCGCCCTCGAGGGCCGCGACCACGTCATCCCCGAGGACGTCGTGGCGCTGGTGCCGGCGGTGCTGGCGCACCGGTTGCTGCCCAGCGCCGAGACCCAGGTCGCGCACCGCACGACCACCGACGTGCTGCACGACCTGATGCGCCGGGTCCCGGTCCCCTCCGCGGCGCGGTGAGCCGTGGCCGGAGCCAAGAGATTCCGCACCCTCACCGGGCGCGGGCGCGCACTGCTCGCCTGCGGCGTCGTGCTGGTCCTCGCCGGTGTGCTGCTGGGCTTCCCTGACCTCACCCGCATCGGCGTGCTGCTCATGGCGCTGCCGCTGGTCGCCCGCCTGATCGCCCGTCGCCGCCCACCGCAGCTGTCGGTCGAGCGGCACGTGGTGCCGACCCGGCTGCAGCCCGACGAGCGCGCCGACGTGGCCGTCGACTTCGTCAACCTCGGGTCGCGCAGCACCACCCTCTACACCGCCGAGGAGCAGGTCGACTTCGTCCTCGGCGACCGACCCCGCTTCCTGCTCCCCGGCTCGAGCCGGGCGCCCGCCGGCGCCTGACGTACGCCATCCGCAGCCAGGTGCGCGGGCGGCACCGCCTCGGGCCGATCGCGCTGCAGCAGCAGGACCCGTTCGGCCTGACCCACGTCGACCTGATGGTCCGCTCCGAGAGCGAGGTGGTCGTGCTGCCGCGCGTGGTGCCGCTGGGCGCCGGGCAGCCGGCCGGGTCGGGCATGGGCATCGAGGGCGAGACGCCGCAGATGGTCGCCCTGCACGGCGAGGACGACGTCAGCATCCGCGCCTACCGCGACGGCGACGACCTGCGCAAGGTGCACTGGCCGGCGACCGCGCACCGCGGCGAGCTGATGGTGCGCCAGGAGGACCGCCCGGCCCGCCGCTCGGCGGTGCTGCTGCTGGACTCGCGCGAGAGCGGGCACTCCCCCGGCAGCTACTCGGGAACCTTCGAGTGGGCCGTGAGCGCTGTTGCTTCCGTGGCCACTCACCTGGGCCGGTTCGGCTACACACTGCACCTCGCGACCCGCGAGACGCTCGCCGCCGGGGAGCTCGACACCGACCTCGACCCCGCCAGCGTCCTCGAGCAGCTCGCCGTCGCCGAGCGCGGCAGCGACGAGGAGCACGAGCGCCTCGTGCAGGCCGCGCAGGACCTGACCGAGCGCACCGGCGGGCTCGTCGCCGTCGTGACCTCGGTCGACGACCTGTCGATGCCGACCCTCGCGGCGCTGCGCCGCCCCGGCACCGGCGCGCAGGCGATGGTCATCGACCCCGACGCGTTCCAGCAGGGCGCGGCCGAGGTCGGCGAGGTCACCCTCGGTCACCAGGCGCTGCTGCACCGCGCCGGCTGGCGGGCGGTGCCGGTCGGCGGGCAGACCAGCATCCCCGAGGCGTGGCAGCTGCTCACCGCCTCCGGCCGGCCGGGGTGCTCACGTGATGACCCGCGCCCGGGTCGTGCCCGGACTCCTCGCCGCGCTCGGCACGCTCGTGGCCAGCTGGCCGCTCACCACCCTGCTCGACGACGGCAGCTGGGTGCGGCCGGTCCTGCTGCTGCTGCTCCTGCAGGCCGCGATCGGCATGGCCGGGCGCTACGCCGGCTGGCGCACCTGGGCCACCGCGACCGTGCAGGTCGTCACCGTCGTGCTCGCGGTGCTGGCCCTCCACGTCGGCGACACGCTCGTCCCGACCGCCTGGGACGAGCTGCCGTTCGCGGTCAACGACCTGCTGCTCGACGCGCGCGAGACGCTCACGACGTACTCCGCGCCCGCGCCGCTGTCGCCGGGCGTGCTGTTCGTGCTGAGCCTGACCCTGCCTCTGGTCGGCGTCGTCGTCGACGTGCTCGCCGCCGGGCTACGCATGCCCGCGGCCGCGGGCTGCCGCTGCTCGGCATCTTCCTGTTCTCCACGTCCAACTCCGGCGAGGCGCTCAACCCGGTCTACTTCCTGGCGCTCGCGGTCGTCTGGCTCGTGCTGCTGCTGCAGCAGGGCATGAACCAGGTGAGCACCTGGTCCTCCACCGAGGCGTTCGCGCGCACCCCCGAGCGGCAGGAGGACCGGCTCGGCCTCGGCGCCTTCTCGGCCACCGCGCGCTGGATGGGCCTGGTGACGCTCGTCATCGCCCTCGCCCTGCCGGCCGTGATCCCGCACCTTCCGCCGCGCTACCTCGCCGACGGGCTGGCCCAGCGCACCGGGTCCAGCGACGTCGCCTCGGTCGGCTTCACCGACACCCTGGACCTGTCGACCGACCTCAACAGCGACAACCAGACGCCGATCCTCACCTACGCCACCACCGACTCCAACCCGCCGCCGCTGAAGGTGCTCACGCTCTCGTCGTACGCCGGTGGCCAGTGGGTGCGCGAGGACCCCCGCGCACGGTGACCGGGCGGGACAACGCCCGGATGCCCGACCCGATCGGCATGGACTCCGAGACCCCGCGCCGGCTCGAGCGGATCAACGTGGTCGGCAACGGCCTGACGCAGCCCTACATCGCCTCCCCGTGGCCGGTCGAGCAGGCCAACATGCAGGGCAGCCCGTGGTACTACGACCCCGCCGGGGTCCAGCCGCGGGTGCGCGAGCGCACGTCGGCGTACAGCACCACCTACAAGGTGCTCGCCGACGACGCCCGCCCCGGCGACGGTCCGGTGATCTCCCAGGTCGACCCGCTCACCCTGCGCACCGACCCGCGGGCGACGGCTCAGATCACCGCGGCCAACGCCGCGGCGCTCGAGGGCGTCGACGACAACGACACGTTCGGCAAGGCCGTCGCGATGCAGGACTGGCTGCGCGACCCGTCCCGGTTCACCTACTCGCTGCAGCTGGCGCCCACGCAGAACGGCCCCGACGGTCAGCCCTACGACCCGCTGAGCAACTTCCTGGTCACCCGCCGCGGGTACTGCACCCAGTTCTCCACCGCGATGATCATGATGGCCCGCGCCGAGGGGATCCCGGCGCGGATGGCGGTCGGCTTCCTGCCGGGCTCCCCGGCCGAGAACGGCAACCTGCAGGTGCGCGCGGCCGACGCGCACTCCTGGCCCGAGCTGTACTTCCCCGGCATGGGCTGGACCCGGTTCGAGCCGACCCCCGGCGTGCGCTCGGGCGAGGTGCCGGCGTACACGCTGCCGCAGGCCGACGAGGCCGCCACCCGCGCGACCCGCACCACCGCCCAGCCGAGCGAGAGCAGCGCCGCCCCGCAGACCAGCGCCGCGCCCACCGCGTCGCCGTCGGCCGCGCCGCAGGCCGCCGGCGAGGGCCGCGACTGGTTCCCGGTGTGGCTGCGCTGGCTGCTGCTCGCCGTCATCCTCGGCGGCGCCGGCGCGATGGTGCTGCCGCTCGCCGCGCGCTGGCGGCGCGACCAGGACCTGCGCGCCGCGGCCGAGCCGCGCGACCACGTCGAGGCCGAGTGGAGCGCGCTGGAGTCGCGGCTGCACGACCTCGGCATCGACTCCCCCGGCGAGCGCAGCCCGCGCCAGCTGGAGAAGCACTACCGTCAGCGCGCGCCGCTGGAGGCCGAGGGCAAGGAGGCGCTGCACCGCGCGGTGCAGACGCTCGAGCGCGCCCGTTATGCCCCCCGCCGGCGAGCCGCCGACCCTGCAGCAGGACGCCGACCGGATCGTGCGCGAGGTGCGCGAGCAGTCCTCGCTGCCCACCCGGGTCTCGGCCGTGGCGTTCCCGGCGACGGGCCGGCGGGCCCTGGCCGAGGGCGTACGTCGGGTGGCGGGTGCCCCCGGCCGCGCGGCCCGCCGCGGCTACGACCGGCTCGCCCAGCGCCGCAGGAGGTAGCGCCGCAGGAGGTAGCGCCGCAGGGGTAGCGCCGCCCGTACGCCCTCGCGGTCCACCGCCAAGACGTGAACCGCCCGCACGCCCTCGCGGTCCACCGCCGAACCGTGCGCCCCACCGCACCCTCCAGCGGTCCACCGCCAAGACGTGAGCCACCCGCACGCCCTCGCGGTCCACCGCCGAACCGTGCGCCCCACCGCACGCCCTCGCGGTCCACCGCCGAAGCGTGACCGGCCCCGCACGCCCGTACGCCCGCGCGGACCAGCCGAGACGAGACGAGCCCGGCCCGGACCCATCACGGGTCCGGGCCGGGCTCGGGCTCGGGCGGCGAGACGCCGCGGGAGCGCTCAGTCGAGGTAGTCGCGCAGCACCTGGGAGCGGCTCGGGTGGCGCAGCTTGCTCATCGTCTTGGACTCGATCTGGCGGATCCGCTCGCGGGTCACGCCGTAGACCTTGCCGATCTCGTCGAGCGTCTTCGGCTGGCCGTCGGTGAGGCCGAACCGCATCGAGACGACGCCGGCCTCGCGCTCGGACAGGGTGTCCAGCACCGAGTGCAGCTGCTCCTGCAGCAGCGTGAAGCTCACGGCGTCGGCCGGGACGACGGCCTCGGAGTCCTCGATGAGGTCACCGAACTCGCTGTCGCCGTCCTCGCCGAGCGGGGTGTGCAGGGAGATGGGCTCGCGGCCGTACTTCTGGACCTCGACGACCTTCTCGGGCGTCATGTCCAGCTCCTTGGCGAGCTCCTCGGGCGTGGGCTCGCGGCCGAGGTCCTGCAGCATCTGCCGCTGCACGCGGGCGAGCTTGTTGATGACCTCGACCATGTGCACCGGGATGCGGATGGTCCGGGCCTGGTCGGCCATCGCGCGGGTGATCGCCTGCCGGATCCACCAGGTGGCGTAGGTCGAGAACTTGTAGCCCTTGGTGTAGTCGAACTTCTCGACCGCGCGGATCAGACCGAGGTTGCCCTCCTGGATCAGGTCGAGGAAGAGCATGCCGCGGCCGGTGTAGCGCTTGGCCAGCGAGACGACCAGACGCAGGTTGGCCTCGAGCAGGTGGTTCTTGGCCTTCTTGCCGTCCTGGGCGATCCACCACAGCTCGCGCTTGAGCTTCATCTCGATCTTCTCGCCGGAGTTGAGCTTCTCCTCGGCGAACAGACCGGCCTCGATGCGCTTGGCGAGGTCGACCTCCTGCTCGGCGTTGAGCAGGGCGACCTTGCCGATCTGCTTGAGGTAGTCCTTGACCGGGTCGGTGGTGGCACCGGCGGTGACGACCTGCTGGGCGGGGGCGTCGTCGTCGTCGTCCTGGCGGATGACGAAGCCGCCAGCCTCGTCGGTGCTGCCCTCGGGGGCCGGCTGCGCGGGGGTCTCGCCCTCGGCGACCTCGACCTCCTCGACGACCTCGGTCGTCTCGGTGGCCTCGTCGGCCTTGGCCGGGGAGCTCTTGGCGGCCTTCTTGGCGGTGGTCTTGGCCGCGGCCGTCTTGCTCGTCGCGGTGGTCTTCTTGGCGGCGCTCTTGGGCGCGGCCGACTTCGCGGCGGTCTTGGTGGTCGCGGACTTCGCGGTGTCGGCCTTCTTGCCGTCGACCGGCTTCGCGGCGGACTTGGCGCTCTTGGCCGGGGTCGCCTTGGCGGTCTTGGACGCCGCACGCTTGGTGGTGCTCTTGGTCGTCGAGGCCGGGGCCTTGGCCGACACGGTGCGCTTGGTCGACGTCGCAGGCACGGCCCGTCGGCCGTCGCCGGCGTCGCTGTCGGCAGGGGGTTCGACGCTGAAGTCACGAGCAACCTTCCGTCACGGGGCGGCGCCGTCTGGGCACCACGAGACACCGCCGGTCGGCGGCGCCCGAGTTGTTGGGGGTGGAGCGGGCCTCGCGGTCTGGGATCAATGTTCGCCTGATCGGGGACCTGATGAACGCTGATCTCCTGAACGCTCCACGACCATTATAAAACGACGCACGGGACGTTCTTTCCAACCGCCCACGCCGTGGCGTTGTTCCACCGTCTCCGGCGGCGGGTCGGGCGGCCCCCGATCCCGACGTACGCCGGTGCCGGCTCGCCCCTCGGCGGCACCTCGGTCAGTCGGCGGCGTCGGCCTTGACCGCGAGCACCGGGCAGGCGGCGTCGAGCAGGATGCGCTGGGCGTTGGAGCCGAGGATCAGCTTGCCGACCGGGGTGCGCCGGCGCAGCCCGATGACGATGAGGTCGACGCCCTCCTTCTCGGAGACGGCGATGATGTCTTCGGCCGGGTCCTTCTTGTGCTCGATGGGGCGGCGCTCGACCTGCACGCCGGACTGCTCGGCCTCGGCGACGACGGCGTCGAGCTCGGACGACTGGCCGCCGCCGGAGTCCAGCACGATGAGCTGGGTGGACATCCGCCGCGCCTCGTCGACGGCGCGGGTCAGGGCGGCGCGCCCCTCGGCGGTCGGGACGAATCCCACGAGCACGGTCATCTCGAGCCTCCTGCGCTGCGGCGTCTCCGGGGCGTCGGCGCCACCGGTGCGGCTGACGCTACCCGACGCGGCGGTGGTGGCGGGAGGCCAATCGGGCGAGCTGGCCGGAGACGAGATCGGCGACCTGGTCGACCTCGACGAGGAACCCGTCGTGGCCGTGGGCCGACTCGATGACGGCGGCCGGACGGCGCCCGTGCGCGGCGGCCAGCTGCTGGGAAAGCTCCAGCGGGAAGAGCCGGTCGCTGTCGACCCCGGCCACCACGAGGTCGCCGGTGTAGCGGCGCAGCACCTTGGCGATGCCGCCGCGCCCGCGGCCGATGTCGTGGGTCGCCATCGCGCGGGTGAGCGTGACGTAGCTCCCGGCGTCGAACCGGGCGGACAGCTTGCGGGCGTGGTGGTCCAGGTAGCTCTCGACCGCGAACCGCCCGCCGCGCATCGGGTCCTCCCCGGCTGCGGCGAGCGCCCGAAGCGCTCCTCGAGCTCCGGCGCGCTGCGATAGGTCGTGTGGGCGATGCGGCGCGCGAGCCCGAGGCCGTGGTCGGGCGAGACGCCGCTGCGGTGGTAGTCGCCGCCCCGCCAGTCGGGGTCCTGCTCGATGGCCAGCGTCTGCGCCTGGCCCCAGGCGATCTGGTCGGCCGTCGCGGCGCCGCACGCGGCGACGACGGCGGCGGCGCGGGCGCGGTCGGGATAGGTCGCGACCCACTCGGCCGCACGCATCCCGCCCATCGAGCCGCCGATGACCAGCGCCCAGGCGGGGATGCCGAGCAGGTCGGCGACCAGCGCCTCGACCCGGACCTGGTCGCGGATCGTGACCTCGGGGAAGCGCGAGCCCCACGGCTGCCCGTCGGCGGCCTCGGTGGCGGGCCCGGTGGTGCCGCGGCAGCCGCCCAGCACGTTGGTGGCCACGACGAACCAGCGGTCGGTGTCGATGGCGGCGCCGGGTCCGACGAGCCCGGGCCACCAGCCGGCCGTCGGCTGCCCCGGACCGGGTGGGCCGACGACGTGGGTGTCGCCGGTGAGGGCGTGCTCGACCAGGACCGCGTTGCTGCCGTCGGGGGCGAGCGTGCCCCAGGTCTGGACCGCCACGACCACGTCGGGCAGCAGCCCCCGGTCTCCAGCGGCACCGAACCCACGCGCAGCCCGAACGCGTCGGGGTTGGTGCCCGCACCGAGCGGGACCCAGCACTCCGGGCGGCGGCCGTAGGCCGGGCGCGTCAGCGGGCGGTGTCGGTCCTGCAGCGTCATCGGCCTCGCTCCCGGTCAGGGGCTCGCACCTGTCGCTGCCCCGCGCTTGTCGACGGCGTCGCCGACCTTGTCCTCACCCGGGGCACCCCACCGCGGTGGAGGGTTGCCGCTCAGCCAGCCGGGGCTTGTCGCTGAGACTCTTGACGCGACCGACGCTAGCACCGGGCCGAGCGGTCAGACCGCCGCCTCTCGCGTCGTGGGACACAGGTCGAGCGGCCGCATCCCGTGGGTCACGACCTGCATCAGCAGCCCTGCCATGCGGTAGTCGGGGTCGGCCTCCAGGGCGCGGTCGAGCGCGACCAGCGCGAGCGCTCCCCCGCCGTGCGTCCAGCACCAGTACGCCAGCAGCGTGGCCGGAGCCGGCACCATCGGCTCCGGCGCGGAGCGCACCAGCTCGCGCAGCCGCTCGGTGACACGGGTGACCTCGGCAGGGGTGAGCACCCGGTCGTCGAACGGCACGGCGCCCGCCCGGCGGATCGCCCGCGTGAGGTCGGGGAACAGGCCGGGCACCGTCATCGGCGTCATCGCCAGCCAGCCCATCAGGTGGTCGCGCAGGTTCCGCTCGCGCAGCGTCATCAGCACCGTGCCGAGGTCGCCGACGGGCAGGTCGCGCACCCTCGGCGCGTCGCGCGAGGGGTCGAGCACCCGGGCGAGCGCCGCGGGGTAGTCGCCCCAGACGTACGGGTTGGGGCAGGCGAGCCGTCTCGCCGCCTGCGTCGACCGCTCGAGCGCGTCGAGCAGCGCTTCCCCACCGGCGGGGCCGACGTGGTCGGGGTCGGAATCGTCGCGATCGTCGTCGGGCTCGCCCCACTCCGCCGCCCACGCGTCGTCCCAGTCGTCGCACAGGTCGTCGTCGGCCGTGGCCTCGGCCCAGTCGGCGAAGCGGTCGTCGAGGTCGTCGAGCTCGTCCTCCTCGTCCGGGCCGAGCACGCGGGTCTGGACCCACTGCGCGACCGCGCCCGGGCGCAGCGGGGCCGGGCGCAGCGAGCGCACCAGGTCCTCGCGCTCGGCCGCGGGCGTGCGCTCCCCCAGCACGTGGTCGGCGACGGCGGGGATGCGGTCGGCGGCGGGCACCGGCTGCCACACCTCGCGCGGGCAGCGGCCGCCGCAGCGGCAGTCGTCGATGCACCACTGCGCGGGCCGGTCGCCCTCGGCGGGACGCACCAGCACGACGTGGTTGACGGGGTTCGCCGCCCGCAGCGCCTCGGCCGCCTCGTCGGCGACGGTCGCGACGTCGGGGGCGGCGGAGAACACCACGACGTCGTGCCAGGCGACACCGGCGCGCTGCATCATCTGCGTGACCTGGCGCAGCAGCTCCGCACGCTGGTCGGGCGGGGCGACGATGTCGTACCTCGCGCTGGGGCCGTAACCGTCCGGCGGCCCGCCGCCGAGCACGACGACGGACTCGCGCGGATGGAAGCCCAGCAGGTAGGGGACGTAGGCGACGAGCTCGCCCAGCCCGTGCAGGACGTGTCGGGGTCCGGATCTGGTCTCGGTCATGCCCCCACGGTGGGGCGACCGGACCGCCCCGTCAGGAGGGAGCGCGACCCCTGTGGAAACCGGGTGACGGTCTCGCAGCCCTGTGCACGACGTACGCCGGCGGGTCAGCGCAGCCGCTGGCCGCGCACCGTCCCCTTGCGCCGGGCCTCCCACGCGAGGAAGTCGTCGGTGTCCTGCACCAGCGCCGTCGCGAACCAGGCGAGCACCACCGCGTCGTCGGCGAGACCGACGACCGACAGCACCGCCTCCGGGAGCAGGTCGACCGGCGAGACGACGTAGGCCGCCGCCCCCGCCAGCGCCGCGAGGCGCAGCGGGGAGACCCCGTCGTACTCACCGTTCAACGACGCCTTCACCATGCGCGGCACCGCCGACATGCGGGTCGCGAGGCTCGGCGCACCGGGCGCGCTGGCCCGGCGTACGGCGTTGCTCAGCTCGCGCACCGCCGACCACTGGGCAGCGCGCGACCGCCGCGGGACACCTCGGCTCGGTGCCATCGCTCAGGCGCCGGCGGTCGGGAACTGCTCGCGCGCGTTGGCCGCGATCTTGTTGAGCAGCAGCAGGTCCAGACCCGCCCCGATCACGCCGCCGGCGACCGGGATGGCCTTGCCGACGCGGGCGAACGCCTTGGCGCCGACCTGGCCGATGAGCCGGAATCCGACGGCCTTGTTGACGACCATCAGCAGGGCGGGCGGCAGCTTCTGCGAGGCCATACCGGCGAGGCGGCCGGTGGTCGCGACGCCGGCCTTGGCCAGCACGTCGTCGGCCTCGGTGCCGACCAGCGTGAGCAGCACGGCCGAGCGCAGCTCGCGGCGGTTGATGTCGTGGCCGCGCAGCTCCGCGACGGCCGCGACCATGCGGGTGGCGAGCAGGTAGAAGCCGATGACGTTGGCGGGCAGCGCGACGGGCATGGTGAACAGGCCGCCGAGCCCGGTGACGAAACCGCTGGTCGCGGCCATCTTGCGGTGGTCGGCGATCACCTCGTCGATCGCCTTGTCGCGGTTGCCGTTGTGCTTCTTCAGGGCCGCCTGGGCCACCTCGTGGGCGGAGTCGAAGGCGAGCTTGCCGTCGAAACCGGTGGCGAGCAGCCGCTCGACCAGCCCGGTGGCCATCGCGTCGACCGCGCCGCCCTCTCCGGGGTTCTTGGCGCGCGCGACCGCACGGTCGGTCTCGTCCTTCTTGTCCTTGCCGAATCCGAACATGGCCCGCATTGTGCCAGCGGTCCCGCGTCGCGGACGCTCCCCCAAAGGGTGTCCCGGGAGTGTCGGACCCGGCGGATACCGTGGTGACCATGTCAGCACCCATCGACGACAACCCGGCCTTCGCCGACTACGCCCACCCCGAGCGCCTGGTGTCGACCTCGTGGCTCGCCGACCAGCTGGCGAAGGGTGACTCCGACCTGGTGGTGCTGGAGTCCGACGAGGACGTCCTGCTCTACGACACCGGCCACATCCCGGGTGCCCGCAAGCTCGACTGGCACACCGACCTCAACGACCCCGTCGTGCGGGACTACGTCGGGGGCGAGCGGTTCGCGCAGATGATGTCCGAGCGCGGCATCGGCCGCGACACCACCGTCGTGATCTACGGCGACAAGTCCAACTGGTGGGCGGCGTACGCCCTGTGGGTCATGTCGCTGTTCGGTCACCCCGACGTCCGCCTCCTCGACGGCGGCCGCGCCGCCTGGGTCGCCGAGGGCCGCGAGCTCACCCGCGAGGTCCCGCGGGTCGAGCCGGTCGACTACCCCGTGGTCGAGCGCGACGACTCCCAGATCCGGGCCATGCGCGAGGACGTGCTGCGCCACCTCGGCAAGCCGCTGGTCGACGTGCGCTCGCCCGGTGAGTTCTCCGGCGAGCTGCTGCACATGCCCGACTACCCCCAGGAGGGTTCGGTGCGCGGCGGCCACATCCCCGGCGCCAAGTCGGTGCCGTGGGCCCGCGCCGCCCAGGACGACGGCCGCTTCAAGGGCCGCGACGAGCTGGCCGCGATCTACCTCGAGGAGCAGGGCCTCGACACCGGTGACGACGTCGTCGCCTACTGCCGCATCGGCGAGCGCTCCTCGCACACCTGGTTCGTGCTCACCCACCTGCTGGGCTTCGACAAGGTCCGCAACTACGACGGCTCGTGGACCGAGTGGGGCAACTCCGTCGGTGTGCCCGTCGAGCAGGGCAAGCCCTCGTGAGCGAGGTCACCGACGACCTGCCGGCCCCGCTCGCGGAGGTCATCGACGACTTCGACGCGCTCAGCGAGCCCGACCGGCTCCAGCTGCTGCTCGAGCTCAGCGACGAGCTGCCCGACCTGCCCGAGCGCTACGCCGACGTCGAGATGGAGCAGGTGCACGAGTGCCAGTCGCCGCTGTTCCTCGCGGTCGAGCTGGAAGACGCCGCCGACGCCGCCGGTGAGGGGGCCGGCGCCGCCGAGCCGGTCGTACGCCTGTTCTTCCGGGCGCCCCCGAGGCACCGACGACCCGTGGCTTCGCCGGCATCCTGCACACCGGTCTGGACGGGCAGCCCGTCTCGGCCGTGCTGGGCGTCCCCGACGACATCCCGTTCCGGATCGGGCTCTCGCAGGCCGTGTCTCCGTTGCGCATGCGCGGCATGGTCGCGATGCTGGCTCGGATCAAGCGTCAGATCCGCGACAAGTCCGCGGGGTCGTAGGCTCACCTGCCCCGCCTTACGTTAGGTTTCGCGCATGTCCAAGTCTTCGAAGGCCCCCTCGGGATCGGTGCCGCGCTCGCCCTGATCGGGCTCGTCCTGCTGGTGGTCGGGCTGATGTCCGGCGGCGGCGTCAAGCTCGCCGAGTTCCAGAACGGACAGTCGATCAACGCCGAGGACGCCGGCTTCTCGGTGTTCAGCACCGAGCAGGGCGCCCGCGCCAGCTCCACCTGCACCGCCGAGCAGAACGGCAACGCCACGACGCTCGGCCGGCCCGCCTCCGACTTCTCCGTGGAGGCCAACGGCAGCACCTACTACGAGATCGCCCGCAGCACCGACGGTCTCGGGGCCGGCGCCTACACCGTCCAGTGCGACGGCAGCTCCGGCAACCTGTTCGCCGGCCCGCGCGCCGACAACATCGGTGGCGGCGCGATGCGCATGCTCGGCCTCATCCTCGGCCCGATCCTGCTGCTGGCCGGCCTCGCCCTCATCGCGTTCTCGCTGATGCGCGGCAAGAAGGCTCAGCCCGCGACGCAGGGCGGCTACGACCAGAACCAGGGTCAGTACGGCTACGCCGGCGGCGCCGGTTACGGCCAGGGTGGCTACGGCCAGCAGGGCTACGACCAGGGCCAGGGCGGCTACGGCCAGCAGGGTTACGGCCAGCAGGCCGGTCAGTCCGGCTACGGCCAGGGCGGTTACGACCAGGGCCAGTCCGGCTACGGCCAGGGTGGCTACGGCCAGCAGGGCTACGGCCAGCAGGGCTACGACCAGGGCCAGGGCGGCTACGGCCAGCAGGGTTACGGCCAGCAGGCCGGCCAGTCCGGCTACGGCCAGGGCGGTTACGACCAGGGCCAGTCCGGCTACGGCCAGGGTGGCTACGGCCAGCAGGGCGGCCAGTCCGGCTACGGCCAGGGCGGTTTCGACCAGGGCCAGGGTGGCTACGGCCAGCAGGGCGGCCAGTCCGGTTACGGCCAGGGCGGTTTCGACCAGGGCCAGCAGGGCAACCAGGGCGGGCTCGGCCAGGGTTACGGCCAGGGCGAGGGCACCGGGCAGTCCGGCGACCACGACGCCCCCACGCAGGCGGTCCGACCGGTCGAGGGCGGCGGCGACGACGTGCACGACCAGGCCACCCGCGCCACCCCGGTGCAGGACGACCAGAAGCCGTGGCAGCAGGGCAACAACCCGACGCAGGGTTCGTCCTGGCAGAGCAACGACGACGGCCGGGGCCAGAACAACTGACCCAGACCGAGGGAACCCCGCACCGGCGCGATCCGGTGCGGGGTTCGTCGTTGCTGGCGCTGGTGCGCGCCCCCGGCACCGAGACGTACGCCCTCGTCGAGTCCGGCGACGACCCGTCCGTCGCCTCCGACGGCGGCCCCTCCTCCCGCGTCCCGGCCGGCGGCCCCTCGGCCGGGGGCCCCCGGGCGCCGGGAGACTGCGGTTCACCGGCGACGCCGGCGCGCTGCTGCCGGTGCTCGAAGAGCTCGCGCGCAGCGCGCCCGCGACCCGCCTCGTGTGGTGGGACCGCGCCGACCTCGCGCCGCTCGCGGCCCGGGGTGCCCGGCTGCGCCGCGGGTGGGACCTGCAGGAGGTCCACCGGTTGCTCGTCGGCGGCTGGTCGGCGCGCCTGGACCAGGTGTGGGCGAGCGCGGTCGGACTCCCCACGACGGCCTGCCCCCGGTGCCGACGGGCGACCTGTTCGACCTCGCCCCGGCCGCGGACGAGGGGCTGGTGCGCGCCGACGGCTACCTCGAGCCCCGGCTGCTCACCGGCGAGCTCCCCGGCCCGACCAGCTGAGCGCCTGGGGTGCGCTCGCGCTGCACGTCTGCCGGCACCAGGCCGCGCTGCTCGGCGAGCGCGGACCGCAGGCGGTGGCGACGGCGTACAGCGAGTCGGGGGCGGCGGTGCTGGTGACCGAGCTGGAGCAGCTGGGCCTCGGCGTCGACCGGCCGACGCTGGAGGGGCTGATCACCCGGTTCGCCGGCGAGCGGCCGCGCAGCGAGGCCGAGGCGGTGCGGCTGCGGCGGCAGCGCGACGCCGAGGTGCTGCGCCACGTGCTCGGTCGCGAGGGCACCGACCTGCGCAACCCGGCGCAGGTGCTGGAGCTGCTGCGCGGCGTCGGGGTGCTGGTCGACGACACCCGCTCGGGGCGGCTCGAGGCGCACCGACACACCCACCCGGTGGTCGGTCCGCTGCTGGAGTGGCGCAAGGCCGAGCGGATCGCGACGACGTACGGCTGGGGCTGGCTCGACCGGCACGTCGGCGCCGACGACCGGCTGCGCGGGTCGTGGACGGTGTGCGACGGCGGGGCGGGGCGGATGACGGCCGGCGCCGGGCTGCACAGCCTCCCCGCCGCGCTGCGGCCGGGCATCGCGGCACCCGAGGGTCGGGTGCTGCTGCGCGCCGACCTGGGGCAGGTCGAGCCACGGGTGCTGGCGGTCGTCTCGCGCGACCCGGCGTTCGCCGAGGCGAGCCGCGCCGACGACCTCTACGCCGACGTCGCCGGGCAGCTCGGCGTAGACCGCCCCACGGCCAAGATCGCGGTGCTCGCGGCGATGTACGGCCAGACCAGCGGCCCGGCCGGCGCCGCCCTGGCGCGGATGGAGCGCACCTACCCCACCGCGATGCGCTTCCTGCAGACCGCGGCACGGCGCGGTGAGCAGGTCAGCCGGTGCAGACGTACGGCGGGCGGGTGGTGCGCGTCGCGCACCCGACGAACGGCGAACAGGCCCGCGCGACAGGGCGATTCACGCGCAACGCGGTGGTGCAGGGCGCCGCGGCGGAGCTGTTCAAGGCGTGGGCGCTGACCGTGCGCGCGGCCCTCGCCGACCACGGGAGCGGCGCCGGGAGGATCGTGCTGATGCTGCACGACGAGCTGCTGATCGAGCTGCCCGAGCGTGACGCCGAGGGCGCGCTCGACCTGGTCGAGCAGACCCTCGCCGCGGCCGGCCGCCGCTGGTCGGGCGGGGCGCCGGTGCGGTTCGTCGTCGACGCCCGCCTGGTGCACCGCTGGTCGGAGGCGAAGGACTGACCCACCCCCATGCTGGTCGAGCAGGCCGAGCCGCTGGGCGAGGCCGTATCGAGACCCACGAGACCTCAGCGCAGGAAGTCGGGCCCCTCGTCGTGCCGGTCGCTCTCGACCGACTCGTCCTCGTCGACCTCGTCGGTCTCCTCGCGCAGGAACTGCTCGAGCTGCGCGCCGATCTCGTCGGCGGAGGGCAGCTCGGCCATCTCGGTGGCCAGCAGGCTCTTGCGCTCGCGGCCCTCCATGAACGTGTCGTACTGCTGCTCGAGGCCCGACACGACCTGGGTGACCTCGGGGTTCTCCTCGATCTGCCGCGCGATCTCGGCGCGGTGCAGCCCCGCCTGGGCGGCCAGGTCGGTGATCGGGATGGCCAGACCGGTCACGCCGTGGATGGCCTCCAGCGCCGCGACGGCGGCGTCGCCGAACT
This sequence comes from Barrientosiimonas endolithica, assembly GCF_030296655.1. Taxonomy (NCBI): domain Bacteria; kingdom Bacillati; phylum Actinomycetota; class Actinomycetes; order Micrococcales; family Dermacoccaceae; genus Barrientosiimonas; species Barrientosiimonas endolithica. The sequence goes on along the minus strand of NZ_AP027735.1, from coordinate 1,175,183 downwards.
CGACCTGCGCGAGGTAGTGCGGCACGTGCACGGCGAACCCGACGGTGTCGGTGCCGGACTCGGCCAGCCGCAGGTGCAGCAGGTTCTCCAGGCTGGAGGGGATCTGCATGGTGCCGAAGACCGGGTCGTTCTCGGGGATGAGGCTGCGGTCGCTGGCGTAGCGCGTCATGCCGACCGGGCGGGTGTGCGGCACGGCCATCGGGATGCCCTGGGCGCTCACGACGAGGCGCACGCCGAGGAGCCGGACCAGCTGGCGCACGGCCTCGACGACCCGCTCCCACTGGTAGTCGGGCTCGGGCCCTCGAGCACGAAGAAGGCGTTGCCCTCCTCGTCGGTGACGCGGTGCAGCAGCAGCGTGGGGTCGTCGTACGACGTCAGCTGGTCGCTGCTGAACGTCATCGCCGGGCGCCGCCCGCGGTAGTCGAGCAGCTGGTCGATGTCGAAGGAGGCGATGACCTCGGCGTCGCTGACCTCGAGCACGTGGTCGATCATCAGGCGCTGGGTCATGCCGGCGTCGATCAGCCCGCCGAGCGCCACGATGAGCGTCGAGGCGTGCAGGTCGTCACGGGTCGGGTCGGTCTCCAGCCGGTAGAGCGCGGCGGGGTCCAGCACAGGTGTCTCCTGGTCGCAGGGTGGTCAACGTCTTGGTCGGGACAACGCACGACCCAGCCCGGCGATTCCCCCTCGGGGGTGGAGGGCGTACGCCCGCGGCCGGGTCGGTCAGTCCGGCACCCGCTCGCCGTGGCCCTGGTCGCGCAGCGCGGCCTTGAGCTTGGCGGCGTTGGCGTCGAGCACCTCCGGGTCCTGCCCGCGCTGGGCGTTGGCGAAGGAGATGTCGGCCTCACCGGTGATCGGGAAGACGTGCAGGTGCAGGTGCGGCACCTCGAAGCCTGCGGTCAGCAGCGACACCCGCGGCGCGTCGAACGCCGCCCGCTGCGCCAGGCCGATCTGCTGCGCCACGTCGGTGAGGTGCGCCAGCAGCGCCTGGTCGGCGTCGAGCCACTGGTCGACCTCCTCGCGCGGCACCACGATGGTGTGCCCGTCGGTGATCGGGTCGATGACCAGGAAGGCGACGCAGGTGTCGTCCTTCCACACGAACTTCCCGGGGATCTCGCCGTCGATGATCTTGGTGAACAAGGTGGCCATGCCCCGAGCCTACGGCCGCCGTCCGGCGACGGGGCGGGCATACCGTCCGAGCCTACGGCCACGCCCGTGGCGTGCTGAGTGGTCACTCGTTGCGGGTTGCGCGGCGTCAGCACCGGCAACACGTGACCACTCGGCATCGCGGTCTCGCTCCGCCACGCCGTCCTCAGCGACCGGTTGGGGTCAGGCGGTGGCGTCCTCCACCGCGTCCATGGCGGCGTAGATCCGCTTCTCCGAGACCGGGTAGGCCGTGCCGAGGCGCTGCGCGAACAGGCTGACCCGCAGCTCCTCGGTCATCCAGCGCAGCTCCACCACGTCGCGGTCGAGGCGGCGGGGCGCAGGCAGCTTCGCGAGCAGGTCGGCGCGCTCACGCTCGACCGTCGCGACGACCGCCGCACGCTCGTCGTCGCGGGGCAGGTCACCCGGCGCCTTGTCGAGCCGCTCCAGCGCCGCCCGCAGATATCGGTCGAGGTCGCGCAGGCGCCCTTGCCGGTCGCCGCCACGAAGCCCGGGAAGATCAGCTCGGCGTGCTGCTGACGTACGTCCTCGCGCAGCTGGGCCACGGACGGCTGGCTCATCGCGTCGAGCCGCAGCGTCAGCTGCCGGCTGTGGTCGAGCACCGGCACCAGGTCGTCGACGATCTCGATGACGCGCGGCACCACCTGCTGGCGCACGCCGGCGAGGGCCTGCTCGAACGCCGCGTCGCTGCGCACCTGGCCCTGCGGCTGCTCGGCCACGACCGAGTCGACGGCCGCGGCCAGGGCGTCGTCGAGCAGGTCCTGCATGGTGCCGTGCGGGTTGCTGCCGAGCGCGAGCCGCTGCCGGTTGTCGAGCAGCCCGAGGATGCGCTTCCAGGGCACGTCGGTGCCGAGCAGCAGCAGCCGCCGCACGCCGAGGCGGCTGGCGGCGTCGGCCTCCTGCCGGCTCGCCAGCACCTTGACCGCCGCCGAGTCGCCCTCGTCGACCAGCGCGGGGAAGCCCTGCACGCTGCGCTTGCCCTGCTTGGTCTCGAACGTCGCGGGCAGGTCGCCGAAGCTCCACTGCCGCAAGCCTTCGCGCTCGACCGACGACGCGGCTCGCGCGATCGTCGAGCGCACCCGTCCGGCCATCTGCTGCTGCAGCTCGCCGAGCACCTTCCCCTCGGCGAGCCGGCGGCGCCGGTGGTCCTCGACGCGGAACGTCATGCGCAGGTGGTCGGGCACCCGCGCCCAGTCGAAGTCGGCCGCAGCGACCGGCGCACCGACCCGCTCGCGCAGCGCCCTGGCCAGCGCCTCGTCGAGCGGACCGTCCTCGAGGCCGATCGTCGCGAGCGCGGCCCGCGCGTGGTCGGGCGCGGGCACGACACTGCGGCGGATCGCCTTGGGCAGCGACTTGATCAGCGCCACCGCGAGCTCCTCGCGCATGCCGGGCACCAACCAGTCGAACCCCTCGTCGTCGACCTGGTTGAGCTGCTCGACCGGGATGTGCACCGTGACGCCGTCGGCGTCGGTGCCGGGCTCGAACTGATAGGTCAGCCGCAGCCGCAGCTCGCCCTGCCGCCAGCTCTTGGGGAAGGCCGACTGGTCGACCTCCTCGGCTCCCTCGGCCAGCAGCAGCTCGCGGCTGTAGGTCAGCAGGTCGGGCGTCTCGCGCGACTGCTTCTTCCACCAGGCGTCGAAATGCGCTGCAGACACGACGGACTCGGGGATCCGCTCGTCGTAGAACTCCATCAGCGCGTGGTCGTCGACGAGCAGGTCACGGCGTCGCGCCCGCGCCTCGAGGTCGGACAGCTCGCGGACCAGCTGCTGGTTCTCGCGGAAGAACGCGTGCCGCGTCTCCCAGTCGCCCTCGACCAGCGCGTTGCGGATGAACAGCTCGCGAGAGAGCACCGGGTCGACCGACCCGTAGCCGACCTGCCGCCCGGCCACCAGCGGCACGCCGTACAGCGTCACCCGCTCGGCCGCCATGACGCTGCCGCGCTTGCGCGACCAGTGGGGCTCGGCGTACGTCCGCTTCACCAGGTGCGCAGCGGCGCGTTCGACCCAGGCCGGGTCGGTGACGGCGTTGGTGCGCGCCCACAACCGGGTGGTCTCGACGAGCTCGGCCGACATGACCCAGTCCGGCTGCCGGCGGAACAGCGTCGAGCCCGGCTGGATCGCGAACCGTGCACCGCGGGCGCCGAAGTAGTCGCGGCGGTCGCGGTCGCGCAGACCGACGTGCGACAGCAGCCCGGTGAGCAGCGCCTGGTGGATCTGGTCGGGCGAAGCGTCGTTGTCGCTGCGCACAAGGCCCTGCTGCTTGCACGCCTGCCGCAGCTGGGTGTGCAGGTCCTGCCACTCGCGCACCCGCAGGTAGTGCAGGAACTCGCGCTTGCACATGCGCCGAAAAGCGCTGCCGCTCAACGCTTTCTGCTGCTCCTTGAGGTATCGCCAGAGGTTGAGGTAGCCGACGAAGTCGGAGTGCTCGTCCTTGAACCGGGCGTGGCTCTGGTCGGCCTGCGCCTGCTGGTCGGCCGGCCGCTCCCGCGGGTCCTGGATCGACAGCGCCGCCACGATCACGAGCACCTCGCGCAGCGAGCCGTTCTCCGAGGCGGCCACCAGCATGCGCGCCAGCCGCGGGTCGACCGGCAGCGTCGCGATCGCCCGGCCGACCGCCGTCAGCCGCTTGCGCGGGTCCACCGCGTGCGGGTCGACCGCCTGGAGCTCCTCGAGCAGCCGCAGACCGTCGGTGATCTGCCGCGAGTCGGGCGGGTCGACGAACGGGAAGCGCGCGATGTCGCCGAGGCCCAGCGAGGTCATCTGCAGGATGACCGAGGCCAGGTTGGTGCGCTGGATCTCCGGGTCGGTGAACTCCGGCCGGGCGGCGAAGTCCTCCTCGGAGTAGAGCCGGATGCAGATCCCGTCGGCGAGCCGCCCGGCACGACCGGTGCGCTGCGTCGCCGAGGCCTGCGAGACCGGCTCGATCGGCAGCCGCTGCACCTTGAGCCGCTGGCTGTAGCGGGAGATGCGCGCCGTGCCGGTGTCGATGACGTACCGGATGCCCGGCACGGTGAGCGAGGTCTCGGCGACGTTGGTGGCCAGCACGACCCGGCGACCGCTGTGCCGGCTGAACACCCGGTGCTGCTCGGCCGCCGACAACCGGGCGAACAGCGGCAGGATCTCGGTGCTGGGCAGCTGCAGACCCGCCAACGCCTCTGCAGCGTCACGGATCTCGCGCTCGCCCGAGCAGAAGACGAGGATGTCCTGCGGCCCGCCGTCGGGCCGCGCCTCGGTCCACAGCTCCTCGACCGCCTCGACGATGCCGGTGACCTGGTCGACGTCGACCTCGGCCGCGCCCTCCCCGTCCCCTCGGTGCGCACCAGCGGGCGATAGCGCACCTCGACGGGGTACGTCCGCCCCGACACTTCGATGATGGGCGCCGGAACCCCTTCGACCGCAAAGTGATTCGCGAACTTCTCGGGGTCGATGGTGGCCGAGGTGATGATCACCTTGAGGTCGGGGCGGCGCGGCAGCAGCTGCTTGAGGTAGCCGAGGATGAAGTCGATGTTGAGCGACCGCTCGTGCGCCTCGTCGATGATCAGCGTGTCGTAGCGGCGCAGGTCGCGGTCGCGCTGCATCTCCGACAGCAGGATGCCGTCGGTCATCACCTTGACCAGGGTGTCGCGCTGCGCCTGCTCGGTGAAGCGCACCTGGTAGCCGATCTGCTGGCCCAGCTCGACGTCGAGCTCCTCGGCGATCCGCTCGGCGACCGACCGGGCGGCGATGCGCCGCGGCTGGGTGTGGCCGATCGTCCCGTCGATGCCGCGCCCCAGCTCCAGGCAGATCTTCGGCAGCTGGGTGGTCTTCCCGGAGCCGGTCTCGCCGGCGACGACCACGACCTGGTGGTCGCGGATCGCCGCGGCGATGTCGTCGCGAGCCGCCGAGACGGGCAGCGCCTCGGGATAGGTGATGGCGGGCACCGTCGCCCGGCGCCGCTCCTGCCGCGCGCGGCGCTGCTCGGGCGACTCCGGCGTACGTCGGTGGCCGCGTCCGCGCCCCCGTCGGCGGGGCGGACGCGACTCGGCGGGGGCAGCAGAACTCATCAGTCCCCCATCTTCCCACCCGCCGCTCGCGGCCCGCTCCCCCGTTCCTCAGCGGGAGGGGGACCGGCGCAGCGCGAACGGCCACACCACGGCGGCCAGCACGATCGTCACGACCCACACCGCCATGCAGTAGGGGCACAGCGCCTCGATCACCACGATGCTCTGGTACGCCAGCCACGCCACGAGCGCGAGCCCGGCCAGGATGCCGAGCGACAGGCCCTTCCAGATCCACCCCGGGAAGCGGGTGCCGGCGAGCGCGGCCACGCCGATCGTCAGCACGATCGCGAAGCCGATGAGCCCGAGGTAGGGGTTGGGGAAGCCGAGCAGCGCCGACTGCTCGGACTGCATCACGGCCGTGCAGTTGACCTTCTCGTTGACGCTGCACGAGGGCCGGTAGAACGGGTTGACGAGCAGCTGGTACTTCTCGATCGACAGCACCAGGGCGGCGGCCAGGCCGATCAGCCCGGCCACCGTCACGACGGCGGCGCGCCACCGCGGCATCGCCACCCCGTGCCCGCTCATGCCTTGTTGGCGTCGCGCACCCGGTTACGGATGTCGTCGACGCTCTGCGGCTGGAACGGCTGGCCGTTGAAGAAGAAGCTCGGAGTCCCTTGCAGCCGAAGGGCGTTCGCGTCGCTCAGGTCGGCCTGCACCCGGCTCGTGACCGACTGGGAGGTGCGGTCGCGCTGCCACTGGGTCAGGTCGACGCCGGCGGCCTGGGCGAAGCCGCGCAGCTGCTGGTCGACCGGGCCCTGCTGCTCGGTCCACGCGCTCTGGTTCTGGAACAGCTGGCGATACATCGGCTCCAGCTTGCCCTGCCGGGCGGCGGCCTCGGCGGCCTGCGCGGCCGGCACCGAGTTGCGGTGACCATTGAGCGGGAAGTAGCGGATGGCGTACGTCAGCTGGCCCTTGAGCTCCTCGCGCAGCTGCTCGATGACCGGGAAGATCCCGCCGCAGGCCTCGCACTCGAAGTCGAGGAACTCCACGAGCACCGCCTTGGTGCTGGCGGCGTCGAGCAGGTGCGAGGTCGGTCGCAGCCAGGTGCCGTAGGACAGCCCGGCCGGGTGCTTCAGCGGCGTCGCCTGCGTCGCGCCGCCGGAGCCGGAGGCCCCCGACCCGGACGCAGACGTCCCGGAGCCGCCGCCGGAGCTCGCGTCGTCGCTGCAGCCGGCGAGGGCCAGCGCGCCCAGCACCGAGCCCCCGACGAGCGCGCTGCGCCGGGTCACTCCCCGACGGCGCGTCGTCGGGCGCCAGGCTCGGTCACCGGAAGCGGTTCGTACGTCTGCTGATTCGCTCACCACGCGGCGCACCCTAGGCGGTGCGCCTGAAGACTGGCTGGACGCTCGCTGGTCAGCCCTTCGCGGCGGCGAACCCCTGCTCGAGGTCGGCGATGATGTCGTCGATGTGCTCGATGCCGACCGAGAGGCGCACCAGTCCGGGGGTGACCCCGGCGGCCAGCCGGTCCTCGTCGCCGCCCTGGCTGTGCGTGGTCGAGGCGGGGTGGATGACCAGCGAGCGCACGTCGCCGATGTTGGCCACGTGCGAGTGCAGCGTCACGCCGTCGACGAAGCGCCGCCCGGCGTCGATGCCGCCGACGATCTCGAAGGCGAGCACCGCGCCCGCGCCGCGCGGGGCGTACTTCTGCGCCTGCTCGTAGCTGTCGTCGCCGGGCAGCGAGGCCCAGCGCACCGACTCGACCTGGTCGTGGCCCTGCAGGAACTCCGCAACCTTGCGGGTGTTCTCCAGGTGCCGCTCGACGCGCAGGCTCAGCGTCTCCAGCCCCTGCGCGATGAGGAAGGCGTCGAACGCCGAGCTCGCCGGCCCCAGGTCGCGCAGCAGCTGCACGCGCGCCTTGAGGATGAACGCCAGGTTGGCGCCGAGCTCGCTGCCGACGCCGAGGTCACGGGCGTAGACCAGCCCGTGGTAGCTCTCCTCGGGCGTGTTGTAGTTGGGGAACTTCTCGGGGTCCTTGCCGAAGTCGAAGCTGCCGCCGTCGACGATGACGCCGGCGATGGTGGTGCCGTGGCCGCCGAGGTACTTCGTCGCCGAGTGCACCACGATGTCGGCCCCGTGCTCGAGCGGGCGGGTGACGAACGGCGTCGCGATGGTGTTGTCGACCACCAGCGGCACCCCGAGGTCGTGCGCCACCGCGGCCACCCCCTCGATGTCGAGCACCTCGCTCTTGGGGTTGGAGATCGTCTCGCCGAAGAACAGCTTGGTGTTGTCCTTCGCGGCCGCGCGCCACGACTCGGGGTCGTTGGGGTCCTCGACGAAGGTGACCTCGATGCCGTACTTCGGGAGCGTGTACTTCAGCAGGTTGAACGTGCCGCCGTAGAGCGAGGGGCTGGCCACCACGTGGTCCCCGGCCTCGGCGATGTTGAGGATGGCCAGGGTCTCGGCCGCCTGGCCGCTGGCGACGAGCAGCGCGGCGACGCCACCCTCGAGGCTCGCGATCCGCTGCTCCACCACGTCGTGCGTGGGGTTCATCAGGCGGGAGTAGATGTTGCCGAACTCCTTGAGCCCGAACAGGTTCGCCGCCTGCTCGGTGTCCTTGAAGACGTACGACGTCGTCTGGTAGATCGGCAGCGCCCGGGCCCCCGTGGTCGGGTCGGGCTCCTGGCCGGCGTGCAGCTGGCGGGTCTCGAAGGACCAGCTGGGGCTGGTGGTCTCGGTGGTCATGGCCGTCTCCTCGCGTCGATCGGTCGCCACCGGCCCCGCGCCGGTGGCGCTGCGGGTTCAGGGACTCTGCGCCCGCGCTTGCCGGGCCCTCCCGTCGGGCTCCGGCCAGGTCTGTTCCCGGGGCACCCCACCGCGGAGGAGGGTTGCCGGCCAGCGAGCCGGGACTTGGCGCTGGCGCTCTTGACCTGCGTCGAGCGTACGACAGCGTCTTGACGCGCAGGACGCCGCTCTCGCATCGCGAGAAGGGTCGGCGCCGGACCGGGTCAGGCCAGCTGGGTCAGGGCGTGGATGACCAGGCCGACGAGCCCGCCGACGACGGTGCCGTTGATCCGGATGAACTGCAGGTCTCGCCCGACCTGCAGCTCGATGCGGCGGGCGGCCTCGTCGCCGTCCCAGCGCGCCACGGTCTGGGAGATGAGGGTGGAGATCTCGCGGCCGTGGGTCTGCACGACGTAGCCCACGGCGTCGCCGAGCCGGCGCTCGAGCGAGTCGCGCAGGTCGGCGTCGCGCACGACCCGGTCACCGAGGTCGGCGAGGATCACCGCGAGGCGGGTGCGCAGCGGGCCGTCGGGGTCGCCCAGCGCGTCGACGACCGTGCGCTGCACCGACCCCCAGAGCGAGAGCATCCCGTCGGCGACGCCGGGGTGCAGCAGCAGCCGGGCCTTGAGCTGCTCGGCGCGCTGCATGGTCGAGGGGTCGTGCTGCAGGTCCTGCGCGAGCTGGCGCAGCAGGTCGTCGAGCGCGCGCCGGGCGGGGTGCTGCGGCTGGTCGCGCACGTCGGTGAGCCAGCTCATGATCTCGACGTACATGCGGTCGATGACCGTGTCGTCGAGCCACTTGGGCGACCACCAGGGGCGCGCTCGCCGATGATGCCGGCGATGACGGCCTTGTTGGCCGAGGCCCAGGTGTGCAGCTCGCGGGTGGCGATGTCGACCAGCCCGTGGTGCGAGCCGTCCTCGACCACACCCTCCAGCAGGCTGCCGGCCACCGGGCTGATCGGCTCGCGGGCCAGACGCGGAAGCAGGAAGTTCTCCAGCAGGGTGCGCACCTCGTCGTCGCGCACCGACCCCACGGCGTGGGCCAGGGTGGGCGCCACCTCCTGCACCACGCGGTCGGCGTTCTCCGGCTGGCGCAGCCACTCCCCAGGCGCAGCGTGACGTCGGCCTGCGCGAGCCGCTCCTGGACCAGCTCGGGGGTGAGGAAGTTCTCGGTGACGAAGTCCTCCAGGCTCGCGCCGAGCTGGTCCTTCTTGCGCGGGATCAGCGCGGTGTGCGGCACCTTGAGGCCGAGCGGGTGGCGGAACAGCGCGGTCACGGCGAACCAGTCGGCGACCGCACCGACCATCGCGGCCTCGGAGGCCGCGTTGACGTATCCCCAGAAGCCGTCGCGGTCCAGGGTGAGCACGAAGATCACCGCGGCCAGGCCGAGCAGCCCCGTGGCGACCAGCCGCATCCGGCGCAGGCCGGCGCGACGCTGCTCGTCGGCCGGGCCCAGCAACGGGCCGGCGACAGCATCAGGGCGGGTGGACTGGGTCACGCTCGAGGTTCCTTCGCGTCACGCGGGACGACAACGGCGGCAACCCTATCCGGCACCACGCGGCGCACCGTCGGGCAGCGGCCTGTCACCGGTGCGTCCCGACGCGCAGACGCCGCGCGGGTGGCCCGCGCGGCGTCTGTGATCCGGTCTCCCGGAGCGGTCACGACCTACTTGGCCGTCCAGGCCAGCTCGGCGTCGCCGTTGGAATCGTCGTTGAAGACCAGGGAGTACTTGCTCAGGTCGGCGCCCACCGGCACGGCGAATGCCAGCTTCTTGGTCAGCGTGTCGCCGGGGCTCAGCGACTCGACATCGAGCTTGTCGCTGCCGGAGATCACCGCGTTCAGCACGTCTGCCTTGCAGGGGTTGCCGGACTGGTCGGTCAGTCCGAACTTCAGGTAGCTCGCCGTGAAGAAGTCGCCGTCCGAGAGCTTCAGGGTCACCGGGTAGATCACCGTCTGCTTCCCCTCGCCAGGGAAGAAGCTGTTCCCGCTGGAGGTGTCGAGGGTGGGCGGACCGAAGCTGATGTCGATGGTGCCGCCGACGCCCTTGCCCTTCTGCACCGTGTTCAGGGGCTTGGCGCCCACCGACCCACGATCGATCGTGTACGACCCGGAGTCCTCGCACACGGCACCTCCGCTGCCGCTGCCCGACGGGGCAGGTGCCGCCGAGCTCGCCGGCGCTGACGTGGGCGCCGGCGCTGGCTGCTCGGTGGTCGACGGCGCGGGGGCCGGGGCCTGGCTCGTGGGAGCAGGCTCCTGGGTCTGGCTCGGCGACGGCGGCTGGGACGCGGCCGTGGGAGGCGCGGCGGTCGGCGCCTCGTCCTGGCACGCCGACAAGGTCATGGCGGCGAGGACGGCGGGCACCACGGCCAGGCCGGCGCGGCGGGTGGTCTGCTTGTTCATGGGATTCGATTCCTCTCGTAGCGGCCGGCTCAGTTGCCGTTCCAGGCAAGCTGGGCGTCGCCACCGCTGTAGTCGTCGGCGAACAGGACATAGATCTTGGACAGGTCAGCGCCGGCCGGAACCGCGAACGCTGCCTTGCCCGAGGCAGTGTCGCCCTGCTGCAGGATCTCGATCGGCAGCCTCTGACCGCGGGGCACCACGATCCCGAAGTCGGCACTGCAGGGCTCGTCCGAGGAATCCACGAGACCGATCGAGAGCGGGGTCGAGACGTAGGAGTCGGACACGGCCTTGACGGTGACCGGGTAGATGACCGTCTGCATCCCGTCCCCCGGGAAGTAGGAGTCCCCTGAGGAGCTGTCGACCGTCGGCTTTCCGATGGTCACCTCCACCTCTCCGCCCTTGTCGGTCTTGGCCCGCTGCGCCGTGCCCACCGGCTTGGGCTGCACCGAACCGCGCTCCAGGGTGTAGGAGGAGGAGCTGTCACACTGGCCGGCGCCGCCGCTGCTCGGGGCCGGGGCCGGGGCAGCCGTGGACGAGGGCGCCGGGGCGGGAGCTTGTGACGAAGGAGCAGGCGCGGGTGCCTGGCTGGTCGGAGCAGGCCCCTGGGTCTGGCTCGGTGACGGCGGCTGAGACGCGGCCGTGGGAGGCGCGGCGGTCGGCGCCTCGTCCTGACACGCCGACAGCGTCATTGCGGCGAGGACGGCGGGCGCGACCAGGAAGCTGGCGCGGCGGGACTTGTTCATGAGTTTCTCGTTCCTTCTCGGCATTCCTAGTCCGGTCAGCTGCCGTTCCAGGCCAGCTCTGCCTTGCCTGCGTCGTAGTTGTCGGCGAACAGGACGTAGATCTTGGACATGTCGGTGCCAGCCGGGACGGCGTACGCCGCCTTGGCCGACTTGACGTCACCCGTACGAAGGCTCTCGACCGGCATCCGCTCACTGCGCTTGACCACCGTCCCGTAGTCCCGCGCGCATGCGTTGTCGCTGGCGTCAGCCACACCGAAAGCGAGGTAGGTCGTGACGTAGAAGCTTCCCGAGATGAGCTTGACCGTGATGGGGTAGATCACGGCCTGCATCCCGTCCCCCGGGAAGAAGGTGTCGCCAGACGAGTTGTCGATCGTGGGCTTGCCAACCGTCACCTCGACCTCGCTGCCATTCTCGGTCGTGACTCGTTGGGGTGTGCCCACCGGCTTGGGCTGCACCGAACCGCGTTCGAGGGTGTAGGACGAAGACTCCTCGCACTGGCCGGCGCCGCCGCTGCTCGGGGCCGGGGCCGGGGCAGCCGTGGACGAGGGCGCCGGGGCGGGAGCTTGTGACGAAGGAGCAGGCGCGGGTGCCTGGCTGGTCGGAGCAGGCCCCTGGGTCTGGCTCGGTGACGGCGGCTGAGACGCGGCCGTGGGAGGCGCGGCGGTCGGCGCCTCGTCCTGACAAGCCGACAGCGTCATTGCGGCGAGGACGGCGGGCGCGACCAGGAAGCTGGCGCGGCGGGTCTTGTTCATCGTTCTCTCGTTTCCTCTCGATGCTCTTCGGCAGCTGCCCAGCAGCCTCGTCCAGGGGCGACGCTGTGACGTCGGTCGCCCGTTCGACGTTCCGCCGCAGTGCAGTCCACCGTCCTGGAGCGGGAGGGGCGCCACGCGGGATCCGCGTGGCGCCCCTCGATGCGTTGCCCGGTAGCGGCCTACTTCGCCGTCCAGGCGAGGTCGGCGTCACCGGGGTAGTTCTCCTTGTAGACCACCGTGTACTTGCTGAGGTCGGCTCCCACCGGCACCGCGAACGCCAGCTTCTTGGTGACGGTGTCCCCCGAGTTCAACGACTGGACGTCCAGCTTGTCGCTCCCGGAGAGCACGGCGCTCAGCACGTCCGCCTTGCAGGAGGTGCCGGCCTCGTCGTTGAGCCCGAACTTCAGGTAGGTCGTGGTCCAGTAGTCACCCTCGGTCAGCTTGATGGTCACCGGGTAGATGACCGTCTGCATTCCCTCGCCCGGGAAGAAGCTGTCGCCGGAGGAGGTGTCGACGGTCGGCGCACCGAAGCTGATGTCGGCGGTGCCACCCGAGCCTTTGCCCTTCTGGACCGTGTTCAGCGGCTTGGCAGCCACCGAGCCGCGATCGATTGCGAAGGATGAGGTGTTCTCGCAGCCACCCCCGCGCCGCTCCCGCTGGGGGCGGGAGCCGCGGACGACGACGGCGCGTCCTGCGTCGGTGCCGGCGCCGGTTGCTCGGAGGTCGACGGTGCAGGGGCCGGCTGCTCGGTCTGCGTCGGGGCCGGCTGCTGCGTCGGGGCCGGCTGCTGCGTCTGGGTGGGCGAGGGCGGCTGGGAGGCCGGCGTCGGCGGCGCCGCCGTCGGGGCCTGGTCCTGGCACGCCGACAGTGTCATCGCCGCCAGGACGGCGGGCACCACAGCCAGACTGGCTCGGCGGGTCTTGCTCATAGCGTTCGGTTTCCTCTCGGGTGCCAGACAGCGCCGCCGCTGTCGAGCTGGGTCGTCATGCATCGGTGAGGCGGCCACGCCAGCGGGTCACTTGGCCGTCCAGGCCAGCTCGGCGTCGCCAGAGTTGTAGTCGTCGGCGAAGACGACGCTGTACTTGCTCAGGTCGGCGCCGATCGGGACGGCGAAGGCGATCTTCTTGGTCAGGCTCGAACCCTCCTGGACGGTCTCGACCTCGAACTGCTCCCCTTCGGCAGCACCCCGCCGAGAGTGTCCGGCTGACACGGGTTGTCCTGGTCGTCGACGAGCCCGTACGCGAGCCTGGCCACGACGAAGTTGCCGTTGGTGATCTTCATGGTCACCGGGTAGATCACCGTCTGCATCCCGTCACCCGGGAAGAAGCTGTCCCCACCGGAGGTGTCGATCTCGGGGTTGCCGATCCGGATCTCGGCCGTGCGGTCGGAGAGGCTCGTGCCGGTCTGCGCGGTGCTCAGGGGCTTTGGCTGCACCGAACCGCGCTTGATGGGAAACAGCGAGCTGCTCTCGCACTGACCGCCCGCACCACTACCGCTCGGAGCCGGCGCGGCGGACGACGACGGGGGCTGGGTCGTCGGTGCCGGGGCAGGCGCCTCGGACGTGCTCGGAGCGGGAGCCGGCGCCTGGGTCGACGGGGCGGGCTGCTGCGTCTGCTGCGTCTGCGTGGGCGACGGCGGCTGTGACGCCGGCGTCGGAGGGGCGGCCGTGGGCGCTTCGTCCTGGCACGCCGACAAGGTCATCGCGGCGAGGACGGCGGGCACCATCAGGAGGCTGGCGCGGCGGTTCTTCATGGTGCGGTCCCTTCAGGGAAAGAAGGCAGCTCCCCTGCTGCCGTGCTGAGAGTAATGGTGCGACGCCGCAGCCACCTGCTCCGTTCCGCGATCGTGACCGACTTTTCCGGTCAGGTCTTGACGACCCACACCTCCGAGCGCTCCTGCGGCCGGTCCGCCCGCACGAACTCCCGGGTCCCCTCCGAGACCGGGATGCCTTGCGCGGTCGCGGCCTGGGCGATGGCCGCGGCGACCCGGTCCCACACCGACGCCCCCTGCGGGAAGCCCATCTCCCAGGTCATCTCGTCGACCCCCACGACCGTGCGGTCGGGGAGCAGGTGCGCCCGCACCAGCGGGCGAGAACCGTCGATCTCGACGATCAGGGCCTGCGGCTCCGGACGTACGTCGGTGACCCGGTCGTCGGCACCGGCCACCTGCGCGATGAGCTCACCGGTGCGCTGCGGGTCGGCTGCCAGGGTGAGCGTGCGGCCCATCATCGCCAGGTGCTTCGCCGCGGGGCGCGCGGTCGCGGCCCGGCCCACGCTGGCCCCCTCGAGCGCGCGGTCGCGCACCTGCTCCTGCGCCCGGGTGACCCGACCCTTGACGAAGAACCACACGATCGAGGCGATCACGATGAGCAGCAGGATCAGGCCGGCGTTGCGGAACACGGGAAGCCCTTCGGGTCGACGACGGGATCAGTATCGTCCGGGAGACCCGCCGCCGACGGAGAGGCACCCCACGTGAGCAACGACCAGACCGCACCGCGCCGCTTCCCGCCGGCGCGCGACACCTTCGCCGGCACCATCGCGCTGCGGGTCGCGGCGGCCATCGACACCCGCGAGGCGTTGGTCGAGGGCTTCGGTGACGTCGACGTGCCGGACGTCTTCCCGGGCGAGACGCAGCCGACCCCCGCCGAGGTCGCCGACCTCGTCGACGCGGTGATCGCCGACCACAACGAGCACGTACGCCGGGCCACGCCCGAGGCGATCCAGCTCCTCGACGCGATCGACGGGCTGCCCACGCGCGGGCTCGCGGTGAGCTTCGGCGAGGGCGGCGACGACGCCGCCGCCCTCGACGCGGTGGTGCGTTCGGCCGGGGTGGCCCTCGGGCACGGGGCGACGGTCGAGGGCTACTGCTACTCGACCTCCTCCGACGTGGCCGAGCTGGTGGCCGAGGGTCGGCTGCCGATGACGTACGGCGTGTTCGCGGAGACCGGGATCAGCGTCGCCGAGGTCGCCGAGCGCGTGCGCGAGGTGCTGGGTGCGCAGGGGTTGCCGGTGGCCGAGGACGACGAGGAGCGCCAGCGGGTCGTGATCGCTCCGGTGCGCTGGGCGGTGCCGTTCCACGGGCACGCGCTGCACGAGGTCGCGCCGCCCGAAGACGTCGAGCAGCGTGGCCGGTTCAGTCGATGACGCGCAGCCGGATGGTCTCGGGCATCGCGCGCAGCTCGTCGAGCACCGCGTCGGACAGGCCCTCGGCCACGTCGGTGACGACGTAGCCCGTCTCGCCGCGGGTGCTGAGCATCTGGCCGTCGATGTTGACGCCGTGCTCGGCGAGCACGCTGTTGACCTTGGCCAGCACGCCCGGGACGTTGGCGTGGAAGTGCACCAGGCGGCACTCCCCCGGCGTCGAGCCGAGGCTGAGCGCCGGCATGTTGACGTTGAGCGTCGTGGTGCCCTGGGCGACATAGTCGCGCAGCTTCCCGGCGACGAACCGGCCGATGTCCTCCTGCGCCTCCTCGGTGGAGCCGCCGACGTGCGGGGTGAGCACCACGTTGGGGATGCCCTGCAGCGGCGAGCTGAACGGGTCGCCGCGCCGCTTGGGCTCCTGCGGGAAGACGTCGACCGCGGCACCGGCGATGTGGCCGGACAGCAGGTTGTCGCGCAGCGCCTCGTAGTCGACGACGAAGCCGCGGGAGAGGTTGAGGAACAGCGAGCGGGGGCGCATGCGCGCGAACTGCTCGGCGCCGAAGAAGCCGGCGTTGCCGTTGCGGCCGTCGACGTGCAGCGTGATGACCTCGGCGATGTCGAGCAGCTCGTTCAGGCTCGAGCAGCGCTGGGCGTTGCCGAGCGCGAGCTTGTCGTCGGTGTCGTAGAAGAACACCTGCAGCCCGAGCATCTCGGCGACCACCGACAGCTGCGAGCCGATGTTGCCGTAGCCGACGATCCCGAGCCGGCGGCCGCGGATCTCGTGGCTGCCCTTGGCGTTCTTGTCCCAGACGCCGTCGTGCAGCGCGCGGTCCTTCTCGGTGAGGCGGCGCGCCATGACGATGATCTCGGCGATCGCGAGCTCCACGACCGAGCGGGTGTTGGAGAACGGCGCGTTGAACACCGGGATGCCGCGGCCGGCGGCGTCGGCGAGGTCGATCTGGTTGGTGCCGATGCAGAACGCGCCGACCGCCTGCAGCTGCGGCGCGCTGGCGAGCACCCGGTCGGTCACCTCGGTCTTGGACCGGATGCCCAGCAGGTCGACGCCCTGCAGCGCCTCGATCAGCTCGTCCTCGTCGAGGGCGCCGGGACGGGACTCGATCTCCACGCCGGCGTCGCCGAGCATCTTCTCGGCCAGGGGTGCACGCTCTCCAGCAACAAAGCCTTCACGCCCCCAGTGTCTCAGGGGACGGCCCCCTCGCCGGGGTGGTGTCCGCGCAGCGGAAGGTCCGGGGTGACCCGCAGGTAGGTTGGCGCGAAAGCTCGTCCCCGGATCGAGGAGTTCCCATGCGCGCAGCCCAGGTCAGCACGCTCGACGGCCCGGCGTCGGTGAAGGTCGCCGACCTGCCGGAGCCGCAGCCCGGCGAGGACCAGGTGCTGGTCGACGTGCACCGTGCCGGCGTGGCCTACCCCGACGTGCTGCTGACCCGGGGTGAGTACCAGCTCAAGCCCGAGCTGCCGTTCGTCCCGGGCGGTGAGGTGGCCGGTGTCGTACGCCAGGCGCCGGCCGGCACGTTCGAGCCGGGTCAGCGGGTGGCCGCCTTCCCCGGCTTCGGCGGGTTCGCCGAGCAGGTGGCGGTCGGGCCGGACATGGTCTTCGCGCTGCCGGACGCGATGGACCTCGACACCGCCGCCGCGCTGCCGATGAACTACCTCACCTGCCTGTTCGCGCTGGAGCACCGCGGGCGCCTCGCCGAGGGCGAGACCGTGCTGGTGCACGGCGCCTCCGGCGGCATCGGCACCGCGTCGCTGCAGCTGGCCAAGGCGCTCGGGGCCCGCACGATCGCCGTCGTGTCCAGCGAGGACCGCACCGACACCGCCCGCGTCGCCGGGGCCGACGAGGTCGTGCTGGCCGACGGGTTCAAGGACGCCGTCAAGGACCTCACCGAGGGGCGCGGGGTCGACGTGGTGGTCGACCCGGTCGGCGGTGACCGATTCACCGACTCGCTGCGCTCGCTCGGCCCCGAGGGGCGGCTGCTGGTCATCGGGTTCACCGGCGGCTCCATCCCCGAGGTGAAGGTGAATCGCCTGCTGCTGAACAACATCTCGGTCGTCGGCGTCGGGTGGGGCGCCTTCTGGCTGCGGCAGCCGGCATACCTGCAGCAGCAGTGGAGCCGGCTGCTCGAGCTGTGGGAGGGCGGCCACGTCGCGCCGCCGATCGGCGCCCGGCTCGACCTGGAGGACGTCGGCGAGGCGATCGCCACGCTGGACGAGCGCAAGGCGGCCGGCAAGGTGCTGCTGCAGGTGCGCGACTGACCGCGAAACACCCAAGAATGATCGAGGCGGACCGGCGTGCCTATCCGTCGCGATCATTCTTGGGAGTTTCGAGGTCGTCCAGCTCGGCCGCGAGGTTGGCCCGGGCCGGACCCTCCCAGCGGGCGCGGGCGTACGCCGTGCGGTAGATCCGCTCCCGGCTCGCCAGGTCGCGCAGCACCCGGGCACGGCCGGCGCGGAAGTCGGGCACGGCGACCCAGGCGTACTCCCGGCGCACGCCGGCGACGTAGCGGGCGTAGCGCTCGGGCGGGGCCGCGAGGATCGCCAGGTCGGCGTCCAGCAGCACGGCGGCCTCGGCGTCGTCGGACGGGGCCTCGTGGGTGGTCGTGGCGCGCACCAACCCGGCCACGCGCGCGGCGAGCTGCGGCTCGTGGCCGAGGGCACGCTCGGCCCAGCGGGCAGAGGCCTCCTCGTTCGACGGCCGCGCGTCCGCCCCGTCCGGCTCCGGCGGACCGGTGCGATAGACGGCGTCGTGGAAGAACGCCGCCAGGCGAATCACGTCGAGGTCGAGCGGGCGCGGGTCGGCGGCGGCCAGCTCGTCGACCCGCTCCAGCACCTCGCGCAGGTGCTCCTGGTCGTGATAGCCCCGGCCGGGGTCGGCGTACGCCTGGAGCAGCTCCCCCAGCACCGCCCGGTCGCGCAGCGGCCACCAGGAGTCGAACGGCTGGTCAGTCGCGATAGGTCACCTGGGTGCTCAGGGCGCCGTTCTCGACCGTGGCGTCGAGCCGGTCGAGCCGCCCGTCGGAGGGCTGGCGACGCAGCGGCGCGGCCTGGGTCGACAGCTCGCGCACGAACTTCTTGCCGGCGTTGACCGGGAGGCCGTCGCTGGTGAGGTTGACCCGGCTGACCTCCTGGTTCTCGGCGAACCAGACCGTGGCGATCACCTGGTCGCGGTCGCCGCCCAGGCGGCCCACCTCGTCGGCGCACGACTGGCCGATCTCGTCGAACAGGCGCAGCAGGGCACGCGGCTCGAGGGGCTCGGCGTCGTCGTCGGGCAGGTCGGCATCGGTGCGTCGCTTCCAGAAAGGCACGGCGCCAGGGTAGCCACGGGAGGCGTCCGCGCCAGGGTTCATCCGGTCGTCATGCGCGCGACACCCCGCGCGTCGCCCCGGCGCGGTTGCCTGGCGAGCATGGAACTCTCCCGCAGAACCCTCCTCACCGGAACTCTCGCCACGACGGCCGTCGCCGCGACCACGATCCCCGCCCGCGGCGCCGACCCCTCCCCCGGCGCCGCGCTGCGCGTGTCCCCCTTCACCCTCGGTGTCGCCTCGGGCGACCCCACCCCCGACGGTGTCGTGCTCTGGACCCGGCTGGCCCTGGACCCGGTCGACGAGTCGGGCACCGGCGCGATGCCGAGCCGCCCCGTGTCGGTGCGCTACGAGGTCGCCAGCGACGAGGGCATGCGCCGAGTCGTCAAGCGAGGCAACGTGATTGCCCGACCTGAGTCGGCGCACTCGGTGCACGTCGAGCTCACCGGGCTGCGGCCGGGGGCGGAGTACTGGTTCCGCTTCCGCACCGGTCGGCACATCAGCCCGGTGGGTCGCACGCGCACCGCCCCGGCGGGTCACGAGCTGCCCGCGGCGCTGACCATGGCGTTCGCGTCGTGCTCGCAGTTCGAGCACGGCTGGTTCACCGCCTACCGCCGGATGGCCGAGGAGAACCCCGACCTGGTGCTGCACCTGGGTGACTACCAGTACGAGTACAAGGCGAAGTCGTACCTCGGGCGCGACGGCAACGTGCGCGACCACGCCGGTCCGGAGACGACCGACCTGGCGACCTACCGCCAGCGGCACGGGCAGTACAAGTCCGACGCCGACCTGCAGGCGGCGCACGCGGCCGCGCCGTGGCTCGTGGTGTTCGACGACCACGAGGTCGACAACAACTGGGCCGACGAGATCCCCGAGAACACCAACTCCTGGGAGGGCAACGACACGACCGCGCGCTTCCGGGCGCGGCGGGCGGCGGCGTTCCAGGCGTACTGGGAGAACATGCCGCTGCGGCGCAGCAGCATCCCGAGCGGCCCGGACATGCAGGTGTTCCGCCGGCTGCAGTGGGGCCGGCTCGCGAACTTCCACATGATGGACACCCGGCAGTACCGCGACGACCAGGCGTGCGGCGACGGGTGGAAGGCCAACTGCGAGCCGCGGCTGGACCCGAACCGTTCGATCACCGGGGCGCGCCAGGAGAAGTGGCTGCTCGACGGGTTCAAGGCGTCCAAGGCGCAGTGGGACATTCTCGGGCAGCAGGTCTTCTTCGCCGAGCAGGACCGCAACGCCAGCGAGGGCGTCACCGACGTGTCGATGGACTCCTGGGACGGTTACGCCGCCTCCCGCAAGCGCATCACGCAGGGCTGGGTGTCGGCCGGGGTGCGCAACCCGGTGGTGCTGACCGGCGACGTGCACCGCCACTGGGCCAACGACCTCAAGGTCGACTACCGCGACCCCGACGCGCCCGTCGTCGGCTCGGAGCTGGTGTGCACCTCGATCACCTCGACCGGGAACGGGAAGCCGGGCGCCACCAACCCCAACCTGGCGATCAACCCGCACCTGAAGTACTACGCCGACCAGCGCGGCTACGTCTCGACGACCATCCGCCCGCAGTCGATGACCGCCGACTTCAAGGTGCTGGACGCCGTGACGGTCAAGGACCGCCCGATCAGCACGGCGGCCTCGTTCGAGCTGGTGGACGGGCAGCGGGGGCTGCGCCGGAAGGCTTGATCCGGAGGTCGGCCGCGCCGGCGTACCGGCCGGTGGGTGGGGGGCACGGCCCCGGTGCTGAAACGCGGTTAGAGCGCTTGGACTTCGCTGCAGCGGAGTCGTAGCGCTCTAACTGCGCTTCAGCGCGCTCGGGTGGCGGGGAGGCCGGCCGCGCGCCAGGCCCGGAAGCCGCCGATCACGTCGGTCGCCCGGTGCACGCCGATGCGCTGCAGGCTGTCGGCGGCCAGCGAGGAGGTGTAGCCCTCCTGGCACAGCACGAGCACCCGCGCCCCGAGGTCGGCGACCCGGAGGCTCGCGTCCTGGCGCGGGTCGAGGCGCCACTCCAGCACGTTGCGCTCGACGACCAGCGCCCCGACGTCGGCGGCCACCTCACCCTCGGCGCTGCGCTGGGCGGCCGGCCGGATGTCGACCAGCAGCGCGTCGCCGGCGGCGACGAGGGCGTACGCCCGCTGCGCGGTCACCCGGGTCAGCCGGCTGCGGGCGTCGGCCAGCATGCCGTCGATCCCGTCGTACGTCGGCGCCGGCTCGACCAGCTGCTGCGGCCTCACCACTGTCCGGCCCGCTCGACCTGCTGGCGCACCAGCGCTCCGCCCGCGACGGCGTACCGCGTCATCCCGCGCAGCGCCGGCGCGTAGGCGTGCACCGACACCGCCGCGGTCGCCCCCTCGTTGCGCACGTCGTGCACGTGCGAGGCCGCGAACGAGCGCCCCTCGCCGCGGGCGAGGTCGCGGGTGCGCGCGCCGCGGTCCCAGGTGTGCTCGGTCAGCGCGCCGTGGACGACCCGGAACGCGCCGCTGGACCCCTGGTGGTCGTGCCAGCCGGTCCCGGTGCCGGGCGGCCAGCCGATGAGCCAGACCTCCATCAGGTCGGTGGCCTCGAGCCGGGTCCAGCTGCGCTCGGGAGAGGTCAGGTCGAGCAGCTCGGGCAGGCGCTCGTCGTGGGCGAGCAGCAGCGTGAGGCGCAGCAGCTCGTCAGGGTCGGCGGGTGCCAGGCCGGTCGGCAGGGCACGGTGGATCGTGGTCATGGGACTGCTCCTTCGAGGTCTGGTGGTGGCGGGCGTGCGGACGCTCGCGACAGACCAGGCCGAGGCGCAGCTGCAGATCGAGGTGGATGCGACGGTGCGGGAGGTAGACCCGGCCGCCGGGCGCACGCAGGCACGGCCCCAGCCGCACATAATCGCGTGCTTCGTTTTGCATAACTCCATATAACCACGTCCGGCGGTCCTCCGCCAGGACGTGACTCCCCCGTCTTCCCGGACCACCGCCGAACCGTGCGCCCCACCGCACCCCCGACGGACCACCGCGCAAGCGTGACCAAGCCCCGCACGCCCGCACGGACCACCGCCGCACCGTGCGCCCCACCGCACCTCTCAGCGGACCACCGCGCAAGCGTGACCAAGCCCCGTACGCCCGCACGGACCACCGCCGAACCGTGCGCCCCACCGCACCCCCCGACGGACCACCGCGCAAGCGTGACCAAGCCCCGCACTGAACCGCCCCGGAGTTTCCGGAGGCTTCTGGTTGTGTCTCTACCCGGTCGGGACGAGACGGTTTCTTGCAGCGTAGTGCGCGGCCTCGACCTCGATCGGTGTGAGATCGTCGACCGATTCGTGGGTCCGCTCGTGGTTGAACCAGTGAACCCAGTGCAGGGTCTCGATCTCGACGTGCTCGACGTCGCGCCAGGGTCCTTCGGGCCGGACCAGTTCGGTCTTGTAAATCCCGATCTGGGACTCGGCTAGGGCGTTGTCGTAGGCGTCGCCCACCGAACCCACCGATGCGTCCACGTCGGCCTCGAGCAGGCGCGTGGTGAACGCGAACGAGGTGTACTGGCTGCCGGCGTCGTTGTGGTGCACCAGGCCGGTCAGGTCCTCGATCCCCTGCTGTCGGCGTGACCACGTCGCGTGCTCAAGAGTGTCGAGCACGAGTTCGGTGGTCATGCTGGTAGCCGCCCGCCAGCCCACGATCATCCGTGAGAAGACATCGAAGACGAACGCGACGTAGACCGTGCCCGACCAGGTCGCGACGTAGGTGAAGTCGGCGACCCAGAGCTGGTTCGGTGCGGTCGCGGTGAAGTCCCGGTCGACCAGGTCAGCGGCCCGGGCATCCCTCGGGTCGGGGATCGTGGTCCGCACTCGTTTGCCCCTCAGCGCGCCCTGCCAGCCGTTCGCTGTCATCAGCCGCTCCACGGTGCATCGGGCCACCTCGTGCCCTTGCCGGCGTAAGTAGAGCCACATCTTGCGCGCACCGAACCTCGCCACGAACCGCTGCTCGCGCGCTGCGCGGATCAGCTCACTGACGTCGGCATCGCGCAGGGCGCGCTTCGACGGCTTGCGGCTACGGGCCTCGTAGTAGGTAGACGGGGCGATCTTGGCGCCGTGCTCGCTGAGCACCCGGCAGATCGGCTCGACCCCGAATTCCTCGCGGTGTTCGTCGATGTAGTCGATCAGAACCTTGACTGGCGGTCGAGCTCCGCCGCGAAGAAAGCCGAGGAGGTCTTGAGGATCTCGTTCGCCCGCCGAAGCTCGGCGACCTCCTTCTTCAACTCCCGGATCTCGGCCAGCTCCTGGGTCGTCTTCCCTGGACGCGTGCCGCCGTCCACCTCGGCCTGCCTGATCCACTTGCGCAGCGTCTCGGGCGACCCGATGCCAAGCTTCCTGGCGATCGTTCGGATCGCCTCAAACTCGCTCGGGTACTCACCCTGCGCCATCGCCTGGGCTACCGCCCGGACAGCGCGCTCTCGCAACTCCCGGGGGTACTTGCTGGGACGTGCCATGACTTCATCCTCCAACTAATGAAGTCTCCAGACATCCCGGGGCGGTTCACAGCGGACCACCGCGCAAGCGTGACCAAGCCCCGTACGCCCGCACGGACCACCGCCGCACCGTGCGCCCCACCGCACCCTCCGGCGGACCACCGCCGAACCGTGCACCCCACCCCCGCACTCCCGGCGGACATGGGTCGGCCCCGGCACGCGGGGTGCGTGCCGGGGCCGGCCGGGCGGGACCGCGCGGGGCGCGGTCGCGGCGTCAGCTGCAGCCGCTGGTGGAGCCGCAGCCCTCGCAGACGTAGCAGGAACCGGCGGGGCGCATCTTCGTGCCGCAGGTCATGCACATCGGGGCGTCGGCCGCCTTGCCCTGGAACTTCTCCATCAGCTCGGCCGAGGAGTGGATCTCGGAGGATACCTCACGCACGTCGGCCGCGCCGGAGCCGGACTTCACGTCGTCGGCCTCGACGGCGGCCTGCTCGGCCTCGGCCTTCTTGACCGCCGGCGCCGCCGACTGGGAGTAGCCCTCGAGCTCGTCGGCCACGTCGTCGCCGGAGTCGCTCTCGCTGGTGGCCTCGGCGAACGAACCGGTCTCGAGCTGGCGCGCCCGCTCCTCGGCGGAGTGGATGCCCATGAACGAGCGGGTCTCGAAGTCCAGGTGGTCCAGCGCCAGGCGACGGAAGACGTAGTCCATGATCGACTGCGCCATCCGCACGTCCGGGTCGTCGGTCAGGCCGGCCGGCTCGAACCGCATGTTCGTGAACTTCTCGACGTACGTCTCCAGCGGCACGCCGTACTGCAGCGCCACCGAGATCGCCAGCGAGAAGGCGTCCATCATCCCGGCGAGGGTGGAGCCCTGCTTGCCGAGCTTGAGGAAGATCTCGCCGAGCTCGCCGTCGTCGTACCGGCTGGCGGTGAGGTAGCCCTCGGCGCCACCCACGGCGAACGAGGTCACCTGGCTGCTGCGGCGCTTGGGCATCCGCTTGCGGACCGGGCGGTACTCGACGACCTTCTCGACCACGGGCTCCTCGGTGGCGGCCGGCTTGTCCTGCTTCTTGCCGTCGGACAGCGGCTGGCCGACCTTGCAGTTGTCGCGGTAGACCGCGAGCGCCTTGAGGCCGAGCTTCCAGCCCTCGAGGTGCACCTCGGCGATGTCCTCGACGGTGGCGGTCTCGGGCAGGTTGACGGTCTTGGAGATCGCGCCGGACAGGAACGGCTGGCAGGCCGCCATCATCCGCACGTGACCCATGGGCGTGATCGCCCGCTCGCCCATCGCGCAGTCGAAGACCTCGTAGTGCTCGGTCTTCAGCCCCGGGGCGTCGATGACGTGGCCCTTCTCGGCGATGTGCTCGACGATCGCCTCGATCTGCTCCGGCTGGTAGCCGAGCTTCTTCAGGGCCCGCGGGATGGTCTGGTTGACGATCTGCATCGACCCGCCGCCGACGAGCTTCTTGAACTTCACCAGCGAGAAGTCGGGCTCGATGCCGGTGGTGTCGCAGTCCATCATGAAGCCGATGGTCCCGGTGGGCGCGAGCACCGACGCCTGGGCGTTGCGGAAGCCGTTGCGCTCACCGAGGAGATCACGTCGGCCCACGCCTTGGTGGCCGCGGCGTGGATGCCGGAGTCCATCGCGTCGAGCGTGCGCACCTGGTCGTTGGCGGCCTGGTGCTTGCGCATGACGCGGCGGTGCGCCTCGGCGTTGCGGGCGAACCCGGCGTACGGGCCGACCACGCCGGCGATCTCGGCGGAACGCTTGTAGGCGGCACCGGTGAGCAGCGAGGTGATCGCGGCGGCGAGGCTGCGGCCGCCCTCGGACTCGTAGCCGTGACCGGTCGCCATGAGCAGCGCGCCGAGGTTGGCGTAGCCGATGCCCAGCTGGCGGTAGTCGCGGGTGGTGTCGCCGATCGCCTCGGTCGGGAAGTCGGCGAAGCAGATCGAGATGTCCATCGCGGTGATGACCAGCTCGGCGACCTTCTGGAAGGTCTCGGTGTCGAACGTGTCGTCGTCCTTGAGGAACTTCAGCAGGTTCAGGCTTGCCAGGTTGCACGAGGAGTTGTCGAGCGACATGTACTCCGAGCACGGGTTGGACGCGGTGATGCGGCCGGTCTCGGGGTTGGTGTGCCAGGCGTTGATGGTGTCGTCGTACTGGACGCCCGGGTCGGCGCACTCCCACGCGGCCTGGTTGAGCTTGCCGAACAGCTCGCGGGCGTCGACCTGCTCGATGACCTCACCGGTGCCGCGGGCGCGCAGGCCGAAGGAGGTGCCCTCCTCGACCGCGCGCATGAACTCGTCGCTCACGCGGACGGAGTTGTTGGCGTTCTGGTACTGGACGGAGGTGATGTCCTTGCCGCCGAGGTCCATGTCGAACCCGGCGTCGCGCAGCGCGCGGATCTTGTCCTCCTCGCGCGCCTTGGTCTCGATGAACTCCTCGATGTCGGGGTGGTCGACGTCGAGCACGACCATCTTGGCGGCGCGGCGGGTGGCGCCACCGGACTTGATGGTGCCGGCGCTGGCGTCGGCGCCGCGCATGAAGGAGACCGGACCCGAGGCGGTGCCGCCGGAGGACAGCAGCTCCTTGGACGAGCGGATGCGGGAAAGGTTGAGGCCGGCACCGGAGCCGCCCTTGAAGATGAACCCCTCCTCCTTGTACCAGTTGAGGATCGAGTCCATCGAGTCGTCGACCGACAGGATGAAGCACGCCGAGACCTGCTGCGGGCTCTTGGTGCCCACGTTGAACCACACCGGGGAGTTGAACGAGAACACCTGGTGCAGCAGGGCGTAGGTGAGCTCGTGCTCGAAGATGTCGGCGTCGTCGTCGGAGGCGAAGTAGCCGTGCTCCTTGCCGGCCTTGACGTAGGTCAGCACGACGCGGTCGATGAGCTGCTTCAGGCTGCGCTCGCGCGCGTCGGTGCCGAGCGCACCGCGGAAGTACTTCGTCGTGACGATGGTCGAGGCGTTGAGCGACCAGAAGTCGGGGAACTCCACGCCGCGCTGCTCGAAGATGGTCTCGCCGGTCTTCCAGTTCTGCTGGACGACATCACGCGACTCCCAGGTCACCTCGTCATAGGGGTGGACGCCCGGGGTCGTGTAGATGCGCTCGATCTTCAGGCCCTTGTTCTTGCGACGGGCCCTGGATCCAGCGCTGGTCGTCTCGGTCATGACAGCTCCTCCGGTGGGTGTCTTGTGCTCGGCAGGTTTCTTAGGGGGTGGTGCTCAGGTGCTGGCGGTCTCATCGTCGCCGCCACCACCGACAGGCCCCGTCGACGAGGTCGACGCGGGGCGCTCGGCCCGGTCAGGCTCGACGCCCGCGGCCTCGCGCTCGGCACGCAGCAGCGTGATGGCGGTCTCGAAGTCGTCGGTGGACTCGAAGGCCTGGTAGACGCTGGCGAAGCGCAGGTAGGCCACCTCGTCCAGCGCGCGCAGCGGCCCCAGGATCTCCAGCCCGACGTCGTGCGCGTCGATCTCGGCCAGCCCCTGGGAGCGGATGCTCTCCTCGACCTGCTGCGCCAGCAGCGCCAGGTCGTCGTCGGAGACCGGTCGGCCCTGGCAGGCCTTGCGGACCCCGGCCAGCACCTTGCCGCGGGCGAACGGCTCGCTCGCCCCGGAGCGCTTGACCACGGTCAGGCTCGCGGTCTCCAGGGTGCTGAACCGCTTGCCGCAGGCCGGGCACTGGCGGCGCCGCTTGATGCTGGTGCCGTCCTCGGACGTACGACTGTCGACGACTCGGGAGTCGTCGTGGCGGCAGAACGGGCAGTGCATCGGGCACCTCCTTCGCGCGGTCCGATCGGGTCCGGGAGGGCGCCCACGAGGCCGGTTCGGGGGAAAACCTGGGGACGGACGGTGGAAAACCGGCCTCCGGCTGTGGATGTCCTTGTGGACTAGATGTGGAGAACTTACACGGCTGTAACTACTAGATATAGGGAGGTTAGGACGCTTTGGCCCGACGCGCAAGGCCGCGCCGCGGCGGCCTGCGTGTCGCTCACCACGTCACCCGCGCACCACCCGCTCAGGCGCCCGGAACGGCGGGAGAAGTGGACGTGGCCGGCGACGGAGGAGCCCGTCACCGGCCACGAGATCGAGGCTGTCGCCGCGCTCGGGCGACAGGCCAGCACCCCTGCTCAGGGCGCCGGGATCACCAGCTGCTGACCGCTGGAGACCTGCAGGGAGTTGAGGCCGTTGGCCACCTGGATCTGGGCGACGGCCGTGCCGACCGGGACCCCGGGAAGGTGGGCACGGGCCAGGTCGGACAGGGTCTCCCCGGAGCTCACGGTGACGACCTGCTGGGCCTCCACTCCCCCGGCGGTCGCGCTGATGGCCGCGCCGACCAGGATCGCCAGGACGACCACGGCGAGGGCCAGCGCGCGGCGGCCGCGGCGGGTGAGCCGGAAGGCCGCGGGGCGGGCCTCCTGCTGCGGCAGCGGCGGCACGACTCGCAGGTGCCGGCGCCGCGCGGGCTGGGCGGACCCGAACCGCGGGTGCGGGGCGATGGCCGGCGTGACGGTGGCGGCGCTCATGTCTTCCTCCAAGGACGGTGACGAACTCGACGAACAAGTGTGCGATGGAACGTCTGTACGATGTATAGCACGGACGTTCGAACGGCTCAAGGCCTCGCGCGGCCGGCTCGGCCGGGAGACCCCGCCGACACGCGTCGTACAGGTGTTTGAAACCTGCTGCGGGTCTTCATAGGCTGTTCGCACAGTCACCAAGACAAGCAGCGACCACCGACAGCCCCTCGCCGACGACGACCGGTCCGGCGCCAGCGGGCACCGTCACCGGCCGCGGCGCGACGCGGAACGAGGACCGAAACCCATGGCCAAGATCCACGAGATGCCCGAACCCGACGGGCAGGCCCTGACCACGCGTCAGCGCAAGGTGCTCGAGGTGATCCGCAACTCGGTCGACCGCCGCGGATACCCGCCGAGCATGCGCGAGATCGGCGACGCCGTCGGCCTGACCTCACCCAGCTCGGTGGCCCACCAGCTGACGATGCTCGAGCGCAAGGGATACCTGCGCCGCGACCCGATGCGCCCGCGCGCCATCGAGGTGATCGCCCCCGGGCAGAGCAAGCGCGAGCGCGGTTATCGCGGCCGCTCGGTGAGCCAGGCGAGCGAGAGCCTGGTCGACGAGACCGGCATGCACGACGACCACCCCGAGGCCGAGTACGTCCCGGTCGTCGGCCGCATCGCCGCGGGTGGCCCGATCCTCGCCGAGGAGGTCGTCGAGGACGTCTTCCCCTCCCCCGCCAGATCGTCGGCGAGGGTGACATGTTCCTGCTCAAGGTGGTCGGCGACTCGATGGTCGACGCGGCCATCTGCGACGGCGACTGGGTGGTCGTGCGGCAGCAGCCGACGGCCAGCAACGGCGACATCGTGGCCGCGATGCTCGACAACGAGGCGACCGTCAAGACCTTCAAGCGCACCAAGGGCAAGGTCTGGCTGATGCCGCACAACGAGGCCTACGAGCCGATCGACGGCAGCGACGCCACCATCCTCGGCAAGGTCACCGCGGTCCTGCGCCGCGTCTGACCGCCGGGCCTACCCGGCGCGGGCTCTACGCCGCGACCGCCTCGACGAGCCTGCGCAGGGTCGGCCCCAGCGGGGCGTCCACCTTCACGTCGATCAGGTCGTCGGCCCGGGTGACGCCGTGGGTGATCGCGGCGACCGGGATGCCCTCGCGGGCCGCGTGCCGGGCGAAGCGGTAGCCCGACATGACCATCAGCGACGAGCCCAGCACCAGCAGCGCCCGGGACCGGTCGACCGCCTCGAAGCACGCGTCGACCACCGGCCGCACGACCGACTCGCCGAACATCACGACGTCGGGCTTGAGCCGGTCCGACCGGCAGACCACGCACGCGGCGATCCGGAAGCCGGCCACCTGCTCGTCGGTGAGCACGACGTCGCCGTCGGGCCGGACCTGACCGCTGATCTCCCGGTCGAAGTGCGGGTTCGCCCCGGCGAGCCACTCGTCGACGACCTCGCGGGCGTACCGCTCCCCGCAGTCGGCGCAGACGACGTACGACAACGACCCGTGCAGCTCGGTGACGTCGCGCGCGCCCGCCTGCTGGTGCAGCCCGTCGACGTTCTGGGTGATGACCGTGCCGACCAGGCCGAGGTCCTGCAGCCGCGCGACCGCGCGGTGCCCGTCGTTCGGCTCGGCCGCGGCGAACCTCGGCCACCCGGTGTACGCCCGCGCCCAGTAGCGCTGTCGCGCCGCCGGGCTCCGGAGCAGCTCGGACACAGTCATGGGGGTCACGCGCCGCTCGCCGTCGGCGCCGCGGTAGGCCGGGATGCCCGACTCGGTGGAGATGCCGGCGCCGGTCAGCACGCACACGTCGCCGCCGCGCACCAGCCGGACGAGCTCGTCCCACAGGCCCGGCGCCAGGGCCGGGTCAGGGGTGGTGGAGGTCAGCACCCGACCAGTATCCGTCAGCGAGAACGTAGGATCCGGAGGCATGATCGACGCCGCTGGGCTGCGCGTGATGCGCGCCATCGCCGAAGAGGGCAGCTTCACCGCGGCGGCCGCGTCGCTGGGCTACTCCCAGCCCGCCATCTCCCAGATGGTGCGCCGCCTCGAGGAACGCACCGGAACCGTGCTCGTCGAGCGCATCGGGCGCAGCGTGCGGCTCACCGAGGCCGGCGAGGTGCTCGCGCGGCACGCCGTGCCGGTGCTCACCGCGCTGGACCGGGCCGAGGGCGAGATCCGCGCCATCGCGGGGCTGCAGTCGGGGCGGGTGCGTCTCACCGCGTTCCCGTCGGCCGCCTCGACGCTGGTGCCGCAGGCCCTGGCGCTGGTCAAGCAGCGCTTTCCCGACGTGCGGGTCGCCTTCACCGAGGCCGAGCCGCCCGAGGCGCTGGCCTCGCTGCGCGCGGGCGACTGCGACGTGGCGGTGACGTTCGTCTACGACGGCGACACCCTGCCGCGCGGCGAGGACGACCTCGACCCGTTCTCGGTGCAGACGCTGCTCGAGGACGAGGTGCGCATCGTTCTCCCCGCGACCACCCGCTGGCCGCGCAGGAGCGCGTCGACCTCGCCGACCTCGACGAGTCGGCCTGGATCGCCGGCTGCCCGCGCTGTCGCGGTCACCTGCTCTCGCTCGCGCAGCAGTCGGGCTTCGAGCCCGAGGTGGCCTTCGAGACCGAGGACTACGTCGCGGTGCTCGCGCTCGTGGCCGCGGGCCTGGGAGTGGCGCTCGTGCCCGAGCTGATCCTGCGCTCCACCAGCAACGACGGCGTGGTCGTGCGGCCGATGAACCCGCCCAACCGGCGCACCGTGCAGCTGGTGACCACCCCCGACCTCGCCCGCGTGCCCGCGGTGCAGGCGACCGTCGAGGCGCTCGCCGAGGCGGCCAAGCAGACCGGTTGCCGGCCCGACGTCGAGGCGGCGCCCGCGGGCTGAGGCCTCGCAGGGTGAGGCCCCGCGGGTCGAGCCCACGGGCCCGGCCCGGTCGCGGCGCCCGTCGCGTCATCGCCGGCTCACCACCGACCCGCGCCCGTCGCGCACCACGACCGCCAGGTCGCCCCCGCGGTCGGTGCGCACGGCGAGCGTCCCGGAGTCGCGCAGCGAGCCGAGCAGCCGGGGTGCCGGGTGCCCGTAGTCGTTGTCGGACCCCACGCTGATCAGCCCGTACGTCGCCCGCACCTGGCGCAGCAGCGCCGGGTCGTGGTTGGACGAGCCGTGGTGGGCCACCTTCATGGCCAGCACCGGGGTGGGGTCACCGAGGCGGGCCAGGGCTCGCCGCGTCTCGCGCTGCGCCTCTTGCTCGGCGTCGCCGAGCAGCAGCAGGCGTACGCCCGCGACGCGCACGTCGAGCACGACCGACCCGTTGTTCTGCAGCGACCCGGTGCGGATGGTGCGGGCGGGCGCGAGCACCGTGGCCTGCACCGGCCCCCACGCCAGCCGGTCTCCGGCGCGCACCTCGGTGAGGGGTACGCCTGCTGCCGCTGTCGTGCGCACCACGAGCGGGCCGACGATCGGCTGCTCGGCGGCGCCGGCGTCCTCCTCGCGCACCGAGGTGGTGAGGACCTCACCGACCCCGCGACCGTCGAGCAGGGTCGGGAGACCGGTGACGTGGTCGGCGTGCAGGTGGGTGAGGACGACGGCCTCGACGCGGCGGACGCCCAGGTCGTCGAGGCAGCGAGCGACGCCGGCCTCGTCGGGTCCGGCGTCGACCACGAGCGCACGGTCGGGCCCGGTGCGCAGCACGGCAGCGTCGCCCTGGCCCACGTCGCAGACGACGAGCACCCAGCCCGGCGGTGGCCAGCCCGGCTGCGGGAGCGGCCACACGGCCGCCGAGACCAGCAGCGCGCACGCCAGCACGACGACCGGGTGCCGGCGGCCGCGCAGCACCAGCCGCGGGCCGGTGAGCAGCGCGAGGAGCACGAGCGCGGCCAGCAGCAGCGCCCCGGGCGGACCGGCCGGCCACGGCAGGCTTCCCCACGGCACCCGGGCCGCCAGGTGCGCGACGGCCCCGATGCCCCAGGCCGGCAGGCCCGCGACCCAGGCGATCGCGACCCCGAGCGGCAGGGACAGCGGGGCGAGGAGCACCACCGCGATGCCACCGAGCGTGGCGGGCGCGACGAGCGGTGCGGCGAGCAGGTTGGCCGGTACGCCGACCACGCTCACCGAGCTCTGCAGCAGGACGATGACGGGCGCGCACATCGCCTGTGCCGCCACGGGGATCGCGATCGGCTCCCCCAGCCAGGCGAGCCTGCGCGGCAGCGCCGCGGCGATCCGCCGGCCCCAGCTGCGAGCGAACAGCACCAGGCCGAGCGTGGCGAGCACGGACAGCGCGAAACCGTACGACGCCGCGAGCCACGGGTCGATGACCAGCAGCCCGACGACGGCGGCACCGAGCGCGGGAGCCGCGGCGCGGGGCGGCCCGAGCTCGTGGCGAGCAGCCCGACGACGCCCATGGCCGACGCCCGCACCACGCTCGGCTCGGGTCGGCACAGCAGCACGAAGACGGCCAGCGCCACGAGGCAGACGGGCAGCCGGCCGCGGCGCGGGATGCGCAGCCAGCCGCAGCACCAGACCACCGCGAGCAGCAGGATCGACACGTTGGCGCCGCTCACGGCGGTCAGGTGGGTCATGCCCGTCGCCTGCATGTCGTCGACGAGGTCGCCCGGCAGCCGCGAGGTGTCGCCGATCACCAGCGCGGGGACGAGCCCGCGGGGGTCGGCCGGCAGCGGGTCGGTGGCGTCGCGCAGCCGCCCGCGCAGCACCTCGACGGCGCGGAAGGGCGCCGGGGCGTCGGCCACGAGCCGCGGCGGCCGGGACACCGCGAGCACGGCCGTCTCGGCCGCCCCAGGGTCGGGCTCGGAGAGGCGCCCGGTCACGAGAACCGTCTGGCCCCAACGCATCTCGGCCCATGCCTCGTCGCCGAAGACGAGCACGCGGGCGCCCGAACCGCTCTGCTCCCCCGGCCGGTGACCTCGCGCACGGTGAGGGTGATGACGTACATCGGGTCGTCGGCTCCCGCGGCGTCCGAGCGCCTGCTGACCAACCGGGGGTCGGTCGCCAGCGAGGCACGCACCGTGACGGTCGCGCGCTGCTCGGTCAGCTCGTCGACGAGGCCGACCTGGGCGGTGGCCTGGTGCAGACCGGTGGCCAGCGTCGTGAGCGACGTCGCGGCGAGGCACAGGGCGGCGATGGTGCGCGCGGTGCCGAGGTCGCGCCGGGCCAGCAGCAGTGCGGCGACCCCGGCGGCGACAGCGGTCGGCAGCAGGACGGCCGGGGACAGGCGCAGCCCGACGAGCACGGCCACCCACGCGCACCCGGCCGGGAGCAGCAGCCGGACGTCGAGCCGGCGAGCGTCCGGCGCCTCCGGCTCGTCGCCCCCGTGGTCGGTCACCGCCTCAGACGGTGACCAGCGGCCGCACCTGCTCGAGCAGCTTGTCGCCGATGCCGCTCACCTCGCCCAGCTCGTCGACCGAGGTGAACCGGCCGTTGTCGGTGCGCCACTGCACGATGCGCGAGGCGAGCACCGGTCCGATGCCCGGCAGGGTGTCGAGGGCCGCCGCGTCGGCCTGGTTGAGGTTGACCGGCCCCGTCGCCGCCCCTGGCGCCGGCGCGCCGCCTGCCGCCCCACCCGGCGGGGCGCCGCCCGCACCGGGCGCCCCGCCGGGGGCTCCTGGGATCCCGCCGGGCGCAGGCCCTCCGGGGGCCGGGGTCACCTCCTCCCCCGGCTTCGGGACCACGACCTGCTCGCCGTCGGAGACCGGCCGGGCCAGGTTGACCCTGGCCAGGTCGGCGCCGTCCCGCGCGCCCCCGGCCGCGGCGACCGCGTCGCGCACCCGCGCCCCGGGCCGCAGCGTCACCACGCCGGGGCGCGCGACCTGCCCGACGACGTGGACGATCACGGTGGCGGGTGCGGCCGGTCCGGCGCTCGCGGCGCCGGGCCGGGCAGCACCGGGTGCCCCACCCGGCCCGGGTGCCCCGCCCGGCCCGTTCGCCGCCCCGTTCGCCCCGGGGGCGGGCGCGCCTGGGGGCCCGCCCGGCTGCACCCCTGCGGCAGCCGGTGCCGAGGCCCGTGGCGTGCCTTGCAACCCCGGGGTGCCGGACGCATCGGGCAGCATCGAGGCCGACGCCGGCCGCGGCTCGCTGGTCGCCCGCATCCACAGCAGCCGACCGCCCAGCACCGACCCGGCCGCGATCACGAGCACGAGCACCGCCACGGCCGCGAGCCGCCCGGGCGCCACGACGGCGTCGCGCAGGCTCACCGGTGCCCGCACCAGCGGGGTGTGCGGACGCAGCACCTCCTCGTCGGCGTCGGCGTCGCGCCGGTGGCGCCCGGCGCGGCGCCGCTCCCCCAGCTCGTCGCGCCCGCTCCCGTCCGCCCCGCGGTCGCTGCGCCGTCCGACCCGACGATCGAGGTCGTGGTCGCCCGCAGCCTCCCTGCGGGCGCGGCGCCGGCCCCGGTCGTCCGGTGGCTCGGCCGGGGTCCACCCCTCGCCTCGGCGCGCGCGCTCGACCTCACCCAGGACGGCGGCGAGCCGGTCGGGCGGCGGCGAGGGCGTCTGGCGTGGCATGTCCGAGAACCTAAGCGGGACAAAGAGGTTCCCGCTGCGGCCGCGGACGGCCCTGTGGACAACCCGGCCGCGGACGTACGCCCTGTGGACGCCCACCTCCGGCGGAGGGGCGGCCCCCGTACGACAGGGGCGGCCCCCTTATTAACTGGGCCGCCCCTCGGTTATCTGGGCCGCCCCTGCTCGCCAAGGGCGCTGAGCACCGGCAGCGCACCAGCGGCGCACCGACAGCAGGCAGCGGCACCGGCGCGCAACCCGCCGCGGCTCAGACCGCGGCGGCGCCGATCACCGGGGGCGTGGTGCGCACGCGCGGGCTCACCACGGTGCCGATCGCTCCCGGGCCGGCGTGGGCGGCGACGACGGCGCCGAGCCCGACCAGACGTACCTCGTGGGCGTCGGGGCACCGCTCGCGCAACCGGTCGCGCAGCGCCTCGGCCCGCTCGCCCGCGTCGACGTGCTGCACCGCGATGTCGAGGCCGAGCGGGTTGTCGGCCGCGGCCTCGGCCGCCTCGACGGTGCGTTCCTCGAGCCGGGCCAGCGCCTTGGACGACGTGCGCACCCGCTCCAGCGGCCCCACCTCGCCCTCGCTGAGCTGCAGCAGCGGCTTGATCGCCAGCGCCGACCCGACGAGCGCCGACGCGCGTCCGATGCGCCCGCCGCGACGGAGGTACTCCAGCGTGTCGACGTAGAACACCGTGGAGGCGGTCTCGGCCCGCTCCCGCGCGGCGGCGGCGACCGAGGCCACCGACGTCCCCTGCGCGATCGCCCCGCTCGCCGTGGCCACCGCGTAGCCCAGCGCCATCCCGAGCGACCGGGAGTCGACGACCGTGACCGGCACCTCCAGCTCGTCGGCCGCGACCCGGGCCGAGGCGATGGTGCCCGACATCGCGCTCGACAGGTGCACCGAGACGATCTGCTCGGCCCCCTCCGCCACCGCCTCCTCGTAGACGTCGAGGAAGGCTCCCGCCGACGGCTTCGACGTCGACACGCGCCGCCCCTCCCGCAGCGCGGCTGCCACCTCGTCGGGCCCGATGTCGACGCCCTCGACGAACGACTCGCCGTCGAGCAGCACGTGCAGCGGCACCACGCGCGCACCGAGCTCGGCCGCGAGCTCTGGCGGGAGCCCGGCGGTCGAATCGGTGACGAGCGCGATCATGGTCGGCCCGGGTCAGCCCGCGACGATGTTGACCAGCTTGGGGGCGCGCACGATCACCTTGCGAATCTGCTTGTCCCCCAACGCAGCCCGTACGCGTTCGCTGGCTCGCGCCAGCTCCTCCAGCTCCTCGTCGGTCACGTCGGGCGACACCTCGAGCCGGTCGCGCACCTTGCCCTGCACCTGCACCACGCAGGTCACGGTGTCCTGCACCAGCAGCGCCGGGTCGGCCGTCGGGAACGGCTGGTGCGCCAGCGACTCGTCGTGCCCCAGCCGCGCCCACAGCTCCTCGGCGACGTGCGGCGCCAGCGGCGCCAGCAGGAGCACGGTCGCCTCTGCGGCTTCGCGGGTCATGGCACCGGCCTTGGTCACCGAGTTGACCCACGACGTCAGCTTGGCCACCGCGGTGTTGAAGCCCAGCTCGTCGTAGTCGCGCGTGACGCCGTCGATGGTGCGGTGCAGCTCGCGCTGCAGCTCCAGCGGCATCTCGTCGGCCAGTCGCAGCTCACCGGTCGTCTCGTCGACGACGGTGCGCCACAGCCGCTGCAGGAAGCGGTGCGCGCCGACGATCGCGTGGGTCTCCCACGGACGCGACTGGTCCAGCGGCCCGGTGGACATCTCGTAGACGCGGAAGGTGTCGGCGCCGTAGTCGCGCGCCATCTCGTCGGGCGTCACGACGTTCTTCAGCGACTTGCCCATCTTGCCGTACTCACGGGTGACCGGCTGGCCCTGCCAGGTCCAGCTCGCCGTGGTGCCGTCGGCGGAGACGCCCTCCTCGACCTCGGCCGCCGGGACCGGCTGACCACGGCCGTCGCGGAAGGCGTAGGCCTGCACGTATCCGTGGATGAACAGCCGGCGGAACGGCTCCTCCGAGCTGACCTCGCCCAGGTCGAACAGCACCTTGTGCCAGAACCGGGCGTAGAGCAGGTGGAGCACGGCGTGCTCCGGGCCACCGACGTACAGGTCGACGCCGCCGGGGTCGTTCGCGACGCCCTCTCCGGCGCCGCGCCCGGGACCCATCCAGTACTCCTCGCACCCGCGGTCGACGAAGCGCTCGGTGTTGTCCGGGTCGGTGTATCGCAGCTCGTACCAACAGGATCCGGCCCAGTTGGGCATGGTGTCGGTCTCTCGGCGGTACGTCTTCGGCCCGTCCCCCAGGTCGAGCTCGACCTCGACCCAGTCCGTCGCGCGCGACAGCGGCGACTCCGGCATCGAGGCGGCGTCGTCGGGGGCGTACGTCTTCGGCGAGTAGTCCGCGACCTCGGGCAGCTCGACGGGGAGCAGCTCGTCGGGCACCGCGTGCGCGTTGCCCTGCTCGTCGTAGACGATCGGGAACGGCTCGCCCCAGTAGCGCTGCCGGCTGAACAGCCAGTCGCGCAGCTTGTAGGTGACCGTGCCGCGTCCCGTCCCCTCGCGCTCGAGGAACGCGATGGTCTCGGCCTTCGCCTCCTCGATCTCCTTGCCGTCCAACGAGATTCGGTCGTTGGAGGAGTTGATCAGCGGGCCGGCGCCGGTGTAAGCGGTGTTGTCGTCGTGGCCCTCGGGCGGCTGCACGGTGCGCACGACCGGCAGGTCGTAGGCCGCGGCGAACGCCCAGTCGCGGGGTCCTCCCCCGGCACCGCCATGATCGCGCCGGTGCCGTAGCCCATCAGCACGTAGTCGGCCGTGAAGACCGGAACCTGTTGGCCCGTCACGGGATTCGTGGCCAGGATGCCGGTGAAGACGCCCGTCTTGGCCTTGTCGTCGGTCTGCCGGTCGAGCTCGGACCTGCGGGCCGCCTGCGCCTGGTAGGCCGTGACCGCCTCGCGCGGCGTGCTCGCCCCGCCGGTCCAGGCCTCCTTGGTGCCCTCGGGCCACGCCTGCGGCACCGCGCCGGCCAGCAGCGGGTGCTCCGGGGCCACGACCATGAACGTCGCGCCGAAGATGGTGTCGGGACGGGTGGTGAAGACCTCCAGCGGCGCGGCGCCCTCGACGGGGAAACGCACCGACGCACCGTGCGACCGGCCGATCCAGTTGCGCTGCATCAGCTTGATCGACTCGGTCCACTCCACGCGGTCCAGGTCGTCGAGCAGCCGGTCGGCGTAGTCGGTGATGCGCATCATCCACTGCGGCAGGTTGCGCCGGAAGACAGGCATGTCGCCGCGCTCGGTGAGGCCCTCGTTGGTGACCTCCTCGTTGGCGACGACGGTGCCCAGGCCGGGCGCCCAGTTGACCGGCACGTCCTTGCGGTACGCCAGCCGCCGCCCGTCGATCTCCTCGCGCCGCTCGTCCTCGGTCAGCTCCGACCACGGGCGGCCCGCGCGCGTCTCGATCTCGCCGCTCTCCAGCCCGGCCCGCAGCTCGCTGACCGGACGGGCCTTGCCGGCGCGCTGGTCGTACCAGCTGTCGTAGATCTTCAGGAAGATCCACTGCGTCCAGCGGTAGTAGCCGGGGTCGATGGTCTGGATCCGGCGGCGCGGGTCGTGCGAGAGCCCCAGCAACCGCGTCTGCCGGGTGAAGTTGACGATGTTGTCCTCGGTCGTCTTGCGCGGGTGCTGCCCGGTCTGCACGGCGTGCTGCTCGGCGGGCAGGCCGAACGCGTCGAAACCCTGGGTGTAGAGGACGTTCTTGCCGCGCATGCGCTGGTAGCGCGCGTAGACGTCGGTCGAGATGAACGGCAGCGGGTGCCCGACGTGCAGCCCCGCCCCGGAGGGGTAGGGGAACATGTCCTGGATCATCAGCTTGGGCTGCTCGGCCACGCCCGGCTCGCCCCACGGGCCGCTCGGGTTCGGCGCCTCGAAGGTGCCGTCGGCCTCCCACCGGTCCTGCCAGCGGCGCTCGATCTCGCCGGCCAGCGTGGCGGTGTACCGGTGTGCAGGGGTGTCTGCGTCGGTCTGTGCGTTCACAGTGGTCGTCCTCGCGGGTTGCTCGAAGCTCAGGTGGTGCTCGAAGGCTCAGGTGACCGGGTCTCGGTCGGGAGGCGCGGACTCGCCCATGAGAAAACCCCTCACCATGGAGGGGTTCGCCGCGTTGATGTCCGAGTCGGTCAACGCGGCCGGGTAAGGAGCAGCGAGCGCTTCATGGCCGCAGGATAGCGCAGCCGGGAGCGGGTACGCCGACGGCCGCCTCCCCGAGGAAAGGCGGCCGTCGGATTCGTGCCGGCCCGGGAGCAGCGCCGTGTCGACGATGCCGGGTGGGCGAGCCCGCGAGTCCACCGGGAGGAGGAGACGCGGCAGAAAGAAGAGCGCCGTGTCGACGATGCCGGGTGGGCGAGCCCGCGAGTCCACCCGGAGGAGGAGACGCGGCCGAGAGAACTAGATCTTGTTCAGCGCCTTGGCCATGGCGGACTTCTTGTTGGCCGCCTGGTTCTTGTGGATGACGCCCTTGGTGACGGCCTTGTCGAGCTTGGTCGACGCCGCGCGCAGCGCGTCCGCGGCAGCGGCCTTGTCGCCGGACTCGGCGGCCTCGCGGAACTTGCGGATCCAGGTGCGCAGCTCGGACTTGTAGGCCCGGTTGCGCTCGGTGCGGACCTGGTTGGTCTTGATCCGCTTCATCTGCGACTTGATGTTTGCCACGAAAACTCTTCCTCGGTCGGTCTGTGTCGGTGTCGTTGAGGGCGACGGTCCGCCGGCTCGGGATGGGGCGTGGGGACACCCGGCGACGAGCGGCGGTGGTTGGTGCTTGCATGCGCGCACGACCAGAGCGCGCACGCAATGAACAAAGTTACCAGCGCTGGCGCCGCTCCCCCAAAACGAGCCGGCCGCGCGGAGCCCGGCGAGGACGTACGTCAATCGCGGGAATCGCTGGACACCCCGCCCGGGCGGGAGTTGACTGCGAAGTCTCGGGGATCCGCACACCGGACAAGGGAGAACCCGTGACCCGCACCTATCGGCGCTTCATCGCCGTGATCCTGGTGGCCATGGCGATGATGTTCGCGCCCGCGCTGCGTGCCACCGCGATCACCGGCGGCGAGCCGGACGGCAACCAGCACCCCAACGTGGGGCTGATCCTGTTCTACGACGGCACCGGTCGTTATCGCTGCAGCGCCACGCTGGTCAGCCCGACCGTGCTGCTGACCGCGGCGCACTGCACCAGCGGCACCGTCGGCCAGACGATCGTCACCTTCGACCCGGTCATCGCCGAGGAGCCCCCGTCGGGCATCCCGGAGGCGTCCGACCCCTCCGTCGGCTACACGCCCGAGGACATCGCGGGTGAGGAGGGTTGGTACATCGGCACGGCCTACAGCCACCCCGACTACTCCGACTTCACCGACATGGCGAACTGGAACGACGTCGGCGTGATCGTGCTCGACGAGCCGATCACCGGCATCGAGCCCGCTGAGATCGCTCCCGTCGGCACGCTGGACGAGATCCCGCGGTCGCAACTGGCGCACACGCTGTTCACGATCGTCGGATACGGCACCGAGGTGCGCAAGCCCGAGAGCGGCCCGCAGAAGCCGACGCCGATGAGCTACCCGCTGATCCGGCGCAACACCACCGCGCCCGGGCAGAAGCTGACGCCGCAGATCCTGCAGCTCAACGGCAACCCGAACGACGTGCGCGGCGGCGGCGGGTCCTGCTTCGGCGACTCCGGCGGCCCGACGTTCTACCAGGGGCAGGTCGTCACGGTCACCAGCTACGGCTACACCCAGAACTGCCGCTACCTCGACGGCATGCAGCGCGTCGACATCCAGGGCGTGCAGGACTGGCTGGCGACGTTCGGCGTGACGGCCGGCTGAGACCGGCTCCGCGCGGGGCCCGCCGCCCGAGGACGGCGGCCCACGTACGACGACGGCGGCACAGATCTGATCTGTGCCGCCGTCGTGGTTTCTGGTCCGCCGTCGTCACGCGGGCGGTCCGGCGGGCAGGCGGGTGCGCGGGAGGATGCCGAGGCGGGGCTCGCCGGGGACAGGGCGAGGGTCTGCGGGCGGTCAGGCGGTGGCGTGCCGCTGGCGGGTGATCTCCAGGACGACCCGCTCGACGGCGTAGACCGGGTCGCGCCCGCCGCCCTTGACGTCGAAGTCGGCGGCGGCGACCGCCTGGATCGCCCGGCCGAGGCGGTCGCCGTCCCAGCCGCGGGAGGCGGCGCGGGCGCGGTCGATCTGCCAGGGGGCCATGCCCAGCTGCTTGGCGAGCTGGTCGGAGCGGCCGCGGCCGGCGCTGGCCACCCGGGCGACCTGGCGCAGCTGGCTCGCGAGCACCGCGACGATCGGCACCGGGTCGACCCCGCTCGCGAGGGCGTGCCGCAGCAGGCGCAGCGCCTCGGGGGCGTCGCCCGCGACGGCGGCGTCGGCGACCCGGAAGCCGGTGGCCTCGACCTTGCCGCCGTGATATCTCGCCACCACGTCGGCGTCGATGAGGCCCTCGGTGTCGTCGACCAGCTGCTGGCAGGCCTGCACCAGCTCGCGCAGGTCCTTGCCGACGGCCTCGAGCAGCGCGCGCACCGCGTCGGGCGTGACCTTGCGCCGGCGGGCGCGGAACTCGTTGGTGACGAAGGCGCTCTTGTCGCGGTCGCTCTTGATCGCCGGGGCGTTGACGACCCGCGGACCGGCCTTCTTGATCGCGTCGAGCGCGCGCTTGCCGCGCTGGCCGCTCTTGTGGGTGACGATCAGCACGCCGTCGACGCCCTGCTGCACGACGGTGGTGAGCTCGTCGATCAGCGCGTCGGTGCCCTCGTCGAGGTCACGCACGACGACGACCTTGGTTCCGCCGAACAGGCTCGGGCTGGTGTGGATCGAGAGGTCGCCGGGGGCGTAGGCCGAGCCGTCGATGCGGATGATCTCGGCCTCGGGATCGTCCTGGCGCACCGCGTCGAGCGTCTCGGCGAGCGCCCGGTCGGCGATGACCTGCTCGGGCCCGGAGATCAGGACCAGGGGTGGCACGCTCACGGGGCCAGCCTGCCAGGCGCCACCGACACGGGGACGCGCGCTGCCCCGGCCGCGGCGCTCACCCCTCGAGCGCCAGGCCGAGCTGGCCGGCGCGGGCGCTCACCTGCTCGGCGGAGACGTCGAGGTGGTCGGCGAGCTCCTCGACGGTCAGGCCCATGTCGGCGCCGTCGCGCAGCTCCTCGTCGTCCTCCTCGCTCCAGGCCCGGCCGTCGGTCACGGCGGTGCGCGCCGAGTCGGCGACCGGTGTCGCGACCGGTGCGTCGGGCACGGGGGCGTCGGGCGCCGGGGTGGCCGGCGCTCCCCCGCCGACCCCGCGCAGCGCCGGGGTGTCGACCCCGACGACCTCGGGCGCCGTCGCGTCCAGCCGGCCGAGCGCCTTGAGCACGAGCGTGCGGTCGGTCGTGGGCCAGAACGGCGGCAGCGAGCGCTGCAGGAACCCGGCGTAGCGGGCCGTCATCATCCGCGAGTCGAGGAAGGCGACGACCCCGCGGTCGGTGGAACGGCGTACGAGCCGGCCGGCCCCCTGC
Source organism: Barrientosiimonas endolithica (assembly GCF_030296655.1). NCBI lineage: Bacteria > Bacillati > Actinomycetota > Actinomycetes > Micrococcales > Dermacoccaceae > Barrientosiimonas > Barrientosiimonas endolithica. The sequence continues at coordinate 1,133,886 of NZ_AP027735.1, read as the reverse complement.
GCCAGGCGCAGCGCCGCGTGGGTCGCCGAGACGGCCATGAACCCGTTGCCGCCCATCTTGGCGATCGCCTGCGAGCGCGCCGACGACAGCGGGTCGTCGGGGCGGGGGAAGGGGATGCGGTCGATGATCACCAGCTGGCAGGCCGAGCCGGGCACGTCGACGCCCTGCCACAGCGACAGGGTGCCGAACAGGCAGGTCGGGCCGTCGGCCGCGAACTGGCGCACCAGCGTGGGCAGCTGGTCGTCGCCCTGGCACAGCACGGGGATCTCGTCGCCGAACCGGGCGCGCATCTCCTCGGCCGCCGCCTCGGCGGCGCGGCGCGAGGAGAACAGCCCGAGCGTGCGGCCGCCGGCCGCGCGGATCAACGCCTCGATCTCGTCGAACGCCTGCCCCGACATGCCGTCGCGACCGGGCGCGGGAAGGTGCTGGGCGACGTACGCCATCGCCTGCTGGGGGTAGTCGAACGGCGACCCGACGTCCAGGCCGCGCCACTTCGGGCCGCCCTCGCCGCGCAGGCCGAGCTGCCCGGCCACGGCGTCGAAGGTGCCGCCGAGCTCGAGGGTCGCAGAGGTCAGCACCACGGTGCGCTCGTCGAAGATCGCGTCGCGCAGCAGCATCGCGACGCTCATCGGCGCCACCCGCAGCACGGGGCCGCGGCGGGGGTCCTCGGAGACCCACACCACGTCGAGCTCGCGCTGCTCGAGCACCCGCTCGGCCATGTCGAACAGCTCCTGCACAGCGGCGCGGGCCATCTGGCGGCCGCCGTCGCCCTCGCCGGAACCCTGCGACTTCAGCTCCGACAGCAGGTCGCGCGAGGTGTCGCGCACCCGGCCGAGCGCAGCGACCAGCACCTCGGGCAGGTTGAGCACCCGCCCCTCGGCGATCTGCCCCAGCGCCTGCCCGAGGCCCTCGCCGGCGTCGACCAGCGCCTCGGTCTCGGCGAGCCGCCCGACCCGCTTGGCGGCGCCCGCGACCGAGCCGGCGGCGATCTCGTCGGTGATGGTCGAGGTGACGCGGTCGACGAGCTCGTGGCCCTCGTCGATCACCAGCAGGTCGTGCTCGGGCAGCATGTGCCGCCCCTCGAAGGCGTCGATCGCGAGGAACGCGTGGTTGGTGACGACGACGTCGGAGTCCTTCGCCACGGCCCGCGCCTGCTCGACGAAGCACTCCTGCACCATCGGGCACTTGCTGCCGAGGCACTCGCGGGCCGAGACCGACACCTGCCGCCACGCCCGCTCGGACACCCCGGGCACCAGCTCGTCGCGGTCGCCCGACTCGGTCTCGTCGGCCCACTCGCGCAGGCGCACGACCTCCTGGCCGACGCGCCCGGCGGCGGAGTCGACCTCACCGACGGAGAGCAGGCCCTCGTCGTCGTCGGGGTAACCGCCCTCGAGCTTGTGCTTGCACAGGTAGTTGCGGCGGCCCTTGACGAGGGCGTACGTCGGGCGGCGGCCCAGCACCGGCTGCAGCGCGTCGGCAAGCCGGGGCAGGTCGCGGTCGACGATCTGCGCCTGCAGGGCCAGGGTCGCAGTCGCGACGATCGCCGGGCGCGAGCTGCGCTGGGCGTGCACCACGGCCGGCACGAGGTAGGCCAGCGACTTGCCGGTGCCCGTCCCGGCCTGGACGAGCAGGTGCTCGCCGGTCTGCACGGCCTCGGCGACCGCGTGCGCCATCTGGACCTGGCCGGGGCGCTCGGTCCCCCGATCGCCGTGACCGCCTGATGGATCAGCTCGTCGAGCGAGGGCGTCGGTGGCATGCGGCCCAGGGTAGGCCGATCCGGCGCACGGGTCGGAGCGTCGTCCCCAGGTGCGGTGCACGGCGGCTCCGCCGCGGGCGTACGCCCTCGCGGACCACCGCAGAACCGTGCGCCTCAGCGCACCCTCCGGCGGAGCACCGCACCAGCGGAACGGGCCTCCGGCGCGGGTGCGGGCCCGGGCGCGTCAGCCCAGCGCGCGCTCGATGTCGGCCTCGAGCGCCTCGGGCTTGGTGGTCGGGGCGTAGCGCTCGATCACCTGCCCGTCGCGGCCGAGCAGGAACTTGGTGAAGTTCCACTTGATGCGGTCGCCGAGCAGCCCCGACTTCTGGGTGCGCAGCCACGCGAAGAGCGGGTGCGCGCCGGAGCCGTTCACCTCGACCTTGTCGAACATCGGGAAGGTGACGCCGTAGCTCTTCTCGCAGAACGCGCCGATCTGCTGCGCGTCACCCGGCTCCTGCCCGCCGAACTGGTTGCAGGGGAAGCCCAGCACGGTGAACCCGCGGCCGGCGAACTTGCCCTGCAGCTCCTCGAGCCCGGCGTACTGCGGGGTGAAACCGCACTCGCTCGCGGTGTTGACGACCAGCACGACCTGTCCGTCGTAGTCGGACAGCGGCTTGTCCTCGCCGCTGATCGTGGTGGCGCTGAACTGCGAGAGGGAGGTCATGGTCGGAGGCTACGCCGGCATGAAACCGGGTTAGGTGCATCTGACCCCACTGGATCAGGGTCACATGCACGTAACCCGGTTTCATGCGGACGGACTCGGGGCGGGGAGGGGCCGGCTCAGCTCAGCGCGGGCGGCAGATCAGGTGGGCGACGCCGGCGGTCCAGCCGGTCTGGTGGGAGGCGCCGAGGCCGCGGCCGGTGTCGCCGTGGAAGTACTCGCTGAACGTCGGGTGCGCCTGCCACCGCTCCCCCGTCGGCACGTGAACCGGGTCGCTCGGCCGCCGCCCGTCGGCCGACGCGTCGGGCCGGAACAGCGCGATGAGCCGGTCGTCGATCGCGTCGGCGACCTCGACGAGACCGGCCTGCCGACCCGACCCGGTGGGAAACTCCACCTGCAGGTCGCGGGCCATGTCCGTGGCGAAGGTGCGCAGGGCGTCGGTGAGCAGCAGGTTGATCGGGAACCACACGGGTCCGCGCCAGTTGGAGTTGCCGCCGAACAGGTTGCTGCGCGACTCGGCGGGCTCGTACGCGATCGGCAGGTCGGCCCCGTCGATCGGCACGGTCGTGCCCTGCCGGTAGACCGCCGACAGCGACCGGATGCCGTGCGGCGAGAGGAACTCCCCTCGTCGAGCATCCGCGCGAGGAGCCGTTGCAGCCGCTCGTTCGTGAGCACCGACAGCGTGGTGTCGGGACTGCCGTCGTGCTCGCTGTGCACCACCGCGTCGGTGAGCTCCGGGCGCCGCTCCAGCAGCCACCCCATCCGAGCGGTGTAGTCGGCGAGATCCGTTCGCACCCAGTCGGGTTCGCAGACGACCGCGAGCAGCGGCAGCAGCCCGACGAGCGAGCGGACCCGCACCTGCGTGACGCTGCCGTCGTCGTCGACGACCACGTCGTAGAAGAAGCCGTCGCCCTCGTCCCACAGCGAGACGTTGGTGGTGCCGAAGCTGTCCATCGCCTCGGCGATCGACAGGAAGTGCTCGAGGAACTTCGTGGCCGTGTCGTCCCAGGCCCGGTCGATGCGCGCCAGCTCCCACCCCATGCGCAGCATCGACAGGCAGAAGAACGCCATCCAGCTCGTCGCGTCGGACTGCTCCAGCCGCTGCCCCTCCGGCAGCGGGGCGGAGCGGTCGAACGGGCCGATGTTGTCCATCCCGAGGAAGCCGCCCTCGAACAGGTTGGAGTCGTCGGAGTCCTTGCGGTTGACCCACCAGCCGAAGTTGAGCAGCAGCTTGGTGAAGATCCGCACGAGGAACCCGGTGTCGGTCCGGCCGTCGAGCTCGTACACCTGCCAGGCCGCCCACGCGTGCACGGGCGGGTTGACGTCGGAGAAGTTCCACTCGTACGCCGGGAGCTGGCCGTTGGGATGCATCGCCCACTCGCGGCACATCAGGACCAGCTGCTCCTTGGCGAACCACGGGTCGAGGTGGGCCAGCGCCACCGTGTGGAACGCCAGGTCCCAGCACGCGAACCAGGGGTACTCCCACTCGTCCGGCATCGAGATCACGTCGGCCAGCGACAGCGTGCGCCAGTCGGTGTTACGACCCGCCGGCTGGGGCTGCAGCCGCTCGGGCGGCGGGGCCGGCTGCGCCGGGTCGCCCTCGAGCCACTGCCGCACGTCGTAGCGGTAGAGCTGCTTGCACCACAGCAGCCCGGCGAACGCGCGGCGGGCCACCTGCCGGTCGACCTCGCTGGTGCCGGCCGGGATGACCTGGCCGTAGAACTCGTCGGCCTCGCGGCGCCCGCGGGCGACGACCTCGTCGGCGGTCGCGCCGGCGTCCTGGTCGGTGCGGGTCAGCCGCAGCGTCACGCCGACCGTCTCGCCCGGTGCGACCTGCTCGAAGTGCCACCACAGCCCGGCCTTGGTCGCGGCGTGGTCGTCGGGCGCGAGGAGCGAGTCGTCGCCGTGCACGACCGCCCGGTCGACCGCCGTGATCGGGTACGCCGGCTGCCCGTCCGCACCGCCGAACGTCGCCATGACGTCGGTCTCGTTGTCGCACAACAAGATTCGGGCACCAGGATCGAGCGTCAGCCGATACTCGCCAAGCCAGTCGTGCTGCAGCAGCAACCCGTCTCCGTCGCGGCGCAGGGACGGCCGCCGGTCGTCGCGACCCCACGACCAGGTGTTGCGGAACCACACCTGCGGCACCAGGTCGAGCGGCGCGGGGTCGGGTCCGCAGTTGGTCGCCTCGATGCGCACCACCACGTCGAACGGACCGTTCTTGGCGTGGGTGGTCACGACGTCGAAGAACCGGTCGCCCTCGAGCACGCCGGTGTCGGACAGCTCGAACTCGTCCTCGTCCCGGCCGCGCCGGGCGTTCTCCTCGACCAGCCGGGCGTAGGGGAACGCGGCCTGCGGGTAGCGGTAGAGGTACTGCGCGAACGAGTGGGTCGGAGTGGCGTCCAGGTGCCACCAGTACTCCTTGGCGTCCTCGCCGTGGTTGCCCTGCCCGTTGGTGAGCCCGAACAGCCGCTCCTTGAGCCGGTCGTCGCGCCCGTTCCAGCACGCCACCGCGACGTTGAGGAAGCCGTAGCGGTCGGTGAGGCCGGCGATCCCGTCGTCACCCCAGCGGTAGGCCCGGGTGTGCGCCTGCTCGAACGGGAAGGAGTCCCAGGCGTTCCCGTCGGCGGAGTAGTCCTCGCGCACGGTCCCCCACTGCCGCGCGCTGAGGTAGGGACCCCAGACGCGCCACGGGGCGAGGTCGTCCTCGGACTCGGCCAGGCGGGCGTGCTCGGCGGTGGGCTTCGGTGTGCTCACGCGCCCGAGGATAGGGGCGCGCGAACCGCTCGCTCAGACGCGGGCGTACGCCTCGAGCTCGGCCTGCAGGGTCGGAGTCACCTTCGCGTGGACGTGGGTGCCGTCGGCCTCGTGCTCGGTCGAGATGATCTCGGCCTCGTCGTGCAGGCGGGAGAGCAGGTCGCCGCGGTCGTAGGGCAGCACCACGTCGACCCGGATGTCGGGCCGCGGCAGCTCGTCGGCGACCAGCCGGCGCAGCTCGTCGATGCCGGCGCCGGTGCGGGCCGACACCGCGATGGCGTGCTTCTCGCTGCGCAGCAGCCGGTCGACGACCTCGGGGTCGGCGAGGTCGGCCTTGTTGACGACGATGATCTCCTTGACGGAGGTCGCGCCCACGTCGGCGAGCACCGCGCGCACCGCGGAGATCTGCGACTCGGGGTCGGGGTGGGAACCGTCGACCACGTGCAGCAGCAGGTCGGAGTCGGCGACCTCCTCCAGCGTGGAGCGGAACGCCTCGACCAGCTGGTGCGGCAGCGCGCGCACGAACCCGACCGTGTCGGCCAGCGTGTAGAGGCGGCCGTCGGGGGTCTCGGCGCGACGCACCGTCGGGTCGAGGGTCGCGAACAGCTGGTTCTGCACCAGCACGCCCGCACCCGTCAGCCGGTTGAGCAGGGAGGACTTGCCGGCGTTGGTGTAGCCCGCGATCGCGACGCTCGGCACGTGGTTCGACCGCCGGGAGTGACGCTTGGTGTCGCGGGCGGTCTTCATCGTGGCGATCTCCTTGCGGAGCTTGGCCATCCGGCTGTTGATGCGACGCCGGTCGAGCTCGATCTTGGTCTCACCCGGACCGCGCGACCCCATGCCCTGGCCGCCGGCGGCCTGACCACCGGCCTGGCGCGACATGGACTCACCCCACCCGCGAAGGCGCGGGAGGAGGTAGCTCAGCTGGGCCAGCTCGACCTGCGCCTTGCCCTCCTTGGACTTCGCGTGCTGGGCGAAGATGTCGAGGATCAGCGCGGTGCGGTCGATGACCTTCACCTTGACGATGTCCTCCAGCGCGCGGCGCTGGCTCGGGCCGAGCTCGCTGTCGGCGATGACGGTGTCGGCGCCCTCGGCGATCACGACCTCGCGCAGCTCCTCGGCCTTTCCGGAACCCATCCAGGTGCCGGGGTCGGGCCGGCTGCGGCGCTGGATCACGCCGGCGAGCACGGTCGAACCGGCCGTCTCGGCCAGCGCGGCCAGCTCGCGCAGCGAGTTCTCGGCGTCCTCGGCGGTCCCCTCGGACCAGACGCCGGCCAGCACGACCCGCTCCAGGCGGAGCTGGCGGTACTCGACCTCGGTGATGTCCTGCAGCTCGGTGCTCAGGCCCTCGACCCGGCGCAGCGCAGCACGCTCCTGACGGTCCAGCTGTTCGCCGTCGTAACCGTCGATGAGGAAGCCGGACTCGTCGTAGCGCGGGTCGGTGTCGTTGGTGGCGGCCAGCGCCTCGGCGCGGCCGCTCAGCAGCTCGTCTCGTTCAGTCATGTTCTCCATAGGTTCTCACCCGTCAACGCCGCGGGCGAGTTGTTTACTCCCCGCGGGAGCCCGAGGTGGCAGCCTGGGTCGCGGCGTCCGGGGCGGCGTCGCGGCGCAACGGCGGAGGCGAGATGGCGGGCAAGAAGTCCGAGCACGGCGAACCGGTGGAGCTGACGGTCGGTGAGCGGGTCGTACGCCTCTCCAGCCCTGACCGGGTCTACTTCCCCGAGACGGGGGCGACCAAGCGCGACCTCGCCGACTACTACCTCGCGGTCGGCGAGGGCATCGTGCGGGCGCTCTACGAGCGGCCGTGCATGCTGCACCGCTACCCCGAGGGCCTCGCCGGCGAGAAGGTGCACCAGAAGCGGGTCCCGCGCGGGGCACCCGACTGGCTGGAGACGGTGCGGGTGACCTTCCCGAGGTATGACCGCACGGCCGACGAGCTGTGCGTCACCGAGCTGGCGTCGGTGATCTGGGCGGTGCAGATGTCGACCGTGGAGCTCCACCCGTGGAACAGCCGCCGCGCCGACACCGAGCGTCCCGACGAGTGGCGCATCGACCTCGACCCGATGCCCGAGGCCGGCTTCGACCGGGTGCGCCGCGTCGCAGGCGTCGCGCAGGAGGTGCTCGACGAGCTGCAGATCACCGGCTTCCCGAAGACCTCCGGTGGTAACGGGTTGCACGTCTACGTGCGGATCCGGCCCGACTGGGGGTTCGCGGACGTACGCCGGGCGGCCCTGGCCTTCGCCCGCGAGGTCGAGCGGCGGGCACCGCAGGACACGACCACGACGTGGTGGCGCAAGGACCGCGACCCTGCGGCGGTCTTCGTCGACTACAACCAGAACACGCGCGACCACACGATCGCCTCGGCCTACAGCGTGCGCGGCAACCCGCGCGGCACCGTGTCGACCCCGATCCGCTGGGACGAGATCGCCGACGTGGAGCCGCAGGAGCTCACCATGGCCACCGTGCCCGCGCGGTTCGCCGAGCTGGGCGACCTGCACGCCGGCATCGACGACGTCGAGCACGACCTCACCCCGTTGCTGGAGTGGGCCGACCGCGACGAGCGGGAGGGTCTCGACGTGCCCGGCGACGACGACTCCTAGGCTCCTGCGACGTGACCCCCGAGCGGCCCGGGCCCGACGAGCCGGGCGACCACTACTTCACCGCCGAGCCGGCCAGCGCCGACGAGCGCCGCACGCTCAGCGTCGAGCTCGCCGGTGCCCCGCGCGAGGTCGAGGTGGCCCCCGGCGTCTTCTCCCCGGGCGGATCGACGCCGGGACGTCCGTGCTGCTGCGCCAGGTCGACCTGCCCGGGTCGCCCGGCACCTTCCTGGACCTCGGCTGCGGCTGGGGACCGATCTCGCTGTCGCTCGCGCTGGCCCAGCCGCAGGCCGCGGTGTGGGGCGTCGACGTGAACCAGCGGGCGCTGGATCTGTTGCGGCGCAACGCCGTTCGGCTCGGCTGCGACGGCGTGCGCGCGGTGACCGCCGACGAGGTGCCGGCCGACGTCGTGTTCGACGAGATCTGGTCCAACCCGCCGATCCGGGTCGGCAAGGCGGTGCTGCACGAGCTGCTGCGCACCTGGCTGCCCCGGCTCGCGCCGGGCGGGCGGGCATACCTCGTGGTGCAGAAGAACCTCGGGGCCGACTCGTTGCAGAGCTGGATCGGGCGGGAGCTGCCCGGCCTGACCGCCGCGCGGCTGGCCAGCTCGAAGGGCTTCCGGGTGCTGCGGGTCAGCCGCGAGGAGCCGGGAGGCTGACCTCGCCCCGGGCGACGATGACCGCCGGGCCGGACAGGGTCACCCGGTCACGAGCGATGTGCACGCCGACCGTGCCGCCGGGCACGTCGACCCGCCAGTCGAGCTGGTCCTGCGGCTGGCCGGCCCACCACCAGGTCGCGAGGGCCGCGGCCGCCGCCCCGGTGCCGCACGACTGGGTCTCGCCGACGCCACGCTCGTGCACCCGCATGGCGATGTGACCGGTGCCGATCGCGCGCACGATCTCGACGTTGGTGCCGTGCGGGGGTGCGGGTCGACGTGGGGTGCGGCGGTCAGGTCGAGGGCCTGCAGGTCGAACTCCGGCGGGAGCGCGACCACCGTGTGCGGGTTGCCCAGGTCGAGGCTGAGCGAGGGCAGGGGTCGGGCGCGCCGACGACCTGCACCACGCTGTCCATGCCGCGCTGCTGCGCCTCGTCGGCGCGGCTGAGCCCCCAGGGGCCGAGGTCGACCGCAAAACCGTTGTCGGTCTTGACGATCCGCTTCACCCCGGCGCGGGTCGCGAGGTCGACGGAGTCGCGCATCTCGCCGGCCTCGGTGAGCCACTGGGCGACCACCCGGGTGCCGTTGCCGCACATCTCCGCGACGCTGCCGTCGGCGTTGCGGTAGTCCATGAACCACGCCTGCGGGTCGAGGCCCTCCGGGACGTCGTCGACGTGAGCCGCGCGGGTGATGCGGATCAGACCGTCCCCGCCGATGCCGCCGCGGCGGTCGCACAGGAAGGCGACGGTGCCGGCATCGAGCGGCAGCCGGCCGTCGGGGTCGGGCACGAGCACGAAGTCGTTGTGCGTGCCGTGGCCCTTGGCGAACGGGATGGTGGTGGTCACCGGCCCATCGTCGCAGAGTCTGCTGGGCGTTCCACGAGTCGTCGCGCTTGCTGGAGCAGGTCGGGCGCCGTCGCGTCGAGCCAGTGGATGCGCGGGTCGGGGCGGAACCACGACTCCTGCCGCCGGACGAGCCGGCGGGTGGCCTGCGCGGTCTCGGCGACGGCGTCCTCGGGCGTCAGGGCGCCGTCGAGCACGCGCAGCGCCTGGGCGTAGGCGATGGCGCGGCTGGCCGTGCGCCCGTCGCGAAGCCCGTGCGGGAGGAGCGAGCGGACCTCGTCGAGCAGGCCCTGGTCGTACATCCTCCGGGCGCGGGCCTCGACCCGTCGGTCGAGGGTGTCGCGGTCGGCCCGGAGGCCGAGCATGACTGTGGGACGGACGAGCTCGCGGGTCGGCATGGTCGCGCTGTACGGCCGGCCGGTCAGCTCGACGACCTCGAGCGCCCGCACGACGCGACGGCCGTTGCTGGGGAGGATCGCGGCGCCGGCGGCGGGGTCGCGAGCGGCGAGCTCGGCGTGCAGCGCGGCTGGGCCCTCGGCCGCCAGGCGCGACTCCCAGCGGGCGCGCACGGCGGCGTCGGTGGGCGGGATCTCCAACCGGTCGAGCGCTGCCCGCACGTAGAGCCCGGACCCGCCGACGACGACCGGGACCGCGCCGCGGCCGCTGATCGCGTCGATGTCGGCGCGGGCGGCCTGCTGGTAGGCGGCGACGCTCGCCTCGTCGGTCACGTCGATGACGTCGAGCTGGTGGTGGGGGACACCGCGCCGCTCGGCGGGGCTCAGCTTGGCCGTGCCGATGTCCATGCCGCGGTAGAGCTGGGACGCGTCGGCGTTGACGACCTCTCCCCGAGCCGCAGGGCCAGCTCGACCCCGAGGTCGGACTTGCCCGTCGCGGTGGGTCCGACCACCGCGACCACCGGGTGCCGGCGATCCGACCGGGACGCGACGTCGTCACTCATCGCGGGCATCGTGCCACCCCTGCCGGCCTGGCGGCCAGGCTCGGGTGAAGCGCCGGCGCGAGCCCTCTAACCTGGTGCCATGACGACGCAGCCTGATCCCGACACAGAGCGCGAGCACACGGACGAGGTCTATCAGGAGGACGAGGAGAGCACGGCCACCGAAGAGGGCATGCCGCTTCCGCCCGAGCGTGACCCCGAGGACGAGAGCGGCGCGATCGGCAGCTGAGCAGGCGCAGCCGCGCCTCTCGGAGCCGACTCGCTCCCCGGCTGCAGCGCGTGACGGTCCGCCGTCGCGCGCTGCAGCTTTGTCATCGGTGGGTTCTGCTGCGCTCCCCTGCCGCCTGCCGGGCGCGGACGCGTCGTCGCTGCGGCTGGACCCTCGACCCGGTCGAGGGTGTGGAGTAGCCCCATGACCGATCTGCTCCCCATCGGTGAGGTGGCCCGCCGCAGCGGCCTCACGGTGAGCGCGCTGCGCTTCTACGACGGGGCCGGCGTGCTGAGCCCCCAGGCCGTCGACGCCACCAGCGGTTATCGCCGGTACGCGCCCGGCCAGGTCGCGGTGGCGCGCCTGGTCGCGGGTCTGCGCCGGGTCGGTCTCCCGCTCGCCGAGATCCGCGAGGCCGTGGAGCAGCACCACGACGTCGAGCTGGTCGACGGGTTGCTCGCCGCCCACCTGCGCCGGCTGGAGGGCGGCCTCGAGGACGCCCGTCGCGAGATCGCGCGGCTGCGCGCCGGGCTGGGCGACCAGGGCGAGTCCGCGGCCGTGCGCGTCTCCGTCTCCGCCGCGGGTCTGCGCCGGCTGATCGAGGCCGTGGCCTTCGCCGTGGGCCGGGACCCAGACCTTCCCGTCCTGCACGGCGCGCTGTGCGAGATCGAGCCGGGGCTGCTGCGGATGGTGGCGACCGATCGCTACCGGCTGGCGGTGCACGAGGTCGAGGTGTGGCAGCCGGAGGATGGCCGGGCGGGGCAGGGGTGCGCCCGGGGCGTCGTGCCCGCGGCCTGGCTGGCCGAGGTGGGTGACCTGCTGCGCGACACCGGCGGGTCGACGGCGGTGAGCCTGGCGCTTGTCGAGGACGAGGTCTCGCTGCAGGTCGGGACCGCCGGCTGCTCTGCAGGGCTGGTCGACGGAGACTTCCCGGACTACCGACGGCTGCTGGAGGGGCAGGACCAGAGTTCCGGATCGGCCGTCGAGTCCCGTTGGCAGACAACGGATCTCGAGATCGACGCACGGTCCGGCACCGCGACCATCGTTCCCGCCTCGTCCACCGGTGCGGGCCCGGGCGCCCCCGGCATCACGGTGCGGCACGAGTTCCTGCTCGACGCAGTCACGGCCGCGGGCGACGAACCGGTGCTGCGCCTCGACGGCCCGATCTCCCCGCTCGCGGTCCGCGGCAGCGACGGTGCGCTGTCGCTGCTGATGCCGATCCGTCCAGAAGGTGGCGCGCCGCGATGAGCGTGCTGGTGCACCGCTGCCGCGCCTGCGGGCACGCGACCGGGTGGCACGAGCCGCGCTCGCGCGGCTACTCCTCGTGCAGCTGCTGCAACCGGGGAGCGGCGCAGGCGGACCCGACCCCGCAGCTGCAGCAGACGTACGGCCATCCCGGGGGCAGACCGGAGCCGCTGTATCCGCCTGGCAGCACACGCAACTCGGGCACCATGCATGCGTCGACGACGTGCGACTGCGGCGCCTGCCGGGCGGCGTACGACCGGCTGCAGCACGGCGAGAGCGCGGCCGGCTGAGCCGCGACCGGCCGAGCCCCGCCGAGCAGCCCGTTAGCCTGCCGGCATGGCTGACTTCACGCTGCTGCACAACCCCCGCTGCTCCACGTCGCGCGCGGCGCTGGAGGAGGTCGAGACGGCCGGGGTCGACACCGACGTGGTGCGATACCTCAGCGAGCCGCTCGACCGCGCGGCGCTGCTCGACCTGCTCGGCAAGCTCGAGGACGAGCCGAGCGACCTGGTGCGGCGCGACAAGCTGTTCACCGAGCTCGGCCTGACCGACGCCGACGTGCAGACGCCCGAGCAGGTCGCCGACGTGCTCGCCGAGCACCCCCGCCTCATGCAGCGGCCGGTGCTGGTGCGCGGCGACCGGGCGATCATCGGCCGGCCGAAGGACCGGGTGCCGCAGTTCCTGCGGGACTGATCCGCGCCGCCCGCTGACGCCTGCACGACCGCCCCGGCGCCCGAGTCGGTCTCGGCGAGGAACCGCCGAAAACCGTTGGCGGCCAGCATCTCCCGCGTGTCACTCTCGGTCGCTGCCGAACCGGCGGCACACCCGAGACTGCTCACGGGAAGGAGCGGACGATGGAGAAGATCAACGACAAGCTGCTCAGCTGGGCGAGCGTGCTCGAGCCCGCGACCCGGGAGCAGGCGGAGCGCACGGCCACGATGCCGTTCATCCACCCGCACCTGGCGCTGATGCCGGACGCCCACCTGGGGCTCGGCGCCACCGTGGGCTCGGTGATCCCGACGCTGGGCGCGGTCATGCCGGCGGCCGTCGGCGTCGACATCGGCTGCGGCATGATCGCGGTCCGCACCGAGCTGACTGCGACCGACCTGCCGCAGGACCGGGCGGCGGTGCGCGAGCAGATCGAGCGGTCGATCCCGCTGTCCGCCGGTGGCTACAACCGGAAGATCAGCCGCGAGCACACCCAGGAGCGGCTGGACCGGCTGGCCGCCGCGGCGGAGCAGGCCGGGTTCGACCCGGAGTCCTACGCGAAGAACTGGCGGCTGCAGCTGGGCACGCTCGGCTCGGGCAACCACTTCATCGAGATCAGCCTCGACGAGGAGGACCGGGTGTGGCTGTTCCTGCACTCGGGCTCGCGGGGCGTCGGCAACAAGATCGCCCAGCACCACATCAAGGTCGCGCAGCGGATGTGCGAGAAGTGGTGGATCTCGTTGCCGGACAAGGACCTTGCCTACCTCGTCGAGGGGTCGGAGGAGTTCTGGGCCTACGTGCGCGAGCTGCGGTGGGCGCAGCAGTTCGCGCTGCTCAACCGGGAGGAGATGATGGACCGGGTCGCCGAGCAGGTGCGGCGGTGGGTCGGCCTCGACTCGCTGGTCGAGGCCGAGCGGATCAACTGCCACCACAACTACACCGAGCAGGAGAAGCACTTCGGCAAGCACGTGTGGGTCTCCCGGAAGGGCGCGATCAACGCCGAGCGGGGTCGCCCGGGGCTGATCCCGGGCTCCATGGGCACCGCGTCCTACGTGGTGTCCGGGCTGGGCAACCCGGTGTCGCTGAACTCCTCGCCGCACGGCGCCGGACGGCGCTGTCGCGGACGAAGGCGCGCAAGGCGTACACCCAGGACCAGCTGCGGGAGGCGATGGTCGGGATCGAGTACCGCGACACCGACGCGTTCGTCGACGAGATCCCGCAGGCGTACAAGGACATCGACGTGGTCATGGCCGACGCCGCGGACCTGGTCGAGGTCCGGCACACGCTGCGGCAGATCGTCAACGTCAAGGGCGACTGAGCGACAGCAGCGCGCCCAGGGCGCGGCGGTAGGGCTCGGGGTCTTCCGGCTGGTCAGCGACCAGCCGGAAGATCCCGGCCCGCAGCATCGCCTCGCGCTGCGCGCCGGACGTCCACTCCTGCACGACGCCGGCGTCGGCGCCCAGCCACATCACCGCGTCGAGCACGCACACGGCCTCCGCCCACAGCGCCGGCCGCCAGTAGGGCGAGAGGTCGATCACGACCGGTGCGCCCGCCGGGTCGATCAGCACGTTGCCGGCGAGGTCCCCGTGCACCAGCTGGTCGGGGCCGATCGGGTGATCGCTCCGCTCGCGCAGCAACTCGTCCACGAGATCGGCTGTGGCAGAGGGCACTTCGTCCGACCCGACCGGCGTCTCGTCGAGGCGGTCCGCCGCTCCGAACGCCACCCGCTCGGCGACGTCCCACCGGTGGCGCGGCGGCTGCTGGGCGGGCGGCCACGAGCGCACGGCCAGGGCCAGCTCGGCGTGCAGCACGGCGCCGGTGGCGCGCAGCACCGGGAGGTCGGTGCACGCCCGGGTGCCGGGCTCGAAGCGACTCGCGCCCCATCCGTCGACCACCCACGACCCGTCACGAGCAGGCACCGGCACGGCGATGCGCAGGTCCTGCGCGCGCCGACCGGGGCGGGTGTCGAGCGCGACGGCCAGCCGCGCCAGCGTCGGGTCGAGCAGGTCGGCGACCCGCGCGTCGCGGCCCGGGCTGAGCACCAGGTCGCCGGCGAGCACGCTGCCGCCCCGGCCGCCGGGCAGCGAGCGCACGTCACCCGGCACCGCGAACAGGTCGAGCACGTGGTCGGAGGGCAGCACCCGGCCAACGCTAGTTCGGCTGCCCGCCCGACACCCGGGCGAGCAGGGGCTCGTCACAACGAGCAGGCGGGCGCGCTCGGCGGCGGCGTGGCGGGCTTGCCGATGCTCGGCATCCCCAGGCTGACCGCGGGCTTGGGGCTGGCGCCGGGTGTGGCACCCGCCTGCAGCGCCTCCCACGCGTCGCCGCCGGCCGTGCGGCGCACGCGGTAGGTGCCGCCGGTGAGCGCGCCGTCGGCCACCAGGTGGTGCGGCGCGCCGTAGGTGACGTCGACCTCGACCATGTCACCGGGGCGGGGGCGCTCGGCCCCGTCGGGCACGGCGAAGTGCACCAGTCGGTTGTCCTGCGCGCGACCCGAGAGCCGCTGCGTCTCGGCGTCCTTGCGGCCCTCGCCGGGCGCGACCAGCACCTCGACGGTGCGGCCCTCGACCGTGCGGTTCTCGCTCCAGGAGATCTCCTCCTGCAGCTCGATGAGCCGGTCGAACCGCTGCTGGACCACGGACTTGGGGAGCTGGTCGGGCATGGTGGCGGCGGGCGTACCGGGCCGGACGGAATACTGGAAGGTGAAGGCCGACGAGAAGCGCGAGGCGCGCACGACGTCGAGCGTGTCCTGGAAGTCCTCCTCGGTCTCGCCCGGGAAGCCCACGATCAGGTCGGTCGTGATCGCCGCGTGCGGGATGCGCTCGCGCACCCGGTCGAGGATGCCGAGGAACTTGGCCGAGCGGTACGACCGGCGCATCTCCTTCAGCACCCGGTCCGAGCCCGACTGCAGCGGCATGTGCAGCGACGGCATCACGTTGGGCGTCTCGGCCATCGCGTCGATGACGTCGTCGGTGAACGCAGCCGGGTGCGGGCTGGTGAACCGGACCCGCTCGAGCCCCTCGATGTCGCCGCACGCGCGCAGCAGCTTGCCGAACGCGAGCCGGTCGCCGAACTCCACGCCGTAGCTGTTGACGTTCTGACCGAGCAGGGTGATCTCGACGACGCCCTGCTGCACCAGCGCCTCGATCTCGGCGAGGATCTCGCCGGGGCGGCGGTCCTTCTCCTTGCCGCGCAGGCTCGGCACGATGCAGAACGTGCAGGTGTTGTTGCAGCCCACCGAGATCGAGACCCAGCCGCTGTAGGCCGAGTCGCGCCGGGTCGGCAGCGTGGACGGGAAGGTCTCGAGCGACTCGAGGATCTCGACCTGCGCCTCGGCGTTGTGCCGCGCGCGCTCGAGCAGCACCGGCAGCGAGCCGACGTTGTGGGTGCCGAAGACGACGTCGACCCAGGGGCCTTCTCGACGATAGTGGCGCGGTCCTTCTGGGCGAGGCAGCCGCCGACCGCGATCTGCATGCCGGGGTTGTCCTGCTTGACCGGGCGCAGGTGGCCGAGGTTGCCGTAGAGCTTGTTGTCGGCGTTCTCGCGCACCGCGCACGTGTTGAACACGACGACGTCCGGCGCCTGGGGTCGCTCGTCCGCGGCCAGCCCGGCCAGGTCGACATAGCCCGCCGACTCCAGCAGACCACTGATCCGCTCGGAGTCGTGGACGTTCATCTGGCACCCGTGGGTGCGGACCTCGTACGTCTTCATCGCGCTCGTCTCCATCGCGCTGCCCAGGGTACGTCCGGGCCGGTGCGCGCCGGAAACCGCGAGTGGCGCAGGATCGAGGCATGAGCATCGTGAAGATCAACGCCATCACGGTCCCCGAGGGCAGCGGCGACGAGCTGGCCCAGCGCTTCGCGGCGCGCGCCGGCGCCGTCGACGGGCAGCCCGGCTTCGAGGGGTTCGAGCTGCTGCAGCCGACCGACGGCCGCAACACCTGGCTCGTGGTGACCCGGTGGGCCGACGAGGCCTCGTTCGAGGCCTGGCGCGACGGGTCGGCGTTCGGCCGCGCGCACGGGCAGGGCGAGTCCGGCGGGCAGCCGGGCGGCGGCTCGGGTGAGCCGGGCAAGGGCCCGGTCGGTATGTCGGCCGAGCTGTGGTCGTACGCCGTCGCCACGGGTTCGTCGGGCCAGGCCGAGTAGCCGCCCCAACGCTGGTCGAATAGCCCGCCAGCGTGCGATGACCCCGGGGACGTCGGGCCTAGCTCACCGGTCGAGCGTCACGGGGTAGGCGAGGTCGTCGAGGAGCTCGAGCAGACCTGGCTGGGTGGTGTGGGTGCGGCCGGTGGGGCTGGTCCAGGTGCAGGTCCCATCGGGAGTCATGACGACGCGCCACCCAGCTTGGTGCTTGGTGCAGTGGTGGTGGCGGCACAGGTTCTGCAGGTTGCTGGCGCTGGTGCGTCCGCGAGGCCAGGGTTCGACGTGGTCGAGGTCGGTGAACAGGGTGCGCCGGTCGCAGCCGGGGAACCGGCACGTCTGATCGCGGCGTTTGACCGCGCGCCTGAGCCGGGCGCCCGGTCGGTAGCTCTCGGGCCCGTCGCGGCCGACCGGGTCGTCTGGTCCACGGGCTCTGGCACACGGGTCGACGTGTTCGACCGTGACTCGGTGCGCGCGGGTGGTCAGGAGCTGGATGGCTTGCTCGGTCGGGACCGGTCCGGCGCGGTCGTGGGCCACGATCGTGGCTGCGTTGGTCAGGATCTGCACGGCCTGTTCGGCCGTGACGGTCGATCGGCCTGTCGTGGCGGGCTCCGCTTGGGTGGCCGGGGCGGTGACTGCGCGGGGAGCAGGGTCCGGGAGCTGCGCTGAGGCGTCGGGCGTGCCGTTCCCTTCCGGCGGCGAGTCTGTGGTCGGCGGCGGGCCCGCGGGCAATGGGCCGTTTCCTTCCGGCGGGGAGTCTCCGGTCGGCGGCGGGGTGTCAGCCGGCGGAGTCTGCGACGGGGAGCCCCCGGCGGGACGATGAGTTCGAGGTGGGCGATGAGCTCCACGTTGCCCAGGGCCAGGTCGTGCAGCGCGTTGGCGCGGTGCTGCCCGAGCAGCAGCGCCTGACCGTCGCCAGAGGCGGTCTTGGCTTCGTGCTGGGCGGCGCGGGCGCGCTGGTCGACCGCGTCGATCACGGAGGCGGCATGCCCGGTGGGCATGACCGCAGTGAGGGAGGACAGACCGGGAGTGGGGTGGGTGTCGAGCCGGACCCCGGTCTGCTGGGCCTGCGTCCGCTGCAGCGTGGTCCGGGCGGCGGTGGCCTCGAACCGTTCGACCAGGACCCGGGCCGAGCGCCGCGCCGGGGACAAGGACCGTTGGTGCACCCCGCGCCCGAGGACCGCGTCTTCGACCAGCTCGCAGGTGTCGGGGCGAGCGTCCTGCAGCTCACGGGCGATCGCGGCAGCGGTGTCCAGGTTGGCCTCGCCGCGGGCGACCGCAGCCAGCAGCGCCGGGGTGCGCTGGGTCAACCAGACCGCCGCATCGACCACGGAGTCCGCGGCCTGCGGCCCGAGTCGCAGCGACGGGGCGAGCAGGTCACCGGTGAACCGGCCCCGGTGACCGGGCGGATGCTCGGTCACGTCTCCGGGGCGAGGGGCGTCCCCGGTCAGGCAGTCCGCGGCCGACCAGGGCGTCGAGTCCGAAGCGGTGTCGAACCGGGCGCACCGCTCGGCCGCGTACGCCCGGACCGCACCCGCCTGGTTCATCACCTGGTGCGCCGCCACTGTGACGTCCTCGAACCGCGCCAACCGCGCCGCGGCCGCAGCCGCATCCCGCCACGCCTGCGGCAGCTCCGCAGCGGACGTGCCGGCCGAAGCAGCATCGTCCGCCGTCGTGTCGAGCGAGCCCGACGCCGGCGCCGCGGCAGCAGCCTCAGGGGCCAGGCCGGCACCGCAGGTATCGCTCCCGGCGGCCTCCACGTCGGCGCCCGGCTCGGTGGCCTGGCCCTGGGGCAGGTCGGACGGGACGAACCAGCCGTCGTCGTGCTCCCCGACCGCGAACGGGTCAGGCCGGGTCATCCGCCGCGCCACGTCCGCGGCGAGCAGCTTCATCCCCTCCAGCTGCAGCGTGACCGGGTCGGTGCCAGCGACCTGCAGCCCACTCAGCACGGTCTCGATCGCGCCCAGGACCCCGTCCTCCAGCAGCATCGACTCGAACACCTCGGCCGGCCCGGTGACCTGGTCACCGAGCGGCGCGCCCGGCTCCCACGACCCAGCGCCGGGAGCGGTGTTCGAACTCATGTACCCATCGTAGGAGCGCCCACTGACAACCACTCTGAAGGCACGGGTAGCCCAGGAGTGTCGGCGGCGTGGCCTCGATACGCCGCTCGGCTAGCGCCTCGCGCCTACTCGACCAGCTTGGGTGCCGGCGTGGTCTCGATACGCCGCTCGGCTAGCGCCTCGCGCCTACTCGACCAGCTTGGGTGCCGGCGTGGTCTCGATACGCCACTCGGCTAGCCGCGCCTACTCGACCAGCTTGGGTGCCGGCGTGGTCTCGATACGCCGCTCGGCTAGCGCCTCGCGCCTATTCGACCGCCTTGGGCGAGCTCCTACCCGACCGGCTCTGCGGTGGCCGGCGGCGTCACCACCTCGACCTCCAGGCCGTCGCGGTCCTCCAGGTAGAGCGCGACGTGCTGCTCGCCGCCGGCGTGGGGGTACTTCTCGGCGAACAGCTCGCTCCACCCGTGCTCCGGCGCGGCGGCGCGCAGCGCGTCGAGGCGGTCGCGACCGTCCACGAGCAGCGCCAGGTGGTTCATGCCGATGCCGGTGCGGACGTACTCGGCGTGCACCAGCGCGGTCTGCATGAAGACGTACGTGCCGTCGGGGTGCGTCCATGCGCAGCCGTCGTCGTCGGAGAACTCCTCGGACCAACCCAGCTCGCCCAGCAGCCAGCCCCAGCTCTCGCGCCCGCGGCTCAGCGCCGACACCCACAGGTCGATGTGGTGGACCGCCCGCAGGCCGCCGCTGCCGTCGCTCACGCCGCTCACTTGATGAGGCAGAACGGGTGGCCGGCCGGGTCGAGGTAGACCTTGAAGTGCCCGTCGTCCGACGGCTGGTGCTCGTGCACCCGGGCGCCAGCGGCGAGGACGCCCGGCTCGGCCGCCTCGATGCTGCCTCCGGTGGCCAGGTCGAGGTGGAACTGCTGCGGGTGCGCCCCGCCCGGCCACGTCGGCTCGACCCAGTCGTCGATCCGCTGGAACGCCAACGTCGCTCGGCCGTCGGGGTTGTCCGGCGAGAGACCGCCGCCGGGCGGCACGAGGGTGGTCCAGTCGCGGTCGGAGCCCTCCTCCAGCTCCCAGCCGAGCACCTCGGCGTAGAAGCGGCCCAGGGCCAGCGCGTCGGGGCAGTCGAGGATCACCAGGTCCAGCTTGGGCTTCGGGGTCGTCGATTCGCTCATGGCGGCGACGGTAACGACCATCCCGGACGCTCCGCTGCCGGGACCGATCGGCCGACCCGGCCGATCTGCGGCGGGTCAGCGCAGGCCGACGACGACCCGGTCGTGCCCCACCTGCCAGACCGTCCCGACCTCGCGGCAGCCGCCCTGGCGCAGCGCGTCGAGGTAGTCCGCGAGGGTCGCCGCGTCGTTCACGTCGTGCGACAGGTCGATGGCCGCACGCTGCCGCCACAGGCCGGCGAGCTCGGGAGCGGTCGCCGCGGCGTCCCACCACTGCGACCAGCCCTCCGCCTCCTGCCCACCGGCTCGCACCGCGGCCCGGTCGGCGACGGCCTGGGCGAGCTGGTCGAGGTCGGACCGCACGACGCGATTCTTGTCCCGGGCTGCGACGAACAGGTGGTCGCCGTCGACGAAAACCCCTCTGCCGGCGAGCGACTCGGCGGCCGTGCGCAGGAGCCGCTGCAGCGGTGCGCGCTCGAGCCAATGCAGCGCCGTCGTGCTGATGAAGGCGTCCGGTGCCCGCGGCAGGTCGAGCTCGGCCAGCCAGCCGTCGCGCCGCAGGTCGACCTGCACCAGGCGGAACCGCTCCTCGCCGTACGCCGCGCTCGCCAGCCCCAGCAGCAGCGGATCCATGTCGGCGCCCACCACGGTCGCGCCGGGGATGCGCTGCAGCACCGTGCGGGCGAGCGAACCGGGGCCGACCCCGAGGTCGACGACCAGCGGGTCGGGCCGCTGCACCGTCTCGACCAGCACGTCGCAGATCACCTCGAAGCGCTCGTCACGGTCGGAGAAGTACGTCGCCTGCTGGTCGTCCCAGCGCTGCAGCCAGGCGCGCGCCTGGTCGGGGGTCGGGAGGGTCCGGTCGGGGTGGGTGTGCGCCTGGTTCGTCATGGCTCCACCGTGGTCGGCCGGCCGTGCCTGCGGTAGCCAGCGAGGGCGTACGGCGGGTCATAGGGTTGCCCTATGGCGAATGATCCCAGCATCGATGATCTGCGCCTCGTGCTGGCGATCGCCGAGGAGGCGTCGATCGGAGCTGCAGCGCGCCGCCTGCACGTGAGCCAGCCGTCCGCCAGCGCACGGCTGTCGACGTTGGAGCGCCGGCTGGGCCTGCCCCTGTTCACCCGCGACACGACGGGCGCGCGGCCGACACCCGCCGGACAGGAGGTGGCCCGGCAGGCCGAGCACCTGCTCGGCCATCTCGACGGCATCTATCGCGCGGCACACGCCGCATCCCGCGAAAAGCCTTTGCGCATAGGCACGTTCGCGTCACTGGCGCCGTCGGTGTTCCCGTCCGTCGAGCAGCTGCTGCGGCAGCCGGTGCTGCCGACGGTGTCGCACGGACCCGAGCTGGTGCACCTGGTCTCGGAGGGCAGTCTCGACGCCGCCGTGGTGGGCATCGCCGAGCAGATGACGCTCCCCCGGCAGGCGCGCGTGCACCCGCTCGGGGAGGACGTGCTCGAGGTCTTCCGCCGCAGGAGCACGCCGGGGAGGGGACGCGGCCGCACGCCGTACGCCGGTCGCCGGGTTCTCGTCGCGACGTACGACAGCACGGGCCCTGAGGTGGCGGCTCGCCTGGCGCGGCTGGGCGCCGAGGTCGAGCTGGCCGCGACGCTCCCCACCGCGGTGGCGATGGCCAGACGCGTGGGGTGCCTCGCGGTGGTCCCGCGCAGCGCGCTCGCGCACCAGACGACCGAGGAGGAGGTGCTCGACCCGTTGCCGTTCCGGCAGCGCATCCGGCTGTCGCTGGTCACGCCGCGCGCCGCGGACCCCCGGCTCGCGGCGGGGCGCGGCGAGCTGCGACGAGCCCTGCACCTGACCGTCGCCCGCCGCTGACCTCACCGCCTCTCGCCGCTCGCGCACACCCCTACGAACGGGCCTGCGCCCGGATTCCTCCTGGCCTTCGAGACACACGCCGCCCCGAGCCACGAAACGCCCTGGTCATCGGTGAGGATCGAGGCATGACTGATCTGTCGCAGGCACCGACCGAGCGTGAGATCGCCCGAGCGGTCGGCCGCGCCGAGTCCGCGCGCAGCATCGACGTCGCGGAGGCCACCGCGCTCCTCGCAGCGCGGGGTGAGCAGCTGGAGCGGTTGCTGGCCGTCGCCGGCAGGGTGCGCGACGCCGGTCTGCAGGAGGCGGGCCGCCCCGCGACCGTGACCTACTCGCGCAAGGTGTTCGTCCCGCTGACCCGGTTGTGCCGCGACCGCTGCCACTACTGCACGTTCGTGACGGTCCCCGGGAAGCTGCCGGCGCCGTACCTCACGCCGGACGAGGTGCTCGAGATCGCCCGTGCGGGCGCCGAACAAGGTTGCAAGGAGGCGCTTTTCACGCTCGGCGACCGCCCCGAGGACCGCTGGCCCGAGGCGCGGCAGTGGCTCGACGAGGCCGGTTACGACTCCACCCTCGACTACGTGCGCGCGATGGCCGTGCGCGTGCTGGAGGAGACCGGCCTGCTCCCCCACCTCAACCCCGGCGTCATGTCCTGGGGCGAGCTGATGCGCCTGAAGCCGGTGGCGCCCTCGATGGGCATGATGCTCGAGACGACCAGCACGCGGCTGTTCGAGCAGCCCGGCCTCGCCCACCACAAGTCGCCCGACAAGGACCCCGCCGTACGCCTTCGCACCCTCGAGGACGCCGGTCGCCTGGCAGTCCCGTTCACCACCGGACTGCTCGTGGGCATCGGCGAGACCCTCACCGAGCGCGCCGAGACGATCTTCGCGCTGCGCAGGGTCGGGCGCGAGCACGGGCACCTCCAGGAGGTGATCGTGCAGAACTTCCGGGCCAAGCCCGACACGGCGATGCGGTCGGTGCCCGACCTCGGGCTGGAGGAGTACCTCGCCGCGATCGCGACCACCCGGGTGGTGCTGGGGCCGGGCGCGCGGGTGCAGGCGCCGCCGAACCTCGTGGACCTCGAGGAGTGCCGTCGGCTGCTGCAGGCCGGCGTCGACGACTTCGGCGGCATCAGCCCGGTCACGCCCGACCACGTCAACCCCGAGCGACCCTGGCCGCAGGTCGACGCGCTCGGATCCCTTTGCGATTCCTTGGGATTCGAGCTGCGCGAGCGGCTCACGGCCCACCCGGAGTATCTCGACCTCCCGTGGGTCGACCCGCGGCTGCGGCCGCACGTCGACGCCCTGCGCGGTGACGACGGCCTGGCCCGCGCCGGCGCCCGGGCCACGGGTCTGCCGTGGCAGGAGCCCGACGGCGGGTGGGACGACAGCGGCCGCACCGACCTGCACACCGCCATCGACGACGAAGGGCGCCGCACCGACCGTCGCGGTGACTTCGACGCGGTCTACGGCGACTGGCAGGCCCTGCGCGAGAAGGTCGCGAGCGAGGCCGCGCAGCCGGACGGTCGCGACACCGCCCCCGCGCGCCTGGACTCCGCTGCGCGAGAGGCCCTCGCGGCCGCCGAGCGCGACCCGGCGGGCGTGACCGAGGAGCAGGCGCTGACGCTGATCACCGCCGACGGCGAGGCCCTGGAGGCGGTCACCCGCCTGGCCGACGACCTGCGCCGCGACGCGGTGGGTGACGTCGTGACGTACGTCGTGAACCGCAACATCAACTTCACCAACGTCTGCTACACCGGCTGCCGCTTCTGCGCGTTCGCGCAGCGCAAGACCGACGCCGACGCCTACACCCTGTCGATGGGCGAGGTCGCCCAGCGCGCCGCGGAGGCGGTGCAGGTGGGCGCGACCGAGGTCTGCGTGCAGGGCGGCATCCACCCGGAGCTGCCGGGGACGGCGTACTTCGACATCGCGCGCGAGATCCGGGCGGCCGCCCCGTCGCTGCACATCCACGCCTTCTCCCCGATGGAGGTCATCAACGGGGTGTCGCGAACCGGGCTGCCGCTGCGGGAGTTCCTCACCGAACTGCGCGCCGCCGGCGTCGACTCGCTGCCCGGGACCGCCGCGGAGATCCTCGACGACGACATCCGCTGGGTGCTGACCAAGGGCAAGCTGCCGGCGCAGCAGTGGATCGAGGTGATCACGACGGCGCACGAGGTGGGCCTGCCGACGACCTCGACGATGATGTACGGGCACGTCGACCACCCGCGCCACTGGGTCGGGCACCTGCGCACGATCGCCGAGATCCAGCGCCGCACCGGCGGGTTCACCGAGTTCGTGCCGCTGCCGTTCGTGCACCAGAACGCGCCGGTCTACCTCGCCGGGGTGGCGCGCCCGGGCCCGACCGTGCGCGACAACCGCGCGGTGCACGCCGTCGCGCGGATCATGCTGCACGGGCTGATCGACAACATCCAGTGCTCGTGGGTCAAGCTCGGACCGGAGGTGTGCACCCAGGTGCTGAACGGCGGGGTCAACGACCTCGGCGGGACGCTGATGGAGGAGACCATCTCGCGGATGGCGGGCAGCACGAACGGCTCGCGCAAGTCGATCGCCGAGCTGGAGCAGATGGCCACGCTGGCCGGCCGTCCCGCCGCCCAGCGGCACACGACGTACGACCGGGTCGCCCAGGACCGGACCGCCTGACCTGCGCGCTCAGTCGCGCCGGTGCTCCTCGGCCTCGTCGACCGCCTCCCGCACGACGCGCCAGGCGACGTCGCCGCCGTAACCCTTGCGGGCGAGCATGCCGGCCAGCCGCCGCGCCTGCACGGTGGCGTCGAGACCGTGCATGCTGCGCAGCTTCTTGGCGACCAGCTCGCGGGCCTGCTCGACCTCGGCCTCGTCGCTGACCTGGTCGAGGGCCTCGGCGGCGGTGTCGTCGTCGACGCCCTTCTTGCGCAGCTCGTGCCGCAGGGCGCGACGGGCGAGGCCGCGGGTGGCCTGCTGGGAGCGCACCAGCATCTGCGCGTAGGCGGTGTCGTCGATCAGCCCGACCTCCTCGAGCCGGTCGAGCACCTCGGTGGCGACCTGGTCGTCGCAGCCGCGCTGGCGCAGCTTGTCCTCGAGCTGGGAGCGGCTGCGCGGACCCATGGTCAGCTGCCGCAGGGCGATGGTGCGGGCCACCTCGTGGGCGTCGGGCTCGCGGTCGGCAGCCGCCGCACCGGTGGCCGGTGGCTCGGACGCACGCCCGCGGCGCCGCCCACGGGGGATGTGGACGGCGCCGCAGGGTGCTGCTGGGAAGCGGTCATCCGATCAGAAGTCGACCGGCACCTGGTCGGGCTCGGGCTGGCCGGCCGGCTCACCGGCCGCGGCGTCCTCGGGCAGCCCCGGGCCGACGCCGAGCTTCGCCTTGATCTTGCGCTCCAGCTCGTCGGCCAGGTCGGGGTTGTCCTTGAGGAAGGTGCGGGCGTTCTCCTTGCCCTGCCCGAGCTGGTCGCCCTCGTAGGTGTACCAAGCGCCGGACTTGCGCACGAAGCCCTGCTCGACGCCCATGTCGATCAGGCCGCCCTCGCGGGAGATGCCCTGGCCGTAGAGGATGTCGAACTCGGCCTGCTTGAACGGCGGGGAGACCTTGTTCTTGACGACCTTGACCCGGGTGCGGTTGCCGACCGGGTCGGAGCCGTCCTTGAGGGTCTCGATGCGGCGCACGTCGAGCCGCACCGAGGCGTAGAACTTCAGCGCCTTGCCGCCCGTGGTGGTCTCGGGAGAACCGAACATCACACCGATCTTCTCGCGCAGCTGGTTGATGAAGATCGCGGTGGTGCCCGTGGAGTTGAGCGCACCGGTGATCTTGCGCAGCGCCTGGCTCATCAGCCGCGCCTGCAGACCGACGTGGCTGTCACCCATCTCGCCCTCGATCTCGGCGCGCGGCACGAGCGCGGCCACCGAGTCGATGACGATGATGTCGAGCGAGCCGGAGCGGATCAGCATGTCGGCGATCTCCAGCGCCTGCTCACCGGTGTCGGGCTGGCTGACCAGCAGCGCGTCGGTGTCGACGCCGAGCTTCTTGGCGTACTCCGGGTCGAGCGCGTGCTCGGCGTCGATGAACGCCGCGATGCCGCCGTTCTTCTGGGCGCTGGCGACCGCGTGCAGCGCGACCGTGGTCTTTCCGCTGGACTCGGGCCCGTAGACCTCCACGACGCGGCCACGGGGCAGACCGCCCACGCCGAGCGCGACGTCGAGGGCGATCGCCCCGGTCGGGATCACCTGCACCGGCGGGCGCACGTCGTCACCGAGGCGCATCACCGCGCCCTTGCCGTGGGACTTCTCGATCTGGGCGAGGACGACGTCGAGCGACTTCTCCTTGTCGCCGCCGCCGACGGACTTCAGGTTGCCTGCCATGCGTGGGTGCTCCTGTCGGATCGTGGTGAGCGCGCCTCCCGGCGACGGGCCCCTCACCCCTGCGTGCACGGGGGCGACGAGCGTGCGTCAGACGCTAGGTGCCGGCACCGACACTCACCCAGAGGTGCCACGCACGCTGTGGACGGAGCGGGTCGTCGGACCGGACCTGTGGACGACACTATCCGAACAGGCGTACGAGATCGCACGACACGCCGGTGACGTCGCCCACGCGCTCGACGCGGGCTCAGTCGGGGTGGTCGCTCAGCGGGATGTCGCGGCCCAGCCACCGCTCGGGCGGCACGTCCAGGTCGACGCACAGCGCCTTCCACGCCGCGCGCGGCTCGACGCCCGCGGCCAGCGCCTGCTCGACCGTGCGGTCCTGCAGCGCGCGCAGCACGTGCGTCCTGGCGAGGTGCCGGCCGTACGCCCGCCCGAACTCCTCGTCGATCAATCGCCACAGCTCACTGACTCGCACTCGGAGACGGTCTCATACGATTTCGAAGTTCTGGGCATACTGGCCGGCATGGAGCTGATCACCACCACGTCCGTCCCGACGTCCCCGGCCCGCGTCGACGAGCCGAGCGCGCCGCCCCTGCGCATCGGGGTGGTGCAGCACCACTGGCGCGAGGACGCCGACGAGCTGCGCGCGGTGCTGTCCGAGGCGATCGGCCAGGCCGCCGAGGCGGGCGCGACGGCGGTGTTCCTGCCCGAGCTGACGCTGTCGCGCTACCCCGCCGACACCCTCCCCGAGGGCACCCCGTCGGCCACCGCCGAGGACCTCGAGACCGGCCCCACGATCACGTTCGCGCGCGAGGCCGCCAAGGCCCACGACGTCTACGTCCACGCCTCGCTCTACGAGAAGGCCGACCAGGGCGACGGCCTGGGCTTCAACACCGCCGTGCTCGTCGCGCCGGACGGCACGCTCGTCGCGCGCACCCGCAAGACGCACATCCCGGTGACCGCCGGCTACTACGAGGACAAGTACTTCCGCCCCGGCCCGCCCGAGGACGCCTACCCCGTCGTCGACGTGCCCGGCCAGGACGTGCGGCTGGGTCTGCCGACCTGCTGGGACGAGTGGTTCCCCGAGGTCGCCCGGCTGTACGCCATCGGCGGCGCCGACGTGCTCGTCTACCCCACCGCGATCGGGTCCGAGCCCGACCACCCCGAGTTCGACACCCAGCCGCTGTGGCAGCACACCATCGTCGGCCACGCGATCGCCAACGGCCTGTTCGTCGTCGCGCCGAACCGCACCGGCACGGAGGGGCTCATCACGTTCTACGGCACCTCGTTCGTGGCCGACCCCTACGGCCGGATCCTCGTGCAGGCGCCGCGCGAGACCGAGGCGGTGCTGGTCACCGACCTGGACCTGTCGCAGCGCAAGGACTGGCTCGACCTGTTCCCGTTCCTCGCCACCCGGCGCCCCGACAGCTATGCCGCGCTGAGCGAGCCGGTGCGCCCCGAGCACCAGCGACAGGTCTCCGAATGACCAACGCTGACAACGGTTCTCGCGGCTGGCGCATGCCGGCCGAGACCTCTCCGCAGTCGCGCGTCTGGATGGCCTGGCCGTCGTCGGGCTACACCCTCGGCGACACCGAGGACGAGGCCGACGCGGCGCGGCGCACCTGGGCCGCGGTCGCGAACGCCGTCGTCGAGTTCGAGCCCGTGACGATGCTCGTCGCGCCGGGCCAGGACGACGTCGCGGCCCGCTTCCTCGACGACCGGGTCGAGCGCACCACCGCCCCGCTGGACGACGCGTGGATGCGCGACATCGGCCCGACGTTCGTGCGCGACGCCTCGGGGGCGCTCGGCGCGGTCGACTGGGTCTTCAACGGGTGGGGCGCCCAGTCGTGGGCGTCGTGGGAGCACGACGCCGAGGTCGGCGAGCTCGTCGGCCGGCTCGCCGGCGCCGAGGTGCTCGACTCGCCGATCGTCAACGAGGGCGGGGGTTTTCACGTCGACGGTGAGGGGACGGCCCTGCTCACCGAGACGGTGCAGCTGGACCCCGGACGCAACCCTGGGAAGACGCGCGAAGACATCGAGGCCGAGCTCCGACGTACGCTCGGGGTCACCCGCTGCATCTGGCTCCCCCGCGGGCTGACCCGCGACTACGAGGAGTTCGGCACCCGCGGCCACGTCGACATCGTCGCGACCTTCCCCTCCCCGGCGTCGTGCTGGTGCACGACCAGGAGGACCCCGAGCACCCCGACCACGCGGTCAGCCGCGAGCTGATCGAGGTGCTGAGCAACGCCGTCGACGCCGCCGGACGCACGCTCGAGATCGTCCGGATCCCTGCTCCTGCAACGGGATTCGACGACGAGGGCCCGGTCGACTACAGCTACGTCAACCACCTCGTCGTCAACGGCGGGGTCATCGCGTGCACCTTCGACGACCCGAACGACGCGCGCGCCCTCGCCGTGCTGGAGCAGGTCTACCCCGGCCGCAGGGTCGTCGGCGTCGACGCCCGCGAGCTGTACGCCCGCGGCGGCGGCATCCACTGCATCACCCAGCAGCAACCCGGCTGAGCTCACTGCCGCCATCGACGGCGTACGCACGCCACACCTACCCGCGCGTAGGTACGCTCGCGGGATGGCAGCCGAACCACTCACCGGACGACGCGTCCTGATCACCGGGGCCGCGCGCGGCATCGGTGCGGCGCTGGCCGAGCGCCTCGCCTCCCGCGGGGCCCGCCTCGCCCTGCTCGGGCTCGAGCCCGACCTGCTGCGGCAGGTGGCCGAGCGCACCGGCGCCGTCTGGCGCGAGTGCGACGTCAGCGACCGGGCGCAGGTCGACACCGCCGTGGCCGAGCTGGTCGGCGAGCTCGGCGGGCTCGACGTGGTCGTCGCCAACGCCGGGATCGCCAGGCAGCTGGCCATGATCGGTGGCGACCCGGAGGTCATGGAGCGCACGCTGGCGGTCAACGCGCTCGGCACCTACTACACGCTGCGCGCGGCCGGGCCGCACGTCGCGCACCCCGGCGGCTATGCGCTGCTCACCGCCTCGCTCGGCGCCGCCGTGCACCTGCCGCTGATGGGCGCCTACTCCGCCTCCAAGGCCGCCGTCGAGGCGATGGGCAACACGCTGCGCCAGGAGCTGCGCCCGAGCGGTGCCCGGGTCGGGGTCGCGTTCTACTCCGAGCTCGACACCGAGATGACCAGCCGTGGCTTCGGCACCGAGGCGGCCAAGGCCCTGCTCGGGCGGCACACCTCGCTGAGCGGCGTCTCCTCTCTCCCCCGCGCCATCGACACGCTCGAGCGCGGTATCGCCCGCCGGTCGCGCACCATCGCCGCGCCGGTGTGGGGTCGGGCCGTGCTGCCTGCCCGCGCGCTCGCCCAGCGCGTGGTCGAGCTCAAGCCGCTCCCCCAGCTCGAGCGCGCCCTCGAGCTCGCCCGCACCGAGGACGTGCCGTTCACCACCGCCCAGCCGGAGCGGGTGGAGCGGTCGTGACGCCGCGCGTCCGCCCGGGTGGGTTGCGCGAGCTGGGGCCGGCGGCGTACGCCTTCAGCCGGGCGGCCGGTCGCGTCATGGGCACCGCGCCGCCCGCGGTGTTCACGGTGCTCGGCCGGGCGCGCCGGACGTACTGGGGGTGGCTGGGGTTCTCCGCCTCGCTGATGCCGTTCGGGCACCTGCCGCGGCGCGAGAGTGAGCTGGTCATCCTGCGCGTGGCCCACCTCAGGGACAGTGCGTACGAGCGCGCCCACCACGAGCGGATCGGCCGCCGATCCGGGTTGACGACCTCCGAGATCGACCGCACCGCAACGGATCTCGACGACCAGTGGCCGGCGCGCGACGCGGCGATCCTGCGTGCGGTCGACGAGCTGGTGGGCACGTCCGACCTGTCCGACGAGACGTGGACCGCCCTCGGCCGGCACCTCGACGAGCGCGAGCGCCTCGAGCTGCTGCTGCTCGTCGGCAACTACACGATGCTGGCGACGACGCTGCACGTGCTGCGGCTGCAGCCCGACCCGCCGCGGGCCCGCAACGGCGCCGACAGGCCCGCCGCGCGCGTCGAAAGGTCAGTTGTTGCCGATGAACGGGGCGCGGCACCAGCCAGAAGTGACCACTCGGCGGGCGGTTCCTCGCAGGCGCTCGGCCCGACCTAGCGGCCACCCCACCGACGCAGCAGCCCGTTCGCGCCGCGCGCCGCGCCCCGAGCAGCTGCAGCGGGCGCCCGTTGGCGAGGTCGACGAGCGCGTCGACCGCCGGCCAGCGCAGCCGCCCGCCGGACAGCGCGGCTGCGGCCCGCAGCGGCAGCTCCTCGAAGGCGCGGGTGACGGCCTCCTGCGTCGTGGGGTCGGCCTCCCCGGCCCTGCCCGGGCCGAGGCGCCACAGCGTCGAGCGGAAGGCCGCGCCGACCCGCGTCTGGGCGATCTCCGACATCGTGGAGTCGCGGCTGAACGGCCGCACCGGCCGCGGGGTCGGGACGGGGCGTCCGAGGCGCCGCTCGAAGTCGGCGTCGCTCGCGGCCACCGCGGGACCGTCGGCCGGTTCGCTGCTGGTGCTCACCCCGCCGTCCACCGTGACCCGCAGGGTCGCGACCACGTCGACCGACGAGCGGGCGACCTCGACGCCGAAGTCACCGGTGGGCGTCTGCCACCGCTGCTGCGCGACGTCGAAGAACTGGAACGCCCGGGCGGGCACCACGACCGTGACGTCGCGGGACTCCCCGGGGTCCAGGTGCACCTTGGCGAAGGCGGCGAGCGTGCGCGCCGGGCGCAGCACCACGCCGGTGCGGTCGGCCAGGTAGACCTGCACCACGTCCGACCCGGCCCGGCGCGCCACGTTGGTCACCGTGACCGTGAGCTCGACGTCCTGGCCCGCGGCGATCGCGTCGGTCGACAGGCGCGGGGCGCTCCAGTCGAACGCCGCGTAGCTGAGCCCGTGCCCGAAGGCGAACGCCGGCGGCACCTCGGCGGTCACGTGGTGCCGATAGCCGACGAACAGCCCCTCGCGGTGCTCGACCTGGTGCGGCCGGCCGGGGAAGAACGGGTCGGCGGCCACGTCGGCGCGCGCCCGCGGGAAGGTCTCGGCGAGCCGCCCGCCCGGGTCGGCGTCGCCGTACAGCACGTCGACGAGCGCGCCCCCGCTCGCCTGACCGCCGAGGTAGCACTCGAGCACCGCCGCCACGTCGTCGGCCCACGGCAGCGTCACCGGCGACCCGTTGGACAGCGCCACGACGGTGCGCGGGTTCGCGGCGGCGACGGCGGTCACGAGCGCGTCGTGCTGCGGCGGCAGCGCGAGGTCGGCCCGGTCGAAGCCCTCGCTCTCGACCACCGGCGGGAGGCCGACCAGCACCACCGCGACGTCGGCGGCGCGCGCGGCGTCGGCCGCGGCGGCGATCTCGGCGCGGCCCGCCTCGCCCGTCTGCGGGTCGTAGACGGGGTGATGGGTGAACGTCGCGCCCCGGCTCTCCAGCGCGGCCAGCGCCGTCGTGACGCGCGTCGGGTTGACCTGCGAGCTGCCGCCGCCCTGGAAGCGCGGGTGCTCGGCCATCGCCCCGATCAGCGCGACCGACGCCGTCGGGTCCAGCGGCAAGGTGCCGTCGTTGGTGAGCAGCACGGTGCCGGCGGCCGCCGCGCGGCGGGCGAGCGCGTCGTGCACGTCGACCGGGATGCTCCCCGCCGCCTCGCCGGGGGCCCGCGCGGCCAGGTCGAGCACCCGCTGCGCGCACGCGGTGACGGCCGCCTCGGGGAGCCGGCCCTGGCGTACGGCAGCGACGACGTCGCCGTCGGACAGCCCCCGGCTGCTCGGCATCTCGAGGTCCATGCCCGCCGCGACGCCGGCGACGCGGTCGCCCACGGCGCTCCAGTCGCTCATCACCAGACCCTCGAATCCCCATGTCTCGCGCAGGATCTCGCGCAGCAGCCGGGGACTCGCCGTGGCCGGTTCGCCGTTCACGCTGTTGTACGCCGCCATCACCGCCCAGGGCTGCGCCTCGGTGACGACGTGCTCGAAGCCGGCGAGGTAGATCTCGCGCAGCGTGCGCTCGTCGACGACGGCGTCGACGACCATGCGGTGCGACTCCTGGTTGTTCACCGCGAAGTGCTTCACGCAGGCGCCGACGCCCGTGCTCTGGATGCCGCGCACGGCGGCCGCCGCGAACCGGCCGCTGAGCAGCGGGTCCTCGCTGTAGTACTCGAAGTTGCGCCCGCCGCACGGGTGCCGCTTGATGTTCAGCCCCGGCCCGAGCACCACGTCGACGCCGAGCGCCCGCGCCTCCACGCCGACCGCTCGACCGACGACCTCGACGAGCTCCTCGTCCCAGGTGGTCGCCATCGTGACCGCGGGCGGGAAGCAGGTCGCCGGCCTGCTGTCGGACAGCCCGAAGCTGTTCAGGTCGGGGTTCTGCGCGCGCAGCCCGTGCGGACCGTCGCTGAGCACTGCCGGCGGGATCCCTTGGTCCGGAAAGGATTCCGTGCGCCAGAAGGTGGCGCCGGACAGCAGCGCGACCTGCTGCTCGAGCGGGAGGTCGGAGGCGGAGACCATTGCCCGATCCTCACCCGCATGTCGGCGGCGGGCAAGCGAACGGCCAAGCCTTGCTCCGGACTTAGTCAAGCCGCCTTCCCTCCGACGCGCCCAGCCGCGATGGTCGTCGCATGACAGCCACCCGCCGCCCGCACGCCCTCGCCGCCACCGTGGCGCTCGTCGCCGCTCCCCTGCTCGCCGCACCGGCCGACGCCGCGGTCGCCCCGGACATCTCGCTGACCGGGGTGCAGGGGCACGTGTCGGCGCTGCAGCAGATCGCCGACGCCAACGGGGGCAACCGGGCGGTGGGGACGCCGGGATACCAGCGGTCGCTGGACTACGTGAAGGGGCGGCTCGAGGCGGCTGGCCTGAGCACGACCGTGCAGCAGGTCCCGACCTCGCGCGGGACGACGTACAACCTCGTGGCGGAGGTGCCCGGCAGCGACCCGAACGGCGTCGTGATGCTCGGCTCGCACCTCGACGGCGCCACCGCCGGCCCCGGGATCAACGACAACGCGTCCGGCACCGCGGGCGTGCTCGAGACCGCGCTCACCTATGCCGCGAGCGGCGAGAAGCCTCGCAACACACTGCGATTCGCGTTCTGGGGCGCCGAGGAGATCGGTCTGGTCGGCTCGAGCTACTACGTGCAGTCGCTGACCAGCACCGAGCGCTCGCGCATCAAGGCGTACGTCAACGCGGACATGATCGGGTCGGTGAACCCGGGCTACTTCGTCTACGACGACAACCCGGCCGGCACGTTCGTGCGCGACGACCTCACCAGCCTGATGAGCGCCGAGGGCGTGCCGGCCGAGTACGTCGACGTGCAGGGCCGCAGCGACCACGCCGCCTTCCTGCGGTACGGCATCCCCACCGGCGGTCTCTACAGCGGCGGCTCCGAGCCGAAGTCGGCGGCACAGGCGAACAGCTGGGGCGGCACGGCCGGGGCCTCGTTCGACCCGTGCTACCACCGCTCCTGCGACGACTCCAGCAACATCGACCCCACCGCGCTGGACCGGCACAGCGACGTCCTCGGCGGCATCCTGTGGAAGTACGCCGGTCAGGACTTCACGACCTCGGCGCAGCGCCCCGCGGCGTAGCCGGAACGACCACCGCCGTGGGGTGAGCGCACCGCCCGGCCGGCGATGTCGTACGTCGGTGGCAGGCTTGCGCCATGGCCTCGGTGCTCGACCGCTTCTCCCCCGCCACGCGCGCGTGGTTCGAGGGCAGCTTCGCCGAGCCCACGGCCGCCCAGGCCGGCGCGTGGGAGGCGATCAGCGACGGGCAGCACACCCTGGTCGTCGCGCCCACCGGGTCGGGCAAGACGCTGTCGGCCTTCCTGTGGGCGCTCGACCGGGTGGCGAGCGAGGGGCCGCCGGACGACCCGGCGGCGCGCTGCCGGGTGCTCTACGTCTCGCCGATGAAGGCGCTCGCGGTCGACGTCGAGCGCAACCTGCGCGCACCTCTGGTCGGCATCCGCCACGCCGCGAGCCGGCTCGAGCTGCCCGAGCCCGACGTCACGGTCGCGGTCCGCTCGGGCGACACGCCGGCGCAGGAGCGCCGGGCGTTCCAGCGCACGCCCACCGACGTGCTGATCACGACGCCCGAGTCGCTGTTCCTGCTGCTGACCTCCTCCGCGCGCGAGGCGCTGCGCGGGGTCGAGACCGTGATCGTCGACGAGGTGCACGCCGTCGCCGGCACCAAGCGCGGCGCCCACCTGGCCCTCAGCCTCGAGCGGCTCGACGAGCTGCTCGAGAAGCCGGCGCAGCGCATCGGCCTGTCCGCGACCGTGCGGCCGGTCGAGGAGGTCGCGCGGTTCCTGGCCGGGGGCTCGCCGGTGAGCGTGGTGCAGCCGCCGTCGACCAAGGAGTGGGACCTCGACGTCGTGGTGCCGGTGCCCGACCTCGGCGAGCTGGGCGGGGGCAGCCCGTCCGACGACGCCGACCCGCAGGAGCGCGCCTCGATCTGGCCGCACGTCGAGGAGCGCATCGTCGACCTGGTCGCCGGGCACCGCTCGACGCTGGTGTTCGCCAACTCCCGCCGGCTCGCGGAGCGGCTGACCTCGCGGCTCAACGAGATCTGGGCCGAGGGCGCCGAGGCGGCGGTGGCCGAGCACGCCGATGCCGACGCCGACGACATCGAAGACGCACCCGAGGACGCACCGCCCGCGGTGCCGCCGCGCCCACCGGCTCAGCTCATGGGTCAGGCGGGGCAGGCCGCGGGGGCGCCCGGCGTCCTCGCCCGCGCCCATCACGGCTCGGTGAGCAAGGAGCAGCGGGCCGAGATCGAGGACGACCTCAAGGCCGGGCGGCTGCCCGCGGTGGTCGCCACCAGCTCGCTGGAGCTGGGCATCGACATGGGCGCGGTCGACCTGGTGGTGCAGGTCGAGAGCCCACCGAGCGTCGCGAGCGGTCTGCAGCGGGTGGGGCGCGCAGGGCACCAGGTGGGTGCAGTCTCGCGCGGCGTGCTGTTCCCCAAGTTCCGCGGCGACCTGGTGCAGACGGCGGTGGTCGTCGAGCGGATGCGCGCGGGCGCGATCGAGGAGCTGCGGGTCCCGAGCAACCCGGTCGACGTGCTTGCCCAGCAGGTCGTGGCGATGTGCGCGCTCGACGACTGGACCGTCGACGAGCTGGAGCGACTGGTCCGGCGAGCCGCGCCGTACACCTCCCTGCCGCGGTCGGTCCTGGAGTCGGTGCTCGACATGCTCTCCGGGCGCTACCCCAGCGACGAGTTCGCCGAGCTGCGCCCGCGCATCGAGTGGGACCGCATCGAGGGGGTGCTGCGCGGTCGCCGCGGCGCGCAGCGGCTCGCGGTCACCTCCGGCGGCACCATCCCCGACCGGGGGCTGTTCGGGGTGTTCCTCGCCACCGGCGAAGGGCCCGGCCGGCGCGTCGGCGAGCTCGACGAGGAGATGGTCTACGAGTCGCGCGTCGGCGACGTGTTCACGCTCGGCACGAGCAGCTGGCGCATCGAGGACATCACCCACGACCAGGTGCTCGTCACGCCCGCGCCCGGCCAGCCCGGCCGGCTGCCGTTCTGGCGGGGTGACTCCCCGGCCGGCCGGCCGAGCTGGGGCGCGCGGTGGGCTCGTTCGTGCGTGAGCTCGGCGGGCTCGACGACGCGAAGGCCCGCGATCGCGTACGCCGGGCCGGGCTCGACGAGTGGGCCACCGACAACCTCCTCGCCTATCTCGGCGAGCAGCGCGAGGCCACCGGCCACCTGCCGCACGACCGGTCGATCGTCATCGAGCGGTTCCGCGACGAGCTCGGCGACTGGCGGGTGGTCATCCACTCCCCGTTCGGCTCACCGGTGCACGCGCCGTGGGCGCTGGGGCTGGCGGCGCGGCTGCGCGAGCGGTTCGGCACCGAGGTGCAGGCGCTGCACGGCGACGACGGCATCGTGCTGCGGCTGCTCGACTTCGAGGTCGACCAGGGGGTCGAGCTCGATCGCGAGCTGTCGGCGCTGCTGCTGCTCGACCCCGACGACGTCGAGCAGGTCGTCACCGACGAGATCGGCGGGTCGGCGCTGTTCGCCTCACGCTTCCGCGAGTGCGCGGCGCGAGCGCTGCTGCTCCCCGGCGCAACCCGGGGCGTCGGCAGGCGCTGTGGATGCAGCGGCAGCGCTCCTCGCAGCTGCTGCAGGTGGCGAGTCGCTACCCGTCCTTCCCCATCGTGCTCGAGGCGGTCCGCGAGTGCGTCCAGGACGTCTTCGACGTGCCCGGTCTGGTCGACCTGATGCGCGACGTGCAGGCCCGGCGCATCCGCGTGGTCGAGGTCGAGACCAAGACCCCGTCGCCGTTCGCCAAGAGCCTGCTGTTCGGTTATGTCGCCCAGTTCCTCTACGAGGGCGACAGCCCGCTCGCCGAGCGCCGCGCGGCCGCGCTGGCGCTCGACCCGGTGCTGCTGGGCGAGCTGCTCGGACGCGACGAGGGCACCGCGCTGCGCGACCTGCTCGACCCCGAGGTCGTCGCCGCGACCGAGACCGAGCTGCAGCGCACCACCGAGGAGCGCCTGGCCCGCGACCGCGACGACGTGGCCGACCTGCTGCGCTGGCTCGGCCCGCTCACCACCGAGGCCGTCACCGAGCGCACCCGTCCCGACGTGCGCGACCGGGTGCCGGCGTGGCTCGAGTCGCTGGTGAGCGACCGGCAGGTCGTCGCCGTGCGCGTGGCCGGCCGCGACGGCTTCGCCCTGGTCGACGACGCCGCCCGGCTGCGCGACGCGCTGGGGGTCTCGCTCCCGATGGGGGTGCCGGCGGTCTTCCTCGAGCCGGTCGACGACCCGCTCGGCGACCTGCTCGCGCGCTACGCCCGCACGCACGGCCCGTTCGACGAGCCCGCGGTCGCCGCCGAGCTGGGCCTGGGCCGCGCGGTCGTGCACGCCGGGCTGCAGCGCCTGGTCGGTGCCGGACGGCTGGTCGCCGGCGAGCTGCGCCCGCTGTCGCTGGGCGGCGGACGCGAGTCGGTGGAATATGCCGACGCCGAGGTGCTGCGGGTGCTCAAGCGTCGCTCGCTCGCCTCGCTGCGCGCCGAGGTCGAGCCGGTGCCGGCGCGCGACCTCGCCCGCTTCCTGCCGGCGTGGCAGGGGTGGGCTCCGGGCAGCGCGGGCTCGACGGTCTGCTGCGCGCCGTCGAGCAGCTCGCCGGGGTGGCGCTGCCGGCCAGCGGTCTGGAGTCGCTGGTGCTGCCCGCGCGGGTCGCGAGCTATCGCCCGTCGATGCTCGACGAGCTGATGGCCGGCGGGGAGGTGCTCTGGCAGGGGCGGGGCGCGCTGTCCGGCGACGACGGCTGGATGTCGCTGCACCTCGCCGACTCGGCCCACCTGACGCTCACCCCGCCCGACGCCGAGCTCGAGCTGGGGCCGCTGCACGAGCGGGTGCTGCAGGCGCTCGAGGGCGGCGGCGCGTTCTTCTTCAGCACGCTGAGCGAGCGGGTGGCCGCGCTGTCCGCGGGCGAGGTCGTCGGCGACGACCGGCTCACCGAGGCGCTGTGGGACCTCGTCTGGGGCGGGCTCGTCACCGGCGACACGCTGGCCCCGTTGCGCGCGCTGGTCGGCGGTGGCCGGCCCGCGCACCGGGCGCGCCGCACCGGCCCGGCCCGCAGCCGCTACGGCCGGGCGCGCACGTCGCTCGGCGGCGTGCCCGTCGGTCGGCGCGGCGTCACCGGCGCCGGCACCTCGCGCGTCGCCACCCCCGGCAAGGTGGGCGGGCGCTGGTCGCTGCTGCCGCCCGCGGCCGACGCCCCGACCGAGCGGGCGCTGGCCACGGCCGAGGTGCTGCTCGACCGCTACGGCATCGTCACCCGCGGGTCGGTGATGGCCGAGGGCGTGCCCGACGGGTTCGCCGGCGTCTATCGGGTGCTCTCGACCGCCGAGGAGTCCGGCCGGGTGCGCCGGGGCTACTTCGTCGAGGGGCTCGGCGCCGCCCAGTTCGGCACCGCGGGGGCCGTGGACCGGCTGCGTGCGGTCGGCCGCCCGACCGCACCCGCGACCGACTCGCTGTGGGAGCAACCGCGGCCGGAGCTCTCGACCGCCCAGGTGCTCGCGGCCGCCGACCCGGCCAACCCCTACGGCGCGGCCCTTCCCTGGCCGGACCGCCCGACCTCCCCGACGGTGCGACCAGCGGTGCAGCGGCGACGGGTGGCACGGCCACGGGTGCAGCCACCACGGGTCACCGGCCGGGTCGCAAGTCCGGCTCCCTGGTCGTGCTTGTCGACGGCGCCCTCGTGCTCTACGTCGAGCGCGGCGGCAAGACCCTGCTGTCGTGGAGCGACGACGAGGCCACCCTGCGCGCGGCCGCCGACGCCCTGGCCCTGGCGGTCCGCGAAGGAGCGCTCGGCCAGCTCACCGTCACCACCGCCGACGGCGACAAGCTGCTCGGCTCCGAGCACCCGGTCGCCGCCGCCCTCGAGGCCAGCGGCTTCCACGCCACCCCCGCGGTCTCCGCCTGCGCGGGTGAGACTGCGCGGGTGAGTCTGCGCGGCTGACCCCTGCCCGCCCCGGCTCTGAAACGCAGTTTCAGCGCTTTGACTCCACTGCAGCACGGTCAGAAGGCTCAAACGCGGTTTCGGCAGGGTGGCGGCGGGTGGGTAGCGTCGTGCCGTGCCCGAAGGTGATGCCGTGCTGCTGGCTGCTCGCCGGCTGCACCGTGCCCTGGCGGGTGAGGTGCTGCGGCACGCCGAGATCCGCTGGGGCGACCTGGACGCCACGCCGCTGCAGGGCGCGACCACGCTCGAGGTCGTGAGCGTCGGCAAGCACCTGCTGCACCGGGTCGACCGCGGCGTCACGCTGCACACCCACCTGCGCATGGAGGGCCGCTGGCGCACCAGTCCGACCGCGAGAGTGACTGCGGCGCAACGGCGTTCGCCGAAGCTGCGGGTGCTGCTGGCGACCGGGCAGCACGCGGCGCTCGGCTGGCAGCTCGGCATGGTCGGCCTGGTGCCGACCGCCCACGAGCACCGGGTCGTCGGGCACCTCGGCCCCGACCTGCTCAGCCCCGGCCTCGACGAGGACCTCGCGGTCGCGAACCTGGCCGCCCAGCCCGACCGCCTGCTCGCGGAGGCGCTGCTCGACCAGCGAAACGTCGCCGGGCTCGGCACGATCTTCGCCAGCGAGCCGCTCTTCCTGGAGCGGCTCAACCCGTGGACCGCCGTCGGCGAGCTGTCGCAGGAGCAGCTGCGCGGGGTCGTACGTCGGGCTCGGCGGCTGCTGCGCCAGAGCGTCGCGTCGGGCCGGCCGGTGTCGACCGGGGACAGCCGCGAACCGGCGTACGTCTTCGCCCGGCGCGGCCTGCCCTGTCGCCGGTGCGGAGGGATGGTGCGGATGGCGACGGTCGGCGAGCCGCCGCAGCAGCGGGTGCTGTGCTACTGCCCCACGTGCCAGGGCGGGCTGGCCGCGCACGACGACGGACGACCGCAGGGGCGGCTCGGACCGACCACCACGAAGCTGCGCGGCTGAGCGCGGCGTGCGGTGGCAACCCGCCGGGCGCGTGCGACGGGGGTGCGTGCGGAACGTGAAGGGGCCCGCGGTGCAGGCCGGACGCGCCGCTCAGGCGGCGTGGACGACCGAGGCGTGCTCGCGCTGCCCCACGGGCAGGCGCACCGGCGCGGCGATGGCCTCGGCCACGGCGACGCGCTGCGAGACGAGCTCGAGCGTCTCGGACAGCTGCAGCCCGAGCGCGGCGGAGATCGCGGCGAGCATCTCGGAGGATGCCTCCTTCTCGCCGCGCTCGATCTCGCTCAGGTAGCCGAGGGACACCTTGGCCGACGACGACACGTCGCGCAGGGTGCGGCCCTGGTCCTGACGCTGCTCGCGCAGCACGTCACCCAGCTCTCGGCGAAGCAGAATCATCGGGCCTCCTCGTGCAGGTCGTGCGGCGTCAGGTCGCGATCGGACGGTCTCGAACGGTCTCGGGGGCGGCTGCGGACCACCCTCCCGTGGTGCAGGTGAGCGGATCACCAGCGCTGACAACACCGTACCTCGCGGCACCCACAGGCATCTCGACGTGCGGGCACGACACGGGTTAAAGTGCTATCACTTTGATATCGCGGGAACTCGGGGGTGCGATTCCGCCACCCACCCGCCACGAGGGCAGGAGCGATCGACATGAGCAACAACGAGGAGACCGGCGCGATTCCGGCAGGGGGCCTGCCCCCGACGCCGCAGGGACCCGGGCGCGACGCACCGTCGGGCCCGTCCACCCGGCACCCGCTGCCCGCGCAGCAGCAGGGTCGTCCCGGCCCGATGCCCGGCCAGAACGGGCCGGCGGGCATCGACGCACCCGGCGGCGCGCCCACCGGCCCCGGCCTGCCTCCCGGCCCCGGCGGACCCCAGGGCCCGAACGGCCCCCACGGCCAGAACGGCCCCGGCGGCCCCGGCGGTCCCGGCCCGAACGGGCCGCACGGACCCGACGACTCCGGCCGCGGCCCCGAGGAGCAGCCGCCCTCGCACCGGCCGGTCGGCCACGAGGGGATGCGGGTCGACATCTCCGAGCGCCCGGCGTGGGCGATGAACGGCTTCCTCGCCCTGCTCGTCGCGCTGGCGATGCTGGTCGGCGCCGGGCTGTCGGCGCTCGCCGGGCTCGTACCCGTCGCGATCGCGCTGGTGGTGCTGGCGGTCTTCGTCGGCTCCCCGCTCGTGGTCATCCAGCCCGGGCAGACCCGGGTCATCCAGTTCTTCGGCCGCTACGTCGGCACGGTCCGCCGCACGGGCCTCACCTGGGTCATGCCGCTGACCACGCGCCGCAACGTGTCGGTGCGGGTCAACAACTTCGAGACCAACGCGCTGAAGGTCAACGACGCCGACGGCAACCCGGTCGAGATCGCGGCGATCATCGTCTGGCAGGTCGCCGACACGGCGAAGGCGACGTTCGCGGTGGAGCACTACACCGACTTCGTCAGCGTGCAGTCCGAGGCGGCGCTGCGGCACGTCGCGACCACCCACCCCTACGACGACCCCGACGGCCGCGGCACCTCGCTGCGCGGCTCGACCGACCAGGTCTCCGAGGAGCTGGCCCACGAGGTCGCGGCGCGCGTGGCCATCGCCGGCGTGGAGATCCTTGAGGTGCGCATCAGCCACCTCGCCTACGCCCAGGAGATCGCCCAGGCGATGCTGCAGCGGCAACAGGCCAGCGCGATCATCGCCGCGCGCGAGCGGATCGTCGAGGGCGCGGTGACGATGGTCGAGATGGCCATCGAGCGGCTCGAGCGCGAGTCGGTCGTCGAGCTCGACGAGGAGCGCAAGGCCGCGATGGTCAGCAACCTGCTCGTCGTGCTGTGCGGCGACCAGCGCGCCACGCCGGTCGTCAACACGGGAAGCCTCTACCACTGACCTCCGACCAGCCCTCGACGTCGGGGCGGGGCGGCCAGCGCAAGGCCGTCCTGCTCCGGCTCGACCCTGCCGTCCACGACGCGCTGCAGCGGTGGGCGGCGGACGACCTGCGCAGCGTCAACGCCCAGGTCGAGACGGTGCTGCGCGACGCGCTGCGCAAGGCGGGCCGGCTCCCCGCGACGCGGCGCCGATCCGCCGGCGGGGCCGCCCCAGCAAGGACGGTTAGCGCCCGGCCGGGGCCGCGGCTCAGCCCTCGAGCGAGTGCGCCAGGGCCAGCACGGCGGACACGGTCTGCTCGCGGATCGCCGCGCGGTCCCCGCTCAGGTCCAGCTGCCGAACGGTGGTGCCCTCGGGCCGCGCGACAGCGACGAACACCCGCCCGACCGGCTGCCCGTCCTGCTCGGCCGGGCCGGCCACCCCGGTGGTGGCGAGACCGACGTCGGCACCCAGAACCCGCCGTACGCCCTCGGCCAGCTGAGCCGCGACCTCGCCCTGGACCGCGCCGCCCCGGGCGAGCAGCTCGCCGTCCACGCCGAGCACCGCCGCCTTGACCTCGGTGGCGTAGGCCACGACCCCACCGCGCACGACCGCGCTGGACCCGGGGACCTCGGTGAGCGCGGCGCACACCAGTCCCCCGGTGAGCGACTCGGCCGTGGCGACGGTGCGACCCCGCTCGGTCAGGACGTGCACGACGTCGCGCGCCGCCGGCTCCCGCACGACGGCCTCAGGACGCCGCGAGGCTGGCCGGCACCGCTATCCGCCTCGCGCGTCGTCGGAGGGTCCGGGGCGACCGCGCAGGCTCGCCCGGCGAAGGCGTACGGCCTTGGCGCAGTAGTCGATTCCCGTCACGACCGTCACCGCGACGGCGGCGAGCATCACGATCATCGCGACGACGTGGAGCCATTCCGGCAGTGGCATGACGAACATCGCGATCGCGACGATCTGCAGGACCGTCTTGGCCTTGCCGCCGCGGCTCGCCGGCATCACGCCGTGCCGGATGACCGCGAAGCGCAGCAGCGTGATGCCGAGCTCGCGCACCAGGATCACGACGGTCACCCACCACCACAGCTCGCCGATCATCGACAGCCCGACGAGCGCCATGCCCACGAGCGCCTTGTCGGCGATGGGGTCCATGACCTTGCCGAGGTCGGTGACCAGGTCGCGCGAGCGGGCGAGGTCGCCGTCGATGCGGTCGGTGAGGCTGGCCAGGACGAAGACGGCGAAGGCCGCCCACCGGAACCCGGTGTTGCTCCCCGTCGGTCAGCAGCAGCACCGCGAAGACCGGCACCAGCAGGATGCGCAGGGCGGTGAGCTGGTTGGCGACGTTCCAGTTGCTGACCGCCCGGCTCGGGGTGGCCATCGGGTCGGGCTCTTCGGGGATGTGCATCAGGCGGGCTCCGTGAGGGGGTCGGCGAGCAGATCGATGCCCTCCGTCCCTATCACCCGAGCCCGCACCAGGTCACCGACGGCATGCGTGCCGGACGTCAGCTGGGTGACGCCGTCGACGTCGGGACCCTGCTGGCCCGCGCGGCCGGTCGCCTGCCCGTCCTCGACCGACTCGACCAGCACCTCGACGACCTCGCCGACGCGCTCCTCGGCGCGCTGCAGGTTCAGCTCGTCGGCCAGCGTGCGGATGCGCTCGACCCGCTCGGCGACCTCGTCGGGGTCGAGCTTGTCGCCGTAGGTCTCGGCCTCGGTGCCGTCCTCGTCGGAGTAGCCGAAGACCCCGACCACGTCGAGCCGCGCCTCGGCGAGGAACGCCTCGAGCTCGGCGAGGTCGTCCTCGGTCTCGCCGGGGAACCCGACGATCACGTTGGAGCGGATGCCGGCCTCGGGCGAGCGCTCGCGCACCTGCTGCAGCAGGTCGAGGAAGGAGCGGCGGTCGCCGAACCGGCGCATCCGGCGCAGCAGCGGGCCGGAGGCGTGCTGGAAGGAGATGTCGAAGTAGGGCACGACGCCCGGGACCTGGGTCATGGCGTCGAGCAGGTCGGGGCGGATCTCGGCCGGCTGCAGGTAGCTCACCCGCACCCGCTCGATGCCCTCGACGGCGACCAGCTCGGGCAGCATCGTGTCGAGCAGCCGCAGGTCGCCGAGGTCCTTGCCGTAGGACGTGGAGTTCTCGCTGACGAGGAAGACCTCCTTGACCCCGCGCTCCCCCAGCCAGCGGGCCTCGGCGAGCACGTCGGTGGGCCGGCGCGACACGAAGGCGCCGCGGAACATCGGGATCGCGCAGAACGCGCACCGCCGGTCGCAGCCGCTCGCGATCTTCAGCGGCGCCCACGGCCGCCCGTCGAGCCGGGCCCGGATGACCCGCGGGCCCGCGCCCGCGACGGGGCTCTCGACGACCACGTCGTCGGGACGGGAGGTCTCGGCGGCGCCCTGCCCGTGGCCGGGGGTCGCCACGCCGGCCGCGGACTCCTGCCGCGCCACCGGGGACAGCGGCAGGAGCGTACGTCGGTCGCCGGGGGTGTGCGCCGCGGGCCGGTGGCCCTGGAGCACCGCGGTGAGGTGGCCCGACATGTCGGCGTAGGAGTCGAAGCCGAGCACGGCGTCGGCCTCGGTGAGCTGCTCGGCGAGCTGGTTGCCGTAGCGCTCGGCCAGGCAGCCGACCGCGACCACCGCCTGGGTGCGCCCGGTCTGCTTGAGGTCGTTCGCCTCCAGCAGCGCGTCGATGCTGTCCTTCTTGGCCTGCTCGACGAATCCGCAGGTGTTGACGACGGCGACGTCGGCCTCGGCGGCGTCGTCGACCAGGCTCCAGCCCTCGGCGGCCAGCCGGCCGGCGAGCTCCTCGCTGTCGACCTCGTTGCGGGCACAGCCGAGGGTCACCACAGCGACGCTGCGGCGGTCAGTGGGGTTCGGCACGCGGCCACTCTAGTGAGCGTGGTCTGATGGCCTCCATGACCGAGACCCGGCGCGACATCACCGACCTGCTCCGCGAGCACCCGCTGATCGACGGGCACAACGACCTGCCGTGGGCCGCGCGCCAGTCGGTGCGGTACGACTTCGACCGGCTCGACGTCTCCGGCGACACCAGCGACCGGACGCACACCGACATCCCGCGGTTGCGCAAGGGGTGCGTCGGCGGGCAGTTCTGGTCGGTGTTCGTCCCCGCCTCGCTCACCGGCGACACGGCCGTCAGCGCCACGCTGGAGCAGATCGACGCCGTCCACCAGCTGGTCGCTCGCTACCCCGACGACCTCGGCATCGCGCGCACGGCCGACGAGGTGCTGGAGGTGTTCCGCTCCGGGCGCATCGCCTCGCTGCTCGGTGCCGAGGGCGGCCACTCGATCAGCTCCTCGCT
The DNA here is from genome assembly GCF_030296655.1 of Barrientosiimonas endolithica. Classification (NCBI taxonomy): domain Bacteria; kingdom Bacillati; phylum Actinomycetota; class Actinomycetes; order Micrococcales; family Dermacoccaceae; genus Barrientosiimonas; species Barrientosiimonas endolithica. Next base: position 1,089,360 of record NZ_AP027735.1, on the reverse strand, counting down.
CGCGACCCTGCGCATGATGTACGTCCTCGGCGTGCGCTATCTCACGCTCACCCACAACGACAACGTGCCGTGGGCCGACTCCGCCACCGACGAGCCGGTGCTCGGCGGGCTCTCCCGGTTCGGCGTCGAGGTGGTGCGCGAGATGAACCGCACCGGCATGCTCGTCGACCTGTCCCACGTGTCCGCCGACACGATGCGCGACGCGCTGGCCGCGAGCGAGGCGCCGGTCATCTTCAGCCACTCCAGCGCCCGCGCCGTCGCCGACAGCCCGCGCAACGCCCCCGACGACGTGCTCGAGACGCTGCGCGACCGGAACGGCGTGATCATGGCGACCTTCGTGCCGGCGTTCGTCTCGCCCGCGTGCGCGGAGTACCGCCGCGAGGCGACGGAGGCGGCCCGCGCCCAGGGCGTCAAGCCCAGCGACCTCGACGCGTTCGAGCGGTTCGCGCAGGAGTACCAGCGCACCCACCCGATGCCGACCGCCACCATCGACGACGTCGTGGCCCACTTCGTGCACATCCGTGAGGTGGCCGGCATCGACCACATCGGGGTCGGCGGCGACTACGACGGCGTGCCGGGGCTGCCGGTCGGCCTCGAGGACGTCAGCCGCTACCCCGCGGTGCTCGAGGCGCTGCGTGAGCGGGGCTGGAGCGACGACGACCTCGCCAAGGTCGCGGGCGGTAACGTGCTGCGGGTGCTGCGCGACGCCGAGGCCGTGGCCCGTGACCTGCAGCAGACCCGCGGGCCGAGCCTGGCCACCATCGAGGAGCTCGACGCCTCCGCCTGATCGGCGATCTACGCACCCGCGGGGCGGGGCGCTTGCGATGATGACCCGGTGCCCGAGCTCGCCCTCGTCCTCCCGGTCCTGACCTGCGCGCTGATCCTGCTGGTCAGCGGCGCGGCCAAGCTGCGCGAGCGCCAGGCCACCGCCGACGCCTTCGGCGCGCTGCGTGTCGACGCGCCGTCGTGGGCGCCGGCGCTGCTCGCGCCCGCCGAGCTGGTGCTCGGCGTCGCGCTGCTGGTGAGCCCGGCGCCGCTGCTCGTCGTGGTGGCGAGCGCGACGCTCGCGCTGCTGCTGGCGTACTGGCTCGTCGTGGCCCGCGCCCTGCGCTTCGAGCACCCGGTGCGCTGCGGCTGCTTCGGCCGGCTCGGCGCGCACACGATCACCGGCCGCACCCTGGTGCGCAACACGCTGCTGGTGCTCGCGGGAGTGCTTGCCCTGGTCGGCGCGCTGCGCGGGGTGAGCGTGCCGTCCGCGCTCGCCGACCTCGACCAGTGGTGGCTGTGGCTGGTGGGGGCCGCGCTGGCGGCGGCGGTCTGCACGCTCAGCCTCGGCGGCAGCGGCGAGCCGGCCGCACCGGCTGCGGCACCGGCCGCGGAGCCCGGCGACGACGCCGGCGAGCTCGACTACGTCCGCCACCCGATCCCGTACGGCCAGACCCGCACGCCCGAGGGCACCCAGCTGACGCTGCACGAGCTGGCCACCGAGCGTCCCGCGCTGCTCGTGGCGCTGAGCCCCGGCTGCGGCCCGTGCACCCGCATCGCCCCCGACCTGCGCGTCTGGGAGGAGCAGCTCGGCGGGGTCGTGGCGGTGCGGGCGCTGTTCGACGCCGACCCCGAGCGGGTGGCCGAGCTGGCGCCCGCCGCCGCGCCGTACGCCCTCTACGACCTGGACCTCAACGTCGCCCGGGTGCTGCGCCTGTTCGCCAACCCCTCCGCGGTGCTGCTGGGCGCCGACGGGCTGCTCGCCGGCGGCCCGGTCGAGGGCGAGCCCGCCGTGCGCGCGATGGTCGAGGACATCCGCGCCGAGCTCGCCGACGCCGGCGCCCTGCCCGCGGACTCCCCGAGGACACCTCAAGATCCCGTCAAGACGTGTGAAGGTCGCGTCAAGCGGGGCGGACGCGGGCGGCGTCGGGCAGACGCTGCACGCATGCCTGAGCTGCTTGTCGCCGGCGTCGTCGCTGCCGGCCTCCTCGTCTATCTGCTGTACGCCCTCCTGCACCCGGAGAAGTTCTGATGCCGGGCGCGGTGCTCACCCTCGCGACCCTGGTGCTGGCGCTCGCCGTCGCGCACCTGAGCCTCGGCGGCTATCTCGCGCGGGTGCTGACCAGCGACCGGCACCTCGCCGTCGAGCGCGCCGTCTATCGCCTCTCGGGCGTGAATCCGCAGTCGCAGCAACGCTGGTCGACGTATGCCATCGCCTGCCTGGCGCTCGCGGTCGTCAGCATCGCGCTGCTCACCGCACTGGTGCTGCTGCAGGGCCGGCTGCCGCTGAGCAGCGGAGAGTCGCAGTCACGCACCGGCGCGCTCAACACCGCCGTCTCGTTCGTCACCAACACCAACTGGCAGAGCTACGGCGGTGAGACCGGCGCCTCGCGCCTGGTGCAGACGCTCGGCCTGACGATCCAGAACTTCGTGTCGGCGGCGGTCGGCATCGCGGTGTGCGCGGCGCTGATCCGCGGCGTGGCCCGCGACGGGTCGGGCACGGTCGGAAACTTCTGGGTCGACCTCACCCGGGTCGTCGTGCGCGTGCTGCTGCCGGTCGCGGCGGTCGGTGCGGTGCTGCTGCTGGCCGGCGGGGTGATCCAGAACCTCGACGCGCCCACCACGGTCGGCACGCTCGGCGGCGGGCAGCAGCAGATCAACGGCGGCCTGGTGGCGAGCCAGGAGGCCATCAAGCTCCTCGGCACCAACGGCGGCGGCTACTTCAACGCCAACTCCGCGCACCCCTTCGAGAACCCCAACGCCGTCACCAACCTGCTCGAGATCTTCCTGATCCTGCTCATCCCGTTCGCGCTGCCGAGGACGTACGGCCTGATGGTGGGCGACCGCCGTCAGGGCTGGGCCGTGCTCGGCTTCATGGTCACCCTCTGGGCCGCCGCGCTGACGATCACGACGATCGCCGAGTCCCGTGCAGCCACAGGGCCGCTCGGCGGCATGGAGGGCAAGGAGGTGCGCTTCGGGATCTTCGGCTCCGCGCTGTTCGCCAGCTCCACGACCGGCACCTCGACGGGCGCGGTCAACTCGATGCACGAGAGCTATTCGCCCATCGGCGGCGGCACCCTGCTGCTCAACATGCTGCTGGGCGAGGTGTCGCCCGGCGGCGTCGGCTCGGGGATGTACGGCGCGTTCCTGCTCGCCACCCTCACCGTCTTCCTGGCCGGCCTCATGGTGGGCCGCACGCCCGAGCTGCTCGGCAAGCGCATCGGGCGCCGGGAGATCACCTGCACCTCGCTCGCGCTGATCACCGCCCCCGCGCTGGTGCTGCTCGGCACCGGCCTGGCGCTGGTCGTCCCGGCGTCGCGGGCCGCCGTCGCCGACGACGGCGCGCACGGGCTCACCACGATGCTGTACGCCTTCGCGTCGGCCGCGAACAACAACGGCAGCGCCTATGCCGGGCTGAGCGCCGACCAGCCGGTGCTCAACCTGGCCCTGGCGACGTGCATGCTGCTCGGCCGCTACCTGCCCGTGGTGCTCGTCCTGGCGCTCGCGGGATCCCTTGCGGCACAACGCCGTTCGCCGGTCACTGCGTCGTCCATGCCGACGCACACCCCGCTGTTCTCCGGGCTGATGGTGGGGGTGGCGCTGCTCGTCGCCGGCCTCACCTTCCTACCCGCCCTCGCCCTCGGTCCGCTCGCGGAGGCCCTGTCATGACCCAGCTGCTCACCCTCGGCGCCGCCCAGCTCCCGCAGCGCTGCGCAAGCTCAACCCCGTCCACCTGTTCCGCTCGCCGGTGATGTTCGTCGTGTGGGTCGGGGCGGTGCTCACCACGGCGCTGTCGGTGCTGCACCCCGGCGTCTTCAGCGTGTCGGTCACGGTGTGGCTGTGGCTGACGATCCTGTTCGCCAACCTCGCCGAGGCGGTCGCCGAGGGCCGCGGACGCGCCCAGGCCGACTCGCTGCGCCGCACGCGCACCACGACCACGGCCCGCCGGCTGCTCCCGGCCGGCGGCGAGGAGGAGGTCGCCGGCGCCGACCTGCGGGTCGGCGACCGGGTGGTGGTCACCGCCGGCCAGGTGATCCCCGGCGACGGCGACGTGGTCGAGGGGATGGCCACCGTCGACGAGTCGGCGATCACCGGCGAGTCGGCCCCGGTCGTCCGCGAGGCCGGCGGCGACCGGTGCGCGGTGACCGGCGGCACCACGGTGCTGTCCGACCGGATCGTCGTGCGGGTCACCGCGGAGCCGGGCCGCTCGTTCCTGGACCGGATGATCTCCTTGGTCGAGGGCGCCGCGCGGCAGAAGACGCCCAACGAGGTGGCGCTCGGCATCCTGCTGATCGTCCTGACGATCATCTTCCTGCTCGCGGTCGCGACGGTCCCGCCGCTCGCGGGCCTCACCGGCGAGCCGCCGTCGGTGATCGTGCTCGTCGCGCTGCTCGTCTGCCTCATCCCGACGACCATCGGGGCGCTGCTGTCGGCGATCGGCATCGCCGGCATGGACCGGCTCGTGCAGCACAACGTGCTCGCGACGAGCGGCCGCGCGGTCGAGGCCGCGGGCGACGTCGGCACGCTGCTGCTGGACAAGACCGGCACCATCACGCTCGGCAACCGCCAGGCGTACGCCCTCCACCCGCTCGGCGGCACGCCGGCCCGGCGCGCGCAGGAGCTGGCGCACCTGTCGTCGCAGACCGACACCACGCCCGAGGGCCGCTCGATCGTCGACTGGTGCACCGCGCAGCTGCCCGCCGCGCCGCGCTGCCCCCGGGGCGCGGTCGACGTGCCGTTCAGCGCGCAGACCCGGATGAGCGGCGTCGACCTGCCCGACGGCACCCAGGTGCGCAAGGGTGCGACCGGCGCGGTGCGCGCGTGGATCGTGGAGCACGGCGGCACCTGCGACGACGCCGTCGACGCGATCACCGACCGCATCGCCGAGCAGGGCGGCACCCCGCTGCTCGTCGCGGTGCACGGGGTCGGCGAGCACCCGGTCGCCGTGGGCGTGCTGCACCTGAAGGACGTGGTCAAGCCCGGCCTCGCCGACCGGTTCGCCGAGCTGCGCAGCATGGGCATCCGCACGGTGATGGTGACCGGCGACAACGCGCGCACCGCCGCCTCGATCGCCGCCGAGGCCGGGGTCGACGACGTGCTCGCCGAGGCGACGCCGGAGGACAAGCTGCGGCTCATCACCCAGGAGCAGGCCGGGGGCCGGCTCGTCGCGATGACCGGCGACGGCACCAACGACGCGCCGGCGCTCGCCCAGGCCGACGTCGGCGTGGCGATGAACACCGGCACCTCGGCCGCGAAGGAGGCCGGCAACATGGTCGACCTCGACTCCGACCCGACCAAGCTGATCGACATCGTCGCCATCGGCAAGCAGCTGCTGATCACCCGCGGCGCCCTCACGACGTTCTCCATCGCCAACGACCTCGCGAAGTACTTCGCGATCATCCCCGCGATGTTCGTCGCGACCTACCCGGGCCTGGAGGCGCTGAACATCATGCGGCTCGGCTCCCCGGAGTCGGCGATGCTCTCGGCGGTCATCTTCAACGCGCTCGTGATCGTGGCGCTGATCCCGTTGGCGCTCAAGGGCGTTCGCTATCGACCGATGCCGGTCGGGGCGCTGCTCCGACGCAACCTGCTGGTGTACGGCCTCGGCGGCGTCGTCACGCCGTTCGTCGGCATCAAGCTCATCGACCTGTTCGTCTCCGCACTCCCAGGACTGTGATCGCCATGCTCCGAAGCACCACCTCCCGGTCCGCCGCCGTCGTGCGGCAGGGCACCGCCGCGCTGCGCGTGCTGCTGCTGCTCACCGTCCTGCTCGGGGTCGCCTACCCCGGCGCCGTCTGGGCCGTCGGCCAGGCCGGGCTGCGCGACCAGGCCGAGGGGTCGCTCGTGCGGGTCGACGGGCGGGTCGTCGGCTCCTCGCTGCTGGGCCAGCGGTGGACCGGGGCGCAGTGGTTCCACTCCCGACCGTCGGCCTCGGACCACGCGGGCGACACCAGCGGCGGGTCCAACCTGCCCGCCTCCAGCCCCGACCTGCAGGCCGACGTGGCGCAGCGGCGCGCGGCGCTCGGTGGCGCCGCGACACCCGACCTGCTCACCGCGAGCGGCAGCGGGCTCGACCCGCACATCACGCCCGCGGCGGCCGACGGGCAGGTGGCCCGGGTCGCGACCGCCCGCGGGCTGCCGCGCACCCAGGTGGCCGCGCTCGTACGTCAGCAGACGCAGCACCCGACGCTGGGCTTCCTCGGGCAGCCACGGGTCAACGTGCTGCAGCTCAACCTCGCCCTCGCGCGGGTGGCCGCGCGGGACTGACGTGGCGGCCGGGCACAATCGCGGGGTGGCTCGCGGACGACTGCGCATCTATCTGGGCGCTGCCCCCGGTGTGGGCAAGACCGTCGCCATGCTCGGCGAGGGCGCCGCCGCCGCGACCGGGGCACCGACGTGGTCGTCGGCGTCGTCGAGACCCACGGGCGGGCCCGCACGGCCGACGCGCTCGCGGGGCTGGAGGTGCTCCCCGGGTCGCCGTCGCGCACGGCGACCGCACCGTCGACGAGCTCGACGTCGACGCGGTGCTGCGCCGTGCGCCGCAGGTGTGCCTGGTCGACGAGCTCGCGCACACCAACGCCTCCGGCTCGCGCCACCGGCGCCGCTGGCAGGACGTCGAGCAGCTGCTCGACGCCGGGATCGACGTGATCTCGACCGTCAACGTGCAGCACCTGGAGTCGCTCAACGACGCCGTCGCCGGCATCACCGGGGTGCGGCAGCGCGAGACGGTGCCCGACGAGGTGGTGCGCGCGGCCGACCAGGTCGAGCTGGTCGACATGAGCCCGGAGGCGCTGCGCCGCCGGCTCGCCCACGGCAACGTCTACCCCGCCGAGCGGGTCGACGCGGCGCTGTCGAACTACTTCCGCCCCGGCAACCTCTCCGCGCTGCGCGAGCTGGCACTGCTGTGGGTCGCCGACCGGGTCGACGAGCACCTGGAGCACTACCGCGACGAGCAGCGCATCGAGCAGACCTGGGCCACCCGCGAACGGGTGCTCGTGGCGCTCACCGGCGGCCCCGAGCAGGAGGTGCTGCTGCGCCGCGGAGCGCGCATCGCCGCCCGTGGCGCGGGCGGAAAGCTGTTCGCGGTCAAGGTGATTCCCGACTCGGGCCTGCGCGACTCCCCCGCCGAGTCGCTCGCGGCCGCCCGGGAGCTCACCCACGAGCTCGGCGGCGAGATGCACGTCGTCACCGGCTCCGACGTGGCCCGCTCGATCCTCGACTTCGCCCGCGGCATCAACGCCTCGCAGATCGTCATCGGCGCCAGCCGCCGGTCGGCCTGGCAGAGCCTGCTCAGCCAGGGGTGGGCGAGCAGGTGGTGCGCGGCTCGGGCGACATCGACGTGCTGATGGTCTCCCACCCGGAGTCTCGAGCGGTGCGACGGCCGCGCTCGGCAGGCTCGCTCGGCCGAGGACGTACGCTCGCCGGCTGGCTGCTCGCCACGCTCGGCGCCGCGCTGCTCACCTGGGTGCTGACGCTGACCAGCGGCAGCCACGAGCTGCCGCTGGAGATGCTGCTCTACCTGGCGCTCACCGTGCTCGTCGCCATCGTCGGCGGGCTGCTGCCGGCCGTGGTCGCGGCCGTCGTGTCGAGCCTGCTGATCAACTGGTTCTTCACCGACCCGAGATACACCCTGACCATCAGCGAGCCCGAGAACATCGCTGCCGTCACGCTTTTCGTGCTCGTGGCCGTCGCGGTGGCCTCGGTCGTGCACCTGGCCGAGCAGCGCGCCCGCCTCGCGCTGGCGGCCGAGCGCGAGTCGCGCCTCCTCGCCGACCTGGCGCACACGCTGATCGACGCCCGCGACCCGCTGACCGACCTGCTCACCGCCACCCGCGAGCTGTTCGACGCGCGGGGCGCGGGGGTGCTGCGACGCACCGCGAGCGGCACCCTGCAGGGCCCCGTCGCGACGGTCGGTGACCTGGACGGTCCGGGCGAGCTGACGACCGCGACCATCGACGAGCGGCACGCGCTCGCGCTGCGCGCACCGGCCCCGAGCGGGCGGGAGCGCCGGCTGGTCGAGGCGGTCGCCAGCCACGCCGCGGCAGCGATCCGCTCCCGGGCGCTCGCGGCCGCGGCCCAGGAGGCCGGCCGGCTCGCCCAGGACAACAAGGCGCGCGGGGCGCTGCTGGCCGCCGTGTCGCACGACCTGCGCACCCCGCTCGCCGCGATCAAGGCCGGCGTCGGCGGGCTGCGGCTCACCGACGTGGACCTCAGCGCCCAGGACCGCGCCGAGCTGCTGGAGACCGTCGAGGACTCCGCCGACCGGCTCGACGGGCTGATCGGCAACCTGCTCGACCTGTCGCGCCTGCAGTCCGACTCGGTGCGCCCGCACCTGGTGCCGGTCGAGGCGTCCGAGCTGGTCGACCTGGCCCTCGCCGGCCTCGCGGGCCGCGGCCACGTGGAGGTCGACGTGGCCCCCGACCTGGTGTGCGTCGCCGACGTGGGCCTTGCCGAGCGGGTGCTCGGCAACGTCGTCGACAACGCCGTGCAGCACGGCGGCCGGCACGGCGTGCGCATCGACGCGGGGCGCGTCGGCGCCGCCGTCGAGATCCGGGTCGTCGACCGTGGCCCCGGGGTGCCGGCCGACCAGCAGGAGCGCCTGTTCGCGCCGTTCCAGCGGCTCGGCGACGCGCCGCGCGGGTCGGGCGTCGGCCTGGGCCTCGCGGTGGCCCGGGGCCTCGCCGAGACGATGCGTGGCAGCCTCACCGCCGAGGACACCCCGGGCGGCGGGCTGACCATGGTGCTGCAGCTGCCCGCGCTGCCCGCGACCCCCAGCGATCCTCCCGAGGAGACCCCGTGACCCACGTCCTGGTCGTCGACGACGAGGCCGCCATCGTCCGCACGCTCGGCATCACGCTGCGAGCGCACGGCTACTCCGTCGCGCAGGTGCACGACGGACGCTCGGCGCTGCAGGAGGTGCTCGACTCGCCCCAGCCGCCCGACCTGGTGGTGCTCGACCTGGGCCTGCCCGACGTCGACGGCGTCGAGGTCATCCGCCGACTGCGCGGACGTACCCAGATCCCCGTCATCGTGCTGTCGGCCCGGCACGACTCCGACGACAAGGTCGAGGCGCTCGACGCCGGCGCCGACGACTTCGTCACCAAGCCGTTCGGCGTCGAGGAGCTGCTCGCCCGCATCCGGGTGGCCGAGCGGCGGCTGCAGCCCGGCGAGCACCGGCCGGCCCCGCTGCGCACCGCCGACGTCGAGCTCGACTTCGCCGAGCGCACCGCCCGCCGCGGCGGGCAGGACGTGCACCTCACACCCACCGAGTGGTCGATGCTCGACGTGCTGGCCGAGCGGCCCGGCCACCTGGTCAGCCAGCAGGAGCTGCTGCGGCGGGTGTGGGGCGTGGGCTACGACCGGCAGTCGCACTACCTGCGGGTCTACGTCTCCCAGCTGCGCCGCAAGCTCGAGGACGACCCCGCCGCCCCGCGCCTGCTGGTCACCGAGCCGGGCCAGGGATACCGCCTGGAGGCCACCCCGCCCGCATGAACCACCCGCATGAAACCGGGTTTCATCGGCACCCCCAGGCATGAAACCCGGTTACGTGTAACTGACCTCAATGCATCAGGGTCAAACGCACGTAACCCGGTTTCATGCGCGGGAAGGTGTGCGCCGCGCCTCACGCTGACGCCTCACGCCTGACGCACTGACGCCTCACGCCTCGTCGGTGTCGGTGTCGGTGCGGGTGTCGGTGGCGCGGTCGCTCCTGGGGGCGTGCCCGCATCACCCCGCCACCGCCGTACGTCCGCGTCACCCTCGGCGTGGAAACGCGCCATCGTCATGGCCAGCAGCCGGGCGACCACCAGCGCGACGTAGTTGAGCCCGGCCAGCTGCTCCAGCATGACGATGGAGCGTGCCTGTCCCCCGACCGGCGAGATGTCGGACAGGCCCGTGCCGGTCATCGTCGTGAAGCTCAGGAACAGCATCTGCATCCAGGTCAGCGGCCCGTCGCCGGCGTGCGAGAACTGCTCGGGCCCCCAGACGTTCTGCACCGCGCCGTACAGGTACGCGAACGCCCACGCGACCACCGTGAAGCACGACCCGGTCGCGAACATCTCGTCGGTGCTGACGTGCCGGTCGGCGAACATGTACCGCACCAGCGCATAGGCCAGGTAGAAGTAGAACGCCGCGTGAGTCACGTTGGACAGCAACGAGATCGTGTTGTTGTCGCGCACGACGACCTCGACCAGGGTCAGCACCGCGGCCGGCACGCCGAACACCCACGACACCCAGTTCAGCGCCGGGGTGGCGCGCACCGCGCCGACGGCGATGACCAGCACCCCGAGCTGGAAGAGCGAGAAGACCGCGCGCCCGAGCTCGCTGTCGGTGAACGGGTAGACCAGGATCCCCAGCAGCTGGGCGCCGAGCAGCACCGCGTTGGGGTAGTAGCGCCACCGCTGCCACCGCGGCCGCGGACCCCGGCCGCGGTGCACCCGGTTCTCAGCGGCCGTGCTGGGTCAGCTCCCACGCGTCCTCACCGGACTCATCCTCGCCGTCATGGCCGTCGTGGTACGCCTGCGCCGGCTCCTCGCCCACGTCACCGGCGTCGTCGGCCCGGTCGGGGACCTCCTCGCCGCGCAGCAGCGCGAGCGTGGTCGGCAGGTCGTCGGGCTTGACCAGCACGTCACGCGCCTTGGAGCCCTCGGACGGGCCGACGATGCCGCGCGACTCCAGCAGGTCCATCAGGCGACCGGCCTTGGCGAACCCGACGCGCAGCTTGCGCTGCAGCATCGAGGTCGACCCGAACTGCGTGGTGACGACCAGCTCGGCCGCCTGCAGCAGCACGTCGAGGTCGTCGCCGATGTCCTCGTCGATCTCCTTCTTGGGCGCCGAGACGGCGACGTCGTCGCGGTAGGTCGGCTTCAGCTGCTCGCGCACGTGCTCCACGACCTGCTGGACCTCGGTCTCGGTGACCCACGCGCCCTGAACACGCATCGGCTTGGAGGCGCCCATGGGCAGGAACAGCGCGTCACCCTGGCCGATGAGCTTCTCGGCGCCGGGCTGGTCGAGCACGACGCGGCTGTCGGCGAGCGAGCTGGTGGCGAAGGCCAGTCGGCTCGGCACGTTGGCCTTGATCAGACCCGTGACGACGTCGACCGACGGGCGCTGCGTCGCGAGCACCAGGTGGATGCCGGCCGCGCGCGCGAGCTGGGTGATGCGCACGATCGACTCCTCGACGTCGCGCGGCGCCACCATCATCAGGTCGGCGAGCTCGTCGACGATCACGAGCAGGTAGGGGTAGGGCTGCAGCACCCGCTCCGACCCGGGCAGCGGCTGCACCCGTCCGGAACGCACCGCCTTGTTGAAGTCGTCGATGTGCTTGTAGCCGAACGCCGCGAGGTCGTCGTAGCGGGTGTCCATCTCGCGCACGACCCACTGCAGCGCCTCGGCGGCCTTCTTGGGGCTGGTGATGATCGGGGTGATCAGGTGCGGGATGCCCTCGTAGGCGGTCAGCTCGACCCGCTTGGGGTCGACCAGCACCATGCGCACCTCGTCGGGCGTCGCGCGCATGAGCACCGAGGTGATCATCGAGTTCACGAAGCTGGACTTTCCGGCGCCGGTGGCGCCCGCCACCAGCATGTGCGGCATCTTCGCGAGGTTGGCGATGACGTAGCCGCCCTCGACGTCCTTGCCGACACCCATCACCATCGGGTGCTCGTTGCCGCGCGCGGCCTGGCTGCGCAGCACGTCCCCGAGGCTGACCTTCTCGCGGTCGGTGTTGGGGATCTCGATGCCGATGGCCTTCTTGCCCGGGATGGGGCTGAGGATGCGAACGTCGGCCGACGCGACGGCGTAGGCGATGTTCTTCGACAGCGCCGTGACCTTCTCGACCTTGGTGCCGCCGCCCAGCTCGACCTCGTAGCGGGTGACCGTCGGGCCGCGGGTGAACCCGGTGACCTCGGCGTCGACGTTGAACGACTCCAGCGTCTCGGTGAGCGCCTCGACGACGCGGTCGTTGGCCGACGAGCGCGACTTGTGCGGGGTGCCCGGCTCGAGCAGCGTGCTCTCGGGCAGCGTGTAGGTGACGTCGCCCGCGAGCGCGAGCTGCTCGACGCGCTGCGGCAGCTGCTGGGTGGGCGGGGCCTCGAGCTTGGACCTGCTCTCGCCGGCGGCCGCCTCCCCGCCTTGGCGGTCGGCAGCTTGACCGCGCCCTGCTTGGCCCGGTCCAGCGCCTCGGCGGCCGCGGCCGCCTCGCCGTCGTAGACCTCGCCGCCGGCGCGCTCGGGGTCGTCCTTGGGGGCCTTCTCGCCGGGGCGCAGCACCCGTCCGCCCTTGGTCCGACGGGGTACGACCGTGGCCGCCTGCTCGAACGCCTCGTCACCCTCGCGGGCCTCGTCGTCGGACCCCTCGTCGGCGTCCTTCTTGCGGGTGCGCCTGCGCCGCTTCGGCGCCGTGCCGTCGATGTCGGCGCCGTGCCGGTCGGCCGCGACGGCGTCGAGCTGCTCCTCGTCCTGGTCGTCGTAGGCCTCGGGCATGCCGAAGATCCGGTCGCGCAGCTCGCCGAGCCGCTGCCCGACCAGGTGCACCGGCGTGGCGGTGACGACGAGCAGGCCGAAGACCCCGAGCAGGAGCAGCAGCGGCACCGCGCCCCAGACCCGGACGGCCGCCTCGAGCGGGCTGGAGGCCAGGAAGCCGATGATGCCGCCGGCCTCGCGCATGGCCTCCTGGCCGTCGGGCGGGGCGGGCATGCCGTCGGCGAGGTGGGCCAGGCCGCAGGCGGAGAAGGCCAACATGACCAGGCCGATCACGACCCGGTTGGTCGGTTGGTGGCCGCGCGGCGAGCGCAGCAGGTGCACCCCGAGCAGCAGCAGCACGAGCGGCAGGACCAGGCCGACCCGGCCGAACGTGCCCGCGACGACCGCGTGCACGACGTCGCCGAAGAATCCGCTCAGGCCCCACCACTCGCGAGCGGCGACGACGAGCGAGAGCGCGACGAGCAGGAAACCGACCCCGTCGCGACGGTGCTCGGGGTCGAGGTCGCGCGCGGACGTCCCGACCCGACGGGCGGCGCCGCCGGCGACGTGCGCGACGCCCATCCAGGTGCCGCGCAGCGCGCGCAGCGGCAGGGGCAGCCCGCCGCTGGTCGTCCTGGCGCGCGTGCTGCCACCCGCGCCGGCCTTCTTCTTGGCGGGCGGGCGGGAGGACGTGCGCGAGGACGGTCGCGTGGAGCGACCGCGACTCGCGGAGGCGCGCTGGGACGACGCGGACTGACGGGTGGCCACGTCCGCAGGGTAGCCCTTCGTCCCACCTGCACCACGTGTCACACGCGGGGGCCGGCGATGCCGGGGCCCGGAGGGCACGTCACCGATCGGGCCGAGCGACCCGCCCGGGCGCCGCTGCCGGCGGCCCCCGACCCCGACGTACGCCCGGGGCTCAGGACCGCAGGCGGCGCAGCACTCCCCGGGCCGGCGCGGTCGCCGCCGACCCGAGCGAGACGGCCGCGCCGATCGCGCCCGCCCCGAGCCGGGCGCCCTGGGCCGACAGCGACAGGTGCATGTCGCGGGTGGCCCGGCGCACGGCCTCGTCGAAGCCGGCGGCCCCGCCGGGCGGGGGCGGGACCAGGTCGTCGAGGTCCTCCTCGGAGCGCACGGCGTCGTGGATCAGGCTGCCGACCAGCGGCCGCGCCACCCCGGAGTCGACCGGCGTGACGAGCCCGACCCACAGGCTGGCGAGCTCGGGGGTGAGCACCGGCACGGTCGCGATGTAGCGCGGGCCGAGGTCGGTGAGGGCCGCGAAGCGCTCCATCATCTCGGCGTAGGTCAGCACGTCGGGGCCGCCCACGTCGAAGGTGCGGTTGAGCTCGGCCGGCAGGTCGGCGGCCTCGGCGAGGTAGTGCACGACGTCGTCCGCGGCGATCGGCTGGATGCGGTTGCGCAGCCAGCGCGGCGCGACCACGACCGGCAGCCGCTCGGTGAGGTAGCGCAGCATGTCGAACGACGCCGACCCGTCGCCCAGCACCACGCCGGCCTGCAGGACCGCGGTCGGCACGCCCGAGTCGAGCAGGATCTTCCCGACCTCGACGCGCGAGGCCAGGTGCGGCGACAGCTCGCCGTCGGGGTGCAGGCCGCCGAGGTAGACCAGCCGCCGGACGCCCTGCTGCGCCGCGGCGGTCGCGAACGTGCGCGCCAGCTCGCGGTCGCGCTCCTCGAAGTCGTCGCCGCCGGCCATCGAGTGCAGCAGGTAGTAGGCCACGTCGACGCCCTCGAGCGCCGCGGCCACGTCGTCGGCGTCGGACGCGTCGCCCTCGGCGACCTCGACCGCGTCGCCCCAGTCGAGCTCGGCGATGCGGTCGGCGCTGCGCGAGAGCACCCGCACCGTCCGGCCGCGGCGCAGCAGCTCGGGGACGAGCAGCCCGCCGATGTATCCGGTGGCGCCGGTGACGAGCACCGGCCCGTCGCCGGCGGGCCGGTCGGTCTGGTCCGTGGCCATGTCAGTCTCCGATCGCGAGGGCGGGGGAAGCAGCAGGAGCATGCCGAGCGACCACACCACATGGGTGATCGTCGGCGCGAGGATGCCGCCGGTGACCCGACGCTGCAGGCCGGTCACCAGGCCGAGCGCGGCGGCGGCCAGCACGAGCAGCGGCACCCCCGTGCCCACGGTCGACAGGGTGTACGCGATCGTCGAGACCGCGACGGGGTGGCGGGTGAGCGCGGCATACATCGCGCCGCGGAAGAACAGCTCCTCGGCGATGCCGTTGATCGCCGTGATGAGCGCGACGGCGAGCAGCGAGCCGAAGCGCGCGTGGTCGAGCAGCTCCTCCACCGGGCCGCGCAGCAGCGGGATCCGGCCCACCACGAGCGCCCCGGCGAGGAACACCAGCAGCAGCGAGACGCCGAGGACGACCGGCTGCACGACCGGGCGCGCGTCGATGCGCCCGGTGCGGGTGCGGGCGCGGCCCAGGTGCAGCGGCCCGGAGGCGAACGCCCCGGCCACCCAGACCGCGGCGAGCGCGAGGGTGGCGACGTAGAAGGCCGAGCTGCCAGGGGGCGTACGCAGCGCCCAGGTCAGCAGCGCGAAGCCGACGACGAGGGTGGCCAGCACCACGACCTGGCGGCGACGGATCGCGGCGCGCGACTCACGGTGGTCGCGCGGCACCGGGTCGACCAGGGCCGCACGGGCGAACCGTCCCAGCTCGCCGAAGGGCCCGCCACCGCGCTCGCTCACCACCGCACCGTATGCCCTGGGGGCGCTGCCTGCCCTGGGGGCGCTGCGGTCGCGCGGGGCGGCCGGTCGGGCGCTGCGGCGCTCAGCCCGGGACGCGCAGCCGCGCCCAGACCACCGCGTGGTCGGTGTCGGGCACGGTCGCGCTGCCGGCGTCGACCACGCGACCGCCGCGCTGCAGCACGTGGTCGATCTGCACGAACGGCGGCACCCGCTGCCCCACCGGCCAGGTGCGCACCCACCCCTTCCCGGCGGCGCCGTGGGCGTCGGTGAGCCCGGCGGTCGCCTCGCGGAAGGCCGGGTGGGCCGAGGAGGAGTTGAAGTCGCCGGCCAGCACCAGCGGCTCGTCGGTCGGCTGCGCGCGCACCCACCGCCCCAGGTCGCGCAGCTGTCGGTGCCACCCCGCGACGAGCTCGCCGGCGGGTGGGTACGGGTGCACGCCCTTGACGACGTACGTGCCCGAGGGTGCGCGCACGCGCGCGACAGGTGAGCCGAAAAGGCCTGGCACCTGGGCGTTCTCGAGCGTCTGGAGCGGGTGGCGGCTGCGGATCATGGTGCCGTCGGCGCCGGTGCGCGGGCTGCCGGCCGACTGCGGCAGGAGGCGGTCGAGGCCGGCGCGGCGCAGCGCGGCGGCCGCGTCGGGCGTGACCTCGACCAGGACGAGCACGTCGACGCGCTGCTGGCGCACCAGGGTGACGAGCGCGGCGGGGTCGGCGCGGCCGTACTGCAGGTTGGCGCTCATCACGACCTGGTCGCCCGGGCGCGCCGGCACCGTGTCGCTGCGCAGCGATCCGCCGGCGAGCAGCAGCGGTACGAGCGCGGCCAGCACCGCGAGCACCGTCGCGGCGGTCCGGTGCCGCAGCGCCAGCAGCAGCGCCGCCCAACCCACCGCGAGCGCCCCGACGACCGGGAAGGCGGCCTGCAGGACGGGGACCTGGAAGCGGTGGGTGTCCCACCAGCGGGTGCTCACCAGCAGCCCGACCAGCACGGTCAGGCCGGCGGCGGCGAGGCGCCGGGTGCGCGCGGACGGCCGTCTCACCGTCCCCGCCTGCCGCACGGTCACGAGCCTAGACACCGCCCCGACCGAGCCGGACTTGCCCTGCGGACGGCGTTACTGTACAAACGTACATGTACATACGTACATCAACGGAGGAGCCCCGCATGACCACCACCCCACCGCGCAAGCGCGACCCGGAGGGCCGCCGGCGGATGATCATCGCCGCCGCGGCCGAGCACGTCCTGGAGCACGGGCCCGGGTCGCTGACCCACCGCGCCGCGGCCACCCGCGCCGGCGTGCCCCTGGGGTCCACGACACAGCACTTCAGCTCGATCGACGACCTGCGCGAGGCCGCGCTGCAGTCGCTGGTCGACGAGACCGACGTCGAGATGCAGCAGATGGCCGAGCGGCTCGACTCCCCGAGGCCATCGCCACCGAGCTGCCGGCGCTGCTGCACGAGGCCCTGTCCGACCGCCGCGAGGTGCGCGCCGGGGTCGCGATGTACTCCGCGGCGCTGGCCGACCCGGGCCTGGAGGCCCTGGCCGTGCGCTGGACCGAGCGACTCACCGAGATGCTCGAGCGGCACGTCGGACGCGAGCGCGCCGTCGCGCTCGAGGTCGTCATCAACGGCGCCACCCTGCACGCCGCGCTGCGCGAGGCCCCGCTGAGCCGCGAGGCCATCGCGCGCATCACCGACGCGATCCTGGCCATGCCGACCGCCAAGGACCCGTCATGAACGCCTCGGTCACCTCGCTCTCCGCGCGCGCCGACACCCTGTCGCCGCGCCGCCGCTGGCTCGCGCTCGCCGTCCTGAGCGCCAGCCTGCTGCTCATCACGATGGACATGACGATCCTCAACATCGCGCTGCCCGACATGGCGGCCGAGCTCAAGCCGACGGCGGAGCAGCAACTGTGGATCGTCGACGTCTACTCGCTCGTCCTCGCCGGGCTGCTCGTCTCCTGGTCGGCCATCGGCGACCGGTGGGGCCGCAAGAAGATGCTGCTCCTGGGCTACCTCATCTTCGGCGTGGCCTCCTTCCTCGTCGTCTTCGCGAGCGAGGCGTGGCACGTGATCGCGATCCGGGCCTTCCTCGGCGTCGGCGGGGCGATGATCATGCCGACGACGCTGTCGCTGATCCGCGTGGTCTTCACCAGCCCCAAGGAGCGCGCGACCGCACTGAGCATCTGGGCCGCGGTCTCCGGGCTGGGCGCGGCCGTCGGCCCGCTCGTCGGCGGGTTCCTGCTGGAGAACTTCTCCTGGCACTCGGCGTTCCTGGTGAACATCCCGCTCATCGCCGTCGGCATCGTGGCCGGGCTGGTCATCCTCCCGGAGTCGAAGGTCCCCAACCCCGGCCGCTGGGACGCCCTCGCCGCCGCGCTCTCGCTCGTCGGCATGACCCTGCTGATCTGGTCGGTGAAGAAGTTCGGCAAGGAGGCCGGCTTCGACGTGCCCCTGGCCTGGGCCGCGCTCGCGGTCGCCGCCGTCGCGCTGACCTGGTTCGTGCGGCGCTGCCTGCGCAGCGACCACCCGCTGCTGGACCTGCGCCTGTTCCGCAACCGCACCTTCACCGCTGGCATCGTCGCCGCGCTCGGCGCGACGTTCTCGCTGATCGCCGCGCTGCTCCTGCTCGCGCAGTGGCTCCAGCTGGTCGACGGCGCCTCGCCCATCGAGGCCGGGCTCCGACTGGTCCCCGCCGCGCTCGCCGGTGCCGTCGCCGCCGCGATCGCACCGCCGCTGTCCCGCGTCATCGGCGCCCGTGCCGTGCTGGCCGGCGGGCTGGCCCTGGCCGGCGTCGGCATGCTGCTGCTCGGCCTGCAGGACGGCGAGCTCAACGGGGCGATCGTGCTCGCCTACCTGGTGCTGGTCGGCGCCGGCACCGGATCCCTGGCGATCGGTTCCGCGATGCTCATGGGCGCCTCGCCCGAGGAGAAGGCCGGCAACGCCGGCGCTCTGGAGGAGACGTCGTACGAGCTCGGCGGCACCCTCGGCGTAGCCGTGATGGGGAGCATCTCGGCTCTGCTGTACCGGGCCGAGCTGGTCGACAGCGCGGCCCTCGACGGCCTCGACCCCGCGCTCGCGGCGCAGGCCGAGGAGTCGCTGGGCGCGGCGATGGCCATCGCCGGGCAGCAGCAGCTGCCGCAGCTCGCGGCGAGCGCCGGGCAGGCGTTCACCGAGGGGATGCAGTCCACCGGGCTCATCGGGGGCATCCTGATGCTCGCCGTCGCGGCGCTGGCCTTCGTGCTCACGCCGAAGGGCACCGACGTCACGCGCGCCGCGCACTGACGCCGCGACGCCGCTGCGCACGGGGACCGAGCCAGTGAAGCGTTTCGCTTCACTTCTGGTGAATGAAGTTCTATGCTTCATTCCATGGCTCGGTCCCCGTCCCTGTCGTGCGCCGCCCTGATCGTCGACGTCGTCGGCTCCCGCACCCACCGCGACCGCGCCGGGCTGCACGACCGGCTCGTCGCCGCGTTCGAGCAGACCCGGGAGGAGTTCCCCGCGCTGCGTGCGCCGGGGGTGACGGCGGGCGACGAGTTCCAGGCGACGTACGCCCGGCTCGGCGACGCGATCGGCGTCGCCTTCGCCGTGCGGCTGGCGCTGGCTCCCGAGGTCGAGGTGCGCGCCGGGCTCGGCTACGGCGAGGTGACCGACCTCTCCGACGAGGCGGGGGCGTCCGACGGGCCGGCCTGGTGGACCGCCCGCGACGCGATCGTCGACGTCGAGGAGCGCGCCGCACGCGCGGCCACCAAGCACGCCCGGTTCTCCTACCGCACCGACGACCAGACCGCTCCCCCGCCCGCAGCGGTCGACCCGGCCCTGGCCTGCCTCGACCAGCTGCTCGGCCCGCTCGACGAGCGCTCGTGGCGACTGCTGCGCGGACTGGTCGACGACGCCCCCAGCAGCAGCTGGCCGCCGAGCTCGGCATCAGCACCTCCGCCGCGTCGCAACGGGTGCGCGGCCACGGCCTCGCGGTGGCCGCAGCGGCGATCCGCCGGCTGCGCACGCTGCCGTGACGCGCGTGGCTATCGGCGGGTGTCCGACCTCGCTCCTACCCTGGCGCCATGCCTGACTTCCTCGTGCTCGCCGCGCTCGGCGTGCTCGCGACCCTGGGCGGCGGACCGCTGACGGTGCTCGTCTTCCGGCTCGCCGACCGGGGCCGCCCCGAGGAGCCGCGGCCGACGCCGGCCTTCCCCGACCTGCACCGCGGCCCTCGAGGGCGCCGCCGACCGGTTGCGCGGCGGCGCCTGGATCGGGGCGCTGGAGCGGGTCGCGATCTACGCCTCGGTCGTCGCGGGCTGGCGCGAGATGGTCGCGCTCGCCCTGGCCATCAAGGGGCTCGGGCGCTATCCGGAGCTGCGGTCGGGCGACGACCCCGCCGTCGCCGAGCGGTTCATCATCGGCACGTTCGTCAGCGTGCTGTGGGCCTGCGCCTGCGCCGCGCTCGCGCGCACGATCGTCGGCTGACGGTTCGATCCCGTGCCGCAGGCCGTGGCCCGCGTGCACCCCGGCCGCCAGGTCGGCCACCAGCTCCCGCAGCGCGCGCCACCCGGTGCGCCCCGTCCTCGTCTCGTCCATGCGCCCAGCCTGCGCCGGCGTACGGCCGGGCACGAGTGGCATGAATGACGCCCTTCGATAAGATCGCGCCATGGCGCGCACCGCTCGCTCCCGCCCGCACGTCGTGGCGGTCCTGGCCTACGACGGCATGACCGGTTTCGAGGCCGGTGCGGCGATGGAGGTGTTCGGCTACCCCTGGCCCGGCCTGCCGCAGCCGTGGTACTCCCTGCGGCTGTGCGCCGAGGGCCGGCGCGCGAGCACGATCGGCGGCGGGCAGCTGCGCACCGACCACGACCTCGACGACCTGGCCCGCGCCGACACCGTGATCGTGCCCAGCGTCGGCGACGTCACCCAGCCACCGTCCCCGGCCGTCGTGGCCGCCCTGCAGACCGCCGCGCGCCGCGGCGCACGCATGGTCTCGATCTGCTCCGGAGCGTTCGCCCTCGCCGGCGCCGGGCTGCTCGACGGACGCCCCGCCACGACCCACTGGCAGTACGCCGACCGCCTGCGCGACACCTATCCCCGGGTGCGCGTCGAGCGCGCCCCACTGTTCGTCGACGACGGCGACGTGCTCACCAGCGCCGGGTCGGCGGCCGGGCTCGACCTGTGCCTGCACCTGGTCCGGCTCGACCACGGCGCCGAGGTCGCCGGCCGCATCGCCCGCCGGATGGTCGTGCCGCCGCACCGCGCCGGCGGGCAGGCCCAGTTCATCGAGGAGCCGCTCCCCCGCGACCCCGACGACGACCGCGTCTCGGCCAGCATCGACTGGGCCACCGCCCACCTCGACCAGGCGATCGACGTCGCGACCCTCGCCGCCCGGGCGTCGATGTCGCTGCGCACCTACCAGCGCCGGTTCACCGCCGCCACCGGCACCAGCCCCGCCCGGTGGCTCACCGAGCGACGCGTGCACCGCGCCCAGGAGCTGCTCGAGTCGACCGACCTGAGCGTCGAACAGATCTGTGCCGCAACGGGATTCGCGACCCCCATCACCCTGCGCCACCACTTCCGCGCCCGCCTGGGCACCAGCCCCACGGCCTACCGGCGCGCGTTCCGCTCCCAGGGTGCGTGAGGCGTACGGCGGGCAGACGGACAGGAAGAACGAGGACCCGACGCCGGAGACGGCGCAAACCCGGTGGCCGCCACGGGTTCGTCCTGTCGAGATGTACGCAACTCCTCAGGCGGCACGCCACGCCGCGCGTGATCCCACCACCGGGCAGCGCCTTCGTCAGGCGCGCACTCTCTCGACGCCTTCCTCGTCCCTGCCCGGTGCCGACGCTGCGCGTGATCCCACCACCGGGCAGCGCCTTCGTCAGGCGTCGATCACCATCGGAATGATCATCGGCCGTCGCCGCAGCTTCCCGCCGACGTAGCCGCCCACCGTGCGGCGGATGATCTGCTGCAGCTGGTGGGAGTCGGTCACGCCCTTGCGGCGCGCCTCCTCCAGGGCCTCCTCCAGCTTGGGCAGCACCTTCTCGAAGACCTGCTCGTCCTCGGCGAAACCGCGGGTGCGGATGTCGGGGCCGGCGGCGATCTTCCCGGTCGCGGCGTCGCGCACCACGATGATCGTCACGAAGCCCTCGTCGCGCAGGATGCGCCGGTCCTTCAGCATCGTCTCGTCGGTCGTGCCGACCAGCGAGCCGTCGACGTAGACGTAGCCGCACGGCACCGCCCCCACGATCGAGGCCTTGCCGTCGACCAGGTCGACGACCACGCCGTCCTCGGCGAGCACGACGTTCTTCGCGGGCACCCCGGTCTGCTCGGCGAGCTTGCCGTTGGCGACCAGGTGACGCCACTCGCCGTGGATCGGCATGACGTTCTTGGGCTTGACGATGTTGTAGCAGTAGAGCAGCTCGCCGGCGCTGGCGTGCCCCGAGACGTGCACCAGCGCGTTGCCCTTGTGCACCACGTCGGCGCCGAGGCGCATCAGCCCGTTGATCACCCGGTAGACCGCGTTCTCGTTGCCGGGGATGAGCGAGCTGGCCATCAGGATCGTGTCGCCGGGGCCGACGTCGATCTTGTGGTCACGGTTGGCCATCCGCGAGAGCGCCGCCATCGGCTCACCCTGCGACCCGGTGCAGATCAGCACGACCTCGTCGTCGCGGTACTGGTCGAGCTTCTTGGCGTCGATGAGCACGCCGTCGGGCACCTTCAGGTAGCCCAGCTCCTGGGCGATCGTCATGTTGCGGACCATCGACCGGCCGACCATGGCGACCTTGCGGTCGAACTCGTACGCCGTGTCCAGCACCTGCTGCACGCGGTGCACGTGGGAGGAGAAGCAGGCGACGATGATCCGGCGCTGCGCCTTCTCGAAGACGGTCTCGATCGCCGGGAGGATGTTGCGCTCGGGCGTGGTGAAGCCGGGCACGTCGGCGTTGGTCGAGTCGGTGAGGAAGAGGTCGACCCCTCCTCGCCCATCCGCGCGAACGCGCGCAGGTCGGTGATCCGCTTGTCCAGCGGCAGCTGGTCCATCTTGAAGTCGCCGGTGCACAGCAGGTTGCCGCCGGGCGTGCGGATGAACACCGCGAGCGCGTCGGGGATCGAGTGGTTGACCGCGACGAACTCGCAGTCGAACGGGCCGATCTGCTCGCGCTGCCCCTCCTTGACCTGCAGGGTCAGCGGGGTGATCTTGTGCTCCTTGAGCTTGGCCTCGACGAGCGCGAGGGTCAGCTGGGAGCCGATCAGCGGGATGTCGCGCTTCATGCGCAGCAGGTAGGGCACGGCCCCGATGTGGTCCTCGTGCCCGTGGGTCAGCACGATGCCGTCGATGTCGTCGAGCCGGTCGGCGATGTACTCGAAGTCCGGCAGGATCAGGTCGACGCCCGGGTGGTCGTCGGGGAAGAGCACGCCGCAGTCGACGATCAGCAGGCGCCCGTCGTACTCGATGACCGTCATGTTGCGGCCGACCTCGCCGAGGCCGCCGAGGGCGACGACCCGCACACCCCCTTCGCGAGTGCTGGGGGCGGTCCGAGCTCGGGGTGCGGGTGGCTCACATCAGTCCTGAGGTGGTCAGGGCATCGCGCAGGAGCGCGCGGTGCTCGTCGGGCGCCGGCAGCAGCGGCAGCCGGCAGAAGTCGGAGTCGATGACGCCGAGCAGCTTCATCGCAGCCTTGGCCTGGATGGCCCCCTGGCTGGTGTGCATCACGGCGTCGACGACGGGGATGAGTCGGGTGTGGATCTCGCGGGCGGTGGCCAGGTCGCCGGCGTCGACGGCGCGGACCATCGCGGCGTACTGCTCGCCCGCGACGTGCCCGACGACCGAGACGACCCCGACCGCGCCCTGCGCGAGGTGGGCCAGGTTGACCACGTCGTCGCCGGAGAACCACAGCAGGTCGGTCTCGGCCATCAGGCGGCTGGCCTCGAAGAAGTCGCCCTTGGCGTCCTTGACGGCCTGGATCTCGGGGATCTCGGCGAGCCGGCGGATCGTGTCGGTGGCGAGCGCCGTGGCCGTGCGGCCCGGGATGTCGTACGCCATCGCGGGCAGACCCGTCGCCTGCGCCACCGTGCGGAAGTGCTCGACGATGCCCGGCTGGGTCGGCTTGTTGTAGTACGGCGTCACGATGAGCACGGCGTCGGCGCCCAGGCCGGCCATGGCCTCGGCGGCGCGCACCGAGTGGGCGGTGTCGTTGGTGCCGACGCCCGCGGTCACCTGGACGCGGTCACCGACCGCCTCGACGACGGCCTTGACCGTCGCGAAGTTCTCCTCGTCGGTGGTCGTGGCCGACTCACCGGTGGTGCCGTTGACCACGAGCCCGTCGTGGCCGTGGTCGGCGAGGTAGGTGGCGACGCGCTGCACGCCGTCCAGGTCGAGCCGGCCGTCCTCGCGCATGGGCGTGACCATCGCGGTGACGACGCGGCCGAACGGGGTGGAGGTCATGGTGCTCAAGGCTAGCCGTCACCCCGGGTCGCGCGCCGACCGGCTGGCCCGGGCGAGGCGTCCCGTCGCGCGCGGTGCTGTCGGTGGCCCCTCTACCCTCGTCGGCATGCGCCAGTACCTCGACCTCCTCTCGCGCGTGCTCGACGAGGGCACCCCCAAGTCCGACCGCACCGGCACCGGCACGCTGTCGGTCTTCGGGCACCAGATGCGGTTCGACCTGGCCGAGGGTTTCCCGGTGCTGACCACCAAGAAGCTGCACCTGCGGTCGATCTTCGGCGAGCTGCTGTGGTTCCTGCGGGGCGACACCAACGTGCAGTGGCTGCACGATCGGCGCATCTCGATCTGGGACGAGTGGGCCGACGAGAACGGCGACCTGGGCCCGGTCTACGGCCACCAGTGGCGCAGCTGGCCGACGCCCGACGGCGGCACGGTCGACCAGATCGCGCGGGTGGTCGACAGCATCCGCACCAACCCCGACTCGCGCCGGCACATCGTGTCCGCGTGGAACGTCGCCGACGTCGACGACATGGCGCTGCCGCCGTGCCACACGATGTTCCAGTTCTACGTCAGCCCGGCCACCGACGACCGCCCGGCGCGCCTGTCCTGCCAGCTCTACCAGCGCTCGGCCGACATCTTCCTGGGCGTGCCGTTCAACATCGCCTCCTACGCGCTGCTCACCTCGATGGTCGCCCAGGTCACCGACCTGGCACCCGGCGAGTTCGTGCACACCCTCGGCGACGCGCATCTGTACTCCAACCACGTCGACCAGGCCCGCGAGCAGCTGACCCGCACCCCAAGCCGCTGCCGACGTTGCGGCTCGACCCAGCGGTGCGCGACCTCGACGCCTTCGAGCTGGAGGACATCACGCTCGAGGGCTACGTGGCCGACCCGACGATCAAGGCCCCGATCGCCGTATGAGCGGCGAGGAGCGCGCAGCGCAGGGTGCGGGCGAGGAACGAGCACGCGCCCGCAGCGGAGTGCGACCGAGCGCGACAGAAAGTATGAGCGGCGAGGAGCGCGCACCAAGCCGGTCGAGGAGTGGCGAGGCGCTGGCCGAGCCACGCATCGGCACCACGCCGGCGAGCTCCCCGGCCGTGCGCGACGGGGCGCCGCGGGTGCCGTTGGTGCCGGCGGCGTACGTCGCGCTGCTGCGCGAGCAGGGCGGGCGGCGCGAGGTGCTGCTGCAGGAGCGGCGCGGCACCGGGTTCATGGACGGCTGGTGGGGCTGCGGCGCCGCCGGGCACGTCGAGGCCGGTGAGTCGGCGTTCGACGCGGCGGTCGGCGAGGCGCGCGAGGAGCTCGGTGTCGAGGTGTCGCCGGGCGACCTGGTGCCGGTGACCACGCTGCAGCGCTACAGCCTGACGCGGCTGCCGGTCGAGCAGCGCGCCGACATCTTCTTCACCTGCAGCCGCTGGTCGGGCGAGCCGCGGGTGATGGAGCCGGCGAAGAGCGCAGGCATCCGCTGGTTCCCGCTGGACGAGCTGCCCGAGCGCACCGTGCCGCACGAGCGTCAGGCGCTGGAGCTGGTGGCGGCCGGCGGCGACATCCCGGCGTACGTCACGCGCGGCTTCGCCCAGTCCCTCACCCTGGTCGCGGCGATGGGCCGCAACCGGATCATCGGCGCCGACGGCGACATGCCGTGGCACCTGTCGGAGGACCTCAAACGGTTCAAGCGGATGACGCTCGGCGGCACGCTGATCATGGGTCGCGGCACGTGGGACGCCATCGGCCGCCCACTGCCCGGCCGCACCAGCATCGTGCTGACGCGGGACCGCGACTGGTCGGCCGAGGGCGCGCTGGTCGCGCACTCGCTGGCCGAGGCGCTCACGATGGCGCCCGACGGCGAGGTGTTCATCGGGGGCGGCGGGCAGATCTACCGCGAGACGATCGACCTCGCCGACACCCTCGAGCTCACCGAGATCGACGCGGAGCCCGAGGGCGACACGACCTTCCCCGAGGTCGACCTGCAGCAGTGGCGCGAGGTCTCCCGCGAGCAGCGCGAGGGGTTCGACTGGGTCACCTACGTGCGGCGCTGACGCGGCTCAGACCGCGAGCGCGTCGACCAGGCCGGTGTCCTGCAGCGACACCCACATGCCGGCGGCGACGATCGCGAGGATGATCGCGGCGACGACGGCGTGCAGCCGCCAGTGCTCCCGCACGACCGCGACGAACTCACGCAGGTAGGCCGACGGCACGTAGTACCTCGCCGTCGGCGCCCCGACGACGTGCGCGCCGGTGCCCAGCCGCCGGGCGAGCAGCGCGGTGCGGAACACGTGGTAGTCGTTGGTCACCACCAGCATCCGGCCGCCGGGCCGCCGTTCCTGCACCAGGGCGCGGCTGAGCAGCAGGTTCTCCTCGGTGGTGCGCGCTCGGTCCTCCACGACGAGGTGGGCGGGGTCGACGCCCTTGCCGCGGGCGTACTCCGCCATGGCGACGCCCTCGGGCACCGACTCGTCGGGGCCCTGCCCGCCGGAGGGCACCACGAGCGGGGCATGCCCCTCGCCGCGCTGCCGCTGATAGATCCCCACCGCCCGGTCGAGGCGCGCGGCGAGCAGCGGCGGCACCCGCCCGTCGATGACCCGCGACCCGAGCACCACCAGGGCGTCCGCGCGGCGCGTGCGCGGCGCGAACCGATAGGTCAGGCAGTAGGCCGCGAAGCAGGCGAACACCCACCCGACGTAGCCCCCGAGCAGCAGCAGCGCGAGCACGAACGAGACGAACCAGGTCGGCCGTTCCCGCTGGGTGACCACGACGAGCAGCACGGGCAGCGCGGCCATCGCGAGCCCGGTCAGCAAGGACATCAGGTTGCCCAGCGAGCGTCCCTCGCGGCGCAGCATGACCAGCCCGTTGGCGACCAGGAAGACCGACAGCACGAGATAGCCCAGCGGCAGCACGCCCAGCGCCACGACGGCGATCAGCTGGGCCAGCGGGCCGGGGTCGTCCTGCTGCGCGGTGAGCACCGCGATCGCCCCGAGGGCCAGCGCCAGCACGGCGAAGACCCCGTTGCGCAGCCGGCGCGGGTCCTGCCGCCAGCTCACGACCAGCGCCACGGCGCAGGCGATCGCCGCGCCTCCGGTCACGTAGGGAGTCATCACCGCACCATTGTCGCGATCGACCTCAGCGCCCGCCCGGGAGGCGTACGCCCGCCGCCCCTCGAGTGCGCCCGTCCCGGCCCGCGGGCGCGACGAGCGGCCTAGCCTCGCCCCATGCACCGTTCCCGCATCGGCGTCGTCCTCATCGACCACCCCGACGACTCCTACGACGCCGCGGCCGCGTTCTGGGCCGGGGCGCGCGGTGGTGCGCGGCGCTCGAGCGAGGCCCCCGGCGCGGAGCCCTACGAGTCGCTGGACCGGTTGCCCGGCGAGGTGATGCTGGAGCTGCAGCGCACGGGAGCCGGCACTCCCCGCGCGTGCATCTGGACATCGAGACCGACGACGTCGAGGCCGAGATCGCCCGGGTCACCGCGCTCGGCGCGACGGTGCACGAGCGGCGCGAGGGCTACGTGATCCTGGCCGACCCCGGCGGCCTGCTGTTCTGCGTGGTGCCGGTGCAGACCGGCGACGCCTTCGCGCAGCACGCCACCACCTGGGAGTGACCGCCGGGGCGCACCGCCCGCATCGGTGACCCGGATCGGTGACCGCCCGTGCGCTCAGCCGCACGCCTGCTCACCGATGCCGCTCACCGATGCCGCTCACCGATCCGTGCCGGGAGTGCCGAACCGCACCAGGTGGTGCCAGAGGTACTTCACCTCCTGCAGCGTCTGCCCGACATCGCCGTACGCCTGCCACCCCTCCCCGCGCGAGCGCACCACCTCCTGGGCGGCGCGGCCGACCAGCTCGGCGTCCAACGGCTGCCCGGGTCGCGCCAGCCGCGCGTGCACCTCGCGTGCCAGCCGCGGCGTGAGCTCGGTGCGGAACGCGGGGTCGAGCGCGTCCGGGTCGAGCGACCGGGCGGGCGCCCACTCCAGGTCGAAGCCGCACGAGGTCGCCGCGGCGCCGGCCACCTGCTCGACCGCGCTGCCCCGGAACGACTCGTCCAGCACCAGCGCCTCGACGTCGCCGGCCAGGCGCACCGGCGCGTGCACCTGCGCCTCGACGTAGGTGTCGAGCAGGTCGGCGGCCCTGCGCGGCGCACCGGTGAGCTCGCTCCAGCCGTCCGCCTCCGCGGCCCGCAGCACCGCGCCCATCCGCCCCCAGACACCGGCGGCGGTCGGGTCGGTCACGCTGTCGCCCCAGGTGAAGGTCGTGCGCTCCAGCAGCTCGGGGCGCAGCCGCAGGTGCCCCGACCCGAACCGCGGGCAGGCACCCCACGGGTCGCGCACCAGGCTGAGACCGGCATAACGGGGCCGCTCGTGCGGGTCCGCGTGGTCGTACGCGTCGCCGAACATCGCCTGCTCCCAACGGGTTCGGGCGCCGCGCATGACGCTGTCGAGCCCGCCGGCGGAGATGCCCGTCACGAATTGGTTGTGCACCTCGCCGTCGGCGACCAGCGCCTCCAGCACCGGGCGTCCCCGCCGGTCGAGCCGGTCGGGGTGCAGGTTGATCGTCAGCGTCGGCGCACCGGGCACGGCCGCGTCGGCGTCGGCCGCGCGGGCGCGGACGGCCTCGAGCGCGCGGTCCTGGGCGGCGGTCACCGCGCCAGTGTGCCGTCAGGCGTCGTAGTCGAGCGTCACCTTCTCGCTGACCGGGTGCGACTGGCAGGCGAGCACGACGCCGGCGTCGACCTCCTCCGGCTCGAGGGCGTAGTTGCGGTCCATCCGCACCTCGCCGTCGACCACGCGCGCCCGGCACGTGCCGCACACCCCGCCGGTGCACGAGAACGGCGCGTCGGGGCGCTCGCGCAGCGTGGCCGCGAGGATCGTCTCCTGCTTCGAGGGCATCGGGATGGTCGTACGCCGTCCGTCCAGGTTGACCGTGACCGTCGCCTCGGGCGGCGCGGACGGGTCCTCGACCACCGCCGGCGGCGCCGTGGGCAGCCCGGCGTCGTCGACGTGGAAGATCTCGTGGTGCACGTGGTCGTGCGGCACGCCCCGCTCCTCGAGCAGCCCGCGGGCGTCCTCGACCATCCCGAACGGGCCGCACAGGTACCACTCGTCGACCGACTCGACCGGCACCAGCAGCGAGGTGATCCGCTCGAGGCGCTCCCGGTCGATGCGGCCGGTGAACAGCTCGACGTCCTGCGGCTCGCGGGACAGCACGTGGATCAGGTGGAAGCGGCCGGGGTAGGCGTTCTTGAGGTCCTCGAGCTCCTCGAGGAACATCACCGAGTCGGTGCGCCGGTTGCCGAACAGCAGCGTCGCCCGCGACCGCGGCTCCTCCTCGAGCGCCGTCGCGAGCAGCGACAGCACCGGCGTGATGCCCGAGCCGGCGGCGATCGCGACGTGGTGGCGCGCCAGGTCGGGCCGGGTCGGGCAGGTGAAGCCGCCCAGCGGCGCCATCACCTGCACCGTGTCGCCGACCTGCAGCTCGTCGTGCACCCAGGTGGACATCGCACCACCGGGCACCTTCGCCACCCCGACGCGAACGACGTTGCGGCGCAACGCTTCCGAGCGAGGCAGGCAGATGGAGTACGACCGGCGCTCCTCGCGATCGCCGATCTGCGCGCGCAGCGTGAGGTGCTGGCCCGGCTCGAACGCGAAGGACTCGACCAGGTCGTCGGGCACGGCGAAGGTGACCGCGACGGCCGAGTCGGTCAACGGATGCTTGTCGACCACCGTGAGGTCGTGGAAACGGGGACGGGTGCGCTTCGGCGCAGTGCTCAGCAGCGACATCAGATGGCCTTGAACTCCTCGAACGGCTCACGGCAGGACCGGCAGCGCCGCAGCGCCTTGCACGCGGTCCCGCTGAACCGGGACAGCTCCTCGGTGTCGTCGCCCCCGCACTGCGGACACACCACCCGACGTACGCTCAGCGACAGGGCCACCGGCCCGCCCGGCTTCTCGCCGGGAGGCGCGATCCCGAAGCGCGACAACGCTTCTCGCCCCTCGTCACTCATCCAGTCGGTGGTCCACGCCGGGCTCAACCGGGTCTCGACCTCGGCGCCCAGACCGTGCTTGCGGGCGACGTGCTCGATGCGGCTGCGGATGGCGTCCATCGCCGGGCAGCCGGAGTAGGTCGGGGTGATCACCACGCGCAGCACCCCGTCGGACACGCTCGCCTCGCGCAGGATGCCGAGGTCGGCGATCGTCACGACCGGCACCTCGGGGTCGGGGATCTGCGCCACCTCCTGCAGCGGGCTCGTGGCCAGCTGCGCGCTCACCACGTCGCCCCCGGGTGGGAGCGGGCGATGTGCTGCATCTCCGCCAGCAGGTAGCCCATGACCTGGGAGTGGATGCCCTCGCGGCCGCCGCGGGAGCGCCAGCGCGACTGCTCGGGCATGGTCAGCGTGGCCAGCTCGACGACCTGCGTGACGCGCTCGAGCACCGGCTCGCGCAGGGTCGAGGAGCACGCCGACGCCCGCCTCGGCCGCCGCCACCGATACGGCGTCGTCGTCGAAAAGCTCTGCCACATAAGGGGATACCGCGACAAGCGCATCCTGCATGCGGCGGTGCGACTCGTCGGTCCCGTCGCCCAGCCGCACGACCCACTGCTCCGCGTGGTCACGGTGATAGGTGGTCTCCTTGACCGCCTTCTCGGCCACCCCGGCGAGCACCGGGTCGCTCGACGTGGTGAGCCGGGCGTACAGCTCGCACTGGTATGAGGCGAACCACAGCAGCCGCGCCATCTCGAACCCGAAGTCCCCGCGCGGCTGCTCCACGAGATGCACGTTGCGGAACTCCCGCTCGTCGCGGAAGTAGGCCAGGTCGTCCTCGCTGCGGCCGCTGCCGTCGAGCTCACCGGCGTGGGTCAGCAGCGCCCGCGCCTGCCCGAGCAGGTCCAGCCCCACGTTGCCGAGGGCCATGTCCTCCTCGATCTGCGGCGCCCGCGAGATCCACTCCCCAGCCGCTGGGCGTAGACCAGCGCGTCGTCGCCCAGACCCAGGCAGTACGCCGCCACCTGCGCCGCCCGCTCCTCGCCCGCAACCTGCGCTACGCGCTCCTCGCCGCTCATGCCTTCTGTCGCGCTCGGTCGCACTCCGCTCCGGCCGCGGGCTCGTTCCTCGCCCGCAACCTGCGCTACGCGCTCCTCGCCGCTCACAGGTACTCCACGTCGTCCGGCACGTCGTAGAACGTCGGGTGCCGGTAGACCTTGTCGCCCGCCGGGTCGAAGAAGGAGTCGCGCTCGTCGGGGCTGCTCGCGGTGATGTCGTCCGCGCGCACCACCCACAGCGACACGCCCTCCTGGCGGCGGGTGTAGAGGTCGCGCGCGTTGCGCAGCGCGAGCTGCGCGTCGGGGGCGTGCAGCGACCCGGCGTGCACGTGCGACAGACCCCGCTTGGCCCGGACGAACACCTCCCACAGCGGCCAGCCCTGGGTCTCGATACGCCGCTCGTCCCTCGCGGCTACTCGACCAGCTTCGCTCTCGCTCACGCCACGGCCCCCTTCGCCCGCTCGGCCTGCTTCCCGGCGTACGCCGTCGCGGCCTCTCGCACCCACGCCCCCTCCTCGTGCGCACCGACCCGGTGCGCCATGCGCTGGCTGTTGCAGGCGCCGTCGCCCTTCAGCACCCGCCAGAACTCGTCCCAGTCGATCTCGCCGAAGTCGTAGTGCCCGCGCTCCTCGTTCCACCGCAGGTCGGGGTCGGGCAGCACCAGGCCGAGCTTGTCGGCCTGCGGCACGGTCATGTCGACGAACTTCTGCCGCAGGTCGTCGTTGCTGAACCGCTTGATGCCCCAGGCCATCGACTGGGCGGTGTGCCCGCTGGTCGCGGCCTCGCCGCTGTCGGGCGGGCCGAACATCATCAGCGCCGGCCACCACCAGCGGTCGGCGGCGTCCTGGGCCATGGCGCGCTGCGCGTCGGTGCCGCGCGCGAGGGTCCACAGGATCTCGAAGCCCTGCCGCTGGTGGAACGACTCCTCCTTGCAGACGCGGATCATCGCGCGGGCGTACGGCCCGTAGGAGCACCGGCACAACGGCACCTGGTTCATGATCGCGGCGCCGTCGACCAGCCAGCCGATCGCGCCCACGTCGGCCCAGGTGAGCGTGGGGTAGTTGAAGATCGAGGAGTACTTCTGCTTGCCGGTGTGCAGCTTGTCGAGCAGCTCGGAGCGGTCCACCCCGAGCGTCTCGGCCGCGGAGTAGAGGTAGAGCCCGTGACCGGCCTCGTCCTGCACCTTGGCCATCAGGATCGCCTTGCGGCGCAGCGACGGCGCGCGGCTGATCCAGTTGCCCTCGGGCTGCATCCCGATGATCTCCGAGTGCGCGTGCTGGGCGATCTGCCGGATCAGCGTCTGGCGGTAGTCCTGCGGCATCGCGTCGCGCGGCTCGATGCGCTGCTCGGCCGCGATCAGCGCGTCGAAGTCGCCCGCCGCGCCCCGCCGCGGATCACCCGTCGCGGACAGCCCGTCGAGGTCGGCAGTCTCGGCCGCGTTGAGCGGCACGTCGGGGTCGACGAAGTCGTTGCCGTACATGGCACCAGGATGCCGACTGTTACACGATCCTGCAAATCTGCAGCCAGAGTGTCACACGCTGCGATCGCTGGGAGACTCGACGGATGAGCGACGTCACCCCGACCCCCGACGCGGCCGTGCGCACGGCGCGCGTCACGGACGCCCCCGACATGGGCGTGCTCCAGGCGCAGGCGTGGCACCACGACTACTCCGGCACCCTCCCGCAGGACGTGCTCGCCGAGCTGTCCCCCGACCTGTTCACCGCCACCTGGCAGGCCTCGCTGCAGGACCCGCCGAGCACCGTCCACCGCGCGCTGGTCGCCACCGAGGGCGATCGCGTCGTGGGCCTCGCGGCCATCGGCCCCACCGACGAGCCCGGCGTGGGCGAGCTCCTCGTGCTGACCGTCGACCCGTCCGCTCGGCGTCGCGGCCACGGCTCGCGCCTGCTCAACGCGGCCGTGGACACGTTGCGCGCCAACGACTTTCGCGAGATCCGCGCGTGGGTCCCGGCGACCGACGAGCAGACCCGCACGTTCCTGCAGGCCGCCGGGGTCGCCCCCGACGGGGCGTTCCGCGACCGCGAGCTCGGGAGCTCCCCGGACCTGCTGCGCGAGGTGCGCCTCGTCGCCGGCATCGTCAACGAGTGAGTGAGCCCGACGACCCCAGACGCACGGCCGTCCTGCGGC
This sequence comes from Barrientosiimonas endolithica, assembly GCF_030296655.1. Lineage (NCBI taxonomy): Bacteria > Bacillati > Actinomycetota > Actinomycetes > Micrococcales > Dermacoccaceae > Barrientosiimonas > Barrientosiimonas endolithica. Next base: position 1,056,611 of record NZ_AP027735.1, on the reverse strand, counting down.
AGGCGCTGTCGGTCGCGCTGGCGACCGGGTCGTACGGCATCAGCTTCGGCGCCCTCGCCGTCGCCTCCGGGCTCACCCTCCCGCAGACGGTGCTGCTGTCGCTCCTGCTGTTCAGCGGCGGGTCGCAGTTCGCGCTCGCCGGGGTGCTGGGCGCCGGCGGTGGCGGCGCCGCGGCCGTCGCCACCTCGACGCTGCTCGGCGTGCGCAACGGGCTGTACGGCCTCCAGGTCGCCCGGCTGCTCGAGGCGCGCGGGTGGCGGCGGCTCGTCGCGGCCCAGCTGACGATCGACGAGTCGACGGCCGTCGCCGTCGGCCAGCCCGAGACGCGCCTGGCGCGGGTCGGCTTCTGGGCCACCGGGCTCGGCGTCTTCGCGCTGTGGAACCTCACCACCCTCGTCGGGGCGCTGGTGGGCTCGGCGATGGGCGACCCGCGGACGTACGGCCTGGACGCTGCGGCGGTCGCCGCCTTCTGCGCGCTGCTGTGGCCGCGGCTGGACCGGCCGGTCACGCGGGTCGTCGCGGTGGCCGCCGCGCTCGTCGCCCTGGTGCTCTCGCCGCTCAGCCCGCCCGGCGTGCCGGTGCTGGCCGCGGCCGGCGCGGCCCTGGTCGCCGGCGCGATCCCGACACGTCGACGGGCGGCCGCCGCATGAGCACCTGGACCACCGTGCTGCTCGCGAGCGGGCTGGCCTACCTGCTCAAGCTGCTCGGATTCCTGGTGCCCCAGCACCTGCTCGACGGCCCCGTCGTGTCGCGCATGGTGCGGCTGCTGCCCGTCGCGCTGCTCGCCGCCCTGGTCGCGGTGCAGACGTTCGCGGGCGAGGGCGGGGCGCTGGTGGTCGATGCGCGCACCGCCGCCCTGGCCGTCGCGATCGTGGCGATCGCGCTGCGGGCGCCGTTCATCGTCGTGGTGGTCCTGGCCGCGGCGACCGCGGCCGCCCTGCGCGCGTTCGGGATCGGCTGACTCGCGGCGTCAGGCTCAGGCGTCGGCCACGCCCCGCCACTGCCCGTGCAGCGAGGGCATGCGCTCGTACGCCGAGCGGATGTGCTGCTCGACCAGCTCGGCGGCGCGGTCGGGCTCGCGGGCCTCGACCGCGTCGAGGATCGCGTGGTGCTCGCGCCGGAGCATCGCGTTGAGGAGTCCCAGTCGTCGGACGCCTTGAAGCCGGCCAGGATCGGTAGCCGCAGCGACTCGCGGATCGCGACGGTGAGGTCGGTCGCGAGCGAGTTGCCGGCCGCCTCGGCGATCGCGACGTGGAAGTCGGTGTCGAGGGCGTTGAAGTCCTCGCGGCTGAGACCCTCGGCGTCCATCCGCTCAACGGTCTCGCGCATCCGGCGCAGCGCGGTCAGCCCGGCGTGCCGGCTCGCGAGGCTGGCCGACAGACGCTCGAGCACCACGCGCACCTCGGTGACGTCGTCGATGGGGAAGTTCGCGAGCGCCACGTGCAGGCGCAGCAGCCGGGTGAGGGCGTGGTGCGGCACCGCGGTGACGGTGGTGCCGCCGGAGGGGCCGGCGCCGACCGAGGAGCGCACGACGCCGTTGGCCTGCAGGGTGCGCACCGCCTCGCGGACCGCCGAGCGACTCAGCCCCAGCTGCGCGGCCAGCTCGCGCTCGGCGGGCAGCTGGTCACCCACGCGGATCTGGCCGCTGAGGATGCGCTGCTCGACCCACTCCACGACCTGCTCCCAGGCGCGCAGGCTGCGGGAGCCGCCCGCGGTGGCGGGTGAGTCGGAGGACCCGGGCTCCTGCCCGGCGGTCGCGCTGGTCACCTCGCGACTGTAGACGCCGATGCGCCCGGTCGGCCGAACTCGCCCATCCAGGGGTGGCGACGCCGCTATGGTGTGGGTCACCTTTTGGTCAGACCTTTAGCGCTCTCTTCCCCCACCGGAGCCGTCACATGCCCACCGTCTTCCGCCCAGACATCGACCCGGTCGGCAACTCGCTCGTGCTGTCCTCCCTGGTCGCGATGCTCCCCTGCTCACGATCTTCGTCACGCTCGGCGCCCTGCGCTGGAAGGCGCACTGGGCCGGGCTCGCGGCGCTGGCCGTCGCCATCCTCGTCGCGGTGCTGCCCTTCGGGATGCCCGCCGACCTCGCCCTGCTCAGCGCCACCGAGGGCGCCGTGTTCGGCCTCTTCCCGATCATGTGGATCGTCTTCGGCGCGATCGTGCTCTACCAGATCACCGTGGTGAGCGGCCGGTTCGAGGACCTGCGCGCCAGCTTCCACCTGATCTCCGACGACCCGCGCGTGCAGGCGATCATCATCGCGTTCTGCTTCGGCGGCCTGCTCGAGGCGCTCGCCGGGTTCGGCGCCCCCGTCGCCATCACCGGCGTGATGCTGATGGCGCTCGGGTTCGCCCCGCTGCGCGCCGCGGCCGTGGTGCTGCTCGCCAACACTGCCCCCGTCGCGTTCGGCGCGGTCGGCACCCCGATCATCACCGCGGGCCGCCTGACCGGCATCCCCTTACCAGGAGATCGGCGCCTACGTCGGGCACCAGACCCCGATCATCGCGTTCATCGTGCCGCTGCTGCTGGTCTTCCTCGTCGACGGCTGGCGCGGCGTACGCCAGACCTGGCCGGTCGCACTCGTCGTCGGCATCGCGTTCGCGATCGCGCAGTGGTTCGCCGCGACGTACATGACCGTCGAGCTGACCGACATCGTCGCCTCGCTCGTGGGTCTGGCCGCCGCCGTGATCCTGCTGCGGTTCTGGAGCCCGGAGGGCAAGGACGCCGCCCACGAGTCGCTGGCCGCCGAGCGCGAGAAGGAGCTGGCCACGGTCGGGCCCGACGGCTCACCGGTCGGCGGGAGCGCCGGCACGGACGCCGACGACGCGCAGGCGGGCGACCCCGCGCACACCTCGCGGGCCGAGCTGGAGGAGCGGGCCCGCTCGCTCACCCCGGGCCGGATCGGGATGGCGCTGCTGCCCTACCTGCTGGTCATCGCCGTGTTCGCCGCGGCCAAGCTGGTCACGCCCATCACCGACTGGCTCGCCGGCACCGACCGCAAGATCCCCTGGCCGGGGCTGGACGGGGAGGTGCTCAACCACGCGGGCAAGCCGAACAGCTCGACGGTCTACAACTTCCAGTGGCTGTCCTCCCCCGGCACCCTGCTGATCCTGTGCTCGCTCGTCGTGGCGATGATCTACAAGGTCTCGCTCGGCGCCTGGGCCAAGGAGTTCGCCGGCAGCGCCGTGAAGCTGCGCTTCGCCTTCCTGACCGTGGCGTCGGTGCTGGCGCTGGCGTACGTCATGAACCTGTCGGGCCAGACGATCACCATCGGCACGTGGATCGCGGGCACCGGCGCGGCGTTCGCGTTCCTGTCGCCCATCCTCGGCTGGCTGGGCACGGCCGTCACCGGCTCCGACACCAGCGCCAACGCGCTGTTCGCGACGCTGCAGCAGACGGCCGGTCAGCAGGCCGGCATCGACCCGACGCTGCTCGTCGCGGGCAACACCAGCGGCGGCGTGGTCGGCAAGATGATCAGCCCGCAGAACCTCACGATCGCCGCGACGGCGGTGGGGCTGCTCGGGCGCGAGTCCGACATCTTCCGGCGGGTGGTGCTGTGGAGCATCGGCCTGGTCGCCGTCATGTGCCTGCTCGTCGGCCTGCAGAGCACCGTCCTGTCGTGGATGCTCCCGTGACGGCCGGCGCCCGCACCCAGGCCCCGCCCGGCACCCGGGTGGCGCTGCTCGCGACGTGCTTCAACGACACGATGTGGCCCGAGACGCCCAAGGCGGTCGTGCGGCTGCTGGAGCGGCTCGGGGTCACCGTGGAGTTCCCGGTCGAGCAGACCTGCTGCGGACAGATGTTCACCAACACCGGGTACGCCGACGAGGCCATCCCCCTGGTGCGCTCGTTCGTCGAGGTGTTCGGTCGGTACGACGCGGTCGTGGCCCCCTCGGGGTCGTGCACGGGGTCGGTGCGCGAGCAGTATGCCGACCTCGCCACCCGCTCCGGCGACAGCGGGTTGCAGGAAGCCGTCGGTGAGGTCGCGCCGCGGGTCTACGAGCTGTCGGAGTACCTCGTCGACGTGCTCGGCATCACCGACGTCGGCGCCTACTTCCCGCACCGGGTGACCTATCACCCCACGTGCCACAGCCTGCGGATGCTGCACGTCGGCGACCGGCCGCTGCGGCTGCTGCGCGAGGTGCGCGGGATCGACCTCGTCGAGCTGCCTGCTGCGGCCGAATGCTGTGGTTTCGGAGGGACGTTCGCGGTCAAGAACGCCGACGTGTCGGTCGCGATGGGAGCCGACAAGGCCCGTCACGTGCGCGACACCGGCGCCGAGGTGCTCGTCGCCGGCGACAACTCGTGCCTGGCGCACATCGGGGGTCTGCTCGGGCGCGAGCGCGCCGGGGTGCGCACGATGCACCTGGCCGAGGTGCTGGCGGCGACGGAGGAGTCAGCATGAGCGGCGAGGAGCGCGCGCGAGGACGTACGCCGCTGCCGCGGGCGGAGACCACGGCGACGTTCGTCGGGATGCCCGCGTTCCCGAGCATGGCGCGGGAGGCGCTCGACAACACCCAGCAGCGGCGCAACCTGGCGCACGCGACGCACACGATCCGCACCAAGCGGGCGGCGGTGGTCGGTGAGGTCCCCCAGTGGGAAGCGTTGCGGCTGAACGGTTCTCAGACGAAGGACCACATGCTCGCGCACCTGGACGACTACCTCCTGCAGCTGGAGGAGAACCTCGTCGAGGCCGGCGCGACGGTGCACTGGGCGCGCGACGCCGACGAGGCCAACCGCATCGCGATCGACCTGGTGCGCGCCAAGGGCGTCGACGAGGTGGTCAAGGTCAAGTCGATGGCCACCCAGGAGATCGAGCTCAACGAAGCGCTCGAGGCCGCGGGCATCGCGGCCTGGGAGACCGACCTCGCCGAGCTCATCGTGCAGCTCGGGCACGACCGGCCGAGTCACATCCTGGTGCCGGCGATCCATCGCAACCGCAGCGAGATTCGCGACATCTTCCGTCGCGAGATGGCGCGCGCGGGCCGTCCTGCGCCGGAGGGTCTGACCGACGAGCCGACCCAGCTCGCCGACGCGGCGCGGCTGCACCTGCGCGAGAAGTTCCTGCGGGCGAAGGTCGCGATCTCCGGCGCCAACTTCGCGATCGCCGAGACGGGTTCGCTGGTGGTGCTGGAGTCGGAGGGCAACGGGCGCATGTGCCTGACGCTCCCCGAGACGCTGATCTCGGTGGTCGGGATCGAGAAGGTGCTGCCGAGCTGGTCGGACCTGTCGACGTTCCTGCAGCTGCTCCCCGGTCCAGCACCGGCGAGCGGATGAACCCCTACACGACGATGTGGACCGGTGCCGCGGCCGGCGACGGCCCGCAGGACGTGCACGTGATCCTGCTCGACAACGGCCGCACGTCGGTGCTCGCCGACGAGGTCGGCCGGCAGGCGCTGCGCTGCATCCGCTGCTCGGCCTGCCTCAACGTCTGCCCGGTGTACGAGCGCGCGGGCGGGCACGCGTACGGCTCGGTCTATCCCGGGCCGATCGGCGCCGTGCTCACGCCTCAGCTGCGGGGGACGTCGAGCAAGCTCGACCAGTCGCTGCCGTACGCGTCGAGCCTGTGCGGCGCGTGCTTCGAGGTGTGTCCGGTGCGCATCGACATCCCACGGTTGCTGGTGCGGCTGCGCACGCAGGTGATCGACGGCAAGCGCGGCGGTCTGCCGACGGCCGAGGGCGCCGCGATGCGGTCGGCTGCATGGATGTTCGCCGACCATCGCCGGTTCGAGAAGGCGCAGGACGCGGCGACGCTCGGGTCGCTGCTGCTCGGACGGCGCACGTCGATCCACCGGCTTCCGTGGCCGGCGTCGGCCTGGACCGAGGCACGCAACGCGCCGGTGCCGCCGCGCGAGACCTTCCGCGAGTGGTGGGTGCGCACGCACGGCGAATCTGCAACAGGCACAACCGGATCCGGCGGTCCTGGAGCTGCAGGGGGTGTGCGGTGAGCGAGGCTCGCGAGGAGATCCTGGCGCGGGTGCGCAGCGCGCTCGAGCCCGACCGTCCTGACGTACCGGTGGCCACCCAGCCGGCGCTCGCCACGGTCGACCCGGCAGCGATGCTCGAGGAGTTCCTGGAGACCACGGCCGACTACCGGGCGGTGGTCGAGCGCTGCTCCGCGGCGGAGGTCCCGGCCCGGGTCGCCGCCGCGCTGCAGCGCTACGCCGCCCGCCGCGTCGTCAGCCCGCCGGGCCTGCCCGCGGACTGGCTGACGGCGTACGCCGGGGAGGTGGTGGTCGACGAGGGACTGAGCGCGTACGACCTCGACCGGCTCGACGCCGTCGTCACCGCCGCGGCGGTGGGCATCGCGGCGACGGGGACGATCGTGCTGGACCACCAGCCCGACCAGGGGCGCCGCGCGATCAGCCTGGTTCCGGACGTGCACGTGTGCGTCGTGCGGGCCGGCCAGGTCGTGCCGGACGTTCCGCACGCGGTGGCCGCGCTGCACACCGCTGCGCGGGAGCGCCGACCGCTGACCTGGATCAGTGGCCCGAGCGCCACGAGCGACATCGAGCTCGACCGGGTCGAGGGCGTGCACGGCCCGCGCACGCTGCACGTCGTGCTCAGCGACGACTGAGGCGGCGACGGACGACTGAGGCGGCGTGGCCGACCGAGGCGGCAAGGGCTGACCGAGGCGGCGACGGCTGCGCCCCGGGGAGCGTGCGTGCGAATCGGCCAGGCGTGCGCGATCAGCCCGGCGCGCGCTTCGTCGGCGCGTGGGGCACAGCTGCCGTCGTGACCAGCTGATCGATCGCGCGCAGCGTGATGTCCTCCTGCCCCTCCCCGCAGCGCAGCACCTCGACGCGCGGGTCGGCAGCCGCGCGGTCGACCAGAGCCGCGTGGACGCTCTCCAGCTCGTCGAGATCGAGCGCCGCGTGGGCCAGCCGGTGGTGCGCCTCGGCGCTCGTCGCACGCTGGGCCAGCCGCCGGCGCAGATGCGCCACGCTGTCGACCAGGAGCACTTCCACGTAGTTCGCCTGCGCGCGAATCGCCGTCTCCCGCAACGCATCCGGAAACTCCGGGCGCGCGCACAACTGGGCGACCACCACGTCCCGACCGTTGGACAGCGCGGTCGCCGCCAGCTCAAGGGTGCGAGCCCGAGCGGCTTGCATCGCGGCGGTGGAGGCGGCTTCCGGCAGGTCTGCACGCAGCCGGTCCGGATCGAGGCAGGCAGCGTCCGCCTCCCGCGCCCACAGCGCGGCAAGGGTGGACTTGCCGACGCCCGAGGGGCCGTTGAGCAGCAGCAGGGTGGGCACGCCTCGACCGTACGCCCGCCGCGCCGCACCCTTCGGCGGAGCACCGGCGCCCCGTGACGGCCGCAGCGCACTGCCCGGCGGAGGACCGTTGGGACGTGCGCTCTGCCGCACTGTTCGGCGGAGCACCGGCACCTCGTAACCGGCGCACCGCGCACCCGTCGGCGGAGGTCCGGCACACCGTGACCATCCGCAGCGCACCCTTCGGCGGAGGACCGTTGGGACGTGCGCTCTGCCGCACTGTTCGGCGGAGGTCCGGCACACCGTGTCCGGCGCACAGCGCACCCTTCGGCGGAGGTCCGGCACACCGTGCGACGCGTGGGAGGTTTGAGGCGTTGTCGGTGGTCGATGGTATGGGCCGCCGGTCGGCGAATTCCGCTGACAGCGAACACAATTCACACCCCGAACCCCTTGACTCACTCGAACACGTGTACGAGCATGGGTGGCAGGGACAGAGCGAGGCTCGAGAGGGGGAAGACCACGATGTCGAGCATCGAGCACACCGCGACACCGCCGGACCAGCCGATCACCACCCAGCTGACCCACGCAGCCGCCAACGCCAGGAACGCCGGCAACGGCGGTGACGGGGCGGGCGCGTCCGCAACGGCGCAGCCCGGGGCCGGTGCCGCGCTGCTGGGCCAGGTCCGTGACACCCTGACCGCGCTGCGGGCCGCCCCTCGGTGCTGCACCAGCTCGGCGAGGACGACCTGGTCGACCTCGGCCGGGCCGCGATCGCCCTGACCCGGGCCGGGGAGTCGCTCGCGGTCGAGGTCACCACCGAGGCCTTGACCCGCGGCACGATCGCCGGCTCTACCGCGGCCTCGCCCACCCACTGGGTCCGCGAGCTGGGCTCGGGGATCGAACCCGCCCAGGCGCACCGCGTCGCGACCGTCGCGACCGAGCTGGCCCAGCACGCCTCCCTGGCCCCTTTCGACGCCACCGGGCCGGACGCCGGCGCGGGGCCGCAGAGCCAGGCCGCCGCCAGCGAGCACGCCGCCGACGACAGTGACGCTGGTGCCGGTGACGGTCACGCCGGTGACTCGGGCCACGACCGTGAAGGGGGCGAAGGGTCGGCCCTGGTCGAGGGTGACCCTTCCGGCAGGGCTCTGATCCGCGAGGTCGTACGCACCGGGCTGGTCAACATCCGGGCCGTCGCGCACGCGCTGGACCACGCGCCCCGGCTGCAGCGCCTCATCCCGACCGCGACCCGGGCCGAGACTCTGTCGTGGTACCTCGCCCTGGGTGATGACGCGACCGACAAGGACCGCCGCGCCCTGACCCGGCGGCTCATCGCCCGGTTCGAACCCGGTGACCTCGACCGTTCCGAGGCCGCCGCGCAGGCCCGGGAGACCCTGACCTTCCAGCACCTGCCCAACGGGCTCGTCCGGCTCGTCGCTGAGCTGTCTCCCGGCAACGCCGCGATCGTGCAACAAGCCATCAGCCACCTCGCCGCACCCCGCCCGACCCCTTGCGACCACGTGGACACGAAGGACAACGCGGGGCAGCCGCCTCGCACGACGGGGCCCCGCCCGGAGCGGGCCAGCGCGCCGGAGCACGAACAGCGACGACAGAAGAAGCCGTCACGCGACACGGACGAGACAACCGACCAGCAGCCGACAGGAGCCGAGCCGGAGCCCGAGAGCGAGACAGCCACCGAACCTGACCCGGGCACCTTCACCACTGCACAGCCGGACGACAACACCGAGGCGGTCGCTGGGCCTGATTCGGCGAGGTTCACCGCCGCGCAGTCGGGCGACACCGCGGCCGAGGCAGTCGCCGAGCCGGTCTCGGGCGCGTTCACCACTGGGCGGCCGGGCGGCACCGTGCCCGAGCCGGGGACCGGGCTGCAGCCGCTGGCGCGGATGCCGCAAGCAGCTATCGATGCCGGGGCGAAGCTCTACGACGACCGCACCCCCGGCAAGCGCCGCGCCGACGCCCTGATGGAGCTCATCCAGCACGCCACCGACCAGCTCCCCCGACCCGCCCGCGGATCGATCACCGGCAGCAGCAAAGCCGTCGTCATCCTCGACCTGGCAACCCTGCAAGCCCACGCCGACCCACCCGACATCCTCGTCCCGGACAAGCTGCGACCGCCCGGCAGCGGCGCCCTGCCTCGCCCGCCCGGGACCCTGCCCGGCACCGGACGCACCCTCACCGGCGAGCTCCTCGCCCCCGCCACCCTGCGCACCATCGCCTGCAACGCCGGGATCATCCCCGCCGTCCTGGACAGCAACAGCCAGCTGATCGACCTCGGCCGCGAAGAACGCCTCTACACCGGCCACCTGCGCACCGCCGTCGTACTGCGCGACCAGCACTGCACCTTCCCCGGCTGCGACCGACCCCCGACTGGTGCGACGTGCACCACCTGACGCCCTGGTGGGCCGGCGGCCCCACCACCCTCGACAACGGCGCACTGCTGTGCGCCCGCCACCACACCATCGTCCACACCCAGCTCCTGCACGGCACCCTGACCAACGGCCGCATCCACTGGGACCTCACCCCCGGCCGCATGCCCCAACAACCCCGCCTGAGCGACACCGCATGACCCCGCCGTTCGACGCCCAGGCGCCACCGTGCTGCGACGGCTACCGCGCGACCCCGCCGTTCCGCGCCCAGGCGCCACCGTGCTGCGGCGACTACCGCGCGACCCCGCCCCGGGCGGACACCGGGCCGGTTGCACCGCCGCCCGCACCACCCGCCCCGTCAGCCCGGTCGGCCCCGCCAGCCCCGTCAGGGGCATCGACCCCGTCGGGCCCGGCGGACGTCGACCGCCCCACAGCTGCGCGCCGCGTGCGGCGCCGCTCCCACCACCACCGGCCCGCCTCGATCAGCACCGACACCAGGAAGGCGAGCCCCAGCCCGAGCAGCATGCCCTTCAGCGGTTGGTCCTGGAACGCCGCTCCCCCGATGTAGCCCAGCAGCGTGCCGTGCAGCGCCCACACGGTCGTGCCGAGGGCGTCGTACGCCGAGAACGAGCGAAGCGGATAGCGCGTCGCGCCCATCACCATGGCCGTCGCGATCCGGCCCCACGGGATGAACCGCGCGACGACCAGCGCCATCCCGCCGCGCTTCGCGAGAAGCCTCCGCGAGGCCTCGACTGCCCTCCCCCGTCGCGTCTCGAGCGGCCACCGGTCCACCCGGCCGGAGAGCCGGCGACCGATGAAGTAGGTCACGTGGTCACCGATCCACGCGCCCAGCGCGGCGGCGACGAAGACGCCGACGAGGTTCGGGGTGCCGGTCGAGGCGGCGTAGACCCCCGCCATGATGATCGGCGCCTCGCTCGGGAACACCGGGATCACCGCGTCGACGAGCGACATCGAGAACAGCGCCGCATAGACCCACGGCGAGCCCATGAGGTGCTCCAGCCAGAGCAGCACCTGATCGATCACATCGCCTCTTCCATCAGCGACACGCTAGGCGCGGTCGGCGACGCCGAGTTGAACAGCCGGTGTCGCGAGGCCGTGCCGAGCCTGGGAGCACGGCGTCACGAGCACGTACGCCCGGCCGCCCCGAGCACTGACCGCCCGAGCAGGAAGGACCACAGGACGCGCCCCGCCTCGGCACCCCATCGACTACAGCCCGAGGTACTGCTCCAGCCCCACGGTGAGTCCCGGGTGCCCCCGACCCGCCGTACGCCTTCCAAGACTCCCGGCATGAAGCTCACCCGGTCGAAGCTGTCGTGCCGGATCGTGAGCGCCTCCCCGACCGCGCCGAAGGTGACCTCCTGGTGCGCCACGTGACCGCGAATCCGCAACGCGTGCACCGGGATTCCCTCGACCGACGCACCGCGGGCACCGTCCGGGTCGCTCGTGGTCGCGTCCGGCAGCTCGCCGAGCCCGGCCTCCTCGCGCGCGGCCGCGACGATGCGCGCGGTGCGGGCGGCGGTGCCCGAGGGCGCGTCGACCTTGTCGGGGTGGTGGGTCTCGACGATCTCGACCGACTCGTAGAACGGCGCCGCCTGCCGCGCGAACGACATCATCAGCAGCGCGCCGATGGCGAAGTTGGGGGCGATGAGCACCCCCACGTCGGGGTGCTCGGCCAGCTGCTCGCGCAGGGTCGCGAGCCGCGCGTCGTCCCAGCCGGTCGTGCCGACCACCGCGTGCACGCCGCGGTCGACGCAGTGCGCCACGACGCCGGGCGACGCGTCGGGCACGGTCAGGTCGACCGCGACCTGTGCACCACCGAGGTCGCCGAGGTCGTCCCCGGAGTCGATCCGCGCGACGAGCTCGAGGTCGTCGGCACCCTCGACGGCGTCGCACGCCGCACTGCCCATCCGCCCCGACGCGCCGACCACTGCCACCTTGATCCGATTGCTCACCGCGCCAGGTTACGAACCCTGCGCGCTACTGCGCCGTAGCACCCCCTGCGCTTGCCAGGCTGTGGCATCCCCCGACCCGAAGGAGCCCCGATGCCCTCCCTGCGCACCCGAGCCGCCGTCACCGTGCTCGCCGCCGCCTGCACCACCGGCCTCGCGCTCACCAGCGCCCCGACCGCGACCGCCGTCGGCGAGGGGCCAAAGTGCTGCACGAACGGGACCGTCAACACCTCGATCCTGCACACCTACGACTCGATGGTGAAGGAGCTGGAGAAGCAGGACGCCCGCCAGCCGCGCATGCAGCTGGAGACCATCGGCCAGAGCGTCAAGGGCCGCGACCTGAAGCTGGTGAAGTACGTCGGCAACCCCGCCAACCCGACTGTGCTGTTCATGACCCAGCAGCACGGCAACGAGGCGCTCACCACCGAGGGCGCCCTCGACTTCATCAAGTCCCTCGGGCAGGGCAAGAACCAGCGCATCCTCGACAAGGTGAACATCCTCATCGTGCCGATGGTCAACCCCGACGGCGCGATGGGCGACGTCGACTTCCCGCTCGACGACTACATCGCCTCCGGCGGCCGCAACCTCACCCGCTACAACGCCCGCGGTGTCGACCTCAACCGCGACCACGTCGCCAAGAGCCAGCCCGAGACGCGCGCGGTGCACGAGAACGTGCTGCAGGCGTACCCCATCGACTATGCCGTCGACCTGCACCACCAGGGCACCCGCAGCGAGGCGGGCGGCGAGCTGGTGTCGGGCTCGATCCTGTACCCGACGACCGGCTCGGTCAGCCCCGACCTGGTGCAGCGCTCGCAGCGGCTCGGCGGCGTGGTCTACAACGCGATCGAGCCGACCGGCTGGGGCCACCTGGGCAAGTACGTCGGCGGCAGCGCCGACACCATCGCGCGCAACGGCATCGCGGCGCAGTACGGCATCGCCACGCTGCTGTTCGAGATGCGCGGCATGAGCGACCACGAGTACGCCTCCTACGTGCTCGGGCAGCGCAGCAACGGCTACCTGATCAAGCAGACGTTCCTGACTCTCACCGCCGTCAGCACCGCGATCGGCGACGGCTCGATCGACACGACCTCCACCGACTTCTGGAACACCCTCCCCGAGCAGCAGACCCGCCAGGAGTGAGCGGACCGGGAGCGAGGAACCGGGAGTGAGCTGGCCGGCAGGCACCGCGCCGGCGTGACGGCGCCAGGCGCTCCCCACCGACGGCGGGCGGCCGGGCCTCCAGCCCGGCCGCCCGCAACTGCCCCCTACTTGCATTATTAAGTTGCAGTGTTAATGTTCTCCTCATGGGAAGCACGCTCGCCTACGACCTGCACACCTTGGTCCGCCGGCTCGACCGCGAGGCCGACCGGCTGCTGGTCCCGCTCGGCCTGAGCTACCGGCGCTACCTCACCCTGCTGCTCGTCGGAGAGCTCGACGGCGGCACCCAGCGCCAGGTGGCCGAGACGGTCGACACCAGCGAGGCCGCGATGAGCCGCATGCTCGGCGCCCTCGCCGGCGAGGGGCTGGTGACGATCGCCCCCGACGCCGGCAACGGCCACCGCAAGCTCGTCCGGCTCACCGCCGACGGCCGCGACCTGGTCGACCGCGCCAGTGCCACGCTCGGCGACCAGCTCGACGATCTCGTACGCTCGCTCGGGCTCGATCCCGACCGGCTCGCCGCCGACGTGCGCACCGTGCGCGAAGGTCTGGGGGCCTGACATGTCGGGCTGGACCCCGCTGCTGGTCAGCCACGTGCTCGCCGCCTCGGTGTCGATGCCGCTCGGCGCCTATCAGCTGTGGCGGCGCCCCCGCGGCGACCTGCAACACCGCATCGTCGGCCGCGTCTGGGCGGGGCTGATGATGTGGACGGCGTTGAGCTCGTACGCGATTCGCGACATCCGCCCCGGCCAGCTCAGCCTGCTGCACATCCTGTCGACCGTCACCGTCGTCAGCCTGGTGATCGGCATCTGGGCGGTCAGACGCGGCGACGTGCGCACCCACCTCGGCGCCATGCGCGGGTCGTGGCTCGGCTCGATCGGGGCGTTCGTCGGCGCGGTCGCCGTGCCCGACCGGCTGCTGCCGACCTTCGCCGTCACCAACCCCGCAGGCTTCGCCGCGGCGACCGCCACCGTGCTCGTGGTCTCAGCCCTGATCGTGGCCGTCGCCCGCGCGAGCGTCCGCGGCGCCGACGAGCCCCGTCGGGTCCGGGCCGGGTGAGGCACCCGGCCGGTCGATGATCACCGTGGCCACGGTGCGCAGCTCGGGCTCCTGCGGGTCGCCGGCCGAGATGTCACCGGTGTGCCAGGTCAGCTCCAGCTGCGGGCCGTCGACCTGCAGCACCGCGAGGTTGTTGTCGAACCACGGACCGTCGGTGATCGACCAGGGGTAGGGCGGGTCGGGCACCTTCTCCGAGCTGGCCGCGAGCGCCCGCATGGGCCGCGCCAGCTGCCGGGCCAGCGAGGCCTGCAGCACGCGCACGTGCCGCGGCAGCGGGTTGCGGATCGGCGAGCACACCGCCTGCACGATCAGCGAGCGCGCGCCGTACTGCTCCGGGTCGTCGATGCGCGTGACGTAGGAGTTGTGCACGTCGCCGGACAGGAACGTGATGGTGGCCGGCGGGCGGCCGCGCTCGCCCCGCGCGACCGACATCGTGAAGTCGGTCATCTGGTCGAAGCCGTGCTCGAACGCCGCCCAGTGCTCGAGGTCGACCGCCTGGCGCAGCTTCTCGCCGAGGCGTCCGAAGCGCTCGCCCCACGCCCCCTCGGCCATCGCCTCGTTCCACGCCTCGAGGTCGTGGATGCCCGGCGGCAGCAGGAACGGCAGCGACGTGCCGATCAGCAGATGCTCCACGTCGCCGCGCATGTTCTCGTCGAGCCACTCCAGCTCGGAGGGGTCGAGCATGTTGCGCTTGCCGGGCTCCAGCTCGCGCGCGGCGCGCGAGTCGATCATCAGCAGCCGCGCGTCACCGAGGTCGATGGCGAAGGAGAACCGGTACCGCTCCGGGTGCCGGTCGACCTCGTACGACAGGTCGTGCAGCACCTCGGTGAGGTCGAGCTCGTGGGTGACCTCGGAGTCCTGGTGCGCCAGCACGCGCTGCCACACCTCGTCCTCGGCCAGCGCCTCCGGCGACAGGTTGCCGGCGTGCTGGAAGACCCAGTACGACATGAGCGCCCCATCAGACGCTCGTGCCACCAGTCGGTGGCGTTCATCTCCTCGTGCCACGCGTCGCTGGTGTTCCAGTCGTCACGCACGTCGTGATCGTCGAAGATCATCACGCTCGGCAGCGTCGACAGCAGCCACCGGTTGGCCGGGTCGGTCCACGCCAGCCAGTACAGGTGGGCGTACTCCTCGAAGTCCTTCAGCTCCTCCCCCGGCGGCTCCTCGAGGCCGCGGCGCTGCTCGATGTAGGCGCGCATCTCCTCGGAGGTCTCGTCGGCATAGACCTGGTCGCCGAGGAAGGCGACCATGTCGGGCCAGTGCGAGCTGTCCGGGTGGTTCGCCAGGTGAACGGCGGTCGCGCGCAGCGCGTCGACCCCGTGCGTGCGGGTGTGCTCGGCGTCGTGCGGCACGCTCGTGCGGCACGAGCCGAACGCGAGCCGGGTGGGCTTGTCGCGCTCGATCGTCGCGATCCGCGACGGCGGGTAGGGCGAGTCGGCGAGCGGCCACACCTGCTCCCCGTCGATCTCCACGGTGTAGTCCTGCACGCTGCCCGGCTCGAGCCCGTCGACCTGGACGAGCGCGTAGTGGTGGTCCTGCACGCGGAACGTGCGCATGCTCCACGACTGCTCCCCCGCGCGCACCGTCACCGTGCAGAAGTCGGCGGTCTCCACCCACACGCTGGCGGTGCGCTCCCCCACGTGGCGCAGCAGCGGTCCCAGCACCAGATCAGGCACGGCACGGTCTCCTTCGTACGACGGCGGGCACCGGGGAGTGCCCGACGAGACAGCCTATGACCTCCCGCGGACCGCTTCCTGGGGGTTCCCCGAGCGCACGCTGTGCGGGCCGCTCCGGCCGCGCCCGGATCAGCCCGGCGTCAGGCCGGTGGCTGCCGGTCCTCCCACGGCTCGTCGGGCACGCCGTCCTCGTTCTTGTCGAACGTCACGCTCACGTGCTGATATCCCTTGAGCCGGTTCATCTCGACCAGGTGGCTGTACGCCTCGTGGTCGGCGCGGGTCAGGTCGACGTCGTCGGTGAACGGGGTGAGCAGCGCCCGCGGGTAGAGGTGGCGAGCGCGTACGACGTTGAGCTCGGCCGCCATCACCACGGTGACGGCCAGCAGGTAGATCCAGGCGATCAGACCGATGACCACCGCGAACACGCCGTAGGACCCGCTGCTGCGGGCGATGATGCTGGTGACCACGGCAGCACCGAGAGTCTCGAGCAGCTGCCACACGATGCCGACGATGATCGCCCCCGGCAGCAGGGACAACCAGCCGTGGCTGCGGTGGGTCGACACGTGCAGCACGACCCAGAAGATGAGCACGGCGAGCACGGTGTTGAGGATCGTCCACGGCGGACCGGCCAGCCAGTCGAACACGCGCGGGATCACGCCGGCGGCGATCAGCGAGATGCCGAGGAAGGCCAGGATGCCGGCGCTCTTGGCGCGGGCCAGGATCGGGTTGGGGCGGCGGTGGCGCGGCACGGCCCACACGGTGTTCATCGCGTGCTGCAGCGCCTGCGCCACCCCGAGACCACCGTAGGCCGCGGTCAGCGAACCGACGATGACCGCGACGAGGTTGCCCTGCAGACCGCTCGGGCTCTGCAGCTCATCACCGATGACCGGCACCTGGGCCAGCACCCCGTTGATGAGCGACTCGCGCAGCACCGCGTTGTCCTGCACCAGGAAGCCCAGGATCGAGGTCATGAGCAGCAGCAGCGGGAAGATCGACAGCAGGCCGTAGTAGGTGATGAGCGCGGCGAGGTAGGCACCCTGGTCGTCGAGGAACTTGTAGACCACACCGAGCGGGAACCCCACGACGGGATGCCTGCGCTGGAAGCCGTCCACGCGGTCGACGAGAGTCACCGCAACAGTTTGCCGCCCGCGCCTCCGAACCGGCTGAAGGCACTCCGGCGACGCGCTGCGCTGCGACCGAGGTCACGCCTCGCGCGGGCGGCTCGCGGCTCAGTCGGGCACGACGTATCCCCCGCCGAGGCCCAGCAGCTGCGGGCGTCCGCCGTCGGGCTGCTGCACCACCGCGGTCACCACCAGCGACAGGGTCGCCTGCTGGCTGCCCTCGGTCGACACCCGGTTGACCTGCGCGAAGCCCTTGGAGAAGAAGATCGCCCGGCCCTCGCCGGCGAGCCAGTCGACCCGGCAGCGCAGGCTCACCACGTTCAGCGTCGTGCGCTGGGCCCGCAGCACCAGCAGGGCGTCGGCGACGTCCGAGGAGCCGCGGGTGGCGTACGGCTCGCACTGCAGCGTGCGCTTGATCGACGGGTTCGGCTTCCCGGGCCAGAGCCCCTCGAGGAAGTCGCGGGTCGGGCTCGCCTGGGCGAACGGTGCGCCCTTCTCCTCGCGGAGGCTGCCGACGACCTGCGGCACCAGCGTCTGGCTCGCCCGCACCTGGGCCGGCGTCGGCGTGGGGTCGGTCGACGCCGGCAGCGGTGCGGGGAGCGCGCCGCGCGGGGCGTCGACGGCGCCCCACTGCTTCCACGGGCCGGTGCCCTCGCGGCGCATCACCCGCAGCACGGTGCGCGGCGCCTGGTCACCGGACGGGGAGGTGGTGGACGGGGAGGTGGTCGACGAGCCGGACGCGGACGAGGTGCCGGCCTGCTCCTGCACCGGCGAGTCGACCACCGCGACCGTGCCCGACCGGTGCCGGGCTGCGCCGACCACGGCCGTGGCGCGGCTGGTGAGGGCGCGGTCGTCCTCGGCCGACTTCGGCGGGTCGGCCCGGCTCACCCGGGTGAGGAACACATCCTGCTCCAGCACCGGACCCACGTCGGCCCGCGCCCACGGCCGCTCGTCGAACCTCGGCGCGCCCGCAGCCGCGATCGCGGGGTTGTTGCGCGCGTCGTAGTCGCGCATCATCGCCGCCGCCTGCGGAACGGTCAGCCCCGGCCCGGCCGTCGTCGTCGTCGTCGTCGTCGCGACGGTGGTCGAGCTCTCGGCGGGCGCGGTCGGGTCTCCCCGCCGGCCGAGCACGCGGCCAGGGTAAGGACCAGGGGGACGGACAGCAGGCGGACGGCGCGGGGCACGGTGACTCCTCGGGTCGGTGACGGGGTGACGCAGCTTCACCGTGGCACGCCCGAAGGGGTCGAAAACGTTGTCCACAGGCACGAATTCGCCGAATGTCGCGCCGTACGCCCTCGCGGACCACCGCCGAACCGTGCGCCCCAGCGCACCCTCCGCCGGACCACCGCCGCACCGTGAACAAGCCCCCGACGCCGTACGCCCTCGCGGACCACCGCCGAACCGTGCGCCCCAGCGCACCCTCCACCGGACCACCGCCGAGCCGTGACCAAGCCCCCCGACGCCGTACGCCCTCGCGGACCACCGCCGAACCGTGCGCCCCAGCGCACCCTCCGCCGGACCACCGCCGCACCGTGAACAAGCCCCCCGACGCCGTACGCCCTCGCGGACCACCGCCGAACCGTGCGCCCCAGCGCACCCTCCGCCTGACCACCGCCGCACCGTGACCGACCGCGCCCGCCCCGAAACGCCGGCGACCCGGCCCCTCCCGAAGGAAGGACCGGGTCGCCGGTGTGCGCTGTGCCGGTGGCTCAGGCGTCCTCGGACGAGGCGCCGCCGACGTTGGCCGGCTCGGAGCCGGGCTCGACGTCGTCGGAGCTGACCGCCGGGCGGTCGCTGTCGTCCGCGGAGTCGTCGGCGGAGACGTTGCCCTCGCCGTTGCCGTCACCGTTGCCCTCACCGCGGCCACGGCCACGGCCACCGCGGCGACGACGGCGCGGACGCTCGCCGCCCTCGTCGTCGCGCGAGCGCTCGCGGCGCGGCTTGTCGCCGGACTCGCCGGACTCGCCGGAGTCAGCCGACGCCCCGGAGCCGTCGGAGTCGTCGGACTCGCCGGACTCCTGCGCGTCCCCGGCCGGGGCCTGGTCCTGCGCGGGGGCGGCGGCATCGCCCTCACCCTGCGCGGCCGACTCGTCCTGCACCACGGCGAGCGAGAGCTTGCCGCGGGGGTCGATCTCCTTGAGCTCGACCTGGACCTTCTGGCCGACGCCGAGGACGTCCTCGACCGCGTCGATCCGCTTGCCACCGACCAGCTTGCGCACCTCGGAGATGTGCAGCAGGCCGTCCTTGCCCGGCAGCAGCGAGACGAACGCCCCGAAGGTCGTCGTCTTCACCACGGTGCCGAGGAAGCGCTCGCCGACCTCGGGCATCTGCGGGTTGGCGATCGCGTTGATCGCCGCACGCGCGGCCTCGGCCGACGGGCCGTCGGTGGCGCCGATGTAGACGGTGCCGTCGTCCTCGATCGAGATGTCGGCGCCGGTGTCCTCCTGGATCTGGTTGATCATCTTGCCCTTGGGGCCGATGACCTCGCCGATCTTGTCGACCGGCACCTTCACCGCGATGACGCGCGGGGCGTACGGGCTCATCTCGTCGGGTGCGTCGATGGCCTCGTTCATGACGTCGAGGATGTGCATCCGCGCGTCGTGGGCCTGGGTCAGCGCCGTGGCCAGCTCGGTGGCGGGGATGCCGTCGAGCTTGGTGTCGAGCTGGATGGCCGTGACGAACTCGCGGGTGCCGGCGACCTTGAAGTCCATGTCGCCGAACGCGTCCTCGGCACCGAGGATGTCGGTGAGCGCGAGGTACTGCGTCGCACCGTCGATCTCGGCGGACACCAGACCCATCGCGATGCCGGCGACCGGCGCGCGCAGCGGCACACCGGCGTTGAGCAGCGACAGGGTCGAGGCGCAGACCGAACCCATCGAGGTCGACCCGTTGGAGCTGAGCGCCTCGGACACCTGACGGATGGCGTACGGGAACTCCTCGCGCGTCGGCAGCACCGGCACGAGCGCGCGCTCGGCGAGCGCCCCGTGACCGACCTCGCGCCGCTTCGGCGACCCGACCCGACCGGTCTCACCGGTGGAGTAGGGCGGGAAGTTGTAGTTGTGCATGTAGCGCTTGCGGGTGACCGGCGACAGCGTGTCGAGCTGCTGCTCCATGCGGAGCATGTTCAGCGTGGTCACGCCGAGGATCTGGGTCTCGCCGCGCTCGAAGATCGCCGAGCCGTGCACCCGCGGGAGCACCTCGACCTCGGCCGACAGCGCCCGGATGTCCTTGGGGCCGCGGCCGTCGATGCGCACCTGCTCGCGCAGGATCCGCTCGCGCACGAGCTTCTTCTGCACCGCGCGGTAGGCCGCCGAGATCTCCTTCTCGCGACCCTCGAACGAGGTGCCCTCGCCGGCCAGGTCGGCCTTGAGCTCGTCCTTGTACGCGTCGAGCTGGCTCTCGCGGTCCTGCTTGTCGGCGATCGACAGCAGCTCGCGCAGCTTGCCCTCGGAGGCCTGCTCGACCGCCTGGTAGGCGTCGTCCTCGTAGTCGAGGAACAGCGGGAACTCCTGGACCTCCTTGGCGGCCTGCCCGGCCAGCTCCTGCTGCGCCTCGCAGAGCACCCGGATGAACTTCTTGGACTCCTCGAGCCCCTGGGCGACGACCTCCTCGGTCGGCGCCTGCTTGCCCTGGTTGGTCACCAGGTCCCAGGTGGACTCGGTCGACTCCGCCTCGACCATCATGATGGCGACGTCGTCACCCACGATGCGGCCGGCGACGACCATGTCGAACGTCGAGCGCTCGATGTCGGAGAAGTTGGGGAACGCGACCCACTGACCGTCGATCAGCGACACGCGGGTGGCGCCGATCGGGCCGCTGAACGGCAGGCCCGAGATCTGGGTCGAGGCCGACGCGCCGTTGATGGCGAGCACGTCGTACTGGTGGTCGGGGTTGAGCGACAGCACGGTGATGACGACCTGGACCTCGTTGCGCAGCCCCTTGACGAAGGCCGGGCGCAGCGGCCGGTCGATCAGCCGGCAGGTGAGGATCGCGTCGGTCGAGGGGCGACCCTCGCGACGGAAGAAGCTGCCGGGGATCTTGCCCGCGGCGTACATCCGCTCCTCGACGTCGACCGTCAGCGGGAAGAAGTCGAAGTGGTCCTTGGGCGACTTGCCCGCGGCCGTGGTGGACAGCAGCGTCGTGTCGTCGTCGAGGTAGCAGACGACAGCGCCGGCGGCCTGCTTGGCCAGCCGACCCGTCTCGAAGCGGACGGTGCGCTTGCCGAAGCTGCCGTTGTCGATGACGGCTTCGGCGAAAGTGATCTCTGGACCCTCCATCGGGCCCTCCTGTTCTGTCTCATCTGTCGCGCCCGGATCGTCGTTGCCCGTGCGCGGTTTCTTCTGGCGGGGTACGCCTGGCGCACCCTCCTACGCCACGAGGCGGTCACCTCCGATGAGGTGACCGCCTCGATGGTCGCAAGTCTTATCGCCGCAGACCGAGCCGCTTGATCAGCGCGCGGTAGCGCTCGATGTCCACGGACTCCAGGTAGCGCAGCATCCGCTTGCGCTGGCCGACCAGGAGCAGCAGGCCGCGACGGCTGTGGTGGTCGTGCGGGTGCTGCCGCGAGTGCTCGGTGAGGTCCTTGATGCGCTGCGTCAGCATCGCGATCTGCACCTCGGGCGAGCCGGTGTCGCCCTCGTGGGTGGCGTACTCGGTCATGATCTTCTGCTTGGTGGCAGTGTCGAGAGGCATACGGGGGCGACTCCATCCTGATGGTCGTTGCGCGGTGCTCCTGGGCATGTTCACCAGGGCGCTCTGGATCCGCGGCCGGTTCACGGCACCCCACAGGCTAGCAGCGCCCGTCAGTCCGGGCCTAATCGCCAGGTTGGCGCAAGTCGCCCTGGGCCTGGCCCGCGCCTCCCTACGATGACGCAGGTGGCGATCACCCGGGCACCCGACCAGTTCCGACCTGGCGTCACCCACGGCGTCGCCACCCCGACCTGCTGCAGCTGTTGCTGCTGCTGCGTCGGCACCGCGGTCGGCTTCACGGTGGCGGCGCCGCTCGCGGTCGCCCGGCTGAGCCCCGACCCGGCCAGGCCCGCACCGACGCGGGCTGGGCGCCCGTGGGGCCTCGGGCTGGTCGCGCTGGCGCCGCTGCTCGGCGCGCTCGTCGCGATCACCGCGCACGAGCTGCTCTCCGACCTCCTGACCGTCGCGGGACGGATCGCCCTACTCCTCGGCGGTGCGGTCTGGGTGGGCTGCCTCGCCGCGGGACTGCGCCTGTGCCGCGCCCGGCCGCGCGCGGTGGGCGTGGCGATCCTGCTGCTCGTGCTGGCCGCGCTGGTCGCCGTCGTCGAGCTGAACCTGAGCGGGCCGCTGTTCGACTCCGACGAGGCGACCGGCACGGGCAGGTACGTCCTCGCCGCCGCGGCCTGCTTCGTCACCATGGTCACGCTGGGCTGGTTGCTGTCCTGGGACCGTTCGCCCCGGGTGCCGCCGGATGGGGCCGGGGGTCCGGGCGGGGCTCCGGGCACGAGCGGGCCAGCTGCTCCGGGTGGATCATCCGGTCCGGGCGGGCCTGCGGGCACGAACAGGGCTGCCGGTCCGGGCGGGCCGGCGGGGGCCCCGTGAGCGGCCTGTCCCGTCCGGTCGTGGGCGACCCGGCCTGGCGGTTGCTGGAGCAGGACGGACGGCTCGTCGCGACCGCCGGGAGCGACGAGGTGTGGGTCGTCGACGACGCCCCGGGCACCGTGCTCACCGAGCTCGCGGCCTGCTGGGGTCCGACCCCGCCGCTGCCCGATCAGCTGTCGCCGCAGGCGCGCCTCGCGGTCGAGCAGCTGCGCTCCGTGGGTGCGCTCGGACCGCGTGTCGAGCTGCCGGCCGAGGCCCAGGTCGCGACCGTCGCGCTCGGCGCACCGGAACCTGGTTGGGACGCCGCCCTGGAGGCGGCGTTGCGCGAGACCGGTTGGCGCACAACGGAACCCGGAGCGGGCGGCGCAGGTTCGGGCGAGCCCGGCGCCGTCGGCGGACCCGGCACCACAGACGAACCCGGCCCCACAGACGAACCCGGCGCCGCCGGCGGGGCCGACGCAGCCGACGTGCTCGTGGCCGTGCGCACCACCGCCCGCTGGGCGCAGGTGGCCGAGGCTGCCGCCGCCTGGGTGCGCACCGGGCGGCTGCACCTGGTCGTCGACCTCGCCGCGGCGCACACGGTCGCGGTCGGCCCGTTCTGCGTGCCCGGCCACACCGCCTGCGCCGGCTGCCTCGCCGCCCGGGTGATGGCCCGCTGGGGCGATCCCGAGCCTCCTGCCCGCCCGGGCGCGACCCGGCCCGCCGGGCTGAGCGTCGCGGCCGGGCTCGTCGCGAGCCAGCTCGAGCAGGCAACCCGGGGCGACTTCCTCTGGTCGACCGCACGGCCGCCGTCGACCTGCGCACGGCGAGCTCGACGACGAGCCCGTGCCTGCGCACGCCTCGGTGCCCGTGCAGCGAGCTGGTCACCGACGGCCGGGTCGAGCTCCCGTGGTGACAGCCGGGCAGGCGCGGATCCCGTCACGAGAAGCGTTGCTGGACAAGGCGATCGGCTGGCGCACCGGGGTCGGCGTGACCCTGTCCGAGCCTCCCTCACCACCGCCGACCCGCCGGTGCACCAGGCCGCGGCGTCGGACCGCCCGGTCGGTGAGAGCGCGGTGGCCGGCGGTGCCGGCTGGGAACGGGACGCTGCGCGAGGCGCCGCCGTCGGGGAGCTGCTGGAGCGCTACGCCGCC
Source organism: Barrientosiimonas endolithica (assembly GCF_030296655.1). Taxonomy (NCBI): domain Bacteria; kingdom Bacillati; phylum Actinomycetota; class Actinomycetes; order Micrococcales; family Dermacoccaceae; genus Barrientosiimonas; species Barrientosiimonas endolithica. Next base: position 1,033,322 of record NZ_AP027735.1, on the reverse strand, counting down.
GTCCACTGCCCGCTGCCGACCCTCCGGCGCGCCGAGATCCCGTCCACTGCGGGGATCCCTTCCACCGCAACGGTGCTGGGGTTCGACGACTTCCTGCTGCACTCCCCGAGCAACGCGCCGACCCCGGCTTCCCCGCCGCGGCGACCTACGCCCAGGACCGGTTCACCCGCACGTTCTCGCTGCTCGACCAGCGGCCGGCGTGGGTGCCGGCGGCGCTCGTCAGCAACGACCCGGGCTTCGGGGCCATCGCCACCTCCAGCGGGCTCGCGGCCGGCGCCTCGGTCACCACGGCGCTGCTGCGCGCCACGCAGGAGCTGGTCGAGCGGGACGCGCTGATGGTCACCTGGCTGCACGGGCTGCGGCCACGCACCACCCCGGCCCCGGTGCGCGTCTCCGAGCTGGTCGACAAGGTCGACGGCGGGGCAACGGTGCTCGACCTCACCCCGCGGCACAGCCCGCACCCCGTGGCGATGGTCGTCGGGTCGGCACCCCTGCCCGACCGGCCGCGGCACGGCGCCGGCATCGCCTGCCGGGCCACCTGGGCCGAGGCCGTCGAGAAGGCGACGCTCGAGTGGGCCCAGGCGATGACGTACGTCGGGGTCACCGCGGGCGGACGCCCTCGCCCCGAGCCGCACGACGTGGTCTCCTTCGACGAGCACGCCCGGTTCTACTCGCTGCGGCCGGACCTGTGGGCCACCCTCCCGATCCACCGCGGCACCCCCGCCGAACCACCCGCGAGCAGCACCGCCACCGACGCGGCCGAGCAGCTGCACGAGCTGGTGATGTCGTTGCACCGCAACGGGATTCGTCTGTTCTACCGCGACCTGACGACGCTCGACGTCGCGGCGTGCGGGTCGTGCGCGTGCTCTCCCCGACCTGGTCCCGATCCACGGGCACCACCGGTGGCCGCACCTGGCCGCCGCCCGCGTGCCCGTCGCCGAGCGATACCCGGGGGCGGAGCCGTCGACGGCGTTCCCCAGCCCGTTCCCGCACCCGCTGGGATGATGCCGCGATGAGCGACCCCGCCGAGCACTTCGACGACTTCTGGCGGGCCTCCGAGCTCGGCCCGCTCACCGTCGGCCGGTTCGCCGAGCGGCTGGGCCGGTTCGACCCCGCCCCGCCCGCCGTCCACCCCTGGCAGCGCACCGGCCCCGCTCACCCGCTCGGCCACCCGCGCGGCCGGCTCACGTCGCTGCTGCGGCGGCGACCTGTCCGCCCTCCTCGGCACCCTCGCCCGCACCGACTCCGGCTGGGGTCACCCGTCGGCCGGAGACCTGCGAGCGGTGCGCGCCAGCGTGATCCTGTGGCGCACCGACCACCCGCTCGCGGGCCGCGTCGCCCAGCACGACCCCGAGCGGCACACGCTGACCGACGTCGGGCCCGCCCCCGACTGGCAGGCGGAGCAGCAGGCGCTCGGCGGCCTGGACACGACCACCCCGCCCGCCGCGGCCGTGGTGCTGCTCGGCGACCCGGCCGCCGTGGTCGAGAAGTACGGCGAGCGCGGCGGCCGCTTCCTGCTGCTCGAGGCCGGGTCGGCGCTGCAGAGCCTGTCGCTGGCCGCGGCCGAGCGCCGGCTCCCGGCGTACGCCACCGGGGGCGCCTTCGACGCGCGGCTGCGGGCGGTCTGCGGTCACGCGCGCACCGGCGCGCTCCCGCTGGCCGTGCTGCTGCTCGGCGGCCGCTGAGCCGAGACCCAGCGCCCCAGGAGCCGCTGACCCAGCCGAGCCCGTACGCCATCGCGGGCCGGCCGGTGCATCACCGGGTGCGCAGCACGTCCCACACCTTGCGGGCGGCGGGAGCAGCGTAGGTCGCGCCGGTACCGGACTCGGTGATCATGGCGACGACGACGTACTGCTTGCCCGAGGCCGTGCGTGGGCCGTAGGACGCGAACCAGCTGGTCGCCTCCTTGCCGAAGATCTCGGCGGTGCCCGTCTTCCCCGAGACGCCGTAGCTGTCCAGCGGGAAGCCCCGGAAGGCGGCGGCCGCCGTGCCGGTGCGGGTCACCGCGGCCATCCCCTCCCGGTCGACGGCCAGCGAGTCGCCCGGGAAGTCGACGGTCCCCATCCGCCGCGGCGCGAGGTCCTGCCGGGCGCCGCCGCCAGGCCGCTGGGTGGCCGCCGCCACCTGCGGGGCCCACAGGGTGCCGCCGTTGGCGACGGCGGAGTAGGCCACGGCCAGCTGCAGCGGCGTGACCGCCACGTCGCCCTGCCCGATCGAGAAGTTCACCGCGTCACCGGCGCGGTAGACGTAGCCGCTGCGGCAGTTCTCCTGCGCGATGCGCTGCAGATAGCTCGCGCGCGCCTGGTCGGTCTCCTCCGGATAGCCCGTGCGCGCCCGCTGGCAGCTCGTGGCGCGGGTGTCGAGCCAGCGCTGCCGCTTCCACTGCCGGTCGGGGATGCGCCCGGCCGCCTCGTCGGGCAGGTCGATGCCGGTGCGCCGGCCCAGGCCGAACGAGCGGGCGGTGTCGACGAACGGGTCGGTGGCGGTCACCGGCGCGCGCAGCCCGCCCGACTGCTGCCAGGCGTTGTAGGCCCAGCGGTAGAAGACGGTGTCGCACGAGACCTCCAGCGCCCTGCGCATGTCGATCTGCCCGAAGGCGACCGACTCGAAGTTGCGGAAGGTGCGGTCGCCGATGCGCACCGACGGGCCGCAGTCGTAGCTCGCGTCCGGGTCGTTGCCCATCGCGATGGCCGCCGGCACCGACACCGCCTTGAACGTCGACGCCGGCGCCGTCGCGAACGTCGTCCCCCGGTTGAGCAGCGGCGCACCGGACGCGGGGTCGGTGAGCCGGGCGTACTCCAGACTGTTGATCCCACCGCTCCACACGTTCGGGTCGTACGTCGGCGCGGACGCCATCGCGACGACCGCACCGTCGCTCGCGTCGAGCACCACCATCGCGCCGGCGGTGGCCGGATTCCCTTGCGCCTGAGCGGAGCTCATGGCCGAGCCGAGTGCGCGCTCGGCCGCCGTCTGCACGGTGGGGTCGAGGTTGGTGACGACGTCCTGACCGGGGACCGGCGCGACGTTCTGCAGCGTGCGCTGCGGCAGCCCGCGCGCGTCCACCGCCACCACCGTGCGACCGGGCGTGCCGCGCAGCGCGGCGTCGTACTGCTTCTCGACCCCGGCCCGGCCGAGGCCGTCGCGGGCGGTCAGCGTGGGGTCGCGCCGGATGTCGTCGGCGTTGGTGCGCCCCAGGTAGCCCAGCACCTGCGCGGCGTTGAGCTGCCCCAGCGCGGGGTACGTCCGCGTCGGCTCGGCCACCACCCCCAGCCCCGGGAACTCCTCGGGTCGTTCGAGGAGGGTGAGCGCGCGCTCGACGGGCACGTCGTCGGCGATGGGGATGGGCTCGTACGGCGCGCCGCTGAAGCACACCGGCGGGCGGGGCGCACCCGCGGTGCCGCACGGCCGGGTGCGCTCGAGCAGCTGCTCCGGGGTGCGGCCGACCAGCGGCGCCACGCGGCGCAGCAGCCCCGCGCCGTCGTCGTCCTGGTCGGCGAGCGTCGTCGGGTCCAGCGTGAGAACAGCACGAGAACCGTTGGCCACCAACGCTTTTCCGTCAGCGGCCAAGATGCGCCCGCGGATGGCCGGGGTGGAGATCGTGCGCGTGCCGAGCGCCGCCGCCCGGTCGGCGAAGTCGTCGCCCTGCACGACCTGCAGCTGGACGAGGCGGCCGAGCATCGCCAGCACCATGACCACGCTGAGCCCGAGCAGCACCGCGAGCCGGGTCACCCGGGCCGGTCGCGAGGGCCGGTCACGACGCCGATAGCGCCGCCGCAGCCGCCAGCGGGCGATCATGCCCGCCCCCGGTGGACGAGCCGCCGCTGGTGGTGCACGAGCGGCGGCACGAGGGCCGCGCCGATCACCGTGGTCGCGAGCAGGCTGAGGCCGGCCCCCACCAGGTCCAGCGGCCGCCCGTCGAGCAGGGTGACCACCAGCCGCACCCCGAGCACCACCGCGGCGGCCGCGAGCACCGTCGCGGCGGGCAGGGCGGCCGAGTGGCGCGACGAGCGGTGGGCGGCGCCGGCGACCAGGCCGGCACCGGCGTAGGTCAGCGGGCTGAGCCCGAGCGCACCGGTGCCGGGCGGGACGAGGTCGACGAGCCAGCCGGCCGCGAGACCGAGCAGCAGCCCGGTGGTGCGACCGCCGCGCAGCCCCCGGCCACGACGAACGGCACCAGCAGGTCGGGCTGCACCGGGCCGAGCCGCGGCAGCACGACAGCCGCGAGCAGCGCGGCGAGCACCAGCAGCGCGGCCTGCACCGTGGCCAGCCGTGACGGCAGCCGCAGCGTCACGACGACCCCGTCCCGGTCGCCGCCGGCCGCGGCCCGTCGGCGGGCGCGGGCTGCACGACGCCCACCACGTCGAGGCTCCCCACGTCGACCGCCGGCTCGACCCGGGCGGTGCGCCCCAGCTGCCCGCGGTCGGGGTCGACGCCGACGACCCGGCCGATCACGACGTCACGCACGTACGGCCGGTCGTCGACGCTGCCGAGCGTGCGCACCTGGTCGCCCGTGCGCACGTCGCCGAGCTCGACCAGCGTGAGCGTCACCTCCCCGGCCGCCGCGCCGGCACCGCCGGCCCGGGCGTCGCCGCGACCGACCCGATGGCGCGGCTGCGCGTCACCCGGGCACCCACGACGGCGCCGGGCGAGGTCACCAGCTCCACGTCGGCGCTGGTCGGGCGCACGGTGACGGTGCGGCCCACGAGGCCCTGCGTCGCGATCACCGTCTGATGAGCCCGTATGCCGTCGCGGGACCCCGCGTCGATCGTCACCAGCTGGCGCTCCCCGGCAGCGGTCGCCGGGGTGAAGCCCACGACCCGCGCCGGGACCACCCGCCGGTCGGCCGCCGCGGACGAGCCGAGCAGGTCGCCGAGCCCGCGGCGCAGCTGCTCGTCGTCGCCGCGCCGGGCCAGGGCCCGCCGCGCCTCGTCGCGCTGCCGGCGCAGCCGGTCGGCCTCGTTGTCGGCGGGCAGGGTGAGCCGCTCCTGCACCGGCGTCACGGCCCGGGCGACGGCGGAGCGCACGGGGTCGGTGACCGCGGGCGCCGCGGTGTCGACCGCGAGGGCGGCGAGCGAGGCCACCACTCCGCCGACGACCAGGCGCCGCCGGGTGCGCGGGGTCAGGGCCATGGGTCAGTACCGCTTGGAGTCGACGAGCACCCGCTGCAGCTCGGCGAAGTCCTCGACGCAGCGGCCCGCGCCGAGGGCGACCGAGCGCTGCGGGTCGTCGGTGACCCGCACCGGCACACCGAGCTCGTGGCCCATCCGCTCGGCCAGGCCGCGCAGCTGGGCGCCGCCACCGGTCAGCACGATGCCGCTGTCGAGCACGTCGCCGGCGAGCTCGGGCGGGCACACGTCGAGGGTGGCGCGCACCAGCTCGCAGATCTGCAGCAGCGGTCCCTCGATGGCCCGCCGCACCTCCTGGGAGGTGATGGTGACCGTCTTGGGCAGGCCGCTGATCAGGTCGCGGCCGCGCACCCGCATCGACAGCTCCTCGCGCATCGGGAACGCCGAGCCGACGGTGGTCTTGATGTCCTCGGCGCTGCGCTCGCCGAGCAGCAGGGCGTACTCGCTCTTGACGTGCGACACGATCGCCTCGTCGATCTCGTCGCCGCCGATGCGCACCGAGCGGGCGTTGACGATGCCGCCGAGGCTGAGCACCGCGACGTCGCTGGTGCCGCCGCCCACGTCGACCACCATGCAGCCGGCCGCCGCCTCGACGGGCAGCTCGGCGCCGAGCGCGGCCGCCATCGCCTCCTCGACGACGTAGACCTTGCGGGCACCCGCCCGCGTCGCGGCGTCCTCCAGGGCCCGGCGCTCGACGCCGGTCACCTCGCTCGGCACGCACACGACCATGCGCGGGCGCACGAGCCGCGACGGGCGTACCTGCGCGATGAAGTAGCGCAGCATCCGCTCGGCCGTCTCGGCGTCGTCGATCACGCCGTCGCGCAGCGGGCGCACGACGTGCACGTGCCCGGGCGTGCGGCCGAGCATCTCCTTGGCGCGGCTCCCGGCGGCCAGCAACCGCCCGGTGCCGACCTCGAGCGCCACGACCGACGGCTCGTCGAGCACGACGCCCTTGCCGCGCTCGTAGATGAGGGTGTTGGCGGTGCCGAGATCGATCGCCAGGTCCCGCCCGGTGAAGCTCGCTGTGCCCGCCACCCGGCGATGGTAACGGCGTGGCCGCGCTGCGGCGGGCAGGCGGGGGTGCACGGGAGCTCGACCGCGCGCACTGGCACGCTAGGGGATGAGCCGCGCCCCGAAGGCCGACCGAGAAAGCTCCCGCGACCGCTACGACGCCGAGGTGGCGGCGTACGTCTCAGCGGGCGGCAGCGAGTCGGTGCAGCGCGTCGTGACCGCGGTCAACGCGCTCGCCCGGCGGCTGTCGCAGTGGTACACCGACCAGCTCACCGACGTCGGCCTGAGCGCCGGCGAGTGGGGCGTCATCGCCCACCTGGCGATCGCGCCGGCGGGTCAGTCGGTCACGCCGAGCCAGCTCGCGAACGCGCTGTCCGTGGCGCCGTCGTCAATGACCCACCGGCTCGACCGGATGACCGAGCGCGAGCTGGTGACGCGCACCCCCGACGAGGAGAACCGCACCCGCGTGCTGGTCGCGCTCACCGAGGAGGGCTGGCAGGTCTTCCGCCGGGTCATCCGCGGCAGCGACGTCATGGAGAGCAACGTGCTCGACCGGCTCAGCCGCGACCAGCAGGCTCAGCTCGCCTCGCTGCTGGAGCTCGCGATCGCCGGGCTCGACGACGCGATGGCCGAGCGCGCGGAGCCCGCGCAGGCGGGCTGAGCCCGAGCGGACGTACGTCGGGGGCGGGGCTCGCAAGCCCGCTCGCCGCTCAGGCCTCGGGGAACCAGATCCCGATCTCGCGCGCGGCCGACTCGGGCGAGTCGGACCCGTGCACGATGTTCTGCTGCACCTTCAGGCCCCAGTCACGGCCGAGGTCGCCGCGGATGGAGCCGGGCGCGGCCTCGGTCGGGTTGGTGGCGCCGGCGAGCGAGCGGAAGCCGGGGATGCAGCCCTGGCCCTCGATGATCGCGAACGTCGCCGGGCCGGAGGACATGAACTCCACCAGCGGCTCGTAGAACGGCTTGCCCTCGTGCTCGGCGTAGTGCTGGGCCAGGCGCTCACGGTCGGGGGTCATCACCTGCAGCGCGACCAGGGTGTAGCCCTTGGCCTCGATGCGCCGCAGCACCTCCCCGGTGAGTCCACGGCGGTAGCCGTCGGGCTTGACGATGACGAGGGAACGCTCGATCTGCTCGGTCACGGCGCCAACTGTATCCAGGGGTGCAGATCAGACCGGCGGGGCTGCCGCGTCGACCACGCCGAACGCCAGCAGCGCGAAGATCACCAGCGCCAGCACGATGCGATAGATCACGAACGGCTTGAAGTCGTGGGTGGAGATGTAGCGCATCAGCCACGCGATCACGGCGTAGCCGATGACGAACGCCAGCACCGTCGCCACCAGGATCTGGCCCCACGGCGGGTTGGGGTCGGTCTCGGAGATCGTCGCGACCTTGAACAGCCCGGACGCCAGCACGGCCGGGATGGCCAGCAGGAAGGAGTAGCGGGCGGCGGCCTCACGGGTGAAGCCCATGAACAGACCACCGGCGATGGTGCCGCCGGAGCGGGAGACGCCGGGGATCAGCGCGAGCGCCTGCCAGAAACCGAAGGCCACACCGGTCTTCACGTCGAGGCGGTCCAGCTCCTTGCGCTGCTTGGCGGTGGAGTCGGCGACGGCGATGACCAGCGCGAACAGCAGCAGCATCGACGCGGTGATCCACATGTTGCGCAGCGTGGAGTCGATGGCGTCCTGGAACAGCAGGCCGAGCAGGCCGATCGGGATGGTGCCGATGATGACCAGCCAGCCCATCCGGGCGTCGGGGTCGTTGCGGTCGGTCCGCCCGACCAGCGACAGCGACCACTGCTTGATGATCCGCACGATGTCGTGCCGGAAGTAGACCAGCACCGCGGCCTCGGTGCCGAGCTGGTTGATCGCCGTGAACGCCGAGCCACCGCCGTCGTTGCCGAAGAACAACCGGGCGACGAGCAGCTGGTGCGCCGACGAGGAGATCGGGAGGAACTCGGTGAGTCCTTGGACGATGCCGAGGACGACGGCCTCCAGCCAGCTCATGCAGTACTCCTGTCAGAGGGGTGTGACGTCGGGTGAGCTCGTCCATCTTGTGCCCCTGGAACAGGGCGGTCACCCACAGGGCGAGAAAGATCAGAGCGACGAACAGCATGGCAGGCACCACGAACGAGCTCGCGAGGGTGGCTGCCTGCAGCAGCCAGCCGAGCGTCACGCCGTACGGCCGGCGCTGCATCCCGGCCACCGCGACGCACAGCATCGCGAGGCCCAGCCCCACGAGCAGGTACGCCGTCGCGGGCTCCCCTCCTGGGTGCGGCTCATCCCCCACGCGGACAGCGCTCCGAAGAACAGCGCGAACGCCTGACCGGCGAGCACGACGGCGGCGAGCCGCCGCGTCATCTTCTCGCCGACGCCGACCAGGCGCAGCCGACCGATCACGCGTCGGCCCCGCGCTCGGGGTCGGCCCCGAGCAGCATCCGCACCTCGGCCGCGGTGACCACCGACCCGGTCGCCAGCACACCGCCGCCGACGCCGCCCTCGTCGGCGAGCTCGGCGGCCCGGTCCAGCGCGTCGGGCAGGTCGCGCACGACCGTGACCCGGTCCTCGCCGAAGATCTCCTCGGCCTCGCGGCCGAGCACCTGCGGGTCGAGCGCCCGCGGCGAGGTCGTGCGGCTGACCACCACGTGGTCGAGCACCGGCTCGAGGATCTCGAGCATGGCCCCGGCGTCCTTGTCCTGCAGCACCGCGAGCACACCGACCAGCCGGTTGAAGGTGAACGAGTCGTTGATCGCGTCGCGCAGGGCTCGTGCGCCCGCCGGGTTGTGCGCGGCGTCGACCAGCACCGTCGGCGACCGCCGCACGATCTCCAGACGCCCGGGCGAGGTCACCGCCTCCAGGCCGGCGCGCAGCACCTCGTCGTCGAGCGGCTGCTCTCCCCCGCCGAGGAAGGCCTCGACCGCCGCGACGGCCAGGGCCGCGTTGTGCGCCTGGTGCTCGCCGAACAGCGGCAGGAACAGGTCGGGATACGTCGCCGCGAGCCCCTGCACCGTGATCTGCTGGCCGCCCACGGCCGGCTCGCGCTCGGTGACGCCGAACTCCCGGTCCTCCCGGCGTACGACCGCGGCGACCTCCTCGGCGCGCTCCAGGACGAGCTCCTCGACCTCGGGCTCCTGCCGCGCCACGACGGCGATGCTGCCGGGCTTGATGATGCCCCGCTTCTCGGTCGCGATGAGCTCGAGAGAGTCACCGAGCAGCCGCTCGTGGTCGATCGCGACCGGCGTGATGACCGCGACGGCGGCGTCCGCCACGTTGGTGGCGTCCCAGACCCCACCGAGGCCGACCTCGACGATCGCGACGTCGATCGGGGCGTCGGCGAACGCGGCGTAGGCCACCACCACCAGCACCTCGAAGTACGTCATCCGCGGGCCGCCGTCGGCGACCGACTCCGCGTCGACCATCTCGATGAACGGGAGCACGTCATCCCATGTGTCGATGAACCGTTCGCGGCTGATCGCGTTGCCGTTCAACGAGATTCGCTCGCGCATGTCGTGCAGGTGCGGGCTGGTGAACCGGCCGGTCGACAGGCCGGTCTCGCGCAGCACCTGCTCGATGATGCGCGCCGTCGTGGTCTTGCCGTTCGTGCCGGTGAGGTGCACCAGCGGGAAGCTGCGCTGCGGGTCGCCGAGCAGCTCCATGCAGCGGGCCACCCGGTGCAGCGTCGGCTCGGGGTTGCTCTCCGGCGTGCGGGCGAGGATGGCCTCCTCGATCTCGCGCATCCGCTGACGCAGCTCAAGCTGGCGCGCCGCCTCCTGCTGGGCGGCGTCGGGGCGGGGGTCATGCGGTCGCGTCCTCCGGTGTGATGGGGCGGCGGGCCACGATGCTGTCGGGCAGACCCGACCCACCGTGCTCTTCCTCGACCTCGGTGAAGCCGTGGTGACGATAGAACGCTGCGGCCTGGTCGTTGCCCTTGAGGTAGGACAGCCACAGCTCGTCGTAGCCGTCGGCGGCCGCCTTGTGCACCGCGGCGCGCATCAGCGCGCCGCCGACACCGGCCCCCTGGTGCTCGGGCAGCACGTACAGCTTCCACATCCACAGCTTGTGGTCGTTCATCCCGACGCTGCTCATCCCGACGACCTCGCCACGGAGCTCGGCCACGCTCACCCGCCCCTGCCGGATCGCCGGGATCGTCGCCTCCTGCGTCCACCACTTCGCCAGGCCCATCGCGACGTAGTCCTCCCCCGCGATCGGCCCGAACGTCACCGGCCAGGTGCGCCGCCCGATGTCGACGACGGCGACCAGATCGTCCCCGTCCGCCCGGCGTACGACAACGTCCGGCTCTGCGCGCTCCTCGCCGCTCATGCCTTCTGTCGCGCTCGGTCGCACTCCGCTCCGGCCGCCGGCTCGTTCCTCGCCGCCAACCTGCGCTGCGCGCTCCTCGCCGCTCGCACTCTCTGTCGCGCTCGGTCGCACTCCGCTCCGGCCGCCGGCTCGTTCCTCGCCGCCAACCTGCGCTGCGCGCTCCTCGCCGCTCATGAGCCCACCTTGCTGATCGCGATCGTCACCTTCCGGCCGTCGCCCAGCGCCGTGGTCACACCCTCGAGCTGGTGGCCCTCGCCGCCGGCGCCGAACTGCACCGCGAGCGTCTCGGTCATGATCAGCGCCTGGTGGGTCACCGCGGCCTGCCACACCTCGTCGTCGCCGACCAGGCTGAGCGAGATGCGGTCGCCCACGCTGAGCCCGGCGCCGCGGCGCGCATCCTGCACGGCGCGCACGATGTCTCGCGCCAGACCCTCGCGGGCCAGCTCCTCGGTGACCCGGGTGTCGAGCACGACGAACCCGCCGCCGGGCAGCATCTGCACCGCGCGTCCCGCGCTCGCCTGCTCCCCCACGACCGTCTCGAGGGTGAACTCGCCGGGCTCGAGCGTCAGCCCGCCGGAGGTCACCACGCCCTCGGCGTCGACCGCCCAGTCGCCGGACTTGGAGCCCTTGATGGCCTGCTGCACGTCCTTGCCGAGCCGCGGGCCGGCCGCGCGCGCGTTGACGGTCAGCCGCTGCTGCACCCCGAACTCGTCGGCGTCGGGGTCGTTGACGTCGAGCAACCGCACCTGACGCACGTTCACCTCGTCGGCGATGAGGTCCGAGAACGGCTGCAACGCAACGGGATCCGTCGTCACCACCGTCAGGTCGGCGAGCGGCAGACGCACCCGCAGGCGCTCCGCCTTGCGCAGCGCGAGGGTGGCCGAGCAGACCGCGCGAACCTGGTCCATCGCCGCGACCAGCTCGGCGTCGGCCGGCAGGTCGGTGGCCTCGGGCCACTCGGTCAGGTGCACCGACCGTGCGCCGGTCAGCCCGCGCCAGATCTGCTCGGTGGTGAACGGCAGCAGCGGCGCCGCGACCCGGCTCAGCACCTCCAGCACGGTGTAGAGCGTGTCGAAGGCGCCCTCCGCCGCGCCGTCGCCGCCCGTCGACCAGAACCGCTCGCGGGAGCGACGGATGTACCAGTTCGTGAGCACCTCGACGAAGCCCTGCACGCTGTCGCACGCGCCGGCGATGTCGTACCGGTCGAGCCGGCCCTCGACGTCGACGACGAGGTCACGAAGCTTGGCGAGGACGTACCGGTCGAGCGGATCGGTCGAACGGGTCGACCAGTTCGCCTCGTATCCCTCGGCGTTGGCGTACAGGCTGAAGAAGTACCAGCTGCTCCACAGCGGGATCACGACCTGGCGCACGCCCTGCCGGATGCCCTCCTCGGTCACGGCCAGGTTGCCGCCGCGCAGGATCGGGCTCTGCATGAGGAACCAGCGCATCGCGTCGGCGCCGTCGCGCTGGAAGACCTCCGACACGTCGGGGTAGTTGCGCAGCGACTTGCTCATCTTCTGCCCGTCCGAGCCCAGCACGATGCCGTGACAGATCACCGAGCCGAACGCCGGCTTGTCGAACAGCGCCGCCGCGAGCACGTGCAGCGTGTAGAACCAGCCGCGGGTCTGCCCGATGTACTCGACGATGAAGTCGGCCGGGAAGTGGTGCTCGAACCAGTCGGCGTTCTCGAACGGGTAGTGCACCTGGCCGTAGGGCATCGACCCGGAGTCGAACCACACGTCGAGCACGTCCTCGACGCGGCGCATGGTCGCCTTCCCCGACGGATCGTCGGGGTTGGGCCAGGTCAGCTCGTCGACGTACGGCCGGTGCAGGTTCGGCTCGCCGTCCTCGCCGCGCGGCAGGCGGCCGAAGTCGCGCTCCAGCTCGGCGAACGAGCCGTAGACGTCGACCCGCGGGAAGGCCGGGTCGTCGGACACCCACACGGGAACAGGGCTGCCCCAGAAGCGGTTTCGCGTGATCGACCAGTCGCGGGCGTTCTCCAGCCAGCGTCCGAACTGCCCTTCCTTGACGTTGTCGGGCACCCAGGTGATCTCCTGGTTGGTGCGCAGCATCGCGTCCTTGATCCGGGTGACCGCGACGAACCAGGAGCTGACGCCCTTGTAGATCAACGGGTTCCGGCACCGCCAGCAGTGCGGGTAGGAGTGGTCGTAGCTCTCCCGCTTGAGCAGCACCGTGCCGGGCGTGACCGACCCCGCCGGCTCGCCCTTGGTGGCGGCCTTGAGGTGGTCGATGATGTGCAGGTTGGCGTCGAACACCTGCATGCCTTCGTACTCCACGACCGGCTCGGTGAACCGCCCGTCGGGCCCGACCGGCATCACGGCCTCGATGCCCTCGCGGTTGGTCACGACGAGGTCGTCCTCACCGAACGCGCCCGCGGTGTGCACCAGACCCGTTCCGTCGGTGGTCGTGACGAAGTCGCCGTCGACGACGCGGAAGGCGTTCTCGCGCCCGGCGTAGTAGGAGAACGGCGGGTCGTAGTGCGTGCCCATGAGCTCAGCGCCCTTGAGCCGCTTGACGACCCGGCCGGACCAGTCGGCCTTCGGGTCGCCGAACAGCTCGCGGGCGTACGCCGGCACGCGCGACTCCGCGAGGACGTACCGCTCGGTGGTGCCGGTCGGCAGGTCCGACTCCACGACGACGTAGTCGATGTCGGGGCCGACGACGATCGCGAGGTTGCTCGGCAGGGTCCACGGGGTCGTGGTCCAGATCAGCAGCAGCGCCCCCGCGAGGTCGCCGTCGGTCGCGCGCAGCCCGACGGTGACCGCCGGGTCCTGCCGCATCTGGTAGACGTCCTCGTCCATCCGCAGCTCGTGGTTGGACAGCGGGGTCTCGTCGTTCCAGCAGTAGGGCAGGACGCGGAAGCCCTCGTAGACCAGGCCCTTGTCGTAGAGGCTCTTGAACACCCACAGCACCGACTCCATGAAGTCGGGGTTGAGCGTCTTGTAGTCGTTCTCGAAGTCGACCCAGCGCCCCATCCGCCGGACGTAGGCCTCCCACTCCTGGGTGTAGCGCAGCACCGACTCGCGGGCGGCCGCGTTGAACCGGTCGACGCCCATCTCGAGGATCTCGTCCTTGGTCTTCAGGCCGAGCTGGCGCATCGCCTCGAGCTCGGCCGGCAGCCCGTGGGTGTCCCAGCCGAAGCGGCGCTCGACCCGCTTGCCGCGCATCGTCATGTAGCGCGGGATGAGGTCCTTGACGTAGCCGGTCAGCAGGTGGCCGTAGTGCGGCAGCCCGTTGGCGAAGGGCGGGCCGTCGTAGAAGACGAACTCGTTGTCCCCGTCGGTGCCGGCGGCGCGCTGCTCGACCGAGGCGCGGAAGGTGTCGTCGCGGTCCCAGTAGTCCAGGACGCCCTGCTCGATGCGCGGCAGGTCAGGGGTCTGCGGCACGCCATGGGCGCGCTCGTCTCCTGCGCTGGTGTCGACCTGGGGGTAGGGCATCGGTGGCTTCCTGTCTCGTGCCTGCCACGAGGACGGTGCCCCCGCTCCGGGATGCACCGCGGTACCACCTCGCTTGCCGCTCGCGCGACCGCTCGATCGTGAGCTGTGACGGGCTCGTCCCGTCCGGGTCTAGTGAGTGCTGACGCACCGTTCTTCCGGAGGCTCGCCGCTGATGACGGCTCAGGCGCCTGTGCCCTGATTCTACGCGCCGGACGCCACCGCGGCGCCACCCGGTTATGCCCCAGCCGTCATGGCCCAGCCGGCGTGCATCTGGACAGGACGAACGCGATCGGCACCCCCGCATCGCGCGCAACGGCGCCGGCAGGCGGGGCTTCGTCCTGTCCGAATGTACGAATGCCCCGGGTCGTCGGAGGCAAGATGACTCCATGACCACCACCGCAGCCGTCCCGCTGCCCGCCCTGCCCGACGGCCGGGTGGTCACCGACCCCGACGTCGCGACGTCGTACGCCACCGACGCCTCGCTCGGCTCCGCCGCACCCGAGGAGTTCGTGGTGGTGCGCGCCCGCGACCGCGACGACGTGGTGGCGGTGCTGGAGCACGCGCAGGCGCACCGCATCCCGGTCGTGCCGCAGGGCGCCCGGACGTCGCTGTGCGGCGCCGCGAGCGCGCTCGAGGGCAGCATCGTGCTCAACGTCGAGGCGCTGAAGGCGCTGGAGATCAACACCGCCGAGAAGTACGCCGTCGTCGGCCCCGGCGTGATCAACGCCGACCTGAAGCGGGCAGCTGCGGCCGAGGGGCTGTACTACCCGCCCGACCCGGCGTCGGGCCCGATGAGCACCATCGGCGGCAACGTCGCCACCAACGCCGGCGGCCTGTGCTGCGTGAAGTACGGCGTCACCGGCGACTACGTGCGCGGCCTGGAGGTGGTGCTCGCCGGCGGCGAGGTCGTCCGCACCGGGCACCGCACCGCCAAGGGCGTCGCCGGCCTCGACCTGACCGGGCTGTTCGTCGGGTCCGAGGGGCAGCTCGGGGTCGTGACCGAGGTGGTGGCGCGGCTGGTGCCGGCGCCCGACCCGGCGCTCACCGTGCTCGCGACGTTCGACTCGCTCGACGACGCCACGCGCGCGATGGTGCAGCTGCGGGCCGAGCGCAACGGCCCCAACCTGATCGAGGTGCTCGACCGCACGTCGCTGCAGGCGATCCAGGCGATGGAGGACTTCGGCTTCCCGGAGGAGGCCGAGGCGGTGCTGCTCGTCCAGTCCGACCAGCCTGGTCACGCCGGCGAGGACGTACAGCGGTATGCCGAGCTGCTCGAGGCCTGCGGCGCCGGAGAGGTCGCCGTCGCCGACGACGCGCAGGAGGCCGACGCGCTCATGGCCGGCCGCCGGGCGCTCGCCCCGGCGCTGGAGCTGAAGGGGCCGCACTTCATCGAGGACGTCTGCGTGCCGGTGACGCGGCTCGGCGACCTGATCGCCACCGCACGCGACATCTGCGCGCGGCGCGACGTGCCGATCGTGCTGTCCGGGCACGGCGGCGACGGCAACCTGCACCCGTGCCTGTTCTTCACCGAGGGCGACGACAGCCGCGAGGTCGCCGAGGAGGCGTTCGCCGAGATCGTGCGCACCGCGCTCGACATGGGCGGCACCGTCACCGGCGAGCACGGGGTCGGGTCGCTCAAGCGCCGCTGGCTGCCGCAGGAGCTCGGCGAGACCGAGATGGCCCGGCAGCGGGCGATCAAGCAGCTGTTCGACCCGCTGGGCATCCTCAACCCCGGCCGCCCGTACTGATCCCTTTGGGCTCAGCTCCTCCTCCGCGAGCCGCTGGTACTGATCCCTTTGGGCTCAGCTCCTCCTCCGCGAGCCGCTCGTACTGATCCCTTTGGGCTCAGCTCCTCCTCCGCGAGCCGCTCGCTTCGGTCGCGCCTCGCGGCATCGTCGCCGAGCCGGCCGTGCGCCCTCCCTCAGGCCGCGAGAACCCGCTCGTGGATCAGCTTCAGGTGGGTGGGGCCGTCGCCCTTGGCCAGCGTGTCGGGGCTGACCGTGCCGCCGAGCGCCAGGATCGGCTCGAAGTAGTACAGCTCCCCCTCGGCGAGCGGGCCGAGCTTGGCTCGGGCGCCGCCGCGCGGCCCCTCCAGGTCCGACACGTGCGACTGCGGCGAGGGCAGGTGCTGGTTGAAGAACGCCACCAGGTCGTCGCCGACCACGGTGTTGGTCTGGAAGTGCGGGTCGAGGCACTGGATCCGCTCGCGGCCGCCCTGGTTGTCGTAGTGGTAGACGTGCCCGAAGCTCGTCACCGCGATCGGGAACGACGTGACGTCCTCGCCGAGCCAGGTCTGCAGGACGTCGATCCACTCGCCCGGGTCGACGACGGCGAGCCGCTGCTCGCCGTAGAAGCCGATGCCGTACGTCCGCCACAGCTCGACGAGCGCGGCCGGCGCCTTGCCCTCGGCGTAGCGCAGGAACTCCTCGCCCGGGACCTCGGTGCCCTGGTCGGGGGCGTACTGCTGGACGAAGGCCGCGAGCTGGCCGCCGGAGGCCCGCCGCGCTGCGCGGGCTGCTCGCCCCACCCGCCCTGCTGCTGGCCGTATGCCGGCTGCGGCTGGTAGCTGCCCGGCTGGCCGTAGCCACCCTGGGCGGGCGCGTAGCCCGGCTGCTGCCCCTGCTGGGGGTATCCGCCGAACTGGTCGCTCATGGTTCCTCCTGCGCGCTGCACGCCGATGGTCGTCGATGCCGAGGTAAGACGGTACTCGACGGGTGCGAAACCCGGTTCGGTCCGCCCCGCCACGTCTGGGACCATGACGCCTATGACTGCGACCCCCGAACCGCGCTCCGCGCGGGTCCCCGACAAGCCGACCGTCGACGGGCTCGAGGACAAGTGGGGACAGGTATGGCACGACGAGGGCACCTACCGCTTCGACCGCGAGCGGGCGCTGTCGCTGCCGCGCGAGCAGGTGTTCGCGATCGACACTCCCCCGCCGACCGCGAGCGGCAGCCTGCACGTGGGTCACGTCTACTCCTACACGCACACCGACTGCCTCGCCCGCTACATGCGCATGCGCGGCAAGGAGGTGTTCTACCCGATCGGCTGGGACGACAACGGCCTGCCGACCGAGCGCCGCGTGCAGAACTACTACGGCGTGCGCGGCGACAACAGCCAGCCGTACGTCCGTGACTACTCCCCGCCGCAGCGCGGCGGAGAGGGCAGGTCCAGCAAGGCGTCCGCGCAGCAGCCGATCTCGCGCGCGAACTTCGTGGAGCTGTGCGAGGAGCTGACCGAGGCGGACGAGGTCTCGTTCGAGTCGCTCTTCCGCACGCTCGGCGCGTCCGTGGACTTCACCCAGACCTACCGCACGGTCGACGACCGCTCCCGCGCGGTGTCGCAGCAGGCGTTCCTGCGCAACGTGCGCCGCGGCGAGGCCTACCAGGCCGACGCGCCGGGGCTGTGGGACGTCACGTTCCAGACGGCCGTCGCGCAGGCCGAGCTCGAGGCCCGCGACTACCCCGGCGCGTTCCACACGCTGACCTTCCACCGCCCCGGCGGCGAGGTCGTCGAGATCGAGACCACCCGCCCCGAGCTGGTCGTCTCGTGCGTCGCGCTGATCGCTCACCCCGACGACGAGCGATACCAGTCGTTGTTCGGATCCACTGTGACCACACCGCTGTTCGGCGTCGAGGTGCCGGTGCTCGCGCACCCCGCGGCGGAGCCCGACAAGGGCAAGGGCATCGCCATGTGCTGCACCTTCGGCGACCTGACCGACGTGATGTGGTGGCGCGAGCTGCAGCTGCCGACCCGCTCGGTCATCACCCGCAACGGGCGGTTCCAGGAGGAGACGCCCGAGTGGATCGCCGGTGGCCCCGGCGCCGGTCTGTACGCCGACCAGCTCGCCACCAAGACGGTGCACTCCGCGCGCGAGGGCACGGTGCAGGCGCTGCGCGAGTCGGGCGACCTGGTCGGCGACCCCAGGCCGACCCAGCGCAAGGCGAACTTCTTCGAGAAGGGCGACAAGCCGCTCGAGATCGTCACCAGCCGCCAGTGGTACATCAAGAACGGCGGCCGCGACGAGCAGCTGCGCGAGCAGCTCATCGCGCGCGGTGACGACATCGACTTCCACCCCTCGTTCATGCGCAGCCGCTACGCCAACTGGATCGCCGGCCTGAACGGCGACTGGTTGATCTCGCGGCAGCGGTTCTTCGGCGTGCCCTTCCCGGTCTGGTACCCCCTCGACGCCGAGGGCGAGCCCGACCACGAGAACCCGATCTTCGCGGCCGAGGAGTCGCTGCCGGTCGACCCGACCACCGACGTGCCGGAGGGTTACACCGCCGAGCAGCGAGGCGTACCAGGCGGATTCGTCGCCGACCCCGACGTGATGGACACCTGGGCGACCTCGTCGCTGACGCCGCAGATCGTGAGCGGCTGGGAGCTCGCGAGCGACGCGGGCGAGCGCAACGACCCCGAGCTGTTCGCGAAGATCTTCCCGATGGACCTGCGCCCGCAGGGCCACGACATCATCCGCACCTGGCTGTTCGCGACGGTGGTGCGCAGCAGCTTCGAGCACGGCACGGTGCCGTGGACCGGCGCCGCGATCAGCGGCTGGATCCTCGACCCCGACCGCAAGAAGATGTCGAAGTCCAAGGGCAACGCCGAGACCCCCGAGGACGTCATCCGCCAGTTCGGCGCCGACGCCGTGCGCTACTGGGCGGCCTCGGGCCGGCTCGGCATGGACGCGGCCTACGACACCGGCCAGATGAAGGTCGGCCGTCGCCTGGCGATGAAGGTGCTCAACGCGAGCAAGTTCGCGCTGACCATGGGCGAGGTCGAGGGCGACCTGCGCGCGCAGATCACCCACCCGCTGGACCGGTCGGTGATCGCCGGTCTGCGCCAGGTCGTCGACGACGCGACCCGCAGCTACGAGACGTGGGACTACACCCGCAGCCTGGAGCTGACCGAGACGTTCTTCTGGACGTTCTGCGACGACTACATCGAGCTGGTCAAGGACCGCGCCTACGGCGGGCAGGGCGACGAGGCGGCCGCGAGCGCGCGGGCGACGCTGCGCCTGGCGCTCGGGGTGCTGCTGCGGCTGCTCGCGCCGTTCCTGCCCTACTCCACCGAGGAGGTCTGGTCGTGGTGGCAGGAGGGGTCGGTCCACCGGCAGTCGTGGCCCACGACCGACGAGCTGGACCACGAGGGTGACCCGGCGCTGCTCGACACCGTCGGCCGGGCGCTGGCCGGGGTGCGCCGGGCCAAGTCCGATGCCAAGCTCGGCATGCGCGCGGAGGTGTCCTCGATGACGCTCGCCGCCCCCGACGCCGAGCTGGAGCTGGTGCGCGCGGCCGAGGCCGACCTGCGCGCCGCCGGCAAGATCGTCGGGCTCGACTACGCCACCGGCGACGAGCTGGCCATCCGCGACGCCGAGCTCGTCCCGCCCCCGCCCAAGCAGCCGACGGCCTGACCCCGCCCCCGCCGACGACGGCGGCCCACCTATTACGTGGTCCGCCGTCGTACGACCTGTGCCGCCGTCGTTCGATGCCGGGCGGGTGGACGATGCCGGGCGACTACTCCGTCTCGCTCCCCTGCACCGACTTGCGCTGGCGTCCGGCCGACTTCTTCGCCTTGGCGACCGGGCCCTTCTTCTTGTGCTTCTCGATGAACTCCTCGGGGTCCTTGTCCACCGGCGCCTCGCCGGTCGCCCCCTTGATCGCCTCGTAGCGCAGGAACTTCACCGCGATCTCGTGCCGCAGCTCCAGGCTCGCCTGCTGCCGGAAGTCGGCGAGGTCCTGCCGCTCCTCCTCGGCCATGTGCGTGCTGTTGGCGACGTTGCAGTCGGTCACCGCCGTCCACCACGCCTTCGACCCGGTCTTGGCCCGGCGCGCGCGCCGGATCGCCTTGCGGATGTTGTTGTGGTCGTGGACCGCGTCCTCGGCTTCCTCCTCGACGTCGGGCGCATCGCCCGCACCGGTGCCGAGCTTGAGCAGCTCCGGGTAGAAGTAGCGCTCCTCCGCCTCGGCGTGGTTCTCCAGCAGGATCGCCAGCCGCCCCCACACCGCGGCGAGGCCGTCGGTGTCGTCGCGCGGCCACTCCTCGAGCAGGGCGAACGCGTGCCGCTGCTCGTCGTGCTGGCGCTGGATCTCCTCGGTGATGTCCACGAATCCTCCTGTGTCTGGGCTGGGGCCCCCACATCCCACCCGCACGTACGCCCCACGCACCACCCCTTGCGGGTGCGGCCGGTCCGTGGCGGGGTGCGCAGTTGCACGCCTCGGCCGCCGCGCGCGGTTAGAGTCGCTCGTCATGGGGGAACGGCTGCGCGGGGTGTCGACGCGCAGCACGGTCGTCGCCGCGGCCGCCGCGCTCGTCATCGTCGCGCTGATGCTCGCGACCACCCACGGAGCCCCCGTCGTGCAACCGGCCTCCAGCGACCGGGCGCTCCCGAGCGCGACCCTGCAACCGCCGACCGCGACCTCGACGGCGCCGACCGCGTCGGTCAGCCCGACCGCGGCGTCCGGGCCCCCGATGGCCTGGATGGGGATGGCGCTCACCGGGGTCGTGGCCGTCGTCGCCGTCTTCCTGCTGCTCCTGCTGACCGCAGCCGTCGTCCGGGTGCTGCGCAGCCGCCGTCGCGCGCCGGAGTCGACGCCGGTGGAGCCCCCGCCCAGCCTGCCCGAGCAGCTGCACCGCGACGCCGCGAGCCACTTCGCCGCGCTGCGCGAGGGCGAGCCGCGCGAGGCGATCGTGCGCGCGTGGGTCACCCTGCAGCAGTCGGTCGCGGCGGCTGGGGTGACCCGGCGCCCCTCGGAGACCTCGTCGGAGCTGACCGTCCGCGTGCTCGACGACCTCGCGGTCGACCCCGACGCGCTGCGCACGATCGCCGGGCTCTACCGCGAGGCGCGCTTCTCGCAGCACCCGCTCACCAACGCCGACCGCGAGCGCGCCGAGGTCGCCCTGCGCCGGGTCCACGCGACTCTGCCCGTCGCCGCGCGGGAGCCGTCGTGATCACCCGGCGCATGCAGTGGCGCAACCGGGTGCTCACGCTGCTGGTCACCTGGGTGGCGCTCACCGCGCTGCTCGCGTGGCTGTACACCTCCCCGTCGTGGCCGGGCGTGCTGCTGTCGCTCACCGTGCTGTTCGCGCTGGTGTGGCTGCTGGGCGACCTCGGCGACGACGAGATCGCCCGGCCCGACTGGCGCGGTTGGCATCCCGCGCCCACCCGCACCCGCACCGAGTGGCAGGTCACGGGCACCCGCCGGCTCGTCGAGATGGCCGGCCAGCAGCCCACGGACGGCTCGCCGAGCCGGCCGGCCGCCGCCCAGGTGCAGGACCTGCTGCGCCGTGCGGTGGCGCAGCGCGCCGGCCCCGAGTCGTGGCGCGAGCCCTCGTCGCTGCCCGGCGACCTGGCCGCCTACCTGCGCGCCGACCCCGCCCCGATCGTCCCGCCCGACCGCCTGCACACCCTGCTCACCAGGATCGAGGACCTGTGAACACACCAGACATCGCCAGCACCAGTCGTACGGCCGGAGCAGTGCTCGACCAGGTCGAGCAGGTGGTCGTGGGCAAGCGACGCCCGCTCGAGCTGGTGCTCGCGACCATCCTGGCCGGCGGGCACGTGCTGCTCGAGGACTTCCCCGGCCTGGGCAAGACCCTCGCCGCGCGCTCCATCGCCCAGACGCTCGGGCTGCGCTTCACCCGCGCCCAGTTCACCCCCGACCTGCTGCCCGCGGACCTGACCGGGTCGTACGTCTTCGACCAGTCGCGCCGCGAGTTCGACTTCCGCGAGGGTCCGCTGTTCACCGGGCTGCTGCTCGCCGACGAGATCAACCGCACCCCGCCGAAGACGCAGTCGGCACTGCTCGAGGCGATGCAGGAGCGGCAGGTCACCGTCGAGGGCACCACCTTCCCGCTCCCGCGGCCGTTCCACGTCGTCGCGACCGCGAATCCCGTTGAGTACGAAGGGACTTACCCCTCCCCGAGGCGCAGCTCGACCGGTTCCTCACGAGGGTGTCGTTCGGCTACCCGACGCTCGAGGAGGAGTCCGACGTGCTGCGCCGGCGGGTGCGGCGCCGCCAGGAGGAGACCGCGCTGCCGGCGCTGCTCGACGCCGAGCAGCTGCTGGCGCTGCAGCGCACCGTCGAGCAGGTCGACGTCGAGCCGACGGTCATCGACTACTGCGTGCGGCTCGCCGCGGCCACCCGTGAGCACCCGCTGCTGCAGCTGGGATCCTCGCCGCGCGGCTCGCTCGCCCTGATGCTCATGGCCCGGGCGATCGCGGTGCTGCGCGGCCGCGACTACGTCGTGCCCGAAGACGTCAAGGCCGTCGCCGTGCCGGTGCTGGCCCACCGGGTGAGCCTGCGGCCGGAGCTGTGGATGAGCGAGCACACCACGACCTCCGCGATCCGCGGGCTGGTCGGCGAGGTGCCCGCGCCGCCGACCGTCGACGCAGGTGAAGCGTCGGCATGAGCCAGACGGGGCCGCTCGGCTACCGACGTGACGTCACGGCGTCGCGCACGGCGATCCAGCGCTGGCGTCCGACCCCGACGCTGCTGCAGGCGCTGGCGACGGCGGTGCTGGCCGGCGCGGCCGCTGCCCTGACCCGACGGGTCGACCTGCTCGTGCTGGGCACCCCGTTCGTCGTCGTGCTCGCGTGGTCGCTGGCCACCCGCCCCACCCGCGCGCCCCGGCTGACCGTCGAGCTGCAGCCGGCCGTGCTGCACGAGGGCGGGTCGACGCGCTGGTCGATGGAGCTGACCGACGTGGGCGACGCCGACCAGGTGGTCACCACCGTCGAGGGCCGACGGTTCCTCGACACCGACCCGCCGTTCGGCGAGATCGTCACGCCGGTGGACGGTGACACGGCGCGGCAGGACATCACCGTCCGCGCGCTGCGGTGGGGCGCTCAGCGCCTCGGTGGCACCGCGGTGACCGCCGTATCTCCTTGGAACGCTTATCGATTCGGCCCCATCGACGTGACGCCGCCCACCCTGCAGGTGACGCCAGGTGCGCTGCTGTTCGACCTCGACGCCACGACGCCGCACCCACAGGGTCTCGTCGGGCAGAACCGCAGTCGGCGCCGCGGCGACGGGAGCGAGTTCGCCGACATCCGGCCGTTCCAGGCGGGCGACCGGCTGCGGCGCATCCACTGGCCGGTGTCGGCGCGCACCGGTGAGCTGCACGTGCGCACGACCTATGCCGAGGAGGACGCCGAGGTCCACCTGGTGCTCGACGCCTCGGCCGACGTCGGCACCAGCGAGGGCGTCGACGGCGCGGCCAGCTCGCTCGACCGGGGCGTGCGGGCCGCGGCGGCGCTCGCCCAGCACCTGCTGCGCCGCGGCGAACGGGTCGAGCTGACCGTGCACGCACCCGACCCGCTGCACGTCCCGCTCGGGGTGGGCCTGCGCCAGCACCGCCGCATCCTGGACACGCTCAGCCGGGTGCACGTCGACGTGGCCGGGCTCGGCAGACGTACCCGCCGGCCGCGTCCGTTGCGCGCGGGGCCCGGCGCGCTCGTCATCGTGCTCACGCCGCTCGTCGACGAGGAGCACACCGGCTTCGTGCTGCGGCTGGCCGCGCACGGGCACAGCGTGATCGTGGTCGACTGCCTGCCTCCGGACGCCCGCATCGGCCGCTCCGACGACCCGCTGGTCGGTCTCGCCTGGCGGCTGCGGCAGCTGGAGCGCGGGCTGGAGATCGACCGGATCCGCCGGCTCGGGCTGCCCGTCGTGCCGTGGCGCGGACCCGGCTCGCTCGACCAGGTGCTGCGCCAGCTGAGCGCCCGTCCCCGCCCGCGGGTGAGGGCCCGATGAGGTGGGCCGAGCAGGTCGCCGACCGGCTGCGCACCGCCCACCGGAGCGCGCTGCTGCTCGAGGCCTGGCTGCTGCTGGCCGGGACCGTCTTCCTGGCCCTGCTCACCGTGGCCGGTTCCCCCTCGTGGTACGCCCTCGCCTGGCTCGCCCTGTTCGGTGTGGTCCTGGTGCTGCCCGCCAGCATGCCCGCGCAGCTGCTGGTGCCGGCCTCGCCCCTGGTCTGGTGGTTCGCCCAGCCCGACCCGCTGTCTGCCTGGAGCATCCCGGCGGCGTGCGCGCTGCTGGTGATCTTCGCGGTGCAGGCGCTGCTCAACGCCGCTCCCGACGGCCCGCCGCCGGCGCCGGTGGTGCTGCGGCGCTACGTGCGCCGGGTAGCCCTGGTCGCGATCACCCCCGCCGCCGTCTGGCTGCTCACCCGCGGCCTCGCGGTGGGTGACCTGCGTCTGGAGGCGTTCACCGTCCTCGGCCTCGCCGCCGTAGCCGCCACGACCCTGGCCCTCCCCCGCCTGGTCCGCGCCGACCCACCCCCAGAGACCCCCGCTCCCAAGGTGGTCGAGCGCTAGCGGAGGCCGCATCGAGACCAGGTCCCCCACCACGGTGGTCGAGTAGGGCGAGCCGCTGGGCGAGGCCGTATCGAGACCAGGTCACCCAACCACGCCGGTCGAGTAGGCCGGAGCGCTAGCGCAGGCCGTATCGAGACCAAGTCACCTCTGATCTGTGGTGACCGAACGGCGCCGGGAGGCGTGAGTACGCCTGTGGTGACGTCGGATTCGCGAGTCGCCGACGGCGTACGGCACCAGAGTGGTCGCGGACGGGGAGGGTCCTGATCCGGCCCCACGATCTCGACACGACCCCGCGTTGTTGACACATAGTGCTGCTACAGCACGCATTCCTGTCAACAACGCCAGTCCGTGTCAACAACGTCCGGCTCTGTCAGCAACGTCACCACCGCGAGCCGCCAGACCGGGCCAACCAGGCACCCGCTCCCGCGTCCCGGCGCCTGTTCGGTGACCGAGGACCGTGGTGACGGGTCTCGATACGGCCTCCGCTTCGCTCCGGCCTACTCGACCACCTTGGGGGTGTCTCGTCCCTCGCGCTACTCAGGGCGACGCTCGCCCAGCTGGGGAAGCCCGCACGAACCACCTGGGGTCAGGCGGATTCCTTGCGCTGCGTACGCTTCCGGGCCGGCGGCTGCTCGCGGCGCACGATCGTGGGGTTGACGTTGTCGAGCACGACTTCGCGGGTCACCACCACCCGGGCGATGTCGTCGTCGCTCGGGACGTCGAACATCACCGGGAGGAGGACCTCCTCCATGATCGCGCGCAGGCCGCGGGCGCCGGTGCCGCGCAGCATCGCCTGCTCGGCGACGGCGCCGACCGCGTCTTCGGTGAACTCCAGCTCGACGCCGTCGATCTCGAACATCTTCTCGTACTGCTTGACCAGGGCGTTGCGCGGCTCGGTGAGGATCGAGACCAGGCCCTCGCGGTCGAGCGGCGCGACGGTCGTGATGACCGGGAGCCGGCCGATGAACTCGGGGATCAGCCCGAACTTCATCAGGTCCTCGGGCAGCACGTCGTCGAAGTGCTCGGCGGCCTCCTTGGCGGCGCGCAGCTCGGAGCCGAAGCCCAGACCCTGCTTGCCGGAGCGCTGCTCGATGAGCTTCTCCAGACCCGCGAACGCGCCACCCACGATGAACAGCACGTTGGTGGTGTCGATCTGGATGAACTCCTGGTGCGGGTGCTTGCGCCCGCCCTGCGGCGGCACCGAGGCCGTGGTGCCCTCGAGGATCTTCAGCAGCGCCTGCTGCACGCCCTCGCCGGACACGTCGCGGGTGATCGAGGGGTTCTCGCTCTTGCGGGCGACCTTGTCGATCTCGTCGATGTAGATGATCCCGGTCTCGGCCTTCTTCACGTCGAAGTCGGCCGCCTGGATCAGCTTGAGCAGGATGTTCTCGACGTCCTCACCGACATAGCCGGCCTCGGTGAGCGCGGTGGCGTCGGCGATCGCGAACGGCACGTTGAGCATCTTCGCCAGCGTCTGCGCCAGGTAGGTCTTGCCGCAGCCGGTGGGGCCGATCAGCAGGATGTTGGACTTGGCGATCTCGATCGACTCGGCATCCTTCTTCGCCGGCTTCTCGGCGGCCTGGATGCGCTTGTAGTGGTTGTAGACCGCCACGGCCAGGGCGCGCTTGGCGATGTCCTGGCCGACGACGTACTGCTCGAGGAACTCGTAGATCTCGCGCGGCTTGCGCAGGTGGTCCAGCCCCAGCTCGGAGGACTCGGCGAGCTCCTCCTCGATGATCTCGTTGCACAGGTCGATGCACTCGTCGCAGATGTAGACCCCGGGGCCGGCGATGAGCTTCTTGACCTGCTTCTGCGACTTGCCGCAGAAGGAGCACTTCAGCAGGTCGCCGCCGTCTCCGATGCGTGACATGTGCGTCGTCCTCCTGAAGTACGAGTGTGGTGCCGTGCTCGTGCTGTGCTTGCTCGTGCTGCCTGGCTGGCTGCTACCCCGATGTGGGGAAGCCCGGTCGCCACGAGAGCGACCGGACTCCCATTGAAACCCATCACACCCGGCGTGCTCCACGCCGCGCCAGGCGTGTCCGCTACGAGCGGAATCAGTCCTCGAAGGATGCCTTGCGGCTGGTGAGCACCTGGTCGACGAGGCCGTACTCCTTGGCCTGCTCGGCCGTGAGGATCTTGTCGCGCTCGATGTCCTGCTCGACCTGCTCCTTGGTGCGGCCGGTGTGCTGAGCCAGGGTCTCCTCGAGCCACTCGCGCATGCGGAAGATCTCGTTGGCCTGGATCTCGACGTCGGACGCCTGACCGCCCGCACCCTCCATCGCCGGCTGGTGGATGAGGATGCGCGAGTTCGGCAGGGCGAACCGCTTGCCGGGCGCGCCGGCACCGAGCAGCACCGCGGCCGCGGAGGCGGCCTGCCCGACGACGAACGTCTGCACGTCGGGGCGGATGTACTGCATGGTGTCGTAGATCGCGGTCAGCGCCGTGAACGAACCGCCCGGGCTGTTGATGTACATCAGGATGTCGCGGTCGGGGTCCTGGCTCTCCAGCACGATCAGCTGGGCGATGATGTCGTCGGCCGAGGCGTCGTCGACCTGCACCCCGAGGAAGATGATCCGGTCCTCGAACAGCTTGGTGTAGGGGTCGGTCCGCTTCATGCCGTAGGAGGTGCGCTCCTCGAACTGCGGCAGGATGTAGCGACTCGTCGGCTGCGGGCCGCGATAGCGACCTTCGGCGTGGTCGTACAGGTTGGTCATGTCGTTCCTCACTTGCGGACGTCGTCGGCGTCGACGTCGTCGGTGGCGTCGGTGCGGTCGGTGGAGCGCTCGAAGACGTGGTCGACGAAGCCGTACTCCTTGGCCTCGGTCGCGCTGAACCACCGGTCACGGTCGGAGTCGGCCTCGATCTGCTCGATCGACTGACCCGTGTGCTCGGCGATGAGCTCGGCCATCTGCTTCTTGATGAACAGCAGCTGCTCGGCCTGGGTCTTGACGTCGGACGCCGTGCCCTGGATGCCACCCAGCGGCTGGTGCATCATGATCCGCGCGTGCGGCGTGGCGTAGCGCTTGCCGGGGGCGCCGGCCGACAGCAGGAACTGGCCCATGCTGGCCGCGAGACCCATGGCCACGGTCGCCACGTCGTTGGGCACCCACTGCATCGTGTCGAAGATCGCCATGCCGGCGGTGACCGACCCACCCGGGCTGTTGATGTAGAGCCAGATGTCCTTCTCGGGGTCCTCCGCCGCCAGGAGAAGCAGCTGCGCGCAGATCGCGTTGGCGTTGTCGTCGCGCACGTCGGAGCCCAGGAAGATGATGCGTTCCTTGAGCAGGCGGTTGTAGATCTGGTCGTCCAGCCCCGCGACCGGGCGCTGGGTCTCCATCGATGTCACTGCGTCTCCATCTCCTCGTGCCGCCGTCCCTGGCGGCTCAGGTGACCTCTTCACCGGACCCTAACGTCACGGCTGCGCGCGAAACTCCCGGCCCCGGGCGGTGTTCGCCCACGGCGCAATCGCGCGGTCGACCGGAGGGCGTCGGCACGTGCGAAGGCCCCGGTACGCCGTGCGCACCGGGGCCTTTCGTCTCGCCTGCCCGGGGTCAGGCCTTGGTCGTCTCCGCGTCGGTCGCGTCGTCGTCACCGGCGGTCGCGTCGGCGTCGGTCGCCTCGGCGGTCGCGGCGTCGTCGTCGGCCGGCTGAGCCTCGTCGTCGGCCACGTCGTCGTCGGCCACGTCGTCGTCGGCCTCGTCCTCGACGTCGAGCTCGCCGAGGTCGACGGTCTGGCCGTTGGTGTCGGTCACGGCGACCTGCTCCAGCACGGTCGACAGCGCCTTGCGCCGCGCGACCTCACCCATGACGGCGGGCACCTGGCCCTGGCTGTCGAGGGCCTGGGCGAACTGGTTCGGGTCCATGCCGTACTGCTGGGCGCTCATGATCAGGTACTCGATGAGCTCCTCCTGCGACACCTGGACCTCGTCGCGCTTGACGATCTCGTCGAGCAGGAACTGGGTCTTCAGCGCACGCCGGGTGCTCTCGTCGACCTCGCCGCGGTGCTCGTCGTCGTCCATGCGGTTCTCGCCCTCGAGGTGGGAGTCGACCTCGGCCTTGACGATCGACTCGGGCACGCCGATCTCGACGGTGTCGAGCAGCTGGTCGAGCACCTTGTCGCGAGCCTGGATGCCCTGCTCGAACTTCTTGCGCTGCTCGACCTGCTCGCGCACCTCGGTCTTGAGCTCGTCGATGGTGTCGTGCTCGGAGGCCAGCTGGGCGAAGTCGTCGTCGAGCTCGGGCAGCTGACGCTCCTTGACGGAGACGACCGTGACGACGCAGTCGGCGTCCTGGCCCTCGAAGTCGCCACCGGCCAGCGGAGCGGTGAACTCCTTGCTCTCGCCGGCCGACAGGCCCTCGATGGCCTCGTCCATGCCGGGGAGCATGTTGCCGCTGCCGACCTCGTAGGACACGCCGTTGACCGAGTCGACCTCCTGGTCGCCGACCTTGGCGGTCAGGTCGATGGAGACGAAGTCGCCCTGGGCGGCCGGACGCTCGACGCCGACGAGGGTGCCGAAACGCTCGCGCAGGGTCGTCAGGCCCTCCTCGACGTCGTCGTCGGAGACCTCGAGCGGGTCGACCTCGACGGAGATCGCGGAGAAGTCGGGCAGGGTGATCTCGGGGCGGGTGTCGACCTCGACGGTGAACTTCAGCTCCGAGCTCTCGTCGGTCGGCACCTCGGTGATCTCCACCTCGGGCTGGCCGAGCGGCTGCAGGTCGTGCTCGTCGACGGCCTTGCCGAAGAACTCCGGCAGCGCCTCGTTGATGGCCTCCTGCAGCACGGCCTCGCGGCCGACGCGCTGGTCGATGATCCGCGCCGGGACCTTGCCCTTGCGGAAGCCCGGGATCTGGATCTGCTGGCCGATCGCGGCGTAGGCCTCGTCGAGGCTCGGCTTGAGCTCGTCGTAGGGGACCTCGACGCTCAGCTTGACGCGGGTCGGGTTGAGGTTCTCGACGGCACTCTTCACTGCCTGCACTCCAGATTGCTTGGGATCGATGCTTCGGATCGCGGGGATCTTGCGGCTTGCGCGCGCGTCAGTCCGGGCGCAGCACGAGCGCCCATGCTAACGGTCGGGGTAGCCGGATTCGAACCGGCGGCCTTCCGCTCCCAAAGCGGACGCGCTACCAAGCTGCGCCATACCCCGTCGTGTCCCCCTCGAGTCACGGTCGCAGGGGTGGCCGAGACCTGGAGCGGGTGACGAGAATCGAACTCGCGTAGCCAGTTTGGAAGACTGGGGCTCTACCATTGAGCTACACCCGCGTGCACCCGTTCGTGCCGGCCGAGCCCGTCGGCGGCCGATCCGCAGTGCGGCGGCAATCGTACCCGCTGCGCCGGAGCAGTCCGACTCCACCCTTGTCCCGGCGGTAGACGCGTGCGTAGGTTGGGCGACGCCGGCCGGGACCGGCCGGCTGCAATGTGTGTCCCCAACAACAGGAGTGATCTCCATGGGTCTGATGGACAACGCCAAGGACGCCCTCGGCAACAACCCGGACAAGGTGTCCCAGGGTGTCGAGAAGGGCGGCGACTTCATCGACGAGAAGACCGGCGGCCAGTACGCCGACAAGGTCGACCAGGGTCAGGACTTCGCCAACGAGCGCCTCGGCGGTGACGCACAGCAGGACGCCGGCCAGCAGCAGGACGGGCAGCAGCAGGACGGCGGCCAGCAGCAGTAAGCACTGCCGCTGACATCACGAAGGGCCGGGGCGCATGCCCCGGCCCTTTCCCGTCCCGCCGTACGCCCTCGCCGGCTCCCGCAGGGACCGGCACCTCGCCGGCCCTCCCTCGCACTCTCACTCGCGGCGCAGCAGCACCGTGGTGCGGTCGTCGTCCTCGCCGGCGCAGGCGAAGTCGCAGATCTGCGCCGCCTCCCCCGCGCCCGGCTCGCAGGCGACGACCCGGTCGGCCGCGCCGAGCATCCGGTCCATCCCCTGTCCCAGGTCCAGCTCGGGGCTCTCGATCATGCCGTCGGAGTAGAGCAGCAGCGCATCACCGCGCTCGAGCCGGCCGCTGACCCGCTCGTAGCTCACCAGCCCGGAGTCGAGCACGCCGAGCATCACGCCGCGGGCGTCGCTGCGCTCCTGCCAGCGCCCGGCGCCGGCGTGGTGGTGCATCGCGGCCGGGTGGCCGGCGCTGGCGAGCGAGTAGTCGCCGGTGCCCAGGTCGAGCGCGAGGTGCACGGCCGTGGCATAGCCGTCGGGCCAGCTCTGCCGGACGAGGTAGCGGTTGGCGGCGGCGAGCAGACCCTCGGGCGGGGTCGAGCCGAGCAGCCCGGAGAAGGCGCCGCTGAGCATGAGCGAGCGGGTGCCGGTCTGCAGGCCCTTGCCGGCCACGTCGACCAGCAGCACCTCGAGCAGGTCGTCCTCGGAGCGGTGGGTGAGCAGGAAGTCGCCCGACAGCGCCTCGCCGTGCGCCGCCCGGACGCTGCTGTCGAGGTGCCAGCCGGCGGGCAGGTCGTCGCCGACCTGCGCCTGGCGCTCGAGCTGGGCGCGCAGGTCGGTCAGGATGCTGACGCCGACCTCCTGCGGGATACCCGCACGCATCCGCCGGCGCTCGACGGCGAGCATCAGCAGCATGACGACGGCGATGGCCGCGAGCGTCACCGGCGGCGCCGGCGCGTTGAGCGAGGTGACGAGCATCCCGGCCGCGACGGCGGCGAAGACGACGTACATCCGCGCGGCGTGCAGGAACAGCCCCGCCGCCACGACGAGCGGCACGACCGGCGCGAGGGTCAGGCTGACCGGGCGCAGCACGAACGCGAGCGTCATCAGCGCGGTGAGCGCGAGCAGGAGCGTGGTGAGCCAACGCTCGCGGCGCAGGCCCGCCTGGAACGGCTCGGGCAGGCTCGACGTCGCAACCGCGTGGCGGGTGCGACGGGCCCGGGCCGTCAGATCGATGCTCACGCGGGCAACGTAGCGACGCGAGGGCGTCGATCCGTCAGGTCTTTACCAACCCTTTAAGCATGCTTTCCCGACCCTATGCATTCGAGGCGGGTATAAGGGCCCACGCTCCACCCGCACGGGCGTACGGGCGGAGCGAGCCGGTCAGTCAGGACAGCGGCGGCAGGGTGCCGTCGGCCTCGTACGCCCGCACCATGTCGATGCGGCGCTGGTGCCGAGCCTCCCCGGTGAACGGCGTGCCGAGGAAGGTCGCGACCATCTCCTCGGCCAGCTCGGGGGCGGTGAAGCGGCCGCCGATGGAGAGCACCTGGGCGTCGTTGTGCTCCCGCGACAGCCGGGCCAGCTCGACCGTGGAGCACAGCGCGGCGCGGATGCCCTCGACCTTGTTGGCGGCCATCTGCTCACCGTTGCCCGACCCACCCAGCACGATGCCGAGCGACCCCGGGTCGTCGCGCACCGCCTCGGCGGCGCGCAGGACGTAGACCGGGTAGTCGTCCTGCGGGTCGAGCTCGGTCGGCCCGTGGTCGATGACCTCGTGGCCCTGCTCGGCGAGCCAGGTCACCAGGTGCTGCTGCAGCTCGAAGGCGGCGTGGTCGCCACCGACGTGAACGCGCATCGGCCCGCCCCTCAGCTGAAGTCGGGCTCGGCGTCGCGGCTGCGCTTGAGCTCGTAGAAGCCGGGCGTCCCGGCGACGAGCAGGCAACCGTCCCAGAGCCGTCCCGCGGCCTCGCCCTTGGGTGCCGGGGTGACCACGGGGCCGAAGAAGGCGACGCCCTCCACGGCGACCACGGGGGTGCCGACGTCGTCGCCCACCAGGTCGATGGCGCGCTGGTGGCTGGCCCGGAGCGCCTTGTCGACGTCGTCGCCCGGGACGTTCTCCCAGACCTCGATGAGCTCGGCCGGGAGCCCGACCTCGGCCAGCGACTCCTCGACGACGGCCTTCATGTCGGCGTCGTCACCGCCGCGGCCACCGGGGTGGCGGCGGGTGCCGATCGCGGTGTAGAGGTCGCCCAGCACCTCCGGGCCGTGGTCCTGGGCGGCCTTGACGAGCACCCGGACCGGGCCCCAGCCGCGGTCCATGAGCGCGCGGTACTTCTCGTCGAGGTCACGTCCCTCGTTGAGCACCGAGAGGCTCATGACCGTCCAGGTGATGTCGAGGTCGCGCACCTTCGCGGCCTCGATCAGCCAGCGGGAGGTCATCCAGGCCCACGGGCACAGCGGGTCGAAGAACATCTCGGCCGACGTGCGGCCGCTGCTGGTGGAGCTCGGTGAAGTCGTCACCCGCTCATCCTGCCACCCGGCCCTGTGCCACGATGAGGCCGCTTCCACCCCTGACGCGCGAAGGAGCCGTCGTGCCCGGACAGAACCTCACCCGCGACGAGGCCCAGGCCAGGTCCCAGCTGATCGAGGTGGAGTCCTACTCCGTCTCGCTCGACCTGACCACCGGCCCGGAGACCTTCCGCACCCGCAGCGAGGTCAGGTTCACCGCGACCGAGCCCGGCGCCGAGACCTTCATCGACTTCATCGGCGACAGCGTCGAGGAGATCGTGCTCAACGGCACCTCGCTGGACCCGGCCGAGCACTTCGCCGACAGCCGCGTCCGGCTCCCGGGCCTGGCCGCCGAGAACACGCTGGTCGTGACCGGCACCGGCCGCTACATGAACACCGGCGAGGGCCTGCACCGGATGGTCGACCCAACCGACCAGGAGGTCTACCTCTACACCCAGTTCGAGGTGGCCGACTGCCGGCGCATGTTCCCCGTCTTCGAGCAGCCCGACCTCAAGGCCACGTTCGCCTTCACCGTCACCGCCCCGGCCGCGTGGACGATGCTGAGCAACCAGCCGACGCCCGAGCCGACCCCGGCCGAGGGGTCCTGGACCAACGAGCGCGGCGAGTCCGAGCCGGTCGCGACGTGGGCGTTCGAGCCGACCCCGCGGATCAGCTGCTACATCACCGCGCTGGTGGCGGGGCCGTACGACGTCGTGCGCGACGAGGTCAGCACGCGGGCCGGCGTGGTGCCGCTCGGGCTGTTCTGCCGCCGCTCGCTGCGGGAGTTCCTGGACCCGGAGAACATCTTCGAGGTGACCAAGCAGGGCTTCGCGTTCTTCGAGGAGCACTTCGACGCGCCCTACCCGTTCGCGAAGTACGACCAGATCTTCACCCCGGAGTACAACGCCGGCGCGATGGAGAACGCCGGCTGCGTGACCTTCTCCGAGGTGTACGTCTTCCGCGCCAAGGTGCCCGAGGCGGTCGTCGAGCGTCGGGCGGGCACGATCCTGCACGAGCTCGCGCACATGTGGTTCGGCAACCTCGTGACGATGCGCTGGTGGGACGACCTGTGGCTCAACGAGTCGTTCGCCGAGTGGGCCGCGATCACCAGCCAGGCCGAGGCGACCCGCTGGGAGACCGGCTGGACCACCTTCGCGATGGGCGAGAAGGCGTGGGCCTACAACCAGGACCAGCTCTCGTCCACGCACCCCATCGCCGCCGACATGGTCGACCTGGAGTCGGTCGAGGAGAACTTCGACGGGATCACCTACGCCAAGGGCGCGTCCGTGCTCAAGCAGCTCGTGGCGTACGTCGGGCGCGAGCCGTTCGAGGCCGGGCTGCGCGCGTACTTCGCCAAGCACGCGTGGGGCAACACCCGCCTGGCCGACCTGCTGACCGAGCTGGAGGCCACCAGCGGCCGCGACCTGAGCACCTGGTCGCAGCGGTGGCTGGAGACCGCCGGCGTCAACACGCTGCGCCCGCTGATCGAGACCGACGCCGACGGCGTCATCACCTCGCTCGCCGTCGAGCAGACCGCTCCTGCGGACTACCCGACGCTGCGGCCGCACCGCCTCGCGATCGGCCTGTACGACCTCGACGGCGGCCGGCTCGTCCGGCGCGAGCGGGTCGAGGCCGACGTGGACGGCGAGCGCACCGAGGTGCCCGCGCTGGTCGGGATGCGCCGCGGCGACCTGGTGCTGGTCAACGACGACGACCTGGCCTACGCCAAGGTGCGCCTGGACGGTGAGTCGCTCGCGACGGCGCTGGCCAACCCGCGCGGCTTCGTCGACCCGCTCCCCCGCGCGATCCTCGTCGGCGCCGCGTGGGACATGACGCGCGACGCCGAGCTGCCGGCGCGCGACTTCGTCGACCTGGCGCTGGCGACGCTGCCCGGCGAGACCGACTCCAACCTGGTGCGCACGCTGCTGCAGCACGCCACGCTGGCCGCCTCACGATTCGTCGCGCCGCAGCACCGCGACACCACGCGCGGGCGGTTCGCCTCGGGCCTGCTCGACCTGGCCCGGTCCGCCGAGCCGGGCAGCGACGCCCAGCTGCAGCTGGTGCAGGCGTTCGCCGGGCAGGCCGGCAGCGACGAGCACGCCGCGGTCGTGCGCGGCTGGCTCTCCGGGGAGGACCCGCTGCCGGGGCTCGCGGTCGACACCGAGATGCGCTGGACCCTGCTGACCTCGCTGGCCGCGGCCGGTGTCGCGCAGGCCGCCGACATCGACGCCGAGCTGCAGCGCGACCGCACCTCGACCGGCGCCGAGCGGGCGGCACGCGCGCTCGCGGCCCGGCCCACCGCCGAGGCGAAGGACGAGGCGTGGCAGCGGGCGCTGGACCCGACCACGCCCAACCAGACGCGGCGGGCGACCGCCCACGGGTTCCAGGTCGCGCACGACCGTTCGCTGCTGCAGCCCTACGTCGCGCGCTACCACGAGGCGCTCACGCCGGTGTGGCGCGAGCTCACCAGCTCGACCGCCGGCGACGTCACGGTGCTGATGTATCCGGGTTCGCTCGCCGACCAGCAGCTGGCCGACGCATCGCAGACCTGGCTCGACAGCGACCCGGCGGTCCCGGCCGGGGCGCGGCGCCTGGTCGCGGAGAACCGCGACGGCGTGCTGCGCGCGGTGCGGGCGCAGGCCTGCGACGCCCAGCGCGACGCCTGAGCCGGCCTCGGCAGTCCCCGGCTGACCCAGCCATCGGCCCCGTCCGCGACGTCTGCGGGCGGGGCCGAGGGCGTACGGCGGGGGCGGGGCGTGCGCGCTAGCGGCGGCTGCCGACGGCGCGGATCAACCGCTTGGCGCGACGGCTGACCATGACGTCCTCGAGCATCAGCGGCTCGCGGTCGGCGTTGGCCAGCGGCAGCCGCCAGTTGGGGTACTCCTCGTCGGTGCCGGGCTGGTTGATCGTGCGCACGTCGCCGACCAGGTCGGGCACGGCGACGCCGAGCAGCCGGGCAGGGCTGAACGTGAGGTAGCGGTAGAGGGCGTTGACCTGCTCCTCGACCGTCGCCTGCTCGCCGATGAGGCCGCGCGAGCGCAGGTCGCTCAGCACCGCCTCGCGCTGGCGCTCGTCCTCGGCCATCGTCTCCTCGAGGCTGTCGGGCAGCAGCCCCAGCTCGTCGCGCACCGTGATGTGCTCGCCCTGCAGGTATCCGGCGGTGGGCGGCAGGTCGTGCGTGGTCACCGACGCCAGGCACAGCTCGCGATAGGTCTCCGGGGCGCGCGGGGCCGAGCCGTCCTTGCGCTCGAACCACAGGATCGAGGTGCCGAGCAGACCCCGCTCGGTGAGGTAGTCGCGCACCCAGTCCTCGACCGTGCCGAGGTCCTCGCCGATGACGATCGCGCCGGCGCGGTGCGCCTCGAGCGCGAGGATCCCGACGAGCGCCTCGTGGTCGTAGCGGACGTACGTGCCCTCGGTCGCCGACTTCCCGAGCGGGATCCACCACAGCCGGAACAGCCCGATGATGTGGTCGACGCGCAGTCCGCCCGACAGCTGCAGCAGGGTGCGCAGCATGTCGCGATAGGGGGCGTACGCCTGCTCGGCCAGGCGGTCGGGTCGCCACGGCGGCTGGCTCCAGTTCTGACCGGCCGCGTTGTAGTCGTCCGGCGGCGCCCCGACGCGCACCCCGCCGGCGAGCACGTCGGCGAGCGCCCAGGCGTCGGACCCTCCCGGGTGCACGCCCACGGCCAGGTCGTGGACGACGCCGACGGACATCCCGGCCGCGGTCAGCTCGCGCTGGGCGTCGGCGAACTGGCGCTGCACGATCCACTGCAGCCAGCTGTGGAACTCGACCTCGTCGGCGAGGCGCTGCCGCTCCGCGGCGGTCTCGGGGCTGCGCGGGTCCTGCAGCGCCTCGGGCCAGTCGGACCACGGCAGCCCGCGGTCGACGACGATCGCGCACCAGGTGGCGTAGTCGACCAGGCCCTGCCCCGCCCGCTCGCAGAACTCCTCGAAGTCGCGGTGCCGACGCTGGGTGCGCCGCTGCCGGAAGACGATGCGCAGCGCGGCCTGCTTGGCCTCCCAGCTGCTGTCGCGGTCGAGGTCGGCCAGGCCGTTGAGGCGGCGGGCGTCGTCGCCGTGCCACTCGATCATCTGGTGCTCGGCCGAGGACAGGTACCCCATCTCGGGCACCTCCTCGACGCGGATGTACATCGGGTTGAGGAAGCGCCGGGTCGTCGGCAGGTAGGGCGAGGGCTCCATCGTCGGGACCGGTTCGGCGGCGTGCATCGGGTTGACCAGCACGAAGTCGGCGCCCTGCCGCGCGCCCCACGACCCCAGCTCGGCGAGGTCGGCCGCGTCGCCGATGCCCCAGGACTGCTCGGAGCGCACGGAGTACAGCTGGGTCATCAGGCCCCACGCCGGGGAGGAGCGCACCGCCTCGGGCAGCGCGACCCGCTCGGGGGTCACGATCACCGGGCAGCGGGCGAAGCCGCCGCTGGTCTCGCGGGTGACGACCAGCTCGTGGTAGCCGAGCGGCAGGTCGCCGGGCAGCTCGACGGTGATCTCGGCCAGCCGGGCGCCGTCGACGTCGCGCGGCTGGACCGGGTTGTCGGGGAAGGTGACCCCCGCTCGGTGCCGTCCTCGAGCCGCACCACGGCGCTGATCTCGGCGCCGTCGGGCACGTGCACGGCGACCCACGGGGTCCAGCCCTCGCGCAGCACGACGACCGGGGGCAGCGTGCGCCGCCACGCCTCGTCGCGCTTGCGGGCCATCGCCTGCGCGACCTGCTCGTCGCCCTCGGCGGGCACGTCGAGCGCGGCGAGGACGCTGCGCAGCGTGTCGTCGCTGACCTTGACGTGGTTGCCCTTCCAGTCCCAGTACTCCGTGGCGATGTCATGCGCGTGCGCCAGGTCCTGGAGGGTCGAGCTGGGGGCAGAAGGCACCGGCAAGTCCTGCTTTCGGGCACGGGTGAGGCGAGGTCGCCCCTACTGTCTCACTGCCCAGCACCCGGCGCACGAGAGGATGTGGGCCATGTCTTTCGCCCTGACGCTCGCCGCGCTCCCCCAGGCGGTCGGCGACCTGACCTGGGACCAGGTCGGGACGTGGTTCGCCGGCGCCCCGCTCACCATCGTGCTCGTCCTCGCCCTGACCATGGTCGCCCGCTGGCTCGTCCACCGCGCGATCGACAAGGCGGTGAGCGCGATGGAGCAGCGCACCGGCGAGGGCGGCCGGGCGACCCGGATGCTGCGCGAGGCCACCGGGCTCGACGAGGAGCGACGCCGGCAGCGGGCGGCGACGATGGGATCGGTGCTGAAGTCGGCGACGACGATCGTGCTCAGCACCATCGCGGTGCTCACGGTGCTGGCCACCCTCGGGGTGCCGCTCGGGCCGCTCATGGCCTCCGCCGGCGTCGGCGGCGTCGCCCTCGGCTTCGGCGCGCAGAGCCTGGTCAAGGACTTCCTGTCCGGCGTGTTCATGATCCTGGAGGACCAGTACGGCGTCGGTGACGTCATCGACACCGGCGAGGCGATCGGGACCGTCGAGGAGGTCACGCTGCGGGTGACGCGCCTGCGCGACGCCAACGGGGTGATCTGGTACATCCGCAACGGCGAGATCATCCGCATCGGCAACCGTTCGCAGGGCTGGTCGACCGCGCTGGTCGACATCCCCGTCGCCTACGACCAGCCCGTGGAGAAGGTGCTGGCGGTCCTGCGCACGGTGACCGCGCACATCCGTGACGAATCCCCTTGGGACGAAAGGCTTCTCGAGGAGCCCGAGGTCGCCGGTGTCGAGTCGGTGAGCGGCGGCGTGATGACGATGCGGATCATCGCCAAGTGCGCACCCAACGAGAACTTCTCGGTCTCGCGCGAGCTGCGCGAGCGCAGCAAGGTCGCGCTCGACGCGGCCGGCATCCGCGGACCGGCCCTCACGCCGTACGGCCCGCCCCCGGTCGGCGGCACGGGTGCCTGAGGGCGCGGGCGCGCCTGAGAGGATCGAGGGTGTGAGCAACACCTTCTACGACGAGGTCGGCGGGCACGAGACGTTCGTGCAGCTGGTGCGCGAGTTCTACCGCGGGGTCGCGAGCGACCCGCCGCTGCGCGCGCTCTACCCCGAGGAGGACCTCGGGCCGGCCGAGGTCCGGCTGCGGATGTTCCTCGAGCAGTACTGGGGCGGCCCGAAGACCTACTCCGAGCAGCGCGGTCACCCGCGGCTGCGGATGCGGCACGTGCCGTTCGCCGTCACGCCCGACATGCGCGACCGGTGG
The DNA here is from genome assembly GCF_030296655.1 of Barrientosiimonas endolithica. Taxonomy (NCBI): domain Bacteria; kingdom Bacillati; phylum Actinomycetota; class Actinomycetes; order Micrococcales; family Dermacoccaceae; genus Barrientosiimonas; species Barrientosiimonas endolithica. Next base: position 994,719 of record NZ_AP027735.1, on the reverse strand, counting down.
CTGCTGCACATGATGAACGCGGTCGACACGCTCGACCTGGACGAGGCGCACGACGCGGCGCTGCGCGACTACCTGACGCGCGCGGCGTACATGCTCGTCAACCGGCACGAAGAGCCCACGGGCTGAAACGTTTTCGTCCCGGGCCCGGTCTGCCCCAGACTGGTTGCCCGTGACGCAGAACCCCACCACCCCGACCTCGACCGCACCGGCCGCACAGCTGGTCCACGACGGGAGCCGCCACGCCGACGCGTGGTGGCGCAGCGCCGTGATCTACCAGATCTATCCGCGCTCGTTCGCCGACCACGACGGCGACGGCATGGGCGACCTGGTCGGCATCACCTCACGCCTGCCCTACCTGCGTGACCTCGGCGTCGACGCGGTGTGGCTCTCCCCTTCTACGCCTCGCCCCAGGCCGACGCGGGGTACGACGTCTCCGACTACCGGGCGGTCGACCCGCTGTTCGGCCGGCTCGAGGACGCCAAGGCCATGGTGGCCCGCGCGCACGAGCTGGGCCTGCGAGTGATCGTCGACCTGGTGCCCAACCACACCTCCGACGAGCACGAGTGGTTCCGCGCGGCGCTCGCCGCCGCGCCGGGGTCGCCGGAGCGCGAGCGCTACATGTTCCGCGACGGGAAGGGCCCGGACGGCTCCGAGCCGCCGAACAACTGGGAGAGCGTCTTCGGCGGTCGCGCCTGGACCCGGGTCACCGAGCCCGACGGCTCCCCCGGCCAGTGGTACCTCCACCTGTTCGACCCCAAGCAGCCCGACCTCAACTGGGAGCTGCCGGCGGTGCGCGAGGAGTTCGAGTCGATCCTGCGCTTCTGGCTCGACCTCGGCGTCGACGGCTTCCGGGTCGACGTCGCGCACGGCCTCATCAAGGAGGCGGGCCTGCCCGACTGGGACGCCGAGCTGCACCTGCTGGGTGCCGGCCTCAAGGGCGAGAGCACCGACCGCCGTCCCCCGATGTGGGACCAGGACGGCGTGCACGAGGTGTACGAGTCCTGGCGCCGGATCCTCAACTCCTACAACGAGACCGGTGACTCCGCGGGCGACCGCATCATGTGCGCGGAGGCGTGGGTGACCCCGGTCGAGCGGGCCGCGCGGTACGTCCGCGAGACCGAGTTCCACCAGGCGTTCAACTTCGACTTCCTCGAGACCCACTGGCACGCCGACAAGCTGCGCGAGGTCATCCGGGCGTCCTACGCCGCCAACGACTCGGTGGGCGCCCCGACGACGTGGGTGCTGTCCAACCACGACGTCGTGCGGCACGCCTCCCGGCTCGGGCTGCCGATCGACCAGCCGCGACCGAACGGCATCGGTGCCGAGGACCCCCAGCCCGACGCCGAGCTGGGTCTGCGCCGAGCCCGCGCGGCGACGACGCTCATGCTCGCGCTGCCGGGCGGGGCGTACATCTATCAGGGCGAGGAGCTCGGGCTCCCCGACCACACGACGATGCCCGACGAGGTGCGCCAGGACCCGACCTGGGAGCGCAGCGGGCACACCGAGAAGGGGCGGGACGGCTGCCGCGTGCCGATGCCGTGGGAGGCCGACCGGCCGGGCCTGGGCTTCGGCCCGGGCGAGCAGACCTGGCTGCCGCAGCCGGAGAGCTACCGGGCGCTGGCCGCCGACCGGCAGGCCGGGGTGCCCGGGTCGACGCTGGAGCTGTACCGGCGGATGCTGCAAGTGCGCCGCGAGCTCGGCATGGGTCAGGGGTCGCTGCTGCTGGAGGAGTCGACCGGCGACGTCGTGCGCATGGTCAACGACGCCCGCGAGGCCCGGGTGCAGGTCGTCGCCAACCTCGGCACCGACCCGGTCGACCTGCCCAACGGCGCTCAGGTGCTGGTCGCCTCGGGCGACCTCGACGGCACCCGGGTCCCGTCCGACACGGCGGTGTGGTTCACGGCCTGACCCACCCCGCCCCTTCCCCGCATGAAACCGGGTTACGTGCGTTTGACCTTGATCGATCAGGGTCAAACGCACGTAACCCGGTTTCATGCCCGGGAGGGAGGGGCAGGAGAAGGCTCAGCGGACGAGGACGTGGCCGACGGGGGTGCTCAGTCGGAACCAGCGGCCGGCGGCGAACACCCGGGCGGTGTCGCCGACCAGGAAGCCGAGGGCGTGGGCGCCGAGCGCGACACCTGCCGGGAGCCCGTCGGGGCCGCCGCCGGTGGGCAGCGCCCTGCCCCACACCCGCGCGCGCAGCTGGTCGACCGCGGCGCTGCCGGCCCCGTCGGGTACGCCCTGGGCGACCTCGGCGATGCCGTCACGGGCGGCCTGGGCCAGCACGGTCGCGCTCACCTCGCCGAGCGGCTGCCACCCCGAGCGCGGCGGCGACACCGCCGCCCACCCGGCGCGCACGGTGGTCGGCGGCACCGGCAGCCGCGTGCCGCCCGCGAGTCCGCGTGCGAGACGGTCGGAGACACCTGCGAGCGGCACGATCTCGTCGACCTCGGCGTCGGCGGCCAGCGGGAGCACCCGCAGCCCGAGCACCGTGCCCTCCCCGGTCAGGCCCCTCCCCCGCAGCACGCCCACCCACACCGCGAGCGTGCGCGCGGAGGCCTGCAGGCGTACGGCGCCGTCGGGGTCGAGCACCCGCGCGCGCCCGACGTACGTCGTCAGGTCGGCGACCGTCTCGGCGTCACCCAGGTGCAGCTCGGGTGCGTTCACAGGTGGCCGACGGGTCGACGCTTCAGCTCGACGGGGTCACCGCTGACCCGCTCGAGGTAGGCCTTGTCCTCGGCCGAGATGCGTTGCGGCCGTTGGGTTTCCATGTCGAACACGACCTGGGTGCTCTCGGCGGCGGCAAAGACGGGCGAGTCGTCGTCGCGGGAGTCGCGCACCTCGTAGGAGATGTCGAACGAGGCGCCGCTGATCTTCGACACCCAGATCGCGACGACGACCGGTTCGGGGCGGTAGTGCAGCTGCGCGACGTAGTCGATCTCCTGGCGCGCGATCAGCAGGGCCGGGCGGTGCGACTCCCCTCGCTGTCGCGGAACCACTCGCGCAGGGCGGCGACGCGCGCCTCCTCGAGCAGGCGGACGATCTGCACGTTGTTCACGTGGCGCAGGGCGTCCATGTCGGACCAGCGGAGCGGGACGTCGACGTAGTACGGGCGGTTCGGCATACCGCTCATCATGGCAAGGGCCACATGCCGGGAGGCCGCGGTGCTCGGGACGCGAACAGCCAGGTGCCGCACTAGAGTCCACCGCGTGAGTCCTGACACCCCCTGCCCGAGGGCGATCCGGTCGCCGACCTGCTCGACGTCCTCGACCTGCAAGAGGCCGGACAGTCGACGATCACCGTCGAGTCCGCACCCGGCGAGGACAACCCGGTCGACCTCGGCAGCGACCACGTCGACATCTTCGTCGGCCGCAGCCAGCCGCAGCCGCACGGGCGCGTGTTCGGCGGTCAGGTGCTGGCGCAGTGCGTCGTGGCGGCCGGGCGGACGGTCGAGGGGCTCCAGGACGGCACCGGCAGCCGCCACGTGCACTCGCTGCACGGCTACTTCCTGCGGGCCGGCGACTCGATGCAGCCGATCCGGTTCGCGGTGGAGCGGATGCGCGACGGCCGCTCGTTCTCGGCCCGTCGGGTGCACGCGCTGCAGAACGGCAAGGTCATCATGTCGATGATCCTGTCCTTCCAGGAGGCGGCCGGGGGTCTCGACCACCAGGCCGCCATGCCCGCCGCGCCCGACCCCGAGCGGCTGCCGACGGTCGCCCAGGAGATCGGTGACATCGACCACCCCGTCGCGCGCCACTGGGCCTACCGCCGAGCGGTCGACGTGCGGCACGTCGAGAACTCGATCTACCTCGCGCCGGGCCAGCAGGCCGCGGCCAACCAGAACGTCTGGCTGAAGGTGCGCGACCAGATGCCCGACGACCCGCTGCTGCACGCGGCGGCCCTGGCGTACGCCTCCGACTACACCCTGCTCGAGGCGGTGCTGCGTCGGCACCGGATGGCGTGGTCCGACCCGCGGCTGCGCGCGGCGAGCCTGGATCACGCGATGTGGTTCCACCGCCCGGTGCGGGTCGACGACTGGGTGCTCTACCAGCAGGAGTCGCCGTCGGCCTCGGGCGGACGCGGTCTCGGCATCGGCAAGATGTTCGCCTCCGACGGCACGCTGGTCGCCACGGTCGCCCAGGAGGGCATGCTGCGCGTGAAGGACTCGTGACCGGGGCTCGCCAGGAGCTCCTGGCGCGCTGGCGAGCCGAGGAGAGTGAGCAGCCCGAGGGCTGGGACTTCTCCGCGCTCGACGGGCGGATGTGGGCCGACCCGCCACCGTGGGATCTGGACGCGATCTGGGGCGAGGCGCTGGGCGCAGCGCAGCACGTGCTCGACATGGGCACCGGCGGCGGCGAGCACCTGCTGCGTTTCCGCGCGCTGCTGCCGGCCGACGTCGTAGCCACCGAGGGGTGGCCGCCCAACGTGCCGGTCGCCCGAAAGGCGTTGGAACCGCACGGGATCCAGGTGACCGACTTCGGCGCGCCCGACCACGATCCCGACTCGGCGCCCATGCCCTTCCCCGAGGGCCGGTTCGACCTGGTGCTCAACCGGCACGAGGCGTACAGCCCGCGCGAGGTCGCGCGGGTGCTCGCCCCGGGCGGGGTGCTGCTCACCCAGCAGGTCGGAAGCGGCGAGCTGCCGGAGCTGCACGCGCTGCTGGGTGCCGAGCCCGAGGAGCCGACGGTGACGTACGACGGGTTCGTCGCCGACGCGAAGGCGGCGGGTCTGCGCGTGGTCGACGGCGAGGAGTTCACCGGCGCGTACCGGTTCGTCGACGTGGCCGCGCTCGTGGCCTACCTGCAGCGGGTGCCGTGGCAGGCGCCGGAGGACTTCTCGGTGGACGGTTACGCCGACGCGCTGCTGGAGCTGCACGAGCGCAGCGCGGGCGGCGAGATCGCGCTCACGCAGCGTCGGTTCTGGCTGCGGGCTCGGCGTCCGGCCTGACGCGCAGCGGCGTGCTGATCATCGCGACGGCCAGCGGGAGCGCCGCGAACAGCAGCAGCGAGTAGCGCAGCGACCCCGACACCGGGCTCGCGAGCAGGGTCAGGAAGAGCACGGCCGCGGGCACCATGACCGCCCAGCGGCGGCGCCGGCCGAGCAGCGCCACCCCGACGATGGAGGTCACCCACACCCAGACGGTCAGCCCCGGCGAGATCACCTGGCCGACCACCGGGAGGGTGCGGAACTGCGGGCCCATGAAGCCGGGGTTGGTGGTCATGCCGCGCCGGGTGTCCTCGGGGTTGGTGCTGAGCAGCGAGGCGTCGACGAGCTCCTTGCGCAGCCCGGGCGGCTGCGGTCCCCACGGGATCTCCAGGTGGATGTCGCGGATGTCGTTGCGCGACCAGGTGTAGAACACGTCGCGCAGCGGTGCGTCGGGGTACCAGTACCCGACGGTGGCGGCGATCGAGGCCTCGACGGCGGTCTCGGGGTACTGCCGGGCCAGCCGGGCCCATCCGGCGACGAACTCCCCGGTGGTGTGGTCGTCCCAGGAGAACAGCGCCGCCTCCTTGGGCGGGTCGGAGACCCCCTCGTCGTAGGCGTCGCCGAGCTCGGCCGGCGTCATGCCGTCGAAGTTGTCGGCGATCCACTGCCGGTCGGTGGCGTCCAGCTCGTCGCCGTGCGCCAGCGCGATGCGCGCGACCTGCTGGATCGGGGCGGAGAACATCTCGACCTGGCGCGACTCGCCGATGCCCAGCGCGGAGTAGACCGGGCCGGTGTAGGCGGCGTAGCCCACGAGGCACGCAGCGAGCACCGCCAGCAGCGGCTTGCGGAGCCCGCGCAGCGCGACGACCAGCACGACGAGCGTGAGCGCGACCACGTGGATGCCGTTGTTGCGCAACAGGATCGTGGCCACACCGGCGAGCGCCATGACCACCCACGGCCAGCGCTCGCCGCGGGTGGAGTCGTGCACGGTCACCTCGGCGACGGCGACGCAGAACACGAGCGCGGCGAGGGCGAACGGCACATCCTTGACCTGGATCACCGAGAACAGCCCGAAGACCGGCGACAGCGCCACCCAGGCGAGCGACCCCCAGAAGACGAACCGGTGCACCCCCAGCGGGCCATCCGCACGAGCATGAACGTGCAGGCCGCGGCCATCGCGACGATCTGCACGATCACGGCGATCGCGACCTTGCCGACGTCGCCGAGCGAGAGCGCGGAGCCGACCTGCTCGTACGCCCACACCAGCGCGGTGTGCCCGACGGGCTCGTACGACGTCCACGGGGCGGTGCCACGCACCTGGGCGTAGCTGCGGAAGGTGTCGAACGGCACGACGCCGGGGAACCACACGACCAGCGCCGGGACGCGCACGAGCACGAGCGCCGCGAACAGCAGCCACACCGGCCGGCGCGACGCGCCGGAGCGCAGCGCGGCCAGGAACGCGCCGGGCCGCCCCGCCCCGTTCACCACGGCGGCGTCGCGCTGGCGCAGGGTCCCCTCGAAGACGCCCGCGAGCACGGCGGCGAAGATCCAGGTCAGGCCGAGCAGGCGTACGGGCAGCAGGGCGGTCTGCACGCGGGTCAGGTCGGACAGGGGCTGCGGCTCGGCGCCGCCGATGAGGTCGCCGACGATCGCGAGCAGCGCGAACAGGCCGCCCAGCGCCAGGGCCGGCCGCCAGACGCGCGGCCGCACGACGCCGATCAGCCAGCGCCCGGCGACCACGAGGGCGACCGCGACGATCGCCGTGGTGATCGAGACGGTCCCGATCGTCTGGTCGTCCGGGCTCGTGCCCGGGGGCGCACGAAGACCGCCGCCGCGCCGAGCAGCCCGCCGACGACGGCGACCGCGGAGCGCCGCCGCGCTGCGGTGGTCACCGATCCCCCGGCTCGGCGACGCTGCTCACGCGGTCTCGCGGGCGACGGGGCTGTAGCGCAGGTAGGCGAGGCGGGCGGCCTCCTGGCGCGCGTGCAGCAGCCCGTTGAGGATCAGCCCGACGACCAGCGACAGCATCGCCAGGATCATCACCGAGGCGGCAAGGAACGCGGTCGGGAACCGCTCGACCACCCCGGTGCGGAAGAAGTCGACGACGACCGGCAGGCCGAGCACCAGGGCCACGAGGGTGAACAGGGCGCTCACGGTGCCGTACGCCAGCAGCGGCCGCTCGTGCTGCACCAGGCGCAGGATGAGGCGCAGGATCCGGAAGCCGTCGTGATAGGTGCGCAGCTTGCTCTCGCTGCCCTCCGGCCGGTCGCGGAAGCCGACCGGGACCTCCTTCTGCGGGATGCGCAGGTTGGCCGAGTGCACGGCCAGCTCGGTCTCGGTCTCGAACTCGCGCGACAGCGCCGGGAAGGACTTCACGAAGCGCCGGGAGAAGACGCGGTATCCGCTGAGCATGTCGGTGACCGGCTCGCCGAACAGCCCCGTCACCAGCCGGTTGAACGCCTTGTTGCCGAGCTCGTGACCGGGCCGGTAGGCGCTCTCGACGTCGGCGTCCTGGGTGCGCACCCCGAGGATGTGGTCGTACGGGCCGTCGAGCAGGGCCTTGATCAGCTCCGGGGCCGCGGCGGCGTCGTAGGTGTCGTCCCCGTCGATGATGAGGTAGACGTCGGCGTCGATGTCGGCGAAGGCGCGGCGCACGACGTTGCCCTTGCCCTTGCGCTCCTCGGCGCGCACGATCGCGCCGGCCTCGGCGGCCACCCGGGCGGTGTCGTCGGTGCTGTTGTTGTCGTAGACGTAGACCGTCATCTCGGGCACGGCGGCCCGCAGGTCTGCGACGACCTTGCCGACCGCCGCTTCCTCGTTGTAGCACGGCACGATGGCGGCAATGGTCGGCGGCACGCGGGGAGCATAACGGCCACCCCGCCAGGCGTCCGGTAGCCACCCCGCGGGTGCCCCGTTCCGCTGCTCGACGGCACACTGGCGCCATGAGCCTGGAGCTGCCGCTGCAGCCGGTCACCCTCACCGGAGACCTGGTCCGCCTCGAGCCGCTGTCGCTGGAGCACGTCGAGGGGCTGCGCGAGGCGAGCGCCGACGGCGACCTGGCCGACCGGTGGTACACCGGGGTCGCCCCGCCGGAGCAAATGGCCGAGCAGGTCGAGCAGCGCCTTGCCCGGCAGCGCGCGGGCACGATGCTGCCCTTCACCGCCGTACGCCCTCGCGACGGTCAGGTGCTCGGCGTCACCACGATCTACGACATCTCCCCGGACGTCCCGCGCGTGTCGATCGGCTACACCTGGAACCGGGAGTCCGCGCACGGCACCGGCACCAACCCCGAGTCGAAGCTGCTGCTGATGACCCACGCCTTCGAGCAGCTCGGCGTGCGGTGCGTCCGGTTCGAGACCAGCTGGTCCAACCAGCAGTCCCGGCAGGCCATCGAGCGCCTCGGCGCCCGGCTCGACGGGGTGCTGCGGGCCGACCGGCTGGAGAAGACCGGCGACCTGCGCGACACCTGCGTCTACTCGGTGCTGGCGCACGAGTGGCCCTCGGTGCGCAGCGGGCTGCAGCACCGGCTGCGCCGCCGCGGCGCCCGCGCCTGACCCGACCGGCTCAGGTCCGCCCCGGCCCCCGCAGATCGCCCGGGCCGGCGCGGCGCGCCGACTCCCGAGCGCTACCTCCCGTTGGGTACTGTCGAGCGGCCCCCTCCGGTCACCCGCCCCGTCGTCTGCGAGAAAGCAGTTCTGTGCCCGAGAACGCGTCGAACACCCCCGACCTGACCGTCGTCATCCCGATGTGCAACGCCGCCGACACGGTCGGCGGGCTGGCCCAGCAGATCCTGTCGCTGCCCAACCGCGAGGTGCAGATCGTCGCGATCGACGACGCCTCCACCGACGGCTCCCCCGACGCCCTGCGCGCGCTCGGCAGCGACGCGATCAGCGTCATCGAGCTCGAGAGCAACCACGGCGCGGGATACGCCCGCAACGTCGGCTTCGCGCAGGCGACCGGCCGATACACCCTCTTCTTCGACGCCGACGACGAGATCCACGTCGAGGCGCTGGAGTCGGCGATCTCCGAGCTGGACTCGACCGGCGCGGACCTGGCGATGATGCCGTACAGCTATCGCCGCGGGCACAGCACCGAGTACACCGGGATGAACTCCTTCGACGAGGTCGTCTGGCGCAGCTACATGTCGGGCATGAGCGACCGGGTGGCGCCGCTCACCGAGGTCCCGCGCCTGCTCGGCTTCTCCAACTACCCCTGGAACAAGGTGCTGCGCACCGACCGCTACCAGGACGCCGGGCTGCGGTTCGGCGAGGTGCACGTGCACAACGACATCCTCGGGCACTGGATGTCGCTGCTGCTGGCCCGCAAGCTCGTGCTGCTGGACGAGCAGATCTGCACCCACATCGTCGGCGAGGGCGGCGCCAACCTGTCCAACCGGATGGGCCGCGAGCGCCTCGCGCTGTTCGACGCGCTGGACGAGACGTACGACATGATCTCCGGCAACCCCGAGCTGCGGAACCGCTACTCCCACCACTACTGGGACTTCGCGCTGCGGGTGACCGACTGGGCCATCAGCCGCATCTCCCCCGAGGTCGTCGACGAGGCTCGATACCGCCTGCAGGCGCACCTGCTGCGGATGAGCATCGTGGAGTTCATGCGCATCCGGGAGCGACGCGACCCCAGCCTCGCCAACCGGATCACCTCCCGCGCCCTGGCCTGACGAGAACGAACTCAGAACGAGGAACCATGCCCCAGCTCAGCATCATCGTCACGGCGTACAACATCGAGAGCTACATCGAGCAGTGCCTCGACAGCGTCGCCGCCCAGACGATCACCGACTTCGAGGCGCTGGTCGTCGACGACGGCTCGTCCGACAGCACCCCCGAGAAGATCCAGGCGTACGCCGACCGCGACAGCCGATTCATCCCCGTCCTGCTCGGGGAGAACAGCCCCGGCGGCGTGGCCACCGCGGCCAACGCCGGCCTCGAGCGCGCCCGCGGCGAGTGGGTCGGCTTCGTCGACGGCGACGACTGGGCCGAGCCCGACATGTTCGAGAAGCTGCTGCGCGCAGCGGCCGACACCGGTGCCGACCTGTCGATGTGCAAGTACTCCGAGGTCGACGACGCCACCGGTCAGCCGAAGGAGCCGGCCGACGCCCGCCGCTGGGACTCGGTGAGCCCCGGCCTGCACCGGCTCGACCCCGAGGGCACCAAGACGTTCCTGCGCTTCATCGCCGTGCCGTGGCGCAAGCTCTACCGCCGTTCTCTGCTGGAGGACAACGGGATTCGCTTCCCGGTGGGCGACTACTTCTACGAGGACAACCCGTTCCACTGGTTCTCGCTGGTGAGCGCCGGGTCGATCGCGATCGTCCCCGAGGTGCTGTGCTACCACCGCGTCGCGCGCGCCGGTCAGACGATGGCGACCGCCGACGAGCGGCTGTTCAAGATCTTCGCCCACCACGACACGATCCACGCCTGGCTGGAGAGCCGCGGGCTGCTGGAGACCTACCAGACGACGCTGCTGTCGTGGGTCATCTCGCAGCTGGAGTGGATCTCCCGGCGCACCCCGCAGAACCTGCGCAAGACGCTGTACGAGACCGTGCAGCCGATCTTCGCCCAGTACACCTTGCCGCTGATCATCCAGGCGCTCAACGAGGGCAACAAGGGCGAGTACGCCCGCCGCCTGTCCACCGCGATCGCCAAGCAGAACTACGCGCGCTACGAGCTGGTCATCGGCGGCCGCCCGGCGACCAACAACCCGGCGCTGGTCGCGGTGCACCACCTGCGCTACTCCGGCGTGCGCAAGACCGCCGAGCTCACCCGCAACTACGCCCGCAACCGGATGCGCGACAGCACCCGGCTGTCGCAGCTGCGGCCGCTCAGCTGGCGCTCGACCGAGAGCAACGCGGACCTGATGTTCGGCCTCGCGATCCTGCAGCAGCAGCTGGACCAGATCGACCAGCGCCTCGCGCGCATCGAGGCGGCGCAGCAGCGATCCGGGCGCGACGAGCGCGACTGAGCCGCGTCGGCGAGGCCGCACGGGCGTGCTCGCCCCACGACGCACGTACGCCCTGGCGGGCAGCCCGCCAGGGCGTACGTCGTCTGCGCGGGGGCGTCAGTTGTTGAACAGCGCCGGGATCTTCTCGCCGCCCGCGATGGCCGACTTGATCTGGTCGGCCGCGGACAGCGCCTCGGCGATCGTGACGTCCATGTCCATGTAGCGGTAGGTGCCGAGCCGGCCGGCGAAGGTGACCCGCGGCTCCTCGGCCGCTGCCTGGAGGTACTGGTCCAGCAGGGTGCGGTCGTCGGCGAGCCGGATCGGGTAGTAGGGGATGTCGTCCTCCTCCGCGAGACGGGAGAACTCGCGGAAGGCGACGGTGCCCTCGTGCTCCTCCCACGGCGCGAAGTGCTTGTGCTCGCTGATCCGCGTGAACGGCACGTCCAGGTCGCCGTAGTTCATCACCGAGCAGCCCTGGAAGTCGCCCTCGGCGCGGATCTCCTCGAAGTCGAGGGTGCGGTATCCGAGGCGGCCGTGGCGGTAGTCGAACCAGGCGTCCAGCGGGCCGGTCCAGATCGAGTGGTCGTAGTCGTCGTGCTCGGCCGGGGTGTACGGCGTGCTGAGCCGGACCTCGATCGCGGGGTGGTCGAGGATGTTGGCGACGATCGCGGTGTAGCCGTCGCGCGGGATCGCCTGGTAGGGGTGGTTGAAGTAGGAGTCGTCGTAGTTGAAGCGCAGCGGCAGCCGCTTGAGCACCGACGCGGGGATCTGGGTGGGCGGCAGGCCCCACTGCTTGCGGGTGTAGCCCTCGAAGAACGCCTCGTAGAGACGCCGGCCCATCATCTTCAGGGCCTGCTCCTCGAAGTTGCGCGGCTCGTCGATGCTGTCGTCGGCCTGCTCGGCGATGAACTCCTTGGCCTCGGCCGGGTTCAGGGTGGTGCCGAACAGCTGGTTGATCGTCAGCAGGTTGACCGGCAGCAGGTAGACCCGCCCGCCCACGGTGCTGCGCACCCGGTGGTTGTACGGCTGCATCGTGCCGAAGCCGTTGACGTAGTCCCACACCCGCTCGTTGCCCGTGTGGAAGATGTGCGGGCCGTAGCGGTGGATCATGATCCCGGTGTCGGGGTCGCGCTCGGTGTGGCAGTTCCCGGCGATGTGGTCACGGCTGTCGTAGACGACGGCGCTGTGCCCCGCCTCGGCGAGCTCCCGAGCAAGGACGGCGCCGGAGAAGCCGGCGCCGGCGATCCCGAACTTCATTCGATCTCCCCGATTCTGCGGGTCGGTGCGGACTGGACGCGGCTACCTTAGTCGCGAGCCGAGTCGCGCACCCAGAGGGCGGCATGTCACCCTTGGAGGGCCCCGCACGGCCCGTCCAGATCCGATGCCGAGTGGGGAAGGTGCGCAGCGGCCCAGCGGCCGGCGCGAAGGAGGGGACCAGAGCTCATGACCGACCAGTCGACCGTGACCGCTCAGCCCACGAAGCGGTGGTCGGTGATGATCCCCGCTCACAACTGCGCCGACTATCTCGCCGAGACCCTGCCCGAGGTGGTCTCCCAGCTCGGCGCCCGCCCCGACGCCGAGATCGTGGTCGTCGACGACGGCTCCACCGACGACCCCGAGTCGGTCGTCCGGGCGCTCGGTCACGAGCAGGTCCGCTACTCCCCCAACCCCTCGCGGCTGGGCGCGATCGGCACCTTCAACCGTTGCCTCGAGCTGGCCGACGGCGAGCTGGTGCACATCCTGCACGGCGACGACCTGGTGCTGCCCGGCTTCTACGAGGCGATGGAGGCCGCGCTGGCCGACACCCCGGCCCTCGGCGCCATGTGCCGCACCCAGTACATCGACGGCGACAGCTCCCCGCACGGCACGTCCCGGCGATACCGGCACGGCACGGGCGTGTGGCCGCAGGCGCTGGAGTCGTTCGCGGTGTCCAACCGGGTGCGCGCCCCCAGCATCGTCGTGCGCTCCGGCGCCTACGCCGAATTCGGCGGCTTCCGCACCGACCTGCCGCACGCCGCCGACTGGGAGGCCTGGACCCGGCTGGCCGCCAACGGGCCGATCGTCTTCGTCGACGAGGTGCTGGCCGCATACCGGCGGCACGCGGCGTCCGACACCGCGGCGCGGGTCAAGACCGGCGACAACATCCGTGAGCGGGTCACCGCGATCAAGCTGATCAGTCAGTACATCCCGGCCGACCGGCGTGCGAGCACGATCCGGCGCGCGCTGGTCTACTCCAGCGTGTACGCCACCCGCACCTCGGCCCAGCTGGCCCGCCGGGGCAGCTGGCCGGCCGCGCGCACGCAGGCCCGCGAGGCCGTGCGCTGCCTCATGCAGATCCCCGGCGGCCTGCGCTCCATGCCGAGCGAGAACGGCGCCGACGCCTCCCCCGTCAACGGCAAGACCGTCGACGGGGCCGCCGGCTCGCCGCTGCACCACGCCGGCGACCACGACTCGATGCCGAGCGAACGCGGAGCGGGCGCGGCCTGAGGCCACGCCCGCTCCGACGGTGCTGCTCCGAGCCGAGCGGCCCGGTCCCGCTCAGTCGCGGGTGAGCCGGCGGTAGGTCACCCGGTGCGGCCGCGCCGCCTCCTGGCCCAGCCGCTCGACCTTGTTCTCCTCGTAGGCGGCGAAGTTGCCCTCGAACCAGTACCACTTGGCCGGGTTCTGCTCGTCGCCCTCGTAGGCGAGGATGTGCGTCGCGACACGGTCGAGGAACCACCGGTCGTGGCTGATGACCACGGCGCAGCCCGGGAAGTCCAGCAGGGCGTTCTCCAGCGAGCCGAGCGTCTCGACGTCGAGGTCGTTGGTGGGCTCGTCGAGCAGCAGCAGGTTGCCGCCCTGCTTGAGGGTCAGCGCGAGGTTGAGCCGGTTGCGCTCGCCACCGGAGAGCACGCCGGCCTTCTTCTGCTGGTCCGGGCCCTTGAAGCCGAACTGCGAGACGTACGCCCGCGAGGGGATCTCCACGTTGCCGACCTGGATGAAGTCCAGCCCCTCGGAGACGACCTCCCACAGCGACTTCTCGGCGTCGAGGCCGGCGCGGGACTGGTCGACGTAGCTGATCTTGACCGTCTCGCCGATCTTCACGTCGCCGCCGTCGGGCTCCTCGAAGCCGACGATGGTCTTGAACAGCGTGGTCTTGCCGACGCCGTTGGGGCCGATCACGCCCACGATGCCGTTGCGCGGCAGGGTGAAGGACAGCCCGTCGATCAGGGTGCGGTCGCCGAAACCCTTCTTGAGGTCGGTGACCTCGATGACCTGGGCGCCGAGGCGCGGGCCGGCCGGGATCTGGATCTCCTCGAAGTCGAGCTTGCGGGTGCGCTCGGCCTCGGCGGCCATCTCCTCGTAGCGGGCCAGCCGGGCCTTGCTCTTGGTCTGCCGGGCCTTGGCGTTGGAGCGCACCCACTCCAGCTCGGTCTTGAGCCGCTTGGCGAGCTTGGCGTCCTTCTTGCCCTGGACCTGCAGGCGCTCCTGCTTCTTCTCCAGGTAGGTCGAGTAGTTGCCCTCGTAGGGGTAGAGCCGGCCGCGGTCGACCTCGCAGATCCAGCCCGCGACGTTGTCGAGGAAGTACCGGTCGTGGGTGACGGCCAGCACGGCGCCGGCGTAGCTCGCGAGGTGCTGCTCGAGCCACTGCACCGACTCGGCGTCGAGGTGGTTGGTGGGCTCGTCGAGCAGCAGCAGGTCGGGCTTGCTCAGCAGCAGCTTGCACAGCGCGACCCGGCGGCGCTCACCACCGGAGAGCACGCTCACGTCGGCGTCACCGGGCGGGCAGCGCAGGGCGTCCATCGCCTGCTCGAGCTGGGAGTCGAGGTCCCAGGCGTCGGCGGCGTCGATCTTCTCCTGCAGCTGGCCCATCTCGGCCATCAGCGCGTCGAAGTCGGCGTCCGGCTCGCTCATCTGCTCGGAGATCTCGTTGAACCGGTCGAGGTCCTTCTTGATCTGCCCGAGCCCCTCCTCGACGTTGCCGCGCACGTCCTTGGTCTCGTCCAGCGGCGGCTCCTGCTGCAGGATGCCGACGCTGAAGCCCGGCGTGAGCCGCGCCTCGCCGTTGGAGGGCTGGTCCAGGCCGGCCATGATCTTCAGGATCGTGGACTTGCCGGCGCCGTTGGGACCGACGACGCCGATCTTCGCGCCCGGGAAGAACGACATGCTCACGTCGTCGAGGATGACCTTGTCGCCCACAGCCTTGCGGGCCTTGGTCATGGTGTAGATGAACTCCGCCATGGCCGCAGGCTAACGGGGCGGCGGGCCTGCCCACGAATCGAGCCGCCCCACCCGCCGCCCGGCGCGGGCGCCGCCCTCAGCTGGAGGCGCTGACCACCTCGTAGGCCCGCTCGGGCGCCGGCTCCTCGTCGGGGACGTCGTGCTCGTCCGGCGGCACCAGCGGCCCGGACGAGGCGACCGTGTCGTCGCTCTCGGGCCGGTCGTACGCCTCCGCCGGGCGGTCGTCGACCTGCGGCTGCTGCGCCGCCACGGCGTCGAGGATCGGCCGGGTGTCCTTGCGGAACTCGCTGCGCCCGAGTCGCAGGCTGTGCCCCATGTGCTCAGCCGTCAGCCGCACCTCGTGCCGGGTCTCCCCCTCACGGGTCTGCCACTCGTTGATGGTCTGCGCCGCGTGCACGATCACCGGCTGCCCCTTCTTCGCGCAGTTGAGCACGTTGACCGCCAGAGCCCCGAACGCCGTCACCGAGTAGTAGCTGGTCTCGGCGTCGACGAACTGGTTCTCCTCGCGCAGGAACTGGCGTGAGGTCACCGCCACGCGGAAGGTCGTGTAGGTCGCCCCGTCGCGCGTCGTGCGCAGCTCGGGGTCGGCCACGAGGTTGCCGTGGATCGTGACGTACGTCTTGTTGTTGTTGGCCATGTCTGCCCGCCTTCGAGGTCCGCGGCTCCGGATGAGCCGGGTCGGGCCCCAGGTTCACCGGACCGCGACCCCGGCCGCGAGACCCGCAGGACGACCTGTGGATCCCGCCCGGCCGCTCGACATGCCTGTGCACGACCGACGTCCGTACGTCACAACCCCCGGCATCGGCCCTTGTGACGGCCCGCCGCACCAACCCCACGTCACAACCCCCGATATCAGCGCAAGTGACGGCTCGCCGCACCAACCCCACGTCACAACCCCCGATATCGGCGCAAGTGACGGCTCGCCGCACCAACCCCACGTCACAACCCCCGACATCGGGGCGTACGACAGCGGGCAGGACGGGTCGGTATCGACCCGGTGGCGCGTCGGGGCGCGTCAGGCGGCGGCGGTGTCGAGCGCCTCGCGGGTACGCGCGTGGCGGGCGAGCACGTCGTCGACCGGGGCCAGGATGTGCGAGCGGGCGACGCCGGAGACCTTGTCGCGCAGCTCCTTGGCCAGGGCCTGGCGGCGGCGGCGGGCCGCTCGGGCGGCCAACCACCGCGACAGCGCGGCGAGGGTGACCCCGAGCAGCAGCCCGCCGACCAGCATCAGCAGCGGGATCGGCAGCGGGCCCCAGGTGGGAGCCCCCACGTCGATCTGGGCCCAGCCGAGCACCATGAGCAGCAGCAGCCAGGCCAGGCCGGCGACCGCGACGGCGGCGAGCACCCACTGCAGGAAGCCGACGAGGCCCCACCACGCGGGCCGCTTGCTCTCCAGCGGCGTCGAGGTGACGGCCTGGTCGAGCGCGTCGACCATCGAGCGATCGTCGGGGGTCGCGGCGTCCTGCACCGAGGCGGCCCACGACGGCGGCAGGCCCTCGCTGGCCCGCTCCCCCAGCCGCCGGGTCGTGACCTCCACCGCCGCGCGCGCGGCGGGTGACGGGGCCGGCAGCGACGAGCGTCCGGTCGCGGCGCGGGCCTGCGAGCGGCTCATCCCCTGGATGTCCTCGTCGCGCATCAGCTCCTGCAGCCCGAGCCGGCGCAGCGGCGCGGGCCGCAGCTTGGTGGTCCACCGGGTGAACGGCCACCCGGTCGCCTCGACCGCGTGCCGGCGGTAGTCGCGCTCGACGGCGTCGAGCACGACCGGCACCCCGGCGGCCTTCTCGAGCGCGACCACCAGCTCGCCGTCGACCTTCTTCGGCAGCCGCGGCTCGCTGTCACCGACCTGGGCGCGCAGCGCGCGCGCCTGCTCGCGCAGGTCGCCGAGGAGCCGGTGCTCGGCCGCGTTGCGCGACTGCACCACCTCGCCGAGCGCCGCGACCAGCTCGTCGAGCCCCTGGTGGGTGACCACGGACGTCCCGATCACGCGCACGTCGGTGAGGCCGTCGCGCCCGAACAGACGGGTGAGATCCTCGATGGTGGCCTGGGCGTCGGCCTCGCTGAGCCGGTCGATCTGGTTCATCACCGCGATGGTCACGCCGGCGTGCGAGGCCATCTCGCGGACGTACTCGTCGTGCAGGATCGCGTCGGCGTACTTCTGCGGGTCGGTGACCCAGACGAAGACGTCGACCAGGCGCAGCACCCGGTCGGCCTCGGCGCGGTGCGCAGTGACCCGGGAGTCGAAGTCGGGCAGGTCAAGCAGCACCAGGCCGTCGAGCACGTCGGCCTGCGGGAGCCGGTCGGACACGTGGTGGCGCGCGTCGACCTGCAGCCAGTCGAGCACCTCGGCGCTGGGCTCCTCGCCCCAGATCGCGGCGCTGGTGGCCGACGTCGTGGGGCGCCGGGCGCCGATGCGCGACACGGGCTCGCCGACGAGGTAGTTGAACAGGCTGGACTTGCCGCTGCCGGTCGCGCCCGCGAGGGCGGCGATCGTGCGGGAGCCGGC
Organism: Barrientosiimonas endolithica; assembly: GCF_030296655.1. Taxonomy (NCBI): domain Bacteria; kingdom Bacillati; phylum Actinomycetota; class Actinomycetes; order Micrococcales; family Dermacoccaceae; genus Barrientosiimonas; species Barrientosiimonas endolithica. Next base: position 977,114 of record NZ_AP027735.1, on the reverse strand, counting down.
CAGCGACGTACGCTGCCCGACCTTGGCCTCGACCGCCCGGACCCGCTCGGCCGTCTCGGGCGGGAAGTGCAGGCCGCCGGTGTCGAGCGCGGTGCGCAGCGCCTCGCCGCGGCGCTGCAGCTCCTCGCGCGGGACGGCCGGGAGCGCCTGGCGGCGGCGCAGCTTGTCGAGAGGCTTCATCGGACGGCCTTCAGCTGGGAGATCGCACGGTCGAGCTGCTCGGCGGCGCCGGGGTCGAGCTCGACGCGGCCGAGCGCCTGGTCGTAGCGGGCGCGCTCGTCGGCGAGCACCTCGTCGACCCGGCGCAGCAGCAGCTCGCGCGCCTTGGCGGCGAGCGAGCGCACCGCCTGGTCGCCGAAGACGGCCTCGAGGACCCGCTGGGCCACGATGGCCGAGCCGCCGGCGACGCCGATCTCGGCGCCGGCCAGCATGCCGCCGGTCGCCGAGAACACCACGAGCATGAGCATCACGCCGATGCCGTTGATGCCGAACGCCAGCAACCGCGCGGTGGTCCGCCGCCCCCGGCCTCGCTGCGCACCATCTCGAGCACGTCGCCCTGCCACTCGCGCACGAGCCGCTGCACGCGCTCGTCGAACTGCGGCGACACCTGCGCGAGCGAGCGGTCGTCGGCGAGCAGCTCGCTGCCGCCGGGCAGCGAGCGCCAGTTGCGCGCGGCGCCCATCGCCGCCGACTCGCCGTGCGAGGCGATCAGGGCGGCGACGCCGGTGTGCAGCGCCTCGCCGAGGTCCTCGACGGGCGCGGCGCGTCCGCGGCCGCGCAGCACGGAGGCGATCTTGTCGCGCACCCGGCTCACGCCCTCGTCGAGCTGGCGGAACCACTCGCCCGTGCCGACGAACTCCTGCCAGCGGGCGAGCACCTCGCCGCGCAGCAGCGAGCCGTCGCTGATGCCCTCCTCGATCTCGCCGCGGGCGCGGACGTACGGCTCGTGGGCGGCCTGGGCGAGCGCCTGGGCGGCCATCTCCTGCGCCGTGACGGCGCCGGCGAGCGCGGAGGCGCGGCCGGTGAGGAGTCGAGGGCGCCGTCGAGCGTGCGGCGGATGACGATCGAGCGGGCGCGGGAGTCGGCGGCCAGCGAGCTCAGCCAGCTGCGCATCCGCTCGACCTCACCGGCGGGCAGCAGCCCTGCTCGGACAGCCGGCTCTCGAGCACCGCGAAGACGGGCGACTGGCCGAGGCCCTGCTGCATCAGCATGCCCGCGAGGTCGGCGCGCACCTCTTCCATCGCGTCGACCGGCACCCGGTTGAGCACGACCGCGACCGAGGTGCCGCGCTCGGTGGCCTGCTGCAGCAGACCCCACGGCACGGCGTCGGCATAACGGGTCGCGGTGGTGACGAACAGCCACAGGTCGGCCGCCGCGAGCAGCTGCCGCGCGAGGTCGCGGTTGGCCTCGACGACCGAGTCGATGTCGGGGGCGTCGAGCAGCGCCAGGCCCGGCGGGATGTTGCGCGAGGCGACGAGGCGCAGCTGGCCCGGGTCGTCCTGCTGCGTGGGCGCGCCGGTGAGGCGGGCCAGGCCGGGCAGCACGCGCTGGTCGGCGAACCACCGGGTGTCGTCGGGGTTGTGGATCAGCACCGACGCGCGGGTGGTCGGGCGCAGCACGCCGGAGCGGCTGACGACGTCGCCGACGAGGGAGTTGACCAGCGTCGACTTGCCGGCTCCGGTCGAGCCGCCGACCACGCACAGCAGCGGGGCGTCGATGGAGGTGAGGCGCGGGAGGACGTAGTCGTCGAGCTGGTTGAGCAGCTCGACGCGGTTGGTGCGTTCGGCCGCGACCTGCTCGACCGGGAGCGGCAGCGAGCTCGCGGCAACCGCCCCCGCAGCTGTCGGACCGCGTCCACCAGGGGCGCAGTGTCGGGGTGGTCGGTCACGGGGGCCAGCATTCCCTGTCGCCGGAGCGCCGCACAACTCACCCCTTCGTGTGTCGCCGGGCCCGACGCGCGCGTCGATCGAGCAGGGCGCCCCCGGCAGGACTCGAACCTGCGACCTAGAGATTAGAAGGCTCTTGCTCTGTCCAGCTGAGCTACGAGGGCGGGGCGGACAGCGCCCGCCGAGACGATTCTACGGACCCGGCCGCGGGCGTACGGCCCGGTTCTAGACGTGCCCGAGCACCTCGAAGCGGCGGTAGATCGCGGTGCCGAGGAACTCCTGGCGCAGCCGGCCGATGAGGTCGAGCAGGGTGCGCTCCTCGCGCAGCGCGCGCTCGTCGACCTGGCCCCGGTTCATCCGGGCTCGCAGCAGCGCCAGCTCGCTCGCGGCGTCCTGGAAGTCGTGCATGCGCCGGCGGGCCGGGCGACCCCCGTGCGACCCCGCCCACTGCCGGGCGTAGCGCCGCTCGGGCATCGAGGCGAGCATCGCGACCTCGGCGTGCGTGAGCCAGCCGCGGTCGGCGTACGGGCGCAGCTCGCGCCCGATCGTGCGCCCCTCGCGCCGGCGCGCCCAGACCAGGAGCGAGACGAAGGCGACGAACAGGGGCACCTGGACGAGGGCGTACGCCACGAGCCAGCCGCGCATGGACACGAGGGCTCCGGCGTTCCACAGGGCGTGCAGCACGACCGCGCAGGTCCAGCCGAGCAGCGGCGCGCCGATGCGCACCGCCCAGGAGCGGCTGGTCGCGGCGACGCCGATGCCGATGCCCGTGCAGATGGTGAACATCGGGTGCGCGAACGGGCTCATCAGCACCCGCAGCACGAACGTGCCGAGCAGACCCTCCTCGCCGGACTCGGCGTAGCCGTTGGCGAGGTAGAGGATGTCCTCGACGAAGGCGAAGCCGCAGCCGGCGAGGCCGGCGTAGACGATGCCGTCGAGCACCCCGTCGATCTCGCGGCGGCGGAACCACAGCAGCAGCAACGGCGCCAGGCCCTTCAGCGACTCCTCCACGACGGGGGCGACACCGACCGCGACCCACGGGTTGCCCTCGTCGGTGGCGCCGAGCAGGTAGCCCCCGATGTCGTTGAGCACGGCCGCGCCCAGCGTGGCGATGCACGCGCCCCAGAGGAAGGCGAACAGCAGCATCCCCGGCGGCTCGGCCTCGAACCGGTCGACCCACAGGAAGACCGGCACGACGATGCCGATGACCACGACCGACAGGGTCACGCCGAGCACCGTGGCGGTCAGCCCGGCCTGGGCGCCGACCAGCGCCAGCATGCCCAGCCCGCCGAACCCGAACAGCACGGTCAGCACCCCGAGGAGCAGCAGCCGGCGCAGGATCGGCCGGAACCGCACGTACGCCGGTGCCCGCCCGGGTGCACCGCCGCCGGGTGCACCACCCGGCTGCACGTCGGGAGTCGCGTTCCAGGCCATGGCCCCGGAGGCTAACCCAGTCCATAGAGTGGCGTGGTGACCGAATCTGCCCAGACCCCGACTCCCCCGCCCGCAGCCAGTCCGACCGCATCGTGTGGATCGACTGCGAGATGACGGGGCTCGACCTCGAGCGCGACGCGACGATCGAGGTCGCCGCGCTCGTCACCGACTTCGAGCTCAACCAGCTGGGCGACGGCGTCGACGTGGTCATCAAGCCGCCGGCCGAGGCGCTGGAGCAGATGGGTGACTTCGTGCGCGACATGCACACCAGGTCGGGGCTGCTGGACCAGCTCGACGGCGGGGTCACGCTCGAGGAGGCACAGGCCCAGGTGCTGGCGTACGTCCGCGAGTTCGTGCCCGAGGCCGGCAAGGCGCCGCTCGGCGGCAGCACGGTCGGCACCGACCGCAACTTCCTGGCGCGGGACATGCCCGAGCTGGAGGGATACCTGCACTACCGCGTCGTCGACGTCTCCTCGATCAAGGAGCTGTCGCGCCGGTGGTACCCCCGGGTCTACTTCTCCGCCCCCGAGAAGGTCGGCGGGCACCGCGCGCTGGCCGACATCCGGGAGTCGATCGCCGAGCTGCGCTACTACCGCGAGACGGTGTTCGTGCCGCTGCCCGGCCCCGACTCCGACTCGGCCAAGAAGGTCGCGGCCCGGCACGCCGTCCCCAAGGACGGGGCCTGACCTGCCGGTTCGGAGCACGGCCCGTGAGCCTGTAGGATGGTCCGCGCTGCCTCCCCGTGGGGAGGCAGTCCCCGTGCCGGAGGGTTCCGGCGCACGGTGGGTGTAGCTCAGCTGGTAGAGCATCGCGTTGTGGTCGCGAGGGCCGCGGGTTCAAGTCCCGTCACTCACCCCAAGCCGAACGGCGGGTCCGCAACCGGGCCCGCCGTTCGTCGTTCTGCTCCCCGGGCGCGGCGACTCACCGCCCACTGGCACGGAGTCGAACTGGTGCAGCAGGCGACCATGCCCCGGGCTCGCCGTCGGAGCTGTTGTCGTCACGGGATCGGCGTGGCCAGAAGGTCTGAACCAGCAGCACCGTCGGGGTGCTGATGCAGATCGCCCCTGCGACGTTGTTGCCCAACACCAGAAAGACCAGCCCCGCCGCCACCAGCGTCACGGCGAGGACCATCGCGAACGCCTGACCCCGCTTCGCGGTCGTCATCCCAGCGTCGACGATCTGGTCCAACCGCTCCTCCCTGCCGTAGACGCTTCGCTCGATCGCGGCGATGACCCGCTCCGCAGCGCCCTCCCCTGATCCCGACACATGCCCGCACACGCTGACCGCGCCCACCGACACGGGGGCTCCGAGCCGAGGGCGTCAGGAAAGGTGGCTCGCGTCGACGTTCTGCAGCCGCACGTTGCCACGCGCGAGCAGCTTGCCTTCCTGGCGGACCTCGACCTGCCAGAGCTGCTGGGTGCGGCCCTGGTGGACCGGCAGCGCCTCGACCTCGGCGCGGCCGCCCGTGGTGGAGCGGATCAGGTCGGTGGCGTTGTGCACGCCGACCGCGACCTGGCCGCGCCCAGACACCGCGGCCGACCCGCCGATGCTGGCGGCGGACTCGACGATGCTGCAGTGGGCGCCGCCGTGCACGACGCCCCAGGGCGTGTGCTGCGTCGGGCCGAGGTCGACGTGCCCGCGCACGTGGGCACCGTCGTACTCATCGACCCGCAGGCCGCTCGCGGCGACGAACGGGCTGGCGACCTCGAGCGCGAAGTCGGGCAGGGGGACGGGTGCGGTCATGGCTCCTCCGAATCGAGTTGGATCACTCTGCTGCTGTACGCCAGGAGCCGGTCGGTGCGCCCGCCACCCCGGGCGCCCGCTCGCCGCGAGAGAGCCAGGCGACGGCCAGCGCCGCGAGCAGCGAGCAGGCCGCAGCGAGCAGCGCCACCCGGTTCCAGCCGGCCAGCAGGTCGGTGCCGGCGGTGACGCTGGCGACGCTGATGCCGACCGCGGCGCCGAGATAGCGGGCGGTGTTGTTGGCGGCGGTGCCCGTGGCGGCGAGCCCGCCCGGCACGGTCGCGACCGCCTGCCGGGCGAGGCCGGCGTTGAGCAGCCCCGACGCGCAGCCGCACACCACGAGGCCGGGCACGAACCGCCACGCGCTGACCGGGTCGCCCACGCCGGCGAGCAGCACCAGCCCGACCGCGACGCCGACGAGCCCCGCGGTCAGCTGCACGCGGCCGGGGATGCGCGGCCCGTGCCGCACGAGCGCCAGGGCGGCCAGGGCGCTGGTGCCCGACCACGCGGCCAGCACCCCCGCGGCCTGGAACGTGCTCAGCCCGACTGCCCGCACCAGCACGGTGCACAGGAACGACGAGGCGGCGATGATGCCGAGCCCGGTGCCCAGGCCGGCGATCGTCGCGCCGAGGAAGGGGCGGTGGGTGAAGATGCCCGGGTCGACCAGGCGCTGCGGTCGGCGCTGGCTGAGCCCGAGGGCCACGAGCAGCAGCCCCGACCCGCCGAGCAGCACGGCTGCGAGCACCGGCCCGCCCGCCCGCACCTGCACGATGGCGGTGACCAGCAGCGCGAGGAACGCCGTGAGCAGGGTGAACCCGACCAGGTCGAGCCGCCGGGCTCGCTCGGCGGGTGGCTCGACGGGCAGCACCCGGCCGGCGAGGGCGTACAGCAGCGTGCCGGCCAGCGCGAGCCCGACGTAGAACCAGCGCCACGCCCCGGCCAGGTCGAGCACGCCGGTCAGCAGCGGGCCGAGCGCGATGCCGGCGCCCATCGCGGCGCTCCACCAGACGGCGGACGTCGAGCGGTGGCGCCCGTCGCCGTCGGCCGCGGCGAGCAGACCGAGCCCGGTCGCGATCATCCCGGCCGCGCCGAGGCCGACCACCACCCGCGCGACGACGAACGGCCAAGTGCTGCCGACGACGGCGCACACGAGGTTGGCCCCGCGAAAACCATTGCGCCCAGGGCGAATACGCGAGCGCGGCCGAGCGCGTCGGCGACCACTCCGGCGGCGAGCAGAGTGACCGCGAGGCCCACGCTCATCGACGCGAGCACCCAGGTGGTGCCGGCGGCCGACGCGTCGAGCGCCGCGGACAGCGTCACCGCGTTCCCGAGCGGACCGGCGTAGGCGACCATCGACCAGAAGGTGCTGGCCACGACGAGGGCCAGCACCGCGCCGTACGCTCCCGGCCTGTTCGGTCTTGTCACCAGACCTGTCTACCACGCCATGAGTCTCGTGACGAGACTTATCGGGTAGATTGCAGGACGTGGCACTGGGCAACGGGTACGAGCAGCAGGGGTGCTTCCTCGCGCGGGCGCTGGAGGTCGTCGGCGAGCGCTGGACGCTGCTGATCCTGCGCGACTGCTTCTACGGCGTGCGGCACTTCAGCGACCTGCTGGCGCACCTGGACATCTCCCGCGGGGTGCTGACCGAGCGGCTCGACGCGCTGGTGGCCGCGGGCGTGCTGGAGCGGCGGCCGCAGGGCCGGGCGGTCGAGTACGTCCTCACCGACGCCGGCCGCGCGCTGTGGCCGAGCATCTATGCGCTGAGCAAGTGGGGCGAGCAGCACCTGTCGGGCAACCATCCGCCCCGGGTGTTCAGCCACGCCGACTGCGGCACCGACCTCGACGACGCCGGCCGCTGCCCCACCTGCGGGACGGTGCCCGACGTCGCCGACCTGGTCGTACGTCTGGCGGACGGGCCGCACGGCAGTCGCCGCAGCGACCCGGTCGCCGTCGCGCTCCGCACCCCGCACCGGATGCTCACGCCGATCCCGTGAGCCGAGCCCGAGGAGGGCTCTAGGACTCGCTCTTGCGGTCGCGGCGGAACTTCAGCGGGACCTCTTCCTGCTTGCGCGGCGGGTGCGCCTCGAAGTGCGACGTGCGCCGGCCGTAGCGCTGCTGCTCGACCTCGTCGCGCAGCGGGCTGGGCATGGGCACCTTGGTCGGCTTCGGCGCGGGCGGCGCCGCCGCCTTCTCCGACTGCTGGGCGCGGAACGAGGCACGCCGCTCGGCGCGCTGCCGCTCGACGTCGTCGCGGGCGGGGCTGGTGCGCGGGACGTACTGCGAGCGGGCCTGCTCGACCTGGTCCCAGCGCTCCTCGCGGCTGGGCTGGGCGGCCTGCTGGGCCTTCTTGCGCTCCGCCTGGCGCTTCTGCTCGGCCTTCTTGCGCGCGGCGGCCGCCTTGCGCTCCTGGGCCTCGAGCCGCTCACGCACGCGGCGCTGGTGCGAGGCCTCCTTGAGGGCGGCCTCCCGGCGCTCGCCGCGGGCGCGGATGATCTGCTCCTCCTGCTCGGCCGGGGTCAGGGCCTGCTTGGCCTGCCCCTGGGTCTTGGCACCGCCGTCGCGGTCGCGCTTGCCCTTGTCGTCCGAGCCGCCGCGCGAGGGCCGCCCCTCGTCGTCGCGGGTCGCGGTCGGCTGCGGGCGGCCGAGGCCGTCCTTGGCGGTGCGGTCGGAGGTCACCAGCGCGGGCACGCCGCTCGCGCCGGTCTTGGTGCCGCGGCGGGTGGCCGTCGCGGTCGTCGCGCCGGCCGTGTCGCCGACCAGCTCGATCTCGCCCTCCTCGGCCTTGCCGGACTCCAGGCGCAGCTCGTGCGCGGTGTCGACGGCCTCCTCGACCTTCTCTGCGCGGCTCTCCAGACCCGACTCGTCACGCACCGGCAGCAGCACCATGTTCTCGGCGGGCAGCCCCGACTTCAGCTGGCGCGTGCGCTCCAGCTCGGCGTCGAGCTCGGCGCCGAAGAGCAGGGCCAGGTTGGTCAGCCACAGCCAGAACAGGAACAGCACGGCGGCCGCGAAGGCGCCGTACGTCTTCTGGTAGGTCGCGCCCGCGGAGAGCGTGACGTACAGCGCGAAGGCGAGCGTGCCGAGCACCCACACGACGAACGCCACCAGCGCGCCCCAGCTGAAGAACATCCGCTTCGGCTTGCGCACGTTGGGCGTGGCCCAGTAGAGCAGCCCGATGATCGTCACGACGATGAACGCGACGAACGGCCACTTGACGATGTCCCAGACCTGCACGGCCTGCTCGCCGACGCCGACCTGGTTGCCGATCGAGCGGGCGACGCCGCCGGACAGCGCCATCGCGAGCACCACGACGAGGATCATCAGCATCTCGACGAGCGTGACGAGGTAGAGCCACGGCCGCAGCTTCCAGATCGGGCGCCCCTCGGTGACGTCGTAGATGCGGTTCATCGCGCGGCTGAACCCGCCGACGTAGCCGGAGGCCGACCACAGCGCGGTGAGCACACCGATGACCAGGGCGAACCCGGCGCCCCTGCTGCTGCTGAACCGCTCGATGATGCTGCGCGGGGTCTCGAACGACGGGTCCGAGGTCTGCTTGCCGGTGAGGTCGGCGAGGATCTGGATGATCGTGTCGGGGTTGACGTTGAACACGCCGATCAGCGACACCAGGGCCGCGATCGCCGGGAACAGCGAGAACAGGCCGTAGTAGGTGAGCATCGCCGCGATGTCGGTGCACCCGTCGCGGGAGAACTTGCCCGCGGCACGCTTCACCGCGACACCCCATGCGGGCTTGGCATCGACCTCGGGGATCTCCGTGGGCCGATCGAGCTCGAGCTCGGTCTGGACGGTCATGCTCGCCACCTGCTCCTGATTCGCCGACAACTGCACTGCAGGGCAACCTATCGGCGCCGGGCCCCTGAGTCAGGCCACGGGTTACCGGCGCGTTGGGGTGGAATCGTTCACAGCTCCCGCAACCGCGGCACCAGATCGGTCGTGAGCTGGTCGAGGAAGCGCTCCTGGTCGGCGCCCGGACCGTGGAACACCAGGTGGTTGAGCCCGGCGTCGACGTACGGCTTGATCTGCGCGACCGCCTCGTCGGGGTCGGACGCGACGATCCAGCGCTTGGCGACCTGCTCGATGGGCAGCTCGTCGGCGAGCCGCTCCATCTCCTCGGCGGAGTCGACGGTGTGCTTCTGCTCGGCGGTCAGCGACAGCGGCGCCCAGAAGCGACAGTTCTCCAGCGCGGCCGACGGGTCGCGGTCGTACGACAGCTTCACCTCGATCATCCGGTCCACCGTGCCGGGTTCACGCCCGCGCAGCTCCTCCCCCTCGGTCACGGCGGGCATCAGCTTGTCCGTGTAGAGCTTCATGCCCTTGCCGGAGGTGCAGATGACGCCGTCGCCCATGCGGCCGGCGTACTTCGCGACCTGCGGCCCGCCCGCGGCGATGTAGACCGGCACCGGCTCCTCGGGCCGGTCGTAGATGTGCGCGCCGACGAGCGTGTAGTAGTCGCCGTCGAAGTCGACCGAGTCCTGCGTCCAGAGCTGGCGGATCAGACGTACGGCCTCGCGCAGCCGCGCGAACCGCTCCTTGAAGTCTGGCCACTCGCGCCCGGACACGGCGATCTCGTTGAGCGCCTCACCGGTGCCGGCCCCGAGGATGACGCGCCCGTCGGTGAGCAGCGCGTTGGTGGCGAACGCCTGCGCGATCACGGCGGGGTTGTAGCGGAAGGTCGGGGTCAGCACGCTGGTGCCGATCTTGACCCGGCTGGTGCGCTCCCCCACCGCGGCCATCCAGGACAGCGCGAACGGCGCGTGGCCGCCCTCGTGCCGCCAGGGCAGGAAGTGGTCGGAGGTCCACACGCTGTCGAGGCCGAGCTCCTCGGCACGGACGGCGTAGTCGACCAGCTCGCGGGGGCCGAACTGCTCGGCGGAGGCCTTGTAACCGATGGTCAGCGACATGGGACCGACGGTAGTCCGCATGCGAGAGGCCCGGCCATGTCGGCCGGAAGGCGCCGAACCTCTTGCTAGGGCTCAGGACGGCTCGGAGGGATTTCAGGCGTAGACCACCCATGCGCGCTGGCCGCGGCTGATACTCCTCCTCAACAGGCCATTGCCGGCTGACGGACAGGGGAACAGGGATGCACATCAGAGTCGCGAGTTCTGGGGCCTGCGCCCTGCTCCTCATCCTCCCGCTCGCGGGGTGCACGAACTCGTCGTCGACCAACGACGGAGGCAGTGCATCCACAGCTGCGGGGAGCACATCCTCGCCCGGCGCACCCAGCACGCCTGGCGCAACTACCACCGGGGCCGCTCCCACACCGAGTGCGACAGGGCGCATCGCAACGAGCGCCCAATCGAGCCCCACCACCGACACATCGCGAGCGCCAGAGGACTCCTCGGGGAAGTACGTCACCGGGAACTCGGTCGGTAGCCAACTGGAAGCTGCGCTGAAGCGCAGCGCCCCTGACCGCGAGTACGGGACGGCCAACTGCGGCCCCCTACGCGCTCAAGTGGACGACACCACCTCATGCACGATCACCGTCGACGGAGCGACGCTCGCTTACACGGCAACGGTCAAGAGCGTCGTGGGCTCGACCGTGAACTTCGAGTTCACCCCTGACGACGACAGCGCTGGAGGCGTCCCCCGGAGGGCTACGAGGACCCCACCGATGTCGCCCCCGAAGATGACGCTGCTCCTGGCACAGCGGCGGAAACGGCGAAGTACGGGGAGACCTACACCTCTCCGAGCGGCCGTCAGATCTTTGTCTCGACGCCACAGCCGTACACGCCGACGGAGGCTGCTGTCGGCACCGACGAGGGCGGCTTCACCAAGTTCACCCGCGTGACCGTGCGGCTCATCAACAAGCACGCCGAGGCCTTCGACACCAACGAGATCATCGTGACCGCGACCAGTGGTGATCGCGCCACCGAGGGCATCTGGGACGGGGACATCCAGGGCGTGCCCGCCCGGAACTTGTTGCCCGGCCGCACGCTCAGCTTCGACCTGGTGTTCGGCTACCAACCAGGGGAACCGTTGACCATCGAGCTGTCCACCTTCAGCGGTCCGGTGGTGACGTACGACGGCGTGGCCAGGTAGCACCCGCGCCACCGGAGTCCGCCGATTTCGTACCTTCGCCACCCCGCTGCTAAGGTTTCCTCTCGTTGCCGCGAGGCAGCCACCTTCCGCGCCATTAGCTCAATTGGCAGAGCAGCTGACTCTTAATCAGCGGGTTCGGGGTTCGAGTCCCTGATGGCGCACCACCTAGAAGCCCCTGGCGGTTCACCGCCAGGGGCTTCTCGCTGCCTCAGGCAGGCGGTTGGTCGACCCACCACCCCACCCGGCACACTGGCCGGGTGCGTGCCCTTGCCAAGACCACCGCCGCCGCTGGTCTGGAGCTGATCGATGCTCCCGAGCCGACGTGCGGTCCCGACGACGTGAAGATCCGGGTGCTCCGGGCGGGCCTGTGCGGCACCGACCTGCACCTCGAGGCCTGGGACTCCTGGGCCGCCGCGACGGTCGACCCGCCGCAGATCATCGGCCACGAGTTCTTCGGCGAGGTGGTCGAGGTCGGCGCCAACGTGGTGTCCGTCCGGGTCGGTCAGAAGGCGTCCGGCGAGGGACACATCGTGTGCGGCATCTGCCGCAACTGCCGCGCCGGCCGTCGCCACCTGTGCATCCGCACGATCGGGCTCGGCGTCAACCGCGACGGCGCGTTCGCCGACTACGTCGTGATCCCCGCGAGCAACGTGTGGGTGCAGCCCGACGACCTCGACCCCGACGTGGGCGCCGTGTTCGACCCGTTCGGCAACGCGACGCACACGGCGCTGTCGTTCCCGATCGCCGGCGAGGACGTGCTCGTGACCGGCGCCGGCCCGATCGGCGTGATGGGGGCCGCGATCGCCAAGCACGTCGGCGCTCGGTACGTCGTCGTCACCGACGTGAGCGACTACCGGCTCGACCTCGCGAAGGCCGCCGGCGCCGACCGCGTGGTCAACGTGACCCGCGAGCGGATCGCCGACGCGCAGCGCAGCCTCGGCATGGTCGAGGGCTTCGACATCGCCCTCGAGATGAGCGGAAACCCTTCTGCCGTCGACGAACTCATCGCCAACATGAACCACGGCGGGCGCATCGCGATGCTCGGGCTGCCGGCCGGTCCGTTCCCGGTGGACTGGAGCAAGGTCATCACGCACATGCTCACGATCAAGGGCATCTACGGCCGCGAGATGTACGACACCTGGTACGCCATGAGCGCGATGCTCGCCTCGTCGCGCGAGCTGGAGCAGGCGGTGCGGTCGGTGATCACCCACCGCTTCCCCGCCGAGGACTGGGAGCAGGCGTTCGCCGCGGCGCGCAGCGGCGAGTGCGGCAAGGTGATCATGGACTGGAGCGACGAGGACGCGACCCCGAGGAGAGCCGGCGATGACGTACGCGATCAAGGACGACCTGCGGGGCGAGCTCGAGGAGATCGAGCAGGCCGGCCTGCTCAAGCGAGAGCGCGAGCTGACGACGCCGCAGGCGGCGCACGTCAGCACCGTGGCGGGCGAGGCGCTGAACTTCTGCGCGAACAACTACCTCGGCCTGGCCGACCACCCCGACGTGCTCGCCGCGGCGCGAGATGCGTTAGAGCAGTGGGGTTTTGGCATGGCGTCGGTGCGGTTCATCTGCGGCACGCAGACCCAGCACACCGAGCTCGAGCGGCGGCTCGCGGAGTTCGTCGGGCAGGAGGCGGCGATCCTCTACTCGTCGTGCTTCGACGCTAACGGCGGACTGTTCGAGGTGCTGTTCGGTGCCGACGACGCGATCATCTCCGACGCCCTGAACCACGCGAGCATCATCGACGGCGTGCGCCTGTCGAAGGCCAAGCGCTTCCGCTACGCCAACGCGGACATGGCCGACCTGCGCACCCAGCTCGAGGCGGCCAGGGGCGCGCGACGCACGGTGATCGTGACCGACGGCGTGTTCTCGATGGACGGCTACTACGCCCCGCTCGCCGAGATCTGCGACCTGGCCGAGGAGTTCGGGGCGCTGGTGATGGTCGACGACTCGCACGCGGTCGGGTTCGTCGGCGAGAACGGCCGTGGCACACCGGAACTCGCGGGTGTGCTCGACCGGATCGACATCATCAGCGGGACGCTGGGCAAGGCGCTCGGCGGCGCGTCCGGCGGGTATATCGCGGCGCGCCAGGAGATCGTCGACCTGCTGCGTCAGCGGTCGCGGCCGTACCTGTTCTCCAACGCGGTGGCGCCGTCGGTGGTGTCGGGCTCGCTGAAGGCGCTCGAGCTGGCGAGCACCTCGACCGAGCAGCGGGATGCGTTGCGGCGCAACAGCGAGCTCTTCCGGTCGCTGATGACCGAGGCCGGCTTCGAGCTGCTGCCCGGCAGCCACCCGATCGTCCCGGTGATGTTCCCCGGCGACGACGGCGCTCGGCAGGCCGGCCAGGTCGCGGACGCGATGCTGCAACGTGGCGTCTACGTCATCGCGTTCTCCTACCCGGTCGTGCCGAAGGGGCAGGCGCGCATCCGCGTGCAGCTGTCGGCGGCGCACAGCGAGGACGACGTGCGGGCGTGCGTCGACGCGTTCGTGGCGGCGCGCGGCGAGGTCGTCGGCACCACGCTGGTCGAGTAGGCCGACGCTGGTCGATGGCGTCGGCACCACGCTGGTCGAGTAGGCCGCGAGGGACGAGCGGCCATATCGAGACCCCGGCGCGGACGTACGGTGGCAGCGTGAGCGATCTGCAGTGCCCCGTGCGGGTGTTCCTCGCGCGGCACGGCGAGGCGGCATACGAGACCGACCGCTTCCTCGACCACGGCGGCACGCTGACCCCGGCGGGCCGGGCGCAGGCGCGCGCGCTCGGCGAGCAGCTGCGGCACGAGCGCATCGCGCACGTCTACTCCAGCACCCTCGCCCGCGCGGTGCAGACCGCCGAGCTGGCGGCCGCGGCGCTCGGCACCGAGGCGACGGCGCGCGAGGGCCTGGCCGAGCTCGGGCTCGGCGACCTCGTCGGACAGCCCGCGAGCCTGGAGGTCGTGGGTCCGGTGATGGAGGCGTGGAGCGCCGGTGACCTGACGCGGCGCGCGCCGCAGGGCGAGACGGGCACGGCCGTGGTGGCCCGGGTGCGCGGCGTGCTCGACGAGCTCGCCGACGTGCACCGCGGAGAGGCGATCCTGGTCGTCAGCCACGGCGCCGCCATGATCGCCACGCTCGCCGGCCTCGTCGGACGGCGAGCCGAGACGACCGAGATCAGCAACTGCGCGTACGCCGTCCTCGAGGGCGACTCCGACGGCTGGCGCCTCGTCGCCGACCTCACGGCAGCCGGAACTGATCCGTGACTGTGCAGGACACGCGGTGCGCGCGCTCGTCGGCACCGCGTGTCCTGCACAGTCACGCGAGGTAGCGACCGGCGAGGACGGGGCGACGCCCGGGGGTTACAGGTACAGGCCCGTGTTGCCCGAGTCGGCGCGGCGGTCCTCGCCGACGGCGTGGATGTCGCGCTCGCGCAGCAGCACGTAGTCGCGCGACTGCAGCTCGACCTCGGCACGGTCCTCGGGATCGAACAGGACGCGGTCGCCGAGCCGCACCTGGCGTACGTGCGCGCCGATGGCGACCACCTTGGCCCAGGCGAGGCGCCGGCCGACGCTGGCCGTCGCGGGGATGACGATGCCGCCACCGGAGCGGCGCTCGCCTCCTCACCTTCCTGGGAGACGAGCACCCGGTCGTGCAGCATCCGGACCGGCAGGTCGCCGGATGTCGCGGGCTCAGCCACGGGCGCGGCGGATCAACCCCAGGAGGAGCAGGAAGCCGGACACGCCACCGAGGACGGTCGCGACCTTCTCGTTGTTGAGCTCACCGTCGGGGTCGTGCGTCGCGTCGTTGACCGCGAGCTTGAGGCTCTCGGTCTGCCGCTTGGCGATCTCCTTGGGCTGGGCGCGGAACGCCAGCTCGTCGATGGTCCCCGCGAGACGGTTCCGCGAAGCGGCGAGATCAGCCTCGATCTCCTTGGCAGTCCGGGCACGCTGCTCGGCCATGGGGTGTCTCCTTCGTGTCGTGACCTGGGTGCGACCCTAACGTAGGCAGGGCGAGCACCAGCACACCCGCAGCGCGTAGAGAGGCAGCCCCATGGCACGACTCGAGACCGGCGACACCGCACCGGAGTTCACGCTCCCCGACCAGGACGGCAACGACGTCTCGCTCGCCGACTTCCGCGGCAGCGGCCTCGTGATCTTCTTCTACCCCGCCGCCATGACGCCCGGCTGCACCAAGGAGGCCTGCGACTTCCGCGACTCGCTCGAGCCGCTCAAGCAGGCCGGGTACGCCGTCGTCGGCATCTCCCCCGACTCGCCGGAGAAGCTGAGCGAGTTCGTGCAGCAGGAGTCGCTCACCTATCCGCTGCTGTCCGACCCGGACAAGAAGGTGCTCGAGGCGTACGGCGCCTACGGCGAGAAGAAGCTCTACGGCAAGACGGTGGTCGGCGTCATCCGGTCGACGATCGTGCTCGACGGCGAGGGCAAGGTCGAGCTCGCCCGCTACAACATCAAGGCCACCGGCCACGTCGCCTCGCTGAGCAAGGCGCTGAAGATCGCCGCCTGAGGCTGCCCGGGGCGCACGGCCGCGCCGGCCGGGCGGGCCCCGCCCCGTACGCTGGCCCGGCGCGCGAGTGGCGGAATCGGCAGACGCGCCAGGTTTAGGTCCTGGTGCCCGCGAGGGCGTGCGGGTTCAAGTCCCGCCTCGCGCACGGCCGCTCCCTCGTCAGCCCTGCACGGTCGGCAGGACCTCCAGGGCTGCGAGGTTGACGCCAGCCGGGAGCGCGCAGGACCACGCGATCGCCTCGCCGACCGACGCCGCCGGGATGGGCGGGGCCTGCTCGACGTACGACACCAGCCGGCCTCGCGCGGCGCCGTTCCCCATGTCCTGGCCCAGGTCCGAGGCGGTGTTGCCCGGCTCGACCACCCGCACCCGGACCCCCTGCGGCCCCAGCTCCGCGCGCAGGCACCGACCGAACTGCGTCACTGCCGCCTTCGACGCGAAGTAGGCGCTCAGATCAGGCATCGCCAGGTGAGCGCCGATCGAGCTGACGAGCACGAGGTCGGTGGCGTGCCCGTCGGCTGCCGCCGCCAACAGGTCCGGGACGAAGACGCGCGTCGTCTCCAGCGCCCCGGCGACGTTGACGTCCAGCATCTGCCGCCACTCTCGCGGATCGGCTTCCGTGACGGGCGCGGCGGCCATGAAGCCAGCGTTCACGACCACCAGATCGACCCGCCCCCAGGCTGTTCGCACGCGACCGGCCGCCTCGACGATCGAGTCGGGATCCGTGACGTCGGCCGGCACCACCAGCCCGTCGAAGGACTGCGCCGTCGCCGCCAGCCGCTCGGGGCGTCGGCCCAGCACGGCCGCGTGGGCGCCGCGCTCGGCGAGCGCCGTCGCGGTGGCTGCACCGATTCCGGTGCCCGCCCCGGTGACCACGGCCGTCCGGCCCTGCAGGGGCGCGGTGGCGTTCGATGCTTCGTCTGGTGCTCTCGATGTCGTCGTCATGGCACCACTGTCCGCACCGTCGCAGCAGGGTCGGGAGACCGCGCGAGTCCGGGGTAGTGCGGCTACCTGTCACGCCCCAGCGCATCGCCTTACGCTGACGACGATGAGCGAGAACGCGCTGGGGACCTACCTCCGAGCCAGGCGGGAGCGCGTCGAGCCGCAGCAGGTGGGGCTGCGCCCGGTGGGGCTGCGACGCACGCCCGGGTTGCGCCGCGAGGAGCTGGCGACCCTCTCGGGCATCAGCGTCGAGTACCTAGTGCGGCTCGAGCGGGGCCGCGACCGGCATCCCTCACCCGCGGTCGTCGAGTCGTTGTCGCGGGCGCTGCTGCTCGACGACGACGCGCGCGCCCACCTCGCCGCCCTGGCCGATCTGCGCGCCGACCTGGCCGACGAGTCCGACGTGGTCCCCGCGGAGCTGCTGGAGCTGATGGACACCTGGCCGCACCCAGCCATCGTGATGAACCGGTTCCTCGACCTGCTCGCCGTCAACGACGCCGGCCGCGGGCTGCACGACGCGCTCGGTCTGCACCCCGGCGACAACATGGCCCGGGCGTTCTTCCTCGGCGAGCACGCCACGGACGTCTACCAGGACCACGACGAGATCGCCGAGGAAGTGGTGGGAAACCTGCGCGCCCTCGGCGGCACGGACGTACGCCATCCGCGCCTGGTCGCCCTCGTCGGCGAGCTGAGCACGGCGAGCGACCAGTTCGCCCGGCTTTGGGCTGGTGCCGACGTGCGCCGGCGGACGAACGGGTGCAAGCGGCTGCTCCTCGACGACCGGGAGATCGAGCTCGCCTGGGTCACCCTCGAGGTGGCGGCAGCACCCGGTCAGCGGCTGGTCGCGTACACACCGCGAGCCGGAGGCAGCCCGGAGGGTCGCTGATCGGTCGTCGTGGTCTCGATACGCGGCTCGTCCCTCGCCGCTACTCGACCAGCGTGGCTCGGGCGGTCTCGATACGCGGCTCGTCCCTCGCCACTACTCGACCAGCGTGGCTCGGGCGGTCTCGATACGCGGCTCGTCCCTCGCCGCTACTCGACCAGCGGGCTCCGTGGTCACCGCTACTCGACCAGCGGGCTCCGTGGTCACTGCACGACCACGTAGATCCGGTGGTAGCCGGTGGAGCCGTCGGGAGCCGGGGGCGCTTCTTCCTCGGTCTGCCAGGCGTCGGTGCGGTCCTGGGCGCGCACGGCGAGGGTGTGCTCCCCGGCGTCGCACGCCAGGAGAACACCCACTGCCGCCAGGCGTCGACCGTGGCGTCGGCCCCCAGCCGGGCGGCCTGCCACGGTCCGTCGTCGACGCGCACCTGCACCGCACGGATCCCCGTGTGCTGCGCCCAGGCCACCCCGGCGACGGCGACCGTGCCGGGCGCGATGCGGTCTCCCCCGCCGGGCACGTCGATGCGCGATGACATCTTGACCGGGCCGCGCGCCGACCAGCCGCGCGGCGTCCAGTAGCCCTCGTCGTCGGCGAACCGGGTGACCTTGAGGTCGGTGACCCACTTGGTCGCGCTGACGTAGCCGTACAGCCCCGGCACGACGAGCCGCGCCGGGAAGCCGTGCTCGGGAGTCAATGGCTCGCGGTTCATCGCGATCGCGATCAGCGCGTTGCGCTCGTCGGTGAGCGCCTCCAGCGGCGTGCCCGCGGTGAAGCCGTCGGTGCTGGTCGACAGCACCATGTCGGCGCCCGGCCGCACCCCGCCTCGCGCAGCAGCTCGCGCACCGGCCAGCCGGTCCAGATCGCGTTGCCGTTGAGATCACCGCCCACCTCGTTGGACACGCACATCAGCGTGACCATCGCCTCCTGCATGGGCTTGGACTGCAGTGTCTCCCAGTCGATCTCGACGGTGCGGTCGACCATCCCGTGCACGCGCAGCCGCCACGTCGCGGGGTCGACCTGCGGCACCACCAGCGCGGTGTCGATGCGATAGAAGTCGCGCTGCGGCACGACGAACGGGGTGATGCCGGGGACCCCCAGCTCGGCGCCCGCAGGCACCGTCACCGGACGCGCGACGCGCGGCACGACGAACCGCTCGCGCGCGGCCTGCACCGTGCGCTGACCCGCCGCGAGGGCGCGACCGCCGAGCGCGGTGAGCGCCCCACCGGCCACGCCCAGACCGACCAGGGTGAGCGCGGAACGCCTTGTGGCGCCTGATGACTCGGCGACGGGTTCGCGCACCAGCGCTCGGCGTACGCCCGTCAGCAGCGCCAGCCCGGCGGCCACTCCGAGCACGGTCGGCACCGCGTCCAGCGGCTGCGCGCCCGGGCGCGTCAGCACGGCCGCGAGGCCGACCACCCCGAGCAGCGCGAGCACGACCAGCGCCAGCTGCGGACGGGCGCGCAGCAGCAGCCCGACCACGACGCACGCCGTGACCAGCACCACGGCCATGCCCACGAGCAGCGCGGTCTTGTCGTGCGTGCCGAAGGTGCTGATCGCGAAGTCCTTCAGCCACGGCGGCGTGAGGTCGATGAACGCCGCACCCACGGCCAGCACCGGCGACGGCTCGCCCCCGACCCAGCCCAGCCGGGTCAGCAGGCCGGCCAGCAGCTCGGCGAGGCCGGCCGTGATCGCCCCCGCCGCGAGCCCGCCCAGCACCCAGACCACGGGGATCAGCCCAGCAGCTCGACGAGCGCGGGGAGCAACGCGCGAAAAGCGTTGCCGCGGTGGGAGATCGCGTTCTTCTCCGCGTCGGTCAGCTCGGCGAGGGTGCGCCCGTCGGGCAGCAGGAAGATCGGGTCGTAGCCGAACCCGTTGCTCCCCGCTGCTGCCGGGTCAGCCGGCCGTCGACCCGTCCGGTCGCGACCCGCTCGGTCCCGTCGGGCAGGGTCAGCACCACCGTGCTGGTGAAGAAGGCCGTCAGCCGCTCCTCGTCGACGTCGCCGAGCTGCGCCTGCAGCAGGTCGATGTTGGCCTGGTCGTCACCGGTGCGCCCCGACCACATCGCGCTCCACACACCGGGCGCGGCGCCGAGCACGTCCACGACGAGCCCCGAGTCGTCAGCAACCACAGGCAGATTCGTGGCCCGCGCGACCGCCTGGGACTTCAACCGGGCGTTCTCCTCGAAGGTCACGCCGGTCTCGGCGACCTCGGGCACCCCTCGAGGTCGCCCACGCCGACCACCTCGACGCCCGCCAGCTCGGGCGCTCCCGAGAGCAGGCCGCGCAGCTCGCGCACCTTCCCGGCGTTGCGCGTGGCGAGCACGAGGCGGTCGGCCATCACAGCACCCGCTCGCGAGCCTCGCCGGCGAGCGCGGCCTGCTGCAGCTTCGTCAGCTCCGCGATGCCGGCGGTGGCGATGTCGAGGAGTCCGTCCAGCTCGGCGCGGTCGAACGCCTCCCCCTCGGCGGTGCCCTGCACCTCGACGAACTGCCCCTCGCCGGTCATCACGACGTTCATGTCGGTGCCGGCCGTGGAGTCCTCGGGGTAGTCCAGGTCGAGCACCGGCCGGCCGTCGATCATGCCGACGCTGACCGCCGCCACCGACCCGGTGAGCGGCTGCGCGTCCTTGCGGATCAGGCCACGGCCCCGGGCTTCCTCGATCGCGTCGGCGAGCGCGACGTACGCACCTGTGATGGACGCGGTGCGGGTGCCGCCGTCGGCCTGCAGCACGTCGCAGTCGACGACGATGGTGTTCTCGCCGAGCGCGGTGGTGTCGATGACCGCGCGCAGGCTGCGGCCGATCAGGCGCGAGATCTCGTGGGTGCGCCCGCCGACCTTGCCCTTGCGAGCCTCGCGGTCGGACCGGGTGTTGGTCGAGCGCGGGAGCATCTCGTACTCCGAGGTCACCCAGCCCTTGCCCTGCCCCTTCAGCCAGCGCGGCACGCCCTCGGTGAACGACGCGGCGACGAGCACGCGGGTGCGGCCGAACTCCACCAGCACGCTCCCCTCGGCGTGGTCGAGCCAGTTGCGGGTGAACCGGACCTCGCGCAGCTGGTCGGGGGCGCGGCCGTCGTGTCGAAGAGCAGGGGTGTCGGTCATACGTCCGAGAGTAGGTGTCCTACCGGTCGGTCGCGTGTCGGGTGCGGCGCCGCGCGACGGCTCTGGCACGGTAGCCCGTCGGGACCGCACCGTCGCGGCCCCGACGCAGGCAAGGGAGGCCTCCATGGCGCACGCCATGCACGACACCGAGACCGCGCCGGAGGAGCAGACGCTCCAGCGCGGCCTGTCGAACCGGCACATCCAGCTCATGGCGATCGGCGGGGCCATCGGCACCGGCCTGTTCATGGGGTCCGGCAAGGGCATCTCGCTCGCCGGTCCGGCCATCGCGGGGGTCTACGCCGTCATCGGCCTGATGCTGTTCTTCATGATGCGCGCGATGGGCGAGATGCTGCTGTCCGACGGGCGCTACCGCACCTTCTCCGACATGGTCGAGGACATCCTCGGCCCGTGGGCCGGCTTCAGCATCGGCTGGACCTACTGGCTGTGCTGGATCATCACCGGCATCGCCGAGGTCGTGGCCGTGACGACGTACGTCGCCTACTGGTGGCCCGACCTGCCGCCGTGGATCCCCGCCGTCGCGATGGTCGCGCTCATCGTCGGGCTGAACATGATGGCCGTCCGGCTGTTCGGCGAGATGGAGTTCTGGTTCGCGCTGATCAAGATCGTCGCGATCGTCGCCCTGGTCGGCGTCGGCCTGTGGCTCGTCATCACCGGCTTCACCGGCTCGGACGGCACGACCGCCTCGGTGTCGAACCTGTGGGAGCACGGCGGCATCGTCCCCAACGGCATGCACGGGGTGCTCACCGGCTTCCAGATCGCGATCTTCTCCTTCGTCGGGCTCGAGCTGGTGGGCACGACCGCGGCCGAGGCGAAGGACCCGCAGCGCACGCTCCCCCGGGCGATCAACGCGATCCCGATCCGCATCCTGCTGTTCTACGTCGCGGCCCTCGTCGTGCTGATGATGGTCACGCCGTGGACCAACGCCCGGGCCGACCAGAGCCCGTTCGTGCAGACCTTCGCGCTCGCCGGTCTGGCCGCGGCCGCCGGCGTCATCAACTTCGTCGTGATCACGTCGGCGGCCTCCAGCTGCAACTCCGGCACCTACTCCACGAGCCGGATGCTGCTCGGCCTCGCCTCGCGGCGCAGCGCGCCCAAGGCCCTGGACCACCTCAGCTCGCGGCACACGCCCGACCGGGCGCTGCTGGTCTCGGCCGTCTGCCTGCTGCTGGCCGTGCCGCTGCTGTACGCCACGGGCGGCGTCGCGGAGGCGTTCACCCTGGCCACGACGGTCAGCTCGGTCCTCTTCCTGTTCGTCTGGACGCTGATCCTGGTGTCCTACCTCGTCTATCGCCGCAACCTTCCCGAGCGGCACGAGCGGTCGCACTACCGGATGCCCGGCGGCGTGGTCACCACGTGGATGGTGCTGGTCTTCTTCGCCTTCGTCGTGTGGACGCTGACCCTGGCCGACGACACCCGCCAGGGCCTGCTCGCCTCGCTGATCTGGTTCGCGGTGCTCGGCGCCGGTCTGCTGCTGCGCCGCCGCGCCCGGGCGCACGCGGCCTGACGCTTCAGGCCCGGCCGGCCTGAACGCCCAAGGGTGGTGGCGGGCCGCCCGCCGAGCGCTAGCGTGCCGGGATGGGCTCATTCGCACGACGCCTCCGGGACAACAGCCTGACGCTCGTCTTCCTCGGGCTGTTCCTGGCCGCGCTGGTCGGGCAGGCGTTCGTGGGGCACGCGGCCTACAACGCCGAGCAGCAGATGCAGGGCAGCGAGACCGAGACGTTCGGCGCCTACGTGACCGGGCCGGCCTTCCTGGTCGACGTGGCCGAGAACTGGCAGAGCGAGTACCTGCAGTTCTTCCTGCTCATCACCCTCACCGTCTGGCTCGTGCAGCGCGGCTCCCCCGAGTCCAAGCAGCCGAGCGACGCCGGCCGCGGCAGCGACAGCGAGCAGCAGGTCGGCGCGCACGCCCGCCCCGACTCACCGCACTGGGCCCGCGTGGGCGGCCTGCGCGGCCAGCTCTACTCCCGCTCGCTGGGCCTGGTGATGCTGGTGCTGTTCGTCGGGTCGTGGCTGGCGCAGTCGGTGACCGGCCGGCTCGCCTACAACGAGGAGCGGGAGTCGGCCGGGCTGGGCGACCTGACATGGGGGCAGTACGTCACCGGCCCCGACTTCTGGGAGCGCAGCCTGCAGAACTGGCAGTCGGAGTTCCTGGCCGTGGCCTCGATGGCGTTCCTCGCGGTGTTCCTTCGCGAGCGCGGGTCACCCGAGAGCAAGCCGGTGGGCGCTCCGAACGCCCAGACCGGCGCCTGACCGCGCGCCGCCCCGCCGGCTCAGTCCAGGTCGTACGTCTGCCCGGCCCGGGCGAGCCCGACCTCGCCCGGCCACACCTCGGCGGCCTGCTTGCGGCACACCTCCGGGTCGTTCCAGGCGGGGATGTGGGTGAGCACGAGCTGCTGCACTCCCCGGCCTGCACGGCGGCGCGCGCGGCGCGGCTGCCCGATAGGTGCACGCCGGGCTTGTCGTCGTCGCGACCGTCGACGAACGCCGCGTCGGCGAGCACCAGCGCCGCGCCGTGCATCAGCGGGCACAGGTTGGGCGTCTCGTCGGTGTCACCGGTGTAGGCGACGACCGTCCCGTCGGCCTCGACGCGCAGCCCGTACGCCTCGACCGGGTGCTCGACGAGGAACGGCTTGATCGTGAACGGGCCTACGGTGAAAGCGGATCCGTCGCTCAGGTCGCGGAAGTCGAAGCGGTCGCCGAGGTCCTCGGGCCGGTCGACGGCGTACATCCGGGCGAGGCGCTCGGCCGCGCCCGCGGGGGCGTGCACCGGGATCGGCGGCATCGCGCCCTCGGGGTGATAGGTGCGCACGACGTAGAAGCCGGTGAGGTCGGCGCAGTGGTCGGGGTGCAGGTGGCTGAGCACGACCGCGTCGAGCTGGTCGAGCGCGACGTAGCGCTGCAGCGCCCCGAGCGAGCCGTTGCCCAGGTCGAGCGCGACGCTCCAGGTGCGCCCCTCGTGCTCGGCCTGCACGAGGTAGCAGGACGCGGGTGACTCCGGTCCGGCGAACGATCCGGCGCAGCCGACGACGGTGACCTTCATGAAGCTCCTGCCTGCACCGAGGTGTGGTGGAAGTTGTTGCGGAAGACGTGGTCGAACTCCGGCCCCAGGCCGAGGAACCGCTTGGCCAGGGCGCGGAAGGTCTCGGGGTCACCGGTGGTGGTGAAGGAGTGCCCGGGCGGCGGGCCGGGCTCGGCGAGCTCGTCGGCGTCGGCGAGCACCCGGAAGACGTCCTTCGCGGTCTCGTCGGCGGAGCTGACGAGCGTGACGTCCTCGCCCATGACGTAGGAGATGACGCCGGTGAGCAGCGGGTAGTGCGTGCACCCGAGCACGAGAGTGTCGACGCCGCGCTCGCGCAGCGGGTCGAGATAGCCGTGGGCGACGCCGATCAGCTCGGGGCCGCCGGTCACGCCGGCCTCGACGAAGTCGACGAACTGCGGGCACGGCTGGGAGGTGACGTCGATCTGCGGCGCCGCCGCGAACGCGTCGAGGTAGGCGCGCGACTGGTGCGTGCCCCGCGTCGAGATGACGCCGACGCGCGCGTTGCGGGTGGCCCGCGCGGCCCGGCGCACCGCCGGGCGGATCACCTCGACGACCGGCACGTCGTAGCGCTCGCGGGCGTCGTGCAGCACCGCCGCGCTGGCGGTGTTGCACGCGATCACCAGCGCCTTGACGCCGTGGTCGACGAGCCGGTCGAGGCACTCCAGCGCGAAGGCGCGGGTCTGCGCGATGGGGCGCGGGCCGTACGGCGCGCGGGCGGTGTCGCCGAGGTAGGCCACCGACTCGTGGGGCAGCTGGTCGAGCACCGCGCGCGCCACGGTGAGACCGCCGAACCCGCTGTCGAAGATCCCGATCGGCGCGTCAGACACGCCGCCCAGGGTAGAGGTCAGGTGGCCTCTTCCCGGCATTCTCGCGGTCGTTGTGACCGACGACTCGCGGGGTGCCCTGCGGGTGGCGCCGGACGCCCTCGTCAGTCGTCGTCGCGGCGCAGGAACGGGTTGCCCAGCGTGCCGATGCCCTCGATCTCGACCTCGACGCGCTGCCCCGCCGTGACCGGCCCGACACCCTCGGGCGTGCCGGTGAGGATCACGTCGCCGGGCAGCAGGGTGAAGGCCTGCGAGGCGTAGGCGATCAGGTCGAAGACGCCGGTGATCATGTCGGCGGTGGTGCCGTCCTGGCGGACCTCGCCGTCGACCCGGGTGCGCACCCGCAGGTCGCTCGGGTCGAGGTCGGTCTCGATCCACGGGCCGAGCGGGGAGAAGGTGTCGAAGCCCTTGGCCCGCGCCCACTGCCCGTCGGACTGCTGCAGGTCACGCGCGGTGACGTCGTCGGCGCAGGTGTAGCCGAACACGACCTGCCGCGCCTCCTCGGCGGTGATGTTGCGGCAGAGCCGGCCGATGACGACCGCGAGCTCACCCTCGAAGTGGACGTCCTGCGACTGCGGCGGCAGCACGACCGGGTCGTCGGGACCCACGACCGCGGTGTTGGGCACGAGGAACATCAGCGGCTCGGCCGGCGTCTCGTTGCCGAGCTCGGCGGCGTGCGCCGCGTAGTTGCGGCCGATGCCGATGACCTTGCTGCGCGGGATGACCGGGGCGAGCAGGCGTACCTCGTCGACGGTGGTCGTCTGCCCGGTCAGCTCGATCTTGGTGTAGAGCGGGTCGCCGGTGATCTCCGCGATCTTCTCGCCCGCGCCGTCGACCAGGCCGAACGTCGGGTCCTCTCCCGTGGTGTATCTCGCGATGCGCATGAGGGCCAGCCTAGAGAGGGCACGCGCCCTCGGCGGCCTCGTCTCACCCGGTCTGCACGAGCGGTCCGCTGGGCTGCGCGGTGGGCGCCGGCGTCGGCGAGGTCGGCTTGCTCGTGGGCCTGGTGGTGGGCCTGGTGGTGGGCGGGTTCGTGGGCTTGCCGGTGGGTCGCGTGGTGGGCGAGCCGGTCGGGCTCGGCACGCCGGGCCCCGTGATCCGGCCCATCGCGGCGATCACGGCCTGCGCGATCCGCTGGTATCCCGCGTCGTTGGCGTGGATGTCGTTCTTCGCGCACATCCAGGTCAGGCTGCAGATGGTGGCGACGTTGGTCGGCAGCTCCCCGCGGTCGGTCGTGATGGGGGTCCAGTCGTTGCTGTCGTACGCACTCGCGACGTCGGCGACCGGCGCGTTGATCCCCTTCGCGGCCGTGGCGATCGCGCCGTTGAGGCTGCCCTGCAGCGTGGCCGACAGCCGCGCGACCGACTGGCCCTCGGGGCCGAGCAGCCAGGTGGCGAGGAACGGGTTGTAGTAGTTCGCGACGACGATCCGCGCGTTCGGCGCGGCCGCGCGCAGCTTGCCCAGGATCGTCGGCAGGTTGCGCTGCACCGCCTGCATGCCCGCCTGCAGACAGGCCATGTCGATGTTCGTGCCCTCGGCGCAGCGCTGGACGTCGTTCGCGCCGACCTGCACGGTCACCAGGCGCACCGCGTCGCCCTCGCTGCGCAGGAACTTCTCGGCGGCGGCGAGCTGGCTGCCCTCGGGATAGCTGCACTTGGTGCCGGAGGTCATCGTGGTGGTGTCCTCGCCGCTGCAGCTGAGGTTCTTCAGCTCCAGCCCCGGCGCGCCCTTGCGCGCGGCGTCGAGCACCGGCCCGACGTAGCCGCCGTCGCGGTCGTCACCCGCGCCGGGCTGGTAGCCGGCGACGAGGGAGTCGCCGAGCGCGACGTACCACCCTGCTCGGGCGCGGCCTGCGCGCTGGTGGTGTGGCCGACGAGCGGGACGGCGCCCGCTCCGAGCAGACCGATGCCGAGGACGAGTGCGGTGCGACGCTGCATGCTGCGACTCCTGGAAGGTGCGGTGATCCTGCCAGGCTCCCACGCCCGGCGCCGCCGCGGCCCCTCCGAAAGAACCTGTGGACGAGGCCCCAGCGACTTCGTTCATGCCCGACCGGGCTCATTCAATCCCAGCTTCGTCAACCGGGGAAGAACACATCGGCCCGCCGGTGTGCCAAGGTCGGACCTGGAGACACTCGGACCTAGGGGGATCAATGTTGTTGCGCCGCAAGCTCGTCCCGTTAACTGCTTCGCTGTCGGCGACACTCGCCTTGACCTCCTGCGGTCAAGCTGAACAGAGTGGTTCCGGTTCTGCGACAGGGAACACCGCCTCCTCCGCGGTGCTCAGTACATCGCCCACCGCAGGCTCGGCGACATCGCAACCTCCCCAATCCCCCGCTGGAGGTGGTCCCGCAGCAAGTACGACTACGCCGCCGCCGGGGGCAGCGACGACCAGCACGTCACTTGATGCCTCAACGGTGATCAACCGGTCAAACGTCACGATGCGACGGGTCAAGAGTCTTCGGGTAACGGCGAACATCACGCAGGGTGGCCAGAACCTCCGCATGACCATGCGGGGCTCTGTCAGTCCGGAGAATCAGGTCGTCTCCTTCGATCTCGGCACCAAGGGGAAGGTCGAGGTCCTCTCTGTGGCCGAGAACGCCTTCGTAGTCAAAGACTTTCTGAAGGGCGACGAGAAGTACTGGATGGGGATCGGCGCGTCCCCGAGCGAAGCCAAGTCCGTCGCCGGCAAGTACGTCGAGCTGTCCGCGACGCGGGATGCAGTTTTCGACAAGACGACGATCAGGGACTTCGTCAACGAAGCGAGCAATCCGGACCCCAGCGATCCTGACTCGATCAACCCGGAGACCACCTCGGTGAGCAGAACCACTCGCAACGGAGTCCCCGCCCTGAGACTGGATGACTCGAGCACAGGACAGGTCTACTTCGTCACGGACGACGACGATAAGCGCTTGTTGTACGCGACCCACCCGACCCAGGGCGAGATGGAATTTTCCGAGTGGAACGCTGTGCCGACGTTCTCGGCCCCACCGAAGTCCGAGCTGGTCACTCCCCCGAGGGCGTACAGATAGATCTCTGACGCGGCCCTGAGGCTCAGCGCTCAGCGCGGGTCCACGCCCGCCTTCATCAGCCCGTAGGTGAAGGAGTCGACCAGCGCGGCCCAGGCGGCCTGGACGATGTTGGGGGCGACGCCCATCGTCTCCCAGGTGCGCTCGCCGTCGGTCGACTCGATGAGCACCCGGGTGGTGGCGTCGGTGCCGTGCGAGGAGTCCAGGATGCGCACCCGGAAGTCGATCAGCTCGAACTTCTCCAGCTCGGGATAGACCTCGGCGAGCGCCTCGCGCAGGGCGTGGTCGAGCGCGTTGACCGGGCCGTTGCCCTCGCCGGTCGCGACGACCCGCTTCTCCCCCGCGTGCAGCTTGACGGTCGCCTCGGCGGCGTCGTCCCGGTGCGCCGCCTCGACGATGACCCGCCAGGACTCGACGTCGAAGTAGCGCAACGCCTCCCCGGTCACCTCCTGGCGCAGCAGCAGCTCGAACGAGGCGTCGGCCGCGTCGAACGTCCACCCGCGCAGCTCACGCTCCTTGACCGAGGCCACCACCCGGGCGAGCAGCTCGGGCTGCCCGGCGAGGTCGTACCCCAGCTCCCTGCCCTTGAGCTCGATCGAGGCGCGTCCGGCCATGTCGGACACCAGGGTGCGCATCGAGTTGCCGACGAGCGCGGGGTCGATGTGCTGGTAGAGGTCGGGGTCGACCTTGAGCGCGCTGGCGTGCAGGCCGGCCTTGTGCGCGAAGGCGCTGGCACCGACGTACGGCTGGCGCCCGTAGGGCACGACGTTGGTCACCTCGCTGATGGCGTGCGAGAGGTGCAGCGCGTGCCGCAGCCGCTCCGGCTCGACCAGGTCGTAGCCGCGCTTGAGCTGCAGGTTCGCGACCACGGTGACCAGGTCGGCGTTGCCGGTGCGCTCGCCGTAGCCGTTGATCGTGCCCTGCACGTGCATCGCCCCGGCCTCGAGCGCGGCCATCGAGTTCGCGACCGCGCAGCCGGTGTCGTTGTGGCAGTGGATGCCGAGGTCGGCCCCGGTCTCCTCGCGCACGGCGGCGACGATCTCGCTGACCTGCGGCGGCAGCATGCCCCCGTTGGTGTCGCACAGCACGACGACCTCGGCGCCGGCGTCGTGGGCGGTGCGCACCACGTCGAGGGCGTAGTCACGGTCGAGCTGGTAGCCGTCGAAGAAGTGCTCGCAGTCCAGGAAGACCCGCCGCCCCTGGCCGACCAGGTGGGCGACGGTGTCGCCGATCATCGCGAGGTTCTCCTCCAGCGTGGTGCGCAGCGCCTGCTCGACGTGCCGCACGTGCGACTTGGCGACCAGGGTGACCACGGGGGTCTCGGCGTCGAGCAGCGCCTGCACCTGCGGGTCGTCGGCCGCGGTGCCGCCCGCGCGACGGGTCGACCCGAAGGCCGCGAGCACGGCATTGCGCAGGTCGAGCTCGCTGCGGGCGCGGCGGAAGAACTCGGTGTCCTTGGGGTTGGCGCCCGGCCAGCCCCCTCGATGTAGCCCACCCCGAGCTCGTCGAGGTGGCCGGCGATGGCCAGCTTGTCGGCGACCGAGAGGTTCAGACCCTCCTGCTGGGCGCCGTCGCGAAGCGTCGTGTCGTAGACGTGGACGGTGGTCATGGTGCTGGCTCTTCCGGCTGGGTTCGGGTGGGCGGTGACGGTCCTGGTGACGATCTTCTCCGCTGCGCTGCTCCGGCAGACCGGGATGTGGCCTGGGAACGAAAAAACCTCCCGGGGTACGGGAGGTTCGCGCGTCGGAGAAAGATCCGGCGCGCGCTAGATAATGATCGTCGAGGCGGGGGTGACCGCTCGCTCCAGGCTCATCACGCGCACACCCTCCCACGGGTGAACCACATGGCGGTACGCCCGTCTTGCCCACCGGGACGCCTCACCGCGTCGGTCAGCGGGTCGCTTCGTACCTCGCGAGCGCCTCGCGCCGCTCCACGGCGTGGTCGAGGATCGGCTCGGGGTAGCCGTGCGCGTAGCCGTCGTCGGCCTCCCACGGGGCGTGCGCGGCCGGCCCGTCGAGGTGACGCAGCTCGGGGACCCAGCGGCGGACGTACGCACCGCTCGGGTCGAACCGGCGGCCCTGGGTGATCGGGTTGAAGACCCGGAAGTACGGCGCCGCGTCGGTGCCGGTGCCGGCGACCCACTGCCACCCGTGGTTGTTGGAGGCGACGTCGCCGTCGATGAGGTGGTCCAGGAAGTGCCGGGCGCCGGTCGGCCACCACACGTGCAGGTCCTTGGTGAGGAAGCTCGCGGTGATCATCCGCACCCGGTTGTGCATCCAGCCCTCGGCGAGCAGCTGGCGCATGCCCGCGTCGACGATCGGGAAGCCGGTGCGGCCCTGGCGCCAGGCCTCGACGTCCTCGACCGGCTCGTCGTAGCGCATCGCGCGCAGCCCGTCGGTGAGGTCCGACCAGAGCGAGCGCGGGTGGTGGTGCACGACGTCGGCGTAGAACTCCCGCCAGGCGAGCTCGCTGGCGAGGTCGCGCGCCCCGCCGTGCTCGTGGACGAGCGGCGCGACGTCGTGCAGCAGCGTGCGCGGGTGCACGACGCCGAGCTTGAGGTAGGGCGACATGCGGGAGGTGACGTCGAGGTCGGGCCGGTCGCGGCCCTCGTCGTAGTCGAGCAGGTGGTCCGCGACGAACGCTCGCCAGCGGCGCCGGGCGGCCTCCTCGCCGGCCGGGAGACGGTTGCGCCCGGCGTACGCCCTCGCGGCCTCCTCGACCCGGCGCACCGCCTCCGGGTGCGGGTCGGCGCTCGCCCAGGTGACGCCGCGCGGCGAGGGTGCGGCTGCTCCCACCCGTGCCGCCACCACGCGCTGCGGAACGGGGTGAACACGCGGTAGGGCTTCCCGCTGCCGTTGCGCACCGAGCCGGGCGGGACGGCGTACGGCGTGCCGGTCTCGCGCCAGGCGACCCCGGCCTCGGCGAGGCGCCGGGCCACGGCCGCGTCGCGCCGGCGACCGAACGGGGTCGTCTCGGCGGTGACGTGCACCGCGTCGGCGCCGACCTCCTGCACCAGCGCAGGGATCTGCTCGACCGGGTCGCCGAGCCGCAGCACCAGCGCGTCGTCGAACCGCGCCGCGGTCGCGGCCAGGGTCGCCCCGAGCCACTCGCGGCGGGCGTCACCCGCGGCGTCCCACAGCCCGGGGTCGAGCACGAAGACCGGCAGCACGCCGCCCTCCCCCGCCTCGTCGACGGCGGCCCGCAGCGCGGGGTGGTCGGCCCGCCGCAGGTCGCGGCGCAGCCACAGGAGGGCGGTCACGCGGCCGAGCCCGGGCCGCGCGTCGGGAGGTCGTCGAGGACGGTCTGCAGCTGCCGCTCGGTCCGGTCGGCGAGGCGACCGAACACGAGGCGCAGCGCCGGGGTGAGGATGCGGGCCCACCCGACGAAGTCGAGCTCGGCGCGGTAGTCGACCCGCGAGCCGGACCCCTGCGCCGACGGCCGCGCGGTGATGTCGTCGGCGGTGCGGGCGGTCTTGTTGCGCCCCTCGAACCGCACGTGGTCGGGCCGGTCGTCGACCAGGGTGTAGGTCAGCTCGGTCTCGCGCCCGGCGAACCTCGACACGTTGCGGAAGCGGGTGCCGACGCCGATCGGGCCGTCGTCGACCTGCTCGCACGAGACGGTGCCGTCGTCCCACTCGGTGGTGTTGCCGAAGTCGCGCAGGTAGGCGATGACCGCCTCGGGAGGCGCGGTCACCTCCAGGGTCCGCTCGACCACGATGGCCGGCTCGGGTCGGGTCATGGGTGACGCCTCTCTGCGCCGCGGGCGCGGCTCCGTCAGTCTGCCCCGGATCGGTGCCGGGCGGGCGCCCGGACCGGCGGCAGGCCGGGCGGGGATGGGCGCCGGGTCGCTCAGAGCTGCTCGAGCACCTGGGCGACGCCGTCGTCGTCGTTGCTCGCGGTCCGGTGCGTCGCGGCGGCGGCGACGTCGGGGTGGGCGTTGGCGACGGCGTACGACCGGCCCGCCCAGCGCAGCATCGGCAGGTCGTTGGGCATGTCGCCGAACGCCCAGACGTCGGCCGCGTCGATGCCGAGCTCGGCGGCCCACCGCTGCAGCGCCGCGCCCTTGGTCACGCCGGCGGCGGAGATCTCGGCGAGCGCACCGACGCCGGAGAACGCGACCTCGCCGTCGGCGCCGACGACCTCGGTGACCGTCGCGACGAACTCCGGGTCGATGGGGCCCGGCCGCGCCGCCAGCAGCTTGCCGACGACGACGTGCTCGGGCAGCTCCTCGATCGGTTGGAACGGCATGTCCAGCTGCTCCTGGTGCGGGTCGGGATAGACCGGTTCGCGATACATCCCGTCGGCGCACTCGGTGGCCAGACCGACGTCGGGGAACCGCTCGCGCAGCCGGATCGCGAGGCGCAGCACCACTTCTCGCGGCATGCCGTGCTGCTCGACCACGCGGTGGTTGGCGACGTCGTAGACGAACGCGCCGTTCGTGCAGATCGCCATGCCGTGCTTGCCGACGATCGCCGACAGCGGGTCGATCCACCGCGGTGGCCGGGCGGTGACCAGCACCGACTCGATGCCGAGCTCGGGCAACCGCGCCCACGCGGCGCCGGTGCGCTCGCTCACCGTCCCGTCGCTCGCCAGCAGGGTGCCGTCGAGGTCGGTGGCGACCAGGCGGGGCCGCTCGGTCACGCGAGCCGGGTCAGCCAGCCGCGGGTGTCCTCGGCGCGACCGGTCTGCACGTCGAGCAGGGCCTTGCGGATCTTGCTGGCCACCGGGCCGCCTTCGCCCTCGGGTCCGGTGCGGAACTCGCCCTGCGTCGACACCAGTCGGCCGATCGGCGTCACGACGGCGGCGGTGCCGCAGGCGAACGCCTCGGTGATCTCGCCCGACTCGGCGTCGGCGCGCCACTCCTCGAGGCTGATCTTGCGCTCCTGGGGCTCGAGGTCGAGGTCCTTGGCGAGCTCGAGGATCGAGGAGCGGGTGACGCCCTCGAGGATCGAGCCGGTGAGCGACGGGGTGACGAGGCGGCCGTCCTTGTGCACGAGGAAGACGTTCATGCCGCCGAGCTCCTCGATGTACTTCTGCTCGAGCGAGTCGAGGAAAACGCTTTGGTCGCAACCGTTCTCGGCCGCCTCGATCTGCGCGGCGAGGGACGCGGCGTAGTTGCCGCCGCACTTGGCCGCGCCCGTGCCGCCCTTGCCGGCGCGCGAGAAGTGCTCGGAGATCCACAGCGACACCGGCTTCAGGCCGCCGGTGAAGTAGGAACCCGCCGGCGAGGCGATCACCGAGAAGGTGACCTCCTCGGCGGGGCGCACCCCGAGGAACGCCTCGGAAGCGAACATGAACGGCCGCAGGTAGAGCGACGCCTCACCGCTGGTGGAGTCGGGCACCCACGCCTTGTCGACCTCGACCAGCGCCTTGAGGGCGCCGATGAAGTCGGCCTCCTCCATGCCGGGCAGCGCGAGCCGCTGGGCCGAGCGGTTCCAGCGGGCGGCGTTGGCCTCGGGCCGGAAGGTCCACACCGACCCGTCGGCGTGGCGGTAGGCCTTCATCCCCTCGAAGATCTCCTGCGCGTAGTGCAGGACGGCAGCGGCGGGGTCGAGCTGGAACGGCCCGTAGGCGGTGACCTGCGCGTCGTGCCATCCGCCGTCGCGGGTCCAGGTCGCCCGCACCATGTGGTCGGTGAACCTCTTCCCGAAGCCGGGGTCGGCCAGGATCGCCTCGCGCTCGGCGTCGGGCAGGCGGTCGGACCGTTCGGTGACGGTGAACGACAGGGACATCACGGGCTCCTTGCTGGACAGTGCGGTCGACGCTGACCGCGTGATCAGCAGGTTAGTTGCCCGGGGTGAGGCCCTCACACCCACTCCGGCCACCTGGGTCTGTGCCACGGGGGCGGAGGCCGCCGCAAAAGGATTCAGACCCGGGCAGCGATGGCGTCGCCGACCTCGGTGGTGCTGCGCGGCGTACGCCCGCGCTCGGCGAGGTCGGCCGACACGGCCTCCTCGATGCGCCGGGCCTCGTCGTCGCGGCCGAGGTGGGCCAGCAGCATCGCGACCGACAGGATCGTGGCGGTCGGGTCGGCCTTGCCCTGCCCGGCGATGTCGGGCGCCGAGCCGTGCACCGGCTCGAACATCGACGGCGCCGTGCGGTCGGGGTTGATGTTGCCCGAGGCGGCCAGGCCGATGCCGCCGGTCACGGCCGCGGCGAGGTCGGTGACGATGTCGCCGAACAGGTTGTCGGTGACGATCACGTCGAAGCGGCCCGGGTCCTGCACGAGGTAGATCGTGGCGGCGTCGACGTGGGCGTAGGCCGTCTCGACCTCGGGGAACTCCGCACCGACCTCCTCGACGGTCCGGCGCCACAGGTGCCCGGCGTGGCTGAGCACGTTGTGCTTGTGGATCAGCGTGAGGTGCTTGCGCTCGCGCGCCTGGGCGCGGGCGAAGGCGTCGCGCACCGCCCGCTCGGCGCCGAACCGGCTGTTGACGCTGACCTCGGTCGCGAGCTCCTGCGGCGTGCCGACGCGCAGCGCGCCGCCGTTGCCGGTGTAGGGCCCCTCGGTGCCCTCGCGCACGACGACGAAGTCGATGCCGTCGGGCGCGACCTGCTCCAGGTCGAGCGGGCTGGTCACGCCGGGGAACAGCTTCGAGGGGCGCAGGTTGACGAAGTGATCGAGCTCGAACCTGATGCGCAGCAACAGGTTTCGCTCCAGCACACCGCTCGGGACGGTCGGGTCGCCGATGGCGCCGAGCAGGATCGCGTCGTGCCCGCGCAGCTCGCCGAGCACCGAGTCGGGCAGCGTCTCGCCGGTGGCGTGCCAGCGGCGGGCGCCGAGGTCGTACTCCGTGCGCTCGACCTTGGCCGACGAGACGGCGTCGAGCACCTTCAGACCCTCGGCGACGACCTCGGGTCCGATGCCGTCACCGCCGATGACGGCCAGGTTGATCTGTGCGTTGCTCGCCTCGTCTGCCATACCTGTGAGGGTAGGCGGGCGTCTTGCATCGTGGGCGCCAGATCTCGCGATGCGGGAGGGGTCTCGATACGGCGGCTCGTCCCTCGCCGCCTACTCGACCAGCGTTGCGGTCGGGAGGAGCAGCAGCTTGCCCGTGGTGCGCCGGCCCTCCAGATCGGCGTACGCCTGCGCGGCCTCCGCGAGCGGGTATCGCCCGCCGATCTCCACCCGCAACGACCCGTCGGCGACCGCACCGAGCACCTCGTCGGCGCGCCAGAGCAGCTCCTCGCGGTCCTGCAGGTAGTGCCCGAGCGTCGGCCGGGTCACGAACACCGACCCGGCGGAGTTGAGCCGCTGCAGGTCGAACGGCGGCACCTGCCCGCTCGCGCCGCCGAACAGCACGAGCATCCCGCGCGGGCGCAGCGACGCCAGCGACGCGTCGAAGGTCGCCTTGCCGACGCCGTCGTACGCGACGTCGACCCCGCGGCCGCCGGTCGCGTCGCGCACCGCCTGGGCCAGGTCGAGCCCGGGGTCGGAGTAGTCGATCACCGTCTCGGCGCCGAGGTCGCGCGCCTTCCCCGCTTCTCCTCGGTGCCGGCCGTGGCGATCACCCGGCCCCCGCGCGCGGTGATCAGCTGCACCAGCAGCTGGCCCACTCCCCGGCCGCCGCGTGCACCAGCGCGACGTCGCCCTCCTTGACCGGGAACGTGCTGGTCACCAGGTAGTGCGCGGTGAGCCCCTGCAGCATCACGGCCGCAGCCGTCTCGAGCTCGACGCCCTCGGGCACCGGCACCAGCTTGTCAGTCGGGACGTTCACGACGCCGGCCGCGCTGCCGAGGTGCTGGGGCCACGCGACCCGCTCGCCCGACGAGGACGTACCGGCGCCCTCGGAGCCGAGCACGAACGGCGTCTCGACGGGGTAGACGCCCTGGCGCTGGTAGACGTCGATGAAGTTGACCCCGGCCGCGGCCACCTCGACCTGGGTCTCGTCCGAACCCGGTGCCGCGACGTCGATCTCCTGCACGGACATCTCGTCCGGTCCGGTCACCACGAGTGCTGAGGTTGTCGTCATGCTCCGGACTCTAGGCGGGCGCACGGCCTGACAGAATCCCCCGCATGGCGACGCGCACCAGGACCTCTCGCGGCCGAGGTCTTCGGTCCTACGCCACTCCCTCGGGCGGCCTGTCGGGCGTCCCGTCGGCGCTGCGCTCGTTCCTGTCGACCGAGGCCGGCGGCGCCGGCCTGCTCGCGGTCGCCGCGCTCGCCGCGCTGGTCTGGGCCAACTGGCCGGGCAGCCAGACGTACGCCCACCTGTGGGAGACGCCCACGCTGATCGAGATCGGCTCCTGGCGGCTCGACCTCAACCTGCACGAGTGGATCAACGACGGCCTGATGGTCGTGTTCTTCCTCGTCGTCGGCATGGAGGTGCGTCGAGAGCTGTCGATGGGCGAGCTCACCGACCGGCGCCGTATCGTGGTGCCGCTCGTGGCGGCCCTGCTCGGCATCGTCGTGCCGGCCGCGATCTACCTGGCGCTCAACCCCTCCGGCCCCGCGGCCGCCGGCTGGGGCGTGGTCATCGGCACCGACACCGCGTTCATGCTGGGCGCGGTCGCCCTGCTCGGGCCGGCCTGCCCGGCGCAGCTGCGCATCTTCCTGCTCACCCTCACCGTCTTCGACGACATCGTCGCGGTGTCGGTCATCGGCGTGGCCTACTCCGACGAGGCCAACGTGCCGGCCCTGGTCGTCATGGCGCTGGCGCTGCTGGCCCTGTGCGTGCTGGGGCGGCTCGGCGTGTGGCGCACCTGGCCGTACGCCCTCGTCATCGTGGTCCTGTGGCTCGCCACCCTCGAGTCCGGGCTGCACCCCTCGATCGCCGGGATGGTCGCCGGACTGCTCGTGCCGGCGTACGCCCCCGGCCGCGAGGCCGTCGACCGCGCCACCACCGCGTTCCGCTCGTTCCGCCAGTCCCCCTCGCCGACGTCGGCTATCACGCCAAGCTCGGGCTGCAGCGCGCCGTGCCGGTCAACGAGCGGCTGCAGGTGGTGCTGCACCCGTGGACCAGCTATGTCATCGTCCCGCTGTTCGCCTTCGCCAACGCGGGCGTCGACCTGCGCGGCGGCGTGCTGCAGGAGGCGCTGCGCTCGTCGGTCACCTGGGGCGTCGTCGCCGGCCTGGTGATCGGCAAGTTCCTCGGCATCGGCCTCGGCGCGATCGGCGCGGTGAGGCTGCGGCTCGGGCAGCTGCCGCAGGGTGTGAGCCCCTCGCAGGTCATGGGCGGCGCGGCGATGTCGGGCATCGGCTTCACCGTCTCGCTGCTGATCATCGGCCTCGCGTTCGACGACGCCGCGCTGCGCAGCCAGGCCACGGTCGGCGTGCTGCTCGCGGCCGTCGGCGCGACGCTGCTCGGCGGCCTGGTCTTCTGGGTGTCGCGCAGCGTGTTCGGCCACCGCTACGCCAGCCTGCCGACGGTGCTCGACCGGCCGGTCGACCCCGAGCGCGACCACGTCCGCGGCAACCCCGACGCGCCGCTCACCCTCGTGGAGTACGGCGACTTCGAGTGCCCGTTCTGCGGCAAGGCGACCGGCATGCTGCGCGAGGTGCGCGAGCAGCTGGGCGACCGGTTGCGCTACGTCTTCCGCCACCTGCCGCTCACCGACGTGCACCCGCACGCCGAGGAGGCCGCGGTGGCGGCCGAGGCGGCGGCCCGGCAGGGCAAGTTCTGGGAGTTCCACGACGTGCTGTTCGAGAACCAGGACGAGCTGGAGTTCGAGGACCTGCTCGGCCACGCCGACCGCGCCGGCCTCGACGTCGAGCGCTTCGCCCGCGACCTGTCCGACCCTGAGCTGCTCGAGCGGGTGCGCGCCGACGCCGACAGCGCCGAGGCGAGCGGGGCGCGCGGCACCCCGACCTTCTTCGTCGGCGACCGGCGGCACATCGGGGCGTACGACGCCCGCACCCTGATCGCCGAGCTCGAGTCGGGCGAGCTGCGCGCGGCCGACGAGGAGACCGAGGACGCCGGCCGGGACTGACGCCGGCCCGGCTCCGGACAGGCGGACGCCTGCCCGGCCCCGGACAGGCGGAAGCCCCCGGCCGCTGTCCAGTTCGGCCGGGGGCTTCCTTCCCCTGCATGTCCCTGCGCGGGAGATCAGTCGCGCAGGTCCAACGACTCCTGCAACGCCCGACGGGCGTCCAGCTGCTCTTCGGTCATGATGTGCGTCCTTCGCGTGCGACCGCTCCGGCCCCCGCAGGGGCGGGCGGTGAATGTCTGGTGGGTCTGCCGACGGCATCGCGGGGTCTCCGCGACGGGCCTGTCGACTAGAGCGACCCGCCGCGGCTGCGAATGATGAGAGCCTGCCGCTGCATAACGAGAACCGTAGGGTGGGGTGTCCACGTCACGGAACCCGTTTCCCACCATCCGAGATCAGCGAGCCGGGACCATCAACGAGCCGAGCTGCCCTCGGTGTAGTCGGTGTCTTGGCTGGTGTCGACCCAGGCCATGAGCTTGCGCAGCTCCTTGCCGGTGCCCTCGATCGGGTGCTGGGCCGCCTTCTCGCGGAACGCCTTGAACTCCGGCGCGCCGGCGTCCTGGTCGTCGATGAACCGCTTGGCGAAGGTGCCGTTCTGCACGTCGGCCAGCACGGCCTTCATGTTCTCCTTCACCCGCTCGTCGATGACCCGCGGGCCGGAGACGTAGTCGCCGTACTCCGCGGTGTCGGAGACCGACCAGCGCTGCTTCGCGATGCCGCCCTCGACCATCAGGTCGACGATGAGCTTGAGCTCGTGGAGGCACTCGAAGTAGGCCACCTCGGGCTGGTAACCCGCCTCGACGAGGGTCTCGAAGCCGTACTGCACGAGCTGCGAGGCGCCGCCGCACAGCACCGCCTGCTCGCCGAACAGGTCGGTCTCGGTCTCCTCGGTGAAGGTGGTCTTGATGCCGCCGGCGCGCAGGCCGCCGATCGCCTTGGCGTAGGACTTCGCGAGGTCCCAGGCCTGGCCCGAGGCGTCCTGCTCGACGGCGACGATGACCGGCACGCCCCGGCCGTCGACGTACTCCCGGCGCACGAGGTGACCGGGGCCCTTCGGGGCGACCATGACGACGTCGGAGCCGGCCTCGGGCTCGATGTAGTCGAACCGGATGTTGAAGCCGTGGCCGAACAGCAGCGCCGCACCCTCGTTGAGGTTGGGCTTGATCTCCTCGGCGTAGACGGTGCGCTGCACCTGGTCCGGGGTGAGGATGACGACGACGTCGGCCTCCTTGACCGCGTCGGCGACCGACTTCACGGGCAGGCCCTCGTTCTCGGCCTTCTCCTTGCTCTTGGAGCCCTCGGCGAGACCGACGCGCACGTCGACCCCGCTGTCGCGCAGGTTGAGGGCGTGCGCGTGGCCCTGGCTGCCGTAACCGATGACGGCCACCTTCTTGCCCTGGATCACGGACAGGTCGGCGTCGTCGTCGTAGAACATCTCAGCCACGGGAATCTCCTTGTGTTGTAGCGGTTTTCGCAGGGTCGTTCTTGGTGGTGGTCTCGATACGCGGCTCGTTCCTCGCCGCTACTCGACCAGCGTGACTAGGCGGAGCGCAGCGCGCGGTCGGTGATCGAGCGCGAGCCGCGCCCCATCGCGATGACGCCGGACTGCACCAGCTCGCGCACGCCGTACGGCTCGAGCGCAGCCAGGAAGGCCGCGACCTTCTCGCGTGCCCCGGTCGTCTGGATGATGACCGAGTCGGGCTGCAGGTCGATGACGTTGGCGCGGAACACGTCGGCCAGCTGCAGCACCTGCGCGCGGGCGCCGTTGTCGCACCGGACCTTGATGAGCAGCACCTCGCGCTGCACCGACGCCCCCGGCTCGAGCTCGACGACCTTGAGCACCTCGACGAGCTTGTTGAGCTGCTTGGTGACCTGCTCGAGCACGACGGGGTCGACGTCGAACACGATCGTCATGCGCGAGATCTCCTCGTGCTCGGTCGGGCCGACCGCGAGGGACTCGATGTTGAAGCCGCGCCGCGAGATCAGGCCCGCGATGCGCGCGAGCACGCCGGGCTTGTTCTCGACCAGCACGGACAGGGTGTGGGTGCTCATGCCTCGTCCTCCTCGGTGGGGTCGGCCTGGTCGACGGCCTCGTCGTCCTCGCGGTCCCAGACCGGGGTCATCGCCCGGGCCATGGTGACCTTGTCGTTGCTGACGCCGGCCGGGACCATCGGCCACACCATCGCGTCGCGCTCGACGACGAAGTCGATGACCACGGGCCGGTCGTTGATCTCCAGCGCCTGCTGGATCGTCGCGTCGACGTCCTCGGGGCGCTCGCAGCGCAGCCCGACGCAGCCGTACGCCTCCGCCAGCTTCACGAAGTCCGGCACCCGCCGGCCGTCGTGCGCCGTGTGCAGGTCGGTGTTGGAGTAGCGCTCGTTGTAGAACAGCGTCTGCCACTGGCGCACCATGCCGAGGCTGGAGTTGTTGATGATCGCGACCTTGATCGGGATCTCGTTGACCACGCAGGTCGCGAGCTCCTGGTTGGTCATCTGGAAGCAACCGTCGCCGTCGATCGCCCACACGGTGCGCTCGGGCTCGGCAGCCTTGGCGCCCATCGCCGCCGGCACGGAGTAGCCCATCGTGCCCAGGCCGCCGCTGTTGAGCCAGGAGTTGGGGCGCTCGTACTGCACGAACTGCGCGGCCCACATCTGGTGCTGGCCGACGCCCGCGACGTAGGTGCCCTCGGCGCCGGTCAGCGCGCCGAGCCGCTCGATGACGTACTGCGGGGCGATGCTGCCGTCCTCGGGGGCGGTGTAGCCGATCGGGAAGTCGGCCTTCCACCCCGCCGTACGCTTGCGCCAGGCGGCGTAGTCACCGCCCCGGCCCGCGTCGATGTCGGCCTTGACGGCCGCCGTCAGGTCGCGGATGACCTCCTTGGCGTCGCCGACGATCGGCACGTCGGCGTGCCGGTTCTTGGAGATCTCGGCCGGGTCGATGTCGGCGTGGATCACCTTCGCCTCGGGTGCGAAGGAGCTGAGCTCGCCGGTCACCCGGTCGTCGAACCGGGCGCCGAGCGTGATCAGCAGGTCCGACTTCTGCAGCGCGGTCACCGCCGGCACCGAGCCGTGCATCCCGGGCATGCCGAGGTGCAGCTCGTGGCTGTCGGGCACCGCGCCACGCGCCATCAGCGTGGTGACGAGCGGGATCTGGGCGACCTCGACGAGCTCGCGCAGCTCGGCGGCGGCCCCGCCACGGATCACGCCGCCGCCGACGTACAGCACCGGCTTGCGGGCGGCGCGGATCAGCTCCGCGGCGGCCTTGATCTGCTTGGTGTGCGGACGCGTGACGGGGCGATATCCCGGCAGCTCGAAGGTCGGCGGCCAGCTGAAGGTGGTGCTGGCCTGCAGCGCGTCCTTGGTGATGTCGACCAGCACCGGGCCGGGTCGGCCGGTGGCGGCGACGTGGAACGCCTCGGCGATCGCCCGCGGGATCTCCGCCGGGTCGGTCACGAGGTAGTTGTGCTTGGTGATCGGCATGGTGATGCCGCGGATGTCCGCCTCCTGGAAGGCGTCCGTGCCGATGGTGCGCGAGCTGACCTGGCCGGTGATGGCCACCATCGGCACCGAGTCCATGTAGGCGTCGGCGATCGGCGTGACGAGGTTGGTCGCGCCCGGACCGCTGGTCGCCATGCAGACGCCCACCTTGCCGGTGGCCGAGGCGTAGCCCTGGGCCGCGTGCCCCGCACCCTGCTCGTGGCGCACCAGCACGTGACGCAGCTTGACCGAGTCGAGCAGCGGGTCGTAGGCGGGGAGGATCGCCCCGCCGGGAAGGCCGAATACGGTGTCGACGCCGACCGCCTCGAGCGCCAGGACCAGGCTCTGCGCACCGGTGACGGTGCGTGGCTCGACCTCGACGCGAGCGGGGCGCTGCGCGAGGTCGGCGGGCGAGGAGGGCGAGGATCTGCCGGCTTGGCCTGCAGGTCGGTCACGTCGGTCACCGCTTTCGTCATCGTCGCTAGGGCACAAAAAAACCCTCAGCCGGTCTCGGCAATGAGGGCTAGCGCGCTGGGCTGTTCGCCGAGCGCGCTACGGAAGTACGAGAATTCGTGCCACGCGAGCATCCTGCGCCCGCCGCCCCACCCCCGTCAACATGCTGAGACGCACGTCTCGCGATGCGGGCGCTGACTTGCGTACGCCCTCGCGGACCACCGCCGACCCGTGCGCCCGAGCGCACCTCCCGGCGGAGGACCGCCCAGGCGTACGCCCCCGCCACCGGTCACGCCGCGCCGGACCACCGCCAACCGGTGCGCCCGAGCGCACCTCCCGGCGGAGGGCCGCCCAGGCGTACGCGCTCGCTCGCTCAGTTGCTCACCCGCGCCAGCAGCTCGGGCCAGTGGCGCTCGAGGCGGTGGCCGGACCAGGTCGCCGCGAGCCGGAAGAGCAGCCCGCCCCAGGCCACGGCGACCACGAGGAGCAGCAGCTGGACCGGCAGCGAGTCCAGCCCCCAGACGGCCAGCGGGACCAGCACCGGGAGCGACAGCAGCCCGGCCGCGACGACGCCGCCGGCGAAGATCGCGACGGTCAGCAGCCCGCCGCTGCCGCCCGTAGCGAACGGGCTCGAGCCGGGCGGCGGAGCCTGGCCGGGCTGCACGCTCCCGGTCACGAGCCCGACGCCCATGCCGACCAGCACCAGGCAGACGAGCGCGGCGAGATAACCGGGCGCCCACTCCCACCGGCCGGTGACCGCGAGCGCGACGACCGCGGTGATCATCACGAGCGGCACGATGACGACGCCCATCGCGAGCGCGCGACCCACCCGGTCGGCCCGGCCCGGCACCCCGGTGACGACGTGCGTCCACAGGGCCGAGCTGTCGTACGCCAGGTCGGAGGTGAGCCCCGGGCCGGTGAGCGCGGCGAGGATCAGCGGCCCGACGAAGAACGCGTCGCCGCCGCCACCACCGACCGAGGTGGAGACGCCGATCATGATCGGCAGCACGACGAAGCTCACGACGGAGGCGAGGTAGCGCGGGTCGCGCCGCCAGTAGCGGGCGCAGCGGGCGGCCACGGCCCCGGTCGGCGAGGTGCCGAAGACCCGCTCGGGCAGGTCGCTGGCCTCCCCGGCCCCGAGGTGTCGGACTCGCTGATCGAAGTGAGCCCGCGCTGCAGGAACCGGCCCCACACCGCCCACAGCACCGCGACCAGACCGACCGCGAGCGCCAGCCGCAGCGCCGCGACGAGCCAGTCGCCGCGCGCGACGTCACCCGGGAAGGCGGCCGCCCAGCCGA
The DNA here is from genome assembly GCF_030296655.1 of Barrientosiimonas endolithica. NCBI lineage: Bacteria > Bacillati > Actinomycetota > Actinomycetes > Micrococcales > Dermacoccaceae > Barrientosiimonas > Barrientosiimonas endolithica. Next base: position 934,520 of record NZ_AP027735.1, on the reverse strand, counting down.
GCGGCGTCCAGCCCAGCACGCTCGCGCCCGTGGTGATGACCTGCCGCGCCTGCTCCGGCGACTCGGCCGCCCGGCTGGACAGCACGTTCACCCCGATGCCGACGCACATGACGACGGCGGCGAGCAGCACCGCGGCGAAGTCCTTGTAGCGGCGTGACGCCAGCGCGCCGGCGAACCCCGACGTCAGCGCCCGTGCGCCGAGGAAGCAGGTGAGCGTGAACAGCACCCCCGACACCAGAGCCGCCAGCGCCGCTGCGAGCCCGTGCTGCACCCACGCCAGCAGCGGCGTGAGCGACAGGACGGCGGTGAGAACGCCTGGTACGCCGATGAATCCGGCGACCAGCAGTCCCGGTCGGAGTCGCTCGGCCGACAGCGGCAGCAGCGCGAAGCGGACCGGGTCGAGGGTCTCGTCGATCCCGAAGACCAGCAGCGGCATGACCACCCACGCGGCCACCACGCCCGCGAGGCTGAGGACGACCGCGGCCTGGGTCTGGCCCGCGTCGTCGGCTCCGATCAGCAGCATGGTGACGACCCAGCCGATCGCGACGACCAGGCCGCCGAGCGCACCGAGGACCACCCCGGCCGTGCGCCAGACGCTGGTGCGCAGCGCGCGCACCAGCAGCGTCCACTTCAGTCGCGCGAGGACTGCAACCACGACAGCACCTCCTCGTCACCGGTCTGCACCCCGACCAGACCGAGGAAGCGCTCCTGGAGCGACTGCCCCTGGCGTACGTCGTCGAGGGCTCCGGAGGCGATCGCGCGGCCGTCGACGATCACCGCTACGTGGTCGCACAGGTTCTCGACCAGCTCCATCACGTGGCTGGACAGCACGACCGTGCCGCCGCCCCTCACGAACTGGGCGAGGATCTGCCGAATCACTTGTCCTGAAACGGGATCCACGGCCTCGAACGGTTCGTCGAGCAGCAGCAGCCGGGGCGCGTGGATCAGCGCGCAGGCCAGGCCGATCTTCTTGGTCATGCCGGCGGAGTAGTCGACGACGAGCTTGTCGCCGTCACCCGCGAGACCGAGCGACGCGAGCAGCTGCTCGCCGCGCTCGGCGACCACGCCGGCGGGCAGGCCGCGCAGCAGCCCGTGATAGCGCAGCAGCTCGCTGCCGGTGAGCCGGTCGAAGGTGCGCAGCCCGTCGGGCAGCACGCCCATGAGCGCCTTGGCCCGCGCCGGGTCGGTCCACACGTCGTGACCGAGCACGACCGCGCGGCCGGCGTCGGGACGCAGCAGCCCCGTGACCATCGACAAGGTGGTGGTCTTGCCGGCCCCGTTGGGTCCGACCACCCCGAACATCGACCCCTGCGGCACCGCCAGGCTGAGGCCGGCGACGGCGTACTGCGGTCCGAACTGCTTGGTGAGCCCGTCCAGGACGAGCGCTGGTTCCCCGAGATCCATGCGGCCAGTCAAACAAACCTGCTCCCCCGCCGGGGTGAAAGGTCCGGTCCGGGGTGTCGATCTGGGCGGTCCCGTGCGACGGACCAGTGAGGCGAGCACCCGTTCGCCCGTGACGCCGGCACCGCGCCGGCCCGACCGCAAGGATGAACCCATGCCGCAGTACGCCGTGTTCCTGCACTTCCCCGCCGACCGGATCTCCGCCGACCCCGACCCCGAGGCCCTCGCGGCGCACGTGCGCCACGGCGAGGAGCTGCAGCGCTCGGGCGTCATGGTGTTCGGCACGCCGCTCGCCGACCACACCGCCACCACCAGCATCCGTGGCGGCGTGGTCACCGACGGCCCGTTCACCGAGACCAAGGACGTCGTCGTGGGGTTCTACGTCATCGACGTGCCGAGCCTCGACGAGGCGCTGGAGCTGGCCGGGCGCAACCCGATCCACGACCAGGGCGGCGGGGTCGAGGTGCGCCCGACCGAGCCGATCGAGTCGAGCACCGGAGGCGTCACCACGTGAGGACGCCGCGGGCCGTCGTGGCCGGTGCGCTCGCCCAGGCGCACCGGCACGACTGGGCGAGCGTGCTCGCCGCGACCGCGCGCACCACCCGCGACCTCGACCTCGCGCAGGAGAGCGTGCAGGAGGCCTACGCCCAGGCGATGGAGGCCTGGGCGCGCGACGGCGTCCCCCACAACCCGGCCGCATGGCTCACGGTGACGGCGCGGCGCCGGGCGACCGATGTCGTACGTCGGCAGGCGAGTCTGCGCGGCAAGCTGCCCCTGCTCGTGGTCCCCGACGGGGACGACCCGCCGGGGCCGGACCTGCTGCCGGGCGACCTCGCGCCGGTGCTGCACGACGACCGGCTGCGGCTGATCTTCATGTGCTGCCACCCGGCGCTCGACGACGCCGCCCGCGCAGCCCTCACCCTGCGGCTGGTGCTGGGCGTGCCGACCGCCGACGTGGCCGCGCTGTTCCTCGTGCCGACCGCGACGATGGCCGCGCGGATCACCCGCGCCAAGCGGAAGATCGCGCGGGCGCACATCCCGTTCGCGGTGCCGCGCCGCGAGCAGCTGCCCGAGCGGCTGCCGGCCGTGCTCGACGTGACCTACCTGCTCGGCACGCTCGGGCACGCCGCGACCTCGGGCGAGCGCCGGCAGCAGGGCGAGCTGCTCGACCGGGCCGTCGAGCTGGCGACGCTGCTGCGCCGGCACGTGCCGCACGACCCCGAGCTGCTGGGGCTCGGCGCGCTGCTGGAGCTGCTGCGGGCCCGCGCGGCGACCGCGACCGACGACGACGGCACGCCGGTGCCCCTGTCCGGGCAGGACCGCTCGCGCTGGGACCGCGACGCGATCGACCGCGCGCACCGCACGGTCGTCGGCTGCCTGCGCGCGGGGGCCAGCGGGCCCTATCTGCTGCAGGCCGCGATCGCCGCCGTGCACGCGACGGCACCGAGCCATGCCGCGACCGACTGGACCGAGCTGGTCACGCTCTACGACGCGCTGCTCGCGCGGCAACCGTCCCCGTGGTCGCGCTCAACCGGGCGGTCGCCGTGTCGATGGCACAGGGACCCGAGGCCGGGCTCGCACTGGTGGACGCGCTGGCCAGCGAGCCGGCGCTGCGCGGCTATGCCTACCTGCCTGCCGCCCGCGCGGAGATGCTCGCCCGGCTGGGCCGGCACGCGGAGGCGGCGAGGGCGTACGGGCTCGCGGCGGACCTGGCGCGCACCGACGCCGAGCGACGGGTGCTGCGCGCCCGCGCCGAGACGCCCGAGAACGATCGAGGCGCGTAGGCACGCTGGGGTCTTCCCGATCAGTCCTGGGAGTCCCGCGGGCGCACGAGGAGCTGCCCGAGCTCCTGGGTGCAGCGGGTGAGGGCGACGTAGAGGCCGTTCCAGCCGCGCGGCTCGGAGCTGATCCCGTCTGGGTCGACGACCAGCACGGCGTCCCACTCCAGTCCCTTCGCGCCCGTGGCGCTGAGCACGGGTACGCCCTCGCCCAGCTCGCGCGCGACCGTCGCCGCGAGCGCGGCCCGGCGCCGCTCGGGGACCACCACGCCGACCGAGCCGTCGGGGTGCCGGTCGCGCAGCCCGGCGACCGTCTCGACCACGCAGGCTGCGAGGTGCGCCTCCTGAGTCTCGCGTGCCCATGGCGCGACGCCCGACGAGCGCACCGCCGTGGGCGGCACGTTGCTGCTGCCGGCCGCCTCGAGCACCGGCCCGGTGAGGGCCATGACCTCGCGCGGCGTGCGATAGCAGATCGTGAGCGCGCTTGTCTCCCAACGGTTTCCGAGGACGGGGGTGAGCAGGGCGTCCCAGGTGGTGTGCGGGTGCGCGGCCTCGACCTGGTCGATGTCACCCACGGCGGTCATCGACCGACCACCGGCCCGGCGCAGCACCATCGCCCACTGCATCGGTGACAGCTCCTGCGCCTCGTCGACCACGACGTGGCCGTAGACCCAGTCGGGGTCGTCGGCGGCGCGCTCGGCGAGGAACTCACCCTGATCGGCGGCCCGCGGGGAGGCGTCGAGCGCCGCTCGCAGCGCGTCCAGCAGCGGGATGTCGGAGGACGACCGGCCCTCGGGTTCGCCTGTCACCGAAGCGATCTCGGCGTCGTCCAGCTCGGGTGCGACGCGCCGCAGATGGTCCGCGTCGCGCGTCATCCGGCGGAACTCGGCCCCGAGATCGGGGATCGGCCACCACGCGAGCAGCTGCCGGCGTGCGTCGGGGTCGAGGGTGACCCGCTCGCGCAGCCGCTCGACGTCGGCGTCGGACAGCTGGCCGTCCACGTCGACGCCGGTGTCGCCCGACGCCACCCCGCGGTCGTCGCGCCGGGCGAGGCTGCGGTCGACCCCGGCGAGGATGTCCTCGAGCCCCTCCTCCATGCCTGCCAGCGTCTCGGCGTGGCGGTCGGCGACGGCGTCGACGAGCAGGTCGAGCACCCGCTCGACCGCGCGGTCGCGCACCTCGCGCAGGCTGCGCGTGTCGGTGCGGGCAGCGGCCAGCAGACGCTCGACCTGGGCGGCGCCGATGTCGTGGGTCTCGCCGTCGAACCGCAGCGACAGCCCGCCGTCGGACGGCAGCAGGGTGTCGACGTGCCGGCGCATGACCTCGAGCCAGATCTCGCGCCCCTTGATCTCGGCCACGGCCCGGCTCTCGGCGCGCTCGACCGCGAGCCCGGGCAGCAGGTCGTCGACCGTCGTCGACACCACCGCGGTCTCCCCGAGCGCGGGCAGCACCTGCGAGATGTATTGCAGGAACGTGTGATTGGGACCCAGCACGAGCACTCCGCGCTCGGCGATCCGCTCGCTGCTGAACAGCAGGTAGGCGACCCGGTGCAGCGCGACCACGGTCTTGCCCGTGCCCGGACCGCCCTGCACCACCAGCGGACCGGTGGCCGGTGCGCGCACGATGTCGTCCTGCTCGCGCTGCAGCGTGGCGACGGCGGTGCCCATGCGCCCGGTGCGTCCCTGCCCGAGCGCGGCGAGCAGCGAGGCCTCCCCACGAGCCCGTCGCCGGACTCCTCCAGCAGGTCGTCGTCCACCCCGGTGACCAGCGGCCCGTCGGTGCGGACGTGGCGGCGGCGGCGCACGCCCTGCCGGTCGACCGCGGTCGCGGTGTAGAACGCCCTCGCCACCGGCGCGCGCCAGTCGACCACCACCGGGTCGCCCTCGTCGTCGCGGGCGGGCAGGCCGGTGCGTCCGATGCGGTGCTGCGCGCCGTCGTCGAGGTCGACCCGGCCGAAGATCAGTCCCTGCTCGGCCAGCTCGAGCTCGCGCACCCGGCCGCGCAGCCGCGCCTGCCGGGCCCGGGCCGTCGGGTCACCGGCGCTGCCCGGCCCCAGGTCCGCGAGCCGCAGCGCGGCCTCGTCGCGCAGCTCGACCCGTCGTGCGTGCGCGCCGTCGAGGTACGTCTGCTCCAGCGCCACCTGCTCGCGCACCTGCTCCTCGCGCCGGCTCCCTGCGCTGCCGTGCTCGACCGTCATCCCGCCCCTCTCCTGCGCCCGCGACAGCCCCAACGTCGCAGCGCGCCGCGGGCATTCCTCGGGACGCGGCGAGACCCTCCGCGGCGGGTCAGCCGGTGACGGCGCCCACGCTCGCGCTGCGCACCAGCGCGCGGTACTTCGCGAGCACGCCGCGGGAGTACTTCGCCTCGGGGTGCTGCACGCCCTCGGCGCGCCGCCGCTGCAGCTCCTCCTCGTCGACCAGCAGGTCGAGCCGGGCGTTCGCCACGTCGAGCCGGATCGGGTCGCCGTCGCGGACGTACGCGATCGGCCCCTCGTCGACCGCCTCCGGCGCCACGTGCCCCACGCACAGCCCGGTGGTGCCGCCGGAGAACCGGCCGTCGGTGAGCAGCAGCACGTCCTTGCCGAGCCCGGCGCCCTTGATGGCACCGGTGACGGCGAGCATCTCGCGCATGCCGGGGCCGCCCTTGGGTCCCTCGTAGCGGATGACGACGACGTCGCCCGGCTTGAGCGAGTTGGCCTCGACGGCGTCCATCGCGGCGCGCTCGCCGTCGAAGACCCGCGCGGTGCCGTCGAACACGTCGGCGTCGAAGCCGGCCGACTTCACGACCGCGCCCTCGGGCGCGAGGCTGCCCTTGAGGATGGTCAGGCCGCCGGTCTTGTGGATCGGCTCGGAGAGGGTGCGCACGACGCGGCCGTCGAGCGCCGGCGGGTCGAGCTCGGCGATGTTCTCGGCCATGGTGCGGCCGGTCACGGTCAGCACGTCGCCGTGCATCAGGCCGGCGTCGAGCAGCGCCTTCATGATCACCGGGATGCCGCCGACGCGGTCGAAGTCGACCCAGACGTAGCGCCCGAACGGCTTCATGTCGGCGAGGTGCGGCACCTTGGCGCCGATGCGGGTGAAGTCGTCGAGGGTGAGCTCGACCTCGGCCTCGTTGGCGATGGCCAGCAGGTGCAGCACGGCGTTGGTGGAGCCGCCGAGCGCCATGGCGACGGCGATGGCGTTCTCGAACGCCTCCTTGGTCAGGATCTGGCGGGCGGTGATGCCCTGGCGCAGCATCTCGACCACGGCCTCGCCCGAGCGGTGGGCGAAGCCGTCGCGGCGCCGGTCGACCGCCGGCGGCGCGGAGCTGCCGGGGAGGGCGAGCCCGAGCGCCTCGGAGACGGCGGCCATGGTGTTCGCGGTGTACGCGCCGCCGCAGGCACCCTCGCCCGGACAGATCGCGCGCTCGACCTTGTCGACCTCCTCGCGGCTGATCTTGCCGGCGAGGCAGGCGCCGACCGCCTCGAAGGCGTCGATGATCGTCACGTCGCGGCCGTCGACGTTGCCCGGCAGGATCGAGCCGGCGTAGAGGAACACCGAGGCCAGGTCGAGCCGCGCGGCGGCCATGAGCATGCCCGGCAGCGACTTGTCGCAGCCGGCCAGCAGCACCGAGCCATCGAGCCGCTCGGCGCTCATCACCGTCTCGACCGAGTCGGCGATGACCTCGCGCGACACGAGCGAGAAGTGCATCCCCTCGTGCCCCATCGAGATGCCGTCGCTGACCGAGATCGTCCCGAACTCCAACGGGTAGCCACCCGCCGCGTGCACGCCGTTCTTGACCGCGCCGGCCAGCCGGTCCAGCGACAGGTTGCACGGGGTGATCTCGTTCCACGAGCTCGCGACGCCGATCTGCGGCTTGGCGAAGTCCTCGTCGCCGAGGCCGACCGCGCGGAGCATCCCGCGTGCCGCGGCCTTCTCGAGACCGTCGGTGACGTCGCGGCTGCGGGGCTTGATGTCGGGCGTGCTGGTCATGCCCTGATCGTACGTTCGTGTCCGCTGGGTGGGACGCCGCTCCCGGGATGTGGTCAGCGTGGGCAGCCGGCCGGGGCCGTGGACGCGGGGTCAGGCCTCGGTGGTCACGCCTCGGCGGTCACGCCTCGGCGCCGTCGCGCGCGGTGTGCACCGCGAGCAGGCGCGCGCTGCCGGGAGCCAGGTCGGCCCAGTCTCCCGAGATCTCCAGCACCGCGATCGTGCAGGTGGGGTAGCCCTCCTCCAGGGTGCGCACCGCGTCGGCGTCGCTGCCCTCCCCGGCGAGCGTCGCGGCGAGGCCGGGCACACCGGGCGAGTGACCGACCAGGGCGACGACCCGGGCGTCCTCGTCGGCGCCCTGCACCACCTGCAGCAGCTGCTCGACGGGGGCGTTGTAGATGCGCCGCTCGTGCTCGACCAGGCCGCCGAAGCCGCTGGTCTCCGAGACCGCCGCCCAGGTCTCGCGGGTGCGCAGCGCGGTGCTGCACAGCACCAGGGTGGGTGCGATCTCCTGCTCCTTGAGCCACTCGCCGGCGGCGGCCGCGTCGGCGCGGCCCCGGGGCTGAGCGCGCGCTCGTGGTCGGTCTGCGCGGTGCTGGAGTCCTCGGCCTTGGCGTGCCGGAGCAGGACGAGGGTGCGGGTGGGCGCGTCGTTCATGAGCACATCCTGGCAGTCATCGCGGGTGCACCACGTGGGTGAGGCCCTCGCCGCGGGCGTGCGCCCCCAGCTGCTCGCGCAGGAAGTCCAGCGCGCGCGGCTCGAAGGCCGTCGAGGCGCCGCCGACGTGCGGGCTGATCAGCACGCCCGGGGCGCTCCACAGCGGGTGGTCCTCGGGCAGCGGCTCGGGGTCGGTGACGTCGAGCGCGGCGCGCACGCGCCCGGCCTGGCAGGCCTCGACCAGGGCGTCGGTGTCGACGACGGGTCCGCGCGCCACGTTGACCACGAGAGCCTGCTCGGGCAGCAGCGCCAGCAGCTCGGCGTCGACCAGGCCGCGGGTGTCGTCGGTCAGCGGCACGATGAGCACCAGGATCTCGGCCCGGGGCGCCAGCGCCCGCAGCTCGTCGATGCCGTGCACCCGCTCGACCAGGTCGTCGCCCTCCCGGGCCCGCGACGCGACCACGGTGACGTCGGTCTCGAACGCCTGCAGCCGGCGGACGATCGCCCGCCCGACCGACCCGTAGCCCACGACCAGCACCCGCCGGTCGGCGAGCGAGGGCGGCCCGCCGCGCGCAGCCACTCACCGCGCTCCTGCGCCCGGGCGAAGTCCGGGATGCCCCGCTGCGCGGCGAGGACGAGCGCCAGGGTCAGCTCGGCCGTGGACGTGTCGTGGATGCCGGCGCCGTTCGCGAGCCGTACGCCGTCGGGCAGGTAGGGCAGCGCGTGGTCGTAGCCCGCGGTCACCAGCTGCACGGCCTCGAGGTCGGGCAGCGCCGCCAGGTGCTCGAGCCGCTTGGGCGAGGACATGTAGGGCGGCACCACCACCTCGATGTCCGAGCGCGGAGGCGGGGACTTCATGTCCCACTCGACCAGCTCGACACCGGGGACGTCGGACAGCGCGTCGACCCAGCGCGGGTCGGGGATCGAGACCACAGCCATGGGTGCACGGTAGGCCCGCGGCGGCCCCGCCGCACAGGCGGGCGAGGTTGAATGACCCATGGACACCCTGCGCCGCCGACGCCTCACCGCCTGCCTGTCCGCCGGGACGCTGGCGCTGCTGGCCGCCTGCTCCTCCGGCCCGCAGAACAGCTCCTCCTCGCCCCCGGCGACCTCGGGCCCGGCCACCTGGTCGAGCACCTCGCCGGCGCCCACGTCAGGGCCGGCCACCCCGGGTGGTGCGAGCAGCGCCGCACCCGGCACAGGCGTACCGACCGGGCCGCCGCAGACCGTCGCCACCGGGCTGGACGTGCCGTGGGGGCTGGCCTTCCTGCCCGACGGGTCGGCCCTGGTCACGCTGCGCGACCGCGGCCAGGTGGTGCAGCTGCGCTCGGGCCAGGCGCCGCGCACCGTCGCCACCATCGGCGCGGTGCGACCCGAGGGTGAGGCGGGGCTGCTCGGCATCGCGGTCTCTCCCACGTTCGCGACCGACCGCCGGGTGTTCGTCTACTACACCGCCGCCGACGACAACCGCATCGAGCGCTTCACCTGGGACGGGTCGGCGCTGCGGCCGGACCGGGTGGTCCTGTCCGGCATCCCGAAGGCGTCGGTGCACAACGGTGGCCGGTTGGCGTTCGGACCCGACCGCCAGCTGTACGTCGGCACCGGCGACGCCGGCGAGACCAGCCGCTCGCAGGACCGCAGCAGCCTCGGCGGCAAGATCCTGCGCATCGACCAGGAGGGGCGCCCGCCCGCCGGCAACCCCTTCCCCGGCTCCCCCGTGTGGTCGCTCGGCCACCGCAACGTGCAGGGCCTGGCGTGGGACGCCGACGGGCGGATGTTCGCGACCGAGTTCGGGCAGGACACCTTCGACGAGCTGAACCAGATCCGCGCCGGGCAGAACTACGGCTGGCCGACGGTCGAGGGCCGCGGCGGCCGCTCGGGGCTGGTCGACCCGCTGGTCACGTGGACGACCGACGAGGCCTCCCCGAGCGGACTCGCGATCGGTGGGGACGGCGCGGCGTACGTCGCCGCGCTCCGGGGCGAACGGGTCTGGCGGGTGCCGCTCACCGACGGCCGGCCCGGCACGCCCGAAGAGGCCGACACCCCGGACCTGGGCCGGGTGCGCACCATCGCCGTCGCCCCCGACGGGCGCCTGTGGCTGATGAGCAGCAACACCTTCCGCGGCGACCCCCGCGACGGCGACGACCGCATCGTTTCTTGGGTTCCTGCGTGAGGAGCAGAGACAAGAAGACTCCGACGGCAAAAGGAATCAAGGTCTCGGCGACGATGCCGGCGGACCGGAGCTTGCGACGGGCCGTCGGAGGAGGAGCTGAGACAAGAAGACTCCGACGGCCGAGACAAGAAGACTCCGACGGCAAAGGAATCAAGGTCTCGGCGACGATGCCGGGAGCCGCGCAGCGCAGCAAGCGGCTCCCGGAGGAGGAGCCGAGACAAGAAGATCAGACGGGGCTGGCCCAGACGACGTAGTTGCGGGTGCTGTGGCCGCCCTGCGAGGGGGCGGAGGAGTCACAGGTGATGAGCGCAACGACCGGGCGGGACGAAGAGCCCCACACGCGCGAGTCACGCTGCAGCTCGGTCTTGCCGACGGCGTCCTTGGCGTAGACGCGGAAGGTGCGCTCGCCGCCGCCGGCGTAGCCGATGGTCACGGTGTCGCCGACCGACAGGTTGTTGAGGCGCGAGAAGATCCCGGCCCTGCCGCCGTACGGCGCGACGTGGCCGGCGATGACCGAGATGCCGGTGGAGCCTGGCCGGACGGAGCCGGTGTACCACTGCACGACGTGCGGGGGCGGGTTGATCGCACCGTTGTTCAGGCCCATGGCGCGCACCGGCTGGTCGAAGCCGAGGGCGGGCATCTGCAGCCGGGTCGGCTGACCCGTGCGCACGGTGCGCGCGTTGGAGGTGCGGGTGGCCGACGGGCGCTCGGTCTCGCTGGCGCTGCTGGTGGAGCTGCGCGGGGCGCGGGTGCTCGACGGGCTGCTGCTGGTCGAGGAGGCGGCGGTGCGCGAGGTGGAGCTGGGCGGCGTCGTCGCGCTCGAGCTCGAGCTCGTCGAGGCCGCCGTGGACGAGGTGGAGCTGCTGGTCGCCGAGCTCGACGAGGTCGTCGGTGTGCTGGGCGTGCTCGTGGGTGTCGGTGTGTCCGACGGACTGGGCGGCGCGGCGGAGCGCGTCTGCTGCGCCTCCGGATCGGACTCTCCACACCCGGTCAGCACCAACGCGGCGGCGCAGAGCGCGGCCGGAAGCGCGACGTAGCCGCGACGCATGCCGAATCCCCTCGGATCAGATCGGTTTGGCCCACACGACGTAGTTGTCGACGTGGTGGTTCTGCACGACCTGCGACCCGGAGTCGCAGGTGATGAGCGCAAGGACGGGAGTGGACGAGGTGCCCCAGACCCGCGGGTCCTTCTGCAGGTCCTTCTTGTTGATGGCCTCTTCGGCGTAGACGCGGAACTGCTTCTTCGCGCCGTTGCCGTACGTGACCGTGACGACGTCGCCCGCGTTCAGCTTGTCGAGCTTGTAGAACACGTCGGGGCCGTTGTAGAGCACGTGGCCGGCGATCACCGAGATGCCGGGCTGGCCGGGAGAGACGCTCTTGTCGTACCACTGCACGACTCCGGCCGGCGGGTTGATCTCGCCCTTGGCGTTGAGGCCGAGCTTGGTGACGGCCTTGTCGAACCCGATCGTGGGCATCTGCAGCTGGGCCGGGGCGCCGGCGGCAGCCTTGGTCTTGCCGCCGGGCGCGGAGGCCTCGGGCGCGGCGCCGTTGACGCCGGTGCTCGCGGCCCGCGGGTTGTTCTCGCCGGCGGAGCCCGAGGGCGTGCCGCCGGTCGGGGTGCCGCCGGTGGGGGTGCCGCCCGTGGGCGTGCTGCCCCCGCCCGGCACCGAGGTCGGGATGCCGTTCGACCCCGACGGCGACGGCCTGGACTCGTTGGCCGCGGGGTCGCTGGCGCATCCGGCCAGGAGCCCGGTGGTCATGAGCACGGCCGCCGCCGTCAGAGATCGACGCATCGGATCAGCGACCGCCCAGTCGACGGGTCGCCGCGGTGCCGGTGACGGCGGCGCCGGCAGCCAGCATGCCGATCAGCGCGAGGGCGCCGGCGTTGCTGCTGTCCTTGGGCTCGTAGCCGGTCTGCACGGGCGGGCCGGTCGGCGAGTCCGTGGAGGTCGGGCTGGCGGTGGTCGAGCTCGAGGAAGAGGAGGTGCTCGAGGTCGGGACCGAGGTGGGCTGCACGGCGGTGCCCTCCCAGCCGGACTCCGGGCGCTCCTTCGGCAGGTCGCCGCACCGCTCGGGGATGTTGACGTTGACCGTCAGCGAGCTGTCGGTCTCCGAGCCCTTGAAGGTGATGGTGCCGTCGTAGCCCGCGAACGAGGAGCCGCGGCTGTAGACCTGGCCGTAGCTGTCGCCGGCCGACAGGTTCCACTGACCGTCACCGCGGTCGGGGCTGCTGGTGTAGGAGACGGTCTCGTCGGTCTTGGTCGGCCGGACGTAGACCACCATCTGGGGGTAGCCGTCCTCGCAGTAGTAGAGCGGGCCCTTGGTCTCCAGGTTGCCGCTCGTGGCCGCGGTGGCGGTCGAGACGCCGGCGAACAGCATCCCCCGCTCAGCGCGACAGCAGCGGCCAGACCCAGGCGACGGTGCGGCGTCGTGGTCTTCATACTCACACCTCTCAGGTGACTGGGCTCCTGACTCTCAGGTGCCCAGGCATCGGGGGATCGAGATTCCAGCGGTTGCTCCCTCGGCAAACGCGCACGACCCCCGCGCGTGCCGTCAGACTACGACAGCACCCTGGGGCTTGCCAGGCCCTCAGGGATGAACGGCGGGAGAACGACGCCGCTCAGCCCAGCCGCTGCAGCAGCAGCTCGCGCACCTTGGCCGCGTCGGCCTGGCCCTTCATCGCCTTCATGACCTGGCCGATGAGGGCCCCGACCGCCTGCACCTTGCCGTCGCGCACCTTCTGCGCGACGTCGGGGTTGCCCGCGATGACCTCGTCGACGGCGGCCTCCAGCGCCCCGTCGTCCTGCACCAGCTCAAGCCCGCGCGCGTCGGCGACCTGGGTGGGCGTGCCCTCCCCGGCGACCACGCCGTCGAGCACCTGGCGCGCCATGGAGTCGTTGAGCCGGCCCGAGGTGACCAGGCCGTCGAGCTCGGCGACGTCCTGCGGACGTACGCCGAAGTCGGTGACCGCCTTGCCCTCGGCGTTGGCGCGGCGGGCCAGCTCACCGCTCCACCACTTGCGCGCCGCGGCCGGGCTCGCACCCGCGGCCACGGTCTCCTCGATGATCTCGACGGCACCGGCGTTCATGACGTCGCGCATCTCGAGATCGCTGTAGCCCCAGGCGGACTGGAGCCGCTTGCGCCGCTCGGCCGGCGGCTCCGGCAGGGTGGAGCGCAGCCGCTCGACGTCCTCGCGCGACGGCGCCACCGGCACCAGGTCGGGCTCGGGGAAGTAGCGGTAGTCGTCGGCGTCGGACTTGGGCCGGCCCGACGTGGTGACGCCGGTGTCCTCGTGCCAGTGCCGGGTCTCCTGGGTGATGCTGCCGCCCGCGTCGAGCACGGCCGCGTGCCGGCAGATCTCGTAGCGCACCGCCCGCTCCACCGAGCGCAGCGAGTTGACGTTCTTGGTCTCGGTGCGGGTGCCGAGCTGCTCAGCGCCCCTGGGCTTCAGCGAGACGTTGGCGTCGCAGCGCATCGAGCCCTGCTCCATCTTCACGTCGCTGACGTCGAGCGCCTTCAGCAGGTCGCGCAGCGTCGCGACGTACGCCCGCGCCACCTCCGGCGCCCGCTCCCCCGCGCCGAGGATCGGCCGGGTCACGATCTCGATGAGTGGGATGCCGGCCCGGTTGTAGTCGACCAGCGAGTACGCCGCGCCCTGGATGCGACCGGTCGAGCCGCCCACGTGCAGCGACTTGCCGGTGTCCTCCTCCATGTGCGCGCGCTCGATCTCGACGCGGAAGACATCCCCGTCGTCGAGCTCGACGTCGAGGTAGCCGTCGAAGGCGATCGGCTCGTCGTACTGACTGGTCTGGAAGTTCTTCGGCATGTCCGGGTAGAAGTAGTTCTTCCGGGCGAACCGGCACCACTCGGCGATGTCGCAGTGCAGCGCCAGACCGATGCGGATGGCCGACTCCACCGCGGTCGCGTTGACCACGGGCAGCGCACCGGGCAGACCAAGGCACACCGGGCACACCTGCGTGTTGGGCTCGGCGCCGAACGCCGTGGCGCAGCCGCAGAACATCTTGGTGGCGGTGCCGAGCTCGACGTGGACCTCCAGGCCCATCACCGGGTCGTACGTCTGCACGGCCTCGTCGAACGGGACGACGGCGTCGGTGGTTGCGGTGCTCATCGGGCGACCTCCATCGTCTCCAGCGCGGGCGCCCGGTCGAGCAGCGGCCCGCCCCACTCCTGCAGCAGCGCGGCCTCGAGGGCCGCACCGACGCCGTACATCAGCTCGTCGCGGGTGGCCGGGGCCAGCACCTGGAACCCGACGGGGAGCCCGTCGTCGCCGAGGCCGGCGGGGACGGACAGGCCGGGGATGCCGGCGAGGTTGGCGGGGATGGTCGCGATGTCGTTGCGGTACATCGCCATCGGGTCGTCGAGCTTGTCGCCCAGCTTGAACGCCGTGGTGGGCGCGGTCGGGCTGACCAGCACGTCGGCCTGCTCGAACGCGGCGGCGAAGTCGCGTGCCACGAGGGTGCGCACCTTCTGCGCCTGGCCGTAGTAGGCGTCGTAGTAGCCGGCCGAGAGGGCGTACGTGCCGAGGATGATCCGGCGCTTGACCTCGTCGCCGAAGCCGGCGTCGCGGGTCGCGGCCATGACCTGCTCGGCGCTGGGCCGCTCGACCCCCTCGGGCCCGACCCGCAGGCCGTAGCGCATCGCGTCGAACTTGGCGAGGTTGGACGACGCCTCGCTCGGCAGGATCAGGTAGTAGGCCGCGAGCGCCTGCTCGAAGTGCGGGCAGGAGACCTCGACGATCTCGGCGCCGCGGTCGGTGAGCAGCGCGACCGCCTCGTCGAAGCGGCGCTGCACGTCGGGGGCGTAGCCGTCGCCGGTCAGCTCGCGCACGATGCCGATGCGCAGCCCCGTCACGTCGGCGCGGCGCGCGGCCTCGACGACCGGCGGCACGGGCGCGTCGATAGAGGTGGAGTCCATCGGGTCGTGCCCGCCGATGACCTCGTGCAGCAGGGCCGAGTCGAGCACCGTGCGGGTGCACGGGCCGGCCTGGTCCAGCGAGGACGCCAGGGCGATGAGGCCGTAGCGCGACACCCCGCCGTACGTCGGCTTGGCCCCGACCGTGCCCGTCACCGAGGCAGGCTGGCGGATCGAGCCGCCGGTGTCGGTGCCGATCGCCAGGGGCGCCAGGTGGGCGCCGACCGCGGCCGCCGACCCGCCGCCGGAGCCGCCCGGGATGCGCTCGAGGTCCCACGGGTTGCGCGTCGGGCCGTAGGCCGAGTGCTCGGTGGAGGAGCCCATCGCGAACTCGTCCATGTTGGTCTTGCCGAGGATCGGCATGCCGGCCTGCTTCAGGCGGGTGACCAGCGTGGCGTCGTACGGCGGGATCCAGCCCTGCAGGATGCGCGACCCCGCGGTGGTGGGCAGGCCCTTGGTGGTGACGACGTCCTTGACCGCGATCGGCACGCCGGTGAGCGCGGCCACGTCCTCGCCCGCGGAGCGGCGCCGGTCGGCCTCGGCGGCCTGGGCGAGCGCCCCGTCGCGGTCGACGTGCAGGTAGGCGTGGACCTTGGGGTCGACCGCGTCGATGCGGTCGAGGTGCGCCTGGGTGATCTCGACCGAGCTGAGCTCGCCGGCGGCCAACCGGTCGGCGAGCTCGGCCGCGGACAGCCGGGTGGGGTCGCTGGTCACGTGGGTCCTTCGGTGCGGGGTGCGGGTGGCGGAGCGGTGGCCGGTCAGTCCTCGTCGAGGATGCGCGGCACCTCGAAGCGCTGCAGGTCCTGCGCGGGGGCGGCGGCGAGCGCCTCCTCGGCGGACAGGCTCGGGCGCACCTCGTCGGGCCGGGTGACGTTGCGCAGCGGCAGCGGGTGCGACATCGGCGGCACGTCGGCGGCAGCGACCTCGCTGACGCTCGCGACGAAGCCGACGATCTGGTCCAGCTGCCCCGCCAGGTGGTCCAGCTCCTCGTCGGAGAGCTGGATCCGGGCGAGCATGGCGACGTGCGCGACGTCGTCGCGGGAGAGCGTGGACATGCGGGTCAGTCTAGAGCGGCCGCGCGGCCCCGGCTCGGGGCGGTGCCGCGGCCCTCGCCGGCGGCCCGTTCGGCCCTCAGGACGGAGACTCCAGCACCTCGAAGTGGCCCCGGTCGTCGGTGAGCACCACCTCGAGGTCGGACGGCACGTCGAGCACCGTCGCGGTGCAGGTGACGCTCTCCCCTCGCTCACCGAGGGCAGGTCGGGGCAGGTCGTGCCGCTGATCGAGTCCGGCCCGTAGTAGGTGTCGAACGCCCGGGCGACCTCGTCGGCCAGGTCGGCACCGGCGTACGGCTGGCCGGCCTCGGCCTGGGCCAGGGTGCCGGTGATGGCCTCGTCGTAGGGGCCGTACGGCCCGGGGTCGCCCGGGAACAGCGCGAGCAGCACGACCACGAGGGCGACGCCCGCTGCGACCAGCGCGAGCACCGCGACCACCAGTGCGGCGACGGCCAGCCCGCGGCCCGAGCCGCTGGCGCCGCCGTATCCCGGCGTGGGATAGGCGTACGTCGGCTGCGGCTGGGCGTACGCCGGCTGCGGCTGGGCGTACGCCGTCGGCCCGCTCGGGGCGGCCGGCTGCGGCGGCGGGACGGCCGGGTCGGACGCCTGGCCCGGCGCGGCGTACGGGTCGTCCTGGGTGCTCATCGATCCCCCTTCGCGGCGCCCGACCGTCGAGCGTGAGCGAAGGATGGCAGGTCGGGGGCGCGCGTGCGGGCGGAAGTCGCGAGGCTGTGGACGGCGGCGGCGCGTGCCCTGGCGGACGCTGTCGGCGCCGGCCCGGCCGGTGGGGCCGCCACATGACCCCGCCGGCCCGACCGGCGCGGCGGCCGCCCCCACGGCCGCCGGCGAACCCCGGCGCCTGGGCCGGCTGGGTCGCCCCCGACAGACCCAGACGACTCGGCTGCGCCGACTGCTCGCCGTCACCCGCTCCCGGGCTCCCCTCACCGGGTGCGGTAACACTGAGTAGACGCGTTGCGGGGCGAGTCTGGCCACGGAACGAGAGGATGCTCTCGCGGAGAGCGGCGGCAGACGTACGGCGGAGAGGGAACCCGTGACGATCGGACTGGTGGTGCTGCGGCGCGACGGAGGGCAGGAGGAGCTGCCGCTGCGCGAGGGCGAGACGTTGGTGTTCGGCCGTGCCGGGCACGAAGGGACCGTGGTGGTGTCCACCTCGAGCCGGGTGTCGCGCTCGGCGTTCGAGCTGCGGGCCGAGACCGGCGGGCTGGTGCACGTGCGCTGCCAGCAGCGGCAGGGGACCCTGGAGGTCAAGCGTGCCGACGGCCGGGTGGCCGGCAGCCTCGAGGACGGCGAGGAGGCGACGTTCCGCCCGCCGGTCCAGCTGCTGCTGCACACCTCGACCGGCGCGCAGGCCACCGTGGTGGTCAACCCCGACCGGCAGCAGCACCTCCCCGGTCCGGTGGTGCCGCGCCCGGGGCTGCCGGAGCATCCGGGGCGCCGGCTGCGGCCGACCCGGCCTCGACCGTGACGACCGGGTGGAACGTCGCCTCGATCCAGTCGCCCCCGGCGGGCCAGGACTGGCAGGTGGCCGCGGCGCTCGCGGCGGTGCTGCTGCGCCGCGGACGGATGAAGGACCCGAGCTACACCGTGCCGCGCGGCGTGCTGCTGCGCACCTGCGGCCAGTGGCTCGGCGCCGCCAAGTCGGAGGGCTGGCTGGCCAGCAAGTTCCGGCAGGCGTCGGAGGCGCTGGCCGTCCCGTTCGGCAGCAACCCCTCGCAGCAGCTCGGGGAGTACGTCCTCGCCAACCACCTGCTCACCGAGGGCGGCCTGCGCGCGCTCGACGCCGAGCTGGACCGCCGCCGCTCCGGAGGCCCGCCCGCGCGTGCGGTGAGCGCCCCGCTCCCCGCCGCTGACCCCGATACCGGGGGAAATGACGCGCCCCAGGCGTACGCGCCCGTCACAAGCGCCGATACCGGGGGTTGTGACGGGCTGCTGACGTGTGGACCTGTCAGTAGCGCCGATACCGGGGGAAATGACGCGCCCCAGGCGTACGCGCCCGTCACAAGCGCCGATACCGGGGGTTGTGACGTGTCCCAGGCGCGTGGACCTGTCAGTAGCGCCGATATCGGGGGAAATGACGTACGCCCTCGCGGACCACCGCTGGATCGTGCGGCTGAGCGCACCCCCGGCGGTGGACCGCCCCCGCGTGACGGGGCGGGGCGTGGGAGGCCTGCGCTGAGAAATCGGGGGCCGCGGTCGGGTCAGGTGCGGGGGCGGACCAGGTCGGCGGTCACGTCGAGCTGGCCGCGGTGCTGGACGAGCTCCTCGAGGACGTGCAGCAGCACGCCGCCCTGGGTGGCGGTGAACTCGGGCATGTCGGCCTGGTCGCGGTCGGGGATCGGGCCGCGCGGGGGCGCAGCGCCGTCGAAGCCGGCGAGGTCGCGCTCGAAGCGGGCGCGTTGCTGTTCCATGCGCTCCAGCAGCGGCGCCACCGCACCGGTGGCCACGAACTCCGCCTCGCGGTCGCGCTCGACGACCCGGTCGGCCAGCACCTGCCCGCCCCAGAACTCCATGACGCCGAGGCAGTGGGTGACGATGGCGTACGGGCTGTTAGCGCCGGGCAGGTCGGGCCGCACGTTGGCCAGGTCGTCGCCCAGGTCACGCAGGGTCGCGGCCATGCCGCGCAGCGCCCGGTCCACGTGGGTGCGCACGTCGTCGAGCGGCACCGCCGGTCCCCGTTCACGACGCCTCCCCCGCGTCGTCGCCACCGCGTTGCTCCGCCGCCTCGCCGTCGTCGGCCGCGCCCTCGCCGTCACCCTCGGGCTCGGGCGTCACACCCTCGACCCGGCCGGTCTCGAGCAGCTCGACGAACTGCTCCTCGTCGAGCACCGGGACCTTCAGCTGCTCGGCCTTGTCGGCCTTGGAGCCGGCGTTGGCGCCGACGACGACGTAGTCGGTCTTCTTGCTCACCGAGCCGGACGCCTTGCCGCCGCGGGCGATGATCGCCTCCTTGCTCTCGTCGCGGGAGAACCCCTCGAGCGAGCCGGTGACGACGACGGTGAGCCCCTCGAGCGTGCGGGCCACCGACTCGTCGCGCTCGTCGGCCATCCGCACCCCGGCCGCCGCCCACCGGTCGACCAGCTCGCGGTGCCAGTCGACGGCGAACCACTGCTCGACGGCCTCGCCGATGACCGGGCCGACCCCGTCGGTGGCCGAGATGCGTTCGGCGTCGGCGGCGCGCAGCGCGTCCATCGACCCGAACTCGGTCGCCAGCAGCCGGGCCACGGTCGGCCCGACGTGACGGATCGACAGCCCGACGAGCACCCGCCACAGCGGCTGCTCCTTGGCGTGGGCCAGGTTGTCGAGCAGGGCGACGCCGCCGGCGGACAGGGTGCGCCCGTCGACGACCTGGTCGGGGTCGTCGGACTTGCGGGCGGCGCGGGTGTAGAGCGGGACCCGGATCAGGTCGTCGCGGGTGAGGTCGAACAGCGTCGACTCGTCGGTGAGCACCCCCGACTCCAGCAGCGCGATCGACCCCTCCCAGCCGAGCGCCTCGATGTCGAACGCGCCGCGGCCGGCGAGCCCGAACAGCCGCTCGCGCAGCTGCGCCGGGCAGCTGCGCGAGTTGGGGCAGCGGATGTCCTTGTCGCCCTCCTTCTCGTAGGCGAGCGGGGTGCCGCACGCGGGGCACTCGGTGGGCATGACGAACGGGCGCTCGGACCCGTCGCGCAGGTCGGCCACCGGCCCCAGCACCTCGGGGATCACGTCGCCCGCCTTGCGCAGCACCACCGTGTCGCCGATGAGCACGCCCTTGCGCTCGACCTCGGAGGCGTTGTGCAGCGTGGCCTGGCTGACCGTGGACCCGGCGACGACCACCGGCTCCATCACGGCGTACGGCGTCACGCGCCCGGTGCGTCCGACGTTGACCGCGATGTCGAGCAGCGTGGTGTTGACCTCCTCGGGCGGGTACTTGTACGCGATCGCCCACCGGGGCGCGCGCGAGGTCGACCCCAGCGCACGCTGCAGCGGCACCTCGTCGACCTTGACCACGACCCCGTCGAGCTCGTGCTCGACGGCGTGCCGGTCGGCGCCGGCGTCGCGCACGAACTTCTGCACCTGCGCCGGCTTGCTGACGACCTTGGAGTGGGTCGAGACCGGCAGGCCCCACTCGCGCAGCAGGTCGTACGCCTGGGACTGGCGGGTGATGTCGAAGCCGGTGCGGGCGCCGATGCCGTGCACCAGCATGCGCAGCGCGCGGCGGGCGGTGACCCGGGGTCTTTCTGCCGCAGCGAGCCGGCGGCGGTGTTGCGCGGGTTGGCGAACGGCGGCTTGCCGGCCTCGACCAGCTCGGCGTTGAGCTGCTCGAAGTCGCTCATCGACATGAACACCTCGCCGCGCACCTCGACCAGCTCGGGCACGTCGTCGCCGCGCAGCTGGTGCGGGATGCCCTCGATGGTGCGGACGTTCTGGGTGACGTCCTCGCCGGTGGTGCCGTCGCCGCGGGTGGCGGCGCGCACGAGGCGACCGCGGTCGTACAGCAGGTTGATGGCCAGTCCGTCGATCTTGAGCTCGCACAGGTAGTGCACGGTGGCGCCGCCGGTCTCGCGCTCGACGCGCTCGAGCCAGCCGTCGAGCTCCTCGGGGCTGAACACGTTGTCGAGGCTGAGCATCCGCTCGCGGTGGGTGACCGCGGCGAAGTCGGTGCTGAACGTCGCGCCGCCGACCTGCTGCGTCGGGCTGTCGGGCGTGCGCAGCGAGGGGTAGTCCTGCTCGAGCCGGTCGAGCTCGCGGTAGAGCGCGTCGTACTCGCCGTCGCTGATCGTCGGCGCGTCCTTGACGTGATAGGCGAACTGGTGGGCGCGCAGCTGCTCGGCCAGGTCGGCCCAGGTGTGGCGGACGTCGTCGGGCGGCTGGGTGGCAGCGGCGTCGGGGTCGGCCTCGGGCACGGACGTTTCGCTCACCCGCTCATCCTGGCGCACGGCACCGACAGGCCGACAGCACCCGGTGCGCCGCGGGTCAGGCGAGCCGCTCGGCCAGCAGGTCGGCGGCCGCGACAGCGGCCCGCTGCAGGTCGAGCGCCTGGCGCGGGGTCGCCCCCGCGAGGCCGCAGGCGGGGGTCAGGACGGCCGCGTCGAGCCGGTCGTCGCCGAGGCCCAGCGACTCCCAGGCGCCGAGCAGCGGGCGCAGTAGGTCGTCGGGACGGGGCGCGGTGGCGTCGGTCGGCACGATGCCGGCCCACGCGGTCGCCCCGCGCTCGACCACCGCGCCCAGCTCCTCCCAGCCGGGGCGGTCCAGCAGGCTGGTGTCGATCGAGACGGCGTCGGCCCCGGCCGCGCGCAGCAGCTCGACGGGCACGTCGGGGGCGCAGCAGTGCACGACGGTCGTGGCGCGCTCGGCCGCGGCCGCCAGCACCTCGGTGAGCCCGGCGCGGACCACGTCGGGCTCGATCGCCGGCAGCACCCCGAGCCCGGAGGCGGTCGGCAGCACGCCGCCGAGCACCCCGGGCAGCGCCGGCTCGTCGACCTGCAGCACCCAGCGAGCGCCGGGCACCAGCCGGGCCAGGGCGGCGAGGTGGTCGCGCACCCCTCGGCCAGGCTCGCCGCGAGGTCGCGGCCCGCCCCGGGGTCGTGGACCGCCCGCTCGCCGCGCGGCAGGAAGATCGACGCGGCGAGCGTCCACGGGCCGGCGACCTGGACCTTGAGCTCGCCAGCGAAACCGTCGTACGCCTCGGCGAGCGCGTCGAGGTCCTCACCGAGCAGCGAGCGCGCCCGGCGCACGTCGCGCCCCGGTGCGTCGGTCAGCCGCCAGCCCGACGGCTGCAGGTCGACCGGCAGCTCGACGAGCAGCCCGGCGCTGCGCCCGACCAGGTCGGCGCCGGGCCCGCGGGCGGGCAGCTCGGGAAGGTAGGGCAGCCCCTGCTCGACGACGAGCAGGTCACGGACCTGACGGACTGCCTCGGTGATCTGCAGTCCGGGCCACGACCCGACCCCGCTCGCGCGCGGCACCTCAGCGGTAGGAGTCGAGCGGCTTGTTGCCGATGCCGCGCAACGACTTCTTGACCGTGCCGTTGGTCACCTCGACGAAGCAGCCGGTCACCATCAGCCCGCGCGACCAGGGAGCGCTGCCGCCGGAGTTCTGCGAGGCGATGATGTCCGAGCGCTTCCCGCCGAGGAACTTCTGGCCGAGCGGCAGGCAGAACTTCACGGCCTGGGACTGGACCTTGTCGCTGCCGGGGAAGGTGTCGCCGGGCTTGCCGTTGAGCTTGGCCCCCGTCGCCTCTGCCGAGTGCGGCTCCTTGCACGAGACGACCTCGACGTCGTCGCTGGTGCTCGGGCGCCCCTTGGTGCAGACGTTGTAGCTGTAGAACCCGTCGCCCTTGAGCTTGTTCTTCAGCGAGCCGGTGTTGGTGACCAGACCGCTCAGCGACTCGCGGAACTCATAAGCGACACAGACGATCTCGGCGTCCGGCTTGCTGATGGCCGCGTCGGGGAGCGGGATCGCGTCGAGGCGGGACAGCAGGAAGGACTGGCTGCCGAAGAAGCCGGCGCCGTCCTGGTTGCAGGTCGCGGTCTTCCACGCGGCGCGCTTGACGAGGTCGCCGGAGTCGCGCGAGTCGTTGCGCACGCTGAACACCTCGTAGGTGTGCGGCTGCGAGCACGACGTCTGGGTGTAGCCCGGCTTCGGGCCGAGGCACTGCCCGACCTTGTACGGCTGGCTCGGGGGCGTCGGGCGCGCCGACGTCGAGCTGCTGCTGGGCGTCGTCGGCTGGGCGGTGCTCGCCGAGGCGACCGGGCCGGGGTCGGAGGTCGGGCTCGCGCTCGGCGCCGAGGAGGTCGGGGTGGCCGACGGCGCCGACACCGTCGGGCCGTCGTCGTTGCCGCAGGCCGCGGTGAACAGCAGGAGCACGGCGACCACCACGGCGCCGAAGGTCTGACGAGGCTTCATGCGATCCCTCCCTGAGCGAAGTCTGCGCTCAGACTAGTGCGGCGCGCTCACGACTCCGAGGCATCGCGGTCCGCGCGGCGGGCGCCGGTGATGGTGCCGGACCCGACGACGCGGGTGCCGGCGTACAGCACCACGGACTGGCCGGGGGCGACGCCGCGGGTGCGCTCCGCGAGCCGCACCACGAGCCGCCCTGCTCGTCGACCCGGGCCCGGCCGGGCAGCTCCTCGCCGTGCGCCCGCAGCTGCACGCCGTACGCCTGCTCACCCTCGGGCGCAGCACCGCACCACCGCAGCCGGTCGGCCTCGATCAGGTCGACCCCCAGCAGGTCGGCCGTGCCGACGACGACGGTGCGGCGCTGCGGCTCGACGCCGACGACGTAGCGCTTGGCGTGGTCGGCCCGCGGCACCTTCAGGCCGAGGCCGCGCCGCTGACCGACGGTGTAGCCGTAGGCCCCCGCGTGCTCGCCCACGACCTCGCCGTCGGTGTCGACGATCGGCCCGGGCTGCTCGCCGAGCCGCTCGGTCAGCCAGCCGCGGGTGTCGCCGTCGGCGATGAAGCAGATGTCGTGGCTGTCGGGCTTCTTGGCCACGGCGAAGCCGCGCTCGGCCGCCTCGGCCCGGATCTGCGGCTTGGTGGTGTCGCCGAGCGGGAAGTGCGCGGCGGCGAGCTGGTCGGCGGTGAGCACGCCGAGGACGTAGGACTGGTCCTTGGCGGGGTCGACGGCGCGGTGCAGCTCGCGCCCCTGCGGCGTCTCGACGATCTGCGCGTAGTGACCCGTCGCCACCCCGTCGAAGCCGAGCGCGAGCGCCTTGTCGAGCAGCCCGGCGAACTTGATGCGCTCGTTGCAGCGCAGGCACGGGTTGGGGTGCGACCCGCCTGGTACTCCGACACGAAGTCGTCGACCACGTCGGCGCGGAACCGCTCGGCCATGTCCCAGACGTAGAACGGGATGCCGAGCCGGTCGGCCACCCGGCGCGCGTCGCCGGCGTCCTCGATCGTGCAGCAGCCGCGGGCCGACTCGCGCAGCGTGGCGGCCGACTGCGACAGCGCCAGGTGCACCCCGACGACGTCGTGGCCGGCGTCGAGCATGCGGGCGGCGGCGACGGCCGAGTCGACCCCGCCGCTCATCGCGGCGACGATCCTCACGAGGCACCCCGCGATGCCGACGAGGCCTTGCGGGCGCGCTCCACCGCCCCGGGCAGCACCTGCAGGAAGCGGTCGACGTCGGCCTCGGTGGAGGGGTGACCGAGCGTCAGGCGCAGGGCGCCGCGGGCCGCCTGCTCGGGCAGTCCCATCGCGAGCAGCACGTGGCTCGGCTGGGGCACCCCGGCGGTGCACGCCGAACCCGTGGAGGCCGCGACACCGGCCGCGTCGAGCAGGTAGAGCAGCGAGTCGCCCTCGCACCCGGGCACGACCAGGTGGGCGTTGCCGGGCAGCCGCCGGGTGACCTCGCCCGGGGCGTACGCACCGCTCACCGTGATGCCGAGGTCGAGCGCCAGCGCGCCCGCGACGAGCCGGTCGCGCAGCGCGGCCAGCCGCCGGGCGTGCTGCTCCTGCTCGGCGACGGCCCGCTCGACCGCGAGCGCCAGGCCGGCGATGCCGGGTGCGTTGAGCGTGCCCGAGCGCAGCTGACGCTCCTGGCCACCGCCGTACGACAGCGGCTCGACGGTCGCGTCGCGCCGGGCGAGCAGCGCGCCCACCCCGACCGGGCCGCCGAGCTTGTGGCCGGTGATGCTCAGCAGGTCGACGCCGGAGGAGGCGAACGACACCGGCACCTGACCGACGGCCTGCACGGCGTCGGTGTGCAGCGGCACGCCCGCCGCGTGGGCGGCGCTCGCGAGCTCGGCGACCGGCTGCACGGTGCCGACCTCGTTGTTGGCCCACATGACGCTGGCGACGGTGACGTCGCCACCGGTGAGCGCGTCGGTCAGCGCCGCGGGGTCGACCCGGCCGGTCTCGTCGACCTCGAGCCAGGTCACCCGGGCGCCCTCGTGCTTGACCAGGTGCTCGACCGCGTCGAGCACCGCGTGGTGCTCGACGGTGCTGACCACGAGCCGGTCGCGGGCCGGGTCGGCGCCCCGGCGGGCCCGGTGGGCGCCGAGCACGGCGATGTTGTCGGACTCGGTGCCGCCGGAGGTGAACACCACCTCCGACGGGCGGGCGTCCAGCGCGGTCGCGATGCGCTCGCGCGACTCCTCGACCACCCGGCGCACGGCCCGGCCCTGGGCGTGCAGCGACGAGGCGTTGCCGAGGGTGCTCAGCTGCGCGGAGACCTCGGCGACCACGTCGGGCAGCACCGCGGTGGTGGCGGCGTGGTCGAGATAGACGGGCTGGGAAGGCACTCGTCGATGGTACGTCGGGGCACCGACGGCCCGGCCCGGCCACCGGACGAGGTTTCGCTCCCGACCACGGGGTTTGTCACACTGTCCCTCGCCCGCTCCCCCAGCCAAGGTGCCTTCATGCGTCCTGCTCCCCGCCGCGTCCTCCCGGTGATCGCCGCCGTCTCGCTGGCGACCGCGCTGAGCGCGTGCTCGTCCGACGACTCCGCGTCCGACTCGCGCAGCGACGCCCCTCCTCCTCGGCCCGCCCGACCCTCACCGGGTGCGACGGCCCGGCGGCGCCGAAGTTCACGGGCACGACCCAGGCGTACGACTCGGTCGCCAAGGTCGACCAGGACGAGTCGGTCGGCGTGCAGACCTCGGAGCCGACCCTCACCAAGGTGTCCAGCGGCGCGCGGGGCTGGGTTGTGGCGCAGCTGAAGGTGCACGCGAGCGTGCTGACCAACGGTGTCTTCGCGGTGAGTCCCGACTCGTTCGTGCTGGTCGACCCGCAGGGCAAGCAGTGCACCCGCCCGCGCACGAGCGCACTGCCCTCGCCGCTCGCGGTGAGCGAGATCGACGAGCGCAAGTCGGTCACCGGGACCGTGGGCTTCCTGGTGCCCGACGACGCCGACCTGTCCGAGTACTCCGTGGTCTACGTCGGCGACCCCAGCTCGCGCACCGCGGCGGCCAAGTGGTCCTCCGAGGGCACGGCCCCCAAGTCCGTGAGCGCCACGACCTGCAGCAACAAGCCGAGCCCGATGGGTCTGGAGGACGGTGTCGAGCGCACCTCCTTCGGTGGCGAGCGCGACACGATCGGCGACCCCCGCACCGGCGCGGTCCGGGTCGCGGTCAGCCACCCCGGCCGAAGACGTTGGAGCCGAGCGACCGCCACCCCAACAACGTCGACGGCCTCGAGGTCACCGTGAAGGTCGAGGCCGTGGGCTCGGTCGCGTTCGTCGAGCGCAACATGTTCCAGATGGTCGACGGCAAGAACAACCTGTGCGGCTACAGCCAGCTCGGCACCGAGGGCGAGAACCTCTCCAGCGACCTGGTCCCCGCGGGCCAGACGCGGACGTACACGCTGATCTTCTGGGCCCCGAAGGGCTCGGCGTCGGACCTGAAGGACCTGCAGGTGATCTACCGCTCGCGGGCGACCTCCAACACCGGTGACGCGGCGTTCTACAACAAGAACGAGAACCCGCCCTACCCCAAGCCGGCCCCGAAGCCCAGGCCCAGCGGGTCCTCGTCGGCGCCGTCGTCCTCGGCGCCGTCGGGCTCGAGCTCGCCTGCCCCCTCGACCGGGTCGGGTACGCCCGCGCCGAGCCCCAGCAGCTAGTCACCCCCGCCCCGGCACGTCGGCCGAGTAGGGCGAGCCGCTAGGCGAGCCCGTATCGAGACCACGTCACCAAGCTGGTCGAGTAGGGCGGAGCGCAGCGGAGCCCGTATCGAGACCACGTCACCTTGTCGAGTGGTGACCGAAAGGCGCCGGGAGGCGTGAGTACGCCTGTGGTGACGTCGGACTCGCGAGTCGCCGCCGGCGTACATCGCCAGAATGGTCACGAACTAACAAACTGGTCGGTTGCAACTGACCCGTCTGTTAGCTCGCGACCAGTCTGGGAGTTTCTGGCCAGCCTGGGCGGGGTCCTTCCTGACCCGACCCCACGATCTCGACACGGCAGTGCGTTGTTGACACGAAGGGCTGCTACAGCACCCAGGTCTGTCAACAACGCCAGTCCGTGTCAACAACGTCGGGCTCTGTCAGAAACGTCACCACCGCGAGCCGCCAGACCGGGCCGACCAGGCACCCACTCCCGCCTCCAGGCGCCTTTCGGTGACCGCAGACCGAGGTGACGGGTCTCGATACGGCCTCGCCTAGCGGCTCGGCCTACTCGACCACCTTGGGAGCGCTCGTCCCTCGCGCTCCTCAGGGCGCTCGACCAGCGTGACTCTTGCGGCTAGCCGCAGCGAGGCCCTCCGGTCGGAACCGGAGGGCCTCGCTGCTGGCGTGGAAGAGCGCGTCAGGAACGAGCCTTCTGCACGGCCTCGGTGGCCTGCGGCAGCACGGTGAACAGGTCGCCGACGACACCGAAGTCGACCAGCTCGAAGATCGGCGCCTCCTCGTCCTTGTTGATCGCGACGATCGTCTTGGACGTCTGCATGCCGGCGCGGTGCTGGATGGCACCGGAGATGCCGCACGCGACGTACAGCTGCGGCGACACCTGCTTGCCGGTCTGGCCGACCTGGCTGGAGTGGGGGTACCAGCCCGAGTCGACCGCGGCGCGCGAGGCGCCGACGGCGGCGCCGAGGCTGTCGGCGAACGTCTCGACCGGGCTGAAGTCGCCGCCCGTGCCGCGGCCGCCGGAGACCACGATCGCGGCCTCGGTCAGCTCGGGACGGCCGCTCTTCTCCTTGGCCTTGCGGTCGGTGATGCGGGCGGTCTTGGCGCCGTCGCTGACGGACACCTCGACCGGCACCACCGTCGCGCTGGCCTGCGCGGCCGACGGCGGGACGACGTTGGGCTTGACCGTGATGATCGGCGTGCCCTGCTTCACCTTGCCGGTGAGCGTGTAGGACCCGGCGAACACCGACTGGGTCGTGGTGAGCGCGCCCTCGGAGCCCTCGACCGCGACGGCGTCGGTGACCAGGCCGGAGCCGGTCTTGATCGCCAGGCGGGCGCCGGCCTCGGTGTTGTGCGGCGTCGCGGGCAGCAGCACCGCGGCGGGCTGGGACTGCTCGACGACCGCCGCGAGGGCCTCGGCGAGCGGGGCCACGAGGTAGTCGGACACGTCGGCGTTGTCGATGACGTAGACCTTCTCGGCGCCGAACTGCGCGAGGCGCGGGCGGGCGGCCTCGACGTTGCTGCCGACGAAAACCGCTGCGGGAGTGCCGAACTGGCGGGCGATGGTCAACAGCTCTGCGGTGGTCTTCTTGACCTCACCGTCGGTGTGGTCGACCAGGACGAGTACTTCAGCCATGGATGCTCTCCCTCACACGAACTTCTTGGAGACGAGGAACTCGGCGAGCTTGCTGCCGCCGTCGCCCTCGTCGGTGACGATCTGACCCTGCTCGCGCGGCGGGCGCGCGGTGAAGGACTCGACCTCGGTCCAGGAGTTGTCGAGGCCGACCTGACCGGCGTCGACGCCGAGGTCGGCGAGGCTCCAGGTCTCGACCGGCTTCTTCTTGGCGGCCATGATCCCCTTGAACGAGGGGTAGCGCGGCTCGTTGGTCTGGTCGGTGACCGAGACGACGGCCGGCAGCGAGGCCTCGAGGGTCTCGCTCGCGACGTCGCCGTCGCGGCGCCCGGTGACCTTGCCGTCGGTGACCTCGATCGTGGAGATCTGGGTGACCTGCGGCAGGCCGAGGCGCTCGGCGAGCATGGCCGGCACGACGCTCATCGAGCCGTCGGTGGAGGCCAGGCCCATGAGGACCAGGTCGGGGTTGCCGATCTTCTTGATCGCCTCGGCGAGCACCAGCGAGGTCGCGGGCGCGTCGGAGCCGGCGATCGCGTCGTCGACGACGTGCACGGCCTTGTCGGCACCCATCTGCAGCGCCTTCTTCACCGCGTCGGCGGCCTGCTCGGGGCCGACGGTCAGGACGGTGATCTCACCGCCGCCCGCCGCCTCGTTGATCTGCAGCGCGGCCTCGATGGGGTACTCGTCCAGCTCGGAGAGCAGCCCGTCGACGCCTTCGCGGTCGGTGGTGTTGTCCTCGGTGAAGGTGCGCTCCGCCTGGGCGTCGGGCACGTACTTCACGCAGACGACGATGTTCATGTCGTTCGTCCTCATTCCTGTCGCTGTCGTGCGAGGGAGTCCTGCGACCCTGATGCTACCGACCGGTAACGGGGCGCAGGGGTGAGGGTCGGTGGGCGACCCTCAGGCGTAGCGGATCCAGATCAGCAGCATCCCCACGAGGGTGAGCAGCACGATGATCCAGGGGCCGAGCCGGTTGACCACGAAGGCCAGCACGCCCGGCGCCTCGGCGGCCCCGACCCGGGCGCGGTAGATGTCGGCGCGCTGGCCGAGCAGGCTGTCGGCCACCGCGGCGCCGACCACGACGACCAGTCCGACGACCAGGGGCAGGACCGGCGGCATCCCGATCAGCCGGTCGACGTCGCGGGTCAGCGCGGTGAAGCCCCACAGCGCGAGGAACATGCCGACCAGGCCGAGCAGCGCCAGCAGCACCGCCTTGGTCTGCGAGGCGCGGGCGGCCTCGGGGTCGTCGGCGATGCTGACCTTGCCGGCGTACTCCTCCGGGTCGCCGAACTCCTCCTGGGCGGTGCTGCCGCTGGCGGTCAGCGCGTCGTCGACCACCTCGAGCGCGTGGTTGACGGCCTGCGGCGACGCCCCCGCTTGCCCAGCGCGGCGACGAACGTCTCCTGCCAGTCCTTGTCGATGTGCCAGGCCTTGATGGTCACGGCTGTTCCTCTCCGGGCAGTGACGGTCGGCGACCGGGGCGGGTGTCGCGGGTACGGCGCGACGTGCTGCGCAATGTACCGCGCACCCGCCTCGGCGCGACCCGTCAGCGGCCGGTGAAGGTCGCCTTGCCGGGGCCGTTCTCGACGAAGGACCGCATGCCGATCTCGCGGTCGTCGGTCGCGAACAGCCCGGCGAACAGCTGGGATTCGATGGCGAGGCCGGTGTCGAGGTCGCCGTCGAGGCCGCGGTCGATGGCCTCCTTCGCGGCGCGCAGCGCCATGGCGGCGGCACCGACGTACGGCTTCACCCGGGCGAGCGCGGCGGTGTAGACCTCGCCGGGCTCGGCGAGCTCGTCGACCAGGCCGATCGCGAGCGCCTCGTCGGCGTCGACGAACCGGCCGGAGAAGACGATGTCCTTGGCCCGGGCCGGCCCGACCAGGCGCGCCAGGCGCTGGGTCCCGCCCGCGCCGGGGATGACGCCGAGCAGGATCTCGGGCTGGCCGAGCTTGGCGTTCTGGCCCGCGACCCGGAAGTCGCAGGCCATCGCCAGCTCGCAGCCCCCGCCGAGGGCATAGCCCTCGATGGCGGCGACGGTGGGCTTGGGGATGCGGGCGACGGCCGTGAAGCACTCGCTGAGGCGACCGGCGCGCTTGGCCATGTCGGCGTACGACATGTCCAGCATCTCCTTGATGTCGGCTCCGGCGGCGAAGGCGTTCTCGCCGCCGTAGAGCACGACCGCCGCGACGGCGTCGTCGGCCGCCAGCTCGGCCGCCGCGGCCGCGATGCCCTCCTGGATCGCGGCGTTGAGCGGGTTGAGCTTGGGCCGGTCGATGCGCAGCGTGCCGATGCCGTCCTCGACGCTGGTCGAGACGAACTCGCCGAACTGGGTCACTGCGGCCCGTCCTGCGGCGCGCCGTCGGGGCCGGCGCCGGGGGCGGGTCCTGCATGAAGGCGGGGGTGCCGCCGGTCGAGACGTGCTGGTCACCGTTGACCGACATGTGCCACATCTGCACCGCCTGCAGCAGCATCTGGACGGTCGACTGCAGCAGGGTCTTCAGGTCGGCGTCGGGGCCGACGAGGTGCTCGGCGGTGACCACGAGGGTGCCGCCGGCGATCCCGACCTTGATGATGTTGAGGCTCAGGGTGACGTCGTTGGCGGCGTCGAGCTGGGTGAGGAGGTCGCTCGGCAGCTCGTCGGCGATCTGCCACTGGCCGAAGACGCGCATCAGCGGCACGTCGCCGTCCATGGCCTTCACGAACAGCTGCTGGCCCTGCACCTTGAAGCTCACGTCGCCGTCGGCGTCGATGTCGGGGCGATAGCCGTCGTCCTGCAGCGCATCCAGCACGCGACCGCGCAGCGGCGACTCGTCGGACGGGGGCGGGAAGTTCGGCAGTGACGTGGGATCAGTCATGGGGCCAACGTAACCGCTCAATACGCTGGCCACCATGCCCGCCCCGTTGCCCGTCGAGGCCGCCGCACGCGCTGCTCGCACCGCCCCCGCCGACGTCCCTCCGCCGCTCGGGGCGCACCCCGTCGAGGGCGGTGTGGAGTTCTGCGTGCACGCCGGTCACGCCGACGCCGTCACCCTGTGCCTGTTCGACGAGCAGGGACGCGAGCGCCACCTGGCGATGGACGAGCACTCGCACGGCGCGTGGTCACTGCGGGTCGAGGGCGTCGGGCCCGGTCAGCGCTACGGCTACCGCGTCGACGGGCCGTGGGACCCCGCCGCGGGCCACCGGCACAACCCGGCCAAGCTGCTGCTCGACCCCTATGCCCGGGCCGTCGACGGCACGGTCGACTGGCGCCCCGAGGTCTTCGGGCACCGGGTGGACGAGTCGTTCGCCGGCGACGGGCTGACGCGCGACGACCGCGACAGCGCGGCGTACGTCCCGCGCAGCGTCGTCGTCGACCCCACCTTCGACTGGGGCGATGACCGGCCGCCGCAGCACAGCTGGCGGCACACCGTGATCTACGAGACCCACGTGGTCGGACTGACCATGCTCCTGCCGGACGTGCCCGAGCACCTGCGGGGACGTACGCCGGGGTGGCGCATCCCGTGACGATCGAGCACCTGCGACGGCTGGGCGTGACCACCGTCGAGCTGCTGCCGGTGCACAGCTTCACCAGCGAGCCGGCCGTGGTGCAGCGCGGGCTCGAGAACTACTGGGGTTACAACAGTCTCGGCTTCTTCGCGCCGCACGCGGGGCACGCCGCCGCGCGCGACCCGCAGGGTGTGGTCGCCGAGTTCAAGGGCATGGTCAAGCTGCTGCACGCGGCCGGCATCGAGGTGCTGCTCGACGTCGTCTACAACCACACCGCCGAGCAGTCGGCGGCCGGCGGGGCGACGCTGTCGTGGCGCGGGCTCGACAACCGGACCTACTACTGGCTGGACGAGCAGGGCGTCGACGTCGACGTCACCGGCTGCGGCAACACCGTCGCGCCGCAGCACACCGTGCCGGTGCGGCTGGTGCTGGACTCGCTGCGCTACTGGGTGCAGGAGATGCACGTCGACGGCTTCCGGTTCGACCTGGCGGTGGCGCTGGCGCGCGGCAAGGACGGCGCGTTCGACCCCGACCACCCGCTGCTCGTGGCGCTGCGCACCGACCCGGTGCTGTCGCGGGTGAAGCTCGTCGCCGAGCCGTGGGACCTGGGGCCGGACGGCTGGCGCACCGGGCAGTTCCCGCCGCCGTTCGCCGAGTGGAACGACACCTTCCGCGACACCGTGCGCACCTTCTGGCTGCCCGACGTCGCCGGCACGCTCGACGGGCGGCCGGGGCACGGCGTGCGCGAGCTCGCCACCCGCATCGCCGGCTCGGCCGACCGGTTCGGCTCGGCGCACCGGGGACCGCTCGCGTCGGTCAACTTCGTCACCGCGCACGACGGCTTCACGCTGTCCGACCTCACGGCCTACGACCGCAAGCACAACGAGGCCAACGGCGAGGGCAACCGCGACGGCAGCAACGACAACCGGTCGTGGAACCACGGCGTCGAGGGGCCCGCCGACGAGGAGACCGAGACGCTGCGGCGGCGGTCGCGGCGCAACCTGCTCGCCACGCTCGCGCTGTCGTCGGGGGTGCCGATGCTCCTCGGCGGCGACGAGCTCGGCCGCACCCAGGGCGGCAACAACAACCCGTACTGCCAGAACAACGAGATCAGTTGGTACGACTGGGGATTGGCGCCCTGGCAGCACGACCTGATCGACACCACGAGCGCCCTGCTGCGGCTGCGCCGGGAGCACCGGGTGCTGCGTCAGCGGCACTTCTTCCCCGGCGACCCGATCGACGGCGACGAGCGCGCCGCGCTGCACTGGCACGCGATCGACGGCGAGCTGATGACCGCGCAGCGGTGGGACTCCCCGAGACCCGCACGCTGCAGGCGGTGTTCGACGGCGCCGACGTGGGCGACGACCGGCTGCTGATGGTGCTGCACGGCTCGACCGACGGCGGCGAGGTGGTGCTCCCCGTCAGCCCGGCGTACGTCGGTGGCGGCTGCTGTGGGACAGCGCCTGGGAGCACCCGGGCGAGGTCACCGACCGCGAGGCCGCCCCCGGCGAGGCCTACCCGGTGGTGGGCGCGAACTTCCTGCTGTTCCAAGGGGTCTGAGCGCCGGACGGGAGCGGCGCGGCGGGTGCCGGGTCTGGCAGATCGTGCGTTGACGCACGAAATGCAGCGGCCACCCCGGAATCCCGGGCGGCGCCGCCTCAGATCGTGCGTTGACGTACGAAATGCAGCGCGACGGCCGGCGCCTGCTAGCTCTTCGCGCTGCGCGGCCAGTGCTTCTCGCCGCGGGGGTAGAGGTAGCGGTCCAGGCGGTGCGGGTCGACCTCGAGCAACTTGCGGTCCCAGCCGGCGAGGTCAGCGGCCTTGGCGTAGGTGCGGTCGAGGAAGTCCATGAGCGTCTGGTCGGGGTCGTCGCTCGTGCGGACCGTCTCGTAGGGCAGCACCCACTCCCCCAGCTCGGTGTCGAACGTGGCGGGCGACAGGTCGCCGTCGCGGTAGCCGTCGGGCTCGGGATAGACGTACGCGTAGAACGTGCCCTCGCTGGAGCCGCCGGGCCAGAAGCCGGCCGCGGAGTTCTCGCGCGACTCGGCCTCCTGCATCACCCACGGCGGGCAGTTCGGCACGCTCCCGGTGTGCTTGGGCGCCGGCCGCCCGGAGAACCGCGCGCAGGCCAGATCCATCGAGCCCCAGAACACCTGGACCGGGCTGTCCTTGCCCGCGAAGCCCGCGCGCCAGGCGCTGAAGACGTTCTCGGCGCTGACCAGCTGGCGCCAGAAGGCGTTCGCGGAGGCGGCGTCGTACGACTTGTGCTCGGTGTCCTCGGCGAACGGGATCGCCGTCGCCAGCTCGTTGGGACGCGCGTCGATCGAGCACTCCGCGCCCAGCTGCGGCAGCGCCTCCTGCACCTCCTGCCAGAACGCGGCGACCGTCTTGGGCTCCAGCGCGATCTCGCGCTGCTCGCCGTTGGTGCTGCGCAGCACCAGCCGGTGGTCGACGAAGTCGAACTCGCCGTCGACCTCGGCCTCCGGCCCGCGCATCAGGTGCGTGCGCAGCCCGCGCGCGCTCACCTCGAACGAGACGTTCCACCAGTGGTTCACCAGCGAGGTCGAGACCAGCTGCACCTTGCCGAGGATCTGCATCCACAGGTGCAGGGTGTCGCGCGTGTCCTCCCAGTCCTCGACCCGCAGCTCGGGCCAACGGAACGTGCTCATGGGTGCCTCCCTCGTCGAGTGGCCCCAGCCTCGCACGTCCGTCCGCAACTAGTCGGCCGGCGTGAGGTTGCCGGTGCGGCGCAGCCACCACAGACCGACGAGCGGCAGCAGCAGCGGCACGAAGCCGTAGCCCTGGCCGAAGTGCGACCACACCGTCTTGTCGGGGAACGCGCTGGGCTGGACGTACGACCACAGCCCGACCCCCAGCACGCCCACCAGCTCGATCGCGATGGTGATGCGTGCCACGCGCGCGGACGTACGATCCCCGCGCGCGAGCGCGACCGTCGCCACGACGTAGATGAACGCTGCGAGCGCCGAGAGCAGGTAGGCCGCGGGCGCGCGGTCGAAGTACTCGGTGATCTGCAGCACCGACCGGCCGGTGGCCGCGAGCGCGAACAACGCGTAGACCGCGACGAGCACGCGGCCCGGGCCGCTGCTGGTGCTGCGCCGCTCGACGCGGCCGTCGCCGCTCACTGGCCGTTCCAGATCTGCAGGAGGCGGCCGACCATCACCATGAGCCCGAGCGCCGCGACCGCGAGAACTCCTGTGCCCCAACGGGATTCTCGGTCAGCCAGCGCCCAGTAGAACGCCGCCGGCGGCACCACGGCCATGCCGAGCAGGTAGGCGACGAACAGGCCGGTGGAGAGGCCGTGCGGGGCGTCGTCGCGCAGCGCGATCCCGACGACGACCTGCACCACGAGGAGCAGCTCGACCAGCGCGGCGGCGTAGAAGGTGGGGTTGTCCACCGCCCGCCCGCGCGCGGTGGCGAGGGCGGCGAGCCCGGCGAGCAGCAGCAGGCTGGCCACGAG
Organism: Barrientosiimonas endolithica; assembly: GCF_030296655.1. Taxonomy (NCBI): domain Bacteria; kingdom Bacillati; phylum Actinomycetota; class Actinomycetes; order Micrococcales; family Dermacoccaceae; genus Barrientosiimonas; species Barrientosiimonas endolithica. Next base: position 899,399 of record NZ_AP027735.1, on the reverse strand, counting down.
GGCGCCGGTGAGGACGGGGACCACGGCAGGAAAGCGTACGTCCTCGACACGAACGGCCTGATCGCCGGTCGCACTACGCGCGGCGGCGGGCAGTGCGGCAATCTGTACGCCGTGACTGATGCGAACACGGGCAAGTCCGCCGCCGACGAACTGCAGACGACCGACGCCAACGTGGTCGGTCCGACGATGCCGGTGCGCAACCCGGTCGCCCAGGGGCCGGTGAACCCGCCGGCGCACACGGTCGACGGGTTCGTCGAGGCGTTCCTGCGCGAGCTGAACTTCGGGCAGGGCGTGCTGCTGTCGCGCTCGACCGTCAACGACCAGTACCTCGCGCTGGCCCGCACGGTGCAGCAGTACCTCGTGGCCGGCTGGCTCGAGACCGGGGCGCGGCGGCGCCAGGGCGACCGCAAGATCATCGGATACCTCTCGGCCGAGTACCTCCTCGGGCGCCAGCTGGACAACGCGCTGATGGCGACGACGCTCGGCGAGATCGCCGAGGAGGCGATGACCCAGTGCGGTCTGGACCTGGCGCGGCTGCGCGCGCAGGAGATCGAGCCGGGGCTGGGCAACGGCGGCCTCGGGCGCCTGGCGGCGTGCTTCGTCGACTCCCTGGCCACGCTCGACGTGCCGTGCATCGGCTACGGCATCCGCTACGAGTACGGCATCTTCCGCCAGACCTTCGTCGACGACCGGCAGGCCGAGGTGCCCGACTCGTGGCTGTCGCTCGGCAGCCCGTGGGAGTTCCCCCACCCCGAGCGTCAGGTGCGCGTCGCGTTCGGCGGTCGCACCGAGACCACCACGGACGAGCAGGGCCGCGAGCGCACCACCTGGGTCCCGGCGTGGGACGTGCTCGGAATCCCTTACCACTACATGGTTCCCGGCTACCGCAACGGCTCGGTGAACACGCTGCGGCTGTGGAGCGCGAAGGCCACCCAGGCGTTCGACCTGCAGATCTTCAACTCCGGCGACTACGCCGAGGCCGTCCGCTCGCAGACCTTCGCGGAGAACATCTCCAAGGTGCTCTACCCCGAGGACTCAACGCCGCAGGGCAAGGAGCTGCGGCTCCAGCAGCAGTACTTCTTCGTGGCCTGCTCGCTGCACGACTTCATCGAGAACACCCTCCCCCGCGACTTCGACCTGCGCCGCCTCCCCGAGCGGATCATCTTCCAGCTCAACGACACCCATCCGGTCATCGGCATCCCCGAGCTGATGCGAATCCTGGTGGACCTCAAGGGATTCGAGTGGGACGAGGCCTGGGACATCACCCGCGAGTGCTTCGCCTACACCTGCCACACGCTGCTGCCTGAGGCGCTGGAGGTGTGGCCGGTCGAGCTGCTCGGACGGCTGCTGCCGCGCCACCTGGAGATCATCTACCGGATCAACGACAACTTCCTCGACGAGGTGCGCGAGGCCTACCCCGGTGACGCCGACCGGGTCAGCCGGATGTCGATCATCGCCGAGGGTCCGCAGCGCGCGGTGCGGATGGCGTACCTCGCGACGATCGGTGGCTCGCGGGTCAACGGTGTGGCCGAGCTGCAGTCGCAGCTGCTGCGCGAGAAGGTGCTCCCCGACTTCTCCGAGCTGTGGCCGGACAAGTTCACCAACATCACCAACGGCGTGACGCCGCGCCGCTTCCTGCACCAGGCCAACCCGCTGCTGTCGACCCTCATCACCGAGGCGATCGGCCCGTCGTGGGTCACCGACCTGGAGCAGCTGCGCGGGCTGGAGCCCTACGCCGACGACGCCGGCTTCCGCGAGCAGTTCCAGGCGGTCAAGCAGGCCAACAAGGAGCGGCTCTACCGCGAGCTGCGCGCCCGCGACGGGCTGGAGCTGCCGCGGCACGCCATGCTCGACGTGATGGTCAAGCGGCTCCACGAGTACAAGCGCCAGACCCTCAAGCTGCTGCACATCGTCTCGCTGTACGACGACCTCATCTCCGGGGACGTCTCACCCGCCGACATGGTGTCGCGCACGTTCGTCTTCGGCGCCAAGGCCGCGCCGGGCTACTACATGGCCAAGGAGATCATCTATCTGATCAACTCCGTCGGCCGAACCATCAACGAGGACAAGCGGATCGAGGGCGCACTGTCGGTCGCGTTCCCGGCGAACTACAACGTGACCCTGGCCGAGAAGGTGGTCCCGGCCGCCGACCTGTCCGAGCAGATCTCGCTCGCCGGCAAGGAGGCCTCGGGCACCGGCAACATGAAGTTCGCGCTCAACGGGGCCCTGACGATCGGCACCGACGACGGCGCCAACGTCGAGATCCGGGCACTGGTCGGCGACGACAACTTCTTCCTGTTCGGGCTCACCGAGCCCGAGGCCGAGCAGCTGCGCGCGGACGGCTACGACCCCAAGACGTTCTACCGCTCGGACGAGAAGCTGCGCCGCACCCTCGACCTGCTCGGCTCCGGCATCTTCACCGGCGGCGACGCCTCGGCCAGCGCCCCGCTGGTGCAGAACCTGCTGCACGACGACCCATTCATGGCGCTCGCCGACTTCCGGTCCTACCTCGACGCGCAGACGCGGGTCGACGAGGCCTACCGCGACAGCGACGCCTGGACCCGGTCGGCGATCCTCAACGTCGCCCGCACCGGCTTCTTCTCCAGCGACCGCTCGATGCGCGACTACCTGGACCGCGTCTGGCTCGCCTGAGCGGCGTGCCACCGGGATCGGTGAGTCGGATCGGTGAGCAGGCGTGCGGCTGAGCGCACGGTTGGTCACCGATCCGGCTCACCGATGACGTGGACCGGTTCGATCCGGACCTCCCACGTCCCCCGCCGCGCCGCCGAGGCGGCATCGTCCACGACCTCGACGACGCGCCAGTCGCGTCGGACGTCCGACTGGTCGAGACCGCCGGGCTCGTCGTCGGCCATCAGCCGGAAGGTGCACCGACCCGCCGCGACCGAACCGACCTCCGGTGCGAGGAAGCGTGGCGAGATCGACGCGACCGTGCCGTCGCGGAGGCGAGCCGGCCGCGCCTCGTCCGGCACCGCGACGAAGGTCGCCAGCGCGGTGCTCAGCACGGCCGCGCTCGGTGGGCGCGAGCACTCGATCACTCCGGTGAAGGCGTACGTCAGTCGCGTGCCTTCGATGCGCCGCAGCTGGGCGGGCGCGTCCCGCTCACGCGATCGCAGCAGCTCCGAGCAGCCGGCCCGCATGGCGCGCTGGGGCACGACCACGCCCGGGGCCGGCGTGGGCACCTCGCCACCGGACACCAGCCGATCGTCGATCAGCGCCCAGATCGAACACGCGCTCCGAGCGTCCGGGCGGACGACACCCAGCTCGAGCGCCCACCAGGCGAGGAAAGCCACGACGGCCGGCAGGGCCACCCACGCCCAGGCGTCCCGAGTCGAGAACCTCACCGCGACCAGCAGCATGGCGAGAACCGCGACGGCGACGAGCTTGACGACCTCGCGGTCGCGCCAGTCCTTGGGCCCCTCGTCCAGCGTGCCCAGCACTGAACCAACCGCACCGGGCTGCTGCCCCCGTTCGTGACGCCACCGCGCGAAACGGCGCCAGCGTCGCCCGAACGGACGGGCGCGCGCCGCCTCGAGCAGTCTCAGCATGGCGGCATCCTGTCGGGTCACGCGTAGCGGTACGTCGAGAACGCCCCGACGACACCCCGATTCGACGTTTCTGACACACCGGTGTGCTGCAGCAGGCAGGTGTGTCAGGAACGCGGGGGCGGGTCAGAACCGTCGGGGTCAGTCAGCAACGCGGTCGGGTGGGACGCCCCAGGCATCCGCACCCCGCACCTCCCCCGAGCTCACCGGACCCACCGGCGGGATCGGGGTGCTGTGCCCTGCCCGGAACGAGTAGCGTCGGCGACGTGACTGAGCAGCAGCAACGTTCGTACCGACTGCCCGCCACGACCGCCACGACCCGCTCCGGCGCGCCCGAGCCCAGACCGATCGGTCGCATCCCCGTCCAGGACGTCCGTCCTGCCGTCGACGGGGGCGCGCTGCCCACCAAGAGCGTCGTGGCCGAGCCGCTCGAGGTGAGCGCCACGGTCTTCCGCGAGGGCACGACGCGGTCAACGCCAGCGTCGTCGTGACCGACCCCGACGGAGCCGTCACCTACGTCCCGATGACCTGCACCAACCCCGGTCTCGACCGGTGGGAGGCGCAGGTGGCGGCCGACCGCACGGGGCTGTGGAGCTATCGCATCGAAGGCTGGTCGGACCCCTACGGCACGTGGGCGCACGACGCCGCGATCAAGGTGGCCGCCGGGGTCGACACCGAGCTGATGCTCGAGGAGGGCGCCCGGCTGCTGGAGCGGTTCGCTGCCGAGCTCGACCTCGAGCCGGCCGACCGCACGCTGGTCACCGGCGCCACGAGCGACCTGCGCGACACCGACCTGCCGGTCGACGCGCGGCTCGGCGCCGGACTCAGCCAGGAGCTGCGCGACCTGACCGTGCGCCGCCCGCTGCGCGACGTCGTGAGCGCGAGCCGGACGTACGCCTGGCTCGTCGAGCGAGAGCGCGCGCTCACCGGCGCGTGGTACGAGATCTTCCCCCGCAGCGAGGGGGCGCACCGCGACGAGCAGACCGGCGAGTGGACGACCGGAACGCTGCGCACCGCCGCCGACCGGCTGCCCGGCATCGCGGCGATGGGCTTCGACGTGGTCTACCTGACCCCGATCCACCCGATCGGCGCGGTCAACCGCAAGGGCAAGAACAACACCCTCACCGCCGAGCCCGGCGACCCCGGCTCGCCGTACGCCATCGGCAGCAAGGAGGGCGGCTACGAGGCGGTGCACCCCGAGCTCGGCAGCTGGGCCGACTTCGAGGCCTTCCGCGAGCGCGCCGAGGAGCTCGGCATGGAGGTCGCGCTCGACCTGGCGCTGAACTGCGCGCCCGACCACCCGTGGGTGCAGACGCACCCCGAGTGGTTCACCACGCGCGCCGACGGGACGATCGCCTTCGCCGAGAACCCGCCGAAGAAGTATCAGGACATCTACCCGCTGAACTTCGACAACGACCCCGACGGGCTCTACCGCGCGGTGCGCGACGCGCTCGAGGTCTGGTTCGAGCACGGGGTGCGGATCATCCGGGTCGACAACCCGCACACCAAGCCCACCGAGTTCTGGCAGTGGCTGATCGCCGACGTGGCGCAGACCTACCCCGACGTGATCTGGCTGGCCGAGGCGTTCACCCGCCCGGCGATGATGCACACGCTGGCCAAGGTCGGCTTCCAGCAGAGCTACACCTACTACGCCTGGCGCAACGAGGCGGCCGAGCTGCGGGAGTACTGCGAGGAGCTCGCCGGCGACGCGTCGTACTACATGCGGCCCTCGTTCTGGCCGACCACGCACGACATCCTCACCCCGTTCATGCAGTACGGCGGCCCGACGGCCTGGAAGATGCGGGCGGCGCTGGCCGCGACGCTGGTGCCGACGTACGGCATCTACGCCGGCTACGAGCTGATGGAGAACGTCGCGCGGCCGGGCGCCGAGGAGCAGATCGACAACGAGAAGTACGAGTTCAAGGACCGCCGCTGGGCCGACTACGAGCCGGGCGGTCCCCGCGAGGGGCAGTCGCTCGCGCCGTACCTCACGCGGCTCAACGAGATTCGCCACCAGCACCCGGCCCTGGACTGGATGCGCAACCTGCGCTTCCACGAGACCGACGACGAGACGGTGCTGTGCTTCTCCAAGCGGCGGGTGCTCGACGACGGGACCGAGGACGTCATCGTCGTCGTCGCCGGTTGCGACCCGCACAGCACGCGGCAGACCTGGATCCACCTCGACCTGGCCGAGCTGGGGCTGCAGCCCGACGAGTCGTTCACCGCGCACGACCTGATCACGGGCGCGGAGTGGCGCTGGGGGCAGCACAACTGGGTGGAGCTGGGGGCAGGGAAGGAACCCGTGCACATCGTCCAGGTCAGGAGGTTCTGAGCAGTGGTGCAAGGTCTCAACCTGCAGCAGCCGGGTCTGCGGCACGACCCGCAGTGGTTCAAGAAAGCCGTGTTCTACGAGGTGCTCGTGCGCGGCTTCGGCGACTCGACCGGGTCCGGCTCGGGCGACTTCTCCGGCCTGCTGCAACGTCTCGACTACCTGCAGTGGCTCGGCGTCGACTGCCTGTGGCTGCCCCCGTTCTACGCCTCTCCCCTGCGCGACGGCGGGTACGACATCAGCGACTACACCGCGGTGCTCCCCGAGTTCGGGACGCTGCCGGAGTTCACCGAGCTGGTCACCCAGGCGCACGCGCGCGGCATCCGGATCATCACCGACCTGGTGATGAACCACACCAGCGACCAGCACCCGTGGTTCCAGGCGTCGCGCTCGGACCCCGAGGGCCCCTACGGCGACTTCTACGTCTGGTCCGACACCGACGAGCGCTACCCCGACGCGCGGATCATCTTCGTCGACACCGAGGTGTCGAACTGGACCTTCGACCCGGTGCGCCGGCAGTTCTTCTGGCACCGCTTCTTCTCCCACCAGCCCGACCTCAACTTCGAGAACCCGGCCGTGGCCGAGGCGATGTTCGACGTCATGCGGTTCTGGCTGGACATGGGCATCGACGGGTTCCGGCTCGACGCCGTGCCCTACCTGTTCGAGGAGGACGGGCACAACGGCGAGAACCACCCGCGCACGCACGAGTTCCTCGCCCGGCTGCGCGCCAAGGTCGACGAGGAGTACCCCGGGCGGATCCTGCTCGCCGAGGCCAACCAGCTGCCGCACGAGGTGGTCGACTACTTCGGCACCGAGGAGGAGCCGGAGTGCCACATGTGCTTCCACTTCCCGGTGATGCCGCGGCTGTTCTACTCGCTGCGCGAGGAGAAGGCCGCCCCGATCATCGACGTGCTCGCCGAGACCCCCGCGATCCCGGGCGGCACGCAGTGGGGCACGTTCCTGCGCAACCACGACGAGCTCACGCTCGAGATGGTCACGCCCGAGGAGCGCGCCGCGATGTACGGCTGGTACGCCCCCGACGCCCGGATGCGCGCCAACGTCGGCATCCGTCGGCGGCTGGCTCCGCTGCTGGACAACTCGCGGCCGGAGATCGAGCTGGCGCACGCGATGCTGCTGTCGCTGCCCGGCTCGCCGTGCCTGTACTACGGCGACGAGATCGGCATGGGCGACAACATCTGGCTCGACGACCGCGACGCGGTGCGCACCCCGATGCAGTGGTCGCCCGACCGCAACGCCGGGTTCTCCGCGTCCGACCCGGGCAAGCTCTACCTGCCGATCGTGTCCAGCCTCGTCTACCACTACAACAACGTGAACGTCGAGGCGCAGATGGCGTCGAGCTCCTCGTTGCTGCACTGGGTCCGGGGCATGCTCTCCGTACGCGCGCAGCACCCGGTCTTCGGGCTCGGCGACTTCGTGGTCGCCCCCGCGGACAACGAGGCGGTGCTCGCCTACACGCGCACGATGAGCAAGGCGGACGCCCAGTCCGAGAACGCCCGGCACCGCCGGGTGCTGTGCGTCAACAACCTGTCCTCCCGCCCGCAGGCGACCCGCATCCAGCTGCCCGAGGAGCTGGCCGGGGCCGAGGTCGGCGACCTGTTCGGCGGGGTCGGCTTCCCCGACGTCGCCGACGACGGGACGCTGCAGCTGACCCTGGGGTCGCGCGACTTCTTCTGGTTCTCCCTCACGACCCAGGACAAGGACTGACATGGCGACCATCCACCGGGCCACCCTCGAGCCCGACAAGGTGACGATCGTCTCCCGCTGGATCGCCGACCGTCGGTGGTACGCCGGCACCGGCACGCCCGCGCTGCGCCAGCTGGCGGCGTACCGGTTCGACGACCCCGACGGCGAGGTGGGCCTGGAGACCCTGCTGCTGCTCGACGAGTCCGGGGCCTCGCCGGTGCTCTACCAGGTGCCGCTCAGCTATCGCGGCGCGCCGCTGGAGAGCGCGCCCGAGCGCGCGTTCCTCGGCGAGATGCAGCACTCGGTGCTCGGCACCCGCTACGTCTACGACGCGGCCTACGACCCGGTGTACGCCACCGAGCTGCTGCGCGCGATCGTGCAGGGCGGCAGCGAGGCGGGCCAGGTCGTCGCCGACTCCGGCGAGTCCCGCCCCAGCACCGCGACGTGCAAGGGCAGCGGCCTGCTCGGCACCCGTCCGCGGCACGGCGACGGCACCCAGCACGACCTGGCGGTGACCAGCGCGCGGGTGCTGACCGGTGAGCAGTCCAACACCTCGCTCATCGCCAACGTGACCCTCGACGGCCAGGAGCTGCAGGTCATCACCAAGGTGTTCCGGGTGCTGCACGACGGGCGCAACCCCGACGTGGAGCTGCAGGGCAGCCTCACCGCCGCGGGCAGCACGCGGGTGCCGCGGATGCTCGGGTGGCTGCAGGGCGGCTGGACCGACCAGGCCACCGGGACCCGCCACACCGGCGACCTCGCGATGGCCCAGCAGTTCCTCCCCGGGGTGCAGGACGCCTGGCGCGAGGCGCTGCGCGCGGCCACCGACAACCGCGACTTCACCCGTGAGGCGCGCGCGCTCGGCGAGGCGACGGCCGACGTGCACGCCCAGCTCGCCGCGGGGCAGCCGACCGCCGACGCCGACGCCGAGCGCGTCGCCGGCACCATCGCCGGGATGCGCGCCCGGCTCGAGGAGGCGATCGCGGCCGACCCGTCAGTGGCCGAGCACCGCGACGCCGTCGAGCGGGTCTTCCAGCGGCTGGAGTCGGCCGACTGGCCGCCGCTGCAGCGGGTGCACGGCGACTACCACCTCGGGCAGGTGCTCGACGCCCCCGGCCTCGGCTGGGTACTGCTGGACTTCGAGGGCGAGCCGCTGCGGCCGCTGGCCGAGCGGGCCGAGCCCGACGCCGCCGTGCGCGACGTGGCCGGCATGCTGCGCTCGTTCGACTACGCCGCCGGGTCGGTCCAGCAGACCGACGGCCTGGACCGCACGGCCTGGGCGCGCGACGCGCGCACCGCCTTCCTCGAGGGCTACGCCGCCGACGGCGGACTGAGCGAGCAGGACCCGCTGCTGCGGGCGTACGAGCTCGACAAGGCGCTCTACGAGCTCGTCTACGAGACCCGCCACCGGCCCGACTGGGTCGGGATCCCGCGTGCTGCGGTGGACCGTCTGGCCACCGCACAGTCGACTGGAGATGACATGAACACCGAACGACCGCAAGGAGATTCGCCGACCACCACAGGTGCGCGGACCGGTTCCACCGCGTCGTCGGTCTACCTCGCACGCGGCGGGGGCCAGGGTCGCCTCGCGGCTCCGCTGCCCGGCCGGGCCGCCGCCCCCGCAGCCGCGCCCGCGCCCACCACCGGCGACGAGCGCGCCGACGGCTCGGGTCCGGCCCCCTCGACCACGCCGAGGCCGACCTGCTGCTGCGCGGGCTGCACCGCGGGCCGCACTCCTCCTCGGGGCGCACCCGAGCAAGAACGGAGCGACCGTGCGCGTGCTGCGCCCGCTCGCCGACCGCGTGCAGCTGCGCCTGGCCGACGGCGAGACGGTCGACCTGCAGCACGACTACGAGGGCATCTGGTCGGGCCTGGTGCCCGGCGACGGGGTGCCCGACTACCGGGTCGTGACGACGTACGACGACGGCGTCGAGCACGTCGCCGACGACCCCTACCGCTTCCTCCCGACGCTCGGCGAGATCGACATCCACCTGATCGGTGAGGGCCGGCACGAGCAGCTGTGGCAGGTGCTGGGCGCCCGCGTGCGCACCTATCCCAGCGAGCTGGGCGAGGTGCGCGGCACCTCGTTCGCGGTGTGGGCGCCGCACGCCCGCGCGGTGCAGGTCGTCGGCGACTTCAACCGCTGGGACGGCGGCGGGCACTCGATGCGGGTGCTCGGCAGCTCGGGCGTCTGGGAGCTGTTCGTGCCCGGCGTCGAGCCGGGGAGTGCGTACAAGTTCAACATCCTCAGCGCCGACGGCGAGTGGCGCGCGAAGGCCGACCCGATGGCGCGGCGCGCGCAGGTGGCTCCGCAGACGGCGTCGGTCGTCACCGACTCGACCCACGAGTGGGACGACGAGGAGTGGATGCGGCGACGGGTCGAGCACAACCCGCACCACGGGCCGATGAGCACCTACGAGGTCCACCTCGGCAGCTGGCGCCAGGACCACGGCTACCTCGACCTGGCCGAGCACCTGGTCAACTACGTCAAGGACCTGGGTTTCACCCACGTCGAGCTGATGCCGGTCATGGACCACCCCTACCCGCCGAGCTGGGGCTACCACGTCACCAGCTACTACGCCCCGAACGCCCGGTTCGGCAGCCCCGACGACTTCAAGCAGCTCGTCGACACGCTGCACCAGAACGGCATCGGCGTGATCCTGGACTGGGTGCCCGGCCACTTCGCCACCGACGAGTGGGCGCTGGCCCGCTTCGACGGCACCCCGCTGTACGAGCACCCCGACCCGCGGCGCGGCTGGCACCCCGAGTGGGGCTCGTTCATCTTCGACTTCGGCCGGCCGCAGGTGCGCAACTTCCTGGTCGCCAACGCCGTCTACTGGCTCGAGGAGTTCCACGTCGACGGGCTGCGCATCGACGGCGTCGCCTCGATGCTCTACCTCGACTACGCCCGCGGGCACGGCCAGTGGGTGCCGAACCAGTTCGGCGGCAAGGAGAACCTCGAGGCCGTCCAGCTGCTGCAGGAGACCAACGCGACGGTCTACAAGCGGGTGCCCGGCGTGGTCACGATCGCCGAGGAGTCCACCTCGTGGCCGGGGGTCACCGCACCGACGAGCGACGGCGGCCTGGGCTTCGGCCTGAAGTGGAACATGGGTTGGATGCACGACTCCCTGGAGTACCTCGCCAAGGAGCCGGTCTACCGCAAGTACCACCACCACAAGATGACGTTCGGGCTGACGTACGCCTTCAGCGAGAAGTTCGTGCTGCCGATCAGCCACGACGAGGTCGTGCACGGCAAGGGCTCGCTGCTGCGCAAGATGCCCGGCAACCGGTGGGAGCAGCTGGCCAACCTGCGCGCCTACCTCGGCTTCATGTGGTCCCACCCCGGCAAGCAGCTGCTGTTCATGGGCACCGAGTTCGCGCAGGAGGCCGAGTGGGCCGACGGGCGCAGCCTCGACTGGTGGCTGCTCGACCAGCCGGCGCACTGGGGCGTGCACGCGCTGACCAAGGACCTCAACCGGATCTACCGCGAGCACCGGGCGCTGTGGGAGTACGACCACGTCCCCGACGGCTTCCAGTGGCTCGACGCCGACGACGCGGCCGGGAACACGTACGCCTTCGTGCGCTACGGCGAGGGCGAGGGCGCCGACCGGCCGAGCGTGGTGGCGGTCTGCAACTTCAGCGGGTCGCAGCGTCAGGACCTGCGCATCGGGATGCCGCACCAGGGCCGCTGGCTGGAGGTGCTCAACACCGACGCCGAGGCGTACGGCGGCAGCGGCGCCGGCAACCTCGGCGCGGTCGAGGCCGTCGCCGAGCCGCACCAGGGCCAGCCCGCCTCCGCCCGCGTCACGCTCGGTCCGCTGTCGACCGTGTGGTTCGTCCCCGAGGAGACCAAGCCGGCCGAGACGACCAAGCCGGTCGAGACGACCAAGCCGGCCGAGGCCACCAAGCCGGTCGAGGCCACCAAGCCGGTCGAGGCACCCAAGCCGGTCGAGTAGGCCGGAGCCTGCGGAGGCCGTATCGAGACCCCGATGATGGTTCGAACGAAGGATGGCGACGATGAGTGACTCCCGTGCAGGACAGCCGGCCGAGCCGCGCGACCTGGTCGACGTGGCCGCGCTGGTCACGGCGTACTACATGACCGAGCCCGATCCCGACGACGTCGACCAGCAGGTCACGTTCGGCACCTCCGGGCACCGCGGCTCCTCGTTCGCCGGGGCGTTCAACGAGGGGCACATCCTCGCGACCACGCAGGCGATCTGCGACTACCGCCGCGAGCAGGGCATCGACGGGCCGCTGTTCCTCGGCCGCGACACGCACGGGCTGTCCGAGCCGGCGTGGTCGTCGGCGCTGCAGGTGCTCGCGGCCAACGACGTGACGGTGCTGGTCGACGACCGCGACGGGTTCACTCCGACGCCCGCGGTGTCGCACGCGATCCTGCGCGCCAACCGCGGAAAAGACCTGAGCCGCAAGGGAATCGGGCTCGCGGACGGCATCGTCGTCACGCCGTCGCACAACCCGCCGGCCGACGGCGGTTTCAAATACAACCCGCCGCACGGCGGCCCGGCCGACACCGACGCCACGACGGTCATCGCCGACCGCGCCAACGCCTACCTGCGCGGCAAGGACGAGCAGGTGCGCCGGGTCTCGCTGGCGCGGGCGCGCGCGGCCGCGCAGACGTACGACTTCCTCGGGACCTACGTCGACGACCTGCCGAACGTCGTCGACCTGGCCAAGGTTAAGGAGGCCGGCATCCGCATCGGGGCCGACCCGCTGGGCGGTGCGAGCGTCGCCTTCTGGGGCGAGATCGCCGAGCGGCACGGGATCGACCTGACCGTGGTGAACCCGCTGGTCGACCCGACGTGGCGGTTCATGACGCTGGACTGGGACGAGAAGATCCGGATGGACTGCTCCTCGCCGTACGCCATGGCGTCGCTGATCTCGCGCAAGGACGAGTTCCAGATCGCCACCGGCAACGACGCCGACTCCGATCGGCACGGCATCGTCACGCCCGACGGCGGCCTGATGAACCCCAACCACTTCCTCGCCGTGGCGATCCAGTACCTCTACGGCGGCGCGCGGCCCGGCTGGCGCTCCGACCGCGTCGGCAAGACGCTCGTCTCCTCCTCGATGATCGACCGGGTGGCCGCCGACCTCGGCAAGGAGCTGTGGGAGGTGCCCGTCGGGTTCAAGTGGTTCGTGCCCGGACTCCTCGACGGCTCGGTCGGGTTCGGCGGCGAGGAGTCGGCGGGTGCGTCGTTCCTGCGCACCGACGGCACCGTGTGGACCACCGACAAGGACGGCATCATCCTGGCGCTGCTCGCCTCGGAGATCCTCGCCGCCACCGGCAAGAGCCCCAGCGAGCACTACGCCGATCTCGTTGCGGCGCATGGCGATCCGGCCTACGCCCGGGTCGACGCACCGGCCGACCGTGCGCAGAAGGCCAAGCTCAAGGCGCTGTCGCCCGACGACGTCGAGGCCGACTCCCTCGCCGGCGAGGCGATCACCGCGAAGCTCACCGAGGCGCCAGGCAACGGCGCCGCGATCGGCGGGCTGAAGGTCACCACGGAGAACGCCTGGTTCGCCGCGCGCCCGTCGGGCACCGAGGACGTCTACAAGATCTACGCCGAGTCCTTCCGCGGCCCCGAGCACCTCGAGCAGGTGCAGGCCGAGGCGCGCGAGGTCGTGGGCGCGGCGCTGGGTTGAGCGCGCCTGTGCCAGAGTGGCGCCCGTGGAGGACCAGACCGAGACGGGGCGGTTGTTCGTCATCAGCAGCGCCGAGCCGGCGCGCACCACGGTCGGGCGTGCCCTGGCCGAGACGCTGACCAAGGCGGTGTTCATCGACGGCGAGGTCGTCGGCGACGTCGTGGTCAGCGGTCGCGCCGAGGTGGGCGACGAGCCGAGCAGCGAGGCGGTGGAGCAGCTGCTCTTCCGCTACGCCGGCGGTCTGGTGCTGGCCGACACCTACCGCGCCGCCGGGTTCGACGCGGTGATCGCCGAGGAGATCCCGAGCCTGTTCTTCGAGGACTACCTCGAGATCGCCGCCCCCGAGACGCTGCACCTGGTGCTGCTCGGACCGACGGGCGACGCAGGTGCGACCGACGGCTCGGACGCGGTCGGCCTGCGGCTCGACCCGGCCGAGCGTGACGTGCCGGAGACGGTGCTGGAGATCATCAAGCGCCAGCACGAGGCCGTCGTCGAGACCCCGGAGGGCTGAGGCCGTGGCGACTCCCGATCAATCCGGCCCGCAGCAGAGCGAGTCGCAGCAGCCCGGGCCGCAGCAGAACATCGAGGGCGCCGCGATCATCCTGGCCCTGCTGGCGCTGGTGCTGTCGTGGGTGGGCATGAGCTCGCGGGTCCTGGCCGTGGACTGCGCGCAGGTCGCGTGCGAGACGGGCGTCGCACGCGGCAGCGTGCTCGCGGCCGCCCCGCAGATCCCGCTCGCCGTGGTCGGCATCGCGCTCGCCTGGCTCCGTCGAGGCAAGGGACGGGCGAACCCGCGCCGGCCGATGGCGTACGCCGGGCTCGCGATGCTCCTGTGCTTCGCCGCGGGCATCGCCTGGGTGGTCAGCAGCACCCCCTGACGAAGGGGCGTCGACCGCTCAGAGCGCCGCGGCGATCTGCTCCACCCGCTCCTTGGCGTCGCCGAACAGCATCCGGGTGTTGTCGCGGAAGAACAGCGGGTTCTGCACCCCCGCGTAGCCGGTGGCCATCGAACGCTTGAACACGACGACGTCCTTGGCCTCCCACACGTGCAGCACCGGCATCCCCGCGATCGGCGACCCGGGCTCCTCGGCGGCCGAGGGGTTGACCGTGTCGTTGGCGCCGATCACCAGCACCACGTCGGTCTCGGGGAGGTCGTCGTTGATCTCGTCCATCTCGAGCACGACGTCGTAGGGCACCTTCGCCTCGGCCAGCAGCACGTTCATGTGGCCGGGCAGCCGGCCGGCGACCGGGTGGATGCCGAAGCGCACGTCGACGCCGGCCTTGCGCAGGCGCGAGGTCAGGTCGGCGACGGGGTACTGCGCCTGGGCCACCGCCATGCCGTAGCCGGGCGCGATGACGACCGACCTCGCCTCTCGCAGCAGCTCGGCCACCTCGTCGACGGAGGTCTCGCGGTGCTCGCCGTAGTCGCGCTCCTCGCCGGAAACCGTTCCGTCCGAACCGAACCCGCCGGCGATCACCGACACGAACGAGCGGTTCATGCCCTTGCACATCAGGTAGCTGAGGATCGCACCCGAGGCGCCCACGAGCGCTCCGGTGACGATCAGCAGGTCGTTGCCGAGCATGAAGCCGGCGGCCGCCGCGGCCCACCCTGAGTAGCTGTTGAGCATCGACACCACGACGGGCATGTCGCCGCCACCGATCGAGGCGACCAGGTGCCAACCGAAGGCGAGCGCGATCACGGTCATGGCGATCAGCGGGACGAACGACGGCGCCGCGACGAACCACACCAGCAGCCCGGCGCAGACGATCAGCGCGAGCAGGTTGAGCAGGTGCCGGCGCGGCAGCATCAGCGGCTTCGACGACATCTTGGCCGACAGCTTCAGGAAGGCCACGACCGAGCCGGACAGCGTGACCGCACCGATGAACACCCCGAGGAACACCTCGACCAGGTGCACGTTGGCCTCGGCGCCGGTCAGCCCGTGCGACTCGCGGTAGGAGTTGTAGCCCACGAGCACCGCCGCGAGGCCGACGAAGCTGTGCAGCATCGCGATCAGCTGCGGCATCTCGGTCATCTGCACGACCCGCGCGCGCCACAGACCGATCGCCGCGCCGATCGACATCGCCACCGCGATCAGCAGCACCGTCAGCCCCGGGTTGCTCGCCCGGTCGGCCGCCAGCCAGATCGTCGCGCCGAGCGCGACGACCATCCCGATCACGCCGTACGCGTTCCCGCGCCTGGCCGTCTCGTGCTTGGACAGCCCGGCGAGGGACATCACGAACAGCACGGCCGCGATGACGTACGCCGCCTGCACCAGGTTGCCGCTCATCGGGTGTCGTCCCGGGTGAACATGCGCAGCATGCGGCCCATCACCGCGAAGCCGCCGAAGATGTTGATGCTCGCGACCACCACCGCGGCGAACGCGAGCGTGCGCACCAGCAGGTCGTCGCTGCCCACCTGCAGCAGCGCGCCGACCAGGATGATGCCGCTGATCGCGTTGGTCTCGGCCATGAGCGGCGTGTGCAGCGCGTGCGCGACGTTGGAGATGACGTACAGCCCGACGATCACCGCGAGCGCGAACACCGTGAAGCTCCCGAGGAACGATGCCGGCGCGAACGCCGCGGCGAGCGCGAACAGCGCCGCGCCGAGCGCCATCGCGACGTATCGCCGCCGCGGGTCGGGCGGCGGGGGCGGCTCGGTCTCGACCGGCTCCGCGGCCTTCGCCGGCGCCGGGGCGGCCGACACCTGCACCGGCGGGGGCGGCCAGAGCACCTCGCCGTCGCGGGTGACCGTCAGCCCCCGCTGTACGACGTCGTCCAGGTCGAGCCGCAGCTCACCGTCCTTCTCGGGCGTGAGCAGCTTCAGCAGGTTGACGATGTTGGTGCCGAACAGCTGCGACGCCTGCGTGGGCAGCCGCCCCGGCAGATCGGTGTAGCCGACGACGCGAACTCCGTTGTCGCTCAACACGATCCGGTCGGGCTCGGACAGCTCGCAGTTGCCGCCGTTGGCCGCGGCCATGTCGACGATCACCGAGCCTGGCCGCATCGCCGCCACCGTCTCGGCGGTGATCAGCCGCGGCGCGGGCCGCCCGGGGATGAGCGCCGTGGTGATGACGATGTCGGCGGCGGCACACTCGGCGGCATACAGCTCCATCGTCATCCGCTCGGCGTCGCCGGTGAGCTCGGTGGCATAGCCGGAGTCGCTGGAGGCGTCGACGTCGAGGCGCACGAACTCGGCCCCCATCGACTCGACCTGCTCGGCCACCTCGGGCCGCACGTCGAACGCGCGCACCACCGCGCCCAGGCTGGAGGCGGTGCCGATCGCGGCCAGCCCGGCGACGCCCGCACCGATCACGAAGACCCGGGCCGGGGGCACCTTCCCGGCGGCGGTCACCTGCCCGGTGAACAGCGAGCCGAACTCGTGCGCCGCCTCGATGACCGCGCGGTAGCCGCCGAGCCCGGCCATCGACGAGAGCACGTCGAGCGACTGCGCGCGCGAGATGCGCGGCACCGCGTCCATCGCGAGCGCGGTGACGCCCTGGTCGGCGAGCCGCTGCACCAGCTCCGGCGACAGCGCCGGGCTGAGCAGCGAGATCAGCGTCGCCCCGCGTCGCAGCGCGGCCACCTCGGGCTCGGACGGCGCGCGCACCTTGAGCACGACGTCGCTCGCCCACACGGCGGCGGCGTCGCTGATCGTCGCGCCCGCGTCGGCGTACGCCTGGTCGGGGTAGGAGGACCGCTCCCCCGCACCCGACTCGACGACCACGTCGTAGCCGAGGTCGCGGATCTGCCCGACGGTCTTGGGGGTGGCGGCCACGCGCGTCTCACCCGTCGCGGTCTCCCGCGGAATGCCGATCTGCACGTCGATCAGCCCAGCCGGCCGGCTTCGTCCTTGGCCCACAGCCCGGTGAGGCCGCGGAAGTGCCCGAGGAACTTCTCGTGCTCGTGGGCGGGGTAGGTCGAGCGCACCGTCTCGACCAGCAGCCGGTCGAAGTCGTCGGACACGACCCAGTCGAGCACCATCTCGTCGACGTGCCCGAGGGCGTCGTCGACGAACTCCCGGTACCGCTCGGTCTCGAAGTGGTCGTCGGCCAGCTCCTGGTAGGCCTGGAGCTTGGCGCCGTAGTCGAGCGCGTCGTCGTCGGCGACCTCGAACCACGGCCCGGTGTCGATCTGGGTCTTGGCGGTGCGGTCGAACACCACGCAGTAGGCCGACCACTTCAGCAGGCTCTTGATGGCCCAGGGGAAGTAGTAGTGCAGCGAGGTGAGCGCGACGTCGGGGCAGGCGTTGGCGTAGTCGATCGGGTAGACGACGCCGTCCTTGACCAGCATCTCGCAGGAGTTGAACTCCCACCGGAAGAAGGCGTTGACCGTCTGGGCGATCGTCACCGTCTCCTGCCCGACCTCGGGCGAGAGGAAGTCGTACGACACCGCGTAGCGCTCGTGCATCGGCTCGTCGGGGCGGAACTTCATGACCATCGTCTCGGGGCCGATGGTGAGCGCCCGGGCGAACACCTCGAACCCGTCGACGGCCTTCTGCAGGTGCATGAGCATCTCGCCGGAGTCGTCGTACGACTGGTGCAGGTCGCGCTCGTCGCGGATCATCGAGACGCCGCGCCAGGCGCCGCCGTCGAACGGCTTCATGAACATGGGGTAGCCCAGCTCGGCCGCGACCGCGTCGAGGTCGAACGAGCGGTTGTACTTCGAGGAGGTGTAGGCCCAGCGCACGTTGTCGAGGGGGTTCTTGTAGGGCACCAGCACCGTCTCGGGCACGTGCATCCCGAGCCGCATGAGGGCGCAGTAGGCCGAGTGCTTCTCCATCGACTGGAACGTGAACGGGCTGTTGAGCAGGTAGACGTCGTCCATCAGCGCGGCCTTCTTGAGCCACTCGCGCGGGTGGTAGTACCAGTGCGCCAACCGATCGATGACCAGCTGCTGCCGTGGCGTGGAGCGCAGGTTGAACGGCTCGATCGTGAGCCGTTCGGTGCGCAGCTCGTGCTTGTCGCCGTCGGGCCCGGCGATCGGGCCGACTCGGCGCACGAGCTCCTCCAGCGCCTGGGGCCAGTCTTCCTCGGCCCCCAGCAGCAGTCCGATCAGATGCTCGGTCATCGTGCTCCTTCGCTCGGTTCGGCGGACTCTCGGGCAGCTTCGGCGGTCAGCAGAACCGCGGCAGGTGATGGGCCAGCTGCTTGCGCCACCACGGCCAGTCGTGCGCGACGTCGTGGCCCCACAGGTCGAGCTCGCAGGGAATGCCCTTGCGCTGCAGCAGCTCCGCGAGCTCCTGCGTCGACGGCAGCGCGCGGGTGGGCTGCACCTCGAACGGCCCCTGCCCGACGGTCAGCAGGACCGACGCGTGCCGGCGCAGCCACTCGAGGTGCTCGCCGTGCATGCCGGCGACATAGCTCATCGGGTTGGCGAAGTAGGTCGCGTCGCCGTGCTCGCCGTGCCCGTGCCAGCTGGTCACGTCGTAGCTGCCGGACATCCCGATCGCGAGCGGGACGACGTGCGCGTGGGTGAGCGTGAAGTGCACCGCGTGGTAGGCGCCGAGCGAGACCCCGAGGGTCATCAGCGGCGGCGCCTGGTCGCCCACCTGGCCGCGGATCCACGGCACCACGGCGTGCTCCAGCCACCGGGTGTACGCCTGGTGCCGGTGCGCGCGCTCCTCGGTGGTGGCGGCGTTGTCGGACCAGGACCAGCGGTCGGCGGAGTCGACGCAGAAGAAGCTGACCCGCCCGCCGTCGACGAGGTCGCGCACCGCCTCGACCATGCCGTTGCCGGCGAAGTCCTCGGCCCGCCCGGCCTCGCTGGGAAAGACCAGCACCGGCCGGCCCCAGTGGCCGTGCCGGATCACCCCGAGCTCGACGTCGGTGCCCGGGACCTGGAGCTGGGTCCGCTCGCCGTCCACGGGGACATCCTGTCCTACGGGTGAGGCCGCGCACAGCGTTCACGGGGAACGGGTCCGCCTGTCGAACGAGCCGCGCAGGACGTACGCGCTCGCTCAGCTGCGGGCGAGCAGCTCCAGCCCGTCGGCGGCCGGCGTGCCGGGCTCGGCGTGATAGATCCCGATGCGGTGGGTGCTGTCCGAGAGGCTGAGCACCTCGAACGCCACGTCGATGCGCCCGACCAGCGGGTGCTGGAAGCGCTTCACGCCGAACCCGCAGTCCTGCACCAGGTGCTTGGACCACAGCCTGGCGAACTCGTCGCTCTTGCGGCACAGCTCCCCGACCAGCGCGGTGAGCGCCGGGTCCTCGGGGTTGTTGCCGGAGGAGAAGCGCAGGAAGGCGACCATGTCCTTGGCGACCTGGTCGGCGTCGACATACAGGTCGCGGCCGTCCGGGTCGAGGAAGAACATCTTCAGCAGGTTGGGCCGGTTGCGCGTCTGCCGCGGGTGCTCGAAGCAGGTCTGGTAGCCGATCAGCTTGTGCCCCAACGGATTCCACGCCAGCACGTCGTTGCAGTGGTCGAGGATCACCGCCGGGTTGTGCATCGACCTGATCATCGCCACGGTCTCCGGGCGGGCCTGCGTCGGCTTGGGCCGCCGCGGCACCCGACCGGGCTCGGGGTGGGCCAGCCGGCGCAGGTGCTCGTGCTCCTGCGGGTTCAGCGACAGCGCCCGGGCCAGCGCGTCGATGACGCCGTCGGAGGCGTTGTGCGACGCCGACTGCTCCAGCCGCGTGTAGTACGTCGCGCTCACCCCCGCCAGCTGCGCCAGCTCCTCGCGGCGCAGACCGGGGACCCGGCGCGCGCCGTAGGACACCACGCCGACGTCCTCGGGGTTGATCGCGGCCCGTCGGATCCGCAGGAACTCGCCCAGCTCGGTCGTCATGCCCACCATTGTGCGGACGTACGCCCGGGGTTGCCTGTCCCTGTCAGTGATAGTCACGCGGTGGGTAGGCAGCGCGGGGGTCTGGCTGGCCCGGCCGCGCGGGCCGAGGTTGGTGGTCGTTCCACGACCGTCGACCCCGAAGGGGATCCCCGTGACCGCCGCACCACCCGTCGAGGCCCCCACCTCGATGACCCGCAAGCAGCTGCTGATCCTGTTGCTGCTGCTGGCCTCTCAGTTCATGCTCGCCGTCGACTTCTCCATCCTCAACGTCGCGCTGCCCACCGTCGGCGCCGGCCTGGGCTTCGCCGAGGCCGACCTGCAGTGGATCGCCACGTCGTTCGCGCTGTGCGCGGCAGGGTTCACGCTGCTGCTCGGCCGGGTCGGCGACTACGTCGGCCGCCGGCGCATCTTCCTCATCGGCATGGCCTCGCTCGGGATCGCCTCTCTCGTGGGCGGACTCGCGACCAACCCGGCCATGCTGCTCACGGCTCGGGTGGCGCAGGGCCTCGCCACCGCGGCCGTGACCCCCGCCGGCCTGTCGCTGCTGACGACCTCGTTCCCGGAGGGTCCGCTGCGTGCCCGCGCGCTCGGCCTCAACAGCGTGATGATGTCGACCGGCTTCACCGCCGGCGCGATCCTCGGCGGCGTGCTCACCGACCTGCTGAGCTGGCGCTGGGCGTTCCTGGTCAACGTGCCCGTCGCCGCGGTCGTGGTGCTGCTCGCGCCGCTGCTGCTCACCGACAGCGCCGACCGCGAACGGTCGCCCCTCGACGTCCCGGGGGCGGTGCTGGTGACCACCGGCCTGCTCGCCCTGGTGTTCGGCGTGACCCGCGCCGGCGAGGAGGGCTTCACCGACCCGTGGGCCGTCGCGGCGATGCTGGCCTCGGTCGTGCTGCTCGTCGCGTTCTGGCGCGCCGAGTCGCACCACCCGCACCCGCTGGTGCCGACCGCGATCCTGCGCCGGCGCACCATCGGCTGGGGCAACGCCGCGGGCTTCGTCACCTTCTCGATGGAGAGCTCGCTGGTCTTCCTGCTGACGCTCTACCTGCAGCACGTGCTGGACCTGACCCCGCTGCAGACCGGGCTCACGCTCGGCGGGCTCGGGCTGGGCGCGATCCTCGGCGGCGTGACCGGGCCGCGGGTCATCGCCACCTTCGGGGTGCGCGGTGCGCTCGTCGGCGGGCTGTCTGTGCAGGCGGTCTTCACCGCGCTGCTGCTGCTCGTCGGCCCCGCGGTGGGCTGGATCTGGCTGGTGCTCGGCGCCACCTTCCTCGGCGCGATCGGCCACGTGTGCGTGATCGTCGGCTTCATGGTCGCGGCCACCTCCGGGCTGCCCGACCACGAGCAGGGCCTGGCCACCGGCCTCGCCACGATGACCCAGCAGGTGGGTGTCGCCATGGGCGTCCCGGTCATGAGCGCGGTCGCCACGACGGTCGGCTCCCTGGAGTCGCTGGGCGCGCTGCGCGTGGCGATCGGCGTCGACGCAGCGGTCGTCGCGGCGGCCGCGCTGCTCGTCGCCACCCAGCTGCGGGGAGAGCCGGCGCCCGTCGCGGGAGCCAACGAGGACGTACGGGCTGACGGTGAGGTCCCCGCCTCCGCCTGACCCCCGGCACACCCCCGCACACCCCCACGCCGCATGAAACCCGGTTACGTCCGTCTGACCTCGATGCATCAGGGTCATCTGCACCTGACCGGGTTTCATGCGCGCACCCCGGGGCGCGCACCCCGGGGCGGCACCGGCGGCGGAGCGTTGACACCGGGACCAGGATGGTGGGCATGACGCTGCACGCCGACGACTACCAGGCCGACCGCTCGCGCTACGACTCGATGCTCTACCGCCGCTGCGGGCGGAGCGGTCTCGATCTGCCCGCGGTCTCGCTCGGCCTGTGGCACAACTTCGGCGACGACGTCCCGTTGGAGCGCGGGCGGGCTACTCTCCGTAGGGCGTTCGACCTCGGCATCACCCACTTCGACCTGGCGAACAACTACGGCCCGCCGTACGGCTCGGCCGAGCGCAACTTCGGCACGGTCTTCGCCCAGGACTTCCGTCGCTACCGCGACGAGCTGATCCTGTCGACCAAGGCGGGCTACGACATGTGGCCGGGGCCGTACGGCCAGGGCGGCGGCTCGCGCAAGTACGTCCTCGCCTCGCTCGACCAGTCGCTCTCCCGGATGGGGGTGGACTACGTCGACATCTTCTACAGCCACCGCTTCGACGACACCACGCCGCTGGAGGAGACGCTCGGCGCGCTCGACACGGCGGTGCGACAGGGCAAGGCGCTCTACGTCGGCATCTCCTCCTACTCCGGGCCGCGCACCCGCGAGGCGGTCCGGATCCTGCGCGACCTGGGCACTCCGCTGCTGATCAACCAGCCGTCGTACTCGATGCTCAACCGCTGGGTCGAGGAGGACCTGCTCGACGTGCTCGGCGAGGAGGGTGTCGGCTGCATCGCGTTCTCGCCGTTGGCGCAGGGCATGCTCACCGACAAGTACCTCAAGGGGATTCCCGCCGATTCCCGTGCGGCACAAGGAAGTCGCTCGACCCGAAGATGATCGACGACACGGCGCTGAAGCACATCCGGGCGCTGAACCGCATCGCGCGGTCGCGTGGCCAGTCGCTGGCGCAGCTCGCGCTGGCGTGGGTGCTGCGCGACCCGCGGGTGACGTCGGTGCTCGTCGGCGCCTCGAGCGTGGAGCAGCTGGAGAACAGCGTGGGTGCGCTCGACAACCTCGCGTTCGACGACGCCGAGCTGGCCAAGATCGACAAGCACGCGGTCGACGCGGGCATCAACATCTGGGCGAGGTCGTCCGACGCCTGACGAGACCGATTCTGGACACATCGGTACAGAACGTGCCAGGCTCAGCCCGTGGCCCGGCACAAGGAGTTCGACGAGCAGCGCGCGCTCGACCATGCGCTCGAGACGTTCTGGTCGGGGACCTACGCCGCCACGAGCACGCAGGACCTGTGCACCTCCACCGGCCTGTCCCGCAGCAGCCTCTACAACACCTTCACCTGCAAGTCCGACCTCTACCGCCGCGCGCTCGAGCGCTACGACGAGCTGCGCGCCGCGGAGCGTGGCGACTACCTCGACCGCGCGGGCACCGGGCGTGAGGTGCTGGCCGCACTGCTCGGCGACGTGCTCCATGCGCAGTGCGACAGCCCCGAGCGGCGCAGCTGCATGGCGATCAACGCTGCCGTCGAGCTCGGCGACAGCGACCCCGAGATCGCGGCGCTCTCGCGGGCGAGCTTCGACAGCTTCCGCGCGGTGGTCGCCGCGCTGATCGCCCGCGGCCAGGACGACGGGTCGATCAGCGCCACCACTCCTGCCGCCGAGCTCGCCGCCGTGGTCCATGCCACGCTCAGCGGCCTGCAGATCAGCGCCCGCGTCAGCAGCGACCCGGCGGCCCACACGAAGGCACTGCACACGCTCCTCTCGCTCCTCTGACCCCCGCCCCGCCCGAACTGCTCGGCATCGACGCCCGGCATGTTTCTGAACCGATCCGTCCAGAAAGGTCCCGTCGTGTCCCTCGCGACCCAAACCTCACCCACCCGCACCCGCCTCCCGCTGGCCGTCTACGTGCTCGCGCTCGGCACCTTCTGCATCGGCACCTCGGAGTTCATGCTCGCCGGGCTGCTGCCGCAGCTGGCCGCGGGGCTCGACGTGTCCATCGCGCGCGCGGGCCTGCTCATCACGGCGTTCGCGCTCGGCATGACGTTCGGCGCGCCGCTGATGACCCTGGCCACCCTGCGCCTCCCCCGCCGCGCGACGCTGCTCGGAGCCGCGCTGGTCTTCGCGGCGGTGCACCTGCTCCCGCTGGCGTTCGACGGGTACGCCGCCATCCTGGTCGGCCGTGTCGTCGCCGCCGTCGCGTGCGCGACCTACTGGGCCGTGGGCGCGGTCATCGCGGTACGCCTCGCCGGGCCGGGCCAGACGGCCCGGGCACTCGCAGCGATCGTCGGAGGGCTCACCCTGGCCAACGTGCTCGGCGTCCCGCTCGGCACGTGGATCGGCGAGCAGCTGGGGTGGCAGGCGGCGTTCGTCGCCGTCGCTGTTGCCACGCTCGCGGTGACGGTGGTGCTGCGGGTGATGGTTCCCGCCCAGGAGCACGCCGATGCGTCGACGCCGATGCGGGTGCTGGTCCGCCGCGAGGTGGCCGCCTTCCGTGACCGCCGCGTGTGGCTCGCTCTGGCGACCACCGCGACCTTCCAGGCGGCCGTGTTCGCCTGCTTCTCCTACCTCGCGCCCCTGCTAACCGACGTGTCGGGCATCTCCGCCTCGCGAGTTCCCTTGGTGCTGCTGCTCTTCGGGGTAGGCACGTTCGTGGGTGTCACGATCGGTGGACGGTTCGCCGACCGCAACCTGCTGCTCAACGTGTTCGTCAGCCTCGGGGCGATGGTGCTCGCGCTGCTGGCGCTCGTCACGCTCGCCGGGTCCCCGGTCGGCGTGGTGGTCGCGACGTTCCTGTTCGGCGCGACCTCGTTCTCGATCGCCGCCGCGCTGAACGGCCGCGTCTTCGCCTTCGCCGGCGAGGCTCCGACCCTGGCCGCCTCGGTCAACGTGTCCGCCTTCAACGTCGGCAACGCCGCCGGCCCGTGGCTCGGCGGGCTGGTGATCGACGCCGGCCTCGGCCTGCGCGCACCGATCTGGGTCGCCATCGCCCTCGGCCTGACGTCGCTCACCGTCGCCACCGCCAGCTGGCGGGTCGAGCGCGGGTCGGGCGGTGGGCGTACCTGCCCCGAGGCCGCTTCCGCCGCCTGCGCCTGACGGTCCGGCTCAGCCGGACCAGGCGCGGCGCAGCAGGTCGGGCCACACCGGGTCGAGGGTGTCGCGCCAGGTGTCCCAGTCGTGGCCGCCTCGCGCGGTCTGCCACGCGACGTCGAACCCCTGGCGCCGCAACGCGTCGCGCATCCGCCGGTTGGCGGCCAGGTTGCCCTCGTCGCGCCCGCAGGTGAGCCCGATCAGCAGGTCGTCGCTGCGGTCGGCGAACGCCCCGTCGCGCACCCGGTCGGCGGCGCCCACCACCCGCTCGAACCACCGCCACGCGCGGTCCTCGCCGCCGGCCTCGAAGAACGAACCCGACTGGGACAGAACGCAACCCACGCCCGGGTCGTGCAGGGCGACGAGCAACGAGGTGAGCCCGCCGAGGCTCGCGCCCATCACCGCGAGGGGCGACTCGACCGGCACCCGATCCCGCAGGTCGGCGACCGCGCGGTCGAACGAGCGCAGGTAGCGCGGCGAGGCGGAGTAGATCTGGTTGCGCCGCTGCGGCTGCGCGAGCGCCAGCCGGAACGGCGGCAGCGAACCGTCCTCGACGTGCGCGCCGGCCCACTGGAGCAGGGCGGCGCGCTGGGCGTACTCCGGGCCGTCGTGGCACCAGACCAGCGGCGCGGCGTCGGCGTCGCCCAGCCCGTCCGGCGTCCACAGCGTCACCGGCAACGGGTGCGCGAGCGCGCTGGCCAGCGCGAGGTCGACCGAGCGCCCGCCGGTCGCGGGCGCGCTCAGCCAGGCCGGCTCTCGCCGTGCAGCCACCGTGCGCGGGGTGCGCTCAGTAGAGCGCGGACATCAGCGCGGTGCGCGCCTTCTTCACCCGCGGGTCGCTCGCGCCGACGATGTCGAACAGCCCCACGAGATGCTCGCGCACCGCGTTGCGCTCGTCCCCGGAGGTGGTGCGCACCAGGTCGACGAGCCGCGAGAAGGCGTCCTCGACATGGCCGCCGAGCACGTCGAGGTCGGCGACCTGGGCGGCAAGCGTGAGGTTGCTCGGGTCGGCCGCGGCGTCGGCGCGCACCGCCGTGGCGTCGAGCCCCTCGGTGCGCTGCAGCAGCTTGACCTGCCCGAGGCCGAGCCGCGCCTCCTCGTCGGCGGGGTTCTTCGCGAGCGCGGACTCGTACGCCGTCACGGCGCCGGCGTAGTCGCCCGCCTCGATCGCGTCGTACGCCTGCTGCAGCTCCGGCGACAGCGGCGCCTCTTCGGCGCCCTCCCCTCGGCGTCGTCCTGCGCGCCCTCGTCGGCGCCCGGGTCGGGCACCCGACCGGCGATGCCGTTGGCGACGGCGACCTTCAGCAGCTCGTCGACCAGCTGGGTCGCGGCCTCGGCGTCGGGCAGCGGCGGCAGCGGCATCGGCTGCCCCTGCAGGAACGCGACGGTGGTCACCTGGGTGCCGGGCGGCAGCTGCCCCTGCTGGGCGACCTGCTGCCCGAGCTGGGCGAAGGCCTGCGCGACCTCGGGGACCCGGTCGATGTCGACCGCGCCGAGCTGGATCTTGCCGCCCTGGGCACGCACGGCGGTGGCCAGCTCGTCGACCGGCGTGCGGGTGCCGGGCTGCGAGGCGGAGTAGAGCGCGATGATCACGGGGTAGCGCACCGAGGCGCTGACCAGCGAGCTGAACGCCTGGGCGTCGGCGACCTCGACGACCATGCCGCCGGTCGAGCCGCCTCCGCCGCCCGCCCCGGGGGCTCCGGCTGCGGCGCCGCCGGCGTCGGGGCGCTTGTTGGCCAGTCCGGACAGGTCCACCGCACCGCGCAGCGCGGCGTTCAGAGGCTGCTGAGTCATGCCGTCATTCTCACCGATGGTTCACCCCGGCGGGAACCCGGTTCGGCGACGATGCCGAGAGACGCGTAGCGCAGCAAGCGCCTCCCGGAGCAGGAGTACCCAGTCCACCTGGACGCAGCGGTTCGGCGACGATGCCGGGAGACGCGCAGCGCAGCAAGCGGCTCCCGGAGGAGGAGCTGAACCAGAAGGAATCTAGAACCGTGCGGGCTCGCGGTAGACGCCCCACACGTCGCGCAGCGCGTCGCAGATCTCGCCCAGCGTCGCCTCGGCGCGCACCGCCTCGAGCATCGGCGGGATGAGGTTGCCCTCGCCGCGCGCGACCTCGGTCATGGTGCGCAGCGCCGCGTCGACGTCGGCCTGGGAGCGTGCCTTGCGCCGGGCGCCGAGCTCGCGCACCTGATCGCGCTCGACCTCGTGGCTGACCCGCAGGATCTCCAGCTCGTTGGCCAGCGAGTGGGTGTGCACGTTGACGCCGACGACCTTCTTGTCGCCCTTCTCCAGCGCCGTCTGGTACTGGAAGGCGGCCTCGGCGATCTCGGACATGAACCAGCCGTCCTCGATGCCGCGCAGGATCCCGGCGGTGATCGGCCAGTCGCCGTCGCCGCCCTGGCCGACCGAGGAGCGCACCTTGGCGGCCAGGCCGGCGTGGTCG
The DNA here is from genome assembly GCF_030296655.1 of Barrientosiimonas endolithica. Lineage (NCBI taxonomy): Bacteria > Bacillati > Actinomycetota > Actinomycetes > Micrococcales > Dermacoccaceae > Barrientosiimonas > Barrientosiimonas endolithica. Next base: position 872,149 of record NZ_AP027735.1, on the reverse strand, counting down.
GCGGAGCTGAGGTCGCTGCCGCCCAGCTGCAGGATCTTGTCGAAGATCTTCTCGGCCTCGGCCTCGATCTTGTCGGTGAGCGCCTCGACGTACCAGCTGCCGCCGAGCGGGTCGGCGACGTTCACGACGCCGGTCTCCTCCATGAGCACCTGCTGGGTGCGCAGGGCGACCTCGGCCGACTGGTCGGTCGGCAGCGCGAGCGTCTCGTCGAGCGCGTTGGTGTGCAGGGAGTTGGTGCCGCCGAGCACGGCGGCGAGCGCCTCGACGGCGGTGCGCACGACGTTGTTCATCGGCTGCTGCGCGGTGAGCGAGACGCCGGCGGTCTGGGTGTGGAAGCGCAGCCACATCGACTTCTCGCTCTTGGCGCCGTAGACGTCGCGCATCCAGCGCGCCCAGATGCGGCGGGCGGCGCGGAACTTGGCGATCTCCTCGAAGAAGTCGAGGTGGCTGTCGAAGAAGAACGACAGGCCCGGGGCGAAGGCGTCGACGTCGAGCCCGCGCGAGAGGCCCAGCTCGACGTAGCCGAAGCCGTCGGCGAGGGTGAACGCCAGCTCCTGCGCGGCGGTCGAGCCGGCCTCGCGGATGTGGTAGCCGGAGACCGAAAGTGGTTTGTACGCAGGGATGTTCGCGGTCGTGAACTCCATGAGGTCACCGATGAGCCGCAGGTGCGGCTCGGGCGCGAACAGCCACTCCTTCTGCGCGATGTACTCCTTGAAGATGTCGGTCTGCAGGGTGCCGTTGAGCTTGCTGATGTCGGCGCCCTGGCGCTCGGCCGCGACGAGGTACATGCAGAAGGCCGGCACGGCCGGGCCGGAGATCGTCATCGACGTCGTGACGTCCTGCAGCGGGATGTCGGAGAACAGCAGGTCCATGTCGGCCGCCGAGTCGATGGCGACGCCGCAGTGGCCGACCTCGCCGAGGCTCAGCGCGTCGTCGGAGTCGCGTCCCATGAGGGTCGGCATGTCGAACGCGACGGACAGCCCGCCGCCCCCGCGCTCGAGGATCATCTTGTAGCGCTGGTTGGTCTGCACCGCGTTGCCGAACCCGGCGAACTGCCGGATCGTCCACGTGCGGCCGCGATAGCCGGTGGGGTAGAGCCCTCGGGTGTAAGGGAACTCGCCCGGCCAGCCGATGCGCTCGGGGGCCTCGCCGTTGGTCGGGCCGTAGGCCGGCTCGACCTCCATGCCGGACAGGGTCGTGAAGTCGGCGTCGCGCACCTGCCCCTTGCTCTGCGCGGCGGCGAAGCGCTGCTCCCAGCGGGAGCGGCCGGTGGTGGGGTCAGGCTGCGTCGACATGACCCCAGAATACTAGGACGTCCTAGTAGTTGTCGATGTCGGCCGTCTCGAGCACGTGGAAGGCGGGCGTCTCGTACGGGTGCGCGGCCACGAGCGCGGCCACCACCTCGGCGCGCAGCCGGCGCGGCAGCACCAGCTCGCACCGTTCTTCGGCGACCTGCTCGACGTCGCCGACGCGCCCGATCGCGGGGTTGGCGCCGTCGAGCGGGCGGAACTGCCCGGTGCCGGTCTGGCGGTAGGCGCACGAGTCGTACGCACCGATGCGGCCGCCGCCGGCCGCGAAGACCGCCGCCAGCACCCGCTCGGCGTCCTCGACCGGGACGTAGAAGACCAGCACGTCCAGGCGTTCGCTCATGCCTCGCCCTCCTCGAAGTCACCCTGCTCGGTGCGCACGGCGTGCAGCAGCCGGAACAGGTCGCGGTGCTGGTCGTCGTCGAGCGCACCCAGCCCGAACTCGATCTCGTGCAGGGCCTCGGTGGCCCGCTCCATCGCCGTACGTCCTTGCGGGGTCAGCCGCGCGAGCATCCCCTCCCGTCGCGCGGGTTGCGCACCCGCTCGACATAACCCTGCGCCGCCAGCCGCTGCACGATGTTGGTCACGCTCGTGGGGTGGATCATCAGCCGCTCCCCCACCTTGCTCATCGGCAGCTCGCCGTTGCGGCTGAAGCTCAGCAGCACCAGCGCCTCGTAGCGCGCGAAGGTCAGGTCGAACGGCGCGACGGCGGCGTCGAGGCGGGCGACGAGGATCTGCTGCACCCGCATGACCGACGTGGCCGAGGCCATCGCCGCCACCGGGCTGTCCTCGCCGAACCGCTCCTCCCACAGCTGCGCCGCGCGGCGGATCGGGTCGAACGGCAACGGTTTCGGCACGGCGCCAAACTAGCGGCCGCCGTCGTCCTGGACCGATTCGCCTCAGGCGGGGCGGCGCACCATGCGCACCTCGGGCGTCCCGCTGGCGTCGTGCACGGCCCGTTCCCCGTCGAGCTCGAAGCCGTGCTTGCGATAGAAGGCGATGGCGCGCTGGTTGCCCTCGACGACCCAGAGGTATGCCGAGCGGTCGCCCAGGGTCGCGGCCAGCAGCTGCCCCGCGGCTCCGGTGCCGTGGAACTCGGCCAGCACGTTGATCGCCCACAGCTCCAACGGAACTGGCGGTTCGTCGTCGCGCGCCGGTGCCACCGTGGCGAAGCCGACGAGGCGGCCGTCGGGGTGCTGCGCGACCCGCGTCACCTTGCCGTCGGCGGCCGCGACCCCCTCGGCCTCCTCCGCCGCGATCGCCCGCCAGCGCTCGGCCCGGTCGGCCGGACGCAGGCCGGCGAGGTACTCCTCGGACATGATCCCGGCGTACGCCTGGCGCCAGACCTGCACGTGCAGCTCACCCAGCTGCGGGGCGTCGGCGAGCCGCGGTGGGCGGACGGTGTAGAGGACCAGCTCCTCGCTCATGCGCCGGCGTCGCGCAGGCGCTGCTCGACGCGCTCGACCTTGGCGTCCAGCTGCCCGGTGAACCCCGGCCGCAGGTCGGCCTTGACGACCAGGCTCACCCGCGGGGAGTGCTTCGCGACGGCGTCGCAGGCGGCCTTGATCACCGGCATGCACTCGTCCCACTCGCCCTCGAGCGTGGTGAACATCGAGTCGAGCCGGTAGGGCACGCCGGAGTCGCGCACCACGGCGATCGCGTCGGCGACGGCCGCGCTCACCGACCCCTCCGGGTCGTCGGTCGTGGACGGGGCGACGGAGAAGGCGAAGAGCATGGCCTCAAGGCTACGCGGCGGCCCCGGCCACCTCGGGTCGATACCGACCCCACCTGCCCGCCCCGAACGGACGAAACCGGGCACCTCGGGTCGATACCGACCCCACCTGCCCGCCCCACCGAGGCCAGCGGAATCAGATCTCGGCGACGAGGGTGCCGGCGGCGGCGTACGGGTCGGTGCGGCCGTCGACGACCTGGGCGGCCAGCTCGTCCAGGCCGCGCCCCGCACGCACGTCGCCCATCCGGTCGCGCAGCGTGCGCACCGCGATGGCCTCGACCTCGCGCGCGGCCCGGTCGAGCCGCCGCTGGCGCAGCGTGCCGGTCTGCTCCATCCACGCGCGGTGCTTGTCGAGCGCCTCGAGGACCTCCTCGACGCCCTCCCCGCGCTCGGCCACGGTCTTCACGACGGGCGGGCGCCACAGGCCGGGCTCGGTGCGGTCGCCGAGGCTGATCATGCCGCGGATGTCGCGCACGGTGACGTCGGCGCCCTCACGGTCGGCCTTGTTGACGACGAACACGTCACCGATCTCGAGGATGCCGGCCTTGGCGGCCTGCACCCCGTCACCCATGCCCGGCGCGAGCAGTACGACGGTGGTGTCGGCGAGCCCGGCGACCTCGACCTCGGACTGGCCGACACCGACGGTCTCCAGCAGCACCACGTCGCACCCGGCGGCGTCGAGCACCCGCAGCGCCTGCGGCGTGGTCCAGGACAGCCCGCCGAGGTGGCCGCGACTGGCCATCGAGCGCATGTAGACGCCCCGGTCGGTGGCGTGCTCGGCCAGCCGGATGCGGTCACCGAGCAGCGCCCCGCCGCTGAACGGCGAGGTCGGGTCGACCGCGAGCACCCCGACGCGCAGCCCCTGGTCGCGGTACGCCCGCACCAGCATCGACGTCGACGTGGACTTCCCGACGCCGGGCGAGCCGGTGAGCCCGATGATCCGCGCGTGCCCCGTGTGCGGCGCGAGCGCCGCCATCACCTCGCGCAGCGCCGGGTCGGCGTTCTCCACGAGGGTGATCAGCCGGGCGACCGCGCGCGGCGAGCCCTCGCGGGCCTGCGCCACCAGGCCGGTGACGTCGGTGTCCCGGCGTCGCCGCCGGGCGGGCCGCGCCTGCTGGTCGGTCAGGACGAAGCCTTCGGCACGCGTACGACCAGGGCGTCGCCCTGGCCCCCGCCACCGCACAGCGCCGCCGCGCCGACCCCGCCGCCGCGGCGCGCGAGCTCGAGGGCGAGGTGCAGGTAGATGCGCGCGCCGGACATCCCGATCGGGTGGCCCATGGCGATCGCGCCGCCGTTGACGTTGACCTTGTCGGGGTCGAGCCCGAGCTCCTTGGTGGAGGCCAGGCCGACCGCCGCGAACGCCTCGTTGATCTCGACCAGGTCGAGGTCGGTGGGCTCGATGCCCTCCTTGACGCAGGCGACCTTGATCGCGTTGGCGGGCTGCGACTGCAGCGTGGAGTCGGGGCCCGCGACGACCCCGTGGGCGCCGATCTCGGCCAGCCAGTCCAGACCCAGCTCTTCCGCCTTGGCCTTGCTCGTCACGACGACCGCGGCGGCACCGTCGGAGATCTGCGACGCCGAGCCCGCGGTGATCGTGCCGTCCTTGCTGAACGCCGGGCGCAGCTTGGCCAGCGACTCGGTGGTCGTGTCGGCGCGGATGCCCTCGTCGGACTTGAACTCGATCGGGTCGCCCTTGCGCTGCGGGATCGAGATCGAGACGACCTCGTCGTCGAACAGCCCGTCCTTCCAGGCGCGCGCGGCGAGCTGGTGGCTGCGGGCGGCGAAGGCGTCCTGCTCCTCGCGGCTGAACCCCTGGTCCCCGGTGTTCGCGGACTCGGTGAGGTTGCCCATCGCCTGGTCGGTGAAGGCGTCCCAGAGCCCGTCGTAGGCCATGTGGTCGCGCATGGTGACGTCGCCGTACTTGAACCCCTCGCGGCTCTTCTCCAGCAGGTGCGGCGCCTGGCTCATCGACTCCTGGCCGCCCGCGACGACGATGTCGAACTCGCCGAGCCGCACCAGCTGCGCGGCCAGGGCGACGGCGTCGACGCCGGACAGGCAGACCTTGTTGATGGTCAGCGCGGGGACGCTCATCGGGATGCCCGCGGCGACCGCGGCCTGCCGGGCGGGGATCTGGCCCGCGCCGGCGGTGAGCACCTGGCCCATGATCACGTAGTCGACCTGCTCGGGCGTGACCCCGGCCTTGTCGAGCGCGCCCCGGATGGCCGCGCCACCCAGGTCGGCGCCGGAGAAGTCCTTCAGCGAACCCAGCAGCCGGCCCATCGGGGTGCGGGCCCCGGCGACCAGGACGGGGGTGCGATCAGCGTTCTGCGCCATGACGAAAGAGCCTCCAGCGACGGCGGTGGTGACGTGGGTGCACGCGAGGGCGTGACCTGCACCACTGTAAGTCTTGCCCTCCGCAGGCACCGCGCGAGCACCCGGCGCGCGGCCGGGCCGCACCTGACGACATCACCCCCAAGGACACTGTGTGTCCCTGCCCGGGTGTGGCACAGTCGCCGTCGTGCCGCGCCTGCCCCGTCCCCAGCTGCCGCGCATCCGCCTCTCCGTGGAGCGCCCCGGACAGCCCATCGACGACGCGGCGACCCCCGCGGGCGAGCACGGCTCCGGGACCGGGCCGGGGTCCGGCACCGACGCCCAGGCCGAGGGCGCCGCGCGCCGTGGGTACCGGCCCGGCGACGCGATGCGCCGCTGGCGCCAGTTCCAGGAGCAGCAGCTGCAGACGCTGCGCGAGAGCAACCGCATCCAGCGGCCCGACACCCACCCGGTGAGCGGGGGCCGACGGGGCCGGCGGACCCCGACGAGATGTACGTCCCCGGCACCGCAGCCGTCGACGACGCCCGCCGGACCGGCGCGGACCACCCCGACGAGGGGCGCACCGAGCTCGGCGACGCCGTCGAGCGCGACGCGACGGAGCACGACCCCGCGGAGCACGACGCCGCGGGGGACGACGCGAGGCAGCCGGCTGCGGGACGAGCCAGCGCGGGACAGGCGACCGACGACGAGGCCGCTGAGGCCGGCGGGCACGGAGCCAGCCGAGCGGCCCACGCGACGTCCGGGCGTCGGGCGGCGACGGCGTACGGGCAGCTGGGGAAGGCGTTCAACCGCCACTCCCCTCTACCTGGGGTTCACGGCCGCGATCGGGGTGGCGCTGGCGTACGGCCTGGTCAAGATGCTGACCGAGCTGCAGACCACGCTCACGGTGCTGCTCGTCGCGTTCTTCCTGACCCTCGCGCTCAACCCGATCGTCGAGGCGCTGGAGCGGCGCGGCGCCCGGCGCTCGCTCGCGGTCACCCTGGTCTGTCTCGGGCTCGTCGGCGTCTTCGCGATCCTCGCGTGGGTCGTGGTGCCGCCGCTGATCAAGGAGACCACGCAGCTGGTCGAGAACGCCCCGAGCTATGCCGAGAGCTTCACCGAGCAGGAGTGGGTGCAGCAGCTCGACCACGACTACCAGATCGGGCAGAAGATCAACGAGCAGGTGACCGAGAAGACCACCGACGGCGCGTTCGTCAGCCAGGTCTTCGGCGGCGTGCTCGGCGCCGGCAAGGCGGTCGCGAGCGGGCTGTTCCAGGCGTTCACCGTGCTGATCCTGACGCTGTACTTCCTCGCCTCCTTCCCCACCGTCAAGCGCGCGGTCTACGCGATGGTGCCGGCCAGCCGCCGCCCCCGCTTCGTGTCGCTGGCCGAGGAGATCATGCGGCGCACGGGGTCGTACGCCATCGGCCAGGTCATCGTCGCCAGCATCAACGCCGTCTGCAGCTGGGTGATGATGACGCTGCTCGGCGTCCCCTACGCGGCGGTGCTCGCGGTGGTCGTCGGCTTCCTCGGGCTGATCCCGATGGTCGGCGCGACGATCGGCGCCGTGATCGTGGCGATCGTGGCGTTCTTCGTCTCGCCGCAGACGGCGCTGGTCGTCGGCATCTACTACCTGATCTACCAGCAGTTCGAGAACTACGTCATCGTCCCGCGCGTCATGCAGCGCACCGTGTCGGTGCCCGGCGCGGTCACGGTCGTGGCGGCGCTGGCCGGCGGCACGCTGCTCGGGGTGCTCGGCGCGCTGCTGGCGATCCCGATCGCCGCGGGGCTGCTGCTGCTCTACGAAGAGGTGCTGGTGCCGCGCCAGGCGCACGCCTGAGCGCTCGGGGCGAGCCCACTCAGCGCCACGACCCCCGGGGCGGCCTGCGGTCGCGCGCCCGCCAGCACGGTGTGTGCCAGTGCCGGCGATCGCTCACGTCGCCCAGCCCGTCGGCGGGCCAGACGACCTCGTGCGGCACCGCGCTGCTGACCTGCGACTGGCAGCCGGGGCAGACATAGCTGCGCCCGGCGTCGTTGCCGCGCACCGAGCGCACCTCGTAGGTGCGACCGGCGTACGCCTCGCGCCGGGTGCCCCCGCCGAAGGCCCGGGCCACATCGCCGCGTGGCTCGGTCCGCTTCGGGCGGTTGCGCCGCGGCATCGCTCAGCCGCGGAACGGGCGGCCGGTGGCGGCGTGCTCGACCAGCAGCGGCGAGGGGTGCAGCGCCGGCTCGCCGGTCTCGGCCGTCATCTCCCGCAGCCCCTCGAGCACCCGCTGGGCGCCCCAGCGGTCGAGCATCTGCAGCAGGCCCTCGGGGTAGCCGCAGCCGGCGGTCATGGCGGTGTCGATGTCCTCGGCCGAGGCATAGCCGGAGTCGAGCATCTTCACGGCCTCGTTGACGTGCGGCAGCAGCAGCGCGTCACGCACCCGCCCGGCCCGGTCGCGCGACACGACCGGCACCAGCCCGGCGGCGGCGAGGCTCGCCCGCGCCTTGGCGACGTCGGCCTCGGAAGCCGTTGCGCCGCAGACGATCTCGGCGAGTCGGCCCTTGGGCGACTCGGTGTGCAGCTCGACCCGCACCCCGTCGGCGGCGAGCGCCTGGGCCAGCGCCTCCGGGGTGTCGGCGGTGACCACCTCTCCCTCGGGGGCCGGGGTCTCGGGGGCGCCGTCGGCGTAGTCGTAGAACCCGCGACCGGTCTTGCGGCCGAGCCGACCGGCCGCGACCATCTGCTGCAGCAGAGCCGGCGGCGCCGACGCCGGGTCGTGCGTCGCGGCGTAGAGCACGTCGCAGACCTCCTTGACCACGTCGAGCCCGATGAGGTCGCTGAGGGTGAGCGGCCCCATCGGCAGCCCGATGCCGGCGGTCGCCGCGGCGTCGAGGTCCTCGCGGGTGACGTGACCGGTCTCGTACGTCCGGATCGCCCGCGCCAGGTAGGCGATGAGCAGCGCGTTGGCGACGAAGCCCGCCCGGTCGCGCACGACGACCGGCTTCTTGCCGAGCCGCTCGGCCAGGTCGCGCACGCTCGTGACGACGGCCTCGTCGGTGAGGATGGTGGTGATCACCTCGACGAGCTTGAGCACCGGCGCGGGGTTGAAGAAGTGCATGCCGACGACCCGCTCGGGGCGCGCGGTCGCGGCGGCGATCTCGGTCAGCGACAGGCTCGAGGTGTTGGAGGCCAGGATCGCGTCGTCGCGCACGATGCCGTCGAGCGTGCCGAAGATGTCGTGCTTGATCTCCATCCGCTCCGGCACGGCCTCGACCACCAGGTCGACGTCGGCGAGCGCGGTGAGCTCGTGCGCGAAGGTGACCCGCTCGAGCAGCGCCTGCTGGTCGGCCTCGCTCAGCCGGCCGCGCTGCACCTGCTTGCCGGTCGACCTCTCCAGGAAGCCGCGTCCGCGCTCGGCCAGCTCGGGCGTACCGTCCACTGCCACGACGCTCAGCCCGGCGCGGGCGAACACCTCGACGATGCCGGCACCCATGGTGCCGAGCCCGACCACTCCGACGCGGTCGATGCCGCTCGTGCGCTCATCACTCATGGGGGCCAGTCTTCCAAGGCGGGCGGTCGGTAGGTTGTCCGGGTGCGTGTCGTCATCGCCCGCTGCTCCGTGGACTACATGGGCCGTCTCACCGCCCACCTGCCCCTCGCGACCCGGCTGCTCATGGTCAAGGCCGACGGGTCGGTGCTGGTGCACAGCGACGGCGGCTCCTACAAGCCGCTCAACTGGATGGCGCCGCCGTGCGCGATGGCCGAGGTCGAGCCGACCGACGACGAACGTGCCGAGGGCGTACGCCAGTGCTGGCAGGTCCAGCACGCCAAGTCCGACGACCGGCTGCGCATCCTGCTGCACGAGGTGCTGCACGACAGCAGCCACGACCTCGGCATCGACCCGGGCCTGGTCAAGGACGGGGTCGAGGCGCAGCTGCAGGCGCTGCTCGCCGAGCACATCCACACCCTCGGCGAGGGTTACACGCTGGTGCGCCGGGAGTACCAGACCCCCATCGGCCCGGTCGACATCGTCGCCAAGGACCCCACGGGCGCGACGGTCGCGGTCGAGATCAAGCGCCGCGGCGACATCGACGGGGTGGAGCAGCTGACCCGCTACCTCGAGCTGCTCAACCGCGACCCGCACCTGGCCCCGGTCAGCGGGGTGTTCGCCGCCCAGCAGATCAAGCCGCAGGCCCGCACCCTCGCCACCGACCGCGGGATCCGGTGCGTGACGCTGGACTACGACGAGCTGCGCGGCATCGACGACGCCACCACCCGCCTGTTCTGACCGCGAGCCCACGCTGGTCGAGCAGCGCGAGCCGCTGGGCGAGCGCGTATCGAGACCGAGTGGTACCGAGCGGTCAGGAACGGGGCAGCAGCTCGTCCGCGGTGACCGGGACGCTGCGGGCGCGCACGCCCGTGGCGTGGTGGATCGCGTTGACCACCGCAGCGGTCGCTCCGACGATGCCGATCTCACCGACCCCGCGCAGCCCCATCGGGTTGGCGCGCGGGTCGACATCGTCCAACCAGACCGCCTCGACGTCGCGGATGTCCGCGTGGGCCGGGACGTGATAGCTCGCGAGGTCCTGGGTGACGAAGTGGCCGAAGCGGGGGTCGCGCACCGACTCCTCGAACAGCGCTGCGCCGATGCCCATCGTCATGCCTCCGATGAGCTGTGACCGCGCCAGCCGGGGTTGACGATGCGCCCCGCCGAGAAGACCCCGAGCATCCGCGGCACCCGGATCTCCCCGGTCCAGCGGTTGACCCGCACCTCGGCGAACTGCGCGCCGAAGGAGTGCAGCGAGAAGGTCTTGTACGCCGGGTTCCTCGCCGCGTCGGCGGTCGCCTCGAGCCCCGGCGGCGGGGTGTCGCCGTGCTCCTTGCGGAAGGCCAGCGCCGCGGCGACGATCGCCGACCCCCACCCGCTGGTGCCGGTCGAGCCGCCCGCCACGGTGGCCTTCGGGTCGCGGGTGTCGCCGATGCGCATCTCCACCCGGTCGGCGTCGACCTCGAGCGCGTCGGCAGCGATCTGGGCGAGCACCGTCCAGGCGCCGGTGCCGATGTCGGCGGCGCCGATCGCGACGGTGTAGCGCTCCCCGGCTCTGACCGCACCGTCGCGGTGTTGCCCGGCGCGGGGTGCGCCGGATACGTCGACGTCGCGACCCCGAGCCCCACCCACCAGTCGCCCTCGAGCGTCTGTCGGGGCTCGGAAGCCCTCTGTTCCCAACCGAACTCGCGCGCTCCCCGGTCGAAGCACTCCATCAGCCGACGGTGGCCGAACGGCTTGCCCGACTCCGGGTCGACCTCGGGCTCGTTGCGGCGGCGCAGCTCGATGGGGTCGATCCCGCAACGCTCGGCGAGCTCATCCATCGCGATCTCGAGACCGACCATCCCGGGCATGACGCCGGGCGCCCGCATCCAGGTCGGGACCGACACGTCGAGCTCGACCAGCCGGTGGGCCGTGCGCAGGTTGGGCGTGGCGTAGACGTGCCGCGTCACCTCTGCCGTCTGCTCGCCGTACTCCTTGATGGCTGACGTCTGCTCGAGCACCCGGTGGTCGACCGCGGTGAGCCTGCCGTCGGAGTCGGCGCCGAGCCGGACGTGCTGGACGGTGGCCGTGCGGTACCCGGTCACCGTGAACATCTGCTGCCGGGTGACCGGCAGCCGCACCCACCGACCGGCGTGCTTCTTGGCCGCCAGCGCGACCGTCGCCACCTGCGGGTGCGGCAGGCCCTTGGACCCGAAGCCGCCCCCGACGTACGGCGCGGTGACCCGCACGTCGGCCGCGTCGAGCCCCATGAGCTCGGCCACCGTCGACGCCGCCGGGTGCACGCCCTGGGTGGAGTCGTAGAGCCAGAGCGTCGGCTGGTCCTCGTCGGTCTCCCCTCGCCCCGCCACCGTCCGAGCGTGGCGTGCGGCTCCATCGGCATCTGGTGCTCGTACGGCGTGCGGTAGGTCTCGTCGACCACCACCGCCGCCGTGCGCAGAGCCGCGTCGACCTCACCCTTGTCGGTGGCGGTCTCGTACCCTGCGTTGACCGAATCCGGTTCGTAGCCCTCGGAGTCCGCGTCGAACTCGGTGCGTGCCGGCTCCTCGTCGTAGTCGACGCGCAGCTGCTGCGCGGCCGCCCGCGCCTGTTCGGCGGTCTCGGCGAGCACCACGGCCACGACCTGCCCGCGATAGTGCACCCGATCGTCCTGCAGGATCGCCAGCTCCGGGTCGGCGTCGCTCGCGACCCGCGGCGCGTTCGTGTGGTCGACGACGTCGACGACGCCCGGCAGCTCGCGCACCTCGTCGGCGTGGATCTGCCGGATGCGCCCTTGGCCACCGTCGACAGCACCAGGTGGGCCTGCAGCGTGTCGTCGGTCTCGTGCTCGACGGCGTAGGTCGCCCGTCCGGTCACCTTCAGGCGCGCGTCCCGCCGCCGGTCGGGCCGGCCCATCGCGTGGGCCCGGATCTGCTCGGGCAGGGTCGCCTCGCTCATCGGTCCACTCCTCGCCGGCGGCCAGCTTGGTCAGCAGCATCGCCGTGGCCTCGGTGACCATCGGCAGCTTGTACGCCGTCTGCTGGCTCGGCGAGGCCTGCTCCAGCTCGCGCGCGCAGGCCGTCCGGACGTTCTCCGCGGTCACCGATCCTCCTGCCATCGCATCTTCGAGAAGCGTTGCGCGCCAAGGCTTGTGGGCCATGCCGCCCCACGCCACGCGTACGTCGGTGACCGTGCCGTCGTCGTCGACGGTGAGGCTCGCCGCGACCGACACGAGCGCGAAGGCGTAGGACGCTCGGTCGCGCACCTTGACGTAGTCCGAGCGGGCGCCCTCGGGCTGGGCGGGCAGGTCGACGTGGGTGATCAGGTCACCGTGCTCGAGCGTGGTGTCGCGCGACGGGTCGTCGCCCGGCAGCCGGTGCAGCTCGTCGATCGGCAGCGACCGCGCGCCGCCGGCCCCGAGCACGCCCACCTGCGCGTCGAGCGCGAGCATCGCGACGGCCATGTCCGAGGGGTGCACCGCGACGCAGCGGTCGGAGGCGCCGAGCACCGCGTTGTAGCGGCCGTAGCCCTCGAGCGCCGGACAGCCCGAGCCCGGCTCGCGCTTGTTGCACGGCACCGTGCGGTCCTGGAAGTAGACGCAGCGGGTGCGCTGCAGCAGGTTGCCGGCGGTCGTGGCCTGGTGCCGGATCTGCGCGGAAGCGCCCGACAGGAGTGCCCGCGACAGCACCGAATAGCGTTGGCGCACCTGCGGATTCGACGCCAGGTCGCTGTTGCGCACCCGGGCGCCGACGCGCAGGCCGCCGTCCTGCTCGGTGATCTCGTCCAGCCCCAGACCGGCGACGCTCACCAGCGTGCTGGGCGCGACGATGCCGAGCTTGAGGTGGTCGACCAGGTTGCTGCCGCCGGCGAGGAAGACCGCGCTCGGGTCGTCCGCGACCGCCGAGACCGCCTCGTCGGGCGAGGTGGGGCGGGCATACGTCGGGGCGCTCATCCGGCCACCTCCTCGGTCACCGCGTCCACGTCGGCGTCGGCGACGTCGAGCGCGGCGGCGCAGATGTTGACGTAGGCCCCGCAGCGGCACAGGTTGCCGCTCAGCCGCTCGCGCACCTCGGCCTCGTCCAGCTCCGGCGCGGCGGAGAGGTCGGGGCTGACATAGCTGGGCTGCCCCGCCCGCACCTCGGCCAGCATGCCGACCACGCTGCACACCTGGCCGGGGGTGCAGTAGCCGCACTGCAGGGCGTCGCGCTCGACGAAGGCCTCCTGCACCTCGTGCAGCCGCTCCCCGTCGGCGAGCCCGGCCGCGGTCGTGATCTCGGCCCCGTCGTGGTCGATCGCGAGGCTGAGGCAGGTCAGGTGACGGCGCCCGTCCAGCAGCACCGTGCACGCACCGCACTGCCCGTGGTCGCAGCCCTTCTTCGGAGAGGTCTCGCCGAGCCGCTCGCGCAGCGCGTCGAGCAGGGTGGTCCGGACGTCGATGTCGACGGTGCGTGCGGCACCGTCGACCTGCAAGGTGACCTGCGTCGTCATGCCGGCCAGCCAACCACCAGCAGGACCCCCGAGGAACCTCCCTACGGACCCGAATGTCAGCGCCCGGCGGCGTACCCCTGCATCCCTCGCGGGTTGGCACCGGCATAGAGCATCCCCGTCTCGGGGTCGCGCGCCACCGCGCTCAGCCGGCCCTCCGACCACGCCGGACCCACGGTCACCTGGTGCCCGCGAGCGCGCAGCGCCGCAGCCACGTCCGGCCCGTGGTTCGCTTCCAGCACGACCGATCTCGGCACGTACGCCCGCGGCCAGAACGACCCGATCAGCGCGTCCGTGTGCCAGTCGGGTGCGTCGATGCCGCCCTGCAGGTCGAGCTCGCCCGTGCGCGCGTGGCCGGCCGCCACCCGCAGGAACAGGTGGAACGACCACTGGTCCTGCTGGTCGCCGCCCGGCGTGCCGAACGCCATCGCCGGCACCCCGCCGAGCGAGGCCATCGACGGGCTCAGCGTCGTGCGTGGCCGACGGCCCGGCGTCAGGGTGTTCGGCAGCCCCTCGTCGAGCCAGGTCATCTGCAGCCGGGTCCCGAGCGGGAAGCCGAGCTCGGGCACGACCGGGTTGGACTGCAACCAGCCGCCGCTCGGCGTCGCCGACACCATCGTCCCCCAGCGGTCGACGACGTCGAGGTGGCACGTGTCGCCGGCCGTGCGCCCGACGCGGTCGACCTGCGGGGCCGCGTGGTCCTGCACGGTGGGCTCGCCCGCGCCCGCGCCCCGGACCGGCACCGCGTCGCCGCTCAGCAACCGCCGGACGTGCGCGGGCAGCTGCGCCTCCCGGCCGTACGGCTGCCCCGGCCGCCACTCGCCCGACGCCTTCTCGCCGATCAGCCCGGCCCGCGCGCGGGCGTAGCCGGGGTCGAGCAGCGCGGCGACGTCGACCGGCGCGGCGTCACCGAACCAGGCGTCGCGGTCGGCCAGCGCGAGCTTGGTGCCCTCCACCAGCCGATGCATCAGGTCGGGGTCGAAGTCCGAGATGTCCTGCGGCGCAACGTCGTTCAGCAGCTGCAGCTGCTGCAGGAAGGCCGGGCCCTGGCTCCACGCCCCCGCCTTGTGCACCGTCCAGTCGCCCCAGCGCTCGTCGACCGTGTCCTCCCAGCGGGCCTGCGGCGCGGCCAGGTCGTCGGCCGTCATCGCGCCGGCGTGCGGCTCGCCGCTGGAGTCCATCGCGGGCGTCTGCGCGGTGCGCACCATCGCCTCGACGACGAAGCCGGTCTTCCAGGTGCGCAGCGCGGCCTCGATCTGCGCCTCGCGGTCGGCGCCGGCGGCCTCGGCCTCGCGCAGCACCCGCTGCCACGTCGCGGCCAGCGCCGGGTTGGTGAACAACCGCCCCGGGGCCGGCACCGCGCCGCCGGGGAGCCACACCTGCGCCGACGTCGGCCAGTGCTCGGTGAACAGGTCGCGCACCGAGGCGACCGTGCCGCTCGCCCGCTCCAGGAACGGGTGCCCGCGCTCGGCGAGACCGATGGCGTGGTCGAGCACGTCGCGCAGCGCCCAGCTGCCGTGGTCGCGCAGCAGCACCAGCCACGCCTCGACGGCCCCGGGGACGGCCGCGGCGAGCGGGCCGGTGCCGGGCACCAGGTCCAGCCCGAGCCCCCGGTAGCGCTCGGCCGACGCGCCCGCCGGGGCGACGCCCTGCCCGCACAGCACGCGGGGTCGCTCCCCGCGCACCGACACGATGATCGGGGCGTCGCCCCCGGGGCCGTTGAGGTGCGGCTCGACCACCTGCAGCACGAAGCCCGCGGCGCACGCCGCGTCGACGGCGTTGCCGCCCCGCTCCAGCACGCTCATCGCCGTGGCCGTCGCGCTCCAGTGGGTGCTCGCGGCCATCCCGAAGGTTCCGGCCAGCGTGGGTCGAGTGGTGAATGTCGTCATGGTCGGTCCAACCTACGGTGCAGAATCGCCCGCATGACCCGAGCACGACGTACGGCCGTGGCCGCCCCCAACGCCCTCGCCGCCCAGGCGGGTGTCGACGCCGTCGCCCTCGGCGGCACCGCCGTCGACGCGGCCCTGGCCGCCATGGCCGTCACCTTCGTCAGCGAGCCCGGCATCGTCAGTGCGATGGGCGGCGCGTTCGTCGCGGTCTGGCCGGTGCAGGGCGACCCGGTGGTCGTCGACGGCAACGCCGAGATGCCGGGGCGCGGACTGCCGCCCGAGCGGTTCGGCCGAGGCGTGCGCAACGTCTGGCTCGACTACGCCGGCGGCATGGAGATCCAGGCGGGCGCCGGGTCCGTGGCCACCCCGGGCGCGTTCGCCGCGATGGAGCGCGCGCACGAGATGTTCGGCGGAGCGTCGTGGGCTCAGGTGCTCGCGCCGGCGATCCACGTCGCCGACCGCGGGTGGCGGGTCGGCGCGGCCGCCGGCAGCTACCTGCAGCAGGTGGGCGAGGGGCTGTTCACGTTCGACCCCGACACCCGGGCCGCGCTCACCGACGACGGGGTGCCGCACGGGCCGGGGGCGGCACTGACCAACCCCGACATGGCCCGAGTGCTGACGCAGCTGGCGGAGGAAGGCACCGCGCCGCTCTACCGCGGCGACCTCGCCCACCGCATCGCCGACCACCTGCAGGAGCTCGACGGGCTCGTCACCCGCGCCGACCTCGCCGACTACGAGGTGGTCGTGCGCCCCGCGACGCTCAGCGCGGTCGGCGACTGGCAGGTGGCCACCAACCCGCCGCCGTCGATCGGCGGCCCGGTGCTGGCCACGATGCTGCGCCTGATGGGCGACGGCACCCCGGACCCGGAGACCCTGGCCCGGGTGCAGCGGGAGGTGCTGACCTATCGCCGCGACAACCTCGACACCGCCGCCGATCTCGAGGTGGCCGGGCCCGAGCTGCTCGCCTCGCTGGACGCGCTGTCGCTGAACCGCGTCCCCCGCTCCCCCAACACCGCCCACGTGTCGGCGGTCGACTCCGACGGCCTGGCCTGCGCGATCACCGCCTCCTCGGGATACTCCTCGGGCGTCACGGTGCCGGGCACCGGCCTGCTGCTCAACAACTCGCTGGGCGAGCCCGAGCTCAACCGGCACGGGGTGCACGCCCTGCCGCCGGGCACCCGCCTGGCGTCGAACATGGCCCCCACGACCGCGCGCCACCCCGACGGCTCGACCCTGGCGGTCGGCAGCCCCGGGGCCGACCGGATCACCACCGCGCTGCAGCAGACGCTCGCGTGGTTCCTGTGCGGCGGGCTGGGGCTGCAGCAGGCCATCGACCACCCGCGCCTGCACCTGCGGGTGCTCGCCGGCGACGAGGTGGTGGTCGAGCACGAGCCCGACCCGCGCATCGACGCGGCGGTCCAGGCCCTGGGCTGGCCGAGCAACGTGCACGACCCGGTCGCGATGTACTTCGGCGGCGTGGGCGGCGCGCTCGTGTCGCGCGAGGGCGACCTCAGCGCCGCGGGCGACCCGCGCCGGGCCGCAGCGACCGCCGTGGGGTGACCCGGCCGGGCCCGGCGAACCGGGCGACCCGGCTCAGGCCGGGACCGGGCCGGCGACCGCGACGGCCTCGGCCACCGGGGCCGTCGGGATGATCCGGCTGAGCTTCGTGGCCCGCAGCAGCCGGCGCATGCGCGGCGTGGCGTCGGCGATGACCACCTGACGCCCCGCCCGCCGGGCCCGCCGGTGGGCCTCGACGATCACGCCCAGGCCGGTGGCGTCCTCGACCTCGGCCTCGCCGAGGTGCAGCACCAGGTCGCCCGAGCCGGTGTCGATCGCGGTGTGCAGCAGCGCGCGCACGTCGGCGGCGGTCGCCACCCCCAGACTGCCCTGCAGCGTGATGCCCTCGACATCCATCGTCGCCGTGACCTGGTCCCTCGCCGTGTGCCCCCGCATCACGTCCCCGATCGTCGTCCGTCGCGTGTATGCGTATTGACGCACGGCGAGCCCACGAGTTGCCCTGTGCTGCGGTCACGATCTCGTCACGGGTCTGCGACGATCGTCGCCATGGTCAACCTCACCCGGATCTACACCCGCACCGGCGACAAGGGCACGACGGCGCTCGGCGACTTCAGCCGCACGTCCAAGACCGACCCTCGGCTGGTGGCCTACGCCGACACCGACGAGGCGAACAGCAGCATCGGCGTGGTCCTCGCGACCACCGAGGTGGCCGAGGACGTACGCGCGCTGCTCACCCGGGTGCAGAACGACCTGTTCGACGTGGGCGCCGACCTGTGCACCCCGCTGGTCGAGAACCCCGAGCACCCGCCGCTGCGGGTGCAGCAGGAGTGGATCGACGCGCTGGAGGAGGCGTGCGACACCTACAACGAGGGCCTGGAGCCGATGCGCTCGTTCATCCTGCCCGGTGGCACCCCCGCCGCGGCGCAGCTGCACGTCGCCCGCACGGTCGTCCGCCGGGCCGAGCGCGCCACCTGGGCCGCCATCGAGCAGTACGGCACCGAGGTCGCCCCCGCGGGCAGCGAGCGCGGCGTCGGCGGGGTCAACCCGCTGACCGCGCAGTACCTCAACCGGCTCTCCGACCTGCTGTTCATCCTCGGACGGGTCGCCAACCTGCCCCAGGGCGACGTGCCGTGGGTGCCCGGCGGCGAGCGCTGAGCGCGCGCCCGGGCGCTAGGCCACGTTGTTGGCGTTGAGCCCCGGGGGCGCCGACTCCGACCACGACCGCACCGCGGTGTAGTCGGCGCGGCTGAGCACCACGTCGACGGTCTGCTCGGGCAGCTCGAACGGCACGAGCACCGGGTCGGGCATGCCGGTGGGGCGGTAGTCGCTGTCGCGCGGCACGCCGAGCGCGAGCCGGCCGCGCTCCCACTGGGCCGCGGGGCGCGTGGTGACCCCGAACAACGGGAACCAGGCGATGTCCTCGCCGCCGACGCGGGCCATGCCCGAGCGCCAGGAGCCGTCGCGGTGCAGCGACATCAGGACCATCGGGCCGCCGCGGGAGATGCGCGAGCGGCGCAGGAGCAGCAGGGCCAGGATCAGGGCGAAGAGCAGCAGCAGGCCGCCGAGGATCTCTCCTGTGACGACCAGCTCGCCCACCCGGTCACACCGCCTCGGTCAGACCGAGGCGCCGTCGGTGATCGTCTCGGACACGATCCGCACGGTGTCGTGGTCGACCGAGAGGAAACCGCCGTCGACGTGGACCGTTCGGGTGGAGCCGTCGAGCGGCTCGACCTTGACGTCGCTCTCCGCGAGCAGCGACAGCATCGGCTCGTGGCCGGGCAGGATGCCCAGCTCGCCGTCGAGCGTGCGAGCGGTCACCCGGCTGGCCTCGCCCTCCCAGACCTTGCGGTCGGCGGCGACGACCTCGACGGTCAGCTGGCTCACGGGATCCTCCGATGGGTGGGGCAGCGTTTCAACTATCGTACCGGCGCCTGCGGGTCGGGCACCGCTCGGGTCAGCCGGGCGATCGCGCGCATCACGTGATAGGTCAGCAGCGCCGCCCCGGTGCCGAGCGCGATGCCCGCGAACTGCAGTTCGCCGACCCGCCAGGTGAAGTCGGCGATGCCGATGATCAGCGCCACGGCGCAGGTCATCAGGTTCACCGGGTTGCCGAGGTCGACCCGGTTCTCGACCCAGATCCGCGCGCCGAGCAGCCCGATCATCCCGTAGAGCACGACGGCGGCCCCGCCGAGCACCCCCGGCGGCACGGTCGAGATCGCGGCGCCGAACTTGGGCGAGAACGACAGGCCCAGCGCGACGAGCGCGGCGACCCAGTAGGCCGCGGTGGAGTAGACCTTCGTGGCGGCCATGACCCCGATGTTCTCGGCGTACGTCGTCGTGCCCGACCCGCCGCCGAGCCCGGCGAGCGTCGTGGCCAGCCCGTCGCCCATCAGCGCCCGGCCGGACATCGGGTCTAGGTCGTCACCGGTCATCTGGGCGACCGACTTCACGTGGCCGATGTTCTCGGCGACCAGCACCAGCACGACCGGCACGAACAGGCCCACGGTGTCCAGGTGGAAGGTCGGGGTGGTGAACTCCGGCAGCCCGACCCAGCCGGCCTGCCCCACGGCGGCCAGGTCGACCTCCCCGCGCACGGCCGCGACGGCGTACCCCGCGACGACGCCCACCAGGATCGAGAGCCGGCCGAGGATGCCGCGCGCCAGCACCGTGACGAGCAGGATCACCACGAGGGTCGCGAGCGCCGTGAGCGGCGACTTCACGAAGTTGTCCTTGGCCGCGGGCGCGAGGTTGAGGCCGATGAGGGCCACGATGGCGCCGGTGACGACCGGCGGCATCAGCGCCCGCAGCCACCCGGCGCCGGCCGCCTGGACGACGAGCCCGACGGCGGCCAGGGCGATGCCGGTGAGCACCACGCCCCCGAGCGCCCCGGCCATCCCGTGCTCGGCCTTGGCCGCGCCGATCGGCGCCAGGAAGGCGAACGAGCTGCCGAGGTAGGACGGCACCCGGCCGGCGGTGACGACCAGGAAGATCATCGTGCCGACCGCGGAGAAGAACAGCGTCGTCGCCGGCGGGAAGCCGGTGATCAGCGGCACCAGGAACGTCGCGCCGAACATGGCCACCACGTGCTGGGCCCCGATGCCGACGGTGCGCGGCCAGGTCAGCCGCTCCCCCGGACGTACGACCTCGTCGGGCCGCAACCGGCCGTCGCCTCCGTGCACGCTCCAGCTCAGGCCGAGCCGGCCCATTCCTTGGATCACCGCGGCAGTCTAGGGACCACCGTCACAGCTCCGGAGAACGCCCGCATGAAACCGGGTTAGGTGCGTTTGACCCTGATGCATCGAGGTCAAACGCACGTAACCCGGTTTCATGCGCGGGTGGAGGCGCACCTCCGGGTGGGGTACCTGCGCCCTGATGCTGGTGGGGCGGGGTGGGGCGGGCGGGTCAGGCGGTGGTGATGGAGTCGCCCGTGATGCCGGCGGCGCGGCGGGCGGCTAGCCGGCGCTTCTGCGGCTCGATGGTGTAGCGCGGGTCCTTGGCCGACTCCAGCCCGGCCTCGAACACCCCGAACCGGGTGAACGCCGAGGCGGTCATCAGCGCCAGGCCCGAGGCCACGGCGACCGCGCGCGACCGACCGGCGAACAGGGTGCCGATGCCGCCGGCCACCACGAGCCGCTCGCTCCAGCGCAGCAGCTTCCCGGGGGTGCCGTGGTGCAGCGGCTCGACCAGCACCGGGTCCATCTGGCGCTCCATGACCTTGGTGGCGACCAGGTCGGCGGCGCAGCCGATGGCGGCGAGCGTGCGCGCCGGCCGGGTCTGCGAGGTCGGCGTGGTGACCATCGCGAGGCCGCCGGAGGCCAGGCTCGCGGAGCTGGCGAAGACGAACGGCAGGTGCTTGTAGGCGCCGTTCCAGGTCGGGACGGCGGTGTTGGACAGCAGCGCGGCGGTGTAGCCGGCGAGCGGCGGCCCGAAGACGCCGGCACCGATGCCGGCCGGACCCTCGACGGCGCGCAGCACCGGACGCACCGGGCCGATCGGCAGCCGGTTGCCGCTGATCCGGTCCACCTCGTTCGCGACGGCGACGCCCATGCCCGAGCTGAACCCGGTGAGGATCCACGAGCCGACGCTCATCGGCGAGGTGATCTTGAACGTGCGCAGCATGTTGTAGAACCGCTCCGGCCGGCCGAGGTCGGCGACCAGCGCGGCACCGGAGATGCCGACCGCGGTCATCGCCCCGAGCCGGGCGTTGCGGCGCAGCGTGTCGAGCCCGGCCAGCTGCGCGCCGGCGGCGATCACGCCGGAGCCGCCGGCGACCCCGCCGACGAACAGGTAGAGCGCGACCGGCCACTCCCACGGCGGCGGCTTGACGACCGGCTTGCCGTAGTAGGAGACGAACTCGGCGTCGGGCACCATCGGCACCTCGCGGGTGCCGTCGCCCCCGGGCTGGGTGCCGAGGTTGCCGTGCCGGCGCCGTCCACCGGGGCGACGTCCGAACCGGCGCCGGGGCTTCTCCGGCGGGCGGTAGGCGTCGAACTCCGAGGTGGTCATCACCCTCCCTTCACGAAGGCGAGCGCGGCGGCCGCGGCCATCCCGGCCATGGCCATGCCGACCCGCTTGTACATCTCCGGCAGGTCCGCGGTGGGCACCCGCGGGTCGGGCGGCAGGCCGTAGACCTCGGGCTCGTCCAGCAGCAGGAAGACCGACCCGGTGCCGCCGACGCCGTCGTGCTCGTTGGCGCCGTAGAGCCGCGCCTCGGTGCGGCCCTGCGCCTGCAGCTCGGCGAGCCGCTCGTGCGCGGTCACCACGAGGTCGTCGTGGTCGCCGAACTTGATCGACGTCGTGGGGCAGGTCTTGGCGCACGCCGGCGTCTCGTCGTCGAGCAGCCGGTCGTAGCACAGGGTGCACTTCTGGGCGACGCCCACGTTGGGCACGTCGGGCTGCTCGCGCGGGCCGCGCTTGTCGGTCTTGGGCGCGGCCGTGCCGTCGCTGCGCCGCTCGACCACCCCGAACGGGCAGCCGGCCACGCAGGTGCCGCAGCCGTTGCACACGTCGTCCTGGATGACAACCGTGCCGAACTCGGTGCGGAACAGCGCGCCCGTCGGGCACACATCGAGGCAGCCGGCGTGCGTGCAGTGCTTGCACACGTCGGACGACATCAGCCAGCGGAACTCCGGGGTGTCCGGCGGCGTGGTGTCGACGAGCGTGTCGGTCTGCGCGGCGGCGCGGGTCTCGGGAGGACCCACCCGCGGCATGCCGAGGTCGATCAGCTGCTGGCCGCTGGCCCGCGCCTCCTCGATGCGCTCACGGCCCTGCTCGATGAAGGCCACGTGCCGCCAGGTGCTCGCGCCGAGCTGCTCGGTGTTGTCGTACGACATCCCGGACAGCTCCAGGTCGCCGTCGCGCGGGTTGTGGTTCCACTCCTTGCAGGCCACCTCGCAGGCCTTGCACCCGATGCAGATCGAGGTGTCGGTGAAGAAGCCCTTGCGCGGCAGGTCGTCCGTCCACCCCGCGTCGGGTGCGGGGTCGGACGGGCCGGAGAACTCACCCATCGGTCGTCCTTCCCTCCTCGGGACTGGTCGGCTGCTCGGTGAGCCGGACGTTGTCGGTCTGGGTCGTGGCGCCCGCGCGCTCCTGGTAGTCGCGCACCAGCTGCAGCAGCGCCGCGCCGCGCGGCCGGCGGCCTGCGACGATGTCGCATGAGCCGACCTTGGACTCCTGGATCTGGGTGTTCGGGTCGAGCGTGACGCCGATCAGGTCGTTCGCGGCGTCACCCTGCACGACCGCCTCGGTCCCGACTCCCCAGTGGTAGGGCAGCCCCACCTGGTGCACCGCCCGGCCGTTGATGCGCAGCGGCGTCATGCGGTCGGTGACCAGCACCCGCGCCTCGATCGCGGCGCGCGGCGAGACGATCGTCGCCCACCCGCCGTTGGTCAGGCCGCGCTCGGCGGCCAGCGCCGGCGAGATCTCGCAGAACATCTCCGGCTGCAGCTCGGCCAGGAACGGCGACCAGCGGCTCATGCCGCCCGCGGTGTGGTGCTCGGTGAGGCGGTAGGTCGTGAAGACGAACGGGTAGACCTCCACCCCGGGCTCCCCCGCGCTCGGGGCGTCGAGGTTGTCCTCGCGCGGGAACATGATGCGCGCCGGCGCCTGCTGCTGCGGGTAGAGCGCGTTGTCGACCGGCGACTCCTGTGGCTCGTAGTGCGTCGGCAGCGGCCCGTCGACCAGACCGCGCGGCGCGAACAACCAGCCCTTGCCGTCGGCCTGCATGATGAACGGGTCGTCGCCGGCGAGGCCCTCGGCCCCGCCCACTCCGACCGGAGGTCGCTCCCCCGGCGCCTTGTCGGCCGGGAAGTCGGGCACGTCGGGACCGACCCAGCGCTGCTCCTGCTCGTCCCACCACAGGTACTTCTTGCGCTCGCTCCACGGCTTGCCCTCGGGGTCGGCCGAGGCGCGGTTGTACAGGATCCGCCGGTCGGCGGGCCAGGCCCAGCCCCACTCCGACTGCGCCTGCCCCGGCCCGCCCTGCGGCACCCGGCGGGCGGCGTGGTTGGTGCCGTCGGCGTACACGCCGGTGTAGATCCAGCAGCCGCCGGCGGTCGAGCCGTCGGCCCGCATCTCGCCGTAGGCCGACAGGTTCTTGCCCTTGTCGGGACCGGAGACGTAGAAACCGTTGATCTCCGACATCACCGCCTCGGGGTCGGGGTTGCCGTGCGCGTCGAGCGGGTAGTCCCAGGTCATGTCCAGCAGCGGACGGTCGCGCTCGTCGGTCGAGTCGGCCAGCCGCGCGCGGATGCGCCGGCCCAGCTCGAAGAAGAAGTCCAGCTCGCTCTGCGCCTGGCCCGGCGGCTGCACGGCCTGGTGGCGCCACTGCAGCATCCGCTGGGTCTGGGTGAACGATCCGGCCTTCTCCACGTGGGTGGCCGCGGGCAGGAAGAACACCTCGGTGCCGATGTCCTCGGTGCGCAGCTCGCCCGAGGCGATCTCGGGGCTGTCCTTCCACCAGGTCGCCGACTCGATCATGTTCAGGTCGCGCACGACCAGCCACTTCAGGTGCGACATGCCCAGCCGCGCCTGCCGCCCGTTCGCCGAGCCGACGGCCGGGTTCTGGCCGAGCACGAAGTAGCCCTCGACCACGTCGTCGAGCATGTTGACCGTCGTCTGGTACGTCCCCGCGGGCCCGGTGAGACGCGGCAGGTAGTCGTAGCACCAGTCGTTCTCGGCGGTCGCCGCGTCGCCGAACCACGCCTTGAGCAGGCTCACGGCGTAGGTGTCGGCGTAGGCCCAGTAGCCCTTCTGCTCCTTGGAGAACAGCGAGCTGAGGTAGTCCTGGAACGTGTCGTGCTGGCCGGCCGAGGGCATCGGCAGGTAGCCCGGCAGCAGGTTGAACAGCGTCGGGATGTCGGTCGAGCCCTGGATGCTGGCGTGCCCGCGCAGCGCCATGATCCCGCTGCCGGGGCGGCCCACGTTGCCGAGCAGCAGCTGCAGGATCGCGGCGGTGCGGATGAACTGCGCGCCGAACGTGTGCTGGGTCCAGCCGGTGGCGTAGCCGAAGCAGGTCGTCCGCTCGCGGCCGGAGTTGCTGGTGATCGACTCGGCGACGTAGGCGAAGTCCTCGAGGCTGATGCCGCACATGTCGCGCACCATCTCGGGGGTGTAGCGCGCGTAGTGCCGCTTGAGGATCTGGAAGACCGTGCGCGGGTGCTCCAGCGTCTCGTCGCGCAGCACCTCGGCGCTCTCCAGCGACGGGCCTCCCGACCCGTGCTGGTCACCCGCGGCACGGGCGGTCGCCTCGGCGCCGTCCTCGTCCTTGCCGGGAGAGTCGACCGTGCCCTGCTCCACGTCGGGGTGGTCGTACGCCCAGCTCGCCGGGTCGTACGTGCCGGTCTCGGGGTCGAAGCCGGAGAACAGCCCGCCGAGGTCCTCGGGGTCGCGGTAGCTCTCGTTCACCAGCGTCGCGGCGTTGGTGTAGGCCACGACGTAGTCACGGAAGTACAGGTCGTTGCTCAGCACGTGGTTGATCAGCGCGCCGAGCAGCACGACGTCGGACCCTGCGCGGATCGGCACGTGCCGGTCGGCCACCGCGCCGGTGCGCGTGAAGCGGGGGTCGATGTGGATGACCCTGGCCCCCTTGGCCTGCGCCTCGGAGACCCACTGGAAGCCCACCGGGTGCGCCTCGGCCATGTTGCCGCCCATGAGGATGACGCAGTCGGCGTTGGCCATGTCCTGCAGCGACTGGGTCGCGCCGCCTCGACCGTAAGAAGCCCCCAGACCGGGGACGGTGGCGGAGTGTCAAATGCGAGCTTGGTTCTCGATCTGGATCGCGCCTGCTGCGGTGAACAGCTTCTTGATCAGGTAGTTCTCTTCGTTGTCGAGGGTCGCGCCGCCGAGCGAGGCGATCGCCATCGTGCGGCGCAGCTTGCGGCCCTCGTCGTCGAGCTCCTGCCACCCGCGGCGACGCGACTCCAGGAACCGGTCGGCGATCATGTCGATCGCGGTGTCCAGGTCCAGGTCCTGCCAGTCGGTGGCGTACGGCGCGCGGTAACGGATCGTGGTCTGGCGCAGCGGGTTGTTGACCAGCTGCTCGCTGGAGGCGCCCTTGGGGCACAGCCGCCCGCGGGAGATCGGCGAGTCGGGGTCGCCCTCGATGCCGATGACGCGCTCGTCCTTGACGTACACCCGCTGGCCGCAGCCGACGGCGCAGAACGGGCAGACGCTCTGCACGACCCGGTCGGCGGTGGCGGTGCGCGGCTGGATCGCGCGCGTCTTCTTCGACGTGGACGTGGGTCCACGACCGAACCAGTCACCGGACCTCAGCTGTCGCAGGACCGGCCACTCGAGGAACAACTTCTCGGCCACGAGCCCGACCCTAACCCACCGGGAGCAGACATGAATGCACCCTCCCGAGCGGGTCGGGAGGGTGCATCCTGCGTGCGTCGCGAGGCGAGCGGGCTCAGCCGTTCTGCTCGAGCTCCTTGGCCTTGCGCTCGACGTCGTCGAGGCCACCGCACATGAAGAACGCCTGCTCCGGGACGTGGTCGTAGTCGCCGTCGGCGATCTTGGTGAACGCCTCGATCGTGTCGGCCAGCGGCACGGTCGAGCCCTCGATGCCGGTGAACTGCTTGGCGACGTAGGTGTTCTGCGACAGGAAGCGCTGGATGCGACGGGCCCGGTTGACGAGGATCTTGTCCTCCTCGGAGAGCTCGTCGATGCCGAGGATCGCGATGATGTCCTGCAGCTCCTTGTTGCGCTGCAGGATCCCCTTGATGCGCACCGCGGTGTCGTAGTGCTCCTTGGAGATGTAGCGCGGGTCCAGGATGCGCGAGGTCGACGTCAGCGGGTCCACGGCGGGGTAGATGCCCATCGAGGCGATGTCACGCGAGAGCTCGGTGGTCGCGTCGAGGTGGGCGAACGTCGTGGCCGGCGCCGGGTCGGTGTAGTCGTCGGCGGGCACGTAGATCGCCTGCATCGAGGTGATCGAGTGACCGCGCGTCGAGGTGATCCGCTCCTGCAGCACGCCCATCTCGTCGGCCAGGGTCGGCTGGTAGCCCACGGCCGACGGCATGCGGCCGAGCAGCGTCGAGACCTCCGAGCCGGCCTGGGTGAACCGGAAGATGTTGTCGATGAACAGCAGCACGTCCTGGTTCTGCACGTCGCGGAAGTACTCCGCCATCGTGAGCGCGGACAGCGCGACCCGCAGGCGGGTGCCCGGCGGCTCGTCCATCTGGCCGAACACCAGCGCGGTCTGCGGGAGCACGCCGGCCTCGTCCATCTCGACCATCAGGTCGTTGCCCTCACGGGTGCGCTCGCCGACACCGGCGAACACCGACACACCACCGTGGTCGCGCGCGACGCGGGCGATCATCTCCTGGATCAGCACGGTCTTGCCGACACCCGCACCGCCGAACAGACCGATCTTGCCGCCCTGGACGTACGGCGTGAGCAGGTCGATGACCTTGATGCCGGTCTCGAACATCTGGGTCTTGGACTCCAGCGCGTCGAAGGCCGGGGCCTTGCGGTGGATGCCCCAGCGCTCGGTGACGTCGAGCGTCTCGCCCGGCTCGAGGTTGAGGCAGTCGCCGGTCGCGTTGAAGACCTTGCCGAGGGTGACGTCACCGACGGGCACGGTGATCGGGCCGCCGGTGTCCTGCACCTGGGCGCCGCGGACCAGACCGTCGGTCGGCTGCAGCGAGATGGCGCGCACCATGTTGTCGCCGACGTGCTGGGCGACCTCGAGGTTGATGCGCTTGGGCTCGTCGCCCTCGATCTGGACGTCGGTGGTCAGCAGGTTGTAGATGTCGGGCATCGAGTCGCCGGAGAACTCCACGTCGACGACCGGGCCGATGACCCGGGCGACGCGACCGACGCCACCCGGGGAGCTCTGCTCCTGCTGCGGGGCTGCGGTGGTTGCAGTCATTGTCCTGTGCTTCCTTTACTTCCGGGTCAGGCCTCGGCGAGCGCGCTGGCGCCACCGACGATCTCGGAGATCTCCTGGGTGATCTCCGCCTGGCGGGCCTGGTTGGCGAGACGGGTGTAGGTGCGGATGAGGTCCTCGGCGTTGTCGGTCGCCGACTTCATCGCCCGCTGACGGGCAGCGAGCTCGGAGGCCGCCGACTGCAGCAGGCAGTTGTAGATCCGCGCCGTGATGTATTTCGGCAGCAGCGCGTCGAGCACCTCGGCCGGGTTCGGCTCGAAGTCGTACAGCGGCAGCGGGCCGTGCACCTGCTCCTCGCCGGCCTCGTCAGCCGAGACGACCTCCAGCGGTAGCAGCCGCAGGTCGCGCGGCTCCTGGGTCACCATCGAGCGGAACTGGGTGTAGACGACGTGGACCTCGTCGACACCGCCCTCGTCGGAGCCCTTGGTGAACTCCTCTACGAGGCGCTCACCGATCTCCTTGGCGTCCTCGAACCGGGGCGAGTCGGTGAAGCCGGACCACTCGGCGGCGTAGTCGCGGCGGCGGAACTTGTAGTAGCTCACCGCCTTGCGGCCGACGAGGTAGGGCACGACCTCCTTGCCCTCGTTCTGCAGTCGCTCGATCAGCTCGGCGCTCTTCTTGATCGCGTTGACCGAGTAGGACCCGGCCAGGCCGCGGTCGCTGGTGCAGATCAGCACCGCCGCCCGGCGCGGGCTCTCCCGCTCGGTCGTCAGCAGGTGCTCGGTGTCGGAGTAGCTCGCCACCGCCGAGCACGCGCGAGTGAGCGCGAGGGCGTACGGCGTGGAACGCTCCACCGCCTGCCGCGCCTTCACCACGCGCGAGGCAGCGATGAGCTCCATCGCGCGGGTGATCTTCTTGGTCGCCTGGACCGAGCGGATGCGCTGGCGGTAGATCCGCTGCTGCCCTGCCATCGGGCACTCTCCTTAACGTTGCAGCCTGCGGGGCGTCAGCCCTGCTTGACGATCTTGGCCTGGTCGATCTGGTCCTGGGTGATCTCGTCGTGCCGCTCCGAGCCCTCACCACCGCGGTCCTCGGTCGGCTGGAACTGCTGCTTGAAGGCCTTCATGTGGTCTTCCAGCTTGTTCTTGCCGTCGTCGTCGAGCTTGGTGGTCTCGCGGATCGCGTCGAGCAGCCCCGAGTCGTTGTGCCGCAGGAAGTCGAGCCACTCCGACTCGAACCGCTGCACGTCGTCGACCGGGACGTCGTCGAACTTGCCGGTGGTGCCGGCCCAGATCGTGACGACCTGCTCCTCCATGGGGAAGGGGTCGTTCTGCGGCTGCTTGAACATCGCCATCAGCCGCTCACCGCGCGCCAGCTGGTGGCGCGAGGCCGCGTCGAGGTCGGAGGCGAACATGGCGAACGCCTGCATCTCGCGGTACTGCGCGAGGTCGACCTTGATCGAGCCGGTGACCGCCTTCATGGCCTTGGTCATGGCCGCACCGCCGACTCGCGACACCGACACACCCACGTCGACCGCGGGGCGCTGGTTGGAGTTGAACAGGTCGGCCTGCAGGAAGATCTGGCCGTCGGTGATCGAGATGACGTTGGTCGGGATGTACGCCGACACGTCGCCGGCCTTGGTCTCGATGATCGGCAGGCCGGTCATCGAGCCGGCGCCCAGCTCGTCGTTCAGCTTGGCGCAGCGCTCCAGCAGCCGCGAGTGCAGGTAGAACACGTCACCCGGGTAGGCCTCGCGGCCCGGCGGGCGGCGCAGCAGCAGCGACATCGCGCGGTAGGCCTCGGCCTGCTTGGACAGGTCGTCGAACACGATGAGCACGTGCTTGCCGTCGTACATCCAGTGCTGGCCGATGGCCGAGCCGGTGAACGGCGCGAGGTACTTGAAGCCGGCCGGGTCGCCCGCGGGGGCGTTGACGATGGTGGTGTACTCCATCGCGCCCGCCTCCTCCAGCGTGCCCTTGACCTCGGCGACGGTGGAGTTCTTCTGGCCGACGGCGACGTAGATGCAGCGGACCTGCTTCTCCGGGTCGCCGGTCTCCCAGTTCTGCTTCTGGTTGATGATCGTGTCGGTGGCGATCGTCGTCTTACCGGTCTTGCGGTCGCCGATGATCAGCTGACGCTGACCGCGACCGATCGGGGTCATCGAGTCGATCGCCTTGATGCCGGTCATCAGCGGCTGGTGCACCGACTTGCGCGACACCACGTTGGGCGCCTGCAGCTCGAGCTCGCGGCGGGTGTCGGACTGGATGTCGCCCAGACCGTCGATCGGCTGGCCCAGCGGGTCGACGACCCGGCCGAGGAACGCGTCGCCGACGGGCACCGAGAGCACCTCGCCGGTCCGCTTGACCTCCTGGCCCTCCTCGATGCCGCCGAACTCGCCGAGGATGACGACACCGATGTCGTGCACGTCGAGGTTCAGCGCGATGCCGAGGGTGCCGTCCTCGAACTGCAGCAGCTCGTTGGTCATCGCCGAGGGCAGACCCTCGACGTGGGCGATGCCGTCGCTGGCGTCGACCACGCGGCCCACCTCTTCGCGCGAGGCGGTGCCCGGCTCGTACGACTGGACATAGCCGTCCAGCGCGTCGCGGATCTCCTCCGGACGGATCGAGAGCTCCGTCATCATCTACTCCTTCATGGCCGGGACCGGTGGTCCCGAGGTGTGGTCTGTCTGCTGCAGTTGTGGGGTGCGGGTCGCCCGCCGGCTCAGCCGGCCAGCGCCCGTCGGGCGTCGTCGAGGCGGCGCGCCACCGTGCCGTCGATGACCTCGTCGCCGACCTGCACGCGCAGGCCGCCGACCACGTCGGGGTCGATGACCACGTTGAGCTGCACCGGCTTGGAGTACGTCCGGGAGAGCGCCTGCTCCAGGCGCTCGGCCAGGTCGGGGCTCAGCGGCTTGGCCACGGTCACCAGCGCCACCAGCTGCTCGCGCCGCTGCGCGGCCACGCCCTGGTAACGCTCGATCGCCTGGTCGAACCGCTGCCCGCGCGGGTTGAACGCCGCCAGCCGGGCCAGCTGCACCGTCTCCGGCGCGGCCTTGCCGTCGAGCAGCCGACCCACGAGGTCGGCCTTGTCCTGCCCGCCGCGCTGACGGTTGGTCAGGGCGTCACGCAGCTCGGGGGTGCCGGCCACGAGGCGCTCGACCTGGAACAGCTCCTGCTCGACCTGCCCCAGACGACCGGCCTGCTCGGCTGCGGCGGTGACCGCCTCGGCGCCCAGCAGGTCGAGGGCGTCGGACATGTCCCGCTCGGCCGACCAGCGCTGGCCGACGAGCGAGCCGAGGACCTGCCGGGCCGCGTCGCCGACCTTGCCCTCGAACAGCCGGTCGCCGAGCTGACGCTTGGCATCGGTGTCACGAGAGGGGTCGACCAGCGCGCGGCGCAGCGCCGCGCTGCTGTCGAGCGTGCGGCCGACGAAGAACAGGTCGTCGGCCAGCTGCTTGGCGTCGGTCTGCCCGAGCTGCTGCGCGAGCTGGTCGCGCCCGGCCTTGAGTGCTCCGCGGGACGAGCCGTCCATCTAGGACTCGCTCCCCTGCCGCGTCGCGCCACCCTGCGGGGCCGCGGCCTGCTGGCCACCGACCTTCTCGGGCGTCACGTCGCCGGCCTCGAGCTCGGCGAGGAAGCGCTCGACGATGCCGCGCTGACGCGTCTCGTCCTGCAGCGACTCACCGACGATGCGGCTGGCGAGGTCGGTCGAGATGCGACCCACGTCGCTGCGCAGCGAGACGGCGGCCTGCTGACGCTCGGCCTCGATCGACTTCTGCGCCGACTCGGTGATGCGCTGCGCCTCGACGCCCGCCTGGTTGCGGGCCTCGGCGACGATCTGCGCACCCTGCGCGCGGGCGTCCTCACGGATGCGCCCCGCCTCGGCGTGGGCCTCCTTGAGCTGCGCCTCGTACTTGGCCTTGGCCTCCTCGGCCTGCTGCTGAGCGGCCTCGGCCTGCTCCATGCCGCCCTCGATGGCGGCGGTGCGCTCGGCGTAGACCTCTTCGAGGCGCGGCACGACCTTGGTCTTCACGATCCAGTAGAAGATCCCGAAGACCACCAGGCCGAAGACCAGCTCGGGCCAGTACGGCAGGATCGGCAGCGAGGCACTCGGCTCGTCGGTCTGCTCGGCCTGCACGAGCCCGCTTCTCACTGCGGTCTCAACGAACATGATGGTTCTCCCTCATCAACCGCGGCACACCCATGGTGCGCGGCACGTGTCGGTCCTAGTTGTTGATGAAGAAGAGCACCAGACCGAAGATCGCGAGCGCCTCGGCGAGCGCGAAGCCCAGGATGGCGATCGGGCGCAGCATGTTGGCCGACTCCGGCTGGCGCGCAACGCCGTTGATGTAGGCGGCGAAGATCAGACCCACGGCGATGGCGGGGCCGATGGCGGCGAGGCCGTAGCCGACCAGGGAGATGGAACCCGTGACAGAACCCATGGGGGTTGTTCCTCTTTCGTTTCTCGGTGTGTGCCGGACGCAGCGTGCACCCGGAGCGTTCGTGTTGCGTGTTCAGTTGTGGCCGTGCACCGGGAGGACCGGCAAGATCAGTGGTCGTCCGCCAGCGCGCCGCCGATGTAGGAGGCGGCCAGCAGGGTGAAGACGTAGGCCTGCAGGAACTGGATCAGCGCCTCGAAGGCGGTCATGACCACGGCCATCAGCCAGGCGGGGATCGCGACGAGCTTGAGGGCGATGCTGTCGGCGAGGAACAGCTCGACACCGCCGACGATGAACACCAGCAGCAGCATGTGACCGGCGAACATGTTGCCGAACAGTCGCAGCGCCAGGGTCAGCGGGCGGGTGATGAAGAAGGTCATCAGCTCCAGGAAGGCGATCAGCGGGAGCAGCCAGCCGGGGATGCCCGGGGGATCATCCACTTGACGTAGCCGACGAGGCCGCCGTGCTTCTTGATGCCGATCCAGTGGTAGACGACGTAGACGATCGCGGTCAGCGCGATCGGGAAGCCGATGCGCGACATCGTCGGGATCTGGAACGGCGGGATGATGCCCATCAGGTTGTTCAGCAGGATGAACAGGAACAGGCTGAACAGGAGCGGGACGTACTTGATGAACTCGCGCGAGCCGATGGAGTCCTCGGCGATGCCGCCGCGCACGAAGGAGTAGGCCTGCTCGGTCACCCACTGCTTCTTGCTCGGGACGACCGTGGCGTTCTTGGTCGACCACAGCAGCCAGCCGGCGAGCGCGAGCATCGAGATCAGGGCGATGACCATGATCCGGGTGATCGCCACCGGACCGACCGACACGAGCGGGAGCCAGAAGCTCTCGGGCGACGGCGGGAAGTGACCCGTCCGTCCGCTGCCGTCGTCGGCTGCAGGAAGGGCCGCGACGGCCTGGGCGCTCAGTGCGCTGAGGCTCACAAGTTCTCCTCGATCAGGGTCATCAACGGGGTGCGGAAGACGGGGGCCTCAGGACCCATCGGGTCGTTCCGGTCGCTCGGCGGACCGCGGCTTCCCGGGGAGGCGCTCGGTTGTCCTGACGTACCGTACCGGACGTACAGGGAGTACAACGACAGCGCCATCCCGCCGAGCAGACCCACCAGCAGCAGCCACGGTCCGGTGCCGAGCCAGCGGTCCACGAGCCAGCCGATCCCGGCGAACATCGCCGGTCCGGTGACCAGGGTGGCGGTGGCGTGCGCGGCCAGCAGGTCGGACGAGGGCTCGGTGGGCCGGTAGGCCGAACCCTTGCGCGGCTCGCTCATCGGGCCGCCTTCGGCAGGGGCACGTCGGAGACCAGCACCCGGGCCGTGACGAACGAGCGCAGCTGGCCGCCCATCCAGGCGAGCGTGGCGACCAGCACCCCGAGCCCGACGTACGTCCGGTCGAGCCCTGGCAGGGCCGCGACCGCGAGGCCGGCGGCCACCATCAGCAGCAGCTGGCAGAAGTAGACGATCAGCGCGGACGGCAGCGCCAGGCCGGGCGCCCAGGCGCGCAGGATGTGGTCGAGCGCGAGCAGCCCGCCGCCGAAGAACGCCGCGGCGAGCACTCCCCGGCGAGCGCGCCGAGCGCGGCGGGGGCTCCGGAGATCACGGCGCCGACCAGCGCGAGGGCCGCCGCGGCGACGAGCGCGGGGACCGAGCCACCGACGAGCATGCGACGACCCGGGTCGGATGTTTCCGACGAGCGGGTGCGGCGGGGGCTCATGACGGGCTCTCCATCGGGGTCAGGGCCGGCCCGGCGGGTGGCCGGACGTGCTTGTGAAAGTTATCACAAGCGGTGCTGGTCGAGCCACCGGGGCACTCCCCAGGTCAGCACGAGCGAGCCGGCGAGCAGCACCGCGAGGATGCTCGTGGCCACCGGCACGGCGGTGTAGGAGAAGGACAGGACTCCGACCGCGATCGAGAACGACCAGGCGTACAGGATCAGCACCGCGCGGCGGTGGGTGTGGCCGATGCGCAGCATCTTGTGGTGCAGGTGCTTGGCGTCGGGGCGGGTGAAGTTGCGGCCGCGCCGGCGGAAGGCCAGCAGGATGTCGACCACCGGCAGCAGCAGGATCGCCACGGGCAGCGCGATCGGCAGCCACCACGACACCGCCGTGGAGACCTCGGCGATGGCGGGGTCGTAGTCACCGGTGAAGCTGATCGTCGCCGCCGACAGCAGCAGCCCGAGCAGCAGCGCCCCCGAGTCGCCCATGAACAGGCGCGCGGGGAAGAAGTTGTGCGGCAGGAAGCCGAGGCAGCAGCCGACCAGCACCGCGCTCAGCAGCGCCGCCACCGAGAACACGTTGGGCGGGTCGAAGCGCGGCTGGAAGTAGGTCCAGATGAAGAAGGTCAGGCCCGCGATGCCGACCACGCCCGCGGCCAGCCCGTCGAGCCCGTCGACGAAGTTCACCGCGTTGGTGGTGGCCACGACGATGAAGACGGTGAGGACGACCAGGATCGGCTGCGGCAGGATGGTGCGTCCGTCGATCGGCAGGCTGATCAGCTGCACTCCGGAGAAGGCCATGAGCCCTCCGGCGAGCATCTGCCCGGCGAACTTGGTGAGCGCGTCGAGACCGCGAAGGTCGTCGATGACCCCGAGCGCGCAGATCAGGACGGCGCCGACCAGCACGCCGGCGAGCTTGGGTCCCTGACCGTCCTCGACCCGGAACAGCTGGGAGAGGAACGGCAGCTGGGAGGCCACCGCGAGGCCGGCCACCAGGCCGGCCAGCATCGCGAGACCTCCCAGCCGCGGGATCGGCACAGTGTGCACGTCCCGACCGCGCACCGGGGTGATCGCGTCGAACCGCACCGCGATCCACCGGGCGAACGGCGTCGCCAGGAACGTCACGACCGTGACGACCAGGCAGACGAGGACGTACTCCCGCACGGATCGGTCAGACCTGCGCCGAGTGCGGGTACGCCGGGAACCGGGTGACCAGGTCGGTCACCTCGCCGCGGACCTTGACCGCGGCCGGGTGCTCGCGGGTGCCGTCGCCCTCGGTGATCGCCGTGTGGATGAGCTCGGCGATGGTCTTCATCTCCTCGGTGCCCATGCCCTGGGTCGTGACGCACGGGGCGCCGACCCGGATGCCCGAGGCGACGTTGGGCTTCTGCGGGTCGAACGGGATGGCGTTCTTGTTGAGCACGATGCCGGCCGCGTCGGCGCGCTCCTCGGCCTCGGCGCCGGTGACCCCGATGCCCTGCAGGTCGTGCAGCGACAGGTGGGTGTCGGTGCCGCCGGTGGTCGGGCGGATGCCCTTGTCCCCCAACGAGGTCGCCAGCTGCTGGGCGTTGGCGATGACCTGCTTGGCGTAGTCGGCGTACTCCGGCGAGGCGCACTCCTTGAAGTTCACCGCCTTCGCGGCGACGGTGTGCATCTGCGGGCCGCCCTGCATCATCGGGAAGACGGCCTTGTCGAGCGCCTTGGCGTGCTCCTCGCGGCAGACCAGCGCACCGGAGCGCGGGCCGCGCAGCACCTTGTGCGTGGTGAAGGTGACGACGTCGGCGTACGGCACCGGCGAGGGGATCGCCTTGCCGGCCACCAGACCGATGAAGTGCGCGGCGTCGACCCAGAAGATCGCGCCGACCTCGTCGGCGAGGTTGCGGAAGAACTCGAAGTCGATCAGCCGCGGGATCGCCGAGCCGCCGGCGCAGATGACCTTGGGCCGGTGCTCCTTGGCGAGGCGCTCGACCTCGTCGTAGTCGATGTTCTCGGTCTCCTTGTCGACGCCGTAGTGCACGGCGTCGAACCACTTGCCCGAGAAGGAGACCTTGGTGCCGTGGGTCAGGTGGCCGCCCATCGGCAGCGCCATCGCGAGCAGCGTCTCGCCGGGCTTCATGAACGCGCCGTAGACCGCCTGGTTGGCGCTGGCGCCGGAGTGCGGCTGCACGTTGGCGTGGTCGGCGTCGAACAGCGCCTTGCACCGCTCGATCGCGAGGTTCTCGGCGACGTCGACGACCTCGCACCCGCCGTAGTAGCGGCGGCCGGGGTAACCCTCGGCGTACTTGTTCGTGAGCGTCGAGCCGAGCGCGGTGATGACGGACGGGCTCGACATGTTCTCGCTGGCGATCAGCTGCAGCCCGCCGCGGATGCGCTCGAGCTCGTCGACGAGCACGTCGGCGATCTCCGGGTCGAACTGCTGCAGCTCGGAGTAGTCGGGGCCGTAGAAGGGCGTGGTCATCTGCTCACCGTTCGTTCGGGGTCGGGGACTGCGGGTCGTGCGCGGGTTCGGGCGGCGGGACCGGCCGCTGCGCGACGTGCGGCACGTCGTCGCCGTAGGACCAGTTCGGGTCGTCGTCGGCCTGGGCGTCGGTCTCGGCGTACGTCGCTCCGGTCTCGGAGTCGTGCCAGTGCTGGCCGAGCGAGCCCTCCTCCCCCTCGGGCACGTCGGCCGAGGAGTGC
Source organism: Barrientosiimonas endolithica (assembly GCF_030296655.1). Classification (NCBI taxonomy): domain Bacteria; kingdom Bacillati; phylum Actinomycetota; class Actinomycetes; order Micrococcales; family Dermacoccaceae; genus Barrientosiimonas; species Barrientosiimonas endolithica. The sequence continues at coordinate 836,226 of NZ_AP027735.1, read as the reverse complement.
ACCGGGGCGTCCGGGTCGGGACCGGGCTCGGCCGCGGCCGGCTCGGGGCGCGGCGGCACCACCAGGTGCATGCCCTCGCCGAGCACCTCGCGGATGCGCTCGATGCTGATCGCCCCCTCGCGCAGCACGACGGGGTCGGGCTTGGTGCAGTCGACGATCGTGGACGGCACCCCGCCGGAGCGCTCGCCGTCGTCGAGGTAGACGTCGACGTAGGGGCCGAGCATGAACCCCGCCTCGGTCGCGGTGCGGGCCGCGGGCTCGCCGGTGCGGTTGGCGCTGCTGACCGCGAGCGGCCCCGTCTCGGCGAGCAGGGTCAGGGTCAGCTCGTCGTCGGGCATCCGCAGCCCGACGGTGCCGTTGGTGTCGCCGAGGTCCCACGACAGCGACTGCTGGGAGCGCACCACGATGGTGAGGGCGCCGGGCCACAGCTCCTTGACCAGCCGCTTGGCGTACGACGGCATCGCCATCGCGAGCCCGTCGACCGTGCGCGGGTTGGGCACGAGCACCGGCGGCGGCATGTCGCGCCCGCGCCCCTTGGCCTCGAAGATCAGCGAGACGCCGGCGACGTCGAAGGCGTCGGCGGCGAGGCCGTACACCGTGTCGGTGGGCAGCACGACGAGGCGCCCCTCGAGGAGGGCCGCCCGTGCGGCCTCGATCCCCTCGGCGCGCTGCGTCTCGTCGCTGCAGTCGAAGACCCGGGTCAACGAGTCACCTCAGAAGCCACCGTCGAAACCGCCACCGAAGTCTCCGCCGCCGAAGTCACCGCCGCCGAAGTCACTGCCACCGAAGTCGCCACCGCCGAAGTCGCCGGCCTGGTCGACGCCCGCCTCGCCGCCGAGGTCGCCGCCCTGGTCGACGCCCGCCTCGCCGCCGAGGTCGCCGCCCTGGTCGGCGCCGGGGTCACCCGCGTCGCCGCCCTGGTCGCCACCCTCGGCACCCGGGTCGGCGCCGTCGGCCAGCTCGCCCTGGGCGTCCATGTCGTTGAACAGCTCGTTCGCGATCGCGGTGCCGACGAAGGCGGCCGCGACGGTGCCGAGCAGCAGCCCGCCCATGCCGAGACCGGCGCCGCCCATGCCGCCGCGCAGCTGACCGCCGCCGGGGCCGCCGAAGGCGTTGCGCAGGGTGCCCGGGCGCTGCATCTCGATGCGCGTCGCGCTGCGCGCGAGGGACTGCGGGCTGTCGTCGCGCGGGGTCTCGTCGGGGTTGGCCTGGGCCAGCTTGTTCAGGACCTGCTGGCGCTGGGCCGGCGTCAGCTGGGCGAACGCCTGCTCGTGCGCCTGCTCGAGCTTCTCGGGCGGGGCCGTGCGCAGGAGGTACTCGTAGCGCTGGACGGCCTGCTCGTCCTCGGTCTGCTGCTGACCGGGCTGCGGCGCGCCCGGCTGGGGGCGGCGTAACCCGGCTGCGGGGCGCCGTAACCCGGGGGCGGCGGCTGCTGGCCGGGCGGCACGGCGCCACCCGCCGGCGGCTGACCGGCCGGCTGCTGCCAGCCGGGCTGGGGCCCGGGAGCCTGGTGGCTCGGGCCGGTCTTGTCTCGTCCGAACAGTCGGTCCAGGAAGCCCATGACTTCCACCCCTTCGTCGTCCATCAGCGAACGACCCCGAGCGTAGTCGGCGGCGGCTGCCATGCTGCACCGCATGCGCAGGGAGCACCAGGACGAGACGTTCGACGACCCGGCCGCCGTGCTCGAGGCGGTGGCCGCCGCGGACGGGCCGCTGACGTTCGTGCGCTGCGACCTGCGCGAGCTGCGCCTGCGCGACGCCGACCTGTCCGAGATCGCCTTCGTCGACTGCGCGATGGACGGCGTCGACCTCACCGGGGCGCGGCTCGCCGAGACCGTCTTCACCGGCTGCCGGTTGATGGGCGCCCGGTTCGAGCGGGTGGGCGGCCTCGGGTTCCGCCTCGAGCGCTGCAACCTGTTCGCCGCCAACCTGATCGGCGTCCCGCTCCCCCACGCCGACCTCACCGGGTGCCGCCTGGCCGAGGCGGTGCTGCGGGCCGCCGACCTGCGCTGGGCGATCTTCGACGGGTGCGACCTGCGCGACGCCGACCTCACCGACGCCCAGCTCGAGGGCGCCGACCTGCGCGGCGCCGACCTCGGTCCGTGCGACGTCACGCGGCTGCGCGCGCTGCGCGGCGCCCTCATCACCCCCGCCCAGGCCGGTGCCATCGTCGAGGACCTCGCGGGCGTGGTGGTCAGCCCGGCGTGAGCCGCCCGGGCCGACCCCGCCGGGCCCAGCCCCACAGATCGGTCGCAGCGCGCCTCCAGCACTCCGACAGCGCGGGAGCGCACAGTAGGTCTCCAGCGTCCGTCACTCATGGCACGAGGTGGACCGATGAACAAGAACGACGACCGCAAGGCCCAGCTGCGGGTCATGGGTGCGGTGGCGGTGCTCGCCGCCGGGGTGGGTGTGGGGCTGACCTCGCTCCCGGCCCCGGCCGAGGCCGCCTCCCCCACGCCGCACGTGCAACCGCAGGTCCGCGAGGACGTACGTCAGCACGGCGGTTGAGTGGTCACTCGTTGCTGGTGCCGCGCGGCTCGCACCCGCAACAAGTGACCACTCGAGAGCGCCGTCCGCCGGACCCGGCTGGGTGACGCACGCCCGGCCGCCTCACGCCTGCGGGGCGCGGGCGGTGACCGCCCGGGGACGGCCGGTGAGGTCGTCGTGGTCGTGCACCTCGACCCAGCCCTGCCGCACGAGCTGAGCCGGCAGGGTCGCGCCCTGCACGTCGGCATGCTCCATGACGAGCAGTCCCCCGGGGCGCAGCAGCGCCCTCGCCCGCGCCGCCACCTCGAGCGGGATGCGCAGCCCGTCGTCGCTGCCGCCGTAGAGCGCCACCGACGGGTCGTGGTCGCGCACCTCCGGGTCGACCGGCTCCATGCCGACGGGGATGTACGGCGGGTTGCTCACCACGACGTCCACCTCACCCTCCAGCTCGGGGAAGGCGTCCTGCGCAGCCCCCGACCTCAGGTCGAGGTCGAGCCCCAGCGTCGCGCGGTTGCGGTCGGCCCAGGCGCGCGCCAGCGGGTCCAGCTCGACCGCCGCCACCACGGCGTCGGGCCGTTCGGCCGCGAGCGCCAGCGCGATGGCGCCGGACCCGGTGCACAGGTCGACGACGCGGCCACCCTGCGGCAGCCCCGCCGCCGCGAGGTCGACCAGCATCTCCGTCTCCGGGCGCGGCACGAACACCCCCGGCCCCACCTGCAGCTCCAGGTCGCGGAACGGCGCCCGGCCGGTCAGGTGCTGCAGCGGGATGCGCTGCACCCGCGCGGCCACCAGCCCCTCGAGCCGCTCGACCACCGGCTCCGGCGGCGTCTCCCCCAGCAGGTCAGCCCGACGTACGTCAGCGGCGGCTCGACCCCACGCGTGCGCCAGCAGCAGCGCGGCGTCGGACTCCGGCGAGGCCACCCCCGCCGCCCGCAGCCGCCCCGCCACCGCCCGGATCGTGCTGCGGGGGTCTCGATACGCGGCTCGGCTAGCGCCTCGCCGCTACTCGACCAGCGTGCTGGGTCCCCGCTCACGGCTTCTGTCGCGCTCGGTCGCACTCCGCTCCGGCCGCGTGCTCCTTCGTCGCCCGCAACCTGCGCTGCGCGCTCCTCGCCGCTCACACCTTCTGTCGCGCTCGGTCGCACTCCGCTCCGGCCGCGTGCTCCTTCGTCGCCCGCAACCTGCGCTGCGCGCTCCTCGCCGCTCACACCTTCTGTCGCGCTCGGTCGCACTCCGCTCCGGCCGCGTGCTCCTTCGTCGCCCGCAACCTGCGCTGCGCGCTCCTCGCCGCTCACTCGCCGACCGCCGCCAGCCGCGCTGCCTCGTCCGCCGCCACCGCCGAGTCGATCACCGCGCCCAGGTCGCCGTCGAGCACGGCGTCGAGGTTGTAGGCCTTGTAGCCCGTGCGGTGGTCGGCGATGCGGTTCTCGGGGAAGTTGTAGGTGCGGATCCGCTCGCTGCGGTCCATGGTGCGCACCTGCGAGCGGCGCGCCTCGGCGGCCTGCGCCTCGCGCTCGTCGATCTGCATCTGCCGCAGCCGCGCCCGCAGCACGCGCAGCGCCGACTCCTTGTTCTGCAGCTGCGACTTCTCGTTCTGGCAGCTGACGACCACGCCGGTGGGCAGGTGGGTGATGCGCACGGCCGAGTCGGTGGTGTTGACCGACTGACCACCGGGCCCGGAGCTGCGGTAGACGTCGATCTTCAGGTCGTTCGGGGCCAGCTCGACGACGTCGTCCTCGGCGTCCTCGAGGTCGGGCGTGACCAGCACCGCGGCGGCGGAGGTGTGGATGCGCCCCTGCGACTCGGTGACCGGCACCCGCTGCACCCGGTGCACCCCGCCCTCGTACTTCAGCCGCGCCCACGGCGCAGTGCCCGGCTCGGGCGTGCCCTTGGCCTGCACCGACAGCCGCACGTCGGTGTAGCCGCCCAGGTCGGACTCGGTCGCGTCGACGATCTCGGCCCGCCACCCCGCGCGCTCGGCGTGGCGCAGGTACATCCGCACCAGGTCGGAGGCGAACAGCGCCGCCTCGGCGCCCCCGGCCCCCGCCTTGACCTCCAGCAGCACGTCGCGGTCGTCGTCCTCGTCGCGGGGCAGCAGCAGGGTGCGCAGCCGCTCGGCCGCGTCGTGCTCGGCCTGCTCCAGCGCCGGCACCTCGGCGGCGAACGACGCGTCCTCGCTCGCGAGCTCGCGGGCCGCGGCCAGGTCGTCCTGCGCGGCGCGCCAGGTGCGGAAGGCGGTCACCGTGGGCCCGAGCGCGGCATAGCGCTTGTTCAGCCGGCGCAGAGCCGCTGGGTCGGCGTGCACCGCCGGGTCGGCGAGCGCTCGCTCGAGGTCGGCGTACTCCGCGACGACGGACTCGGCAGACTCCAGCACGGCGCCGGTCCTTTCACGAGGGGCCCGAGGCGTACGGGCGTGGGCGGGTCAGGAGACGACGAACGCCGGCCCCGCCCGTCGAGGGCGAGACCGGCGTGCGCGGGAGCTACTTGGCGGCCTTCTTGCCGTAGCGCTCCTGGAAGCGAGCGACCCGACCACCGGTGTCGAGGATCTTCTGCTTGCCGGTGTAGAACGGGTGGCACTGGGAGCAGACCTCGGCGTGGATGCGGCCGCTCTCGGCAGTGCTGCGGGTGGTGAACGTCGCGCCACAGGTGCAGGTCACCGTGGTCTCGGCGTACGTGGGGTGAAGGTCCTTCTTCACGGGGGTCTCCTTGCTGTCGACGTCTCCGGGTCGCCCGGCTTGTGCCAGACGTGAACCGGTGACCAGCGGTCAAGTCTGCCAGAGCGGCAGACGTACGCCTAAACGAGCGTCCGGCGCCGGACATTCCCGGCTGCGCCAGGGCTGCGGCGCCCATCTCCCCCAGGATCGAGCGGGCTGTCGGTGGCCGGGCATAGCGTCCGGGCATGAGACATGGATTCGTGGTGCCGTTCGCCAGCGAGACCGAGTTCGTCGAGCTGGCCCGGCTGGGCGAGCAGGCCGGGTGGGACGCGGTGCTCAGCTGGGAGGGTGTGGCGGCAGGACGCCTGGGTGCAGCTGGGCGCGGCCGCGGTGGCGACCGAGCGCATCCGGCTCGGCACGGTGGTCACGCCGGCCGCGCGCTACCGCCCGTGGGACCTCGCGGCGCTGACCGGGTCGGTCGACCGGCTCTCCGGCGGGCGGGTCACGCTCGGGGTCGGGCTGGGGGCGCTCAACTCCAACTGGACCGCGTTCGAGGGCGAGACGCCGCGCAAGGAGCGGGCCGAGCTGCTCGACGAGTGCCTGGCGATCTGGTCGCGGCTGTCGGCCGGCGAGAAGTTCTCGCACACCGGTGCGCACTACCGGCTCGACCTCACCGGCGAGCTCGAGCCGGGCGGTCCACCACCCACCGCGCAGCGGCCCCACCCGCCGGTCTGGGCGGTCGGGGCGCTGGTGCGCGGTCGCGAGCGGCAGCCCTCGCTCGAGCGCGCCGCCCGCTGGCAGGGCATCTTCCCCGCGGTCGTCGGCGGTGACGCCGAGCCGGGCCACAGCAACCTCGACCCCGCCGCCCTGCGCGAGATCGTCGACCGGGTGCGGGCGCTGCGCGAGGCGGACGGGCTGCCGTGGGAGGGCTACGACGTCGTCGTCGAGGGCGACAGCCACGGTGACTTCGGCGACACCCACGACCCGTCCGGCTGGGCCGAGGCGGGTGCGACCTGGTGGGTGGAGTCGTGGTGGGACGTGCCCGGCACCCCCGCCGGGGTCGAGGAGCTGCGCCGCCGGGTCGCCGCCGGGCCGCCCCGCTGATCCTCCGGGTCGCTGCGGCTGGCGGGAGTCTCGCGCGACAACCCCCACGCGGGTGTGCGCAGTGGCAGGGTGCCGAGATGACCGGCTCACCGAGGAGGCCTTCATGACCGGCACCGAACCGAAGCCCACGCGCCGCCCCGCACTCTCGCGGCGACACTTCCTGCTGGCCGGCGCCGCCGTGCCGGCGACCGCCCTGCTGGCCGGGCCGGCCCGAGCGCTGGTGCGCGTCGACCAGCACGCGGTCTTCACCGAGGCGGCGAGGGCGTACGGCCTGCCGGTGGCGCTGCTCGCGGGTGTCTCCTACGCCCAGACGCGCTGGCAGGACCACGACGGACGGCCCAGCGCCTCGCAGGGTTACGGGCCGATGCACCTCGTCGACGGCGACGCCGCCCGGCGCGCCCACGCCCGCGCCGACAAGCCCGCCCCGGCGGTGCTCGACACCCTCGGCGACGCCGCCCGCGCCACCGGGCTCGGCAAGGAGCAGCTGCGCACCGACCCCGCCGCCAACGTGCGCGGCGCCGCCGCGATCATCGCCGAGCAGCAGCGCGCCCTCGGCCGGCCCACCGGCGGGTCCACCGACCCCGCGAGCTGGTACGCCGCGGTCGCCGCCACCAGCGGCCTCACCTCCGCCCAGGCCCAGCTCGACCTCGCCGACGCCGCGCTCGCCGCCGTGCGCAGCGGCGCCGCGCTCACCCTGCCCGACGGCACCCGGCTCGCGACCGCGCGCCGCGCGGTCGGCTCCCCGGCGAGCAACGCGTCGCCCTGCGCGACCGGGCCGACGCCGCCCGCAAGCTCGACCCGCGCGCACCGCAGATCGACGCGCCGCGCGGCCTCGACGTCGAGTGGCTGCCGGCGCCGTACGAGCAGTTCGGCCCCGACCCCGGCGACTACGGCAACCACGACCTGGCCTTCCGGCCGAAGTCGCCGACGATCGACTACGTCGTCATCCACGACACGGAGTGCCCCTACGACGTCGCCCTCGACCTGGTGAGCGACCCGACCTACGTCTCCTGGCAGTACACCCTGCGCTCCAGCGACGGCCACATCGCCCAGCACCTGCTGCCCAAGGACGTCGGCTGGCACGCCGGCAACTGGTACGTCAACTCCCACTCGATCGGGCTCGAGCACGAGGGCTACGCCGCCGAGGGCGCCCCGTGGTTCTCCGAGCCGATGTATCGCACGTCGGCCCGGCTGGTGCGCTACCTGTGCGACAAGTACGCCATCCCCAAGGACCGCGCGCACATCATCGGCCACGACCAGGTGCCCGGCACCACGACCCCGACGATCCCCGGGATGCACTGGGACCCGGGCCCGTTCTGGGACTGGGAGCACTACTTCGACCTGATCGGCTCCCCGCTCGACCGCGCCACGCTCGGCCGCCGGGTGCGCGCGGGCGACGTGGTGCGCATCCTGCCCGGCTTCGTCGGCAACAAGCAGCCGGTGACCGGGTGCGCCGGTGCGGGTGACACCTGCGGCGACAAGGACACCAACTTCGTCACGCTGCGGGTCGCCCCGCGCGAGGACGCCGCGCTGGTGAACGACATCGGGCTGCACCAGCAGGGCAGCCCGCGACGACGTACGTCAGCGACCACAGTGCGCGCGCCACGGCCGGCCTCGACTTCGTGGTGGCCGAGGTCGACGGTGACTGGACCGCGATCTGGTACCTCGGGGTCAAGGGCTGGTTCCGCAACCCCGCGAGCGCGCCGACCGCGCGGCCGGTGGCCGGGCGCCGGCGGGTGATCACGGCCAGCGGGGAGTCCGCGAAGACGTACGGCCGGTGCTACCCCGAGCCCGAGGCGTACGCCGACCCCGCCGACGTGCAGCCGGTGAGCCCGCTGATCTACTCGATCCCCGCGGGGCAGGCCTACGTCGTCACCGACGAGTCACCCGTGACCGACTACTACAAGGCCAAGACGTTCTCCCTGGACACCCCGAACGACCACGTCGACATCGTCGGGAAGGACCGCTACTACCAGATCAGCCTCGGTCACCGGCTCGCCTACGTCCGCGCCGCCGAGGTCCGTCTCGGCTGACCGGCAGCGCGCCGCCCCGAGGCGACGACCGAGACGGGTGTGGCCCGCAACGACATTCCGTCGTCGCGGGCCACACCCGTCGTGCGAGATCCGAGCGAGGGCTCAGTCGTCCTCGTCGTCGAGCTTGATCGAGGAGGTCTGCTGCACCTGCATCAGGAACTCGACGTTGCTCTTGGTCTTCTTCAGCCGGTCGAGCAGCAGCTCGATGCCCTGCTGCTGGTCGAGCGCGGCGAGCACCCGGCGCAGCTTCCACATGATCTTCAGCTCGTCCTGGCCGAGCAGGATCTCCTCGCGGCGGGTGGAGGACTGGTTGACGTCCACCGCCGGGAAGATGCGGCGCTCCGCGAGCTGACGCGACAGGCGCAGCTCCCAGTTTCCGGTGCCCTTGAACTCCTCGAAGATGACCTCGTCCATCTTCGACCCGGACTCGATGAGCGCCGTGGCGAGGATGGTGAGCGAGCCACCGTTCTCGATGTTGCGGGCGGCACCGAAGAACTTCTTCGGCGGGTACAGCGCCGCGGAGTCCACACCACCGGACATGATGCGACCGCTCGCGGGCGCGGCGAGGTTGTACGCACGGCCCAGGCGGGTGATGCCGTCGAGCAGGACGACGACGTCCATGCCCATCTCGACCAGCCGCTTGGCGCGCTCGATGGCCAGCTCGGCGACCTCGGTGTGGTCGGAGGCCGGACGGTCGAACGTCGAGGCGATGACCTCGCCCTTGACCGAGCGCTGGAAGTCGGTGACCTCCTCGGGACGCTCGTCGACGAGCACGACCATCAGGTGGCACTCGGGGTTGTTGGTGGTGATCGCGTTGGCGATCGACTGCATCACCAGGGTCTTGCCGGCCTTGGCCGGCGCGACGATCAGACCGCGCTGTCCCTTGCCGATCGGCGCCACCAGGTCGATGACCCGGTTGGTGATGTTCTTCTGGTCGTCCTCCAGGCGCAGCCGCTCCTGCGGGTAGAGCGGGGTCAGCTTGCCGAACTCGACCCGGTTGCCGGCCTGCTCGGGCGAGCCGCCGTTGACGGTGTCGACCTGCACCAGCGCGTTGAACTTCTGCCGCGCCGGGGGCTGCTCGCCCTCGCGCAGCGCCCGGATCTTGCCGGTGACGGCGTCGCCCTTGCGCATGCCGTTCTTCTTGACCATGCCCATCGGGACGTAGACGTCGCCCGGACCGGGCAGGAAGCCGCTGGTGCGCACGAAGCCGTAGTTGTCGAGCACGTCGAGGATGCCGGCCACCGGCACGAGGACGTCGTCCTCGCGCACCTGGGTGTCGACCTCGCCGAAGTCGTCGCCACGACCGCGGCCGCGCTTGCGGTCTCGGCCACGCTGACGGCGCCGGCCACGGCGGTCGCCGCGGTCGTCGTCACGGTTGTCGTCGCGACGGTTGCCGCCGCCCTGCTGGTCGCGGTTGCCGCCGCCCTGGTTGCCGCCCTGCTGGCGGTCGTCGCGCTGCTTGTCGTCACGGCGGTTGTCGTCGCGACGGTTCTCGCGGCCGCCCTGGTTGCCGCCCTGCTGGCGGTCACCCTGCTCACGGTCGCCGCGCTGCTTGTCGTCACGACGGTTGTCGTCGCGACGGTTGTCGTCGCGGCGGTTGTCACGGTCGCCCTGGCGACGCTGCCGGTCACCCTGGCGGTCGTCCTGCTGGCGCTCGTCCTGCTGGCCGCCGTCGGACTGACGGTCGCCCTGCTGCCGGTCGGCGCGGGCCTGCTGCCCCTGGTCGTCGCGGCCCTCGCGCTGCGCGTCGCGGTCGCCGTCGCCGGCCTCGCGGGCCTGGCCCTGCGAGCGCTCGGCCGGAGCCGTGGGGGCGCTGGCAGCGCGGCGCGAGCGGCGCGCGGGCTGCTGGCCCGAGGAGTCGCCGGCCCGGTCGGACGCGGCGGACCCGGCGTCGGACGTACGCCCCTCGGCCGGGGTCTGGCCGCTCGCCTGGTCGGTGCTGCCGGCTCCGCCGGACACGGTCGGCGCGGGGCGCGAACCGCCCGAGCGGTCGCCGTTGATGGCGGCGATCAGGTCGCTCTTGCGCATCTTCGACGTGCCGGTGATGCCCATCCCGGCGGCCAGGCGCTTGAGCTCGTCGAGCTTCATCGCGCTGAGGCTGCCACGGGGCTTCGACTCACCCGCAGACTGCGCGGCGAGATCGGTGGTTTCTGTCACGAAGGTTCCTTCCCCTCGTCTGGCGCCCTCTGCGGGGCACGGTTTGGGGTGCTGCATCGGCCGGGTCAGATCCCGGCCGCCAGACTCACGGCGCTGTGCCGACATGCGTCGGCGGTGCGCCCTCGTGAGATGAGATCGCATCCACCCGCTCAACGGGTGCGGCTCCCGGCGTTGAACCGCCGATGGCCTCGATGCACCTTCAATCTACACCGAAGCCCTCACGGCCGCGAAACAACCCTCACGCCGGTGTCGGGCACCGGGCCGGCGAGCGCCCGCCAGCCGGCGCCCTCCCCCACCGCGGCGAGCACCTGCGCGCGCGTCTGCTGCGTCGCGAGCACGAGCACGGTCGGTCCGGCCCCGGAGACGGTGGCCGCGTGGCCGGCCGCGCGCAGCCGGTCAACCAGCCGCATCGTCTCGACGTACGCCGATCGCCGCTGCTGCTGGTGCAGCCAGTCGCGGGTCGCGGGCAGCAGGAATGCCGGGTCCTGGGTCAGCGCGTGCACGAGCAGCGCCGCGCGGCCCGAGTTGCGTGCGGCGTCGCCGTGGCCCACCTGCGTCGGCAGCGCCGCCCGGGCCTTGTCGGTGGCGAGGGTGCTGGCGGGCACGAACGCCACCGGCGCGACGTCGGGGTGCAGCGCGGGGCGCGCCGTGCTCCAGCCGGAGTCGGAGTCCGTCGCCCACGAGACGGTGAGCCCGCCGTACACGCTCGCCGAGGAGTTGTCGGGGTGCCCCTCGAGGTCTCCGGCGACGTCGCCGATCTGCCGGCGGCCCTCGTCGGAGGAGACGTCGACACCGACCGTGGCGGCGGCCGCGGCCACCCCCACGACGATCGCCGCGGCGGACGAACCCAACCCGCGAGAGTGCGGAATCCTGTTGCGCGACAACAGTTTCAGGCCGCGTGGCGTCGCGAACCCGAGGCTGCGCCACATGACCGACATCGACCGGTGCACCAGGTGCGAGGCGTCGCGCGGCACCTGGTCGGCACCCTCCCCTCGCACTCGATGACGAGCCGGTCGCCGGTGACCTCGACCTCGACGTCGTCCCACAGGTCGAGGGCGAGCCCGACCGAGTCGAAGCCGGGGCCCAGGTTGGCCGAGCTCGCGGGCACCTGGAGCGCGACGCGCTGCCCGGTCGGGACCGGGCGCAGCTCGCCGCTCATCCCTCCAGGCCCAGCTCGACGGCGGCGGTCATCGCGTCGACCGGGATCTGGGTCGGCACCACCTCCGAGCCGTCGGCCAGCTTCAGCGCCCAGGCCGGGTCCTTCAGCCCGTGCCCGGTCACGGTGCACACGATGCGCGCGCCCGCGGGCACCTCGCCGCGCTCGTGCTGCTGGAGCAGGCCGGCGACGCTCGCGGCCGAGCCCGGTTCGACGAACACGCCCTCGCTGCTGGAGATCAGCCGGTGCGCCTCGAGGATCTGTTCGTCGGAGACCTTGTCGATGACGCCGCCGGACTCGTCGCGGGCGGCCTCGGCCTGCTTCCACGACGCGGGGTTGCCGATGCGGATCGCGGTGGCGACCGTGTCGGGGTCGTCGACCGGGTGGCCGAGCACGATCGGCGCCGCGCCCTCGGCCTGGAACCCCCACATGCGCGGGGTCCGCGTGGCCAGCGCCGGCGCCCCGCTGCGCGAGGGCTCGACCGCCTCGCGGTAGCCCTTCCAGTAGGCCGTGATGTTGCCGGCGTTGCCGACCGGCAGGCAGTGGATGTCGGGGGCGTCGCCGAGCGCGTCGGCCACCTCGAACGCCGCCGTCTTCTGTCCCTCGATGCGGGCCGGGTTGACCGAGTTCACCAGCTCGACCGGATAGGCCTCGGCCAGCTTGCGGGCGACGGTGAGGCAGTCGTCGAAGTTGCCGTCGACCTGCAGCAGCGTCGCGCCGTGGGCGATCGCCTGGCTGAGCTTGCCCATCGCGATCTTGCCGTCGGGCACCAGCACCGCGCAGGTCATGCCGGCCTTGGTGGCGTACGCCGCCGCGGACGCCGACGTGTTCCCCGTGCTCGCGCAGACCACGGCCTTGGCGCCCGCCTTGGCGGCCATCGAGATCGCGGCGGTCATGCCGCGGTCCTTGAACGAGCCGGTGGGGTTGAGCCCCTCGAACTTCAGGAACACCTCGGCGCCGACCCGCTCGCTGAGCTTCTCGGCCGGGATCAGCGGCGTGCCGCCCTCGTGCAGCGTGATGACCGGCGCTCCGTCGAGCATCGGCAGCCGGTCGGCGTACTCGCGGATCACTCCGCGCCACTGGTGCGCCATCGTCACAGTCCTTCCATGCGCAGCACCGACGACACGGTGCCGACCTCGTCCAACCCGCGCAGCCGCTCGACCGTCTCGGCGAGCCGCCCCTCCGCGGCCTCGTGCGTCGCGATCGTGAGCGGCGCCAGCCCGTCGTCGCTGCGGCGGATGCCCTGGATCATCGACTCGATCGACACGCCCGTGTCGCCGAAAACCGTTGCCACCCGGGCGAGCACGCCGGGCTGGTCCTCGACGTCCACGCGGATCGCGTAGCGCGTGCGCACGTCGCCGAGCGGCACGACCGGCAGCTGGGCGTACGCCGACTCGCCCGGCCCGCGCGCGCCGGTCACCCGGTGCCGGGCCGCCTGGACCAGGTCACCCAGCACCGCCGATGCGGTCGGGTCGGCGCCGGCGCCGGGGCCGTAGAACATCAGCTCGCCGGCCAGCTCGGTCTCGACGAAGACGGCGTTGAACGCCTCGCGCACCGACGCGAGCGGGTGCGACCGCGGCACGATCGTGGGGTGCACCCGGGCGCTCACGCCGGCGGTCCCGTCGGGACGCTCGACCCGCTCGCAGATCGCGAGAAGCTTGAGCACACAACCCATCCGGCGCACCGTGCGGATGTCGTCGGACGTGATCGCGGTGATGCCCTCGCAGCTGACGTCGGACGTCGCGACCCGGGTGTGGAAGGCCAGCGAGGCCAGGATCGCCGCCTTGGCCTGGGCGTCGTGGCCCTCGACGTCGGCGGTCGGGTCGGCCTCGGCATAACCGAGCTGCTGGGCCTCGGCGAGCACGTCGGCCAGGTCGGCGCCGGTGCGGTCCATCTTGTCGAGGATGAAGTTGGTGGTGCCGTTCACGATGCCCATGACACGGCGCACCTGGTCGCCCGCGAGCGACTCGCGCATCGGCCGGATGAGCGGGATCGCACCGGCGACCGCCGCCTCGAAGTGCAGGTCGACGCCCGCCTCCGACGCCGCCTCGTAGAGGCGCGGGCCGTCCTCGCCGAGCAGCGCCTTGTTGCCGGTCACCACGCTGGCACCGTGCTCGAACGCCGACAGGATCAGCGAGCGCGCCGGCTCGATGCCGCCGATCAGCTCGATCACCAGGTCGGCCCGTGTCACCAGACCCTCGGCGTCGGTCGTGAGCAGCGAGCGGTCCAGGCCCGCCTCGTCGCGCGGCTTGTCGAGGTCACGCACCGCGACCCCCACCAGCTCCAGCGGCCGGCCGACGCGCGCGGAGAACTCCTCGGGGTGCTCGACCAGTCGCCGGGCCACGCTCGACCCGACCGTGCCGCACCCGAGCAGCGCCACCCTCAGCGGCTCGGTGGTTGCGTTGGACTCGCTCACGAATCCCCTTCCAGCGCAAGGATGTCCGCGATCGTCTCGCGGCGGATCAAGGTGCGGACCTGACCGTCGCGGACGGCGACGACCGGGGGCGCGGCACGTGGTTGTACGTGCTCGACAGGCTGCGGCAGTAGGCGCCGGTCGCGGGGACGGCCAGCAGGTCACCCGCCTGCACGTCACCGGCCAGCTCGACGTCGCGCACGACGATGTCACCGCTCTCGCAGTGCTTGCCGACCACCCGCGCCAGCACCGGCGGGGCGCCGCTGCTGCGGCCCGCGAGCGCGCAGGTGTAGTCGGCGTCGTAGAGCACCGGGCGCGGGTTGTCGCTCATGCCGCCGTCGACGGAGACATAGGTGCGCACCAGCTGGTCGGTCGCCTGCACCGGCTTCACCGAGCCGACCTCGTAGAGCGTCACCCCGGCGGGGCCGACGATGGCCCGGCCCGGCTCGACGGAGATGCGGGGAACCGGGGTGCCGGCGTCGGCGCACGCCGCCCGCACGATCTCGGCCAGCCCCTCGGCCATCTCGCGCACCGGCAGCGGGGTGTCACCGGCGAGGTAGGCGATGCCGAAGCCGCCGCCGAGGTCGAGCTCGGGCAGCGTCGTGCCGTGCTCGCGCGCGACCTGCAGCTGCAGGCTCACCAGTCGCCGAGCCGCCTCGGCGAAGCCGTCGGTCTCGAAGATCTGACTGCCGATGTGCGAGTGAAAACCCAACAGCCGCAACGCATCCGGGCGGTCGAGCACCTGTTGCGTTGCCTGCGCGACCTGTCCCTGGTCGAGGCTGAAGCCGAACTTCTGGTCCTCGTGCGCGGTCGCGATGAACTCGTGCGTGTGCGCCTCGACGCCGGTCTTGACCCGCAGCATCACCGGCACCACCACCCCGTGCCGGCGCGCGGCGTCCGTGATGCGCTCGATCTCCTCGAAGGAGTCGACGACGATCCGGCCGACGCCGTAGGCCACGGCCGCCTCGATCTCGGCGACGGACTTGTTGTTGCCGTGCATCCCGATCAGCTCGCCCGGGAAGCCGGCACGCTCGGCCACGGCCAGCTCGCCGCCGGAGCAGACGTCCAGCCGCAACCCCTCCTCGTGCATCCACCGCGCGAACGCGGTGCTGAGGAACGCCTTGCCGGCGTAGTAGACGTCGCAGGTCGCGCCGATCGCGGCGAAGGCCTCGCCGAAGGCGACCCGGAAGTCCGCTGCGCGACGGCGTACGTCGGACTCGTCGAGCACGTAGACCGGGGTGCCGACCTCCTCGGCGAGGCGGCGCAGGCTCACACCCCCGATCTCGATCGACCCGTCGGGCAGCCGCCGGGCGCTGCCGGGCCAGACGTGCGCGGGGAGCGCGTCGACGTCGGGGACGCTCACGTGGGCTCCTCTACACGTGGGTCGGGGCTGGCATGCCCGCGAGGCGGAGTGCGGACGCCAGCACGATACGGGCCCGCTCGTGATCCTCCGGCAGCAGACCAGCTCGTGGTACGGCCGGGGCCGCCAGCACCACCGCCGCCACCGCCTCGACCGCGGTCGCGAGGATGCGGGTGCGGCCGGTGCGCGCGGCCGCACCCCAGGCGCTGTCCGCCCGGTCCAGCGGGCGCTCGAGGCCCACGACCTGGACCCCCGCCACCAGCCGGGCGTGCGCCAGCACCACCGCGAACGCCGGGTTGCGCAGGGTCTGCGTCGGCAGGTCGCGCCACGCGACGTCGAGCTGCCGCCCGTCGGAGGAGCGCAGCAGCACCCACCGCGCCGTCGGCTCCCCCGCACGACCCACCAGCCCGCCGTACGTCGTCGGCCGGCTGTCGCGGGTCAGCCACAGCTCGCGCTCGGCCGGCACCGCGAGCCGCGCCTCGACCGCCCGGCGCAGGTCCTCGGCCGGTTGCGGGTCGTGAACCTCGTTGCGCATCAGGCGACCTCGGCGGGCACGAACCCCTCCGGCGCGCCCGGGGTCTCGGTGGTCATGGCCTCATCGTGCCGGACGCCGTCGGGCGCGACCGGCCGGTTCGGAGCACCGTCCGCGCGCTGTTAGAGTTTCTCCTCGCGCCCCCTTAGCTCAGGGGATAGAGCACCGCCCTCCGGAGGCGGGTGCGCAGGTTCGAATCCTGCAGGGGGCACCGACGTCGACCGGACGACACCATCACGAATGCGCGCGAGGCGGACAGGCATCCCTGTCCGCCTCACTCATGTCTGGTCGTCAGACCCGTTCGCGCAACCACGCGATGTCTGCGCCCTGCCCCTCGGCCCCGCCCGGCGTCTCGCACACCACCGGCGCGTCGGCGGCGCGCACCACCTCGGCCAGCTCCTCGCCGTCGATCTCGCCCGACCCGAAGTTGGCGTGCCGGTCGGCGCCGGAGTCGAACGCGTCGCGCGAGTCGTTGGCGTGCACCAGGTCGATGCGACCGGTGATCCCGCGGATCTTCTCCACCACGCTCGCGAGCTCAATGCCCCCGGCGTGCGCGTGGCAGGTGTCGAGGCAGAAGCCGACCGTGTCGCCGCCCTCGGCCTCGCCGATCGCGTCCCACAGCCGGGCGATCGCCTCGAGGCGCCGGGCCATCGCGTTGTCGCCGCCGGCGGTGTTCTCGATGAGCAGCGGCACCGGCATGTCGAGACCGTCGATGCACTTGCGCCAGTTGTCGAAGCCCTTGGCGGAGTCCTCGTCGACGCCGATGTGACCGCCGTGCACGATCACGCCCTTGGCCCCCACCTCGGCCGCGGCGGTCAGGTGCTGCTGCAGCAGCTTGCGCCCGGGGATACGGATCCGGTTGTTGAAGGAGGCGACGTTGATCGGGTAGGGCGCGTGGACGTACAGGTCGATGCCGGCGTCGGCGACCGCCGACCGCAGCGCCTGCGCGCCACCCTCGAAGCGCACGACCGGGCCCTTGTAGCTCTGCGGGTCGCCCAGGAAGATCTGCACGAGCGACGCGCCGCGCGCGACCGCCTCGGCGACGGGGTCTTCCTGCTCGACGTGCGCACCGATGGAGAGGGCCATGCCTCCACCGTAGGCCTCGGCCCGGCGGCCGGGCTCAGCGTCCCCGGGCCGCGCGCACCAGCCCGCCGCCGACGATCAGCCGCTGGATCTCGCTGGTGCCCTCGTAGAGGCGCAGCAGACGCACGTCGCGATAGATGCGCTCCACCGGCACGCCGCGCATGTAGCCGGTGCCGCCGTGCACCTGCACCGCCAGGTCGGCCACCCGCCCGGCCATCTCGGTGCAGAACAGCTTGGCCGCCGACGGCGCGACCCGGCGGTCCTCCTCGCTGACCCACAGCCGAGCCGCCTCGCGCACCAGCGCGCGCCCGGCCAGCACGTCGGTCTGCATGTCGGCGAGCATCGCCTGCACCAGCTGGAACTCACCGATCGGCGTGCCGCCCTGGGTGGTGGTCGCCGCCCAGGCCACCGACTCGTCGAGCGCCCGCTGGGCCTGTCCGACCGCGACGGCGGCGATGTGCACCCGGCCGCGCGCCAGGCTGGTCATGGCCGCGCGGTAGCCCACGTCCTCGGCGCCGCCGACGAGCGCGGCCGGCGGCAGGCGTACGTCGGTGAGACTGACGTCGGACGTCCAGGCCCCCGCCTGGCCCATCTTCGCGTCCTTCGGGCCGATCTCGACCCCGTCGGCGTCGGCCGGCACGAGGAAGACCGCGATGCCCGGACGGCCCGGCTCGGCGGGCGCCGTGCGCGCGAACACCACGAACAGGTCGGCCGACGGGGCGTTGGTGATGAACCGCTTGCTGCCGCTGATCACCCAGTCGTCGCCGTCGCGAATCGCCTTGGTGCGCAAGCCTGCCGGGTTGGATCCCGCCCCCGGCTCGGTCAGCGCGAACGACGCGACCACCTCGCCCGACGCCAGCCGCGAGAGCCACTGCTCGCGCTGCTCGTCGGTGCCGTAGCCCACCAGCACCTGCCCCGCGATGCCGTTGTTGGTGCCGAACAGCGAGCGCACCGCGAGGCTGGTGTAGCCGAGCTCCTCGGCCAGGCGTACGTCCTGGGCCAGGTCGAGCCCGAGCCCACCGAACTCCTGGGGCAGGGCGAAGCCGAACAGCCCCAGCTCGGCGACCTCGGCGCGCAGGTCGGCGGGGATCGCGTCGGCGTCGGCGATCTCCTGCTCGCGCGGCACGACGCGCTCGCGCACGAACGTGCGCACCGCCGCGAGGATCTCCTCGAAGTCAGCCTCGTCCACCACTGCCGTCTCGCCCATGCCGCCGATCATGCCGTCCGTGCGTGCCACGATGGCGGACATGACCTCACTCGAACGGCCCCAGGCACCCAACCCCTACGACCTGCTCCCCGCGGTCCCGTCGTTCACCGTGACCAGCGACGACGTCACCGAGGGTCAGCCGCTCGCCGACGAGCAGTCCGCCGAGGGCGGCAGCGTCTCGCCCCAGCTGTCCTGGTCGGGCGCGCCCGAGGGCACGCAAAGCTTCGTCGTCACCTGCTTCGACCCCGACGCGCCGACCCCTCGGGCTTCTGGCACTGGATGGTCGTCGATCTCCCGGCCGACACGACCTCCCTCCCCGCGACGCCGGCAAGCCCGGGTCGACGCTGCCCGGCGAGGCGTTCATGCTGCGCAACGACGGCGGCGAGCACGGGTTCATGGGCGCCGCCCCGCCCGAGGGCGACGTGCCGCACCGCTACTTCTTCGTGGTGCACGCGGTCACCGAGCCCCAGCTCGGCATCGACGAGGACACCTCCGGCGCCGTGATGTCGTTCAACCTGGCGTTCAAGACCGCCGG
This sequence comes from Barrientosiimonas endolithica, assembly GCF_030296655.1. NCBI lineage: Bacteria > Bacillati > Actinomycetota > Actinomycetes > Micrococcales > Dermacoccaceae > Barrientosiimonas > Barrientosiimonas endolithica. The sequence continues at coordinate 817,506 of NZ_AP027735.1, read as the reverse complement.
CCGCGCGATCCTCATGGGCACCTACCAGGCCTGAACCGCCCGCCGAGGCAGCTCCCCTGCCCTGCGTCGTCGACGGCCGGGGTCAGGGGCGCTGGGTGGTGTCGGCGACCTCGCCGACCAGCTCCTCCAGCACGTCCTCGAGGAACACCACACCGGTCACCTGGCCCTGCTCGTCGACCACCCGCGCCAGGTGGGAGCCGAGGCGCTGCATGGTCAGCAGCGCGTCCTCGACCTCGTCCTCGGGCCGGACGGTCGCGAGCGGGCGGATGCGCTTGGGCGGCACCGGCTCGTCGTAGAGCTCGTCGGTGGCGTACAGCACGTCCTTGAGGTGCAGATATCCCGCCACCTCGCCGTGCCGGTCGGTCACCGGGAAGCGGGAGAAGCCCCGCTTGGCCACCAGGTGCTCCAGGTCGGCGGGGGTCGAGCCGACGGCCAGCGTGACCACGTCGCCGATCGGCACCGCGACGTCGGCCGCGACCCGGTCGCTGAACTCAAGAGCGCCGAGCATCCGCTCCTGCGCCCCCGGGTCGATCAGCCCCTCGCGGTGGCTCTCCTGCATGATCATGTGCACCTCCTCGGCCGAGAAGGTCGAGGCCACCTCGCTCTGCGGCTCCACGCCGAACCGCCGCACCAGCCACTTCGCGATCGTCTCGAGCAGCCGGATGAGCGGGTGCAGCGCCTTGGTGATCCACAGCAGCGGCGGCGCCAGCAGCAGGGCCGACCGCTCCGGCCCCGCGATCGCCAGGTTCTTGGGGATCATCTCGCCGACGACCACGTGCAGGTAGACGACGATCAGCAGCGCGATCACGAGCGCGGCGACCTTGATCACCGGCTCGGGCACCCCGGAGGCCTCCATCGGCCCGGCGATGAGGTGTTCGAGAGCCGACTCGGCGACCGCGCCCAGCAGCACCGAGCAGACCGTGATGCCGAGCTGCGCGCAGGCGAGCAGCGAGGCGAGGTTCTCCAGCGCCTCGAGCACCAGCTTGGCGCGCCGACTCCCTTGTGCCGCAAGGGGTTCCATCTGCGAGCGCCGGGCGGCCATGACCGCGAACTCGGCACCCACGAAGAAGGCGTTGCCCAGCAGCAGGACCAACGAGAACCACAGGGCCATCAGACGCTCGCCTCGCCCTCGAGCCGGTCGGGGACGAGCGGCCACAGCCGTACGCGATCGACCCGGCGGCCGTCCATCGACACCACGCGCAGTCGCCAGCGCCCGATCGTCACCTCGTCACCGACCTGCGGGACGCGCCCGACCTGGGCCATGACGAAACCGCCGAGCGTCTCGTAGGTGGCGCCGTCGGGGATGTCGGCGCCGATGCGGTCGCGCACCTCGTCGGGACGCCAGAGCCCGGACAGCGTCCACGACCCGTCGGGCAGCATCCGGCTGGTGTCGCGGACGCGGTCGTGCTCGTCGCTGACCTCTCCGACGATCTCCTCGATGACGTCCTCGAGGGTGACCACGCCGCTGGTCCCGGAGTACTCGTCGATGACGACGGCCAGCTGGAAACCGCCCTTGCGCAGCAGCAGGAGCAGCGGGTCGAGCCGGATCGTCTCGGGCACGACCACCGGCGGGATCATCAGGGCGGTGACGGGGACGTCCGGGCGCCGCTCGGGCGGGACCGCGATCGCCTTCTTCACGTGGACGACACCGCTCACGTCGTCCCAGCCGTCGCCGATCACGGGGAAGCGGCTGTGGCCGGAGCTGCGCGCGAGAGCGACGACGTCGGCGGCGCTGGCGGTGCGCTCGATCGCGACGCAGCGCACCCGCGGGCTCATCACGTCGGCGGCGGTGCGCTCGCCGAAGTTCAGCGAGCGGGTCAGGAGCCGGGCGGTGCCGGCCTCGATCGTGCCCGCCTCGGCCGAGCGCCGCACGAGCGACGCCAGCTCCTGCGGCGTGCGGGCCGCCGACAGCTCCTCCTGCGGCTCGACGCCCATCGCCCGCAGCGCGCGGTTGGCGGAGCCGTTGAGCACGACGATGAACGGCCGCATGATCACGCTGAAGACGCGCACCGGGCCGGCGACCAGCTTGGCGACCGGCAGTGGCGCGGAGATGCCGAGGAACTGCGGCAGCAGCTCGCCGAAGATCATCGAGAAGATCGTCGCGATGACCAGGGCGAGGGTCGTGGAGGCGGCGACCGCGGCCGTACCACCGACCCCGATCGCCTCGAGCGGACTCTCCAGCAACCGACCCAGCGAGGGTTCGACGAGATAGCCCAGCACCAGGGTCGTGAGGGTGATGCCGACCTGGCTCGCGGACAGCTGGGTCGACAGCTGGCGCAGCGAGGTGAGCACCGACCCGGCGGCGTAGTCGCCGGACTCCACGGCCCGCTGCACCGACGGGCGGTCCAGCGCGACGAGGGAGAACTCGGCGGCCACGAAGACGGCGGTGCCGACGGTCAGCAGCACACCGCCGAGCACCAACAGCCACTCGGTCATGAATGAACATCCTAGGAGCGCCGGGCACGTCGGTTGTCCCTCACCCGCGTGGGGGTGATTGGGTGTTGGCATGTCAACGAATCGGGGAATCGCATGACCAGCACCGCGTCACCACCGCGCCAGGGGGCGCGCATCGAGATCGACTCGCTGTCGAAGTCGTTCGGCAGCTTCCGGGCGGTCGACAACCTGTCCTTCACCGTCGAGCCGGGCGTGGTCACGGGCTTCCTGGGCCCCAACGGCGCCGGCAAGACCACCACGCTGCGCATGCTGCTCGGCCTGGTCCGGCCGACCGGCGGCACCGCCACGATCGACGGGCAGACCTATCAGCACCTCGACAACCCTGGCCAGGTGGTCGGGTCCGCGCTCGAGGCAACCAACTTCCACCCCGGGCGCTCCGGCCGCGACCACCTGCGGGTGATCGCTGCTGCGATCAAGGTGCCCGACTCCCGGGTCGACGAGCTGCTCGACCTGGTCGGCATCTCGGCTGCGGCCAAGAAGCGAGCCGGGGCCTACAGCATGGGCATGCGGCAGCGTCTCGGTCTCGCGGCCGCGCTGCTCGGCGACCCGCGCGTGCTGATCCTCGACGAGCCGGCGAACGGTCTCGACCCCGAGGGCATCCGGTGGCTGCGCGGCTTCCTGCGCCACCTCGCCAGCGAGGGCAAGACGATCCTGGTCTCCAGCCACATGCTCAGCGAGGTCGAGCAGACCGTCGATGACGTGGTGATCATCGCCAACGGCCGCATGGTCAAGCAGGGCTCGATCGCCGAGCTCCACGGCCCCCGACGCTCGCTCGTGCGCACCTCCGACGCCGAGCAGCTGGTCCGCCAGCTCGCCCAGGCCGGGTTGCACGCCCAGCGCACGGGTGACGACACGCTCGAGGTCAGTGGCGACGACCCGCGCAAGATCGGCGACCTCGCCCTGGCGGCACGGCTCCCGATCTACGAGCTTCGCGACTCCAAGTCGGACCTGGAGGACCTGTTCTTCCAGCTCACCTCCCAGCCGGAGAACCGCAACCGCAACCTGGGTGACGACGACCAGCCTGGGCAGCACGAGGGAGGGATGCAGTGATGGGGGCCGCTATCAAGTCCGAGATCCGCAAGGTCTTCACGACCCGGATGTGGTGGGCGATGGCCATCGGCATGGGGCTCATGGCCGGGCTGCTCTCCCTGATGTTCGCCTCGCTGCTCGGCTCGCAGAACGCCACCGACCCCAACGATCCCGGCGCCGGCAACCCGTTCGCCAGGATGACGCCGGGGACGGCGCAGATCATCTACTCCGCCGGCATCCAGTTCAGCCTCACGACGCTGGTCCCGCTCGCGCTGGGCGTCATGCTGATCACCAACGAGTACCGCCACAAGACGATCAGCTCGACCTTCCTCGCCACGCCCAACCGCTGGGTGGTGCTCATCTCGAAGATGATCGCGCTCGTCCCGCTGGGCGTGGTGTTCGGCGTCGTCCACAACGTGGCCAGCGTCGGCCTCGCAAGCCTCGTGATCAAGAGCAAGGGCGAACCGCTGCTGCTGGGCGACCCCGAGGTGCTCAAGACCATGGCGCTGGTCGTGCTGGCCAACACCGTCTGGATGCTGCTCGGCTTCGGGTTCGGGATGCTGGTGCGCAACCAGGTGGCCGCGGTCATGTCCGCGGTCGGTGCGGCGTTCGTGCTGCACATCGCGCTCAACCTGTTCTTCTCGGCGCGCGGCTGGGAGACGGCCGCCAAGTTCCTGCCGGGAAACCTCACCAGCGGCATGCTCGTCACCAGCGACCCGATGGCCGGCCAGCAGACCACCTCGGGTGCTGCGTCGCCCTACTTCAACTGGTGGCAGTCCTCGCTCACGCTGCTCGCGTACGCCGTCGTGCTCGCCGGCATCGGCGCGTTCCTCACGACGCGTCGAGACGTCTCCTGACGCCCACGGGGTGCGGCCCGCCGGCCTCGGCGGGCCGCACCCCGAGCCGTCGGTTCCGGGGCTGTGCCTGCGCAGTAGGCTGGGCCTTGGCACTCGACGACGAGACGTGAAAGAGGCGCATCCAGCGTGTCCCACCAGCCCAGCAGCGGCGACCCCCTGTCAACGTTCGGCCCGAACGAGTGGTTGGTCGATGAGCTGTACGAGCAGTACAAGCAGGACAAGAACTCCGTCGACAAGGCCTGGTGGGAGTTCTTCGAGACCTACGAGCCGGGCTCTGCCAGCGCGCCCACGTCCGGCAGCGCGTCCACGTCCGGCTCGAGCTCGGCCGGCGAGGCCCGCTCGGCCCCGTCCGCCCCGGCAGGCTCCAACGGATCGTCCGGGGCGTCCGGCGGCCGCGTGAAGGCGCCGACCACCGGCCCGGCGAAGGCCCCCGCCCGCGCGCAGCAGACGTCCTCGAGCAACAGCACGAGCCAGGACGACGCCGCGGACACCAGCTCCCGCGACCAGGCGCCTGAGGCCGACGACACCGAGGCCCCGGCGGCCGACGCCTCGGTCGACAACACCGGCTCCGGCGGCTCCGGGCGCCCGGTCCCCAAGGCCGAGTCGCCCGCCGCTCCCCCGGAGGACTCCCCCGAGGCGCCCGCCGCCGACGACGAGACCGGCACCGGCGTGACCCCGGACCTGCCGATGGGCGAGCCCACCAACGAGGAGCGCGAGCGCAACCACACCGCGCCCGGCCAGCCCAAGCCGTCCGAGGCCGAGGGCAGCGCGAGCGCTCTCACCCCGCGCGACGAGTTCAGCACCACGCTGGAGCCGGTGGAGGAGAAGGAGACCGACACCGTCCCGCTGCGCGGCGTGGCCGCCCGCATCGTCACCAACATGGAGGACAGCCTCAGCGTCCCCACCGCCACCAGCGTGCGGGCGATCCCGGCGAAGCTGCTGATCGACAACCGCATCGTCATCAACAACCACCTCGCCCGCAGCCGCGGCGGCAAGGTGAGCTTCACCCACCTCATCGGCTATGCCATCGTCAAGGCCCTCAAGACGATGCCGGAGATGAACTACGCCCTCACCGAGGACGACAAGGGCAAGCCGTCGCTGGTCAAGCCCGGCCACGTCAACTTCGGCCTGGCCATCGACCTGCAGAAGGACGACGGCACCCGCACCCTCGTCGTGCCCAACATCAAGGGCGCCGAGACGATGTCGTTCGCCCAGTTCTGGACGGCGTACGAGGACATGGTCCGCAAGGCCCGGGGCAACAAGCTGGAGCTGTCCGACTACCAGGGCACCACCATCTCGCTGACCAACCCCGGCGGCATCGGCACCAACCACTCCGTCCCGCGCCTGATGCGCGGCGCCGGCGCGATCATCGGCGTCGGCTCGCTCGACTACCCCGCCGAGTGGCAGGGCGCGAGCAACGAGCAGCTGGTCCGCAACGCCGTCAGCAAGATCCTCACGCTGACCTCGACGTACGACCACCGCGTGATCCAGGGCGCGGTGTCCGGCGAGTTCCTGCGCCGGGTGCACCAGCTGCTGCTCGGCGAGGGCGAGTTCTACGACGAGATCTTCGCCGCGCTGCGCATCCCGTACGAGCCGATCCGCTGGGTGCAGGACATCGCCGTCACCCACGACGACGACATCAACAAGGTCGCGCGGGTGCAGGAGCTGATCCACGCCTACCGGGTGCGCGGTCACCTGATGGCCGACACCGACCCGCTGGAGTACCGCCAGCGCAAGCACCCCGACCTCGACATCACCCGGCACGGCCTCACCCTGTGGGACCTCGACCGGACCTTCCCCACCGGCGGGTTCGGCGGGCAGCCGTTCCTGAAGCTGCGCAAGATCCTCGGCATCCTGCGCGACTCCTACTGCCGCACCATCGGCATCGAGTACATGCACATCCAGGACCCCGAGGAGCGCGAGTGGGTCCAGGAGAAGGTCGAGGTGCCGTTCGCCAAGCCGACCTCCGACGAGCAGCTGCGCATCCTGCGCCGGCTCAACGCGGCCGAGGCGTTCGAGACCTTCCTGCAGACCAAGTACGTCGGTCAGAAGCGGTTCAGCCTCGAGGGCGGCGAGTCCGTCATCGCGCTGCTCGACAAGATCATGTACGAGGCCGCCGACGACGGCATGGACGAGGTCTGCATCGGCATGCCGCACCGCGGCCGGCTGAACGTGCTGGCCAACATCGCCGGCAAGTCCTACGGCCAGATCTTCCGCGAGTTCGAGGGCACCCAGGACCCCAAGTCGGTCCAGGGCTCGGGCGACGTGAAGTACCACCTGGGCACCGAGGGCGAGTTCGTCTCCGACGACGGCAAGAAGACCAAGGTCTACCTCGCCGCGAACCCCTCGCACCTGGAGGCGGTCAACCCGGTGCTCGAGGGCATCGCGCGCGCCAAGCAGGACCGCATCAACCTGGCCGGCACCGCCTTCACCGTGCTGCCGGTGCTGATGCACGGCGACGCCGCGTTCGCCGGCCAGGGCGTCGTGGCCGAGACGCTGAACCTCAGCCAGCTGCGCGGTTACCGCACCGGCGGCACGATCCACATCGTCGTCAACAACCAGGTCGGCTTCACCACCGCGCCGAGCAGCTCGCGCAGCTCGACCTACTCCACCGACGTGGCCCGCATGGTGCAGGCACCGATCTTCCACGTCAACGGCGACGACCCCGAGGCCTGCGTGCGGGTGGCCGAGCTGGCGTACGAGTTCCGCCAGAAGTTCCACAAGGACGTCGTCATCGATCTCATCTGCTACCGGCGGCGCGGGCACAACGAGGGCGACGACCCCTCGATGACCCAGCCGCTGATGTACGAGCTGATCGAGGCCAAGCGCAGCGTCCGCAAGCTCTACACCGAGGCGCTCATCGGCCGTGGCGACATCACCGTCGAGGACGCCGAGGCCGCGCTGAAGGACTACCAGAAGCAGCTGGAGCAGGTGTTCGTCGAGACCAAGGAGGCCCGCAAGGCCGCCGCGGCCTCGAGCTCCGACGCCGCCCAGAACGTCGAGTCGGAGGCCCGGCAGGGCACCGACGCCGAGGGCGAGACCGGTCTGGAGCGTCCGTCGGCCCAGCGCGACGACGACGAGGCCGGCGCGCTCAGCATCGACCGGCCGACCGCGATCGACGACCGCGACCTGAAGCTCATCGGCGACACGTGGGTCAACCCGCCGGAGGGCTTCACGCTGCACCCCAAGCTGAAGCAGCTCATGGAGAAGCGCACCGCGATGGTCTCCAGCGGCGGCATCGACTGGGCGATGGGCGAGCTCATCGCGTTCGGCTCGCTGATGCTCGACGGCACCCCGGTCCGCCTCGCCGGCCAGGACTCCCGCCGCGGCACCTTCGTGCAGCGGCACGCGGTGCTCATCGACAAGGTCACCGGCAAGGAGTGGACGCCGCTGCGCTACCTGTCCGACGGGCAGGCGTGGCTGTGGATCTACGACTCGCTGCTGTCGGAGTACGCCGCGATGGGCTTCGAGTACGGCTACTCCGTCGAGCGGCCCGACGCGCTGGTGCTGTGGGAGGCCCAGTTCGGCGACTTCGTCAACGGCGCCCAGATGATCGTCGACGAGTTCATCTCCTCCTCCGAGCAGAAGTGGGCGCAGCGCTCGTCGGTCGTGCTGCTGCTGCCGCACGGCTACGAGGGGCAGGGGCCCGACCACTCCTCGGCACGCATCGAGCGCTTCCTGCAGATGTTCGCCGAGGACAACATGACGATCGCCTACCCCAGCACCCCGGCGAACTACTTCCACCTGCTGCGCCGCCAGGCGTACGCCCGGCCCCGCCGCCCGCTGATCGTCTTCACGCCGAAGCAGCTGCTGCGGCTGAAGGCGGCGACCTCGAGCCCGCACGAGTTCACCAGCGGCACGTTCCAGCCGGTGATCGCCGACGCCGCCCAGCTGAGCGGCGACCAGGTCACCCGCGTGCTGCTGGCCTCGAGCCGGGTCGTGTACGACCTCGAGGCCGAGCGCACCAAGCGCGGCGACGAGGCGACGGCGATCGTGCGCGTCGAGCAGCTCGCCCCGCTGCCGGGCGCCGAGATCGCCGAGGTCGTGAAGACCTACCCCAACGCCGAACTGGTGTGGGTCCAGGACGAGCCGGAGAACCAGGGCGCGTGGCCGTTCATGGCGCTCAACCTGCCGGGTCAGCTCGCGCAGCACGGTGAGAACCGGCCGCTGCGCGTGGTGAGCCGTCCGGCCTCCGCCTCCCCGGCGACCGGCAGCAGCAAGAAGCACCAGGCGCAGCAGGCCGAGCTCGTCGCCAAGGCGTTCGACCGCTGAGCCGGATGGCCCCGCCGCCCAAGCCCGACGTGCCCACGCTCGACCTCCGGTCGGGCTGGGCCGTCCGGGTGCCGGTGGCGGGCGACGTCGAACCGCTCGTACGCCTGGTGCAGCGCCGGCGCGAACGCGTGCGCGGCAAGGCCTCGCCGGTCGACCTCGACACCGTCGCGTCCGAGGTCACCGGCACCGGCTCGTGGACGCGCGACCAGGTCGTCGTCGTCGACGAGTCGGGCACCGTCCGAGCGTGGGCGTCGGTGCACGACCGCGCCGCCGGCCGCACCAACATCGACCTGACCGTGTGCCCGGATCTGCCTGCGGCACAACAGGACTCGCTGGCGGCAGGGCTGCTGGAGTGGATCGTCGCGACTGCTCGTTACGTCGGCGCCCAGCGCTTCGTCGAGCACACCCAGCTCGACGCCACGGTCTACGAGGGCGACGCGCAGCTGGCGGAGTGGTACGCCTCGGTCGGGCTGCGGCACACCCGCACCTGGCTGCAGATGACGCGGCCCACCGCCCCCGGTGACGCCGACCTGCCGCAGCCGCGCGAGGGCGTGCACGTCCGGCGGGTCGCCACGCACGAGACCGGGATGCCGGTGGCCGAGGACCTGCGGGCCGTGCACCAGGTGCTCGAGGAGTCCTTCGAGGACCACTTCAACTCCTACCGCGAGAGCTTCGCCGAGTTCGCGCAGCGGCTGCGCGAGGACCCCGGCCACCGGTGGGACCACTGGTGGCTCGCGACGGTCGACACCGACGAGGGGCCCGTGCTCGGCGGCGGTGTGGTCAGCTCCGTGCTGCCCCCGGACGCCTCCGGCCGGCCGGGCAGCTACATCGACTACATCGGGGTGCACCGCCGGGCGCGCGGGCGCGGCGTCGCCAAGGCGCTGCTGTTCACCGTGCTGCGCGACGCCGCTGAGCGGGGTCGCGGCCGCGTGGGCCTCGAGGTGGACGCCGACTCCCCCACCGGCGCCGACGGGCTCTACACCTCGCTCGGCTGGGTCACCGACTACCGCACCCAGTCGTGGCAGCGGGACATCGACGTCACCTGAGCGACCTCGCGCGCGGGCGGTGCGCCGCGCGGATCCCGGGCACCCGTCGCGATAATCTCGGCGCGTGTATTTCACCGACCGCGGCATCGAGGAGCTGGCGCAGCGGCGCGGCGACGACGAGGTGACGCTGGCCTGGCTCGCCGACCAGCTGCGCACGTTCGTCGACCTCAACCCCGAGTTCGAGGTGCCGGTCGAGCGGCTGGCCACCTGGCTGGCGCGGTTGGACGACGAGGACGAATGACGAGAGCGACGGTATGACCTACCCGCACCAGGGCAGCGAGCCCGACTTCACCCCCAGCGCCGAGTTCCACGTGACCGACGGTCCGCGCGACATCGGGCTGTGCTTCGTCGGCGACTCCTACGTCGCCGGGGTCGGCGACCCCAAGGCTCTCGGCTGGGTGTCCCGGGTGGTCGCGCGCACCCCGCACACGGACGTACGCCTGCGCTCCTACAACCTCGGCGTCGCCGGTGAGTCCTCGACCGACGTGCTCGCCCGCTGGCGCCAGGAGACCGCGCCCCGCTGGGCTCCCCGGTCAACGAGAAGCGCCTGGTCGTCGGCTTCGGCACCAACGACGTCGAGGCCGGCATGACCACCGCCCGCTCTCGGCTCAACCTCGCCAACATCCTCGACGACGCGTCGACGACCGGCATCGCGGCGTTCGTCGTCGGGCCGCCCCCGACCGCCGACCCCGACCTCAACCAGCGCCTCGAGGTGCTGGTCGACGCCCAGGCCGACGTGTGCGCCCGCCGCCGCATCACCTATGTCGACTGCTTCCGCCCGCTGCTCGGTCACGACCAGTGGCAGAGCGACCTCGCGGCCGGTGACGGCTTCCACCCGGGCCAGGCCGGCTACGGGCTCATCGCCTGGCTGGTGCTGCACGCCGGCTGGCAGGGGTGGTTGCAGCTCTGAGACGACGGGGCCTCAGCCCGCCAGCTGCTCGTCCACCCACGCGCGCAGCCGCCGCCGGAAGACCGGCTCGTCGAAGTCCATCGCCCGGTCGCGGCAGTCCTGCGCGGACGCGGCGAGCGCCTGCTCGACCGCGGCGCGCACCGGCTCGCGGCGCCACTCGGCCACGTGGGCGCCGGTGACGCCGTCGAGCACCGACTCGGTGACGCCGCCCCGCGCGCTGCTCAGCACGGGGGTGCCGGCGGCCATCGCCTCGACCGGCAGGATGCCGAAGTCCTCCACCGCCGGGAAGACGAACACCGACGCCCGCCGCAGCAGCGCGTGCAGCAGGGCGCTGCTCGGCCGGCTGACGAACGTCACGGGCACACCCGCGGCCGCGCCCTGCTCGCGCAGCGGCTGCTCCAGCGGCCCGCCGCCGGCGATCACGACCGGCAGGTCGGCGTGCTCCCCTGCCTCGATCACGAGGTCGAGCCGCTTGTAGCCCACGAACCGCGAGGCCCCGAGCACGAAGACCTCGGGCAGCGCGTCGAGCACCCGCCGCTCGGCGTCGGTCAGGTCGTGGTCGTCTCCGGCCGCGATCGCCCCCGCTGCCACCGGGGGCGGGATGACCACGCTGTCCCTGCCCCACGTGCGCGCCACCCGGTCGCGCACGAACGCGCTGTTGGTCGCGAACGCGTGCGCACCCGAGACCAGCCGGCGGTCCAGGTGACGCAGCGGCGGGGCCACCGCGCGCACGAACCGCGACGACCCCCGCCCGTCCAGCTCCGGCTCCCAGACATAGCGGGCGGGGCTGTGCACGTAGACCAGCTTGCGCAGGTCGGGCGAGGCCGGGAAGCGCGCCTGAGCGGCGAAGGCGTACGACCCGATCAGGGCCCAGTCGTATCGCCCCGGGCGACGCCACCACGTGGGCAGCATCAGCGGCAGCGCCGCGGCCTTGTGCCGCCGCAGGGGCGTGCGCGCCAGCCAGCTGTCGACCACGCGCCGACCGGGGTAGCGCTGCGGCGCGTCGTCCCACAGGCACGCGATGTCGGCGTCGGGGAACTCCGCGGCCATGGCGTCGAGCACCTGCTCCGCGCCGCCGTGGGCCTCGATCCACTCGTGCACCAGCACGCCGGTCATCGCAGCGGATCTCCTTGATCGACAGGGGTTCTCGGGCGCAAGCAGGTCAGGACGAGACGTGCTTCGGTCGCCGACGGTAGGCCGACCGCTCCCCTCGCCCGGGGCGGTCCGCCGCTCGATCTCGGCACCCGACTGATCCGGTATGTCGGTGGCGGCCTCGTCGAAGATCGCACCGCGGGCGTGCCGCGGCGGCTCGTCGCTCTCGTCCGGCTCGCGCCGGGACAGGTCGGTGCCGTAGCCGAACCGGGTGTCGGCGGCCACGATGCGCTTGAACTGCTTGCCGCTGACCTGGGTCAGCACGGCGCCCAGCAGCTGCCCGCCGACCCGGTTGATCGCGGCGACCGCGCGCGACAGCGTGGGCTCGCGGGCGCCCGCCGCCGAGATGACCAGCAGCGCGCCGTCCGCGCTCGCGCTCAGCAGCGCCGCGTCACGGTGCTCCAGCAGCGGCGGCGAGTCGAGCACGACCATCGCGTCGCGCCCGAGGGTGAGCAGCAGGTGGTGCATGCGGGCCGAGCTGAGCAGTCCGCTCGGGTTGGGCGGCAGGTGGCCGGCGGTGAGCACCCGCAGGTTGGCCCGGTCGCCCTCCTGCACGGCGTCGGTGAGCGCGACGCTGCCGGCGAGCACCTGGGTGAGCCCCACGCGCGCGTCGAGCTGGAAGATGTCGGCCACGGCCGGCTCGCGCAGGTCGGCGTCGATGAGCACCACCCGCTGGCCGGCGTCGGCCATCGTGCGGGCGAGGTTGGCGGCCACCGTCGAGGACCCTCGCCGGCCCGCGCCGCGGTGACCACCACGGTGCGCGGCGCGTGGTCGACGTTGACGAACGTCAGGTTGGTGCGCAGCTGCTGCAGGGCGTCGCGGGTGGTGTGGCTGCCCGCGCCGCGCGGCACCCGGTCGCGCGCCTCGAGGTCCTTCGACGCCGGCAGCACGCTCAGCACGCTGGTGCCGATGTGCCGCTCGACGTCGGACTGGTCACGCACGCGCCCGGCCCGGCGACGGCGCGCGAGCGCGACGAGCAGTCCGAGCAGCAGCCCCAGCAGGGCGCCGATCGGCAGGATCCACTCCGGGTGCGGCTCGGTGGGATGGGTGGGCAGGTGGGCGTTCTGGATCGGCTCGATATCGACCCCGGACGAGGCCCCGTCGAGGCGTCTCGCCTGGCCGCGCATCGCCTGCACGACCCCGTCGGCGAGCCGCTGGGCCTCCCGCGGCGTCGAGCCGGTCACGCTGACCGAGATGGTCGGGGTGTCGCGCACGTGCTCGGCGCTCACCCGGGCCGCCAGCTGGTCGGGCTCGAGGTCGAGCCCCAGCGCCCGCACGGTCTCCCGTGCGGTGTCGACGCTCGTCGCCAGCGGCACCCAGGAGCGCGCCTTGGCCATGGCGACCGCCGACGGCGGCCCCTCCGACGAGCGCCCACCGCCGGCCGAGCCGTCCTGCGGCACGACGTACGCGACCGCGGTCGCGGTGTAGACCGGCTCGCGCCAGCGCCAGTATCCGGCGGCTGCCGCCGTCCCCACCAGCGTGAACGCGACGAGCAGCACCCAGTGGGTGCGGATCGTCCTCCACACGTCCTCGAGCGTCACGGCTGCTCCCAGTGCTCCTCTCGGCCGAACCACCCGTCCACGACGGTGCTCGTCGGCCTAACCCCCGAGCGTCAGGTTCAGTCGCGGCCGAAAAGGTCTCGGGTGTAGACCTTGTCCTCGACCGAGGCCAGGGCCGGCGAACGGCGGTTGGTCAGGATGACGTCCGACCGGCTGATGAACTCCTCGACGTCGGGCACCACCTCGGAGTGGAAGAACTCCTTGTCGGTCAGCGTCGGCTCGTGCACCAGCACCTCGACGCCCTTGGCCTTGAGCCGCTTCATCACGCCCTGGATGGAGGACATCCGGAAGTTGTCCGAGCCCTCCTTCATGACCAGGCGGTAGAGGCCGACGACCTTGGGGCGGCGGCGCAGGATGTCTTCGGCGATGAAGTCCTTGCGCGTGGTGTTGGAGTCGACGATCGCGCGGATGAGGTTCTGCGGGACGTCCTGGTAGTTGGCCAGCAGCTGCCGCGTGTCCTTCGGCAGGCAGTAGCCGCCGTAGCCGAACGAGGGGTTGTTGTAGTGCAGGCCGATGCGCGGGTCGAGCCCGACGCCCTCGATCACCGCGCGCGGGTCGATGCCGCGGGAGAGGGCGTAGGTGTCGAGCTCGTTGAAGAACGCGACGCGCATCGCCAGGAAGGTGTTGGCGAACAGCTTGATCGCCTCGGCCTCGGCCGCGCCCGTGAGCAGCACCGGCACGTCGTCGTCGAGCGAACCCTCGCTCAGCAGGTCGGCGAAGACCTTGGCCTCGGGGCTGTCGCCGCCGACGATGATCCGGCTCGGGTGCAGGTTGTCGTAGAGCGCGCGGCCCTCGCGCAGGAACTCCGGGGAGAACAGGATGGTCAGGCCCGGGTGCTTGGCACGCATCCGGTCGGTGAACCCGACGGGGATGGTCGACTTGATGACCGCGCTCGCCTGCGGGGCCACGCTCTCGACCTGGGCCAGCACGGCCTCGACGGTGGAGGTGTCGAAGAAGTCCTTCTCCGGGTCGTAGTTGGTCGGGGTGGAGATGATGACCAGCTCGGCGCCCGACAGCGCGTCCTCGGCGTCGAGGGTCGCGCGCAGGTCGAGCTCGCGGTTGGCGAGGTAGTCCTCCAGGTCGGGATCGACGATCGGCGAGCGCCGCTCGTTGACGGCCTCGACCCGGCCGGCATCGACGTCGAGCGCGACCACGGGGTGGCGCTGCGCGAGGATGACGGCGTTGGCGAGGCCCACGTAACCCAGACCGACCACGGCAATCTTCATGACGCCAGCGTAACCGCGTCGGGCCACCCTTGCGGACGGCCGCACCCGGGTCACGGTGCGGAGAACCTTTCCGGGTGCTCCGGGCCACCGGGCGGGGTTGCTGGCACACTCTGCACGTCCGGCACCCAGTCGGCCGGCGTCAGCCCGTGGAAGGACCCCCGTCATGCGCAGTCGTACCCGTCGTCCTGCCCTCCCGATCGTCACGGCCGCCGCCGCTGCCGCGTCGCTCGCCCTCGCCGCCTGCGGCTCCGACACCCTCGAGCCGGGCGGCAGCGCCTCCTCCGCCGCCCCGACGGTGAGCGCCACCAAGGACACCGCGCTGGCCGGCCAGGTGCCCGAGAAGTACAGGTCGAAGGGGACGCTCAACGTCGGCACCGACGCGACCTACCCGCCGAACGAGTACTTCGACTCCGACGGCAAGACGATCGTCGGCATGGACGTCGAGCTGCTGACGGCCGCCCTCGGCAAGCTCGGTCTGAAGGCCAACTTCCAGAACGCCGGCTTCGACAGCCTCATCCTCGGCATCAAGGGCGGCAAGTACGACCTCGGCATCTCCTCGTTCACGATCAACAACGAGCGCAAGCAGACGGTCTCCTTCACCTCCTACTTCACCGCCGGCACCCAGTGGGTCACCGCCAAGGGCAACCCCAAGAAGGTCAACCCCGACTCCCCCTGCGGCCTGTCGATGTCGGTGCAGAAGGGCACGGTGCAGGTCACCGACCTGCAGAACCGCAGCAAGAAGTGCACCGGCGAGGGCAAGCAGCCGATCAAGCTGCTCATCCAGGACAACCAGACCCGGGCCACCCTCGACCTGACCTCGGGCCGCGTCGACGCCATGGCGGCCGACCTGCCCGTCTCGGTCGACGCGGTCAACAAGAGCGGGGGCAAGCTGGAGCTCGTCGGCAAGAACTACGACTCCGCGCCCTACGGCGTGGCCTTCCCCAAGGGTGACGAGGCGTTCGGCCAGGCCCTCGCCAAGGCGTTCACCGCGATGAAGTCCGACGGGTCGTACGACAAGATCCTGGACAAGTACGGCACCAAGGCCGGCGCCATCAGCACCTTCGCCGTGAACCCCGCGACCGACTGATGTCGGCCGACACCTCCGCTCGGCCGGACGCGCCGGCCGAGCGACCGGGCAAGATCGACGCCAAGCCCGTACGCCATCCCTGGCGCTGGGTCGCGCTGGCGGGCATCGCCGTGGTCGTCGCGATGGGCATCAGCTCCCTGGTGACCAACCCCGCGTGGGACCTCGGCTTCGTGCCGAACGTCATGAACTACACGCCGGTGCTCGAGGGGCTCGCCAAGGGCACCATCGTCGTGACGATCGGGGCGATGATCCTCGGCGTGACGCTCGGCGTGACCCTCGCGGTGATGCGCCTGTCGGACAACCCGGTGCTGCGCGGCGTGGCGTTCGTCTACACCTGGTTCTTCCGGGCGATCCCGCGCCTGGTGCTGCTGGTCTTCCTCGGCAGCGCCGGCGCGCTCTATCCCGTGCTCGACATCGGGGTGCCGTTCGGCAAGGAGCTGTCGGACTGGGTGGGGCTGTCGAACGACCTGACGTTCTTCTCGCTCAACGTCAACGCCCTCTCGCAGACCATCTGGGTCGGCATCATCGGGCTCGGCCTGTCCGAGGCGGCCTACATGGCCGAGATCGCCCGCGCCGGCATCCTGTCGGTCGACACCGGCCAGAACGAGGCGGCCAAGGCCCTCGGCATGAGCAACGGCAAGGCGATGCGGCGGATCATCCTGCCGCAGGCGATGCGGGTCATCGTCCCGCCGACCGGCAACGAGACCATCGCGATGGTCAAGGACACCTCGCTGATGTTCGCCATCCCGATCTCGATGGAGCTGTGGTTCCAGGTCGACCAGGTCGCCAACGACACCTTCCGGGTCATCGGCGCCTACCTCGCCGGGTTCGCCTGGTACCTCATCATCTGCACGATCTTGATGATCGGGCAGTACTACCTGGAGCGGCACTTCGGCCGTGGCTACGGCACGCGCGAGAACAACGCCCGCAAGCTGGCGACGATGATCGGAAGAGGCGGTTCCTCCTGATGACCACCACCCGCGGTGACCAGGCGCTCGTCGACGCCGTCAACGTCACGAAGTCCTTCCACGGCAACGAGGTTCTCTCGGGCATCGACATCCAGGTGCACGAGGGCGAGGTCGTCTGCCTGCTCGGACCGTCCGGCTCGGGCAAGACCACCTTCCTGCGCTGCATCAACCAGCTGGAGACCATCGACGGCGGCCGGATCTTCGTCGACGGCGAGCTCATGGGTTACGAGGACAAGGGCGGCCAGCTGCACCGGCTGCACGACAAGCGGATCGCCGCCCAGCGCGGCGAGATCGGCATGGTCTTCCAGCGGTTCAACCTCTTCCCGCACAAGACCGCGCTCGAGAACGTCATGGAGGCGCCGGTCCAGGTCCGCCGCGTCAGCAAGGGCGAGGCGCGCCGCGCCGCGCTGGAGCTGCTCGACCGCGTCGGGCTGAGCGAGCGCGCCGACCACTACCCCGCGCAGCTGTCCGGCGGTCAGCAGCAGCGGGTCGCGATCGCCCGGGCGCTGGCCATGAAGCCGCGTCTGATGCTGTTCGACGAGCCCACCTCGGCGCTCGACCCCGAGCTCGTCGGCGAGGTGCTCACCGTGATGCGCGAGCTCGCCCAGGACGGCATGACCATGATCGTGGTCACCCACGAGATGGCGTTCGCCCGCGAGGTCGCCGACCGGGTCGTGTTCATGGACGGCGGCGTCGTCGTCGAGGCCGGCCCGCCCGAGGCGGTCATCGGCAACCCGCAGCACGAGCGCACCAAGGCCTTCCTGTCCCGCGTGCACGCCGAGGAGACCAACCGCGAGGAGGCGCTCACCGACCCGCTGCACGCGCACATCCACGACGACGCGACCGGCGCGAGCCGCGCCGGCGACGCCTGACCGGGTGCCGCTGCCTCTCGGCATCGCGGTCGTGCGCGGCCGCTCGATGGAGCCGACGTACGTCGACGGTGACCGCCTGCTCGTGCGCTACGGCGCGCGCGTGCGCGCCGGACGGGCCCACGTGGTGCAGCTGCCCGCCGGGCCCGACGGACCCCGCCCGCTCGCGGTGAAACGGGTCGTGCGAGCGGTCGGCACGCAGTGGTGGGTGGAGTCGGACCGCACCGACGCCCCGGGCGCCGTGGACTCCCGGTCGGTGGGGCCGCTGCCGGCGAGCGCCGTGGTCGCCCGGGTGCTGCTGCGCCTGCCCCGGCGCTGAGCGCTCAGCCCTCCTGCGACGAGGTCGCATCTGGCTGGGGCCCCTGCTCCCCGGCGCCGGCGCTGGGTAGCGTGCGAAGTGTTCGAGCCAGGCCACCAGACCGAAGGGATTCGCCCCATGCTTGCCCGTCTGTTCGCCCCCACCGTCGAGGTCAGCGCCCACTGCGACCTCCCGTGTGGCGTGTACGACCCCGCCCAGGCCCGCATCGAGGCCGAGTCGGTCAAGGCCATCTGCGAGAAGGTCGCCGACAAGCCCGACGACGCCGACTTCCGCATGCGCGCAATGATCATCAAGGAGCAGCGCTCCGAGCTGGTCAAGCACCACCTGTGGGTGCTGTGGACCGACTACTTCAAGCCCCCGCACTTCGAGAAGTACCCCCAGCTGAACACGCTGGTGAACGAGGCCACCAAGCTCGCCGGCGCGACCGGCACCAAGGGCAGCTTCGACGTCGATGTCGCCGACCAGCTGCTCGGCAAGATCGACGAGATCGCCAAGATCTTCGCCGAGACGAAGAAGGCCTCCTGACCACGGCCCAGCACGACTGACGAGGCGCCCCGGACCCAGTCCGGGGCGCCTCGTCGTCTCGCCGCGCGAGAGCCCGCGCGCCGTTGGGCAAAACCGGCCGCCGCGCGCCCCGGCTCCGGTAAGTTCGGCGTGCTTCTGGCCAGGTCGGCCACCAGCGCGAAGGAGGACGAAGGTGTCCCAGGACGTCCCGCGGCGCCCCGACGGAGTCCCCCGTCGAACCGCCCCCTGCTGTGGGCAGCCGGCGTGCTGCTCCTGCTGCCCATGATCGCCATCGCCGCCGTGCCGACGTACGCCCGCACCGGCCCCAGGCTCGGCGCCTTCCCCTTCTTCGTGTGGTACCAGCTGCTGTGGGTCTTCCTCACGGCGGCCTGCACGCTGAGCGCGCACGCGCTGATCAAGCGCGCCCGCGGCACCGGCGCCCCCGCCGACCCGGTCGACACGATGCGCCGCGAGCACGGTGACGACGAGCAGGAGCCGCGCGCATGACCGGGCTGCTCGCGGCCGCACCGAGCGCCGCCGACCCCAGCACCCCCAACACGGGCGTCAACACCGTCGCCGTCGTCATCCTCGTGCTGCTGTTCGCCGTGGTGACGATCATGGGCTTCCTCGCCTCGCGCTGGCGCCGCGCCGACTCGCTGGACTCCCTCGACGAGTGGGGCCTCGGCGGGCGCAGCTTCGGCACCTGGATCACCTGGTTCCTGCTGGGCGGCGACCTCTACACGGCCTACACCTTCATCGCGGTTCCCGCGGCGATGTACGGCGCGGGTGCGGTGTCCGGATTCTTCGCCGTCCCCTACACGATCATCGTCTACCCGATGATCTTCTTCTTCATGTCGCGGCTGTGGTCGGTGAGCCACCGCCACGGCTACGTCACCGCGGCCGACTTCGTGCAGGGGCGGTACGGCTCGCGCGGCCTCGCGCTCGCGGTCGCCGCGACCGGGTTCATCGCGACGATGCCCTACATCGCGCTGCAGCTGGTCGGCATCCAGGCCGTCCTCGAGGTGGCCGGCATCGGCGGCAGCGACAACATCGTCGCCAAGGACGCGCCGCTGTTTGTCGCGTTCGCGCTGCTCGCGGCCTACACCTACTCCAGCGGTCTGCGCGCGCCCGCGATCATCGCGTTCGTCAAGGACCTGCTGATCTACCTGGTGATCATCGTCGCGATCCTCTACCTGCCGGGCAAGGTCGGCGGCTGGGACACGATCTTCTCCGCGGCCGAGCAGAAGATGAACACCCCCAACCCCGCGACGGGCAAGCCGACAGGGGCGTTCGTCCCCGCGTCGACCCAGCACATCGCGTACGCCACGCTCGCCTTCGGTTCGGCGATGGCGCTGTTCATGTACCCGCACTCGATCACCGCCGTGCTCTCCTCCAAGAGCCGCGACACGATCCGTCGCAACGCCTCGATCCTGCCGGCCTACTCGTTCGTGCTCGCGCTGCTGGCGCTGCTCGGCTGGGTCGCGATCGCGGCCGGCACCCAGCCCATCGGGCTCGACGGCAAGCCGAACCCGCAGCTCGTGGTGCCGCAGCTGATCGAGGACCAGTTCCCCGACTGGTTCACCGGGATCGCCTTCGCGGCCATCGCGATCGGTGCGCTGGTGCCGGCGGCGATCATGTCGATCGCGGCCGCCAACACCTTCACCCGCAACGTCTACAAGGCGTGGATCCGGCCCGAGGCGACCCCCGCGCAGGAGGCGAAGGTCTCCAAGCTGGTGTCGCTGGCGGTCAAGCTGTTCGCGCTGGGCTTCGTTCTCACGCTCGACAAGCAGAACGCCATCAACTTCCAGCTGCTCGGCGGCATCTGGATCCTGCAGACGTTCCCGGCGATCGTGTGCGGCCTCTACACCCGCTGGTTCCACCGGTGGGCGCTGCTGGCCGGCTGGGCGGTCGGCTTCGGCTACGGCACGTACGCCGCCTACACCGTGTCCAGCCCCGCGACCGAGCACTTCGGCGGCTCGCTGCTGGACATCCCGCTGATCAAGCAGCTGGGCTACATCGCGCTCACGGCGTTCGTGCTCAACATGCTCGTCGCCGCGCTGCTGACCCTGATCTTCCGGGCGGCCGGCGTGCCCGACGGCAAGGACGCGACGGCACCGGGTGACTACTACGCCGACGCCGGGGACCCGCGGGTCGACCAGTACGACCAGGACCCGTTCGAGCCGACCGTCGACGAGCAGGAGGGCGGCGCACGCGGCGCGGCCGGCCGGGCCTGACCTCGCGGCTCAGGCCGCGCGGGTCACCCGCTCGGTGACCTCGGTCAGCGCGTCGACGACCTCGGGGTCGTACTCGTAGCCGAGCCCCAGCAGGATCCGCTCGAGCGCGGCGTCGCGGTCGCCGCGCGTGCCGCCGAGGTCGTCGAAAGCGTTGCAGACCTTCAGGATTCGCGCTGCCCGTGAGAGCGGACGGCCCTCCTCGCGCAGGATCCGGAACGGCGTCGGGTGCTCGCTGATGATGGTGGCGGGGCGGTCCATCGCCTCGGTGCGCCGCACGATCGCGGCGCCGTCGTCGGCGATTCGCTCCTGGTCGACGGGTGCGAGGCCGACGGTCGCCCCGCCGGGGATCGGGTCGCGCAGCGCGACCTGACCGATGTCGTGCAGCAGCGCGGCGGCCTCGAGGTCGACCAGCTCGCGGTCGGTCAGGTGCATCGCCCGCCCGACGACGTCGCACAGCGCCGCGACGCGCTCGGAGTGCCCCTCGCGGGTGTATCCGGCGAGGTCGGTCATCCGCGACAGCGCGGCGATGGACTGCTGCCGGGCGCGACCCGCGCGGCGCTGGCGCTGGATGGCGAACCCCATCAGCACCAGCGGGGTGAGGAACAGCGGCACGGCGAACAGACTGAGCGCCCGCAGGCCGAGCGCCACCACGACGGCGGCCGACATGGCGGCCAGGGTGACCGGGAGGGCCGAGCGCACGTCCTCCTGGAAGAAGTGCCACCGCGCGCGATGACCGCCGCGCGGCCGCAGGAGGAGCTGCAGCGCGAACGCCAGCACGGTCGCGGCCAGCAGCACCGCGAGCATCAGCAGCGCCACCTGCCAGCGCACGTGGGTGCCGTCGGTCGCGGCAGCCACCAGGGTGCGACCTCCCGGACCGAGCGGCACCTCGCGATAGACGACCGCGACGAGGGACAGGACGAGCAGGCGTACGGCGTAGTGGTGGACCCGGGGCCGCCCGCCCGTGCGGTGCTGGAGCCAGGCCGCGCCGAGCAGCATGGCCGCGACCTGGGCGATGACCACCTCGGCCGCGCCGTAGCCGAGCGTGCGCCCGTCGAGCTCGCCCGCGAGCGCGAGCCCTGCGGTGGCGGCCCCGGACAGCGGGAACATCATCGGGTGGTCCTGCCCGTCGAGGCGCAGCGCCTCCCCGGCCAGCATCGCGAGGAAGAAGCAGCCGAGCACCATCAGCTCGGGGTGCCGAGCCGCTCGCCCCGCAGGCGCAGCACGAACGCGACGATCACGGTGAGAGCGGCCAGCACCACGACGAGGGTCTGGGCCCACGGCCGCGGCTGCACCCGGGCCAGCCCCGGCGTCGCGGCCTGCCCGGTGGGAACGGAGGACTCCCCGCTCACCGCGGCACCCCCGAGGCCATCAGGTCGGACACCTCGGGGGCGTCGTGGTCGAGCGGCAGGTCGGGGCCGGCGGGGCGCGGCCGGTCGACGATCCGGCCGCGGTCCCACGCGGCGCGCAGCGCGGCGACGCAGCGCGGGTCCAGGTGGGTGCCGGCGCGGGCGTCGACGATCTCCAGCGCCTGCTCCGGCGGCATCCGGTCGCGGCCCCAGGTGAGCGCGACGTAGACGTCGGCCACGGCCACGATGCGCGCGAGCAGCGGGATCCGCTCGGCGGCGAGGCCCTGCGGATAGCCGTCGCCGTCCCAGCGCTCGTGGTGGTGCAGGATCGCGCTGCGCGACTCCTCCAGGAAGTCGATGTGCTGCAGCATCTGCACGCCGCGGGTCGGGTGCTCGGCGATGCGCCGCGCCCGGTCCGGCGTGAGGTGGCGGGCCTCGCCGCGCTCGGGCGGGGCGATCAGCCCCACGTTGTGCAGCGCCGCCGCGAACTGCAGCGCCTCGGACATCCGCGGGGTGAGGCCGAGCTGCTCACCGATGGCCTCGCAGACTTCGCCGACCCGCTCCCCTGTCCGCGCCGCTGGGCGCCGCGAGTCTCCACGGCAGCCACGAGCGTGCGCACGGTGCGCAGCTGGGTCTCGCGCTCCTCGACCAGGCCGCTGATCGACCACTGGGCCAGCATGAGCGGGGCGACGACCAGCAGCAGGCTCAGCGGTCCGAGCCGCTCGACCTGCCAGAGCACGACGAACAGGAACCCGACGAGGCCGTAGCCGAGGTAGAGCACGAGACCGTCGCGCGAGGTGTGCAGGAAGGCGAAGCGCAGAGACGTTCCCCCTGACAGCCGCAGGATGCCGGCGATCAGGGCGGCGTTGAGCAGCATCATGACCAGCGTGGCGACCAGCAGGGGCAGCAGCAGGCCAGCCAACAGATCCGTGACGCCGGAACTGGCTCCGAAGACCATGGCCCCGCCCGCGCCGAGATAGACGCAGCCGCCGGCCAGGCCGATGAGGCCCGTCTGGGCCATATTGAACGCCCGCGCGATCGCAGGCGTCCCGCGCGGCTGGACGAGCGCTGGCAGGGCGCCCACCAAGGCAGCCCCCACCGGGCCGACAAGCGGGATGGCTGCGGTCAGGATGACGGAGATGAACGAGACGGAGGTCCTCCGCTCAGACTCCACGCGCCGCAGCAGCTCCGCCGCCAGCCCAAGACCGATCAGCAGGGCGAGCGTCGGTGGGTGCAGGCGAACCGGGCCCCACCATGTGCCGGCCGCCACACCGAGCGCGAGTGCCAGCAGCAGTGCCGAGACGTAGCGCCAAGGCCACGGACCCCTCGCCGGGAGCCGTGGGGGCTCTGGCGAGGGGTCCGCAGTGTGTGAGGGGTTAGCGCTTGGAGTCACTTGCCCCCGGGACCAGGGTTCCAGCCGATAACAGTCGGCGACTGGGGAACCGAGCCGGACAGGAGCAAGAGCAGCTGCTCGTTCATGGACTTCCTCTCGTCGACCCCACGATCGGGGGACCGGGGGTGCGCGGTGCCATGAGGGGACATGACAACGCGCATTCTGCCATGCGGAAGACGCGCTCGGTTGGGTGCCGTGCCGCCGAATGTGCGACGATGGCGGGCGATTCCGGCTCTCGTGCCGGAGCGAACCCAAGGAGATCTCCATGAGCAAGCGCGCCCGCAAGCGTCGCTCGCGCAAGGGCAAGGGCGCCAACCACGGCAAGCGCCCCAACGCCTGAGCCGACGAGCCAGCGCACAAGAACAGCCCCCGCAGCGCCATCACGGCGCACGGGGGCTGTCTCGTGCTCGGGGTCGGACGAGCCGGGCCGGATCAGCCCTGGCGGCGCACCTCGACGGTGGTTACCGACACGGTGGTGATCTGGGTGAGGATCTGGGCCCGCAGCTTCTCGGGGGCCTGCTCGCAGGCGCACGAGCGGCGGACGAGCGCCTTGAGCAGCTGGTCACGCTCGTACTCCGTCACGCAGGGCGGGCACTCCTCGAGGTGCTGCTTGAGGCGGGCCACGTCACGCTCGTCGAGCTCGCCGTCGAGGTAGGCGTAGATCTGCTCGATGACGGCCCGGCAGTCGGGCTTGTCGATGGACTGCTCAGCGGTCACGACCGAGCCTCCTCACGCACGAAGCCACGCTCGACGGCGTAGTCGGTGAGCAGCTCGCGCAGCTGGCGACGCCCACGGTGCAGGCGCGACATCACGGTGCCGATCGGGGTGTCCATGATCTCGGCGATCTCCTTGTAGGCGAACCCCTCGACGTCGGCGAGGTAGACCGCCATCCGGAAGTCGTCGGGGAGCTCCTGCAGCGCCCGCTTGACGTCGTCGTCGGGCAGGTGGTCGAGCGCGTCGGACTCGGCCGAGCGCAGACCCGTCGAGCTGTGCGACTCGGCGCGGTGCAGCTGGTAGTCCTCGATGTCGGCCGCGTCGGACTGCTGCGGCTGGCGCTGCTTCTTGCGGTAGCTGTTGATGTAGGTGTTGGTCAGGATCCGGTAGAGCCAGGCCTTGAGGTTGGTGCCGGGCTTGTACTGGTGGAAGGCGGCGTACGCCTTCGCATAGGTCTCCTGCACCAGGTCTTCGGCGTCGGCCGGGTTGCGCGTGTTGCGCAGCGCGGCGGAGTAGAGCTGGTCGAGGTAGGGCATCGCCTCGCGCTCGAACCGAGCGGCACGCTCGGCCTGCGACTCGTTGGCGACGTCGACCTCGCTGTCGCGACCGGCGTCGGCAGACGCGGTGCCAGGGGCGTGGGTGTCACTCATCGCGCCCCAGCCTAGTGCGCCGGGCTGACCGCCTCCTGTGCCCGAAAGCATGGGCTCGGGCACGGCGCCGGTCGGTGCGTTCGCTGCCAGCAGCAAGGGTCCTCCTCGGGAAAATCGCTCACCCCCTGCAACGGCACCGGGGTGGCGCACATTCCCACCCGGGAGGGGGTGGGGGCCGGCGGTCAGGCATGGGCGGGCAGGCCGCCGAGCCAGTCACGGACGGCCGCGAGCACGTCGTCGGGGTGCCGACTGAAGCTGTGGTCGCCGCGCGCGGCGAAGACCTGGGCCTGCGCCCCCAGTGCGGCGCGGACGTCGTCGGGTGTGCCGAACGGGTCGCGCTCCCCTGCACGACGCCGAGCGGCAGCCCGGCGTCGAGCACCAGCTGCGCCTCGAAGGCCCGCGACTTCTCCGGCTTGCCGGGCGGGTGGAGCGGGAAGGAGAGCGCGAGCACGGCGTCGGCGCCGACCTCGGTCGCCGTGCGGCACGCGACGCGCGCGCCGGCGGAGCGACCGCCCTGGATCAGCGGCCGCGGCAGCGCCCAGCGGCCGCTGGTCAGGGCGGCCACGATCGGCAGCCACGCCTGGTCGAGCACGGGCGGGCGCGGGGCCAGCTTCTTGCCGGCGACGCGCCAGGGCTGCTCGACGAGGACGTACGTCCACCCGTCGTCGACGAGTGCGGTGAGCGCCTGCAGGTCCTTGGCCTCGATGCCGCCGCCTGCGCCGTGACTCAGCACGATCGACCCGCGGGGTTCGCGCGCCCGCTGCACGTGCGCGCGGGCGAGACCGACCGGCGTCTCGATCTCCTTGACGCTCAACGGAACTCGCCCCCGAGGATCTCACCCGTCTCGGGGTCGACGACCCCTTCGAGCTCGGACTCGGCGACCGGCTCGACCAGGCCTGGGCCGTTGCTGCGACCCGACCCGACGCCCCGCCCGACCGGCCACGCCTCGAAGCGCCCCGTGGGTGCGTCGGCGAGCAGCGCCCGCACCTCGTCGGGGTCCGTGGTCGCCGGGTCGAGCCAGTCGGCCCAGCGGTCACGGTCGAGCACGACCGGCTGCCGGTCGTGGATCCGGTCCAGGCCCGGCTCGGCGGCCGTGGTGACGATGGTGAACGAGGCCAGCCAGGCGTCCGGGTCGTCGTCGGCGAGCGAGCGGCCGCGCCAGAACTCGTAGAGCCCCGCGAAGGCCAGCCGGTCGCCGTCGGCCCGGTGCACGAAGAACGGCTGCTTGCGCGGTTTGCCCTTGGCGTCGAGGGCGGTCGGGCTGACCTGCCACTCGTACCACCCGTCGGCGGGCACCAGGCAGCGCCGCGCGACCGCGGCCTTGACGAACGCGCCCTTGTCGAGCAGCGTCTCGGAGCGCGCGTTGATCATCCGCAGCCCGACCTTGGGGTCCTTGGCCCACGCGGGCACCAGACCCCAGGTGAGCAGCCGCAGCTGGCGCTGCGGCGGGGCCTCGCGGTCCTCGCGCGGGGCGCGGGTGAGCACGACGGGCGCCTGCTTGGTGGGGGCCATGTTGTAGTCGGGCGTGCCGGCGGGCGGCGACTGCGGCGACTTCAGCACGCTGCGGGTGATCTCGTGCAGGCGCTCCTCGTCGACCTCGAACTCCTCGACGAGGTCGTCGGGGCTCGCGCTCGCGGCATAACGACCACACATGCCGATCAGCCTACGAGCGACCCCCGGCTCCCCTCGCCGCCGCGCCCGGGACCGCATAACGTAGGTCGCATCCGTTGACACGCCCCAACCCGAGGAGCGCACATGCTGATCCGGCGTCTGGCCCGGCCGATGCTCGCGTCGTACTTCATCGTCGAAGGTCTCAACCGGCTGCGCAAGCCGCAGGAGGCTGCGGCCGAGGCGGCCCCGTTCGTCGAGATGGCCGCCCAGCAGACCGGCCTGCCGAACAACCCCGAGCTGGTCGTCCGCACGAGCGGCGCGGCCCAGCTCTCCGGCGGCGCCCTGCTCGCGACCGGCCGCTTCCCGCGCCCGGCGTCGGCCCTGCTCGCCGGCGCCCTCGCGCCGAGCACCTATGTGCACCAGGCGTTCTGGGCCGAGTCCGACCCGAAGGTCAAGGCTCAGAAGAAGGCGAACTTCCTGCGCAACGTCGCCATCCTCGGCGGCGTGATCCTGGCCGCGGTCGACACCGAGGGCAAGCCCAGCCTGCGCTGGCGCGCGGCGGCCGGTGCCGCCGAGACCGGCCGCAGCGCCCGTCGGGCCGCCCGCAGCGCGCGCCGCGAGGCCAAGCTGCTGGCCCGTCAGGCAGGAAATTCACTGCCTTGAGTTCTGCTCATACCCACCCCGGCACCGTGACCACCGACTGGCCGGCGCCCGTCGCCGACGGGCCCATCGACGCCACGGTCACGGTGCCGGGCAGCAAGTCCCTCACCAACCGCTTCCTCGTGCTGGCCGCGCTGGCCGGCGACGAGAGCCTGCTGCGGCGGCCGCTGCGCTCGCGCGACACGCTGCTGATGGCGCAGGCGCTGCGCTCCCTCGGCACCGTCATCGAGGACACCGACGACGGCTGGCTCGTGACCCCGGCCCCGCTGCGCGGTCCGACCCAGGTCGACTGCGGCCTCGCCGGCACGGTGATGCGCTTCCTGCCGCCCGTCGCCGGCCTGGCCGACGGGCCGGTGCACTTCGACGGCGACCCGCACGCCCGCACCCGGCCCATGGGTCCGGTGCTCGGAGCGCTCCGGACGCTGGGCGTACAGATCGACGACGAGGGTCGCGACGGCATGCCGTTCACCGTCCAGGGCGTCGGGACGGTGCCCGGCGGGTCGGTGCGATTCGACGCCTCGGCCAGCTCGCAGTTCGTCTCGGCGCTGCTGCTCGCGGGCGCCCGGTTCGAGCAGGGCGTGCGCGTCATCCACGACGGCAAGCCGCTGCCCTCGCAGCCGCACATCGACATGACCGTCGAGGTGCTGCGCGACGCCGGCGTCATGGTCGACGACACCGACGCCAACACCTGGGTCGTCGAGCCCGGCGAGATCCACTCCTCGACGTCGAGGTCGAGCCCGACCTGTCCAACGCCGCGCCGTTCGTCGCCGCCGCGCTCGTCGCGGGCGGGACCGTGCGGGTGCCGGCCTGGCCGCAGTTCACCACCCAGGCGGGCGACGCGATCCGCGACATCCTCGACGCGATGGGCGCCGACGTCGCCCTGACCCGCGACGGACTCACCGTCTCCGGCACCGGCGAGATCGTCGGCATCGACATCGACCTGCACGACGTCGGCGAGCTCACCCCCGTGGTCGCCGCGCTCGCAGCCCTGGCCGACTCCCCTCGCACCTGCGCGGCATCGCGCACCTGCGCGGGCACGAGACCGACCGGCTCGCCGCCCTCGCCACCGAGCTCAACCGGCTCGGCGGCGACGTGAGCGAGACCGAGGACGGGCTCACCATCCGGCCCCGGCCGCTGCACGGCGACCTGTTCCGCACGTACGCCGACCACCGGATGGCCATGGCCGCCGCCGTGCTCGGTCTGCGGGTGCCCGGGCTGGTCATCGAGAACGTCGAGACCACCGGCAAGACCCTGCCCGCCTTCCCGCGGTTGTGGGAGCAGCTGGCCGGGGTCGGGTGAGGCAGGCGTGAGCGGTCGTCGGGTCTATGACGAGTCCGACGTCCGCGTGCGGCCGAACCGGCGCGGCAGCCGCCCCCGCACCAAGGACCGGCCCGCCCACCTCGACGCCGTCGTCGGCATGGTCGTCGCCGTCGACCGCGGCCGCTGGACCGTGCTCGTCGACGATCGGCTGGTCACCGCCATGCGCGCCCGCGAGCTCGGCCGCACCAGCATCGTCGTCGGCGACCGGGTGGCGCTGGTCGGCGACACCACCGGCGCCGAGGGCAGCCTCGCGCGCATCGTGCGGGTCGAGGAGCGCAGCACCCTGCTGCGCCGCACCGCCGACGACACCGACCCCGTCGAGCGGGTGCTGGTGGCCAACGCCGACCAGCTGGCGATCGTCACCGCCCTCGCCGACCCCGAGCCGCGGCCGCGCATGGTCGACCGCTGCCTGGTCGCGGCCTACGACGCCGGCATGGACCCGCTGCTCGTGCTCACCAAGGCCGACCTGGTCGACCCCGAGGGCTTCCTCGGCCGCTACGCCCCTCTCGACGTCCCCTGGGTCGTCACCCGGGTCGTCGACGGGCAGGTCGTCGGCCTGGATGACGTACGCCAACGGCTGGACGGGCGGGTCAGCGTGCTCGTCGGGCACTCGGGTGTCGGCAAGTCCACCCTGGTCAACGCGCTGGTGCCCGACGCGGCGCGGGCCACGGGCGACGTGAACGCCGTGACCGGGCGCGGCCGGCACACCTCGACGTCGGCGGTCGCCCTGGAGCTGCCCGAGGGCGGCTGGGTGGTCGACACCCCGGGGGTGCGCTCGTTCGGGCTGGCGCACGTCGACCCCGGGCGGATCGTGCACCTGTTCCCCGACCTCGAGCCGGGCACCGTCGACTGCCCGCGCGGCTGCACCCACGACGAGGACGACTGCGGTCTGGACGCCTATGTCGCCGCCGGCCACGCCGGCCCGGCGGGCGAGGCACGGCTGGAGTCGCTGCGCCGACTCCTGCGATCGCGTACGGGCGGGGACTGAGCTCAGCCGCGGAAGTACGGCACGATCAGCCAGATCCCGAACGCCGCGGCGGCCGCGACCACCGCGTAGCCCAGCCACGCGGCCGTGCGCACCCCGCGCGAGCGCTCGGCCGCGTCGCTCACCAGCAACCGGGTCGAGACGGCGAACAGCACGACGATCAGCACCGCTCCCACCACCGTGGTGAGCGCGACGTCGAGCAACGCCTGCCAGTCGATGTCGATCGGGGTCTCCTCGGTCAGTCTCGGGCGGTCAGCGGCGGCTGGTGGCGGTCTCGGGCTCGGGCAGGTCGGCGACCGAGTCGGCCCCCGGACGGGCCAGGACGACCACGTCGGACTGCTCGTTGACGTTGGCGTGCGACACGGCCGCGCGGCGGCTCACCCGCCAGATGATCGCCGAGAACACCGCGAGGATGACGACGACCAGCAGCGAACCGCCGGTGCCGAGCCGGGTCAGCAGGGCGGCGAGCGCCCCGACGGCGCCGGCCGCGGGGAGGGTCAGCGCCCAGGCGTACGCCATCCGCCGGGCGGTCCCCCACCGCACCTCGGTGCCGCGGCCGAGCCCCGACCCGAGGATCGAGCCGGAGGCGACGTGCGTCGTCGAGAGGCCGAAGCCCATGTGCGAGGAGGCGAGGATCGCGACGCTGGAGGAGGTCTCGGCGGCGAAGCCCTGCGGCGACTGGATCTCGACCAGGCCCTTGCCCATCGTGCGCATGATGCGCCAGCCGCCGGAGTAGGTGCCGAGGCCGATCGCGAGGCCCGCGGCGACGATGACCCACAGGTGCGGTCCGGTGCCGCTGGCCTGGTAGCCGCCGGTGACGAGCACCAGCGTGATGACGCCCATGGTCTTCTGCCCGTCGGAGGTGCCGTGCGCGAGCGCCACGAACGACGCCGACACGGTCTGCCCCGCCCGGAACATGCGTGCCCCGCCCTCGCGGTCGGCGCCGCGCATCACGCGGTAGGCCGCGCGGGTCGCGAGCGCCGCGGCCAGGCCGGCGACGACCGGGGCGACCACGGCGGGCAGCAGGATCTTGGAGACGATCACCGGCCAGTGCACGCCCGAGGCGCCGGCTCCCACCAGCACCGCACCGATGAGCCCGCCGAACAGGGCGTGCGAGGAGCTCGAGGGCAGGCCGAGCAGCCAGGTCAGCAGGTTCCACAGGATCGCGCCGCACAGCCCGGCCAGCACCATCTCGGGGGTGACGAAGCTGTCGTCGACCATGCCGCCGCTGATGGTCTTGGCGACCTCGGTCGACAGGAAGGCCCCGACGACGTTGAGCACCGCGGCCAGCGCGACGGCCCGGCGGGGAGTCAGCGCGCCCGTCGCGACGGAGGTCGCCATCGCGTTCGCGGCGTCGTGGAAACCGTTGGTGAAGTCGAAGACGAGCGCGACGATCACGACGATGGCGACGATCAGCAACGTGGCCGAGAGCATGCAGCGCGGACACTTCCGGGTTCGGGGATTCGCACCCCTGGCAGGCGCGACGGATCAAGGAAACCACAGACGTACGCAGCGTGAACATTCATGGGTGTCCTCTGCATCTCGGCCCCCACCGACCCGGCCGAGCGGGGGCCGACCGGGCGGTCGCGACGCCCACGCAGCGGCTCCGACGTCCCCGGCCCGGCGGGTCCGGTCGGCTACGGTCGGCCCGTGCCCTCGTACGACGACGACCTGCGCCTGGCGCACGTCCTGGCCGATGCGGTCGAGCCCACGACGACGGGGCGCTTCCTCGCCGACGACCTCGTGGTCGAGACCAAGCCCGACCTCACGCCGGTGTCCGACGCCGACACCGCGGCCGAGGAGCTGCTGCGCGCCCAGCTGAAGCGCACCCGACCGCGCGACGCCGTGGTGGGCGAGGAGCTGGAGTCCACCGGCCACGGTCCGCGGCAGTGGATCATCGACCCGATCGACGGCACCAAGAACTTCGTGCGCGGCGTCCCGGTGTGGGCCACGCTGATCGGCCTGGTCGTCGACGGCGAGCCGGTGCTGGGGCTGGTGTCGGCGCCTGCGCTGCAGCGGCGCTGGTGGGCCGCGCAGGGCTCGGGCGCCTGGACCGGCCGCACGCTCACCCGCGCGCGGCGCATCTCGGTCTCCCAGGTGCGCACCGTCGCCGACGCGTCGATCAGCTTCGGCGACGTGCGCGACTTCGACCGGATCGGCCGCGGCGAGCAGGTGCAGCAGCTGGTCGCGGACGCCTGGCGGGTGCGGGCGTACGGCGACTTCTGGTCGCACATGCTCGTCGCCGAGGGCGCCGTCGACGCCGCGCCCGAGGCCGAGCTCGCGGTGCACGACATGGCCGCCCTCGCGCCGATCGTCACCGAGGCCGGCGGCCGGTTCACCGGACTCGACGGGCGCGACGGGATCTGGTCGGGCAACGCGCTGTCGAGCAACGGCCTGCTGCACGAGGAGCTGCTGGGCCGCCTCGGCTCCCAGGATGCGGCCGGCTGACACTTCGGTTTCGAAAGACTGCCATGATGGCGGTGTCGCCCGATGACGTGCACACCGAAGGAGCCAGTCATGACTGCCGTCAGCACCGAGATCCCCCAGCGTCGTGAGCTGGTCACCGAACTTCCCGGGCCCAGGTCCCGCGAGCTCGCCGAGCGGCGCAGCGCCGCCGTCGCCGCAGGCGTCGGCTCGGTCATGCCCGTGTACGTCGCCCGCGCCGGCGGCGGGATCGTCGAGGACGTCGACGGCAACCGGCTGATCGACCTGGGCTCCGGCATCGCCGTCACGAGCGTGGGGTCGGCCGCTCCGCGCGTCGTGGAGGGCGTACGTCAGCAGGTCGGCGAGAGCACGCACACCTGCTTCATGGTCACGCCGTACGAGGGCTACGTCGACGTCTGCGAGAAGCTCGCCGAGGTCACCCCCGGCGACCACGCCAAGAAGTCGGCGCTGTTCAACTCCGGCGCCGAGGCGGTCGAGAACGCCGTCAAGATCGCGCGCTACGCCACCGGCCGCCAGGCGGTCGTCGCGGTCGACCACGCCTACCACGGGCGCACCAACCTCACGATGGCGCTGACCGCGAAGGCGATGCCCTACAAGAAGGGGTTCGGACCGTTCGCCAGCGACGTCTACCGGGTGCCGACGTCCTACCCCTTCCGCGACCCGGAGGGGATGACCGGTGAGCAGGCCGCGCAGCGCGCGATCCTCGCGGCGGACAAGGCGATCGGCGCCGACCAGATCGCCGCGGTCATCATCGAGCCGATCCAGGGCGAGGGTGGCTTCATCGTGCCGGCGCCGGGCTTCCTGTCGGCCCTCGCGGCGTGGTGCAAGGACAACGGCATCGTGTTCATCGCCGACGAGGTGCAGAGCGGCTTCTGCCGCACCGGCGCCTGGTTCGCCAGCGACCACGAGGACGTCGTGCCCGACCTGGTGACCACGGCCAAGGGCATCGCGGGCGGTCTGCCGCTCGCGGCGGTCACCGGTCGCGCCGAGCTGATGGACGCCGTGCACGGCGGCGGCCTGGGCGGCACCTACGGCGGCAACCCGGTCGCGTGCGCCGCGGCGCTCGGGGCGATCGAGACCATGGAGGCCGAGGACCTCGCCGGCCGCGCGCGCGAGATCGAGACGATCATCGGCGACCGGCTGCGCGAGCTGCAGGCCACCAACCCGGCCATCGGCGACGTGCGCGGCCGCGGCGCGATGATGGCCGTCGAGGTCGTCAAGCCCGGCACCAAGGAGCCCGACGCCGAGCTCACCGCCGCCGCCGCCAAGCGCTGCCACGAGCAGGGCGTGATCGCGCTGACGTGCGGGACGTACGGCAACGTGCTGCGCCTGCTGCCCCCGCTGGTGATCAGCGACGACCTGCTGCGCGAGGGGCTCGACGTGCTCGCGGACGCGTTGTCGCCGAAGGGCTGACCGCCCGGCCGGCATCGTCGACGGCGGCACAGAAAGTACGACGGCGGCACAGATAACTTCTGTGCCGCCGTCGTGGTTCGTGGGCCGCCGTCGTCAGGCGGAGGCGGGGTCGCGCGGGGCGTCGACCGGGTGCTCGGGCCGGGGCTTCGCTACCTGGCCGGGCGACGCGCGGCCGGGCACCGGGAACCACTTGGCGAACCGCCTTGAATCCCCTCGCCGGCTCAGCCGCTCTCGCAGGCCACCCCGTCGCCGTCGCGATCCAGACCGCGCCGGTATCCGGGCTGCCCGGCGTACAGCGGCGCGGCGTTCGCCGCTCTCGCCTCGGCACAGCTGCTGTAGTACGCCCCGCCGCCCTCCTCCGGCGGGTCGGCGAACGGCGCCGGGGCGCTGGGCTCGGGCTCCGGACTTGGCTCGGGCTCCGGGCTCGGTTCGGGCTCCTGCGTCGGTTCAGGGCTCGGTTCGGGCTCCTGCGTGCGGCTCGGCTCGGACGGCTCGGGCTCCGGCTCCGTGGTGGGTGACGGCTGGTCCTCGGTGGGTTCGGGCTCGGCCGTCTCGGAGGTCGGCTCCGGTGTCTCGCTCTCGGTCGTCGTCTCGGTCACCGTCACCGTGCTCGTGACCACGGGGGCGGTCGAGCTCGACGGCGGATCCTCGGCCGGGTCGTCGTCGCCCACGCCCAGCAGGGCCATGCACCCGCCGAGCAGCAGGAGGCCGACGACGCCGAGACAACCGCACCCGAGCAACGGCTTGGCGACCTTGCGCTCAGGAGGCTGCCCGTCGGCGTACGGCGGGATCGGTTGCTCCTGACCGGCGCCGGGGTACGGCGGAACTGGCTGCTGCCCCTGGTCGAACCCGGGCGGTCGCGGCAGGGGGCGGGTGTCGTCGTCGCTCACGTCCAGGCCTCTCCGCGCCGCGGCGCTGACCTCTCGAACGGCTGGGGCTGCCGTCGCTGGACGCAGTCAAGCGCCGCCAGCGCCCGCCCGTCCCGCGAACGCCGCAGACCGGTCCCTCAGGGTGAGCCCGTCACCCGCCCGCCGTCGACGACGGCGGCACAGAAAGTACGACGGCGGCACAGATAACTTCTGTGCCGCCGTCGTGGTTCGTGGGCCGCCGTCGTCAGGAGACGACGGTGACGTCGCCGCGTCCGAGCGCGCGGACCTGCTCGGCCGCGGCGTCGGCGTCACCGACCAGCACGACCGTCCAGTCGTGGGCCACCGCAGCCCAATCACGTTGCAGCCGCTGGGGATCCAGCGACCGCAGACCCTCGAGGTAGTCGGTGACGAAGCTCGTCCCGAGACCGTCGAAGGCGAGGTGGGCCGCCTCGTCGGCGATGACGTCGGCGGTGGCGTAGCGCGCCGGCGCGGTCTTGCCGACGAAGTCGACCGCGGCCTTGACCTCCTCGGCCGTGAAGCCGTCTGTGGCGGCGCCGTCGAGCACGCCGAGCAGCAGGTCGAGCGACTCGGCGGTCACGTCACCGCGCACCGACCCCGAGACCAGCACCTCTCCCCCGCGCAGCCTCGGCCGGAACGTCGCGCGCATGCCGTAGGTGTAGCCCTTCTCCTCGCGCAGCAGCGCGTCGATGCGCGAGGAGGGCGACCCCCAAGCAGGTACGCCAGCGCCGGGTAGGGCGCCCAACCTCCGGGCACCCGACGGCTGGGACCGGACGCCCCCAGGTAGATCTCCGTCTGCACCGATCCGGGGCGGTCGACGAACACGATGCGCGCGGCGTCGGCCGCCGTGGGGTTGTCGGCGGGTTCTGTTGCGGCAGAACCTGACTCGGCGCCCCACGAGCCGAGCGTGCGGGCGACGTCGGCGGTCGCCTCGTCCACGTCGATGTCGCCGGCGACCACCACCGTCGCCCCGCGCGGCCCGACGTGGTCGCGGTGGAACGCGGCGAGGTCGTCGCGCGTGATGGCGGCGACCGTCTCGGCCCCGCCGCCGGAGGGCCGCGAGGCGCGGGCGGCGGGGGCGTACTTCGTCGCGATCCACTCAAGAGCGGCGCGGCTTGCCGGACGCGCCAGCGCCTGCTCGATGTCGGCCAGGCGCTGCCGCTGGTGACGGCGCACCTCGCCCTGGTCGAACACCGGCTGCGACAGGCACTCGGTCAGCAGCTCGAGGCCGGTGCTCAGCTGCGGGCGCGTGGCGTCGACCTCCATCACGATGCCGCCCTCGGTGGCCGCCGCCGCGAGGCCGACCCCGTTGCGCTCCAGCAGCTCGGCCATCTCCTCGCCCGTGCGCTGCTCGGTGCCCTCGTCCATGGTGCGGCTCACCAGGGTGGCGACGCCCTCACGGTCGCGCGGCTCGCTCGACAGCGGGGCCGGGATCACGACCCGCGTCGAGATGACGTGCTGCCCCGGGACGGGATAGACGAGCAGCCGGGCGCCGTTGTCGAGCGCACGCTCCTGCGGTGTCGGAAACGCCCACGGCGCAGGCTCTTTCGGGATCGGGCGCGGCAGCATCAGGACTCCTTCCGCGGCCGGTAGGCGACGACGGCGCGCGACTCGGGCCGCAGCCACGCGCGGCTAACGTCGCGGATCTGCTCCGGGGTCACGGCGCGCGTGCGGTCGACGAACGTGTTCACGATCTGCGGGTCGTCGTGCAGCAGGGCGTACTGGCTGATGGTGTCGGCCCGCTCCTCCTGGCCGGCCATCGCGCTCAGCCACCACCGCTCGGTCTCGTGGTGCAGCGTCTCCATCTCGACCTCGGTGGGCAGCTCCTCCCCGAGCCGCGCGACCTCCTCCAGCACCTCCCGCTCGACGGCGTCGGGGTCGGCGTCCTCGGCGACGTCGACGACGAGCAGCCCCAGGGAGACTCCGTCGACCAGCCCGAACGCGCTGCGCGACACCGAGTTCGCGACCTGCTCCCGGCGTACGAGCCGGCGGTAGAGCCGCGACGTCGCGAGCCCGGCG
This sequence comes from Barrientosiimonas endolithica, assembly GCF_030296655.1. Classification (NCBI taxonomy): domain Bacteria; kingdom Bacillati; phylum Actinomycetota; class Actinomycetes; order Micrococcales; family Dermacoccaceae; genus Barrientosiimonas; species Barrientosiimonas endolithica. The sequence goes on along the minus strand of NZ_AP027735.1, from coordinate 781,577 downwards.
AGCAGGTCGAAGGCCAGCTCCGCCGCCCAGAACTCGGGGGTGTGCGCGACCGGCAGGCGCCAGGCGAGGTAGAGCCGGTGCGTCGGGACGTCGTCGTCGACGTCGACGCGCACCGGCGCCTCGAGCGGCGGCAACGGCTCGACGGGGCCGCGGCGGGGCGCGGCCGAGGCGGGCAGGTCGCCGAAATAGCGCTCCACCGCTGCGAATCCGTCGTCTGCCGTGACGTCACCGACGAGCGTGAGCACGGTGTTGTTCGGGCCGTAGTGCTCGGTGAAGAAGGCGTGCACGTCGGCCAGCGACGCCGCCTCGAGGTCGGCCATCGAGCCGATGGTCGAGTGGTGGTAGGGGTGGCCCTCGGGGAAGACCGCGGCGTAGAGCCGCTCGAGGGCGTCGCCGTAGGGCCGGTTGTCGTAGCGCTGGCGGCGCTCCTCCTTGACCACGTCGCGCTGGTTGTCGAGGTTGGCCTGGTTGACCGCGTTGAGCAGGTGCCCGTGCCGGTCGGCCTCCATCCACAGCGCCAGCTCCAGCGCGCCGGTCGGCACCGTCTCGAAGTAGTTCGTCCGGTCGAACCACGTCGTCGCGTTGAGCCGGGCGCCCTCGGCCATCAGCCGGGCGAAGTGCTCCCCCTCCGCGACGTTGCGCGAGCCCTGGAACATCAGGTGCTCGAAGAGGTGGGCGAAGCCGGTCTTGCCCTCCGGCTCGTGACGCGACCCGACGTCGACCCAGAGGTTGACCGTCACGGCCGGCACCGTGTGGTCCGGCGAGACGATCACCCGGAGCCCGTTGGGCAGCGTCCGCTCGGCGATCGGGTAGTCCAGCGGCATGCCAGCACCCTAGGTGAGCCCCTCGGGGCCGGCTCGGTCAGGCGGGGTCGCGCTGGTCCTCGCGCACGCCCATGTTCACCGACGGGGTGAAGTCGTCACCGAGCCGCTCCAGCGCGAGCCGCGCGAAGATCTGCTGCTCGGTGGACGTGCGCTCGCCGCGCGCCCGGCCAAGGAACGCGACGGCCCAGTGCAGCAGCGTCGTGACCCGGCTCTTGAAGCCGATGATGTAGACGAGGTGCACCCCGAGCCACAGCACCCAGGCGACGAAGCCGGAGAAGCGCAGCTTGCCGATGCTGGCCACCGCGCTGAACCGCGAGATGGTCGCCATCGAGCCCTTGTCGAAGTACTCGAACGGGCCCTGCGGCTTCTCCCCGCCAGCCGGCGCCGGATGGCGCGGGCGGCGTAGCGACCGCCCTGGATCGCCAGCTGCGCGACCCCGGGGTAGTCCTTCAGCGAGATCATGTCGCCGACGACGAACACCTCGGGGTGCCCCGGCAGCGTCAGGTCGTCCTCGACCTTGATGCGCCCGGCCCGGTCGAGCTGCGCGCCCGACTGCTCGGCGAGCTGCTTGCCCAGCGGGCTGGCCGAGACACCGGCCGCCCACACCTTGCAGATGGCGTCGATGCGCCGGTGGGCGCCGCCGGCGTCCTCGACCTCGATGCCGGTCGCGTCGACCCCGACGACCTTGGCACCCAGCTCGACCTCGACGCCCATCTTCTTGAGCCGCTCGGTCGCCTTGTTGCCGAGCCGGTCGCCGAACGCGCTGAGCACGGCCGGGGCGGCGTCGAGCAGGATGATGCGCGCCGAGGTGGGGTCGATGTTGCGGAAGTCGCGGCGCAGCGTGCGGCGCGACAGCTCGCTGATCTGCCCGGCCATCTCGACGCCGGTCGGGCCGGCGCCGACGACGACGAACGTCATCAGCTTGCGCACGTCGTCGGCCCGTCCGGCCGCGGCCGCCAGCTCGGCGAGCTCGAAGACGCCGAAGATGCGGCCGCGCAGCTCGAGGGCGTCGTCGATGCTCTTCATGCCGGGCGCGTGCCGCGCGAACTCGTCGTTGCCGAAGTAGCTCTGCCCGGCGCCGGCGGCGACGATCAGCGAGTCGTAGTCGTACGTCTGGGTCTCGTCGAGCGCCTTGGCGGTGACGGTGCGCCGGGCCAGGTCGATGTCGGTGACCTTGCCGAAGACGACCTCGACGTTCTCCTGCCGCGCGAGCACCTCGCGGGTGGCCGGGGCGATCAGTCCTTCGGACAGGATGCCGGTCGCCACCTGGTAGAGCAGGGGCTGGAAGAGGTGATGGGTCGTCGCCGACACGAGGGTGATCTTGACGTCGCGCGCCTTGCGCAGCGCTCGCGCCGCGAAGAGGCCCCCGAAGCCCGAGCCGATGATCACCACGCGGTGCGGGGAGCGTGGGTTCGTGGTCGTGCTGCTCATGGACCGAGCGTAGTGCCGCGCCCGGAGCCCGCGGATGTGATCTTGTCCGGCGATACGCTGTCGGCCGAGCACGACCCGCGTGACCTCGCCGAGGCTTGGAGAGCAGATGTCGCAGCCGCACGATGAGCAGGGCCGACCCCAGGGCGGTCCCCACCAGTCCGGGGGCCAGGACCCGTACGCCGCCCAGCCGCCCTACACCACGCAGCCCTACGGCGCGCCCGGCCAGCCGCAGGGCTCGCCGACGCAGGTCTACGACCACGAGCAGGTGGTGCAGGAGTCGCAGGGGCAGTCGTCGTACGCCCAGGGCCAGTCCGACGGCGCCGCCGCCATCGTGCGTGGTCCGCGCCAGGGCCGTGGCGGGGTGAGCGCGTGGCAGGGCCCGTCGGCCCGGGGTCGTGGCGGCTCCGCCGGCGAGCAGTCTCCCGCGCAGCAGTCGCCCGCCCAGCAGGGCGGGTCGGGCGCCGCCTACGGCGCCCCCTCGCAGGACGCTCCGTCGCAGGACGCTCCGTCGCAGGGCGCTCCGTCGTGGGGGCAGCAGGCGCCCGGGCAGCCGGCGGCGCCGCAGGGCTTCGAGCAGCAGGGGGCCGAGCAGCAGGGTTCCGACCAGCAGGGCTTCGGCCAGCAGGGCTTCGACCAGCAGGGCTCCGAGCCCGCGCAGGGTCGCAACGCGTGGGCGGGCCCGTCGGCCTCGACCGCCGAGTCCTACGCGCCGCCGCGCGAGCAGGCGGCCCCGGCCGAGGCGCCGGGTCAGCCCGGCTCCCCCGTCGGCTGGCAGGGCCGGCAGGACGAGCGCGCCGACGTCGCCGAGGAGGCCCCGGGCCGCGGCGCCACGCCGTCCGAGGTCGGGTGGCAGTCCGAGTCGCCGCAGCAGGTCGACGCTCCCCGCGAGGAGTCCGGCGGTGGCGGCCGGCCCGCGCAGACGTACGGCGAGAGCCAGGGCGAGGCCTTCGATGCCCGGCAGGACGAGGGTTTCGCCGCGCCCGAGGCCCGTCGCGAGGACGCAGCGCCGTCGTGGGGTGCGCAGGCGCCGCCCGCCGCGAGCGCCCCGCAGCAGGAGGCCCCGCCCGCCCACTCCTGGAACCAGGACGAGGCGCCGGCCGCGCAGGAGCCGGCCCAGTCCGCGGCTCCCGAGGCTCCGGCCTGGGGTCAGCAGGCCGACCAGCCGAGCTCGTACGCCCCGCCCCAGCGCGAGGAGTCCGCTCCCCCGGCGTGGGGTCAGCAGGCGCCCGAGCAGCCGGCGCAGCAGCCCGAGGCTCCCGCCTGGGGTCAGCAGGCCGACCAGCCGAGCTCGTACGCCCCGCCCCAGCGCGAGGAGTCCGCTCCCCCGGCGTGGGGTCAGCAGGCGCCCGAGCAGCCGGCCCGGCAGGAGCCGCAGGTCCGCGAGCCGGAGTCGCGCCCGCAGGCCGACGCCCCGCCGTGGGGCCAGCAGGCACCCGAGCAGCGGGCGGCGCAGCAGCCCGAGGCCCGCGAGTCGGCGCCGGCCTGGGGTCAGCAGACCGACCAGCCGAGCTCGTACGCCCCGCCCCAGCGCGAGGAGTCCGCGCCTCCCGCGTGGGGTCAGCAGCCGTCCGAGCCGGCGGCCCAGCAGCCGGTGGCCCGCGAGGCCGCGCCCGAGTGGGGTCAGCGGCAGGACGCCCCGGCCGCCGCGCCCGCGCAGCAGGACTGGAACCGTCCCGAGCCGCAGCAGCCCGAGCCCCAGCAGCCGGAGGGGGCAGGGACTCCCGGCGGGGCGGCCCCCGGCGAGGAGGCCGAGGAGCTGCCGACCCAGGTGACCCCGGCGGTCAGCGAGCCCCCGACGGGCGAGGAGCCGGCCGACGAGGCGCTGACTATCGGCCGCGGCCGCACCAACTCGATCGTGCTCGACGACATGCTGGTCTCGCGCCAGCACGTGCGCATCACGGTCGACGACGAGGGCCTGGTCATCGAGGACCTCGGCAGCCGCAACGGCACCTTCGTCAACGGTCGACGCATCGAGCGCACGCACCTGCACGAGGGCGACCGCATCGGCATCGGCGCCTCGACGTTCGAGGTCCGCGACGGCTGGCTCGTCAGCATCTGACAGGCACAGCGACTCCGGGACGCTGCACGGCTACCCTGACGGGCGAGGGGGCCACCTCGTGCCGCGCCCGTATGCACCGACGACCGTCACGGAGTACGCCTATGACCCAGCCGACGAACGGACCGGCCGAGCCCACGAGCCTGCGACTGGTCTTCGACGGTCGCGCCAGCACGGTCAGCCCGGGTCAACGGTTCGTCATCGGTCGTGACCGCGGGTGCGACCTCACGGTCGTCGACTCGCGCGTCTCCCGGCGGCACGCCGAGGTGCGCCACGAGGGCGGCGCCTGGGTGGTCGTCGACCTCGGCAGCAGCAACGGCACGTACGTCGGTGCCCGGCGCATCGCCCCGCAGTCACCGGCGCCGATCGGCCAGGGCGGTTCGCTGCGGCTGGGTGCCGCCGACGGCCCGCAGGTCCGGGCGCAGGTGATGCCGGGCGGGTCGGCGCCGCGTCCGCAGCAGGGCACTCCGCGACAGGGCGGCGCGCAGCCGGGCGGCGCGCAGCCGGGCGGTGCGCGCCCGGGCAACGGGCACCCGAGCGGTCCGCTCCCCGGCCGGGCAGGTCGCCCCGCACCCGCGGTCGCCGACCCCACCGACGTACGCCCGGGGGCAGCTGCTCCTGCCCGGCCCACCCCCGCGCAGCCGGCCCAGGCACCGCAGACAGCCGCGCCGAAGGCCGCTCCGCAGCAGGCCGCGTCGTCGCGGGTCAGCCAGCCGCTGCCGCAGCACCGCCCCGCGGCGACCGTGCCCGACGCGCCGGGCCAGCACGCGGGCGTGGTCTTCGAGCGCTGGACGCTGCCGAGCGGTCCGATCTCGGCCGACCAGGGCGGCGGCCACGCCACGGTCACCGGCCAGGTGCCGCAGGTCATGCCCACCGCGACCACCGGCACCGCGGGCGGTCAGGTGCTCACGATCGGCCGCGGCCTGGAGAACCAGATCGTCGTCGACGACCTGCTCGCCTCGCGGCAGCACGTGCGCCTCACCCCGCGCCCCGGCGGGTTCGACGTGCAGGACCTCGACAGCCGCAACGGCACCTACGTCAACGGGCAGAAGGTCGACCACGCCTTCCTCGGCGAGGGCGGCCTGCTCGCGGTGGGCCACTCACGCTTCACCGTGCGCCACGGTCAGCTCGTCGCCAGTGTCGACGAGGGCGACGTCAACTTCGTCGCCAACCACCTCACGTTCAAGCTCGGCAACGGCAAGGTGCTGCTCGACGACGTGTCGTTCGCGCTCGACGGCTCCAGCCTGCTGGCGGTGATCGGCCCGTCCGGCGCCGGCAAGTCGACGCTGCTCAAGGCGCTCACCGGTTCGCAGCAGGCGACCGAGGGCGAGGTCTACTACGACGGACGAGACCTCTACGAGAACTACCAGGACCTGCGCCACCGCATCGGCGTCGTGCCGCAGGACGACGTGGTGCACCGCCAGCTGACCGTCAAGCAGGCGCTGCGCTACGCCGCCGAGCTGCGCTTCCCCGACGACCTCGACGCGCACCTGCGTGACCAGCGGGTCGACGAGGTGATGGCCGAGCTCGACCTCACCGCCCACGCCGAGACCCGCGTCGACAAGCTCTCCGGCGGTCAGCGCAAGCGCACCTCGGTCGCGCTCGAGCTGCTGACCCGGCCGTCGCTGCTGTTCCTCGACGAGCCGACCTCGGGCCTGGACCCGGGGCTGGACAAGCAGGTCATGCGCACGCTGCGCGACCTGGCCGACGGCGGACGTACGGTCGTGGTCATCACCCACTCGGTCGCCAACCTGGGCGTCTGCGACAAGGTGCTGCTGCTCGCGCCGGGCGGCAAGGTCGCCTACTTCGGCCCGCCGGACGGGTTGCTGCGCTTCTTCGGCGCCAGCGACCACGCCGACGTGTTCACCGCTGTCGCTCGCGACCCCGAGGGCGTCAAGCTGCGCTTCCGCGACTCGCCGCTGATGGAGGAGCAGGTGTCGGCGCCGCTGCGTGCCCCGCGCCCGCACACCGGACCGCCCGAGAAGCCGCCGCGCCAGCAGTCGATCCCCTCGCAGCTGTCGACCCTCGCTCGTCGACATCTGAAGGTGATCCTCGCCGACAAGGGCTACGCCGCGTTCATGCTGCTGATGCCGGTCGTGCTCGCGGTCATCACGATGGTGGTGCCGGGCAGCTTCGGCCTCGGCCCGCAGCCGGCCACCGACGCGAACGGCCAGCCGACGGTCATCGCGAGCGAGCCGCTGCAGATCCTCGTGGTGCTGATCGTCGGAGCGATCTTCATGGGCACCGCCGCGAGCGTGCGCGAGCTGGTCAGCGAACGCGCGATCTTCTTGCGCGAGAAGGCCGTCGGGCTCTCCTCGCAGGCCTATCTGTGGGGCAAGCTGGTCATCTTCGGGCTGCTCACGCTCATCCAGAGCGCGCTGCTGGTCAGCCTCGTGCTGCTGGTCAAGAACAAGCCCGCCGACGCGATCCTGCTCGGCTCGCCGACGCTGGAGCTGATCATCGTCTGCTGGTTCACCGCGTTCAGCGCCGTGTCGCTGGGCCTGCTGATGAGCTCGTTCGTGAAGACGTCCGAGCAGGTCATGCCGTTGCTCGTGGTGTCGGTCATGGCGCAGCTGGTGCTGTGCGGCGGCCTGTTCCCGGTCACCGGCCGGCCGGTGCTGGAGCAGCTGTCGTGGATCACCCCGTCGCGCTGGGGGTACGCCGGCTCGGCCGCCGTGGTCAACATCCGGGAGATCTTCACCCGGCCCGACCCCGACAACCCCGGCCAGAACAAGATCTTCGGCGACGCCGACGACCCGCTGTGGCAGCACACCCCGTCGATGTTCCTGCTGGCGCTCGGCATGCTCGCCCTGATCGGGCTGGTCATGGCCGCCTGCACGCTGTGGCGGATCAACCGCGAGGACGACTGACCGAGCCCGCACCGGCGTACGCACGACTCCGGCCGCCCCTCCCACCAGGGAGGGGCGGCCCCTTGTCGGAGGGGCGGCCCCCTTAATAACTGGGCCTCACCTCGACTATCTGGGCCGCCCCTCCTTGACAGGGGGTCCGCGGCGGGCGCATATTCAACACATGTTGAGTTCAACGGCTGTTGAAGTGGCGGGGCTGGTCGTACGCCGGGGCGGGCGGCGCGTGCTGCACGGCCTGTCGTTCGCGGTCGGGTCCGGCTCCGTGGTCGGCCTGCTGGGTCCGTCCGGCTGCGGCAAGACCACCCTGCTGCGCTCCCTCGTCGGGGTGCAGCGCATCGAGTCGGGCCGGGCGCGCGTGCTCGGGCAGCCGCCGGGCTCATCCGCGCTGCGAGACCAGGTCGGCTACGTCACCCAGGCGGTGAGCGTCTACCGCGACCTCACGGTGGCGCAGAACGTGCGCTACTTCGCCGCGCTGCAGGGCGCGGGCGCGCGCGACGTCGCCGCGGCCGTCCACGCCGTGGGGCTCACCGACCAGGCCGACCAGCGCGTCGAGCGGCTGTCCGGCGGGCAGGCCAGCCGCGCCTCGCTGGCCTGCGCCCTCGTCGGGGACCCGCAGCTGCTGGTGCTCGACGAGCCGACCGTAGGACTGGACCCGGTCACCCGCGAGTCCTTGTGGACGTACTTCCGCAGCCTCGCCGACCGCGGCGTCACGCTGCTCGTCTCGAGCCACGTGATGGACGAGGCGTCGCGCTGCGACAGCCTCCTGCTCATGCGCGAGGGACGGCTCGTGGCCCAGCTGACCCCCGCCGAGCTGCTGCGCCGCACCGGCGCAAGCACCCCCGACGAGGCGTTCCTGCGCATCATCCGCGAGCAGGACACCCGCGAGGCCGAAGGAGAACCGGCATGAACCCGCGCATCACCCTGGCCACCACCCGCCGCGTGCTTGACCAGCTGCGAGCCGACCACCGCACCGTCGCGCTGATCCTCGTCGTGCCCGCGCTGCTGCTGTCGCTGCTGTGGTGGGTCTACGACGGCGCCCCGATCTTCGACCGGCTGGCCGTCACCATGCTCGGCATCCTGCCCATGGTCGTCATGTTCCTGGTGACGAGCGTGGCGATGCTGCGCGAGCGTACGTCGGGCACGCTCGAGCGGCTGCTCACCACCCCCATGCACCGGGCCGACCTGCTGCTCGGCTATGCCGTCGCGTTCACGCTGATGGCGATCCTGCAGGCGACGGTGCTGTGGGCCGTCTGCCGGTGGCTGCTCGGGGTCCAGACCCGCGGGCCGGTGGGGTGGCTGCTGATCGTCGCGGCGGCGTCTGCCGCCGTGGGCGTCGCGATGGGACTGCTGGCGTCGGCCTTCGCGCGCACCGAGTTCCAGGCGGTGCAGTTCATGCCGCTGGTCATCGTGCCGCAGCTGTTCCTGTGCGGGCTCCTGGTCGCCCGCGAGGCGATGCCGCAGCTGCTGCAGTGGGCCGCGAACGTGCTGCCGCTGTCGTACGCCGTCGAGGGCCTGCGCGCGGTCGGCTCGCAGACCGACCCGTCCGCCGACGCCGTCCGTGACGCGCTGGTGCTCGCCGGGTTCGCCCTCGTCGCCCTTACCCTGGCTGCCGTGTCGATGCCGCGAAAGACCCGATGAGCCCGCGGGGAGGGCGACCGCCCGGCGCGTCCGACGCGCGCGAGCGGATCCTCACCGCCGCCCGAGAACTGTTCGCCCAGAAGGGTTTTCAGCAGACCTCGCTGCGCGCGATCGCGACCGAGGCCGGGGTCGACGTCGCACTGATCAGCCACTACTTCGACAACAAGCGCGGCCTGTTCGTCGCCGCGATCGCCCTGCCCCACGACCCGGCCGACGTGCTCGCCGCCGTCGCCGACGTGCCCGACGAGCAGCTGGGCAGCGGCGTGCTGCGGGCCGTGCTCACCGTGTGGTCCTCCCCGGCGCCGCCGGGCTCGAGGCGTCGTTCCGGTCGGCCATCGCGGGGGACGAGTCGCTGGTGCGCGACATGCTCCAGGGCCTCGTGCTGCCCGAGCTGCACGACCGCGTCGAGCAGGCCTTCGGTGACGCCGACCGCCGGCTCCCGCTGGCCTTCACCCAGATCGCAGGGGTCATCCTGCTGCGCCAGGTCATCCGCCTGGAGCCGCTCGCCCGCCTGTCGATCGACGAGATGGTCGCGGCGCTCGGCCCCAACGTCGACCGCCTCCTCACCGGCCCGCTGCCCGACTGAGCGGATCACTCGCTTTTATCCTACTTGGAGTATGATTCCGCCATGAGCGCCTCCACCGGGGTCGAGAAGCACTCCGTCACCATGCCCGCCGAGACCTCAGCAGGCGTGCGGTCCCGCGTCGGGGCACGCGGGTTCTCGGCGTACGTCTCGGGAGCCGTCGCGCGGCAGCTGGAGCGGGACGCCCTGGACGACATCCTCGCCCAGATGGACGACGAGCACGGCCCGGTCGACGAGGCCGAGGTTGCGGCGATCATGGAGCGGCTCGCCCAGTGATCGGCCCGCGGTCGATCCTGCTCGACGCCGAGGCGCTCTCGGCCCTCGCTCGGGGCGATCGGCGCATGTACGCCTGGGCGGAGGTCGCCCGTCGCACCGACTCGATCATGTACGCCTCCGCCGCCACCCTGGCCGAGGTCACCGATGGCTCGCCTCGGGACGCGCAGGTCCGCCGGGTCACGAAGGCGCTGCGCGTGGTCGACGTCGACGCCTACATCGGATTCCGAGCCGGGGAGCTCCGCAGCCAGGCCGCGCGGGGTCGGTGCAAGTCCCGTGACCTCATTGTGGATGCTCTCGTCGCGGCGACAGCCACGGGCCTCGCCCAGCCCACTGTGGTCCTCACCTCCGACCCCGACGACCTCGACCTGCTGCTCGCCGACCACCCCGTGCAGGTGGAGGGGATCTGACGGGGAGCCGACCCCGTTCTCGAGTTTCCGGCAAACGAAAGGGCGCCGACGAGCGCAGGGCTGAGACCGGTTCCGTGTCTGTGCTGAGTGGCATGATCCGCGAGGGGAATCGGTACGTATGTGTGAACCGCCCCGGAGTTTCCGGAGGCTTCTGGTTGTGTCTCTACCCGGTCGGGACGAGACGGTTTCTTGCAGCGTAGTGCGCGGCCTCGACCTCGATCGGTGTGAGATCGTCGACCGATTCGTGGGTCCGCTCGTGGTTGAACCAGTGAACCCAGTGCAGGGTCTCGATCTCGACGTGCTCGACGTCGCGCCAGGGTCCTTCGGGCCGGACCAGTTCGGTCTTGTAAATCCCGATCTGGGACTCGGCTAGGGCGTTGTCGTAGGCGTCGCCCACCGAACCCACCGATGCGTCCACGTCGGCCTCGAGCAGGCGCGTGGTGAACGCGAACGAGGTGTACTGGCTGCCGGCGTCGTTGTGGTGCACCAGGCCGGTCAGGTCCTCGATCCCCTGCTGTCGGCGTGACCACGTCGCGTGCTCAAGAGTGTCGAGCACGAGTTCGGTGGTCATGCTGGTAGCCGCCCGCCAGCCCACGATCATCCGTGAGAAGACATCGAAGACGAACGCGACGTAGACCGTGCCCGACCAGGTCGCGACGTAGGTGAAGTCGGCGACCCAGAGCTGGTTCGGTGCGGTCGCGGTGAAGTCCCGGTCGACCAGGTCAGCGGCCCGGGCATCCCTCGGGTCGGGGATCGTGGTCCGCACTCGTTTGCCCCTCAGCGCGCCCTGCCAGCCGTTCGCTGTCATCAGCCGCTCCACGGTGCATCGGGCCACCTCGTGCCCTTGCCGGCGTAAGTAGAGCCACATCTTGCGCGCACCGAACCTCGCCACGAACCGCTGCTCGCGCGCTGCGCGGATCAGCTCACTGACGTCGGCATCGCGCAGGGCGCGCTTCGACGGCTTGCGGCTACGGGCCTCGTAGTAGGTAGACGGGGCGATCTTGGCGCCGTGCTCGCTGAGCACCCGGCAGATCGGCTCGACCCCGAATTCCTCGCGGTGTTCGTCGATGTAGTCGATCAGAACCTTGACTGGCGGTCGAGCTCCGCCGCGAAGAAAGCCGAGGAGGTCTTGAGGATCTCGTTCGCCCGCCGAAGCTCGGCGACCTCCTTCTTCAACTCCCGGATCTCGGCCAGCTCCTGGGTCGTCTTCCCTGGACGCGTGCCGCCGTCCACCTCGGCCTGCCTGATCCACTTGCGCAGCGTCTCGGGCGACCCGATGCCAAGCTTCCTGGCGATCGTTCGGATCGCCTCAAACTCGCTCGGGTACTCACCCTGCGCCATCGCCTGGGCTACCGCCCGGACAGCGCGCTCTCGCAACTCCCGGGGGTACTTGCTGGGACGTGCCATGACTTCATCCTCCAACTAATGAAGTCTCCAGACATCCCGGGGCGGTTCAGTGACCGAGGAGGCCAGTAAGGCGTGCGGCGGTTCTGACGTGCGGTCCACCCGTCGGCCGATACGCTCCCAGGGGACGAGAAGGGGTGATCCTGTTGGCCACGATCAGCGCGATCGAGTGGACGGAGGTCACATGGAACCCCGTTACCGGCTGCGACCGAGTCGCGGCTGGCTGCGACAACTGCTACGCCCTCGCCCTCTCAAAGCGCCTTAAGGCAATGGGCGCGGAGAAGTACCAGAACGACGGCGACCCCAGGACGTCCGGGCCCGGCTTCGGGGTCACGATCCACCCGCGCTCGCTCGACCAGCCCTACCGGTGGCGGACCCCGAAGGTCGTCTTCGTCAACTCGATGAGCGACCTCTTCCATGCCAAAGTCCCTCTGGACTTCATCCGAGACATCTTCGACGTCATCCGCCACACCCCGCAGCACACCTACCAGGTGCTCACCAAGCGCGCCCACCGAATGGCGAGGGTCGCCGACAGGCTCGACTGGCCCGACAACCTGTGGATGGGCGTCTCGGTGGAGTCGCTCGACGTCGTCGACCGGGTCGACCACCTCCGGGTTGTCCCTGCGGCGACACGGTTCCTGTCCTGCGAGCCGCTCATCACGGCACTGCCCGAACTGGATCTAGAGGGCATCGATTGGGTTATCGCCGGCGGCGAGTCCGGGACACGCGCGCGCCCCATGGACCCGGCCTGGGTCGAGGACATCCGAGACCAGTGCGTCGAGGCAGGAGTGGCGTTCTTCTTCAAGCAGTGGGGCGGACGGACGCCGAAGGCCAACGGCCGCGAGCTCGACGGGCGCACCTGGGACGACATGCCAGAGTTGGCCGCGGCGCTCTGATCACGACCGTCGCCAGGCGGTCACGCTCGGGAACTCGATGAGCGTACCCTTGGGGAAGGTGTTCTTCCGCCTCTGGTTCGGTGACGAGATGCGTCCAGCCTCTTGCATCGGTTTGAGAGTCAGTTTCTTGACCTGCCCGCTGTGGAACGGCGTCTCCGTGATGACGTACTGACAGACGTCCTCGAACTTCACCGTCTGACCGGCGAAGTGCTGCGCGAGTTCGTCCTGCAGGGGTCCGGTGTTGGCCTCGTCCTCGAAGAGCACGGGCGCGCCCGCGAGCCGGTCGTCGAACCTGTAGCCCCCGCCGGGAGCGAGCTTCCACATCGCCTCCTTCATCTTGTCGTAGGCCTGGTCGTCCCGCGTGCAGAAGAAGAGGTAGCTGCCGGTGTGACCGTTCTTCGTGATCATCTCGAAGCTGCAGATGTGGGCGAATTCGCACTCACGGCGCAGCTGCCTTTCGTACAGGTCGTGGATGAACTGCCCACGGCCGGCGTCGGATGCCGGAGCATTCTTGTACTCGTCGCACCCGAACAGCGCCGTGAAGTGCGGATCGACGTTGCCAGCGTTCGCGAACCGGTTGACGCTGTTGAAGTCAAAGTAGATGAACAGCTCGCACGACGGATGGTCGACCAGGTCGCGGATCAGAGCCAGCGGGACGTCGCGGTAGCCAAACGGGTCGATGAACGCGAATGTCGGAGCCAACTGCTTGCCCGCGGGGATAGAGCCCAGCAGCTCGCGTGCCAGCTCCTGGAAGTTCAGGTCGCGCTCCATGACTTGGACGTTCTTCGGCCACGGTACGCGGCTTGCTTTGACGTCGGCGAGGACCCTCTGCAGGGACGCGAACCTTTGGCCGTTCCACTCGTTGAAGATAAAGTTGAACGTCGTGTCGCCAAAGTCCGCGAAGGACCTGTGCTCCAGGAGCGTATTGAGCGTCAGAACCGGCGAGCCGGGCTCGTTGTCGTCGTAGCGGCCGGGTCCGGCGAAGCCGTCAAGCACGTTGACACGCTGGTGGTATCTGCTGCGCCCGAAGATGCCGAACCACGCACCGAGGTAGCGCGTGAGGATGTCGTGCTTGGCCTTGGTGTGCGGAGGCCGTTCCCACACGGTCGGCAGGCTGTCACCTTTCGGCACGATCAACTCCTGACATTCCGTAGTGGGGGCTATTTGTTGCCCTTGGCGCGGTTGTGCGTCTCGCACAGCATCGTGAGATTCGAGAGATCTGTCGAACCACCCTTGGACCAGGCAGTCACGTGGTCGGCGTCCATCTCCTTCTGCTGGTAGATCCGCGCCTTGTTGTTGTCGTCACCGATAGCACACAGCGGGCAGTTGGACACACCGTCGGCCTTCGCCTTCTTGGTCTGCTGCGTATAGGCAACGCTCTTGGACTTCTCGTCGAACAATCTGACCTCGAGAAGTTGGGGCTCCTTCTCTCCCCCAAGGACATACTCGTAGACGCCCTTGTTCTTAACGACCAGGTCACTGCGCAGCTCGTCGACCCTGGCGTCGATCTTCGCGGCGTCGTAGGCCTTCGAGTGATACTCCTCGTACAAGCGGCCCCACTCGATGCCTCGCATCTCCTTGTCTGGTGGCCGGATGAAGACGCCGCTGACCCAGTCGATGACCGAGGTGAAATAAGTCTTCAGCTCGGCGATCCCAGCATCGTGGCGATGCTGCGCAAGGTAGGAGTCGATCGTCTTGCCCTGGGAGGAGGCGACCCAATCCAGCGCGACGGCAAGGACCTCCTGTCGCTTGGGATCACCCTTCACGTAGGACGACCACTTCTGCATGTTCGCGTTGTTGGAGTTGCTGTACTCGGCCTTCGCTGCAGTGACGAACGGTCCGGAGTAGATCGAGTTGAGCAGCTCCTGCTTGTTGAGCGGGACGCCAGCGATGTTAATGGTCTCGAACCATTCCTTTATCTCGGACTCGGGGCCCTCGCACTCGTAGACAAGCAGCGGGCTCTCCCGCAGGAGCTTCTGGTCCTCAAGTGGAAGCGACGAGAACGTCTGTTCTTTGCCGGCCACCTTGATCGCGAACTTGCCGGTCATGAACCGTCCGATGCTCGTGATGCGCTGCTGGCCGTCGAGCACCTCGAGCTGGTCGTTCTCGTCGTCAACGTTGAAATAGATGAGGCCGAGCGGGTAGCCCTTCAAGAGGGACTCGATCACAGCGACGTCCTTCTTGCCGTCACCGTATATGTAGTGGCGCTGGTACTCGGGCTGGATGACGAGCTTGCCGGCGAGACCGTAGAGGCCCTTGCCCTCCAGCTCGTTGTAGACGAAACCGTTGATGACATCCTCGACTGCGTACTCCTTGAGATTGGTCTTCACGAGGTGTCCTTCCGCCGGATGAGGACCCGCTTGTACGCAGACGTGTAGAACTCTCCGTTGATGTCGTAGTAGCTGCTTCCGACAGGGGGCTCAGCGACCTTGAACGCCGGCCCGCTGTTGAGGGCCCCCACCGTCTTCCGCCGTCCGTCGGGGCTCACGAGTATCTGTGCCGGGTACGTCTTGGTCGACACGTCCGACCACGTCTGGGTGAGGCTGATGATCTCGAACTGGTCGGGGTTGTACCTGTCGAGGAACGAGATCGGCACGCCCATCACGCCGTCGTAGTCGCCGGGGATTGCGTCGGTGAAGGCGACGTCGATGGCATCGAAGTTGTCGTACTCCCTGTACCCGACGCTCTTAATCTCCTTGTGCTTGCTGAATCTGAGGTTGTCCTCCATCGTCATCAGCTGCAGAGGCTCGTGACGGCGCCCGTGGTCCATGTTCGTGAACCAGCATGCATTTCCCAACCGGGTGAAGTCGTATGCGTCGGTTGAGGGGTACCCGAGTCGCTCAGCCTTCAGCCGGTCGGACTCCTTGACCGGGAACCCTTTGGGGACACCGAACACCATGTCCGTGTTGTTGGCCGTGGCCCCCTTCCAGAGCCGATTCGCCTTGATCAGCGCGAAGAAGTCCTTGGTCGTGACCGCGTTGCTGCTGCCCACGACCGAGAACTGCTTGTCGCCCTCTATGAGCCACGCGACGAAGGTCCGGAACAGGCTGAACGGCGGATTGGTGATGACAATGTCGGCCTCGTCGCGCAGCGCTGTGACCTCCGCGCTGCGGAAGTCACCGTCGCCGTCGAGGTACTCCCACTTCAGGTCCTCGATGTTGACGACGCCGTCGTCGTTGATGTCCTTCGGCTCGAGCACGAACTTCTTGCCGTTGGTGCGGGTCTTGATCTCGTCGAACTGCGGGTCGTTCATCTCGAACAGGGTCGGCTGGTAGTCGAGCTCGGCCGGATTGCTGTCGGGCGCGTAGGAGGTGGAGACAAGCTTCTTGAGACCGTAGTCCATGAAGTGCAACGCGAAGAACTTCGCGAAGTTCGACCACTCGGGGTCGTCGCACGGCAGCAGGACCACCTTGTCGCGGAACACATCCGGGTCGTACTCAAGGTACGCGTTCATCTCACGCTCGATGTCCGCCCACTGCGTGTAGAACTCGTCGTTCTTCGCTGAGCGGGCAGCGCTGAGATGGCTGTTCTTGTACTCGACCGTCGCCATGCCCGCCCTTCCTCCCCGGCTGTGCTGCACCGCCGGGATCGGGGCGCGCCTCGAGGTCATCCTATCGGCGAGCACTGACAGTGTTCGGAAGTCGAGGCCGGACGCTAGACCCGTAGCCGGGAGACCGTGGACGAAAGGCGAAGTCCCCCTGGCCAGCGATTCCGCTGGCCAGGGGCCCTTCTCGTAGCGGGGGCAGGATTTGAACCTGCGACCTCCGGGTTATGAGCCCGGCGAGCTACCGAGCTGCTCCACCCCGCGTCGGTATGGCTCTACCTTACGACAGCGTGACGGCAGCACCAAATCGAGGATGCCGCCCGCCGAGATCCCGTGCCAGCACAGCGATCTCGGCGCCGGGCCGCTCGTGACTGTGCAGGACACGCGGTACGCGCTCGCGGGCTTACCGCGTGTCGTGCACAGTCACGGGCGTGGGGGCGGGAGCGGGTCTCGATACGGCCCGCTCGTCCCTCGCGGGCCTACTCGACCAGCGTTGGGGCCGCTCAGCCCGACGGCGTGGCGGTCGGCGGCGGGGTCACCGTCACCGAACCGCCGGTCGGCGCCGAGCCGGCCAGTCGCCGGATCGCCTCGCCGAGCTTGCGCTGCGCCTCGCCGTAGGCCTCCCAGTCGCCGCGCTTCAGCGCCGCCTGCCCCTCGTTGTAGTAGCGCTGCACGTCGCGCGCCGCGTTCGGGTCGGGCGACCCGGTCGGGGACGGCGTGCCGGTCGGCGGACTGGTGCCCGGGGACGACGGGCTCGGACTCGGGCTCGGCGACGGCGACGGGGACGGACTGGGCGAGGGCGACGTACCCGGGTTGTTCGGCGTGCCGGCGTCGCCGGCCGTCGCCCCCGAGTTCCCGCCGAACAGCTGGTCCAGCGCGCCGTCGAGCGTCGAGGCCCACGCCAGCCGGTTGCCGAACGAGGTGACCACGAGCCGTTGCAGCGGGTAGGACGTGTTGCCCGACGCCTGCACGTAGACCGGCTCGACGTAGAGCAGGCCGCCACCCACCGGCAGCGTCAGCAGGTTGCCCATCGTGATGCGCGAGCCCTGCTGCCGGGCCAGGTTGAGGTACTGCGACAGGTTCGTCGTGCCCAGCGTCTGGTCGGTCGTGCTCTGACCCGAGGACTGGATCTCGTTCTGGAACTGGCCCGGTCCGCGGATCGTGGAGTCGCGGGGCATCTCCAGGATCCGGATCGTGCCGTAGCCCGGCCTTCGTTGCCCGGTCTGGTCGCCCGCGTCGGCGTCGACCGCCATGAACCCGGTGAGGTTCTGCCGGCTCCCGGTCGGGATGAACGTGCTCGTCAGCGAGAACGACGGCGAGCTCTGGTCGGGCATCGCGATCGACAGGTAGTACGGCGGGGTCGGCGTCTGCCCGCCCTGCGTCGGGTCGTTCGGCACCTGCCAGAAGTCGTTGCCCTGGTAGAACGCTGCCGGGTCGGTGACGTGATAGCGGGCGAGCAGCTCGCGCTGCACCTTGAACACGTCCTCGGGGTAGCGCAGGTGACTCATCAGCGCACCGTTGATCTGCGACATCGGCTTGACCGTGCCGCCGAACGACTTGCGCCATGCCTTCAGGATCGGGTCCTTCTCGTCCCAGGCGTACAGGTCGATCGAGCCGTCGTAGGCGTCGACCGTGGCCTTGACCGAGTTGCGGATGTAGTTGACCCGCCCGCCCTGGATGCTCTGCACGCTCTGCGAGCGGCTGGTGAGCGAGTCGGAGGTGGTCTCCCCCAGCGACGACAGCTGCGAGTACGGGTACTGCGCGCTGGTCGTGTAGCCGTCGACGACCCACTTCACCCGGCCGTTGACCACGACCGGATAGGTGTTGCCGTCGAGGGTCAGCCACGGCGCCACCCGCTCGACCCGCTCGCGCGGCTCGCGGTAGTCGAGGATGCGCGAGCGCGGGTTCACCACGTCGGACAGCAGGATGTTGTACTGCCGGTACTTGATGGCGTACGCCAGCTGCCGGGTGAACGAGCCGATGCCGACCCCGCCGTTGCCCTGATAGGTCGTCCGCCGTTCGCCGCCGGTCGCGCTGTCGGGGTAGTCCAGCTCCCGGTTGGACCCCGGCTCGCCGCCGACGATCGAGTAGTTCGGCGAGGACTCCCCGAAGTAGATGCGCGGCTCGTAGTCGCCGAGCTCGCCGACCGGCGGGATGTTGCGCTCGAACAGCTGCGGCTCGCCGTCGCTGGTGCGCCGGTTGCCGTACGCCGCGACGACGCCGAACCCGTGGGTGTAGACCGCGTGGTCGTTGACCCAGTTGCGCTGCCCCGCGGGCACGCCTTCCAGGTCCAGCTCGCGCACCGCGATGACGGTGTCGACCTTCTCGCCGCCGATGTCGTAGCGGTCGACGTCGAGCGTGTCGGGGAACTGGTAGTAGTTCACCCGGCCCTGCATCTGGCGGAAGGTCGGCGAGACGATCGCCGGGTCGACGATGCGGATGCCGGGCACCGTGTCTGCGTCCTGGCGCAGCTGGCCCGGAGAGGCGTCCGTGCGTGGTTCGTACGCCTGTGTCTGGGTGTTCGTGAGCCCGTACGCAGCGCGGGTGGCCTGGATGTTGCGCTGGATGAACGGCGCCTCGAGCGTCTGCTCCGACGGGCCGACGCGGAAGCGCTGCACGAGCGCGGGGTAGATGCCGCCGACGAGCACGGCGCACACGACCAGCAGCGAGACGCCGAGGATCGGCAGTCGCCAGGTGCGCGTCCAGATGGTCGAGACGAACAGCACCGCGCACAGCAGCGCCGCGATCGCGAGGATCGCCTTGGTCGGCAGCACGGCGTTCTGGTCGGTGTAGCCGATGCCGTGCCAGCGCCGGTTGTCGTTGGTGGTGAGGCTGTAGCGGTCGAGCCAGTAGGACACGGCGCGCAGCAGCACCAGGCCGGCCAGCAGCAGCGACAGGTGGATGCGGGCGGCCGGCGTGGTGCGCGGTCCGCCACCTTGCAGGTTGATGCCGCCGTAGACGTAGTGCGTGACGAGCGCCGCGAGCAGCGACAGCACCAGCACCATCGTCCCGAAGCTGACCAGGAAGCGCAGCCAGGGCAGGGTGAAGACGTAGAACCCGATGTCCTTGTTGAACTCGGGGTCGTTGACGCCGAACGGCTCGCGGTTGATCCACATGAGCGGCAGCTGCCACTGCGCCTGCGCCGCGAGCCCGGCGAACAGACCGAGCATCGCGGGCAGCGCCCAGAAGGCGACCCGGCGGAAGGGGTCGATGGCCTCGCGGTAACGGTCGAGGTTGTCCTGCTCGACGGTGACCGGGGCGTAGATCGGGCGGTGGCGGTACGCCAGGCGCAGGCTGATCCCGACCAGCACCGCGGTGACCAGCCCGCCGGCCAGGAACATCACGGACTTGACGATCAGCTGGTTGCGCCAGACCAGGGAGTAGCCGACGCTGTCGAACCACAGCTTCTCGGTCCAGACCCGCGACCACAGCATCGCGACCACGATGACGACCAGGAGGACGGCCACGGTCGTCGCGAGGGGCGAACGTCTGGGCAGGCCACCGAGCCGAGGGATCCGGGGGCGACCGAATCGCCGACCGCGGGGCTCGTCCGCGCCAGGGACGTCGTCGTCAGAGGTGCTCACGGGCTGTCCGATCGCCGGTGGGTGTGAGCCCATAACCTAACCCGTGAACCCTGGGGCAGGATGTGCGGGTGAGCTCTCCCGAGGATCAGCCCAACCCGCCGATGAGCCCGCTGCTGAGCTGCGCCGTCGACACCGAGCAGCACGTCGCGCGCGCCGGCTGGGACCAGCCGCCGCGGCTGTTCGCGATCGCCCGCAACGGCGACATCGCTGCGCGCGAACCGAGCCTGGCGCCGCAGCTGGCCGGCGTCGACCCCGACGCGTTCAGCACGATCGAGCAGGAGGGCATGCCGCCGACCAGCAGCATCGAGGAGATGCTCGGCCGGCTGGCCTGGCCGGACGAGGTCGACGGCGCGGCCCTGGCGATCGAGCGCATCGTCGTGCCGCCCGAGGCCGAGCGCGACCTGCCCGACGACCCCGAGGCCGCGACGCAGGCGCTGGCCGCGCACCCGGCCCGCCAGGACGTACGTCTGCTGGTCGCCGTGCTGCGCGACGGCGAGGGCGTGTGCCTGCTGCGGCAGCGGGCGTACGACTCCGACGACAAGGTCGCGATCGGCGAGGACATCGCGCCCGGGCTCCTCGAGGCGCTGCGCGCCACGTTCGGCTGACCGCCGCGGCTCAGCAGGTGGGCAGGCCGCTGGTCTGGCCCGCGGCGACCTTCTGCACGACCGAGCGCGCGTCGTCGAAGGTGGAGACCTTGTAGACCGACAGCCCGTCGGGCACGTTGCCGCGCACCTCGCCGCAGTTGGCGGCCGGGGCCAGGAAGTAGTCGACGCCGCTGTCGCGAGCGCCCACCATCTTCTGCTGGATGCCGCCGATCGGGCCGACGCTGCCGTCGACGTCGATGGTGCCGGTGCCGGCGAACTCCTTGCCGCCGGTGAGCGCGCCCGGCGTGAGCTTGTCGTAGATCGCGAGGCTGAACATCAGCCCCGCCGACGGCCCGCCGACGTCGCCGGCGTTGACCTTGACCGTGTAGGGGAAGGTGTAGCGCGGCGCGAGCACGATGCCCATCAGCGCGCGGCCGTCCTCGCCCCGGGTGGTGCCGACCGAGACGGTCGACTGCTTGCCGTCGCGGCTGAACGTGACCCGCACCGGCTGCCCGGCGGTGACCTTGTCCATCACCGCGTGCACCGACGCCAGGGTCGGGGTGTCCGTGCCGTTGATCTGCAGCAGCCGGTCACCGGCGCGCAGCTTGCCCGTCGCCGGCGACCCCTCGCCGATGCTCCCGATGTAGACCTGCTCGCCGACCTTCGCGCCGGTCGCCCGCACCCCGACCACCTCGGCCGCCTGCTGCGACCCGGTCATCTCCGCGGCCGACTCCTGCTGGATCTCCTGCCCGGTCTTGTCGCCGAAGACGTCCTCCTCGGGCTGGATGACGCTGTTCTCGTCGAACTTGGCCCGCACCCACCGCCAGAAGCTCACCGGGTGGTCCGGACCGCCGTACAGCGAGACGGTGGTGAAGTCGAGGCTGCCGTCGGTGGGGTACGTCCGCGTCCCGTCGATCTGGACGACCGGCTTGCCGTCGGAGCTCCCCAGGGTGTCCTGGGCCGGCCCCGGGCTGAAGATGACGTACGGCATCCGGATGAGCTGACCGATCGCGAACACGACGAGCATCAGCAGCACCGCGCACAGCAGCACGACCGAGCGCGTCGACAGCGCCCTCCCCGACCGGCGCAGCGGTCCGGGGGCGGCGGGGGCCGGGGCGGGGGCGCCGGCCGGCGGCGGGGCCGGGGTGCTCACGGCAGACCCACCCACTCGTCGGACCCGTCGTCGAACTGCTGGTGCTTCCAGATCGGGACGGTGGTCTTGAGGGTGTCGATGAGCTCGCGGCAGACCTCCAGCGCCGGCCCGCGGTGCGGGGCGCTGACGGCCACCACCACGGCCAGGTCGCCCACCTCGAGGTGCCCGGTGCGGTGGGTCACCGCGACGGCGGTGACGTCGTCGCGCAGGACCTGCTCGGCCGTGCGCGCGAGCACGGCCTCGGCGGTCGGGTGCGCGGAGTAGTCGAGGGCCTCGACCCCCTTGGTGTGGTCGTGGCGGCGGACGACGCCGACGAACAGACCGACGCCGCCGGCGTCGGGGTCACGCACGGCCCCGAGGACCTCGTCCACCGACAACGGCTCGTCGCGCACCTGCGCCAGACGCACCCTCGGGTCCATCGATTCCTGCTCGGTCACGCACTTCCCTCACGTTCGTCGCGACACCCGTCGCACCCCTCGTTCGCGCTCACGCGCCCGGCCCGCCACGCCCGGGGCGACGGGGCGCGGACATCCTCGCCGATCAACCTGCACGTTGCCCGTGGGCGCCCTGGCATCCTGCCCGACCGCACGGTGCTGGGCCAGCCGGCCCCCGGCGTACGGACATTCCCGGTTACGCCGACCGCGAACCTTCCCGGGCTGCGGAACTCCGCCCCCGGGTGACGTGGTTATCTGGGCAGGAGTTCCGTCCTGCTGCGGCGACCGCCGCACGACTTCGTTCGAAGGAGCCACGCGTGCCCGACACACCGCACCTGCAGCCCAGCGGACCGGGTGACGACGACGAGGGCCAGGAGCAGCTCGAGGAGATGCTGCGCGCGCTGCTCGGCGACGGCGCGGCCGACAACCCCCAGCTCGCCGAGGCGCTGCGCTCGATGGGCCTGGAGCAGGTCGACCCCGCGATGCTGCAGATGGTCCAGGCCCAGATGCAGGCCATGATGAGCGGCTCCACCGACGGGCCGATCAACATCTCGCTCGCCACCGACGTCGCCCGCAAGGCCGTGGCCGCCGGCGGCGACGCCAGCGTCGGCGAGGCCACCACCAAGGACGTCGAGCAGGTCGTGCAGGTCGCGAACCTGTGGCTCGACGCCGTCACCGACTTCACTGCTCCCGCCTCGCGCGGGCAGGCCTGGTCGCGCGCGGAGTGGATCGAGCAGACGATGCCGGTCTGGAAGCAGCTGGTCGAGCCGGTCGCGAGCGGCGTCGGCGCGGCGATCCAGCGCGCGATGCAGCAGCAGATGCGCGAGCTCGGCAGCGAGGGCCTGCCGCCCGAGCTGGGTCTGCCCCCGGGCGTCGACCTGAGCTCGATGATGGGCCAGCTGGAGCCGATGATGGCGCGGATGAGCTCGGCCATGTTCGGCATGCAGGTGGGCCAGGCGGTCGGGGCGCTCGCCGGCGAGCTGGTCACCGGCACCGAGGTCGGGCTGCCGCTGATCAAGGACAACGCCGTGGTGATCCTGCCGGCCAACGTGCCCGCGTTCGCCGACGGCCTCGGGGTCGACACCGGCGAGGTGCACCTCTACCTGGCGGTGCGCGAGGCCGCCCGGGCCCGGCTGTTCGCGCAGGTCGGGTGGCTCGCCCCGGCGCTGCTGGCCGCGGTGCAGTCCTACGCCGGCGACATCAGCATCGACACCGAGCGCATCGAGCGGGCCATCGGCGAGGCCAACATGTCCGACCCCGAGGAGCTGCAGAAGGCGCTGCAGGGTTCGTTGTTCACGCCCGAGCCGAGCGAGGCCCAGCAGCGGGCGCTGGTCCAGCTGGAGCGGCTGCTCGCCCTGGTCGAGGGCTGGGTCGACACCGTGTCCCAGAAGGCGTGCGAGCCGCACCTGCCGCACGTGGCCCAGCTGTCCGAGGCCGTACGCCGTCGCCGGGCTGCCGGCGGCCCCGCCGAGCGTCTCTTCGCGTCGTTGGTCGGGCTCGAGCTGCGCCCACGCCGGCTGCGCGAGGCCGCCACCGTGTGGGCCGCGCTCGAGGACGCGGCCGGGCCCGAGGGCCGCGACGAGGCGTGGAGCCACCCCGACTCGGCACCGGGCGTGGCAGACCTCGACGACCCGCTCGGCTACGTCGCGCGGCGCACCGGCGAGCTGCCGCAGGAGCCGGCCCGCGACGAGGTCGACGAGGCGCTGGACGCGCTGCTGACGCAGGGGCAGGCCGAGCTCGACGCCGACCGGCGAGGGTCGCAGGGCATCGGTTTCCGGGCGAACCCGGCGACCGAGTCGACCGGTGACTTCAGCGAGGACGGCTCGTCGGGAGGGACGGCGGACTCCGCGGACGAGGACTCCCCGGTGACGACTCTCCCGGTGATGACGCGCCGGGCGACGACTCCCGCGGTGACGACTCCGACGGTGACGACCCCCGCGGTGGCGACTCCCCCGGCGCTGGCGACCGGTGAGCGGGGCGGCCGCGGACGTACCGCCCGGGATGCTGGCGCTGCGTGCTGACGCGCACGCGGCGCTGGCCGCCTGGGCCGCGCCCGACGAGCGGCAGCAGTCGCTGCAGCTGCGCTATCTGGAGCATCTCGCCCAGGAGCCGGGCGGCGCGTGGCGAGACGGGCCGACCTGTCACCTGACCGCCGGCGTGATGCTGCTCGACCACGACGAGCGCCGGGTGCTGCTGACGCTGCACCCCAAGGTCGGGCTGTGGCTGCAGCTCGGCGGCCACCTCGAGCCCGAGGACGCCTCGCTGCGCGACGCCGCGCTGCGCGAGGCCACCGAGGAGTCGGGCATCCCCGGCATCGTGGTCTCGCAGCAGCCGATCGAGCTGCACGCTCACGAGCTGGGGTCGGGCTTCACCCGCTGCACCGAGCACCTCGACGTGCGTTATGCCGCCTGGGCGCCAGCCGGTGCCGAGGAGCAGATCTCCGAGGAGTCCGACGACCTGGCGTGGTGGCCCGTCGACGCGCTGCCCGAGGCCTCCGACCCCGACCTGCCGCACCTGGTCGCGGCTGCCCGCGCCGCCACCCGCCCGGCGCCGTAACCCCTGCACCAACCCCCGATATCGGCGCTTGCGACACCCCGCCGCCCCAGAACCCCGCAACAACCCCCGATATCGGCGGCTACGACACCTCGCCGCCCAAAACCCCGCAACAACCCCCGATATCGGCGCTTGCGACACCTCGCGGCCCCGAAACTCTGCAACAAGGGCCGATATCGGCCGCTACGACACCTCGCGGCCACGAAACTCTGCAACAAGGGCCGATATCGGGGCTTAGGACGCGGACCCGGCGCCCGGCCCGCGAATCAGTCCGCCTCGTCGACGCCCTCCACGTCGTCCGCGAACGGCTCGGGTCGGTGCTCGGCGTGCGCGACGCCCTCGAGGAACCCCTTGGCTCGCTCCAGGTGCGGGTAGCCCTCGAGCAGCGCCCAGAACCGCGGGCCGTGGCGCGGCACCAGCAGGTGGGCGAGCTCGTGCAGCAGCACGTAGTCGACGACCTCCTGCGGCATCCCCTGCAGACGGTGCGACAGCCGGATCTGCCGGGTCGCTGGGGTGCACGAGCCCCAGCGGGAGTTCTGGTTGGTCACCCAGCGCACCCCGGCGGGACGGGCCGCACCCGCGAGGTACGTCCGCGACAGCTGCTCGGCCCGGCGCGCCAGGTCGGCGTCGGAGAACCTCGACCGCCGGGTGCGCGCCGTGATCTTGGCCACCATGTCGTCGACATAGCGCTGCTCCTCGCGCGCCGAGAGCCGGTCGGGCACCATCACGATGATCCGGCCGCCCTCGAGGCGAGCGCTCACCGAGCGCTTGCGCCGGGCACTGCGCCGGATCTCGACCTCGAACTCCGGCTCGGCCGGCGCCGGGCTCCCGCTCTCGAACGGCAGCTGCTGGTTCATACGGACACCGTAGGCAGCCCCACCGACAAGCACCCACCGTCGAGCGGGCGTCAGCCGTGAGCCGCCCTGCCGTCGCGCGGCCCGAAGGCAGTCAGCGCGTCCACGTCGCTGTTCGCGGCGGTCAGGAACTCCTCGGCCCACTCGCGCGCACCGGGCATGCCGCACCCGGCGACCTCCTCGACCGCGGCGGGGATGTCGTACGAGCTCACGCGCAGCTGCACCACGCCACCCGGTGCGCGCCCGTCGAGCAGGGCCCAGTGCGCTCCGGCGCGGCCGTACGGCATCCCCACGCTGCCCGGGTTCACCACCAGCCGCCCCTCCACGAGGCGCTGGAACGGCATGTGCGTATGCCCGCAGACGAGGGTGCGCACGTCGTCGGGTACGTCCGCGAGCACCTCCCGCCACCGGCTCACCCGGGTGTCGACCAGGACGACCTCGTCGTCGTCACGCGGGCTCCCGTGGCAGAACATCACCTCGCCGAAGCCGCCGACCGGCAGCGTCAGCGGATGCGGGAGCCCACGCAGCACCGCCACGTGCTTGTCGCTCAGACTCCTTGCAGCCCAGACGGTTTCGGCATGTTGGCTGTGCTTTCCGTCGACCGTCTCGACGACCTCGCGGTCGGCGTTGCCGCGCACCCAGACGGCCCTGTCCCCCAGGCCGAGCAGCCGTTCCATCACCTGCGCGGGCTGGGGTCCGGAGACGATGTCGCCGGTCAGCACGACGCGATCGGCCGCGACGACGTCGGGCTCGGCCAGCACTGCCTCGAGCGCGGGCCGCACCCCGTGGATGTCGGACAGCACGGCGACGGTCGTCACGAGACCAGCATGCCGCGGCGACGGGAGCCTGTGGACAACTTCCGGGCCCTGTCGGTGGGTAGTGCCAGGCTGAGCCATCCGACGCCAGAGCCGCCCGACCGCAGGAGGACCCGTGACCGACACCCCACGGCCGGTGGTCCCCCTGCGCACGACCCGCCGCGGCGAGCACTCCTCCTCGTGCGCCTCCCGCGCCGGGCGCCGCTGATCGTCGACGACGTGGAGCCCGACCCGGCGAGGGCGTTGCTGGCGCTGGGTGCTTCGTCCTCGCTCGAGCTGCACGCGGTCGCCGAGCGACCGTCGACCCCGGCGCCGATCGCCGACCTGCTCGACCATCTCGCCCGGGCGGCCGAGCGCGCGACGCTGTCGCGCCCCGTGCTGGAGCGGATCCTCGTCGAGGGGCGCGGCACGCTGCCGGCGAGCATCGGCGAGGTGCTGCGCCACTACGCCCTCGACGTCGTCCTGCCCGGCACGCCGGCCGACGACGGGCGACCGGTGGGGCTCGTCGTCGACGTCACCTGCGAGGCCCTCGACCTCGACGCCTGCGCCGGCTGGCGCGAGCAACGGGTGCCGGTGCTGCCGGTGCTGGTGCGCGGCGACCAGGCGGTCGTCGGGCCGCTGCTGCCGACGCGCGGGCCGTTGTGCGCGCGCTGCCTCGAGTTGCACCGGCTCGACCGCGACCCGCACCGCGCCCACCTGCTCGCCGGGCTCGACACCGGGCTGCGCGACCCGGCCCAGCTCGACCTCGACCCCGCCCACGCGGCCCTGGTCACCGGCCTGGTCGCGACGCTCGTTCGCTGCCTGGCCCACGGCATCCCGGTGCCCCCGAGCCTGTCGCTGACCGCGCGACTGCCCTATCCCGTCGTGCAACACCACGAGTGGGTCCCGCACCCGAGATGCGACTGCGTGACAATGGCGCCATGACCGAGCTGCCCCGCAAGGCCGTCGCGCGCTCCGCGCGACTCGCGACGATCCCCCTCGGCATGGCCGGGCGCGCCGCGATCGGGTTCGGCAAGCGGGTCGGCGGCCAGCCCGCCGAGGCCGTCTCCCGGGAGATGCAGGCGCGCACCGCCGCGCAGGTCTTCGAGGTGCTGGGCGGGCTCAAGGGCGGAGCGCTGAAGTTCGGGCAGACGCTGTCGATGTTCGAGTCGGCCATCCCCGAGGACATGGCCGCGCCCTACCGCGCGACGCTCACCAAGATGCAGGAGGCCGCGCCGCCGCTGCCGGCCCGCACCGTGCACGCGGTCCTGGCCGCCGAGCTCGGCGACGACTGGCGTGACCTGTTCGAGCGCTTCGACGACGTCCCGGCGGCGGCCGCCTCGATCGGCCAGGTGCACCGCGCGGTCTGGCACGACGGGCGCGAGGTCGCCGTCAAGGTGCAGTACCCCGGGGCAGCCGAGGCGCTCATGTCCGACCTCACCCAGGTCACCCGTGTCGCGCGGGTCAGCGCCGGATGGGTGCCCGGGCTCGACCTGCAGCCGGTCCTGGAGGAGCTGCGCGGACGGATGGCCGAGGAGCTGGACTACCAGCTCGAGGCCTACTCCCAGGGCCAGATGGCCGAGGCCTACGCCGGCGACCCCGCCATCTGCGTGCCCGAGGTGCTCGAGGTCTCCGAGCAGGTCATCGTCTCGGAGTGGATCGAGGGCCGGCCGCTCGCCGACATCATCCGCGAGGGCACGCCCGACGAGCGCGACGCCGCGGCCGAGCGCTACCTGGAGTTCATCATCAGCGCGCCGCAGCGCACCGGCCTGCTGCACGCCGACCCCCACCCCGGCAACTTCCGGATGCTCCCCGACGGCCGGATGGGCGTGCTCGACCTGGGCGCGGTCAGCCGCCTCCCCGACGGTCTGCCGCCCGCGCTCGGCGCCATGCTCACGCTCGCGCTGGCCGACCGCGCCGAGGACCTGCTCGAGGTGCTGCGCGACGAAGGCTTCGTGCGCTCCAGCATCAGCGTCGACGCCGAGTCGCTGCTGACGTACCTCGAGGCGTTCCTCGACCCGCTGCGCAGCGACACCTTCCACTTCACCCGCGACTGGCTGCGCGGGATCTTCGCCTACCTCAACGACCCACGCAGCTCGGAGTTCACCGTCGGCTTCCGGCTCAACATGCCCCCGCAGTACCTGCTGATCCACCGCGCGTGGATGGGCGCGCTGGCGGTGCTGTGCCAGATCGGCGGCACGGTGCCGGTGCGCGGGATCGTCGACGAGTACGTCCCCGGGGCGCGCCTCCCGCAGGTGGGCTGACCCCCATACGCTGGCGCCGTGACCGCTGCGCCCCAGCCGGAGCTCGCCCGCCGCCTCACCACCACCGATGCCGTCGTCGTCGGCCTGAGCGCCATGATCGGCGCCGGCGTCTTCGTCGTCTTCGCCCCGGCCGCCGCGGAAGCCGGCTCGTGGCTGTTCGCCGCCCTCGCCCTCGCGGCGCTCGTCGCGCTGTGCAACGCCACCAGCACCGCCCAGCTGG
Source organism: Barrientosiimonas endolithica (assembly GCF_030296655.1). Classification (NCBI taxonomy): domain Bacteria; kingdom Bacillati; phylum Actinomycetota; class Actinomycetes; order Micrococcales; family Dermacoccaceae; genus Barrientosiimonas; species Barrientosiimonas endolithica. The sequence continues at coordinate 753,211 of NZ_AP027735.1, read as the reverse complement.
CCATCGCCTTCCCGACCAGCGGCGGGGCGTACGTCTTCGGCCGGCGCATGCTCGGCCCGACCTTGGGCTTCCTCGCCGGCTGGGGGTTCGTGGTCGGCAAGACCGCCTCGTGCGCCGCCATGGCCCTGACCTTCGCGTCGTACGCCGTCCCCGCCGGAGGTTGGTGGGCTCGGCTCGTGGCGGTGGCCGCGGTGGTCGCGCTGACCGTCGCCAACCTGCGCGGCGTCACCCGCACGGCCCGCGTCGCCTCGGTGCTGCTGGTCATGTCGCTCGTCACGCTTGTGCTGGTGCTCGTCGTGGGGTGGGCCGGACTCGCGGGTGGCCGCCCCGCGGTGACGCCGCTGCCCTCGGGCGATCTGCGCGGCGTGCTGATGGCCGCCGGGCTGCTCTTCTTCGCGTTCGCCGGCTACGCCCGTATCGCGACGCTGGCCGAGGAGGTGCGCCGCCCCGAGATGATCGGGCGCGCGGTGCTCGTCGCCCTCACCACCGCCATCGTGCTGTACGTCGCGGTCGGCGCCACCCTGGTCGCTCTCCTCGGCGACCGGTTGCCCCGGGTGAGCGCGCCGGTGGCCGAGGCCGTCGCCGCGGCCGGCGCCGGCTGGGCCACCCCGGTCGTGCGCGTCGGGGCCGCCGCCGCGGCGCTGGGTGCGCTGCTCGCGCTGCTCGCGGGCGTCTCCCGCACGGCCCTCGCCATGGCCCGCGAGCGCGACCTGCCGGGCTGGTTCGCCGCGGTCGACGAGCAGCACCGGGTCCCGCACCACGCGCAGCTGGTCATCGGCGCCGTGCTCGTGGTGCTCGTGCTCACGACCGACCTGCGCGGGGTGATCGGCTTCTCCTCGTTCGGGGTGCTGGTCTACTACTCCGTCGCCAACGCCTCGGCCTGGCGGCAGCCGGCCGAGGAGCGCCGCTGGCCGCGCGCGGTGCAGGTGGTCGGGCTGCTGGGCTGCCTGGTGCTGGCGTTCTCGCTGCCGCTCACCTCGGTGCTGGCCGGGTGCGCCGTGCTGGCGCTGGGCGTACTGGGCCGCTCGCTCCTGCGCCGCTGAACCCCTCCCCAGTGGCGGGGGCGAGGGCGGGAGGCCGGGGCAGAGCCCGGGGACGGGCGGACAGAACAACGCCCCGGCCGGGGACGACCGGGGCGCTGCCCGTAGTGCGGAACTCGTTGTCATCGCTCAGGATTCGAGGCGACGACGCTCCTGGCGACGACCGCTCAGGGCCACCTGGAGTGACCGCCGTCGGACGCCGACTGGTTCGTGCTGGCGACAGCGTTGCTGCGCCAGCTGCTGCTGCATGAGCTGGTACATCGTGGTGCTCCTGAAGTCTCGGTGCGAAGTGGTGGCGGCGCACGTCACGCGGCCACCGGGTGCTTGCGCGGGCGGCCACGCGGCCGCTTGCGCGGGATGACGACGCCCTGCTGGAAGAGCTGACCGCCCCACACTCCCCAGGGCTCGCGGCGGTCCTTGGCGCCGTCGAGGCAGGCCTGCTGGAGCGGGCACGCGGCGCACAGCGCCTTGGCGAACTCGACGTCCTCGGGGCGCTCGGCGAACCACAGCTCCGGGTCGTTGACCCGGCAGGGCAGCTCGGCGCCGAGGCCGACGGCGTCGACCGCTTGGTCGATCAGGTCGGTGAGCGGCATGGTCTCCTCCTCCTCCTTCATGGTCGTGTGCTGGTGAGCGGCTGGCGTGCTGGTCGGCATCTGCTGGCTTTCTGCTCTGGCCCCGCGACACGAGAAAGGCCGCGGACCCTGTGTCGGGTTCCGCGGCCTGGAGGAGGTCGGTCTGGCTAGACCGGTGCTCTCCTGGGAGCGGAACGGCCGACACGGTCGGCAAAGGTCGGGATGGTGCTGACGAAGGCGGCGTCGTCGCCCTTGGGACGCACGGAGCCCTCGATCAGGGCGTCGTAACCGCCCATGAAGACACCGCCGCGCTGCGCGACACCGATGGCGCCGCAGGCGGACACACGGGTCCCCTGGGCCGCCAGCGGGAGATCACGGAGGATCGGCTGGGCAGCACGCAGGGACGCCGCTGCGATGCCGTGCGGCAGCTGCTTCGTCATGGTGATCGCGTTGTCCATCTGGCCAACCCTCCTCTCGTCTCGATGTCCCCGACCCGGCCGCCGAGGCCGGTGGGCTGAACGATCGAAAGGCTATGGCCGCCCGATAACGCGCGGCAACTTGATTTTCCGTCTAACGTCCCACATCGTGAGACGGCCGATCAGTCGTCCGCGGATCCCATTGCGGCACAACACTTTTCGGCTTCCTGCTCGGGGTCGCCTCCAGCCATCACGGCCAGCACGCCGGCGCCGTAGCGCTCCAGCTTGGTCGTCCCGACCCCCGCGATCTGCCGCAGCTGCGCCTCGCTGGCGGGGCGCTTCTCGGCGATCGCGGTCAGCGTCGCGTCGGTGAACACGACGAACGCAGGCACGCTGGTCGCCCTGGCCACCGCCAGCCGCCAGGCCTTCAGCGCCTCGAACTGCGCGACGTCGTACGTCGGTGGGCAGTCGGCGCACCGGCCCACCTTGCGCTCGGCAGCAGTGGTCAGGTCGCGGCCGCAGCCGGCGCACTTGGACGCCCGGGCCACCCGCCGCTCGCGCACCGGCTTGGCCTTGGGGCGCGAGCGCGCCTGCTCGCCCAGCACGCTCGCCGCGCCGTCGAGGAACCGCGACGGGCGGCGGGTCGCGCGGCCACCGGGAGACCGGGCCGCGGCGAAGGAGAGCCCCAGCCGCCGGCGCGCCCGGGTGATGCCGACGTAGAGCAGGCGCCGCTCCTCCTCGATCTCCTGCGGACCGGTGGCCATCGAGATCGGCAGCAACCCGTCGGAGGCGCCCACGACGAAGACGGTGTCCCACTCCAGACCCTTGGCCGCGTGCAGCGAGGCGAGCGTGACGCCCTGCACGGTCGGCGCGTGCTGCTCCCCGCGCGCCGGTCGAGCTCGGCGACCAGGTGCGGCAGGCGTACGTCCTCGCCGGCTGCCGCGAAGTCGTCGGCCAGGGTGGCGAGCGCGTTGAGCGACTCCCACCGCTCGCGCTGGGCCCCGCCCGCCGGGGGCTCGACCGACCAACCGGCCCCGGTGATGACGTCGCGCACCAGGTCGCCGAGCGGGGTGCTGCCGTCGTCGCTGCGGGCGGCGGCGCGCAGCAGCAGCACGGCGTTGCGCACCTCGGCGCGGTTGAAGAACCGCTCGCCCCCGCGCACGAGGTAGGGCACCTCGAGCTCGGTGAGCGCGGCCTCGAGCGCCTCGGACTGGCCGTTGGTGCGGAACAGGATCGCCATCTCGGCGGGGCTCTCGCCCGTGTCGACGAGCCGACGCAGCTCGGAGGCGACGCCGCGCGCCTCGGCCTGGTCGTCGGGGTAGGCGGTCAGCTCGGGCGCCGGGCCGCCCGCGCGCTGCGCCTGCAGCTGCACCGCGTCACGTCCCGAGCCGGCCAGCACCAGGTTGGCCAGGCCGATGACCTGCGGGGTGGAGCGGTAGTTGCGCACCAGGCGCACCTGCTGCGCCGACGGGTGCCGCTGGCCGAAGTCGAGCAGGTGGCGCGGCGAGGCCCCGGTGAAGGAGTAGATCGTCTGCGCCGGGTCGCCGACGACGCACAGGTCGTCGCGCTCCCCCACCCACTGGTCGAGCAGGTGCTGCTGCAGCGTGTTGACGTCCTGGTACTCGTCCACGACGAAGTGGCGGTACTGCGCGCGGACCTCGCGCGCGATCTCGGGGTGCTCGGCGAGGATCCCGACCATCAGCAGCAGCACGTCCTCGAAGTCGATGACGCCGCGCTCGGTCTTGACCTCCTCGTAGAGCTCGATGAGCCGGGCCATCGCCGTCGGGTCGAGCTCGGCCGGGCTGCGGCCGGCGCGACGGGCCGCCGCGGGGTAGGTCTCGGAGGTCAGCATCGACACCTTCGACCACTCGATCTCGGAGGCGAGGTCGCGCATGACGACCCGGTCGAGCTGCAGCCGCAGCCGCGACGCCGCCTCCCCGACCACCGGCGCCTTGTGCGGCAGCACCTCGGGCGCGGCCCCGCCGATCGCCCGCGGCCAGAAGTAGTGCAGCTGGCGCAGGGCCGCGGCGTGGAAGGTGCGGGCCTGCACCTGCGGGACCCCGAGCGAGCGCAGCCGGGTGCGCATCTCGCCGGCGGCGCGGGCGGTGAACGTCACGGCCAGCACGCGCTGCGGCTGGTAGGCGGCGCTGTGCACGCCGTAGGCGATGCGGTGGGTGATCGCGCGGGTCTTGCCGGTGCCGGCACCGGCCAGCACGACCATCGGGCCGAGCGGGGTGGCAGCGACCGCGCGCTGCTCGGGGTCCAGGCCCTCGAGAACCTCGTCGGCGTTCATCCCCGCCAGTCTCGCAGAGACGTACGACAGCGCCGGCCGGGTGCGGACCGCGCCGCGGTCACCGGCTGCGCGGGTCGTCGAACGGGTGCGGCTCGTCGATCGGACCGCCGAACCAGTCCTCGATGAGCAGCCGCGCGATGGACAGCCGGCCGGGAAGGCCGAGCGTCCCGGCGGCCACCTCCTCGGCGACCTCGGCGCGGGTCAGCCAGCGTGCCTCGACGATCTCGTCGGCGTCGGGGTGCAGCTCGCTGCCCTGCGCCCGGGCGGTGAACCCGACCATGAGCGAGGCGGGGAACGGCCAGGGCTGGTTGCCGCGGTAGGTCGCGCCGGTGACGACCAGCCCGACCTCCTCGAGCACCTCGCGCGCGACGGCTGCCTCGAGCGACTCCCCGGGCTCGACGAAACCCGCGAGCACCGACAGCCGCCCCTGCGGCCACTGGGGTCCGCGGGCCAGCAGCAGCCGGTCGTCGGCGTCGACGACCGCCATGATCACGGCCGGGTCGGTGCGCGGGAACTGGTTGCGCCCCTCGCGGGTGCACACGCGCGTCCAGCCGCTCTCGGAGGGCTCGGTGGGCGCGCCGCAGGCGGGGCAGAACCCTTGTCCCGCATGCCAGTTCGCGAGTCCCTGCGCGCTGGCGAACACGTCGACGTCGTGGTCGTCGAGGGCCACGGCGAGCTTGCGCAGGTTGCCGCGCTGCTGCCCGCCGTCGTCCTCGGGCGGGTGCACGACGGCCAGCACGGTCGCTCCGTCGCGGTCGCGCCCGAGGAGCAGGACCAGGCCGTCGGCGTCGCTCGGGTCACCGGCTCGATAGACGAGCCGCGGCGCGTCGGCGGTGCCGGCGTACGGCGCGCGGTCGCCGAACAGGTCGAGCACCTTGGTGCGCGGGTCGGCGAGGGCCCGCGGGACGGCTTCGGGGTCGCGTCGCAGGATCGCGGCGCGGTCGAGCGCGGATCGCGACAGGCTCAGCTCCAACAAGGTCTCCGTGCTCCCGGCCACGGCTCCCAGGCTAGGCCCCGTCCGGCACGTACCGTTGGGGGCGTGCTTCGTCGACCACTCGTGCTCGCTGCCCTCGCCGACGCCGCGGTCCCCGGACTGCGCCCCATCGAGGTGGAGGGGCAGCCGGTGCGCAGCGGCGCGCCCTACCAGTGCGTCGACGTCACCGGTGAGGACGGCAAGCGCTGGACGGTGCGCGCCTCGCTGACGACCGCCGCCGGGGCGGCCGTCGACAGCAGCAGCGCGCTGGCCCGGCTGCTGCGCCCCCGGCTCGAGGTCGCGCTGCCCGAGGTGGCCGGGGTGGCGCGCACGTCCGACGACAGCATCGTCGCGGTCTATCCGCAGCTGCCCGGCCAGGCGGTGTCCTTCCGCGACCTGCAGGCCCGTTCGCCGCTGGCCCGCTCGCTCGGCACCGTGATCGCGCAGCTGCACGACCTCGACCCGGCCGTCTACGACGAGGCGGGGCTGCCGACGTACGACGCCGAGGCCGTGCGCGCGCGCCGGCTCGGCGACCTCGACCGAGCCGCCGCGACGGGTCATGTGCCGACCGGTCTGCTGGCCCGGTGGGAGCGCGCGATGGAGGGCGTCACGCTGTGGCACTTCCCCACGGTCCCGACGCACGGCACGCTCGACGAGACCGACGTGCTGGTCGACGGTGAGCAGGTGACGGCGCTGGACGGGTGGCAGTCGGCGGCGGTGAGCGACCCGGCCGCCGACTTCGCGCTGCTGTTCCTCGGTGCCGCACCCGACGCGTTCGACACCGTCGTGGAGTCCTACGCCCAGGCGCGCCGCGAGCGGCCCGACCAGCACCTCGAGCGGCGCATCCGCCTCGCGGCCGAGCTGCGGCTGATGGCCGACCTGATGGACGCCCGGGCCGTCGGCGACGAGCACCTGGTGGCGCGCTGCACCCGGGCGCTGCGCCGCCTCGACGAGCAGACCGCGCTCGACGACAGCCTCACCCCGCCCCCGCCCGGCCGCCGCCCCGCCCCGGCCGCGGTGTCCGAGGAGGTCGACCCCGACGACATCGAGTCGGTCGACGAGCACCCGTCGACCGACGACGAGGAGACGCTGGAGATCCCGGTCGCCGGACCCGACGGGCGACCCGCGGCTGCGTCCGAGGAGGGTGACGAGGGTGGCACGGTCGCCGCGGATGACACGGGCGACCAGGAGTCCGTGGAGGCGAAGCAGTCGGACGCGTCCGCGGACGACGTCACGTCGGTCGGCCACGGCGACGATGACGTGGTTGGGGACGAGGACGTCGCCACGGACGACAACCGGGACGACGCCAGCACCGGTGGCGGGACCGGCACGGGCACCGACGGCCCCCAGGCGGCGGACCACCGCTGACCCGTGCGGGCACGCCCTGCCGGACCACCGCCGCACCGTGCGCCCCACCGCACCCCCGGCGGACCACCGCCAAGGCGTGACCGTCGTACGCCCTGCCGGACCACCGCCGCACCGTGCGCCCCACCGCACCTGGTGACGGACCACCGCCATGGCCTGACCGCCGTACGCCCTGCCGGACCACCGCCGCACCGTGCGCCCCACCGCACCTGGTGACGGACCACCGCCAAGGCGTGACCGCCGTACGCCCTGCCGGACCACCGCCGAACCGTGCGCCCCACCGCACCCCCGGCGGACCACCGCCAAGGCGTGCGGCCGCGCCGCACCTCGCGCGTGGCGTGCGCCGCGGTCAGCCGGGGATGGTGCGCAGCAGCTCCACCAGGTCGCTCTCGTCCGGCAGGTCGGGCCACACGGTGACGCCGTCGGCGGCGTAGAAGAACGCCGCACGGACCCGGTCGACCGGCACGTCGCGCAGCCGGGCGTAGGCCACCCGGTAGGCCGCGAGCTGCAGCGTGCGGATGCGGGCGTCGGCACCGCTCGGGGCGCGCCCGGTCTTCCAGTCGACGATGACGAAACCCGTTGTCGCGTCGTCGATCTCGCGGTCGGGGAAAACCGCGTCGATGCGACCGCGAACGGCAATGCCGTCGATCACGGTCTCGACCGCGACCTCGAGCTCCAGCGGCTGCTGCCCCGCCCACTCCGAGTCGAGGAAGTGCTGCTTCATCGCGGGCAGCTGCTCGTCGGGCGCCGGGTCGTCGTCGGCGGCGCCGGGCAGCTCGGTGATGTCGACGAGCGCGGCCTGCGCGAAGTGCTGCTCGACCCACGCGTGGAACGCCGTGCCCCGCCGGGCCGCGATCGCCGGCGGCGTCGGCATCGGGCGCCGCAGCTGCCGGGCGAAGGCGACCGGGTCCGAGGCCAGCCCGACCACTGCTGACGCCGACAGGTGCCGCGGCACCGTGACGACCGGGTCGCGCGGCGCCTGCTGCTGGGCCCGCTCCGCGAGCAGCACGAAGATCTCGTCGTCGTGCTCGTCGAGCGGCAGCGCGCCCTGGTCGGGGACCGTCTCGAGCGCCGCCCGCACGGCGTCGGCGCCGTCGGCCAGCTGCTCGCGCCGCCGCCCGAGCGGGTCGTGCGGCCACACGGCGGTGGGCAGCTCGGCGAGGGTGGGGTTCTCGGGCTTGACCCCGTCCTCGACGACCGGCGGCTCGACCCAGGTCCCGCGCTCGACGAGCCCGGCGTCGACCAGCTCGGTGAGGAAGCGTGAGGTCACCCGCGGGCTCGTGGTGGTGTCCCAGACCGGCGCGGTGAGCAGCAGCGCGGAGCGCGCCCGGGTGAGCGCGACGTACGCCAGTCGCCGCTCCTCGGCGATCGCCCACTGCCCGCCCTCGGCGAAGAAGGCGCTGATCCGCCCGCGCAGCTCCTTCACGTCGGGGGCGGTGGACCACTCCAGCACCGGCAGGCCCTCGCGGTCGCCGCGCAGGGCGTACGGCAGCTCGCTCACCCCGCTGACCCACGCCTTGTCGTTGAGCGCCCAGGAGGCCGGCTGGCCGGGGCTGCCCTGGCTGCTGATCCGCCACCCCGGCGGGTCGGCGCACCACTGCGATCCGCCGTTGTGCGCGGGGAAGACCGCCTCGCTGAGCCCGGGGACCGCGACGGCGTCCCACTCCAGGCCCTTGGCCGCGTGGACGGTGAGCACCTGCACGGCGTCGTGCTCGACCTCGAGGTAGCCCTGATCGAGGCCGCGCTCCTCGCTCTCGGCAGCGTCGAGCCACTCCAGGAGACCGCCCAGCGTGGGCCGGTCGGCCGAGGCGGCGAAGCCGGCACTGACGTCGGCGAACGCGTCGAGGTGGACGCGCGCGGTGGCCGGGGTGTGCTCGGGGCGGGCGAGCACCTCGATGTCGAGCCCGAGCGCCTGCTCGCCCTCGTGCACCAGCTCGGTGAGCGGCAGCCCGGTCAGCGAGCGCATGCGGCGGATCACGCTGCGCAACCGGCGCAGCCTGCGCAGCGCGGCCTCGCTCACCCGCTCGTCGTCGGGCCCGCGCCAGTCGGCGTCGGGCAGCTCGTCGACGGCTTCGGCCAGCGACGCCTGCTCGCGGCTGTCACCGGCGATGTCGACCTGGCGGCCGGACGTCTCGGGCGCGCCGCGCCGCAGCAGCTCGCGCGACCACGCGGCCAGCCCGTCGAGGTCGGCGGGGCCGAGGCGCACCGCCGGACCCACCAGCAGCCGCATCAACCGGTCGCCGCGCGAGGGGTCCTGGACCACCCACAGCAGGCTCACCAGGTCGTTGACCTCGGGGGTGGTGAGCAGACCACCGATGCCGACGACCTCGACGGGGAGGCCGGCCGCGCTCAGCGCCTCGGCAACCGCCGGGAACTGCGAGCGCTTGCGGCACAGCACCGCGGCGGTCGCCCCGGTGCGGTGCCCCTCGTCGTCGAACCAGCGCCCGCGCACCCACGCGGCCACGGCCCGGGCCTCGTCGGCGGCCGTGAGGTGCCGCTCGGCCAGCACCGCGCCCACCCCGGCACCGGGCCGCGGTCGCAGGGTCGTGACCGGGACCAGGCTGGCGTCGCGCAACGGGCCGGCCGCGTGGTTGGCCGCGTCGAGCACCGCCGCGTCGTTGCGCCAGCTCGTCGACAGCGGCACCACGCGGGCCGGCCCGTCGGCGTCGCGGAACCGGTCGCGGAAGGCCGCCAGCGTGGTCGCGCTGGCGCCCCGCCAGCCGTAGATCGACTGGTGCGGGTCGCCCACCGCGGTCACCGGCACCCGCTCGCCCTCGGCGGCGAACAGCGACTCCAGCAGCACCAGCTGGGCCTCGCTGGTGTCCTGGAACTCGTCGAGCAGCACCGCCCGGAACTGCTGCCGCTCGCGCTGCCCGACGACGGGGAACGCCTGCGCCAGGCGGGCGGCGACGCTCATCTGGTCGGCGAAGTCGAGTGCCGACCGCTCGCGCTTGAGCTCGGCGTAGCGCTGCAGCATCGGCACGACCTGGGTGCGCGACAGCGCGGTGTCGCGCAGCTTCTTGACGTCTTCGCCCAGCGAGCGCAGACCCGCTCCGAACGGCAGCGCGTCGATCGCCTCGACCAGGCGCAGGTCGTGCGCCAGCAGCTCCTCCGGCGTGCGCAGGTGCTCGGCGAGCTGACCCGCGAGGTCGACGACGTCGGCGGTGATCGTGCGCTCGGTGCGCTCGAGCGCGTCGACGGGACCGTCGTACGCCGTCACCACCGCGTGCGCCAGCTGCCAGGAAGCCGCCTCGGACAGCATGCGCGAGTCGGGCTCGACCCCGAGCCGCAGCCCGTGCTCGCGCACGATGCGCCCGGCGTAGGCGTGATAGGTGGACACCGTCGGGCTGTCGCCGAGCCCGGGGGTGCCGTCGTCGTCGACGTGCGGGGTCCACAGCCCCACCCGCTCCAGCCGGCGCAGCCGCCGGCCGATCCGCTCGGCGAGCTCGCCGGCGGCCTTGCGGGTGAAGGTGAGACCGAGCACCTCCTCGGGTCGCACCAGCTCGTTGGCCACCAGCCACACGACCCGGGCCGACATGGTCTCGGTCTTGCCCGACCCGGCCCCCGCCACGACGAGCAGCGGCGCGAGCGGCGCCTCGATCACCGCCCGCTGCTCGGGGGTCGGCCGGTGCTGGCCGAGGGCGTCGGCGATCGCGTCGGCGTCGTGGCGCACCTCGACCGGCGCCTGGTCGGCGACTGCTGCGCTCACTCCGACACCACCCCTCCCTCGGGCTGCAAGGGGCAGCAGCGCTTCACCGGGCACATGCGGCACCGCTCCCCGATCTTGGCGAGCACCGTCGCCCCGGCCATCCCCTCGGCCGCCTCGTCGACCAGCTCGTGCGCCCAGGTCTCCTCGCCCTCGAGCGGCGGCTGCGGCTGGACCGCGAACTTCTTGTTCGCGCGCAGCTGCACCAGGGCCGCGCCGGCGCTGGTGTCACCCTCGGCGAAGGCGCCACCCAGCACGGCCACCTGGTAGGCGCCGAGCTGCGGGTGCTCCGGCAGGTCGTTCTTGGGCACCGGGGTGGAGCTGGTCTTGTAGTCGATCACCCGCAGGCCCTGCTCGCCGTGCTGCTCGAGTCGGTCGACCTCGCCGCCGAGCCGGGCCCGGCCGCGGTCGAGCCGGAACGCGCGCTCGACCCCCACCGGCTCCCACCCGGCCGCCTTGGCCTCGTCGAGGTAGGCGCGCAGCTTGTCGATCATCTGGTGGGCCTGGGCGCGCTTGCGCTCGGACATCCAGGTGTCGCCGAGCCCGAGCCGCACCCACCGCTCGTCGAGCGCGTCGTGCATCGCGTCGGGGTCGGTGTCGCCGAGCTCGGCGGCGATCTCGTGGATGAGCGTGCCCTCGCCCGCGGCACCGACGTCGGGGCCCTCGCCGCCGCGCGTCGTGAGCAACCAGTTGAGCCCGCACGTGCTGAACGCGTCGAGCTTGGAAGGGCTGATGCGCACCCGCTGGTCGGGCCGGCGCAGCGGCCGGTCGTCGGTGAGCTCGGTGAGCGCCCACCACGAGTCGGGGTCGGCCCCGGCGATCCCCTCACGGCTCATCCGGGCCAGGTCGCGGGCGGCACGCTCGCGCTGCTCGGGGTCGTCTCGGGGCTCGTCAGCGAACGGCGCAGGTCGGCGACGGCCGCCGGCAGGGTCATCGGCCGGGGCACGTCGGTGAACGGGCGCAGCAGCTCCAGGTGGTCGTCTGAATCCGCTTGCTGATCAAGGGGATCCACGATGTCGAGATAGACCGACGGCTGCTCGTCCTCGGAGCGCACGGCCGTCACCACCACGCGCTCGCGCGCGCGGGTGAGCGCGACCAGGAACTGCCGGGTCTCGTCGTGACGCACCGCGGCCTGCGCCTCGCGGTAGGTCGAGCCGCGCCCGGTCAGCACGTCGACGAGCTGCTCGGAGCCGAGCAGCGAGCCGCGCAGCCGCAGGTCGGGCCACACGCCGTCCTGCACGCCGGCGACCACCACCGTGTGCCACTCGCGGCCGGCCGCCGCGGCCGGGGTCACGAGCGCCACCTGCTCGTCGTCGGGCGCGCGCGCCACCAGGCTGTCGCCCGGCACGTCCTGGCTGCGCAGGTGCTCGAGGAAGTCGCGCACGCCGTGGGCGGGCAACCGGTCGACGTAGGCCGCCGCCGCACCGAACAGCGCCACCACCGCGTCGAGGTCGCGGTCGGCCCGCTCCCCCGACACCCCACCGGCCAGCGCCCGCTGCTCCCACGGCTCGGCCAGACCACTGGCCTGCCACATCGCCCAGAGCACGGTCTCGGCGGTCGCCCCGGGCTGCGCATAGGCCTCGCGGCCAGCACGTACGACCGTCGCCACCCGGCGCACCGCGCTCGCCTCGGGGCCGAGCAGGCGCAACCGGTCGGGGTCGTCGACCACCGCGGCCGACAGCAGCTCGTCGCTGTTGCGCTCGCCCCCGGCCTCGATCTCGGCCCGGCGCAGCTCGCGCCGCAACCGCCGCAGCGTCACCGCGTCGGCACCGCCCAGCGGCGACGTCAGCAGGTCGACCGCCAGCTCCGCGCTGATCGCTCGCGGCTCCTCCTCCGCCCCGGCGCGCAGGCTCGCCCGGTCGGCATCGTCGCCCGCGACCGAGGCGTCGTCGCCCGCGGCTCGCTCGCCCGAGCCGAGCGCGAGGTCGATGGCGACGTCGAGGCACATCAGCAGCGGGCGCACCGCAGGCTCGTCGCGCAGCGGGACGCTCGCGGGTGGCGTGGCCACCGGCACGCCCGCGGCGGCCAGCGCCCGGCGCAGCGGAGCCGTGCGGCCCCGGCCGCGCACGACCACCGCCAGGTCGGACCAGGCCACGCCGCCGAGCAGGTGCGCGCGGCGCAGCACGCCGGCGACGAACTGGGCCTCCTGCGCCACCGCGCGCAGCAGCGCCACCTCGACCCGGCCGCCCGGCCGCGTGCTCAGCTCGCGGTGCGCTGCGCCCCCGACCGCGCCGATGCGCGTGCTGACCTGCTCGGCGGCCGCGCGCAGCTCGGCGGGCTGCCGGTGGGAGTGGGTGAGCACGAACGGCTCACCCGCACCCCACTCGCTCGCGAGCTGCCCGGCCAGCCGCGGGTCGGCCCCGCGGAAACCCTGCACGGTGCTGTCGGGGTCGGCCAGCAGCCGCACCTGCGTCTGCGGCCCGACGAGCGTGCGCAGCAACCGCGCCGCCGCGAAGGTCAGCTCGTGCGCCTCGTCGACCACGACGAACCGGATCGTGTCGCGCGCCCGGGCGAGGGCCTCGGGGTCGTCCTGCAGCAGCTCGGCGGCGGCGCCCAGGATCCACGCCGGGTCGTACGCCCCCGGCCGGCTCAGCGCCGTCACGCCGTCGTAGTCGGCGAGCACCTGGGCGGCCGCCACCCAGGCCGGACGGTCGAGCTGCTCGCCCAGCTCGCGCAGCCGCGGCGCGTCGAGCCCCCACTCGACCGCGCGCATCAGCAGATCACGCAGCTCGGCCCGAAAACCCCTGGTGCCCAAGGCTTCTCGCAGGTCGACCGGCCACGGTGGAGACGGGGCGTCACCTGCGGCATAACCCGCCAGCAGCTCGCGCAGCACGACGTCCTGCTCGGGGCCGCTGAGCAGCCGCGGCGTCGGGTCGCCGCGCAGCGCTGCCGCCTGGCGCAGCAGCCCGAAGCCCAGCGCCTGGTGCGAGCGCGACAGCGGCTCGCTGGTCGTGCCGGCCAGCCGCGCGGTGACCCGGTCGCGCAGCGCGGCGGCGGCCTGCCGCGTCGGCGACAGCACCAGGCAGTGCTCGGGGGCCACCCCGCGCGCCACCGCGGCGGCCACCATCTCGACCGCCACGAGCGACTTGCCCGTGCCCGGCGCGCCCCGCACCAGCAGCACCGGGTCGGTGGCGTCGACGGCGCGCTGCTGGACCTCGTCCAGCAGCGGTGGGGCGGCTCCGAGCTCGGCCGCGCGACGCATCCTCAGCACGGCGCCATCCCATCACGCAGCACCGACAACGCTCAGTCGCGCGGGGCATCCTCGTGCGGCACGGCCACCGGCGCCTCCAGCGGGTGCCGGGCCAGCGTGAGGTCCACGCGCTCACCGCGCAGCGGCGTGCCCTCGGAGCGGTAGTGCTCCAGCGCGGTCGCCTCGTGGCACTGGGGCGGTCGCCCGTCGGCGCGCAGCACCCGCCACCACGCGACCAGGGACCCGTAGCGCGACATCACCTGGCCGACCTGCCGCGGACCGCACCCGGCGGCCCGCCCCACGTCGCCGTAGCTCACCGCGCGCCCGGGCGGAACCTGGTCGACCACGGCCAGCACCCGGTCGGCCACCTCGGGCAGCTCGCGCACCTGCTGCGCGCCCTCGCCGACGGGTTCGTCCACGGTGTCCCCCACGAGATCAGTACGTCGGCACGGCCGGGTCGACGTCACGCGCCCACGCGAGCACGCCGCCGTCGAGCGAGCGGGCCGCGCGGCCGGTGCCGGCCAGCAGCAGGCGTACGGCCTCCGCGGAGCGGCCCCGGACTTGCAGACCAGGACGAGCGGCCGCTCGTCGTCGGCGAGCAGCGCGAAGGCCGACCCGTCGCGGAACGCCTCGAGCGGCACCGCCTCGCTCCCCGCGATCGCCGCGATGCTGCGCTCGGCCTCGCCCCGCACGTCGACCACCCGCACGGCGTCGTCGCGCAGCAGCGCCGAGACCTCCTGCGCGGAGACGGTGGGTACGTCGTCGGCGGCGACCGCGCACGTCACCTGCTCGGTGCGCGGCGCGCGGATGGTGGGGGCGTCCCCGCAGACCGCGCAGCCCGGGTCGCGGCGCACCGGGACGGCGTCCCAGGTCTGGCGCAGCGCGTCGTGCACCAGCAGCCGCCCGACCAGCGGGTCGCCGACGTCCATGAGCAGCTTCAGCGCCTCGGTGGCCTGCACCGCCCCCACCGTGCCGGCGAGCGCGCCGAGCACCCCGCCCTCGGCGCACGAGGGGACCTGCCCGGCCTCGGGCGGGCGCGGGAAGACGCAGCGGTAGCACGGCCCGTGACCGGCCCACCACACCGCGACCTGCGCGTCGAACCGCAGGATCGAGGCCCACACCAGCGGCACGCCCGCGAGCACGCACGCGTCGTTGACGAGGTAGCGGGTCGCGAAGTTGTCGGTGCCGTCGACGACCAGGTCGGCGCCGGCGACCAGGCCGGCCACGGACTCCTCGGTGATGCGCTCGCGGCGGGGCGACAGACGTACGTCGGGGTTGAGGGCGGCGAGCCGCTCGGCGGCGACCTCGGCCTTGGGGCGGCCGATGTCGTCGGTCGCGAACAGCACCTGCCGCTGCAGGTTGGTGACGTCGACGGTGTCGTCGTCGACGAGGGTCAGCTCGCCGACGCCGGCGGCCGCGAGATAGCTGAGCACCGGGGCGCCGAGCCCGCCGGCGCCCATCACGACGACGCGCGAGGCGGCCAGCCGGCGCTGGCCCGCCGCGCCCACCTCGGGGAGCAGCAGGTGCCGGGCATAACGCGCACTGGTCACCGGCCCATTGTCACCCCGGCAGCGCCCGGTCGAGAACGGATCGCGCTCCGGTGAACTCGTGGGTAACGAATCACCCATAAGATTGCCCGAGCTATACGAGGAGGCAAGCCAGGTGTCTGTTCCCGAGACTCGCGGCCGGTCGGGGCGTCTTCCCCGCTCGGCGCGCCGCGCCCAGCTGATGGAGGCGGCGCAGTCGGTCTTCGTCGAGTCGGGCTATCACGCCACGGCGATGGACGAGATCGCCGAACGCGCCCAGGTCAGCAAGCCGGTGCTGTATCAGCACTTCCCCGGCAAGCTCGACCTGTACCTGGCGCTGCTGGAGACGCACACCTCCGAGCTGCCCTCGCTCGTGCAGGACGCGCTGGACTCCACGACCGACAACTCCGAGCGCGTCGCGGCCGCGGTGGGCGCCTTCTTCGACTTCGTCGAGCGCAAGGACGCCGCCTTCCGGATGGTGTTCGAGTCCGACCTGATCAACGAGCCCGAGGTGGCCCGGCGGGTGCTGCGCGCGTCCGACAAGTGCGCCGAGTCGGTCGCCGCGGTCGTGCAGGAGGACACCGGTCTGCCGCACGAGCAGTCCAAGCTCATCGGGGTCGCGCTGGTCGGCATGTCCCAGGTGGTGGCCCGCTACTGGATCGCCCGCGGCGACGACATCCCGCGCGAGGAGGCCTCGCGCATCGTGTCGACGCTGGGCTGGCGCGGCCTCACCGGCTTCCCCAAGCAGGACGAGAGCGAGACCCCACCGGCCTGACGCGCGGGCGGCTGCCTACGCTGACCGAAACGTCGCCGCACTCGAAAGGAAGGCACCGTGGAGGTTCGTATTGGCGTGCAGAACGTCGCACGAGAGGTGCTCGTCGACACCGACCTGAGCACCGACGAGGTCGAGAAGGCCGTCACCGAGGCACTGGCCTCGGGCGGCCCGCTGACCCTCGCAGACAGCCGCGGCCAGCGTGTGGTCGTGCCCGGCACCGCGATCGGCTACGTCGACATCGCGGGCGAGACGAAGGGCCGCGTGGGTTTCGGCGGCTGACGACAGACGCAGCGCACGACGAACGGCCCGACCCCTCGCGGGGTCGGGCCGTTCGCTTGTCTACGGTCGTACGCCTGCTGCGGCTCAGCGAGCGCGGCCGCTGCCGTCCATGCGGCCGGGCAGCGAGCTGCCGACGCGCTTGGACTGCATGCCGGCGTAGGCGCCCACACCGATCACGGCGAGGACGACGCTGATGATCAGCGGGATCCACTGGATGCCGCCGTCGTCGTTGATGCCCAGCAGCGAGTAGCTGATGAGGCCGCCGAGGAAGGCGGCGACGATGCCGATCAGGATCGTCGCGACGATGCTGATGCCCTGCTTGCCGGGCATGACGAGGCGGGCCAGGGCGCCGACGATGAGGCCGACGACGATCCACCAGATGATCTGAGAAACCATGTGACACAGCTCCTTCGTTGGACCGCGTCCGCGGTCCCGTGTGCGGCCCGTGCGCAGGGGAGGCGCACGGGATCTTTCTGCCTCGACTTTGCCGTTGGTGGGGGCCATTGGCAAGGACACGCGCGGGGATGTCCAGCGATCGCCCGATCTTGTGCCGTAATCGATATACAGCGATACCCGCAGGGGTGTGGCGCCCCCTTCCGAAGCGCTACTCAGTCGCTCCCGCGCGGCGCGGAACGCCTCCCCAGGGGTGGGTCGGGGCCGTCAGGCCTGCAGGCCGAGCGCCTCCATGCGGGCGGTGTGGTTGCCGGTGATCCGGGCGAAGAGCCGGGTGAGCTCGGCGAGGTCGGCGCCGGTGCCGCTGCCGTCGTCGACGAGCAGCCCGGTGATGGCGTCGCGGTCGGCCGCGACCCGCTGAGCCTGGGACAGGGCCTCGCCCATCATCCGGCGCCCGAACAGCGCCAGCCGGCCGGCGACCTTGTCGTCGTCGGCGATCGCCGCGCGCAGCGTGGCGGCGGCGAACTCCACGTGCGACCCCCGGCCGAGCACGTCGGCGACGAGGTCCTGGGTCTGGGGGTCGACGTACTTGGCGATCTCCTTGTAGAAGTCGGCGGCCAGGGCGTTCCCGCTGTAGACCTTCATCAGCCCCTCGAGCCAGCTGCCCGGCTCGGTGCGGCGGTGCCACTCGTCGAAGCTCGCGGCGAACGGCTCCATCGTCTTCTCGGGGCTCGCGCCGAGCTCCTCGATGCGCGCGGTGAGACGTTCGTACTGCGCGAACTCGGTGACCGCGACCTGGGCCAGGCGCATGCGGATCGACATCTCGGGGGCGCCCTCGGCGTCGCGCACGATGGTGAAGAACCCGACCAGCTCGCCGTAGGCCAGCGCCCCCAGCAGGTCCAGGACCCCCTCGCGGAACGCCGGGTCGGACAGGTCGCGCGGGGAGCCCTCAGCCATGGCTCGATGCTAGTCATGCCCGACCCACCCGATACGATGAGCGCGACAACTGGTGCCCGGTCGGCTTGCGACGACTTGACCGAGCCCGCCTCCGCGCGGGCATGGAGAACTCCGATCGGCTCCTGGACCTGAGGGGGCCCGCACGGTCGTGCGCGCGGCCCCGCCGATCGAGAAGAGCACACCCCGTGACCGACCAGAGCATCCCCACCGTCGAGGGCTCCCCCGAGCCGGGCGAGACCACGTTCGCCGACTTCGACGTCAACCCCGACATCGTGCAGGCGCTGCGCGAGTCCGGCATCGTCAACCCGTTCCCCATCCAGGCCATGACGCTGCCCGTGGCGCTCGGCGGCCACGACATCATCGGGCAGGCCAAGACCGGCACCGGCAAGACGCTGGGCTTCGGCGTGCCGATCGTGCACAACGCCGTCACCCCGACCGACCCCGGCTTCTCCGAGCTGCCCTCCCCCGGCGCCCCGCAGGCGCTGGTCGTGGTGCCGACCCGCGAGCTCGCCGTGCAGGTCGCCGGCGACCTGGAGCGCGCCGGCAAGAAGCGTGGCGCCCGGGTGCTCACGGTCTACGGCGGCCGCGCCTACGAGCCGCAGATCGAGGCGCTGCGCCGCGGCGTCGAGGTCGTGGTCGGCACCCCCGGCCGACTGATCGACCTGTCGGCCCAGGGCCACCTGAACCTGTCGTACGTGCGCATCGTGGTGCTCGACGAGGCCGACGAGATGCTCGACCTGGGCTTCCTGCCCGACGTCGAGAAGCTGCTGGCGCAGACGCCGGCCTCGCGCCAGACCATGCTGTGGAGCGCCACCATGCCGGGCGCGGTCGTCGCGCTGGCCCGCCGCTACATGACCCAGCCCACGCACATCCGCGCGATGTCCGAGGAGGGCGAGGACGGCCACACCGTCAAGGCGATCGAGCAGTTCGTCTACCGCGCCCACGCCATGGACAAGGTCGAGATGCTCGCCCGCATCCTGCAGGCCGAGGAGCGCGGGCTGACGATCGTGTTCACCCGCACCAAGCGCACCGCCGCCAAGGTCGCCGACGAGCTGGTCGACCGCGGTTTCGCCGCAGCCGCCATCCACGGCGACCTCGGTCAGGGCGCCCGCGAGCAGGCGCTGCGGGCCTTCCGCACCGGCAAGGTCGACGTGCTGGTCGCCACCGACGTCGCCGCCCGCGGCATCGACGTCGAGAACGTCACCCACGTCATCAACTACCAGTGCCCCGAGGACGAGAAGACCTACGTCCACCGCGTCGGCCGCACCGGTCGCGCCGGCAACACCGGCATCGCCGTGACCTTCGTCGACTGGGACGACATGCCGCGCTGGGGGCTGATCAACAAGGCCCTCGACCTCGGCATCCCCGAGCCGGCCGAGACCTACTCCTCCTCCCCGCACCTGTACGCCGACCTCGACATCCCCGCCGGGGCCAAGGGCACCCTGCCGCGCTCCGAGCGCACCCGCGCCGGGCTGGACAGCGAGGCGATCGAGGACCTGGGCGAGACGGGCAAGTCCCGCGGCGGTTCCGCCGGCCGGGGCGGGCAGCGCGGTGGGGGCCGTGGTGGCTCGCGCGGTGGCGGCCGCTCCCGCGGCGGCCAGCGCGGTGACCAGCGCGAGCCGAAGGCCGCGGGCGAGACCCCGCGCCGCTCGGGCGACGCGCCGCGGCGCCGCCGTCGTCGTACGCGTGGGGGCCAGTCCGGCCAGAGCACCCCGTCGCAGGACTGACCGGGAGCGGCGCGGTGGCCGAGGCAGAGTCACGGTTCAGCCCCGAGTCGGTGGCGATCCTGCGCAACGCCGACCGCCGGCTGCGCTCGGCCGACCGCGGCGACACCACCCGCCGTTATGCCGCGATCAAGGCGGCGCTGGCCGGGCTGGCGCCGCTCGACGCGTTCTACATCGGGCACTTCCGGGGCGAGAGCAGCATCGTGCTGTCCTACATCTTCGACGGCGACCAGCGGCTCGCCTCCGAGATGCTCACCGCCGCGCCGGGCGGCGTCTCGCACTGGGTGCGCTCCTCCGGCAAGCCCTACCTCTACAGCCAGGACGACGGCCGCATGCTGCACCGCGGCGCGCCGCTCGGCGACGCCGAGCAGCTGTCCAACGACGCCGTGTTCACGCCCCTGCTGGACGTCGAGACCGGCGAGCCGGTGGGCATGATCAGCTCGCAGAGCCTGAAGCCGCACACCTTCTCCGAGGAGTTCGTGCGCGCCCAGACCTGGCTGTCGCGCGCGCTGATGGTCTCCCTGCTGCAGGACGAGCAGCTGGGCGGTGAGCTGTACGAGCTCTACCCCGAGCTGGACAGCGAACGGGTGCGCACCGAGGCCGACCTGCTCAACCGCATCGGCGAGCGTCTCGACGTGCTCACCCGCACGCTGCAGGAGCTGCGGCGCAGCGCCGACGACGCCGGCATCGCCACCGTCTCCGGCCAGGCGAAGGAGGCGACCGACCTGTGCGAGCGGGTGCAGACCGAGGTCGCCGAGCTCATCCGCACCTACCAGCCGCCGGTGGTCTCCACCGACCTCACGGCCCGCGAGGTCGAGGTCGCCGTGCTCATCGCGCGCGACGGCTCCAGCAACGCCGAGCTCGCCCGCCGGCTGCACATCTCCGAGAAGACCGTGAAGACCCACGTGGGCAACGTGCTGCGCAAGCTCGGCGTGACCCAGCGGGCCGCGATCGCCTGGACGCTGCCGCCCGAGCTGCTCGGCCGGGTCCCCGAGACCGAGGCCGAGCAGGAGTCCTAGGACCGGTCCCTGTCGGGTCCCTCGGCCAAGGTCGTAGGACCTACGCGAGGGAAAGATCGGCCGTAGTCCCATGGCGAGCGCAGCGCCCGCTCGCGCACCATGGTTACAGGCAAGCGGTCGGGGGCCGCGAGCCGACGTGAACGGCGCAGGGGAAACCGCCGTCACGCGCCACGGGGGCGCCGGTCGACGAGGGGATCGCCGGCGCCACCCACGGCGGAGCTCGAGTCGGCGGCTGCCGGTGAACGACCGCAGGGGGTCGCTCAGCGGCAGCCGCCGACCACGTTCGTACGCCCGAATTCCTAGGGCTTCAATCCGGTCACGACCTGCGCGCGGGCCTAGTCTCGACTTGATCTGATCTAGGCGTTGCACAAAAGTAGGTAGTCGGTCTTCGGCCAGGTCCGGTAGGCCGCACCGTCTGAAGCAGATGACGACCGCACGAAACGACGTACGACGACGAGCGAGGTCGATCCGTGTCAACGACACGAAATGAGCACGAGCGCACCGACGGGTTCTACCCCGACGAGCCCCACGACACCGGGGCGACGGCTGCGCCGCCCGAACCCAGCCACCCGCTGCTCGGCGGCATCCGCGGACCGATCCGCGAGCCGTGGGGCGAGCGCAACAGCAGCGGTGTCGACTGGCTGATCTTCGGCGTCACCTCGGTGCTGGCGCTGGCCTTCGTGGTGTTCGGGTTCTCCGCGCCGCAGCAGCTGAGCGAGACGTCCGGCGACGCCCTCGGCTGGGTCATGAACACGACCGGCTGGCTGTTCGTGACGCTGGCCTCGGCGTTCGTGGTGTTCGCGATCTGGCTGGCCGCGAGCCGCTACGGCAACATCCCGCTCGGCGCCGACCACGAGAAGCCGGAGTTCCGGACGGTCTCGTGGATCGCGATGATGTTCAGCGCCGGCATGGGCATCGGCCTGATGTTCTTCGGTGTCGCCGAGCCGCTGTCGCACTACCTGTCGCCGCCGCCCGGCTCCGGCGCGGAGGCGCAGACCCCGAAGCCACGCAGGTCGCGATGGCCACGACGCTGTTCCACTGGACGCTGCACCCCTGGGCGATCTACGCCGTCGTCGGCATCGCGATCGCCTACGGCACGTTCCGCAAGGGCCGCCGCCAGCTGATCTCGGAGGTCTTCCGGCCGCTGCTCGGCGAGCGGGTCGAGGGCCCCATCGGCAAGATCATCGACATGCTCGCGATCTTCGCGACGCTCTTCGGCTCGGCCGCGTCGCTCGGTCTGGGCGCGCTGCAGATCTCCGCGGGTCTGCAGGCCACCGGCTGGGTCGACACCGTCGGCCAGCTCACCCTCGTCGCGATCATCGGCCTGCTGACCATCGGCTTCGTGCTGAGCGCCGTGTCGGGCGTGGCCCGCGGCATCCAGTGGCTGTCCAACATCAACATGGTGCTGGCCCTGGTGCTGGCCGTGTTCGTGTTCGTGGTCGGCCCGACGATCTTCATCCTCAACCTGCTGCCGACCGCGATCGGGAGCTACTTCGACAACCTGGCCAGCATGGGTGCCCGCACCGACGCCTCGGGCGGCGCCGCGATGCACGACTGGCTCGCCGGCTACACGATCTTCTACTGGGCGTGGTGGGTCAGCTGGACGCCCTTCGTCGGCATGTTCATCGCCCGGATCAGCAAGGGCCGCACCATCCGCCAGTTCGTGACCGGTGTGCTGCTGGTCCCGAGCCTGGTCAGCCTGGTCTGGTTCGCCATCTTCGGTGGCGCCGCGATCTGGCAGCAGAGCCAGACCAAGGACCTCGCGGCGGCCGACGGCTCGGTCAACTCCGACACGGCGCTGTTCCAGGTGCTCGACCACTTCCCGCTCGCCACGGTCGCGGCGGTGCTGGTGATGTTCCTGGTCGCGATCTTCTTCGTGTCCGGTGCCGACGCGGCGTCCATCGTGATGGGCACGCTGTCCGAGCGGGGCGACACCGAGCCCGCCCGCGGCACGGTCATCTTCTGGGGTGTCCTCACCGGTGGCGTGGCCGCGGTCATGCTGCTGGCCGGGTTCGCCGAGGGAGACGCGTCCGCGGCACTCACCTCGCTGCAGAACATCACGATCGTGTCGGCGCTGCCGTTCGTGCTCGTGATGGCCGTGATGTGCTTCGCGCTGGTCAAGGACCTCAACGCCGACCCGATGATGCGCCGCGGCGCCCTGGGTCAGGAGCTGGTCGAGCGCGCGGTCATCGAGGGCGTGACCGAGCACGGCCCCGAGGGTCTGCACCTGGTCACCCGCGCCCGCCGCGCCGTGCGCCGCGAGCGCGTCGACGGCCGGGTCGACCCGCGCGACAACGGCTCGGACGGGCACGACGGGTCGCGGACGAGCGACTTCTAGGGACGCACGATCGAGGTGCCGCTGCTCGCGAGCGCCTCGATCTGCTCCAGCACAGCCGGCTCGGTGAGGTTCTCACCGAGCCGGTTGGGCTTTCCGGTGCCGTGGTAGTCGCTGCTGCCGGTGACGAGCAGGCCGAGCCGGTTCGCCAGGTCGAGGGCGTGCGAGCGCGCCGGCTCGTCGTGGTCACGGTGGTTCGCCTCCAGCCCCGCGAGACCCGCGGCCGCCATCTCCTCCACCACCGGGTCGGCCACCACGCGTCCGCGCTGGGCCGCGAACGGATGGGCCATGACGGCGACGCCGCCCGCTCGGCGCAGCAGGCGTACGGCCTCGACGGGGTGCGGCGCGTAGTGCGGCACGTGGTAGCGCGACCGGGAGTGCAGCAGGTCGGCGAACGCGGCCGACCGGTCGGGCACGACCCCGTTCGCCACGAGGGCGTCGGCGATGTGCGGACGGCCGATCGTGGCGCCCTCGCTGGCCTGAGCGAGCACGTCGTCCCAGGTGATCGGGTAGTCCTGCGCCAGCCGGTCGACCATCGTGCGCGCCCGGCCGACGCGCGACTCGCGCGAGGCATCGAGCTCGGCGAGCAGGGCCGGCTCGGCCGGGTCGAACAGGTAGCCGAGCACGTGCACGCTGATGCCGTCGTCGGTGCGGGTGCTGACCTCGATGCCCGGCACGAGCGCGATGCCGGCCTCGCGGGCGGCGCGCGCGGCCTCGGCCCAGCCCTGGGTGGTGTCGTGATCGGTCAGGGCCACGGCGTCCAGCCCCGCCGCCGCAGCCGCCCGCACGAGATCGCCGGGGCTCTCGGTGCCGTCGCTGGCGAAGCTGTGGGTGTGCAGGTCGATCCGCATTGCCGCAGGGTAGCCGCGGTGTCGCGATGGTCGCGGGGCGACGAAGGTGACAGGGTGTCTCCCGCCCGCACGTTTCCGTCGCAAGGACCCCCAGATGAGCAACCAACCGCCGCAGGACCAGGGCGGCCAGCCCGGTGACCCGAACTACCCCCAGGGCGGGCAGCAGCCCGGTGGGTACGGCAGCCCCCAGGGCGGCTACGGCACCCCGCCGGGCGGCGGCTACGGGAGCCCGCAGGACGGCGGCTACGGGAGCCCGCAGGGCGGCAGCTACGGGAGCCCGCAGGGCGGCAGCTACGGGAGCCCGCAGGGCGGCAGCTACGGCGGACCCGGGCAGCCGACGTACGGCGCCCCCGGGCAGCCGACGTACGGCGCCCCGGGCTACGGCCAGCCCGGTGGCTACCCCGGCCAGCCGGGGTACGGCCAGCCCGGCTACGGCCCGCCGACGAACCCGCAGAACCAGAAGGCGCTGTGGTCGATGATCCTCGGCATCGCGAGCATCCCGCTGATGTTCTGCTGCTACCTCGGGGCACCGATGGCCATCGCCGGGATCGTGCTCAGCTTCATGGGCAAGGGCGAGATCGACCGGTCCAACGGCGTCCAGACCAACCGCACCATGGCGACGGTCGGCCTGGTCACGAGCATCATCGCGCTGGCCACGGCCCTGGCCCTCATCGCCATGGTGGCGAGCGGCCTCGCCGACCCGTCCTTCTTGCAGGAGCTGGAGAACCAGGAGTAGTGACCTCGGCCCAGGCTCCGCGAGCCCGGTGGCCCCGCCTGCTGGCGTGGGCCGCCGGGCTGCTCGGCGCGGCCGCGTTCGTCACCTACCTCTACCGCAACGACCCGCACCAGCCCGGGGCGTACCCCGACTGCTTCCTGCTTTCCACGACCGGCCTGGCCTGCCCGGGATGCGGCGGGACGCGCGCGGCGTACGACCTGCTGCACGGTGACGTGAGCGAGGCGATGCAGGAGCACGCCCTCCTGCTCCCGCTCCTGCTGGTCGTCGGGGTGCTCCTGGTCCGGTCGCTGTGGCGCGGGCGCGACCCGGACGCACGCGGCGGCGGGCTCGCCCCCACCGGGATCGGCATCAGCGTGGCCGTGGCCTTCCTGGTCTTCGGCATCGTGCGCAACCTGCCCGGCCTGGAGGTGCTGCAGCCGCTGTGAGGCGGCCGGCGCCCTGCCCCGCCCCCGGAGGGCGCACATTTTCGACCGCCGAACGGCAGTGTCGCACTGGTACCGGTGTGGCGAACCTGACAAGGTGGCGTGCGACCGCACAATCTTCTTCGTTGGGGGATCCCAGATGAGCAACCAGCCTCCGTATGACCCGCAGGGCGGTCAGCCCGGCGGCCAGAACTACCCGCAGGGTCAGCCCGGCTACGGCGCCCCGCAGGGGCAGCCCGGCTACGGCGCGCCCCAGGGTCAGCCCGGTCACGGCGCCCCGCAGGGCGGCGGCTACCCCGGCGCTCCGCAGGGTGGCTACGGCAGCGCGCCGCAGATGCCCGGTGGCGGCATGGGCGCACCGGTCGACGCGGCCAAGCCGAAGTCGATCGACCTGGCCCAGAAGCTGATGTACGCCGGTGCCGGCTTGGCCGTCGTCAATGCCATCGTCACGCTGCTCACCGCAGACAGCATCAAGGACAAGGTTCGCGACAAGCTCGGCAGTGCGGCCTCCCAGGCCGAGCTGGACAGCGCGTTCAGCAGCTTCAACACCCAGGCCATCGTCGGCGCGGTGATCGGCGTCGTGCTCTGGCTGCTCATGGCTAAGTTCAACGGTGACGGCAAGAAGTGGGCACGCATCGTTGCGACGGTTCTGTTCGTGATCTCCACGCTGAGTCTGCTGTTCAACCTCATGGCGGGCGTAGCGACGGCCCCGATCCTTCTGATCCTCGTGCTCACCTGGCTCGTCGGACTGGGCGCCATCATCTTGCTCTACAAGCCGGAGTCGACGCAGTACTACAACGCCAAGTCCGCTCGTCCGGTCTGAGCCGGCGACGACGTACGGCCGACGAGAGGCCCCGGATCCCCCGCGGATCCGGGGCCTTTCCCGTGCGCGCCGCCGAACGGCGCGGGGCGTCCGCGTGCCGCCGAGGCAGACCCGTCGGCCTGACGTAGCCTCGGGAAGCGTGATCGGCCCGCGTCTGCTTCGTCTGCTCCTGCCTCTCCCGGTGGCCGCCGTGCTCACCTCGTGCGCGGTGTCGGTCGACGAGTCGCAGGTGCCGAGCGACGCGCCGTCGCTGCCGACCACCCTCGAGGTGCCCGGCCCGACCAACCTGCAGACCGACGCCGCCGAGGGGGCCGTCGCCGCCAAGGACAAGTCGTTCGGGGTGGCCGCTCCCGAGGGATGGGCCGACGACACCGGGAAGCAGCCGAGCACCGTGCTGTTCCTGCGCTCCCCCGACCAGGCGGGCAAGATCTATCCCTCGTTCAGCGTCGTGCGCACCTCGCTCAAGGAGCCGCCGCCGCTCGGCGAGCTGGTCGAGCAGGGGATGATCGCCCAGCGGCAGAAGGGCGCCACCGTCACGCGCCTCGCGGACCGGACCATCGGGGGCGTGCCGGCCGCGGGATACCGGATGACCCGCACGACCGAGGAGATCCCGGTCACCCAGACGCAGTACTACCTGGTGCAGAACGGCAGCGTCTTCATCACCACGATGACCTCGGCGTCGAGCAACGCCGGCCCGACCGGCGGGGTGCAGAACGGCATCCTCAACTCCTGGTCGTGGGGAGCGCCGCCCGCCCCCAGCAGCACGCCCGGCAGCACGAGCCCGACGTCGTCCGAGGCAACGTCGTCCGACGCAACGTCCTCGGACAGCGACAAGGACGGGGAGGACGGCGACAGCACGAGCTCGTCGACCTCCAGCGACTCCCCCGCTCCGAGCAGCACCCCAAGCACCTCGACGGACTGAGCCGAGCCGGTCGTACGTCCGCGGCGGGTCTCGTACGCCGCGCGAGTCTCGATACGCCGCGCTCGTCCCTCGCGCGGCTACTCGACCAGCTTGTGTCGCGGGCTACTCGCGCGGGTCGGCGGCGGCGCGGCGCAGGAGCCGGCGCTGCACCCGGTCGGCGCGCAGCCGGCGGATCGGCAGCGACCCCAGCGAGACGCCGGCGGCGATGGCCATCCCGGTCGCGGCAGCGGTGACCAGCGTGGTCGTACCCGCGTCGGCGGCACCACCGGGGTCGACCAGGTCGAGGATGCCGCGGAAGACCGCGAGACCGGGCAGCAGCGGCACGATGCCCGCGGTGCTCAGCGCCAGCGCCGGCACCCGGAACGGGCTGGCGATGGTCTGCGCGAGCGCCCCCACCGCGCAGGCCGCGACCGCGGTCGAGGTGATCGGCGACATGTCGAACAGCTGCATGCCGAGCCGGAACAGCACCCAGCCGAACGCGCCGATCGCCGTGGAGAAGGCGATGCCGCGCATGCCGGTGTAGGACGCGACGGCGTACGCGGCGGCCACCACTCCGGCCGCGACCGTCTCGACGAGCAGGTTGCCGGCGAACCCGATGTTGGGGTTGACGTGCAGCGGCACCCCGAGCCGCTGGCCGATCGCCAGGGTGGCGAGCACCCCGACGGCGATGCCGGAGGACAGGATCAGCACCTCGAAGGCGCGCCCGCCGGCGGTGACGTAGTAGCCGTCGATGGTGTCCTGCGCCGAGCTGACCACGGACAGGCCGGCCAGCAGCACGACCACCCCCGTGGCCACGATGATCGAGGGTGTGAGCGAGACGGGGATGTCGTAGTCGGACCGCGCGGCGACCGCCCACAGCAGCAGCGCGACGACGGTGGGCACGGCCGCGCCGACCGCCTGGGAGAAGAACGCCGGGAGCCCGTGCAGCGACAGGCTCCGCTGCAGCCGGTCGACGAGCGCCGCGGTGCCGGCCGCCAGCAGGATCAGCACGATCCCGCCGCCGAGGAGCGCCGCCACGGCGCCACCCAGCAGCGCCATCGACAGGGTGACCACCGAGCGGCGGTAGGGGTGGTGGGCGGCGACGATCTCGTCGAGCCGCTCCCGCGCGTCGGGCAGGTCGAGGCCCTCCTCGACGATGTCGCGCACCAGCGCCTGCAGCCCCTCCAGCCTGGTGTAGTCGGCGGCCATCGTGGGCACCACGCGCATCACGGTCACCGGGTCGCGGTAGGGCCCGCGGTGGTAGGAGACGGTCAGCGAGGTGTAGGTGACGTCGACGTTGACCGAGCGCACGGTGTACGCCCTCGTCAGGCGCAGGATCGTGCTGGTGACGTCGGACGCCGACGAACCGGTGGCGAGCAGGGTCTCGCCGAGGCGCAGCACCAGGTCGATGACCTCGCGGGCGCGCTGGTCCTCGGGACCGTGCTCGTCGCCGCGCACCCCGATCGCCAGGGTGGGCGGCTTGGTGGCGCGGAGCACGCGACCGGCGCGGTCGCGCAGCTCGCCGGGGGTCGGCGTACGACGAGCGTGGGGAACAGAAGCGGGCACCGGTCAACTGTGCACGGCAGACCGGGTCTTGTTCAACATCGAAATGTCGTCCGTGCAACGATGAACCCGTGAGCGAGAAGCAGCACCAGGCCGAGCACCGCAGCAAGCCGCACACCGCGCAGTTCCGCGACTTCGTCGCGCAGGGCTGGGCCGAGCGCGACCAGACGCCGCCCGAGCGCATCGCTGCCGCCGACGCGACCGCCCGGCGCCGGGCCGAGGTGTCGGCCGCCTTCCCCGGTGAGCGGCTGGTGATCCCCGCCGGCGGGCTCAAGGTGCGCAGCAACGACACCGACTACGTCTTCCGCCCGCACACCGCCTTCGCCTACCTCACCGGGCTCGGCGGCGACCGCGAGCCCGACGCGGTGCTGGTGCTCGAGCCGCTCACCGGCGACGACGGCGAGCCCGCCGGGCACGAGGCGGTCCTGTTCTTCCGCCCGCTCGCGGGCCGCGACACCGAGGAGTTCTTCGGCGACAGCCGCTACGGCGAGTTCTGGGTCGGCGCGCGCCCGACCCTCGCAGACGTCGAGGCCGAGCTGGGTCTCACCGCCCGGCACGTGGACGAGCTGCCCGACGCGGTGGCCAAGGACGCCGGCAGCATCGACCTGCGCGTGGTCGCCGACGCCGACGTCGACGTGCGCGCCCTGGTCGAGCGGGCGCGCAGCGCGCAGGGGCAGACCGACGAGCGCACCGAGAAGCAGCGCGAGCTCGACGCCGAGTTCGCCCGTCAGCTGTCGACCATGCGGATGGTCAAGGACGAGCACGAGATCGGCGAGATGCGCCGCGCGGTCGAGGCCACCGCGCACGGCTTCGAGGCAGTCGTCGCCGACCTGCCCGAGGCCGTCCGCCGCGGCCGCGGCGAGCGCTGGGTCGAGGGCGTCTTCGGGCTGTACGCCCGCCACGAGGGCAACGGCGTGGGCTACGACTCCATCGCGGCCTCGGGCGACCACGCCAACACCCTGCACTGGATCAAGAACACCGGCGACGTCAAGGAGGGCGACCTGCTGCTGCTCGACGCGGGCGTCGAGGTCGACTCGCTCTACACCGCCGACATCACCCGCACCCTCCCGGTCAGCGGGCGCTTCTCGCCGGCGCAGCGCAAGGTCTACGACGCGGTCTTCGCCGCGCAGGAGGCCGGGATCGCCGCGGTGCGGCCGGGCAACAAGTTCTCCGACGTGCACGCCGCCGCGATCCGGGTCATCGCCGAGCACCTGTACGACTGGGGCCTGCTGCCCGACGGCATCGACGTCGAGCAGACCCTCGACAGCGAGACCGGGCAGTACCACCGCCGCTGGATGGTGCACGGCACCAGCCACCACCTGGGGCTGGACGTGCACGACTGCGCGCTCGCCCGGGCCGAGGACTACAAGGACGCCGAGCTGCTGCCGGGGATGATCCTCACCGTCGAGCCGGGGCTGTACTTCAAGGCCGACGACCTGCTGGTGCCGCAGGAGCTGCGCGGCATCGGGGTGCGCATCGAGGACGACGTCCTGGTCACCGAGGACGGCTGCGACAACCTGTCGGGCTTCATGCCGCGGGCCGCCGACGACGTCGAGGCGTGGATCGCCGGCATCTGGTCGGGCGACCGGTCCTGACCGCTCGGTCCTGGGCCGGCCGGTCGTGATCGGCCGGCCCTGACCCGGTTCAGCCGGTCAGCGACGGGCCGCCGTCGATCTGCGCGAGCAGCTCGCGGGCCCGCTCGGCGAACCTGTGCTCGACGAGCACCTCGTACTTGGTCGCCACGACCTGGGTGACCGAGGTGAAGTCGCGGCGGCCGCGGGTGACGGCATAGCCGGCGGCGGCCCAGGCGACACCGAAGAGCAGACCGAACAGCATCGTCGACGCGAGGATCGACAGCACGCTCTCGCTCGTGCCGAACAGCGAGAAGATCAGGCCGACGAACGCACCCAGCCAGACACCGCTGAGGGCGCCGCCGAGCAGGATGCGCCCCCAGGTGAGGCGCCCGGTGACTCGCTCGACCTGCTTGAGCTCAGTGCCCACGATCATGCAGTTCTCGACCGGGAAGTCCTTGTCGGACAGGTGGTCGACGGCTCGCTGGGCTCCGGCGTAGTCGTCGAAGACCCCGAGCGACATGGGGTACTGGAGGGTCAGCAGCTGCTGGCCGGCGCGCGGCGTCATGCCTGGTGTGCTCATCCAGAGAGTGTGGCCCACCGCGGGTGCGGCGGGCCACTCCCCGGTGAACATCGGGCTCAGTAGACGACCACCGTGCGGCCGATGCCGAGGTCGCCGCGGCCCAGGATGAGGTCCTGCGCCCGGGTCGACAGCCGGCAGCAGCCGTGCGAGGCGGGGTAGGGCGGGATGCTCGTCGAGCCGTGCAGCGCGATGCCGCCGTTGAAGAAGACCGGGCGGTACAGCGCGCCGAGGGCGTTGTTGTACCAGCCCGGCACGTAGCGGTAGCACTTGAACGTGCCGCTCGGCGTCTGGCCGTTGTACCACTTGCCCCAGGCGTAGAACGGCTTGTTGGAGCCGGTGCTGGTGTTGAAGCAGAACTGCACCCGGCCGCCGCTCACGACGTAGCACAGCTGGCGGCTCTTCTCGATCTCGATGTGGGAGTAGGACGTGCTGCGCGCGACCGGGCGTCGCCGCAGGTTGACCTTGCCCCAGGTGATGGGCCCGCACACGCCGTCGCGGCTGAGCCGGTGGTACTTCTGGATGGCGTACACGGCCTGCTGGGTCAGGCTCCCGAACGAGCCGTCGACGGAGCCGAGCCAGAAGCCCGCCCCGGAGAGCTTGCTCTGCAGGTCGCGCACGGCCGTCCCGGTCGAGCCCACCCGCAGCACCGGGTAGGTCGCGGCGGGCAGGATGCTGGGCGCCGGCGCGGCCGCGGCGCTCCCCTGACGCGGCGCTCGCCCCTCCGGCGTTCGCCAGCCCGATGACCCCCAGGGCCCCTGCGGCGGCCGCCCCCTGCAGCGCGATGCGCCGGTCGATCACAGTGTTGCTGTTCATTTGTCCGTTCCTTCACGTGTCTCGCCGCTGGGACGGCGCGATGAGCCCCCTGACCCATCTACGGACAAGACGTACGCCAGTCGTGCCCGGTTGCACCAGTTCCCGAGAGAGGTCTCTCGGGGAAGCACGAAGAAGCCCCCTGCCGAGAAGGCAGAGGGCTTGTCTCGTGGTGGTCAGCTCACCGGCTGAGCCACAGCACGCGCCGGGCGCGGTTGCGCATCCGCTCGGTGCGGTAGACGTCCGCGGCGCGGACGATGGCCTGCCCGCCGCGGGTGTACATGGTCGTGTTCACGGTCCCCCTCCTTCGCCTGACCTCGTCGGTGACCTTGCACTACGTACAATAGTTTCGACGTCGAAAAGTTTCCAATCGAACGACGTGATCTCCATCACCCCTCGGCGCACTGCCTAGAGTTGGTCGCGTGACGACGCCCCCCAGCCCGAAGTCCCCCGCCGACGAGACGCCCCCGCCGGTCGGCCGACTCGTCCACGAGGCGCTCAGCAAGAGCAGCGTGCTGTGGGTCGGCGTCACCCCGGACGAGGCCGTCGCCGCGTGGTTCGCCTACCACGACGAGCAGGTCCTGCTCGTGACCGGACCGGGCGAGCAGCCGCTGCCGTTCCTCGGCGACGAAGCGTCGATCGTGCTGCGCGGCAAGGATTCTCGCGCTCGACTCGCCGTGCTGCCGTGCGCCGTGCGCGTGCTGCCCGTCGACGATCGGGCGTGGCCCGAGGCGGCCGCGGCGCTGGCCGCCGAGCGGCTCAACGCCGACATACTGCCCGCCGAGCTGCCCCAGCGGTGGGCCGACACCGGGGTGACCGTGCTGGCCCTGGCACCCGACCTGGAGCGTGCCGACGTGACCGTCGCCGACACCACGGGCGGGCACGCCCCACCCCGAGGGCGCTCGCTAACCTGAGCCCGATGAGCACCCGGGTCTTCGTCTCCAGGCTGGCGGGTCTGCCGGTCTTCGACCCCGTCGGTGACCAGGTGGGCCGCGTCCGCGACGTCGTCGTCACCTTCAGCAGCCCGCAGCGCGTGCGCGCCATCGGGCTGGTCATCGAGGTGCACGGTCGCCGGCGGGTGTTCGTGCCGATGACCCGCGTCACCGCGATCGACGCGGGCGCGGTGATCACCACCGGCCTGGTCAACATGCGCCGCTTCGAGGCGCGCACCGGCGAGAAGCAGGTGGTCGCCAACCTGCTCGACCGCACCGTTCGGGTCGCCAGCCCCGAGGGCGACTACGACGCGATCGTCGAGGACGTCGCGTTCGAGCAGAACGCCCGGCGCGACTGGATGCTCGTCAAGGTGTTCGTCCGGCGCCCCAGCGCCTCCTCGTCGGCGAGCCAGGCGCTGTCCCGGCTGACCCGACGCCGCTCCGGCGCCACGGCGCTGGTGCCGGTCGACGAGGTCAGCGGGCTGCAGGAGCGCTCGAAGGCGCAGAGCGCCGAGCGGCTGCTGGAGACCTACGACGACCTGCGCGTCGCCGACCTGGCCGAGGTCATCCACGACCTGGAGCCGGAGCGTCGCGCCGAGGTCGCGGCGGCGCTCGACGACAACAAGCTCGCCGACGTGCTCGAGGAGCTGCCCGAGGACGACCAGGTCGAGATCATCGCCGGCCTCGCGACCGACCGCGCCGCCGACGTGCTCGAGGCCATGGAGCCCGACGACGCCGCCGACCTGCTCGCCGACCTGCCGCCCGAGCAGGCCGAGGCGCTGCTGCAGCGGATGGAGCCCGACGACGCGGCCGACCTGCGGCGCCTGCTGACGTACGACGAGAACACCGCCGGTGGTCTGATGACCACCGAGCCGGTGCTGCTCGGCCCCGACGCCACCATCGCCGAGGCGCTGGCGATGGTGCGCCGCGAGGAGCTCGCGCCGGCGCTGGCGTCGGCGGTGTTCGTCACCCGGCCGCCGCACGAGACGCCGACCGGCCGCTACATCGGGATGGTGCACACGCAGCGGCTGCTGCGCGAGCCGCCGCACAGCGCGGTCGGCCAGGTCGTCGACAGCTCGGTGGAGCCCATCGACCCCTCGCTGCCGCTGGCCGCGGTGACCCGCACGTTCGCGACCTACAACCTGGTCGCCATGCCCGTGTGCGACGACGCCGGCCGCCTCGTCGGTGTCGTCACGGTCGACGACGTGCTCGACCACGTGCTGCCCGACGACTGGCGCGAGCGCCGTCACGAGCTGCACAGCGGCGAGCAGCCGCGCCCCACCACGATCGGAGGTCGCCGTGGCTGAGCGCGGCACGTCCGACGAGCGCGGCCGCGACCGCGAGACGCGCGAGGGGCAGCGCGCCAAGCGACTGGCCCGGCGCGAGCGTCCGCAGCAGCGGCTCGACCAACCGCTGGAGCGGCGCGGCCGTCTGCTGCCCCGGGTGCCCTGGGACAACGAGCGCTTCGGCGTGTGGAGCGAGCGGTTCGCCCGGTTCATGGGGACCGCCACGTTCCTCATGGGGATGACCATCTTCGTGGTCCTGTGGCTCGGCTGGAACACGTTCATGCCCGAGTCGGCGCAGTTCGACCCGCGAGCGCTGAACTACACCCTGCTCACCCTGCTGCTGTCGCTGCAGGCGTCCTACGCCGCCCCGCTGATCCTGCTCGCGCAGAACCGGCAGGACGACCGCGACCGGGTAGGGCTCGAGCAGGACCGGGCCCGCGACGAGCGGGCCCTCGCCGACACCGAGTTCCTCACCCGCGAGGTGGCGTCGCTTCGCCTGGCGCTGCGCGACACCGCGACCCGCGACTTCGTGCGCTCCGAGCTGCGCTCGCTGCTGGAGGAGCTGGAGGAGCGCGGGACGCTGCGTCCGCAGGAGCCGGACAAGGCCGCCGACGCGCAGCAGTCGCGCCAGGGCTGACCGCTGGTCGAGCCGCACCGGGCTCGACCTACGATGGTGATATGTCCGCCATCCCCACCCAGGACGCCGTTCAGGCCGCGCTCGCGACCGTCGACGACCCCGAGATCCGTCGCCCCATCACCGAGCTCGGCATGGTCGACGACGTGCAGATCAGCGACGCCGGGCAGGTGCGGGTCACCGTGCTGCTCACCATCGCCGGCTGCCCGCTCAAGGCGACCCTGACCGAACGGGTCACCACCGCCGTCTCGGGCGTCGAGGGCGTCACCGGCGTCGACGTACAGCTCGGGGTCATGAGCGACGACCAGCGCGCCTCCCTCAAGGAGCAGCTGCGCGGCGGCCAGGCCGAGCGCGAGGTGCCCTTCGCCAAGCCCGGGTCGCTGACCCGGGTCTACGCCGTCGCCTCCGGCAAGGGCGGCGTCGGCAAGTCGTCGGTCACGGTCAACCTCGCGGCCGCCCTGGCCCAGGAGGGCCTCAAGGTCGGCGTGGTCGACGCCGACATCTACGGCTTCTCGGTGCCCCGCATGCTCGGCGTCGAGCACCGCCCGACGCAGGTCGACGACATGATCCTGCCGCCGATCAGCCACGAGGTGAAGGTCATCTCGATCGGCATGTTCGTGCCCGGCAACCAGCCGGTCGTCTGGCGCGGCCCGATGCTGCACCGCGCGCTGCAGCAGTTCCTCGCCGACGTCTTCTGGGGCGACCTGGACGTGCTGCTGCTCGACCTGCCGCCCGGCACGGGTGACATCGCGATCTCCGTCGCCCAGCTCATCCCGGGCGCCGAGATCCTGGTCGTCACCACCCCGCAGCAGGCTGCCGCCGAGGTGGCGGAGCGGGCCGGCGCGATCGCGCTGCAGACCAAGCAGCGGATCGTCGGCGTCGTGGAGAACATGTCGTGGCTGGAGCTGCCCGACGGCTCCCGTCAGGAGCTGTTCGGCAGCGGCGGCGGCCGCACCGTCGCCGAGTCGCTCACCCGCAGCGTCGGCGCGCAGGTGCCGCTGCTCGGCCAGGTGCCGCTCGACACCCGCCTGCGCGAGGGCGGCGACAACGGCACCCCGGTCGTGCTCACCGACCCCGACAGCGCCGCCGGCACGGCCCTGCGCGGCATCGCCCGCTCGCTGAGCTCCCGCTCCCGCGGCCTCGCCGGCCGCTCCCTCGGCCTCACGCCCGCCGGGCGCTGAGCCCCTGGGCAGCGGCCTCGCCCCCGGGGTGCCGCGTCAGCGGCTTTACTCTGGGGCAGGTAGTGCGCCAGGAGACCCCGCCGGCTGGCGCACGAGCCGCCCCAGAGTAAAGGCGCGCTGGCGGGGACCGCGGAACAGCGAGTCGGCAACGACCGGTTCGCCGCGCGGGCCCCAGGGCGCTCCGGGAGACCAACGGCTCCCTAGGTCGCGTCGATGTCCCAGGGGGTGGCGCGGTCGGGGTCGAACCGGGTCAGGTAGTCCGGCTGCGCGGGGGTCTCGGGCACGTGGTCGGGGGTGCGGTCCGGCATCGTCTGCGCCGCTGCGGGGTCCTCGGGCCGGGGCTCGTCGAACAGCGCCTGACGCACGATGGCGCGGGGGTCGTACTGCCGCGGGTCGTACTGCCGCCAGTTGATGTCCTCGAACTCCGGACCCATCTGGTCCTTCAGCTGCGAGCGCGCTCCGTCGGCCATCTCGCGGGCCTTGGTGATGCCCTCGCGCAGCTTCTGGACGTACTCGGGCAACTTGTCGGGCCCGATGACCAGCATGGCGAGGACGAGCACGATCAGGAACTCGGTCGTGTTGATCCCGAACAGCTCCACCTGCTCAGCCCCTCCTCGCGCGTCTGGTCGTGGTCACTGGGTGCCTGCTCAGCTCGCGCCCGCGGTGAGCACCATCTCGACCGTGCGTTCGCTGCCCCCGGACCGTACCAACAGCCGCACCCGGTCCCCGACGGCCTTGGACCGGATCGTGACGATGAGCATGTCGGCGCTGGTGACCTTGCGCCCGTCGATGCTCAGCACGACGTCCCCGTCCTTGAGCCCGGCCTTGTCGGCGGGCCCGCCGGGGGTGACGGCCGGGGTCGACCCGGAGCCGGTGATCCGCGCCCCCTCGCCGGTGTAGCTCTGGTCGAGCAGCGCCCCGATCGCGGGGTGCTCGGCCTTGCCCGACTTGATGAGCTGGTCGGCGGTGCGCTTGGCGGTGTCGGCGGGGATGGCGAAGCCGAGGCCGATGTTGCCGCCGCTGCCCGAGCTGGAGCCGGGCACCCGCGCGATGGCGGTGTTGATCCCGACGACCTGACCGCGCTCGTCGACCAGCGGGCCGCCGGAGTTGCCGGGGTTGATCGCGGCGTCGGTCTGCACCGCGTTGATGTACGACCGCTGGTCCTGGCTCTGCCCGGCCACGACCGGCCGGTTCAGCGCGGACACGATGCCGGTGGTGACGGTGCTGTCGAGCCCCAGCGGCGCGCCGACCGCGATCACCGGGTTGCCGACCTTGACCCGGTCGGAGCTGCCGAACAGCAGCGTCGGCAGGCCGGTCTTGTCGACCTTGACGACGGCCAGGTCGTAGGAGGCGTCGCGCCCGACCAGGGTCGCGGGCACCTGCTCCCCGTCGGCGAAGACCACGGTGATCTTGCCGTTCTCGCCGGCCGCCGTCGCGACGTGGTTGTTGGTGAGGATGTAGCCGTCCTGACGGATCACGAAGCCCGACCCGGTGCCGGAGCGTTCACTGCCGCCGACGCCGCCGGAGCTCGCGCTCTCCCCCACCCGCAGCGTCACGACGCCGGGCAGCACCGACTGCGCCACCTGGGACACGTCAGGGTCGGTGACCTGGCCGGACTGCGCGGCGCTCTCCTGCTGCCGGTCGCTCAGCGCGGCGCCCGCGAGGCCGCCCGCGCCGCCGGCGAGCAGCGCGAGGGCGACGGCTCCCGCGACCAGGCCGCCCCGGCCCCGACGCGGCGGTGCAGCGGGTGGCGCGGCCGCCGAGACGGGGGTCGCGGCGGTGGCCGGGACTCCCGAGGAGGCCGGTGCCGCAGCTGCGCCGGTGGCACCGGGCGGGACCGGGCCAGGCGCGGCGGACGTACGCCCGTCGCCGGGACCGCCTGGTCCGCCCGGTCGGCGAGCGCCGGGCAGCGGCGCGGCTCCCTGGCTGGGCCGGGTCGACCAGCGGGGCGCCTGGGGTGCGGACCCGTCCGGCTGCTGGGCGGGCGCCGGGGCGCGGCCGATGGCACCGGTGCTGTCGAGGTCGATCGGCTGCGTGGTCGGCGGCGGCGTGCTTGACGGGGGCGGGGTGGGGTCGGCCGACCCGGCGGGGGTGTCCGGCGCAGTGCCGTCAGGGCGCCGGCCGGAGGCAGGCGTGCTGCCGGATCGGTCGTCGGTCATGACTGGGATTGTGCCGCAGGGGGCGGGGCGTCACGGAACCCGGATGACGGCACCGGTCTGCAGGCGCACGGTGGCGCCACCGGTGGCCGCCCGGGCGTCCTCCTCGGCGCGGTTCGCGGCGACCGGTCCGACGCCGCTGCCGGTCGTGGGCAGCCCGCGCAGCTGGACCGAGGTGATCGGGGTCGCGGGGGCCCGGCCCGGCTGGGCGGTGCGCGCCGGGACGGTGGCCACGACGGCTGCGGCTCCGGCGCAGCCGACCACGGCGACCAGCGCCGCGGCCAGGGAGTGGCGGGCCGACTGGTACTGCGCGGGCGCCCCGGTGGAGACGATGCTCGGGCAGGGCCGGCCGGTGGGGCGCGCCGGCGGCGGGGGCGGGGCCGGCAGCTCCTGGGCCAGGCCGAGCAGGCCGCTCACGAGGTCCTGGTGCCGCCCCGGGGCGGGGAACGCCTGCAGGCTCGCGATGAGCCGGCGCTCCTGGTCGACGGCGGCCCGGCACATGCCGCACACGAGCAGGTGCTGGTCGGCGCGGTGCGCCTGGTCGCCCGGCAGGGCGTCGGTGACGTAGTCGTGCACGAGGTCACCCAGATGGCGACCCTCGGAAGGGTCGCGTCGCAGCATCCGGGGCGCCGAGGTCATCAGGTGCCGGCCACCACCGGGGACAGCGGCGCGGTCGGGGTCTCGACCCGCGCGGCGGCGCGCACGGCCGGGTCGCGGTGGGCCAGCGCGTCGCGCAGCTGGGCGCGGCCGCGGTGGATGCGCGAGCGCACGGTGCCGAGCTTGATGCCGAGGGTCGCGGCGATCTCGTCGTACGACAGCCCCTCGATGTCGCAGAGCACGACGGCCGCGCGGAAGTCGGGCGGCAGGGCGTCGAGCGCGCGCTGCACGTCGTCGTCGAACTGCGCGTCGGTGAGCTGCTGCTCGGGGCCGACCTCGCGGCTGGGCAGCCGGGCGGCGGCGTCGTCGGCGAGCGCGTCGAAGCGGATGCGCTGCTTGCGGCGCATCTTGTCGAGGAAGACGTTGGTGGTGATCCGGTGCAGCCAGCCCTCGAACGTGCCGGGCCGGTAGGAGTGCAGCGAGCGGAACACCCGCACGAACACGTCGTGGGTGAGGTCCTCGGCGTCGTGCACGTTGCCGGTCAGCCGGTAGGCCAGGCGGTAGACGCGGGCGGAGTGCTCGGTGACGATCTCTTCCCAGCTGGGCGGCTCCCAGCCGGGGGCGCCTCGTCGGGCACCTCGGTGCGCGGACGGCCGCGCAGGATCGTCGAGTCGGTGCTCATGGTCGGTTCACCTTTCTGCGGCGATGCCCCGGCACCGCCGATGTCCCCATTCTCGGGCGTGAACCTGGACGTCTGCTGTGCACCGGCTGGCCACGCAGCATGCGGGGTCCGACCGCGCGCGGCTGCGGCCGGCCGGCGGCGCGCCACTACAGTCGGGACCATGAGCACCATGCGACCCACAACGTGGGCCTACGCCGAGGAGTTCCCCACCGAGCCCGAGGCCATCGAGGCGGCCCGGCGGCGGGGCGACGAGCTCGGCGCGACCCCGGTGGCCCCCGCGGTGGGTGCGGCGCTCAGCGTGCTGGCCGCGGCGACGGCCGCGCGCGCGGTCGTCGAGATCGGCAGCGGCGCCGGCTCCTCGGGTCTGTGGCTGCTGCGCGGGATGCCCCGCGACGGGGTGCTCACCACCATCGACATCGAGCCGGAGCACCAGCGCGCGGCCAAGCAGGCGTACGCCTCCGCCGGCTATCCCCCGCAGCGCACCCGCACCATCGTGGGCAGCGCGCTCGCCGTGCTGCCGCGCCTGGCCGACCGGGCGTACGACCTCGTGCTGGTCGACGGGCACAAGCCGGAGTACCCCGCCTACGTCGAGCAGGCGCTGCGGCTGCTGCGCCCCGGCGGCACGCTCGTGCTGGACAACATGCTGTGGCACGACCGGGTCGGCGACCCGGCGGTGCGCGACGAGACCACCGTGGTGCTGCGCGACCTCGGCAAGCAGCTGCGTGACGACGAGCGCCTGGTCACGACGCTGCTGCCGGTCGGCGACGGGCTGCTGACCGCCGTCCTGCGCGGCTGAGGCAGGACGGCGGCCGGCCCGGCCGCCCGGTGTCAGCGGCGCCCGCGCGGGGCGACCTGCTCGCCCATCTTCACGGTGCCGCCGCCGCGCACCCGGGCGCCGGTGCCGATCATCGTGATCGACTCGCTGGGCACCGGGCGCTTGCGCGGCCGCCCGCCGACCACCGCGCCCTTGCCGATGGTCACGTCCTCGTCGACGATCGACCAGCTCACCTGCGCCTTGGCGCGCACGACGGTGTCGCTGAAGATCACCGAGTCGGTGACCGTGGCGCCCTTCTCGACCCGCACGCCCGGGCCGAGCACGCTGCGCTTGACGGTGCCGGCGACGACCGCGCCGGGGCTGACGAAGGAGTCCTCGACCACCGAGCCCTTGTCGAACCGGGCCGGCTCGCGCTGCGGCTGCTGGGTGAGGATCGGCCAGTCCGCGTCGAACGCGTCGACCTTGCCCTCGATCATGTCGCGGTGCGCCTGGAGGTACGTCTCCGGCCGGCCGACGTCCATCCAGTAGCCCTCGAGCGCGTGCACCACGGTCTTGCCGCGGTCGACGAACCAGGGCAGCAGGTGCTCGCCGAAGTCGCCGAGACCGCTGTCGCCCTCCTCGGCCTCGTCGGCCAGCTGGTCGGCGAGCTCCTCGAGCCCCTGCACCAGCAGCTCGCGGTCGTAGACGAACACCTCGGTGGCGATGGTGCCGGTCGTGGGGTTCTCCGGCTTGTACTCGAACAGGGTGACCGTGCCGTCGGCGGCGGACTCGACGGTGGCGTGGCTGGCCGCCTCCTCGATCGAGGTCGTGGTGG
The DNA here is from genome assembly GCF_030296655.1 of Barrientosiimonas endolithica. NCBI lineage: Bacteria > Bacillati > Actinomycetota > Actinomycetes > Micrococcales > Dermacoccaceae > Barrientosiimonas > Barrientosiimonas endolithica. The sequence goes on along the minus strand of NZ_AP027735.1, from coordinate 713,331 downwards.
TCACCACCGTGCACTCCGCGCCCGCCTCCTCGTGGGTGCGGATGGCGTCGGTGTAGTCCATCTCGTAGACGTGGTCGGCGCTCATCACGAGCACGACGTCGGCGTCGGACTCGGCCAGGGCCTCACGGATGCGGTAGAGCTGGTCGGCGTTGCCGGTGGCGAAGCCCTCGTCGAGGTCGTCCCCGTCACCGCTGGTCTGGCGGGGGAAGACCAGGCGCAGGCCGCCGCGGGTCTTGTCGAGGTCCCACGGTCGCCCGTTGGCGACGACGTCGTGCAGGGTGTCGGCCTGGTACTGCAGGCACAGCCACACCCAGTCGATCCCGCTGTGGTGCAGGTTCGACAGCGGGAAGTCGATGAGCTGGTAGGAGCCGGCGAACGGCAGGGCGGGCTTGGCGCGCTCCTCGGTGAGCACTCCCATGCGCGAACCCTGACCGCCGGCCTGGACAACGGCGAGGTGTCGTGATCGAGCCATGGCGTCATGAAACCCGATGCCCGCGGGTCTGTCAGGGGAAGGTACGCCCGTCCGCCCGTGCGGGTGCGGCGCCTCCCCCGCCCGCTGGGGCCGGACGTACGACGGCCCCGACCCGGCGTGCGGATCGGGGCCGTCGACGACGGGGCTGGCTCAGCCGATGCAGCCCTTGATGGCGTCTTCGAGCGCCTTCGCCTCTTCGGCGTTCATCTCGACGACCAACCGGCCACCGCCCTCCAGGGGCATGCGCAGCAGGATGCTGCGGCCCTCCTTGGTCACCTCGAGCGGGCCGTCACCGGTCCTGGGCTTCATCGCCGCCATGGGTCTCCCTTTCTGTCGCGCGACTCATCCGAGCGCCGAAGTCACGCGGTCGTCCTGCCTCGGTCAGCCGTCACGAGCGCTCTGCTGCTGCAGGCATTATCCCCTGCCCGAGCGCCCTGGGGGAAATCTCACAGGAGCCCGCTGCGGCAAACTGTGCTCATGCACGCCCGGGCCGCCGTCTTCGATCTGTACGGCGATCACCTCGCCCGCCGGGGTGGATGGGCGCCGATCGCCTCCGTGGTGCGGCTGCTCGGCGCCGTCGACGTGCGGCCCGAGGCGGTGCGCACCGCCGTCTCCCGGCTCAGCCGCGAGGGGTGGCTCGAGGCGCACGAGCACGACGGCACCCGCGGTTACGCGATGACCCCGCGGGCCGAGCGGCGCCTGTCGGCCGCGTGGGAGCGCATCTATCGCAGCAGCGCACCCGGCTGGGACGGCCGCTGGCACCTGGTCGTGCTGGCCGAGCGGATCGCCGACCGCAGCCACCGGGCGCGGGTCGCCGACTCGTTGACCTACCTCGGCTACGCCCGGATGTCGGCCGACACCTGGATCGCGCCGCGCCCCTCCCCCGAGCTCGACAGCGCCGTCGGCGAGGTGCCGGTGCACGCGTTCTCGGCCGAGCTCGACGGCGACGGACGCGCGCTCGCGGCCGAGCTGTGGGACCTCGCCGAGCTGACGAGGGCGTACGACGGGTTCGTGCGGTGGGCGGGCACGCTCGTGCCCGACGTCGACGGGCTCGACGAGCGCACGGCGTACGCCCGGCGCACCGAGCTCGTGCACGAGTGGCGCAAGTTCCTCTTCCGCGACCCGGGGCTGCCCGACGCGGTGCTTCCCGCAGACTGGGCCGGCGACCGTGCGGCTGCCTGCTTCGACCGACTGAGCAGCGCGCTGCTCCCCCGGGCGTCGGCGTACGTCGACGCCTGCCTCGACCAGCAAGGAGTGTCATGAGCGAGTCCACGCAGGGCCCCGTCGTGCTCGAGCTCGAGGGCGGGGTGGCCACCGTGCGGCTGAACCGCCCGGAGGCGATGAACAGCCTCGACAACGCGACCAAGGACGCGCTGCTCGCGACCCTGCGGTCGGTGGCGCAGGACCCGGAGGCGCGGGTGGTGGTGCTGACCGGCACCGGCCGGGCGTTCTGCGTCGGGCAGGACCTGAAGGAGCACGTGGCCGGGCTGCGCGACGGTTCCGGCGAGCTGGGCGTCACCGTGCGCGAGCACTACAACCCGATCGTCACGCTGCTCGCGACGATGGACAAGCCGGTGGTCGCGGCGCTCAACGGGGTGGCCGCGGGCGCGGGCGCGTCGCTGGCGTTCGCCGCGGACTTCCGGCTGCTGGCCGACACCGCGAGCTTCAACCTGGCCTTCACCGGCATCGCGCTGTCCTGCGACACCGGGTCGTCGTGGACGCTGCCGCGGCTGGTCGGCGTGGCCAAGGCCAAGGAGCTGCTGCTGCTCGGCGGCACGATCCGCGCCGACGAGGCCGACCGGCTCGGCCTCGCGACCCGGGTGGTCCCGGCCGAGGAGCTGCCGGCGGCGACCGCCGAGCTCGCGGGACGGCTCGCGGCGGGCCCGACGATCGCGTACGGCTCGGTGCGGCGCGCCGTCGGCTTCGCCGCCAGCCACGACCTGGCGGAGTCGCTGGAGAACGAGGGCGAGCTGATGGCCCGCACCGGCGCGACCCAGGACCACCGCGACGCCGTGGAGGCCTTCCTCGCCAAGGAGAAGCCGACCTTCCACGGGCGCTGACCCGTCTCGGCGGTCCACCGCCCGACCGTGCGCCCAGCCGCACCCCTCAGCGGTCCACCGCGCAACCGTGCGCCTCGGTACGCGCACCGGGCGGTGACCCAGCGCGCGCCTCGGCGACGATGCCGGCAGGGGCGCAGCGCAGCAAGCCCCTGCCGGAGGAGGAGCCGAGGCCAAGGAAACTAGATCGGGTTATCTGCTGGGGGATGATGCGCAGCAGCTCCCAGATCCACCACACCTGCCAGGCGAGGCCGAGGCCGACCAGCACCACCGTGCGCAGGCCGGTGAACCGGAACTCGCGGGCGCGGGGGTCGGTGCGCGCCCAGCCGCCGCCGATCGCGACGACGGCGAGCGGGAACAGGAACAGCAGGTAGCGGTAGGTGCTGGTCCACGGGTCGAGCACGGCACCGAGGTAGAGCAGGTATCCGAGCGACCAGGTGCGCAGCACCGGCCCGAGGCCGGCGGCCCACGGGCCCGCGAAGGCGAGCACGACCAGCCCGACGAGCACGACGACCAGGAGCGGACCGGTGGTGTCGCCGAGGGCGTACCCGGCGTTCTTGAACCACGGCGTGAACGGGTGGATCTCGCCCTCGGCCCGCCAGGTGGCCATCGTGTCGGTGTAGGCCGAGCGGATGCCGGTGCGCCAGCCGGCGTACGTCGCCCACATCAGGCCGCTGACGCCGCACGCGACGAGCGCGCCGAGCATCGCGGCGTACTCACCCCGGCCGATCGGGCGGTCGTGGCGGTCGCGCCAGCGCCAGATCACCGCGACGAGCGCGACGAGACCGAGCGGGACGGCGATCGGGCGGGCGAGCCCGGTGAGCAGCGCGAGGGCGATCGCGACGCCCCACTTCTCGCGCGAGACCGCGAGCAGGAAGCCGGTGAGCAGCAGCATCGCGAGCGACTCGGTGTACGCCAGCTGCAGCGTGGGCGACGGCGGCGAGGCGGCGTAGACGAGCACCGCGCACAGCGCGACGAACGGGCCGACGCGGTCGCGCAGCAGCACCGCCATGACCGCGGCCGCGGCGGTGCCGAGCACCAGCGCCAGGCTCGAGGCGACCAGGCCGAACGACCCGCCGGTGACGGTCATCAGCGCGCGCACCAGCATCGGGAACAGCGGGTAGAACGCCCACTGGTTCTGCTGCAGCTCGCCCTGCTCGTCGCGCGGCAGCACGTCGGGGTAGCCCTCCTCGACGATCCGGCGGTACCAGTCGCCGTCCCAGACGCGCGTCATGTCCAGATAACCGGGCTGTACGCCGTCCTCGGGCCCGCGCGGGATGCCACCGGGGTCCTGGTGGCCGGCGACGAGGGAGATCACCACGAACGAGAAGAACCGGCACGCGAGGTAGCCGGCGACGACCAGGGGCAGGAAGCGCTGCTCCAGGAGCCGGCGCCACGGGGAGCCCGCGCGGCCCCGCTCGCTGGCCGGTGCGGCCGATGCGTCTGGTTCGGTCATCGTGGTCGTCATCCTGCTCCCCGGCCGGTGCTGCCTGTGCTGCTGCGGCGTCGCGGCCCTCCCGGCCGCTCACGCATCCCTCGAGATGATCGTCCACCACCCCGCAGGCCTGCATCGCCGCATACATCGTCGTCGGTCCGACGTGCGCGAAGCCGGACTTCTTCAGCGCCGTGGCGAGCGCCACCGACTCGGGCGTGCTCGCCGGGACGTCCGCGGGCGTGCGGGGCCGGCGGTGGTCCGTCGGCCGGTGCGACCAGAACAGCTCGTCGAGGCCGCCCTGGTCGCGCAGCCGCAGCACGGCGCGCGCGTTGGTGATCGCGGCCTGCACCTTGCGGGCGTTGCGCACGATGCCCGCGTCGGCCATCAGCCGGGTGACGTCGTCGTCACCGAACCGGGCGACGACCTCGGGGTCGAACCCGGCGAACGCCGCGCGGAAGGCCGGACGCTTGCGCAGGATGGTGATCCACGCCAGACCGGACTGGAACGCCTCGAGGGTGAGCCGCTCGTACAGCGGGGTCTCGCCGCGGACCTCGCGGCCCCACTCGTGGTCGTGGTAGTCGAGGTAGTCGGGGGCGCTGCCGGCCCACGCGCAGCGCAGGCGGCCGTCGGGCCCCGCGACGAGCCCGTCGGGGGTCGGTGCCTCAGGGGTCATCGGGGCGGGTCCTGCGCGCCGCGCACGAGCCCGTCGACGAGCAGCCGGACGAACAGCCGGGTGAGCGGGGTCGCGACGGCGCCGAGCCGCTTGCCGACGGCGTCGGGGCGCGGCCAGATCTCCTCGGTGAAGACCAGCCGGCTGCGGCCGGGGCCGAGCGCGCTGACCTCGATCTCGGCCCAGCCGCCGAGCACCGCACCCTGCTTCTCGAGGCGGACGGAGCCGGGCCGGTCACCCTCGGGGGCACCATGTCGCGCAGCGCCATCGGGTCGCGGAAGCGCAGCGGCCCGAGGCCGGTGATGCCGACGACCTGGGAGCCGTCGGAGACGACCTCGGTCAGCGGGACGATGTCACCGTGGCGCGGCCAGTCGGTGACGACCTGCCACAGCCGCTGGACGTCGGCCTCGACCTCGCGGACGACTCGGACGGGCGCCACGGGCTCAGGTGTCTTCGGAGTAGGCGTCGGCGTCGCGCTCTGCGTAGTCGCGCTCGGCGTAGGTGTCGACGTCGCCGCGCAGCCGCGCGATCTCGCGGTCCTTGTCGCGCAGCTCGTCACGCAGCCGGTCCAGCGTCGCGTCGACCTGGCTCATCCGGTAGCCGCGCAGCGTCTGGTCGAAGCGGAGCCGCTGCAGGTCATCGTCGGTGACCTGGCCCTCGGGCAGCGGGTCGAACGGACTGGTGCTCGGGGCGTCGTCCATCCCGGTCACGGGGATGCGTCCGATGGCGATGGCCACCGCGAGGCCGACGACCACCACGAGCAGCGCGAGCAGGAGGGCGATCACGCCCCGACGATAAGCCACCCGCCCGCGCGACGCGCCGCCACGGTCGTACGTCGGCGGCGAGCCGGGCTCGTAAGGGTCGGCGCGGCTCGGCGACGATGCCGGCAGACGCGCAGCGCAGCAAACGTCTGCCGGAGGAGGAGCTGAGCCAGAAAGACTCAGTCAGGTTCGCGGCCGGTGCCCTGGACGGGCTGGTCACCGACGACGGCGCGGACGGCCTCGGCCGGGTCGTCGAGCACCTGCAGCATGTCGAGGTCGCGCTCGCCGATCATGCCCTCGGCGAGCAGCGTGCCGCGCACCCAGTCGAGCATCGGCGCCCAGAAGTCGCTGCCGAGCAGCACCAGCGGGAACTGGGTGACCTTGCGGGTCTGCACCAGGGTGACGGCCTCGAACAGCTCGTCGAGAGTGCCGAATCCGCCTGGCAGCACGACGAATCCCTCGGCGTACTTCACGAACATCGTCTTGCGCGCGAAGAAGTATCGGAAGTTGATGCCGAGGTTGACGTAGGGGTTCAGCCCGGTCTCGAAGGGCAGCTCGATGCCGAGCCCGACGCTGACTCCCCGGCCTCGCTGGCGCCCTTGTTGGCGGCCTCCATGGTGCCGGGGCCGCCGCCGGTGATGACGGCGTAGCCGGCCTCGACGAGCAGCCGGCCGACCTCGGTGGCGAGCTCGTAGTGGGCGCTGCCCGGCTTGGTGCGGGCCGAGCCGAACACGCTGATCGCGGGGCCCAGCTCGGCGAGCGCGCCGAAGCCCTCGACGAACTCGCTCTGGATGCGCAGCACCCGCCACGGGTCGGTGTGCACCCACTCGGCCGAGTCGGAGCGGTCGAGCAGCCGCTGGTCGGTCGTCGTCTGGGGGACGTTGCGGCCGCGCAGCATCGTCGCGCCCTTGAAGTAGTCCTCGCCCCCGGTGGGTCGGGTCTGGTCGGTCACGCTCCGGCTCCTTCCAGCCAGCGCCGCAGCGCGGCCTCGGCATCGGTGATCTGCTGCTCGGGGCAGCGCTCGTCGTCGGTGTGGGCGAGGTTGGGGTCGCCCGGGCCGAAGTTGACCGCGGGCACCTCGAGGGCGCTGAACCGGGCGACGTCGGTCCAGCCCTGCTTGGCGGTGACCGGCAGCCCGAGCGCCGCGACGAAGGCCTGCGCGGCGGGCCGGTCGAGCCCGGGCAGCGCCCCGTCGGCGCTGTCGCCGAGGGTGACGTCGAAGCCGCTGAAGACGCCGCGCACGTGGGCCAGCGCCTCCTCGGCGTTCTTGGTCGGCGCGAAGCGGTAGTTCACCGACACCCGGCACACGTCGGGGATCACGTTGCCCGCGATCCCGCCGCTGATGCCGACGGCGTTGAGCGCCTCGTGGTAGTCCAGCCCGTCGACGGTGACGGTCTCGGGCTCGTACGCCGACAGCCGGGTCAGGATCTCGCCCGCGTCGTGGATCGCGTTGTGCCCGTTCCACGGCCGGGCCGAGTGCGCGGCGATGCCCTTGGTGGTGACGTCGACCCGCAGGGTGCCCTTGCAGCCGCCCTCGACCCCGCCGTCGGTCGGCTCGAGCAGCACCGCGAAGTCGGCCGCGAGCCAGTCGGGGTGGGTGCGCGCCAGGCGTCCGAGGCCGTTGGACTCGTCCTCGATCTCCTCGCAGTCGTAGAAGACGTAGGTCACGTCGCGGTTGGGCTCGGCGAGCGTCGCCGCGAGGGCCAGCTGCACGGCGACCCCGCCCTTCATGTCGGTGGTGCCGCGGCCGTAGAGCAGCCCGTCCACCCGGCGCACGGGCAGGTTGGGCGGGTCGGTGAGCGGCACCGTGTCGAGGTGGCCGGCGAGCAGCACCCGCTCGTCGCGGCCGAGGTCGGTGCGCGCCACGACCGCGTTGCCGTCGCGCAGCACCTCCAGGTGCGGCACGGCGCGCAGCGCGGTCTCGACGGCGTCGGCGAGCGCCTGCTCGTCGCGGCTGACCGAGGGGATGTCGCACACCGCCGCGGTCAGCGTGACCACGTCGGCGCTCAGGTCGAGGTGCGGGGTCGGCATGCGGCCATCCTCGCGCACGGCGGTGGCTCACCTCGCGAACCACCCCGGGGCGTCGCCGGCGCGCGCCCTACCCTGGGCGCCATGACGGATCAGCGCACCGCCTGGGGCCACGGCCTCACCACCGAGACCGACGCCGGCCAGCTCCTCGACACCTGGTTCCCGACGCCCGCCCTCGGGGAGGTGCCCGACGGCGCGGCCGCGCCGGCCGAGCTGGAGAAGCTGGCCCAGGCCTACCCCGCCCGGGGAGTGCGTACGTCCGTCGTCACCACGGTCATCGACCTCGACGCCGCGCCGGCCGACGTGCCCGACGCCTACCTGCGGCTGCACCTGCTGTCGCACCGCCTGGTCGAGCCCAACACGATCAACCTCGACGGGCTGTTCGGCGTGCTGAGCAACGTGGTCTGGACCAACGTCGGCCCGTGCGCGGTCGAGGGGTTCGAGCAGACCCGGCTGCGGCTGCGCGCCGAGGACCGGTGCAGGTCTTCGGCGTCGACAAGTTCCCGCGGATGACCGACTACGTCGTGCCGAGCGGGGTGCGCATCGCCGACGCCGACCGGGTGCGCCTCGGGGCCCACCTGGCCGCCGGCACCACGGTGATGCACGAGGGCTTCTGCAACTTCAACGCCGGCACCCTCGGCACCTCGATGGTCGAGGGGCGCATCGTGCAGGGGGTCGTCGTGGGCGACGGCTCCGACATCGGCGGCGGCGCCTCGATCATGGGCACGCTGTCCGGGGGCGGCACCGAGCGGGTGTCGATCGGCCGGCGCTGCCTCGTCGGCGCGCAGGCGGGCGTCGGCATCGCGCTCGGCGACGACTGCGTGGTCGAGGCCGGGCTCTACGTCACGGCCGGCACCAAGGTCACGCTGGAGGACGGCTCGGTCGTCAAGGCCAAGGAGCTGTCCGGCCGCGACGGGGTGCTGTTCATCCGCAACTCCACCACCGGCGTCGTCGAGGCCCGCACCCGCAAGGGGCACGGCATCGCGCTCAACGATGCCCTGCACGCCAACGACTGACGCGGAGCACCTGCGTTGCCCCGCCGTCGTCGTGCCGAGGAGCACGACGAACCCCTGTTCGCCGACGACGAGAATGCTTGGCACGACGACGGATTCACGTTCGAGGAGCACCAGCCGCGCGGCCGGGGTGTGCGGCTCGTCGGCTGCCTGCTGCCGCTCGTGCTCGTGGCCGCGCTCGGCTTCGGCGGGTGGCAGGCCTATCAGTACCTCAGCAACTACTTCGGCAACGAGAGCTGCCTCCTGCGCTCGGGTGAGAGCGAGGAGAAGCTGACGCCCGAGCAGACCGCCAACGCGGCGACGATCGTGACGGTCGGCACGACCCTGCGGGACCTGCCGCGCTACGCCGCGAACGTCGCGGTGACGACGGCGATCCAGGAGTCGAAGCTGCGCAACCTCGCCTACGGCGACCGCGACTCGGTCGGACTCTTCCAGCAGCGCCCGAGCCAGGGGTGGGGCACGCTGGAGCAGGTCGCCGACCCGGTGTACGCCAGCGGCGAGTTCTACCGCCACCTCGTGCAGGTCGACGGCTGGCAGACCCGCCCGCTGACCCAGGTGGCCCAGGAGGTCCAGCGCAGCGGCTTCCCCGACGCCTACGCCGACCACGAGACCGAGGGGCGCGTCATGACCGACGCCCTCTCCGGGGCCGCGCCGGGCGCGGTCGGGTGCCGGCTGGACCCGCCGACCGAGAGCAGCAGCGCGGCGCAGGTCGTCACCAAGCTGCGCGAGCAGACGGGCGTGCGCGCCCAGGCGGACGGCGCGACGGTGAGCGCGGACGGCGGCGACGTCACCACCGCGCGCACGCTCGGCACCTGGGCCGTCGCGCACGCCCAGGCCGAGGGCATCACCCGGGTGACCGTCGGCGACCGCGAGTGGGTGCGCCAGCGCGGGCGCGCCGGGTGGTCCTGGCAGCCGGCGCGCGACCCGGTCGGCGCGACGGACGTACGCATCCGGCTGGGCTGATCCCCGCCGCTCACCCTGCGGAACGGCGGGCTCGCAAACCCCCGTCGTGACCTACGTCACAGTAACCTCCGGTGGATCGGCAGTTCCCCCGACCCGCATGGAGCACGTCATGCTGCACCGTCAGACCCCCACCCGTTCCCGCCTGCGCGCCCTGACCCTCGGTGCGGGCGCCTCCCTGGCCGCCGTCGGCATCGGCATCGCCTCGGCCAGCCCGGCCCAGGCCGCCCCGCTCCCCGAGGGTGGCCTCGCCGAGTCGCTGGCCAACTACGCCGCCGCTCCCGGCTACGTCCGCGGCGCCAACGACTGGACCTGCAAGCCCAGCGCCGACAAGCCCAACCCGGTGATCCTGGTCCCGGGCACGTTCACCAACATGGGCTCCAGCTTCGTGAAGATCGCGCCGCGCCTGAAGAACGCCGGCTACTGCGTCTACGCCCTGAACTACGGCATGACCGCGGCGTCGTTCGGCCGCGTCGGCGGCCTCGGCCACATCAAGGACTCGGCCAACCAGCTCGCCTCGTTCGTGCAGCGGGTGCGCACCTCGACCGGCTCGGCCAAGGTCGACATCGTCGGCCACTCCCAGGGCGGCTCCGTGCCGATGTGGTGGATGAAGAAGATGGGCGGCGCCTCGCAGGTCGACCACTACGTCGGCTGGGCGCCCAGCTCGCACGGCACCGACCTCAACGGCATCGTCACCCTCGGCAACACGTTCAACGCGATGGGCTTCGTGACCGGGCTGTCGGAGTTCGGCCAGTTCCCCGGCGCGATCGACCAGACCTACTCCAGCGACTACACGCGCGAGCTGTGGGCCGACGGCAACCGGGTGCCGACCGGCCCCAGCTACACGGTCGTGATGACCAAGTACGACAAGGTCGTCACGCCGTACCAGACCCAGGCGCTGGAGGGTGACGACGTCAACAACGTGCTGCTGCAGGAGCGCTGCCCGGGCGACTTCACCGGCCACGCGCTGATCTACCTGGACGACCCGACGCTGCAGCTGACGATGAACGCCCTGGCCGACGGCCCCAAGTCGTTCCGTCCGGCCTGCCGCGGCTACGCGCCGATCCCGTTCGCGTAGGCCCCGGCACTCAGCCCTCCGGCCACGACGGCGGACAGATACGACGACGGCGGACCACGTCATACGTGGTCCGCCGTCGTACGTTGTGTGCCGCCGTCGACGATGCCGGGCGGCGCGGGGTCAGCGCTGGTTCATGCCGACGTACGCGCGCTCGGTCTCACCGATGTAGACCTGGCGCGGGCGCCCGATCTTGGTGGCCGGGTCGTTCATCATCTCGCGCCACTGGGCGATCCAGCCCGGGAGGCGGCCGATGGCGAACAGCACCGTGAACATGTCGGTGGGGAAGCCCATGGCCTTGTAGATCAGGCCGGTGTAGAAGTCGACGTTCGGGTAGAGCTTGCGCTCGACGAAGTAGTCGTCCTTGAGCGCGATCTCCTCGAGCCGCATCGCGATGTCGAGCTGCGGGTCGTTGACGCCCATCTTCTGGAGCACCTCGTGAGCGGTCTCCTTCACGATGGCGGCGCGCGGGTCGTAGTTCTTGTAGACCCGGTGGCCGAAGCCCATCAGCTTGACGCCGGCCTCCTTGTTCTTCACCCGCTTCATGAAGGTGTCGACGTCGTCGTCGCTGCCGTCGATCTCGTCGAGCATCGCGAGCACCGCCGAGTTGGCGCCGCCGTGCAGCGGGCCGGACAGCGCGTGGATGCCGGCGCTGATCGAGGCGAACAGGTTGGCGTGGCCCGAGCCGACCAGGCGCACCGTCGAGGTGGAGCAGTTCTGCTCGTGGTCGGCGTGCAGGATGAACAGCTGGTCGAGCGCCTTGGAGACGACCGGGTCGACGTCGTACTCCTCCGCGGGGACCCCGAAGGTCATCCGCAGGAAGTTGCTCACCAGGTCGAGGCGGTTGTCGGGGTAGAGCGTCGGCTGACCCTGGCTCTTCTTGTGGGCGTAGGCCGCGATGGTCGGCAGCTTGGCCATGAGGCGCACCGACGACTGGTCGATCTGCTCCTCGTCGGTGATCGACAGGGCGTCGGGGTAGAAGGTGCCGAGCGCCGAGACCGCCGCCGACAGCACCGACATGGGGTGCGCGTCGCGCGGGAACGCCGCGAGCAGGTCCTTCAGGTCCTCCTGCAGCATCGTGTGGCGGCTCACCCGGGCGGTGAACTCCTCGAGCTGCTGCTGGGTGGGGAGCTCGCCGTAGATCAGCAGGTAGGAGACCTCCAGGAAGGTGGACTCCTTGGCGAGCTGGTCGATGGGATAGCCGCGGTAGCGCAGGATGCCGGCGTCGCCGTCGATGTAGGTGATCGCCGACTGGCACGACGCGGTGTTGACGAAGCCAACGTCCAGCGTGGTGTTGCCGGTCTCCTTCAGCAACGCGGAGATGTCGTAGCCGGAGTTGCCCTCGGTCGCGGGCTGGAGGGCCAGCTCCAGCTCTCGGTCGCCCGCCTTCAGCGTGGCGGCGCCTTCGGTAGTCATGTGCAGTCCGTTCCTCTCCAGCCCGGCTGGCGCCGGGAAGTCAGCGAGGCCGACGTTACCCCAGGGTCAACCGCCTGCAGCGAGGGCCCCGGTCGGCCCAGAACGGTCGGTTTTGACCGAGCGTCAAGCCGAGCGCAACCGCTGCGCCGCGGCCTCGATCCGCTCGTCGGTGGCGGTGAGCGCGATGCGCACGTGCTGGGCTCCGGTCGGCCCGTAGAAGTCGCCCGGCGCGACGAGGATCCCCTGCTCGGCGAGGGCGTCGACCGTGGCCCGGGCGGGCTCGCCGCGGGTCGCCCACAGGTAGAGCCCGGCCTCGCTGTGGTCGATTCGCCAGCCGCTCTCGCGCAGGGCGGCGAGCAGGACCGAGCGGAGACGGGCGTACGTCGTCTTCTGGGCAGCCACGTGCTGGTCGTCGCCGACCGCGGTCTCAAGGACCCGCTGCACCGGCCACGGCACGATCATCCCGGCGTGCTTGCGCACCTCGAGCAGCTGGCCGACCAGGGCGGGGTCGCCGGCGAGGAACGCCGCGCGGTAGCCGGCCAGGTTGGACTGCTTGGACAGGGAGTAGACCGCGAGCAGGCCGCGGTGGTCGCCGCCGGTGACGCGGTCGTCCAGGACGCTCGGGGTCGTCGGCCCGTCGGCGTCGTCGCGCCAGTCGAGCTCGGCGTAGCACTCGTCGCTCGCGACGACGACGCCGCGCTCGCGCGCCCAGTCGACGACCTTCTTGAGGTGCTCGACGCCGAGCACCTGGCCGGTGGGGTTGCTGGGCGTGTTGAGCCACAGCAGCTTCGGCGCCGCGCCCGGGCCGAGCCCGACGAGGCTGGTCATCGGGCGCGGCTCGGCGCGCGCGATGCGGGCGCCGACGTCGTACGTCGGGTAGGCCACCGCGGGGAAGGCCACCTGGTCGCCCGGGCCGAGCCCGAGCAGCGTGGGCAGCCACGCGACAAGCTCCTTGGAGCCCACCGTGGGCAGCACCCCGTCGGGGTCGACGCCGTTCGCGCCGCGGCGCCGCGCGAACCAGCCGCTGACCGCCTCGCGCAGCGCGGGGGTGCCCCACGTCTGGGGGTAGCCGGGGGCGTCGGCGGCGGCGCGCAGCGCGTCCTGCAGCAGCGGCGGCGTCGGGTCGACGGGCGTGCCGACCGACAGGTCGACGATGCCGTCGGGGTGCGCCTGGGCGCGGGCCTTCGCCGCGGCCAGGCTGTCCCACGGGAAGTCGGGGAGCTGGAGCGTCACGCGATCACGAACGCCGGGTCAGCCGGTGGTGGCGGCCCGACGGACTCACTCGTCGTGCTCCTGCGGAGGCAGCGCCTCGATGATCGGGTGGTCCTTGTCGATCATGCCGAGCTTGGCCGCACCGCCGGGGCTGCCGAGGTCGTCGAAGAACTCGACGTTGGCCTTGTAGTAGTCGGCCCACTCCTCGGGGGTGTCGTCCTCGTAGTAGATCGCCTCGACGGGGCAGACCGGCTCGCAGGCGCCGCAGTCGACGCACTCGTCAGGGTGGATGTACAGCGACCGCTTGCCTTCGTAGATGCAGTCGACCGGGCATTCCTCGATGCAGGCCTTGTCCTTGAGGTCGACGCACGGCTGAGCGATGACATAGGTCACGGAAGGATCCTCCTGGCAAACGGTGCGCACCGGTCCGAGCCGGGTGCTGTGCACGAGCAGTACCTAGTATGCCGAGGTGACCCCGGACCCGCGCAGTGAGCCTTGCCTCACTCCCGCCGAGTCCCGCGTCAGCGTGGGCGACCGCGTCGTCCTGCGGTTCCGCGATGCGGACGGATCGCTCACCGATGCACTTGGCGACCTGGTCGGGCTGGACGAGTCGACGGCGGTCGTACGCACTCGGCGGGGTGACGTGCGCGTCCCGCGGGCGGCCGTGGTCGCCGCCAAGCGGGTGCCGCCTCCGCCGAGCCGGCGCGGCCGGCCGCACCGGGCGATCTCGGCGACCGACCTGCAGGAGCTGATGGTCGGCGGGATGCCGCCGCTGGAGTCGCAGTGGCTCGGCCGGTGGCTGCTGCGGGCCGCCGACGGTTACACCGGGCGGGGCAACAGCGCGCTGCCGCTCGGCGACCCCGGGCTGGACGTCGAGGCGGCTCTGGATCAGGTCGAGCAGTGGTACGCCGACCGCGAACAGCCAGCACTGGTGCAGGTTTTCGGGCCGGTCGGCTTCGAGGTTGCGGAGGATCCGCTGGGCGCCGCGGTGCTCGCGCGCGGGTGGCAGACCATGCCGCGGACGCTCGTGATGACGGCCGCGACCGACGACGTCGCGCTGGCGCTGGCGCAGGTGCCGGACGACCCGACGGCGCGGGTGGCCGAGGCGGTCGACGCGCGGTGGATCAGCGGCGCCACACCGCGCGAGCAGCAGCACGAGACGACGCTGACCGCGATGCTCGGCCAGGTGCGCGACGGTCGCCACGTCACGCTCGGTGCCGCTGAGGTGCCCGACGCCGTCGGACGGCTGGCGGTCTCGCCCGGGTGGGCGGGCGTCTTCGCGGTGCACGTGCAGGAGCGTCTGCGGCGGCAGGGTCTGGCGCGGCGCGTGCTGGCGGCGCTGGTGCGCGAGGCGCAGCGCGCCGACGCGGGCTCGCTGTACCTGCAGGTCACGGCCGACAACGAGCCCGGCGTCGCGCTGTACCGGTCGCTCGGGTTCACCGTGCACCACGACTACGTCTACGCCCACCCCGCGCCCCAAGCCGGTCGAGCAGCGCCCCAAGCCGGTCGAGTAGCGGCGAGGCGCTAGCCGAGCCGCGTATCGAGACCCGGCAGCTGCCATATCCCCCGACATCGGCCCTCGTGACACGCGTACGCCACCGGCAGCTGTCATATCCCCCGACATCGGCCTTCGTGACACGCGTACGTCACCGGCAGCTGTCATATCCCCCGACATCGGCCTTCGTGACACGCGTACGCCACCGGCAGCTGTCATTTCCCCCGATATCGGCCCCAGGCGTACGCCTGCGCGGCCTAGCGTGGACCGCATGCGGTGGGACCGGGGGTTCGCGGCGTGGGCGGCAGGCGTCGCCGCCTTTCAGGCTGCTCTGGCGGGCGGGGCGCCGTGGGGCTCGGCCGCGTGGGGTGGCCGGCACTCCGGGGTGCTGCCTCCGACGCTTCGAGCAACCAGCGCCGCAGCGGCGCCCGCCGCGCTGGCTGTCGCTGCTGCCGCGACTGGGCGGCTCGGCGGCCAGACCGTCCGGCGCCGGACGCTTGCGGGCGCAGCGGCCTACTGCGCCATAGGGATTCCCGCCAACGCCCTGTCCCGCTCCCCTGCGGAGCGTGCGGTCGGCGTGCCGCTGTCGGTGACCGGACTGGTGCTGGCGACACAGGCGTACCGGCAGGTCCGCGGCGGCCACGCCTGACTCTCGGGGCGCGACCCCCAAGACCGGACGAACGGTTCAACCGGATCCGGCAAGAAGGATCGGCCTACGCCCGCCCCTGTGCGAGCGCGTCCGAACGCTTCGCGCAGTCCCCCCAGCTCGACCAGCAGACGAACCCCGTTCTGCCCCAGGCAGATCCGCCGACGGCAGCGCGCTCTTCACCCGGCCGCGGGACTCGCCGACGCTGGGCGCATGACCGACACGACGACGTACGCACCGCTGGAGAAGCGGATCCAGGACGAGCTGTTCTTCCACCGCATCCTGCTGCTCGACGGCGAGCTCGACGACCATGGCGGCACCCAGCTGATCAGCCAGCTGTGGGTGCTCGCCAAGAGCGACCCGCGCAAGGGTGTCCAGCTCTGGATCAACTCCCCCGGCGGCTCCGTGCCGGCGATGCTGGCGATCGCCGACGCCATGGACGCCGTGCCGTGCACGGTGTCGACGCTCGCCCTCGGGATGGCGGCGAGCGCCGGCCAGTTCCTACTGACCGCAGGCGATCCCGGGCACCGGTACGCCCTCCCGCACTCGCGCGTGCTGCTGCACCAGGGGTCGGCCGGATTCGGCGGTTCGGCCGCCGACATCGAGCTGCAGGCCGAGGACCTGCGCGAGCTTATCGACCAGGTCATGCGGATCACCGCCGCGCGCACCGGGCAGCCGTTCGAGAAGGTCTTCGACGACGCCAAACGAGACCGGTGGTTCAGCGCGGAGGCGGCGAAGGCGTACGGCTTCCTCGACCACGTCGTCTCCGACTTCGACCAGGTGGGGGCGGCGGCGTGAGCTCCTACCTCATTCCCAACGTGGTCTCCCGCGACAGCCGCGGCGAGCGCGTCGTCGACCTGTTCACGCACCTGCTGCGCGAGCGGATCGTGTACGTCGGCACACCGATCGACGAGGGCGTCGCCAACGCGATCATCGGGCAGCTGCTGCACCTGGAGGCCGACGAGCCGGACCGGCCGATCAACCTCTACGTCAACTCCCCCGGCGGCGAGATGAACGCGGCGCTGGCGATCTACGACACCATGCAGTTCCTGCGCGCGCCGGTCGGCACGACGTGCGTGGGCGAGGCGTGCGGGGCCGCGGTGGCGCTGCTCGCCGGCGGCGCGCCCGGCCAGCGGGCGATCCTGCGGCACTCACGCGTCATGCTGCAACAGCCCAAGGGCGGCAGCCGCGGCGCGATCCAGGACCTCATCGTGGAGGCGGACGAGATCCTGCGGCTGCGGCGCCAGCTCGAGGAGGTGCTGGCGCTGCACACCGGCCGGGCGCCCGAGCAGGTGCGCCTGGACTCCGACCGCGATGCCGTGCTGGACGCGGAGGCGGCGAAGGCGTACGGGCTGGTGGACTACGTCATGCAGCCGAGGGCGACGGCAGCGAACCTCGTCGCTCAAGCCACGAGCGCGAGCACCTGACCCGGGGCCTCCACGCGTTGCGCAGGCGCCACCTCGGTGCGGGCGGCGAGGTCCCGAACGACCTCGACGGTGCCGGCCGCCAGGCGGATCAGGTCGACCGCACTGAGCAGCAGCGCCCCCGCCACCGCCTCGACCATCTCCGAGGACGGCTCCTTGCGGCCCCGCTCGACCTCCGAGAGATACTGCGGCGAGATGCCTGCTGCCGCGGCGACGTCGACCAGCCGCAGCCCGCGACACAGCCGCTCCTCGCGGATGGTCTCGCCCAGGATCTCGCGCCACAACCGGGTCATGCCTCGACGGTACGTCGCGCGCGCCCGTCCGGGCTCGCGATTCTGCTGTGGGCAGATCGGCAGCGGCGGGCCTCAGAGGCGGCGTACGTCCAGCGGCGTCTCGACCGCCAGGCCGTCCTCGCCGCGGCGGACCTCGTAGGCGCCCTTGCCGTCGCTCTCGCTGACCGCTTCCACCAGCTCGGTGCCGCGATAGAGCAGACCGACGCCGTCGTCGGTGGCGTAGCCCGCCGGCAGCTCACCGGAGGCGATCGCGGCCTGGAACTTCGGGCGGCGCTGCTCCTCGGAGTCGTAGTGCACGCCGTTGGAGAACGGCAGCAGCGCCAGGCCGTCGGACACCACGCGCAGGTCCGGCCCGAAGGAGTCGGTGGTGCCGCCGACGTGCCAGCAGATCGACCCGGCCGAGACGCCGGTCAGGACGACTCCGGCCTCCCACGCCGCGCGCATCGCCTGGTCGACACCGTGCAGGCGCCACAGCGCGAGCAGCCCGGCGACGCTGCCGCCGCCGACCCACACCACGTCCTGGGCGAGCAGGTGCTCGGTGATGTCGGCGACGTTCGGCATCGAGAGCACCGCCACGTGGCTCGGCGCGAAGCCGGCCGCGACCGCCGCCTCGTAGAAGAAGGAGACGTACGCCGAGTCGTCGCCACCGGCGGTGCCGAGGAAGCACACCTTCGGCGCGCGTCCGCTGATGCCCGCGAGGTCGACCGCCAGATCGGTGAGCTCGCTGAACTCCCAACGGGTTCGGTCGCCGGGACGGATGCCCCCGGACGTGGCCAGGATGGTCGGCTGCTCGGTGGTCACGGCGTGACGGTATCGAGCCTCGGCCGGCGGCGCCTCCGGATAACGGCGGGGTCTCGATACGCCGCGCTCGTCCCTCGCGCAGCTACTCGACCACCCCGGGGTGAGGGGTCTCGATACGCCGCGCTCGTCCCTCGCGCAGCTACTCGACCACCGTGGGGTGCGGGGTCTCGATACGCCGCGCTCGTCCCTCGCGCAGCTACTCGACCACCGTGGGGCGGCTACTCGACCACCGTGGCCTCGGGGTCCAGGAGCTGGGCGAGGTGGACGCCGCGGCGGTCGAGCAGGTCGGCCGCCTGCGTGCGGCAGGAGAAGCCGTCGGCGAGCAGCACCGCGTCGGGCTCGTCGCGCAGCGCGGGCAGCAGCTGGTGCTCGGCGACCTTGACCGACACGTCGTGGTGGCCCAGCTCGACGCCGAAGTTGCCGGCGAGCCCGCAGCACCCGCCCAACCGCCGTACGTCCGCGCCGGCTCGGCGCAGCAGCTCGGCGTCGGCGGACCACGACATCACGGCGTGGTGGTGGCAGTGCGGCTGCGCGACGACGCGCAACCCGTCGAGCTGCGGCGGCTCCCAGCCGGGGTGTCGCGCAGCAGCTCGGCGAGCGTGCGCACCTGCACCGCAACGGTTTCCGCGGTCTCGCCCGGCGTCAGCTCGAGGCTGTCGGAGCGCAGCACGGCGGTGCACGACGGCTCCAGGCCCACGAGCTTCAGCCCGAGCCGGGCGGCGCCGAGCAGGTCGTCGAGGTGGCTGCCGAGGATCTTGCGCGCGGCGTCGAGCTGCCCGGTGGAGATCCAGGTCAGGCCGCAGCAGCCGGACCGCTCGGTGATCAGCGGCTCGTAACCAGCCTGCCACAGCACCCGCACGGCGGCCTTCGCCAGGTCGGGAGAGAAGTGGTCGGAGAAGGTGTCGACGATCAGCAGCACCGGCTCCCGACCGTCGATGGGATCGGCCGAGTTCGCAAAGACACCAACGCCGTTCGCCGTCGCCCACGACCGGAAGGTCTCCGTCGCGAGCGGCGGGATGCTGCGCCGAGGGTCCACCCCGGCCAGCTTCTTGGCCTGGGCGAACCGCTCCCCCACCCCGAACATCGCGTTGACGACCCTGGGCATCCGGCTGCCCAGCCGGACCCAGCGCGGCAGCTGCCCGAGCACGTAGTGCGCGCGCGGCCGCACCCGCTTCTTGTACGTCTGGTGCAGCACCTCGGACTTGTAGCTCGCCATGTCGATGCCGGTCGGGCAGTCCGACAGGCACCCCTTGCAGGACAGGCACAGGTCGAGCGCGTCGTGCACCTCGGGAGCCGAGAACCCTTTGACGACAGTGCCGTTCACCATCTCCTGCAGCACGCGGGCCCGGCCGCGGGTGGAGTCCTTCTCCTCCCCCGTGGCCAGATAGCTCGGGCACATCACGCCGCCCGAACCGGTGCTGTCGGCGCGGCAGCGCCCGACGCCCGTGCACCGGTGCACCGCCTGGCTGAAGTCACCCCCGTCGTGCACGTACGCCAGCACCAGCTTCTCGCGCACCGGCCGCGCCTGCGGGACGCGCAGGTCGGCGGTGGGTGTGGCGGGCTCGACCAGCACGCCCGGGTTGAGCAGGTTGTCGGGGTCGAAGTGCCGCTTGATCTCGGCGAACAGCCCGAGTGCGTCGGCGGAGTACATCCGGTCGAGCAGCCCGCTGCGCGCGCGGCCGTCGCCGTGCTCCCCCGACAGCGACCCGCCGTAGGAGGCGACCAGCTCGGCGGAGTCGTTGAGGAAGTCGCCGAATCCCTCTGTGCCGCCTGGCTTCTCGAGGGGAAGTCGATGCGGATGTGCAGGCAGCCGTCGCCGAAGTGACCGTAGGGCAGCCCCGTCAGGTCGTGCTGCAGGAGCAGCTCGTCGAAGTCGCGCAGGTAGTCGCCGAGCCGCTCGGGCGGCACCGCGGCGTCCTCCCACCCGGCGTGCGCCGGCCGGTCGCGCGGGCTGCGGCCGGACAGACCGGCGCCGTCCTCGCGCACCCGCCAGATCATCGCGGCCTCGGCGGGGTCGGTGACGACCTTGGCCTCCACGGCGCCCGACGCCGCGCACAGCGCCTCGGCGCGCGCGACGACCTCGGCCCGGTCGTCTCCGGCGAGCTCGACGAGCAGCCAGCCGTCGCCGAGCGGCAGGTCGGGCACGGCCTGCGGGCCACGGCGCGCGGTGAGGATCTCGACGATGCGCCGGTCGATGCCCTCGACCGCGACCGGGCCGAACTCCAGCTGGGCGACGGCGGCGGCCCCGGCCGTCGAGATGTCCGGATAGCCGAGCACGGCCAGGATCCGGTGCTCCGGCTCGGTGACCAGGGCGACCTCGGCCTCGGTGACGATGCCGAGCGTCCCCTCGCTGCCGGCCATCAGCCGGGTCACGTCGAACCCCTGCTCGGGCAGCAGCCGCTGCGCGGCGTAGCCGGAGACCTGCCGGTTGAACCGGCCGAGCTCGGTGCGGATGGTGCTCAGGTGCCGGCCGACGATCTCGTCCAGGCCGCTCAGCAGCGGCGACCCGGCCAGCACCTGCGCCCGCTCGTCGCCGTGCCGCACGCGCAGCACCTCGCCGCCGGCGGTGACCAGCTCGAGGCCGAGCAGGTTGTCGGAGGTCTTGCCGTAGCCGAGCGCCCGGTTGCCGCAGGCGTCGTTGCCGATCATCCCGCCGATCGTGCAGCGCGAGTGCGAGGACGGGTCGGGGCCGTAGCGCAGCCCGTTCGCGAGCGCCTGCTTCTGCAGGGTCGCGTGCACCGTGCCGGGCTGCACGACCGCGCGCGCCGCCTCGCGGTCGACCGACAGCACGTTCCCGAGGTGCCGGCTGAAGTCGAAGACCACGCCGGTCCCGACCGCGTTGCCGGCGATGGAGGTCCCCCGCCGCGCGCGGTGACGGGCACGCCCAGCTCGCGGCACACGGCGAGCGTCGCCAGCACCTCGTCACGGTCGCGGGGTCGCACGACGGCGCTCGGCACCAGGCGGTAGAGCGAGGCGTCGGAGGAGTAGGCCGCGCGGTTCGTGCTGTCGTCGAGCACGTCGCGCACCCCGGCGGCGCGCAACCGCGACACGAGCTCGGTGGTCATCGCCCCATCTTGACGGTCCGGCGGTTCGGCGACGATGCCGGGCCTCTCGGCGACGATGCCGGGAGCCGCGCAGCGCAGCAAGCGGTTCCCGGAGGAGGAGCCGGGACAGAACAATCCGCAAACGCAGCGCAGCAAGCGGCTCCCGGAGGAGGAGCTGAACCCATCAGGTGTTCGTACAGATGACGCGGTCGGCGGCGGCGTACTTGGTCGTCTCCTTCTCGGTGCGTACGACCTTGTCGCCCTGCTTGAGCACCCGGGTCACGTCGATGTCGAACCCGATGTTGGTGGGCACCGGCAGGCAGCCCGGGTCGTCGTCGCGGACGGTCTTGGGCTGGCGGATGTTGTACTTCTCGCTCGAGGAGGTCTCGACGGTGTACTTGCGCTGGCCGAGGAAGCGGATGACCACCTCGTCACCCTCGATGAAGCTCTGGACGACGATCGGCTTGTCGGTGTCGTTGGTCCACTTGTTGTCGATCTTCGGGACCCACAGGGTCGCCTCGCGACCGGCGGGGTAGCGCTCGATCCAGAACGAGTGGGCCTTGTGCTCGTCGAGCTGGACGCCGGCGAAGAACGCCGCGTTGTAGAGCGCGGTCGACACCTGGGAGACGCCGCCGCCCTGGGCCGCGCGCTCCTTGCCGCCCTGGATGGTGGGCGCCGCGCCGTACCCCTTGTCGGGGGTGAGCTCGCCGCCGAGCGTCTGGATCAGGCTGAACTGCTGCCCGACCCCGACCACGGTGCCGTTCATCGCGGCGAGGGCGACCCGCATGTTCTGGGTGCGCACCTTGTTGCTCGGGGTGTTGGGGAACTTCGAGCGGAACTCGCTGATCTGGCTGGTGAGGTCGATGCCCTTGAGGTCGTCGGTCGTGACCTGCGGCTTCTCGACGACGACCGGGGCGTTCACGGTGCGGCTGTCGCTGGAGGTCATCGCCTTGAGCACCGCCGGGCCGAGCTTGGCCTCGTCGAGCTTCTTGCCGTCCTGCGCGGGGGTGACCTGCGGCTTGCCGTCGGTGATGGTGGCCTTGGCGTTGCGCGCCGGCACGGTGAGGTCGGGCTTCTGCTCCAGCAGCAGGTCGGCGGCCTCGGCCCCGTCGACGGTGGCGGCGAGCTTGCCGCCGCTCTGCTTGATCGTCGTGACCGTCGCGAGCTGGCGCGGCGAGAGCTCGGCGCTGGTGTCGTCGACCTTGACGGTGACCGCACCGCTGGTCGCGGGGGTCGCGACGTCGCGCACGAACCGGTCGATCTCGGCGTTGGTCAGCCGCGGCTGCCGCGACGCGACGGGCGCGGAGAACTGCGTCTTGGCCGGCCAGCCCGACGCGATCTCCTCGGCCACCGCCTCGGCGTCGATGCCCTGACCGGGGGTCGAGCGCACGACCGAGACGTTGCCGCCCTCGATCGAGACGCTGCCGTCCTTGGGGGCCGACTCCAGCACGGTGCCCGCGGCCGCCGAGAGGGCGTCGCCCAGCTTGGTGCGGTCGACCGTGACCTCGGCGTCGCGCTCGCTGCCGCCGGTGAGCTTGCCGAGCACGTCGGCGGGGTTGAGGCTGCGCTCACCGAGCCCCGCGAGCGAGCCCGGCACGTCGATGGCCAGGCCGGCGTCGCGCGGGACGACCTGCACCCGCTCGTCGCCGACCTCGACGGTGACCGGGCGGGTGGCGAGGGTCGAGGCCTCGCTCGTGAGCTTGGCGCGGGCGTCGTCCTGGCTCAGGCCGCCCACGTCGACCCCGGCGACCTGGGTGCCGGACGCGATGCGGTCGCCCTGCCAGAGCGCGAGGGCGAGGTAGGCGCCGACCAGCACCAGCGCGGTGAGCCCCAGCCGGAGCCAGATGCTGCTCCAGACCGAGCGGCCCCCGGCTGCTCGTCCGTCGGTCGCGCGGTCGCGCGCGTGCGGGGCACGTCGGGCCCGCCCGGGTCGCCGTGGGTCACTTCGCTGCTCCAAATCGTCCGCGGTAGTAGAGCAGGGCCTCCCCGGCCGCTCGCTCGCCTGCACCGAGCGTACGTGCCCGACGACGATGGAGTGGTCACCAGCGGGGTGCACGGCGGTCGTGGCGAGCTCGAACGTCGCGAGCGCGTCGTCCAGCAGCGCCACCCCCGTCGCCTCGCCGCGGTGGTGCGGCACGCGGTCGAGCTGCCCGTGCAGCGGGCGCCCGCGGGTGGCCAGCCAGGCCGCCGTCGGGCGCTGGTCGGCCGCGAGCACGCTGATGCCGAAGACCCCCGCCTCGAGGATGGCGTCGTGGAAGCGCGCCTCCTGCTCGACCGAGACCAGCATGAGCACCGGGTCGAGCGAGACCGAGGCGATCGCGTTGGCCGTCATGGCGTAGTCCTGCCCGTCGGCGACCGTGGTCACGGCGGTGACGCCGGAGGCGAACCGCGAGACGGCCCGGCGGTAGAAGTCGGGGTCGACGTCGTCGGTCATGCCTGCCCTCCCAGCGGACGCGGGTCACCGCCCGCCGCGAGCGGCTCACCGGTCGCGACGTCCAGCTGCTGATAGGCCTCCCGGCCGGTGAGCAGCAGGGCGATGTCGTTGCTCAGCGCGTACGCCTGCGCCGGCTCCCCAGCAACCGCACCTGGGTGCGGTGCTGGGTCAGCGCGGCCACCTGCCGCGGCACGGCCGCGGCGTCGGCGACGACGTGGGTCACCTGCTCGTCGGGCACGACCGACAGCCGCGCGGTGTGGTCGTCGGCGGGCGCGCCGACCCGCCAGGCGTCGCGCCGCTCGGGGGTGAGCAGGTCACCGACCCGCGCGAGGTCCTGCTGCCACCACGACTCGGGGGTGACCCGGGCGTACAGCGCGGGCGGGTCGTCCAGCAGCCGCAGCGCCGCGAGCGTCACCTCGTGGGTGCGCACGTGGTCGGGGTGGCCGTAGCCGCCGGTGCGGTCGTAGGTCAGCACGGCGTCGGGCGCGAGACGGCGCACCCGCTCGGCCACGGCCGGCGCGACCTGCTCCGGCGGGGCCCCGACGAACGCCCGTGGATGCTCGGCCGACGGCGTCCCGACCATGCCGGAGTCGCGCACCCGCGGCTCCCCCGGCTCGTCGCCGAGCACGGCCCAGGAGGTCACGCCCAGCGCCCGCATGGCCCCGTCGAGCTCACCCCGGCGTACGTCCGCGAGCGGGTCGGGCGCGTCGGCGGCACGCGGCTGCCCGGCCGGCAGCTCGAGGTGACGCAGGTCGGCAGGGATGACCTCGCCCTCCTCGCCGAGGGTCATCGTGAGCACGTGCACCTCGTCGCCGCGCTCCAGAAGGTGCGCGGCAGCGACCCCGGTCCACAGCGTCTCGTCGTCGGGGTGTGCGTGAATCAGCAACCACCGCAAAGGGATTGCGCCTCCTCGCGAAAAATCCTCAGCCGTCGCGCCGGGCGCGGGAGGCCGCCTTGGCACGGTCGTTGGCGTTCAGCTGCACCTTGCGGATGCGCACGGCCTCGGGCGTCACCTCGACGCACTCGTCCTCGCGGCAGAACTCCAGCGACTCCTCGAGCGACAGGTGCTTCGGCGGGATCAGCCGCTCGAGCACGTCGGCCGTGGAGGAGCGCACGTTGGTGAGCTTCTTCTCCTTGGTGATGTTGACGTCCATGTCGTCGGCGCGGGAGTTCTCGCCGACGATCATGCCCTCGTAGACCTCGGTCGTCGGCTCGACGAACATCGTGCCGCGCTCCTGCAGGTTGAACATGGCGTACGTCGTCGCCACGCCCGTGCGGTCGGCGACCAGCGAGCCCGACTGCCGGGTCTTGATCTCGCCGTGCCACGGCTCGTAGCCGTCGAACACGTGGTGGGCGATGCCGGTGCCGCGGGTGTCGGTGAGGAACTGGGTGCGGAAGCCGATGAGCCCGCGCGAGGGCACCTTGAACTCCATCCGGATCCAGCCGGTGCCGTGGTTGGTCATCTGCTCCATGCGCCCCTTGCGGGCGGCCATCAGCTGGGTGATCGTGCCGAGGTGCTCCTCGGGGGTGTCGATCGTGAGGTGCTCGACCGGCTCGTGCACCTTGCCGTCGACCTCGCGGGTGACCACCTGCGGCTTGCCGACGGTCAGCTCGTATCCCTCGCGCCGCATCTGCTCCACGAGGATCGCGAGCGCCAGCTCGCCGCGGCCCTGCACCTCCCAGGCGTCGGGGCGCTCGGTCGGCAGCACGCGCAGCGACACGTTGCCGATCAGCTCGCGGTCGAGCCGCTCCTTCACCAGCCGCGCGGTGACCTTGGAGCCGCGCACCTTGCCCGCCAGCGGGGAGGTGTTGGTGCCGATCGTCATCGAGATGGCCGGCTCGTCGACCGTGATCAGCGGCAGCGGCTCGGGGTTGTCGGGGTCGGCCAGCGTCTCGCCGATGGTGATGTCGGGGATGCCCGCGACGGCGATGATGTCGCCCGGCCCGGCCTGCTCGGCGGGCTCGCGCTCCAGACCGTTGGTCATCAGCAGCTCGGTGATCTTCACCTTCTGCTGGCTGCCGTCGGCGCGGCACCAGGTGACCTGCTGCCCCTTGCGGATCTGGCCGTTGTGCACCCGCAGCAGCGCCAGGCGCCCGAGGAAGTTGGAGGAGTCGAGGTTGGTGACGTGTGCCTGCAGCGGCTTCGCGTCGTCGTACGCCGGCGCCGGGATGGTCTCGACGATCGTCCGGAAGAGCGGCTCCAGGTCGTCGCCCTCGGGCAGCTCGCCGTTCGCGGGACGCACGGTCGAGGCGACGCCGGCCTTGGCCGAGGCGTAGACCACCGGGAAGTCGAGCTGGTCGGCGTGCCCCTCGGCGTCGTCGAGCAGGTCCATGAACAGCTCGTACGTCTCGTCCTCGACCTCCTCGATGCGCGAGTCGGGACGGTCGACCTTGTTGATGCACAGGATGACCGGCATGCGCGCGGCGAGCGCCTTGCGCAGCACGAACCGGGTCTGCGGCAGCGGCCCTCCGAGGCGTCGACCAGCAGCACCACGCCGTCGACCATCGACAGGCCGCGCTCGACCTCGCCGCCGAAGTCGGCGTGGCCGGGGGTGTCGATGATGTTGATGGTGATGCCGGAGTCCTGCGCCGCCGGACCCGTGTAGTGGATCGCGGTGTTCTTGGCGAGGATCGTGATGCCCTTCTCCCGCTCCAGGTCGCCTGAGTCCATCACCCGCTCACCGGTGGTCTCGACGGTGTCGCGTTCGCCGAACGCCCCGGTCTGCCAGAGCATCTTGTCCACGAGGGTGGTCTTGCCGTGGTCGACATGGGCGACGATCGCGACGTTGCGCACGTCGCTGCGGGTCTGAGTTGGCACGACGGTCAGTGTCTCAGGCCGGGCGCGTTGCTCCGAATCGCGACTCGAGCGTGCGCACGACCGGCAGGTCGTCGCGCAGCCAGGCGACGTCGTACAGGTCGTTCTTGGTCAGCCAGCGCAGCTGGTCGTGGTCCTCCAGAGGCCGCGCCTCGCCGCGGGTCGTGCGCGCCCAGCGCACGTGCATGGCGTACGCCTCCCCCAGCGGCCACAGGCCGCTCACCTGCTCACCGGTGAGCGGTCCCGGGACGACGTCGCCGAGCTCGACCTGCACCCCGAGCTCCTCGGCGATCTCCCGGTGCAGCGCGGCCTCGAGCGTCTCGCCGGGCTCGACCTTGCCGCCCGGCAGCTCCCACCCGCCGGCCAGGCGCGAGGGTTCGGTGCGCCGCGCGGCGAGCAGCACCGTGGGGCGAACCAGGTCGTCGACCAGCGCCGCCCCCACCACCAGTCGCCGCGCCACCGGGCGAGCGTATCGAGGCGTTCGCGGGAGGTCTCGACTCGGACACGGGCCTGCGCAACTGCCCCGCGCGAACCTGGCCGTGTGGGTAGGGTCACACCACTTCGATCACGTGCCTCAGGCGTGCCCGCACGGCCTGGAGCCCGTCCCAGCATGAGAGGTACCCATGACGGTCAACCGCAGGGTCGCAGCCCTGGCCGCGGTGAGCGCAGTCACCCTGACGCTCGCCTCGTGCGCATCGTCCGATCGCGAGGATTCAGCAGGGGCGAGCGGCTCCGGCGGAGGCGGCGACACGATCACCTTCGGCGCCGCCGGCGCCCCGGCCATGTTCGACCCCTTCTACGGCACCGACGGCGAGACGTTCCGGCCCGCGCGCCAGATCTTCGAGACGCTCGTCGACTTCAAGCCCGGCACGGCCGACCTGGCCCCCGGCCTCGCCACCAAGTGGACCCCGTCCAACGGCGGCAAGACCTGGACCTTCGACCTGCAGCAGAACGTCAAGTTCACCGACGGCACGGCGTTCAACGCCGACGCGGTCTGCAAGAACTTCACCCGCATGTTCGACCAGAACGCCGCCGGCCAGACCGCCGCGTCCTACTGGGCCGACAACATGGGCGGCTTCAAGTCCAAGGGTGCGGCCGAGGCGCTCTACAAGAGCTGCACGCCCAAGGGCGCGAACCAGGTCGTCATCGACATCAACCGCCCGACCTCGAAGTTCCCCGCGCTGCTGGGTCTGCCGTCGTTCTCCATGCAGAGCCCGACCGCGATGGACAAGTACAAGGCCAACAACATCACCCCGCAGGGCGACGGCTACACCTACTCCGAGTACGCCCTGAAGTACCCCACGGGCACGGGCAAGTTCAAGCTCGAGAAGTACGACGAGGCCAACAAGACCATCACCATGGTCCGCAACGACGACTACTGGGGCGACAAGGCCAAGCCGGCCCGGCTCGTCTTCAAGATCATCCCCGACGAGACCGCCCGCAAGCAGGCGCTGGCCGCCGGCACGATCGACGGCTACGACCTGCCCAACCCGGTCGACTGGCCGAAGCTCAAGCAGGACGAGAACCTGCAGATCCGCCCGGCGTTCAACCTGCTCTACCTGGGCCTGAACCCCAAGGCGAACCCGGACCTGAAGGACCTCAAGGTCCGCCAGGCGCTGATGTACGGCATCAACCGCGACCAGTTCGTCAAGACCCAGCTGCCCGAGGGCGCGACGGTCGCGACGCAGTGGATCCCGAGCACGGTCGACGGGTTCAACAAGGACGTCACGAAGTACAACTACGACCCGAACAAGGCCAAGCAGCTGCTGCAGCAGGCCGGCAAGTCCAACCTCACGATCAAGCTGTGGTACCCCTCCGAGGTGAGCCGGCCGTACATGCCGGACCCGCAGAAGGTGTTCCAGCAGGTCAAGAGCGACTGGGAGAAGATCGGCGTCAAGGTGCAGCCGGTCACCAAGCCGTGGAACGGCGGCTACCTCACCAGCACCGACCAGGGCCAGGCCGACGCGTTCTTCCTGGGCTGGACCGGTGACTACAACACGGCCGACAACTTCGTCGCCAACTTCTTCGGCTCGCCCGGTGGCGCCTTCGGCGTCGACGGCTACCCGTTCGGCAACACCCTGCTGAAGGAGATCAAGGACGCCGACGGCATCGTCAACGAGGGTCAGCGCACGACCGCCTACAAGAACCTCATGGGCAAGCTCATGAAGGACTACATGGTCGGTCTGCCGATCTCGAGCAGCCCGCCGGCGATCGTCTTCGCGAAGAACGTGACGGGTGTCGTGCCGAGCCCGCTCACCGCGGAGGACTTCGCCACCGCCGAGAAGAAGTGACCTAGCCGGGGTGGCCGCGCACGCAGACGTCGTGGGCGGCCACCCCGCTGCTGCCCCGCCTGACTCCCGTCCCCGGAAGGTCGCTGTGCTCAGATTCATCGTGCGCCGCGTGCTGCAGATGATCGGCGTGCTGTTCGTGCTGTCGATCCTGCTGTTCGCCTGGACGCGCTCCCTGCCCGGTGGGCCGGTCGACGCCATCTGCGGCGAGCGCTGCAACGACGAGCAGCGCGCCGCGCTGCGCGCTCAGCTCGGGCTCGACAAGTCCGTCTTCCAGCAGTACCTCACGTTCCTCGGTAACGCCTTCCAGGGACGCTTCGGCACCTCCACCGGCGTGCTGCCCGGCACCGACGCGATGGACCTGTTCCTGCGGCGGCTGCCGGCCACCCTCGAGCTGTCGGTGACGGCCATCTTCATCGCGGTGCTCTTCGGGGTGCCGCTGGGCTACCTCGCGGCGCGCCGCCGCGGCGGCATCTTCGACAACATGTCGATCATCGGCTCGCTCGTCGGCGTCGCGGTGCCGGTCTTCTTCCTGGCGTTCGTGCTGAAGTACTTCTTCGCGATCGACAACCAGATCCTGCCGCTGCAGGGGCGCCAGGGCGACATCAACGCCACCCGGGTCACCGGCTTCTTCGTGCTCGACGGGATCCTCACCCGCGAGTGGGACGCCGCCTGGAACGCCATCCAGCACCTGATCCTCCCCTCGATCGCGCTGGCCACCATCCCGTTCGCGGTGATCTTCCGGATCACCCGCGCCGCGGTGCTCGACGTACTCGACGAGGACTACGTCCGCACCGCCGAGGCGAAGGGCCTCACCGCGCGCACGATCCGGTGGCGGCACGTGCTGCGCAACGCCCTGCTCCCGGTGACCACCACGCTCGGTCTGCAGATCGGCGCGCTGCTCGGCGGGGCGGTGCTCACCGAGCGGGTCTTCGTCTGGGGCGGCATCGGCGAGTCGCTGGCCAGCGCCATCCAGCTGCGCGACTACGCCGTGATCCAGGTGTTCATCCTGATGGCCGCCGCGGGTTATGTCGTCGTCAACCTGCTCGTCGACATCGGCTACGCCATCATCGACCCGCGCGTCAGGACCCGGTGAGGCCGCGATGAGCTCCCTGAACCCGATGACCCGCAAGAAGGAGCGCATCGACGCGCTCGCGGAGTCCACCGCCGGCCCCTCCCGAGGGGTGGCCAGGTCGCCGAGGCCGGCAAGGTCGCCGGCGGCGAGGGCACCAGCCTGCTGGCCAGCGCCTGGAAGCGGTTGCGCCGCAACCCCGCCTTCTGGATCGGTGCGGTGCTGACCGGGCTGGTCGTGCTGCTGGCGATCTTCGCGCCGTGGCTCGCCCCGCACGACCCGGCCGCACGCGTCCTCATCGACAAGGTGTCCTCCGCGAACAACCCGGTGCCAGGTCCCGAGCCCGGCTCACCGCTGGGAGCCGACGGGTCTCCGTTCGGGCGTGACCTGCTCTCCCGCCTGATCTGGGGCAGCCGGCAGACGCTGCAGATCGGCTTCCTCGCCACCATCGGCGGGTTCATCGGCGGCCTGATCCTCGGCACGCTCGCCGGTGCGTTCGGCGGCTGGATCGACTCGGCCATCATGCGCGTGGTCGACGTGATGCTGTCGATCCCCTCGATCCTGCTGGCCACCGCGATCGCGACCCTCTACGGCCGCGCCTCGAACAACACCCTGATCGTGGCCATCGCGATCGTGCAGATCCCGATCTTCGCGCGGCTGCTGCGCGGCTCGATGCTGGCCCAGCGGCACAGCGACCACGTGCTCGCGGCACGGGCGCTCGGGGTCAGGCAGCGGGCGATCGTCCTGCGGCACATGCTGCCCAACTCGCTCGCGCCGATCCTGGTGCAGGCGACCCTGGTGCTCGCGACGTCGATCATCGATGCCGCCGGCCTGACCTTCATCGGTCTGGGCGCCGTCACCGACGACTCGCCGGAGTGGGGCCAGATGCTCGGTTCGCGTCAGACGCAGTCGCTGTTCGACACGTATCCGCACCTGGCCTTCTGGCCGGCCGCGTGCATCATCGTCACCGCCCTCGGCTTCACCCTGCTCGGTGAGTCGCTGCGCGAGGCCCTCGACCCCAAGAGCAGGAGGTGATCGGCGCATGACCGCCCCCACCACCGACCGCAGGCCAGCAGGCGGCACCGGCGGCGAGCCGCTGCTGCAGGTGCGCGACCTGTCGGTCGTCTTCCAGCGGCGCGGCGACGAGCCGTTCACCGCCGTCGACAAGGTGAGCTTCGACGTACGCCCCGGCCAGACGGTCGGACTCGTCGGCGAGTCCGGTTGCGGCAAGTCGGTGACGTCGATGGCGATCATGGGGCTGCTGCCCAAGCGCGGCAACCGGATCACCGGCGAGGTGCTCTACGACGGCACCGACCTGCTGTCGCTCAGCGACCGCGAGCGCCGCGACCGGCGCGGGCGCGACCTGGCGATGATCTTCCAGGACCCGCTGTCGTCGCTGAACCCGGTGATCCCGATCGGCATCCAGGTGACCGAGGTCATCGAGCGCCACCAGGGCAAGAAGCGCAAGCAGGCCATGCCCGAGGCGCGCGAGCTGCTCGACAAGGTCGGCATCCCCGACCCCAACCGGCGGCTCAAGGAATATCCCCACCAGCTGTCCGGCGGGATGCGTCAGCGCGCGCTGATCGCGATGGCGCTGGCCTGCAAGCCGCGGCTGCTGATCGCCGACGAGCCGACCACGGCGCTCGACGTGACGATCCAGGCGCAGATCCTCACCCTGCTGCAGGACCTCGTGCGCGAGTCCGACACGGCGCTGATCATGATCACCCACGACCTGGGCGTGGTCGCCGGTCTCGTCGACGAGGTCAACGTGCTCTACGCCGGCCGCATCGTCGAGCGGGCCGGTCGCCACGACATGTTCGCCGACCCGCGCCACCCCTACACCGGCGGGCTGCTCGGCTCGATCCCGCGGCTCGACGCCGACCGGCACGAACCGCTCAACCCGGTGCCGGGCTCGGTCGCCGACAACCTCCCGTGGACCCACGCGTGCGCGTTCCAGCCGCGCTGCTCGCAGCCGATCGACCGGTGCGTCGAGGCGGCCCCTGCGCTCGAGCCGATCGAGCAGGGTGTCGAGGGGCCGCACCTGCTGCGCTGCTTCAACCCGCTGCCGCCCGACTCCGGCGACGCCCCCGCCCGCAACCCCCAGGAGGCCTGATGTCGACCGTGGCCACCGAGACCGACCAGACCCGCCCGCCCGCGGGTGACGACGTGCTGCTCGACGCGCGCGGCGTCAAGGTGCACTTCCCGATCAAGCGGGGCGTGATCTTCGACAAGACGATCGGTTATGTCTATGCCGTCGACGGGGTGGACCTGCAGATCCGGCGGGGCGAGACGTACGGCCTTGTCGGCGAATCCGGTTGCGGCAAGTCGACGTTGGGCCGAGCGCTGCTGAAGCTGGAGGAGCCGACCGCAGGATCGGTGGAGTTCGACGGCACCGACCTGGCCCAGCTCGACGGCGAGCCGCTGCGGCGCCGCCGGCAGGACATGCAGATGATCTTCCAGGACCCGCTGTCGAGCCTCGACCCGCGGCAGACGGTGGAGTCGCTGCTGCTGGAGGGCATGGAGGCGCACGGGCTCACCAAGAACAAGGGGGAGGCGCAGGAGCGGCTGCGCGAGCTGCTGGCCGCCGTCGGGCTGCCGCCGCAGGCGCTGCGGAAGTATCCCCACGAGTTCTCCGGCGGGCAGCGCCAGCGCATCGGCATCGCCCGGGCGCTGTCGGTCAACCCCAAGCTCATCGTCGCCGACGAGCCGGTGAGCGCGCTCGACGTCTCGGTGCAGGCGCAGGTGATCAACCTGCTGGAGCAGCTGCAGGACGAGTTCGACCTGACCTATCTGGTGGTCGCGCACGACCTGGCCGTGGTGCGGCACATCAGCGACACCGTCGGGGTGATGTACCTCGGGTCGATCGTCGAGGAGGCGGCGGCCGACGACCTGTACGCCGAGCCGCTGCACCCTACACCAAGGCGCTCATGTCGGCGGTGCCCGTGCCCGACCCGACCGTCGAGGACCGGCGCGAGCGGATCCTGCTCCAGGGTGACCTGCCAAGCCCGGCGAACCCGCCGAGCGGCTGTCGCTTCCACACCCGCTGCCCGTGGCGGCAGGAGACGCGCTGCGACGACGAGCGCCCCGAGCTGCGCACGGTGCAGATCGCGGGGGTGCCCGAGAGCCATCGGGTCGCCTGCCACTGGGCCGAGGACATCCAGGCCGGCACGATCCAGCCGCACTCGGTCGAGACGCTGCTCACCGACCCGTCGGCCGACGTGCCGATCGGCGGCGAGCCCGAGGCGCCGGCGTCGATCGCTGAGCTCTGAGCCGTGGCGGCGCGCGGCGTGCTGGTGGTCCAGCACGAGGACTCCTGCCCGCCCGGCTGGCTGGGTGAGCGGTGGGCGGCGACCGGGCTCGAGCTGGACGTGCGCCGGCCCTACCGCCCGGAGGCCGACCAGCAGCTGCCCGACTCGCTCGACGAGCACACCGCGCTGGTGGTGCTCGGTGGCGAGATGGGGGCCGACGACGACGCCGACTTCGCGTGGCTGCCGCAGGTGAAATCGTTGCTGCAGCAAGCGCTTTCGCGTGACGTCCCCACTCTCGGCGTATGCCTGGGTCACCAGCTCCTCGCCGTCGCCGCGGGTGGCGAGGTGCGGCGCAACCCGCACGGCCACGCCACCGGCGTCACCCCGATCCGGCTCACCGGCGAGGGCGCGGGAGACCCGCTGCTGGACGACCTCGACCGCCGCCCGGTCGTGCAGTGGAACGACGACGTCGTCGTGCGGCTGCCCGCCGCGGCGACGCTGCTGGCCGAAGCCCCCGACGGCTCGCCGCAGGCCATCCGCGTCGGGCCGCGGGCGTGGGGCGTGCAGTTCCACCCCGAGGCCGGCCCGCAGATCTTCGACGCCTGGACCGTCGACAAGCCGTCGGCCAACCTGCCCCGCGCCGACGGCATCGACGTCGCGGCAGCCGCCGACGACGTACGTGCCGCCGAGGGTGAGCTGCGGGCGCTCGGCGACCTGCTCGCCGACCGGTTCGCCGCGATCGTGGGAGCGCCGCTGGCCCGTCAGGGTTCGTGATCGGCGCGCTCCCGGGCGCAGGACGCGGCAGACTCGACCAGGTGACCACCGCCCGCCCGAGCCCCGCCGAGCTCGACGCCCGCACCCCGGCCGACCGCGACCGGGTGGTCGACGCGGTGCGCGCGGCGAGCATCCTCGTCGTGGTGCTCGGCCACTGGACGATGGCCGCGCCCGAGCGGGTCGAGGGATCGCTGCGGCTGCGCAACGTGCTCGAGGTCGCCACCTGGGCGCAGCCGCTCACCTGGCTCTTCCAGGTCATGCCGCTGTTCTTCCTCGCCGCCGGGTTCGCCAACCACCGTTCGCTCGCGCCGCGCGCCGACGGCACCCGCCGCCCGGTCGCGGCCTACCTCGCCGGCCGGGTCGACCGGGTCCTGCGGCCGACGCTGATCTTCCTCGCGGTCTGGCTGGTCGGGGCCTGGGTGGCGGTCGCGCTCGGCGCACCCGAGCGAGCGCTCGACGCCGCCGGCACCGCCGCCGCGATGCCGCTGTGGTTCCTCGCGATCTACCTGCTCCTCGCGCTGCTCGCGCCCGCGCAGCTGGCGGTCCACCGCCGGTGGCCACTGCTGCTGCCGACGGTGCTGCCGGCCGGGGTGCTGCTGCTCGACCAGGCGCAGGGCACCGGCTGGGCGGCGCTGGCCTTCCTCAACTACGCGCTCGTCTTCGGGCTCTGCCAGGAGCTGGGGTTCTGGTACGCCGACGGCCGGCTCCAGCGGCTGCCCCGCCTCGCGTGGGTGGCCGGCGCCGCGGCGGCCGTGGCGCTGCTGCTCGTGGCCACGCAGCTGGGCGACTACCCCGTCAGCATGATCGGTCTGCCCGGGCAGAAGGTGTCGAACATGATGCCGCCGAGCATCTGCGTGGTGCTGGTCGCGCTGCTGCAGCTGTCGCTGCTCATGCTGCTGCGGCCGGCGCTCGCGCGGTGGCTGCAGCGCCCCGGCCCGTGGGCCGCGACGGTCGGGGTGAACCTGCGCATCATGACCGTGTTCCTCTGGCACCTCAGCGGATTCGCCGCCGCGGCCGGCATCCTGCTGGCGCTCGACGCGCCCCTGCCCGCCATCGCCAGCGGCGCCTGGTGGGCCTGGAAGCTGGTGTGGATCGCGCTGTCCGCGCTCGTCACCGTGGCCTTCGTGCTCGCGCTGGGCCGGGCCGAGCAGGGCGCGGGCCAGGTGGCGGCGCCACCCGCCCCGCTCGCCGTGCTCGGCACCGCCGTGGCGTTCGTCGGGCTGGTGATGGTCGCCTGCGCCGGCTTCGTCGCGCCGTTCGAGGCGGGTGGCATCGAGCTGGTGGGCATGCGGTTCGTGCCCGCCGTCGGGGCCGCCCTCGTGGTGGTGGGTTACGCACTCACCCGCGCCGGGCGTACGACCGCCGCCCCCTCCCCCACCCGCTGAAACGCGGTTCTAGCGCTCTGACCGCACCCCAGCGGAGTCGGAGCGCATGAAACCGGGTTTCGTGCGTTAGACCTCAATGCATCGGGGTCAGACGCACGAAACCCGGTTTCATCCGGAGAAGGGGGCAGGGACAAGGGCCGGGACAGGGGCAGTCGCGTCATTCGCCCTTGTGCAGCACCGCCACCGGCATCGTTGAGCCCTCGAGCACGCGCTTGCTCACCGAGCCCAGCAGCATGCCGGTAAACCCGCCGCGCCCCCGGCTTCCGACGACCAGCAGGTCGGCGCCCGCGGCCGCCTCGAGCAGCGCGGTCGCGGCCTTGGCGCGGCGGATCTCGATCTCGACGGGCACGTCGGGAAAGGCCGTACGCCGGTCGGCCAGCACGCGCTCGACGAGCGCCCGGTGCTTGGTCTCGACGGCTTCCCACTCGGGGGTGCCGGGCTCGGTGACGACGGCGCCGTCGACGACCTCGATCGACCAGGCCACCACGCAGCGCAGGGTCGCGCCGTGGCGGGCGGCGTAGGACAGCGCGAAGTCGACGGCGGCGCCGCTCTGCTTGCTGCCGTCGACGCCGACCACGACCCGGCCGGACGCGCCGGTCAGCCGGTCGGGCAGCACGACGGCGGGGCACTGCGCGTGCGCGGCGACCGACAGCGCGGTGGAGCCGACGAACGGGCGGCTCGGCTCACCGCCACCGCCCACGACGACGGCCGCGGCGGTCCGGCTCAGCTCGACGAGCACCCCGGCGACCGACCCCGGCACCGACGACGCGGTCACGGCGAGCTCGGGCTGCCGGGCGCGCGCGACCTGCGCTGCGCGCGCCAGCGTCGAGGCCTCCCCTCCAGCGTGTCGGCCGGCAGGGAGGTCATGGGCAGGTATCCCTCGCCGGCCATCAGGCTGATGCCGAGGTCGACGACCTCCTGCAGGTGCAGCGGCCGGCCCAGCGAGGCGGCCTCGTCGGCGGCCCAGGTGACCACGGTGGCGTCGTGCTCCTGCCCGTCGACACCGACGATCACGGCGCCGTCGGGCGCGCTGTCGGCCGGGACGGCGACCTCGGGGGCGGGTTCGCGGGTGCTCTCGTCAGCCATGCCTCATCCTGGCACGCCGCTCCCGCCCGCCACGCCGGTGAATCGCGCAGATCCCTTCCCACATCAGGTAAGCAACCGCTTAGTATGGTCGCGTCGACCACGCCTCAGGAGGATGCGCATGCATCGCAAGCTCAGCGACGAGGACGCCGCCTTCCAGACGAAGATGCGGGAGTTCTTCACCACCGAGATCCCCCAAGACCTGCGCGATCGCTGGCATGCGGGCGGTGAGGTCGAGCCCGACGACGTACGCCAGAGCCAGCGCCTGCTCAACGCCGCCGGTCTGGCGGTGCCCGGCTGGCCCACGGAGTACGGCGGCCAGGACTGGACCGAGCTGCAGCGCCACATCTGGCTCTCGGAGATACAGGCCGCGTCGGTGCCGCCGCCGCTGGCGTTCAACGCCAACATGGTCGGCCCGGTCATCGCGACGTTCGGCAGCGAAGAGCTGAAGAAGCGCTTCCTGCCCGACACCGCCAA
This sequence comes from Barrientosiimonas endolithica, assembly GCF_030296655.1. Classification (NCBI taxonomy): domain Bacteria; kingdom Bacillati; phylum Actinomycetota; class Actinomycetes; order Micrococcales; family Dermacoccaceae; genus Barrientosiimonas; species Barrientosiimonas endolithica. The sequence goes on along the minus strand of NZ_AP027735.1, from coordinate 676,953 downwards.
CCTCGACATCTGGTGGTGCCAGGGGTTCTCCGAGCCCGACGCCGGCTCCGACCTCGCGTCGCTGCGCACGACCGCGGTGCGCGAGGGCGACGAGTACGTCGTCAACGGGCAGAAGACCTGGACCACCCTGGGCCAGCACGCCGACTGGATCTTCGCGCTGGTGCGCACCGACCCCGACGCCCCGAAGAAGCAGCAGGGCATCTCCTTCCTGCTCATCGACATGAAGTCCCCCGGCGTGACCGTGCGCCCCATCCAGCTGATCGACGGCGGCCACGAGGTCAACGAGGTCTTCTTCGAGAACGTGCGGGTGCCTGCCGACCAGCTGGTCGGCGAGGAGAACAAGGGCTGGGACTACGCCAAGTTCCTGCTCGGCAACGAGCGGGTCGGTGTGGCCCCGGTCGGCTCGATCAAGCGACGCCTCGCCGACGCGAAAACCTATGCCTCCCAGGTGCGTTCGGGTGACGGCACGCTGCTCGAGGAGCCGCTGCTGGCCGCCCGCATCGCCGAGCTCGAGACGCAGGTCATGGCGCTGGAGCTCACCGTGCTGCGGGTCGCCGCCGGCTCCAAGGAGGGCAAGCCCGACCCCGCGTCGTCGATCCTGAAGCTGCGCGGCTCGCAGCTGCAGCAGGACGTGCTCGAGCTCATCGTCGACATCGCGGGTCCGTCGGCGCTGTCCTGGGAGTCCGGCGCGCTCGGCGCCGAGTGGGACTGGACCGCGAGCGCGATGCCGACCTATCTCAACTTCCGCAAGGCCTCGATCTACGGCGGCTCCAACGAGGTGCAGCGCCAGATCATCGCCACCGGCATCCTCGGACTGAAGGGCTGACCATGGACTTCACGATCGACGCTGAGCAGAAGGCGCTGCGCGACGCGGTGCGCACCCTGGCCGAGCGGCACGCGCCGCAGTACGGCGACGGCAACGCCCCCGTCGGCCCGACCGACAACGACGAGAAGACCTGGGCCGCCCTGGCCGAGCTGGGCGCGCTGGGCCTGCCCTTCCCCGAGGAGGACGGCGGCTTCGGCGCCTCCCCGGTCGAGGTGAGCGTGGTCGCGTCCGAGCTCGGACGCCGCGGGGTGCGCACGGCGTACGCCGATGCCCTGGTCGCGAACTACGTTCTCACCAAGGCGGATTCGAGCTCCGACGTGCTCGAGCAGGCGCTCTCCGGCGAGGCCCTCGTGCTGCCGGCCCTGGCCGAGCCGGGCCGAGCCTGGTCGCCGCTCGAGACCGCCGTGACCGCAACCGGCACGGGTGAGGAGGCCAAGCTCACCGGCACCAAGGGGCCGGTCCCCTCGCTGGCGAGCGCGGCGTACGTCGTCGTGCCGGCGAGCACCGGCGGCGGGCTCGGACTGTTCCTGGCTCAGGTGCCCGAGGGCTCCGGTCCGCTGGTGGCGCTGTCCGACACCCCGGCCACGCTGCTGGTCGGCCCCGACCGCGCCGCGGACGTGCTCACCGAGGCGCTGTGCCTCGGCATCGTCGCGCTGGCCGGCGAGGCGCTCGGCGCGATGGAGGGCGCGCTGCAGCTGACCACCGAGTACCTCAAGACGCGCAAGCAGTTCGGCGTGCCGCTGATGACGTTCCAGACGCTCACCCAGCGCGCCGCCGATATGTACGCCGAGCTCGAGCTCGCCCGCAGCACAGCGCTTTTCGCGGCCATGGCGATCGCGGAGAACCCGGGCGACGCGGTCACCGCGTCGCGCACCAAGGTCGTGATCGGGCAGGCCGGCCGGCGCGTCGGCCAGGAGGCGATCCAGCTGCACGGTGGCATCGGCATGACGGCGGAGTACGCCGTCGGCCACCTCGCCGGGCGGCTCGCCGAGATCGACCGCACCTTCGGCGACACCCGTCAGCACCTCGCGGCGCTGGCGTCCGGGGTCTCCGACTACGAGATGGTCGACGTCCTGGCCTGAAGCCGGGCCCCAACCTCAAGAATGATCGAGGCGGATCGGCATGCCGATCCGCCTCGATCATTTTTGGGTGTCTCGACGCTGCGCAGCGGCGCACGCTGTGACTACGCCCGGCGCACCTCGAAGCGCGCCGGCTCCTTGAGCGACTGACCGACGACGCAGTACCGCTCGGTCGAGCGCGCCAGACGCTCGAGCGCCTTGTTGTCGGCGTCGGTGTCGAGCGTGGCCGTGACCACCACGTCGGTCAGGCCGACCGGGGCGCTGCGGTCGATGCCCAGGGTGCCGCGGGCGTCGAAGAAGCCGTCGGCGCGCAGGTCGGCCGAGCGCAGCTCGACGCCCATCGAGGTCGCGACGGCGCGCAGCGTGACGCCGGCGCAGCCGAGCAGCGCCTCGAGCAGCATGTCGCCGGAGCAGGCGTCGGAGCCGTCGCCGCCAGTGGACTCGTGCAGCCCGGCGCGGACGGGGCCGGCGAAACCCTCGATGGTGGCGGTCACGCCGGGCTCGCGGAAGCTGCCCTGCGCCCGCACGGGCGTCTTGGCGGCGGTGGGGTCGGCGGCGTACTTCTCGCGCAGCGGCGCCTGCTGCGCCCGAAGCTGTTCGGCGTCCATGCGCTCATCGTCGCTCACGGCGTACGTCCACGGGACCGGGTGCCCAGCGACCGGAACGGCCAGCTCGGCGACGATGCCGGCAGGCCCAGCTCGGCGACAATGCCGGCAGGCCCAGCTCGGCGACGATGCCGGCAGGCCGGAGCCTGCGACGGTCTGCCGGAGGAGGAGCCGAGCTCACAAAGGCGAACCGAGCCTGCGACGGTCTGCCGGAGGAGGAGCCGAGCTCACAAAGGCGAACCGAGCCTGCGACGGACTGCCGGAGGAGGAGCTGAGCTCATGAATAAGCGAGGCGCCACCCGCTCGGGGGTCCGGGTGGCGCCTCGCTTCACTGGTCATATCGCTAGGGGTCTGCGGGGCGTTACACGTTTCAAGAACTTTTTCTCCGCGGCCCCGGTGCGCGCCCCAGGAACCCGGTGGACAACGGTGACGGCCGGCGCCCGGAAGGCGCCGGCCATCACCTGCGGGGTGGGCGTGGTCACGCCGCCACGGCGCCACCCTGCTGCGCGGCCGGCTCGAGGGCGTACTCGAGGATCTCGGCCACGTCGCTGACCGGACGCACGTCCAGCTCGGCGAGCACCTCGTCGGGCACGTCGTCCAGGTCGGGCTCGTTGCGCTGCGGGACGAAGACGGTCTTCAGCCCGGCCCGCTGGGCGGCGAGCAGCTTCTGCTTCACGCCGCCGATCGGCAGCACGCGACCGTTCAGCGTGACCTCGCCGGTCATGCCGACGTCACCGCGCACCAAGCGCCCCGAGGCGAGCGACGCGAGCGCCGTCACCATCGTGACGCCGGCCGAGGGGCCGTCCTTGGGGATCGCCCCGGCGGGCACGTGCAGGTGGACCGAGCCGCGCAGCCGCGCCGCGTCGATGCCCTGCTCGGCGCCGTGCGCCCGCAGGTAGGACAGGGCGATCTGCGCCGACTCCTTCATCACCTCGCCGAGCTGCCCGGTGAGGGTCAGGCGGGTGCCGCCCTCCCCGGCTGGAGCGGCTCGTCGGTGACGGGCGCGCTGGCCTCGACGAACAGCACGTCGCCGCCCATGCCGGTCACGGCGAGGCCGGTGGAGACGCCGGGCACGGCCGTACGCTCCTCGGACTCCGGCGTGAACCGTGGCCGCCCGAGGTAGCCGCGCAGGTCGGCGACGTCAACGGTCACCGGGACCTGGGCCTTGTCGGTGGCCAGCTCGGTCGCGACCTTGCGCAGCGCCTTGCCGATGAGCCGCTCGAGCTGACGCACGCCCGCCTCGCGGGTGTGGTTGGCGGCCATCTCGCGCAGCGCGGCGTCGGTGATCGTCACCTCGTCGGCGCCGAGCGCGGCGCGCTCCAGCTGCCGCGGGAGCAGGTGGTCACGGCCGATGGCGACCTTGTCGTCCTCGGTGTAGCCGTCGATCGAGACCAGCTCCATGCGGTCCAGCAGGGCCGGCGGGATGGTCTCCAGCGCGTTGGCCGTCGCGATGAACAGCACGTCGGACAGGTCGAGGTCCAGCTCGAGGTAGTGGTCGCGGAACGTGTGGTTCTGCGCCGGGTCGAGCACCTCGAGCAGCGCGGCCGCCGGGTCGCCCCGGAAGTCGCTGCCGACCTTGTCGATCTCGTCGAGCAGCACGACCGGGTTCATCGAGCCGGCCTCCTTGATCGCCCGCACGATGCGGCCCGGCAGGGCCCCGACGTACGTCCGCCGGTGACCACGGATCTCGGCCTCGTCGCGGACGCCACCCAGCGCCACGCGTACGAACTTCCGGTCGAGCGCGCGTGCCACGGACTCCCCGAGGGAGGTCTTGCCGACGCCGGGCGGACCGGCGAGCGCCAGCACCGCGCCGGAGCCGCGGCCGCCGACGACCTCGAGACCGCGCTCGGCGCGACGGGCGCGCACGGCGAGGTACTCGACGATGCGGTCCTTCACGTCGTCGAGCCCGTGGTGGTCGGCGTCGAGCACCTCGCGCGCCGCGTTGATGTCGGTGCGGTCGGAAGTCCTGTCGTTCCAAGGGAGTTCGAGGACGGTGTCGAGCCAGGTGCGGATCCAGCCGCCCTCGGGGCTCTGGTCGCTTGCGCGCTCCAGCTTGCCCACCTCGCGCAGCGCGGCCTCGCGGACCGCGTCGGGCAGGTCGGCGGACTCGACGCGGGTGCGGTAGTCGTCCGCACCCTCCGGCTCGCCCTCGCCGAGCTCCTTGCGAATGGCGTCGAGCTGCTGTCGCAGCAGGAACTCCCGCTGGCTCTTCTCCATGCCCTCGCGCACGTCGTCGGCGATCTTGTCGGAGACCTCCTGCTCGGCGAGGTGGTCGTTCGTCCACGCGATCAGCGACTCCAGCCGCTGCTCCAGGTCGAGCTGCTCCAGCAGCTCGACACGCTGGTCGAGCGTGAGGTAGGACGCCCAGCCGGCCATGTCGGCCAGCTGCGCCGGGTCCTGGACGCCATTGACGACGTCGATGATCTGCCACGCCTGGCGCCGCTCGAGCACGGCGACCAGCACGCGCTTGTAGTCCGTGGCCAGCTCGCGCGCCCGCTCGGTGACGTCGGGGTCGTCGACCGTCTCGGCCTCGACCCACAGGGCGGCGCCGGGGCCGGTCACGCCCTGGCCGATGCGCGCGCGGCTCTCGGCGCGCAGGACGGCGGCGCGGGCGCCACCGGGCATCCGGCCGATCTGCTCGATGCTGGCGACGACGGCGAAGGTCGGGTACCGGTCGCCCACGCGCGGGGCGAGCAGCAGCCTGCCGTCGGAGCCCGCTCGGGCCGCCTCGACCGCGGCGCGCGCCTGGTCGTCCAGCTCGATGGGCATGGTCATTCCGGGTAGGGCGACCTGGTCCTGCAGGAACAGGACCGGCAGCCTGAGGTTCTGGGTCATGCCACTCCTTGAAAGTTGAGTCTTGCCATATCAAGGCAGAAGGCGGCTCAGTTGTTCCCGGAGTGAAGTATGTGCCCGGTGACGTGGGTCATTCCCGGCCGAGCGAGGGCGTACGGCTCAGCTGCGGCGCCACTCGTACGGCGTGGTGGTGGACACCTTGACCAGGCCGGCGCGCTCGAGGATCGGGCGCGAGAACTCGGTGGAGTCGCTGTGGATCAGGGTCTTTCCGGCGGCGAGCGCGGCCCGCGCCCGCGCCGCGGTGAGCGCGCGGTAGATGCCACGGCCGCGCCACTCGGGTCGCGTCGCGCCGCCCCAGATCCCGGCGAAGTCGGTGCCCGGCACGGGCTCCAGGCGACCGGCGCTGACCACCTGGCCGTCGACCTTGGCGACTCACAGCGTCATGCCGTCGCCGCGGGCCAGGCGCGCCAGCAGCTGGTCGGCGTGCGCCGGTGTCACCGGGTCGCCGAACACCTCGTCCTGCATCGCGCTCATCGCGCGGACGTCGTTCTCGTCGCTGACGGTTCGGACGGTGACGCCCTCGGGCAGCGGCACCTCGACGTCGAGCAGCCCCGCGTCACCGATCATGATCGACTCCGGTTCGCCGGGCGCGAACCCGTTGTCGCACAACGCGTCGTGCAGCCCAGGGGCACGATCGTGCCCTCGGGTCTTCCACTCGACCCGGGAGATCTGCGGGTCGGCCCGGAAATGCGCCAGCGCACTCGGCACCAGCCGTCGGATGCCAGCCTCGTTCAGGTCGCCCAGGTCGCGATACGTGATGAAACCCCTCCCGCCGGAGAACGTGACCAACCGCAACGGTCCGTTCGCGGAAACCGATATGGCAGAAGGCGTTTCGGCTTCGGTGCGCAGCTGTTCGTCGTACGCCGCGAGCAGGTCGGCAGGGTCGGTGACGGGCATGCGTGCGCGGACTCCTCGGGGGTGGGGGAATCCCTGACGCTATAACCCGGCCGCGCGCCCCCGCAGCCGAATTTCCGAAGTCAGCGCAGCTGCTGGTCGCCGAACCAGGGCTTCGTGGCCGCTGGCCACGTGCCGTCGTTGCGCGCGATGTTGAGCCACTGGTCGACGTACGCCTTGAAGTCGACGTCCCCGCGCGGGAGCAGGTAGCCCTTCTGGCTGAAGTTGAACGGCTTGTCGGGGTGCACGGCGCACAGCTGCGGCTTTTCGTTGGCCACCCAGACGGTCTCGCTGGCGTCGGTCGTCATGACGTCGGCCTTCCCGGCGATGATCTGGTCGAAGATCGTGTTGTTGTCCTTCCACCTGATCACCTCCCCTTGGGGTAGTTCGCCACGGCGAACTCCTCGTTGGTGCCGCCCTCGGGAGTGATCGATCGAACTCCCGGTCGGTTGATCTCGGCGACGGTGTCGAACTTGGATACGTTGCGGCACAGCGTGATCGGCGTCTTGCCCTCCGTCAGCACGGGGTCGGAGAAGAACGCCCGCTGAGCCCGGTCGGTGGAGATCGAGACGCCGCCCATCCCGATGTCGCACTTCGCGAGGAAGTCAGGCATGAGGTTCTTCCAAGTGGTCGGCACCCAGGTGATCTGTGCCCCGAGCGAGGCCGCGAGGCTCTTCGCCATGGTCACGTCGATCCCGCTGTACGCCTTCGTCGCCGGATCGAGGTAGGTGAACGGGCGGTAGTCACCGGTCGTGCACACCCGCAGCCGCTTGGTCGCTCGCACGGTGTCGAGCCGAGAACGACCAGACGAGGTCGTTGTCGCCGGCCCGCTGGGCGCAGCCGCAGACGACGACGCCGCGCTCTGCCCACCGGGCGTCGAGCTCGCCGGCGAGCCGTCGCCCGCGTCGCCGCTGCAGCCGGCAACAAGGAGAGCGGAGGCCGCGCCCGCTGCCATGGTCCGTCGCATCCGTTCAGGCTATGGCCGCCGCCATGGTTACGGTGGAGTTCCTGCAGCCCACCACTCGGAGGATCGCGATGTCGTGCGTGAGTTTCCTGAGCGAGCAGCAGCGTGCCCAGCTGCGCAGCTCGGCGGGAGAACGCTTGTCCCCGGAGGAGATTCGCGCGGTGCACCCGACGCCGCCGGTGACCGAGGGCAAGGTGCGGCGACTGCGCCTGCTCGCCGAGAGCCCCGACCCGCGCATCCGCGAGAGCGCGGCGCTCAACCACCACTGCCCCGCCGACGTCCTCACTCGGCTCGCCGGCGACGACGAGGACTCGGTGCGCACGTGCGTGGCGCGGCAGCCGGCCGCCCCGGCCGAGCTGCTGGCCCGACTGGCCGCCGACCCCGCGCCCCAGGTGCGCACGTGGGTCGCGGCCAACCCGTCGGTGAGCGAGGAGCTGCTCGACTCCCTCGCCGAGGACGACGACGAGACTGTGCGGCAGGTCGTCGCGTGGGCGCGCGCCTGGCCGCAGCGCGCGCAGGCCTGACCGACCGGCGGGCCTGACCGGCCCCCGCACACCGCCCCGGGCCTCAGTCGCCCTCGGTGTGCTTCGCGCGGCTGACGATCTTGGGGTCGGGCGCGAACACCACGTCGGTGTCCTTGCCGTCGTAGTCGAACTGGTGCAGGAACGCCCGCATGGCGTTGAGCCGGCCACGCTTCTTGTCGTTGCTCTTCACGACGATCCACGGGGCGTACTTCTTGTCGGTGAGCTCGAACGTGGCCTCCTTGGCCGCGGTGTACTCCTCCCACCGGTCGAGGCTCTCCAGGTCCATCGGCGACAGCTTCCACCGGCGCACCGGGTCGATCTGCCTGAGCGCGAAGCGAGTTCGCTGCTCGTCCTGGGTGACCGAGAACCACATCTTCGTCACGGTGATGCCGCTGTCGACGAGCATCCGCTCGAACTGCGGCGCCTGCTTCATGAAGATGTCGTACTCCTCGTCGGTCGCGAACCCCATGACCCGCTCGACGCCCGCGCGGTTGTACCAGCTGCGGTCGAACAGCACGATCTCCCCCGCGGTCGGCAGGTGGTTGACGTAGCGCTGGAAGTACCACTGCCCCTGCTCGGTCGAGGACGGCTTGTTCAGCGCGACGACCCGGGCTGAGCGCGGGTTGAGGTGCTCCATGAACCGCTTGATCGTGCCGCCCTTGCCGGCGGCGTCGCGCCCTCGAAGACGAGCACGTGCTTGGCGCCGACCTCCTGGCTCCAGTACTGGAACTTCAGCAGCTCCACCTGCAGCTTGTACTTCTCCTCGTCGTAGGTCTCCCGGTCGAGCAGCTCCTCGTACGGGTAGCCCTGCCGCCAGGTCTCGACCGCCTTGCCGTCGGGCGTGATCAGGACCGGGTCCTCACCCTCGGCGTCCTGGACCGTGTAACCCTCGATCCGCAGCTTGTCGATGTACTCGCGGAGGTTCATGTGCTGCACCATGAGGGCATTCCATCGCACGACCGGGTGCCACCGGTACGCCCTCGGGGAACCTGCGGCGAACGCCACGTGGCCGCCGGGTCAACAGCGGCGAGCGGGCGTACGACTCAGGCCGGGTCGCCCCGGCCGTGCAGCTCGCGGTGGAGCCGCTCCATGCGTACGTCCAGCTCGGCGGCGGTCGTCGCCGCGTCGGCGAGCTCGGTGAGGATGCGCTCGGGGACGTTGCGGTCGTACTTGTAGTAGATCTTGTGCTCCAGCGACGCCCAGAAGTCCATCGCGATCGTGCGGAACTGGATCTCGACCGTCACGTCGACCGCGCCGCTGGACAGGAAGACCGGCACCTGCACGACCGCGTGCAGCGACTGGTAGCCGTTGGGCTTGGGCTCGGCGATGTAGTCGCTGACGCGCAGCACCGTCACGTCGTGCTGCTGGGTGAGCAGGTCGAAGATGCGGTAGACGTCCTGGCTGAAGCTGCACGTCACGCGCGCACCGGCGATGTCGGTGATCTCGCGGCGGATCGACATCAGGTCGTACGCCGTCCCCCGCCGGGCGACCTTCTCCAGGATGCTCTCGGGCGACTTGACCCGCGTCGAGACGTGCTCGATCGGGTTGTACTCGTGCATGTGCAGGAACTCTTCGCGCAGGATGTCGAGCTTGGTCTCGACCTCACGCAGCCCGAACTCGTACTCCAGCATGAAGCGCTGCAGCTCGACCCGCATCGTGCGCAGGTCTTCGCGCACGAACGTGACCAGCTCGTCCTCGCGGGCCGGGGCGAAGGTGCGCAGCATCTGGTCGAACACCACCTTGGGTTCCTCGCCCGGAACCTCCTGGGGCGACAAGCGACCACCCTCTCCGGAGCCCATGGAGCCAGGCTAGCCGGGGCGGCTTGGCTCAGCCTGAGATCAGGCCACGAGCGGCAGCACTGTGCTCGGCGACCAGCGCGTCGACGTCGAGGTCGGGGATGCGCCCGTCGACCACCCGCCACTGCCCGCCGACCATGACGCGGTCGGCGCGGTCGGCCGCGCAGAGCACGAGCGCGGCCACCGGGTCGTGGCTGCCGGAGAAGCGCAGCTCGTCCAGGCGCCACAGCGCGAGATCGGCCTGCTTGCCCACGGCGAGCACGCCCACGTCGTCGCGGCCCAGGACCCGCGCGGAGCCGCGGGTCCCCCAGGCCAGCGCGCGGTGCACCGGCACCGAGGCGCCGTAGCGCAGCCGCTGCAGGTAGAGCGCCTGACGCACCTCCGCGACCATCGTGGAGGCGTCGTTGGAGGCCGACCCGTCGACCCCGAGACCGACCGGCACCCCGGCGTCCTCCAGCTCGAGCACGCGGGCGATCCCCGAGGCCAGGCGCATGTTCGACGTCGGGCAGTGAGCGACGGCCGTCCCCGCCTCGCCGAGCCGGCTGATCTCCTCGTCGTCGAAGTGGATGCCGTGGCCGAGCCAGGTGCGGTCGGTCAGCCACCCGACGGACTCCAGGTAGTCGACCGTGCGCATCCCGAACCGCTCGCGGCAGAAGTCCTCCTCGTCCAGCGTCTCGGCGAGGTGCGTGTGCAGCCGGACGTCGAGTTCCGTTGCCAGACGGGCACTTTCACGCATCGCGTCGGTGGTGACGGAGAACGGCGAGCAGGGCGCGAGGGCGATCTGCACCTGGGCGCCCGGACCGGTCTCGTGGTACGTCCGCACCAGCCGCGCGCTGTCCTCCAGGATCGTGTCGAGGGGCTGCACGACCGACTGCGGCGGCAGGCCGCCGTCGTCCTGACCGAGCGTCATCGAGCCGCGGGTGAGGGTCGCGCGGAGTCCGAGCCGGCGTACGGCGGAGACCTGGATGTCGATGGCCTCGTCGAGCCCTGGCGGGAAGACGTAGTGGTGGTCGGCCGCGGTCGTGCAGCCGGAGAGCAACAGCTCGGCGAGCGCGACGGTCGTGGCCAGCTCGAGCGCGCGCGGGGTGAGTCGGGCCCATACGGGATAGAGGCCGGTCAACCAGGGGAACAGCTCGGCGTCGGCGACGAGCCCCCAGGCGCGGGTGAGGGTTTGGTAGAAGTGGTGATGGGTGTTGATCAGCCCCGGCGTGAGCACGTGCTGCGAGGCGTCGAACACCTCCTCGACCGGCGCCGACGGTTCAGCGCCGCGCGCGAGAACCTCTGTGATCACAGCGTTCTCGACGACCAGACCGCCGGATGCGTCGGGTGCGTCAGGGGTGTCGTCGGCGGTGAAGACCCCGAGAGGGTTCTTGATCCAGAGGCGCGTCATCGGCCCTCCCACGTGCGGGGCCGTCGCGGCCCGGGCGGCTCGCCCGCGGCGTGCGGGCGGCGGCTCAGTGGGCCTGTCTGCCGATCCAGGAACCGCCTCGCGCGGCTGCGACGACGGTAGGTCGTGGGTGGGGCGGAGTCAACGGGCACCCACGGGGCGACCGGGCGTGCATCTGGACGGGACGAACGCGGCCGGGGGCCACGACTCCCGCGGCATCTCGTGGGCACGCGCAGCTTTGTCCTGTCCAGATGCACGCCGCACCTAGCATTCGGAGCATGAACCTCCACGTCGCGACCGAGCGGGAGCTGCTCGAGGGCCTTCTCGACGTCCAGCGGGCCGAGATCGCCCGGATCCTCGACGACGCCGACGAGGCCGAGGCGCGCTCGCGGCTGGTCCCCTCGCTGACCACGCCCATGGGCCTGGTGAAGCACGCGACCTTCGTGGAGCGCATCTGGTTCCACTCGCGCGTGGCCGGTGTGCCGCGCCAGGAGCTCGGGCTGCCGGACACGGTCGACGAGAGCTTCGTGCTCACCGAAGACGACACGATCGAGAACGTGCGCCAGGGGTTTCTCGACGCGTGCGCCCGCTCGCGCACCATCGCGGCCGAGCACGAGCTGGACGACGAGTGCATGTGGCACCAGGGTCCGGTCAACCTGCGCTTCGTCTACGGCCACATGATCGCCGAGCTGGCCCGGCACGCCGGCCACGGCGACATCTTGGTGGAGCAGATCCGCGAGGCGCGGCGCGACTGACCACGCTGTCCGAACAGATCGGACATCGATTAGCGCCTGTCGGTCGACGGACCCGACAACCGACCGGCACAACCGGTCGAATCCGGTCGCAGAGGGCCGCATCCGGGTGTTGTGCCGGTCCGTCGTCCGGGACCACTCATGTGCGTCAGTCGGCCGAGGCACCGGGCCTCGTCCCCGTCGGGACATCCGCCCAGGAGGCTCGAGACCCGGCGCTACTGCGGCAGCGCGAGGAAGTCGCGCAGCCACATGTCGACCTCGCGCATCGTAGCCGCGTCGACCTGCCCCGCCTCTTCGGCGATCCGGTCTCGCGTCACGGTCCGAGGCTGCTCGGTCATGGCGTAGGTCGGCTTCGACAGCCGCAGCCGCGAGCCCGTCAGCGGCACGTGGTTGGGCCAGCCACGATCGGTGGTCGTCGCCGGAAGGATGATCGCGAGCGAATCAACCTGCTCGAGATAGAGGTCGCTCGCCACCACGAGAGCCGGCTGCCGACCCGCCTGCTCCCTGCCGCGGACGGGGTCCAGCTCCACCCAGACGACGGCGCCCCGACGCAGCTCACTCACCGCGGCCAGGATCTTCGAGGGCGACATCCCATGCGTGTGCCTCGTCCCAGTAGTCGGCGTCGGCACTTCGGGCCGCGCGACCGACGGCCGCCATGCGCTGACGACGCTCGTGCGCGTCGAGGAGACGCTCGATCAGACCGGCGGCAGTCACGCCCCGTTCCTGCGCATCCCGGTTGATCCGGTCGCGCAGCTCCTCGCTCACTTTGATCGTCGCCGCCACGACGGCGAGTATACCAAGTGGGATACCGCTCGATGCCAGGTGAGGCCGAGACCCGGCATCCGGCGGCCAGTGCTGCGCGGGGTGCGGGCGCACCCGGGCTAGGACGTTCGCTGGTCCCAGTCACGCCGCAGGAGCCCGTAGACCCACGAGTCGGAGACGACGCCGTCGACGATGCAGTCCTCGCGCAACGTTCCCTCGAGGACGAAGCCGAGCTTCTCGAGCACGCGCGCGGAGGCCGCGTTGCGCGTATCCGCTTCGGCCTGAACGCGATTCAGGTCCAACGTCGAGAAGGCCCAGCGCAGCAACGCACCAGCTCCTTCCGCCGCATAGCCGCGACCCCACGCCGGCTCGACGAGGCAGAAGCCGAGCGTGGCACTGCGGAAACCAGGGTTCCAGCTGTTGAACGTGCACCAGCCCACGAAGGCGCCGTCAGGCGTACGTTCCATCACCACCCGAGCACCCGTCCCGCCGGCCTCCATCGCGCGGTTGCCCTCCATGAACCTCGCGACCGCGCTGCGGTCGGTCCACGGCGAGGAGTCCCAGTAGCGCAGCACATGAGCGTCGCTCTGCAGGGCGAACAGGTCGTCGGCGTCACCGTCGACGAACGGCCGCAGCCGTAGCCGCTCGGTCTCCAGCGTCGGGGTGGGAAGGCTCATACAGAGGACCCTCGCAGCGGACGGCCCTCCACCGCCACCGAGTTCGGCCCGCGAGGGCGAGGGACGATGACGGGGATGAGCAGAGCCTTTCGGTAGGGGCGGGCGTCACGGAGTCGGCGACTGCGCTTCCCCGTCCACGGGTCGATGAGCGCGATGCCCGTGTGCACGAAGTCCTTCACGTTGCGCGTCGCGCAGGTCGCGTCGTGGGCTCGGCAGATCGCCGCGATCTGCGCGTCCCCGGTCGAGATCGGCAGACCACCGCGTTCGCGGACCGCCAGGATCTCTGCATACCGAGGTGCTGCAAGTACATCGAAGGCAATGATCGCCCCGGTGTCGCGGTAGGGCCTGATCGCGGACTCAACCCGGGCCGTGAGATCTTCCTTCCGCATGCCGGCAGGCAGGCGGCGGAGGCCCGCAAGGAGTTCGGCCAGAGTGACAGCAGTGATTGCGACGTCGTCGGTCAGTGATTCCAACCACGCGACTACGCGCGCGTCGGGCTGAGGCTTGAGCACCTCGGACACGACGTTGGTGTCGAGGATGATCACGAGAAGTCGGCAGCCCGAGCGGTGTCGGCACGTTCAGGCACCGGAAGTTCCTCGACACCGCCCGTAGCCTGCCCCGCCTCGAGGAGTGCGAGGCCGATGTTGGGTCGGGTCGCGGCCTTGGTCAGAATGTCACGGACTTCGGCCTCCATGGACCGACCATGCTGCTTCGCCTGCGCGGCAAGCCTGGCCTTGACGGACTCGTCGAGCCCGCGAACGACGATGGACGACACGTCAATCACCTCCGGCCTGATTGCATCGATGCTAGCACTCGCTGAAGACCACCCCACTGGCCTCGCGACTCCCGACACAGGTCGTACAGCACCAACATCGGTGGATCCTGGAGCACGTCAGCCATCTGCACGAACGCCAACACGGCCGGCATCGCTAGACGTTGAAGCGGAACTCCACGACGTCGCCGTCGTGCATCACGTAGTCCTTGCCCTCCATCCGCGCCTTGCCGCGCGAGCGGGCCTCGGCGACCGAGCCGGCGTCGACCAGGTCGTCGAACGAGATGACCTCGGCCTTGATGAAGCCCTTCTGGAAGTCGGTGTGGATGACGCCCGCGGCCTCGGGGGCGGTGGCGCCGACCGGGATCGTCCAGGCGCGCGACTCCTTCGGCCCAGCGGTGAGGTACGTCTGCAGCCCCAGCGTGCGAAAACCCTTGTGCGCCAGCTGGTGCAGGCCCGGCTCCTCGACACCGACCGACTCCAGCAGCTCGGCGGCCTCCTCGTCGGACAGCTCGGCGAGGTCGGACTCGAGCTTGGCGTTGAGGAAGATCGCCTCGGCGGGGGCGACCAGCTTCGACATCTCGGCCTGGAACGCCTCGTCGGTGAGCTGGTCCTCGTCCACGTTGAACACGTACAGGAACGGCTTGGCGGTCAGCAGTCCGAGCTCGCGGATCGGCGCGGTGTCCACGCCGGCGGCGAAGAGCGTACGCCCCTCCTCCAGGACCGCCTGCGCGGCGAGCGCGGCGTCGAGGACCGACTTGTCGGTCTTCTTGCCCTTGACCTCCTTGTCGAGGCGGGGCACCGCCTTCTCGAGGGTCTGCAGGTCGGCCAGGATCAGCTCGGTGTTGATGGTCTCCAGGTCCGACGCCGGCTCGATCTTGCCGTCGACGTGGTGCACGTCGTCGTCGACGAACGCGCGCACGACCTGGCAGATCGCGTCGGCCTCGCGGATGTTCGCGAGGAACTTGTTGCCGAGCCCCTCCCCTCGGACGCGCCCTTGACGATGCCGGCGATGTCGACGAACGACACGGTGGCGGGGACGATCCGCTCGCTGCTGAACACCTCGGCGAGCTGGGTGAGGCGCGGGTCGGGCAGCGGCACCACCCCGACGTTGGGCTCGATCGTCGCGAACGGGTAGTTCGCGGCGAGCACGTTGTTCTTGGTCAGGGCGTTGAACATGGTCGACTTGCCGACGTTGGGCAGGCCGACGATCCCGATGGTGAGTGCCACGAGACATGCATCCTACGTCGCCGTCGCCGGACTGCTGACAGCATGCCGCCATGAGCCACCCCCGGCGGACCCTGCTGACCGTCGCCTTCCTCAGCAGCAACCTGATGGTCACGACCGCCGCCGGCCTCACCGAGATCGTCGGGCGGCTGCCCGGGTGGGTGGGGGTCCTGTTCGTCGTGGGTCTGGTGGCGGCCATGCTCTGGCAGCTCGGACCGGGCACTCGGCGCCTGCCCCTGCCCGTCGTGGCGGGCGCGTTCGGGCTCATGCTGGGCTCGGCGTACGCCCTCCAGGCCGACGAGCGGTACGCCCTCCTCGCCCTGTCGCTGGCCGTGCTCGCGTTCCTCGGGCTGCGGCGGGCGCCGCTGCTGCCCGAACCGTCGGAGCCGCAGCTGCAGGGCGGTACGCCCGCGCTGGCCGAGCCGGCGCCCGTCACCACGCCGCCGGGTCCGACGTTCGAGGAACCCGCCCGGCCCAGCGCTGCGCCCCCGCTCCCGGCGCCGGACTCCGCCAGCCGGCAACCGGCGTACGGGCCGGTGTCGATCGAGCTGGCCCCGCAGCGCACCCGGCTGCTGATCCTGCTGGCGGGTGCCGGCTGCCTGCTGCTCGGGAGCTCCACGCTGTGGTCCGCCGCCTTCGCCACCAACGGGCT
This sequence comes from Barrientosiimonas endolithica, assembly GCF_030296655.1. Taxonomy (NCBI): domain Bacteria; kingdom Bacillati; phylum Actinomycetota; class Actinomycetes; order Micrococcales; family Dermacoccaceae; genus Barrientosiimonas; species Barrientosiimonas endolithica. The sequence continues at coordinate 661,183 of NZ_AP027735.1, read as the reverse complement.
GAGCGGGACGGGTGAGCGCGTGATGGGCGGCCTGGTCGGGGCGATGTTCACCGGTCTGAGCCTGTTCCTCCTCCTCGGCGGCCTGACCATCCGTCCGCAGCAGCTGCAGATCGACGCGGCCGGCATCCGCCGCACCGGCCCGCGCGGGTGGGACCTGTCCTGGACGCAGGTGAGCGCCGTCGGCATCCGGGTGCGTGAGCGCTCACGCCTGGCCGCGAGCCGCGGCACCGGCATCAACCGCCGACGCCGGATCAGCGTGCTGCTGCTGCTCGAAGGAGCGGCGCCGGCCGTCCTGCAGGCCGAGAGCCAGGCACCCTTCTCCCACCACGACGACCTGCCCGACCTGCACCCCACCCAGGAGCACTCGCCGACGGTGATCGCGCTGGACCGTGGCCTGCTGGCCCACGTGCCCCGCCGCTACCTCGGGGTGCTGCAGGACTGATGTCGGCGCCGAGTGGCACGATGCCCCCATGAGCGACCCCGACATCCACACCCGCATCAAGGACCTCGTCGACGCCGAGCACCAGCTGCGCAGCCAGCTCGGCAAGGGCGAGATCTCCGCGGCCGACGAGCAGCGCAAGCTGGCCGACATCGAGCGCCAGCTCGACCAGTGCTGGGACCTGCTGCGCCAGCGCGACGCCAAGCGCGAGTTCGGCGAGCCGGCGAGCGAGGCCGAGGTCCGCCCGCAGAGCGTCGTGGAGAACTACGAGAGCTGATCCGGTGCCGGCTGCGGCAGGATCACCCGCATGAGCGGGCTCCTGCACCTCCGGCTGACCGTCCCGACCGAGCTCGGCGACGACGTGCGCGACCTGCTGACCGACAACGGCGGCATCTGCAACGTGACGTACGTCCGCGGCGCCTCCCTCGAGCCGGTCGGCGACGTCTTCGAGGCCGACGTGGCCCGCGAGCTGGTCGGCTCGGTCGTGGGCCAGCTGCGCCAGATCGGGGTGGCCACGCGCGGCGGCATCGTTCTCACCCGGCCGGCCGCCACGCCGTTCGACCAGGCGGCCCGCATCGAGCACGACGCGCCCGGCGAGGCCGACGACGCCGTGATCTGGGACGTCGTGCTCGACCAGGCGGAGTCCGCCGCGACCCCCACGGTGTCGTACTACCTGTTCCTGCTGCTCGCGACGTTGCTCGCCGGGGTCGCGATCATCACCGACTCCCCCGTGCTGGTCGTGGGCGCGATGGTCGTCGGGCCGGAGTTCATGCTCATCGCCGCGATCTGCACCGGGCTCGGGCTCGGGCACCTCCAGCTGGTCCGCCGGTCGCTGGTCCTGCTCGTCTCCGGGTTCGTCTTCGCGATCCTCACCACCGCGGCGCTGGCCTGGCTCGGGCTGCGCACCGGGTTCATCGACACCCTGTCCATCACCGGCCCTCGACCGCTCACCGGCTTCATCTGGAAACCCGACCAGTGGTCGTTCGTGGTCGCCCTGCTGGCCGGCGCGGCGGGGGTGCTCGCGATGGCCACCGACAAGTCCAACGCCATGGTGGGCGTCTTCATCTCCGTCACGACCGTGCCGGCCGCGGGCGGGATGGCGCTCGGCCTCGCCCTGTGGGACGTCGACGAGTTCGTCGGCAGCGCCGCACAGCTCGGCCTGAACTTCGGCGGACTCATCGCCTCCGGCCTGCTCACGGTGCTCTCGCTGCGCGCCGGCTGGGCCTACGCCGAGAGCCGTGACGCCGCCTTCTTCCACCGGGCGCGCAGCCGGATGGTCGAACGCCGCGCCCACGTCCACGACTGAGCCGCGCCCTGCCCGGCGCACGCTCGTCGGTCAGTCAGCCGCGCACGGCCCGTCGCCGCGACCGAGGCTGACACCGCTTGCACCAGAACAGGTTTCGCGACGCCAGCTCGACCCTGCTGACCGGCGTTGCGCAGACGAGACACGGCTGCGCCTCCCGTCGATAGACGTACACCTCGCCGCCGTGCCGGTCGACGCGCGCGGCACGCCCCATCGCCTCGGGCGTGTGGTCGGTGTGCACGGTGTCGATGCGCCCGTCGCGCACGCCGAGCGGCATCAGCTCGACGAGGTCGTCCCAGAGCGCCTCGAACTCGTTGCGCCGCAAGAACTTTCCGGGCATGAACGGGTCGATGCGGTTCCGGAAGAGCGTCTCGGCCCGATAGATGTTGCCGACGCCGGCGAAGATCTTCTGGTCCATCATCAGCACGCCGATCGGGCTGGCGCTCTTATGGATTCGCGCCCAGGCGACCTCGGGGTCGGCGTCGGTGCGCAGCGGGTCGGGGCCGAGCCGCGCGACGATCTGCTCGACCTCCTCGGGCGTGCGCAGCGCCACGACGGTGGCGCCGCGCAGGTCCATCGTCATCGGCGGGTCCTCGGTCTGCATACGCCAGCGGATCTGACCCACCTCGGGCAGGTCGTACGTCGGGGTCAGCGCGAACTTGCCGATGAGCCCCAGGTGGATGTTGACCATGTCGTCGACATCCTGCGCGGCGAGGAACATCTGCTTGCCGTAGGCCTCGGCGTGGTCGAACACGTGCCCGTCGAAGCGCGCGGCCCCCTCGTCGAAGCGGCCCTGCGGGCTGGTCGAACGCACGACGCGGCCCGCGAACGCGCGGTTGAGCGCCCCCGCGATGCGGTGCGTGACGTGTCCCTCTGGCATCGGAGCGAGGTTAGCGGCCACCGTTGTCGGTGCCGGATGGCAGCCTGCTCGGCATGGAGATCGTGATCGCCCTGGTGGGCCTGCTCGTCGGCCTCGTCGTCGGCGCGCTCGGTGCGGCGGCGTGGCTGCGCCAGTCGTTCGCCGCGCGCACCGCTGCGGTGAGCACCGAGCGCGACCTGCTGCGCGAGCGCGTGGTCGACCTCGAGGCCACGGTCGCCGACGACGCCCAGACCGCGGCAGCGCTGAGCCCGCTGCGTGACGCGCTGGGCCGGGTCGAGCAGCAGGTGCAGACGCTAGAGCGCGACCGGCAGGAGCAGTACGGCCGGCTCACCTCCCGCCTCGGCGAGGTCGCCACCAGCACCGCCTCGCTGCACCGCGAGACCGCGAGCCTCGCCGGTGCGCTCAACTCCTCGACGGCGCGCGGCGCCTGGGGCGAGCTGCAGCTGCGCCGCGTGCTCGAGCACGCCGGGCTGTTGTCCCGCTGCGACTTCGACGAGCAGGTGAGCGCGGTGACGCGCCACGACGTGCGCGTCCGGCCCGACGTGGTCGTGCGCCTTCCCGGGGAGCGGGTGCTGGTGATCGACGCCAAGGCGCCGATGACGTCCTTCCTCGACGCGCAGGCCGACGGCCTCGACGCGACGCAGCGCGCCGACGCCCTGGCGGCGCACGCGCGGGCGCTGCGCGGCCACGTCGACACGCTGGCGGCCAAGGCCTACTGGTCGGCGTTCGACGACGCGCCACAGATGGTCGTCTGCTTCGTGCCCGCCGACGCGATGCTCGCCGACGCCCTGACGAGCGACCCGTCGCTGATGGACCGCGCCCTGGCCCGCAAGGTGGTGCTGGCCTCGCCGAGCACGCTGATGGCGCTGCTGCGCACCGTGGCCCTGGCCTGGCAGCACGACGCGCTCACCAGCAACGCGCGCGAGCTGCTCGACCTCGGCCGCCAGCTGCACGAGCGGCTCGGCACGATGGGCAAGCACGTCGCAGCGATGGGCGGCTCACTGCGGCGCAGCGTCGAGAACTACAACCAGCTGGTGGGGTCGCTGGAGTCGCGCGTGCTGGCCACCGGCCGCAAGATGCACGAGCTGGGGCTGGCCGACTCCGAGCTGCCCGAGGTGCCACCCATCGAGGCCACCCCGCGCAGCCTGTCCGCGCCCGAGCTGCTCGCCGCAGCCACCGCCGACGACGCCCGCCCCGAGCTCGATCTGGGGCTGGCCGGCGCCGGGCTACCTCCCCACGCCGCTCCCCGCCGCGGGGAGAGCGAGCGGACGCGCGACGCCGGCTGAGGACGTACGGCGGGGGTGGGGTGGCCAGGAGCGCGTCACAAGACCCGATATCGGGGGTTGTGACGTCGCGCGACCCGCGGAAGCGGTCACAAGGGCCGATACCGGGGGTTGCGACGTCGCGCGACCCGCGGTAACCGTCACAAGCGCCGATATCGGGGGATGTGACGTCACGCGGACCGGCGCGTCAGTCGATCAGTGCAGCGAACCGGCGTCGTGGCGGATCTTGTCGGCCTCCTTGCCCTGGCGGGCCTTGAGGTCGCGGCGCAGCTCGTTGGGGAGCGCGAACAGCAGGCTCTCCTCGGCGGCGGTGATGGCCTTGACGTCTTCGAAACCGTGCCGGGCGAGGAAGTCGAGCACGTCACGCACGAGCACCTCGGGCACCGACGCGCCGGAGGTGACGCCGACGGTCTGGACGCCCTCGAGCCACGACTCGTCGATCTCGTCGGCGTAGTCGACCAGGTGGCCGTCCTTGGCGCCGTGCTCGATCGCGACCTCGACGAGGCGCACCGAGTTCGAGGAGTTCGTGGAGCCGACGACGATCATCAGGTCGGTCTCGGGAGCCATCTGCTTGACCGCGAGCTGGCGGTTCTGCGTGGCGTAGCAGATGTCGTCGCTCGGCGGGTCCTGCAGCTGGGGGAACTTCTCGCGCAGGCGCCGCACGGTCTCCATGGTCTCGTCGACCGACAGCGTGGTCTGCGAGAGCCAGACGACCTTCTCGGGGTCGCGCACCTCGACCTCGTCGACGTGGTCGGGGCTCTGCACGAGCGTGATGTGCTCGGGCGCCTCGCCGGAGGTGCCGACGACCTCCTCGTGGCCCTCGTGGCCGATGAGCAGGATGTCGTAGTCGTCGTCGGCGAAGCGCACGGCCTCGCGGTGCACCTTCGTGACGAGCGGGCAGGTGGCGTCGATCGTCTTCAGCGAGAGGGCCTTCGCCTCGTCGTGCACCACCGGCGCGACGCCGTGGGCGGAGAAGATGACGGTGGCGCCCTCGGGCACCTCGTCAGTCTCGTCGACGAAGATCGCGCCGCGCTTCTCCAGCGTGGTCACGACGTGCTTGTTGTGGACGATCTGCTTGCGGACGTAGACGGGCGGGCCGTACAGGTCGAGCGCCTTCTCGACCGTCACGACGGCGCGGTCGACGCCGGCGCAATAGCCGCGGGGCGCGGCGAGCAGCACCCGCTTGGTGGCGCTCTCGTCGGGCGTCGCGGCGTCGCTGGCCTGGGCCGGGGCGGCGGTGTCGGTCATGCGTTCCATGCTAGACGCCGGTCGCAACGCCTCCGGACGGCCGTTCCGGCAGCCACAGCTGCACCGACCCGACGGGCACGAATCCCGCCGCGAGGAACCGCCGCACCGCACGCGTGTTGCCCGGCGCGCAGGCCGCCACGACGGGCGTCCCCGGCTCGGGGATGCCCAGGGCCGCAGCGAGTACGCCCGCGCCCCGTCGCGCAGGCCCGTCCGGGTCGAGCTCCAGGCCGAGCTCGGTGAGCCCGGCGACGCCACGGCCAAGAGTGATCACGTCGCCGAGCGCCGGGTCGGGCGACCCGTGGACGGTGACGTCGTCGCGGAGCAGGCGAGCCAGACGTACGCGCGGGTGGTCGGCCAGGTCGGGCCGCGGCACCGCTGCGGTGCCGGGGTGCGCTCGGCGCGCCGTGCCAGCAGCAGGTCGTGGACCTCGAGATATCCGGTGCCGGCGAGCGCCACGGTGAACCGCGCGTCGGCCGCGCCGCCGAAGCCGTCGGCCCCGAGCTCGTCGAGGCGGGTGTCGGTGACGTCGTCGCCGACTGCCACGAAGGCGTGGCCCGTCATCGCCACGACACCTTCGAGGCCGGGCCGCCACAGCGGCACCCGGGTCCAGCGCCCGTCGACGGGCGGGAAGGCGTCGTCCAGCGCCGCGACGACGGCCTGGGCGATCGGGTGCACGGGTCGGGAGCGTAGCCACCGCCTGCGTCAGCGCCCCCGTGTCGGCGGCGACGCCTACGCTGCCCCCGTGAGTCTTCCCCTGCCCGAGCGCGCCTCCGACACCACGGCCGAGCAGCCGTGGCCGGTGCGCAAGCTCAGCCTGAAGATCTCCGACTACGTCGACAAGATGGTGCCGCTGTGGGTCGAGGGCCAGATCATGCAGCTCAACCGCCGGGGGCCACCTGCTACCTCACGCTGCGCGACCCCGAGGCCGACATGTCGCTGTCGGTCACCGCCCCGGCCACCACGCTCGCGGCGATGGGCCCGAGCATCCAGGAGGGCACCCGCGTGGTGGTGCACGCCAAGCCCGTCTTCTGGACCAAGCGCGGCTCGCTGATGATGGACGCCCGCCAGATCCGCCACGTCGGCATCGGCGAGCTGCTGGCCCGCGTCGAGCAGCTCAAGCAGCTGCTGCGCAGCGAGGGCCTGTTCGACGCCGGCCGCAAGCGGCCGCTGCCGTTCCTGCCCCGCCGCGTCGGCCTGATCACCGGGCGCAACAGCGCGGCCGAGCGTGACGTCGTCGAGAACGCCCGCCGCCGTTGGCCATCGGTGCAGTTCGAGATCCGCGAGGTCGCGGTGCAGGGGCCCACGACGGTCGAGGAGGTCAGCCGGGCGCTGGCCGAGCTCGATGCGCTGGCCGAGGTCGAGGTCATCGTGGTGGCGCGCGGCGGCGGCTCGGTCGAGGACCTGCTGCCGTTCAGCAACGAGGCCCTGGTGCGGGCGGTGTCCGACGCGCGCACCCCCGTGGTGAGCGCGATCGGGCACGACGTCGACGCGCCCCTGCTCGACTTCGTCGCCGACGTGCGGGCCTCCACGCCCACCGACGCGGCCAAGGTGGTCGTGCCCGACATCGCCGCCGAGCTGCAGCAGATCGCCGCCGCCCGGGGTCGCGCGATGCAGGCGCTGCGCTCGCGCGTGCGCCACGAGCGCCACCGGCTCGAGGCCACCCGCACCCGCCCGGCCTTCGCCGACCGCAGCACGTTCGTCACCATCCGCCGCGGCGAGGTCGTCGAGCTGCACCGCCGCGGCCGGGCCGGTGCCCAGCTGCGGCTCGAGCGCGCCGACGACCGCCTGGGCCACCTGCGCGCGCAGCTGCGGGCGCTCTCCCCCGACGCGACCCTGCGCCGCGGCTATGCCGTGGTCCGCCACGCCGACGGGCAGGTCGTCTTCGACCGGGCCGACGTCGACCCCGATGAGACCCTGCGCGTCACCGTCGCCCACGGCGACTTCGCTGTCACCCCGGTCTCCTAGGCTGCGGGCATGGCAGATCCTGACGAGTCCGACGAGACGCTCGACGACACCGGTCTCGACGACACCGGTCTCGACGACGCCAGCCTCGACGACGCCGACGACCCGGCCGTCGGGTCCGAGGGCTCCGACGACGAGGCCGACGCCGACATCGCCGACCTGTCCTACGAGGACGCCCGCGACGAGCTGGTGAGCATCGTCAGCAAGCTCGAGGGCGGCTCGGCCGGGCTCGACGAGAGCATGCGGCTGTGGGAGCGCGGCGAGAAGCTCGCGGCGCACTGCCAGCGCCGCCTCGACTCCGCCGAGCAGCGCCTCGACGCCGCCACGACCGACGAGGGATGATACCGCGCGGTATCATCCGGTCATGGCCATGACGCTTCGGCTCACCGATGAGCAAACCGCCTCGTTGCGCGACACGGCCGAGCGCGAGGGCCGGTCGATGCACGCCGTCGTCGTCCAGGCGATCGAGGACTACACCGCGCACCGGCGACAGCTGCGGGACGAACTCCTGACACAGATCGTCACCGAGGATGCCGACGTGCTTCGTCGCTTCGAGGACGCGTGACCGACCAGGTCGATTACCTCGACCTCGACGACGTGCTGGCGTGTGCCCGCGCGGCGCTCGGGAGGCCGCCCCAGGTGCGCGACTGGGGACTGATTGCGTCCGCGCTCGCCCGCCCGCGGGCCAGCGCGTTGGGCAACGAGGCCTACCCCGACGTCGTCACCAAGGCCGCCGCGCTCTTGTCGTCCTTGATCACGAACCGCGCACTGGTCGACGGCAACAAGCGGACGGCCCTCCTGGCGACCCGGTTGTTCCTCGGGCTCAACGGTGTCCCTGTCGTCGCCTCCGACGACGAGAAGTTCGACCTCGTTCTGGACATCGCCGAGGGTCGGCTGAGGTCGGCAGCCGAGGTAGCCGACCGCCTGCGTCCCCTGACACGGTCCGCCCGTCAGCGACCCGTGGCTGTGCCCTGACGGGTCGGCTCCAGCGACTTCGCGAACGCCTCCAGCTCCGGCCAGTCGGCCTCGCCCAGGACCACGGTGCGCAGCCCGCTGAGCGGCTCGGTGCGTACGAGACTGCGGCGGTCACCCGCGGTGAACCGCTGCCAGGTCGCGCCGTCCAGCGAGACCTGTCCCTGCGGGGTGCCGTTGTTGGTCTGCTTGGCCACCCACGCCGCGTCGCCGCGCTGCGTCTGCTCCATCGAGAGAAAGTCCTCCGAGGGTGCGCGATAGCCGACGTGCCAGGTGGGCGGCTGGTTCTCCAGCCGGATGAGCCGCACGTTGACCGGCACCCACTGCTCGCCGAGCCCGGCCGGCACGGCGACGTCCCAGCGCTGCTGGATGCCGACCTCCCGGGCGATGGCCGGGACGTTCTGCACCGGCTGCGCGGTGGTGCTCACCCGCGGGACCATCGCGATCCAGACCGCGCACCCCGCGAGCACCACGAGCATCGAGATGATCATGCTGCGGGCCGAGCCGCTCATCCCCCGGCGCCGGGCGGGCGTCTGCGGGGACGGCTGGGTCTGCTGGGCGAGGGTGGCGGGCACGCCCCCATGGTCCCCGATGCTCCTGGCCGGGCTCACCACGGGCCGGTCCGCACGCCTGAGCCGGTCGATAGAGTCGGCGCAGCGCCGGCGCTCGGCGCCGAAGCTGCCGTCCCGAGGAGCGACATGACCCAAGATCCGAGCACGAGCACCCGAGTTCCCGACCGCAACCTGGCGCTCGAGCTCGTACGGGTCACCGAGGCCGCGGCCATGGCCGGCGGCCGCTGGGTGGGCCGCGGCGACAAGAACGGCGCCGACGGCGCCGCGGTCGAGGCCATGCGCACGCTCATCTCCACCGTGTCGATGAACGGCACCGTGGTGATCGGCGAGGGCGAGAAGGACGACGCCCCGATGCTCTACAACGGCGAGCAGGTCGGTGACGGCACCGGCCCCGACGTCGACGTCGCGGTCGACCCGATCGACGGCACCACCCTCACCGCCAAGGGGATGACCAACGCCGTCAGCGTCCTGGCCGTGAGCGAGCGCGGCTCGATGTACGACCCCAGCGCCGTGTTCTACATGGACAAGCTCGCGACCGGCCCGGAGGCGGCCGACGTCGTCGACATCCGCCTGCCCGTCGCCGAGAACATCCGCCGGGTCGCCAAGGTCAAGCACGAGAGCGTCTCCGACGTCACCGTCGTCATGCTCGACCGCCCCCGTCACGAACAGCTGGCGCGCGAGGTGCGCGAGGCCGGCGCGCGCATCCGCTACATCACCGACGGTGACGTGGCCGGCGCCATCATGGCGGCCCGCGAGGGCACCGGCATCGACCTGCTGCTCGGCATCGGCGGCACCCCCGAGGGCATCATCGCGGCGTGCGCGATGAAGTCGATGGGCGGCGTCATCCAGGGCAAGCTGTGGCCGAAGGACGACGACGAGAAGCAGCGCGCGGTCGACGCCGGTCACGACCTCGAGCGGGTGCTGTCCACCGACGACCTGGTGCGCGGCGACAACTGCTTCTTCGTCGCCACCGGCATCACCGACGGTGAGCTGCTCAAGGGCGTGCGATACCGCTCCGGCGGCATCACGACGCAGTCGCTCGTGATGCGCTCGCGCAGCGGCACGATCCGGCTGATCGAGGCCCAGCACCAGATCGAGAAGCTCGCCGGCTACGCCGGCCCCGGCCGGACCCCGTGACCGTGGGCGCCCGCAGCCTGGTCGTCGGCGAGGCGCTCGTCGACATCGTCAAGGAGTCCTCCGGGGAGACCCGCGAGCACGTCGGCGGCAGCCCGCTCAACGTCGCCGTCGGCCTGGCCCGGCTCGGCCACCACGTCGAGCTCGCCACGAGCATCGGCACCGACCACCACGGCCGGCTGATCGAGGAGCACCTGGGCCACGACTTCGTGGGCCTCACCCCTGGCAGCCGCAACGCCGAGCGCACCGCGACCGCGACCGCCACGGTCGACGAATCCGGCTCTGCCACCTACGAGTTCGACCTGGCGTGGGACCTCGCGGAGGTGCCCACCGGTTTCGACCACCTGCACACCGGATCGATCGGTGCGCTGATGCAGCCCGGCGCGACGCAGGTGCGCGAGGCCCTGCTGCGCGGTCGGGCCGAGTCGACGATCTCGTACGACCCCAACGTGCGTCCCACGCTCATGGGTGAGCCGCAGGACGTCCGCTCCGACCTGGAGCAGATCGTCGGGCTCAGCGACGTGGTCAAGGCCAGCGACGAGGACATCTCCTGGCTGCACGGCGACGAGACGTCGACGGCCGAGATCCTGCGGCTGTGGGGCCGCCTCGGCCCCGCCCTCGTCGTCGCGACCAGGGGTGCCGACGGCGCCCTCGTGCACGTGACGGCCACCGGCGAGACCGTCGAGGTGCCGGGCGTGCGCGCCGAGGTCGCCGACACGGTGGGCGCCGGCGACTCGTTCATGTCCGGCCTGATCGCCGGGCTGCTCGACCAGGGTCTGCTCGGCGGGGTCGACGCGCGCGAACGGCTGCGCATGGCCGCCAAGGACCAGCTGCTGCAGGCGGTCGACCTGGCCATCCGCAGCTCGGCGATCACCGTGTCGCGCCAGGGTGCCCAGCCGCCGCGCCGCGACGAGCTCGGTTGAGCCACAACGGGACTCAGCTGGTGCGTCGGTTGGTCGCCGCCGGCCCCGGACGGATCGAGATGGTCTCGTAGGTCGCGTCGGGCGTCGCGGTCAGCGCGGTGCGCACCGCCACGGCCACCGACTCCGGCCGCAGGAACTCCTCGGGGTCGTACGCCCGGTTCTCGCCGGCCACGAGCTCGCGCTGCATGTCGGTGTCGACCCGTCCGGGGTGCACCGAGCTCACCCGCACCCCGTCGGGGCGCAGCTCCTCGCGCAGCACGTCGGTGAGCGCGGTGAGCGCGAACTTCGACGCCGGGTAGTGCCCACCCTTGCCGCTCGCGCGCAGACCCGAGCCGGAGTTGATCGTGACGATCGTGCCCTGCGCGGCGACCAGCGCGGGCAGCAGCAGCCGGGTCAGCTCCGACACGGCGATCACGTTGAGCTCCAACATGTTTCGCCACATCGCGCGGTTCGACTCGGGCGTGGCCGCGCCGCCCGCAACCCCCGCCGAGTGGACCAGGCCGTCGAGCCGGTCGAGCCCGAGAGCCTCCACCGCCGCGGCGGTGGAGTGCTCGTCACCCAGGTCGGCGACGAACGGCGCGGCAGAGGGCAGCGACTCGACGAGGGAACGCACCGCGCTCTCGTCTCGCCCGCCCACGATGACGTGCCAGTCGTCGGCGAGCGCGTCGACGCACGCACGCCCGATGCCTCGGGTGCCGCCGGTGATCAGGACGCTCTTGCGATCGCTCATGGCACCAACGTAAGCCCGGCGAAGGCGTACGCTCCCCCGCCGCCCATCGTCGTCGGCGGGCGGGGTCGCGATCAGGCGGTCTGCTCGCGCTGCTGCGGGCGCTCGCTCTGCTCGCTCGCCAGCCGCTGCGCGCGCTCCAGCGCGGACTTGCGCTGCTCCTCGCTGTCGCGGGCGATCTCGGCGGCCTTGTCCTCGTCGCGCGTGAGGTTCTCGCCCGTGTTGGGGTCGAAGACGTGCATCAGGCTCGGGTCGAACGTCAGCTGCGCCTCGGCGCCCTCGCGCACCCGCGAGCGGGAGTCGAGGTTGACCACGACCTGCGGCCGCATGCCCTCACCGTCGAGCTCGCGGTCCAGCTCGTCGAGCCGTCCCTGCACCCCGGGGTGCGTCTCGTAGGGGATGTAGGCGTACTGCTCGTTGCCGAGCCACTCGGTCTGGTCGACGACCGCCGTGAAGTCGACGCCCTCGGAGCCGCCGAGCGAGGCGTCCTTGAAGTACTCCGGGCGGATGCCGACGATCACCAGGTCCAGGTCGCGCACCCGGTCGGCGAGCGCACCGCTGACGGGTACGTCCGCGAACGGCAGGCGCAGCACCCCGCCCTCGACCTCGGCCGGCAGGAAGTTCATCGGCGGCGACCCGATGAAGCCCGCGACGAACAGGTTGACCGGCTGCTCGTACAGCTCGCGCGGGCTCGCGACCTGCTGCAGCACGCCCTTCTTCAGCACCGCGACCCGGTCACCGAGGGTCATGGCCTCGGTCTGGTCGTGCGTGACGTAGACGGTCGTGACGCCGAGCCGGCGCTGCATGCGGGCGATCTCGGTGCGCATCTGGCCGCGCAGCTTCGCGTCGAGGTTGGACAGCGGCTCGTCGAACAGGAACGCGTCGGCGTCGCGCACGATCGCTCGGCCCATCGCGACGCGCTGGCGCTGACCACCGGAGAGGTTGGCCGGCTTGCGCTCGAGGTGGTCGTCGAGCTCGAGCATCGACGAGGCGGCGTTGACCTTGCTCTTGATCTCCTCCTCGCTGTGCGACCCCTTGGACAGCCGCAGCGGGAAGGCGATGTTCTCGAACACGGTGAGGTGCGGGTAGAGCGCGTAGTTCTGGAACACCATCGCGAGGTTGCGGTCGCGCGGCGCCAGGTCGTTGACCCGCTTGCCGTTGATGAGCAGGTCACCGGAGGAGATGTCCTCCAGCCCCACGATCATCCGCAGCAGGGTCGACTTTCCCGACCCGGACGGGCCGACCAGGATCACGAACTCCCCGTCGGCGATGTCGAGGTTGACGTCGGTGACGGCCTGGTAACCGTCGTCGTACTGCTTGGAGATGTTCTTCAGCTCAATGCTGGACATTGCGTTCTGCTCCTTCTGGCGCGAGGGCTGGACGGCGGGCGGTCAGCCCTTGACCGCGCCCGAGGTGAGGCCGGCGACGATGCGGCGCTGGAACAGCAGCACCAGGATCACGACGGGGATGGTGACGACGACCGCCGCGGCGGCGATCGCACCGGTCGGCTGGGTGAACTGGCTGGCGCCGGTGAAGAACGCCAGCGCGGCGGGCACCGTGCGGGCGCTGTTGGAGGACGTCAGGTTGGAGGCGAACACGAAGTCGTTCCAGGCGGTGAAGAACGCGATGATCGCCGTGGTGAACACGCCCGGCGCGGCCAGCGGGGCGATGACCTTGCGGAACGCCTGCCAGCTGGTCGCCCCGTCGACCTGGGCCGCCTGCTCCATCTCCCACGGGATCTGCTGGAAGAACGCCGTCAGGGTCCAGATCGACAGCGGCAGGGTGAGCGCCAGGTAGGGGATGATCAGACCCGGGATCGTGTCGAACAGACCGATCTGCCGCCACAGGTTGAACAGCGGCGTCACCATCGCGATGACCGGGAAGAACGACACCGCGAGGGCCGTGGTGAGGATCGTCTTCTTGCCGGGGAAGTCCAGGCGCGAGATGGCGTACGCACAGAACGTCGCCAGCACCACGCTGATCAGCGTCGCCACCAGGCAGACGATCAGCGAGTTGCGCAGCGCCGGGTTGAACAGGTCGCTGGCCTCCCCGGTGAAGATCAGCTTGTAGTTCTCCAGCGTCGGGTCCTTGGGCCAGAAGTTGCCGAACCGGTTCTGCTCGGAGTCGGCGAGCGCCTCGGTGCCCTTGAACGACGTGGCCAGGATCCACAGCAGCGGGATCGCGGTCCAGATCATGATGACGATGGACGCGACGAACAACCAGTTGCGGGTCTTGGGGCTGGGTTTGGTCTCCATCGCCTACTTCCTCCACCGGTCAGGTCGACCTTGAAGCCGCGCACGAAGATCGCGGCCACGATCAGCACGATGACGAACAGGATCACCGCGAGCGCCGACCCGATGCCGATCTCGACGCGGTTGATCGTCTCGTTCGCGACGAGCATGGATAACGTCATCGTCTTGTTCGCACCGCCGGTCATCACCTGCGGGTTGTCGTAGATCCGGATGGCGTCGAGCGTGCGGAACAGCACCGCCACCATCAGCGCGGCCTTCATGTTGGGCAGCACCACCTTGCGGAAGCGCTGCCACCAGGTGGCGCCGTCGACCTTGGCCGCCTCCTCCATCGCGCTGTCGACCTGGGCGAGCCCGGCCAGCAGCAGCAGCGACATGAACGGCGTGGTCTTCCAGATCTCCGACAGGCAGATGATCGTCAGCGCCGACCAGCGGCCGCCGAACCAGTCGTAGTCCAGCGGGAACGCACCGAACGTGAACGCGTTGAGCCAGTGGTTGAAGAAGCCGGTGCCGACCTGGGCCGCGAACAGCCAGGAGAACGCCGAGACCACGGTGATGATGGCGTACGGGATCAGCACCACCGTGCGCAGCGTGCGGCGCGGGATCACGACCCGGTGCATCAGCATCGCGATCGCCATGCCGAGCACCAGCTCGATCACCAGGGTGACCACCACGATGATGAACGTGGTGACGAACGCCTCCCAGAACAGCGGGTCGGTGAGCGCGGTCGTGTAGTTCTGCAGGAAGACGAACCGTCGCGCCTCGGGGTCGGTGAGGCGGTAGCTGAACAGCGACAGGTAGATCGCGTAGGCGATCGGGTAGAGCGTGACCAGCAGCATGATGACGAACGCCGGCCCGGCCAGCTTCCAGCCGAGGTTGCGCTCACCCCTGGCGCGGTCGCTGAGGCCCGGCCTGCGCTTGCGCTCGTCGGTCTCCGGCGACTCGACCGCGGTGGAGATGGTGCTCATAGCAGGGCCTCACCCTTCAGCACGTCCTGGATGAAATTCTGCGCGGTCTTCGGCGTCTGCTGGGTCACCGAGCTGGGCGGGCTGAACCGCTGCTGCAGACCGGTGGAGATGTCGCCGTAGTACTGCGACTGCGGGCGCGGCACCGCCTGGTCGAGCGACCGGGAGATCGTCTGGGCGATGCCGTTCGGGAACGCCTTGAGCACGGCCGGGTCCTGGTAGGAGGACTTGCGGCTGGCCGGGTTGCCCGCCTTGGCCATGTAGGTCGCCTGGTTCTTCTCGTTGGTGATGCACGCGGCGGCCTGGTAGGCGAGGTCGGGGTTGCGGCTCTCGGCGCCGACGCCCAGCTGGATCCCGCCGTACGGCGGTGCGGCGTTGCGACCCTCGACCGTCCGGGGGTAGGTGGTCGCCGCGACGTCGGACTTGTCGCCGGTCAGCGCGCCGTACGTGTAGGGCCAGTTGACCAGGTAGTTGGCGCCGCCGGCCTTGAACAGGTCGAGCGACTCGGTCTCCTCGCTGGTGCTCATCGACGGACCGCCGAGACCGCCCTTGGCGATCGTGCTGATGATCCGCGCGGCCTCGCGGCCAGCGGGGCTGTCGATGCCGAGCTGGACGTCCTCGCCCATCGCGCCCGGGTTGTTGACGATCTTGCCGCCGGCGCCGGCGATGAGCGCGTTGATCCACACGACGTAGCCCTCGTACAGCGAGGACTGCACACCGAGGTCGGTGCCGCTGGAGCGCGCCGCCTGGATGAGCTGGTCCCAGGTGACGGGCTGGCTCATGTCGAGGCCGGCCTGCTGCGCCTTGGACTTGCGGTACCAGAGCAGCTGGGTGTTGGCCCAGAACGGGACGGCGACCAGCTTGCCGTCCCACGTCGAGGCCTGGACGGCCGAGCGCACCCGGTCCTGGGTGAACTGCGGTGTCAGCGACTCCGGCACCGGGGCCAGGTAGCCGGCCTGGGCGAACTCCGGCACGAACACCGGGTCGATGCTCATCAGGTCCATCGTGCGGTCGCCCGCGGCGAGCCGGCGCAGCAGCTGGATGCGCTGGTCGCTGGCGCTGTTGGGCAGCAGCTGCACGTTGATCCGGTATCGCCCGCCGGAGGCGTCGGAGCAGACCTTCGCGAGGTAGGCCTGCCCGCCCTTCTCGGCGCTGGGGTCGGCGTTACCGACGTCGGGGTTGATGTACCACGTCAGCGTCTGGGTGCCGCCGCCGGACGAGCTGTCGTCACCGCAGGAGGCCAGACCGAGCGTCCCTGCGAGGGCGACGGCCACGGCCACGGCGGTACGCCTGTGGCGTGCTCCGTGCTGCATCGAGCCTCCTCCTCCATGAAGTTGGTGGCACCAGGTCTACACCCGGCGTTGTGACGACCGCCACCAACTAGGCCACTCCGATTCGCCCGTGTCGGGGTGGTCCCGATCCGCGGATACCCTTTGGGGCATGGCGGAGTTCGCGTACGAAGACATGCTTCCGATCGGCCCCGACGAGACGAGCTACCGCCTCCTCACCCGCGAGGGCGTGCGCACGGTCGAGGGCCCCGGCGGGCGTACTTTCCTCGAGGTCGACCCCGAGGCGCTGCGGCTGCTCACCGACACCGCCATGCACGACATCGCGCACTACCTGCGGCCGGCGCACCTGGCCCAGCTGCGCTCGATCCTCGACGACGACGCCGCGTCCAACAACGACAAGTTCGTCGCGCTCGACCTGCTCAAGAACGCCAACATCGCGGCGGCGGGCGTGCTGCCGATGTGCCAGGACACCGGCACGGCGATCGTCATGGGCAAGAAGGGCTCGCAGGTGCTGGTCGGCGACGCCGGCGGCCCGCCCGACGAGCGGTCCATCGCGCGCGGTGTCTACGACGCCTACACCCGGCTCAACCTGCGCTACTCCCAGATGGCGCCGGTGAGCATGTGGGAGGAGAAGAACACCGGCTCCAACCTGCCGGCCCAGATCGAGCTGTACGCCGACACCGCGCCCGGGCACGAGACGGCGTACAAGTTCCTGTTCATGGCCAAGGGCGGCGGCTCGGCCAACAAGTCCTTCCTCTACCAGGAGACGAAGGCGATCCTGAACCCCGAGCGGATGATGGCCTTCCTCGACGAGAAGCTGCGCTCGCTCGGCACGGCCGCGTGCCCGCCCTACCACCTCGCGATCGTCATCGGCGGCACCAGCGCCGAGCTCGCGCTCAAGACGGCGAAGTACGCCAGTGCCAAGTATCTCGACGAGCTCCCCAAGGAGGGTGACGCCGTCACCGGCCACGGCTTCCGCGACCGCGAGCTCGAGGAGCAGGTGCTGGAGCTGACCCGGCAGTTCGGCATCGGCGCGCAGTTCGGCGGGAAGTACTTCTGCCACGACGTACGCGTGGTGCGGCTGCCGCGGCACGGCGCGTCGCTGCCCGTGGCCGTCGCGGTCAGCTGCTCGGCCGACCGGCAGTGCCTCGGCAAGATCACGCCCGAGGGCGTGTTCATCGAGGAGCTCGAGCGCGACCCGGCGCGGTTCCTGCCCGACACCACCCACGCCCAGCTCGGCGGCGAGCAGTCCGACGGCGCCGACGACGACGTCGTGCGCATCGACCTCAACCGGCCGATGGACGACATCCGCGCCGAGCTGACCAAGCACCCGGTCAAGACCCGGCTGTCGCTCACCGGCCCGCTGGTCGTGGCCCGCGACATCGCGCACGCGAAGATCAAGGAGCGGCTCGACGCGGGCGAGCCGATGCCCGACTACCTGCGCGACCACGCGGTCTACTACGCCGGGCCGGCCAAGACGCCCGACGGCTACGCCTCCGGGTCGTTCGGCCCGACGACCGCGGGACGGATGGACTCCTACGTCGACCAGTTCCAGGCGGCCGGCGGCTCGATGGTGATGCTCGCCAAGGGCAACCGCAGCAAGCAGGTCACCGACGCGTGCGCCGCGCACGGCGGCTTCTACCTCGGCTCGATCGGCGGCCCGGCGGCGCGGCTCGCGCAGGACTGCATCAAGAGCGTCGAGGTGCTGGAGTACCCCGAGCTCGGCATGGAGGCGATCTGGAAGATCGAGGTCGAGGACTTCCCCGCCTTCGTCGTGGTGGACGACAAGGGCAACGACTTCTTCGCCGCGACCGCGAAGCCGACCGCATTCACCATCACGACGAGGCCAGGACTGTGAGCGACGTGACCGACAACTCCCAGATCAACGGCTCGTTCGACGACTTGTTGTCGGCGAATCGTGAGTTCGCACAGTCGTTCTCGCTCAGCGGCTTCGACGGTGTGGCGCGCGCCGGCGTGGCGATCGTGACGTGCATGGACTCGCGCATCGACCCGCTCGGCATGATCGGGCTCGCTCCCGGCGACGCGAAGATCTTCCGCAACCCCGGTGGGCGCGTGGACAACTCGGCGCTCGAGGCGATGGTGCTCGGGGTGCACCTGCTCAACGTGCAGCGGGTGCTCGTCGTGCCGCACACCCGCTGCGCGATGGCCTCGGCGTCGGAGCAGCAGCTGCGCCGCACGATCGGCGAGTCGGCCGGTCAGGACGCCTCGTGGCAGAGCTTCCACGTCATCAGCGACCAGCTCGACGCCCTCGCCCAGGACGTCGCCAAGGTGCGTTCGCACCCGCTGATCCCCGACACGGTGCAGGTCGGCGGGTTCCTCTACGACGTCGACACCGGCCTGCTCACCCAGCACCGGTGAGGCGCTCGTGAAGATCCTCGCGATCAACCTGCACCCGCTCAAGAGCAGCGCGATCCGGCCGGTCGAGGCGGCCCAGGTGCAGCTGCGCGGGCTCGTCGACGACCGCTCGTGGATGGTCGTCGACGGCGACGGCGCTGCCGTCACCGCGCGCGAGGTGCATGCGCTGTTCCGCATCACCTCCGACACCGCGCGCACCGACCCGCAGGTGACCTCGGCGCTGCGGCTGCGCGCACCCGGACTCCCCGCTCGAGGTGGACGAGCCGGTCGACGGCGACCGGGTCGAGGTGCAGCTGTTCTCGCAACGGCTGGGCGCCCTCCCTGCTGCGGCGGAGGCGCACGAGTGGGTCGGGCGCGCGATCGGCCGCGAGGACGTACGGCTGGTGTGGTGCCCCGACCCGAGTGCCCGGCGCCTGGACCCGGCGCATGCCCGCGCTGGCGACCACACCGCGTTCGCCGACGGCTATCCGGTCACCGTCGCCACCACCGGCTCGCTGCGCCAGCTCAACGAGTGGATGGTGTCCGACGCCCTCGAGCGCGGGGACGAGGCTCCAGATCCGTTGCCGATGCAGCGTTTTCGGCCGAACCTGGTGCTCGACTGCGACGAGCCGTTCGCCGAGGACCGCTGGGCCGGCCTGACGATCGGCGGGGTCCGGATGCGCAACGCCAAGCCCAACGAGCGCTGCGTCATGACGACCATCGACCTCACGAGCCTCGACACCGGCAAGGAGCCGATCCGCACGCTGGCGCGCTATCGCCGCTCCGGCAGCAAGACGCTGTTCGCGACCAACCTCATCCCCGACTCCACCGGCGAGATCCGGGTGGGTGACGAGGTGCTGGCCCACTGAGCCGCCTCCCCTCCTCAGGCGGCGGCGAGCCTCAGCAGCTGCGGCAGCAGGCGTACGCCCTCGACGACGTGGGTGTGCGGCTGCGCCTCGAGCGCGGCGCGGTCGGCCTTCCCGGTGAGCACCCCCACGCGCCACCCGCAACCGGCGTGCGTGGCGGCCTGCAGGTCGACGGCGGTGTCGCCCGCGGCCAGCACCTCGCGCGGGTCGAGCACGCCGGTGCGCTCCATGGCCCGGAAGATCATGTACGGCGCGGGCCGGCCCTGCGCGACCTCGTCACCACAGACGAGCGCGTCGATGCTGTCACGCCAGTTCAGCTGTTCCACAAGGGAATTCGCGATGTCGCGCGAGAAGCCGGTCGTGAGCGCAACCCGCACACCGGAGGCCCGCAACGCCGCGAGCGCGTCTTCGACCCCGGGCAGCGGCACGGGCGGCCGGTCGGCATAGCGGCCGGCCAGCCGGCTGCGGAACGTGTCGAACCGCTCGGCCACCTGCTCGTCGGTGAGCTCGACGCCGCCGGCTGCCGCGAGCGCCCGGATCGCGTGCGCCTTCTCGGTGCCCATGTGGCGCTGCAGGTCGTCGGCGCGCACGGATGGCACGACGTCCTCCACCACCTCCCGCAGCACGTCGTAGACCAGGCCGTGGTCGTCGATGGTGGTGCCGGCCATGTCGAGCGCGGCGAGAGCGGGGCGGGTCACGAGGCGGTCCCTTCGACGGTCTGGACGCGCACCAGCGCCGGCGCGGCGTCCATCGTGTTCTCGATGGTGAAGTTGGCCAGGCCCGGGAGGTAGCGGTCGTCGGAGAACTCCAGCGGCGCACCCTCCCGGGACGAGGTGGTGCGGCGCACGCGCAGCAGCGGCGCCCCCGGTTGCACCCCGAGCAGGTCGGCGTCGGTCGCGTCGGCCCCGACCGCGTCGATGACGTGCTGGCCGCGATAGAGGTCGACGCCCTGGTCGATGAGGAACTGGAAGATCGAGCCGGAGTCGGCGTCGAAACCGAACAGCGCCGACCCCGCCTCGAGCGTGAAGCTCGTGCGCTCGACCAGGCACGGCGCGCCGTCGAGCAGGCGCTGGCGCAGCACCTGCACCACCGGCTGCCCCGGACCGAGTCCCAGCGCCGCCGCGGTCTCGTCGTCGGCGGGCCGGCGCGCGACCTCGAGCGTGCGCTGCCCGGGCACCCGACCCATCGACTCGGCCCAGCGGGTGAACGACAGGAACGACGAGAAGCTCTGGGCCGGCGGGGCGTTGCGGATGACCGGTGGCCGGCCGCGGCCGCCGACCACGAGCCCCTCGGCGCGAAGCGCCTGCACGGCAGCGCGCACGGTGCCGCGCGAGGCGCCGAACTCTTGGCCGAGCTCGGCCTCGCTGGGCAGCGAGGAGCCGGCCGGCCAGGCGCCGGAGCGGATGCGCTCGCGCAGGGTGTCGGCCAGCCGGACGTGCAGCGGACTCGTGCTGTGGGGCGGGGTCACGAGTTGACCGTACAAGTGTCGATTCGGCCCGCGCAAGCCGGCCGCCACAGGATCGTGCGGCCTCGTCTATCCCCGAATCTTCCTTGAAGTGAACGGGATCTGTCCGACAGTGAACGCTCGTCAAACTTGTCTGTACAAGTGCCGTTCTGGCTGGCGTACCAGCCCGACGAGCACGCACAGTGGAGCCGTGCTCAGCTCTCCCACCCTGCTCCCCTCCGCCGCCGACGTGGTCGTCGTCGGGGCCGGCATCGTCGGCCTCGCGCACGCCTTCGAGGCCCACCGCCAGGGCCGATCGGTCGTCGTGC
The DNA here is from genome assembly GCF_030296655.1 of Barrientosiimonas endolithica. Taxonomy (NCBI): domain Bacteria; kingdom Bacillati; phylum Actinomycetota; class Actinomycetes; order Micrococcales; family Dermacoccaceae; genus Barrientosiimonas; species Barrientosiimonas endolithica. The sequence continues at coordinate 640,243 of NZ_AP027735.1, read as the reverse complement.
TCGACCGTGACGCACGACCCGCCGGCGCCAGCATCCGCAACTTCGGCCACGCCTGCGTGACCGCCCAGCCCGAGTCGCTGCGCGACCTCGCCCGCTCCTCCCGCGAGGGCTGGCTCACCATGTCGCGGCGCACCGGCATCCCGGTCGACGAGGCCGGCGCCGTGGTGCTCGCCGGCGACCGCGCCGACCTCGACGTCCTCGAGGCGTTCGCCGCGGCCAGGCCCGGCGACGCCACCCTGCTCGACCGCTCCGACCTGGACGACGAGCTGGCCGGGCTGGCCGGCGAGCAGCTGCGCGGCGGCCTGCGGCTGCGGCACGACCTGCGCGTCGACCCCCGCACCACCGCGCCCCGGCTGGCCGGCTGGCTCGAGGCTGCCGGCGTGCCGATCTGCTGGCGGCACAACGTGATCGGCGTGCAGACCGACTCGATCGGCACGCGCGTGGACACCAACCGCGGCACGATCCGCGCCGAGCAGGTGGTGCTCTGCTCGGGGCACGACCTGGACCACCTCTTCCCCGCGGTCGCCGACGAGCACCGGGTCGAGCGGTGCAGCCTGCAGATGACCCGGTTGGCCGCACCCGGGCCGCAGGTGCGGCCGGCGCTGCTGACGGCGACCTCGGTGCTGCGCTACGGCGCGTTCGGCGAGGTCGCCGACCTGGTGCCGCTGCGCCGGCACCTGGAGTCCACCGCGCCGAGGCTGCTCGCGGCCCAGGCGAACCTGATGCTCACCCAGCTGCCCGACGGCACCCTGCTCGTCGGCGACTCGCACGACTACGCCGCGACGCCCGAGCCGTTCCTGTCGGCCGCGGTCGAGCACCAGCTGCACACCGCGCTCGCCCGGCTGCTCAAGACGGCCGCGCTGCCCGTGCTCGAGCGCTGGCAGGGCGTGTACGCCAGCAGCCCCGCCACCGACGTGCTCGACGTCGAACCGTGGCCGGGTCTGCGCGTGATCACCGTGACCTCCGGCGTCGGGATGACGCTCTCGTTCGGACTCGCCCGGCGCACCTTCCCCCGCCCCTGACCTCCTCGACCTCGCAACCCCTGCTCCGCCACCCCCTGCCTCCCCTGAAAGGCCCCGCCATGTCCAGAAACCGCCTGCGCGCCTGTGCCGCCGCACTCGCCGTCGCCATGCCCCTGGCCCTCACGTCCTGCTCCTCCAGCGAGGCCGCCGGCGGCAGCGACACCTGCCCCGGCGGCGAGGTGCGCTTCGGCGTCGAGCCCTACGAAGACCCGGCCAAGCTCGAGCCGGCCTACCGCGTCCTCGCGGGCGCCCTGGAGAAGAAGCTCGACTGCCCCGTCTCGCTGCAGATCGTGGAGGACTACAGCGCCGAGGTGCTCGCCATGCGCAACAAGCGCCTCGACCTCGGCCAGTTCGGACCGCTCGGCTTCGTCTTCGCCAGTCAGCGCGCGGGGGCCGAGCCGGTCGCCTCGTTCGGCACCGCCGACGGGAAGCCGTCCACCTACACCGCGGGCATCTGGGTCAAGAAGGACTCCCCGTCCGCACTCTCGCCGACCTGCGCGGCCGGTCGCTCGCCCTGGGCTCCCCGGCTCGACCTCGGGCGACGCCCTCCCGCGCTATGCCCTCACCCGCGCCGGCCTCAAGGAGGGGCAGGTGCGCACGACGTACAGCGGAGGGCACCCCGAGTCGCTGCTCGCCCTGACCGGCGGCACCGTCGACGCCGCCCAGATCAACAGCCAGACGCTGGCCACCGCGACCAAGGCCGGAACCTTCCGGCCCGCGGACTACCGCCGGATCTGGACCTCCGAGCCGATCCCCAACGACCCGATCACGGTGCGCGGCGACGCGCCGCCGGCGTTCAAGAAGGCCGTGCGCGAGGCGCTGCTGCAGCTCTCGCCCAAGGACGTCGAGAAGGTCGCCGGGTTCCTCGACGTGACCCCGCCCGGCCCGATGGTGCCGGTGACCAAGGAGTCCTACCGGCCGATGTTCGACCTGGCCAAGACGATGAAGCTGAGCGAAGAGGATGTCTGAGATGACCACGCGCGACGCCGCGCTGCGCCTGCGCGGCCTGACGAAGGCGTACGCCGGGCGCACCGTGCTCGACGGGCTCGACCTGGACGTCCGGTCCGGTGAGCTGCTGGCGCTGCTCGGCCCCAACGGGTGCGGCAAGTCCACGACGCTGCGCTGCGTCGCCGGGCTGGAGGTCCCCGACGCCGGCTCCGTCGAGGTGGCCGCCGAGCAGCACGTCAGCGGGCGACCGGTGGCCATGGTGTTCCAGCGGGTGCACCTGGTGCCGCGACGGTCGGTGCTGGACAACGTGTGCGCCGGCGGGCTGGGCCGCCTCGGCTGGCGCGGCCTCGCTCCGGCGCTGTTCCCCACCGCCCTGCGCGAGGAGGCGATGGGCTGCCTCGACCGGGTCGGCCTCGCCGACCGGGCGCACGACCGGGCCGGGCGGCTCTCCGGCGGGCAGCAGCAGCGGGTCGCGGTCGCGCGCGCCCTGTGCCAGCGGGCCCCGGTGCTGCTCGCCGACGAACCGGTCTCCGCGCTCGACCCGCGCGCGGCCGAGCAGGTCATGTCGCTGCTGCGCGACCTGGCCCGGAGCGAGGGTCTCGCAGTCGTCGCGGTGCTGCACCAGCCGGCGCTCGCCGCACGCCATGCCGACCGCACGGTCGGGCTGCGCGACGGGCGTCTCCTGCTCGACCAGCCCGCGGGCACCGTGTCCGCGGCCAACCTGGACCTGCTCTACGCCGGCGCGACCCCGCTGGAGGTGGCGGCATGACCACGCTCACCGGCTCCGCCCGGACGCTGCCCGTCCCGGCCGACCCCCGCCGCGGCCGGCGCCGGGCCCTCGTCGCGACCCTGCTGACGGTGCTGGTCGCCGCGCACGTCGCCGCGTTCCTGCTCACCGACGTCAGCCCCTCGCTGCTGGTGACCGGGTGGCAGGGCATGGCCGCCTTCCTCGCCGACACCATCCCGCCCGACCTCGACTGGGCCACCGTGCTGCGGCCGGCGATCGAGGCGTCGCTGATCACCCTGGCCATCGGGCTGCTCGGCACCACCCTGTCGATCCCGTTCTCGCTGGCGCTCGCCGCCGTGGCCGCGCGCGGCACCGCCCACCCCGCGGCCTACCACGCGGCGCGGTGGCTGCTCAGCGTGCTGCGCGCCGTCCCGGACATCGTGTTCGCGCTGATCTTCGTGACCGCGGTGGGGCTCGGCCCGTTCGCCGGCATCCTCGCGATCATCTGCCACAACACCGGCGTGATGGGCAAGCTGTGGGCCGAGTCGATGGAGGACGTCGACCCCGGCCCGGGGCAGGCGCTGGCCACCGCGGGCGCGAGCCCGAGCCAGCGCATCGCCAACGCCACGCTGCCGCAGGTCATGCCGCAGTGGGTCGGCCTCCTGCTCTACCGCTTCGACGTCAACGTGCGCAGCTCGCTGGTGCTGGGCCTGGTCGGCGCGGGCGGCATCGGCCTGCTGATCACCCGCTCGATCAAGACCTTCCAGTTCGACCAGATGCTGACCCAGATCCTGGTGGTGCTGGTGCTGATCGTCGCGGTGGACCAGCTGTCCGCGGGCGTACGCCGTCGGCTGGCTGCCTGAAGGCGGACCCGGCCACGCGCGTACCTCAAAATTGATCGAGACGACCAGGCGTGCCTGGTCGTCTCGATCAATTTCTGAGGTTGTCAGGCGACGCTGACGTTGACCTCGATGTTGCCGCGGGTGGCCTTGGAGTAGGGGCACAGCTGGTGGGCTGCCTCGACCAGCTCCTGCGCCTTGGCGGCGTCGACACCGGGGATGTCGGCGGAGATGTCGACCGCGAGGCCGAAGCCGGAGTCGGTCTTGCCGAAGTGCACGTTGGCCGTGACGGTCGACTCCGACACGTCCAGCCCCTCCTTGCCCGCGACCGCGGCGAGCGCACCCGAGAAGCAGGAGGCGTAGCCGGCCGCGAACAGCGTCTCGGGGTTGGCCTTGGGGTTGCTGGTGCTGCCCGGCTTGCCCAGCGGCAGGTCGATCACGCCGTCGGCGCTCTTGACCGTGCCCTCGCGGCCGCCCTTGGCGGTGGCGGCGGTGGCGTAGAGCTCGTCAGTGATGGCTTCTGCCATGACAACAACGTCCTTTCGGGTGCAGGGGATGGTGCCTGGTCCAACGTACGACCGTGGCCGGGTGCTTCCCGCGCGGCGTCACCTGCTGAGACGCGCAGCGAGGCGGTCCATCGCCTCGGAGACCTCGGCGGTCGAACCGGCGAAGCTGAGCCGCACGAAGCGGCGACCGTCGACCGGGTCGAAGTCGACACCCGGGGTGATCGCCACCCCCGTCTCGGCCAGCAGCCGGGCGCACCAGGCGGTCGAGTCGTCGGTGAGGTGGCCGACGTCGCACCAGGCGTAGAACGCGCCGTCGGGCGGGGCATAGCTGGTGATGCCGAGCTCGGGCAGCCGGTCGACCAGCAGCTGCCGGTTGACGGCGTACCGCTCGACGTGGCCGGTGAGCTCGGCCTGGGCCTCGGGGCTGAACGCGGCCAGCGCGGCGTGCTGGGCCAGCGCCGGCGGGCAGATCGACAGGTTGCCCGACAGCAGCTCGACCGGGCGCACCAGCGGCTCGGGCAGCAACATCCAGCCCAGCCGCCACCCGGTCATCGAGAAGAACTTGCTCACCGACCCGACGACCACCGCGTCGCGCGAGGTCTCCCACGCGCTCGCGCAGCGCCGGCCGAACGAGACGCCGTGATAGATCTCGTCGCTCACCAGCAGCGTGCCGTGCTCGGAGCACCAGCGGGCGATGGCCGCGAGCTCGTGCTCGTCGATGACCGTGCCGGTGGGGTTCGCCGGGCTGGCGAGGATCAGACCGGCGGGCGGCTCGGGCAGCTGCTCGAGCATCTCGACCGTCGGCTGGAACCTCGTCTCGGGCCCGCAGGCCAGCTCGTGCACGCGAACACCCAACGACTGCAACGTGTTTCGGTATGCCGGGTAGCCGGGTCGCGTCATCGCCACCACGTCGCCGGGGTCGAACGCGGCGAGGAAGAGGGCGGTGAAACCACCGGAGCTGCCGGTCGTCACGACCACCTGGTCGGGGTCGACGTCGATGGCGTACGTCCGTGCGTGGTGCGCGGCGATCGCCTCGCGCAGCGGCCGGATGCCGGTGGCCTCGGTGTAGCCCAGGACGTGCTCGTCGAGCGCGCGGGCCGCCGCCTCGCGCACGACCGCCGGGGCCGGGGTGGACGGCTGACCGGCGCACATCAGGATCACGTCACCGTGCGTGCGGGCGCGCTCGGCACCGGCCTTGAGCACCTCCATGACGTGGAACGGCTCGACCTCGCCACGTCGCGACAACCGCGTCACGACCGCGCCCCGGAGGCGGCGGGGGAGGTCGCAGCGGGCGCGTCGAGCACGCGGCGCACCAGGTCCTCCCAAGCGGCGAGGGTGCGCTCGCGCGAGCGCCCGGCCGGTCCGACCTGGCGGTGCACCCAGCCCGGCTCGACCAGGCTGACCAGCTGCTCGGCGAGCAGCTCCAGGTCACCCTGGACGCCCGCCTCGCGCAGGAGGTGACGGACGTGGGTGCACGCGAGGTCGTACGCACCGCGGGCGCCGTGCGGGGCGTCGCCCCGGGCGAGCAGCACCGAGCGGTGGCGCAGCACCAGCTCGAGCCGGGCGGCGCCGAACGCCAGCAGCCGCTCGCGCGGGGGCGCGCCCGGGCCGAGCGGGGGCGGGCCGGTGAGCATCGCCCGCTGGAACTGCAGCTCGGTGTGGTCCAGCAGCGCGCCCATCAGGCCGGCCCGGCTGCCGTAGCGGCGGAACACCGTGCCCTTGCCGACCCCGGCCGCCTCGGCGACGGCGTCCATGGTCACCGACTCGACCCCGTCGCGGTCGACCAGGCGGGTCGCGGCGTCGAGGATCTTGGCGGCGTTGCGCGCGGCGTCCTGGCGGACCTCGCGCCCGCCCGCGGCGGCGACCAGCGGGGAGTCGACGAGCGGCAGGGCGGACCCGCAGAGGGTCTCGGCACCGCCTCGTTGCATGCCCGCATCGTCCCACGCGGTGGACGCCCGACGTGCACGGCGACCACGAAGCGGACTACAGTCCGTTTTGTTCCGCCCGCACCCCTCCCCAGGAGATCCCGTGACCACCGTCCTGGTCCTCGTCGGCAGCCTGCGCGCCGACTCCGTCAACCGAGCCATCGCCCACTCCGCCCAGGAGGCCGCGCCCGAGGGCGTGCAGGTCCGCATCGCCCGCGGCCTGGAGCGGCTGCCGTTCTACAGCGACGACGTCGACGGTCCCGAGGTGCCCGAGACCGTCACCGAGCTGCGCCGTCAGGTCGCCGACTCCGACGCGCTCCTGGTGATCACCCCGGAGTACAACGGCGGCCTCCCCGCCGTGATCAAGAACGCGATCGACTGGGCCTCCCGGCCCTACGGCGAGGCCCCCATCAAGGGCAAGCCGGTCGGCGCCATCGGCGCCGCCCTGTCGCAGTACGGCGGCCAGTGGGCCCAGCAGGAGGCGCTGAAGGCCGCCGGCATCGCGGGCGGCGCACCGCACGACGAGCCGACCGCCTCGCTGCCGATCTCGCGCCTCGGCGAGAACCCCGCCGAGCACGACGAGGTCGTCACCGCCCTGCGTGACGTGCTCACCCGCCTGGCCGACGACGTACGCGAGGCGCAGGCGGCCTGACCCGCTCGCCAGAGCCCACGAGCACACGACGACCTCCGCGATCCACGGGTTGGTCGGAGAGATGCCGCCGGGGGCGGAAGCCGGCCCGTGGATGGCCCGGTCTGCCGGGTCGCGGTGATGACGTTCCTGACAGCCCCCGACGTTGTTGACACGGACTGACGTTGTTGACAGATCTGCGTGCTGTAGCAGCACTGTGTGTCAACAGCGCAGGGTCGTGTCGACTTCGCGCGGTCGGGTCAGGAACGACCCCGCCCAGGCTGGTCACGAACTAAAAGACTGGCCACTTGCAACCGACCAGTTTGTTAGGTCGTGACCACTCTGGCGATGTACGCCCTCGGCGACTCGCGATTCCGACGTCACCACAGGCGTACTCACGCCTCCTGGCGCCGTTCGGTCACCACGCGACAAGGTGACCCGGTCTCGATACGGCCTCCGCTTCGCTCCGGCCTACTCGACCACCGTAGGACTGGCCTACTCGACCACCGTGGGACTGGCCTACTCGACCACCGTGGGACTGGCCTACTCGACCACCGTGGGTCTGGCCTACTCGACCGCCTTTGGTCGGGGGCGTTCGGGGGTAGGTCCGCGCAGGTGCCTGGGCCGCCGTCGCCGGTCTCACACCGCGGGGGCCAGGGCGAGCTCGGAGCGGACGACCTCGACCAGCCGCTCGCACACGGCCTCCGCGCGCTCGGCGGTGTCGGCCTCGACCATGACCCGCACGACCGGCTCGGTGCCGGACTTGCGCAGCAGCACCCGCCCGTCGTCGCCGAGGTCGCGCTCGGCGTCGGCGACCGCGGCCTGCACGGTGGCGTTGCCGCCGAGGGCGTTCTTGTCGACGTCGCGCACGTTGATCATCACCTGCGGCATGCGGGTCATGACCGCCGCGAGGTCGGCGAGCGAGCGCCCGGTGGCGGCGACCCGCGAGGCCAGCATGAGGCCGGTCAGCACCCCGTCGCCGGTGGTGCCGTGCTCGAGCAGGATGACGTGGCCGGACTGCTCGCCCCCGAGGGAGAAGCGACCCTCGCGCATCCGCTCCAGGACGTAGCGGTCGCCCACCGCCGTCTGCTCGACCTGGATGCCGTGCTCCTTCATCGCGTTGAGCAGCCCGAGGTTGCTCATCACGGTCGCGACGAGGGTGTCCTGCGCGAGCTGGCCGCGCTCCAGCAGGTCGAGCGCGAGGACGGCCATGATCTGGTCGCCGTCGATCTCGGTGCCCTCGGCGTCGACCGCGAGGCAGCGGTCGGCGTCGCCGTCGTGGGCGATGCCGAGGTCGGCGTCCTGGGCGAGCACGGCCACCTGCAGCCGCTCCAGGTGGGTGCTGCCGTAGCCGTCGTTGATGTTCAGCCCGTCGGGCCGCGCGCCGATGGTCACGACCTCGGCCCCGGCCAGCCGGAAGATCTCCGGCGAGACCTCGCTGGCCGCGCCGTGCGCCGCGTCGACGACGACCTTGAGGCCGTCGAGCCGGCGCGGCAGCGCCTTGAGCAGGTGCGACATGTAGCGGGTCGCGCCGTCGTCCATCGTGTGCACCCGGCCCACGTCGGGACCGGTGGGGCGGGTCCACGGCTCGTCCATGGCGGCCTGGATGCGGTCCTCGACGTCGTCGGGCAGCTTGTGCCCGCCGCGGGCGAAGAACTTGATGCCGTTGTCGGGCATCGCGTTGTGCGACGCGGACAGCATCACGCCGAAGTCGGCGCCGGTGTCGGCGGTCAGGTACGCCACGGCCGGCGTGGGCAGCACGCCCACGTCGTACACGTCGATGCCGGCGGACGCCAGGCCGGCGACGACCGCGGCCGACAGGAACTCCCCCGACGCGCGCGGGTCGCGCCCGACCACGGCCTTGGCGCGGCGGTCGGGCCCGTCGCCGAGCACCCGGGCGGCTGCCGTCGCGAGCGACAGCGCCAGCTCCGCGGTGATGTCGACGCCCGCGAGGCCCCGCACCCCATCGGTTCCGAAAAGTCGGCTCATCCTTCAGGACACCTCTCGCTCAGTCCCCCGCCCGACCCCCGGTCGGCGGTGCATCGGAAAATACTCCCCCGGACATGCCGAGAGCGGCACCCGGACACACCGGGTGCCGCTCCAGGCGGCTCGCGCGATCAGCGCTTGCTGTACTGCGGCGCCTTGCGGGCCTTCTTGAGACCGGCCTTCTTGCGCTCCGGGACGCGGGCGTCACGGGTCAGGAAGCCGGCCTTCTTCAGGGCCGGGCGGTTGAGCTCGGCGTCGACCTCGTTGAGCGAGCGCGCGACACCCAGGCGGACGGCACCGGCCTGGCCCGAGGGGCCACCGCCGTGCACCCGCACGAGCACGTCGTACGCACCGTCGAGCTCGAGCACCTTCAGGGGCTCGTTGACCTCCTGCTGGTGCACCTTGTTCGGGAAGTACTCCTCCAGGGTGCGGCCGTTGATCTTCCACACGCCGGTGCCCGGGACGATGCGCACGCGGGCGATGGCCTGCTTGCGGCGGCCGGTGCCCGAACCGGGCGCGGACGCGCTCGGACGGCGCACCTCCTCGCCCTCGGCCGGGGCCTCGGTGCTCTCGCTGGTGTAGTTCTGAAGCTGCGGCTCGTCGGCCTCGAGGGCGTCGAGCTGGGTCTGGTCAGCCACGGTTCTCCTTGGTTGTCTAAAGGCTCAGGGGGCCGGGCTTACTGCGCGACCTGGGTGATCTCGAACGGGACCGGCTTCTGCGCACCGTGCGGGTGCTCGGCGCCGGCGTAGACCTTGAGCTTGCTCAGCTGCTGACGCCCGAGGGAGTTCTTCGGCAGCATGCCGCGCACGGCCTTCTCGACAGCCTTGGCGGGGTCCTTGGCCATCAGGTCGGTGTAGGAGACAGCCTTGAGCCCGCCCGGGAAGCCCGAGTGGCGGTAGGCCTTCTTCTGCTCCAGCTTGGCGCCGGTCAGCGCCACCTTGTCCGCGTTGACGATGATGACGAAGTCACCCGTGTCGACGTGCGGGGCAAAGGTCGGCTTGTGCTTGCCGCGCAGCAGGATCGCCGTCTGGCTGGCCAGCCGGCCGAGCACCACGTCAGTGGCGTCGATGACGTGCCAGACGCGGTCCTTGTTGACCTCGGCCGGCTTGGGGGTAAACGTACGCACGGTTCGTCACCTTCGGTCGTTGTTGCTTCGGGGTCTGCTCGTGCTGCGGGTTGCGCACCCGGTTCAGCACCGACCCACCATGTTACGGGGGTGCAGACACCCCTCCCAAATCGTGCCAACCGCCCGGATCACGTTGTCGCACAAGGCTTTTCGGTCGTACGTCGGGGGCCGGCAGACCTTGCTCGCCGGCTTTTGCACACGTATTGTGCAAAACATGACCCCCGCGGACACCCCCGAGGCGACGCCGGCGTGGCGGCTGCTGGCCCACCCGCTGCGCTCGCGCATCGTCGCCCACCTGCGGCTGCACGGGGGCGCCACCGCCACCGAGCTCGCCCAGGCGCTCGGCACGCACACGGGGGCGACGAGCTATCACGTGCGGGTGCTGGCCGGGGCCGGGCTGGTGGAGGACACCGGGCTCGGCAACGCCAAGACCCGGGTGTGGGCGCTGGCCGAGGCCGACGACGACGGTGACGACCTCGCCACCGCGAACCTCGGCGACGACGACGGCATGGGCGCCTGGCTGGCCCACGACTACGTCGACCACTTCGCCGAGAAGGCGCACGCCTGGATCGACGACCGTGAGGCGTGGGAGCCGGTGTGGCAGGACGAGGCGGGGCTGCAGGACGCCCTCGTGCTGGTCAGCGAGGAGCAGCTGGCCGCCCTGCGCGCGGAGCTGAGCGAGGTGGTCGCCCGATACCGGCGCATCGGAGCGGGGACGCCCGGCGCCCGGCGGGTGACGGCGTACACCGCTCTGCTGCCGGTCGACCCGCGCTGAGCCTGCGAGCGCCGGCAGCGCCGGGTGAGCAGTCCCGCGTGGAGCGGATCGGCCGGCGAGTGCGTCTGTAGGTTCGTCCCGCCCCGACCCCTCCGAGGAGGCTCCCCCGTGACCGTGCCCCACCCCGCGCCGGCGACGCCCGGCCGCAGCTATGCCCTCTACACCGACCCCGCGCGCGAGCGGAAGGTCGCGGTGCGGATGAGCGTCGTGACGGTCGCGATGCTGCTGCTGCTCGCACTCGCGGTCATCGACATCGCGGGCGGCGGCTTCCGGATCCGCAACGTCACCTTCGTCCTGATCGGGCTCGGCGGCGGCCTGGCCGCCGGGCTGATGGCGGTGAACGGGTTCGCGCTGGCGCGCAGGACCGGCGAGGACCTGCTGACCATCGCGGTCGAGGAGCCCGGGCTGGTCGGGCCGGAGCAGATGCGCATCCCGTGGCAGGCGGTGTCGGGGGTCGAGCACCTGACGCACGGCAAGGCGCAGCGCAGCACGGCCGGGCACGCGCCGCACTCGGTGCGCATCCACGTGCGCGACCACGACGGCTTCGCCTCGACGCTGACCGACGACCAGCGGCTCTCCCTGAAGCCGACGACGAACGGCCAGGGCCGCGTCGACGTCGGGCTCGGCATGGTGACCGAGCAGCAGTTCGGCGAGCTGGTCGACGCACTGGGCGCCGCCACCGCGCAGCGCGGAATTCCGTTCCGCGAGGGCGACCCGGACGCCGACTGACCCGGCGGCCGCGGGCAGTTCGGGTCGATACCGACCCGGTCTGTCACGCCAGATGCAGCTCCGTCACCGGTCCCGACGCACCCGGGTCTCGTCCCAGACCGGGTCGGGCGACTCACGCACCTTGCCGTCGGCGCCGAAGACCAGGAACCGGTCGAACCCGCGCGCGAACCACCGGTCGTGGGTGACCGCGACGACCGTGCCGTCGAACGCCGCGAGCCCGTCCTCCAGCGCCTCGGCCGAGTGCAGGTCGAGGTTGTCGGTGGGCTCGTCGAGCAGCAGCAGCGTGGCGCCGGACAGCTCCAGCATCAGGATCTGGAAGCGGGCCTGCTGCCCGCCCGACAGCGACCCGAAGCGCTGCTCGGCCGCCCGCGCCAGCTCGTAGCGGTCGAGCGCGCGCGAGGCCAGGTCGCGCGGCATCCCGGCGCGGTGGTCGTCGCCGCGGTGCAGGATCTCCAGCAGGGTCCGGCGGGACCAGACGGGGTGCTCGTGGGTCTGGTTGAACCAGCCCGGTCGCACCCGTGACCCGAGGCGGGCGGCGCCGGCGTGCGCCACCGGCTCCGGGCGTACGTCCCCGACCGGCTGGTGCTCCACGTCCGGGTCGCTGCCGCCCGCTGCCAGCAGCCGCAGGAAGTGGCTCTTGCCCGAGCCGTTCGAGCCGAGCACGGCGACCCGCTCGCCGTACCAGACCTCCAGGTCGAACGGCTTCATCAGACCGGTGAGCTCCAGGCGCTCGGCGACGACCGCCCGCTTGGCCGTCCGCCCGCCGCGCAGCCGCATCTTCACGTTCTGCTCGTACGGCGTCGCCTCGGGTGGGCCCGCGTCCTCGAAGCGGCGCAGCCTGGTCTGCGCGGCCTGGTACCGCGCGGCCATGTCGGAGTTGTAGGCCGCCTTCTGCTTGTACATCTGCACCAGCGCCTTCAGCTTGGCGTGCTCCTCGTCCCAGCGCCGGCGCAGCTCCTCCAGCCGCGCCATCCGGTCGGCCCGCGCCTGGTGGTAGGTCGCGAACCGACCTGGGTGCACCCACGCGATGCTTCCTGCCGCCGTCGGCTCGAGCGTCGCGATGCTCGTCGCGACCTGGTCGAGCAGCTCGCGGTCGTGGCTGATCAGCAGCACGGTCTTGTCGGACGCCTGCAGCTGTTGCTCGAGCCAGCGCTTGGTCGGCACGTCGAGGTAGTTGTCCGGCTCGTCGAGCAGCAGCACCTCGTCGGGTCCGCGCAGCAGCGCCTCGAGCACCAGCCGCTTCTGCTCGCCGCCGGAAAGCGTTGTCAGATCACGCCATTGGGCCTTCTCGAAGGGCACCCCGAGCGCCGCGACGGTGCAGACGTCCCACAGCGTCTCGTGGTCGTAGCCGCCGACGTCGGCCCAGTCGGCCAGGGCCTGCGCGTACGCCATCTGGGCCGGCTCGTCGTCGCGCTCCATGATCTCGAGCTCGGCGGCGTCGACCGCCCGGGCCGCGGTGCGCACGTCGGGCGGGGCGACGCTCACCAGCAGGTCGCGCACGGTCTGCGGGTGCCCTCGCCGGTGCGCCCGACGAACTGCGACATCACGCCGAGCCCTCCGGTGCGGGTGATCGCCCCGTCCTGCGCCGCCAGCTCGCCGCTGATGATCCGCATGAGGGTGGTCTTGCCGGTGCCGTTGGGTCCGACCAGCGCCACCTTCGCGCCGTCGCCGACGCGCAGGCTCACCCCGCCGAGCAGCGGCCGGCCGTCGGGGAGGGAGAAGACGATGTCGTTGACGTCGATGTGGCCCACGGGGTCAGCAGTCTGGCTGCTGCGCGCCCCGGACGTCATCCCGGATTCGGCGTCAGCCCCAGGTCGCCGAGCTTGCCCGGGTTGCGCACCAAGAAGATCCGGTCCACGCGGCCGTCGACGATGCGCAGGTGCATGGTCGTGACCTCCTCGCCGCGCCGGATCACCGCGGACGGGACGCCGTTGAGCTCGCGCACCTCCACCGTGTACCCGGGGTTCTTCGTCGCCAGCCCGACGGCGAAGCGCAGCACCCGGTCCGGGCCCTCGATGGGCCGCAGCGCCGCACGACGCACCCCGCCGCCGTCGGTCACGAGCACGACGTCCGGCGCGAGCAGCGCGGTGGCGCCGTCCAGGTCGCCGCCGGCCAGCGCGACGAGGAAGGCGCGGGCGATCCGCTGGTGCTCGCTCGGGTCGACGTCGTACGCCCGGTCCCGCTCGGTGAGGTGGGCGCGGGCACGAGCGACCAGCTGACGTACGGCGGCGGGGGTGCTGGCCAGCGACTCGGCCACCTCGGAGGTGGGCACGTCGAAGACCTCGCGCAGCACGAAGGCGGCCCGCTCGAGCGGGGTCAGCTGCTCGAGCATGACCATCAGCGCGTAGGACACCGAGTCGGCGATCTCGGCCGCCTCGTCGGGTCGGCGGCTGGTGTCGAGCGGTTCGGGGAGCCACGGACCGACGTAGTCCTCGCGGCGCCGGCGGGTGTCACGCAACCGGTTGAGCGCCCGGTTGGAGACCACCTTGGTGAGATAGGCGGACGGCGCGGCGACACCGGTGCGGTCGGCAGCCTGCCAGGCGATCCAGGTCTCCTGGACGACGTCCTCGGCGTCGGCCACGACCCCCAGGATCCGATAGGCGACGCCGAACAGCCGCGGGCGCAGCTGCTCGAACTCGGTCGTCGAATCCGCCTGCAACGACTGCGGATCCGTCATGCCGGCACCCCGCAGCGGTCGGCGAACCCCTGGCTGGTGAGGCCCATCGCGCTGTTGAACCTCGACCGTTGGTTCTCCACGGCCACCATCATGGTCAGCTCGACGAGGGCACGGGTGCCGAGCGCCGAGTCGAGGGCGGCGACCATCTCGTCGGTGACCTCGTCGGGGGTGGCGCACATCGCCTCGGCGTACGCCAGCACCTGCCGCTCGACCGGCGTGAAGCGGTCGCTGGTGCGCCAGGTCGGCACGTCGCGCAGCACGTCCTCCGAGAGTCCGTCGGTGGCGGAGAGCCAGTAGCCGAAGTCGGTGCACCACCGGCAACCGATGGCGTGGGCGGCACCCATCACGGCGAGGTGCCTCAGCCGCGGGTCGAGCGCGTCCCAGCGAGCGAGCCGCTGCTCGAAGCGGCCCACCGTGAGCAGCAGGCTCGGGTGATGGCCCATCGCGCGGCTGGGGTCGAGGTCGGCGCCGTACGTCCGGCGGGAGAACCACGAGACGGCTCGGGTCACGAGCGTCCGGGGCGGGTCGAGGCTGATGCGGGCCATGAGGCGGGTCCTTTCGTTCCGGCGGTCACAGGGGGAGACACCGCCCGCGGCCCAGGTGTGACACCGACCGGGAAAACCGGGTGCGCCCCGTCCCGCACCCGTGCCAGGTTGGGCGCACCAGTCACCGAGTCAGAAGGGCACCCTCGTGCGCGCAGCTCCCAGCCAGTTCCGGACCCCCATCCGTTCTGCCCTGGAGCTGCCCCATGTCCTTGCTCAACCTCGGGATCGTCGCGCATGTTGACGCCGGCAAGACCAGCCTGACCGAGCGCCTCCTCTTCGAGGCCGGTGCCGTCGACTCCCTCGGCCGGGTCGACGACGGCACCACCGCCACCGACTCGATGGAGCTGGAGCGGCGCCGCGGGATCACCATCCGCGCGGCCGTCACCTCCTTCGCCCTCGACGACCTGGCCGTCACGATCCTCGACACCCCCGGCCACCCCGACTTCATCGCCGAGGTCGAGCGTTCGCTCACCGTGCTCGACGCGGCGGTGCTCGTGCTGTCCGCCGTCGAGGGGGTCCAGCCGCAGACCGTCGTGCTGTGGCGCGCGCTGCGACGCATCGGAGTCCCAACCCTGTTGTTCGTCAACAAGATCGACCGATCAGGTGCCGATGTCGGTCGAGTCCTCACCGACGTACGTCGTCGGCTGGGTCCGCACGTCGCGCCTCTCACCCACGCGCTCGGCGAGGGTACGAGAACCGCTGCGGCGCAGACGATCTCGTTGACCGACGAGGCGACCGTCGAGGCGGTCGCCGATTCCGACGACCGCCTGCTGGAGCGGTGGGCGAACGAGGGGCCCATCGACCAGGTGGAGGTCGCAGAGGCGCTGCGCCGGGCCACCGCCGCCGGTCGGCTCGCTCCCGTGCTGGTCGGGTCGGCCGTGACCGGCGCCGGCCTCCCCAGCTGCGGTCCGCGCTGCGGCAGGTCCTGCCCCGGGCGAGCGAGCAGCAGACCCCCACCGCCGCCAGCGTGTTCGCCGTCGACCACGACGCCGAGGGTGCACGCCGGGCGTGGATCCGCCTGTGGTCCGGTCAGATCCGGGTGCGCGAGCAGCTCGTCGTCGGTGACTCCGCGGCGCGCCGGGTCACCCGCATCGAGGTGAGTCGCCCGGGCGGGCTGCAGGACGAACGGCGCGTGCGCGCCGGAGAGATCGCGGTGCTGCGCGGCCTGCCCGCCGCGCGCGTCGGTGACGTGATCGGCCGACCGCCGCGACGACGAGCGCACCGCTTCCCGCCCGCCACGCTCCAGGCCCTGGTCGAGCCGCTCGACCCCGCGCAGCGCACCGCGATGTTCGCCGGGCTGGCCGAGCTCGCCGACGAGGATCCGCTGATCGACCTGACCCTCGACGAGGAGGCGGGCGAGGCGGCGGTCCGGCTGCACGGCGAGGTGCAGAGGAGGTCATCGAGGCGCTGCTGCGCGAGCGGTACGCCGTGGCCACCCGCTTCCTCCCCACCTCGGTCGTCTGCGTCGAACGGGTCGCCGGCACCGGGACCGGGCTCGACCGGATCAAGACCGGCGGCAACCCCTATCTCGCGACGATCGGGCTGCGGGTCGAGCCGGCGCCGGTCGGCTCCGGCGTGGCGTTCTCCCCCGGCACCGAGCGGGGCAACCTGCCGCCGGCCTTCGTGGCCGCGACCGAGGAGGGGGTGCGCGCGGGGCTGCGGCAGGGGCGGTTCGGCTGGGAGGTGACCGACTGCCTCGTCACGATGACGGCCTCGGGGTACTACCCACGGCAGAGCAAGCCGCACCAGAAGTTCGACAAGTCGGTCTCGTCGGTGGCCGGCGACTTCCGCCACCTCGCCCCGGTCGTCCTGCGCGCGGCGCTCGACGAGGCGGGCACCGGGGTGTGCGAGCCGGTCGACCGGGTCGAGGTCGACCTGCCGGACGCGGCGTTCGGCACGGTCGTGTCGCTGCTCGGCCGGCTCGGGGGCACGCTGCAGACCTCGACCACCGACGGCAGCCACGCCCACCTGGAGGCCCACCTCGCCACCGACCAGGTGCCTCGCCTCGCCGCCCGGCTGCCCGACCTCACCGGCGGCGAGGGGTTGCTGGTCACGGCACTCGACCACCACGCCCCGGTGCGCGGCACCCCGCCCGTCCGGGCCCGGCGCGGGCCCGACCCCGCCGACCGGGAGGTCTGGTTCCGTGACGTGCCGCGGTGAGGAGGGCGTACGGGCGGGGGCAGGTGGCAGGCTTGCCCCATGGCGACCGTCGACCTCAACGCCGACCTCGGGGAGTCCTACGGCCGCTGGCAGCTCGGCGACGACGAGGCGCTGCTGCGGGTGGTCACCTCGGCCAACGTCGCGTGCGGCTTCCACGCGGGCGACCCGGCCACGCTCGTGCGCACCTGCGCGCTGGCGTCCGAGCAGGGGTGAGCGTCGGAGCGCAGGTCGGCTATCACGACCTCGCGGGCTTCGGGCGGCGCTTCGTCGACGTCTCGCCGGACGACCTCTACGCCGACGTCGTCTACCAGATCGGGGCGCTCGACGCCGTGGCCCGCAGCCAGGGCACCCGGGTGCGCTACGTCAAGCCGCACGGCGCGCTCTACAACACCGTCGTGCACCACCAGGGGCAGGCGGCCGCGGTGGTGCGCGCGGTGAGCGAGCTCGACCCGACGTTGCCGCTGCTCGGCCTGCCCGGGTCGGTGCTGCTCGACCTGGCCGAGGACGCCGGGATCCCCACGGTCCGTGAGGCTTTCGCCGATCGTGCCTACACCGACGACGGCACGCTCGCGCCGCGCAGCGAGCCCGGCGCCGTGCTGCACGACGCCGACGAGATCGCCGATCGCGCCCGCCGGATGGTCGTCGAGGGCGTCGTCGAGACGACCTCGGGCGACACGGTCGCGGTCGACGCCGACTCGGTGTGCCTGCACGGCGACTCCCCCGACGCGGTCGCTGCCGCCACCGCCGTGCGCGCGGTCCTCGCCGACGCCGGAGTGACGATCCGGCCGTTCGCGTGATGCGGCTGCTGCCCGTCGGCGAGCAGGCGCTGCTGGTCGAGCTCGACGAGCCGGGGCACCGCCGCGCCCTCACCGCCGCGCTGCACGCCGAACCGCCGCCGGGCGTGCGCGAGATCGTCCCGGCGAGCCGCACCGTGCTGCTCGTGCTCGACCCGGGCGTCGACCCCAGCGCCCTCGCCGACGACCTGCGCAGCCGCCCGCTCGAGACGCCCACCGCCCCCGCAGCCGACGCGCCCACCGTGACCGTCCCCGTGACGTACGACGGCCCGGACCTGGCCGAGGTCGCCACCCTGCTGGACGTGTCGCCCGAGGAGGTCGTACGCCGGCACACGGCTCAGGCCTGGACCTGCGAGTTCCTCGGGTTCACACCGGGATTCGGCTACCTCTCGGGCGAGCGCGACGACCTCGCCGTGCCGCGCCGCGACACGCCCCGCACCCGCATCCCCGCCGGCTCGGTCGCCCTCGCGGCCGGGCTGAGCGCGGTCTACCCGTCCGACTCCCCCGGCGGCTGGCAGATCGTCGGGCGCACCGACGTCACGCTGTTCGACCCCGACCGCGACCCGCCCTCGCTGCTGCAGCCCGGCACCCTCGTGCGGTTCACCGACAGGGAGGCACCGTGAGTCTCCTCGTCGAGCAGGTCGACCGGCTCGCGCTCGTCGAGGACCTGGGCCGCCCCGGCCACCGCGCCCTCGGCGTGCCCCCGTCCGGGGCGGCCGACCGCACCACGCTGCGCGCGCTCAACCGGCTGCTCGGCAACGATCCCGGGGCGGCGGCCGTCGAGACGCTGCTGGGTGGGCTGCGGTTGCAGGTCGAGGCGCCCGTGACCGTCGCCGTCGGCGGCGCGCCGTGCGTGGTCACGGTCGACGACCAGCAGGTCGGCCTCGGCCTGCCGGTCGCCCTCGCCGCCGGACAGACCCTCACCCTGGGAGCGGCCTCGGCCGGCCTGCGCACCTATCTCGCCGTGCGCGGCGGCGTCGCCGAGTCCGTCGACGTCCCCACGGTTCTCGGCAGCCTGAGCAGCGACCCCACCTCTGGACTCGGCCCCGCCCCGCTGCGCCCCGGCGTCCGGCTCGAGGTCGGCCGACCCGCCGGCGCCGTTGCGGTGGACCAGCAGGTCGCGCCGTTCGCGCTGCCCACCACCGGCCTGACGCTCGGCGCCACCTGGGGCCCGCGCGCCGACTGGCTGACCGGCGCGAGCCGCGACCGCCTCGACGGCGCCTGGACCGTCTCCGCGGACACCGACCGGGTGGGCGTGCGGCTCGACGGACCCGCGCTCGACCGCAGCCGGGACGACCAGCTGCCCAGCGAGGGGTGGTGCGCGGCTGCGTGCAGGTGCCGCCCGACGGCCGCCCCATCGTGTTCCTCGCCGACCACCCCACCACCGGCGGCTATCCGGTGGTCGCCGTGCTCGACCCGGCCGAGACCGACCTGCTGGCCCAGCTCACCCCCGGCACCGACGTACGCCTTCGGCTGCGCCCGAGCCGGCTCGCGGGGATATCGTGACGGCCGGCACGCCGGGTGACACGTTCGGCAGACGCCCAGCAACCATCCAGCCGGGTGTGCTGGACTGCCACCTCGACCCGACACCAGATCGCCGCCGTGCGACGACGACCTCCCAGGAGCCCCTCCATGATCGCCAGCACGGCGCAGCAGGCGCTGCACGCCCTGCCGACGTCCGCCGCCGACCCCGGCCAGCCCGGCGGGATCGCCGGGTTCACCGTGGACATGATGGAGGCGCTCGGGGCTCCGGGTGCCGGACTCGCCGTCGCGCTCGAGAACCTCTTCCCCCGATCCCGAGCGAGGTCATCCTGCCGCTCGCGGGGTTCACCGCGGCGCAGGGCAGCATGTCGCTGGTCGGCGCCATCGTCTGGACGACGATCGGCTCGGTGGTCGGGGCGCTGACGCTCTACTGGATCGGTGCGCTGGTCGGGGTCGAGCGGCTGCGCCTGATCGCCGAGCGCATGCCGCTGCTCGACGCGGCCGACGTCGACAAGTCGGTCGGCTGGTTCGACCGGCACGGCGAGAAGGCCGTCTTCTTCGGCCGCATGGTGCCGCTGGTGCGCAGCTTCGTGTCGATCCCCGCGGGGGTCCAGCGGATGAACCTGCTGCGCTTCACGCTGCTCACCGGCCTCGGCAGCCTGATCTGGAACAGCGTGTTCATCGTCGCCGGCTACCAGCTGGGCCGGCGGTGGTACCTCGTCGAGAACGTCACCGGCCCGATGCAGAAGGTCGTCGTCGTCGTTCTCGCGATCCTGATCATCTGGTGGGTGGTTCGCCGGGTCCGGGCTCGTCGGGCGCGCGACGCGCAGTCGCCGGAAGCTCACGGGTCGCGCGAGCCTGAGTAGCCCGCTCGGCCAGCCGGTCGTCCGGCGGATAGACCACCTCGACGAGCGACAGGCCGTGCGGGGGCATCACCGCCACCGCCGGGTCGCGCCGACCTGCCGCCAGCACCTGCGCCGGCCAGTCGACCTCCCGCCGCCCCTCGCCCACGGGCACCACGGCCCCGACCAGCGAACGCACCATCGAGTGGCAGAACGCGTCGGCCACCACGGTCGCCTCGAGCACCCCGTCGGCCCCGCGCACCCATGAGTAGTCCAGCAGCGTGCGCACCGTCGTTGCGCCCTCCCGCTTCTTGCAGAACGCGGCGAAGTCGTGCAACCCCAACAGGTTTCGTGCGGCGGCGTCCATCGCGGCGACGTCGAGCGCCCGCTTGTGCACGACGGTGTCGCGCCGACGGACCGGGTCCAGCCGACGTACGTCGTCGCACAGCCGATAGCGGTACCGGCGCCGCAGCGCGGAGAACCTCGCGTCGAACCCCTCCGGCGCCACCTGGACGCCCCGCACGACCACGTCGGGCGGCAGCACGCCGTTGAGGCGGGTGACGGCCGCCTCCTGGGGCGTCCGGTCGGAGCGGCCGGGCAGCGCAGCGAACGCGGTCTCGTCGACGTCGGCGTGGCAGACCGCGCCGGCCGCGTGCACCCCGGCGTCGGTGCGCCCGGCCACCACGAGCCGCACGGGCTCCGGGGCGCGCAGCACCCGGCTCAGCGCCGCCGACAGCTCGCTCTCGACCGCCCGCCGCCCCGGCTGGGCGGCCCACCCGGAGAAGTCGGTGCCGTCGTAGGCGAAGTCGACTCGGAGGCGCACCCGCCGAGTCTAGGCGGCGTCCTCACCCTCGGTGCAGCCGCTGAGCTCGGTGCGCGCGGGCCTGGGACTGACATGGATCACGGCCGCGGTCATCCTCGGAAGCTGCCCCATGAGGCGCTGCTCGACGCGATGGGCGACGTCGTGCGCCGCCTCGGCGGTGGCACGCCCGGCCACCTCCACGTCAGCCTCCGCGTGCAGCGTGTGGCCGATCCACCGCAGCCGCACGGACCGGACACCCAGCACCCCTGGGGTGTCGCGCATGACGGCACGCGCGCGCCCGACCAGGTCGGGGTCGACGGCGTCCATCAGGCGAGCCCCGACCTGCTTGGCGGCCGAGCGCAGCACCCCGAGGATGGCGACCGCGATCAGCAGGCCGATGACCGGGTCGGCCCACGACCAGCCGACCGCGATGCCGATCGCGCCCAGCACGACCGCCAGCGAGGTGAAGCCGTCGGTGCGGGCGTGCAACCCGTCGGCGACCAGCGCGGCCGAACCGATCTGCCGCCCCACCCGGATGCGGTATCGGGCGACCAGCTCGTTGCCGGCGAACCCGATGAGTCCGGCGAGCGCCACGGCCCAGACGTAGGAGACCCCGCGCGGGTCCATCAACCGGGAGATCGCCTCCCACCCCGCGAGCACGCTGGACAGGGCGATCATCACGATGACGAAGAGACCGGCGAGATCCTCGGCCCGGCCGTAACCGTAGGTGAACCGGTCGTTCGCCGGGCGCCGCGCCAGCCAGAACGCGACGAGCAGCGGGATGGCCGTCGCGGCGTCGACGAGGTTGTGCAGCGTGTCGCCCAGCAGGGCGACCGACCCGGTGAAGACCACCACGACCCCCTGCAGCACGGCCGTGACCAGCAGCGCCGCCAGGCTGATCCACAGCGCCCGACGGCCCCGGGCGTCGGCTTCGAGCGCCTCGTCCACCTGGTCGGCAGCATCGTGCGAGTGGCCGCCGAGCAGCTCCGAGGTGGCATGCCGCACGCGCGCCCAGGCGCCCACCTCGTGCTCGTGGTCGTGACCGTGCTCGTGCCGGCCGGTCATGACTCTCCTGCGACGCGGTGGTGCGCCGGGACGTCGTCCAGCAGGTGCTCCACGTGCCCGATCGCGTCGGTGACCAGCTGACGCACGTGGTCGTTCTCCACCCGGTACAGCACCGAGGTCCCCTGCTTGCGCGTGATCACCAGGCGCGCCATCCGCATCTTCGCCAGGTGCTGCGACACCGCGGGGGTCGGCTTCCCCAGGGCTGCGGCGAGCTCGGAGACCGAGCGCTCCTCGTCGAGCAGCAGACCGGCCAGCTGCAGCCTCGTGGGGTCGGCCAGCACCCGCAGGACCTCGACCGCCAGGGTCACGACATCGTCGCTCCAGGCCGGAGGATGCGTACTTGCATGCATGCGCAAATACTAGCGCTCAACGCCTGACCCACGACAGACCGCCGCCCCGGCACGATCGAGTCGTGCCGGGGCGGCGGTGCGTGCTGCGCGGGTGCGCGACCGGTCAGGCGTCCTTGTCGGTCTGCTGGGCGTCCTCGCCACCGGCGGGCGCGAAGCCCGCGGCGACGGCGGCGTCCGCGGTGCGGAACCAGACCTCGGCCTCGGTGGAGTCGTACCAGCGCGAACCGGGCACGTGGTACTTCATCGAGTCCTTGTTGCCCTTGACGTCGAAGCCCTCGGGGGCCGAGCCGTCGGCGGTCGGGGCGGCCGAGTCGGGGCCGAAGCCACCGTCGGTGCCCTCGCCGGCGTCCTTGGCCTCGTCGGCCGCGGCGGCGTCGTCGACCGGCGCCTCGGTGGCCGCAGCGGTCTCGGCGTCGACGACCGGCGCGGCGGCGGTGGCCTGCGGCTCGGTGGTCTCCTCGGCGGCGGACTCCTTGGCCGCGCGCTTGGTGGCGCCCTCGGCCTCGGCGACGACGGCGCGCTTGGGCTTGCTCACGACGGCCTCGCGCACCAGCTCGATCACGGCCATGGGGGCGTTGTCACCCTTGCGCGGCGCGATCTTGGTGATGCGGGTGTAGCCGCCGGGACGCTCGGCCATGTCGGGCGCGATCTCCTCGAACAGCCGGTGCACGACGCCCTTGTCACGGACGACCGTGAGCACGCGACGGCGCGAGTGCAGGTCGCCACGCTTGGCGAAGGTCACCAGACGCTCGGCGAGCGGACGCAGCCGCTTGGCCTTGGCCTCGGTGGTGGTGATGCGGTCGTGCTCGAACAGCTGCGTAGCCAGGTTGGCCAGGATGAGCCGCTCGTGCGCGGGGCCGCCGCCGAGGCGGGGGCCCTTCGTGGGGGTAGGCATGGTGTCTCCTTCTCGCTCCGGCGTACGCCCTCGCGGGCTCGGCCGGTCTCAGCGGCTCAGTACTGCTCGTCCTCGGCGAAGCTGGCGTCGTCGCCCTCGCCCTGCAGGTCGTCGTCCTCGTAACGGTCGGCGATGGCGCTCGCGTCGAACCCGGGCGGGCTGTCCTTGAGCTGCAGACCCATCTCGCGCAGCTTGTCCTTGACCTCGTCGATCGACTTGGCCCCGAAGTTGCGGATGTCGAGCAGGTCGGCCTCGCTGCGACCCACGAGCTCACCCACGCTGTGGATGCCCTCGCGCTTGAGGCAGTTGTAGGACCGCACGGTCAGCTCGAGGTCCTCGATCGGCAGCGCCAGGTCGGCGGCCAGGGCCGCGTCGGTCGGCGACGGGCCCATGTCGATGCCCTCGGCCTCGACGTTGAGCTCGCGGGCCAGGCCGAACAGCTCGACCAGGGTCTTGCCGGCGGAGGCCATCGCGTCGCGCGGGGCCATCGAGTTCTTGGTCTCGACGTCGACGATGAGCTTGTCGAAGTCGGTGCGCTGCTCGACTCGGGTGGCCTCGACCTTGTAGGTCACGGCCAGCACCGGGCTGTAGATCGAGTCGACCGGGATGCGGCCGATCTCGTTGTCGGCCGACTTGTTCTGCTGCGCCGAGACGTAGCCGCGGCCGCGCTCGACGGTCAGCTCCATCTCGAGCTTGCCCTTGTCGTTCAGGGTCGCGATGTGCAGGTCGGCGTTGTGCACCTCGACACCGGCGGGCGGCGCGATGTCGGCAGCGGTGACCGCGCCGGGGCCCTGCTTGCGCAGGTACATCACGACCGGCTCGTCGTGCTCCGAGGAGACGACCAGGCCCTTGATGTTGAGGATGATCTCGGTGACGTCCTCCTTGACCCCGGGGACCGTGGAGAACTCGTGCTGCACACCGTCGATCCGCAGGCTCGTGACCGAGGCACCGGGGATCGAGGAGAGCAGCGTACGACGCAGGGAGTTGCCGAGCGTGTAGCCGAAGCCCGGCTCCAGCGGCTCGATGACGAACCGGGACCGGTTCTCGGAGACAACGTCCTCGCTGAGGGTGGGGCGCTGTGCGATGAGCACGGTGATTTCCTTCCCACGGGCGACCGCTATATGACGCCTCGTGAAGACCGGCAGTCACATCGGTCCGTGAACTGCCGTATTCGGTTGTGGTTCTGCACTGGCCTCGATACGGACTCGGCTAGCGCCTCGCCCTACTCGACCAACGTGTGCCGGTCTCGATACGGACTCGGCTATCGCCTCGCCCCACTCGACCAACGTGTGCCGGTCTCGATACGGACTCGGCTATCGCCTCGCCCCACTCGACCAACGTGTGCCGGTCTCGATACGGGCTCGGCTAGCGCCTCGCCCTACTCGACCAGCGTGTGGCAAGAGCCCGGGAGACCCGGCCACCTCAGAAGGTCGACGGCCGCGAGGCGACGACCAGGGCGGGCGGCGGACGGAGCGAGCGTGCGAGCCCGTCCGCCGCCCGGCCTGCGAGGAGCCGAGCCAAAGAGCGCGGCAGCTGAGCGGGGAGCGGTACGACGAAGAACGACGCGACGAAGGAGCGTCAGTTCTTCGAGTACAGCTCCACGATCAGCTGTTCGGTGAGCGGAACGTCGATCTGCTCGCGCACCGGGAGCTGGTGGATCAGGATCTGCAGGGTGCCGTCGGAGACGTGCATCCACGCCGGGACGGGACGCTCGCCGAAGGTCTCCCGAGCCAGCTGGATCGGGAAGGTCTCGCGCGACTTCTCGCGGACGGTGATGATGTCGTACTGCTCGACCCGGTAGGACGGGACGTCGACGCGCTGGCCGTTGACCTCGAAGTGACCGTGCGTCACGAGCTGGCGGGCCGCACGCCGGGTGCGGGCGAGGCCGGCGCGGTAGACGACGTTGTCGAGCCGCGACTCCAGCAGGATGAGCAGGTTGTCACCGGTCTTGCCGGGGCGACGCGCCGCCTCCTTGTAGTAGCGGACGAACTGCTTCTCCATGACGCCGTAGGTGAAGCGAGCCTTCTGCTTCTCCTGCAGCTGGGTCAGGTACTCCTTCTCCTGCACCCGGCCACGGCCGTGCTGGCCGGGCGGGAAGGGGCGCATCTCGAAGTTCTTGTCGCCGCCGACGAGGTCGGTCTTGAGCCGGCGCGACTTCTTGGTGATGGGGCCGGTGTAACGGGCCATGGTTCGTATCTCCTAGGAAGGTCGGCCGGTCAGACGCGACGGCGCTTGGGCTGGCGAACGCCGTTGTGCGGCGTGGGGGTGACGTCGCTGATGGCACCGACCTCGAGGCCGGTGGCGGTCAACGAGCGGATCGCGGTCTCACGACCGGAGCCCGGGCCCTTGACGAAGACGTCGACCTTGCGCATGCCGTGCTCCATGGCGCGGCGGGCGGCGGCCTCGGCCGCCATCTGCGCGGCGAACGGGGTGGACTTGCGCGAGCCCTTGAAGCCGACCTGGCCGGCGGAGGCCCACGAGATCACGGCACCGGTCTCGTCGGTGATGGACACGATGGTGTTGTTGAACGTGCTCTTGATGTGCGCCTGGCCGGCGGCGACGTTCTTCTTGACCTTGCGGCGCACCTTCTTGGCGCCCGCGGACCCTCGGGTCTTGGGAGGCATGGTGTTTCTCCTGTGCTAGCGGAATAAGGCTTTGGGGTACGTCCGGCTGTGCTGTCTCGTCTCAGTCGGACCGATGACAGCGGGACTTACTTGGTGGCCTTCTTCTTGCCAGCCACAGTCCGCTTCGGACCCTTGCGGGTGCGGGCGTTGGTCTTGGTGCGCTGGCCGTGGACCGGCAGGCCACGGCGGTGGCGCAGACCCTGGTAGCTGCCGATCTCCACCTTGCGGCGGATGTCGGCGGCGACCTCACGGCGCAGGTCGCCCTCGAGGCGGAAGCTGCTCTCGAGGTGGTCGCGCAGCTTGACGACCTCTTCCTCGCTGAGGTCGCGCACGCGGGTGTCGGGGCTGACGCCCGTCGCGGCGAGGGTCTCGGCGGCGCGGGTCTTGCCGACGCCGAAGATGTAGGTCAGGGCGACCTCGACGCGCTTCTCGCGCGGCAGGTCGACTCCGATGAGTCGTGCCATGGTGGCGGGTTCTCCTTGGGTGCGGTGCGAAGGTGTGAGACGCACCGCCGGTCCCGCGTCAGCCGGAGTGGCTGGTTGCTGGGTCCCCGGCCTTCGCGCCGGGGGTGACGTCCTGCGGTCGGCCGGAGCTGACCGGCAGGGGTCGGGTGGTGCGTGGATGCAGTTGTGGCGTGCGGTCGAAGACCGCGAGTCGTGCTGGTGCTCAGCCCTGACGCTGCTTGTGGCGCAGGTTGTCGCAGATCACCATGACCCGGCCGTTGCGGCGGATCACCTTGCACTTGTCGCAGATCTTCTTGACGCTCGGCTGGACCTTCATCTGCCTACCGTCTCGAAGTCAGGCCGAATCACGGGGACGTGAGTCGACGGGTGGGTTTTCTCTGGGTGGTGCGCACGGGCCCGGCCGGCTGGCCGGTCCCGCGTGGGTCAGCGGTAGCGGAAGACGATCCGGCCGCGGGACAGGTCATACGGGCTGAGCTCGACCACGACCCGGTCCTCGGGGAGGATCCGGATGTAGTGCTGACGCATCTTCCCGGAGATGTGAGCGAGCACCTTGTGACCGTTGGTCAGCTCCACCCGGAACATCGCGTTCGGGAGAGCTTCGACGATCGTGCCCTCGATCTCGATGACACCGTCCTTCTTGGCCATGTCCTCCACAATCCGTTGGTTGGCGGCCGCCCCTCGGATGGGAACGACCAGGACGATCACGCACAGACGTGACCGAGGATCAAGTTTACGCGCAGGGGTGTCGTTCCGCGAAATCGGGCGGTGCAGGGCGTACGTCAGCCGTCGAGCGGGGCGTACCGGTCGCCCAGGCGCGCCTCGCCGCCGTCGGCGGCGGTCAGCACCCACAGCCCACCGGGGGTGACGGCGACGGTCTGCTCCCAGTGCGCACCGCGCGAGCCGTCGTCGGTGACGACGGTCCAGTCGTCGTCGAGCTCGTGCGACTCGTGGGTGCCGAGGGTGATCATCGGCTCGATGGCGATCGTGGCGCCGACGCGCACCTTGGGCCCGCGCTCGCGCACCCGCTCGTTGTAGACCGAGGGCTCCTGGTGCATCTCGGTGCCGATGCCGTGGCCGGTGTAGCCGTCGAGGATCCCGAACGTGCGACCGCGCCGGGCCGCCTCGGCCTCGACCAGGTCCTGCACGGCCGCGCCGACCTCGTGCAGCCGCTCCCCCGGGTGCAGCGCCCGGATGCCCGCCCACAGCGCGTCCTCGGTCAGGGCGTTGAGCTCGAGGTCCTCGGGCCGGGCGGCGGCCTCTCCCCGACCACCGCGGTGAACGCGGCGTCGCCGTGCCAGCCGTCGACGATCGCGCCGCAGTCGACCGACACCAGGTCGCCGGCCTCGAGCACCCGCTCACCGGGGATGCCGTGCACGACCTCGTCGTTGACGCTGACGCACACGACGCCCGGGAAGCCGTGGTAACCGAGGAAGCTCGGCGTCGCCCCGGCCTGCTCGATGACCCGCGCGGCGACCGCGTCGAGGTGACCGGTGGTGCGCCCCGGGGCCAGCTCGGCCGCGACGGCGTCCAGCGCCTGCCGGACGACCAGCCCGGCCCGGCGCATCGTGCGCACCTGGTCGGGGGTCTTGGCGGGCAGGGTCGATCGACCGAGGCGAACCATGGACAGGCCGCGGGTCAGCGGCCGAGGCCGTCGAGGACGGCCCCGATGCGGCCGGCGACCTCGTCGACCGAACCCATGCCGTCGATCTCCACGAGCCGGCCGCGCTCGGCGTAGTAGGCGGCCAGCGGCGCGGTCTCCCGCTCGTAGATGGCCTGCCGCTCGCGGATGACCTCTTCGGTGTCGTCGGTGCGACCCGAGGTGCGCGCGCGCTCGAGCAGACGCTGCACCAGCTCACCCTCGACGACGGTCAGCTTGAGCACCGCGTCCAGCGGCTGGCCCTGCTGCTCCATGAGCGCGTCGAGCGCCTGCACCTGCGGCATGGTGCGCGGGTAGCCGTCGAGCAGGAACCCCTGCTGCGCGTCGGGCTGCGCCAGCCGGTCGGCGACGATCTGGTCGGTGACCTCGTCGGGCACGTAGCCGCCCGAGTCGAGGATGCCCTTGACCTGCAGCCCCAGCGGGGTCTCGTTCTTGATGTTGCTGCGGAAGATGTCGCCGGTGGAGATGTGCGGGATGCCCCGCTCGGCAGCGAGCCGCTCGGCCTGCGTGCCCTTTCCGGCACCGGGCGGTCCAAGGATGATCAAGCGCATGACGGAGACTCCCTGAGCGATCGAGAACGAGCACGGTGGTCGGCCGCAGCCGTCACCGCAAGAACCCTTCGTAGTGGTGCTGCTGCAGCTTGGCGTCGATCTGCTTGACGGTCTCGAGCCCGACACCGACGAGGATGATGATCGAGGCGCCGCCGAACGGGAAGTTCTGGTCGGCCCCGAGCACGTCGAACGCGACGAGCGGGATCAGCGCCAGCACCGACAGATAGATCGCACCCACGGTCGTGATGCGGTTGAGCACGTAGCCGAGGTACTGCGCGGTGGCCTTGCCCGCGCGCACGCCCGGGATGAAGCTGCCGGCCTGCTTGAGGTTGTCGGCGACCTCGTCGGGCTGGTAGGTGATCGACACGTAGAAGAACGTGAAGAACAGGATCATGCCGGTGAACAGCGCGGCGTACCAGACACCGCCGGTCGTCGGCGAGAGGTTCTCGGTGACCCACTGCGCCCAGGCGGCCGGCTCCTCGGTCGAGCCCGGCGCCGGCATCGTGAACTGCGCGAGCAGCGTCGGCAGCGACAGCAGCGAGCTGGCGAAGATCAGCGGGATCACGTTGGCCATGTTCAGCTTCAGCGGGATGTACGTCGTCGTCCCGCCGTAGGACCGGCGCCCGATCATCCGCTTGGCGTACTGCACCGGGATGCGGCGCTGGGAGTTCTCGACGAAGACCACGGCCGTGGTGATCGCGAGGCCCATGACGATCACCAGGGCGAAGCGGCCCCAGCCCTGGGTGCGGATCGCCCAGATCGAGGCGGGCACGCTGGCAGCGATCGAGGTGAGGATCAGCAGCGACATGCCGTTGCCGACGCCGCGCTCGGTGACCTGCTCACCCAGCCACATGACCAGGCCGGTGCCGGCGGTCAGCGTGAGCACCATGATGACCAGGGTCGGCAGGCTCTGGTCGGGCATGATCTGCGTGCACTGCGCGCCGAGCAGCGCTCCCGGGTTGCGCGCGGCGGTGGTGACGAGGGTGGCCGACTGCAGCAGCGCCAGTCCGATCGTGAGATAACGCGTGTACTGCGTCATCTTCGCGGTGCCGCTCTGCCCCTCCTTCTTCAGCTGCTCGAAGCGCGGGATGACCACCGTCAGCAGCTGCACGATGATGCTGGCCGTGATGTACGGCATGATCCCGAGCGCGAAGATGCTCAGCTGCAGCAGCGCGCCACCGCTGAACAGGTTGGCCAGGCCCAGCAGGTTGCCGCTGGAGGACGCAGCCCGCTGGCACTGCTGCACCAGGTCGTAGCTGATGCCCGGGGTCGGGATGTGCGAGCCGAGGCGGAAGAGCGCCATCACCGCGAGGGTGAAGAAGATCTTCTTGCGCAGATCCGGCGTCCGGAACGCGCGGCCGAGGGCGGTGAGCACTGGTCCTCCTGCGTGCCACCGTCGGTGGCTGGTCGTGAACGAAAAGAGACGATACCTGCAGCACGACGCCCCGGGCGCTCCGGCCCGTGCAGGGCCGGTTCACCCGGGGCGTCGCACTACTGAGACGGGGTCACGCGTTGGTGACCGAACCGCCCGCAGCCTCGATCTTCTCCTTGGCAGAGCCGGAGAACTTGTCGGCCGTGACGTTGACCGCCACGGTCAGCTCGCCGGTGCCGAGCACCTTCACCGGGCGGCCCTTGCGGACCGCGCCCTTGGCCACGAGCTCGGCCACCGTCACGTCGCCGCCCTCGGGGAACAGCGTCGAGATGGTGTCGAGGTTCACGACCTGGTAGTACACCTTGCTCGGGTTGCGGAACCCACGCAGCTTCGGGAGCCGCATGTGGATCGGCGTCTGACCACCCTCGAACCCGGCGGGCACCTGGTAGCGGGCCTGGGTGCCCTTGGTGCCGCGGCCGGCGGTCTTGCCCTTGGAGCCCTCACCGCGACCCACGCGGGTCTTGGCGGTCTTGGCGCCGGGGGCCGGACGCAGGTGGTGCAGCTTCAGCGCGTGGACCTTCTCGTCCGCGCCCTTCTCGGCCTTCGTGCTGTCGGCCATCAGTCAACCTCCTCCACGGTCACCAGGTGGGCGACCGAACGGACCATGCCGCGGAACTCGGGCCGGTCCTCCTTGACGACGGTGTGGCCGATGCGCTTCAGACCCAGCGAACGCAGGGTCTCGCGGTGCTGCGGCTTGCCGCCGATCTCCGAACGGATCTGGGTCACCTTCAGCTGCGACATCACGCCCCCGTCCCGGCGGCAGCAGCCGCCTTCTCGGCCTTCTCGGCCTGGCCCTCGGCCATCGCGCGCTGCATGGCAGCGGGGGCGACGGCGTCCAGCGGCAGGCCACGACGCGCGGCGACGGCCTCGGGCCGCTCCAGGCCCTGCAGCGCGGCCACGGTCGCGTGGACGATGTTGATCGCGTTGTCCGAGCCGAGCGACTTGGACAGCACGTCGTGGATGCCGGCGCACTCCAGCACGGCGCGCACCGGACCACCGGCGATCACACCGGTACCGGGCGAGGCCGGACGGAGCAGGACGACACCGGCCGCGGCCTCACCCTGCACCGGGTGCGGGATGGTGCCCTGGATGCGCGGGACGCGGAAGAAGTTCTTCTTCGCCTCCTCGACACCCTTGGCGATCGCGGCGGGGACCTCCTTGGCCTTGCCGTAGCCGACACCGACGGTGCCGTCGCCGTCACCGACGACGACCAGCGCGGTGAAGCTGAAGCGGCGGCCACCCTGCACGACCTTGGCCACGCGGTTGATGGTGACGACGCGCTCGAGGTACTGGTTGCGGTCGTCGCCGCCACCGCGACGGTTGTCGCGGTCGCGACCGCCGCGGCCGCCACCCCGGCGGTTGTCGCGGTCGTTGCTGTTGGTGTTGTCGCTCGCACCCTGGGCGTTACCAGCGGCGCCTCGACGCTGTGGTCCAGCCATCAGTGGTTCCTCTTCTCGAAGCGGTTGTTCAGGGCGACGTTCACAGGGTCAGGCCTCCTCGCGGGCGCCGTCGGCGATCGCCGCGACACGACCGGCGTAGCGGTTGCCGCCACGGTCGAAAACGACGGCCTCGACTCCACTCGCCTTGGCCCGCTCGGCGAGCAGCTCGCCGACGCGCTTGGCCTTGGCGGTCTTGTCGCCGTCGAAGCCGCGCAGGTCGCTCTCCATCGTCGAGGCCGACGCGAGCGTCTTGCCCACGGTGTCGTCGACCAGCTGCACGAAGACGTGGCGGCTGGAGCGCGACACGACCAGGCGGGGACGCTCGGGCGTGCCCGTGACGTGCTTGCGCACGCGCAGGTGACGACGGTCGCGAGCGGCGCTCTTGCTGCTGGCGCGCTTGATGATCTTTGCCATGGCTTACTTACCGGCCTTTCCGACCTTGCGGCGGATGTGCTCGCCCTCGTAGCGCACGCCCTTGGCCTTGTAGGGGTCGGGACGACGCAGCTTGCGGATGTTGGCCGCGACCTCACCGACGAGCTGCTTGTCGATGCCCGAGACCGAGAATCGGGTCGGGTTCTCGACGGCGAACTGGATCCCCTCGGGGGCCTTCACCGTGATCGAGTGGCTGTAGCCGAGAGCGAACTCCAGGTCGGTGCCGCGCGCGGTGACGCGGTAACCGGTGCCGTGGATCTCCAGCTTCTTGGTGAAGCCGTCGGTCACCCCGACGACCATGTTGTTGATGAGGCTGCGGGTCAGGCCGTGCAGCGCACGCGACTCGCGCTCGTCGTCGGGGCGGGCGACCTCGACGGCACCGTCCTCACCCTTGGCGACAGTGATGGGCTCGGCGACGGTGAGCGCCAGCTGGCCCTTGGGGCCCTTGACGCTGACGTCCTGCCCCTCGATGGTCACCTCGACACCACTCGGCACCGGGACCGGAAGACGTCCGATTCGTGACATCTGTAGATCTCCTCCTTGGTCCCTAGATCACCAGACGTAGGCGAGGACTTCCCCGCCCACACCCTTGGCGGCCGCCTGCTTGTCGGTCAGGAGGCCGGACGACGTGGAAATGATGGCGACGCCCAGCCCGCCCAGAACCTTCGGGAGGTTCGTGGACTTGGCGTAGACGCGCAGACCTGGCTTGGACACCCGCCGGACGCCCGCGATGGAGCGCTCCCGGTTGGGGCCGTACTTCAGGTCGATGGTCAAAGTCTTGCCCACCTCGGCGTCCTCGACCTGCCAGCCGGCGATGTAGCCCTCGGCCTCCAGGATCTCCGCGATGTGCGACTTCAGCTTCGAGAAGGGCATGGACGTCGAGTCGTGGTGCGCCGAGTTGGCGTTCCGCACTCGCGTCAGCATGTCCGCGATCGGGTCGGTCATGGTCATGGTGGGCTTCTGCCCTTCCTCACCGGGGTTTCAGCTGCGGGCGGTTCGCCGCGGCCGACCTACGGTGTTGGTGAGTCGGTGAAAGGTGGGGTGCTTACCAGCTGCTCTTGGTGACGCCCGGGAGCTCGCCCCGGTGCGCCATCTCGCGCAGGCAGATCCGGCACAGGCCGAACTTGCGGTAGACCGAGTGCGGGCGGCCGCACCGCTGGCAGCGGGTGTAGGCGCGCACCGCGAACTTCGGCTTCTTGTTCGCCTTGTTGACAAGCGCAGTCTTGGCCATCGTTCTCAGTTCTCCCGGAACGGGAAGCCCAGCTGCTTGAGCAGGGCCCGCCCCTCGTCGTCGTTGGTGGCGGTGGTGACGACCGTGATGTCCATGCCGCGGACGCGGTCGATCTTGTCCTGGTTGATCTCGTGGAACATGGACTGCTCGTTGAGACCGAAGGTGTAGTTGCCGTTGCCGTCGAACTGCTTGGGCGACAGGCCACGGAAGTCACGGATGCGCGGCAGCGCGATCGCGATCAGCCGGTCCAGGAACTCCCACATCATGTCGCCGCGCAGCGTGGTGTGCGCACCGATCGGCATGCCCTCGCGCAGCTTGAACTGCGCGATGGACTTGCGCGCCTTGGTCACCGCCGGCCGCTGGCCGGTGATGGTCGCGAGGTCGCGGATGGCGCCCTCGATCAGCTTGGAGTCCTTGGCGGCGTCGCCGACACCCATGTTGACGACGACCTTGGTCACGGTCGGCACCTGCATGGGGTTGGCGAAGCTGAACTGCTCCTGCAGGGCGTCCTTGATCTCCTCGCGGTAGCGCTGCTTGAGCCGCGGGGTGACCTTCTCGGCCGGAGCGTCGGCCACGGTCTCGGTGGTCTCGGTCACGTCAGTCATCACAGGTCCTTACCGGTCCGCGCGGAAACCCGGGTGCGGACCGTCTTGGTACGACCGTCGCGCTCCACCTGCTCCTCGCGGATGCGCACGCGCGTCGGCTTGTTGTCCTCGGGGTCGACGATGGCCACGTTGCTCACGTGGATCGGCGCCTCGACGACCTCGATGCCACCCGAGGCAGAGCCACCGGCACCGGCACGCGTGTGCTTGGTGATCCGGTTGACGCCCTCGACCAGCACGCGCTGGCTCTCGGGGTAGACCGCGATGACCTTGCCCTGCTTGCCCTTGTCGCCGCCCTTGTCCTGGCTGCGACCGGTGATGACCTGCACGAGGTCGTTCTTCTTGATCTTCATCTTCGGCTTGTTGGTCGCCATGGCCTCAGAGCACCTCCGGCGCGAGCGAGATGATCTTCATGAAGCGCTTGTCACGCAGCTCACGACCCACCGGGCCGAAGATGCGCGTTCCGCGCGGGTCGCCGTCGCCCTTGAGGATGACGGCGGCGTTCTCGTCGAACTTGATGTAGGAACCGTCCGGGCGGCGCTTCTCCTTGACGGTGCGCACGATGACGGCCTTGACGACATCGCCCTTCTTGACGTTGCCGCCGGGGATGGCGTCCTTGACGGTGGCCACGATGGTGTCACCGATGCCGGCGTAGCGACGGCCCGAGCCGCCGAGAACCCGGATGCACAAGATCTCCTTGGCACCGGTGTTGTCGGCGACGCGAAGTCGCGACTCCTGCTGGATCACAGTTTCTCTCCTGTCGTCTCACTGGTTCTCGGACCGCCGCGGCGGCGCGAGCCTGGTGGAACGGATACGGGTCTTGGTTCGGGGTCTGGCCCCGGACGTCTTACTTGGCGCGCTCGAGGATCTCGACCAGACGCCACCGCTTGGTGGCGGACATCGGGCGAGTCTCCATGATGAGAACGCGGTCGCCGATGCCGGCGGTGTTCTCTTCGTCGTGCGCCTTCACCTTGCTGGAGCGGCGCATGACCTTGCCGTAGAGCGCGTGCTTGACGCGGTCCTCGACCTCGACCACGACGGTCTTGTCCATCTTGTCGCTCACCACGTAACCCCGACGGGTCTTGCGGTAGTTGCGGTCGGTGTCGGCCTGGCCGGTCTCGACGTCGGCGGTGTTGTCGGCCATGTCAGCCCACACTCTCCTTCTCGTTCTGCTCGGCCGGCTCGGTCTCGGCCTGCGGCGCGCGGCCGATGCTCAGCTCGCGCTCACGCATCTCGGTGTAGATCCGCGCGATGTCCTTGCGGACCGCCCGGAGCCGGGCGTTGTTCTCCAGCTGGCCGGTGGCCGACTGGAACCGCAGGTTGAACAGCTCCTGCTTGGCCTTGCCGAGCTCCTCACGGAGCGCCGCGTCGTCCATGCCGCGCAGCTGCTCGGGCATCAGGTCCTTGGAACCGACTGCCATCAGAAGTCACCACCCTCACGCGCGACGAAGCGGCACTTCATCGGCAGCTTGTGCATCGCCAGGCGCAGCGCCTCGCGTGCCACCTCTTCGGACACACCCGACAGCTCGAACATGACGCGGCCGGGCTTGACGTTGGCGACCCACCACTCGGGCGAGCCCTTACCGGAACCCATGCGGGTCTCGGCGGGCTTCTTGGTGAGCGGGCGGTCCGGGTAGATGTTGATCCAGACCTTTCCGCCACGCTTGATGTAGCGGGTCATCGCGATACGAGCGGACTCGATCTGACGGTTGGTGACGTACGCCGGCTCCAGGGCCTGGATGCCGTAGTCACCGAACGCCACGGTGGTGCCGCCCTTGGCAGCGCCGCCACGCTTGGGGTGGTGCTGCTTGCGGTGCTTGACTCGACGGGGAATCAGCATCAGGACTCGCCTCCTCGGTGCTCGTCGCCTCGGCGGGAGCGGCCTCGGTCGCCGGAGCGGCGGCCGGGGTCTCCTGCGCGGGAGCAGCGTCGCGGCGGCCACGGCCACCCCGGTCGCCACGGTCGCCACGGCCCGGACGGTCGCCGTCACGGCGGCCGCGCGACGGGCGCGACGGGGCGGCGGCCTGCTCGCGCGCCAGCTCCTTGGCGGTGAGGTCACCCTTGTAGATCCAGACCTTCACGCCGATGCGGCCGAAGGTGGTGCGGGCCTCGTAGAAGCCGTAGTCGATGTTCGCGCGCAGCGTGTGCAGCGGAACCCGACCCTCGCGGTAGAACTCGGTGCGGCTCATCTCGGCGCCACCGAGGCGACCGGAGACCTGCACCCGGATGCCCTTGGCACCGGCCCGGCTCGCCGACTGCATGCCCTTGCGCATCGCGCGTCGGAACGACACGCGGGCGGAGAGCTGCTCGGCGATGCCCTGGGCGACCAGCTGAGCGTCGGCCTCGGGGTTCTTGACCTCGAGGATGTTCAGCTGAACCTGCTTGCCGGTGAGCTTCTCCAGCTCACCGCGCAGGCGGTCGGCCTCGGCGCCGCGGCGGCCGATGACGATGCCCGGACGGGCGGTGTGGATGTCGACGCGGACCCGGTCGCGGGTGCGCTCGATCTCGACCCGGCTGATGCCGGCCCGCTCCATGCCCGTGGACATGAGGCGGCGGATCGCGACGTCCTCCTTGACGTAGTCGCGGTAACGCTGACCCGGCTTGTTGCTGTCAGCGAACCAGCGGCTCTTGTGCTCGGTGGTGATGCCGAGTCGGAAGCCGTTCGGGTTGACCTTCTGACCCATCAGTTGCCTCCTCGGCGGTCGTCTTCTGCGGCTGTGCGACACGCACCGTGATGTGGCTGGTGCGCTTGTTGATCCGGCTCGCGCGGCCCTGGGCCCGCGGGCGGAACCGCTTCATGGTCGGGCCCTCGTCGACGTACGCCTCGCTCACCACGAGCGTGCGCTCATCGAACGGCGCGGAAGCCTGGTCGGCTGCATAGCGCGCGTTGGCGATCGCGCTCTCCAGCACCTTGCGGATCTGCTCGCTCGCCCCTGGGGCGCGAACTGCAGCACCGCGACGGCCTCGGTGGCCTGCTTCCCACGGATCAGGTCCACGACGCGGCGGGCCTTCTGCGGCGTCACACGGACGTACCGCGCCTGCGCCTTGGCTTCCATCGCTGTACCTCTACTGTCGTTCGTCTCAGTCATGGCTCGTCACGGGCCACCGCGTCAGCGGCGGCGCCCCTTCCGGTCGTCCTTCTCGTGACCCTTGAAGGTGCGGGTCGGGGCGAACTCGCCGAGCTTGTGACCGACCATCGCCTCGGTCACGAAGACCGGGACGTGCTTGCGGCCGTCGTGCACCGCGAGGGTGTGGCCGAGCATGTCGGGGGTGATCATCGACCGGCGGGACCAGGTCTTGATGACGTTCTTGGTGCCCGCCTCGTTCTGCGCCTCCACCTTCTTGGCAAGGTGGTCGTCGACGAAGGGGCCCTTCTTCAGGCTGCGTGGCATCTCGAATGGCTCCTATCAGCGCTTCTTGCCAGTACGGCGGCGACGCACGATGAGCTTGTCGCTCTCCTTGTTGGGGCGGCGGGTGCGGCCCTCGGGCTGACCCCACGGGCTGACCGGGTGGCGTCCACCGGAGGTCTTGCCCTCACCACCACCGTGCGGGTGGTCAACCGGGTTCATCGCGACACCGCGCACGGTCGGGCGCTTGCCCTTCCAGCGCATGCGGCCGGCCTTGCCCCAGCTGATGTTGCTCTGCTCGGCGTTGCCGACCTCGCCGACGGTGGCGCGGCAGCGCACGTCGACGTTCCGGATCTCACCGGAGGGCATGCGCAGCTGCGCGTAGGGGCCGTCCTTGGCGACGAGCTGCACGCGGGCGCCGGCCGAGCGGGCGATCTTCGCACCGCCACCGGGCCGCAGCTCGATGCAGTGGACGACCGTACCGGTCGGGATGTTGCGCAGCGGCAGGTTGTTGCCGGGCTTGATGTCGGCGTTGGGGCCGTTCTCGATCCAGTCGCCCTGCTTCAGCCGGCTCGGCGCGATGATGTAGCGCTTCTCGCCGTCGGCGTAGTGCAGCAGCGCGATGCGGGCGGTGCGGTTGGGGTCGTACTCGATGTGAGCGACCTTCGCGCGGATGCCGTCCTTGTCGGCGCGACGGAAGTCGATGACGCGGTAGGCGCGCTTGTGGCCACCACCGATGTGCCGGGTGGTGATGCGGCCCGAGGCGTTGCGGCCGCCGGACTTGGTCAGCGGGCGGACCAGCGACTTCTCCGGCGTCGAGCGGGTGACCTCGGCGAAGTCGGCCACGCTCGAGCCGCGACGACCGGGGGTCGTCGGCTTGTACTTACGGATAGCCATCAGTCAGTCCCTCCTCAGCCAACCTGGCCGAAGATGTCGATCGAGCCCTCGCGCAGCGAGACGATCGCGCGCTTGGTGTCCTTGCGCTTGCCCGTGCCGAAGCGGGTCCGGCGGGTCTTGCCCGGGCGGTTCATGGTGTGCACCGAGTCGACCTTCACGCCGAAGACCTGCTCCACGGCCACCTTGATCTCGGTCTTGTTGGCCCGCGGGTCGACGAGGAAGGTGTACTTGCCCTCGTCGAGCAGGCTGTAGGACTTCTCCGAGACGACCGGCGCGATCAGGATGTCGCGCGGGTCCTTGCGTCCAGTGCTCATGGTCAGTTGTCCCCTTCGCTCTGCTCGGCCTCGACCGGAGCCTTCTTGGCCTCCTTGGCGGCCTTCGCCGCGACCCGGGCCTGCTCGCCGAAGCTCAGGAAGTGCTCGAGCGCGGCCTGGGTGAAGACCACGTCGTCGGCGCACAGCACGTCGTAGGTGTTGACCTGGTCGGACCAGATCAGGTGCACGTCGGCGAGGTTGCGCACGCTCTTGGCGCCGACCTCGTCGTCGCGGTGCAGCACCACGAGCAGGTTCTTGCGCTCGCTGAGCCCGTCCAGCAGCGTCGCCGCGGACCGCGTCGACGGGGCGTCGCCCTCGACGACACCGGCCACGACGTGGATGCGGCCGTGCCGCGCCCGGTCGGAGAGGGCGCCGCGCAGCGCGGCAGCCTTCATCTTCTTCGGGGTGCGCTGGCTGTAGTCACGCGGCTGCGGGCCGTGGACGGTGCCACCGCCGGCGAACTGCGGCGCGCGGGTCGAGCCCTGACGCGCCCGGCCGGTGCCCTTCTGGCGGTACGGCTTGCGGCCACCGCCGCGGACCTCGCCGCGGGTCTTGGTGGCGTGGGTGCCCTGGCGCGCAGCGGCGAGCTGGGCCACGACCACCTGGTGGATCAGCGGGACGTTGGTCTGCACGTCGAAGATCTCGGCGGGCAGCTCGGTGGTGCCGGACTTGGCACCGGTCGGCCCCAGGATGTCGACGGTCGTCATCTCGCTCAGGCCTCCTTCGCAGCGGTCTTCGCGGCCGACTTGACGAGGACGATGCCGCCGCGGGGACCGGGCACAGCGCCCTTGACCAGCAGCAGACCCTTCTCGGCGTCGACGGCGTGGATGGTGAGGTTCTGGGTCGTCTGGCGCACGCCGCCCATGCGGCCGGCCATGCGCATGCCCTTGAAGACACGACCCGGGGTGGCGCAGCCACCGATCGAACCCGGCTTGCGGTGGTTGCGGTGCGCACCGTGCGAGGCGCCGACACCGGAGAAGCCGTGACGCTTCATGACACCGGCGAAGCCCTTGCCCTTGGTGGTGCCGACGACGTCGACGACCGCGCCGGCCTCGAAGGCCTCGGCGGTGATCTCCTGGCCGGGGGCGTACTCGGCGGCGTCGGAGGTGCGCACCTCGACGAGGTGACGACGCGGGGTCACGCCGGCCTTGTCGAAGTGGCCCTTCAGCGGCTTGGTGACCTTGCGCGGGTCGATCTGGCCGTAGCCGATCTGCACCGCGTGGTAGCCGTCGTCGTCACCGCGGACCTGCGTGACGACGCAGGGGCCCGCCTGGATGACGGTGACGGGGACGAGGCGGTTCTCGGCGTCCCAGACCTGGGTCATGCCGAGCTTCTCGCCGAGGACGCCCTTGACCGGGCGCTCCGTGATGTGAGTCATGGTGAGTCGTTCCTCCCTTGCCCGGTCAGAGCTTGATCTCGATGTTGACGTCGGCCGGGAGGTCCAGACGCATCAGCGAGTCGACAGCCTTGGGGGTCGGGTCCACGATGTCGATCAGGCGCTTGTGGGTGCGCATCTCGAAGTGCTCGCGGCTGTCCTTGTACTTGTGCGGCGACCGGATGACGCAGAAGACGTTCTTCTCCGTCGGCAGCGGCACGGGGCCCACGACCGTGGCACCGGC
Source organism: Barrientosiimonas endolithica (assembly GCF_030296655.1). NCBI lineage: Bacteria > Bacillati > Actinomycetota > Actinomycetes > Micrococcales > Dermacoccaceae > Barrientosiimonas > Barrientosiimonas endolithica. Next base: position 600,811 of record NZ_AP027735.1, on the reverse strand, counting down.
ACGGGTCACCGTGTCGACAATCTTGCGCGCCGAGCTGTCGATGACCTCGTGGTCGTACGACTTCAGCCGGATGCGGATCTTCTGTCCCGCCATTCGCTCGCGTCTCTCTCTCGCGTCCAACAACAACAAACGTCCGTGGCCGGTGCGTCGGGCTTGTGCTCCGACCCACGCGCTCGGGTGTGTCGCGGTGGCCTCGCGGCACACCGGAACGATCGATCCGATGGTGTGGGTCGGTCCTGACGGACCGGGGCTTGCTCCGATGTGCGGCGGCCCCGCGAACGGGTCCTGCGCGCTGCTCGGGGGTGACGGGCCGACCGAGGTCAGCGCCGCGCAACAAGCAACTTGTCCAGTGTGCCAGAGTCCGCGGCACGCGGCCAAATCGAGCCGGAACCGGCCGCCCCGGAGGCTAGGGTGCCTCGCGTGGGGGCACCAGTCGTACAGACCCGAGATCTGACGGTCCAGTATCCCCGGGTCCGCGCCCTCGACGCGCTCAGCGTCGGCGTGCCGGCCGGGGTCACCGGGATCGTGGGCGTCAACGGCGCCGGCAAGTCCACGCTCATCAAGGTGCTGCTGGGGCTGCTCGCGCCGACCGCCGGCGAGGCGCGGGTGCTCGACATGGACACCCGCACGCACGGCGCCGCGATCCGCGCGGTCGTGGGCTACATGCCCGAGCACGACGCGCTGCCGCCCGACGTCTCGGCCGCCGAGTTCGTGCTGCACATGGCGCAGGTGTCGGGGCTGCCGCGCACCGACGCCCGCGAGCGCACCGCCGACGTGCTGCGCCACGTGGGGCTCGCCGAGGAGCGGCACCGGCCCATCGGCGGCTACTCCACCGGCATGCGGCAGCGGGTCAAGCTGGCGCAGGCGATCGTGCACGACCCGCGCCTGGTGCTGCTGGACGAGCCCACCAACGGGCTCGACCCGCGTTCGCGCGACGACATGCTCGACCTGATCTCGCGCATCGGCCACGACTTCGGCATCTCGGTGATCGTCACCAGCCACCTGCTCGGCGAGCTGGAGCGCACGGCCGACCACGTCGTCGTCATCGACAGCGGCCGGCTGCTGCGCGCCTCGGCCACCACCGACCTGACCCAGACCACCGGCACCGTGCTGGTCGAGGTGCTCGGCCCGTCCGGCTCCGACCGGCGCGTGGGCCAGGCGCTGCTCGACCGCGGCATCCAGGCCGCGCCCGACGGCGACCGGATCCGGGTGCGGATCGACGACCCGCGCGCGCTCGACGTGGTCCGCGACGTCGTCACCGACCTCGGCCTCGGGCTGGTGCGGGTGCAGGAGATCCACCACACGCTCGAAGAGGTCTTCGAGGCGACGGGAGGCGCCCGATGAGCACGTCCGGGCCCAGCGGGGTCATCCACGACATCGGCTACCGCCGGTTCACCGGGCAGCGCCGCTCTCCCGGGGCGGTCGCGGGCTCGCTGTTCCGCACCGCCCTCGCCCACTGCTTCGGCATCGGCCGCACCGGCAAGGCCAAGATCGTGCCCTGGGTCGTGACGATCATCATGTTCGTGCCGGCGCTGGTGCTGGCCGGCATCATCATCCAGCTGAAGCGGATGTCCCTGTCGGACCGGGCCGACCTGTTCGGGCCGCTGTCGACCTACTTCGGCTACCCGTTCTGGACCCAGCTGCTGCTCACCGTCTTCGTCGCGGCCCAGGCGCCCGTGCTCTTCGCGCGCGACCTGCGATACCGCACGATCGTGCTCTACTTCGCCCGCCCGGTCTCGCGCACGACGCTGATCCTGGTGCGGCTCGCGGCCCTCGCGACCGCGGTGTTCGCGATCGTCGCCGTGCCGCTGACGATCTGGTGGGGGTCGCGATCAGCTCCGACCTGCCGGTCGGCCAGCACACCAAGGCCTACCTCGCCGCCCTCGCCGGCATGGCGATCCTCGCGGTGATGCTGGCGGCCATCTCGGCGATGGTCTCGGCCCTGACCACCCGCACCGGCCTGTCGGTCACCGGCGTGATCGTCACGCTGATGATCACCTCGGGCATGGTCACCGCGCTGCTGGGGATCGCGTACGAGAACGTCAACGAGACGCTCGCCTTCGTCGCCGCCGCGCTCAACCCGTTCACCGCGGTCGCCGCGCTGGTCAGCGGGCTGTTCGACCAGCCGACGCCGATCGAGCTGCTCCCCCGCGTGACGACCCCCGGGTGGACGCTCTTCTTCGTCGTGGTGGCGGCCGCCTGGGTGCTGGTCCCGACCGCGATCCTGCTCGCCCGCACCCGGAAGGCGGCCTCGCTGTGACCGACCTGGTGCTCGCGGGCGTGTCCCGGTGGTACGGCAACGTCGTCGCGGTCAACGACGTCTCGATGGTGCTCAGCCCGGGCATCACCGGGCTGCTCGGCCCCAACGGCGCCGGCAAGTCGACCCTGCTGTCGATGATGGCCGGTCTGCTGCCGCCGTCGGCCGGGTCGGTCACCCTGGGCGACCGGCCGGTGCGCGAGCGGGTGTCGGTCTATCGCGACATCGGCCTGGTGCCCGTCCAGGAGCAGCTGTACGACTTCCTCACCGGCCGTCAGCTGGTGCGCCTGAGCGCCGACCTGCAGCAGGTGTCCGATCCGGCGGCCGCGACCGAGCGGGCGATCGAGCTGGTCGACCTGGCCGACGCGGCCGGCCGCAAGGTGCACACCTACTCCAAGGGCATGCGGCAGCGGATCAAGGTCGCCTCGGCGCTGGTGCACGACCCGCAGGTGCTGCTGCTCGACGAGCCGTTCAACGGCATGGACCCGATCCAGCGGCGGCAGATGATGAACCTGCTCACCGACCTCGGGCAGCGCGGCCGCACCATCGTGTTCAGCTCGCACATCCTCGAGGAGGTCGAGCAGCTGGCCCGCCGCGTCGAGGTCGTGGTCGCGGGCCGGCACGCCGCCTCCGGCGACTTCGCCGAGATCCGCCGGCTGATGACCGACCGGCCCAACCAGTACCGGCTGCGCTCCTCCGACAACCGTCGGCTCGCGGCCCTGCTGCTCGCCGACCCGTCGGTGCGCGGCGCCCGGCTGCGCGACCGGCACACCCTCGAGGTCGAGACCGACGACCTGGGCCGGTTCGCCCACTCCGTCCCCCGCATCGCCCGCGCCCACGACATCCGGCTGCTCGAGCTCACGCCGACCGACGAGTCGCTCGAGAGCGTCTTCTCCTACCTGGTGAACGCATGACGACCCCACCGCCCGCCACCCCGCAGCCGGCCCCGCCCGGCCCCCTGCCCGCCGGCAACGCCGCGCCGAGCGGCACGTCCCCGCTGAGCGGACCGGTCGTGCGCCTGGCGCTGCGCTCGCTCCTCGGCCGCGCCCGGGTGCTCCTGCTGCTCGCGCTGCCGGTGCTGCTGATCGCGCTCACCCTGGTGCAGCAGCGGTTCGCGGCGATGGACGGCACCGCCACCCAGAACTTCCTGAGCACCTTCGGCATCGGCGTGGTCGTGCCGGTCGTCACGCTGATCTGCACCACCACGCTGATCTCCACGGAGTTCGACGACGGCTCGATCATCCAGCTGCTGGTGAAGCCGATCTCCCGGGTGGCCCTGGTGCTGAGCAAGGCCCTGGTGATCCTCGGCGCGGTGGTGGTGTTCGGCGTGCTGCCGCTCGGGATCTCGGCGATGGTGCTGCACCCCGGCGACGGCCTGCCCCTCGCGATCGTGGCGGGCAGCGCGGTCTCGGGTGTGGCGTACGTCGGGATCTTCACCGCGCTCGCGGTCGCGCTGCGGCGCAGCGTGGTGGGCGCGCTGGCCTACTGGCTGATCTGGGAGTCGACCATCGCCGGGCTGATCGGCCCGACGAAGTGGCTGTCGGCGCGCAGCTGGGGCACCTCGGTGCTCCAGGCGGCCAGCGACGTCACGGCCGAGGCCGCTCAGCCCGTGCCCACGGCGTACGCCATCCTCGCCGCGCTCGTGGTGCTCGCCGGCGGCGTGCTGCTGGCCGGGCGGCGCATCGTCTCGATGACGCTCTCCGACGACTAGGCCGCCGGCCCGCGCAGCACGCCCCCGCCGGGGCTCACGAGCCTGCGGGCGCCTCGGACTCCTCCGCCGGCGCGGTGCCGACCTTGCGGGCCAGCCGCATCCACGTCTCGACCACGGTGTCGGGGTTGAGCGACATCGTCTGGATGCCCTGCTCCATCAGCCACTCCGCGAGGTCGGGGTGGTCGCTGGGGCCCTGGCCGCAGATGCCGACGTACTTGCCCTGGTCGAGGCAGGCGGTGATGGCCATGCTGAGCATCTGCTTGACGGCCGGGTCGCGCTCGTCGAACTTGTCGGCGACCAGCGAGGAGTCGCGGTCCAGCCCCAGCGTCAGCTGGGTCATGTCGTTGGAGCCGATCGAGAACCCGTCGAAGAACTCGAGGAACTCGGCGGCGTTGACCGCGTTGCTCGGGATCTCGCACATCATCACGACCTGCAGGTCGTTCTTGCCGCGCTCGAGCCCGTGCTCGGCCAGCAGGTCGGTGACGCCCTGGGCCTCCCCGAGGGTGCGCACGAAGGGGATCATCACCTTGACGTTGGTGAGGCCCATCTCGTCGCGCACGTGGCGCAGCGCCGCGCACTCCATCGCAAAGCACTCGGCGAAGTCCTCCGACAGGTACCGCGAGGCGCCGCGGTAGCCGATCATCGGGTTCTCCTCGTCCGGCTCGTACGCCGTCCCGCCGACGAGGTTGGCGTACTCGTTGGACTTGAAGTCGGACATGCGCACGATGACCGGCTCGGGCGCGAAGGCGGCCGCCAGCATCGAGACGCCCTCGGCGACCCGCTTGACGAAGAACTCGCGCGGGCTGTCGTAGGCCGCGGTCAGCGCCTCGATCTCGGCCTTGAGCTCGGGCGAGAGGTTGCCGCCGCCGGCCTCGAGGTCGAGCAGCGCCTTGGGGTGGATGCCGATCTGCCGGTTGATGATGAACTCCAGGCGCGCCAGGCCGATGCCCTTGTTGGGCAGCCGGGAGAACTCGAACGCCTGGTCGGGGGTGCCGACGTTCATCATGATGCCGACCGGGATGTCGGGCATGGAGTCCAGCGAGGTCTCGTCGACCGAGAAGTCGAGCTTGCCCTCGTAGACGAACCCGGTGTCGCCCTCGGCCGCCGAGACCGTGACCTCCTGGCCGTCGGTGAGCGCGGAGGTCGCGCTGCCGGTGCCGACCACGGCCGGGATGCCCAGCTCGCGGGCGATGATCGCCGCGTGGCAGGTGCGCCCGCCGCGGTTGGTGACGATCGCGCTGGCGCGCTTCATGATCGGCTCCCAGTCGGGGTCGGTCATGTCGGCGACCAGCACCTCGCCGGTCTGGAACTCGTGCATGTCCTCGACCGAGCGCAGCGTGCGCACGGCGCCGGCGCCGATCTTCTGACCGATGGCGCGGCCCTCGACGGCGACCGTGCCGCGCTCGGCGAGGCTGAACCGCTGCAGGGTCGAACCGGCCTGGCGCGACTTCACCGTCTCGGGCCGGGCCTGCAGGATGTACAGCCCGCCGTCGACGCCGTCCTTGCCCCACTCGATGTCCATCGGGCGGCCGTAGTGCTCCTCGATCTTGAGGGCGTACTCGGCCAGCTGGGTGACCTCGTCGTCGGTCAGCGACAGCAGCGGGCGCTCGGCCTCCTCGACGTCGACGAACTCGGTGGTGCGCCCGACCCCGGCGTCGTCGGTGTAGACCATCTTGATGGCCTTGGAGCCCACGCCGCGCTTGAGGATCGCCGGGCGGCCGGCGCGCAGCGCCGGCTTGTAGACGTAGAACTCGTCGGGGTTGACGGCGCCCTGCACGACCGCCTCGCCGAGGCCGTACGACGAGGTGATGAACACGGCGTCGTCGAAGCCGGACTCGGTGTCGATCGTGAACATCACGCCCGAGGCGCCCACGTCGGAGCGGACCATCCGCTGGATGCCGGCCGACAGCGCGACGGCCTCGTGGTCGAAGTTGCTGTGCACGCGGTAGGCGATCGCCCGGTCGTTGTAGAGCGAGGCGTAGACCAGCTTGATCGCGTGCAGGACGTTGTCGATGCCCTTGATGTTGAGGAAGGTCTCCTGCTGCCCCGCGAAGCTCGCGTCGGGCAGGTCCTCGGCGGTCGCGCTGGAGCGCACCGCCCAGGAGACCTCCTCGCCGTTCTCCTCGACCAGCCGGTCGTAGCTGTCGCGGATGTCCTGCTCGAGGTCCTCCGGGAAGGGGTGGGACTCGATGGTCTCGCGGATGCTGCGGCCGACCGGGCCAGCTCGCGCACGTCGTCGACGTCGAGCGCGCGCAGCTGGGCGTTGATGTCGTCGGCGAGCCCGCCCTCGGTCAGGAAGCGGCGGTAGGCCTCGGCCGTCGTGGCGAAGCCGTCGGGCACCTGCACCCCGGCCTTGGCCAGGTGCTGCACCATCTCGCCGAGGGAGGCGTTCTTGCCCCCGACCCGCTCGACGTCGTCGAGGCCGAGGTCGGCGAACCACTCCACGTTGCGTGTCATCTGCGGTGTCCTTCCGAGGTGCTGCTCTGGGGTCGTCGCGGCCGGGTTCAGCTGCGTGGGCGCTGGTCGAGGTTCTGCAGGATCACCGCGGCGATCTCCTCGACGGACATGTTCGCCGAGCTGACCGAGGGGATGCGGTGGGTGGCGTAGAGCGCCTCGGCCCGGCGCAGCTCGTAGCTGCACTGCGCGAGCGTGGCGTAGCGCGAGCCCGGTCGGCGCTCGCTGCGCACCTGGCTCAGCCGCTGCGGGGTCGACAACAGGCCGAAGATGCGGTCGGCGTACGGCCGGATCGGGCGGGGCAGGTCGCTGGACTCGAAGTCCTCCTCGACCAACGGGTAGTTCGCGACCTTGAGGCCGTGCTGGATCGCGAGGTACATCGACGTGGGCGTCTTGCCGCACCGGGACGGCGCGACGAGGATCAGGTCGGCCTGCTCCAGCGCGCGCAGGCTCTGCCCGTCGTCGTGCTCCATGGAGTAGTCGATGGCCTTCATCCGGGCCTCGTACGCCCGCTGGTCGGCGATGCCGTGCACGCTCCCGACGTCGTGGGCGGCGTTGACGTGCAGCACCCGCTCGACCATGTCCAGGTGCGAGCCGAACAGGTCGATGAACGCGCACACCGTCTTCATCAGCTCGGCGCGGATCTCCTCGTCGGCCACCGTGGAGAAGACCAGCGGGGTGACCGCGTCGGTCTTGGCCGCGTCGACCAGCGCCACCACCTGGCGGGCCTGCTCGACCGACTTGATGAAGGGGATCTTGCGGGTCTGGAACGACACCGTCGGGAACTGCCCGAGGATCATGTTGCCCAGCGTCTCGGCCGAGATGCCCGTGCCACCGGCCAGGAAGAACGCCGGCGTCGCCGACACCTGCTCGGCCTGGTCGGGGGTCATGAGCGGCAGTCTCCCAGGTCGCTCCCCCGCCCGTGCAGCAGGCCTGGACCTTCCTCGCCCTGCGAGACGACCGTCCCGGCCTCCGAGCACCAGCCCCCGGGGCGGTGATACTCGGCACATGGACCAGCGCGCCGCCCTCCTGCGCACCCTGCGCCGCGAGCACGGACTCACCCAGCAGCAGCTGAGCGAACGAGCGGGCGTGTCGGTGCGCACGCTGCGCGCGCTCGAGCGCGACGAGGTGCGCGAGCCGCACCTCGCGACGCTGGAGTCGCTCGCCACCGCGCTGGCGCTGCCGCGCGCCGAGCGCGCCCGGCTGCTGCGCACCTGGGCCCAGGTCCCGATGGCTCCGTTCGAGCGGCTGTTCGCCCGGACGGGGGTCACCGACGACGAGCAGGTCAGCCGCTTCCTGGCCGAGGAGTACGGCAAGGACATCCGCTACACCCACGTCTCCAGCCGGGCGCGCATCTCCGCCTCGCGACGGATGGTCGAGTGTCGCTACCACGCGGTGATCCTGGCGCTGGAGGACGGCGTGCGCGGGACCTGCCTGATCAACGCGGCCGACCCCCTGGTGCTCCCCGGGTCCAGCTGAGCGACGTGCACGGCTGCACCGTCGCGGGCCGCCGCGAGGTCCCGACGCTGGGGCTGGTCATCTTCGGCCTGCAGTTCGCCCGCCCGCTCCAGGAGGGCGAGTCGGCGGTCATCGACTACACCGTGCTCGAGCCCGACGACGCGGGCGAGCCCTCCCACCGGGTCCTGCGCGGCTCGCGTCGCGGCATGGCCTCGCTCGCCGTCAGCGTGGAGTTCGAGGCGCCGCCGGCTCGGCTGTGGCAGGTCACCGCGACCGCCGGCCGCGAGGAGGTGACCGGCGCGGTCAGCCACGAGCGCGAGCCCCTCGTCCAGCTGGCGCTGAAGGACGTGCCGCCCGGGTCGTACGGCTTCGCCTGGGACTGGGAGGAGCCCGGCACCTGACGCCGGGGCCGGCGCGAGCGGCAGTCTGGCGGCAGTTTCGGCCCGCAGGGTTGCCGTCGCGGTCCTCGCTCCCGAAGGCTGGTCCGCGGGCGCGCCCAGGGGTGGAGACCTGCGGGTCGGTCGCGCTCACGAGGCGCACCGGCGGCGCGCTCCCGTGAGGGGAGGGGGACGCACCGCTGGTGCGCCGCCTGCGTCAGAAGATGGCCTCGACCCACTCGGGGCGGTCGACGAACGGGTTGCGGTTGCCCTGGATCGCGTAGACCGTCTCGTTGCGCCGCTGCTCGAACGCGTCCGGCGGGTCCTGCGCGCTCCACGCGACCAGCACCGAGACCCGGCCGTGGTAGGGCGCCGACCCGTTGTTGACCTGGTCGTTGACCTCCAGGTCGGGCGCCCCGTCGTCCCCGTCGTAGCGCACGGCCATGTAGAGGATCATCCGCGCCACGTCGCCCTTGACCGCGTCGCGCGGCTCCCAGGAGTCACCGTCGGCGTAGTTGCCCGGCGCCTCGTCGTTCTGCGTGCCGCCGTTGTCGAAGTCGAGGTTGCCGCGGTCGGCGTTGACCGTCACGTCGGTCGGGCGCAGGTGGTGCAGGTCGGTGCCGGGCCCGGGAGTCGTGCCGAAGTCGCCGTGGCTCTTGGCCCAGACGTGCTCACGGTTCCAGTTGTCGACGTCTCCCCCGTTGTTCGTCTTCGGGGTCGACCTGCCCGTGTAGAGCTCGATGACGTTGTTCGGGTTGGCCGGGTCCTCGTCGGTGCGGCGCAGCGCGTCCCAGACCTGGTCGTACGTCAGCACGGACTGGGTGCTGACGATGTCGTTGAGCTTGTTCTTCAGGGGCAGACCGGTCAGGCCCTCGGTGCCGGCGTAGTAGTCGGCGACGCTGACGGCCGCCGGGGGCGAGGTCGCCGCGCTGGCCGGGCCGGCGGTCCAGGTCGGGGTGGTGGCGGCGAGTGCGGCGACGCCGACCACGGCGAGCGCGCGACGGGCGCAGGTGAGCATGGGGCTCCTCCGGAGGGGGACGGACGAGCCCCATGCTGCTCGCGCGTCGGTCAGGCCCGGGTGAACGCAGGTTCAAGACTTGCTCAAGCCTGCGCGGCCGGGCCGCGCCAGCCCCTTGATCAGCGCCCGCCTCGCGGCCGCCGCCGCTCTCGGCTTCGGTGGACGCCCTCGGCTCAGCCGGCGCTGAGCTTCTCGGCCGCCGCGAGCAGCACGCAGGTCGTGACGACCGCCATCGCCGACTCGACCTCGGCGAGCGGCGGCAGGGTCGGCGCGAGCCGGATGTTGGTGTCGTCGGGGTCCTGGCCGTAGGGGAACGACGCCCCTGCCGGCGTCAGCGCGACCCCGGCGTCCTTGGCCAGCTCGACCACGCGACCGGCGGTGCCGGGCAGCACGTCGAGGCTCACGAAGTAGCCACCCTCCGGCGTGGTCCAGCGCGCGACGCCGGAGTCGCCGAGGTCGTCGCTCAGGATGCGCTCGACCGCGTCGAACTTGGGCTTGATGATCTCGCGGTGCTTGGCCATGTGGGCGCGCACCCCGTCGGCGTCGCCGAAGAACTGCGCGTGCCGCAGCTGGTTGACCTTGTCGGGGCCGATCGAGCTCTTGCCGAGGTGGCCGGTGAACCACTTCACGGTCTCCGGCGACCCGGCCAGGAAGGCCACGCCCGCCCCGGCGAAGGTGATCTTGCTGGTCGAGGCGAACACCACCGGCCGGTGCGGGTTGCCCGCGGCCGACGCCAGCGACAGCACGTCGGCCGACTTGGTCTCGTCCTCGGTCAGGTGGTGCAGCGCGTAGGCGTTGTCCCACAGGATCTTGAAGTCCGGCGCGGCGGTCGGCATGGCGGTCAGCTCCGCCGCGACCTCCTGGCTGCAGGTGATCCCGGTCGGGTTGCCGTAGGTCGGGACCAGCCACATGCCCTTGACCGACGGGTCGTCGGCGACCAGCCGGCGTACGGCCTCGACGTCGGGACCGTCGGCGTTCATCGGGACGGTGACCATCTCGATGCCGAGCGACTCCAGCAGCGCGAAGTGGCGGTCGTAGCCGGGCACCGGGCAGACGAAGGTCACCTTCTCCTCCTGCAGCCAGGGCCGCTCGGAGTCGACGCCGCCGTGCAGCAGCAGGTTCTTCAGCGTGTCGGCCATCATCGTCAGGCTGCTGTTGCCGCCCGCGACGAGCTGGCGGGGCTCGACGCCGAGCAGCTCGGCGAAGATCTCGCGCAGCTCGGGCAGGCCCGCGAGCCCGCCGTAGTTGCGCACGTCGGTGCCGTCGGCCGCGGTGTGCCCCTGCGGCAGCCGCATCAGCTCCTCCGACAGGTCCAGCTGCTCGCTCGACGGCTTGCCGCGCGTGAGGTCGAGCGTCAGCCCTTGCTCGCGGATCCGGTCGTACGCCGTGCGCTGGGTCGCGAGCGCGTCGGCGAGTTCGGCGGCGGACAGGTCGGCAAGAGCCACGGGACGTCTCCTTGGTTCAGACGGGCGGTCCCTCGATTGTCGCAGGGGCCGCGGGCCTCGCTCCCGGGCGTCTCACCGGCGTCGCCGGCCCCGCGCAGAAGTCGATGGAACCGTTCGCAGCTGCAAACACTCATACCGGCGTTCCGTGTTCACGATCGCAAAGGACGCCCGCCATGCGCACCTCCCGCACCACCGCCTCGCTCGCCCTCGCCGCGAGCCTCGCCCTCGGGCTGACCGCCTGCCAGGGGGACGACGCGCCGGACACCATCACCGACTACGCGCCGCCCACGACCACCTCGTCGAGCGCGGCCCCGTCCGGACCGTCCAGCACCTCCGGACCCAGCACGGCCCCCGGCTCCAGCACCGCGACCCCGAGCTCCGCCGGCACCGGCGCGACCACCCCGCCCGCGGACAACCCCGGCCCGCCCGCGACGGGCGGCGCCTCCCCGAGGCGCCGGTGAAGCACGGCGAGCTCGCCCCGGACACGACGGTGAACGCCACCCTCGGCAACCTGGGACCGGGCCCGGCGACCCGGGTCACGGTGGAGCGGCTGGGGGCGTACAGCTCCGGCAGCAGCTCGACGACCAACCTGTTCGCCGTGCTGCGCGCGACCTCCACCGAGCGGGGCACCGTGACCGTGCAGTTCGTGCTGCGCGACGCCCGCGGCGACGTGGTCGCCATCCAGGACGAGCAGGTGCCCGTCGGCGGCCTGACCGACGAGATCAAGGTGCTCGCGTCCAGCAAGACGCTCAGCGGCGCGGAGACGTCGGCCACCCGGGTCTCGCTGCGCATCAAGGACAACCAGCCCGACGACTACGCGACGGTCGCCGAGGTCGACCCGTCGTTCTCGTTCGGACAGACCGACACCGGCACGCCGAAGGTCAGCGGCCGCTACCGCACGGTGGGCAAGGGGTCGGCGAACCTGCTGTCGGTCGTGTGCTCCGACGCCTCGGGCCGCACGCTGACCGACAGCGGCGTCGGCGAGGAGAAGGACGCGCCGGGGTGGTCCACGTTCGAGCTGTCGCTCGACGACGCGCCCACCGGGTTCCGTCCCACCCGCTGCTGGGTCGGTCACTGAGCCACCGCCCGCACCCGGCTCCGCCCACCTCGCACCCTCCCGGCGAGGTGGGCGGCCAGGTGCCCGGCGGCCAGCAGCCCGGCGAGCGCGGCCGCCGCGCCCCACAGCAGCTGCGGCCCGCGCTCGAGCAGCGGGGCGCCGACCAGCGGAGCCAGCACCGCCGCGACACCCCAGGACAGGCCGTACGTCGTCATCACCGCCGCCTCGTCACCCGGCCGGGCCATCCCGGCCGCGACCGCCTGCTGCGTCCCGAGCAGCAGCGACCCGCTCGCCCCCTCCAGGGCCGCCCCGACGAGCAGGCCGGTCACCGTGCCCGTCGCCCACAGCGCGAGCCCGCCGGCGAGCACGACGTAGCCGGCGACGAGCAGCAGCGCTGGTCGGACGCGCGTCTCCAGGTGCGCCACGGCCCGCTGGGCGAGCACCGCGAAGCCGGCGACGACCGCGAGCAGCCACCCGGCGTACGCCGTCGGATGGCCCGCGCGCACCACGGACAGCGGGAAGAAGAGGACGACGACCATCACGAGCGTGCCGTAGACGGTGCCGACCCCGGTCCAGGCGAGCAGCCGCGGCGACAGCGAGCGCCGCCAGGAGCGGCCCGGTTCGCGCGGGGGCCGGACGTCGACGAGCAGCACGGCCACGACGGCCGCCGCCGCGAGACTCGTGATCGCGTCGACGCCGAACAGCCAGGCGACGCCGAACGGCGCGACGAGCCCGGCGACCGCGCCGGCCAGCACCCCGGCGACCGACATCGCCGCCGACAGCAGCGCGAACCCCGACGCGCGCCGCTCGGCCGGCACCTGCTCGGCGACGAAGCCCTGGGTGGCCGGCTCGATGATCTCCTGGGCCAGCCCCAGCAGCACCGCGCCCAGCACCACCGTCGCCACGCTGCCGGCGAGGGCCGCCACCGCCTGGGCGAGCGCGCAGGCGAGCAGGCCGACGACCAGCGTGCGCCGTGAGCCGATGCGGTGGGCCAGCACCCCGCCGAGCACGCGTGAGGGGATCGTGCACAGCCCGAAGATCGCGAGCACCGGCCCGACGAGCGACATCGGGGCGCCCAGGTCGACGCTCAGCCGGGCGCCGAGGAAGCCCATCGAGAAGCCGCCGAGCCGGTTGACCACGCGGGCGACCACCAGCGGGAGCAGCATTCGCGTGGTGCCGCCGCGCGACCGGCCCGTGACTGTCGTACGCTCGTTGTCCAGTGACATGACCCGGAGGCTAGATGACTACCGAAATGCACTTCAACAGTCACGTTCGACGCATTATCGGCGCGACCGTGGCCCTGGTGAACGCCCTGTCCCCCGGGGAGGACGGCGGACGAGCCGTGGCCGAGCCCGCGGGCGCGCCGCTGCGCGACGCCGTGCGCGTGGCGCTGACCGCGGCGGGCTACGACAGCTCGCCCACGCAGCAGCAGGCGCAGTCGCTGCTGCCGCACGTGCGCCGGGCCCGCTCGGTCTTCGGTCTGCTCGACGGCGACGACCTCGCGGGGGCCGCCGAGCTGGTGAACCGGATGCTGCGCGACACCCGCGCCCGCCCCGAGCTGGACCTGCGCCCCGACGGCGGCTACGGCCTGCACTTCCACGGCCCCGACGACAGCTTCGAGCGCGGCTGGGCCGCCGGCATCGCCGCGGGCCTGGCCATGGCGATCGGCGGCGACCTCGGCAGCCGCCTGGGGGTGTGCGCGGCACCGGCCTGCGACCGGGTCTACGTCGACCTGTCCAAGAACGCCCACCGCCGGTTCTGCTCGACCCGCTGCCAGAACCGGGTCAAGGCCGCGGCCCACCGCGCGCGCCGCCGTTGACGGCACACCGGTCACTGCTGTCACGCACGTCACGCGTACCCGCAGGGGTGAAATTCTGCGAAAAGCCTTTCCCAGCAGGCCCCCCACGCGGTCCTATGAGGGGTGGTCCACACCGAGGGAGGTCTCATGCGCCGACGTGCTCGCGCCGCGACCGCTGCCGCCGCGGCAGCGCTGGCGCTGACCCCTGCGCTCGCGGGATGCGCCGACGACGAGCCGCGCCCGCCCAACCAGATCGTCGTCTGGAGCCTGGAGGCCCAGACCGACCGCATCGCCGCGCAGCGCGCGATGCTCGCGGGCTTCACCCGCAGCACCGGTGTCAGCGCCGAGCTGGTCGCCGTCGACGAGGCCCAGCTGCCGCAGCTCATCGCGAGCGCCGCGCAGACCGGTGACCTTCCGGACGTCGTCGGCGGCCTGCCGCTCGGCTACGTCCGCCAGCTCGACCGGTTCGACGTGCTCGACCGCCCGGCCGCGACCGAGGTGATGAACCAGCTCGGCCGCGACACCTTCGCCCCGCGCACCGTGCAGATGACCAGCGAGGGCCAGGAGTCGCTCGCGGTCCCCTCCGACGGGTGGGCGCAGGTGCTGGTCTATCGCAAGGACCTGTTCCGGCAGGCCGGGCTCCAGCCACCGACGACGTACGACAACCTCGTGCGCGCCGCGCGCACCCTCACCCGCGACAAGCAGTTCGGCATCACGCTCAGCACCGACCCGGCCGACGTGTTCACCCAGCAGTCGTTCGAGTCGCTCGCGCTCGGCAACGACTGCCAGCTGGTCGACCGCGCGGGCGCCGTGCAGATCACCGACCCGCCCTGCGAGCGGACCTGGTCGACGTACGACCAGCTCGCCCGCTCCTTCTCCCCGACGGCCGGCAGGACGTCGACACCACCCGGGCCAGCTACTTCTCGGGCCAGTCGGCGATGGTCCTGTGGTCCACGTTCATCCTCGACGAGCTCGCCGGGCTGCGCAACGACGCGCTGCCCACCTGCGGACCGTGCCAGCGCGACCGGACGTGGCTGGCCAAGAACAGCGGCGTCGTCACCGCGGTCAACGGTCCCGACGGCACCGGCGCCGGCGGCTTCGGCGAGGTCGCGTCGTGGGCGGTGATCAAGGGCCAGAACACCACCGGCGCCAAGCGGCTCATCAGCTACGCCCTGGGTGACGGCTACACCCAGTGGATGGGCATGGCGCCGGAGGGCAAGTTCCCGGCCCGGCTCGGCCCGACCCCCGGGTCGCAGGCGTACGTCCAGGCCTGGCGGCGACTGCCCTCGGGCGTCGACACCAAGCGCCGCCTCGACGCGGTCTACGACCCGCAGACGATGAACGCCATCTCCGGGGTCTGGACCAACCTCAACCGGTGGGCCATCCCCCAGGGGCAGGGCTCGATCCTCGGCCCCGTCTCGGCCGAGCTGCCGATCTCCAAGGCGGTGGCCGGCATGGCGAACGGCTCCATGACCCCCACCGGCGCGGCGCGCGAGGCGCGCGACGCCGTCGACGAGATCGCCACGTCGGGCAGCTGAGGAGGACTGCGATGCCTGCGACCACCGCCTCGGACCCGACACCCGAGGTCCCCACCACCCCGGCCGCGCCGCGCGGCGCGGACAACGACCGCGAGCGCACGTTCAGCCGCAGCCGCAAGGACAACCGCGACGGGCTGCTGATGGTCTCCCCGACCGTCATCGTCGTCATCGCGGTCGTCGTGATCCCCGTGCTGTGGAACGTGCTCATCGCCTTCCAGGACCTGTCGTTCCTGCAGATCCGCGAGGCCAGCCCGTTCCGCCCGCTCACCCTCGACAACTTCCGCGAGGTGCTCGGCGCCCGGGGCTTCTGGAGCTCGATGCTGACCACGGTGGTCTACAGCGTCGCCGCGACCGTCGGCTCCATCGCGCTCGGTCTGCTCGCCGCCCTGGCCCTGCGCGACGCCTTCCCCGGCCGCGGGCTGGTGCGCTCGGCGATGCTGCTGCCCTACGTCGCCCCGGTCGTGGCCGTCGCCTTCGTCTGGCAGGTCATGCTCAACACGCAGTACGGCATCGCCAACGTCTGGGGCCAGCGCTTCCTCGGCTGGGACCAGGCCAAGGACTTCCTCGGCGTCGAGCCGCTGGCGCTGCTGACCGTGATCGCGTTCGAGATCTGGCGCTACTTCCCGTTCGCGTTCATGTTCCTGCTCGCCCGGCTGCAGGCGATCCCGCGCGACATCACCGAGGCGGCCATCGTCGACGGCGCGACGCCCTGGCAGCGCTTCCGGCACATCCTGCTGCCGCAGCTGGCCTCGGTCATCGCGCTGCTCGCGGTGCTGCGCCTGATCATGACGTTCAACAAGTTCGACGACGTCTACCTGCTCACCGGCGGCACCGCCGGCACCGAGGTCGCCGCCGTCCGGGTGTACGACTACCTCACCGGCCGGTTCGACGCCGGCGCGGCGGCCGCCCAGGCGGTCGTGCTGTCGCTGGTGATGGTGGTCTTCCTGCTGCTCTACCTGAAGTGGCTCAACCGCACGGAGCGGGAGGACGCATGAACCGCCACGCCCTGCAGAACCGCGTCTTCGGCATCGGCCGCTGGGTCGTCATCGCCGGCCTGGTCGTGATCACGGTCTTCCCGTTCCTGTACATGGTGCTGCTGTCGTTCGTCCCCATCGACGAGCTGCTGAAGAACCCCGGCCGGCTCTGGTACGACACCAAGGTCTTCACCACCCAGACCTACCGCGACGTGCTCGCCCCCGAGGACGAGGGCGGCCAGGGCTTCCTGGGCTTCATGCGCAACTCGCTCGAGGTCGCGCTGCTCGCGATGGTGCTGACGATGATCGTGTCGGTCCTCGGCGCGTACGCCGTCGCCCGGCTCGACTTCTTCGGTCGCCGCACGGTGAGCGCGCTGTTCCTGTCGGTCTACCTGTTCCCGGTCATCGTGCTCGCGATCCCGCTGGTCATCGGGTTCAGCAAGCTCGGCCTCGCCGGCTCGCTCGTCGGGCTGATGCTCGTCTACGTCGTGCAGACCGTGCCGATCGCGATCCACATGCTGCGCAACTACTTCGAGACCATCCCGGTCAGCATCGAGGAGTCCGCGGCGATCGACGGCGCCAGTCGCGCCCAGACGCTGCTGCGCATCACGCTGCCGCTGTCGCTGCCCTCGATCATGTCGACCGCGCTGTTCGTGTTCATGATCGCCTGGAACGAGTTCCTGTTCGCGCTGCTGTTCCTGGCCGCCAAGCGCGAGGACTGGACGGTCTCCTCGGCCTGTCGCAGCTGTCCAACGGCATCGAGGTCCCCAAGACCGTCCTCATGGCCGGCTCGGTCATCCTCACCGTGCCGATCATCGTGCTGTACGGCATCGCCGAGCGCTGGCTCACCGAGGGCCTCACCAGCGGCGCCGACAAGGGCTGACCACCCCGCACCCCCGGGCGGACCACCGCTGCCCAGCCGCCCGTACGCCCTCGCGGACCACCGCCGACCCGTGCGCCCCAGCGCACCCCCGCCGGACCACCGCCGACCCGTGCGCCCCACCGCACCCCTCGCCGGACCACCGCCGCACCGTGCTCTGCCCAACCGCCCGTACGCCCTCGCGGACCACCGCCCAACCGTGCGCCCCACCGCACCCCCGCCGGACCACCGCCGCACCGTGCGCCGCCCGTGCGCAGGCATGCGAAAGGCCCCGGGCCGAAGCCCGGGGCCTTGCGCGTGCAGCTAGTGCGTCAGCAGATCGTCACTTGATGATCTTGGTGACGCGGCCGGCGCCGACGGTGCGGCCACCCTCGCGGATCGCGAAGCGCAGGCCGTCCTCCATGGCGACAGGCTGGATGAGCTCGACGGTCATCTCGGTGTTGTCGCCCGGCATGACCATCTCGGTGCCCTCGGGGAGGTGCACGACGCCGGTCACGTCGGTGGTGCGGAAGTAGAACTGCGGGCGGTAGTTGTCGTAGAACGGCGTGTGACGGCCACCCTCGTCCTTGCCCAGGATGTAGACCTGCGCCTCGAACTCGGTGTGCGGGGTGATCGAACCCGGCTTCACGACGACCTGGCCGCGCTCGACGTCCTCACGCTTGGTGCCGCGCAGCAGCAGGCCGACGTTCTCGCCCGCACGACCCTCGTCGAGCAGCTTGCGGAACATCTCGATGCCGGTGACCGTGGTGGTCTGCTTCTCCGGGCGGATGCCGACGATCTCGACCTCCTGGTTCACGTTCAGCACACCGCGCTCGATGCGGCCGGTGACGACGGTGCCACGACCGGTGATCGTGAAGACGTCCTCGATCGGCATCAGGAACGGCTTGTCGGTGTCGCGCACCGGGTCCGGGATCGACTCGTCGACCGCGTCCATCAGGTCCTCGACCGACTTGACCCACTCGGCGTCGCCCTCGAGCGCCTTGAGCGCCGAGACCTTCACGACCGGGGCGTTGTCGCCGTCGAACTCCTGGCTGGACAGCAGCTCACGGACCTCCATCTCGACGAGCTCGAGGATCTCCTCGTCGTCGACCATGTCGGCCTTGTTCAGCGCCACCAGGATGTAGGGCACACCGACCTGACGCGCGAGCAGCACGTGCTCACGGGTCTGCGGCATCGGGCCGTCGGTGGCGGCGACCACGAGGATCGCGCCGTCCATCTGAGCCGCACCGGTGATCATGTTCTTCACGTAGTCGGCGTGACCCGGGGCGTCGACGTGGGCGTAGTGCCGCTTGTCGGTCTCGTACTCCTGGTGCGAGACGTTGATGGTGATACCGCGCTGACGCTCCTCGGGAGCGTTGTCGATGTCAGCGAACGCCGCAGCCTTGTTCAACTGCGGGAACTTGTCCGCCAGAACCTTGGTGATGGCAGCGGTCAGCGTCGTCTTGCCGTGGTCGACGTGACCGATCGTGCCGATGTTGACGTGCGGCTTGGTCCGCTCGAACTTGGCCTTAGCCACTGGGGTCCTCCTTCAAGGACGTGCTTGCGGCGCCGGGGCGGCGCCGGTTGGGTTTCTCTTTCCTTACCGGTGGGCTGACGCGAGGATACGCGTCACTCGCCCCGGATCTTCTTGATGATCTCCTCGGCGACGTTCCGGGGAACCTCGGCGTAGGAGTCGAACTGCATCGTGTAGTTCGCACGACCCTGCGTCTTGGAACGCAGGTCGCCGACGTACCCGAACATCTCCGACAGCGGGACGAGGCCGCGGACGACCTTGGCACCGCTGATGTCCTCCATGGCCTGGATCTGGCCACGGCGGGAGTTGATGTCGCCGATGACGTCGCCCATGTAGTCCTCGGGCGTGCGCACCTCGACCGCCATCATCGGCTCGAGCAGCACCGGGTCGGCCTTGCGGACGGCCTCCTTGAGCGCCATCGAACCGGCGATCTTGAACGCCATCTCCGAGGAGTCGACGTCGTGGTAGGCGCCGTCGAGCAGCGTGGCCTTCAGGCCCACCAGCGGGTAGCCGGCGAGCACACCCAGCTGCATGGCCTCCTGGATGCCGTGGTCGACCGAGGGGATGTACTCCCGCGGGATGCGACCACCGGTGACCTTGTTCTCGAACTCGTACAGCTCACCCTCGGTGGTCTCCAGCGGCTCGAAGGTGATCTGCACCTTCGCGAACTGGCCGGACCCACCCGTCTGCTTCTTGTGGGTGTAGTCGTACTTCTCGACCGGGCGACGGATCGTCTCGCGGTAGGCGACCTGCGGCGCACCGACGTTGGCCTCGACCTTGAACTCCCGCTTCATGCGGTCGACCAGGATGTCGAGGTGGAGCTCGCCCATGCCGCCGATGACGGTCTGGCCGGTCTCCTCGTCGAGGCGGACGGTGAAGGTCGGGTCCTCCTGCGCCAGGCGCTGGATGGCCGTGCCGAGCTTCTCCTGGTCGCCCTTGGTCTTGGGCTCGATCGCCACGTGGATGACCGGCTCCGGGAAGGTCATCGACTCGAGGATGATCTGCTCGTTCAGGTCGGACAGGGTGTCACCGGTGGTGGTGTCCTTCAGTCCGATGACCGCGTAGATGTGACCCGCCGAGGCCTTGTCGACCGGGTTCTCCTTGTTGGCGTGCATCTGGAACAGCTTGCCCAGACGCTCCTTCTTGCCCTTGGTCGCGTTCATGACCTGCGAGCCGGCGGTGATCTGGCCGGAGTAGACCCGGATGTAGGTCAGCGTGCCGTAGAAGGGGTGCGCCGCGATCTTGAACGCCAGCGCCGCGAACGGCTCCTCGGCGTCCGCGTTGCGGTGGATCACCGTCTCCTCGTCACCGGGCTGGTGGCCGTCGGCGCCGTTGACGTCGATCGGGCTCGGGAGGTAGTCGATGACCGCGTCGAGCAGGGGCTGCACGCCCTTGTTCTTGAACGCGGTGCCGCAGAAGACCGGGTTGACCTCGTTGGCGAGGGTCAGCTTGCGCACACCCTGCTTGATCTCGTCCTCGGTCAGCTCCTCGCCACCGAGGTACTTCTCGAGGAGCTCCTCGTCGGCCTCGGCGACCTTCTCGATCAGGTGGTTGCGGTACTCCTCGGCCTTGGCCTGCAGGTCCGCGGGGATCTCCTCGGTGGCGTACTCCTCACCGAGCTTGGTCTCGCCGCGCCAGGTCAGCGCCTTCATCGAGATGAGGTCGACGACGCCCTCGAAGTCGGACTCGGCACCGATCGGCAGCTGCATGACCAGCGGGGTCGCGCCGAGGCGGTCCACCATCGTCTGCACGGAGAAGTAGAAGTCCGCGCCCATCTTGTCCATCTTGTTGATGAA
The DNA here is from genome assembly GCF_030296655.1 of Barrientosiimonas endolithica. NCBI lineage: Bacteria > Bacillati > Actinomycetota > Actinomycetes > Micrococcales > Dermacoccaceae > Barrientosiimonas > Barrientosiimonas endolithica. The sequence goes on along the minus strand of NZ_AP027735.1, from coordinate 580,535 downwards.
GCACATGCGCGGGACGCCGTACTTGTCGGCCTGACGCCACACGGTCTCCGACTGCGGCTCGACACCCTCCTTGCCGTCGAAGACGGCGACGGCGCCGTCGAGGACGCGCAGGTTGCGCTCGACCTCGACGGTGAAGTCGACGTGGCCGGGCGTGTCGATCAGGTTGATCTGGTAGCCCTTCCAGAACGAGGTGACGGCGGCGGAGGTGATGGTGATCCCCGCTCCTTCTCCTGCTCCATCCAGTCGGTGGTCGAGGCGCCGTCGTGCGTCTCGCCCATCTTGTGGTTGACGCCGGTGTAGAACAGGATCCGCTCGGTCGTCGTGGTCTTGCCGGCGTCGATGTGCGCCATGATCCCGATGTTGCGGACCTTGTTGAGGTCAGTCAGCACGTCCTGTGCCACAGGAGTCTCTTCTCGTCTCTCGTGAGTTCGTCAGTATCGAACAGCGGTGGAACCGCTGCGTTGGTGCGTCGCGACCGGCGGGCCGGTCGCGACGCACCGACGGGTCACCAGCGGTAGTGCGCGAAGGCCCGGTTGGACTCGGCCATCTTGTGGGTGTCCTCACGACGCTTGACCGCGGCACCCAGGCCGTTGCTCGCGTCGAGGATCTCGTTCATCAGGCGCTCGGTCATCGTCTTCTCGCGGCGCTGCCGGGAGTAGCCGACCAGCCAGCGCAGCGACAGGGTCACCGCACGGTTGGGCTTGACCTCGACCGGGACCTGGTAGGTCGCACCACCGACGCGGCGGGACTTGACCTCCAGGGCGGGCTTGACGTTGTCGAGCGCGCGCTTGAGCGTGACGACCGGGTCGGTGCCGGTCTTCTCGCGGCAGCCCTCGAGGGCGCCGTAGACGATGCGCTCAGCGGTCGACTTCTTGCCGTCGAGCAGGATCTTGTTGACCAGCTGGGTGACCAGCGGCGAGCCGTAGACCGGGTCGACGACCAGGGGGCGCTTCGGAGCGGGGCCCTTGCGAGGCATTACTTCTTCTCCTTCTTCGCGCCGTAACGGCTACGGGCCTGCTGGCGGCCCTTGACACCCTGGGTGTCGAGCGAGCCGCGGATGATCTTGTAGCGCACACCCGGCAGGTCCTTCACACGACCGCCGCGCACGAGCACGATCGAGTGCTCCTGCAGGTTGTGGCCCACACCCGGGATGTAAGCGGTGACCTCGATGCCCGAGGTCAGCTTCACGCGCGCGACCTTGCGCAGCGCGGAGTTCGGCTTCTTCGGGGTGGTGGTGTAGACGCGGGTGCACACGCCGCGTCGCTGGGGGCTGCCCTTAAGAGCCGGGGTGGAGACCTTGCTGGCCTTGTCCTGGCGACCCTTGCGGACGAGCTGGTTGATGGTAGGCAACCTGTTCTCCGACCTTGTCGTTTCGTCTTGTCTGCCGGCGACAGGCGCGTACGCCGTCGTCGAGCTCCTTGGTTGGTCCGGCTTCCCATCCGACCCACGCGGTCGGGTGTGTCAGCCAGCGCCCTCCCCTGCACTTCCGGCAGGAACAACTCCTGCGGATGCCCGGCGGGGGCGTGTGGGGGCCTGATGCCCGCGAACTGTCGCGCCGAGCATCGGGCGATCTATCGGGGCAGGGCAGAGCCCACGCACGAGGATCAAGCGTACCGGCGCGCCGACACGCCGCCAAATCCGTACACCTGCTACAACGCCGCGCGGCGCAGCTCCTTCCCGGGAGCTGCGCCGCACGGTCGTTGCTTCACTACGCGCTTCGTCAGCCGTCGGAGAACCCGAGGCTCGCGTCGTCCAGCCGCACCGCCTCGCCGCTGCCCGGGCCGAAGACCGGGTAGTCGTAGGCCTGGTAGTCGGGCAGGGCGTACAGCGCCGCCTTGGCCTCCTCGGTGGGCTCGACCGTGACGTTGCGGTAGCGCGTCAGGCCGGTGCCCGCCGGGATGAGCTTTCCGAGGATGACGTTCTCCTTCAGGCCCAGCAGCGGGTCGCTCTTGGCGTGCATCGCCGCCTCGGTGAGCACCCGGGTCGTCTCCTGGAAGGAGGCGGCCGAGAGCCACGAGTCGGTGGCGAGCGACGCCTTGGTGATCCCGAGCAGGTCGGGGCGACCCGACGCCGGCCGGCCGCCCTCGGCGACCGCACGGCGCGACTCGTCCTCGAAGCGCGAACGCTCCGCGAGCTCACCGGGCAGCAGCTCGGTGTCGCCGGCCTCGATGATCGTCACGCGGCGCAGCATCTGCCGCACGATGACCTCGATGTGCTTGTCGTGGATCGACACACCCTGCTGGCGGTAGACGCTCTGCACCTCGTCGACGAGGTGCTTCTGCACCGCGCGCGGGCCGAGGATGCGCAGCACCTGCTTGGGGTCGATCGCACCCTGCACCAGCAGCGTGCCGACCTCGACGTGCTGACCGTCCTCGATCAGCATGCGCGCACGCTTGCTGACCGGGTAGGCGTGCTCCTCGGAGCCGTCGTCCGGGGTGAGCAGGATGCGACGAGCCTTGTCGGTCTCCTCGATCTGCACCCGGCCGCTGGCCTCGGCGATCGGCGCCACACCCTTGGGCGTGCGGGCCTCGAACAGCTCGACCACACGCGGCAGACCCTGGGTGATGTCGTCACCCGCGGCACCACCGGTGTGGAAGGTGCGCATGGTCAGCTGCGTGCCGGGCTCACCGATCGACTGGGCCGCGATGATGCCGACGGCCTCACCGATGTCGACCAGCTTGCCGGTGGCCAGGCTGCGGCCGTAGCACTTGGCGCAGGTGCCGACGCGCGACTCGCAGGTCAGGACCGAACGGACCTTGACCTCCTCGACGCCCGCGGCGACCAGCTTGTCCAGGTTGACGTCGCCCAGGTCGGCACCGGCCGCGGCCAGCACCTCTCCGTCGACCTCCACGTCGGACGCGAGCGTCCGCGCGTAGACCGAGGTCTCGACGTCCTCGTGCTCGACGAGCTCGCCGTCGGCGTTGCGCTGCGCGATCGGCAGGGTCAGGCCGCGCTCGGTGCCGCAGTCGTCCTCACGGATGATGACGTCCTGCGACACGTCGACCAGACGACGCGTGAGGTAACCCGAGTCGGCCGTCCGCAGAGCGGTGTCGGCCAGACCCTTGCGGGTGCCGTGCGTGGAGATGAAGAACTCCAGCACGGACAGACCCTCACGGAAGTTCGCCTTGATCGGGCGCGGGATGATCTCGCCCTTCGGGTTGGCCATGAGGCCACGCATGCCGGCCAGCTGGCGCAGCTGGAACCAGTTACCACGCGCACCCGAGGAGACCATCCGGTAGATGGGGTTCTTCTTGGGGAAGTTCTCCTCCATCGCCTTGGAGACGTCGTTGGCCGCCTGGGTCCAGATCTCGATGAGCTCCTGACGGCGCTCGTCGTCGGTGATCAGACCGCGGTCGAACTGCTGCTGGACCTTGGCCGCCTTGGTCTCGTAGCCGGCCAGGATCTCGGTCTTGTCCGGCATGACGACGTCGGCGATGGACACGGTCGTGCCCGAGCGGGTGGCCCAGTAGAAACCGGCCTCCTTGAGCGCGTCCAGCGACGCCGCGACCTGCACCTTGCTGTAGCGCTCGGCGAGGTCGTTGACGATCGCCGACAGACCCTTCTTGTCGACGGGCACGTTCACGAAGGCGTAGTCCTCCGGGAGCGTGTCGTTGAACAGCGCGCGACCCAGGGTGGTCTCCACCAGGGCGCTGACGGCGCGGCCGTCCTCGCCCAGCTGGGCACCCTCGGGCAGCGGAGCGTCGACCGACGGCACGAAGTCGTCGATGCGCACCTTGATCGGCGTGCCGAGCTGGATCTCGCCGGCGTCGTACGCCATCCGCGCCTCGGCGACGGACGAGAAGGCTCGACCCGTCTGCCCCTCCTCGACCTCGGACGTCAGGTGGAACAGACCCATGATCATGTCCTGGGTCGGCATGGTCACCGGACGGCCGTCGGACGGCTTGAGGATGTTGTTCGAGGACAGCATCAGGATGCGGGCCTCGGCCTGGGCCTCCGCCGACAGCGGCACGTGCACGGCCATCTGGTCACCGTCGAAGTCGGCGTTGAACGCCGAGCAGACGAGCGGGTGGATCTGGACGGCCTTGCCCTCGACCAGCTGCGGCTCGAAGGCCTGGATGCCGAGGCGGTGCAGCGTGGGCGCACGGTTGAGCAGCACCGGGTGCTCGGTGATGACCTCTTCGAGGACGTCCCACACGACCGGACGCGCGCGCTCGACCATGCGCTTGGCCGACTTGATGTTCTGCGCGTGGTCGAGGTCGACCAGACGCTTCATCACGAACGGCTTGAACAGCTCCAGGGCCATCTGCTTGGGCAGACCGCACTGGTGCAGCTTCAGCTGCGGGCCGACCACGATGACGCTACGGCCGGAGTAGTCGACGCGCTTGCCGAGCAGGTTCTGCCGGAAGCGGCCCTGCTTGCCCTTGAGCATGTCGGACAGCGACTTCAGCGCCCGGTTGCCGGGGCCGGTGACCGGACGACCGCGCCGGCCGTTGTCGAACAGCGCGTCGACCGACTCCTGCAGCATCCGCTTCTCGTTGTTCACGATGATCTCGGGAGCCCCGAGGTCCAGCAGTCGCTTCAGACGGTTGTTGCGGTTGATGACCCGGCGGTAGAGGTCGTTGAGGTCGGAGGTCGCGAAGCGGCCACCGTCGAGCTGCACCATCGGGCGCAGGTCCGGCGGGATGACCGGCACGCAGTCCAGGACCATGCCCGTGGGGCTGTTCTTGGTCTGCTGGAAGGCGGTGACGACCTTGAGCCGCTTCAGGGCGCGGGTCTTCTTCTGACCCTTGCCGGTCGCGATGATCTCGCGCAGCGACTCCGACTCGGCGTCCAGGTCGAAGGTCTCGAGACGCTTCTGCAGCGCCGCGGCGCCCATCCCGCCCTCGAAGTACAGACCGAACCGGTCGCGCATCTCGCGGTAGAGCACCTCGTCGCCCTCGAGGTCCTGGACCTTGAGGTTCTTGAAGCGGTCCCAGACCTGCTCGAGCCGCTCGACCTGCTGGTCGGCGCGCTTGCGGATCTGGTTCATCTCGCGCTCGGCGGACTCGCGCACCTTGCGGCGCGCGTCGGCCTTGGCGCCTTCCTTCTCGAGCTCGGCGAGGTCGGCCTCGAGCTTGCTCGCGCGGGTGTTCACGTCACCGTCGCGGCGGTTCTCGATCTCCTTCTTCTCGACCTCGATCTGCGCCTCGAGCGAGGGCAGGTCGGCGTGCCGCTGCTCCTCGTCGACCGAGGTGATCATGTAGGCCGCAAAGTAGATGACCTTCTCGAGGTCCTTCGGCGCCAGGTCGAGCAGGTAGCCGAGCCGGCTCGGGACACCCTTGAAGTACCAGATGTGGGTGACCGGGGCGGCCAACTCGATGTGGCCCATGCGCTCACGGCGCACGTTGGAGCGGGTCACCTCGACGCCGCAGCGCTCACAGATGATGCCCTTGAAGCGGACCCGCTTGTACTTGCCGCAGTAGCACTCCCAGTCCCGGGTGGGGCCGAAGATCTTCTCGCAGAAGAGGCCGTCCTTCTCGGGCTTGAGGGTGCGGTAGTTGATGGTCTCCGGCTTCTTGACCTCGCCGTGGCTCCACTGACGGATGTCGTCGGCAGTGGCCAGGCCGATCCGAAGCTCGTCGAAGAAGTTGACGTCCAGCACGTTCGCTGTCCTTCTTTCGTGGTTCTAGAAGTCTGAAATCAGTTGAGTGTCAGTGATATTCGCGTTGTCGACCTCATCCCGGGCGCCGCGTCGCCGCGGCGCCCGGGCTCGAGATCAGACCTCTTCGACGCTGCTCGGCTCGCGCCGAGACAGGTCGATGCCGAGCTCTTCCGCGGCGCGGAAGACCTCCTGGTCGGAGTCGCGCAGGTCGATCGTCTGGCCGTCGGAGCTGAGCACCTCGACGTTCAGGCAGAGCGACTGCATCTCCTTGATGAGCACCTTGAAGGACTCGGGGATCCCCGGCTCGGGGATGTTCTCGCCCTTCACGATCGCCTCGTAGACCTTCACCCGGCCGGTGACGTCGTCGGACTTGATCGTCAGCAGCTCCTGCAGCGCGTAGGCGGCGCCGTAGGCCTCGAGCGCCCACACCTCCATCTCGCCGAACCGCTGGCCACCGAACTGGGCCTTACCGCCCAGCGGCTGCTGCGTGATCATCGAGTACGGGCCGGTCGAGCGCGCGTGGATCTTGTCGTCGACCAGGTGGTGGAGCTTGAGGATGTACATGTAGCCGACCGCGACCGGGTCCGGGAACGGCTCGCCGGAACGCCCGTCGAACAGCCGCGCCTTGCCCGTGTTGTCGACCAGGCGCTGACCGTCACGGGTCGGCGTGGTCGAGTCGAGCAGACCGCGGATCTCCTCCTCGCGGGCGCCGTCGAAGACGGGGCTCGCGATGCGGGTGTTCGGCTCGGCCGTGCGCGCGTCCTGCGGGATGCGCGCGGCCCAGTCGGGGGTGCCCTCGATGTCCCAGCCGCGCGAGGCCGCCCAGCCCATGTGCAGCTCGAGCACCTGGCCGGGGTTCATGCGGGAGGGAACACCGAGCGGGTTCAGCACGATGTCGACCGGCGTGCCGTCCTCGAGGAACGGCATGTCCTCCACGGGCAGGATCTTGGCGATGACGCCCTTGTTGCCGTGGCGGCCGGCGAGCTTGTCGCCGTCGGTGATCTTGCGCTTGTTGGCGACGTAGACACGCACCAGCTGGTTGACGCCGGGCGGCAGCTCGTCGTCGTCCTCGCGGTCGAACACCTTGACGCCGATGACCGTGCCGGTCTCGCCGTGCGGCACCTTCATCGACGTGTCGCGCACCTCGCGGGCCTTCTCGCCGAAGATGGCGCGCAGCAGGCGCTCCTCCGGGGTCAGCTCGGTCTCGCCCTTGGGCGTGACCTTGCCGACCAGCAGGTCGCCGTCGCGCACCTCCGCGCCGATGCGGATGATGCCGCGCTCGTCGAGGTCGGCCAGGACCTCCTCGGAGACGTTCGGGATGTCCCGGGTGATCTCCTCAGGGCCCAGCTTGGTGTCGCGGGCGTCGATCTCGTGCTCCTCGATGTGGATCGAGGACAGCACGTCGTCCTGCACGAGGCGCTGCGACAGGATGATCGCGTCCTCGTAGTTGTGGCCCTCCCACGGCATGAACGCCACGAGCAGGTTCTGCCCGAGCGCCATCTCGCCACCGTCGGTCGCGGGACCGTCGGCGATGACGGCGCCCACCTCGAGACGGTCGCCCTCGTTCACCACGACCCGCTGGTTGTAGCAGGTGCCCTGGTTGGAGCGGGTGAACTTGGCGATGCGGTAGGTCTGGCGGGTGCCGTCGTCGGCAGCCACCGTCACCAGGTCGGCCGAGATCTCCTCGACGACGCCGGCCTTGTCGGCCCGCACGACGTCACCGGAGTCCAGCGCCGCGCGGTACTCGATGCCGGTGCCGACCAGCGGCGAGGCCGAGCGCACCAGCGGCACGGCCTGACGCTGCATGTTGGCGCCCATGAGCGCGCGGCTGGCGTCGTCGTGCTCCAGGAACGGGATCAGCGCGGTCGCCGCCGACACCATCTGGCGCGCGGAGACGTCCATGTAGTCGACCTCGTCGGCGGGGACGTCGGTCGCCTCGCCGCCCTTGGTGCGGACCAGGACCCGCTCCTCGGCGAAGTGCTGGTCGTCGGTGAGCGGCGCGTTCGCCTGGGCGATGACGTGCTCGTCCTCCTCGTCGGCGGACAGGTAGACGACCTCGTCGGTCACCTTGCCCTTGACGACCTTGCGGTAGGGAGTCTCGACGAACCCGAACGGGTTGATCCGGCCGTACGACGCCAGCGAGCCGATCAGACCGATGTTGGGACCCTCGGGGGTCTCGATCGGGCACATGCGGCCGTAGTGGCTCGGGTGGACGTCACGGACCTCCATGCCGGCGCGGTCACGGGACAGACCACCCGGGCCCAGCGCGTTGAGGCGACGCTTGTGCGTCAGCCCCGCGAGGGGGTTGTTCTGGTCCATGAACTGCGACAGCTGGCTGGTGCCGAAGAACTCCTTGATGGAGGCGACGACCGGCCGGATGTTGATCAGGGTCTGCGGCGTGATGGCCTCGACGTCCTGGGTGGTCATCCGCTCGCGCACGACGCGCTCCATCCGCGACAGGCCCGTGCGGACCTGGTTCTGGATGAGCTCGCCGACGCTGCGCAGGCGACGGTTGCCGAAGTGGTCGATGTCGTCGACCTCGACGCGCACCTCGACGTCCTCGCCGTCACGACGGCCCGGCATCGTCTCGTTGCCGGCGTGCAGCTCGACGAGGTAGCGGATCGTGGCGACGATGTCGTCGACCGACAGCGTCGACTCCGAGAGCGGCTCCTCGAGGCCGAGCTTCTTGTTGATCTTGTAGCGACCGACCTTGGCCAGGTCGTACCGCTTGCCGTTGAAGTAGAGGTTGTCCAGCAGCGTCTGGGCGGCCTCCTTGGTCGGCGGCTCGCCCGGGCGCAGCTTGCGGTAGATGTCGAGCAGGGCCTCGTCCTGGCCGGCGGTGTGGTCCTTCTCGAGGGTCTGGCGCATCGACTCGAAGTCGCCGAACTCCTCCAGGATCTGCGCCTCGGTCCAGCCCAGGGCCTTCAGCAGCACGGTGACCGACTGCTTGCGCTTGCGGTCGACGCGCACGCCGACGATGTCGCGCTTGTCGATCTCGAACTCCAGCCACGCGCCGCGGCTCGGGATGACCTTGGCGGTGTAGACGTCCTTGTCGGAGGTCTTGTCGACCGACCGCTCGAAGTAGACGCCGGGGCTGCGGACCAGCTGCGAGACGACGACGCGCTCGGTGCCGTTGATCACGAAGGTGCCGCGGTCGGTCATGAGCGGGAAGTCGCCCATGAAGACCGTCTGGCTCTTGATCTCGCCGGTGTTGTTGTTCATGAACTCCGCCGTGACGAACAGCGGAGCGGAGTAGGTCATGTCCTTCTCCTTGCACTCCTCGATGGAGTACTTGATGTCCTCGAACCGGTGGTCGCGGAACGAGAGGGACATCGAGCCGGAGAAGTCCTCGATCGGGGAGATCTCCTCGAAGATCTCCTCCAGACCGGAACGCTCGGGAACCGTGACCTTGCCGCCGGAGTTGGCGGCGGCGACGCGCTCCTGCCAGCGCTCGTTGCCGAGCAGCCAGTCGAAGCTCTCCGTCTGGAGGGCGAGCAGGTCAGGGATCTCGAGGGGTTCGCGAATCTTCGCGAAGGACAGACGACCAGAAGCCGTCTTTGCCGAGGACAGAGTCTGAGTCGCAGTACGCGAGGCAGCCAACGAAGGGGTCCTTCCAGAGCCTTACTGAGCGGCGGGCAGCACCGCCCGGCTTCCCGGACCAGCCATCGACGTGGTTCTCAACGGACGCAGCACGAAGAGCGCCGAACATCGTCAGTGATGGCGAGAGAGGGTGAGCACAGGGCAGCGCAAAGCGACAGCATACCGAAGGGAGGGCAGCATGTCTAGTGGGCCTCCGCAGGCCCCGTGCCGTCTGTCGCGAACCGCCTCCAGCCCGGCCCTGTGCTGGTCTCGGGCGGCCTGACGATCCGCGTTGTTGCCGACGATGGTGGCCCGCCGCGGGGTCACCGGTCAAGAGGCGCGCGGCGTGTCGTGACATCCGCGGACGCGCCGTGACATCCGCGCCGGCCCACCGCGTCTGGAGGGAGAACCCGACGGACCACCCTCAGGAGGGCCACGATGAACGCCATGAGCAGTCCCCCGCGCGGGACCGGCGACCTCGACCGCCCGGGACGACGCGCTGGCGCAGCAGCTGCAGCAGGCGTACGACCGCGTCCGCTCTCCCCTGCCACCGGCCGAGCGGTGGGTCGACGGCGCCCTCGCCGAGGTGGCCCGCCGTCGGCGCGCCGTGCTGGTGCTGCGCTACCTCGAGGACTTCTCCACCGAGCAGATCGCCCAGGCCCTGTCGATGTCGCCCGGCGCGGTGCGCTCGACGACGCACCGGGCGTACGAGACCCTGCGCGGCCTCGCCGAGCAGGAGCGCTCGCCGGACGACCGGCTCGCCGCAGGCGGCTGAGCGGGCCCCGGCGGCACCTCTGGGCGTGACGCCCGGCGGGTTCACCTCGTCTCCTCCTACGAAGGGCAGGTCACCACGACCCCGGGAGGGCACCATGACCAGAGTGAGCCAGCAGGCACCGCAGGACGACCTCGAACGGGCGCTGCTGCAGGCGTACGACCGGCTCGAGCCGCCGCAGCCGCCCGCGCCGGCCGTCATCGCCGGCGCCCGGCGCCGGGCCGGCCGGCTTCAGCGCCGTCGTCGCGCCTGGAGCACGGCCGGGGTGGGTGCGGCCGCCGCGGCGCTCGCCGCGAGCGTGCTGCTCGCGGGCGGCGGCGCCCCGTTGCGCCTGGACTCGCAGGTGACCGGGGTCGCGACGGCGCCGTCGATCCCGAACGACCCGGTCAGCCAGGGCGACCGGGCCGCGATCGAGGGATACCGGCAGCGGCTCCTGCAGCAGCAGCGGTACGTCTTCCCCGAGGAGTTCGCGCCGGGCGACTACGACGGCGTGCGGCTGAGCGCGACGGGCACCCAGGCCAGCGGCGACGTGCCGGCGATGGGCATGAACTGCCAGGCACCGGGCGCCCAGCAGGCGCTGCAGCCGATCGCGATGTCGTTCACCGAGTCGACCAGCAGCCCGCGCCAGCTGCGCGCGATGGTGCTCGGGTTCACCACCGGCAAGGGCGCCGCCGCCCTGCAGCAGCTGCGCGACAACACCGGCTACTGCCGCTGGCCGCAGACCCCGGAGTCCCGGCCGTGGGCCGGGCAGGACGCGGCGACGCACCAGCTGTGGCGGCTGCAGCCGTACGAGCTGAACCCGCCGGCCGGCCCCCGTCAGGGCAACGACACCGACCCGCAGGCGCAGGGCATCGGCCCGGGTGCGGCCCTCGCGGTGGTGCGCGTCGGCGACGTGCTCGTGACCGCCGCCGGCTATGCCGAGAACCAGCCGCTCGCCGAACGGATCGCCACCCGCGCGGCCCTCGCGACCGCCGACCTGCAGCGCCGCTCGGGCTTCCCGCCCACCCAGGGCCGCGCGGTGCCCGGCAGCGACGAGACCACGATGAAGGACCCGTCGGCCGAGCCGGTGCCGGTGGGCGGCGAGGTCATCTCTCCCGAGCTGCTCCCCGTCGGCTCCGAGCTCCCGCAGGGCTGGTCGACGGGCGCGCCGCCCGTGGGCGGGTTCCGCGGAGGGAACCTCGCGCAGGGCGTGTGCATGGCCGGCGGGGTCGCCGTCGGCACGCTGGAGACGTGCCCGCTCACCGGCGACGGGGTGCCCACGGCCACCACGTTCCGGCTGGTCATCCGCGAGCGCGCCGGCGAGCTGGACGGGGCGTACGTCGTCGTCAACGTCTTCCCGAGCGAGCAGCAGGCGCAGCGGGCGATCCTGGCCTACACCGGGCAGATCTCCGCGCCGCAGAGCGGGGCGCAGCCCGGCGCGGCCACGCCCGGCAGCGCCGAGATGCCTCGCGCGAGCTGGGCGGGCACCGACCCGGCGACCCACTTCCTCTACGTCGCGCGCGAGGACCCGCGACGGCACCGCTCGGCGGCCACCGCCGTCGTCCGGGTCGGGACGTACGTCGTCAGCACCGCGGCCGAGATCGCCTGGGACGACCCGCGGGCCAGCTACGACGAGCCGCTGGCCCCCGACCCCGCCGCGGCCGCCACGGCACGGGACGTCGCGACCCGGCTGAGCAGCGTGACGGCCGGCAAGGTCGGCGGCGCGTCATGAGCCGCGCGACGCCGACGGACCGTGACCTCGAGGAGCTGCTGAGGACGTACGGCGGGCGGCTGAGCGCGCTCGCCTGGTCGCTCACCGGCCACCGCCAGGACGCCGAGGACCTGCTGCAGGAGACCTTCGCGCAGGCCATCCACCGGTGGGAGCGGGTCGTCGCGAGCCGGTCGGTCGGGGCCTACCTGCGCACCATGATGGTCAACCAGTTCCTGACCGGCCGTCGGCGCGCGGCCAGTCGGGAGGTCGTGTCGGACGCCGCGGTGCGCGACCACGAGGAGGCCGTGGTCGTCGACCTCGACGCCGCGTGGACGCGCGACCACCTGGTGCGGCTCGTGACCCGGCTGCCGCCCCGGCAGCGGGCGGTCGTGGTGCTGAGATACCTCGAGGAGCTGTCGGTGACCGAGACGGCCGAGGCCCTGCGGATGTCGACCGGCGCCGTGCGCAGCAACACCCACCGCGCGCTGCGCTCGCTGCGCGGGGAGCTGGAGCCGGACGAGGACGGCGTGGTCGCGCCCGTCGCGCCCACGACGGCCTGAGCCGCCCGTCCCGCGAGCCGCCTCACGAGAGCCCGCAGGAACGCGAACGGCGCGTGACCCCGACATGGGGGTCACGCGCCGTTCGGCGTGATCTAGGAGATCAGGCTCACTTGAGCTCGACGGTGGCGCCGGCGCCCTCGAGCTGCTCCTTGGCCTTCTCGGCAGCAGCCTTGTCGACCTTCTCCAGGACGGGCTTGGGGGCGCCGTCCACGAGGTCCTTGGCCTCCTTCAGGCCGAGGGAGGTCAGCGCGCGGACCTCCTTGATGACCTGGATCTTCTTGTCACCGGCAGCGGCGAGGATGACGTCGAACTCGTCCTGCTCCTCGGCAGCACCGGCGTCGCCGCCGCCAGCGGCGGGGGCGGCACCCGCGACGGCAACCGGGGCCGCGGCGGTGACGTTGAAGGTGTCCTCGAACTGCTTCACGAACTCCGAGAGCTCGATCAGGGTCATCTCCTTGAAGGCCTCAAGGAGCTCGTCGTTGCTGAGCTTCGCCATGATGGCGTCCTTTCTGTCTGATCCGGGCGGCCGGGGCCGCTCGGTGCCGTGAGTGGCGTGGGTTCTGGCTGGGTGGTCCGCGGGGTGCGGATCAGCCCTCGTCGCCACCCTCGGCGACGTCGGTGCTGCCCTCGGCCGCAGCGGCCTCGGGCTCGTTCGCGGGGGCCTGCTCGTCGGTGACGGGACCCTCGGTCTCCACCTTCGCGCGCAGCGCGTCGACGACCCGAGCGGTCTGCGACAGCGGAGCGGCGAACAGGTAGACCGCCTGGCTGAGCTGGGCGTTCATGGCGCCGGCCAGCTTGGCGAGCAGGGTCTCGCGCGACTCGAGGTTCGCGAGCTTGTTGATCTCGTCGCCGGTGAGCGGGTTGCCGTCCAGCACACCGCTCTTGATGACGAGAAGGGGTTCTCCTTGGCGAAGTCGCGCAGGCCCTTGGCCGCCTCGACCGGGTCACCGGTGATGAAGGCGATCGCGGTCGGGCCCTCCAGCTGGCCGTCGAAAGCCGTGACGCCGGCCTCCTGCGCAGCCCGCTGGGTGAGCGTGTTCTTCACCACGGAGTAGGTCGCGTGCTCGCGCAGGTCGGTGCGCAGCTTGGTCAGCTGGGCGACCGACAGTCCGCGGTACTCGGTGAGCACGGCCGCCGTCGACGTGCGGAACTTCTCCGCGAGGTCGGCGATCGCCGCGTCCTTCTGAGCGTTGGGCATGCGGTCCTCCTTCCGGGCTCGAGGCCGGTCGGACGAAGGAGCCCGGACATGGAACGAGCCCCGGCGCAGGCGCGCGGGGCTCTCAGGGCACGCGGTGCGTGCCGCACGCGTGCGCGGTGTCGCCACCGGCACACGGGCCTTGCTCACCTGCGCTGGTCGCCCGCACCTGGCGGGACCTTCGGTCGTCGCACCTCTCGGTGCGCCGACGACCGGCGGTCATTGGTGGTCCCAGCGTACGGCCGAGACGACCGGCGGACCAAATCGGCGACGCCGGGCTCAGCGCGGGATGCAGTTCGTGAACGTCGGCATGTTGATGTAGACGTCGTCGGACGCGCTGCGCCCGAAGGTGCGCGCGAGGACGTAGATCTCCAGGTCCAGGCTGGCGGTCTCGTCGCGGGCGGTGAACGTGACGGTGTACGTCTGCGTCCCGGGGTGCCGCCGAGGTCCGCCGTGCGGGTCTGGCCGCTGAGCACCTCCGTGCCGTCGACCCGGATGCGCGCGCCGGCCGCGGTGCTGCTCGAGGCGCTGCTGTTGCCGTAGTTCCAGCCGATCGCCACCTCCATCGTGTAGGTCTGACCCGCGATCAGGCCGGAGATGGTGGTGCTCGAGGTGAGCGTGAACCCGCCGCTGGTGGTCGCGTCACGGAACACCGAGAAGGTGTTGCCGCCCCAGCCGTAGCCCCCACCGATGGAGGACGGCCGACCGGCGGTGATGCGGGTGTTCCAGTCCGAGCCCGGCGGGAACGTCGGGCACGGCCGCGACGCGGCGAAGGTCGGAGCGGCTGCTCCCACCGCCACGACCGGCAGGCTCCAGACGGCCCCCGCGCGACGGCGCGGCGCGACACAGCGCTCATGACTTCTGCTCCCCCAGGTGCTACGGATCAGTAACAAAGAACACCGTAACCGAAAGTGGACAGAGGCCAAAAACGCGAACGGGTGGCACGCGTCACTCCAGCCAGGGCGGCACCTCGCTGCCCCACGCGGTGTCGACCGACTGCGTCTGGTCGGCCGGCGGGCGCTCGACCGTGACCGGCTTGCCCCACCGGCTGTAGGTGATCGTCATCGGCTCGGTCTTCGGTCCGCCGAGGTCAGGGGTGGCCACCTCCGCCTGGACCGGACGGTGCTGCGCGTCGACCCACACGTCCTGGGTCAGGGTCTGGCCCTTGGCCTGCTGGCGCAGCCGCGGCAGCTCCTTCTCCAGCTCGGGGTCGAGCCCGCCCGTGGAGCGGTAGGACTTCTCGACGCCGTCCAGCACGACCGTCATCGGGACCGCCACGCGGTAGCGCGTGGTCTGCGTGCCGGCCACCCGCTCGGGACCCACCGCGGTGACGCGGCTCTTGGCGTACAGCGCGGACTGGTCGGCCGGGGCGACGCGCGCGCTCTCCTGCATCATCCCGACCAGCGTCTGCGCGAACGGGTTGCGGGTGCCCTCGTCGGCCGAGAGCCACTGTGCGTCGATCTCGGGGTCGGGGTTGGAGAAGTAGAGAGAGCCGTCGACCATCCGCAGCTCGAAGCCTTCGTCCTGCGGGTTCTCGACCGGGAAGGCCATCGACAGGTCGGTGCGGGTCGGGCTGACGAAGACCATGTCGGCGTCGAGCGACTGGGAGGGGTCGTCCGGGGCCGGCATGCTGACCCGCACCGTCTTGGCGGACCGGGTGGCCTGCTCGATGCGCCGGCCGAACGTCGCGCCGTCGACCACGGTGCCCGGCGGGGGCGCGGCGGCCGAGGCGCTCGTCGCCACGGCCGGAGCGGTGGTGGTGGCCGCAGGAGCCGCGGGACTCGCGGCGCGTGCGGTGCTGGACGTGGCGGCACTGGGCGTCGCGGCCGAGGTCGCGGCGTCGTCGCCGCCGGACTGGCAGCCGGTGAGCACGGTGGCGCCCAGCAGCGCGGCGACACCGCACACGGGCAGGCGGAAGCGGTGAACGGTCATGACCCTCGATCCCCTCAGAGCCCCCGTCGACCCGGTGTCGACATCAGGAGGTGAGCAGGACTGTAGGGCGTGACCGCCGGGCGGTGCGTCCGAACGGGCCGGAACCTGTGGACGAGCGCCGTCGGGTCAGGCGGGGCTGCCGCCCTTGCGGGGCAGCTGGTCGCCCCAGGCGTCCTCGACCGGCTGGGTCTGACCGGCCGGCGGCGCGGTGATCTGCACCGGCGCACCCCAGCGGCTGTACGTCAGCGTCACCTTCTCGCCCGAAGCGGCCGCGGCCTTGTCCGAGCCCTGGCCGCTCGCGCCCTGGCCCATGCTGCGCAGCAGGTCGGGCACGGTCAGCTCCAGGCGCAGCGGACGGTTGCCGCCGTCGACCCACAGGTCCTGGGTGACCGTGACGCCCTGGGTCATCTGCCGCACCATGCCGAGCATCCGCCCGGCCTCCGGGTCCTCGCGGACCGAGGCGGGCAGCCCCTTGGCCAGCTGGTCGACGACCGAGCCGAGCGGGGTGGCGAGGCGGTATCGGGTGGCGTCGACGCCGTTGACCTTCTCGCTGCCGACGGTGGTGACCTTGCTGCGCGCGACGATGCCGGCCTGGGCGGTCGGGGCCTGCTGGAGCGCCTGCTGCAGCAGCTGCACACCGGCCTTGGCATAGGGGTTCTGGGAGTCTTGCGACGCCGAGACCCACGGCTTGCCGCCGTTCGCCACGCCCTGGGGCGCGGACAGGTAGACGGTGCCGTCGACCATGCGCAGCTGCTTGCCGGGGGCGTCGGTGGCGCTGACCTGCAGGTCGGTGCGCTGCGGCGAGACGAACGCCAGGTCGGCGCTGCCGATGGCGGCGGACTCCCCGAACCCGGTGAGCGAGACCCGCACCGACTTCGCCGCCAGCGAGGCGGACTGCAGCTTGCCGGCGAGGTCCTTGCCGTCGACCTGCGCACCGGCCCTCGGCGCGGCTGCGGGCTGTGCCGCGGAGGTGTCGGTGGCCTGCTGGCTGGACTGGCAGCCGCTGACGGCGAGCGCTGCGGCGAGGGTGACGCCGGCGCCGACGGTCAGTCGCTTCGTGGTGGCGCTCATGGAGGCTCCTCGGTCTCGGGATCCGACGGTGGTCGGCCGTGAGTGGGTGCCAGTATGCGCCGCGAACCTGAGAGAACGCGGGGCGCCCGCCCCCGGGTGGGGACGGGCGCCTGGCGTACGAGCTCGGACGGGTCGGTCAGGCCGACTCGCCGGCCTCCTCGCTGAGCAGGCTCTTGGTCCGGCTGGAGTCCAGCGGGATGCCCGGGCCCATCGTGGTGCTCATCGTGGCCTTGGTGATGTAGCGGCCCTTGGACGCGGCCGGCTTCAGCCGCAGGATCTCCTCGAGCGCCGCGGCGTAGTTCTCGACCAGCGCCTTCTCGTCGAAGCTCGCCTTGCCGATGATGAAGTGCAGGTTGGCGTGCTTGTCGATGCGGAACTCGATCTTGCCGCCCTTGATGTCGGACACGGCCTTGGCCACGTCCATCGTGACGGTGCCGGTCTTCGGGTTCGGCATCAGACCGCGCGGGCCCAGCACCTTTCCGAGCCGGCCGACCTTGCCCATCATGTCGGGGGTGGCCACGACCGCGTCGAACTCGGTCCAGCCGCCGGCGACCTTGTCGAGCAGCTCGTCGGAGCCGACGAAGTCGGCGCCGGCCGCCTCGGCCGCCGCCGCCTTGTCACCGTTGGCGAAGACCAGCACGCGGGCCGTCTTGCCGGTGCCGTTGGGCAGGTTGACGGTGCCGCGCACCATCTGGTCGGACTTGCGCGGGTCGACGCCGAGCCGGAACGCCACCTCGACGGTGGAGTCGTACTTGGTGCTCGCCGTCTCCTTGGCCAGCCGCACGGCCTCGAGCGGGGCGTACAGCTTGTCCGCCTGGATCTTCTCCTCGGCGGCGCGGTAGTTCTTGCTGCGCTTCATGGTGCTCTCCTTCGGCCGCGTCTCGCGCGGCCCTGGTTCTTCGTGGGAGGTGTGGTTGTACGGGCCAGCGCCGGCCCAACCACGGTGGTCACCGACGTCAGTCGGTGGTGATGCCCATCGACCGGGCGGTGCCGGCGATGATCTTGCTGGCCTGGTCGATGTCGTTGGCGTTCAGGTCGGCCATCTTCATCTCGGCGATCTCGCGCACCTGGTCCTTGGTCAGCTTGCCGACCTTCTCCTTGTGCGGCTCGCCCGAGCCCTTGTTCACGCCGGCGGCCTTCTTGATCAGCTCGGCGGCCGGGGGCGTCTTGGTGATGAAGGTGAAGGAGCGGTCCTCGTAGACCGTGATCTCGACCGGCACGACGTTGCCGCGCTGGCCCTCCGTCGCGGCGTTGTACGCCTTGACGAACTCCATGATGTTGACGCCGTGCTGACCCAGCGCCGGGCCGACCGGCGGAGCCGGGGTGGCCTGGCCGGCCTGGATCTGCAGCTTGATGAAGCCGGCGACCTTCTTCTTGGGGGGCATGCTCTACTTCCTTGCGGTTCGTGGGCCGACGCCGTGGGCGATGACCCGGTTGCAGTCCCGCCCGCGTCGCGGACGGGGGTGTCGCGCGGTCAGATCTTGGCGACCTGGTTGAACGACAGCTCGACCGGGGTCTCCCGGCCGAAGATGGACACCAGCACCTTCAGCTTCTGGGTGTCGGTGTTGATCTCGGAGATCGTGGCGGGCAGCGTCTCGAACGGGCCCTCCATGACCGTGACGGACTCGCCGACCTCGAAGTCGACCTCGGTGGTCGGGGCGGAGGTGCCGGTGCGCGGGGCCGCGCCGCCGGTCTCGGCCGCCGCGGCCTGCTTGGTCTCGGGCTCCTCGAAGGTCGGGTTGAGCATCGTCATGACCTCGTCGAGCGACAGCGGCGAGGGCTGGTGGGCGTTGCCCACGAAGCCGGTGACGCCGGGGGTGTGGCGCACCGCGCCCCAGCTCTCGTCGGTGAGGTCCATGCGCACGAGCACGTAACCGGGCATCCGCACGCGGGTGCCGGTCTTCTTCTGCCCGTTCTTGATCTCGGAGAAGTCCTCCATCGGGACCTCGATCTGGAAGATGTAGTCCTCCATGGTCAAGGAGACGATGCGGTTCTCGAGGTTGGTCTTCACCCGCTTCTCGTAACCGGCGTAGGAGTGGATGACGTACCACTCGCCGAACTGCGAGCGCAGCTCGGCCATGAACGCCTCGCGCGGGTCCTCGGCGGGCTCGTCGGCCTCGTCGTCGGTGCCGGCCTCGCCGGTCTCCTCGGCGTCGTCGCCGTCCGCGTCGTCGGTGACGACCTCGGTCTCGGTCTCGTCGTCCTCGACCGGGGCCAGGTCGCCCTCACCCTCGGCGACCGCGGTGGCGGCCTCGTCGAGCTCGGCCTCGGTGTCGGCGTCGGCGTCCTGCTGCGACTGCGGCTCGTCGAGGACGACCTCGGCCTGCTCCCCGATGGGCTCGCTCAGGGCCTCGGTGTCGTCGGAGACGACGCCGGCCTCCTGCTCCTGGGGGCTCTGGTCGGTCATGGACCTGCTTCCTTGTCGCTGCGTGGATGTGCTGTGGGTCGTGCGCTGCCCGCACCGGCCCCACCGGCGCGGTCGGCCGGGTCAGGGTCAGCCGGCTGCGCCGAAGACCCAGCTCACGAACCGCTTGAACAGCTCGTCGAGCCCGACGATGTAGAGCATCACGAAGATCACGAAGATCAGCACGACCACGGTGTACTGGGCGAGCTCCTGGCGCGTCGGCCAGACGACCTTGCGCATCTCGTCGATGACCTGCCGGACGAACAGCGCCATCCGGACGAAGATGTTGCCCTTGGGCTTCTGCTGCGCGCTGCGCCCTGCGCCACGGTCTTCCGCGGTGCTGGATGTGCTCACGCAGATCACTTCTTCCTCGTCGGTGCTGCTCGGGACAGCAGGTCGGTGCAGGGCACGAGGGACTTGAACCCCCAACCCCCGGTTTTGGAGACCGGTGCTCTGCCAATTGAGCTAGTGCCCTTCGCTGCCGGGGCGGGACCGGCGGCGCGGGGGTGGCCTGCGGACAGCACTCATCATGGTTGTCGTCAACCACCCGAGGAACGAGCATACGCGACCGGGTGGGGACGACGCGAACCGAGCGGGCCGACCCCGGCAACCGCGAGGCGGCCCACCCCGGCGGCAGCGGGCCGAGCGCGGGTAGGTTCGGCACCATGAGCGACGACGCCGCGAACAGCGAGTACGACAAGGCATCCGACGAGGAGCTGACGGCGTACGGCCTGAACGACCTCGGCCAGCTGCAGCCCGACGAGACGCTGGACGACCGCGGCGTCGACGACCCCCTCGACGAGGGCTACTCCCCCGCCGACCGGCCCGCCAAGGGCACGTTCGACACGGCCGAGGAGGTCTTCGAGGGCGAGAGCCTCGACGAGCGACTCTCCGAGGAGGAGCCCGACCCCAACCTGGCCGTCGACGACCCGCTGGCCAACCCCGACGTGACCAACGTCGGCGGCGACGACCCCGACGCGATCCCCGCCGAGGACGACTTCCTGTCCGACGGGGAGGTCGGCGACGAGCGCGCCGGGCGTCTGGTCGCCGAGGACGAGGGCAGCCACGAGGACGCCGAGTCCGAGCTGGTCGGTGAGGACGTCGGGGTCGACGGCGCGGCCGACTCCGCCGAGGAGGCCGCGGTCCACGTGGTCGACGAGGACTCCGACGAGGCGTGACCGGCCAGCCCGCGCAGCCCCGGCGCTCGACCCGCGACCTGCCCAAGGCGCACCTGCACCTGCACTTCACGGGATCGATGCGCATCGAGACGCTGCGCGAGCTCGCGCGCGCGGGGGCTGCGGCTGCCCGAGGCGCTGCTCGCGGACTGGCCGCCCCAGCTGTCGGCGGCCGACGAGCGCGGCTGGTTCCGCTTCCAGCGGTTGTACGACGCCGCGCGGGCCTGCGTGCGGGGCGAGGACGACCTGCGCCGGCTGGTGCGCGAGGCCGCCGAGGACGACGCGGCCGAGGGGTCGCGCTGGCTCGAGCTGCAGGTCGACCCGACGTCGTACGCCCAGCCGGTCGGCGGCATCACGCCCGCGCTGGAGATCATCCTCGACGAGGCCCGCTCGGCCAGCGACGACACCGGCACCGGGGTCGGGGTGGTGGTCGCCGCCTCGCGCATCCGGCACCCGCTCGACGCCCGCACGCTCGCGCGGCTGGCGGCCCGGCACGCCGGCGACCGGCCCGGTGAGGTGGTCGGGTTCGGGCTGAGCAACGACGAACGGCGAGGCAGCACACCGGAGTTCGCGAAGGCGTTCGAGATCGCGCGCGACGCCGGGCTGGCCAGCGTGCCGCACTCCGGCGAGCTGCTCGGACCGGCCGCGGTCAGCCAGACGCTGGACTCCTCGGCCCCGACCGGCTCGGGCACGGCGTGCGCAGCGCCGAGTCCGACGTGGTGCTGGACCGGGTGGTCGACGCGGGGGTCGCGCTGGAGGTGTGCCCCGCGAGCAACGTCGCGCTCGGGGTCTACCCCGGCCTCGAGGACGTCCCGCTGCGGCGCCTGGTCGACGCCGGCGCCACCGTCGCCCTCGGCGCCGACGACCCGTTGCTGTTCGGCTCGCGCCTGGTCGACCAGTACGACGCCGCCCGCGACGAGCTGGGCTTCGACGACGCGGGGCTCGCCGACCTGGCCCGTTCGTCGGTGCGCGCCTCGCGCGCGCCCGAGGACGTCAAGCGCGGCGCGCTCGAGGACATCGACGCCTGGGCGCGGTAGCCCTCGGCCCGGCCCGCTGCATTTCGTACGTCCACGCACGATCTGAGCAGCGCCTCGCCGGGATTCCGGGGTGGCCCGCCGCATTTCGTACGTCCACGCGCGATCTGCGGGATCCGCGGCGCCGCAACCCCGCGCGGACAGCGCGCGTTCCTAGACTCCCCTCCGTTCGTGCCCGGCGCGGGCGACCCGGCGGACCAGGTCCGCTCGGCCGGCCCCGCGCCGCCCCTCGCCGATCGGAGCCCCCTCATGCCCCTGCCCGCACGCCGCGCGCTCGTCGCGGCCACCGCCCTGGCCAGCGCCCTCGCCCTCGGTGCACCGCCGGCACCCGCCGCCACCGCAGCCCGCCCCACGAGCGCCGGCTGCATCGACACGACGGTCGCGCTGCCGTACGAAGAGGCCTTCCTGGAGCAGCCGCAGGCGCGCCGCTTCGTGGTGGAGGGCGGCTTCGAGGACCTGCGCAGCGACTTCACCGACCGGCTGTGCCGTGCGGGCAGCGCGAAGGCTGCGGAGCGCGTCGTGCAGACCACCGCGCAGCGACTGTGGCGCACCGCCGTGCAGCGCGCGCAGGGGCAGGTGCCGATGGGCACCCTCGACCGCAGCGACGACCGCCCGCTCTACTGGACCCGGCTCGCGATGGTGGCCGCGCTGCGCCAGTGGGAGCCGCGGTTCGAGCTCACCGAGACCCAGCGCACCGACCTGATCGCGCGCCTCGACCGGGTCAGCCGCGGCCAGGAGGACATCCGGCTGCAGGGCCGGCCCGGGACCAAGCGGGTCGTGCTCACCGGGTTCGACCCGTTCACGCTGGACCGCGACATCCGCCAGGGGAACCCGTCCGGCGCGACCGCCCTGGCGCTCGACGGGACCGTCGTGCAGACCCCGGCGGGGCCGGCCCGGATCGAGACCGCGCTGTTCCCGGTGCGCTGGCGAGACTTCGAGCAGGGGATGGTCGAGCGCACGCTGCTGCCGACGTACGTCGGGCGGGACCGGATCGACCTGTTCGCCACGACCTCGCAGGGCCGGCCCGGCCGGTTCGACCTGGAACAGACCAACGGCGCCTGGCGCGCGGGCTTCGGCGACAACGAGGGCGTGTGCTACCGCGGCCGGGTGCCGATCCGCGCGGGCATCCCGACCGTGACGCCGCAGCCGCAGTGGACCAGCGCCACCCTGCCGATGGCGCAGATGGCGGCCGGCTCCACCGGGCCGTTCCCGGTGGCGCACAACACGCAGGTCACCGAGGTCGACGCGAGCACGCCGGACGGGCCGGTGACGACCGCGTGCCGGGCCGCGCCGAGCCCGGGCACGGTGCGAGCTGACGGGCCCACGCCGGGCTCGAAGGCGCGCGCCGGGGGCGGCGGCAACTACCTGTCCAACGAGATCGCCTACCGCGCCACCCTGCTGCGCGACGCCGTACGTCCGTCGCTGCCGGGCGGGCACATCCACACCCCCGTGCTCGACGGGCTGCCGCAGGACCGGGACGTGCTGAGCGCGCCGGGCTTCGAGCGCAACCGCGCCCAGATCATCGGTCAGACCCGCGCCCTGCTGGTGCGGGCGGTCGCCGCGACCTCGGGCGAGCGGTGACCGGCGCGGCACCCGCCGGCGACGCCTCCAGCACGGGCGGGCGGCTGCGTCGCGCGGCACCCACCGGGCTGCTGGGCGCGATGTTCCTGATGGCCACCAGCGCCATCGGGCCCGGCTTCATCACCCAGACCGCCACGTTCACCGGGCGGCTCGGCGCGGCGTTCGCGTTCGCGATCGTGGTCTCGATCCTCATCGACATCGCGATCCAGCTGAACGTCTGGCGGATCATCGGCGTCTCCGGCCTGCGCGCCCAGGAGCTCGGGCAGCGGGTGCGCCCCGGCCTCGGGGTGCTGCTCGCGGCCTGCGTCGTGCTCGGCGGCGTGGCGTTCAACATCGGCAACGTGGGCGGTGCGGGCCTCGGCCTGAACACCCTGCTCGGCATCGACGTACGTCTCGGCGCGGCCCTGTCCGCCGTGCTGGCCGTGAGCATCTTCCTGGTCCGGCGGGCCGGCGCCGCGATGGACAAGGTCGTGGTCGTGCTGGGCCTGCTCATGCTCGGGCTGACGGCCTATGCCGCCGTGGTCAGCGACCCGCCCGTCGGGCAGGCGCTGCGCGAGACGGTCGCGCCGTCGCAGATCGACCTGGTCGTGATCACGACCCTCGTGGGCGGCACGGTCGGCGGCTACATCACCTACGCCGGCGCCCACCGGCTCGTCGACGCCGGCATCTCCGGGCGCGACCAGGTGCCGGCCATCACCCGCGGATCGATCACCGGGATCCTGGTGACCGCGGCGATGCGGGTCGTGCTGTTCCTCGCGATCCTCGGCGTGGTGGCCGGCGGCACGACGCTCGCCGCGGACAACCCGGCCGGCACCGCGTTCGAGGCGGCGGCCGGTGAGATCGGGCGGCGCTTCTTCGGGCTCGTGCTGTGGGCGGCCGGGCTGACCTCGGTGATCGGGGTGTCCTACACCTGCGTGTCGTTCATCGTCTCGTTCGGCCGGCGCCTCGAGCAGCGCCGCAACCTCATGGTCGCCGGGTTCATCGCGCTCGCGGCGGTGCTGTTCCTCGCGCTGGGTCAGACCCCGACGACGATGCTCATCCTGGCCGGCGCGATCAACGGGCTGATCCTGCCCGTCGGGGTCGGCATCCTGCTGTGGGTGGCCTGGCGCCGCGCCGACCTGCTCGACGGCTACGCCTACCCACGCGCGCTGCTGCTCGTCGGCGTGCTGGCCTGGCTGGTCACCCTGTGGCTGGCGTGGTCCTCGATCTCCCAGCTCGGCACGCTGGTGACGTGAGCCGATGGCCCGGGCCGCCGCGTCACCAGGTGAGGCCGGCGGCCTCCAGCTCGGCCTCCAGGCGCAGCCGCTCGACCGGGTCGAGCGGCGCGCTGGTCATCTCGACCGGCACGTCCAGGGCGCGGCAGCAGTCGCGCAGCGCGTCGTCGTAGGCCAGGGCTGTCGCGAGCATGTGGTGGCGCCGGGCGTAGCCGCCGGACCGGCGCAGCCGGGCCAGCTCGTCGCGCAGCCGGCCGAGGTCGTCGGCGAGCAGCTCGATCGGGCGCGGAGGGCGTACGACGGGGGCGGGTGGTGCGCTCACGCCCGGCCGGCGGATCGGGTCGGCCCCGGTCCAGGCGCGCGCCCCCGCTCGAGCAGCGCGAAGGCCGCGGCCGGGCCGACGCACAGCGCGGCGTACCAGACCAGGGGCGACAGCACCGGCCCCACCTCCTCGTGGTGACCTGGGTCACACCACGGTAGGTCGCGCGCGCCGCGGCCACCAGACCCCTCGGGGCAGGTCAGGCCGTCCCCTCGTCGCCGGGCGCCGGCTCGAGCCCGGCCAGCTGGCGCTTGATCCAGGCGGAGAAGCGGCGGTCGAGCTCGGCGTAGGAGATGCCCAGCACGGGGCGCACGGCCTCGTCGTCGGTGATGCCGGTGACGTTCTGCCGCTCGAGCAGCCGCACGAGGGCGTCCTTGCCGAAGCTCTCGACCACGAAGACCGCCGCCGCATAGCTGTACGGCCAGCCGAAGACCTCGGTGTCGACGTCCTCGTCGGCAGGGAGGGCGTCGAGCCGGTCGGCCGGCGGCATGACGTCCAGGAGCATCTCGTCGACGGGGAGCGCGCCGTCCGGCATCGACTCCTCCGCGAGCCACAGGGCGGCCCCGGCGCTGACCCACGCGACGCCCCCGGACCACGGGTTGGGCATGGCCAGGAACAGGAAGATCACCTGGGTCAGCTCATAGACCTGGTCCTCGGTGGTGAATCCGCCCAGGTGCCGGGCGACGACGAACTGGCCGGTCCACCCCGAGATCTGCCCCTCGGAATCCTCCGCGGTCACGCGCAGCAGGGTGGTGAACGCCTGGTCGCTCTCCGGCGCCAGCACCAGGACCTTCTCCTGCGGCAGCGGCTTCGGCCAGCCGCGCCGGATGCGCTGGACCGCGGTGTCGCACTCGCGCAGGTGGCGCCGCAGCTGCCCCTCGAGCAGGTCGCCCACGACCACGCAGCGCTCGCTCTGCACGACGCGATATCCGGGCATCACCTGCTCGACCTCGCCGGCGGCGTCGGCCTTGTCGAGGTAGGGCTTGGCCGCCGCGGCCTGCTGCGGGTCGGTGGTCGGGCGGGGGCCGAGCTCGTGGTGGAGCTGCCCGGGGAGGACGCGCTCGTCGAGCTCATCGACGGAGCGCTCGTCGACACGGCGCTCGGCGAGGAGCCGCGGGTCGCGGCGCTGTTGCTCGCGCCGGGCGTGGAGCTCGCGCTGGAGGCGGCCCCCTGCCCGCCGCTCGTCGTGCACCCGCTCGCCAGCAGCAGCGCCAGCACGAGTGCCGTCGCTGCGCCGCCCCTGCCGAGCCGGTCCGGCCGACCGTGTCGCGTCACCTGCCCACCCCTCCCCTGCGTCGTGGGCGGAACGCTACAGCGAGTGACCGACGAAGACGGGCTCGTTGACCAGCGTGACGCCGAATCGTTCGCGCACGCCGTCGCGCACCTCGCGCGCGAGGTCGGCGACGTCGCGCGCGGTGGCCGAACCGCGGTTGGTGATCGCGAGCGTGTGCTTGGTCGACAGGGCCGCGGGGCCGGGCATCCGGTAGCCCTTGCCGAAGCCCGCCTTGTCGATCAGCCACGCGGCGCTGGTCTTGGTCGAGCCGTTCGCGCCGGGGAACTGCGGCGGCACGACGTCGGGCCCGAGCAGCCCGGCCGAGCGGCGCAGCAGCTCGGTCAGCTGCACGTGGTCGAGCTGGGGGTTGGTGAAGAACGACCCGCACGACCAGGTGTCGTGGTCGGCCTCCTCCAGCACCATGCCGCGCCGCCGCCGCTGGGCCAGCACCCCCTCGCGCGCCTCGGCGAGCGGCACCCGGTCGCCCTTCTCGGCGCCGAGGCCGACGGCGAGGTCGGCGTACGAGATCGGCTGGGACAGCCCGGACCGCTCCAGCCGGAAGACCACGTCGAGCACGACGTAACGGCCCGAGGCCTTGAACAGCGAGTGCCGGTAGGTGAACCGGCACTCCTCGGCGCTCATGGCGCGCACCTGCTGCTCGGCGCGGTCGTAGACGCGCACCTCGGTGATGGTCTGGGCGACGTCCTGGCCGTAGGCGCCGACGTTCTGCACCGGTGTGGCGCCGGTGAGCCCGGGGATGCCCGACAGGCACTCGATGCCCGACCAGTCCTCGGCCACGGCGCGGGCGACCACGTCGTCCCACACCTCGCCCGCGGCCACCCGCACCAGCACCGCGTCGGCGTCGGAGCGCTCGACCTCGATGCCGGAGGTGGCGATGCGGCAGACGGTGCCGGGGAAGCCGTCGTCGCTGATGACGACGTTGGAGCCGCCGGACAGCACCAGCAGCGCCTCCTCGGCGTCGTCGACCTCGCGGACGGTGTCGACCAGCTCGTCGGTCGTGTCGGCGACCGCGAGCCGTCGGGCGGGTCCGCCGACCCGCATGGTGGTGAGCGGCGCCAGCGGCGCGTCGTGCAGCTCGCGCATCAGTCGAGACGCACCGTCGCGCGGGCGCGGCCGAGCACCTTGGCGCCGCCGCTGGTGGCCGTCAGCTCGACCTCGACCGTGCCCCGCTCGGGGTCGACGGCCTTGACGACGCCGCCGACCTCGAGGTCGGCTCCGCCGTCGTGCGGCACCGGCACCATCCCGCTGAACCGGGTCGAGCAGGACTCCACCCGGGCCGGGTCGCCCGCCCAGGCCGCGACGACGTCCATCGCCCGGCCCATGGTGAGCATCCCGTGCGCGATGACGTCGGGCAGGCCGACGCCGGTGGCCGTGCGCTCGTCCCAGTGGATCGGGTTGAAGTCGCCACTGGCCCCGGCGTAGCGCACCAGGTCGGCGCGCTCCAGGTGGATCGTGCGGCCGGGCAGCTGCTGCCCGACCTCGACGTCGGCGAGCGCGGGCATCAGGACTCCCTCGGACGACCATGACGGACGTGGTGGTGCACACCGGGTCCTCGCCCGCGCGCACCTCGGTGGTCAGCGTGACCATGCTGTGGCCGCCGGCCGTGCGCACCTTGGTCACCGTGGTCTGCGCGGTCACCTCGTCGCCGGCGATGGCGGGGCGGTGGTGCTCGAACGCCTGCTCGCCGTGCACCAGGCGGGTGAAGTCGATGCCGGCCTCGGGGTCGACGATCGCGGCGGCCTCACCCTGCTGCGCGACGCTCACCAGGAACGTCGGCGGCGCCACGACGTCGGCGTAGCCCGCGGCGCGGGCCGCCTCGGGGTCGGTGTGCAGCGGGTCGGTGGCGCCCACCGCTGCCGCGAACTCGGCGATCTTGGCGCGGGAGACTTGGTAGGGCTCGGTGGGGGGATACTGACGTCCCTCGACCGCTGCGTTGACCGGCATGGTGACGAGCGTACGGCCGTGGCGGCCGGCGTACGGCGT
Organism: Barrientosiimonas endolithica; assembly: GCF_030296655.1. Lineage (NCBI taxonomy): Bacteria > Bacillati > Actinomycetota > Actinomycetes > Micrococcales > Dermacoccaceae > Barrientosiimonas > Barrientosiimonas endolithica. The sequence goes on along the minus strand of NZ_AP027735.1, from coordinate 553,130 downwards.
GGGCCCGGGAACACCCGCACCCGCGCGTCCCGCGCCCGGGGAGAACGACGACGCCGCCCCGGCCGGGTGGGCCGGGGCGGCGTCGGAACGCGTGTGACGCGCGGCGTCAGCGGGTCTCGCGGTGCAGGGTGTGCTTGCCGTCGCGCGGGCAGTACTTCATCATCTCGAGCCGGTCGGGGTTGTTCCGACGGTTCTTCTTGGTGATGTAGTTGCGCTCCTTGCAGACGGTGCACGCCAGCGTGATCTTGGGGCGGACGTCAAGGCTCTTCTTGGCCATCGGGGCAACCTGCTCTCGGAAAACGGTCTGTGCTTCGAGCCGCGCCGCGGCGGCGCAGCGTGCGTGCTGTCGGTGCTACGAGTGTTTCAGTAGCGGGAGCGGGACTCGATCCCGCGACCTCACGATTATGAGTCGTGCGCTCTAACCAGCTGAGCTACCCCGCCTTGCGGTCGAGCCGCACGGCCCGGGTGGGCCGGCTGCTCTGAACCCGAGCCCCCAAACGGAATCGAACCGTTGACCTTCTCCTTACCATGGAGACGCTCTGCCGACTGAGCTATGGGGGCCTGCCTCCACCGGACGCGCGCCATCCCTGACCGGCTGGGTCTTGGGGTGGTGCGCCGCGGTAGCGCAGCGACGAGGTTACACGCTCACCTCGCCGATCACGAAATCGAGCCGGCGCCGGCCGGGCCGACCGACGCGCGAGCCAGCACGGTGCCCTTCTTGGCGTTGCGCAGCGCGAGCTGCCAGACGCCGTCGGGGCCGTCGTGCGCGACGAACTTCACGGTCGAGGGCAGCAGCACCGGCTTGCCGAAGGCGATGTCGTAGACGTACGCCGGCGGCACCCGGTTCTCGACCGCCGCCAGCATCCGCGCGGCGCTCCACATGCCGTGCACGATCGTCGTCGGGAAGCCCAGCGCCTTGGCGCCGAGCCGGGACATGTGGATCGGGTTGACGTCACCGCTGACCGCCGCGTAGCGACGCCCGAGGTCGCCGGGCAGGCGCCACAGCGCGCCGGTGCCGTCGACCGCCTCGGGCTCGTCGGCCTTGGGCGGCACCTCCCCTCGGCCTTCTGCCCGCGGTAGAGGTAGGTGCTGCTGCCCTCCCACACCAGCTCCTCGCCGGCGTGCACCTGGCCCTTGATGTCGACCGTGGCGCCGCGCCGGTGCGGGGTGGCGTCGGTGGCGCGCACGCTGAGCCGCAGCGGCTCGCGCACCCCCACCGGGCGGTGCTGCACGATCCGGTTGCTCAGGTGCACCGACCCGGTGAGCGGGTAGGGGTAGGAGCGGTCGGCGAACAGCGCGACCTGCAGCGGGAAGGTCAGCACGTGCAGGTAGGTCGAGGGCAGCTCGTCGCGCAGCGGGAAGCCGCAGACCCGGTCGTAGGCCGCGAGCGCGGCAGGATCGACCTTGACGTCGGGGCGCACGACCTCCAGGTCGGGCAGCGCCCCGCCGCGGCCGGCGGACGTAGCGACCGCCTTGGCGAACAGACCGGCCAGCCGCGGCTCACGGGTGAGCTCGATGGTGCGGGTCATGGTCAGGCCCCGAGCTGGCTCTGGCCGCAGACCCGCAGCACCTGACCGGTGACCCCCGCGCTGCCCGGCTCGGACAGGAACGCGATGGTCTCGCCCACGTCGACCGGCTGACCGCCCTGCATCAGCGAGTTGATGCGGCGCCCCACCTCGCGCGTGGCGAACGGGATCTTGGAGGTCATCTCGGTCTCGATGAAGCCGGGCGCCACCGCGTTGACGGTGATCTGCCGGTCGCGCAGCTGCTCCCCGAGCCGGCGCACCATGCCCATCACCCCGGCCTTGGACGCGGCGTAGTTGGCCTGGCCGCGGTTGCCACCGATGCCGCTGGTGGAGGCGACGCTCACGATGCGCCCGCCGTCGCGCAGCCCGCCCTTGACCGACGGGTCGAGCAGCACGTCGTCGATGCGCATCTCGGCGCGCAGGTTGACGTCGAGCACGCTCCCCCAGCGGTCGGCGTCGGTGTTGACGAACAGCTTGTCGCGGGTGATGCCGGCGTTGTGCACGATCACGTCGAGCGCCTCGGCGCGCTGGGCGACCGCGTCGGCGATCCGCCGGCCGGCGTCGGCCGCGGTGATGTCGAGCTGCAGCGCGGTGCCGCCGATCTCGTTGGCGACCTTGGCGAGCGCCTCGCCGGCCGCCGGGATGTCGACCGCGATCACGTGGGCCCCGGCCCGGGCGTAGACCTTGGCGATGGCCGCGCCGATCCCCGGGCGGCGCCGGTCACGACGACGGTCTGACCGACGTACGGCCTGGTCCAGTCGTCGGCCTCGCTCACCTGGGCGGAGCGCACGCGCAGCGGCTGGCCGCTGACGTACGCCGAGCGGCTGGAGAGCAGGAAGCGCAGCGGAGCCGCGAGCAGCGCCGCGTCGCCCTGGGCGTCGCCGTCGAGCCACAGCAGGTTGGCCGTGCCGCCGGCGCGCAGCTCCTTGCCGATGCTGCGCATGATGCCCTCGAGCCCCTGCTGCACGGCGGCCCGCTCGACGTCGTCGATCTCGGCGGGCGTGGTGCCGAGGATCACGACGCGGCCGTTCTTGCCGAGCGCCTTCACGGCCGGCGCGAGGATCGCGCGCAGCTGCTCCAGGTCGTCGATCGTCGCGGCGGCGGTCGCGTCGAGCACGACCGCGCCGAGCTTGCCGGCGTACGTCGTCTCGGGCGTCGCGTCGACCGCCTCGGCACCCGAGGCGACGACGATGCCGCGCGCGGCCTGGCCGCTCGTGCCGTCGGCGACGGTGCCGACCGCCGCGGGCGCCTCGAGCAGCGGCTGGCCCTTCTCGTAGCGCCGCAGCGTCGCCGGCCGGGGCAGCCCGAGCCGGGTGGCGACGGTCTTGCCCATGCCGTTGTTGACCAGCTGGGAGTAGGTGTCGGTCACTTCTGGTCCTCCACGTTCGTCACGTTCCGTCGCTTGTCGCTGGTGCCGCTCATGCCACTCATGCCGCTCATGCGGCCTCGAGGATCGCCACGACCCCCTGGCCGCCCGCCGCGCAGATGGAGATCAGGCCGCGGCCCGACCCCTTCTCGTGCAGCTGCTTGGCCAGCGAGGCCACGATGCGCGCGCCGGTGGCGGCGAACGGGTGGCCCGCCGCGAGACTGGAGCCGTTGACGTTGAGCTTGTCCCGGTCGATCGAGCCGAGCGGCGCGTCCAGGCCGAGCTTGCCCTTGCAGAACTCCTCGCTCTCCCACGCGGAGAGCGTCGCGAGCACCGTCGAGGCGAAGGCCTCGTGGATCTCGTAGTAGTCGAAGTCCTGCAGGGTCAGGCCGTTGCGCGCGAGCAGGCGCGGCACGGCGTACGCCGGGGCCATCAGCAGCCCCTCGTTGCCGGTGACGTAGTCGACCGCGGCGGTCTCGGCGTCGACGAACCGCGCGAGCGGGGTCAGGCCGCGCTCGGCGGCCCACTCGCGCGAGCTGAGCAGCACGGTGGCGGCCCCGTCGGTGAGCGGGGTGGAGTTCGCGGCGGTCATCGTCGCGCCCTCGCCCTTGCCGAAGACCGGCTTGAGCTTGGCGAGCGCCTCGACCGTGCTGTCCGGTCGCAGGTTCTGGTCGCGGGTCAGGCCGAGGTAGGGCGTGACGAGGTCGTCGAAGAAGCCCCGGTCGTACGCCGCCGCCAGGTTCTGGTGGCTGCGCACCGTGAGCTCGTCCTGGGCCTCGCGCGGCACGCCCCACTCCTTGGCGGTGATCGCCATGTGCTCACCCATCGACAGCCCGGTGCGCGGCTCGGCGTTGCGCGGCTGCTCCGGCGCGAGCTGGGCGGGGCGGATCTTGGTGAGCGCCTTGAGCCGCTGCTGCGGGGTCTTGGCGTAGTTGGCCTGCATGAGGGTGCGGCGCAGGTCGTCGTTGAGCGCGAGCGGGGCGTCGCTGGTGGTGTCGGACCCGCCGGCGATGCCGGCATCGATCTGCCCGAGGGCGATCTTGTTGGCGACCAGCACCGCGGTCTCCAGGCCGGTCCCGCACGCCTGCTGGACGTCGTACGCCGGGGTCTCGGGCGACAGGTGCGAGCCCAGGACGGCCTCGCGGGTGAGGTTGAAGTCGCGGGCGTGCTTGATCACCGCGCCCGCGGCGACCTCGCCCAGCCGCTCGCCCTGCAGGCCGAACCGCGCGACGAGACCGTCGATCGCGGTGGTGAGCATGTCCTGGTTGGAGGCCTTGAGGTAGCGCCCGCCCGAGCGCGCGAACGGGATGCGGTTGCCGCCGACGATGACGGCGTCGCGTGGGGTCATGGCCGATGTCTCCTGGATCTCGGGGTGCCCGGTCGGTCGCCGAGCGGCGACCGAGATTTACCGATACCGACAGTAGCAGGTACGGCTCGTAGCGGGTACCCTCTCTGCCATGACCCCTGCTGAGCCGGCGCCCCAGGAAGCGCCCCGACCCGACGGCCGTGACGTGCGCTGGGCCGAGCACCGCAAGGAGCGGCGCCGCCAGCTGGTCGAGGCCGCGCTGCGCGCGATCCGCACGCACGGCCCGACCGTGGGGATGGACGAGATCTCGGCCGTCGCCGGCACCAGCAAGACGGTGGTCTACCGACACCTCGGCGATCGCGTCGGCCTCTACCTCGCGGTGTGCGAGTCGGTCGACGAGCTGATCCTGAGCGAGATCCAGCGCGCGCTGGCCGACTCGGTCGGCGAGCAGGCGGCAGCGCTGCGGCCCGGCGGGGACCCGCGGCCGGCGCTGACCGCCGTGATCGACAGCTACCTGCGCCTGGTCGAGCGCGACCCCGAGGTCTATCGCTTCGTCACCCGCCGCCCCATCGTCGACGGCCCGCTGCAGGAGGACCCGATGGCGGGCCTGTCCGACACGGTCGCGACGGCGCTGGCGGAGGTGTTCACCACCGCGCTCAACGCGCGCGGGCTCGACGCCGACGCGGCCGAGACCTGGGCGCACGGCCTGGTCGGCTTCGTCCGCGAGTCGGCCGACCGCTGGCTGGTCTCGCCCGACCGGGCGCCACGCGAGGTCGTGGTGGCCCAGCTCGCCGACCTCGCCGCCTTCGGCGTGGCCGGAATCCTGAACGGTCCCCCCGCCTCTCGAGGAGACACGACATGACCCAGCACCGCCCCACCGAGACCGCCACGCAGCTGCGCTCCGTGCTCGACGGAGCCTGGCGCGACCTGCGCGAGGAGTTCCGCGAGCGGGCCGTCCCCGACCAGCTGCTCGGGGAGCCCGGAGGTTCCCTCGAGGAGCAGCGCGAGCGGGTGACCCGCCAGCTCACCGAGCTCGCGGCCGAGGGCTACGGCCGGGTCGGCTTCCCGCACGCCTACGGCGGGGAGCGCGACTACGGCGCCTCCTGCGTGCTGTTCGAGATGCAGGGCTACGGCGACCTGTCGCTGCTGGTCAAGCTCGGCGTGCAGTTCGGCCTGTTCGGCGGCGCCGTCGCGCGGCTCGGCACCGAGCGGCACCACGCCGAGCACCTGGAGCAGATCATGACCGGGAAGCTGCTCGGCGCGTTCGCGATGACCGAGGTCGGCCACGGCTCGAACGTGGCGCGCCTCGAGACGACCGCGACGTACGACCACGAGACCGGCGACCTCGTCGTGCACACCCCGACCGAGTCGGCCGTGAAGACCTACATCGGCAACGCCGCCCGCGACGGGCGGATGGCCGTCGTGTTCGCCCAGCTGATCACCGACGAGGGCTCGCACGGCGTGCACGCCGTGCTCGTGCCGGTGCGCGACGAGGCCGGCAACGCACTGCCGGGCGTCACGATCGGCGACAACGGCGTCAAGGCCGGGCTGCCGGGCGTCGACAACGGCACGTTCGCCTTCGACCAGGTGCGGGTGCCCAAGGCCAACCTGCTCAACGCGTTCGGCGACATCGACGACGAGGGGCAGTACGTCTCCCCGATCGACAGCGAGAACCGCCGCTTCTTCACCATGCTCGGCACGCTCGTGCGCGGGCGGGTGTGCGTCGGCGGCGGCGCCGGGTCGGCGGCCAAGAAGGCGCTGGCGATCGCGCTGCGCTACGGCGACCAGCGCCGCCAGTTCGAGGCGCCGGGCACCGAGCAGGAGACGGTGGTCCTGGACTATCTGGCCCACCAGCGCAAGCTGCTCCCCCGACTCGCGAAGTCGTACGCCCTGAGCCTGGCCCAGAACCTGGTGACCGAGCGGCTCGAGGAGCTGCACGGCGCGGGGACGGCCGGCACCCGCAGCCAGGAGGACGAGGAGGCCCAGCGCGAGCTGGAGACCCGCGTCGCGGGCCTGAAGGCGGTGCAGACCTGGCACGCCCTGGACACCATCCAGGCCTGCCGCGAGGCGTGCGGCGGCGCGGGCTACATGGCCGAGAACGAGCTGGGCCAGCTGCGCGCCGACGTCGACGTGTTCACCACGTTCGAGGGTGACAACACGGTGCTGCTGCAGCTGGTCGCCAAGGGGCTGCTCACCGAGTACAAGGAGATGTGGGGCGACCTGGACCAGGTCGCGATGGTGAGCATGGTCAGCAAGCAGGTCGCCGAGGGGCTGGTCGAGCGCACCACCGGTCGCGCCCGGCTGCAGCGGCTGCTCGACGTGGCCAAGGGCCGCGACGACGACAGCGCGCTGGACGACCGCGGCTGGCAGCTGTCGATGTTCGAGCAGCGTGCCGACCACTCGCTCGAGGGGTCGGCCGGCGGCTGCGCAAGGCGACGCCGGAGACCGCGTTCGAGATGTTCAACAACGCCCAGGACCACGTGCTGTTCGCCGCGCGCACGCACGTCGACCGAGTGGTCATGGAGGCGTTCGCCGAGGCGGTCGACGAGATGGACGAGGGCCCGGCCAAGGAGCTGATGGACCAGGTCTGCAGCCTGTACGCCCTCGCCTCGATCGAGGAGGACCGCGCCTGGTTCCTCGAGCACGGCCGGCTGAACACCACCCGGTCGCGCGCGGTGACCGCGCAGGTCAACACGCTGTGCCAGCAGCTGCGGCCGCACGTGTCGACGCTGGTCGACGCGCTGGGCATCCCCGACGGGCTGATCACCGCCCCGATCGCGCAGGTCTGACCGGGAGGGGCGCCGCACGTCACAACCCCCGATATCGGCCGCAGGTGCAGCAGATCCGGGCCGCCGCACGTCACAACCCCCGATATCGGCCGCAGGTGCAGCAGATCCGGGCCGCCGCACGTCACAACCCCCGATATCGGCCGCAGGTGCAGCGGATCCGGGCCGCCGCACGTCACAACCCCCGATATCGGCCGCAGGTGCAGCGGATCCGGGCCCCGCCGCCGCAGCGGATCAGGACGGTTGCAGGCGGACGTCGCCGCTGGCGGTGACGACGCGCAGGTGGACGAACGGGTCGCCCTCGGCGGGCTGACCCACGCTGGGCAGCTGGTTGTCGACGCGGCCGCTGACGGTGCGCAGGTCGGTCCACACAGGGGTGCCCGCGGGGATCGCGAGGTCGATGTCGCCCGAACCGGTCTTGGCCTGCACCTGCCCGGCGCGCAGCTCGCGCACGCGCAGGTCGCCGCTGCCGGCGCTGAACTCCAGCCGCTCCCCCGCGCGACCGACCTCGAGGTCGCCGGAGCCGGTCTTGGCCGCGAGCAGGCGGCCGAAGGTGTCGAAGCGGAGGCTGCCCGAGCCGCTGGTGACGACGGCCTCGCCGTCGCAGCGCCCGACGGCGAGGCTGCCGGAGCCGGTCTTGCTGCGCAGGGAGCCGCCGACGGCCCCGAGCTCGATGTCCCCGGAGCCGGTCGTGACGGTGGCGTCGCCGGCGAACGCCTCGACGCGGATCCCGCCGGAGCCGGCGCGCAGGCTGCCCGTGCCGTAGGTGCCGTCGGCGCTGGTGCCGGCCGAGCCGCACCGGACGACCAGGTCGCTGCCGGTGGGCACCAGCACCCGGACGTCCAGGTCGGCGCTGAGGCCGACGCCGAACAGGCGGCGCCCCGAGCGGCTCCTGATGCTGATCTGACGTCCCTCCTGCGTCACCGTGACGTCACCGCTCTCGTCGCCGTCGACGGCGACCTTGGTGACGCCGACCTGGCCGGCCGTGATCTGCAGGGAGCCGCTGCCGAGCTCGGCGTGCAGCTCGACCGGCTCGGGGGTCTCGAAGTCGTACTCGTCCATGGGTCTGTGCCTTCCGTGCGGTGGATGGGTGTGGCGTTCTCGGGCGTACGCCATCGCGGGGCGTCGCCCGCGGCGACGCTCCTGGGTGGGTGGTGGGTCAGGCGGGCGCTACAGCCAGCCGTTCATGCGGGAGTGACCCCGCCGACTGCGACCGGAGTCGCGGAACGGGTCGAACGAGTCGGTGCCGCCGGAGGCGGTCGCCGCGCGAACGGCGTTGACCAGCCACGTGTTCAGCGACTGGCCGGCGTCTCCGGCGAGGTCTTCGGCGCGCTTCTTGACCTGCTCGGGCAGGCGCAGCGTGACGCGCGCCAGGGTGCCGTCGTCGGCCTCCCCGGCGGGCCGGGCGGCGCGGGCGCGGCGGGCGGCTCGGGCACGGTCGGCGGGGCGTCGACGACGAAGTCGAGGTCGCGGCCGGCGAGGCGCACCTCGACCGACCCGGCCGGCAGCTCGGAGCTGATCTCGGCGGCCGCCTGGGCGACCGCCTCCATGAGCGCGAGTCGGGCCGCGGGCTCGAGCGCGACGAGCAGGGTGCGGGCCGCCTCCCGGCCCTGGTCGCCCCCGACCTCGGCCGCGGAGGACAGGTCGCGGCGAAGGAGGTCGACGTACGGCGTGAGGTCCATGCGCACCACTATGACGTCATAGTGATGTCACGTCAAGGGTTAGTGACACCATCGGCGTCGGCCGGCTGCGCGGCGGGCTCCGCCGCCGGGCCGGTGAGGGTGACGGCGGTGAGCAGCGCCCCGAGCAGGACCAGCCCCACGCACCACCACATCGCGGCACGGTAGGCGTCGGCGACGGCTGCGGGGTCGGCGTAGGCCCGGCCCGAGAGACCCACCAGCAGCGGCAGCCCGGCGACGGCCAGCAGGCCGGCCGTGCGCGATACCGCGTTGTTGATGCCGCTGGCCACGCCGGCGTGCGAGTCGGGCGCGGCCGCGAGCACCGTGCCGGTCAGCGGCGCGACGAGCATCGACAGGCCGAGGCCCTGGGCGAGCATGCCGGGCAGGACGTCGAGGACGTACGACGGCTGGTCGGGGCTGCGCGCCAGCAGGGCGAGCCCGAGGGCCAGCAGGAGCGCCCCCGCCACCATCGGCAGGCGCGGGCCGTGCCGCGTCGCGACGCCGCCGAAGCGCGAGGCGAGCACCAGCATGACCGCGCTGATCGGGACGGTCGCGGCGCCGGCGGCCAGCGGGGTCCACCCTGCGGTGACCTGCAGGAAGAGCGCGACGAACACCATCGAGCCGGACAGCGCCGCATAGATCGCCAGGGTGACCAGGTTGATCGAGGTGAAGACCTTGTTCGTGAACAGGCTCGGCAGCACCATCGGGTGCCGCGACCGGCGCTCGGCCACGACGAACCCCACCGCGGCGGCGACGCCCAGCACGGCCGCGCCGACCGTGGTCGCCGACGCGCCGGTGTCGGGCCAGGCGGTGAGCGCCCAGGTGAGGCCCGCGAGCACGATCGGCGCGAGCAGGATGCCCGGCACGTCGAGCTCGCCCGAGGCCTCCTCGTCGCGCGACTCCGGCGCGGTGCGCAGCAGCCACAGGGTGATCGCGGCGAGCGGCAGGTTGATCGCGAACGCCCAGCGCCAGCTGATGCCGACGAGCCAACCGCCGAGCACCGGGCCGCCGGCGGTCGCGATGCCGAGCATCCCGGTCCACGCGCCGATCGCGCGCATCCGGTCGGCGCGGGCGAAGCTGGCCTGCAGCATCGCGAGGCTGCCGGGCGTCAGCAGCGCGGCGGCGACCCCTTGCAGCAGCCGGGCGCCCACCAGGGTGTGGATGGTCGGGGCGATGGCGCACAGCAGCGACGTGATCGCGAATCCCGCTATGCCCCAGGCGAATACGCGCTTGCGGCCGAAGCGATCGCCCAGCGACCCGCCGACCAGGATCAGCGACGCGAGGGTCAGCGTGTAGCCGCTGATCACCCACTGCAGCCCGGCGAGCTCGGCGTCGAGCTCGCCCCCGATGCGCGGCAGCGCGACGTTGACCACGGTGCCGTCGAGGAAGGCGATGCCCGACCCCAGCACGGCGGCGGCCAGCAGGCGTCTGCCGGCCGGTTGGTCAAGGCGCAGCAGCGCGGGCTCGGTGCTCACCTGCGCACCGTAGAGCACCGGTCCTGGCCGAATCGGTTGCCGCGGCACGCGCTCGGGCAGCAGAGTCGTCAACGACGGGCGCGACCCCGCGACCGCACTCCTCGAAGGGGGCCTCATGGCACACGGCGACATCACCCACCTCGACATCCCGGTGACCGACATGCAGCGGGCGACGGCGTTCTACCACGACCTGTTCGGCTGGCAGATCGCCGAGCTCCCCGGCTTCGAGGGCTACCCCATGTGGCAGGCACCCAACGGCATCAGCGGGGGCGGGCTCGCCCCGCGCGGCGACGGGTTCGACCAGCCCCGGTCGTACGTCGTCGTGGACTCGATCGACGAGACGCTGGAGAAGGTGAAGGCCGGCGGAGGCCAGGTGGCCATGGACAAGACGCCGATCAGCGAGACCAGCTGGTTCGCGACGTTCGTCGACCCCGACGGCAACCAGATCGGGCTCTACGAGGGCGTCACCGAGGTCGACAAGGACTGAGCACGCGCCGGGCCCCGCGGCGGCAGGAGCGGGGTCGCGGAACCCCCTGCGACCGTTGCTAAACCGGTACAGTTCCCGGACTGACCGCGCTTCGCGAAGGAGTTCGCATGCCTGCCCAGACCCCCTCCCCCTCACCCGCCGCCGGATGCTGCAGACCGCGGCCGCCGGGCTCGCCCTGCCGCTGGTGCCGCTCGGTGCCCCGGCCGCCCGCGCCGTCGAGGGCAAGACCGGGCCGACCTCGCTGGTCTACGTCGAGGTCAACGACAACGCCCTGGCCAACGCGGGGAGGTACACCCTGGCGAGCAGCGGCGCCCCCGTCTTCGACGTGGCGGTGATCTTCGCCGGCAACATCAACTACGACGGCACCAAGGCCTACGTGCACCTCAACACCCAGGTGCAGGCCACCCTCGACGCGGCCGCCACCCAGATCCGCCCGCTGCAGCAGCGCGGCACCAAGGTGCTGCTGTCGATCCTCGGCAACCACCAGGGCGCGGGCGTGTGCAACTTCCCCTCGCGCGAGGCGGCGGCCGCGTTCGCGCGGGAGGTGGCCGACGTCGTCCGCGCGTATGGCCTGGACGGGGTCGACATCGACGACGAGTACGCCGGCTACGGCGCCAACGGCACCGGCCAGCCGAACGACTTCTCGTTCGTCTACTTCATCGAGGCGCTGCGCGCCGAGCTGCCGGACGCGTTCCTGCACCTGTACTACTACGGCCCGGTCACGACCCGCACGGTCTACGACGGGGTGCAGGCCGGGGCGTTCCTGTCCGGTTCCGGCAACGCGATCTACGGCACGTACGTCGTGCCGCAGGTGCCCGGGCTCGGTGCGGCGCAGCTGTCGCCCGCCGCGGTCAAGCTGTCGGAGACCCCGGCCAGCACGGCCGCGTCGTTCGCCCAGCGCACGGTGCGCGAGGGCTACGGCATGTTCCTCACCTACGACCTGCGCGCGGGCGACCAGTCGGGCTACGTCTCCGGCTTCACCCAGCAGCTCTACGGCGAGGCCGCGGTCTACACGCCCTGACCCGGCGGCAGGTCGAGCCAGGTCGCGCCGGCCGGTTCCGGCGCGACGGCTCCGGCCGTCAGGGCGGCCACCTGCTCGGTGAGCGCGGCGACGTCGGCGGGTGCCAGCAGCAGGCGTACGCCGTCGGCGCCGTAGGTCGTGTCGCGCACCTGCACGTCGCGGGCGCGCAGCTCGCTCTCGACCCGGCCGGCGTCGGCGTGCGGCAGGGTCAGGGTGACCAGCTCGCGGCGCACCCGGCGCACGGTCGGGGCGTGGGCGAGCGCGGTCTCGACCGCCTCGGCGTAGGCGCGGGCCAGCCCGCCCGTGCCGAGCAGGGTGCCGCCGAACCAGCGCACCACCACCGCGCACACGTCGCTCAGGCCGTGACCGCGCAGCACCTCCAGCATCGGCGCCCCCGCGGTGCCGCTGGGTTCCCCGTCGTCGTTGCTGCGCTCGGTGCTGGGCGGCGGGCCGAGCACGAAGGCGCTGCAGTGGTGGCGGGCGTCGCGGTGGGCCCGGCGCTGCTCCTCGACCAGCGCGCGGGCCGCGGCCTCGTCGCCGACCCGGCGCACGACGGCGCGGAAGCGCGACCGGCGCACCTCGATCTCGCCGGTGAGGTCGGCGCCGCGGGCGAGGGTGGCGTACACGCCGTCCATGGTGACCGACCGGGAGGTGCCGGACGCACGAAGGGCCCGACCGCGACGGTCAGGCCCTTCGGCGCTGGTGCCAGGTCAAGGATTCGAACCTTGGAAGCTTGCGCGGCGGATTTACAGTCCGCTCCCTTTGGCCACTCGGGCAACCTGGCGTGAAGCGCTGCGAGAATAGCAACCAACCCGCCCCGGGCTCCAATCGGCGCCCGCCCGGCGCCCGGCATACTTCCCGCAGACCGCCGACCCGTCATCGTCCAGGAGGATCCCGTGGCCGACAGCTCGTTCGACATCGTCAGCAAGACCGACAAGCAGGAGGTCAGCAACGCGCTGAACCAGGCGGCCAAGGAGATCTCCACGCGGTACGACTTCCGCGGCGTGGGCGCCTCGATCGAGTGGTCCGGCGAGGCGATCGTCATGAAGGCCAACAGCGAGGAGCGCTGCCTCGCGGTGCTCGACGTCTTCCAGACCAAGCTCGTCAAGCGTGGGGTCTCGTTGAAGTCGCTGGACTACGGCGGCGACGGCGACCCGGAGCCGAAGCCGTCGGGCAAGGAGCATCGCCTCGACGCCTCGCTCAAGGACGGCATCAGCCAGGAGAACGCCAAGAAGATCTCCAAGCTGATCCGCGACGAGGGCCCCAAGTCGGTCAAGGCGCGCATCGAGGGTGACGAGCTGCGGGTGACGTCGAAGTCGCGCGACGACCTGCAGGAGGTGCAGCGGCTGCTCAAGGGCGCCGACCTGGACGTGGCGCTGCAGTTCACGAACTACCGCTGAGCCGGGCAGATCGGGTCGATACCGACCCCGAACGACACGTTCGGAGGGCGAGAAGCGGGCAGACCGGGTCGATATCGACCCGAGCGGCACGGGGGCGCGGGTCAGGCGCGCACCATGCGTACGGCCATCTCGGCCAGGTGGTCGGCGACCTGGGGCGGGGTCCAGGTGCCCTCGTCGCGGTACCACCGGCCCACGTCGATCGACATGCCCATGATCGCGGTGGCGGTGAGCGAGGGGTCGACGGCGGGGAAGGCGCCGGCGTCGACGCCCTCGACGATGGCGTCGACCAGGGTCTGCTGGATCTTGCGGCGCAGCACGTCGATCTCGGCACGGTGCTCGGGCGAGAGCGCGCCGAGCTCGTAGTTCACGATGCGCGCGGTGTCGTGGTGCTCGGCCTGCCGCAGCACGAAGGCCCGGACGATCGCGCGCACCCGCTCCCCCGGCGCGCCCGCGGAGGCGGCGGCGTCGCTCACCGCGTCGAGCGAGGCCAGGTGGCCCTCGCGCGAGATCGCGAAGAGCAGCGCCTCCTTGGAGGGGTGGTGGACATAGACGGCGGCCGGGCTCATGCCGGCCTCGGCCGCGATGTGTCGCGTGGTGGTGCCGTGGAAACCGTTGCTGCCGAAGGCGATTCGCGCCGCTTCGACCAGCCGCTCGCGCGCCTCCTGCTCTGACTGGCGAGCTGCCGGCGTCTGGCGTGCCATCGACACCCCTTCCTCGAGCGATCTCGTGTCGGTCCGCACGGATCATGCCGCAATCCATTGACGAGCATGGCCCCATGCGGGACGCTAAGCAAGCGCTTAGTCGCATTTCCCAGCCGCCACTGGCAGAAGGAGCACGCGTGAGCAACCGGTTGAACGGCAAGGTCGCGATCATCACCGGAGCGAGCCGCGGCATCGGCCTCGCGGTGGCCCAGCGCCTGGTCAGCGAGGGCGCCAAGGTCGTCATCACCGCGCGCAAGCAGGAGGCGCTCGACGCCGCCGTCGCCGAGCTCGGCGGTCCCGACGTCGCGCTGGCCGTCGCGGGCCGCGCCGACGACGCCGCCCACCAGGACGAGGCGATCAAGGCGGCGATCGACACGTTCGGCTCGCTCGACGTGCTCGTCAACAACACCGGCATCAACCCGGCCTTCGGACCGCTGCTCGACGTCGACGTCGAGGTGTCGCGAAAGATCTTCGAGGTCAACGTGATCGCCGCGCTCGAGTGGGTCAAGAAGGCGTACGCCGCGTCGATGAAGGAGCGGGGCGGCTCGATCGTCAACGTCGCCTCGATCGCGGGGCTGCGCCCCGCCCCCGGCATCGCGATGTACGGCGTGTCGAAGGCTGCCGTCATCCACCTCACCGAGGAGCTCGCGATGGAGCTCGGACCCACCGTCCGGGTCAACGCCGTCGCGCCGGCCGTGGTCAAGACCCGCTTCGCCGAGGCCCTCTACGAGGGCAAGGAGGAAGAGGTCTCCGAGCCCTACCCGCTGAAGCGCCTGGGCGAGCCCGAGGACATCGGCGCCGCCGTCGCCTACCTCGCGAGCGACGACGCGGCCTGGACGACCGGCCAGACCCTGGTGGTCGACGGCGGCATCACGCTGCGCGGCGGCGTCTGAGCATGCAGGACTGGCGGGGCGCCGGGGTCGTCGTCACGGGTGCCGCGCGCGGCATCGGGGCGGCGATCGCCGAGCGGCTGCAGGCCGAGGGCGCCCGCCTCGTCGTCGCCGACGTGCTGGCCGAGCCGCTGCAGCAGGTCGCCGACCGGCTGGGCGCGCACCCGGTGGCCGGAGACGCCGCCTCGCCCGAGGGCGTGCGCGCGCTCGTCGACGCCGCGACCGACCACCTCGGCGAGATCGACGTGTGGGTCGGCAACGCCGGCATCGCGCGCGGCGAGGGGCTGGCCGGCTCGTCCGAGCAGGACTGGGCCGACTCCTGGCAGGTCAACGTGATGGCGCACGTGCGCGCCGCCGAGCTTCTGGTCCCCCGCTGGCTCGAGCGCGGGTCCGGCCGCTTCGTGGTGACCGCCTCGGCCGCCGGGCTGCTGACGATCCTCGGCCAACCGACGTACGCCGTCACCAAGCACGGCGCCGAGGCGTTCGCGGAGTGGCTGGCGGCGACGTACGGCCATCGCGGGATCGCCGTGCACGCGATCTGCCCGCAGGGCGTGCTCACCGACATGTATCCCGGCCCGGGCGACGGCGAGCTCGCCGACGTGATCGGGCACGACGGGGCGCTGCAGCCGGCCGACGTCGCCGAGGCGCTGGTGCGCACCGTCGAGGCCGAGGAGTTCCTCGTCCTGCCGCACCCGGAGGTCAAGGACTACTTCGCCTTCCGCGGCGCGCAGACCGACAAGTGGTTGCGCGGGATGCAGCGCCTGCAGCAGCGTGTCGACCAGACCACCCACAAGCTGGTCGAGTAGGGCGAGCCGCTAGGCGAGTCCGTATCGAGACCTCCACACCCGAAGCAGAACCCGCGAATCCCTAGGAGCAGCAAGGATGTCCGAGACCACACGCACTGCCATCGTCACCGGCGCCGCCCGCGGCATCGGCGCGGCCGTGGCCAAGCGCTTCGCCGCCGACGGCATGAACGTCGCGGTGCTCGACCTCGACGAGGCCGCCTGCCAGCAGGTGGCCGACGAGATCACCGCGGCCGGCGGCAAGGCGATCGGCGTCGGCTGCGACGTGGCCGACGAGGAGGCCGTCGCCACCGCCGTCGAGCGGGTCGCGACCGAGCTCGGCGCCCCGACGGTGCTGGTCAACAACGCCGGCATCATCCGCGACAACATGCTGTTCAAGATGACCACCGACGACTGGGACTCGGTGCTCGGCGTGCACCTGCGCGGGGCGTTCCTGATGACCCGCGCGGCGCAGAAGTACATGACCGAGGCCAAGTGGGGCCGCGTCGTCAACCTGTCCAGCACCTCGGCGCTGGGCAACCGCGGCCAGGCGAACTACTCGGCGGCCAAGGCCGGCATGCAGGGCTTCACCAAGACGCTCGCGATCGAGCTCGGCAAGTTCGGCGTCACCGCCAACGCGATCGCCCCGGGCTTCATCGTCACCGACATGACCGCCGCCACCGCCGAGCGCGTCGGGATGGACTTCGAGGCCTTCCAGCAGGCCGCGGCCCAGCAGATCCCCGTGCAGCGAGTCGGCCGCCCCGAGGACATCGCCGCGATGGCGGCGTTCTTCGCCAGCGAGGACGCCGGGTTCGTGTCCGGCCAGGTGGTCTACGTCGCCGGCGGGCCGAAGGACTGATGACCATGCGCACGTTCAACGGCATCGAGGAGCTGCAGCAGGTCGTCGGCGAGCACCTCGGCTACAGCGACTGGCACCAGGTCACCCAGGAGGCGGTCGACCAGTTCGCCGAGGCGACCGGCGACCACCAGTGGATCCACGTCGACGTCGAGAAGGCCAAGGACGGCCCGTTCGGCGGCACCATCGCCCACGGCTACCTCACGCTGTCGCTCGTCCCGATGCTGGTCTGGCAGATCTATCAGGTCGAGGGCGTGAAGATGGGAGTCAACTACGGCTCCAACAAGGTTCGCTTCCCGACGCCTGTGCCGGTCGGCTCGCGCGTGCGCGCCGGCGTCGAGCTGGTGTCGGTCGAGCCGTCCTCGATGGGGTTCACCGTCACCACCAAGGTGACCATCGAGCTCGAGGGCGCCGACAAGCCCGCCTGCGTCGCCGAGACGTTGTCGGTCGTCGTCCCCTGAGGCGCCTCACCCCAACCGGTCGCGGATCGCGCCGCCGATGGCGCGCATCCGGCTGAGCACGTCGTCACGCGGGTCGGCGCCGGGCTCCCATCCGGCGACGACGGCGTACGCCACCGTGCGGCCGTGCTTGGTCACGAGCCCGATGTCGGCGCGCACGGTGGCGTCGGTGCCGGTCTTGTTGACCAGCAGCAGGCCGCGGTCGGGCTCGGCGTGCGCGAGCGGGTCGAGCCCGAACGCCCCGGCCACCATCGACAGGTCGGTGCCGAGGGCCAGCCACTCCAGCGGCAGCCGGGGCAGCTCGCCCTCGTGCGTGAGCCGCAGCCAGCGCACGAGGGCGCGGGCCGAGCCGCGCGAGAGCGTGTCGGCGACCCCCGGCTGCGCGGGGTCGCGGTCGTCGCGCACCCGGTCGAGCAGCGCCATCGGGGCCAGGGCGTAGCGCGCCGCGAGCGCGGCCAGGGCGCGACGCCGACCTCGCGCAGCAGCGCGTTGGTCGCGAGGTTGTCGCTCACCGCCCCCACCAGCCGGCAGGCGTCGAGCACGCTGAGGTCGCGCTGGTCGAGCACGTGCCACAACCCCGAGTCGCGTACGAAATCCTCGCTGCGCCAAGCGATCCGGGCCGCCGGGTCGATGTCTCCGCGCTCCCAGCGCCGCGCCACCTCCGACAGCAGCAGGCACTTGCCGACCGAGGCGGTGCGCAGCACGGCGTCGGGCTCCTCCGCCAGCCACGGCCACGGCTCGTCGAGCGGCTGCACCAGCACGCTCCACCGCACGGTCATGGCGTGTCGCCACCCGGGAACGCCGTGCGCGCCCGCAGCGCGCACTCCAGCAGGAACGACTGGTCCACGATCGACCGACGTACGTCGTCGGCCAGGTCGGTGCGCGCCAGCGCCTCTCGCGAACGGTCGAGCGTGTCCTGCTCGACCATCGGCCACGGGAAGGCGGCGGTCGCCACTCGCCCGAGGGCCATGCCGGTGACCCGCTCGGCGAGGGGCGGGACGTCGGCGAAGTAGCGCGCGACGTACGGCCGCAGGAGCTCGGGATCGCCTGAGCCCCAAAGGCCTTCGGCGTGCGCCACGAGCTGGTAGTTGGACAGGTCGGCGTCGTGGGCGAGGCTCTCCCACGCCTGCTCCTTGGCCTCGGCGGTGGGCCGCAGCGCCCGGATGCGGATGCCCTCGAGCTCGCCCTGCATGGTGCGGTCGGCGTCGCTGAGCCGCTGCAACGTGGCGTCGTCGAGGGCGTCGACGCGCGCGAGCGACCGCGCCACGGCCCAGCGCAGCTCGGTGTCGTCGCGCAGCGACTCCGGCAGGCCGTCGCCGGTGAGCCACCGACCGAGCAGCTGCACGTCGTCGCTCGCCCCGGCGACCAGCCGCGCGCCCGCCAGCTGGTCGGGCGACCCGTCGGCGGAGCGGTCGAAGAGCTCGCGCCCGGCGGCGGCGATGCCGCGGTAGGCGTCCGGCACCTCGGCCGCGGGCAGGAACGCGCGCAGCCGCGGCACGATGCGCATCGCCACGCCGGCACGGATGCCGTCGTCGCTCTCGCGGCCCCAGCTGCGCGCGATGGTGCCCGCCAGCAGACGGGGGTCGACGCGGCCGGTCATCACGCCGGCGTCGAGGGCGCACCAGGCGACGGCGCGGGCGGACCCGTCGGGCACGCCGGCCAGCTGCTCGGGCAGGGCCGCCAGGGTCGCGTCGTCGAGCCGGACCTCGGCCCAGGTGAGGTCGGCGGCGTTCGGGATCAGCAGCTCCGGCACGCGCTGCCCCACCAGCTCGGGCACCTGCTGCTCGTCGCGCTCGGCGGTCAGGTCGGCCTGCAGCACCCGATCGCCACCGGAGTATCCGGCCACGTCGAAGGTGTGCGGCCGGTCGGCGGGCCGCTCCACCGGCGCGTGCCGCGTCCCGGTCGCGCCGGTCACCCGGTCGCCGTCGCGCTCGAGGTGCACGGCGACCACGTCGGTGCCGGCCGTCCCGAGCCACGCCTGCTGCCAGGCGGTCAGGTCGCGGCCGCTGGCCCGCTCCATCGCCGACATGAAGTCGGCCAGGCCCGCGTTGGCGTACAGGTGGCGCTCGATGTGGTCACGCACCCCGACGACGAACGCGTCGTCGCCGATGTGGGCGATGAGCTGGCGCAGCACCGAGGCGCCCTTGGCGTAGGAGATGCCGTCGAAGTTCTGCAGCGCGGAGTGGGCGTCGGGCGCGGGCGCGCCGGCGACGGGGTGGGTCGAGGGGGCCCGGTCGGCGCGATAGCCCCACGCCTTACGGCTGGCGCCGAAGTCGACGAACGCCTCGGTGAACTCGGTGGACTCGGCCAGGCAGCGGTGCGACATGTACTCGGCGAACGACTCGTTGAGCCACAGGTCGTCCCACCAGGTCATCGTGACCATGTCGCCGAACCACATGTGCGCCATCTCGTGCGCGATGGTGTTGGACCGGCCGAGCAGCTGCGCGCGGCTGATGCCGCCGCGGAAGATCATGCTGTCGGAGTGCACGACGCAGCCGGGGTTCTCCATCGCCCCGGCGTTGAACTCGGGCACGAACAGCTGGTCGTAGTCGCCGAAGTCGTACCGCACGCCGAACAGCCGGTGGTAGTGGTCGAACGACTGCTTGGTGACCTCGAACATCTGCGGCGCCTGCGCCTCGAGCAGGTCGCGCTGGCTGGCCCGGGCGCTGATCGACAGCGGGATCCCGTCGTGCTCGTCGCGCAGCGTGGCCCAGGGCCCGGCGCACACCGTCACGAAGTACGTCGCCAGCGGCTTGGTGGTCGCGAGCCGGAAGTCCTGCGGCCCGGTCTGCTCGGTCGCGCCGTTGCCGAAGACGGTCCAGCCCTGCGGCGCGTGGACGGTGACGTCGTACGGCGCCTTGAGGTCGGGCTGGTCGAAGCAGGCGAAGATCGACGGCGCGGCGTCGAGGAAGCTCATGCCGTAGACATAGGCCTCGCCGTCGGCCGGGTCGACCGCGCGGTGCAGGCCCTCCCCGACCTGCTGTACGCCATCGTCGCCTCGACGACGACGGTGTTGTCGGCCTGCAGGCCGGGCAGCTCCACGCGCCGGTCGGCGACGGTCGCGGGGTCGATCGAGCGCCCGTTGAGGGTGATCGAGGAGACCTCGCGCGCGTCGACGTCGAGGAACGTGCTGGCGCCGGGTCTGCTTGCGGTGAAACGGATCTCGGCGCGCGATGCGAACGTCTCGTCGCCCTGGTCGAGGTCGAGGTGGACGGTGTATCCGGCGACGCCGATCAGGTCGGCACGGCCACGGGCTTCAGCGATGGTGAGCGAGGACACACGCTCATGCTGCCACCCGGGTCAGCCGCGGTAGCCCGCCATGCCCTGCAGCCGCGCGACGCGTTCGGCGGTCGGCGGGTGGGTGGAGAACAGCTTGGAGACGTCCTGGGCGCGGAACGGGTTGGCGATCATCATGTGCGAGGCGTTGACCACCTGCGGCTCCGGCGCGAGCGGCCGCGCGGCGACGCCCTGCTCGAGCTTGCGCAGCGCCGACGCCAGGGCGAGCGGGTCGCCGGTGAGCTTCGCGCCGTCCTCGTCGGCGTCGTACTCGCGGGTGCGGCTGATCGACATCTGGATGAGCATCGCGGCGAACGGCGCGAGCAGCGCCATCGCGATCAGCGCGAGCGGGTTGGGGCGGTCGTCGCTGTTGCCGCCACCGCCGAGCATCGGCAGGAACATCAGCATCTGCGCGATCGAGGTGATGACGCCGGCGATCGCCGCGGCGACCGAGGAGGTCAGGATGTCGCGGTTGTAGACGTGCATCAGCTCGTGGCCGAGCACCCCGCGCAGCTCCCGCTCGTCGAGCAGCTCCAGGATGCCGGCGGTGCAGCACACGGCGGCGTTCTGCGGGTTGCGGCCCGTCGCAAAGGCGTTCGGCGCCGACGTCGGCGAGATGTACAGCCGCGGCATCGGCTTGCCGGCCTTGGTCGACAGCTCGCGCACGATGCGGTACATCTCCGGCGCCTGCGCCTCGCTCACCGGCTGCGCACGCATCGCCTTGATGGCGATCTTGTCGCTGTTCCAGTAGCCGTACGCCGTCATGGCGACACCGACCAGCGCGAAGATCCACAGATACCTCGCGCCGCCGATCACGGCGCCGACGCCGAGCAGCACGGCGAAGATCGCCCCGAACAGGGCAGCGGTCTTCAGGCCGTTGAAATGGTTGTGCATGCCCCGTGAACGAGCCGGGAGCCCCACGTTGTTCCCGGCCTCGCGGACGGCGTACGCCCTCGCGGACCACCGCCGAACCGTGCGCCAGGGCGCACCCCCGGCGGAGCACCGCCGAACCGTGCACAGACGTACGCCCTCGCGGACCCCCGCCCAACCGTGCGCCAGGGCGCACCCTCCCGCGGAGCACCGCCCAACCGTGCGCCGGGCTCGCAGGGCCGGGCGGTGCCGTACGTCCGGCGCGGGTCAGTCGAGCAGGCCCAGCGGCAGCTGGGGGCCAGGCTGATCACCGCGAGCGCGACGAGGCTCACGGCGACCACGGCCAGGTGCAGCGGGTGCGGGCGGTCGTGGACGGCGTCGGGGTCGGAGCGGCCGGCCATCGCGAGCACCACCCGCAGGTAGACCGCTACGCCGAGCATGGCGTTCAGCGCGGCGACCACGGCCAGCCACCACAGCTCGCCGACCACCACCGGCCGCAGCGCCAGCACCTTCGCCACCAGCCCGAGCACGGCGGGCGGCAGACCCGCGAGCGTCAGCAGCCCCAGCGAGATCGCGAGCGCGGCGACCGGGCGGCGGCGGAACAGCCCGCGCAGCGTCGTCAGGTCGCGGATGCGGCCGCGGCCCTCGGCGTGGGCGACGAGGGTGACCCCGGCGAACACCACCAGGGTCGCGATGCTCGTGACGAACAGATATCCGGTGGCGGCCTTGACCGCGCCCGGCGCGACGGTCGCGAGCGGCAGCACCACCCAGCCGGCCTGCGCGACGGTCGACCAGGCCAGCAGCCGCAGCGTCGAGCGCTCGCGCAGCGCCAGCACGTTGCCGACGGTCATCGTGATCGCCGCGACGATCCCGACGGCCACCAGCGCGCCCTCGCCGAGCGCGGTCACGCCGCGCAGCACCGCGAGCAGCGCCCCGAGCGCGGCCAGCTTGGACGTGGTCGCGAGGAAGCCGCCGACGGGCACCGACGCCCCGGCGTACGCCTCGGGCGTCCACGCGTGGAACGGCACCAGCGACAGCTTGAAGCCGAGCCCGGCGACGAGCACGACGACGGCGAGCGCGAGCACCCGCCGGGTCTCCGGCTCGCCGGCCGCGCGCAGCACCGCGTCGCCATCGAGCAGCGGCGACCCGGTGGCCGCGAACCACAGCGCCGCGCCCATCGCGAGCAGCGCGAACGACACCAGCGAGGTGACCAGCAGGGTCAGCGCCCCGTCGAGGGCAGAGCGCCGGGCCCGCAGGGCGACCAGCGCGATGGTCGGCAGGGTGGCGAGCTCCAGCAGCACCAGCCACGACCCGAGGTCGCGCGCGGCGGCGACCCCGGTGGCGCCGGCGGTCGAGGCGAGCAGCATCGCGACCGACACGGGTGCGCGCTCGCGCGGCGCCGGGACCGGCAGGGCGAGCAGCGCGATGACGCCGGCCGAGACCAGCGCGCTGACCTGGATGACCGCGCCCAGCCGGTCGACGACGTAGAGGCAGCTGGTGTCGGACAGGCACATCGTGCGCCGCTCGGCGGCGCCGGGAAGCAGCCCGGGCACGGCGGTCGCGGCGCCCGCGAAGAGCACGACCGCGGCGAGCGCCCAGTGCGCGGCACCCAGCCGAGGACGTACGACATCCACGACGAGCACGAGCAGCGCACCCAGCGCCGGGACCAGCACCGGGGCGAGCGCGGCGTAGTCGAGCGTGACGCTCACCGGGCCACCTCCCCGAGCATCCGCAGCACGTCGGGCTCGCTGATCGCGAGCAGGACGGAGGGCAGGACGCCCACGGCCAGGACGGCGACCACGAGCACCGAGAGCACGACCCACTCGGCGCCGCCGGCGTCGAGCGACTCGGCGACGACCGTCTCGTCGGCGTCGCTGCGCGGGTCGCCCGCTGCGGCCCCGGTCGCGCCGCCGCCGGCCCAGACGATGCGCAGCACCCGCAGCGCGTACGCCGCGGCCAGGACGCCGCCGAGCGCCGCGAGCACCGCGAGCCACCCGAACAGCGTCTCGGGCCGGCCGGGCGCGGGGTCCCAGGCGGCGAGGATCGTCAGCACCTCGCCCCAGAAGGTCGCGAGCCCGGGCAGCGCCAGCGACCCGGCCATCCCGACGACGAGTGCGAGCCCGAGCCGCGGACGCACGTCGCGCAGCCCCTCGCGGGCGGTGTCGAGGTCGTCACCGTGCCAGCGGTCCTTGAGCCCGCCGACGACGAAGAACAGCAGCGCCGAGACCACCCCGTGGGCGATGTTGCCCAGCAGCGCGGCCTGCACCCCGAGGGTGCCGCCCGCGGCGAGCGCGAGCATCACGAATCCCATGTGGGCGACCGACGACCAGGCGATCAGCCGCTTCAGCGAGCGCTCGACGAGGCAGACCAGCCCGCCCCAGAGGATCCCGACCACCGCGAGCACCCCCACCACCGGCGCGAGCCGGGCGAACCCGTCGGGCACGGCGCCGACGGCCAGCCGGACCACGCCGTACGTGCCCATCTTGAGCAGCACGGCGGCGAGCAGCACCGACCCGGTCGTCGGCGCGGCGGTGTGGGCGGCCGGAAGCCAGGAGTGGAACGGGAAGAGCGGCACCTTGATGCCGAGGCCGACGAGCAGCAGCGCCGCGACGATCGTCTGCTGGGTCGTGCCGAGCGCGGAGCCGCGGGTGCGGGCGAGCTCGGTGAGGTCGGCGGTGCCGGCCGCGAAGGTCAGCGCGAGGATGCCGACGAGCATCAGCGTCGACCCCAGCACGGTGTAGAGCACGAACCGCGCCGCGGCCGCGTCGAGCGTCGCCGGATCGCCGAAACCCTTGATGAGCAACCACATCGGGACGAGCACGATCTCGAACGCGAGGAAGAACAGCACGGCGTCGCGCGCGAGGAAGGTGAGCAGCGCGGCGCCGACGACGACGAGCAGGCACCCGAGGTAGGTGCCGTAGCGGGCCTGCGGTGGGCGCACGATGCCGTAGAGCACCACGAGCACGCCGATCACCGCGGTGAGCGCGAGCAGCGGCGCGCTGATGCCGTCGACGCCGAGGTGCAGCCGCATCCCGACCGCGGTGACCCACGGGCGGTCCAGCACCGGCCGGTCGACCAGCGTCACGCCGACGCACGCGGCCGAGGCCACCGCCGCCGCGAGCGCGACGGCCGACGCGGTGCGCTGCCCCACCGGGCGCGGCATCCGATCGGAGCACACCAGCGCACCGCCGACCACGAGCGGCACGAGCACGGCCGCCACCATGGCGATCACCACAGCGCCACCCCCAGGAGCGCGACGAGCAGGGCTCCGGCGAGGATCGCGACCAACCCGGACGAGGGCGTACGCCGGTGCAGGCTCTCCCCGGAGTCGCCGAGTCTCCTTGCGGCAGAGGACAGTCCGCTCACGCCCGTGTCGAGCTGCCGCTCACCGGCCGCGACGAGGCGCGCCAGCGCCAGCACCGGCCGGGCGACGAGCGCGACGTAGAGGCCGTCGACGCCGAGGCCCCGGCTCGCGGCCGAGCGCCACCGCAGCGGGGTGTGCTCGGCGGCGTCGCCGTAGCGCGTGCGCAACGACATCACCCGCACCAGCAGCGCGGCGGCGAGCATGAGCAGCAGCGCCGCGGCGACGAGCAGCCAGTTGGGCTGCTGCCACTCGATGTCCAGCAGCGGCGTGACCACCAGCGCGCCGCCGAGCAGGCTCGCGGCGCCGAGCGCGACCAGCCCGAGCCGGCCGAGGGCGGTGGGCTCGGGCTCGTCCTCGAGCGGGTCGGACTCGACCGCGGGTTCGGCCTCGTGCCCGAACTCGTCGACCTGCGGCGCGTCGCGCAGCAGCTCGACGATGCCGACGTCGGCGACCACCCGGCTGTCCTCGACGCTGGTGTCGAGCGAGCGCCGCTCGAAGACCGTGCGGTGCTGGACGACGAGCCAGGCGCGCATGGCGTACGCCGCCGTCAGGACCGTGGTCAGCGCGACGACCGCGAACCCGAGGGCCGCCGAGCGGGCGCCGTCGGCGGCGTGCTTGGCCGCCTCGTCGAGGATCAGGTCCTTGCTGACGAAGCCGACGGTCGGGGGCACGCCCGCGAGCGCGAGCAGCCCGATCGCGAGGAGGGTGCGGGTCTGCGGGTATCGGCGGATGCCGCCGGACATGCGCTGCACGACGGTGCCGCCGACGAGCACGGTGAGCCAGCCGATCATGAGGAACAGCAACGCCTTGAACGCGGCGTGGCTGACCAGGTGCATGATCGCCAGGTCGGGGCCGGCGGTGCTCGGCACGACGGTCAGCGCGACGAGCATCAGACCCACCTGGCTGACGGTCGACCAGGCGAGCAGCCGCTTGAGGTCGTCCTGGAAGAACGCCAGGGCCGCGGCGAGCACGGCGGTGGCGCCGGCCAGCACGAGCAGCACGTTGCGGGCGACCGGGGCGGCGTGCAGCAGCGGCAGCAGGTGGGCGAGCACGACGGTGCCCGCGGCGACCATCGTCGCGGCGTGGATGAGCGCCGAGGCGGGGGTCGGACCCTCCATCGCGTCGGGCAGCCAGTCCTGGAAGGGCAGCTGGGCGCTCTTGCCGAGCACGCCGCACACGACGCCGAGCATCGCGACGGTGAGCACCGTCTGCGCGCCGGCCAGCGGGGGTTCGGTGAACCAGGCGACCACCGCGGGGATCGACGTGGTGCCGGCGCTGGTGGCCAGCAGCGCGAACCCGAGCACCAGCGGCGCGTCGGCGAGCCGGGTGACCAGGAACGACTTGTACGCCGCCCGCCTCGCCTTCTCGCGGGCGGAGTCGTGGCCGATGAGCAGGTAGGAGCACCAGCCCATCAGCTCCCAGCCGACGAGGGTGAGCAGCAGGTCGCCGGACAGCACGACAAGCTGCATGCCGGCGGTGAAGATGCCCACGGTCGCGGCGAACTGGCGGTAGCGCGGGTCGGTCCACAGGTACCACCGGGCGAACGCCTGCACCGCGAACGAGACGACCGCGACGGCCGCCGCGACCAGCACGTTCCACCGGTTGACCTGCAGCCGGAGCGGGACGTCGAGGGCGGGTCCGACCGGCAGCGACCCGATGGTCTGCGGCCCGGTGACGGCGACGCCGGTGACCTGCTGGGCGAGCAGCACCCCGGCCGCGGCCATCCCGACGAGCGCGGCGAGCAGCGCGATCACCGCGGTGGCGCGGCCGCTGCGGCGCACGAGCGGCAGGGTCAGCAGACCGCCCACGGCCGGCGCGAGGACGGCCAGGTGGCTCGGCTGGAGCGGCCCGGCGACGGCGAGGTTCACGCGTCGTCCTCGCCGCGTCGGGTCAGGTCGACGTCGCCGCGCGCGCGGTAGACCGCGACGACGGCCGCCAGGGCGACGGCGATCTCGGCGGCGGCGATGGTGATGAGGAAGATCGTGAGCGTCTGGCCGGCGACCAGCGGGTCGGGCCGGGCGGCGCCCATGGTGACCAGCAGCAGGCCGGCTGCGGCGAGCAGCAGCTCGACGCCGATGAGCATGAGCACCGCGTTGCGGCGCGCGACGATGCCGTAGACCCCCGTGGCGACCAGGACGCCGACCAGCACGAGCGGCAGCTGCAGGTGGATCACCGCTCCTCCCCCGCGAGCTCCTCGGGGGTGGCGGCGACCTGCAGCCGCGACATCGCGAGCGCGGCCACGAGCCCGACGAGCAGCAGCAGCGACAACAGCTCGAACGGCCACACCCAGGTGCCGAAGAGCCGGGTCGCGAGCGCCTCGGTGCCGGGCGAGCGCACGTCGGCGCGGCCGGCGTACGCACTGATCAGGACCGCCGCGACCAGACCGCCGGTGCCCGCGGCGACGACCAGGCCGGCGAGGCGGGTCAGCGGGCTGGTGTCGTGGGCGGTGGTCGGGCCGGTGGGGGCGCGGGTGAGCATGAGCGCGAAGATCACCAGCACGACGATCGCCCCGACGTAGACGATCAGCTGCACCAGCGCCACGAGCTCGGCGCCGAGCACGAGGTAGCAGCCGCTCAGCGCGCCCAGGCTCACCACGAGCCACAGCGCGGCGTGCAGCAGCTGCTTGGTGGTGACGGCGCGCACGGCAGCGCCAGCGGTGACCAACCCGGCGAGCACGAAGAAGACGTCGTGCGTCGTCATGCGTCGCCGGCCCTGTGGTCGTCGGACGTCGGGTCGGTCTTGGCCTCGCCGGTCTTGGCGTCGCCGGCCTTCGGGTCCTCGGGCGAGGCGGACGTACGGATGACGCGGGGGCCGCGCGCCGGCTTGCGGGCGGCGAGGGCCTCGGTGGGCTCGGCCGCGCCGGGGTCGAGCGGCGGGGGCGGCGGCACGGTGGGCATCCACTCCTCCAGCTGCTCCTTCTCGTGCAGCAGGTCGCGGATGTCGTGCTCGGCGTACTCGAAGTGCGGGCTCCAGAACAGCGCGTCGAACGGGCAGACCTCGATGCAGATCCCGCAGTACATGCACAGGCTGAAGTCGATCGCGAACCGGTCCAGGACGTTCTGCTGGCGGTCGCGCCCGCCCTCGGGGCCGGCGGGGATCGTCTCCTTGTGCGAGTCGATGTAGATGCACCAGTCGGGGCACTCGCGCGCGCAGAGCATGCACGAGGTGCAGTTCTCGGCGAGCAGCGCGATGACGCCGCGGGTGCGCGGCGCCAGGTCGGGCTGGCGCTCGGGGTACTGGTGGGTGTGCGCAGGTCGGGCCATCGTCCGGGCGGTGGTGGCCATGCCCTTGACGAGGCCCGGGACGAGGCTGCGTCGGTTGCTGGGCCCAGGCATCACGTGATCCGTCCGAGGTGGCTCCTTCGGGAACGCTCGCACGCTACCGGCCAGGAGGGACGTGACCTAGCAGCCGCTCCGAGAACGGACATCACGCGGTGAGGACGACGCCGACGCCGGTGATCGCCAGCTGCACCAGGGCCAGCGGCACCAGGCCCAACCAGGCGAGTCGCTGCAGCTGGTCCTCGCGCAGCCGCGGCCACGACACGCGCATCCAGATGATGAGCAGCGCGACCGCGAACCCCTTGAGCAGCGTCCACAGCCAGCCGAGCGCGCCGTCGAACGGGCCCGTCCAGCCGCCGAGGTAGACCACGGCGACCAGCAGCGACATCACGACGATCCCGGCGTACTCGGCGAGCAGGAAGAACGCGAAGCGCAGCCCGGTGAACTCGGTGTAGGGGCCCATCACGACCTCGGAGTCGGCGATGGGCATGTCGAACGGCGGGCGCTGCAGCTCGGCGGTCGCCGCCACCAGCAGCACCAGGGCCGCCGGTGCCTGCCACAGCAGCCACCACGGCGTCCACGCGTGCGCGATTCCGGTGAGCGAGAGGGTGCCGCCGGCGAGGGCGAACGAGGCGCAGGCCAGGATCAGCGGCAGCTCGTAGCTGACGAGCTGGGCGGCCGAGCGCATCGCGCCGACGAGGGCGTACTTGTTGCCCGAGCCCCAGCCGGCCATCAGCGTGCCGAGGGCGCCGACGCCCGAGACGGCCAGCAGCACCAGCAGGCTCGCGGGCACGTCGGCGCCGACCAGGGTCGGCGAGAACGGCACGACGGCCATCGCGAGGAGGTACGCCACCAGCGCCACCGCGGGCGCGGCCCGGAAGACCCATCGGTCGGCGGCCGCCGGGACGATGTCCTCCTTCTGCGTGAACTTCACGCCGTCGGCGATCAGCTGGGCCCAGCCGTGGAACCCGCCGGCGTGCATCGGGCCGAGGCGGCCCTGCATGTGGGCCATCACCTTGTGCTCGGTCTGGCCGACGAGCAACGGCAGCACCAGGAAGGCCACGAGCACGAGCGCGGCGCGCACGCCGGCCTCGAGCCAGGTCATCTCCATCACCGCGGCCCCCACGAGGTGTCGGGCACGCCGGGCGGCAGGTTCTTGCGGCGGCCGCGGCGGGGCGCGGGCGAATCGCCCGACTCCCCAGGGTCTTTCGCGCCCGGCCACGGCTTGGAGACGCGCGCGGCGAGCACGAAGTCCTTGCGCAGCGGCCGCCCCTCGAAGCCCTCGGGGAGCAGCAGCGGGCGGATGCCGAGCCGGCTGCCGTCGTCGAAGTCGGTGAACTCCAGGCCGAACATCTCGTGCGTCTCGCGCTCGTGCCAGGCGGCGCCGCGCCACAGCGTCGTGAGGCTGCGCAGCGGCTCGGTCTCCGGCACGCGGGTGCGCACCAGGACCGACCGCAGCGCGCCGGGCGTGACGTCGTAGAGGTGGCTCACGACGTCGAGACCGCCCTCGTCACGGTCGGTCTCGTCGACGGCGGTGAGGAAGTCGAAGAACGCGAAGCCCTCGGCGCGCAGCTGCTCGTGGAGGGCGTACCACTCCTGCGGCGGGCAGTCCCGCCGCTC
Organism: Barrientosiimonas endolithica; assembly: GCF_030296655.1. Lineage (NCBI taxonomy): Bacteria > Bacillati > Actinomycetota > Actinomycetes > Micrococcales > Dermacoccaceae > Barrientosiimonas > Barrientosiimonas endolithica. The sequence goes on along the minus strand of NZ_AP027735.1, from coordinate 523,989 downwards.
GGCGTCGAGGCTCATGACGGGTCGCCCTGCGGCGGCTCGGTCGGCTCGGCCGGCTGGTCCCGGCGCACGAGCGGGCGGGTGACCGCGCCGGCGAAGCGGCGCCGGTCGGCGTACGACCGGGTGGTCAGGCGCTCCTCGGCGATCTGCTGCTGCAGCACGAGGATGCCGTGCAGCAGCGCCTCGGGGCGGGGCGGGCAACCGGGCACGTAGACGTCGACCGGGATCAGCTGGTCGACGCCCTTGGTGACGCAGTAGGAGTCCCAGTAGGGGCCGCCGGAGTTGGAGCAGGCGCCGAAGGAGATGACGTACTTCGGCTCGGGCATCTGGTCGTAGAGCCGGCGCACGGCCGGCGCCATCTTGTCGGTGACCGTGCCCGAGACGACCATCAGGTCAGCCTGGCGCGGGCCGGGGGCGAACGGGATGACGCCGAGCCGGATGAAGTCGTGCCGCGCCATGCTGCCGGCGATGAACTCGATGGCGCAGCAGGCGAGTCCGAAGTTGAAGACCCACAGCGAGTAGCGCCGCCCCCAGTTGAGGATCAGCCGCATCGGCTTGGGCGCGGCGGCCTGGAGCGGGCCGACGCGCGGGGTGGGCAGGTCGACGGTCACGGGGTCCACCTCAGCAGGCCGCGGCGCGCGGCGTGCGCGAGCCCCACGACCAGCACGCCGATGAAGATGCCCATCTCGACCAGGCTCGCGACCCCGAGGTCGGCGTCACGCAGCACCGTCGCCCACGGGAAGAGGTAGACCGCGTCGACCGCGAAAACGACGTAGAGGAAAGCGAATCCGAGATAGCGCACCTGCGACTGGGACCAGCCCTGACCGACCGGGTCGACGCCGGACTCGTACGTCGTCAGCCGGGCGGGCGTCTGCGACACCGGCGCCAGGAGCCGACGCATCAGCATCGCCGCACCGAACAGCAGCACTCCGGCGAGCGCGACGGCGACGACGACGAGATAGCCGACGAGAGGACCCTTCACGGGACCAGAGCCTAACGATCCGCTGCCGGTCGGTGAGGGAGGTCACCCCCGCTCGTTTTGACCTCTCCTTATGCGATGCATAACGTGGACGGCGGTCGAGAGACCCAGCGACAAGCCCTGGCTGGCTGGGCGGCAACCCTCACGGATGTGGCGGGGTGCTCCAGGTGAGACCCGGTCCGACAGCCCTGTCGGACAAGCACATTCGCGCGCCAGTGATCCTGGCGTGCAGTTTCTCGAGGAGTGCGTCCGACATGTCTTCCCCTCTTCCGGCGCGGACGCGACGGGCCAGATCCCGCCGCTGCCGCCGTACCCCGGGTCGCGCGGGCGGGGTGTGCGCACGGCGATCACCGCCGGCGGCCTCGTCGTCGCGCTGGCGGCCGGGTTCGGCCTGGGCCGCGCGACCGCGGACGACGGCGGCAGCGCCTCGGCCGACGAGCCGCGCGAGGTCACCATCGGCACCACCGAGGCGAGTGCGGAGTGGTGGCCGCCGCTGCAGCGGCTGGCCCGCGAGAACGGCATCGAGATCAAGCTCGTGTCGTTCTCCGACTACACCCAGCCCAACCCCGCGCTGGCGCAGGGGCAGACCGACCTCAACCTGTTCCAGCACCTGCAGTTCCTCGCGAGCTACAACAGCAACGACAACCAGGACCTCACCCCGATCGGGTCGACCCAGGTCGTGCCGCTGCCGCTGTACTCCAAGAAGCACACGGCGCTGAACCAGATCCCGCAGGGCGGCAAGATCGCCATCCCCAACGACCCCACCAACCAGGCGCGGGCGCTGCTCGTGCTGCAGCAGGCGGGGCTGCTGAGGCTCAAGGGCGGCGGCAACGCGCTGTCGACCCCGGCCGACATCGACCGTGCCGCCTCGAAGGTCACGGTGCAGCCGGTCGACGCCGCGCAGACCGTCGCGTCGCTGCCGTCGGTCGACGGCGCGGTCGTCAACAACAACTTCGCGCTCGACGGCAACCTCGACCCCAAGTCGGCGCTGTTCCAGGACGACCCGAAGAGCAAGGCGGCCGAGCCCTACATCAACGTCGTCGTCGCCCGCGCCGAGGACAAGGACGACCCGACTTACCGCAAGATCGCCCAGCTCTACCACTCCCCCGAGGTCGTCGCCGCGGTGAAGCGGCAGTCCAAGGGCACGTCGGTCGTCGTCGACCGCCCCGCCGACCAGCTCGGCAGCATCCTGACCCGGCTCGAGAAGGACGTGGCGGGGTCATGAGCGAGTCGATCATCAGCCTCGACCGGGTCGGCAAGACCTTCTCGCGGGGCGGGTCGCAGGTGACGGCGCTGGACGAGGTGACCCTGGACGTACGCCGGGGTGAGGTGTTCGCCGTCATCGGCTTCTCCGGTGCCGGCAAGAGCACGCTCGTGCGGCTGATCAACGGGCTGGAGCTGCCGACCAGCGGCACGGTCACCGTGCAGGGCCAGCAGCTGAACTCGTTGCGCCCCAAGCAGATCCGCGCGCTGCGCAGCGACATCGGCATGGTGTTCCAGCAGTTCAACCTGCTGCGCTCGCGCACGGTGTACGGCAACGTCGCCTACCCGCTCGAGGTCGCCGGGTGGAAGCCGGAGCAGATCTATCGGCGGATCACCGAGCTGCTGCACTTCGTCGGGCTGACCGAGCGCGCGTGGGCCTACCCGGAGGAGCTGTCCGGCGGGCAGAAGCAGCGCGTGGGCATCGCCCGGGCGCTCGCCACCAACCCGCCGATCCTGCTGGCCGACGAGTCGACCAGCGCGCTCGACCCGGACACCACGCGCGAGGTGCTCGCGCTGCTGCGCCGCGTCAACGAGGAGCTCGGCATCACCATCGTCGTGATCACCCACGAGATGGAGGTCGTGCGCAGCCTGGCCGACCGGGTGGCGGTGCTGGAGTCGGGGCGCCTGGCCGAGCTCGGCCCGGTGCGCGACATCTTCGCGAACCCGACGGCCGGGGCCACCCGGCGCCTCGTCGGCGCCACGCTCGACGCGGTGCCCGACGCCGACGACCTCGCGCAGCTGCGCACGCGGCACCGGGGGCGCATCGTCACCGTCACCGTGGCCGCGGGCCGCAGCCTCGGCGCGGTGCTCGGCCGCGCCAGCGAGCAGGGCGTCGAGCTGGAGATCGTGCACGGCGGCGTGACCTCGATGAAGGAGGAGGCGCTCGCGACGTTCACCCTGAGCCTGCGCGGCGAGCCGGACGCGGTGGAGCGGATGGTCGCCGAGCTGCGCGGCATCGGTGCGGTCGACGAGGCCGGTGACCACGGACGTACGGCGGGCGAACCGCTGCAGGAGGTGTCGGCCTGATGGGGAGCACCGACTGGGCCCAGCTCGGGCCGTTGCTGCAGGAGTCCCTGCTGCAGACGCTGCTGATGGTCGGCGTGACTGTGCTCGTCGGCGGGGCGCTCGGGCTCGCGCTCGGCGTGCTGCTCGTGACCACCCGGCCCGGCGGCATCCTCGCCCACCGCGGGCTGCACACGGTGCTCAACGTGATCGTCAACATCGTGCGCCCGATCCCGTTCATCATCTTCATCACCGCCGTGGGGCCGCTGACCCTGCAGGTGATGGGCACGACCGTCGGCACGCGCGCCGTGCTGTTCCCGCTGGCGCTGGCCGCGACGTTCGGGATCTCGCGCATCGTCGAGCAGAACCTCGTGGCCGTCGACCCCGGCGTGATCGAGGCGGCGCAGGCGATGGGCGCCTCGCCCTGGCGGATCATCCGCACCGTGCTGGTGCCCGAGGCGCTCGGGCCGCTGGTGCTCGGTTACACCTTCGCGCTCGTGGCCGTGGTCGACATGACCGCGATCGCCGGGGCCATCGGTGGCGGCGGACTCGGGCAGTTCGCGATCACGTACGGCTATCAGCGGTTCAACTGGGTCGTCACCGGGGTGGCGGTCGTGGTGATCATCGTGCTGGTGCAGCTCGCGCAGTTCTCCGGCAACGCGTTGTCGCGAAAGGTCATGCGGCGCTAGCGATCTCGGCCGGCGGGTCGGTCAGCCGGCCGACCGGTCGGCCGGCTGATCGGTCAGCCGGCGGGTCGGTCAGCCGGCGGTCCAGCCGCCGTCGATGGCGTACGACGAACCGGTGATCATCGAGGCCTCGTCGCTGGCGAGGTAGGCGATCAGCGCGCCCACCTCGGCCGGCTCGATGAGCCGCTTGATCGCCGACTTGGCGAGCATGACGTCGCCGACGACCTGCTCGCGGCTGATGCCGTTCTCCCGCGCCTGGGCGTCGATCTGCCCCTCGACCAAGGCCGTGCGGACGTACGCCGGGTTGATGCAGTTGCTCGTCACCCCGTGCGGGCCGCCCTCGAGCGCCGTGGCCTTGCTGAGGCCTTCGAGGGCGTGCTTGGCGGTGACGTAGGCCGACTTGTAGGGCGAGGCCACCAGCCCGTGGATCGAGGAGACGTTGACGACGCGGCCCCAGCCGCGGTCGTACATGTGGGGCAGGCACGCGCGCACGAGCAGGAACGGCGCCTCGACCATGAGCCGCTGGATCTGCCGGAACGCCGCGACGTCGAAGTCCTGGATCGGCGCGACGACCTGCATGCCGGCGTTGTTCACGAGGATGTCGAAGTCGAGGCGCAGCCCCGCGAGGCCGTCGGTGTCGAGCAGGTCGATCGGCCACACCTGACCGCCGATCTCGGCCGCGACGGTGCTGGCGCGCTGCTGGTCGCGGTCGGCGACGACGACCGTCGCACCCTGGGCCGCGAGCGCCCGGCTCGCCGCCTCGCCGATGCCGTTGGCGCCGCCGGTGACCAGGGCCTTGCGTCCGGTGTGAGAGCTCATGCGCCTCATCATGCCGGGCCGGCGACGCGCCCGCCGACCGGCCGGCAGCCCTCGCGGTCCAGGCCCGCCCGACCGGCCGCATTTCGTTCACTGGTGCACGAAATATGGCGCGCCTACCCGGAATCCCGCGGCCCGCCTCCGCAGATCGTGCACTGATGCACGAAATGCGGCGCGCCTCCCGGAATCCCGCGGCCCGCCTCCGCAGATCGTTCACTGATGCACGAAATGCGGGCGGCGGGCGAGGTGGATCAGTCCGCCGTGAGGAGGAGGAAGCCGGGGCTGGCCTCCTCGACCGAGAAGCACTCTTCGACCTGCGCGACGACCCGGATCTCGTCACCGCTCGGCACGTCCTGCGTCTCGGTCCACTCGTCGACGAGTACGCCGTCGAGGGTGACCACGTACCGGTGCGTCAGCCGAACGACCCCGTCCGGGAGCGCCTCGGCGGAGAAGAAGCGCTCGTAGCCATCCAGACCGACGCACACACTCTCCGCAAGCGTCTCTGGCCGGGTCTCCCATGACGGCCCGAACGCCCGGCTCAGGAGAACCCTCCCGCCAGGATTCATCGCTTCGCGCAGCGCCGCCCACAGCCTCGGCCGCTCGGCCCAGGGCAGAAAGGCCAGGAAGTTCAGCACCACGGCTCCGTCGAGAGGGGCGGGCGCACGAAGGTCGGGCAACGGCTGCGGGCACACCGTGATGCGCCCGGCGGCCGCCGGCATCGAGGCCAAGCTCTGCCGGAGCAGCGCCCGCTGGGTGCCGTCGCTCTCGATGGCGAGCACCTTCACCTCGGGGTGCTCGAGCAGGAGCCGGTGGGCGATCCGCCCGGATCCCGCCCCCAGGTCGGCGACCCAGGATCCCGGACGCAGGGCGAGCAGGTCGAGCGGGACCGGCTCAGGCGGCGCGGGGCGTACGACGTCGTGAACCGCCATGAACTCGTAGCGGCGAGAGGCAGGTTCGGTCACGCGTCCATCATGTCCTGGCCTCCCTCCGCAGATCGTTCACTGATGCACGAAATGCGGCGTGCCTGCCCGGAATCCCGCGGCCCGCCTCCGCAGATCGTTCACTGGTGCACGAAATGCGGGCGGCGGGCCGGGCGCCCTGCGCGGGTCAGAGGGTGCGGGCGATGAGCTCCTTCATGATCTCGTTGGTGCCGCCGTAGATCTTCTGCACGCGGGCGGCGGCGTAGGCGCGGGCGATGGGGTACTCCAGCATGTAGCCGTAGCCGCCGAAGATCTGCAGGCAGCGGTCGATGATCTGGCACTGCTGGTCGGTGGAGAACCACTTGGCCATCGAGGCCGACTGCGCGTCGAGCTCGCCCTTGAGGTGCAGCTCGATGCAGTGGTCGACGAGGGTGCGCACGGCGCGGGCCTGGGTGGCGCACTCGGCCAGCACGAACCGGGTGTTCTGGAACTTCATCAGCTCGCGGCCGAACGCCTGCCGCTCCTTGGCGTACTCGACCGTGCGGTCGATCGCCAGCTCGGCGCCCTTGGCGGCCGCCACGGCGATGATCAGCCGCTCCTGCGGCAGCTGCTCCATGAGCTGCAGGAACGCCTGGCCCTCCTCGCCGCCGAGGATGTTCTCCTTCGGCACCCGCATGTCGGAGAAGAACAGCTCGCGGGTGTCCTGCCCCGGCATGCCGAGCTTCTCCAGCACGCGGCCGCGCTCGAACCCGGCGAGGCCGTCGGTCTCGATCACGAGCAGCGACAGGCCCTTTCCGCCCTCCTCCTCGCCCGTGCGCACCACGACGATGATGAGGTCGGCGTGGGTCCCGTTGGTGATGAACGTCTTCGAGCCGTTGACGACGTACTCGTCGCCGTCCAGCCTGGCGCTCGTGCGCAGCGCCTGCAGGTCGGATCCGGCCCCCGGCTCGGTCATCGCGATCGCGCCGACCAGCTCACCGGTGGCGAGCTTCGGGAGCCACTTCTCCTTCTGCTCCTGGGTGCCATACTTCAGGATGTACGGCGCCACGATCGTCGAGTGCACGCTGTAGCCGAACGCGTCGTCACCGGCGGCGGCCTGCTCCTCCATGACGACGGCCTCGTGCGCGAACGTGCCTCCGCCACCACCGAACTCGGTCGGGATCGCGATGCACAGCAGCCCGGCGTCGCCGGCGGCGTTCCAGTACTCCCGGTCGACCTGGTGCTCCTTGGCCCACCGCTCCTGGTTCGGCACCGACTCCTTCTCGAAGAAGGTGCGGGCCAGCTGCCGCACGTCGTCGAGCTCCTCGTCCAGCCACGGCGACCGGTATGTCCGCGTCAGCTCCATGCGTCTCAAGCCTCTCCGTGCGTGATCTGTCGTACGGCCGCGACGGGGAGGTCCCGCTCGCGCGCCCAGGTCTGCCACTCGTCGGCGGAGCGCGTGGCGAACACCCGCTCCAGCTCGTCGACCGATCCCTCGGTCAGCTCGAGCTCGCTCAGCAACCGGTCCCAGAAGTGCGGCTCCAGGGCTGCAACGGCGACGAATCCCGTTGCGGCTGCGTAGATCCGGTACGACGCCAGCTCGCCGCCGAGGAACCCGCCGGGGCCGGTCATCTTGCGCTGGACCGGCTGCGCGAGGTCGTCGGCGACGTCGCTGAGCGCGACCTCCCGGAACTGCCCCTCGCCCGTCCGCTCGCGCGCGAGCAGGGCCGCCAGTCCGTCGGCGACCGCTCGCTCGGCGCCGGCGAGGTCGGCGACGAGCACCGTGGGCATCGCCGGCGGCAGCAGGGTGCCGGCGCTCGCCTGATAGGTCAGGTCGTGCCCGGCCACGTCGGCCTGCTCCCCCGGGTGCCCGACGATCGCGACCTGGCACAGCCGAGGAACCCTGTCGTGCAACGACTTCCAGTCGAGACCGAGCCGCGCCAGGGCCGCCGGCCGCGACGAGGTGACCAGCAGGTCGGCCGTCTCGAGCAGGCTCCAGACGGGGGTCAGGTCGTCCTTGAGGTCGACCGTCATGACCTGCTGCCCCTCGGTCAGCCGCTCGTAGTAGTCGGGCACGCCGAACGCGAGCGGGTCACCGCTCGGCGGCTCGACCTTGACGACCTCGGCACCGAGCTGGCGCAGCCGCGCGGCCGCGGCCGGTCCGGGCAGGTTGATCGCCAGGCTGACGACCCGGATCCCCTCCAGGGGCGGCGCGGACACCTCAGAACCGTTCGCCGGACTCGGCCTTGGCGACCAGCCACTCCGAGGGTTCGAACCGCGGGCCGTACGCCTTCGCCAGCTCGCGCGCACGCGCCACGAACCCCGCCAGACCGCCGGGATATCCCTGCATGAACTGGACGGCGCCGCCGGTGAGCGGCGGGAAGCCGATGCCGAAGATCGACCCGATGTTGGCGGCGGCGGCCGACTCGATGACGCCTTCCTCGAACGTCTTGGCGGTCTCGAGCGCCATCGCGAACAGGTAGCGGTCCTGGATGTCGCGCAGCGGGATGTCGACGTCGGCCTTGGTGAAGTGCTCGCGCACGCCCGGCCAGAAGACCTTGGGGCCGTCGTCGGGGTAGTCGTAGAACCCGGCGCCCGCGGCCCGGCCCTTGCGGCCGAACTCGCCGACCATCCGGTCGACCACGGCGCTGCCCGGCTGCTCGGGCAGCTGCTGCCCCGCGGCGGCCGCGGCCTTCTCGGCCTCCCCGCGGATGTGCTGGGTCAGCGTCAGCGAGACCTCGTCGAGCATCGCGAGCGGCGGCGCGGGGAAGCCGGCCATGGTCGCGGCGCGCTCGATCGTCGCCGGGTCGACGCCCTCCTCGACCAGCGCGACGCCCTCGGTGATCAGCGTGCCGAACACCCGGCTGGTGTAGAACCCCCGGCTGTCGTTGACGACGATCGGGATCTTGCCGATCTGCTGCACGACGTCGATCGCGCGGGCCAGCGCCTCGTCGGAGGTCTCCTTGCCCTTGATGATCTCGACGAGCTTCATCTTGTCGACCGGCGAGAAGAAGTGCAGGCCGATGAAATCCCTTGGCCGAGAGACGTTCTCGGCGAGCTCGGTGATCGGCAGGGTCGAGGTGTTGGAGCACAGCAGGGCCGTGTCGGGCAGCTGCTCCTCGGCCTCGGCGAACACCTTGGCCTTGAGCCCGGCGTCCTCGAAGACGGCCTCGATCACCGCGTCGCAGCCGGCCAGGTCGGCCGCGTCGGTGGTCGGCGTGATGCGACCGAGGATCTCCTCGCGCGCCTCGGCGGTCATCCGCCCCTTCTCGACCTTCTTGTCGAGCAGCTTGGCGGTGTAGGACTTGCCCTTCTCGGCCGCGTCGGCGCTGACGTCCTTCAGCACGACGTCGATGCCGCGGGTGGCGCAGGCGTACGCGATGCCGGCACCCATCATCCCGGCGCCGAGCACCCCGACCTTGTCGACCGTGGTCTTGTCGATGCCGTCCGGGCGCAGCGCACCGGAGGAGATCTCCTGCAGGTCGAAGAAGAACGCCTGGATCATGCTCTTGGCCGTCGGCCCGGTGGCGAGCGAGGTGAACCAGCGCGACTCGATGCGGCTCGCGGTGTCGACGTCGACCTGGGCGCCCTCGACGGCGGCCGACAGGATCGCCCGCGGCGCGGGGTAGGCGGCGCCCTTGAGCTGCTTGCGCAGGTTGGCCGGGAAGGCCGGCAGGAACGCGGCGAGCTTGGGGTTGCTGGGCGTGCCGCCGGGCAGCTTGTAGCCCTTGCGGTCCCAGGGCTGCCCGACCTCGTCGTCGTCCGCGTGGGCGAGCACCCAGGCGCGGGCGGCCGGGAGCAGCTCGTCCTGGGAGGCGACGACCTCGTCGACCAGACCCTTGTCCTTGGCCTCCTGGGGCGCGCGCTGCTGGCCCTGCAGCAGCCAGTTCATGAGGGCGTCCTGCAGCCCGAGCATGCGCACCGACCGGGTCACCCCGCCGCCGCCGGGCAGCAGGCCCAGCGTGACCTCGGGGAAGCCGATCTTGGTGCCGCGGTCGTCGACCGCGATGCGGTGGTGGCAGGCCAGCGCGATCTCGAGCCCGCCACCGAGGGCGGTGCCGTTGATCGCGGCCACGACCGGCCGCCCGATCTGCTCGAGCCGCCGCAGCTGCCCCTTGATGCCCTCGACCTCGGCGAAGAAGCGGCCGGCGTCCTCGGGCTGCACCTGCTGCAGCGCGTGCAGGTCGCCGCCGGCGAAGAAGGTCTTCTTCGCGCTGGTGACGACCACGCCCTTGACGTCGCCGTCCGCGACCTCGCGCTCGAGCCGGTCGAGCGCCTCGCCCATCGCGGCGGAGTAGCGCTCGTTCATGGTGTTGGCGCTCGCCTCGGGGTCGTCGAGGGTGAGCGTGACGATGCCGTCGGCGTCCTTGTCGTAACGGACCGCGCTGGCCTGGTCGGTGCTGGTGGTCATTGAAATCCCTTGTGGTCTATGGAAGTTCAGAGGTCAGACGCGCTCGATGACGGTGGCGATGCCCATGCCGCCGCCGACGCAGAGGGTGATGGCGCCGCGCTCGAGGTCGCGCCGCTCGAGCTCATCGACGAGGGTGCCGAGCAGCATCGCGCCGGTCGCGCCCAGCGGGTGCCCCATCGCGATCGAGCCGCCGTTGACGTTGACCTTGTCGTGCGGGATCTGCAGGTCGCGCATGACGCGCATGACCACCGCCGCGAACGCCTCGTTGACCTCCCACAGGTCGATGTCGCTCGGCGACATGCCCGCCTTCGCCAGCGCCTTGCGCACGGCCGGCACCGGCCCGGTCAGCATGATCGTCGGGTCGGAGCCGCTCACGGCGGTCGACACGACCCGCGCCCGCGGACGCAGGCCCAGCTCCTCACCGACCTGCGGGGTGCCGACGAGGGTCACGGCTGCGCCGTCGACGATCCCGGAGGAGTTGCCGGCGTGGTGCACGTGGTCGATCTCGTCGACCGAGTGGTACTTCTCCAGTGCCACCGAGTCGAAGCCACCCATGTCGCCGATGTCCTTGAACGACGGCTTCAGCCCCGCGAGCGAGTCGACCGTCGTGTCGGGACGGATGAACTCGTCCTGGTCGAGGACGGTGAGCCCGTTGCGGTCGACGACCGGGATCACCGAGCCCTTGAAGTGCCCCTGCTGCTGCGCGGCGGCCGCTCGCCGGTGCGACTCGGCGGCGAAGGCGTCGACGTCGGCGCGGGAGTATCCGTCGAGCGTGGCGATGAGGTCGGCGCCGATGCCCTGGGGCACGAAGCCCAGGTCGAGCGCGGTGGCCGGGTCCATCGCCCAGGCACCGCCGTCGGAGCCCATCGGCACGCGCGACATCGACTCGACGCCGCCGGCCACGATGAGGTCCTCGAAGCCCGAACGCACCCGCCCCGCAGCCTGGTTCACCGCCTCGAGGCCGGAGGCGCAGAACCGGTTGAGCTGCACACCGGCGACCGTCTCGGGCAGCCCGGCCGCGAGCGCCGCGGTCTTGGCGATGTCCGAGCCCTGGTCGCCGATGGGGGTGACGACACCGAGCACGACGTCGTCGATGCGCTCGGGGTCGAGCGAGGGATTGCGCGTCTGCAGCTCGCGCAGCAGACCGGTGACGAGGTCGATGGGCTTCACCTCGTGCAACGAACCCGTCTGCTTGCCGCGGCCACGCGGCGTACGGATCGCGTCGTAGACGTACGCCTGGGGAGTCTCAGCCATGTGACGACGTTAACACTGACAGTGTCACTGTCACTATGCTTCGGTCCAAGAAGTGGACGTACGCATAGGGTCGGGTCGGCCCCGAACGAGGAGGTGTGGGCTGTGGCGGAGCCGGAGATGACGCTCGAGGAGCTGGTGACGCGCTCCGGCGTGCCGGTGCGCACCGTGCGGTTCTACACCGGGCGCCGCATGCTGCCCGCGCCGATCCGGCGGGGCCGCTCGGCCTACTACACCGTCGACCACCTCGCCCGGCTGGAGCTGGTGCGCGAGCTGCAGGCGCACGGGTTCACCCTCGCCGCGATCGAGAGCTACCTCGCCCGCATCCCGGCCGATGCCGCGCCCGAGACGATCGCGCTGCACCGCACGCTGCTCGCGCCGTGGATGTCCGACCTGCCCGAGACGCTCAGCCGCAGCGAGCTCGACGAGCGTGCCGGGCGGCGGCTCGGCAAGAGCGACCTGGCGACGCTGCGCACGCTCGGCATCGTCGAACCTGCTGGCGCCGGCCGCTTCCAGGTCGCGGGCGCGCACCTGTCGATCGGGGTGTCGATCCTCGACCTGGGGCTGCCGACCGACGCCGCCGTCGCCGCCCACGAGATCTTCACCGCGCACGGCCGCGCGATCGCCGACGAGCTCACCGAGCTGTTCCGCACCCGGGTGTGGCCGGCGTACAAGGAGTCGGGGCTGCCGCCCGAGCAGCTGCGCACGATGGTCGAGCGGTTCAAGCCGCTGACGATCGCGGCGCTGGTCGCGTCCTACGAGGCGGCGGTCAACGAGACCAAGCGCGAGACCGCCGAGCGCCGCACCGCCCGCGACCGCGCCGGCGGGTCGAGCCGGCCGGGAGCCTAGGACCAGCCGGGATCACTCGAGCAGCGCAGCCAGCACCGCGCGCACGGCCGGGTTGCGTCGTGACTCGCGCCGCACCACCGCCCAGTAGCCCGTCTCGTAGGAGTAGTCCGGCAGCACCCGCAGCAGGCTCGGCTCCTCCTCGGCGAGGAAGTCGGGCAGCAGCCCGATGCCGCCGTCGGCGAGCACCGCTGCGACGTGGGCGAACACGGACGTCGAGCGCAGCGACGAGCGCGGCGCGGGCAATCGCCGGGAGGCCTCGTCGAGGTCGTCGACCTGCAGCGCGGACTCGATGTAGTAGACGAGCGTGTGCTCGCCGAGGTCGGCCAGCGCAGTGGGCGTGCCCGCCCGATCGAGGTACGTCTTCGTCGCGTAGAGCTGCAACCGGTAGTCGCGCAGGTGCTCGGCGGCAGAGCGACGCACGGCAGGCCGGCCGACCACGACCTCCAGGTCGACGCCCGACCGCGCCTCGCGGGCCCGCTGCGTCGCGGTGATCAGCTCAAGGTCCAGCTGCGGGTGGTCGCGCTGCAGCCGGGTGACCGCGGGCACGAGCCAGTGGATGGCGTAGCCGTCGGGCGAGGCGACGCGCACCGCGCCCTGCAGCTGGCCTCGCCCGGTCGCCCGCTCCCCCACCTCGGCGACCGCGCGCTCGATGGCCTCGGCCGGTCCGAGCAGGTCGCGACCGAGGTCGGTCAGCTCCCAGCCGCCCGGCGTCTGCACGAGCACGCGACCGCCGATCGCCTTCTCCAGCAACGCGATTCGCCGCGAGATCGTCGTGTGGTTGACCCCGAGCACGTCGGCCGCGGCCGTGAACCGGCCGAGCCGGGCGACGGTCAGCAGGACGAGCAGGTCGTCGGGGTTCGCGGGCACGCCACGAGTGTGCACGAACGCACAGCGGGAGTGCGATATCGGCGCGTCCGTCTGCATTGATCGGCACCCGCTCCGGTCGTACGGTCGGGGGCACCGACGCGACGAAGGAGACGCGCATGGCGAACATCGCCTTCATCGGCCTGGGGAACATGGGCGGACCGATGTCCGCCAACCTCGTGCGGGCCGGCCACCAGGTCCGAGGCTTCGACCTGTCCCCCGCCGCGGTCGAGGCCGCCGCGCAGCAGGGCGTCACGCCCGCGAGCTCCCCCGCCGAGGCCGTCGAGGGCGCCGAGGCGGTCGTGACGATGCTGCCCAAGGGCGAGCACGCCGCGGCGGCCTATCTCGGCACGGAGGGCGCCCCCGGGGTCATCGACCTGGTCGCGCCGGGCACCCTGCTGATCGACTCCTCGACCATCGACGTCGAGACCAGCGCGCGGCTGCACGAGGCGGCGGCTGCCAAGGGGCTGCCCTTCGTCGACGCACCCGTCTCGGGCGGGATGAGCGGCGCCCAGGCCGGCACGCTGACCTTCATGGTCGGCGGCCAGCCCGACGCCGTCGCAGCAGCCACGCCGCTGCTGGAGCCGATGGCCGGCAACGTGATCCCGACAGGCGGCCCGACCACCGGCGAGGCCGCGAAGATCTGCAACAACATGATGCTGTTCATCAGCATGATGGCCGCCCAGGAGGGCGCGGTCCTGGCGCGCAGGCTGGGGCTCGACGCGAAGGTCTTCCACGACATCGCGCGCGTGTCCTCCGGAGAGTCGTGGGCGATGCGCACGTGGTACCCCGTGCCCGGCATCACCGACACCGCCGGGTCCAACAACGGTTTCGCCGCGACGTTCAGCGCCGACCTGGCCGCCAAGGACGCCGGGCTCGCGCTCGCGGGCGCCGCGTCGGTCGGGCTCTCGCTGCCGGCCGCCGAGCTGGTGGCCGGTCAGCTGCGCCGCGCGCTCGAGGAGGGCGAGGGCGACAAGGACTGCACGATCATCATCCGGCAGATCGACCCCGAGGCACCCGGACTGCCGGCCCGACCCGAGGAGCAGGCATGAGCAGCACGATCGGCCACTACGTCGACGGGGCCAAGGTCGCCGGCGGCGAGCGCACCGGCCCGGTCTACAACCCCGCCACCGGTCAGGTCGCCTCGCAGGTCGCGCTGGCGAGCGCCGCCGACGTGGATGCCGCCGTCGGCGCGGCCGCACAGGCGTACGGCGGGTGGCGGGCGGTCCCGCTCGCGAAGCGGGCGGACGTGATGTTCCGCATGCGTCACCTGCTCAAGGAGCGCACCGACGAGCTCGCGCGGATCATCACCAGCGAGCACGGCAAGGTCGTGAGCGACGCGGCGGGCGAGGTCGCGCGGGGGCTGGAGAACGTGGAGTTCTGCGCCGGCCTGATGCACCAGCTCAAGGGCGAGTTCTCCGAGCAGGTCGCGACCGGTGTCGACGTGCACCAGGTGCGCCAGCCGCTCGGTGTCGTCGCGTGCATCACCCCGTTCAACTTCCCCGCGATGGTGCCGCTGTGGATGATCTCGACGGCGATCGCCGCGGGCAACACGGTCATCCTCAAGCCGTCCGAGCGCGACCCCTCGGCCGCCGTCTGGCTGGCCGAGCTGTTCACCGAGGCGGGCCTGCCGCCAGGCGTGTTCAACGTCGTCAACGGCGACAAGGAGACGGTCGACGCGATCCTCGACCACCCCGACATCCAGGCGGTCTCGTTCGTCGGCTCCACCCCCATCGCCGCGTCGATCTACGAGCGAGCAGCCAGCAACGGCAAGCGAGTTCAGGCGCTGGGCGGGGCGAAGAACCACATGGTCGTGATGCCCGACGCCGACCTCGACATGGCCGCCGACGCGGCGGTGTCCGCGGCGTACGGCAGCGCCGGCGAGCGCTGCATGGCCATCTCGGTGCTCGTGGCCGTCGGCGACGTCGCCGACGACGTGGTCGAGCGCATCAGGCAGCGCATGGACAAGCTCACCATCGGTGACGGCACCGACCCCGCGTCGGAGATGGGTCCGCTCATCACGCGCGAGGCGCAGCAGCGGGTCGGTTCGTACGTCGGTGGCGCCGCGGACGAGGGCGCCACCGTGGTCGTCGACGGGCGCGAGCGCGAGTTCGACGGCGACGGCTTCTTCCTCGGCGTCTCGCTGGTGGACCACGTCAAGCCCGGCATGAAGGTCTACGACGACGAGATCTTCGGTCCGGTGCTGTCGGTCGTGCGCGTCGACACCTACGACGAGGCGGTCGAGCTGATCAACGCGAACGACTACGCCAACGGCGTCGCGATCTTCACCCGCGACGGCAAGACGGCCCGTGAGTTCGAGTTCGACGTCGAGGTCGGGATGGTCGGGGTCAACGTGCCGATCCCCGTGCCGATCGGCTCGTTCAGCTTCGGCGGCTGGAAGAAGTCGCTGTTCGGCGACACGCACATCTACGGCCCCGAGTCGTTCAACTTCTACACCCGGCGCAAGGTCGTGACGACCCGCTGGCCGGAGCCGTCGGAGAGCCAGGTCAACCTCGGGTTCCCCACGCACTGAACGACTTTCGACGGGCGCCGTTCAGCAGGACGGGCTCACTGCACCAGGTTGGCCACGGCCTCGCGCATGTGCTCGACCACGCACGCGCGCGCGGCCTCGGGGTCGCCGTCAGCGATGGCGTCGACGATGGCCCGGTGCCGGTCGACGCGCATGTTGCCGGCGGCCTTGTCGTGGCCCGCCCACATGAACGACATACGGATAGCGCCCTCGAGCGACTGCCAGGAGTGCAGCAGGCTCGCGTTGCCGGTGACCCGCACCAGCTCGAGGTGGAAGGCGAGGTCGGCCTCGATGCGCTGCTCGAGGTCGACGCCGGTGAGGTCGGCCATGGTCTGCACCGACTCGCGCAACCGGTCGAGCGCGGCGTCCTTGTCGTCGGCGGTGCTGAGCGTCTGCGCGGCGAGCGCCTCGAGCGCCGCTCGCACCGCGAAGAGGTCGATGACCTCCTGGGCGTCGAGCGTGCGCACCGACAGCCGGCCGCGCGGCCCGGCCGACACGATGCCCTCCTGCTGCAGCTGGCGCATGGCCTCACGCAGGGTGCCCCGGCTGATGCCGAGCCGCTCGGACAGGTCGGTCTCGACCAGGTGGGTGCCGGGAGCCAGCTCGCCGGTGCTGATCGCGCGCCGCAGCGCGAGCAGCGCCTGCTCGCGCAGGTTGGTCCTCCGGAGTCCCGACAGGGCCGCCGTCTGGGCCATCGCCCTCTCCTCCCGTGCCGAGTCGACCGCGGTCACCGACCCTAGCAACCGCGGTCGACCGTCGACAGTCAGCCTCAGCCGCTGTGCGACAGCAGCGCGCGCACCCGCTCGCCGATCTTGGCGGTGCTCACGCCGTAGCGGTCGGCCAGGGTCGGCAGCGCCCCGGCGTCGAGGAACGCGTCGGGCAGCCCGACCGGCGTCACCTGCCGAGCGATCCCGTCGCGCACGAGCACGTGGGCGACCGCGTCGAACAGGCCGCCGGTCGTCGTGTGGTTCTCGCAGGTGAGCACCAGTCGGTCCTTGGCCAGCTCGCGCACGATCGTGGCCTCGTCGAGCGGCTTCAGGGTCGGCACGTGCAGCACCGCGACGTCGATGCGGTCGGCCTCCAGCTCACGGGCAGCCTCCAGGGCGCGCTCGGTCATCAGCCCGGTCGAGACGAGCAGCACGTCGGCGCCGTCGCGGATCAGCTTCGCCTTGCCGAGCTCGAAGGTGTAGTCGTACTCGTCCAGCACGCGCGGCACCTTGCCCCGCAGGATGCGGGTGTACGTCGGTCCGTCGTGCGCGGCGAGCTGTGGCACCGCCTGCTCGATGTCCACCGCGTCGCACGGGTCGACGATCGTGAGGTCGGGCATCGCCCGCAGGATCGCGATGTCCTCGGTGGCCTGGTGGGAGGGGCCATAACCTGTCGTCAGGCCGGGCAGCGCGCAGACCATGTTGACGTTGAGCCCGGCCTCGGCGATGTCGAGGCACAGGAAGTCGTACGCCCGCCGCGTCGCGAACACCGCGTAGGTGGAGGCGAACGGGACGAACCCCTCCATCGCGAGGCCGGCCGCGGCCCCGAGCAGCGCCTGCTCGGACATGCCGATCTGGTAGAAGCGCTCCGGCATCGCGTCGCGGAAGACGTGCAGGTCGGTGTACTTCGCCAGGTCGGCCGACAGGCCGACGACGCGCTCGTCACGCTGAGCCAGCTCGACCAGCGCGTGGCCGAGCGGGGCCGCGGTGACCCGCTGGTCCTCCCGGGCCAGCGATGCGCTCATCGCGTCGGAGGTGAGCGGCTTCTCCGGGGGTGTCGTGGTCGCGGTGTTGCTCATGCCGAGGTCTCCTTCAGCTGGTCGTGGGCCTTGGCCCATTCGTCTGCCGCCACCTGCATGAAGTGCAGCTTCTCCCTCGCCTCGAGGAAGGGGACGCCCTTGCCGAGCGTGGTGTCGGCGATCAGGCAGCGGGGTCGGTCGTCGGGCAGCGCACGCAGCTCCTCGAAGGCGCGCACCAGCCCGGCCAGGTCGTGCCCGTCGACCCGGCGCACGGCCCAGCCGAACGCCTCGAACTTGGCGCCGACGGGCTCCATGCTCAGCACCGAGGTGCTCTTGCCGTCGGCCTGCTGGTCGTTGAAGTCGACGACCGCGATCAGGTTGTCCAGCCCGTGGTGGGCCGCCACGGCGGCGGCCTCCCAGGTCGATCCCTCGCCGAGCTCGCCGTCGGACAGGATGTTGTAGACCGTGGCGGGGTTGCCCTTGCGCTTCAGACCCAGGGCGATGCCGTTCGCGATGGTCAGGCCGTGGCCGAGCGAGCCGCCGGAGATCTCGACGCCGGGGGTGTACGACGCCATCGCCGACATCGGGAGCCGGGAGTCGTCGCAGGCGTACGTCTGCAGCTCGGCCTCGGGGATGACACCGGCCTCGGCGAGCGCGGCGTACAGCGCCAGGGCGTAGTGCCCGATCGAGAGCAGGCACCGGTCACGCCCCTCCCACTCGGGGTCGTCGGGACGCAGGTTCAGCTGGTCGGCGTAGAGCACGGCCAGCACGTCGGCCACGTCGAGCGCCTGCCCGATGTAGCCCTGCCCCTGCACCTCGGCCTGCACCAGGGCGTTGCGCCGGATGCGGAAGGCCGCTTCCTTGATGTGCTGCACGCGCGTGTCCAGGTCGTCGTCGGTCGCCGGTCGGGCGAGGGTCGTCCGTTCGGTCATCGTGGTCACCTCTCGTCGGGTGTGGGTCGGTTGTGGTGGGTGGTCGGGGGAGGCACGTGGCGTCACACCACGACGTCCAGGAGCAGGACCGCGCCGAGGCCGACCACGGCGAAGATCGACTGCGCGAGCGTGTAGATCTTGAACGTGCCCTTGGTGGTGAATCCCAGGAGCTGCTTGAAGATCCAGAAGGTGTTGTCGGTGACGTGCCCGCCGAACGCGGCACCGGCGCCGGACGCGAGCAGGATGAGGATCGCCGGCGTGGTGATGGTGTCCATGACCGGCGCGAGCAGCGACGCGGCGGTGATCGCCGCGACCGAGCCCGACCCCTGCGCGAGCCGCAGCACCGCGGCCACCGCCCAGGCCAGCAGCACCGGGATCGAGGCGTTGGCGGAGAAGACCCCGCTGATCATGTCGCCGATGCCGACCTGCGTGATGACCTGGCCGAGGGAGCCGGCGACGCCGGTGAACAGCAGGATCGAGCCGGACGTCTGCGCGCCCTTGGTGATCAGGTCGTCGATGCCGCAGCGCCCGACCGCCGGCACGGCCAGCGCGATCCCGACGACCAGGCCGAGCAGCAGGGCCACCACGGGGCTGCCGAGGAACCCGAGCACCGCGATCTCGTGGCCGGTGATGTCGGCCACCGTGTTCACCAGGATGAGCACGATCGGCACGATGACCGGCAGCATCGCGACGACGAGCGGCGGCTGCTTGCCGGCCGGCGCGCCGGCGTCGACCGCGGGCGGCGCGTCGAGCGCCGCGGGAGCCTCGAGCGTCTGCACGCCCGCACCCCCGCCGCCGAGGGGGCGGCCTGCCGGGCCGGCGGCGACACCGCCGTCCCCGCCGTCGAAGGTCCCGAAGATCGAGTCGTCGAAGTCGCTCTCGAGGTCGGTGGCGGGCTTGAAGACCAGACGCATCAGCCGGTCGTGCAGGAAAACGCTGACCACGATGAGCAGTGCCCCGAGCGGGGCGCCCCACAGCAGCACGGTGCCGAGGTCGACGCCGAGCGGACCGGCGACCGCGATGGCCGCGACGCCCGGGACCACGATCAGCAGACCGACCTCCAGGCCGATGGCCAGCGAGCCGGCCAGCGTCGCGATGCTGCGCCCGGTGCGCTTGGCGATCGCGCCGGCGATCGGCGCGAGGATGACCAGCGCGACGTCGAAGTAGATCGAGGGGAAGATGATCCCCGAGGTCAGGCCGAGGACGTACGGCGAGCGCTTGGGCCCGCAGAGCTCCAGGAGCCGGTCGACCACCCGTTGCAGGGTGCCGGTCGCCGAGAGCGTGGTCCCGATCATGACCCCGAAGCCGATGATCAGGCCGACCTCGGTCATCAGGTTGCCGAAGCCCTCGTTGACCGCGGTGACCGAATCGGCGAGACCCAGCCCGCCGGCGACGCCGAGGTAGAGCGCGCCCACGACGAGGGAGACCACGGGGTTGATCCGCAGCCAGACGATCAGCAGCACGATGCCGATCACGGTGATGGCGAGGTGCGCCAGCAGCAAGGTGTTCATCTGGATGTCCTGAGGCAGGGGTCGGCGGGCGACCGCGGTCAGTGGAGGTGGCTTCCGCCGTTGATGTCGAGCGTCACGCCCGTGAGATATGCCGACTCCTCCGAGCAGAGGTAGGCGATGGCCGAGGCGACCTCGTCGGTGGTGGCGGTGCGCCCCACGGGGATCGCGCTCGCGATGAGCGCCTCCTGCTCGGGCGTGCTGCCGACCCGGATCTCGGTATCGACCGCCCCGGGGGTGACCGCGTTGACGGTGACCCCCGTGGGGCCGAGCTCGCGGGCGAGCGACTTGGTGAAGCCGAGCACCGCGGCCTTGGCCGAGGAATAGGGGACCTTGCCGAACACGCCGCCGCCGCGCTGGGCCGACACCGACGACATGTTGACGATGCGCCCCCACCCCTGGTCGAGCATCGGCGGGAGGAACGCCTTGGTGACCAGATAGGTCCCCGTTGCGTTGACGTCGAGCACCCGCCGCCACAGGTCGAGCGTCGTGTCGAGGAACTCCACCGGCGAGGTGATGCCGGCGTTGTTGACCACGGCCCCCACCGCCGGGAGGCGGCCGGCCTGCACCTCGGCGGACACCGCGCGCTCGGCCGCGGCGACGCTCGCCTCGTCGGCGACGTCGACGCCCAGGCCGACCGCGGGCACACCGTGCTCGGCGCAGATCCGCTCGGCCGCGGCGACGGCGGCAGCACCGTCGATGTCCAGCACGACGATCGCCCACCCGTCGCGGGCGAAGCGCCGTGCGACGGCCAGGCCGATCCCCTTCTCGGATGCGGCGCCGGTGATGACGGCGGCTCGGGAGGTGTTCATCGCGGTGGTCCTGTTCGCCCGGAGGAATGTGGTGCTCGTCACGTTAAGACCGTCGACTGTTAACAGTCAACTGTTGCGTCGCACAGCCGGCCCCGCGGATGGTTGCGCCTCCTAGACTCGGCGCCACCACCGCGCCCGGCGCCGCCGTGAGCCAGGGATGCACCTGAAGAAGCGCGGATCTCGCACGGAGAGAACAGGATTCGGGACATGGCGGAGCGCAGCTGGTCCGGCACGCTGACCTACTCCGGCGAGGTCGTACGCCCGTCGGCGCTCGCCGAGGTGCCCGCCCTGCTCGCGGCGCACGAGCGGGTCCGCATCCTGGGCACCCGGCACTCGTTCAGCGCGATCGGCGACACCGACGGGGTGCTGATCGACCTGAGCGGGCTGCCGCCGGACCTGTCGTTCGACGAGGCGAGCGGTGAGGTGTCGCTCGGCTGCGGCGCGCGCTACGCCGACGTCGTGCCGTTCCTGCAGCGACGAGGCCGGGCGCTGCCCAACACCGGGTCGCTCCCGCACATCAACGTGGCGGGCGCGGTCTCGAGCGGCACGCACGGGTCGGGCGACCGGCTGCGCAACCTGTCGTCGGCGGTGCGCGAGGTGCAGCTGCTCACGGCCGAGGGCGAGCAGGTCACCCTGCGCCGCGGCGAGCACCCCGACCTCGCGGGCGCGGTGGTCGCGCTCGGGGCGTTGGGGGTCGTGACGCGGCTGACGCTCGCGACCGAACCGACGTACGACGTGCGCCAGGACGTCTATGTCGGCCTGGACCGCGCGGCGTTCCTCGCCGACCCGGACGCGCTGCTCGGCGCCGGATACTCCGTCAGCGTCTTCACGGACTGGGACGGCCGCCCGCTGCCGGAGACCGTCGTGAAGCGACGGATCGGCTCCGCCGACGACGCCCCCGCTCCCCTGCTCGGCGTCGACCCGGTCGGCGAGTGGGTCGGTGACAGCCGGATCAGCTCTGAGCCCGAGTCCCTCACGGCCAGAGGGGTTTCCGGCCCCTGGCACGAACGGCTGCCGCACTTCCGCATCGAACGCCCACCGAGCCACGGGGCCGAGCTGCAGAGCGAGTGGTTCGTGCCGCGCGAGCGCACGGGCGAGGCGCTCGAGGCGGTGAGCCGGGTCGGCGACCGGCTGCGGGAAGCGCTGATCGTCAGCGAGATCCGCACCATGGCGGCGGACGACCTGTGGCTCTCCCCGGCTACCGGCGCGACAGCCTGTGCCTGCACTTCACCTGGCGTCCCGACCACGACCTGGTGCGGCCCGCGGTGCGCGCGGTCGAGGAGGCCCTCGCCCCGCTCGCGGCTCGTCCGCACTGGGGCAAGGTGTTCGACCTCGACCGGTTCGACGTCGCGGCGGCCTATCCGCGGGTCGCCGAGTTCCGTTCTCTCGCAAGCAGGTTCGACCCGCAGGGGCGCCTGCGCAACGACTTCCTGGAGCGCACGGTGTGGGCACGGCGCGGCTGACCGCAGCCGGCTCAGCGCAGCGGGGTGACGGTGACGACGGTGGCCTTCGACGTGGTGTCGTCGACGACGACGACGTTGTCCGTCCCGACCGCGGCCAGGAACTTCGGTCCGAGCGTGACCCCCGGCACGGGTGCACCGATGAAGCCGCTGAGGTCGGGCCGTAGCCGCCGGAGCGCACGCGACTGCGTCAGACCGGCCCAGACGCTGGCGTCGCTCTGGAACAGCGCGGAGACGCGCACGGTCCGGAAGAGCGGCGCCTCCACGAGACGCGTCCCCACCAGCTTCCAGAGCCTGGAACTGCCCGCGACGACCAGCTGGTCCTGGACCGACGCGATCACCACGGCGTCGCTGGGCAACGGGAGCGGCGCGGCCGCCTGCTTCCCCGTCGCGACGTCGAACCGGCACAGCTCCTTGCGGTCGTGGTCGATCCCGAACAGGGCGCCCTGAACGATGCTCAGGCTGCTGAACCGCCGGTCGAGCGAGACGTTCAACGTCTTCCTCCCGGTGTTCAGGTCCAGACGGTGCAGCCCCTCAGGAGTCGAGACCCAGCCGGCGTCGTCCTCCGCCGCGACAGCCGTGATCCGGCCGGGCGTGAACTTCACGTGCTCGCCGGTCTCCAGCGTGCCGATGTCGATCGGCACCATGAAGAAGTCGTCGTTGAGACACAGCACCGTGCTGCGGCCCTTCATCAGCTCCAGCGGCTTCTTCCCGACGTCGATGCTGGTGACGCGCTGCGTCGACAACGAGAGGTGCGACACCGTGTTGTCGTTGTTCGCGCAGAAGAACTGGGTCGTCAAGGGGATCAGCGCGCTGGGCTCGGGGCCGACCTTCAGCTCCGCGACCCGGGCATCGACGCGGCCGGCCGGCTCGTCGTCCGGGAGCGTGGGTTCGCTCGTGGGAGTAGCCGATCCGCCGCCTCCGACCGTCGGCCCGTCGCCCCGCTCCCGCATCCACAGCACGCCCCCGACGCCGGCTGCGGCGAGCAGCCCGGCGGCACCGCCGAGCAGCAGTCCACGCCGGCCCGGGCCGCCGGTGCCGGACGGGCCGCCGGCGACACGTTCGTACGGCAGCGCGGCCGCCGCCGACGACGTGCGCCTCTCCGCCTGGCCGCCGAGCGCCGCCCGGGCGGCTGCCGCGAGCTCGGCGCCGGTGGTGTAGCGCTGGGTGGGTCGCTTGGCCATCGCCCGCCGCACCACCGACATCAGCGCCGGCGGCACCCGCTCGTCCTCGGGCACCGGGTCGTTGAGGTGGGCGTAGATGCGCGCCGCGTCGGTCTCGCGCCGGAACGGCGCCCGGCCGGTCAGCGCCTGGTAGAGCACGGCACCGAGCGCGTAGACGTCAGCGCGGCCGTCGTACGGGTCGCCCACGAGCAGCTCGGGGGCCATGTAGTCCAACGTCCCCATCGCGGCGCCGGTGCGGGTCGGCCCGGCGGCGCCCACGACCTTGGAGATCCCGAAGTCGGTGAGGTAGGCGTGCGGTCGCCCCTGGCGCCAGGTGAGCATGACGTTGGCCGGCTTGACGTCGCGGTGCACCAGGCCGCGCTCGTGCGCCGCGTCGAGCGCCGAACCGACCTGCTCGACGACCTCGACCGCGAGCGCCGGCGGCATCGGCCCGTCCCGCCGCAACGCGGTCGCGAGGTCGGTGCCGTCGACGTAGCGCATCGTGAGGTAGAGCCGCCCCCGGTCCTCGCCGGCCGCGTAGACCGGGACGATGTGCGGGTGGTCGAGCGACCCCGCCACCCGCGCCTCGTGCTCGAACCGCGCGCGGAACTCGGGGTCGTCGGCCAGGTCGGGGTTGACCACCTTGATGGCCACCGGCCGGCCCAGCGCGGACTGCTCGCCGCGGTAGACGACGCCCATCGCACCGCGCCCGGCGACGCCGGTGATCCGGTTGCCCCCGACGAGTTCGCCCTCCACGCCGGTCATTATGTCCAGGCCGGGCCCGGTTGGGCAGGGGCGCGAGGGCGTACGTCGGGTGCGGGTCAGCGCAGCGGGGTGATCGTCACGGTGGTCACCTTGGACGTGCCCTCGTCAAGCACCAACAGCTGTCCCGAGCCCAACCCCGCCATGAACCGCGGGCCGAACGGCACACCTCGGACCGGGGCGCCGATCCACCCGGACAGGTCCATCCGCGCGCGACGGATCTCCTTGTTGCTGGTGAAGGCCACCCAGACGCTGAAGTCATCACCGATGATCGCGTTGACGTCGCTGGTGTCGCGGAAGATGGCGGGGGTCACCAGCTGATCGCCGCGCAGCACCCGCGCCCCGGCCTTGCCACCACCGACGATCAGCTGCTTGCCCAGCTCCGCCACCACGAAGGACCCCTCGGGCACCTGCACCGGGTCACCGGCCAACGAACCGTCCGCGGCGTTGTAGCGGTGCAGCAGCCGCTTCCTGATGTCGAGGCCGTAGACCCGCGAGTCCATCACCGCGACCCTGTTGATGACCGCGCCGGCAGGAACCCGGACGTCGAGGTCCTTCTCCCCCGTCTCCAGCTCGAACCGGTAGATGCCCGCCGGTGCGCTGGCGATCCACCCCCACCTATCGCCGTCGGACGTCCCGTCGTAGCTGGTCTCCATGGGCATCGGCACCGCCTGGCCCACCGCCATGGTCTGAAGGTCGATCGGGATCATCTCGTGGAAGGCGTTGACGCACCAGACCTTCCTGCGGCCCTCGAGCAGGTAGAGGGGCTCCGCGTCCAGCTGGTAGCTCTTGACGGTCTCCGAGTCCTGCAGGATGCACGACAAGCTGTTGTCGCCCCTGTTCAGGCTGAAGAAGTAGCCGCTCACCTCCTGCAGGTCCTGCGGTTTCGGGCCGACGGAGTAGACCTTCGACGTGGGCAGGACCCGCCCTGCGGGCTCGGTGGCCGGAAGCGTGGGTTCGCTTGTGGGAGAACCGGATCCAGCGCTTCGCACCGTCGGATCACCCTCCTCGCGCGACTGCCACCACAGCGCTCCCCCGACACCCGCGGCGGCCAGGAGTCCCGCCGCGCCACCCAGCAGCACCGCGCGCCGCGGCTGGTCCTGGCGCGACTGACCCACCCCGCCGACCCGTTCGTACGACGTCGCCGACCCGGGCGCGGGCGCGCCGGTCTCGGGGCGCCCGCCGAGGGCCGCCCGCGCCGCCGCGGCCAGCTCGCGCGCCGTGCCGTAGCGCTCGGCCGGCTGCTTGGCCATCGCCCTGCGCACCACCGACATCAGCGCCGGCGGCACCCGCTCGTCCTCGGGCACGGGGTCGTGCAGGTGGGCGTACATCCGCGCGGCATCGGTGCCGCGCGGGAACGGGACGCGGCCGGTGAGCGCCTGGAACAGCACCGCGCCGAGCGCGTAGAGGTCGGCGCGGCCGTCGTAGGGGTCCCCGACGAGCAGCTCGGGGGCCATGTAGTCCAGCGTCCCCAGCGCCATCCCGGTCCGCGTGGGACCGGCGGCACCGACGAGCTTGGAGATCCCGAAGTCGGTCAGATAGGCGTGCGGCCGCCCCTCGCTCCAGGTCAGCATGACGTTCGCCGGCTTGACGTCGCGGTGCACCAGGCCGCGTGCGTGCGCCGCGTCGAGCGCCGACCCGATCTGCTCGACGACCTCGACCGCGAGGCCCGGCGGCATCGGCCCGTCCCGCCGCAGCGCCGTCGCGAGGTCGGTGCCCTCGACGTAGCGCATGGTCAGGTAGAGGCGTCCGCGGTCCTCGCCCGCGGCGTAGACCGGGACGATGTGCGGGTGCTCGAGCGCGGCCGCCATGCGCGCCTCGTGCTGGAAGCGGGCCCGGAACTCCGGGTCCTCGGCGAGCGCGGGGTTGACGACCTTCACCGCGACGCGACGGTTCAGCGCGAGCTGGTCGGCCAGGTAGACCACGCCCATCGCGCCCCGCCCGGCAACACCGGTCAGCCGGTTCCCCCGACGACTTCGCCCTCCACCCGGGTCATTATGTCCAGGCCGCGCCCGGTTCGGCAGGCGCGCGAGGACGTACGTCGGGTGCGGGTGGGCGCACCGAGGCACCCGGCGCGCACGCGGCCTGCTCAGCCCGGGCCTGCCGCCCGCGGCCCGGTCACATCACCGCGCGCAGGGCGGCGACCGCGCCGCGCAGGTAGCGCTCCACGACGACCCGCTCCTCGTCGGAGAGGGCGTTGTCGCTCTCGGCGAGGCCGGCGAACATCGGCGCGAGCAGGGCGAAGATCTCCTGCCGCCCGGACTCGGTGACGACGACCTCGGTGCGACGTCCGTCGTCGGCCCGCGGGCGCCGCTCGACGTGACCGCGCGCGACGAGCCGGTCGACGACACCGGAGGAGGCCGCCGAGGTCACGCCGAGCACCTTGGCGAGCTCGACCGGCCCCATGGGCGTCGCGGCGAGGTGCCGCAGCGAGTGCAGCTCGGAGACCGACAGCCCGCCTCGGCGTGCCACGGCCTGCGGCACCTGCGCCGCGAGGTTGACCAGCTCCTCGAGCGCCTCGAGCGAGGCGGAGTGCTCGTACGCCGGGGCGACCGAGCTCGCGGTCGTGCGCGCGTCCTCGTCCCCGGCCGTGCGCGGGTTCGCCGAGGCGCCCCGCGCGGGGCGGGCTGGCATGGGCTTCTTGGAGTCGCTAATATCACTCACCTACTTAGTAACTTAATGAGTTACTTACCGAACCATCCTAGCGAAGGACGGCCATGCAACGGCTCGCCAACATCATCACTCGACGCTGGGTCGCGGGGCTGCTCGCCCTCGCCGCCCTGCTCGGCGCCGGCGCCGTCATCGGCATCGTCGGCCAGGCCGAGCGTGGCCCGACGACCACCTCCTCGATGCCCGTCGGCTCCGACAGCCTCGCGGCGGCCGAGCTGCTCGAGGAGGTCCCCGAGGCCGACGGGTCGGCGGCGGTCGTGCTGTTCAGCAGCGACGCGGCGCTGACCCCGCAGCAGCTCCGGGCCATCGAGGGCCTCGCGCGCGAGCTGCCCGGGGCGACGGGGGCTCCGCCCACGGTGGCCGACGACCGCAGCGCGGCGCTCGTCGTCGTGCCCGTCGACGCGGCGGACGCGACGCAGACCGCTGAGGTCGTCGCCGCCCTGCGCACCCAGGTGCGCGCCGACCTGCCGGACGGGCTCACCGCGCAGGTCACCGGGCCCGCGGCCATCCAGGCCGACCTGGCAGCCGTCTTCGACGGCGCGAACCTGCGGCTGCTCGCGGCGACCGCCGCGGTCGTGGCCTTCCTGCTCATCGTCACCTACCGCAGTCCCGTGCTCTGGCTCATCCCGCTCACCGTCGTCGGCGTGGCAGACCAGCTCGCCGCGACGATCGCGACGCACACCCTCGCGGCCGTCGACATCCCCTGGGACGAGTCGACCGTCGGCATCCTCTCGGTGCTCGTCTTCGGCGCCGGCACGAACTACGCCCTGCTGCTCATCTCCCGCTACCGCGACGAGCTGCGGGTCCGCGAGGACCGTCGCGAGGCCATGGCGCACGCCCTCACCCGCACCGCCGAGGCCGTGCTCGCGAGCGCCACGACGGTCGTGCTCGGCCTGCTGGCGCTGCTCCTGTCGGCCTTCCCCGCCACCCGCGGGCTGGGGCTGGCCTGCGCGGTCGGCATCGTCGTCGCGGCGGTCTTCGTGCTCGTCGTCCTGCCCGCCGCGCTCGTCGTCTTCGGCCGGTGGATCTTCTGGCCGCGGGTGCCGCGGACCGGCCAGGTCAGCCTCGCCGACTCGCGCTCGCTGTGGCGCCGGATCGGCAACGCCGTGAGCCGCCACCCCGCCCGCTTCGCGACGGCGACCATCATGCTGCTCGCGGTCGGGGCGGCCGGCATGACCCAGATCCGCACGGGGCTCGACGGCCCCGACCAGTTCCTGCAGAAGCCCGAGGCCATCGCGGCCGGGGAGCGGCTCGCCGAGTCCTTCCCCGCGGGCTCGGCCGACCCGGTCATCATCGTCTCCCGCGACTCGGACGTGACCGAGCTGGCGCGGGTCGTCGGTGACGTCGAGGGGGTGAGCTCGGCCCGTGCCGTGGGTGCGCCCGAGGGTGCGGGCGGCGTCAGCCAGGTCCAGGCCGTCCTCACGGCCGACCCCGGCTCCGACGCGGCCGAGCAGGCGGTCCGCGACATCCGCGCCGCCGTGGCCGACACCGGTGAGACGCACGTCGGCGGCACCGAGGCCGAGGCGCTGGACGAGTCCGAGGCGTCCTCGCGCGACCGGCTGCTGATCCTGCCGCTCATCCTCGGACTCGTCGTGATCGCCCTGGGCGGCCTGCTGCGGTCGGTCGTCGCACCCCTGCTGCTCGTGACCACCGTCGTCGGGACCTACCTCGCGAGCCTCGGCATCTCGTGGGCGCTGTTCACCCAGGTCCTCGGCTTCGAGCGACTCGACAACGGCGTACCCCTGCTCGCCTTCGTCTTCCTCGTCGCGCTCGGCGTCGACTACAACATCTTCCTCGTCACCCGCGCCGCCGAGGAGAGCCCCAGCCACGGCACGCGCGAGGGAATGCTCCGCGCGCTCGCCGCGACCGGCGGGGTGATCACCAGCGCGGGCGTGCTGCTCGCTGCGGTCTTCGCCGTGCTCGGCGTGCTGCCGCTGGTCGTCCTCGCCCAGCTCGGCGTCGTCGTCTGCGTCGGGGTGCTGCTCGACACGCTCGTCGTGCGCACCGTGCTCGTGCCCTCGCTCGCCCTCGTCCTCGGGGACCGGTTCTGGTGGCCGCGCCGGCTCGCGCCCACGCAGCCCGGAGCACCCGCCGCCGACGACCAGCAGGAGCTCGTCCCGGCCGAGCGGTGAGCCCGACCAGCCCGTACGCCGGTGTCGGCTCGGACGGTCGGGCGCGCCCGCTCAGCTCGTCGTGCTCAGCTCGATGCGGTCGCCGCGCACGGGACCGTCGGTGTTGGGCTTCCACCCGAGCGCCGGGGCGACGTGCTCGGCGAACGCCTGCAGCACGTGCGCGTTGTAGTCGACACCGAGCTGATTGGGGACGGTGAGCATCACGGTGTCGGCGGCCATCACCGCGGAGTCGGCGCGCAGCTGCTCGATGAGCTCGTCGGGCTCGGCGGCGTAGGTCTTGCCGAACGTCGACACGTAGCCGTCGATCATCCCGACCTGGTCGCTGTCCGGGCGCCCGCCGAAGTAGGCGCGGTCGGCGTCACTGACCAGCGGGAAGATGCTGCGGCTCACCGAGACCCGCGGCGGACGCGTGTGCCCGGCGGCGGCGTACGCCTCGCGGTAGCGGTCGATCTGCTCGCGCTGCAGCTCGTGGAAGGGCATGCCCGCCTCCTCGGTGAGCAGCGTCGAGGACATCAGGTTCAGGCCCATCTCGCCGACCCACTGGGCCGTCTCGCGGGTGGCCGAGCCCCACCAGATGCGGTCGCGAAGACCGTTGGAGTGCGGGGTGATCGGCAGCATCGTGCCACGCGGTGCGCGTGCCGGGTCGGCCTCGACCATGCCCTCGCCGTCGATGGCGCGCAGGAACGTGGCGAACTTCTCGCGGGCGATGTCGGCACCCCGCGGGTCCTTGCTGCCGGTGTAGCCGAACGCCTCGTAACCGCGCAGCGCCGTCTCGGGTGACCCGCGGCTGATGCCGATCGCGATGCGCTGGTCGGCGAGCAGGTCGAGCGCCCCCAGCTCTTCGGCGAGCTGCAGCGGGTTCTCGTAGCGCATGTCGCGGTTGCGACACCCGTTCACGTAAGCTTGGTTGCATGGTTGAACTGGTATCGCTGAGGAAGACGAACGAGGTAGCCGCGTACGTCCGTGCCTCGATGGATCGCAAGGGCGACCGGTGGACGGTCGAGACGCAGCTGCGGAAGATCAGGGCGCTGGCCGAGGCCAAGGACTGGGAGGTCGTTGAGGTCTACGACGACAACGCGGTATCGGCGACGAAGAAGCGCCGCGCTGGCACCCGGTGGGCCGAGATGCTGGACGACGCCCGGGCGGGTCGGTTCTCGATGGTCGTCGCCGTGGACATGGACCGGCTCCTGCGCAGCACGAAGGACTTGAACACGCTGATCGACCTGGGCCTGCGCGTCGTCACCGTGGACGGCGAGATCGACCTCTCGACTGCGGACGGCGAGTTCCGAGCGACGATGCTCGCCGCTCTCGCGCGGTTCGAGGCCCGTCGCAAGGCCGAACGACAGATCCGTTCCAACGAGCGCCGCCGCGCCGAGGGCATCCCGGCATCCACCTGGAAGGCGTTCGGCTGGACGAGGGAGGGTGAGCTGATCGAGGCGGAGGCCGACGCCGTACGGCGGGCCTTCGATGCGTTCCTCGGCGAGCCGTCGCTGTCGATCCGTCGCATCCGCGAGGACCTGAACAGCGCCGGTCATCTGACCGCGCGCGGGTCGGCGTTCTCCGTCGATGCCGTGCGGTACCTGCTGGCGAACCCGCTCTACGCTGGCTACATCAAGCACTACGCCTCGGGCGAGCTGTACCCGGTGCAGGGCGAGGCGTTCCCTCCCATCGTCGGCGAGCAGACCTGGAGGGCCGCGGTGGCGAAGCTGGAGGACAACGTGCGGAGGTCGGCGAGGCAGGGCAACCAGCCTAAGTACCTGCTGTCCACGATCGGGCTGTGCGGGAAGTGCGGCGCGACGCTCGTATCGGGGACGAACAGCCGCAAGCAGCCGACGTACCGCTGCGGCGAGCAGTTCCACCTCACCCGCCAACGCGAACCCGTCGACGCGATGGTCACCGAGGCGGTGCTCACCCGCCTGTCCTCGGTGGACGTGCACGACCTCGTGATGCCGCAGGAGGACGATGGGCCGGACCGCGAGGAGCTGCTGACCGAGCGGAATGCCCTGGTCGAGCGCGTGAAGGAACTGAGCCCTCTGCTGCTGGACGTGCGCCAGCCCGTCTTGGAGATCACCGAGGCGATCAGGGGCGGGAAGGTCCGCATCGACGAGATCGACGCGGAGCTGCTCGACCGCTCGGTGTCGGTGGCGGCGAAACTGCTGGCGGACGTGGATGAGCCACTGGGCACCATGGAGCGCCGCGAAGTGGTCGAGTCGAAGTGGAAGGCACTGGACATGGACCGCCGCCGGATGCTCGTGGATGAGCTGGTGACGGTGACCATCGAGCCCATTGCCCCCGGCCACGTGAAGTTCGACCCCGCCCTCATTCGGATAGAGCCGCGTCGCGACTAACACGCGAATCGACTCGTCAGTGGACTGGTGAGTCGAGTCGTGGGAGAATGGTTGCAGACAAGAAGATCCCACCGGGGCCGCGACTTAGAAGCGCGGGGTTCTACTCCCGGATGAGTAGCCGGTCAAACAGCCCAATTACCGTGGCGGGGAACCGGAAGCACACTCATGTTTGAGGACTTCCGATGTCTGTCGTTATCGACGCTCCCCGCGCATCTGCGCTGGACTGCCCTGGGCTCGACCAGGACTCGACCCCCGTTCCGCAGGCTGATGGGCTCGATCCCGTCATCGCTGCCGCCCTCGCCGCCGGTCGCCGAGCTGGTGAGCGCCTGGCCCGCACGCCGCTGACTCCGCGCCAGCGGGCCGCGGTCGCCGCCGTGATGGGTGGTGATCGCTGATGAGCGCCAACTCCGCCGCCTTCGACCACGTGAACGGCTTCCGCTGGCGTGTGAGCGACCCCACTCTCGCCGACAGCGAAGCGCACCTCTACGACCTCGGCGTGCTCCGCTCCGTGCTGGAGGAGGCCGTCGAGATGGCCGCCGCCGATGCCCGCGCCGACGGGGTGACCTGGGCCAAGATCGGCGACGCCCTCGGCGTCACGCATCAGGCCGTCATCAAGCGTTACCGCAAGGGCGGTGCCCGATGAACGCCGCCGAACGCACCAGCGCCACCGCTCCCGCTGACCTGACCAGCCCGACCGATGGGCCTGGCCTGGCATCCGCCGGAGGCGGGCTGCCCGTCGTCGTGATGCCCGTCCTCATCCGTGCTCCGCACTCCAAGAGTTCCGGGAGCCTCATCCGTTCCTACGGGCGCGGCAAGGGCTTGTCGATTGCCGCGCCATGCAACAACATGCCTGGTCAGCTGCCGGTTTCGCCTTCGCTCCACCGCGTGACCCCGCAGGATCATTTGGGGTCTCATTTGGGGGTCAATAGGGGGTCATTTAAGGCGCCGCACGCTCCTTCCGACGTCCTGGGCGGTGGTCGTCGTGGCTAAGCAGGAGAACAACCCGACGAGCATCGGTCTCACGCAGTACCTCGATCCGTCGTACTGGACCTGGGCCGCCGGCGATCCGACCGGAGCCGCGCTGCTCCAGCAGGGAGCCGGAGCGATCCTCACCTACGTGGTGCAGCGGCTCGAGGCCATCGGCTGCGAGGTCATCGAGGCCTACGGCATCGTGCACGACAAGGACGAGCGCGAGGTCTGGAGCGACACGGAGAAGGCTCTGGTCGTCGAGCCGAAGCCGGATCACCTGCACGCGGTGATCAAGTTCGCCAGCCGCGCGAAGAGCGCGCCTCTGGATCGGCTCGCGTTTGGCATCGGCGTCGAACCGCAGTACGTCGAGAAGCCCGGTCGCGGGCGGTACGCCTTCGACAACATGCTCTCGTACCTGACGCACGTGAAGTACGCGGACAAGCACCAGTACGCGCCTTCGGAGGTCGCCACGGTGCGCGGGCCGGACTACCTCGGCATCGACGCCCAGCGCCGGGAGACGTGGCTCAAGGGTCGCGCCCACGTGAAGAAGAAGGTCGTCGCCGAGAACTTCGAGGACATGCGCGAGCGCGTGCTCCAGGGCGAGATCACGCGCGATCAGATCATGCTTACCGATGAACTGTTCGACATCTACTCGCGGCATCAGCGGGAGATCGACGATGCCCTGTCGGCCTATGGTCAGCGCCGTGCGTACCGGGCGGCGGCGAAGCTCCGCGCCGGTGAGTTCTCGACGCACGTGGTGTTCGTCCACGGGGATGCCGGTATCGGCAAGACCCGGTTCGCCACGGACTTCACCTCCGAGGCGATCAACGCGGCGAACGCCCACGGCGAGCGGTGGCAGGTCTACCGGGCCGCCACGGGGAACCCCTCGATGACTGGCGCGGGGAGGAAGTGCTGCTGCTCGACGATCTGCGCGCCTCGGCGATGGACGCGAACGACTGGCTGCTGCTGCTCGATCCGTACAACGCCTCGCCTGCGAAGGCTCGGTACAAGAACAAGGGCGAGGTGGCCCCGCGTCTCATCGTCATCACGGCGACGATCGAGCCTGTCGAGTTCTTCTACTACGCCCGTCAGAAGGGCAACGTGGACGAGGCGCTGGACCAGTTCATCCGCCGCCTGGCCTCGGTCGTGAAGGTCTACCGTGCCGACGACATCAACCGCTACCTCGTGCAGCACATCGGAAGGATCGAGCCCTACGAGTGGCATCAGTGCAGCGTTCCGGCCGCCGCGCACACGCCCGGCATGTACGGGAACGCGTACCACCGGAACGCCGGGTCGCGGGAACTGACCTACGGTCCGGAGACCTCGGCGGACCACGACGCGGACGGCGCGGTCGCGGAGCTGCTGAGCGGGCTCGCCGTGCGGAGTCCGGACGTGCCGCTGGCACTGGTGCCGCATGAGCACCGAACTGGACGCGCTCTTTCAGGGGGTCGAGGGGCCGGAGGCCCTCGCAAGCAGGCATGGAGGACACGAGCGTCAGCGATGTGTCCGACATGCCTACTGCTTGCCACTCTGGCGTACAGGTAGAGCAGCAGGCCGACTCCCAGGTGAACACCGGTCGGGCTGATGCGGAGGCTGTGCGTCAGAGTCACGGCGGCGCGAAGCGTCGTCGTGGCAGCGGCGGGCGGCTCGATACCCGCTTCGATGACGCCACGCTCGGGGCGCTTCGCACTCGTGCGAAGCGGCTCGGGCTGGCTCCGAGCACGTGGGTGCGGACCGTCGTGCGGGATGCGCTCCACGCCTCTCGGAGCGAGGAGCTGGACGCCGCCGTGGCCGCGCACCTGCTCGGAGCCGAGTTGCGCGTGCAGGCCTCGGCGGACGCCCGCGAGCTGGCCGCCCAGGTGCGCCCGCTGGCGATCAACGTCAACGACCTGGACCGCCGCGCGCGGGCCGGTGAGGCGGTGGCGCTGTCGGCAGAGGTGCCCGAGCTGATCGAGTTGCTGCGCGGGGTCCGGGCGCTGCTCGGGGACCGGACGGCGTCATGAGCACCACGCACTACAGCCCGAGCACGAGCGCCGGAGACACGGAGCGCTACATCCGAGGCGAGGCGGACGAACGCGGGGTCGCGATCACGTGCGATGTGCCGGGAGGCCCCGGCGCATTCTCGGCCCGCGCCCGCGCGCTCACGCAGAACACGAAGCGCGACGTCGAGGCGCTGCACTATCGCCAGTCGTTCAGCGACGAGGAGTTCGACCCGAACAGCCCGGAGGACGTGCAGCGGGTGAACGATCTGGGCTACCAGCTCGCGAAGAAGATGCACCCGGACTCGGACTGCCTTGTGGTGACGCATGTGGATGGACGTGGCCGCAAGCCGCACAACCACATCTTGGTCGTCAACCACAACAACCGCGCCGGGAAGGCGCTCTCGGACTACCGCACGTTCCACGACCGCAAGGCAGGGAACCAACGGGGCGTGCAGTCGGCAAACGACGAGCTGATGCGCGAGCACGGCCTCTCGGTCGTGAAGCGGCTGGAGCACGCGCCGAAGGACTGGGAGCTGCGCCGCGAGGACTTCGCCGAGGGGTCGCTCGACCGGGAGATGGGCGACCGGATGAGCGCCGCTCTGGCCAATCCTTGGTCGGTGGACAAGCCCGGTCTCGAATCGGTGATCGCGGAGCAGAACCAGCAGCTTGGCGACGACGGGAAGCAGGTGCCGCGGATGCGCCTGCACACAGCCGTGAGCAAGCGGGGCAAGAACGTCGGCAAGGAGACGTGGACGCTCTACATCGAGGACCGCCGAGGTGAGTCCGGGCGCGCCGAGCGCCGCAAGCGCACCAGCGCCCTCTCGGCGGACTTCACCCCGGAGGGCGCGCAGGCGTTCTTCGACTATCACCAGCAGCAGAAGGAGCAGGGCCATGAGCGCAGCGCTCGACAGGCTGAAGCAGCAGAACGCGCCGGACGAGCAGCGGCAGCAGCTCGGCATTCCGGAGACGATGGAGGCGTTGACCTCGATCCTCGCCGCCGTCGAGGCGCAGAACGCGCGGCTCGACCGGCTGGCCGAGCAGCAGAAGAAGCTCGCGGGGTTCGTGAAGGTCATGGACGAGGAGATGAGCAAGCGCATCGACCGGGCGTCGACCTCGCAGCCGTCCGTCAGCACGTCACCGCAGATCGAGAGCGTCGAGAGCAGGCTGAGCGAGATCGAGAGCACGCTCGGCGAGTTCGTGCAGAGTCTCGACGGGAAGCGGCTGAACGCCGCCTCGCAGAGTTTGATCGCCGAGGCGCAGAAGAACCACGCGGCTACGGCCTCGGCGATTGAGGGACTCAAGGCACAGGCCGCGGCGAACCAGAAGCTCGTGAGCCAGGTCGGCGGGGCCGTGCAGCGGATCGAGAAGCGCACCGAGGAACGGGTCGAGAAGGCCGTCGAGCAGGTCGCCGGGGAGGCCTCGGCCACGATGACGGCGAACCTCGACGCGTCCAACGAGCGCGCCGAGCGGATCATCGCCGCGACGGCGAAGCTGGAGGCCCGACAGCTCTGGTCGGCTGGCGCTGCGATGTGCCTCGCCCTCTTGCCGGTGGTCGTGGTCGTCGCTGGGCTCTGGATGGGCATCGCTGGGCTCATCACAGGCGCTCAGTGGGCCCTCGACGTGGACGGGAGCCTTTGGCTCGGCATCGGGCGCTGGCTCGTGGTTGCCGTGGGCCTCACCGGGGCCGGCTACGGGCTCTTCGCGTCCGTCCGTTGGGTCGCGTGCCTCGTTGAGACCTGGAGGGGCCGCGGGATGCCGAAGTGGCCCCGCTGGCGCAAGTAGGTGAATCCGGTTCCCGAGGGCAAGCGCGCGGAGCGCGTGCGGCAGCCCTGACGTGTCGACAACAAGTCAGCAGTCCCTGTATAGTTCAGTGCATGCTGACCATTGCTTCACGCCTCGACGTCATGAACCGGCTCGGCCGGGCCATGGCGGACCCGACGCGATCCCGGATCCTGATGACCCTGCTCGACGGCCCAAGCTACCCGGCCGTGCTCTCGCGCGAGCTGGAGCTGACGCGCTCGAACGTGTCGAACCACCTGACCTGCCTGCGCGACTGCGGGATCGTGGTCGCCGAGCCCGAGGGGCGGCAGACGCGCTACGTGATCGCCGACCCGCATATCGCGGCGGCGCTCACGGCCCTCGTGGACGTGACGCTGGCCGTCGACGAGCACGCGCCATGCATGGACTCGCAGTGCACCGTGTCGGGCTGCTGCGGGACAGGAGCGGCCAAGTGAGCGCGGCGTGCGGCTGCGACGAGCCCGAGACCGCGGCCGGTGAAGCAGTCGACGAGGAACAAGAACGCCCCTGGTGGCGGGATCGCGGGATCATGGTCCCGGTCTTCTCCGGCGTCGCTTTCGGCACCGGCCTGGCCTTGGAGTGGTCCGAGTGGGAGATCCCGGCGCTGGTGCTGTTCTGGATCGGCCTGCTGCTGGGCGCGTCGACGTTCACCCCGGGCGCGATCCGGAAGCTGTTCAAGGGCAAGCTGAGCATCAGCCTGCTGATGACGATCAGCGCGATCGGCGCGGTCATCCTCGGCTACGTCGAGGAGGCCGCCGCGCTGGCGTTCCTCTATTCGATCGCCGAGGCGCTGGAAGACAAGGCGATGGACCGGGCCCGAGGCGGGCTCCGGGCGCTGCTCAAGCTCGTCCCGGAGACCGCGACCATCCGCCAGGGCGGCGCATCGGTCGAGGTCGCCGCGAAAGACCTCGTTGTCGGTCAGCTGATGCTGGTCCGGCCGGGCGAGCGGATCGCGACCGACGGCGTCGTCCGCACCGGCCGCTCCAGCCTGGACACCTCCGCGATCACCGGGGAGTCGAT
This sequence comes from Barrientosiimonas endolithica, assembly GCF_030296655.1. NCBI lineage: Bacteria > Bacillati > Actinomycetota > Actinomycetes > Micrococcales > Dermacoccaceae > Barrientosiimonas > Barrientosiimonas endolithica. Next base: position 487,161 of record NZ_AP027735.1, on the reverse strand, counting down.
CCCCGTCGAGGTCGAGCCCGGCGATGCCGTGTCGGCCGGTGCGATCAACACCGCGGGAGCGCTGGAAGTGGAGACGACCGCGGCGGGCACCGACAACTCGCTGACCACCATCGTCGACCTGGTTGAGAAGGCGCAGGCAGAGAAGGGCGACCGCGCCCGCCTCGCCGATCGCATCGCCCGACCACTCGTGCCCGGCGTGCTCATCCTCGCAGTCCTGGTCGCCGTCATCGGTTCGCTGCTCGGCGACCCGGAGCTGTGGATCACCCGCGCCCTCGTGGTGCTCGTGGCGGCGTCGCCGTGCGCGCTGGCGATCTCGGTGCCGCTGACCGTGGTCGCTGCGATCGGCTCGGCGAGCAAGTTCGGCGTGATCATCAAGTCCGGGGCCGTGTTCGAGCGCTTCGGCGTGATCCGCCACGTGTCCGTCGACAAGACCGGCACCCTGACCCGCAACGAGCCCGCCGTCACCGCAGTCCTCACCACTGACGGTGTGACCGAGGAACAGGCGCTGGCCTGGGCCGCAGCGCTGGAGCAGCACAGCACCCACCCCTCGCGGCCGCGATCACCGCTGCAGCCCCCGGGGCCCCTGCTGCCGAGGGCGTGACCGAGCAGGCCGGGCACGGCATCGAAGGCAAGCTCGACGGCGCGCGGGTCACGGTCGGCAGTCCCCGCTGGTTGGACGCCGGGCCGCTCGGCGACCAGGTGGCAGGCATGGAGGAGCAGGGCATGACGGTCGTCATCGTCCACCGCCACGAGATCCCGGTCGCCGCGATCGGCGTCCGCGACGAGCTGCGCCCCGAGGTCCCCGAGGTCGTCCGCGCCCTCGAGTCCCAGGGCGTGGGCATGACCATGCTCACTGGCGACAACGCCCGCACCGCACGTGCCCTGGCCGCGCAGGCAGGGATCGAGGACGTCCGCGCCGAGCTGCGCCCCGAGGACAAGGCCGCCGCGATCGGCGAACTCGGCAAGAACGGGTCGGTGGCGATGATCGGCGACGGCATCAACGACGCCCCCGCCCTCGCCGCCGCGGACATCGGCATCGCGATGGGTGCGACCGGCTCCGATGCCGCGATCGAGTCCGCCGACGTCGCCTTCACTGGCCACGACCTGCGCCTGCTGCCGCGTGCGTTCGACCACGCCCGCCGCGGACGTCACATCATCAACCAGAACATCATCCTGTCGCTGCTGATCATCGCCGCCCTGCTTCCGCTCGCCCTGTTCGGCGTCCTGGGGCTGGCCGCGGTGGTGCTCGTACACGAGATCGCCGAGGTCGTCGTGATCCTCAACGGCCTGCGAGCCGCCCGGACGCGGAGGGTCGGCGCGTGACCGCGCAGGACGCCGCCGTCGAAGGGACGAGCACGCAGGAGCACGGCCCAACGGCAGGGGGCAAGCGTGCCCTCCGCCTTGCGCTCATCGTGGCCGTGCTTGCCCTGGCCGTGGACCAAGGGTCGAAGGCCCTCGCCGTTGCGCAGTTGACGCCGGGCGAGCGGATGCCACTGCTCGGCGACCTGTTCGGATTGTCGCTGGTCTACAACCCCGGGGCCGCGTTCTCGCTCGGCTCCGGAGCCACCTGGATCTTCACGATTGTCGGGCTCCTCGCTGCCGTGATGGTGGTCGTTTTCGCCGTGCGGCTGCGCGGGGCGAGGTGGGGCGTCGCGTTGGGCCTGGTCCTCGGTGGCGCGGTCGGCAACCTCGTCGACCGGCTCGTGAATCCGCCCTCGTTCGGGCAGGGGCACGTCACCGACTTCCTTGCCTACGGAAACCTGTTCGTCGGGAACGTCGCCGACGTCTTCATCGTCGCCGGCGTCGGGCTGGTCTGCGTGAACCTGCTCCTACCGACTCCTCGCACGACAGCCGAAACCGACCGAACGGATCCCGCTTCATGAAGGTCGAACTGCTGCACATCGTCGACTGCCCGAACACCGCCGTCGCCGAGGAGCACGCACGCGCCGCTCTGGACTCGCTGGGGCTCACGGACGTGCCCGTCGAGCTGGTCACGATCCACAGCGAGGCCGAGGCGGCGAACACCAGGTTCGGAGGCTCGCCCACGATCCTCGTCGACGGCGTCGACCTGTTCCCGACGACACCGGTTCGCTCCCTCGCGTGCCGGGTCTATGCGACGGAGACCGGGTACGCCGGAGCCCCGGCTGCGGCACAGATCGATGAGGCGCTTCGCGGCCGCAGGCGAGGCGGCGGAGGCGAACGATAGGTCCAGTGTTACAACCCAGACGTGCGCTAGCGCATGTCGATCACGCCGGTGCCGACCTCGATGCGCTTGGTCTTGGCGGCCATGGTCGACAGCAGCGGGATGGGCCCGGCGGCCTGCTTCTCGAAGTGGTGGACGCGGACGTACGCGCCGTTGACGCCGATCTCGTCGGCCGCGACCGCGAGGTCGACGGTCTGCCGGAGCATCTCGCCCGCGGTGCGCGTCTGCGACCCGGGGAGCGGCGAGTAGTGACCGAAGCTGAGGAACCCGAATGCCTTCATGGACGTGTCAACTAAACCACCCGGTGGGTTGTTCCCGGCAGGTTTCACCTGCGACGAACGCCGCCGAAACACGGCCGAAACGCGGGTGTCGTTGAGTGCCGGCCATGCACCTCACCCCCGCCGACACCGAGAAGCTGCTGCTCGCGGTCGCCGGCATGCTCGCCCGCGACCGCCTCGCCCGCGGCGTCGCGCTCAACCACCCCGAGACCGTGGCGCTGCTGTCGACCTGGGTCGTCGAGCGGGCCCGCGAGGGCGCCCTCGTCGAGGACCTGATGGAGCAGGGCCGCGGGGTGCTGACCCGCGAGCAGGTCATGCCGGGCGTCGCCGAGCTGATCACCGACGTGCAGGTCGAGGCGACCTTCCCCGACGGGCGCAAGCTCGTCACGATCCACCACCCCATCGCATGAGACGCCCCGCCCGTACGTCCGCGCCGGCACCCCGAGGGATCGCACCGTGAGCAGACCCCAGCACGAGGGGCCGGGCGCGATCCGCGTGCGGCCCGGCACCATCACGCTCAACGCGGGCCGCGAGACGCGCGACCTGGTCGTCGAGAACACCGGCGACCGGCCGATCCAGGTCGGGTCGCACCTGCACCTCGCCGAGGCCAACCCGGCGCTGACGTTCGACCGGGCCGCGGCGGAGGGCTTCCGGCTCGACGTCGCGGCGGGCACGTCCGTGCGCTTCGAGCCCGGCGTCACCCGCGAGGTGCGCCTGGTCGCCCTGGGTGGTCGCCGCCGCGTGCCGGGCATCGGGCTGCCCCCGGCCACGGGTGGTGGCGTCGATGGTTGAGCTCGACCGCGCGACGTACGTCGACCTGTTCGGTCCGACGGTGGGCGACCAGGTGCGCCTCGGCGACACCGACCTGTGGATCGAGGTCGAGGACGACCTCACGGTGGGCGGCGACGAGGCCGTCTTCGGCGGCGGCAAGTCGATCAGGGAGTCGATGGCCCAGGGGCTGCGCAGCCGCGCCGCCGGAGCTCTCGACACCGTCATCACCAACGTGGTCGTGCTCGACCACTGGGGCGTGGTGCGCGCCGACGTCGGGCTGCGCGACGGGCGCGTCGTCGCGCTCGGGCGCGCCGGCAACCCCGACGTCGCCGACGGCGTGCACCCCGACCTGGAGATCGGTCCCGGCACCGACGTGATCGCCGGCGAGGGCAAGATCCTCACCGCCGGCGGCATCGACATGCACGTCCACTTCCTGTCGACCAGCCAGGTGCACGAGGCGCTGGCGACCGGGCTGACCACGCTCGGCGGTGGCGGCACCGGGCCGTCGGAGGGCTCGAAGGCCACGACCGTCACCCCCGGCCCGTGGCACCTCGCGTCGGTGCTGCGCGGGCTCGACGCCCTGCCGGTCAACGTGCTGCTCATGGGCAAGGGCAGCACGGTGAGCGCCGACGGGCTGGCCGAGCAGGCGCTCGGGGGCGCGGGGGCGTACAAGGTGCACGAGGACTGGGGCGCCACGCCCGCGGCCATCGACGCGGCCCTGCGCGCCGCCGACGAGCACGGACTGCAGGTCGCGCTGCACAGCGACAGCCTCAACGAGGCGGGCTACGTCGGCTCGACCCTGCGCGCGATCGGCGGCCGGTCGATCCACGCCTTCCACACCGAGGGGGCCGGCGGCGGTCACGCGCCCGACATCCTGTCGATCGCCGCGCAGCCGAACGTCCTTCCGGGGTCGACGAACCCGACGCTGCCGCACACGGTCAACACGGTCGCCGAGCACCTCGACATGCTGGTCGTCTGCCACCACCTCAACCCCGCGGTGCCGGAGGACCTGGCGTTCGCCGAGTCGCGCATCCGGGCCACGACGATCGCGGCGGAGGACCTGCTGCACGACCTCGGCGCGCTGTCGATCACCTCGTCCGACGCGCAGGCGATGGGGCGCATCGGCGAGGTGATCACCCGCACCTGGCAGGTCGCGCACGTGATGAAGTCCCGGTTCGGGTCGCTGAGTGCGGACGAGCGCGCCGACAACGACCGCGCGCGTCGCTACGTCGCGAAGTACACGATCAACCCGGCCGTCGCGCACGGCATCGACGGAGAGGTCGGCTCGGTCGAACCCGGCAAGCTCGCCGACCTGGTGCTGTGGGACCCCGGTTCTTCGGCGTACGTCCGTCGCTGGTGATCAAGTCCGGCGTCATCGCGTTCGCCGCCCTGGGCGATCCCAACGCCTCGATCCCGACCCCGCAACCGGTGCTGATGCGGCCGGCGCTCGCGCAGGACGACGCGGCGACCAGGTCGGTCGCGTTCGTCGCTCCCGCGGCCGCGGAGTCGCGGCTTGGTGACCGGATCGGGTTGCGGCGCAACGTGATCGGCATTCGGTCCACCAGGGAGGTCACGAAGGCCGACATGGTGAACAACTCGGCGACGCCGCGGATCGACATCGACCCGGAGACCTTCGCGATCGACATCGACGGCCAGCGGGTGCAGCCCGCGCCGGCCGAACGGCTGCCGCTGGCCCAGCTCTACTCCCTGTTCTGAGGCCCCGATGTCGTCGATGTCCCTGCTGCTCGCCGACGGCCGTCTGCCGGTCGGCGGCCACGCCCAGTCGGCCGGGCTCGAGCCCGCCGTGCAGGCCGGCCTGTCGCGGGAGGAGGTTCCGGGATTCCTGCGGGCGCGGCTGCGCACCACGGTCGCCGTCGACGCCGGGGCGGCCGTCGTCGCCCTGCACCTGGTGCGCAGCACCGGCGACCCGGCGCCGGCCCTGCGGGCGTGGGAGGCGCGCACGCCCAGCGACGTCGTGCGCCGCGCCCAGGTGGAGCTCGGCCGCGGCTACGGCCGGCTGCTGGCCCGCATCGGGGGCCGGTCGACCGGAGCCTCCCTCGCCCGATCGCGTTGGCGCACCTGGCTTTTCGGCTGGAGGTCGCGTCCGACGACCTGGCCCGGGTCGTCTGTCACGACGAGGTGCAGTCGGTCTGCGCCGCCGCGCTCAAGCTGCTCCCCTGGACCCGCTCGACACGGTCGAGTGGGCGCTGGAGGCCGCCCCCGAGGTGGAGTGCGTGGTCCAGGCCGTGGCCGGCCTGACCGACCCCGACCAGATCCCCGCAGCCACGGCTCCGGCCGCCGAGCTGTGGCAGCACGCCCACGCCCGCACCACCAGGAGGCTGTTCCGTGCCTGAACCCACCCGCGCCATGCGACTCGGTGTCGCCGGACCCGTCGGCACCGGCAAGTCGTCGCTGATCGGCACGCTGTGCCGAGCGCTGTCCGGCGAGCTGCGCCTCGGCGTCGTGACCAACGACATCTACACCCAGGAGGACGCCGAGATGCTCCGCGCCGCAGGCGTGCTCGAGCCCGACCGCATCCGGGCGGTCGAGACGGGAGCCTGCCCGCACACGGCCATCCGCGACGACATCACCGCCAACGCCATCGCGGTCGAGGACCTGGAGGCCGACCATGGCCCGCTCGACGTGGTGCTCGTGGAGTCCGGCGGCGACAACCTCACCGCCACCTTCTCGCCGGCGCTCGTCGACGCTCAGTTGTTCGTGCTCGACGTCGCGGGAGGTGGCGACGTGGTGCGCAAGGGCGGCCCCGGCATCGCACGCGCGGACCTGCTCGTGGTCAACAAGACCGACCTGGCCGCGCACGTCGACGTCGACGCCGAGCTGATGGTCGAGCAGGGCCGAGCCGCCCGCGACGGCCGACCGGTCGTGGGGCTGTCCCGGCGCGACCCGGCCTCCGTCGGTGAGCTGGCGGACTGGGTGCGCCGGACGTACGCCGAGTTCCGTCGTGGCGCACTGGTGCCCAGCGACCCGGGCCCGATGGCGCCGCACTCGCACTCCCGCGACGAGGACGCGCTCGTGCACGGTCACCGACACGCATGACCCAGGTCCACGTCGCCGGCTGCGGCGCGCGACCGAGGGTGCGGCTGCGCGGCGGGCTGCTCTCCCCGCGGCTGCTGCGATCGCCTGCCGGGACCGCCCGGGTCGCGCTGGTGGCGACCGGCGCGACCCTGCTGGGTGGCGACCGGGTCAGCCTGGACCTGCGGGTCGAGGACGGCGCGACCCTGGAGCTGGTCGACGTGGCCGGGACCGTGGCCTACGACGGGCGGGGCGAGCCGGCGCACTGGGACGTCTCGGTCGCCGTGGGTGCCGGCTCGACGCTGGCGTGGCACGGCGAACCGCTGGTGGTGGCCGAGGGGGCGCGCGTCGAGCGCACCATGCACGTGCAGGTCGAGCAGACCGGGCGGCTGCTGCTGCGCGACCGGGTCGCGCTCGGCCGCACCGGCGAGCGCCCCGGCGAGATCGACTGCCGCACCCGGATGACCCTCGCCGGGCAGCCGGCGCTCGTCGAGGACCTGACGCTCGACGCCGAGTCCTGCCTGCTGCCAGGGATGCTCGCGGGCGCCCGGGTCGTCGACACGGTCACCGCGCTCGGGTGGCGGCCGGCGCAGACCGTCCCCGCCGGTGCGACCGCACCCGGCGCGACCACCGGCCCGACCACCCCCGGCGCGACAGCGCCCGACCACGCTGGGCCGGCCTGCTTCTCGCTCGCGGCGACGGGGGCGTACGCCCGCGAGCTGGTGGACCAGGCCCACCGCTCCCGGCTCTCCGGCATCTGGGACGCCTGGCGGGGTGAGCTTCGCGCGGCGGGCGACTGATTACGCTCGTGCCTGTGATGCGAGCCGCCCGATGACCGCCGACCGACCGCGCGACCGGACCTTCGGCTTCCGCACCCGCGCGGTGCACGCCGGAGCGGTCCCCGACCCCTCCACGGGCGCGCGCGCCGTGCCGATCTATCAGACGACCAGCTTCGTCTTCGACGACACCACCGACGCCGCGACGCTGTTCGCGCTGCAGAAGTACGGCAACATCTACACCCGCATCGGCAACCCGACGGTCGCCGCGCTCGAGGAGCGGATGGCCAGCCTCGAGGGCGGGCTCGGCGCCGTCGCGACCGCGAGCGGGCAGGCCGCGGAGTTCGCGGTGTTCGCCGCGCTCGCCGGCGCGGGCGACCGCATCGTCGCCTCGTCCAACCTCTACGGCGGCACGCTCACCCAGCTCGACGTGACGCTGCGGCGGTTCGGCGTCGACACCGTCTTCGTGGGTGGTGGCGACCCGGCCGACTACGCCGCGGCGATCGACGAGCGCACCCGCTGCGTGTTCGTCGAGGCGGTCGCCAACCCCTCCGGCGCGGTGGCCGACATCGCGGGCCTCGCCGAGGTCGCGCACGCCGCGGGCATCCCGCTGGTCGTCGACGCGACGACCGTCACGCCGTTCCTGCTGCGCCCCATCGAGCACGGCGCCGACATCGTCATCCACTCCGCCACCAAGTTCCTCGGTGGGCACGGCACGACGCTCGGCGGCGTGGTGGTCGAGTCGGGCCGATTCCCTTGGGACAACGGCAAGTTCCCGGTGATGACCGAGCCCGTGGCGTCGTACGGCGGGGTGTCGTGGTGGGGCAACTTCGGCGAGTACGGCTTCCTCACCAAGCTGCGCTCGGAGCAGCTGCGCGACATCGGGGCGGCGCTGTCGCCGCACAGCGCGTTCCTGCTGCTGCAGGGGGTCGAGACGCTGGCCCAGCGGATGACCGAGCACGTGCGCAACGCCCGGCAGGTGGCCGAGTGGCTGGCCGCGGACGAGCGGGTGGCGTGGGTGGCGTACGCCGGGCTCCCGGACCACCCCGACCACGACCGTGCGCAGCGGTACCTCCCCGATGGACCGGGCGCGGTCTTCTCGTTCGGGGTCGCCGCGCCCGACGGCGAGGAGCGGGCGGCCGGGCAACGGTTCATCGAGGCGGCCCGGCTGTGCAGCCACCTGGCCAACATCGGTGACGCGCGCACCCTGGTCATCCACCCCGCCTCGACCACGCACCAGCAGCTGAACGACGACCAGCTCGTCGCCGGCGGCGTGCGCCCCGACCTGGTGCGCATCAGCGTCGGCATCGAGGACGTCGACGACATCCTGTGGGACCTCGACCAGGCGCTCGACGCCGCGACGAAGCCGGGAGGCGACGCATGACCTGGACCGAGCCGTCCGCCCTCGAGCGGCAGGCGATCCTGCGCCAGGCGCGCACCATCGCGATCGTCGGCGCGTCCGACAACCCTTCTCGCGCAAGCTATTTCGTCTCCACCTACCTCCAGGCCGAGACGTCGTACGACCTGTGGTTCGTCAACCCGCGCCTCACCGAGCTGCTCGGGCAGAAGGTCTATCCCTCCCTCGCCGACCTTCCCGGCGAGCCCGACGTCGTCGACGTCTTCCGCAAGGCGTCCGACCTGCCGCAGGTGGCCGACGAGGCGATCGCCGCGGACGCCAAGGTGCTGTGGTTGCAGCTCGGCCTGTTCGACCAGGACGTCGCCGACCGCGCCACCGACGCCGGGCTGCAGGTCGTGATGAACCGCTGCCTGAAGGTCGAGCACGCCCGCTTCCACGGGGGCCTGCACCTGGCCGGTTTCGACACCGGCGTGATCGACTCGCGCCGGCGTCGCTGACCGACCGCAGGACGCGTGCCACCCTGAGCCATGAGCGAATGGTGGAACGTCGAGATCGTCGGCGCGGGCAAGCTGCCCATGCTGCTGTGCTTCCTCGCCTTCGTCGTCACCTTCCTCGCCACCCGAGGCATCACCCGGATGATCCGCGCGGGCCGCGGACCGTTCCGCAACAACGTCACGTCGTCGGGCGTGCACATCCACCACGCCGTCCCCGGCCTGGGGCTGCTGCTCATCGGGGCGTTCGTCGCGCTGAGCGCCGAGCACGGCGGATTCCGTGCCACCGCAGGCGTTCTCGTGGGCGTGGGTGCCTCTCTCGTGCTCGACGAGTTCGCGCTGATCCTGCACCTGAGCGACGTCTACTGGTCGCAGGAGGGGCAGGCGTCGGTGCAGGCCGTCGCCCTGACGGCGTCGTGCCTGGCCCTGGTGCTGCTCGGGTTCACCCCCGCCCGGTCGGAGGACCTCACCGGGGGCAGCAGGCCCGCTGGGCGCTCGCGCTGAGCATCGCCCTCACCGTGCTGGCCTGCCTGGTCTGCGTCGCGAAGGGGAAGTACCGCTTGATCGTGCTGGCGATCTGCGTCCCGGCCGTCGCGTTCGTCGGGGCGGTGCGGCTCGCACGGCCAGGTTCCCCTGGTTCCGCAAGCGCTACGCCGCCGGCTCGCGCAAGGCGACCACCGCCACCCGGCGCACGGCCGAGCTCGACGCCACGTGGGGCCGGCGCTGGGGCTGGATCGCCGACGCGATCGCGGGCGCCCCTCGCAGCCGAACCCGGCTGCGAAGCCTTAACACCGACGTAACGGCGCCCAGACGCCACCGCAACACCGGCGGTGAATCGTCTGCGCATGGCCACGACCACCGCACCAGTCGAGACCCGCGCCGCGGGCGACCCCAGCGAGACCCTGGAGGACTACACGCTGCGCTTCGCGCCACGGTCGTACCGCCGGTGGGGGCCCGGCGTCGTCGCGACCTCGGCGCTCGGCGGGATCGCCTACCTCGCCGACTTCGCGATCGGCGCGAACATCGGGATGGCGTACGGCACCGCCAGCGCCCTGTGGGGCATCGCCATCGCGGCCGCCGTGATCTTCCTGACCGGCATCCCGCTCGCGATCTACGCCGCGCGGTACAACCTCGACCTCGACCTGATCACCCGCGGCTCCGGTTTCGGCTACTACGGCTCGATCCTGACCAACGTCATCTTCGCGACGTTCACCTTCATCTTCTTCGCGCTGGAGGGGTCGATCATGGCGCAGGGCCTGCAGATCGGCCTGGGCATCCCGCTGTGGCTGGGGTACGCCGTCTCCAGCCTGGTCGTGATCCCGCTCGTGATCTACGGCATGCGGGCGCTGGCGAAGATGCAGCTGTGGACCACCCCGCTGTGGCTGGTGCTCATGGTGGCACCGCTCGGCTACCTGCTCGCCGTCGAGCCCGGCAGCGTCGAGGCGTTCTGGGACTATCGCGGCAGCGACGGGCAGCAGACCGCCTCGCTGGCCTCGGCGATGCTCGCCGCAGGCGTCTGCCTGTCGCTCATCGCGCAGATCGCCGAGAACATCGACTACCTGCGGTTCATGCCGCCGAAAACCCCTGAGAACGCTGGACGTTGGTGGACCGCGGTCATCGCCGCCGGACCCGGCTGGGTCCTGCTCGGCGCGCTGAAGCAGGCGGTCGGACTGTTCCTCGCGGTCTACCTGATCGGACGCTCGGCAGAGGGCGCCGGCGTCGCGAACGAACCGGTGCACCAGTTCCTCGCCGTCTACGAACGCCTCATGCCGCCGTGGCTCGCGATGGTGCTGGCCGTCGTGCTCGTCGTGGTCTCCCAGCTGAAGATCAACGTCACCAACGCCTACTCCGGCTCGCTCGCCTGGACCAACTCCTTCACCCGGCTCACCCGCCGCTACCCCGGACGGCTGGTGTTCGTCTTCGTCAACGTGGGCATCGCGCTGGCGCTCATGGAGGCCGACATGTTCAGCGTGCTCAACAGCATCCTGAGCTTCTACGCCAACCTCGGCATCGTCTGGATCGTCGCCGTCGCGAGCGACATCACCATCAACAAGTACGTCCTCGGCCTGTCCCCCAAGGAGCCGGAGTTCCGGCGCGGCATGCTCCACGCGGTCAACCCGGTCGGTTTCGGCACCGTCGTCGTGGGCGGCGGGGTGTCCATCGCGTGCTACTTCGGCGCGCTGGGCGAGGGCCTGCAGCCCTACTCGGCCGCCGTCGCCGTGGTCCTGGCCGCGACGCTCCCGCCGGTCATCGCCGTGGCGACGGGCGGGCGGTTCTACCTTCGCCGGGGCGACGACGGTCTCGCCCACCTGCCGATGCGCGACGAGCTGGGCAACCCCTCGGCCGCCGAGCTCGACTGCATGGTGTGCGCGCAGACGTTCGAGCGCCCCGACATGCTGCACTCGGCCACCGGCGCCGGGGCGCTGTGCTCGCTGTGCCTGGCCACCGACCGCGACGGGACCCACGTCCTGCCCGCCACTCCCTGATCCCGCGGCGCGGTGATCCCGCCAGGCCCGGATCAGCCGCCACCGGCGTACGAGCCACGCCCCCGACCCTGCGCATGAAACCGGGTTACGTGCGTTTGACCCGAATCCATCAAGGTCAAACGCACGTAACCCGGTTTCATGCCGAAAGCGTCACAAGGCGTGCCGAGGAGCGCCGTTCGGTGGGATGATGGAGGTCACTCTCCCGGAGGGGGTTCGCATGGGCTACTACATCGTCGGCCTCCTCGTGGCCGCGCTCGTGCTGGTGGGGGTGATCCGCCTGGCGATACGCCGTGGCGGCGACCGCGACCTCACGCACCGCGACCCGCGGGACCTGTCCCGCGGCGGAGCCCGGGGCAACAGCACCTCGGCCTCGACCGAGTTCGCCACCAAACGATCGGGTGGCACCGTCGGCCCGGTGGGCTGATCGACCTCGCCGCACCGCACCGGAAGGTCGGCGCGGCACCGTCCGGACGAAAGGGGACGTCATGGGATACGTCATCGCAGCCGTCGTCACGCTGGCCGTGCTGATCGCCGTGCTCGGTTACTCGGTGCGCCGCCGCCGCGACCTGGACCGGTCGCGCGTCGACCGGCGGCAACCGTTGACCGGCGGGGCTCGCGGAGCGAACAACACCTCGGCCTCGACCGAGTTCGCGACCAAGCGCGGTGGCAGCGCGATGCCGCCGTGAGCAGCCCGACGGACCACTGATCAAGCACGAGCAGCCGAGGGAGGTAGCCATGGGGTTCTACATCGGGATCGCCGTCGTGCTGCTGGTGCTCTTCGCACTGGTCTACGTCATCGCTCGGCGCGACGGTGGTGGCGCGGCAACGAAGCGCAATCTGACCGACCAGCTGTCGACCGGCAGCGAGCACGAACGCTCCAGCATCCAGAACCTGCACCGGGCCCAGGCGCAGCAGGATTACCGCAACGCGCGGCACGGCGGCACCTTCGGCAGGTGAGTCCCTTCGGCGGACACCCCACCGCGCCGCGGCGTCGACCAATCGCCATCAACCAGAGGAGACCGTCATGGGGTTCTACATCGGGATCGCCGTCGTGCTGCTGGTGCTCGGCGCACTGGTCTACGCCATCGCGCGCCGTGGAGGTGGCAGTGGTCGTCGGCAGCGGGAGCTGAGCGAGGGCGTCGGCACCGGCGACAGTGCCTACACGAGGCAGCGCAACGAGACGCGCCACACCGAGGCCAAGAACGTCGGGTGGGGCGGCCACTGACCCTGGCCCCGCCGTGGGCGGCGGCCTCGATCCGGTCACGGACGGTGCACAAACCCCGTCGCGCCCGCGGCAGGTGGGAGGATGGCGGTCACCAACCGAAGGGGGAATGGTCATGGGTTTCTACATCGGCATCGCGATCGTCCTGCTGGTGTTCCTCGGGCTGATCGCTGTCGTCGCGCGACGCGGCGGCGGCGCCGGAGGCTCCAAGCGCAACCTCAGCGACGGGGTGTCGCTCGGCGCCGAGGGGTCGCGCACCAACGGCACCCAGTGGCGCAACGCGCACCAGAGCCGCAACGCGAGCGGCGGCGGCGTCTGACGTACGCCCACCGCAGCTCTCCCGGCCGCTGACCTGAGGCATCCGCCCAGGTCAGCGGCCTTTTTCTGTCCGAGCCTTGCCGCTCCGGCGTGACCCGTGCCACAGTGACGAATCGTTTTTTCAGCGTTCTGCCAAAAGGATTCGTCAATGTCGGTCCCGCGCATCCGCGACGTCGCCGCCCTGGCCGGGGTGGCCCCCTCGACGGTCAGCGTGGTGCTCAACGGCAAGGCGACCGCCCGGGTCTCCGACGACACCCGCCGGCGCATCCACGAGGCGGCCGAGCAGCTCGGCTACACCCCCAACGTCGCGGCCCGCCGGTTGCGGACCACCCCAGAGCGGGCGGTCGCCGTCGTCGCAGAGGACGACCTGTCGACGCTGCCCTACGGGCTCGGTCTGCTCGACGGCCTCTATCGCGCCTGCTGGGAGCAGGGGTGCGCGTGCTGCTGCTCCCGACCGGTGGCGAGCCGACCCGCCTGCGCGACGCGCTCGACCACGCGGCCGGCCAGCAGGTGAGCGGCACGATCCTCGCCTCGATCTATCACCGTCGCATCGAGGCTCCCCGATCGCGCGGGCTGGTGCTGCTGAATCTTGAGACAGCACAGACAGATTCGCCCGTCACGACGGTGCTTCCCGACGAGCGGTCGATGGCCGCCCTGGTGGTCGACGAGCTGTGCTCGCTCGGCCACGAGCGGGTCGGGCTGGTCACCATCGCCCCGTCGCTGGAGGCCGAGAGCCGCCTCGCCGGCCTCCGCGCCGCGTGGGAGCAGCAGGGCCGAACGGACGACGATCTGCTGGTGCACGTCTCGCCCGACTTCGCCGCCACCACCGCGGGCGGTCTCGAGGGCGCGCTGTCGTTGCTCGACCGTCCCGACCGCCCGACCGCGCTCGCCTGCTTCAACGACCGGATGGCGATGGGCGCCTACGAGGCCGCGCGCCGGCTCGGGCTGCGCATCCCCGAGGACCTGACCGTCATCGGCCACGACAACCTCGAGCCGATCGTCGAGTCGCTCCACCCGCCGCTGACCACCGTCGCCCCGCCCCACCAGGAGATGGCCGAGAAGGCCGTCGAGCTCGTCCTCGCCGCCGAGGCCGCACCCGAAACCTTCTCTCTCCCAGGCGATCTCGTCCGTCGCGACTCCACCGCCCGCCCCGCCCCGCAGACCCGGACCCGCTGAAAGGCCCTCTCCCCCATGCCCAGCACCCACCCCCGCCTCCCCTCCCTCGTGCACCTGCGCGCGGCCGGCACCTCCCTCCTGCTCGACCTCACCGACGCCCAGCTCCCCGCGGTCGTGCACTGGGGCTCAGACCTCGGGCCGCAGACGACCGAGTCCGCCCGCGCGCTCGCCGAGGCCGCCGTGCCCACCGTCGGGTCCAACGCCGTCGACGAGCCCGTACGCCTGTCGCTCCTCCCCGAGCACCGCACCGGCTTCGTCGGCCGGCCCGGCATCTCCGGGTCGCGCACCGGGACCGCCTGGTCGCCCCGCTTCACGGTCACCGGCCTCGACCTCGCGCGGCTCGACACGGAACGCGCCGACACCACGCACCCCGACACCGCACGCTCCGACACCGAACGCCCCGACGACGACCGTGGCACCCCCACCCCCGACACCACCGACCTGCTCGAGTCCGGCCCCGCCACCGTGACGATCGACGCGGACGACCCCGAGCAGCAGCTCGGTCTGCAGCTGGTCGTGCAGCTGACGCCGGAGGGTGCTGCGCAGCCGCGCCCGCCTCACCAACCGGGGCGAGACGTACACCCTCGACGGGTTGACCCTGGCGCTGCCGGTGCCGGCGCGGGCGAGCGAGCTGCTCGACCTCGCCGGTCGCTGGGGCAAGGAGAAGGTGCCGCAGCGCAGCCCGTTCGGCGTCGGCACCCACCTGCGCGAGGGCCGCAAGGGCCGCACCGGCGCCGACGCGGCCGGCGTCCTGCACGCCGGCGAGGCAGGGTTCGGGTTCGGCGGCGGCGAGATCTGGGCGGTGCACACCGCCTGGAGCGGCAACCACGTGCACTACGCCGAGCGCACGTTCGACGGCCACCGCGTCATCGGCGGCGGCGAGCTGCTGCTCCCCGGCGAGGTGCAGCTGAAGCGTGACGAGACCTACGAATCGCCTTGGCTCTACGGCGTTTTCGGCGTCGGACTCGACGACGTCGCGCACCGGTTGCACCGCCTGCTGCGCGCCCGACCCGAGCACCCCAGCAGCCCGCGCAAGGTCACGCTGAACGTGTGGGAGGCGGTCTACTTCGACCACGACATCCCCCGGCTCCTCGACCTCGCCGACCGCGCCGCCGCCCTCGGCGTCGAGCGGCTCGTGCTCGACGACGGGTGGTTCGGTGCCCGCCGCGACGACACCGCGGGCCTCGGCGACTGGGTCGTCTCGACCGACGTCTGGCCCGACGGGCTGCACCCCCACGTCGACCGCGTGCGCGAGCACGGCATGGAGTTCGGCCTGTGGTTCGAGCCGGAGATGGTCAACCCCGACAGCGACGTCGCCCGCGCCCACCCCGAATGGATCATGGGCGCCCGCCGCGAGCAGCCGGTGCTCGCGCGCAACCAGCAGGTGCTGAACCTGTCGATCCCCGAGGCGTACGCCCACGTGCGCGACCAGATGATGGCGCTCCTGCAGGAGTACCCCATCGGCTACATCAAGTGGGACCACAACCGCGACCTCGTCGAGGCCGGCGACCGGACCCGTGACGGACGGCCGGCCGTGCACGCGCAGACCCTCGCGACCTATCGCCTGATGGCCGAGCTCAAGGCCGCCCACCCGGACCTGGAGATCGAGTCGTGCTCGTCCGGCGGTGCCCGGGTCGACCTGGGCGTGATGGAGCACTGCGACCGCGTGTGGGTCAGCGACTGCATCGACCCGCACGAGCGGCAGCAGATGCTGCGCTGGACCACCCAGCTGCTGCCGCCCGAGCTGTGCGGCTCGCACGTCGCGAGCGGCCGGTCGCACACGACCGGGCGCCGGCATACGCTCGGATATCGCGCTGGCACAGCGCTTTTCGGACACTTCGGCATCGAGTGGGACCTGGCCGAGGCCAGCGACCAGGAGCTCGCCGAGCTCGGCGCGTGGATCGACGTCTATCGCGACCTGCGCGAGCTGCTGCACACCGGCGACACCGTGCGCATCGACGCCCCCGGCGACGGCGTGCTGGTGCACGGCGTCGTGTCCCCCGACCGCGCCGACGCGCTGTTCGCCTACGTCGTCCACGACTTCGGGCTGGAAGACCCCAGCCCGCGGTTGGTGCTGCGCGGCCTCGACCCCGAGCGCCGATACCGCATCAGCCCCGTCCTCCCCGCCGTGCCGCCGACCGGCCTCGTCCCGCCCCGCTGGTGGGGCGAGCGGGCCGCCGACGGCACCTACCCCGGCACCGTGCTGCACGGCGCCGCTCTCCTGGCTGCCGGCGTACAACCGCCGCGCATCCAGCCGGACCAGGTCGTGCTCTTCAGGGTGCGCGCCGAGATGTAGGAAACCTCGCCCATGACAACCAGTTCCGCACGCGCCGAGTCACGTTCGGCGCCCGTCAAGAAGCCTCCCACCGCCCGACCCAAGCCCCGACGACACCCGTCTCGCGCTCGCGTTCATCGCACCGGCCCTCATCGGATTCCTCGTCTTCCTCGTGTGGCCGACGGTCCGGGGCATCTACCTCAGCTTCACCACCTACAACCTGCTCACGCCGGCGGAGTTCACCGGCCTGGACAACTACCGCCGCATGCTCGGCGACCCGATCTTCTGGAACTCGATGCGGGTCACCCTGCAGTACGTCGCCATCAACATCGGTCTGCAGACCGTGCTCGCGCTCGTCATCGCGGTGATGATGCAGCGCCTCACCCAGCGCACCTGGCTGCGCGGCGTGGTGCTCACGCCGTTCCTCGTCTCCAACGTCGTCGCGGCGATGGTCTTCCTCTGGATCCTCGACTACCAGCTGGGTTTCGGGAACTTCCTGCTCACCCAGATCGGCCTCGAGCGGATCCCGTTCCTCACCGACGAGAACTGGGTCATCCCGACCATCGCGGGCATCAACGTCTGGCGGCACGTCGGCTACACCGCGCTGCTGATCTTCGCGGGCCTGCAGACCATCCCGGCCTCGGTCTACGAGGCGGGCCGGATGGACGGCGCCGGCGAGATCCGGATGTTCTTCAGCATCACGCTGCCGCTGCTGCGCCCGATCATGGCTCTGGTGCTCATCATCACCGTCGTCGGCTCGTTCCAGGTGTTCGACACCGTCGCGATCGCGACGGGCGGCGGCCCCGTCAACGCCTCGCGCGTGCTCCAGCTCTACATCTACGACCTGGCCTTCGGACGCTTCCAGTTCGGTTATGCCTCAGCGCTTTCCGTCGCCCTGCTGGTCGTGCTGATGACCATCTCGTTCGTGCAGTACCGCCTGCTGCGCGCCGACTCCAGCGACCTGGACTGAGGCCGTCATGACCACTGCGACCACCACCGGGACCGACCCGGTCACCACTGCACCGACCGAGCCGGCGACCCGGCCCCGGTTCACCGTCGGCCGCGCGCTCGCCTGGGCCTTCATGGTCCTCGTCGTGCTGGGCAGCCTGTTCCCGTTCTACTGGATGCTGCGCACGGCCCTGTCGAGCAACAACGCGCTGTACGCCGGCGCCAGCGACCCGCTGCCCGTCCAGTTCTCCTGGGGCGGCTTCCAACGCGTCTTCGGGATGCAGACCGGGCAGGAGGCGATCGACGCCGGCGGCGCCGGCCAGCCGATCAACTTCTGGCGATACCTGCTCAACTCGATGATCGTCTCGACGCTCGTCACGGCCGGGCAGGTGTTCTTCTCGGCCCTCGCGGCGTACGCCTTCTCCCGGCTCCGCTGGAAGTGGCGCGACCGGGTGTTCGGCCTCTTCCTGGCCGGCCTGATGATCCCGACGATCTTCACGCTGCTGCCGAACTTCGTGCTGATCAAGCAGCTCGGTCTGGTCGACACCCTGCTCGGCATCGCGCTGCCGTCGATGATCATGACGCCGTTCGCCGTGTTCTTCCTGCGGCAGTTCTTCCTCGGCATCTCCCGCGAGGTCGAGGAGGCCGCGCTCATCGACGGCGCGAGCAAGGTGCGGGTGTTCTTCCGGCTGATCGTGCCGATGTCGGCCGCCCCGATCACGACGCTGGCGATCCTCACCTACATCGCCTCGTGGAACGACTACTTCTGGCCGCTCATGGTGAGCTACACCGACCGCTCGCGGGTGCTCACCGTCGGGCTCGGCGTGTTCAAGAGCCAGACTCCGCAGACCGGCCCCGACTGGCCCGGTCTCATGGCGGCGACGCTCGTCGCGGCCCTTCCGATGCTCGTCCTGTTCGCGGTGTTCGCCAGGCGGATCGTGAACTCGATCGGCTTCAGCGGCATCAAGTGAGGTCCACCATGCGACGCAGAACCACCACCCGCCGTACGTCCGTCGTCGCCGGCGCGCTCGCGCTCGGCCTGTCCCTGGCCGCCTGCGGAGGCGGTGGCTCCGGCGGCTCGTCCGGCACCACCGTCGACTACTGGATGTGGGACGCCTCGCAGGTGCCCGGTTACCAGCGCTGCGCCGACGCGTTCGAGCGCGCCAACCCCGGCACCCGCATCCGCATCACGCAGTACGGCTGGGACGACTACTGGTCGAAGATCACCGCGGGCTTCATCGCGGACACCGCGCCCGACGTGTTCGTCAACCACGTCAGCAAGTTCCCGCAGTTCACCGACCTCGACGTGCTGCGCCCGCTGGACGAGCTCGGGCCGACGCGCACGATCACCGACGCGGAGTTCCAGCCCGGGCTCGGCCAGCTGTGGAAGGGCCAGGACGGGAAACGCTATGGGGCGCCGAAGGACTGGGACACCGTCGCGGTGTTCTACGACAAGCGGAAGGTGGCGGCCGCGGGCATCACGCCGCAGCAGCTGAGCACCATGACGTGGAACCCGACCGACGGCGGCACCTTCCAGCGGATCGTCTCGCGGCTCACGGTCGACGAGCGGGGCCGACGCGGCGACCAGGCGGGGTTCGACAAGAGCCGGGTGCGGACGTACGGCTTCGCCAGCGGCGGTGGCGGCGGCGACAACTGGGGGCAGACGCAGTGGTCGCCGTTCACCGGCAGCACCGGGTGGCAGCCGCTGGACCAGAACCCGTGGGGGCGCACGTTCCGCTTCGACGAGCCGGGCGTGCAGCGCACGATCGAGTGGTACTTCGGGCTGAACCGCAAGGGGTTCATGCCGAGCTACCGCGAGATCGGCGGCTCCGAGGGGACCAGCGTCGACAAGCAGGTGCAGACCGGTCAGGCGGCGATGGCGATCAGCGGGTCGTGGATGCTCGGCACGTTCACGTCGCTGACCGACGCGCAGGGCAAGAAGCTCGACATCGGGATCGCCCCGACACCGGTCGGCCCGAACGGCAGGCGGGCGTCGATGTTCAACGGCATCGCCGACTCGATCACCCGCAGCAGCGACAGCCCGCAGGCGTCGGCGCAGTGGGTGAAGTTCCTCTCCGGCGACGCCTGCCAGCAGATCATCGGCCGCAGCGGCGTCGTCTTCCCGGCGCGCCCCGCCGGCACCCAGGCCGCGATCGACTACAACCGCACCGAGCGGCGGATCGACGTGTCACCGTTCACCGACCAGGTGCGCGACCGCACGACCTTCCTGTTCCCGATGACCTCCAACTCGGCCGACGTCACGGCGCTCATGCAGCCCCAGCTCGACGCGATCTACATCGGGAGCGAGAAGGTGTCGTCGCTGACCGGCCTGAACCGCCAGCTCGACGACCTGCTCGCGCTGGCCGCGAAGTAGTCCTGCAGTGTTGGGCACGCCACCGACAAGGAGAGACCGCACCGTGGAACGCACCACCGGCACGCTCGCGGACGGCCGCGAGATCGTCTGGTACGACCGCGCCGGCACCGCGCGCAGGCCCACCCCGGACCCGCGCGACCTGCCGCCGGCCGCCAGCAGCTCCCAGCTGCGGCTCGACCCACTGACCGGGGACTGGATCACGGTGGCCTCGCACCGGCAGACGAGGACGTACCTCCCGCCCGCCGACGAGTGCCCGCTGTGCCCGTCACGCGACGGTCGGCACACCGAGATCCCTTCTGCGGACTACCAGGTCGTCGCCTTCGAGAACCGGTTCCCCTCGTTCAGCCTGGGCTCGGGCGCCGACCAGGTCGTCGACGACGGGCTGTTCCAGGCGCGTCCGGGGCTCGGCCGGTGCGAGGTCGTGTGCTTCACCAGCGACCACGACACCAGCTTCACCGGTCTCACGCCGCAGCAGGCACGGCTGGTGGTCGACGCCTGGGCGGACCGCACGCGCGAGCTGGGCCGGATCGGGTCGGTCGACTACGTCTTCCCGTTCGAGAACCGGGGCGTCGAGATCGGCGTGACGCTGCAGCACCCGCACGGTCAGATCTACGCCTACCCCTACCTCCCGCCCGTCGCCGCCCGCGAGCTCGCGCGCGCCGAGGCGTACGCCGCCGAGCACGGCCGCAACCTGTTCGGCGACATCATCGAAGCCGAACGCCGTGCTGGCACAAGGGTTCTCGTCGAGACCGACGAGTGGATCGTGTTCTTGCCGTACGCCGCCCGCTGGCCCATCGAGGTCCATCTCTATCCGACGCGGCGGGTCCGCGACCTGCCCGAGCTGGACGACGCGCAGCGCGACGACTTCGCCCGCGTCTATCTCGACGTGCTGCGCCGGCTCGACGGGCTCTACTCCCAGCCGACGCCGTACATCGCCTCGTGGCAGCAGGCCCCCACGCGCCAGCACCGCGAGGAGGCCTGGCTGCACCTGGAGCTGCTGTCGGTGCGCCGCGCCGAGGGCAAGGTCAAGTTCCTCGCCGGCTCCGAGTCGGGCCAGGGCGGCTGGGTCAACGACGGGGAGCCGGAGCAGCTGGCGGAGAGGCTGCGGTCGGCATGAGCGGCGAGGAGCGCGCAGCGGAGGTTGCGGGCGAGGAACGAGCACGCGGCCGCAGCGGAGCGCGACCGAGCGCGACAGAAAGCATGAGCGGCGAGAACCCAAGCAGGTCGAGTAGCGGCGAGGCGCTAGCCGAGCCGCGTATCGAGACCACCCCCAGCCCAAGCCGGTCGAGTAGCGGCGAGGCGCTAGCCGAGCCGCGTATCGAGACCACCCCCAGCTCAAGCCGGTCGAGTAGCGGCGAGGCGCTAGCCGAGCCGCGTATCGAGACCCTCCTCGACGACGCCGACCGCGCCTTCCGCGACGTGCTGGACGCCACCCCCGACGGGGCGTGGTTCGCTCCCGGGCGGCTCAACCTCGTCGGCGAGCACACCGACTACAACGGCGGGTTCGTGCTCCCGCTGGCGCTGGAGCGCGGTGCCGTGGCGTGCGTACGCCGTCGGGACGACGACCTGGTGCGCGTGCACTCGACCGACCTCGGGAGCACGGTGCAGGTGCGGCTGGGCGACGTCGGCCCGGACGCCGGTCTGGACTGGGCGGCGTACGTCGCCGGGGTCGGCTGGGCGGCTGTGCAGCGGGGGCTGCCGGTGCCGGGGATCGACCTGACCGTGTCGTCGAACGTGCCTGCGGGAGCTGGACTTTCGTCGTCTGCGGCGCTCAGCTGTGTGACCGCTCGGGCGTGGGCCGACCTGGCCGGGTGGGACCTGCCCGACGTCGAGATCGCCGCGCTCGGGCGCGACGCCGAGAACCACGTGGCGGGCGCCCCGACGGGCGTCATGGACCAGCTCGCGTCGGTCTGCGGCCGGAAGGGTCACGCGCTCGAGATCGACACCCGCTCGGTCGAGATCACCTGGCTGCCGTTCGACCCGGCGTCCGCCGGGCTCGCGCTGCTCGTGATCGACAGCCGCACGCCGCACGCGCTGGTGGACGGGGCGTACGCCGAGCGCCGCGAGTCGTGCCGGCGGGCCGCCGCGGCGCTGGGGGTCGAGGAGCTGCGCGACGTGCCGGTCGACGGTCTGGAGCAGCGCCTGGCCGGGCTGCCCGACCTGCTGCGCCGGCGCGCACGTCACGTCGTCACCGACAGCGACCGCGTGGAGCAGGCCGCGGCGCTGCTGACCTCCGGGGCCGACCCGCGCGAGCTGGGGCCGCTGCTGGACGCCTCGCACGCGTCGATGCGCGACGACTTCGAGATCACCGTCCCGACCGTCGACACGATCCAGCGGGCCGCGGTGGCGGCGGGGGCGTACGGCGCGCGGATGACCGGGGGTGGTTTCGGCGGGTGCGTGATCGCTCTGGTCGACGCCGCCGCGGTCGATCGCGTCACGGCCGCGGTCACCGACGCCGCGGCGCGCGCCGGCCACCCGACCCCGGTCGCGTTCGTCGCCGAGCCGGGTGACGGCGCCCGCCGGCTCCGGTAGACCCGCGCCACCCGACAACGGACCGGCACAACGGGTCCGACGGGTCCGAATCGGCCCGTTCGGGATGGTTGTGCCGGTCCGTCGTGCGGCGCCGTGGTCGATGTGCGCGTGGTCTCGATGCGCGTGGTCTCGATGCCGGGTGGGTCTCGATACGCGGCTCGTCCCTCGCCGCCACTCGACCGCCTTAGGGCCTCTCGACGCCGGGTGGGTCTCGATACGCGGCTCGTCCCTCGCCGCCACTCGACCGCCTTAGGGCTGCTCGATGCCGGGTGGGTCTCGATACGCGGCTCGTCCCTCGCCGCCACTCGACCGCCTTAGGGCTGCTCGACGCCGGGTGGGTCTCGATACGCGGCTCGTCCCTCGCCGCTACTCGACCGCATGGGGTTCCACTCGACCGCCCTGGGGATCTACTCGACCCCCTTGCGTTCTACTCGACCTGCTTGGGCTGCTTGAACGGCTTGGGGAGCTTGTAGCCCTCCTCCGCGAGGATGGCGCGCGCCCGCGTCGGGTAGTTCGTGATGATGCCGTCGACGCCGGTGCCCAGCAGGTAGCGGAAGGTCGCCGGGTCGTCGACCGTCCACGGCACGACCTTGAGCCGGCGGTCGTGCGCGCGCTGGACCATGTCGCGAGTGACGTACGGCTCGCAGGCCGGGTCGGACACCGAGCAGCCCTGCGGGAACCCGTCGACCGGCGACAGCGTGGTCACGCCCGGGATGGCGTCGACCGCCGCGACGAAGTCGCCGCCGAAGTCGTCGGCGTCGAGGCCGCCGAGCCACGGCGAGGCGCCCGGCTGCCCGACCTGCAGGAAGTCCCTGTTCGTCAGCGCGACCAGCGGCAGCGACGGGTCGAGACGGTTCATGACCCGCAGCGCGCCCCAGTCGAAGCTCTGCACCGTGACCTGGCGCGACAGACCCGAGCGGGCGATCTCGCGCTGCACCAGGCGTACGAACTGCTCGCGCGGGGCGGTCTGCTCGGGTGCTCCGGCCTCGACCTTGGTCTCGACGTTGAGCCTGACCTTGTTGGCGCGGTGGCTCTTCACGAGGTCGAACACGTCGGACAGCTCGATCATCCGCGAGCCGGGGGTGTTGACCTGCTCGGGGTAGCCCGGGCGCTGCTGGAAGCCGCAGTCGAGGGTCTTCAGCTGGGCGAGGGTGAGGTCCTTGACGTACTTGCCGACGTAGGGGAACTGCGGGTCGCCCGGCGTCGCCGGTGCGGTGTCGCGGCAGACGTCGGGGTTGGTCTGCCGGTCGTGGGTGACGACGACCTTGGCGTCCTTGGTGATCTGGGTGTCCAGCTCCAGCGTCGACACCCCCGTGTGCAGCGCGTTGTCGAAGGAGGAGATGGAGCTCTCGGTGCGCTCGCCGATGCCGCCGCGGTGGGCCTGCAGGTCGAACGCGACGCGCGGCGGCGGGCCCGGCGGGCGGGCTGCGACTGCCGGACCGGCGAGCACGGGCTGGGCGAGCAGGGCGCCGAGCAGCAGCCCGGCCGAGGCGATGCGCTTCATGCGGTCAGGGTCGCGCAGCCCGGGCGACGACGGGGCGACGAGCACATGGCGATCGGGGGTCGATGCGTGGTCGTGGTCTCGATACGCGCTCGTTCCTCGCGCTACTCGACCAGCGTGGTCCGGCTACTCGACCAGCGTTGTCCGGCAACTCGACCACCTTGAGGGGTGGGGGCCTTCCACATGGCGGTCGTGAATAGGTCCACCTAAGTACAGGCGTACGATCGACACCAGGACCTATTGCCGATCTATCAGGACCGCCGTGAGCGCTAAGCACGTCCAGCGAGTCGATCGTGTCGTCATCCGATTCGCCGGGGACTCCGGCGACGGCATGCAGCTGACCGGTGACCGGTTCACCGCGGAGACCGCGATCCTGGGCAACGACCTGTCGACCCTCCCCAACTTCCCCGCCGAGATCCGCGCGCCGCAGGGCACGCTGCCGGGTGTCAGCTCCTTCCAGCTGCACTTCGCCGACCACGACGTGCTCACCCCCGGTGACGCCCCCGACGTGCTCGTGGCGATGAACCCCGCCGCGCTGCGCGCCAACCTCGGTGACCTGCCGCGCGGGGCGACGATCATCGCCAACAGCGACGAGTTCACCAAGCGCAACCTCGCCAAGGTCGGCTATCAGACCAACCCGCTCGAGGACGACTCGCTGGAGTCGTGGCAGGTGCAGGCGGTGCCGCTCACCTCGATCACGGTCGACGCGCTGGCGGAGTTCACCGAGCTCACCCGCAAGGACAAGGAGCGCGCGAAGAACATGTTCGCGCTCGGCCTGCTGTCCTGGATGTACAACCGCCCCACCGACGGCACCGAGGCGTTCCTCAAGGCCAAGTTCGCCACGAAGCCCGAGGTGCTCGAGGCCAACCTCGCGGCGCTGCACGCCGGTCACGCCTACGGCGAGACGACGGAGGCGTTCGCGGTGACCTACCAGATCGACCCGGCACCGATGACCAGCGGCACCTACCGCAACATCACCGGGAACCAGGCCCTGGCGTACGGCGTCGTCGCCGCCGCGCACCGCGCGCACCTGCCCCTGGTGCTGGGTTCGTACCCCATCACCCCCGCCTCCGACCTGCTGCACACGCTGTCCGGGCTGAAGCGCTTCGGGGTCACCACGATCCAGGCCGAGGACGAGATCGCCGGAGTGGGCGCCGCCCTGGGCGCGGCGTTCGCGGGCGCGCTGGGGCTGACCACCACCTCCGGGCCGGGGCTCGCGCTGAAGGCCGAGACCATCGGGCTCGGGGTGTCGCTGGAGCTGCCGCTCGTCGTCGTCGACGTGCAGCGCGGCGGCCCCTCGACCGGGCTGCCGACCAAGACCGAGCAGGCCGACCTGCTGCAGGCGATGTTCGGCCGCAACGGCGAGTCGCCGGTCGCGGTCGTCGCACCGAGCACCCCGACCGACTGCTTCGACATCGCGCTCGAGGCCGTGCGCATCGCGACGACCTATCGCACGCCGGTCATCGTGCTGTCCGACGGCTACCTCGCCAACGGGTCCGAGCCGTGGCAGGTGCCGGCGATCGAGTCGCTGCCCGACCTGCACGTCGACCTGGCCACGGAGCCGAACGCCCTTGACGACAAAGGCGATCCGACGTTCCACCCTTACGCCCGCGACCCCGAGACGCTCGCGCGGCCGTGGGCGGTGCCCGGCACGCCCGGCCTCGAGCACCGCATCGGCGGCATCGAGAAGGCCGACGTCACCGGCAACATCAGCTACGACCCCACCAACCACGACCACATGGTCCGGCTGCGGCAGAGCAAGATCGACAAGATCGCCGACTCGCTGCCGCCGACCGAGGTCGACGACCCCACCGGCGACGCGCGCGTGCTGGTGCTGGGGTGGGGCTCGACCTACGGGCCCATCACCGCAGCCGTACGCCAGGTGCGGGCGACCGGCGCCGCCGTCGCCCAGGCGCACCTGCGCCACCTCAACCCGTTCCCGGCGGACCTCGAGAACGTGCTGAAGGCGTACGACCGGGTCGTGGTGCCCGAGATGAACCTCGGCCAGCTCGCGCTGCTGCTGCGCGGGAAGTACCTCGTCGACGTGCAGAGCCACACCTCTGTGCGTGGACTGCCTTTCAGCACAACGGAACTCGCCGGTGTCATCGCCGACCACGTCGAGGACGCCGGTCGAGTAGCGGCGAGGGACGAGCCGCGTATCGAGACCCAGGAGACCTCATGAGCATCGACCTCGGAATGCCCCAGGTGGGCACCGCCGGTGTCCCTGCGCTCGCCGAGGGCGAGACGCTCAACCGCAAGGACTTCACCTCCGACCAGGAGGTCCGCTGGTGCCCCGGGTGCGGTGACTACGCGATCCTCGCGGCCGTGCAGGGGTTCCTGCCCGACCTCGGGCTCAAGCGCGAGAACATCGTGTTCGTGTCGGGCATCGGGTGCTCGTCGCGGTTCCCGTACTACCTCGACACCTACGGCATGCACTCCATCCACGGGCGCGCGCCGGCGATCGCGACCGGCATCGCGACGTCGCGGCCCGACCTGTCGGTGTGGGTCGTGACCGGCGACGGCGACGGGCTGTCGATCGGCGGCAACCACCTGATCCACGCGATGCGCCGCAACGTGAACCTGACGATCCTGCTGTTCAACAACAAGATCTACGGCCTCACCAAGGGGCAGTACTCCCCACCTCCGACGTCGGCGCGGTCACGAAGTCGACGCCGAAGGGGTCGGTCGACCGGCCGTTCAACCCGGTGTCGCTGGCGCTCGGCGCGGAGGCGACCTTCGTTGCGCGCACGATGGATTCGGACCGCAAGCACCTCACCGAGGTGCTGCGCCAGGCGGCCGAACACCGCGGCACGTCGCTGGTCGAGATCTACCAGAACTGCCCGATCTTCAACGACGGCGCGTTCGAGATCCTCAAGGACCGCGACGAGGCGTCGGCGCGGATCATGCACCTGGTCGACGGCGAGCCCGTGCGCGCCGGAGCCGACGAGCACGCCCGCGTGGTCGTGCGCGACGACGACGGCCAGCTACAGGTGGTGCCGGAGTCCGAGGCCGACCCGGCCAAGGTCGTACGCCACAAGGTCGACGCCGACGACCCCGCCCAGGCGTTCGCGCTCAGCAGGCTCGACGACCCCTCGTTCGCCCAGGTCCCGATGGGCGTGTTCCGCTCGGTCCAGCGACCGACGTACGACGACGGCGTGCGCGCCCAGATCGACTCCGCGGTCAGCGAGGCCGGCGGTCCGGCCACCGACGCCGACCTGGCGCGACTTCTCGCCGGTAGCGACACGTGGAGCGTGCGCTGAGCTGACCGATCAGGTCACGCTACGGGTTGAGGGTCAGGGTCGAGTCGGCGAGGAGCACCCCCGCGGTGGTATAGGTCAGGATGATCGCGAGGACGACAAGTCCGACCCTGATCCAGGGTGGTTCGAACCGGAACGTGGTGAGGGCGAGCGTCACGGCGCAGGCGATGGACAGCACGCCGGCCGCGATGGCCCCCGCCACGCCGCTCACCCCGCCCAGCATCGATCCGAGGGTGGCCGCGACGTAGACCATCGCCACCCCCAGCGCGGTCTTGCCCGCCAGCCGCCAACCGCGCGACCTGCATTTGTCTGATGCCATCGTGATGGTCACTGACGCCTCCCCCAGTACCTGGGGCCAACCTACGCGGTCGTGCTCCTACATCCCGTTGCTGCCACCCGCCGGATGTAGTCGGCACAACTGCCTGGGTCTGGCATAACCCGACCCATCGCCACTTGCCCCGTAGTTGTCTCGAACATTTCCGTGTGCTCTGGCTCTACGATGTCGACCCCGGCCTGCAGCAGTCCAGAGACGTTATCCTGAACGATTGAGCTTCGCCACATTCGCTCGTTCATGTTCGGGAACAGAATCGACCTCTTCGGTTGCGCAGCAAGGACTAGCGTCGGGTCTGTATCACAGATTCCACTCGCCGCCTTACCCAAGAAATTAGCAGTGCAAGGCAGAACAACGAATACATCGCACCACGCCGCAAGCTCTATATGACCGACTGGCCCGTCTTCGATGCCCGCGAATGTCGCCATGGCCGAGGGGGAAACATAGCCTGCGCCGCACCAGACATTATCACGCGCAGGTTGACATCCCCGAATGCACGTCGAAACTCCATGGCATAAAGCGGCGCCAGCGCGATTCCGCTGGAACCACACATAGCCCATAGCACCTTCACGACCGCGCACCGATCCAGACCAGCCAACGGCGCCGCACCTCGGCGAGACCAACGCCCATGGACTGCTGGCACGCCTGATCGAACTGTGGACTGGAGGGGTCCAGATAGAAGGCGCTTTTGTAGAACCTGCGCAGGACCGCACGCGACCATGATTCTTCAATGAACGAGCAGATCGTCCACGACGCCTCGTACTCCCATCCGGCCGCCCATCTGGTTCCGGGCCAGCCCCAGTCAGACACTTGGGGAGATCCTCGCAGTTCTGTCGCGGTTGCACCTGCCCTTGAATGGTCGTAGCCGACCAGCTCAGCATATCCTTCGGTTAGCCACGAACTGACGCCAGCGGCCGGTCTTCTATCCTCGAAAGTGAGCACATGCGTCATCTCGTGACCCAGCAATTGTCGAAGGACGACCTCGGCCGGAATGGGCTTATTGTCGCCACCCAGGACGCCGTCCTCGATCCCCGGCGTTATCATGACGAAGGGTGGGTTCTCGTCGATCCAGCCCGTCAAGTAGCTGCGGGTCATATCAGGTGGGCTCACCGCCAGCTGTCCAAGGATCGCACTTCGAACTTGGGTGCTGCGACTCGCGATAATTGGCACCCTCGTCGACGGCATTCGGAGTTTCAGATCGCGTACCGCGAACTGTAACGCCTCTTCAGCTTGCTCGAGGTACCTGGCAAGAGCCGTGGACTCCCCTCACCGATGACCAAACACCGCGCCCCAATGACCACGGTTGTGTTCGGACTAAGAATGCTCTCCGCAGACAGCCCGCAAGCACGTAGCGACTCGTTGGCGGCGGCGAGCCTTGAATCGGCGGTACTAGAGCGTGGTGTGCCAGTGGAAGTAAGTGACGCGTCTTCGCCCCCAGTTCCGTTCGCCGCGCATGCTGAAGCGCTGGCGATCCCAAGCAGCAGGAAAGCACGTCTTCCCACCGCGCGCGGCCCTGGGGATAACTGTCGCATCACTGACTACTTCCCCCAGGACCGCGCGAGCGCGATGGATTCAGCATCCTCCTCTGAGGATGGATTCAGCATCCTCCCCTGAGCATGACCTGCCACTTGAAGTTGGCCGCACCAAGCTTGGTGACCGTCTTGAAGGTGGCCCCGTTGATACCTCTGGCCACCTTGTCTGCCTGCTCGTAGGCTCGCCTAGAGGTCGAAGCATAACCTCGCGCAGCGACGGCCCAGTCGTCCATGTTGACCTGCGGACAGCTCTGGGGTTCCCCGATCGGAATTGCTGCGTTGGCTGCCCCTCCGAACGTCACGCCAGCGCTGATCAGTCCGGCGCTAAGCGCCCCCACTGCTGCCGCGCGCACCCCATTGATGTTGCTCATCTTGCCCCCTTATCGCCTGGCTGCGATCCCCACGACCGCAACCTGCAATATTTGTACCCCCCATGACGGGGTCGCAAGGGTGTCGGTCAAACTTGACGATTTCTTTAACTTGCCCGTCTGTTGCGGCATGTCCTGGCGCTCCGGACACCAGGGCACTGCGCCCGGCCGCATGTTCAGGCTACGTTCTGTCTCCCCATGGGTCGGCAGCACTCCCAGGGGGATCACCCGGCGAGGGGTGGCCTCCGGGGAGCAGGGCAGACTCCTGGAGGAGCGATCAATGGTGAGTCGCACGAGGAGACACGTGATGCCCGATAGTGCTGGCCCGCTGCTCGGCCTGCTCCTGGCCGCGCCTTGGCTGGTGTGGTCGACGTACCGACTGCTTCGCATGCTGTTCTCGTGGTGGCGACGTCGTCGCTGGGAGCCGGTCCCGGCCACGATCATCGGGGTCGAGTTCCGTGAGGGCTCCTACGAGGGGACGCTGCCGCAGCAGGATCGGACGATCGTGACCTACCGCTATCGCGCGTTCACCGAGTACTACCGGGGACGAGCTCCGTACCACCGAGACATGCCGCCGGTCGAAGGGGATCAGATCCGCGTGCATGTCGACCCTCGTCAGCACGATCGCTCGATCCTCGACACCGAGGACTCCCGCCTCTGGCGGGCAGTGACACTGCTGGTTGTCATGGCCGCGTCGTCGACGATGCTGTTGCTTGCCGTGGCGAACTGGCAGTAGCGCTGCGGCCCCAGCCGGGTCGAGGTAGAGATCGTCGATGGGCTGACCGGGTCCAGTGGCGCCTCGAGGTCACCGTCAGACATGGCGAGTGACTAGCCTTGGCGCATCACACGCAGGGGGATCATGGGTGTCGAAGTGCGCGGGCTCACAGTGGCGTATCGCCGCCGCAACGCGCTCTCCGACGTCAGCCTGGCGGCTGCCCCCGGAGTCACTGCCCTCCTCGGGCCCAACGGCGCAGGCAAGACCACGCTGCTGTCGGTGCTGGCGACCGCCCAACCCGTCGGCGCCGGAGTCGCGTTCGTCGACGGGCAGGACGTGGGGACGCGGGAGGGGCGGGCGGCGGCACGCGATGTGCTCGGCTGGTTGCCCCAGCGGTTCGACCTGGCCGGCGGGATGAGCCTGCTCGACACCGTGGCCTTCGCCGCCTGGGCCAACGGCGTCGCCGAGCGCGAGGTGTTCGGCCACGCCTCCGCCGCACTCGACCGGGTCGACCTGGCGGGCCGGGGGCGTGAGCGGGTGCGCACCCTGTCCGGTGGCCAGCGGCAGCGGCTCGGCCTCGCCGCAGCCACCGCGCACGGCCCGAGCGTGCTGCTGCTCGACGAGCCGACCGCGGGCCTGGACCCTGAGCAGCGGGTGCACTTCCGGCGGTCCGTCCGGTCGGCGACGGACGCGACGGTGCTGCTCTCGACGCACCTGCTCGACGATGCCGTGCAGGCCGCCGACCAGGTGGTGATCCTCGCCGAGGGGACGGTGCGCTTCGTCGGCTCCCCCGACGACCTCGCGCGTCTCGGCTCGGCTCGTGGGCCGGGCACGGAGAGCGCCCACGAGGCCGGCTATCTCGTCGCCCTGCACGGAGACGAAAAGCCTTGAAACACCACGGGTTTCGAGTAGTTCCCGTGCTCACCCTCGGGCTGATGGCGCTCGGGACAGCCGCCTCGGTCCTGCTGCGCTCGTGGTCGCTGACCGGTTGGGCCTACGCCGACTGGGTGGCCGCATCGGCCACGACCCGCGAGTCGCTGGTGTTCGCGCTGCCACTCGCTGCGGCCGTCGCCGCCTGGACGTCGGGGCGCTACTTGTCGACCCGCAGCATCCTCTGCCCGCCCTCGGCGAGCCGGTCGGGCCGGGAGGTCGTGGTCGCCCAGCTGGGTCTGCTCAGCGGGGCCGCCTCGCTGGGGTGGCTTGCGGGCAACGCGCCGCTGCTGGTCTGGACGGCCGTCAACGCCCGCGCAGGCGGCCCCGACCTGCTGGTGATGGCGGGTGCGCTCGCCGTGCTCCTTGCCGCCACCGCGTTCGGTTATCTCGTGGGGTGCGTCCTCCCCGGGTCGCATCGATCACCGTGGCGGCCGCGTCGACCCTGCTCGGAATCCTGGCCGTCGACGTGTGGGGCCCGGTCCTGGCGCCGGTGCGGCTCGCGACGCCCGCGGCCGGGCAGGTCGAGAACGCCACGGTCGCGGTGTTCCGGCTGCTGCTGCTCGCCAACGTCGTCGCCGTGCTCGTCGCCGCTGCCGGCCGAGCGGTGCGCGAGCGTTCCGTCGTGCGGCGCGCGACGACGTACACCGGGGTGGGGCTGCTGCTCGTCCCGCTCGCCATCGGGGTGGTGGCCCGAGAGTCGGCGCCGGCAGCGGTGCAGCGCGAGCCGTCACCGCCGGCGCGCTGCACGAGCGTGCAGGGGACGCCGGTGTGCGTGCACGCCGCCAAGGCCGACCTGCTGGACGACCTGGCCGGCGCCGTGGACCGGGTGCTCACGGCCGCGTCGGCCCCACCTGGCGCGCTGGGACCCGCGGTCGTCGACGATGCCCTCGGTGTGCAGCCCGACCCGGCCACGACGGCACTCTCTCTCCAGACCGACCAGCCCGACTGGGTCGACTGGGCCGCGGGCGACCTAGCCGGCCGGCTCGCCGGGGTGCCGGCCTGCGGGAGACGGGGCGATGCGTACGGCGACGCCGCCGGTCCGGCGCAGGACCAGCTCGCGACCTCGGTCGCGTTCGCTCGGTGGATCGCCACCGCCGCCGGCTACACGGCGCCGCAGCTCGAGGGTGCCCCGAGCAGCGAGGCAGCAGCGCGGCTGCGACGGCTGCCCGACGCGACCGTGCTCGGCCTGCTGCGCGACAACGGTGCGCAGCTGCGGCAGTGCAACCTGCCCAGCAGCGCGATCCGATGACGGGGTGGCGGCTCTACCTGGCCGCACGTGGCAGCCTGCTGGCCGTCGCCCTGTGGGTCGGCGCGCTCCTGCTCGTGCTCACCAGCGGCGTCACCGTGGTCGAGATCCGACTCGTCGCGACCGAGATACCCCGCTTCACACCGGTGTGGGAACTGGTGCCGGTGCTCCTCGCCGCGACGCTCCCCGCGCTGCTCGTGTCGCAGCTCGCGAGCTGGGAGCACACCGGGCACGTGCGCCTGCGCGCCCGCGCCGCGGTGGTCGCCGCAGCAGCCGTGGCGGCCCCCGCGTCGATCCCGTGGATCGCGCACGTCCGCCTGCCCGACGACGCGCGTTGGCTCGACATCGCCTGGAACGTCGTGCTGTTCGCGGCTTTGGCGCTCCTCGCCACGTGCGCGGTCGGCCGACTGGCCGGACCCGCGGTGGTGCTGCTGGCGTACGGCATCACGATCGGCGTGCAGCAGGCGCTCCCCGGGGTGGCGGCACACCTGCCGATCAGCGGCGCGCGGACGAACCTGCAGCCGCACCCGTGGCCGGCGCTGGCGCTGGCGCTGGTCGCGGTCGCCGCCTGGACGATCACCCTCGGCCGCTCCCGCTGGACGGCGCGGCGGACACGGCACGATTGACCGACGTACGCCCTCGTCTGACGGGCGGACGCGCGCTCACCCCGTCGCATCGGAGCCCTATCGTTGGCGGGTGAGCGAGCAGGAGGTCGAGGCGCGCAAGGGCGCGGTCTACGGCTTCCTCGCGTACCTGCTCTGGGGCACGTTCCCGCTCTATTTCCACGCGCTCATCCCGGCCGGCGCGTGGGAGATCCTCACCCACCGCATCCTGTGGACGGCGCTGCTGTGCGTGCTGGTGCTCGCGGTCACCCGGCGGCTGCGGTCGCTCGCGCGCCTGCTGCGCGATCCGCGCAGGCTCGGACTCCTTTGTGCCGCAAGCTTTTTCATCGCCACCAACTGGGTCCTGTACGTCCTCGCGGTCATCTCCGGACGCACGACCGAGGCGGCGCTCGGCTATTTCCTCAACCCGCTCGTCACCGTCGCGCTGGGGGTCGTCGTGCTGCACGAGGGGCTGCGGCGACTGCAGTGGGTCGCGGTCGGCATCGGTGCGGTCGCGTGCGCCTACCTGGCGATCGCGTACGGCCGGCCCCCGTGGATCTCGCTCGCGCTGGCCGCGTCGTTCGCGACGTACGGCCTGATCAAGAAGCGCGTCGGCGGGTCGATGACCGCGCTGCAGAGCCTGTCGGCCGAGACGCTGGTGCTGAGCCCGGTAGCTGCGGCGATCCTGGTCGTGCTGACCGTGCGCGGCGAGACGACGTTCACCGGGCACGGCGCGTGGCACACGGCGCTGCTGGTGCTGTCCGGCGTGGCGACGGCGATCCCGTTGCTGCTGTTCGCGGCGGCCGCCCGCCGGGTGCCCCTGGTGACCATCGGGCTGCTGCAGTTCATCACGCCGATCCTGCAGCTGCTCGCGGGCGTGCTGCTGCTGGGCGAGCAGATGTCGGCCGCCCGCTGGGTGGGCTTCGGGATCGTCTGGGTCGCGCTCGTCGTGCTCAGCGTGGATTCCCTGCGCGCGGCACGGCGTACGCGTCGCGCGGCACGGCTTGCCGCGGCGCCGGTCTGACACGCTCGGGGATGCTGGACGCTCCCCCACCTCGTCACGAAGGACCACCCCGTGCCCGACCGACCTGAGATCGTCTGCCTCTGCGGCTCCGTCCGGTTCGCGGACCAGATCCTCGCCGCTACCCGCGACCTGACCCTCGCCGGTGTCATCGTCGTCGGGCCGAGCGCGCTTCCGTACGGCCAGGGTGCCGCGACCGGCGAGCCGCTCACCGAGGAGCAGAAGGCGGCACTGGGCGCCCTCCACCTGCGCAAGATCGACCTGGCCGACCGGGTGCTGATCGTCAACCCCGGCGGGTACGTCGGCGAGACCACCGCACGGGAGATCGCGTACGCCCGCGCCGCCGGCAAACCCGTAGCCTTCACCGAGCCGACCTCACCCGAGCCGACCTCTCCCAAGGTGGTCGAGTAGTCGCTCCCCAAGGTGGTCGAGTAGCCGCGAAGCGACCTCTCCCAAGCTGGTCGAGTAGCCGCGAGGCGCTAGCCGAGCGGCGTATCGAGACCACGCCAGCCCTCCCCAAGCTGGTCGAGTAGCCGCGAGGCGCTAGCCGAGCGGCGTATCGAGACCACGCCAGCCCTCCCCAAGCTGGTCGAGTAGCCGCGAGGCGCTAGCCGAGCGGCGTATCGAGACCACGCCGGCACGCCCGCCAGACCTACAGATTCTTCGGGTCCGGCTCGACCTCCGACTCCCCTGGGTCACCAGGCTCAGGGTGGTTGTCAGTGGTCGCTCGTAGTATGCGTACATGAGTTCGAACACCGATCCGATCCCCGGCGAGGGGATGTGGAGCGACCAGCAACCGCCGGCCGACGAGGCCGCGCGGGCGCGTGAGGTGTTCGAGCACCTGATGTGCGAAGACGGCCTGCTCGGCGCGCTCGAGACCATGCTGAGCGGCGTCGAGGTCGCCGGAACCGACCCCGTGACTCTCCAGCTGGAAGGCATGAAGCTGCTCGCCGCCGACGTCGCGCGGCGGATGAACCAGGCCGACCCGTTCACCATCGAGCGCGACGACACCTGGTTCGACCCGGCCGACCTCCCCCAGGGCAAGGGCGACGAGCCCGGCGCGAAGGTGGATGCTGCCGGCAGCGATCCCGGCGGCGCTGGCATTGCGCCCGCAGCTGCTGCCGCGACCGACGACGCCTCGCAGGA
The DNA here is from genome assembly GCF_030296655.1 of Barrientosiimonas endolithica. NCBI lineage: Bacteria > Bacillati > Actinomycetota > Actinomycetes > Micrococcales > Dermacoccaceae > Barrientosiimonas > Barrientosiimonas endolithica. Next base: position 452,269 of record NZ_AP027735.1, on the reverse strand, counting down.
CGTCACCGTGCACGCCGGGGCCGCTGCGGAGATGCCGCAGGCGTGGCGTGATGCTGACGAGGCCGCGGCCCGGTTGGCACGTTTCGAGGACGTCACGGTGCTGGCTCACCAGCTGATGAACCAGGCCGGCGCGGTCCGGGCGTACGCAGTCGAGCGCTGCGCCCGGTTCGACACTGCTCCCGACTCGGCGCGCTGGTCGGCCACGGACTGCCTGGCTGGCGACGCGCCGCGTCCCGGAGACGTCACCGAGCACCCCGCGGGCCACCGGGGCCGTTTCGCCGGTGACCTGCTGGCGCCCTCCCTGCGGCTCGGCCCGCACGCGGCGGACTCGATGGTCGACGAGGCGGTCTGGCTGACCCAACGGGTCCCGGCCGTGCTGGCCGAGGTCGCGCGGGGCGAGGCCAACCTCGACACCGCCGCAGCGATCGCGCGCGAGGTCCAGGACGCCCGCCCCGACACGTGCGAGCTGGTCGAGGAGGCCGTGCTCGGCCGCGAGGTCCACCACCGGTCGACCACCCAGGCCCGCCGCTCGGCACGCACCCTGGTCGAGCGGTTCGAAGCCAGCGCCGCCCGCACGACCCTGCGCCGCACCCAGGCCCAGCACACGGGGGTCTGGCTCGACCCGCACACCACCCCCGGGCTGTCCGCCCTCACTGCGGTCATGCCCACCGGGCAGGCCGCCTCCGTCATGGACGCGGTCGACCAGCGTGCCCGCGCCGCCCAGCAGGAAGCGAAGTCGGGCGACGGCGCCGGTGAGGCGCTGCTGCTCGGACAGCACCGCGCCAACGCGCTCCACGACCTGGCCCTGACCAACGTGGAGCTCATCGCTCATCTCGAGCTGATCGTCCCGCCCGGAGGACCGCCGCCGCAGAGCGACGCCCCGCCGCCGGCCGGGGGCTCGCCGCCGACCACAGGCCCCTCGCCCGAGGAGAACGACTCAGCGGCCGCCGCAGGTTTCCCGCGGGAGAGGAAGGGCTCACCGTCCGCCGCAGTCTCGCCGCCCCCGGCCGGAGACTCACCGCCGACAGGGAAGCGCGGCTCACCGCCGGCGGCAGGTTCACCGCCGGAGTGGGACGCCTCCCCGCCCGAAGGAGACGGCTCCGCTGCCGTCCCATGCCAGCACCCTGACGATGACCCGTGCGCAGTCAGCGCTTCGGCCACCCGTGAGGCGGCCGCCACGTCAGCCCGCTCGACCGTCACCCTCGAACAGGCCGCCGCGATCCTGAAGAACTCCGCCACAGTCGTGGTCCACGATCGCGCCGGTCCGGTCCCGACCGAACAGGTCATCCAGCTGCTGCGCGAACGCGCTGCCCGCGTCACCGTGGAACGCTTCGACCCGCACGCCCTGGCCGAGGACCCTCCCGAGGAACGGTCGGTCGCACCACCCGCAGCAGGAAGCAACGGCTACCGTCCCGGAGCGCGGCTGCGCCGCGCCGTGAAACGCCGCGACCGGCGTTGCCGCTACCCCGGATGCGACCGGCGCGCCCTGTTCACCGACCTCGATCACGTCGAACCCTGGCCGAGGGGGCGGACGACCGCGACCAACCTGCAGAACCTCTGCCGGCACCACCACTGCACGAAGCACGAAGCCGGGTGGCGAGTCGTCATGACCCCCGACGGGACCTGCACATGGACCAGCCCCACCGGTCGTACGCACACCACCAGGCCCGGCCTCCTCGAACTCCTCGACGACCTCGCCTACCCCGTGTCGCTCGACCGTTGAGGCAGACCGCCCTCCCCGGGCTGTCGCACACCGGCCTGACCCGCGAGTCGCTGGCGGGCTGCGCCGCTGACCGCTCATGCTGTCCCCAGCGGCCGCTTCTGACCGATCGGTCTCGATGCGCCCTCGGCCAGCGCCTCGGACTACTCGACCCGCTTGTTCGGGCTACTCGACCAGCATGGCGCGGACCGGAGCCTCCAGATCGTGCACCAACGCACGAAATACAGCGGGCCGCCCACGAGATCCCGGGGCGGGGCCTCTCAGATCGTGCATGAACGTACGAAATGCAGCTGGCCTCCCGCGCGCGCCCCCTAGACCCCCAGCACCCGGTCGAGGTACGGATTCGCGAACACGCGGGTGGGGTCCAGGCGGTCGCGCAGCGCGACGAAGTCGTCGAAGCGCGGGTACAGCGCGCGCAGCTCCTCGTGACCGAGGTCGTGCAGCTTGCCCCAGTGCGGGCGGGCATCGCCGGGCAGCATCGCCCAGAAGTCTTGGAAATAGGGCTGATTCGAGCGCCGGTGGTACTGGTGGACGGCGACGTAGGCGTTCGCGCGCTGGTACCCCGTCGACAGCCACCGGTCGTCCGCGCCGCTGAAGCGCACCTCGATCGGGAACGCCACCTGCTGCTCCCCGCGCCGGAAGTACGCCCGCAGCTCGCGCAGCAGGTCCGCCACGTCACCACGCCGCACCGCGAACTCCGACTCGGTGAACCGGACGGTGCGCTCGGTGGCGAGGACGGCGTACGACAGATCGGTGTACGTCCGCCGCGACAACGCCCGCGCGCTCACCTGGTTGACGCGCGGGATCGCGCCGGGCGCGCGGCTGACCACCCGGTTCAGCCCCTCGAACGCGGTGTTCGCGATCAGCCGGTCGTCGAGCACGGCGCGCCAGCGAGGCAGCGGGGCGCGCTCCCCGAGGTCCTCGACGCGGGTGTTCGTCTTCGTCTGCACCCAGTCGGTGTGCGGGAAGAAGTAGAACTCGAAATGGTCTGTGCCGTCGATGGTTTCGTCGAGTCGCTCCAAGACTCCGTCGAGCCGGTCGGGCGCCTCCCCGGCGCGCAGCAGGAACGTCGGGACGCACTGCAGCTCGAGCTCGGTGACGACGCCCAGCGCCCCGAGACCGACCGTCACCGCGGGCACGAGCTCGGACTGGTGGTCGTCGTCGAACCGCGCCACCGACCCGTCGGCGAGCACCATCTCGACGCCGCGCACGAACCCGGCGAGACCGGTGAGCCCGGCGCCCGTCCCGTGCGTGCCGGTCGCGATCGCGCCCGAGACGGTCTGCCCGTCGTAGTCGCCGAGGTTGGGGAACGCCAGCCCCAGCGCGTGCAGCCGCGGTTCAGGTCGCGCAGCCGCGACCCCGCGCGCACCCGCACCCGCCCGGTCTCGGGGTCGTGCGCGACCACGCCCGTCAGTCGGTGCAGCTGCAGCTGCAGGTCGACCGGCTGCCCGATCGCGGTGAACGAGTGGCCCGAGCCGATCGGCTTCACCCGCCGCCCCGTGCGCGCCGCGAGCGTCACCGCGTGCACGACCTCCTCGGCGCTGGCCGGCGCCAGCGCGTCGAACCCCACCGCCTCGACGTTGCCGGCCCAGTTGCGCCAGACGCGGTCAGCCAAAGTTCTTCCCCTCCCCGCGGTACGTCCGCAGCGGCTCGACCTCGCCGCTCGCCTCCACGAGCAGCACCTGGTCGAACCGCTCGCACATCTCCCCGGCCTTCGCGTGCCGGAACCACACCGGGTCACCGAGCCGCATCGACCGGGCCGCCGGCCCACGCAGCGGAGTCTGTACCTCGCCAAAACCCTCCTGGGACAACGGTTTCAGCCCCTCGGGGAATGCCACGACCGGTTCGCGCGAAGGGTCTGCCGGGCCGCTCGCGAGATATCCGCCGGCGAACGTCACGACGACATCGTCGGCCGGCTTGCGCACCACGGGCGAGACGAAAAACGCCGCCGGTCGCAGCCGCGCGCCGTCGTAGCGGTCGAACAGCGCCGGCGCGAACAGCCCCGAGCCCGCAGCGAGATCGGTCACCACCCCGTCGTCGGCGAACCGGTGCAGGCTCCCCGTCCCGCCCGCGTTCACGATCTCCAGCGGCGCGTGCTGCTCGACGGCCTCCCGCACCGCCCGGCGTCGCCGCACCAGGTCGGCCCACGATCGCTCCTTCATCAGCCGCACGTGCCGACCGGTGTCCGGCACCCCCGCGACCTGCGCGTCGTAGAACATCAGACCGACGAGCCGCAGGTTCGCCCGACGTACGACCTCGGCCGCGAGCGCAGACACCTCATCCGGCGAGTGCACGGCCGAGCGGTGCGCACCGAGGTGGACCGGGCCGAGCCGCAGCGAGCTGTCGACGTCGATGCACACCCGCACCGGGTGCTCCGTCGCGGACTCCGCGAGCAGCCGCACGTGCTCCTCGAGATCGACCATGAACGTCACCTGCTCCGCCGCCACCGGGTCGGCGCTGACCGCGCGCACGGTGTCGCGATCGACCGTCGGGTAGGCGACCAGCACGTCCTGCACGCCGTGCCCGACCAGCCACCGCGCCTCGGCCGCGGAGTAGGCCAGCACCCCGGCGAAACCGTCTTCGCCCAGCAGCCGCTCGAGCAACCCGCGCACGCGAATCGACTTGGAGGCCAAGCGAATCGGCAACGGCGATCGGCGCCTCAGGTCGTCGGCGTTGGCGCGCAGCGCCGCCGCGTCGATGACCGCCGTCGGCGCGGCGATCCCCTCCAGCACGGACGACCACGGCGACGACACGTCCGTCAGGCTACGCGGTCGTACGTCGGCCCGCCGGAGGCTCGTGCGCCCGCACCGGCCGTCGGCTCGCCACCCGTACGCCGGCTCGCCACCCGCACATCGGCTCGCCACCCGCAAATCGGCTCGCCACCCGTACATCGGGCTTGCCACCCGCACGTCGGCTTGCCACCCGCACGTCGGCTCGCCCGAAGCTCGCTCGCCCCCCACGTCGCAGGCTCGTTCTCCTCGATGTCACCAACCCTTCCCCCAGGCTTCCCTCTAACCCGAGACACCGGGCGCCCTGTCGCTCTAGCGTCCTGGGGACCCCATCAAGCACGACGAAGGACTCCGTTCACGTGACTGCCCCCACCCGCACGTTCCTGCCGCTCCTGCGCCCGTCGCACGCAGGTGGCCGAAGCCCCATGACCTGCAAGTACAAGTGTGACGACGCCTGCTCCAAGCCGGTGCCGAACACCTCCGACAACGACTACTTCGGCGACGTCGTCGCCCGTGGCGCCAGCCGCCGCCGCGTGCTGCAGGCGTCCGGCGCCGTGGCCGCCATCGCCGGCCTCACCACCTTCGCCGGCGGGCAGCGCGCCGCCGCCGCACCGGCCGCCGCTCCCGCCGCGCCGGCCACCCGCAGCCGCTTCGTCTACGACTTCACCGGCACCGCCCCCGTGCCGTTCGAGACCGACAAGGTCGTCACCCCCGAGGGCTTCGTCTGGAAGCCGCTGGTCAAGTGGGGCGACCCGATCGTCAAGGGCGCGCCGGAGTTCGACTTCGACAACCAGACGGCCGCCGCGCAGGAGAAGCAGTTCGGTTACAACTGCGACTACGTCGGCCTGGTCAAGACCGGTGACGACGCGGGCGTCCTCGTGGTCAACAATGAGTACACCAACGACGAGCTGATGTTCGAGGCGTCCGAGCTGAGCGTCGAGCAGCTGAAGGTCGTCATGATGGCCCACGGCCTGTCGATCGTGGAGGTCACCCGCAAGGGCGCCGAGTGGACCGCGCACATGGGCGCCGGCAAGAACCGCCGCATCACCGCCTCCACGCCGTTCGAGGTCGTCGGCCCGCTGCGCGGCAGCAAGCTGCTCGCGACCAAGGCCGACCCGAAGGCCCGCACCGTCCTCGGCACGATCGCCAACTGCGCCGGCGGCATGACGCCGTGGGGCACGATCCTGTCGGGCGAGGAGAACTTCAACGGCTACTTCAAGGCCGAGTCGGCCCCGGCCGGCCAGGAGGAGTCGTACGCCCGCTACGGCATCGACGGCGAGGGCCGCGGCTGGGACAAGGTCGACCCGCGCTTCGACACCGCGCAGGAGCCGAACGAGCCCAACCGGTTCGGCTACATCGTCGAGGTCGACCCGCTAGACCCCACCTCCACCCCGAAGAAGCTCACCGGCCTCGGCCGCTTCAAGCACGAGGGCGCCAACGTGACCGTGGCCCCCGACGGCCGCGTCGTCGCGGTCATGGGTGACGACGAGCGCTTCGACTACATGTACAAGTTCGTCTCGCGCAAGAAGTACGTCGCCGGCTCGCGCCAGCACAACAAGAAGCTGCTCGAGGACGGCGACCTCTACGTCGCGAAGTTCACCGGCGACGGCGCCGACGACGGCGTGAGCGACGGCACCGGCGAGTGGCTGCCGCTGGTCGTCGGCGGCAAGTCGAAGGTGCCCGGCATGAGCGTCGAGGAGGTGCTGGTCCACACCCGCATCGCCGCCGACAAGGTCGGCCCGACCAAGATGGACCGCCCCGAGGACGTCGAGGTCAACCCGGTCAACACCCGGGTGTACGCCGCGCTCACCAACAACAGCAAGCGTGTCCCGAGCCAGATCGACGAGGCCAACCCGCGCGCGAACAACAAGCACGGCCAGATCCTCGAGATCACCGCGCCCGGCAACGACCACACCAAGACCGACTTCGTCTGGAAGCTCGTGCTGATCTGTGGCGACCCGAAGGACCCGACGACCTACTTCGACGGCTACGACAAGTCGCAGGTCAGCCCGATCTCCTGCCCCGACAACGTCGCGTTCGACGGCAAGGGCAACCTGTGGATCTCGACCGACGGCAACGACCTCGGCAACGCCGACGCGTTCTTCATGATGCCGCTGGCCGGTGACAAGGCCGGTCACCTGCAGCAGTTCCACACCGTGCCGCACGGCGCCGAGTCGGCCGGACCGCTCATCGTCGACGACATCACGGTGCTCTGCTCGGTGCAGCACCCGGGCGAGATCGAGGGCCGCACCCCGGCCAACCCGGCCTCGCTGTTCCCCTACGACGGCACCGGCCAGCCGCGCCCGTCGGTCATCCAGCTCTACGTCGAGAAGCCGACCGACGAGCCGGGCGAGCCCTCGCCGTCGCCGACCGCGACCGGCACGCAGGAGCCCTCGCCGACGGCCACCGGCACCCAGCCGACCGGCCCCACGGGCCCGCCCGTCGAGACCGGCGTCTCGCGCCAGGGCAGCAACGCCGCCACCTCGGTGGCCGCCGCAGCCGTGGGCGCCGCGGTCGTCGGTGGCGCGGCGGTCGCCGGCCGCCGGATCAACGACCCGGCCGAGCAGGACTGACCAGGTCGCGAGGACGTACCGCTCGACCATGACGTACGACGCGAGCGCCCGGCACCATCACGGTGCCGGGCGCTCGTGCGTGGGCGAGGGCGTACGTCATCGCCGGGCTCGTGCGCGCTCGCCCCGTTGTGGGACGGGGCTCGCCCGGCCGGCAGCGGATCCGCCACCCCTCCGCATGAAACCGGGTTACGTGCGTTTGACCTCGATCGATGGGGGTCAAACGAACCTAACCCGGTTTCGTGCCAGGGAACGGAGGCAGGGCGGGGACGTCGCCGGAGGAAGCCCGACCGCTCAGGCCGAGCGCTGCGCCACCGACAGCGGCAGCGCCTCGAGCGCGTCGCGGGCGTCGCCGGCGGGGAGCCGGCGGGCCAGGTCAGCGGCCTGGTCGGCCAGCCGCAGCGTGTGCGCGCGGGCCTGCTCGATCGCCGGGTGGGCGCGCAGCAGCTCCAGCGCCTCGGCATGCAGCGTGTCGTCGGTGAGCGGCTCGGCCAGCAGCTCGCGAAGCCGGGCGTTGGCGGGCGAGTCGTCGGCGCGGGCGTACAGCACGGGCAGGGTGGCGACGCCCTCGCGCAGGTCGGTGCCGGGGGTCTTGCCGGAGTCGTCGGCCTCGCTGGTGACGTCGAGGATGTCGTCGGACAGCTGGAAGACGATGCCGATGAGCTCGCCGTACTCGCGCAGCGTCTCGACCTGCTCGTCGGTGCAGCCGGAGAACATCGCGCCGTAGCGCGCGGCCGTCGCGATCAGCACACCGGTCTTGTCGGCCAGCACCTGCAGGTAGTACGCCATCGGCTCGGTGTCGCCGGGCGCCTGCCGGTCGTCCTGGATCTGACCGGCGCACAGCCGCACGAACGTCTGCGCCTGGATGCGCACCGCCTCGGCGCCGAGCCCGGCGATGATCTCCGAGGCCCGCCCGAACAGCAGGTCGCCGACGAGGATCGCGGTGGAGTTGTCGTAGACCGCGTTGGCGCTGGCGACGCCGCGCCGCAGCGTGGCCTCGTCCATGACGTCGTCGTGGTAGAGCGAGGCCAGGTGGGTCAGCTCGACACCGGTGGCGGCGTCGACCACCTCGGGCGACACGCCTCCCCGATCTCGGCGGCCAGCAGCGTCAGCATCGGCCGGAAGCGCTTGCCCCCGGCGTCGACCAGGTGCTGCGAGGCCTGCGCGACGAACGGGTCGTCGTGGTCGACGACCTCGCGCAGCCGGGCGTCGACCCGGCCGAGGCCCTCGAGCAGCCGAGCCGCGAGCTCGGGCGAGGCGCCGGGGAGGCCGGACAGGGCGGCGGGTGCCTGCGTCACCGGATGAACAACGACGAGGAGTGCGCGAGGTCGAGCAGCGGCGACGGCGCGACGCCGAGCACGACCGTGGCGAGCACGCCGATGGCGACCGACACGGCGCCCAGCGCCGACGGCACGACGGCGGCGGTGTCACCGGTCGGCTCGGAGAAGTACATCAGCACGATCACCTTGACGTAGACGAACGCCGTGACCGCCGACGCGACCACGCCGACGACCGCGAGCCAGGTGGCCCCGCCACCGATCGCGGCGCCGAACACCGCGAACTTCGCGGTGAACCCGGCCGTGAGCGGGATGCCGGCGAAGGCCAGCAGCAGGAAGCTGAACAGCGCCGCCACGAGCGGGCTGCGCCGGCCGAGACCGGCCCACTGCGACAGGTGCGTCGCCTCGCTGCCCTGGCTGCGCACCAGCGCGATCAGCGCGAACGCCGCGATGGTGCTGAAGCCGTAGGCGACGAGGTAGAACATCACCCCGGACAGGCCGGCGCGGTCGAGCGCGATCAGCCCGACCAGGATGAACCCGGCGTGCGTGATCGAGCTGTACGCCAGCAGCCGCTTGACGTCGGTCTGCGTCACCGAGAGCACGGCGCCCACGACCATCGTCAGCACCGCGACGACGGCGATGATCGGCTTCCAGTTCCAGGCCAGCCCGTCGAACCCGACGTACAGCACGCGCAGCAGCGCGCCGAAGGCCGCGAGCTTGGTGCAGGCCGCCATGAACCCGGTGACCGGGGTGGGCGAGCCCTGGTAGACGTCGGGCGTCCAGGAGTGGAACGGCACCGCGCCGATCTTGAACAGCAGGCCGACCAGCACCAGCACCAGCCCGGTGATCAGCAGCGGGTCCTGCCCGACGACCTGGTTCAGCGACGCGGCGATCTCGTTCAGGTGCACCGAGCCGGAGTAGCCGTAGATCAGCGCCGCACCGAAGAGGAAGAACGCCGAGGAGAACGCCCCGAGCAGGAAGTACTTCAGCGACGCCTCCTGCGACAGCAGGCGACGGCGCCGCGCGAGCCCGGCGAGGATGTACAGCGGGAGGAGAGGACCTCGAGCGCCACGAACATGACCAGCAGGTCACCGGCGGCGACGAACATCATCATGCCCGCGATGGAGAACAGCGTCAGCGGGAAGACCTCGGTGCTGGTGGCGCCGAGCCGCACGGCGGCGGTCTCCTGCGGGGAGCCGGGCGTCGCCGCGCCGGCCTGGGTGAACGTGTCGGGCTGGTCGCGGTCGAGCCGCTCGGCCATCGCCAGCACGGCGGTGAACCCGAGAGCCAGCACCGCGCCCTGCAGGAACAGGCTCGGGCCGTCGATGACGATCGCGCCCGAGGCGGTCTTGGACAGGTTGTCGCGGGAGATCGTGACCACCGCGACGAACGCGGCGACCAGCGCGACGCAGGTGAGCGTCACCTGGGCGACGTAACGGCTCGCGCGCGGCGCGAACGCGTCGATCAGCACGCCGACCAGCGCGGCGCCGAACACGATGAAGATCGGCAGCAGCGCCGAGTAGGCGAAGTCGCTCGGCTGGAACTCTGCGGCGGGCACGCCGATGGGCGCGGCGATCACGGGTTGCTCCCCTCAGCGACACCCTGGGTGGGTGCCGGGTCGGTGACTCCGACGTACTGCAGCGTCGTGGTGACGGCCGGCCGCAGCAGGTCGAGCGCGGGCTTCGGGAAGAAGCCCAGGATCAGGAACAGGGCGATGAGCGGGGCGGCGACGAGCTTCTCGCGCACGTTCAGGTCGGGCACGGGCCGCCCATCGACCTCGGGGTCGTCGGGCTTCGGCCCGGTCATCACCCGCTGGTACATCAGCAGGATGTACAGCGCCGCGAGCACGACGCCGACCACGGCGATCACCGTCGCGACCTTGTACTTGCCGAACGTGCCCACCATCACGAGGAACTCGGACACGAAGGAGTTCAGGCCCGGCAGCGCCAGACCCGACAGACCGGCGACGAAGAAGACGCCGGCGAGCACCGGGGTGACCCTCTGCCAGCCGCCGAAGTCGCTGATCCGGCTGCTGCCGCGGCGCTTGATGAGCATCCCGGCGAACAGGAACAGCGCGGCGGTGGTGAACCCGTGGTTGATCATGTACAGGTTCGAGCCGATGCCGGCGGTCGTCGTCAGCGCGAAGATGCCGAGCACGATGAAGCCGAAGTGGCTGATCGAGGTGTAGCCGATCAGGCGCAGCATGTCGTCCTGGCCGATGGCCACGATCGCGCCGTAGATGATCGAGATCACCGCGAGCGTGATGACCACGGGGGTCGCCCACTGCGACGCCTCGGGGAACAGCTGCAGGCAGAACCGGATCATGCCGTAGGTGCCGACCTTGTCGAGCACGCCGACCAGCAGCGTCGCGGTCGCCGGGCGCGAGGCCGACGCGGCGTCGGGGAGCCAGGTGTGCACCGGCCACATCGGCGCCTTCACCGCGAAGGCGATGAAGAAGCCGAGGAACAGCCAGCGCTCGGTGCCGGTGCCCAGGTCGAGGCCGGTGAGGCTCTCGACCAGGAAGCCGTCGCCCCCGCGCGGGCCCTGCAGGTAGAGGCCGATGACGGCGACGAGCATGATCAGCCCGCCGGCCAGCGAGAACAGCAGGAACTTCACGGCGGCGTACTGCCGGCGCGCCCCGCCGAACATCCCGATGAGGAAGTAGACCGGGATGAGCATGGCCTCGAAGAACACGTAGAACAGGAAGACGTCGCGCGCGGCGAAGACCCCGATCATGAAGGTCTCCAGGACCAGCATGAGCGCCATGTACGTCTGCAGCCGGCGCCCGTCGCCGGGCGCCACGTCGTCCCAGGCCGCCAGCAGGCAGATGGGGACGAGGATCAGGCTCATCAGGATCAGGGCGAGCGCGATGCCGTCGACGCCGAGGGCGTACGAGACGCCGAACTGCGGGATCCACGCGTGGGTCTCGGTCAGCTGGAACTGACCCTCGCCGCCGCCCCAGTCGAACTGGGTGGCGGCGCCGACGCCGACGAGCAGCGCGACCAGCGAGGTCGCGAGCGCGATCGGGCGCGCGAGCGCGGCCGAGCGGCGCGGCAGCACCAGGATCAGGAGCGCACCGACCAGCGGGACGACCCCGAGGACGGTGAGCCAGGGGAACGAGCTAGACATCACTGCACCACCCAGACGGCACCGAGGATCGCGACGACACCGAGCAGCATCGTCAGGGCATAGGTCCGCACGAAGCCGTTCTGGACCTTCTTCAACCGGGACGAGCTACCGCCCACCATCGCGGCCAGACCGCCCGCGGCACCGTCGATCCCCTTGCTGTCGAAGTAGACCAGCGAGCGGGTCAGGTGCAGACCAGGACGGGCGAAGACCGCCTCGTTGATGTCGTCCTGGTAGAGGTCCTTGCGCGCGGCCCGGGTCGCGACCGACCCGACCGGTGGCGTGACCGGGACCTCGTCGCGCCAGTAGCGCAGGTAGGCCAGGCCGGCACCGAGCGCGACGACCAGCAGGGTGCCGCCGGTGATGACCGGGACGGGCAGCACCGGGTGCTCCTCGCCGTGGCCGCCGACGACCGGCTCGAGCCAGTCGGTGATGATCCCGGTCGGGCCGAGCGCGAGGCCCAGCAGGGCCGAGCCGACCGCCAGCACCATCATCGGGATGGTCATGGTCGCCGGGGACTCGTGCGGGTGCACCGGCTTGCCGTTGAACTCCTCCAGCCAGCGGCGCTTGCCCTGGAAGATCATGAAGAACATCCGCGACATGTAGAACGCGGTGATCCCCGCACCGAGCATCGCCACGCCGCCGAAGACCCACGGCCGCCAGCCCTCGCCGATGAAGGCGGACTCGATGATCTTGTCCTTGGACCAGTAGCCGGACAGGAACGGGAAGCCGATGATCGCGAGGTAGCCCAGGCCGAAGGTCACCCAGGTGATCTTCATGACGGCGCTGAGCCCACCGAACCGGCGCATGTCGACCTGGTCGTTCATGCCGTGCATGACCGAGCCGGCGCCGAGGAACATCCCGGCCTTGAAGAAGCCGTGCGTCAGCAGGTGGAAGATCGCGAAGGCGTAGCCGACCGGGCCGAGGCCCGCGGCCAGCATCATGTAGCCGATCTGCGACATGGTCGAGGCGGCGAGCGCCTTCTTCATGTCGTCCTTGGCGCAGCCGACGATCGCCCCGTAGAGCAGCGTGATCGCACCGACGATGGTGACCGCGAGGCGCGCGTCGGGCGAGGCGTCGAAGATCGCCCCGCTGCGCACGATGAGGTAGACGCCGGCGGTCACCATGGTCGCGGCGTGGATCAGCGCCGACACGGGGGTCGGGCCGGCCATCGCGTCGCCCAGCCAGCTCTGCAGCGGGAACTGGGCGGACTTGCCGCAGGCGGCGAGCAGCAGGAAGAGCCCGATCGCGAGCAGCGCGCCCTGGCTCATCGAGCCGACGGCCTCGTTGACGCCCACGAAGTCGACGCGGCCGATGGTGGCGAACATCGTGAAGATCGCCAGCAGCATGCCGATGTCGCCGACGCGGTTGACGATGAACGCCTTGTTGGCCGCGGTGGCGTACGCCGGGTTGTAGTTCCAGAACCCGATCAGCAGGTAGGACGCGAGACCCACGCCCTCCCAGCCGACGAACAGCAGCAGGTAGCTGTCGGCCAGCACGAGCAGCAGCATCGCCGCGACGAACAGGTTGAGGTAGGCGAAGAAGCGCCGCTTGGCCGGGTCGTGCTCCATGTAGCCCAGCGAGTAGACGTGGATCAGCGAGCCCACGAACGTGATGAGCAGCACGAAGACCATCGACAGCTGGTCGATCTGCAGACCGGCCTTGAGGTTGAACGCGCCGGCCGGGATCCAGTCGTACAGCGCCAGGTGCTGGGCGCGGGCCTCGGGGTCGCGGCCCATCATCTGCAGCACGATCAGCGCGCCGACGACGAAGCTGCCCCAGGACAGGGCGGTGGCGACGAGCGGGCCGACCTTGTCCAGGGCGCGGCCGCCGAGCAGCAGCAGCGCGGCGCCGGCGAGCGGCAGCGCGACGAGGAGCCAGGCGACCGACGCGGCACCGGTGGCCGCGGCAGCCTGTTCGGTGGCGCCGGAGGCCACCAGGCCCGTGGGGGTCATGAGGGTCACACCGGCTCCTTACAGCTTCAGCAGGTTGGCGTCGTCGACCGAGGCCGACCGGCGGGCACGGAAGATCGCCATGATGATGGCGAGGCCGACCACGACCTCGGCGGCAGCGACGACCATGACGAACAGGGCGATGACCTGACCGTCGAGCTCGCTGTGCATCCGGGCGAAGGTGACGAACGCCAGGTTCGCGGCGTTGAGCATCAGCTCGACGCCCATGAACACGATGATCGCGTTGCGGCGCAGCAGCACCGTGGCGGCGCCGATGGCGAACAGGATCGCCGAGAGGTAGATGTAGTTGGTCACGTTCATCGGGCACCTCCCGGGGTGGTGTCGGCGACCGCGGTCTGCGTCCCGTCGGAGTCGGGGTCGGGCTGACCGGTCTCGCGGTCGGCGTCCTCGGTGGCCTCGAGGTAGCCAGCGGTCGGGGCCACCTGGCCGCGGGCGCGCAGCACGCGCGAGATCGACAGCTCCGAGGGCTGCCCGTCGGGCAGCAGGGCCGGGGTGTCGACCGCGTTGTGCCGGGCGTACACACCGGGCGCGGGCAGACCGGCGACGTTCTCGCCGGACTGGACGCGGCGGCGGGCCCAGTCGGCCTGGGTCGGCTTCGGGCGCAGCCGCTCGCGGTGCGCGAGCACCATGGCGCCGAGCGCGGCGGTGATCAGCAGCGCGCTGGTCGCCTCGAACGCCCAGACGTACGGGCCGAAGATCAGCTTGGAGACCCCGCTGACGTTGCCGTCGGCGTTGGGGTCGACCGAGGCGTTGATCGGCCGGAACTGGGTGCGCGCGATCAGCGCGAGCGACATGGCCGCGAGCGCCCCGGCGAGCAGCAGGCCGGCGACGCGCTGGCCCTTGATCGTCTCGACGAGGGAGTCGGAGGAGTCGACGCCGACGAGCATGATGACGAACAGGAACAGCATCATCACGGCGCCGGAGTAGACGAAGATCTGGATGACGCCGAGGAACTCGGCCTGCTGGGCGATGTAGAACACGCCCATCAGCACCATCGTCAGCGCCATGCCCATCGCGGCGTGCACGGCCTTGCGGGCGAACAGCAGGGTCAGCGCGCCGAACACGCTCAGCGGGCCGGCGATCCAGAAGAGCGCGGCCTCGCCGCCACCGAGCGCCATCATCGGGCGGCCCCGTCGGCACCAGCCCGGGTGGCGCCGGTGGACGCGCCGCCCACCGGCTGCGAGCCGTCCGGTCGCGCGCCCTGCGGCTGCGCGGTCTCCCGCTGCGCGCCGTCGGGCTGCTCGTCGTGCTCGTGCGTGCGCACCCACTCCTCCTGCTGCTGCGTGGCGCCGGTGACCTTGCCCTGGTAGTAGTCGCGCTCCTCCATGCCGGCGACCATCGGGTGCGGCGCCGGCAGCATGCCCGCCTGCAGCGGGGCGAGGAGCTGCTCCTTGGTGAAGATCAGGTCGGCGCGGTTGTCGTCGGCGAGCTCGTACTCGTTGGTCATCGTCAGCGCGCGCGTCGGGCACGCCTCGATGCACAGCCCGCAGAAGATGCAGCGCAGGTAGTTGATCTGGTAGACGCGGCCGTAGCGCTCGCCGGGCGAGAACCGCTGCCCGGTGGCGTCGTCGTTGTCGGCGCCCTCGACCAGGATCGCGTCGGCCGGGCAGGCCCAGGCGCACAGCTCGCAGCCGACGCACTTCTCCAGCCCGTCCGGGTGCCGGTTCAGCTGGTGACGGCCGTGGTAGCGCAGCTGGGTCGGCCGCTTCTCCTCGGGGTACTGCTCGGTCTTGACCTTGCGGAACATGGTCGAGAAGGTCACGCCGAAGCCGGCGACCTTCGCGAGCATGCCCGCGTCGTCGTTGCTCTTGGCGTTGTCAGCCACGGATCTCCTCCGTCGGGTGGTCGTCGGTGGCCCGCTGCGGACGGGCGGCGGCCAGCGCCGGGGCGGGCTCGACGAGTCGCTGCCCCGGCAGCGGGGGTACGGGGTGCC
This sequence comes from Barrientosiimonas endolithica, assembly GCF_030296655.1. Taxonomy (NCBI): domain Bacteria; kingdom Bacillati; phylum Actinomycetota; class Actinomycetes; order Micrococcales; family Dermacoccaceae; genus Barrientosiimonas; species Barrientosiimonas endolithica. The sequence goes on along the minus strand of NZ_AP027735.1, from coordinate 436,941 downwards.
CGCCGGCGAAGGGGTCGACCTCCTCGGCGGGCCGGTCGGCCTCGCGCTCAGCCTTCTTGCGCGCCTGGCGGCTGTCCCACATCCAGGCGGCGGCGAGCACCAGCAGCGCGATGCAGGCGATCACGAACAGCGTGGCGCGGGAGTACTCCCGGCCCAGCAGGCTGACCCTGCCCTCGCCGAGGAAGCCCAGCTCGGAGGCGCGGATGAAGGCCACCATGACGACCCACACCAGGGTGGTCGGGATGAGCACCTTCCAGCCCAGCTTCATGAACTGGTCGTAGCGCACGCGCGGCAGCGAACCGCGCAGCCACACGAACAGGAACACGAAGGCCCACAGCTTGGCGGTGAACCAGAACAGGCCCCACCAGCCGCCGTTGAACATGCCGTCACCGATGGCGGCGATGCCGGGGGCGCCTGCCAGCCGCCGAGGAACAGCGTGGTGGCCAGGGCCGAGACGGTGAACATGTTGACGTACTCGCCGAGGAAGAACATCGCGAACTTCAGCGAGGAGTACTCGGTGTGGAAGCCACCGGTGAGCTCGCCCTCGCCCTCGGCGAGGTCGAACGGGAGCCGGTTGGTCTCGCCGACCATCGTGATGACGTAGACGACGAAGGAGAAGAAGGCCGGGATGATGAACCACAGCCCCTTCTGCGCCGTCACGATCTGGCTGGTCGACATCGAGCCGGCGTAGAGGAAGACCGCCACGAGCGCGAGACCCATCGCGATCTCGTACGAGATCACCTGGGCGCTCGAGCGCAGTCCACCGAGCAGCGGGTAGGTCGAGCCGGAGCTCCAGCCCGCGAGGACGATGCCGTAGGCACCCACACCGGCGACCGCGAGCACCAGCAGCGCCGCGATCGGGGTGTCGGTGAGCTGCAGCGGGGTGAAGTGACCGAACATCCACACGCCGTTGCTGAGCGGGATGATCGCGAACGACACGAACGCCATCGCGCCGGCGAGCGCGGGCGCCAGCCAGAACATGATCTTGTCGGCGTTGCGCGGGACGACGTCTTCCTTCAGCGCCAGCTTCACACCGTCGGCCAGGGTCTGCAGCAGACCGAACTTGCCGGTGCGGTTGGGGCCGGGACGCTGCTGCATGCGGCCGATGACGCGCCGCTCGAACCAGATGACCAGCAGCGTGCTGAGCAGCAGGTAGACGAACAGCAGCACCGCCTTGACCAGCGACAGCCACCAGGGCGTGTCGCTGAAGTCGGCCGACGGGTTGTCGGTGACGGCGGCGGGGACCGCCTGCGCGGCCGTGGCGAGCAGGCTCATGCGACACCGTCCTTGGTGGTCTGCTGCGGGAGCGCCTCACCCGGGGTGAGCCGCACGAGGTCGCCGCCGACCGCACCGAGGGTCGCCCGCACGGTCGAGCCGGGCGAGTTGGTGGGCAGCCAGACGACGTGGTCGGGCATCGCCGTGATGCGGGCGGGCAGGGTGATGGTGCCGCGCTTGGTCGACACGTTCAGCGGCTGGCCCTCGACCACGCCGACGCCCTGGGCGGTGGCCGCCGAGAGGCGCACGACCGGCCGGTGGGCGGTGCCGGCGAGGAACGGCTCGTTCTGCTGCATCAGGCCGAGGTCGAGCAGCTGGCTCCACGTCGCGAGGACGGCCTCGCCGACGAGCGGCCGCGGCACTCCCCGCGGCGCACGCGCGGCGCCGGGGCGCCGGTGCTGCCGATCGTGCCCAGCTCGTCGAGCTCGGCGCGGGTCTGGTCCAGCGAACGGGTGCCGAGGAACTCCCCCAGCTCGGCCGCGAGCAGGTCGAGCACCCGGAAGTCGGCCATCGCGACCGACTCCAGCGACTGCTCGAACGGGCGCGGGCGGCCCTCCCAGTCGAAGAACGTGCCGGCCTTCTCCTGGTGCGGCGCGACGGGCAGCACGACGTCGGCGTACGACGCCGCGGCCTCCTCGCGGATCTCCAGGGAGACGACGAACGCCTTCTCCAGCGCGCGGCGCGCGAGCTGCGGGTCGGGCAGGTCGTCGGGGTCGACCCCGCCGACGACGAGACCGGCCAGCTGCCCCGAGGCGGCGGCCTCGAGGATGGCGGTCAGGTCGCGGCCCTCGGTGTCGGGCAGGTCGGTGGCGCCCCAGATCGTCGCGACCTGGTCGCGCGCGGCCGCGTCGGTGACCAGCCGGCCGCCGGGCAGCAGGTTGGGCAGGGCGCCGACCTCGACGCCGCCGCGCTCACCGGCACGCCGCGGGACCCACGCGACGCGGGCGCCCTTGGCCTTGGCGAGCTCGAGCACCGCCGAGAAGCCGCCGGCCACCGTGGCCAGCCGCTCCCCCACGAGGATCAGCGAGTCGGCGCCGAGGTCCTGGACGGTCGCGGCCACGTCGTCACCGAGGTCGGCCGCGCCCGCGGCGAGGGCGTCGAGCACCTCGGCCTCGGTGCCGGGGGCCGTCGGCACCAGGGTGCCGCCGACCTTCTCCAGGCCGCGGGTGGCGTACGGCGCGAGCGAGACGACCTTGGTCTTGTTCTTGCGGAACGCGCGACGCAGCCGCAGGAACAGGATCGGCGACTCCTCCTCGGGCTCCAGCCCGACGAGCAGCACCGACGGGGCGTGCTCGACGTCGGTGTAGGTCACCGCGCCGGTGTCGGGGCCGGTGCCGACGACGGCGTGCGCGAGGAACGCCGCCTCCTCGGCCGAGTGCGGGCGCGCCCGCAGGTCGATGTCGTTGGTGCCGAGCACCATGCGCGCGAACTTGCTGTAGGCGTAGGCGTCCTCGGCGCTGACCCGGCCGCCGGGCAGCACGCCGACGCCACCGGCGTCGCGCGCGATCTGCAGGCCGGCCGCGGCCGCCGCGATCGCCTCGGGCCACGCCGCGACCTGCAGCGCACCCGACGCGTCACGCACCAGCGGCGTCTCGAGCCGGTTGCGGGCCGTGGCGTAGGTGAACGCCCAGCGGCCCTTGTCGCAGTTCCACTCCTCGTTGACCTCGGGGTTCTCCAGCGCCATGCGACGCAGCACCACGCCGCGGCGGTGGTCGACGCGCAGCGAGCAACCGCTGGCGCAGTGCTCGCACACGCTCGGGGTCGACATCAGGTCGAACGGGCGGGAGCGGAACCGGTACGCCGCGCTGGTCAGCGCACCGACCGGGCAGATCTGGATGGTGTTGCCGGAGAAGTAGGACTCGAACGGCTTCTCCTCGTAGATGCCGACCTGCTGCAGCGCACCGCGCTCGATGAGCGCGATGAACGGGTCACCGGCGATCTGGTCGGAGAAGCGGGTGCAGCGCGCGCACAGCACGCAGCGCTCGCGGTCGAGCAGCACCTGGCTGGAGATGCTGATCGGCTTGGGGAAGGTGCGCTTGATGTCCTCGAACCGGGTGCGGGGCCGGCCGTTGCTCATCGCCTGGTTCTGCAGGGGCACTCGCCGCCCTTGTCGCAGACCGGGCAGTCGAGCGGGTGGTTGACCAGCAGCAGCTCCATGACGCCCTGCTGGGCCTTGTCGGCCACCGGCGAGGACTGCTGGGTCTTGACCTCCATGCCCTCGCTGACCTCGAGGGTGCACGAGGCCTGCGGCTTGGGCATCGGCTTCATCGCGCCGTCGGGGGCCTTGGTCGACACCTCGACGAGGCACTGCCGGCACGCGCCGATCGGGTCGAGCAGCGGGTGGTCGCAGAACCGCGGGATCTGGATGCCGATCTGCTCGGCGGCCCGGATGACCAGGGTGCCCTTGGGCACGCTGACGGCGACCCCGTCGACCGTGAGGGTCACGAGGTCGGTCGCCTGCTCCTTGGGGGCGGGGGCGGTGGCGGTCATGCGCTGACGTTCTCCTTCACCGGTGCGGCCGTCGGGAACAGCACCGAGCGCTCCGGCGGGAACAGCTCCCACCAGGGCGTGGTCATACCGGCCTCGAACTCGTCGCGGAAGTACTGCACGGCCGAGGTGACGGGCGAGGTCGCGCCGTCGCCCAGCGCGCAGAAGCTGCGACCGAGGATGTTGTCACAGACGTCGACGAGCTTGTCGATGTCGTCCTGGGTGCCCTGGCCGTGCTCGAGGCGGGTCAGGATCTGCTTGAGCCAGAAGGTGCCCTCGCGGCACGGGGTGCACTTGCCGCAGGACTCGTGGGCGTAGAAGTCGATCCAGCGCGACACCGCGCGCACGACCGACACCGTCTCGTCGAAGATCTGCAGCGCGCGGGTGCCGAGCATCGACCCGGCCGCGGCGACCGACTCGAAGTCCAGCGGTACGTCCCAGTGCTCGTCGGTGAAGATCGGCGTCGAGCTGCCGCCCGGCGTCCAGAACTTCAGCCGGTGGCCCTTGCGGATGCCGCCGGCCAGGTCCACCAGCTCGCGCAGCGTGATGCCGAGCGGGGCTTCGTACTGCCCAGGGCGCTCGACGTGGCCGGACAGGCTGAAGATGCCGAAACCCTTGGACTTCTCGGTGCCCATGCCGCCGAACCAGTCGGCGCCGTGCAGCACGATCGGCGGGATCGACGCGATGCTCTCCACGTTGTTGACCACGGTGGGGCGGGCGTACAGGCCGGCCACCGCGGGGAACGGCGGCTTCAGGCGCGGCTGGCCGCGACGGCCCTCGAGGCTGTCCAGCAGCGCGGTCTCCTCGCCGCAGATGTAGGCGCCGGCGCCGGCGTGGACGGTGATGTCCAGGTCGAAGCCGCTGCCGTGGATGTTGGTGCCGAGGTGACCGGCGGCGTACGCCTCCTCGACCGCGCGCAGCAGGCGGCGGTAGACGTGGGCGACCTCGCCGCGCACGTAGATGAAGGCGTGGTTGCAGCCGATGGCGTAGGAGGTGATCGCCACGCCCTCGATGAGGAACTGCGGCGCCGCCATCATCAGCGGGATGTCCTTGCAGGTGCCCGGCTCGGACTCGTCGGCGTTGACCACGAGGTAGCGCGGCCCGCCGTCCGGCGGCGGCAGGAAGCCCCACTTCATGCCGGTCGGGAAGCCGGCGCCGCCGCGACCGCGCAGCCCGGAGTCCTTGGACATCTGCACGAGGTCCTCGGGGGTCATGGCCAGGGCCTTGCTCAGCGCCTGGTAGCCCTCGTGGCGTTCGTACGTCGCGAGGGTCCAGGACTGCGGGTCGTCCCAGAACTTGGTGAGGATCGGAGTGAGCTTCTCGGCGGCACTGCTCATGACTGCTCGTCCTCCTTCGCGGGCGTGTGCGACTGCGGCTGCGGGTCGGCGTCCGGAGCGTTGGCGGGGGTGTCGGTGGAGCCGGTGACGGGCGGCGTCGCAGGCGTGGCGGCGTCGTCGGCGGCGACCGAGCGCTCGGTGTCGCCCTGGCTCGCCTCGGCCGCGCTGGCGTCGGAGCTGGTGTCGACGCCGGCCTCCTTGGCCAGGCGCAACCCCTCGAGCGAGGCGGCTCCGGCGCCCACGCCCTCGTCGGCGAGGCCGTCGGGGAAGCCGGCCAGCACCCGCGAGACCTGCTTGAAGGTGCAGACCCTGCCGGGGCCGCGGGTCGGACGCACGTCGCGCCCGGCGCGCAGGTCGTCGACCAGGCGCACCGTCGACTCGGGGGTCTGGTTGTCGAAGAACTCCCAGTTGGCCATGACCACCGGGGCGAAGTCGCACGCGGCGTTGCACTCGATGCGCTCGAGGGTGATCTTGCCGTCCGGGGTCGTCTCGTCGTGCTCGACGCCGAGGTGCTGCGAGACCGTCTCCCAGATGAGGTCGCCGCCCATCACCGCGCACAGCGTGTTGGTGCACACGCCGACGGTGTAGTCGCCATTGGGGTGGCGCTTGTACTGGGTGTAGAACGTCGCGACGCCCGAGACCTCCGCCTCGGACAGGTCCAGCTGCTCGGCGCAGAACCGCACTCCGCGGCCGGTGACGAAGCCGTCGACGCTCTGGATCAGGTGCAGCAGCGGCAGCAGCGCCGACCGCTTCTGCGGGTAGCGGGCGATGACCTCGGCCGCGTCCTCGCGCAGGTCGGCCAGGGTCTGCTCGTCGTACGGCTCGTCGCTGGCCTGCAGCGGCGTCAGCTGGTGCAGCGGGTCGCTGTGCGCGTCGATATCAGTCATGACACGGGCCTTCCTGGCGCAGTCCGTCGTGGCTCAACGGTCGACACCACCCATCACGGGGTCGATCGAGGCCACGGCCACGATGACGTCGGCGACCGCGCCGCCCTCGGACATCGCCGCCGTGCCCTGCAGGTTGTTGAAGCTGGGGTCGCGGAAGTGCGCGCGGTAGGGGCGCGTGCCGCCGTCGGACACCACGTGGCACCCGATCTCGCCCTTGGGGCTCTCGATCCCGACGTACGCCTGCCCCGGCGGGACGCGGAACCCTCGGTCACCAGCTTGAAGTGGTGGATGAGCGACTCCATCGACTCACCCATGATCTCGCGGATGTGGTCGAGGCTGTTGCCCTGACCGTCGCTGCCGACCGACAGCTGGGCCGGCCAGGCGATCTTCTTGTCGGCCACCATGACCGGGCCCGGGTTCGCCTCGAGCCGCTCCAGCGCCTGCTCCACGATGCGCAGCGACTGGTGCATCTCCTCGACGCGCACCCGCAGCCGGCCGTAGGCGTCGCAGGTGTCCCAGGTGGCGACCTCGAAGTCGTACGTCTCGTAGCCGCAGTACGGGTCGGCCTTGCGCAGGTCGTACGGCAGGCCGGTCGAGCGCAGGATCGGGCCGGTCATGCCGAGCGCCATGCACCCGGCGAGGTCGAGGTAGCCGACGTCGACGGTGCGGCCCTTGAGGATCGGGTTCTCCAGCAGCAGCGACTCCAGCTCGCCGATGCCGCGGCGCAGCTCGGGGATGGTCTCGCGGACCTTGTCGATCGTGCCGGGCGGGAGGTCCTGGGCGACGCCGCCGGGGCGGATGTAGGCGTTGTTCATGCGCAGCCCGGTGACCATCTCGAAGATGGACAGGATGCGCTCGCGCTCGCGGAAGCCGATCGTCATGACCGTGGTCGCGCCCAGCTCCATGCCGCCGGTCGCCAGCGCCACCAGGTGGGAGGTGATCCGGTTGAGCTCCATCATGAGCACCCGGATCGTCTGCGCCCGCTCGGGCACCTGGTCGGTGATGTCGAGCAGCTTCTCGACCGCCATGCAGTAGGCCGCCTCGTTGAACAGCGGCATGACGTAGTCCATCCGGGTGCAGAACGTGACGCCCTGCACCCAGGTGCGGAACTCCATGTTCTTCTCGATGCCGGTGTGCAGGTAGCCGATGCCGGCGCGCGCCTCGGTGACGGTCTCGCCGTCGAGCTCGAGGATGAGCCGGAGCACGCCGTGGGTCGACGGGTGCTGCGGGCCCATGTTGACGACGATCCGCTCCTCGTGGAGGGCGGACGCCTCGTCGGCGATGTCGTCCCAGTCGCCGCCGAAGGCGTTGAGGACGGGGGCGTCCTGCTCGTCGCCGTAGACGTCGTTCGGCTGCTCGTGCTGGGTGGTGCTCATCAGCTGTACGACCTCCGCTGGTCGGGTGGCGGGACGGTGGCGCCCTTGTACTCCACGGGGATGCCGCCGAGCGGGTAGTCCTTGCGCTGCGGGTGGCCGGGCCAGTCGTCGGGCATGAGGATCCGGGTCAGCGCCGGGTGCCCGTCGAACTGGATGCCGAACATGTCCCAGGTCTCGCGCTCGTGCCAGTCGGCCGAGGGGTAGACCTCCACGATCGAGGGGATGTGCGGGTCGTCGTCGGGGCAGGTCACCTCGACGCGGATCCGCTTGCTGCCGTGGGTGATCGACAGGAAGTGGTAGACCGCGTGCAGCTCGCGACGCGACTCCTGCGGGTAGTGCACGCCGGAGACGCCGGTGCACATCTCGAAGCGCAGGGCCGGGTCGTCGCGCAGCGCGCGGGCGACGGGCACGAGCAGCTCGCGACGGACGTACAGCGTCATCTCGCCGTGGTCGATGACGACCCGCTCGACGGCGTCGCCGAAGCCGGTGCCGACGGCGGGCAGCGCCGCCTCGAGGCCGTCGGCGAGCTGGTCGAACCAGCCGCCGTACGGGCGCGGGGTCGCCCCGGGAAGATGATCGGCCGCTCGAGGCCGCCGTAACCGCTGGTGTCGTTGCCGAGCGAGGAGCCGAACATGCCCTTGCGGCGGGCGATCTCGACCGGCTCGGGCTGGCGCTGCTCGGACGGCAGCACCGCGCCCTCCTGGGCGGCCTCGGTGAGCGGCTTGGGGTCGGTCGGCGGCTCGGTGACCGGGCCGGTGGTCGGCGGGCCGAGCGTGGGCTTGTCGCCGGTCTTGTCGGCGGCGTTGCGCTTGTCGGCGTTGTTGCTGTCGACGGGCTTGTCGGCCGTGTTGTTGCCGGCGTTGGCGTCGACGGGCTGGTCGGCCGCGTTGCTGTCGGGCTTGGCGCCGTTGTCGTCGGTCACGCGAGCAGCCCCTTCATCTGGTGGGTCGGGGTCGCGCTCAGCGCGGCGGCCTCGGCAGCGCGGGCCGCCTCGACCCGGTTCGCGCCGAGCGGCGTGCTCTGGATGTGCTTGTGCAGCTCCAGGATCGCGTTGAGCAGCATCTGCGGCCGCGGCGGACAGCCGGGCAGATAGATGTCGACCGGGATGACGTGGTCGACGCCCTGCACGATGGCGTAGTTGTTGAACATGCCGCCGGAGCTGGCGCACACGCCCATCGAGATGACCCACTTCGGCTCGGGCATCTGGTCGTAGACCTGGCGCACGACCGGGGCCATCTTCTGGCTCACCCGGCCGGCGACGATCATCAGGTCGGCCTGGCGCGGGGTGGCGCTGAAGCGCTCCATCCCGAACCGGGCGATGTCGTAGTCCGGTGTGCCGACGGCCATCATCTCGATCGCGCAGCAGGCCAGGCCGAACGTCGCCGGCCAGACCGAGCTCTTGCGCATGTAGCCCGCGACCTGCTCGACCGTCGTCAGCAGGAAGCCGGCGGGAAGCTTCTCTTCGATACCCATGTCTCGCTCCTTCTCCCTGGGGGGACTAGTCCCACTCCAGGCCGCCGCGCCGCCAGACGTAGGCGTAGGCGACGAACACGGTCGTGATGAACAGCACCATCTCGATCAGCGCGAACAGCCCCAGCTGGTCGAACGCGACCGCGAACGGGTAGAGGAACACGCTCTCGATGTCGAAGATGATGAACAGCATCGCCGTCAGGTAGTACTTGATCGGCACGCGCCCGCCACCCTCGGCGTGGGGGCTCGGCTGGATGCCGCACTCGTACGCCTCGACCTTGGCGCGGTTGTAGCGCTTGGGGCCGGCGAGCGCCCCGGCGACGACCGAGAAGACCGCGAAGAACGCACCGATCCCCGCGAAGAACAGCAGCGGGAGGTAGGAGTAGTTGGTCAGCCCATTCACGCTGCTGGCTCCTTCCGTGCGCCGCGGGCGTGGCGCTGGTCCATCGTATTCACGGTGTACACCGGGTGGTTCACGCCGCGGGGGTGATCCGGGACATCGCGTTGAGCAGGCGGTCCCCGGCCGAACCGCCGTGCGGCTCGGACAGGTTGGCCATCACCTTGAGCAGGTAACGCATCATCGTCTCGCGCGGCAGGCCGTACTTCACCGCGAGGCGCATGACGTCGGGGTTGCCGATGACCTTGGCGAAGCCGCGGCCGAGCGTGAAGTAGCCGCCCAGGGCGTCCTTCATCACGCCGTTGTAGCCGAGCAGCACGCGCTCGCGCCCGGCGTCGTCGCCGCGGGCGAACGCCTGCGCCGCGACCTCGGCGGCGAGCCGGCCGGACTCCATGGCGTACGCGATGCCCTCGCCGTTGAACGGGTTCACCATGCCGCCGGAGTCGCCGACGAGCAGCAGGCCGTCGGCGTAGTGCGGCTGGCGGTTGAAGCCCATCGGCAGCGCCGCGCCGCGGATGGTGCCGACCATCGTCTGGTCGTTGTAGGTCCACTCGTCCGGCATCGTCGCGACCCAGCGCCGCATGACCTCCTTGTAGTCGGTCTTGCCGAACGCGCTGGAGGTGTTGAGGATGCCCAGGCCGACGTTGGAGGTGCCGTCGCCGACACCGAAGATCCAGCCGTAACCGGGCAGCAGGACGTCCTTGCCCTGGTCGTCCTTGGACCACAGCTCGAGCCAGGACTCGAGGTAGTCGTCGTCGTGCCGGGGGCTGGTGTAGTACGTGCGCACGGCCACGCCCATCGGGCGGTCCTCGCGCTTCTCCCGGCCCATCGCGAGCGACAGCCGCGAGGAGTTGCCGTCGGCGGCGATGACCAGCGGCGCCGAGAACGTGCTCGTGGTGCCGGTGGCGCGGCCGTTCTCGTCGACGTCCTTGGCGGTCACGCCGGTGATACGCCCCTGGGCGTCGCGGGTCGCGCCGGTGACGTTGGTGCGCTCGCGCAGCCGGGCGCCGTGCTTGACGGCGTGCTTGGCGAGGATGTCGTCGAAGTCCTGCCGGGTGCGCACCAGGCCGTAGGGCGGGAAGCTGGTGAGGTCGGGCCAGTCCAGCTGCAGCCGCATGCCGCCACCGATGATGCGCAGCCCCTTGTTGCGGATCCAGCCGTCGTCCTCGGGCGTCGGGACGCCGAGGGTGATCAGCTCCTTGACCGCGCGCGGGGTGAGGCCGTCGCCGCAGACCTTCTCGCGCGGGAAGCTGGTCTTCTCCAGCAGCAGGACGTCCAGACCTGCCATCGCCAGGTAGGCCGCTGCGGCCGAGCCGCCCGGACCTGCGCCGACGACGATGACATCGGCCTGGTGGTCGGGGGTGGCTCCGGTGGCCTCTGGCACGACTACTTCCTCGCGCTTGTGACTGCTTTCACGAACTCGACGAGTCTAGGACCGCCAGCTCCTGCGCCCCTACTAAGGAAACCCTTACCCTGCCGGCCTGCGTGAGGTGCGGAGGGCGTACGGCGGGCGGTAAGCCCCGATATCGGCCGCAGGTGCAGGCCCCCGAGGCCCCGGCACGTCACAACCCCCGATATCGGCCGCAGACGCAGGTCGCCCAGGCCCCGGCACGTCACAACCCCCGATATCGGCCGATCTACGTCATCCACATGCGCGCGCGGGCGCGGCGGGTGTTCCACAGGTGCGGACGCGGAGGTTGGCCGGCACAGGCCTCGATCCCACGCTGCTTGCATGACGGGCGACACGTTCGACACCTCACAGCCGTTCACCACGGCGACCGCCAGAGCCGGCGGCATGCCGATGAGCCGTCTGCGGTCGCGCGATATTCGGCGTCTGCACCGCGGCGTGTTCATCGGAGCAGACGTCACCGTGGACCTGAAAGTGCGGTGCCGCGCCGCGCTGCTGTGCCTGCCCGACGATGCCCACATCAGTCACCACACCGCGGCGGAGCTGCTGGGGCTGTGGGTCGACCCTCATCCGGAGGTGCACGTGTGCCGCGCGGCGCCGCACCGGACGAACCGGCAAGGGGTCCGCGCCCACCAGTGCCAGTCGCATGGCGAGGGTCGCGCCGAAGACGCCGTCTGGATCCGCGACGGGCTGCCGCTGTCTGCGCCGACCACGGTGTTCCTCGAGCTGGCCGACACCCTGGACCTGGTGGCCCTCGTAACGCTGGGCGACTCGATCGTACGCATGGGCTGGGCGACTCCCGAGTCGTTGCGCGAGCTGTGCAGCACCTTCCGCGGGGATGGAGCGGTGCAGGCTCGAGAGGCTGCCGCCCTCGTGCGGGCCGGAGTCGACTCGCGGCCGGAATCTCGCCTGCGGTTGATCCTGGTGTTCGGCGGGCTGCCCGAGCCGACGGTCCAGCTCGAGGTGCGCGACGAGTCGGGCATCCTGCTCTTCCGCTTCGACCTGGGCTACCGCGAGTACCTGCTCGCGGCCGAGTACGACGGCGCAGGCCATCGGGCGAGTGACGAGCAGTGGGGCAAGGACCTGCAGCGCAGGGAGGTCGTCGCGACCGACGGGTGGCTCAGCACGGTCTTCCTCAAGGAGGACGTCTACCGCCAGCCGTCGCGCACGGTTCGCCGTGTTCACGACGCACTGCGCAGCCGCGGGTGGCGAGGGCAGCTGACGCCTCGGCCGGATTTCGCCCGGTACTTCCGCGACTACTGAGCACCGATCCCCCGGTATCGGAGGTTGTGACGTCTCAGCGGCTCCGAAACCCGCAGCTGCGGCCGACATCGGGGGTTGTGACGTCCCAGCGGCTCCGAAACCGGCAGCTGCGGCCGATATCGGGGGTTGTGACGTCCCAGCGGCGCCGAAACCCGCAGCTGCGGCCGATATCGGGGGTTGTGGGTCAGGGGCGCTTGGTGGCGCGGTGGAGGGCGACGATGCCGCCGCTGAGGTCGCGCCACTGCGGGGTGGTCCAGCCGGCGGCGCGCAGGACGTCGGCGAGGCCGGCCTGGTCGGGCCAGGAGCTGATCGACTCGGCGAGATAGACGTACGACTCGGCGTTGGAGCCCACGCGGCGCGCGATGCGCGGGAGGGCGGCCATGAGGTACTCGGAGTAGACCTTGCGGAAGGCCGGGTTGGTCGGCGTCGAGAACTCGCAGATCACCACCGTGCCGCCCGGGCGGGTGACGCGCAGGAACTCGCGCAGCGCCCCTTCCGGGTCGACGACGTTGCGCAGCCCGAACGACATCGTCACCGCGTCGAAGGAGTCGTCGGCGAACGGCAGCTGCATCGCGTCGGCGGCGGTGAACGCGAGCGCCGGCTGCTGCTTCTTGCCCTGGCGCAGCATGCCGAGCGAGAAGTCGGCGGGTACGACCCGGGCACCGCGGTCGCGGAACGGCACCGAGCTGGTGCCGGTGCCCGCGGCGATGTCGAGGACCCGGTCGCCGGGCTGCGGGTCGACGGCGTCGAGGACCAACCGCCGCCAGCGCCGGTCCTGACCCAGGGAGAGCACGTCGTTGGTCAGGTCGTAGCGCGCCGCGACGTCGTCGAACATCCGGGCGACGTCGTGCGGACGCTTGTCGAGGCTGGCGCGGTTCATGGGGTCATCCTCGCGCAGGGCCACCGGGCGCCCTGAGCCGCTCCCCTTAGTCTGTTCCCTCGTGACGAGCGAACCGGTGCCCAGCGCAGCGCCCGCCCTGGTGGCGCGCACCGCCCTGCTGCCGCGGCCGGACGACCTGGTCGCGCTGCTGCCCGACGACGTCGCCGCCACCGATCTCGTGACCTGGCTGCGCGACGGTGACGGGCTGGTCGGCTGGGGTCGCGCCACGTCGGTCACCACCTCCGGGCCCGACCGTTTCGCCCAGGCCGACCGGTGGTGGCACGAGGTGTGCGCCCAGTCGGTCGTGCGCGACGCCGTGCAGCTGCCGGGCACCGGCCCGGTGGCCTTCGGCTCGTTCTCGTTCGCCGACGAATCCGCTTACGGCGCAACGCTGGTCGTGCCGTCGGTCGTGGTCGGCCGGCGCGGCGGCACCAGCTGGGTCACGACGATCCGCACCGGCGCGACGCTCCCCCAGCAGCCGACCGTCGAGCCGCACCCCGCCCCGGCGGCGCCGGCCAAGCCCACGCTGCGCACCGGCGCCCTGGACCGCGAGCAATGGAAGTCGGCCGTCGCCAAGGCGGTGAGCCGCATCCAGGGTGGCGACGTCGACAAGGTCGTGCTCGCGCGCGACGTCATCGCCGAGTGCGACGGGCCGGTCGACCTGCGCTGGCTGCTGACCCGCCTCGCCGGCGGCTACGCCAACACCTGGACGTTCGCCGTCGACGGCCTCGTCGGCGCCTCCCCCGAGATGCTCGTGCGCCGCGAGAAGGGCCTGGTCACCTCGCGCGTGCTGGCCGGCACCATCCGGCGCACCCGCGACGACGAGCACGACCTGGCCCTGGCCGCCAAGCTCGCCCGCTCGTCGAAGGACCTCGAGGAGCACGAGTACGCCGTCCGCTCGGTCGCGGACGCCCTTGCGCCGCACTGCCGTTCGATCAACGTGCCCGAGTCGCCGTTCGTGCTGCACCTGCCCAACGTCATGCACCTGGCCACCGACGTCGCGGGGGTGCTCACCGACGAGTCGTCGTCGCTGCGCCTCGCCGAGTCGCTGCACCCTTCCGCCGCCGTCTGCGGCACGCCGACCCCGCCGCAGCGCGGGTGATCGGCGAGCTCGAGGAGATGGACCGTGGACGCTACGCCGGGCCGGTCGGTTGGATGGACGCCAGCGGCGACGGCGAGTGGGCGATCGCCCTGCGCTGTGGCGCGCTCGACCGCGAAAACCCTTCGGCCGTACGCATTTTCGCCGGTTGCGGGATCGTGTCGGGTTCTGACCCGGCCGCCGAGCTCGCCGAGTCCGAGGCCAAGCTGCTGCCGATGCGCCACGCGCTCGGCGACGACTGATGCCGACGCTGCTCGTCCTGCACCACTCGCCGACACCCTCCTGGACGACCTCCTGCAGTCGGTCCTGATCGGGGCGCGCGACCCCGACATCGAGGGCGTCGACGTGCAGGTTGTGCCGGCGCTCGAGGCCCGGGTCGAGCACTTCCTCGACGCGGACGCGACGCTGCTCGGCACCCCGGCCAACTTCGGCTACATGTCCGGTGCGCTGAAGCACGCCTTCGACAGCACGTACGACGACGTGCGCGGCCGCGTCGACGGGCGCCCGTTCTCGTTCTGGATCCACGGACGTACCGACACCACGGGGGCACGCCGCGCCGTCGAGTCGATCACGACCGGGTTGTCCTGGCGGCTCGCCGCGGAGCCGGTGGAGATCGTCGGCAAGCCGGTCGCCGACGCCGACCGCGACCGCCTCACCGAGCTCGGCGGCACCCTCGCCGCCCTCCTGACGGCCTGACCCACGGAAACTCGGTTCTCGCCGGCGTCCGGCCCTGCTTGACTGCGACGCATGGCGATTCGCGTGGGTGTGGCCGACGACCCGGAGAAGTTCCTCGACACCGACCTGGTGGTCTGGTCGGACGGGCGCGGCCCGGACCCGACCGACGTGGTGCTGCGGGGCCTGACCCCCGACCAGCGCTTCGCCGCGACGGACGACGAGGCACCCGCCGCCCCGCTGTACGCCGGCGTCTACGGGGTCTTCCCCTCACCCTCAGCATCCCCGGGCCCCGGCACACCGTCCGGCAGGTGCCGGTCGGCGGCCTGACGTGGGTGGGCGTGCATCCCGACCAGCGCCGCAAGGGCGTGCTGACCAGCATGATCCGCGACCACTTCGCCCGCGTCGCCGACACCGACTGGACCGGCATCTCGGCGCTGCACGCGAGCGAGCCGGTGATCTACCGCCGGTTCGGCTACGGCCTGGCCTCGCGCGAGTGCAAGGTGACCCTGGGGCGCGGCACGACGCTCGTGGCGCCGGGGCTCGACGAGGAGGCCGGGCGCGTGCGCACCGAGCTGGTCGACGCCGCCGCCGAGGGTGTCGCGGGGCGGGTGCGCGCCGCCACGCTCGCCGGCGCGGCCGTGGGGCACGGCGTCGTCACGCTGCCGGAGGACCTCTACGCCGCGTACGCCCACGAGCACCCGGACACCTTGCGCAACAAGGAGCCGCAGCGCGTCCTGCTCGCCACGCTCGACGGCGAGGACGTCGGGTCCGCCTGGTTCCGCCGCGAGCCGAAGTGGGAGAACGGTCAGCCGCAGGGCACGGTGAAGGCCATGCACGTCGTCGGCACCCCGGCCGCACGGCTGGCCCTCGCCCGGCGCCTGGTCGAGCTGGACCTGATGGCCAAGGTCGAGATCTCCGGGTGCTCACGCGACGACCTGCTCCAGCGCTGGGTGGGCCCCACGCGCGGCGTCGTCGACGGCGCCCTGGACAGCCTGTGGCTGCGGCTCGTCGACCTGCCGGCGGCGATGGCCGCGCGCGGCTACTCCGGCGCGGCCGACCTGGTGCTCGAGGTCACCGACGACTTCCTGCCCGACCAGGGCGGTCGCTGGCGCCTGGTCGCCGACGAGGCGGGCAGCGGCCGCGTGGAGCGGGTCGACGCCGTCCCCGACGTCACGATCACGACCCAGCAGCTGGCCGGCGCCTACCTCGGCGACGGCAGCCTGCTACGGCTGCTGCAGGCCGGCACGCTGCAGGAGCACCGCCAGGGCGCGGTGGCCCGGCTCGACGCGGCGCTGGCGATGCCGTTCGCGCCGGACGCCGCGACGGGCTTCTGACCCGACGAGGGCGTACGCACGGGGCCGGCTCTCTCACGACACCGTTCGGCCGTGCGTCCGGCTCAGCCTCGCCCCCACCGGCCCAGCCGGGCGCAGGCTCACCCGACGGAGGCGACGGCCTGCGCCGCGACCTCGCGCAGCCGCTCGCGCAGCGCACGCTGACCGACGCGGGGCAGCGCCACCTCGACGACCTGAATCCCCTTGCGAGGCTTGCGGATCCGGTCGGCGAGGTGGTCCGGCTCGGTGACCAGCTCGTGCTCGATGTCGTGCGCGACGCACAGGTCGGCGATGCGGGTGCCGGTGGGCGTGCCGAAGACCCGCTCGAACGGCTCCCCCAGGTCGGGACGCCCCGGCTCGAGCGTGCCGAAGATGCCGCCGCCGTCGTCGTTGATCACGACCACCGTCAGGTTCGGCCGCGGCTCGCCGGGCCCGATCAGCAGCGCGTTGGAGTCGTGCAGGAAGGTCAGGTCCCCCACGAGCGCGTACGTCTGCGCGGACGGTGTCGACAGCGCCAGCCCGATCGCCGAGCTCACCACACCATCGATGCCGGCGAGGCCCCGATTCCCTACGGCCAGAACGTTCTTCGCGATCCGAGCCGGGTTGCGGCCGATGTCGAGGTCGCGCGCGGTGTTGGACGACCCGACGTAGATCGCCGACCCGGCCGGCGCGTTGTAGGCGACGGTCGCCGCGATCGCGGGCCCGCTCGGCCACGAGTCCCGGATCACCGGGTCGACCGCTCCGGCAAGGGCCGCGCCGGCCTTGCGCCAGCGCGAGGCCCAGGCCCGGTCGACGCAGTTGGACACGGCCTCGTGGCTGCGGGCGATGTCTGACCAGTCGTGCACCCGGCGTACGACATGGCCCGCGTCGGCCCAGGTGGTCAGCGGCGTGACGATCTCGACGCTCACCGCGGGGTTGCCGAGCAGGCGCTGCACGTCGCGCGCGAGCGTGACCCGGCCGCCGACGATCACCCGCTCGGGGAGGTTGTCGGCCAGCCAGTCGCTCGCCCCGAGGATGAGCGGCCCGTGCGGCGTCACCCGGCCGCGGTGGTATCGCCCGAACGGCTCGGCCACCAGCGGCCAGCCGGCGGCGTCGGCGAGCTCGGCCAGCTCGGCGGCGAGGTCGGGCGAGGGCAGGTCGCCCAGGAGCACGAGGGTGCGCGGCACGGGCGCGATGCCCGGCCCGGTCGAGACGCCGGGGTGGCTGTCGGGCGCGCGCAGCTCGAGCCAGGGTGCGCCGCGCTCGCGGCCGTCGAGCGGCTCGGGCCACTCGGTGTCGTCCTCGGTCGGCACGAGCGGGTCGCGCAGCGGCACGTTGAGGTGGACCGGCCCGGCGTCTCCGCTCGGCAGCCCGCGGCTCTCGGCGATGGCGCGGCCGACGACGCTGCGCCAGGTGGTGTTCTGCCCGGGGCGCACCTCGGGGGTGGCGGTCTCGTGGTACCACCGGCACGCCGCCCCGTAGAGCTTCACCTGGTCGGTGGTCTGGTTGGCGCCGGTGCCGCGCAGCTCGGAGGGCCGGTCGGCGGTGATGACGATCATCGGCACCGAGGCCTGCGCGCTCTCGAGCACGGCGGGGTGCAGGTTGGCGGCGGCGGTCCCGCTGGTGGTGACGACCGGGACGGGCACGCGGGTCACCTTGGCCAGGCCGAGGGCGAGGAAGCCCGCGGCTCGCTCGTCGACCCGCACGTGCAGCCGCAGCCGGCCCGCGCGGTCGGCCTCGTAGGCGGCGTACGCCAGGGGTGCCGAGCGCGACCCGGGGCAGAGCACGAGGTCGCGCACCCCGTGCCGCACGAGCTCGTCGACGAGCACGGTCGCCAGCGCCATCGAAGGATTCACCCGGTCAATCCTGCCCCACGCCCGCACGTCGGGCAGACTCGCCGTCATGCCTGACCCCCTGCCCGAGCCGGCGCCCGCGGGCCTGGTCGACATCCACTGCCACGGCGGGGCCGGGGGCGACTTCGCCTCGGCCGACCCCGAGCAGATCCGGGCGGCCGCCGCGTTCCACGCCGCGCACGGCACGGGCCGGATGCTGGCCTCGCTGGTCACCGCGCCCGAGGACGACCTGGTGCGTCAGATCGAGGTGCTGGCGCAGGTCGTCGAGGCGGGGGACACGGTGGTCGCAGGCATCCACCTGGAGGGGCCGTTCCTGTCCGAGCCGCGCTGCGGGGCGCAGAACCCGGCCTTCCTGCAGCCGCCGTCGGTGGCAGCGCTGCACCGCTGGGTCGACGCCGGCCGGGGGCACGTGCGGATGATCACCCTCGCGCCCGAGCTGCCGGGGGCGCTCGACGTGGTCGCGGCCGCGGTGGACCGGGGCGTCGTCGTCGCCGTCGGCCACACCGACGCGACGTACGACCAGTGTTCCCAGGCCTTTTCGCGCGGTGCGACCGTCGCGACCCACCTGTTCAACGGCATGCGCCCGCTGCACCACCGCGACCCCGGGCCGGTGGGCGCGGCGCTCGACCACGGCGTCTGGTGCGAGCTGATCGCCGACGGGGAGCACCTGCACGACGCCACCCTGCGCCTCGTCGCCCGGCTGCGCCCCGACCGCGCCGTGCTGGTGACCGACGCGATGAGCGCGGCGGGCCTCCCCGACGGTGCGTACGCCCTCGGCGGCCAGGCGGTGACCGTCGCCGCGGGCGCGGCGCGGCTCAGCGAGGGCGGCTCGCTGGCCGGGTCGACACTGACCATGCGCGGGGCGGTCGAGCACGCGCTGGCAGCGGGCGTCGAGCCAGACACCGTGCGACGCATGGCCCGCGAGAACCCTGCAGCCGCAGTGGGTCTCACGCTCCCACCAGGTTGACGCCGGCTCGGGCGAGCAGCGCGAACCCGACGCCCCAGAGGATGATCGAGACCACCTGCCAGCCGATCACCGACCGGGTGCGCGCGCCCGCCGCCACCAGCGCGGCCGAGGAGATCTGGCTCGGGAGGAGCGTCTGCCCCAGCAGGCTCACCCCCGGCACGCCGAACCGGTCGAGCATGCGCATGACGCGCTGCCGCTTCGGCGTCATCGTGGCGGGGTCCTGCACGCCGCGGCGCTGCCGGATCCGGTCTGCGGTGAGCACGAAGGCCAGCATCGAGACGACGTTGCCGGCGACGGCGGCCGCCACAGCCACCACCGGGTTGAGCCCGGCCACGACACCGATGGCCGACCCGAAGTAGCTCTCGACGAACGGGATGGCGCCGCCCAGGGCGACCCCGAGCCACTGCAGCAGCGGCGGGAGCCCCTCGGTGAACTCGCGAACGGTGTCGATCATCGGATGCTCCCTGTCTGTGACCTGGTGGGCTAGTACGGTGTGCTAGTCCCTGGTGGGAGCAAACTAGCACGGCGTACTAGTACGGCGTACCAAAGGCGGAAAGATGGCAGGAACGGACCGACGGCAGCAGATCATCAAGGCTGCCGCGCAGCTGGCCGTCGAGGGCGGCATCGACTCGGTCAGCGTGCGTGCGGTGGCCGCCCGCGCGGGCATCGGCGCCAGCACCCTGCGGCACTACTTCCCCACCCAGGCCGCGCTCTACGACGCCGTCCTCGAGCCCGCCCTGGACCTGCTGGTGTCCGACAAGCGCATCGGCGACCGGCGCGTGCGACCGCAGCGACGGCTCACCGAGTGCCTGATGCAGTTCCTGCCGGGCGGGCAGGAGGGCCACCTCGCCGGCATGTCGAACGAGCAGGCGCTGGACCAGTGGTTCGGGCTCTACGTCACCGCGCTCGGACCGCAGCGCACCGAGGGCGGGCGTGCCGCGCTCACCTGGCTCACCACCCGCCTCAGCGGGAGCGTGCGCGGGTGGCTGACCACCCTCGACGAGGAGGGGTGCTCGCGGTGCCCGTCGAGGACGCCCTGCGCCTGCTGCTGGCGGTCGTGGACGGCATCTGCCTGCAGGTCATGACCCCCGACGGCCCGCTCCGCGTCGATAGTGTCGAGCCGACCCTGTCCCTGGCCGTGGAGCGAGTGATCACCGGATGACCGAGACCGCGCGACCGCAGATCCGACCCGAGCAGCCGGCCGACCTCGACACCGTGCTCGACGTCATCCGTGCCGCCTTCGCCGGCGAGGGCGAGCAGGTGGCGGCGATCTGGCGCGAGATCGCGGCCGGCGACGTCCCGCACGCCGGCCTGGTGGCCGTCGTCGACGACCGGGTGGTGGGCCACGTCGGGCTGAGCCACGGCTGGCTCGACGCGCGCCGCGCGCTGGTCGACATCACCGTGCTCAGCCCACTGTCGGTGCTGCCCGGCCTGCAGTCCGCAGGCATCGGCACGGCCCTGCTGGGCGCCGCGGTCGAACGAGCCCGAACGATGAGTCCCCTTCTCGTGCTTGAGGGTTCGCCGGCGTACTACGGCCCCCGCGGCTTCGCACCGGCCAGCGCGCACGGGGTGCGACCCGCGAGCGACCGTACGCCCGCCCCGGCCTGCCAGGTCGTGCTCGGCGAGGGCTACGAGGAGTGGATGACCGGCCGCGTCGTCTATCGCGAGGTGTGGTGGCGCCACGACGCCGCCGGCCTGCGCGACCCGGAGCTGGCACAGGTCGAGCAGGCGCTGGGCGTCGAGCCGCCCATGGTGGTCGAGTAGGCCGGAGCGCAGCGGAGGCCGTATCGAGACCCCTGCGCCGGGTCTCGATACGCGCTCGTTCCTCGCGCTACTCGGCCAACGTTGGGTTAGGCAGTGAGCGGGGAGGGGCGGATGCCCCAGGGGGCCGACCAGGTCTGGTCGGGCTCCAGCACGACCAGGTGGTCGCCGGTGGCAAGGGCGTTGGCGGGGCAGGTCATCGGCTCGACGGCCACGCCGGTGGTGCGCTGCTTGTCCTCCGGCAGCGTGTCGCCGGTGAAGACCTGCACGAACGGGTAGGCCTCGACGTCGGCCCACACGGTCGTGCGGCGCTCGCCCCGCGCGACCACGACCTCCCACCGGCCATGGTCGCCCGGCGTCAGGTCGGTGAACGCATGGTCGAGCACGGTCGCGCCGATCTCGCGCGGCGAGCGCAGGTCGAGGTCGCCCGCCACCGGCGAGCTGCCGGTCGGGATCAGCCGGTCGTCCACGTCGAGCACCGTGCTCGCCGGGACGGTGAGCGTCACCTCGTCGACCCTCGCCTCCCCCACCGTGAGATAGGGGTGGACGCCGAAGCCGAACGGCGCGCGGTCGTCTCCGACGTTGGTCGCCTCGGGCGTGACCGTGAGGCCGTCGTCGCCGAGCTCGTAGCGCACCCGCAGCTGCAGCGGATAGTCCCAACCCTGTTGCGGCATAAGGGAGTACGCCACCACGAGCACCGACGCCTCGTGCACCTCGAGGTCCCACAGCGCCCAGCGGACGAGCCCGTGCGAGGCGTTCGCCCTGGCCGGCTCGGTGAGGGCGAGCTGCTGGTCGCGTCCGGCGAAGGCGTACTTCCCGTCGCGGACGCGGTTGGGCCACGGCACGAGCAGCTGGCCGCGCCCGGCGTCGGCCTTGGCCGACACGGGATAACCGGAGACGACGGGGCGGTCGCCGACGGCGTACTCGCGGATGCCGCCGCCCACCTGGACGACGGTGAGCCGCTGGTCGCCGTGGTGGATGCTCCACTGCTCCCCGCTGGGGGCGACGGCGCTCACCGGCCCGCCAGGATGTCGCCGGCACGCTCGCGCATCTCGACCTTGCGCACCTTGCCGGTGACGGTCATCGGGAACTCGTCGGTGACGTGGACGTACTTCGGGATCTTGTAGTGCGCGAGCTTGCCGGTCGCGAACTCCTTGACGGCGGCGGCGTCGAGCGGCTGCTCGCCCGGGCGCATGATGATCCAGGCCATGAGCTCCTCGCCGTACTTCTCGTCGGGGACCCCGATGACCTGCACGTCCGCGATGGCCGGGTGGGTGTAGAGGAACTCCTCGATCTCGCGGGGGTAGACGTTCTCGCCGCCGCGGATGACCAGGTCCTTGATGCGGCCGACGATCGCGAGGTATCCGTCCTCGTCCATCTCGGCGAGGTCGCCGGTGTGCATCCAGCGCGCCCGGTCGATGGCCTCGGCCGTCTTGTCGTCCTGCTCCCAGTAGCCCAGCATCACCGAGTAGCCGCGGGTGCACAGCTCGCCCGTCTCGCCGCGCCCGACGGGCAGGCCGGTGGCCGGGTCGACGACCTCGACCTCGAGGTGCGGCATGACCCGCCCGACCGTCTCGGTGCGCCGGCGCAGGTCGTCGTCGACGCGCGTCATGGTCGACACCGGGGAGGTCTCGGTCATGCCGTAGCAGATCGCCACCTCGCCCATGTTCATCTCGGCGACCACCCGTTTCATCACCTCGACCGGGCAGGGCGATCCGGCCATGATCCCGGTGCGCAGCGTGGACAGGTCGAAGCTCGCGAAGTCGTCGAGACCGAGCTCGGCGATGAACATCGTGGGGACGCCGTAGAGCGACGTGCAGCGTTCTGCCGCAACGGTTTCCAGCGTTGCCGCGGGGTCGAAGGCGGGCGCCGGGATCACCATGCAGGAGCCGTGGCTGGTGCACGCGAGGTTGCCCATGACCATGCCGAAGCAGTGATAGAAGGGCACCGGGATGCACACCCGGTCGGCCTCGGTGTAGCCGATGAGCTCGCCCACGAAGAAGCCGTTGTTGAGGATGTTGTGGTGCGACAGCGTCGCGCCCTTGGGGAAGCCCGTGGTGCCCGAGGTGTACTGGATGTTGATCGGGTCGTCCGGTGCCAGCTCGGCCGTGCGGGCGTCGAGGTCGGCGTCGCTGACGTCACGCCCACCGTCGACCATCGCCTGCCAGGAGTCGTCGCCGGTGCGCGGCGCCTCCCCCACCGACACGTAGTAGACCTCGCGCAGCTCGGGCGTCTCGCCGCGCACCTCCTCCACCATCGCGGCGTACTCGCTCGACCGGTGCCGCACCGCGCTGACGAGAGTGCGCATGCCCGACTGGCGGACGACGTACTGCAGCTCGTGGGCGCGGTAGGCCGGGTTGACGTTGACGAGCACGGCGCCGACGCGGGCGGTGGCGTACTGCAGGAGCGTCCACTCGGGGCAGTTCGGCGCCCAGATGCCGACGCGGTCGCCCTTGGCGATCCCGAGCGCGAGCAGCCCCTTCGCGACGGCGTCGACGTCGGCCGCGAGCTCGGCATAGCTCCATCGCCGGCCGCTGGTGCGGTCGACCATCGCGTCGCGGTCGCCGTGCTGGGCCACGGTGCGCGCCAGGTTGCCCGGGATCGTGTCGCCCAGCAGCGGCACGTCGGAGATGCCGGACGTGTACGACGGGGTC
The DNA here is from genome assembly GCF_030296655.1 of Barrientosiimonas endolithica. Lineage (NCBI taxonomy): Bacteria > Bacillati > Actinomycetota > Actinomycetes > Micrococcales > Dermacoccaceae > Barrientosiimonas > Barrientosiimonas endolithica. Next base: position 413,842 of record NZ_AP027735.1, on the reverse strand, counting down.
GGGACAGGTGCATCAGGCATGGCGTCCTCCACGGCGAGGGGTCGGTGAACCCACCCTAGGAGCGCTGCGGGGGCTGCGCACCGGATGACGGCACACCAGGTGGGGGCGGGCCGGGTGGCGGCGGGCCGGGTGGCGGCCGGGGCGACGGGGGCACGTCCGGCTCGCCGGACCGGCCGACGACGAGGCTGGCGACGAACACGCCCACCGAGAGCACCAGGGAGGTGACGCCCTGCGCCAAGTAATCGATGCTCATGATCGCCAGCACGAAGGTGAAGGCCAGGACGCCGATGCCGCCCAAGGCGGCGACCCCCGCAGCCGTACTCCACGACCAGCGACGCCGGACGCCCGCGAGCACAACCAGGACGAGGCTGTAGGCCAGCAGGGTGATGGGCAGGAACACGAGGCTGCTGACCCAGGACGGACCGGACAACCTGGTGGGGCGGCAGTCGATCACCGCCACGCGGCTCCAGGTGCCGTCCGGTGCGCGACGCACCAGGCCCTCGCTGTTCGCGCTGACCAGAACGACCGGACCGGCACCCGTCCGGGCGATCGCGACGCGGTCGAGCTCGAAGCGGTTCGCGTCACCGTTGCACCTGCCGTTGTTGCGCAGGGCGAGGCGACGCTCCTGCTCCGAGGTGAACGCGAAGGTCGTACGCCACGGGTCGCTCTCGCGCGCCCGGTGCTCCACGAGTCGCCCGCCGTCCACGCGGAAGCAGCCGACGTCCGGCGCGCAGGCCTGCCGGGTCGCGGGGGCCCCGCCGGGCGCGGCCGTCGGCTCGCGCTCGGTCCAGGTCGCACCGGCATCGCCGCTGACCGCCCACTGACCCGACTCCCACGGCTGACGGGTCGAGGACGGCGCGGCGGAGGGCAACCCGAGCGTCCCGGACGACGTCGCACCCGGCGGTGCGGGCGCCGTCGTCGGCGCCGCGCTGGTCTGCTCGCCGACGATCACGCCGTTCTGCTGGACCCACACCTGGTTGCCGTTGACGCGCAGGTCGGTCAGCAGCGGCGCCTGGGCACAGCTCGTCGCGGTGACGGCCAGCACCGCCAACACCACGGCGGGGATCGCGAGCAGGCTGCGCGGGCGCTCGGGGAGTGCCGCACCGCCCGACGCCAGGGTGCGCCGCAGCACCGCCGTGGACGGGACCAGGGCGAGCAGCGCGACGAGGTCGGTGGGGTCGCGCAGCGTCGCGCCACCGAGCGCCGGCGCCGCCAGCTCGGCCACGCCGGGGACCGTCTTGAGCGCTGCGAACGCCAGCGCCACCACGAGTGACGACGCGGCGGGCCGGCGCGTCACGACGCCGAGCGCCCAGGCCAGCAGCACCACGCCCGCGACGTCGCTGAGCTTGCCGACGACCGGGCCACCGACGTACGTCTTGAGCAGCTGGTCGTTGACGGCGAGCAGCGCGACCGCTCCGGTGAAGACCGGGTGGACCATCAGCTGCGAGCGTGCCCCCACGGAGGCAGCGTGGCGCGGCGCTGACCGGGGGCGCCGGGTTGTCGACGAACCGTTGCCGGATCGTGCCCATCGGCCCGGCGGGGCTCGGGTCGTCCGCAGGCGCGGTCTTAGGCTGTTGCGGTGCCCAGCCCTGCTCGCAGCTTCGCCGACGACGTTCGCGCGCGCGACGACGCCGAGCTCGCCCGCCTCGTCCGGCTGCGGCCCGACCTCGCGCGTCCCGCCCCCGCCAACCTCAGCGCCCTCGCGGCCCGCGCCGCGACCGTGCCGAGCACCCGGCGCGCCCTCGAACAGCTCGATGCCGGGCTGCTGCACGTGCTCGAGTCCGTGCTCGTGGCAGGCGCGTCCGGCCCCGCCGCGGCCGCGCTGCTCGGCGCCGACGAGGCCACGCTCGCGGCTCCCCTCGACGAGCTCTGGGGTCGCGGCCTGGTGTGGCGCTCGCCGGAGGGGATGCGCCCCGCCCGCGCGGTCGGCGAGACCCTCACCCACCCGGCTGGGCTCGGGCCGGTGGCGGCCGAGCTCGGCGTGCGCCCACCCGCCGACGTCGGCGCGGCGGTCAGCGGGCTGAGCGACGCCGCCCGGCGGGTGCTCGACCGGCTGCGCTGGGGCGTGCCGCGGGCGTCGTTCGAGGGGGCCGCGCTGACGGCCGCCCGGGACGAGCTGGTCACCGCCGGCCTCATGGCTCGTCTCGACGGCGCCGACGCGGTCGTGCCGCGCGAGGTCGGCATCGCGCTGCGCGGCGGCGTGCTGCACGAGAACCCTTTGCTGCCACCGGATTCCGCAGACCTGACCACGCTCACCACGGCCGACATCGACGCCTCCGCGGGCGCCGAGGCGCTCGAGCTGCTCGACCAGGTCGAGGAGGTCGCGCGCGCCTGGGAGGGCGACCCGCCGCGGGTGCTGCGGTCGGGCGGGCTGTCGGTCAAGGACCACAAGGCCGTCGCGACCCGGCTCGACTCGGGACTCGACCGAGCAGCATTCGTCGTCGAGATCGCTGCAGCTGCAGGGCTTCTCGCGTCCGACGGCGAGCTGGACCCGTCATGGCTGCCGACCCCGGCGTACGACGACTGGCGCGCCCGCGAGCCCGGCCGCCGGTGGGCAGACCTCGCCCTCGCGTGGTGGGGCACCGTGCGGGCGCCGTCGCTCGTGGGTGAACGGCTCGAGGGCCGCTCGGTCGTGAACGTGCTCAGCGAGCAGGCCGCCTGGCCGTTGCTGCGCACCCGGCGGCACGACGTCGTGGCGGTGCTCGCCGCTCTGCCGGCCGGCGCGGCGCCGCGGCTGGCCGACGTCGAGGAGCGGCTGCGGTGGATCCGGCCGTTGCGGCTGCCCTCCGGCGCGCCCACGCAGGTCGCCACCGTGCTGCAGGAGGCCGCGTGGCTGGGGGTGACCGGGCGTGGCGCGCTGAGCGCGGTCGGGCGCGGGCTGCACGACGGCCTCGACGCGGCCGCTCTGAGCCAGGTCGCGGCCGCGCACCTGCCGGAGCCGGTCGACCACGTGCTCGTGCAGGCCGACCTCACCGCCATCGCGCCGGGGCCGCTCACTGACGACCTGGGACGCCTCATGCGACTGGCCGCAGACGTCGAGTCTCGTGGCGGCGCAACGGTTTTCCGGTTCACACCCGGGAGCGTCCGGCGCGCGCTGGACAGCGGTCTGGCCAGCGCCGACCTGCTCGGCCAGCTCGGGGCGGCGTCGCGCACGCCGCTCCCCCAGCCGCTGACGTACCTCGTGGCCGACGTGGCCCGGCGGCACGGTCAGGCGCGCGTCGGGTCGGTCGGGTGCTACGTGCGCAGCGAGGACGAGACGGCGCTCAGCGCCATGCTCGCCGACCGCGATCTCGCACCGCTGCAGCTGCGCCGCATCGCGCCGACGGTGCTGGTCTCCCCGCTCCGGCCGCGACCGCGATGGAGCTGTTGCGCGCGCACTCGCCCGTGGCGGAGACCTCCGACGGTGGGCTCGTGCTCGCCGGCCGCACCGCGCGGCGGGCGACCGGCCGCGGGGCCCCCGCCGCCCGCCCGGTCACGGTCGACCCGGTCGACGACGCGGTCGCTGCCGACCTCGTCGCCCGGCTGCGGCAGCACGAGACCGAGGCGGCCGAGCGCCGCGAGACCCAGCAGGGGCCGCAGATCCCGCACACCGACGCCACGGTCGCCGTCACGATGCTGGCCGACGCCGCTGCCGACCACGCGGCCGTGTGGCTGGGATACGTCGACGAGACCGGGGACGTACGTCGGGCGCTGTTCCGCCCCGAGCGCGTCAACGGCGGGCGGGTCGTCGGCAGCATCGAGGGCTCGGCCAGCCGCCGCACCCTCCCGATCCACCGGATCACCGGCGTCGCGCCGGTCGAGTAGCGGGGCGACCCACCGGTAACCCCGGACCCCGAATCCCGTTGCCGCTGAACCGCCTCCGGGCGCGCACCGCGGGCTAGTTTCCAAAGATCGGGCGCGGTTCGCTCCGCACGCGCGAACCGCGTCCGACCGCCCGCACCGCCTGCGCACCACGAGGAGATCCGCATGCTCAGCCGTCGACTGCTCGCCTCCGGCACGGCCCTGGCCGCGGCCGGCGCCATGTCCGCGGGGGCATACCCCCTGCCCGCCACGGCGAGCCCGAGCGCCCCCACCGAGAGCCGGACCGCTCCGGGCGTCACGCACGAGGAGAACGAGCGGGTCCCCGAGGGCGCGGCCTGGACCGAGGAGTACTTCCCGTCCAAGGGCGCCGAGCTGCACGCCGACGTGCTGCGGCCGGCCAACCTGCCCGCCGACGCGAAGACCCCGGTCATCCTGTCCGTCGGTCCCTACTTCAGCCACGCGGGTCAGACGGGTGACGACGGGTTCACGCGCACCGGACCGTCCGAGCGGTTCAACGACCTGATCGACGGCGCCGAGCTGATGAAGCGCGGCTACACCGTGGTGCTGGTCGACCTGCGCGGGTTCGGCGGCAGCACCGGCTGCCTCGACTGGGTCGGGCCCGGCGAGCAGGCCGACGTGGCGGCCGCGATCGCGTGGACCCGCAACCAGCCGTGGTCCACCGGCAAGGTCGGGATGTACGGCAAGTCCTACGACGCCTCGACCGGCCTCGTCGGCGCCAACCTCGGCGACCAGGGCCCCGACGCGGTGGTCGCGCAGGAGCCGGTGTGGGACATGTACAACTACCTGTTCAACAACGGGGTCCGCCGCTACAACCACCTCGGCACGCCGCGGGCGTACAACTCGATCGCCACCATCGCGCCGATGGCCGACGACTCCTCGCGCTACAAGGCGAACGCGACCTACGAGACGCGCAACCCGCAGTGCCTGAGCAACAACCTCACCGACACCCAGGACCCGGACCCGCAGTCGGCGTACTGGCGCGCACGAGACCTCGCGACGCAGGCCAAGGGGTCACGGGTGCCGCTGTTCGTCACGCAGGGGACCGTCGAGGACAACACCAAGCCGGAGGACTTCCAGCAGTACCTCGACAACCACGCCGGCCCGCAGCGCGGCTGGATCGGGCCGTGGGAGCACGTGCGCGGCAACGACGTCAACGACGCCGGCGTGCTCAAGATGGGCCGTCCCGGCTGGTTCACCGAGGTGATGGCGTTCTACGACCGCTATCTCAAGGGCGACCGGTCCACCAACCCGTTCCCGGCGTACGCCGTCCAGGACAACCGCGGGACGTGGCGCGCTGAGGAGTCGTGGCCGAACGTGACTGGGCGGCAACAGGTTTCGCTGGCCAAGGGCAGCTACACCGACACCGGGGACGCGGGCAGCTTCAACCCGGGTGCGAGCTCGGGGTCGGGGAAGGGGCCAGGCTCGCGGCCGGACGACGGGTCGCGCGGGCGGGCGCCGCAGGGCCGGTTCGACATGGAGAACCTGCGGGCGCCCAAGCCGAGCAAGGCGGCGGCGCGCAAGCTGTCGCAGGCGGCGCCGGGCTCGTCGCTGACCACGTACTCCGCGCCGGTCGCTCGCGCGGTCCGGCTCACCGGCACGCCGCAGATCACGGTCAACACCAAGGGCAGCGGAAACGTGGTCGGTGAGCTGTGGGACGTCGCACCCGACGGCACGGCCGTGCAGGTCAACGACATGATCTCCGTGCTCGCCCGCAACGGACGCACCACGCTCACGCTGCGCTCGATGGACTGGACGCTCGAGCCGGGCCACCGGCTCGCGGTCCGCGTCGGCACGAACTTCGACGACGGCTACTGGCTGCCGAGCTCGAGCGGGCAGAAGGTGACCGTGCAGGCGGCGAAGCTGAGCCTCGACCTGCAGAACCCGGCGTACGACCGGCGCACCTACGGCGCCCGCGCCCCCTGGCTGGACGTCTACACGCGCTACTACACCGCGGAGGGCACGGTCGCGCCCGGGCAGGGCAGCTTCACCATCCGGGTGCCGCAGGCGCGCTGAGCACTGCGGCGGTCGGCGCTCCAGGTCAGGGCGGGCGGTTCGGGGTGGCCTTACGCCGCCCGCCCTGACCTGTGCCACGACCCCTTTACTCTGGGGCACGTGGTGCGCCACCGGCCGGCGCCGCGGTCCTCCGCGCAAGCGTGCGCACGCTCCGGCGGAGGACCGCCGCCCCGAGCGCCCCACCGCACCCATCGACGGAGGACCGCAACGTCGTACGCACGCCGCACGCCGCACGCTCCGGCGGAGGACCGCCGCCCCGAGCGCCCCTCCGCACGCTCCGGCGGACAACCGCAACGTCGTACGCACGCCGCACACTCCGGCGGAGGACCGCCGCCCCGAGCGCCCCACCGCACCCATCGGCGGTGGACCGCAACGCCGTACGCACGCCCCGCGCACGCTCCGGCGGAGGACCGCCGCCCCGAGCGCCCCACCGCACCCATCGACGGAGGACCGCAACGCCGTACGCACGCCCCGCGCACGCTCCGGCGGACAACCGCCGCCCCGAGCGCCCCACCGCACCCCTCGACGGTGGACATCCGCAACGCCGTACGCACGCCCCGCGCACGCTCCGGCGGACAACCGCCGCCCCGAGCGCCCCACCGCACCCCTCGACGGTGGACCGCAACGTCGTACGCACGCCGCACCCTCCAGCGGGCATCCGCTGCCCCGAGCGCCCCACCGCACGCTCCGGCGGACAACCGCAACGTCGTACGCACGCCGCACGCCGCACCCTCCGGCGGAGGACCGCCGCCCCGAGCGCCCCACCGCACCCATCGGCGGTGGACCGCGACGCCGTACGCACCCCGCACCCTCCGGCGGACATCCGCCGCCCCGAGCAGCGCGGCTCAGACCTGCAGCAGGTCGGCCGTCGAGTACGCCAGGCGGATCGGGCACCGCACGATCCTGGTGACGGCTCCCTCGTGGCCCGGCGGGGCGATCACGGCGCCGAACGCGACGAGGAGCGCCTCGTCGAGCACGTCCAACGGCGCCGACGCCTCCATCGTGAAGCCGGGGTCCTTGGTGCTCGGACGCCGCCCGCTCCACACCAGCTGCCACGACCGGTGCAGCCGCGCGATCCGCACCCCGTCACGCTCCAGCACCGAGACGCGGTCGGTGGTGGGCCGATAGGAGTACGTCCTGCCGGCGAGGGTGACGTCGCGCGTGGCGGACCTGCGACGCAACGGGATCTCCGCGCGCGGCCGACAGGTCACCTGCTCACCTGCCGGGGTCTGGAGCGTGCAGGCCGCGTCGAGGGGATGCGACCGCGCCTCGCGGCCTCCCAACCCTCGGCCGTCGACGCGCACGTCACCCGCAGCTGCCAGCGCCCGGCGGGGTCGACCACGTCCAGGTCGTCCCCGACAGCGCGCACCCGCCAGCCGTTCACGACAGCGTGACCTGCTGCACCTCACCGGCCGGGTCGAAGCCGAACACCTGGCCGTAGAACGACAGCTCCAGCTCCTGCGCGCGGATCTGGTTGGCGGGCACCCGGAAGCCGTGCCCCTCCCCGCGAAAAGGACCAGCGCGTGCGCAATCCCCTTGCGCTGCAACGCATCCGCCATCATCTGCGCCTGGCTCGGCGGGACGACCTTGTCCTCGTCACCCTGCAGCAGGAGCAGCGGCGCGGAGAGTCCGCCGAGGTGGTTGATCGGCGAGCGCTCGTCGTACGTCGACCGGTCGTCCGGCCACGGACCGATGAGTCCCCACGTGTAGCGGCTCTCCAGCTTGTGCGTGTGCTCGGCCAGTGCGCCGACGTCGGCGATCCCGAAAAGGCTTGTGCCGGCTGAGAACACGTCGGTCGTGGTCAGCGCCGCCAACGTCAGGTAGCCACCCGCGCTCCCGCCGCGGATCGCCATCCGCTCGGCGTCCACGACACCGCTGTCGGCCAGGTGCTGCGCGCCGAGAGCGGCGTCCTGCACGTCGGCGCAGCCCCACTGCCCGCGCAGCCGCTCGCGGTACGCCCGGCCGAAGCCGGTGGACCCGGCGTAGTTCACGTCCAGCACCGCGAAGCCGCGCGAGGTCCAGTACGTCCGCGCCCGGGTCGCGACCGCAGCCGTCGCGGCGGTCGGCCCACCGTGGGTCGTGACCAGCAGCGGCGGCCGCTGCTCCTCGGGAGCAACGACGTCGGGATTCCTTGGCAGATAAAGGAATCCGTGCGCGGTCTGCCCGTCGAAACCGCTCCAGGTGATCGCCTCCGGCGGCGCGGCGAACCGCTCGAGCAGCTCGTCGGTCTCACCCGCGAGCGGCGTCAGGGTCGCCTCGTCCGGGTCGATGCGCACCACGGTCGGCATCGCGTCCGCCGCGCCGACCACGGCCACCGCCTTGCTGCCGGGGGCGGCGCCGAGCTGGTCGATGTACGTGATCGGCAGCTCGACGTCGGTCACGTCACCGCTGCTCGGGTCGAGCAGGACGGCACCGCGGAAACCCTCGACGATGCGGCCCGCCAGCACGCGACCGTCGTCGAGCAGGGCGAAGCTGCGCATGTGCGGCACCCAGCGCGGCATGCCGTAGTCGTGCTGGTCGTCGTGCACCGGCCGCAGCCCCGCCGACTCCTCGCGCAGGTCGAGCAGGTGGAACGTGCTCCAGCCGCTGCGGTCGCTCAGGACCAGCAGCCGGTCGTCGTCGAGCCAGGTCGGTTCCTCCAGCGACTCCTCGGTCGACCCCGCCACCACGCGCGCCTCGCGCAGGCCGCCCGCGTCGTCGAGCTCGGCGACCCACAAGAAGGTGCCGTCCCAGGCCATCTGGGGGTGGTTCCAGGTCAGCCAGGCGAGCCGGCGCCCGTCCGGCGACAACGCGGGATCCAGCACGAAGTCGGGCGGGGCGGGGGTGTCGTCCGGTTCGGCGTGGTCTCGATACGCGCTCGTCCCTCGCGCTACTCGACCATCTTGACCAGGCTCGGCCTGGTCTCGATACGCGCTCGTCCCTCGCGCTACTCGACCATCTTGACCAGGCTCGGCCTGGTCTCGATACGCGCTCGTCCCTCGCGCTACTCGTCCGGCTTGGTCGGCGACCTGGCGCTCCCGGCCGGGCTGCAGCACCTCGCCCACGCCCGAGCCGTCGCCGGACAGGTCCAGCCGCACCAGGGAGGTGACCGGCTCGAGGCTCGGGTCGCGCTGGTCCTCGCGGATGGCGTACGCGACGCCGCGCCGCGGGTCGATGCAGAAGCCGGAGTAGCGCACGAGCCCGTCGGTCTCGGCGGTCACCGGCCGCGGCTCGCCGCCGTCGCGCGACACCCAGACACGCTGGCCGTCGCGCACGACGTAGACCACGATCCCGTCGCGGACCGCGTAGTCGCCGCCGCCGTACTCGTGCAGCGTGGTGCGCACGTCCTGCCCCGGCAGCGACACGTCCGTCGTGCTGCCGTCGGGTGCCCGACGCACCAGCGCGCTGCGCCCCTCGTCCTGCGGGCGGGTCTCCCGCCAGTAGACGTGCTCCCCGTCGGCCCAGGGCTGGCCGCGCCCCACCGTGCTGCCGTGCACGTAGTCGGCCGTGATGGGCGAGGGCCAGCTGCCGTACGAGCTCGGTTGCGTCATCAGAAGATTCGCACCCGGTCGTCCTCGGCCAGGAACATCCCGTCGCCCTCGGCCACACCGAACGTGTCGTGGAACTCCTGCAGGTTGCGGGCCACGTTGGCGCGCTGGTCGGTCGGCGCGTGCGGGTCGATCGTCAGCAGCCGCTTGGCCTCGGCCTCGCGCGCCTTGCCGCACCACACCTGCGCCCACCCGAGGAAGAACCGCTCGTCGCCGGTGAAGCCGTCGAGCTCCGGCGAGGCCTCGGTCTCCTGCGCGATCTGGAACGCCTTGTAGCCGATGGTCAGCCCGCCCAGGTCGCCGATGTTCTCGCCGACGGTGAGGCCGCCGTTGATCTTCTGCCCCGGCGCATCGCGCGGCTCGAGCTGGTCGAACTGCTCGACGAGCTTCTTGGCCAGGCCGTCGAACCGCTCGCGGTCGTCCTCGGTCCACCAGTCGGTGAGGTTGCCGTCGCCGTCGAAACGGCTTCCTGGTCGTCGAACCCGTGACCGATCTCGTGCCCGATCACCGCGCCGATGCCGCCGTAGTTGACCGCGTCCTCGGCGTCGACGTCGAAGAACGGCGGCTGCAGGATCGCGGCCGGGAAGACGATCTCGTTCATCACCGGCATGTAGTACGCGTTGACCGTCTGCGGGGTCATGAACCATTCGTTCTTGTCGACCGGGTCGCCGACGCGGGTGAGCATCCGGTCGACCTCCCACGCGGTCGCTCGGTCGACGTTGCCGACCAGGTCGGCGGCGTCGATCTCGATGGAGGAGTAGTCCTTCCACTCCTGCGGGTAGCCGATCTTCGGCGTGAACTTGGCCAGCTTCTCCAGCGCCTTGTCGCGCGTCGCCTGGCTCATCCACGGCAGCGACTCGAAGTCGCGGCGGTAGGCCTCGACGAGGTTGGCGACGAGGTTCTCCATGCGCTCCTTGGCGTGCGGCGGGAAGTGCTTCTCGACGTACAGCTGCCCGGCCGCCTCGCCGATCAGCTCCTCGACGAGCCCCACGCCGCGCTTCCACCGCTCCTTCAGCTGCGGGATGCCCGAGAGCTGCTTGCCGACGAACTCGAACTGCTCGTCGACGAACGCCCCGCTGAGGTATGCCGCGCGCGAGGAGATGATCCGCCAGCGCAGCCAGGCGCGCCACGCCTCGATGGGCTCCTGCGCGAGCGCCTCGGCGAATCCCGTGAGGTACGAAGGCTGTTCGACGACGACCGGGTCGAGCACCGACTCCTCGGCGCCGACCCCGTCGAGCCACGCCGACCAGTCGACGCCCGGGGTCAGCTCGTCCAGCTCGGTGCGCGTCGTCTTGTTGTACGTCTTCACCGCGTCGCGGTTGGCGACCCGGTCCCGGTGCGCCTTGGCCAGCCGCGTCTCCAGGTCCATGACGACCTGCGCCTGCTCGGGGTCGAGCCCGGCGAGCTCGAACATCCGCCCGATGTGGGCGACGTACTTCTCGCGGGTCTCGGCGTGCTGGTCCTCGCGGTAGTAGGACTCGTCGGGCAGGCCGATGCCGTGCTGCGCGAGGTAGAGCACGTTCGTGGTCGACTCGCGCGCGTCGGCGATGGAGTAGAACCCGACGAAACCGTCGATCCCCTTGCGTGCCAACGCTCCTGACGCGCGCACCAGGTCGGTCGCGGTCTGCAGCCCGTCGGCCAGCGCGAGGTCCCCGCGGATCGGCTCGGCGCCCAGCTGCTCGATCTGCTCCTCGTCCATGAACGAGGTGAACAGGTCACCCACCTGCCGGCGCGGGGTGCCCGGCTCGGCCGACGCGCCCGCGGCCTCGGTGATCAGCTCGCGCATGGCCGCCTCGGACTCCTCGCGCAGCCGGTCGAACGAGCCGTAGCGGGCCCGGTCCTCGGGGATCTCGTGCTCGCGCACCCACGCCCCGTTGACGAAGCCGAACAGATCGTCCTGCGGGCGCACGTCGCGGTCGAAGTTGTCCAGGGTCAGGCCGGAAGACGTCATGCCGCCCAACATACGGGCGGGGCCTGCTCGCCGCGCCGGGGATGCGTCAGCGCGTGGATACAGTCGCGGACGTGGACTCCGGGAGCACCCTGACGCGCGTCGTCGCCGAGCTGCTCACCGCGGCGTTCACCCTGATCGGCGTCGTGGTGCTGCCGTGGGCCAGCATCCGGCTCGCGCGGCGCCGTCGCGGCGGGGTGGCGCTGCCCGCGTTCGTCCAGCACCCCGGACGCGTCGGCCACGGCGGCGCCCGCAGCGAGCAGATGGCCCGCCTGGTCCTCGACGGCCCGACCGGCCGCGTCGTCGGGTCCCGGCTGCACGCGGTCCTGCCCCTGGAGTCGCTGCGCCAGGCCCCCGTCGCGAGGTCGTACGTCCGCGAGGGCGTGGGCGAGGTCGATGCCGTGGTCCTGCGCGACGAGTCGGGACAGCGCTGGACCGTCGGCGTGCTGCGCGCGTGGCGGCAGGCGCTCGCCGTGGAGGGCCGGCGGCCGCTGGCCTGGCCGCGGCGCTGGTGGCTCGCGGGGCCGCGCTGGATCGGGGTCGTGCTGGCGCTGATCGTGCCGATCCCGGTCGTGACGCACCTGCTCTACTGGCTCGGCTCAGACCGAACCGTCTCGATCGTGCGCACCTGGGAGCACCCGGCGAAAGGCGAGCGCTGCGAGGTGCGTTGGGCCGACGGCGCCACCAGCGAGCTCGGCTGCCGCGACTGGTTCGCGAGCGCCGGCGAGCAGGTCACGATCCACACGATGCCGTGGCCGCTGAGCCGCTGGACGATCTCCGACGAGACCCTCGTCGCCGTCACCGTGCTCACCCTGCTGCCGATGCTGCTGCTCGCGACGGTGCAGCTCGTGACCGGTGCGGTGCGCATCGCCCGGCGCCCGACCCGACTGCTCCCGGAGGAGCCCGACCCCGGGGCGGGCGCGACGGCGTACGTCCCGGCGGGGGCCTCGTTCGTCCAGCTGTGGCAGGCGGTGGCCGCCCGGGAGAGCTGGTACGCCGAGGAGCAGGTGGTCCTGCCCGAGCGCCGGCAGCGGTGGCGGGCGGCGCTGCACCGTCCGGTGCTGTGGTGGTTCGCCGCGATCGTGCTCGGCATGGGGCTGCTGGGGCTGCCCCGCGGATGGGTGTTCGTCGTACCGGGGCTGCTGGTCGTCGGCTACGGGCTGTTCGGCGCGGCGCGCACGCTGGCCCGGCTGAGCGCCGCCGCGCGCGAGCCCGGCCGCCCCTGGCCGTTCCTCGCGCTCCGCACCGACCTCAACACCTGGCAGGCGCTGCTCGTGCAGGACGGGCGGCCCGCGTGGCTGCTCGACCTCGGCCGCGCCCACCCGCACGCCGCCGGCACCGCGCTCGTGCACGGTCCGGTGCGCGAGGGGTCGTGGGTGCTGCTGGACGCCGACGGCGCCCGCTTCGTCCCGCAGCAGCCGGCGGCGCCGGTGGGTCCGGAGCAGGAGCAGGAGCTCCGGGCGGCGCTGCGCGCACGGCTCGGAGGGCGTACGTCGGTCTGACCTGCCGCGCGCCTCAGGCGCCGCCGAGCGCCCGGACGACCGCGGACGGCGAGGGCCGCCCCAGCTGCTCGGCCATCCACAGGCTCGTGCCGACCAGCGCGTCCAGGTCGACACCGGTCTCGATGCCGAGACCGCGGCAGGCCCACACGAGGTCCTCGGTGGCGAGGTTGCCGGTGGCGCTCCTGGCGTACGGGCAGCCGCCCAGGCCGCCGGTCGAAGCATCGACGACGGTGACCCCGTGGCGCAGCGCGGTCAGCGTGTTGGACAGCGCCTGACCGTAGGTGTCGTGGAAGTGCACCGCGGTCTTCGACGCCGGGATTCCTTGCGCGTCAAGGGATTCCAGCAGCTTGGCCACGTGACCGACCGTCCCGACGCCGATGGTGTCGCCGATGCTGAGCTGGTCGCAGCCGAGGTCCATCAGCCGCGCGCACACGTCGACGACCTGCTCGACGGGCACCGGGCCCTCCCACGGGTCGCCGAAGCACATCGACACGTAGGCCCGCACCCACAGGCCCGCCTCGCGCGCGCGCCGCACGACCGGGGTGAACATCTCGACCGACTCGGCGACCGAGCGGTTGAGGTTCTTCTGCGCGAAGGTCTCGGTGGCCGAGCCGAAGATCGCGATGGCGCCGACGCCGGCCGCGAGCGCGTTGTCGAGACCGCGCTCGTTGGGCACGAGCACCGGTCGCTTCGGGCCGTGCCCCGTGTCCGCGAGCTGCTGCAGCAGGTCGGGCGCGTCGGACAGCTGCGGGATCCACGACGGCGGCACGAACGAGGTGGTCTCGACCGTCTCCAGCCCGGCACCGACGAGCCGCTGCACGAACTCGGCCTTGACCTCGGTCGGCACGACCGACTTCTCGTTCTGCAGACCGTCGCGCGGGCCGACCTCGTAGATCGTGATGCGGTCGGGCATGCCGTCCATCGGCACGGTCATCGGCAGGTTCGCGGTCATGCCCAGCATCGTCGCACCTGACGCGAATCACCGGCGGCTGGGCGAGGCCACCCGCACCTCTGCGGCGTGACCGTCGGTCGCCAGCTTCGCGTCGCAGGTGACGAGCGGCACGCCGAGCCCCTCTGCGAGCGCGAGGTAGTTCGCTTCGTACGCCGTGAACCGGTGACGCAGGCCCCAGACCCGGGTCGCGAGCGGCGCCATCTCGTGCCGGTGGATGTTCAGGGAGAAGTGGTCCTGGACCGCCTGCTCAGCCACCTTCTGCTCGAGGCGGTGGGCGAGGGTGAGGCCGCGCAGCGCCGACAGCACCTCCACGTCCAGCAGCTGCGGCGCCGCCAGCTCGCCGGCCAGCGCGTCCCACAGCCACGGGTCGGGCTCGAGCCCGACGAGCGCCTCCACGACGGCCGAGGCGTCGACGACGATCACCGTCTGCCGTCGGCAACCGCGTCGAGGATCTGCGCCGTGCCGGCGCGGGAAGGATCCGGCGGCCCGGATCGTTACTCTCCTGGCGGACTATGAGGGGAAGTGCACGTATGGCCGACGGGCCACTGATCGTCCAGAGCGACAAGACCATCCTGCTGGAGGTCGACCACGAGCAGGCCGAGGAGGCGCGGCGCGCGATCGCGCCGTTCGCCGAGCTCGAGCGAGCCCCCGAGCACGTGCACACCTATCGGGTGACGCCGCTCGCGCTGTGGAACGCACGAGCCGCCGGGCACGACGCCGAGCAGGTCGTCGACGCGCTCATCCGGTTCTCCCGCTACCCCGTGCCGCAGGCGCTGCTGATCGACGTGGCCGAGACGATGGACCGCTACGGCCGGCTGCGGCTCGAGCGCGACGGCGAGCAGCTGGTGCTGGTCACCACCGACAAGCCGGTGCTCGAAGAAGTGTTGCGGCACAAGAAGATCCAGCCCCTCGTGGGGCAGCGACTCGACGACCTCACGGTCGCGGTGCACAACTCCGAGCGCGGCGCGATCAAGCAGCAGCTCATCAAGGTGGGCTGGCCGGCCGACGACCTCGCGGGCTACGTCGACGGCGAGGCGCACCAGATCGACCTGAGCCACGACGGCTGGGAGCTGCGGCCCTACCAGCAGCAAGCCGTCGACGGCTTCTGGCACGGCGGGTCGGGCGTGGTCGTGCTGCCCTGCGGCGCCGGCAAGACGCTGGTGGGCGCCGGGGCGATGGCCGAGGCCAAGGCCACCACGCTCATCCTGGTCACCAACACCGTGAGCGCGCGGCAGTGGCGCGACGAGCTGCTCGCCCGCACGACGCTCACCGAGGACGAGATCGGTGAGTACTCCGGGTCCCGCAAGGAGATCCGGCCGGTCACGATCGCGACCTACCAGGTGCTGACCGTGAAGCGGAAGGGCATCTATCCCCACCTCGACCTGCTCGACGCGCGCGACTGGGGCCTGGTCGTCTACGACGAGGTGCACCTGCTGCCCGCCCCGATCTTCCGGATGACCGCCGACCTGCAGGCGCGGCGCCGGCTCGGCCTGACCGCCACGCTCGTGCGCGAGGACGGCCGCGAGTCCGACGTGTTCAGCCTGATCGGGCCTAAGCGCTACGACGCCCCGTGGAAGGACATCGAGGCGCAGGGCTACATCGCGCCCGCCGACTGCGTCGAGGTGCGGGTGACGCTGTCGGAGTCCGAGCGGATGACGTACGCCACCGCCGAGCCCGAGGACCGCTACCGGCTGTCGTCGTGCGCGCCGGTCAAGGACGGCGTGGTCGAGCGGATCGTCGAGCAGCACCGCGGTGCCCCGACCCTGGTGATCGGGCAGTACCTCGACCAGCTCGAGGGGCTCGCCGAGCGGCTCGGCGCCGACCTGATCACCGGCGAGACCCCCGTCGGCCAGCGGCAGAAGCTGTTCCAGGCGTTCCGCGACGGCGAGATCTCGCTGCTCGTGGTGAGCAAGGTCGCCAACTTCTCGATCGACCTGCCCGAGGCGTCGGTCGCGATCCAGGTGTCGGGCACGTTCGGCTCGCGCCAGGAGGAGGCCCAGCGCCTCGGTCGCGTGCTGCGCCCGAAGGGCGACGGCCGCACGGCGCACTTCTACACCGTCGTCACCCGCGACACGGTCGACGCCGAGTTCGCCGCGCACCGCCAGCGCTTCCTCGCCGAGCAGGGCTACGCCTATCGCATCGTCGATGCCGAGGACCTGTCCGAGCACGCCGACTAGCTGCACTGACCCGGGAGGTTGGTGACGCGATCGGCTGGCCGCTGCGTCGGGCGGCGGACCGGACAGCGATCCCTCGACACGACACGCGCCAAACTACTCACTCAGTGAATACTCTCGGTGTACAGTCGCCGGCATGTCGACGGCCACCACTCTCCTCGCGCTCCTGGAGCCCGAGCCCGCGCACGGCTACACGCTGAAGCAGAAGTTCGACACCTGGTTCGCGCAGCGGCGGCCGTTGGCGTTCGGGCAGGTCTACGCGACGCTCGGGCGGCTGGAGCGCGACGGCCTCGCCGCGATGGTCGGGGTCGATCCAGGGGGCGGCCCCGACCGTCGCAGCTACGGCATCACGCCCGCCGGGGTCGCGCGGGTCGACCAGTGGGTCTTCGAGTCGCAGGCGCCTGACGAGTTCGCCACCAGCGACCTGTGCGCGCGGGTGACCGTGGCGCTGCTGTCCGGGCGGCCCGTCGAACGCATCCTCGACGCACAGCGCGCGGCGCACCTCGAACGGATGCGCGTGCTGCAGGAACTCCGTCGCAAGGCGACCGGCGCAGACCTGCTGACGACGACGTACGAGCTCGCCCACCTCGACGCGGACCTGCGCTGGATCGAGGAGTCGGGCACTCGAATCGAATTGCTGGCCAAGCAGATTCGCAAGGAGGGGAACGATGCTCGAGGCAACTGACCTGCACCTGTCCTACGGGCCGACGCCGGCCCTGGGCGGCGTGTCACTGACTCTTCGACCGGGGAACGCACGGCGCTGATGGGCCCGTCCGGCAGCGGGAAGTCCAGCCTGCTGCACTGCCTGTGCGGGGTGATCCTGCCCGACTCCGGGCGGGTGACGCTCGACGGCACGGACCTGACGGGCCTGTCCGAGGCGAGGCGCAGCCGGCTGCGGCTGGAGCGCTTCGGCATCGTCTTCCAGCGCGGCGACCTGGTGCCCGAGCTGACGCTCGTCGAGAACGCCGCGCTGCCGCTGATGCTGCTCGGCCGCTCCCGGCAGGCGGCGACGGCCACGGCCCGCGAGCTGCTGGACGACCTCGGCGTCGGTGACGTCGCCGACCGGCGCGCCGGCGCCGTCTCCGGAGGCCAGGCCCAGCGTGCGGCCGTCGCCCGGGCGCTCGTGCACCGCCCCGCGGTCGTGCTCGCCGACGAGCCCACCGGGTCGCTCGACACGGTCACCGGCGAGGTCGTGCTCGACGCCCTGGTCGGACTGACCGCCAGCATCGGCGCCGCCCTGCTGGTCGTGACCCACGACCACCGGGTCGCGTCCTCGCTCGACGAGCTGGTGACGATGCGCGACGGGGCGCTCGACGCGCCCGTCGCCGGGGCACGATGAAGCCGGCAGCGCGGCTCGGGCTGCGCCTGGCGTGGGGCTCCCCGGTCAGCGCGGCCGGTCGGTCCTCGTCGCGATCGCCTGCGCGCTCTCGGCGTTCGTGCTGCTCGCGGTCACCGCGTCGGTGCGCGCCGAGACGCAGTCGTTCGTCGGTCAGTACGCCGCGGCCGAGCTGCAGCGCCTCAACCTCGCGGTGCTCGCGACGGTCGCCCTGCCGACGCTCGCACTGGCCGCCAGCGTCGGCCGGCTCTCCGCCACGGTGCGCGACCGCCGCCTCGCGGGCCTGCGGCTGCTGGGCGTCAGCCCTGCCGAGACCCGGCTCACGGCTGCCGTCGAGGCGGTCGTCGCCGCGCTGGTCGGCGCGGTCGTCGGGGCCGTGGCGTTCGTCGCGCTGCGCCCGGTGCTGGCGGGCGTACGCCTGGTGACGGCCGAGCGCACCGCCGCCCAGCTCGACCCGGGCTGGCTCGGCTGGCTGCTGGCGCTCGTCGGCGTGCCGCTCGCCGTGGTCGCCGTCGCGGTGATCCCGGTGCGCACGGACATCTCCAGCGCGGTCGCCACCGCGAACCGCGCCGACGCCCGCCGCCCGAGCCTGTGGCGCGCCGCGCCCCTGGCGCTCGGCCTGGCCCTGTGCGCCGTCGTCCGGATCCAGAAGCCGGACAACCTCGGTGGGGCCTGGGGCACGGTCGTCCTGGCCGGCGTGACGCTCGTCGGTCTCGGCATCGTGCTGATCGTGCCGGTGTTCGTGCGGCTCACCGCCGACCTGCTGCTCCGGGTCGCCACGCGACCGAGCCTGCTCGTCGCGGCCCGCCGCCTGCAGGCCCAGCCGGCTGGAGTCACCCGCACCGTGGCCGCGCTCATGATCGGCGTGTTCGTCGTGGTCGGCGCCCGGGGCGTGCTCGTCGCGTTCGAGACCACCCCGCAGTACCTCGAGGCCAAGCGTTCCCTGGAGTCGGAGCAGCGGCTGTGGATGACCGCCTCGGTGGCCGAGACCCCCGCGCGATCGAGGAGGGTCGCGCGCTGCCCGGCGCCCGGTCGGTCACCGCCCTGCCCGTCGTGCAGCTGGCGGAGCCCGGCGTCGACCCCAACGGCAGCCCACCGGGCGGTTACATCGGGAACGCCCTGGTCGCCACCTGCGCCGACCTGCGCCGCGTGGCGCCGCAGCTGCGCGGGTGCGTGGACGGCCGCCCGACGAACCTGTGGCCCATGGGCGACCGCGACCTCGTGGCCCGCGCCACGGTGCAGTCGCGGTCGGTCGGCGCCGCGGTCCCGGTCGTCGGCACGCCCGTGCAGGCACGGGGCGAGGATCCGTTGGGACAGAACTTCGCGATGGTGATCCCGCCGTCGGCCCCCGGGATCGCCGCGCTGCTCCCCCGGACCGACCGGGACGTCCGGGTCGTCGCGGGCCCCGGTCGGGACCTGATCGAGGGGCCCAGCCCCGACGCGAACCACGCGTTCCTGAGCTCGGCCGACCTCGGCTCGTACGACTTCGTGGAGAGCCTGCGCCGCGCGCTGTGGACCGTGGCCGGGACCATCCTCGCCCTGGGCCTGCTCGGGCTGGCGATCACGCTCGTGGACCGCGCGCTCGTACGCCGTCGCGAGCTCACCAGCCTGCGCCTGGTCGGCACCTCGCCCGGCACCCTGCGCGGCGCGCAGTGGTGGGAGGCCGCGCTGCCGATCGTCGCCGGCGGGGTGCTGTCGGTGCTGGCGGGGGCGCTGGCGGGCTCGGCCTACCTCACCCCCGCGGCGCCGGAGATCGGATATCCGTGGGGTGCGGTCACCGGGCTGCTCGCGGCCATCGCCACCGGCGCCGTGGTCGTCGCCGCCCTCACCACGGTCGCGACCACGACCCGCATCAGGCCTGAGGAGATCCGCGTCGAGTGAGCCAGCGCGACCGGCCGAGAACCGTTGCGGCTCAGGCGACTCCGAAGACCTGCTTGATCGGGTCGATCGCGAAATAGATCACGAACAGCCCCGCGACGCCCCACAGCAGCGGGTGGATCTGCGAGGCCTTGCCGCGCACGACCTTCATCACGACGTACGCGATGAAGCCGACGCCGATGCCGGCGGAGATGGAGTAGCTGAACGGCATCAGCACCATCGTGAGGAAGGCCGGCAGCGCGATCTCGATGTCGCGCCAGTCGATGTCGGTGACGTTCTGCATCATCAGGAAGCCGACGATGACCAGCGCGGGGGTCGCGGCCTCGTGCGGCACGATGCTGACCAGCGGCGCGAAGAACATCGACAGCAGGAACAGCACGCCCGTCGTCACCGACGCCAGCCCGGTGCGGGCGCCGTCGCCGACACCCGCCGCCGACTCGATGTACGACGTGTTGCTGCTGACGCCCGCGGCGCCGCCTGCCGCGGCGGCGACCGAGTCGACGATCAGGATGCGCTGGCTGTTCAGCGGGTTGCCCTCCTCGTCGAGCAGCCCGCCCTCGGACCCGACGGCCACCATCGTGCCCATCGTGTCGAAGAAGTCGGCGAGCAGCAGCGTGAAGATCGTGAGGATCGCGGCGATCACGCCGAGCGAGGAGAACGACCCGAGCAGCGAGAAGTTGCCGAGCAGGTCGAACTGCGGGGTGGCGACCACCTGCTCGGGCAGCTTCGGCACGTTCAGGCTCCACCCGGCGGGGTTGACCACCTTGCCGGTGGCGTCGGTCTGCGAGCCGATCCGGCCGACCCCCTCGACGACCAGCGCCAGGACGGTCGCGCCGACGATGCCGTACAGGATCGCGCCGGTCACCTTGCGCACCAGCAGGACCGCGATGGTGAACAGCCCGAGCACGAAGACCAGCGCCGGCCACCCGCTCAGCTCGCCCCCGATGCCGAGCTCGACCGGCGTCGCCGGGGCCTTGCGGATGATGCCGGCGTCGAACAGCGCGATGAACGTCAGGAACAGACCGATGCCGATCGTGATCGCGGTCTTCAGCCCCGACGGGATCGCGTAGAGCACCGCCCGGCGGATGCCGGTGAGCACCAGCACCAGGATGATCAGGCCCTCCAGCACGATGAGCCCCATGGCGTCGGCCCACGTCACGCCGGGTGTGGCCGCGATGCCGAACGCCACGAACGCGTTGAGCCCGAGCCCCGTCGCGAGCGCCATCGGGTAGTTCGCGACGACCCCCATCAGGATCGTCATGACGCCTGCGACCAGGCCGGTGCAGGCCGCGACCATCGCGAGGTTCGGGGCCTGGCCGCCGCCGAGGAACTCGCCGGTGCCGTCCTTCACCGTGCCGATGATCAGCGGGTTCAGCACGACGATGTACGCCATCGCGAAGAACGTGACGAACCCGCCCCTGATCTCCTGGGCCACCGACGAGCCACGCTCGCTGATGTGGAAGAAGCGGTCGAGGGCGGACGGCGCGACAGCAGGTGCGGGACTGCTCATGAGGGTGAGAGTAGGGAACACCCGGCCCCGGCGCAGACCGATCCCGCCACCTATCCTGGTGGCGTGACCGAACCCACCCCGGCCGAGCCCGATCCGCGCGCCGAGCCGCCGGCTCCGCTGCAGGTCGACACGCTGCGCATCGTCGAGATCGGGATCGCCTGCTGGGCGCTCGCCCTGGTCGCGGTGCTGGCTGTCCCGGCGCTGCGCACGGGCGAGCGCGACTGGTGGCTGTGGGTGCCCGTCGCCGGTCTCGGCCTGGGCGCGCTCGGCTGGGCCTACCTGCGGCGCGGCCGCGGCAACGCCGCCGACGCCTGATCGGTCGAGGCGCCTGATCGGTCCAGGCGCCGGATCAGTCCAGGCTGACGACAGCCAGGTCGTCGACGACCGGCGGGTCGACCTTCTCCGGCTCGGGCTGGGGCGCGTCGACCTCGGAGTGCGCCCCGCAGCCGTGGTCGAGCGACACGACCGTGCCGTCGGAAGGCGACCACTCGTTCGCGCACACGCCGAACACCTGACGCAGCACGCCCGACATCGGCACGAAGAACCCGCACGTCGCGCACGGCGCCGGCGCCTGCTTCGCGGTCTCCGAGCCCGGGCCGTTCTCCCCGTCGTACCACCGGGTCGCGGCGACCTCGCGCCCCTCGCCGGACAGCACGCGCGGGCGGCCGAGGCCCAGCTCGAACACCGCCACCTGGTCGACGTCCTCGTCGCCGGTGGCCTCGAAGCCGGCCTCGAGCAGCGGGTCGTCGGCGACGAACGGGGTCACGTCACCCGGCCCGATGTCGCCCGGGGCGAGCCGCTCGGCGTAGGGCACCCACTCCGGCGACAGCAGCGCGCCCTCGCCGGGCAGCAGGTTGGTCTCGCAGACCGTCGCGAACTTCTGCCGCGGCGCCCGCGCGACCGACACGCTCCACAGCCAGCCGGGGTAACCCGGGGCCAGGCACGCGAAGTAGTGCGTCGCGAGCCGCTCGGCGGTCATCTCGACCCGCACGTGGTCGCCCACCATGCCGGGCTGGGCGATGCCGCGCGCCGCCTCCAGCGCGAGCTCCTGGGCCGCGTCGTCGACCAGCACCTTGTCGGTCTTCGGGGCGCGCGGGGTACGCGTGCGGCCGGCCCGCGCGGGCGCGGCGGCCTCGGTGGACGTCGCCTCAGCAGTGGCCTCGGTGTCGACCGACCCCTGCGCGGCCGCCTCGACCGCCTCGGCGGGCGCGCCGACGGACACCAGGTCCTCCGGGCGTACTCGGGTCGCGGGAGCCATGGTCAGCCCTCGACGTCGTCGGCCACCGCGCGCAGCACGGCAGCGACCTTCTGGGTGTGGGCGCTCGCGGGGTAGCGCCCCTTGCGCAGCGAGCCGCCGAGCCCGTCGAGGAGCTTGATCAGGTCCTCGACGATGATCGCCATCTCCTCGGGCGACTTGCGCGCGCGGGCCTGCAGCGAGGGGCCCTGGTCGAGCACCTGCAGGCTGAGCGCCTGGGCGCCGCGGCGGCCCTCGGCGACGCTGTACTCCACCCGCGTGCCGCTCTTGAGCTGGGTCACGCCGGAGGGCAGGGCGCTCGACGGCAGGAACACGTCCTGGCCGTCGTCACCGGAGACGAAGCCGAATCCCTTGTCGGCGTCGAAGAACTTCACCTTGCCGGATGGCACTGTCCACCTACTCGTTCAATGGTTGCGGGCTGTCGCGGCGACCGGAGGGCGCGCTCGGGCGCGCGGCGGCGACAGCGTTCACAGGTTATCCGCTCGATGCGGCCTCGCCGAATCCGTTCCGCCGAGTCAGCTGGTCGGGCCGTACGGGTTCTGCGGCGGGTTCTGCCCGTCCCGGCCGCCCTGTCCCTGCTGGCCGTACTGCTGGTCACTGCCGTACGCCTGCTGGCCGCCGTCGTAGGACTGCTGGCCCTGCTGCGGGTAGTCCTGCCCGGCGTACGGCTGCTGGCCGCCGCCGTAGCCCGGCTGGCCGTACTGCTGCTGGCCGTAGGCGTACTGACCCTGGCCGTAGCCGCCGGCGGGCATCGCCTTCTTGGACCGGTTGAACTTCACCAGGCCCCAGATGAACAGCGCGAGGCCGATGACGCCGACGACGAACGGGATGACGAGCGCGGCGACCAGCGTGCCGCCGACGTTGCGACCGAGCTCGCTCATGGCGTTCTCGTCCACGACCAGCACCTCGGAGCTGCCGCAGGTGATCGTGTACGCCCCGGCCGGCCCGGCGGTCAGCGTGTAGCCCTCGCGGTAGGACTGGCCGCCGTCGCTAACCTCGGTGCCGGAGTCGCGCGTGAGGTTGGCGGGCTGGCCGGTCGGGTCGGTGACGGTGCAGGTCTCGTCCGGCGCGGGGACGCCGCTGCCCTGGGTGGCGCCGTCGCCGGTGGCGGTGCCCGCGAAGACGAGCAGCGAGACCTTCTGCCCCGCCTCGAGCTGGGCGGTGCCGCCGGGCTGGACCGGGTCGGACCCGGCGATGTCGGCGACGGACTTGCCGACGCCGATCAGCAGGACGGCGACGAAGATCGCCGGCGCGACCAGGAAGAACAGCACCCCGCCGCCGATCATCCGCTTGACGCCTTCGCGCTTCATGTCTTCCCCTCGATCGATCGGCGCACCGGTGCGTGCAGGTCCGGCCTCAGACTAAGGCCAGGGCCCGGTCGGTTCCGCCGCGATCCGCGGACTGCGCGGCCACCAGCTCGGCGTAGCGCCCGCCGCGGGCGACCAGCCCGTCGTGGGTGCCCTGCTCGACGACCTCGCCGTGGTCGAGCACGACGATGAGGTCGGCGTCGCGCACGGTGGACAGCCGGTGGGCGATCGTGATGGTCGTACGCCCGCGGGCCAGCTCGTCGAGCGCGGCCTGCACCGCCTGCTCGGTGCGGGTGTCGAGGGCGCTGGTCGCCTCGTCGAGCACGAGCACCGCGGGGTCGCGCAGGATCGTGCGGGCCAGCGCCAGGCGCTGCCGCTCACCACCGGAGAACCGGAAGCCGCGCGCGCCGACGACGGTGTCGTACGCCTCCGGCAGGCCCGCGATGACGTCGTGCACCTGCGCGGCGCGGGCGGCCTGCTCGATCTCGGCGTCGGTGGCGTCGGGCCGGGCGTAGCGCAGGTTGTCGCGCACGCTCGCGTGCAGCAGGTAGGTGTCCTGGCTGACCACGCCGACCGCCTCGCTGATGCTGGCGAGGGACAGCTCGCGCAGGTCGGTGCCGTCGAGGGTGACCCGGCCCGAGGTCGGGTCGGCGAGGCGGCTGACCAGCGACCCGAGGGTGGACTTGCCCGAGCCGGTGGCGCCGACGAGGGCCACGCGCGCGCCGGCCGGGACGTCGATCGTCACGTCGTGCAGCGCGTCGCGGTCGGCCCCGGCGTAGCGGAAACCGACCTGCTCGAACCGCACGTGGCCGCGCACCTGCGCCCGCTCCAGCGGCACCGGGTGCTCGGGGTCGCGCAGCGTGAGCGGGAGGTCGAGGTACTCGAACACCCGGCTGAACAGCGCCATCGAGGCGGTCAGCTGCACGCCGACGTTGAGCAGCGCCATCAGCGGACGGAACAGCCCCGACTGCAGGGCGACGAACGCGACGAGGGTGCCGATGGTCATCCCGTCGCTGGTCGCGGGCAGCCCGGCGGCGAGGTAGATCAGGGCCGGCACGACGGCGAAGATGATCTGCATCGAGGCCATCCGCCAGCGGCCGGCGAGCTGGGCGGCCAGCTCGAGGGTGGTGAGCTGGCGCGACGACGCGGTGAACCGGTCGGACAGCTGCTCCCCCGCGCCGAGCGTCTTGCTCAGCTGCACGCCACCGACCGACAGCGACTCCTCGATCTGGGTCTGCATGTCGGCGAGGGTGCGCTGCGCGCGGCTCGTGACGTCGCGGCGCATCTGGGCCACGCGCCGAGTCAGGTAGATCGCCGGCGGCAGCACGATCAGGGTCAGCAGCGACAGCCGCCAGGACAGCGCCACCATCGCGACGGCGGTGCCGACGACGGTGGTGAGGTTGGCGGCCGCCTGGGTCGCGGTGCCGGTGACGACCCCCTGCATCCCGTTGACGTCGTTGGTGAGGCGCGACTGCACCTCGCCGCCGCGGGTGCGGGTGAAGAAGCCGAGCGGCATGCGCTGCAGGTGGGTGAACACCTCGGTGCGCAGCCGGTGCATGACCTGCTGGCCGATCACGGTCGACTGCCAGGTCTGGACGACGCCCAGCGCCGCGGTCAGCGCGGTGACGCCGAGCATCGCGCCGACGAGCCACAGCAGCAGCGGCACGTCCTGCTGCGGGATGGCCACGTCGACCAGGTGCTTGGTGAGGAACGGGTTGGCCAGCCCGACGAGCGAGCTGGCGACGATGAGCAGCAGCACGAGCCCGAGCCGGGCGCGGTACGGCCGGAACAGTCCGGCGATCCGGCGCAGGCTGACCGGGTGCTCCTGCAGCTGGGTGCGGTCGCGGGGGTCGCGGCGGGCGGGACCGAGGCCGCGGCCGCCTCCGTGGCCGCCTCCGTGCGGGCCGGCGGTCGGGGTGGTCGGTGGGCTGGGGTGAGTCGTGGGCGCCGTCACAGGCACCACTCCCTTCTTCTGGGGTTCACGGTGTTGCGTTCACGGTGGCCGGGCCCTCGAGCCGGTCGGGCCGTCAAGCCGGTCGAGTAGGCCGGAGCGCTAGCGGAGGCCGTATCGAGACCACCTGAGATCCTTTTGCTGAGGTTACCTCATCATCACAGAACCTCAGCATCGGCGGTACTATTCCCCCATGCCCGCACCGCTCCCCTCCGACCAGGAGCTCATGTCGCGGCTGCGCCGGGTGATGCACGCGCTGCGCCACCACTCCATGGCTGCGCTGGAGCCCTACGACCTCACGCCGCACCAGGCCCGCGCGTTCCTCACCATCAGCCGGGCGTGCGACGAGGGCGCACCGATGCGGCTCAAGGACCTCGCCGACGTGCTGCGCATCGCGCCCCGGTCGGCCACCGAGGTGACCGACGCGCTGGAGTCCGGCGATCTCGTACGTCGGGAGCCGAGTCCGACCGACCGGCGCGCCATGGTGCTGCGGGTGACCGACAAGGGCGCCAAGGTCGCGCGCGAGGTGCGCGCCGCGCAGGCCGACCAGCCGCTGCTCGCGACGCTCAGCGAGACCGACCGGCGCCGCCTCGGCGAGATCCTGGGCCGCCTCAGCACCCGCGCCGAGGCCACCGAAAAGCCCTAGGAGCCCACGACCAGGCGGGTTAGCCTCGCTGCCATGTCGATCACGTTCACCCGGACCCGCCGTCTCTGACGGCGCGGTTCTCGACTCGATCCTTCCGCGCCGTCCCCGGCTCACCGCCGGGCGGCGCGTCGTGCTGCCCGGCTCCCCCATCTCCTCAAGGAGCAGCAGCATGTCTCGACAGCACCATCGACCCGGCCCGCACGAGCTCGGCCAGAACGATCTCGTCGACCGGCGCACCATCACCGCCGTCGTCGCCCTCGCCCGAGAGTGCGGCGGGCCGTACGTCGAGTGGGCCGCCGGCCGCGGCGCGCTCACCCGCCCACTGGCCCGCATCGGCGCTCCCCTGCACGTCGTCGAGCTCGACCCCCGGCGCGTGGCCGCGCTGGAGCGGGCCGCCCTCGGACCGCACGTGTGCATCGGCGCGGGCGACATCCTGCGGCACGCGCCGCCGGCCGGCACCCGCACGCTGGTCGCCAACCTCCCCTTCCACGTCACGACGCCCGCCCTGCGGCACCTGCTGCGCGAGACGCACTGGCAGCACGCGCTGCTCATCACCCAGTGGGAGGTCGCCCGCAAGCGCGCCGGCGTCGGTGGCGCCACCCAGCTCACCGCACAGTGGTGGCCCTGGGTCGACACCGGCCTGGTGCAGCGGATCCCCGCGACGGCCTTCCGCCCTGTGCCCTCCGTCGACGCCGGACTGCTGCACCTGCGCCGCCGCCCCGAGCCACTGCTCCCGGCGAGCGAACAACGCGACTACCACGAGTTCGTACGTCGGGTGTTCGGCGGACGTGGACGTCACCTCGCGCAGATCCTCACCGGCGCGGGAGTGTCCCGTGAGGCGGCGAATCGGCTTGCGGCGCAACGGCGCCCGGGCGCCCTTCCCCGTGACCTCGACGCCGCGACGTGGGTAGCGGCCTACCGCAGCCGCCGCACCTGACGCGACTGATGCCCCCTGCCCCCTCGCGCTCCCCACCCCGCATGAAACCGGGTTACATGCCCCAGAGCGGGCATGAAACCGGGTTACGCGCATATGACCCCAATCCATCAGGG
Source organism: Barrientosiimonas endolithica (assembly GCF_030296655.1). Lineage (NCBI taxonomy): Bacteria > Bacillati > Actinomycetota > Actinomycetes > Micrococcales > Dermacoccaceae > Barrientosiimonas > Barrientosiimonas endolithica. The sequence continues at coordinate 386,971 of NZ_AP027735.1, read as the reverse complement.
TCAAACGACCGAAACCGGGTTTCATGCGTTGGGAGACGGATGAAACCGGGTTTCATGCGCTGGGGGCGGGGGCTCAGCCGGCGTCGAGGTCGACGATCTCGTCGGCGACGCCCTCCAGGGACTCCGGGTCGTTGGTCGTGACGACGACGGCGCGGCCGGCGCGGGACTGCTCGTGCAGCAGCTGCAGCATGCGGCGGCGGTTGCCGGCGTCGAGCGCGGAGGTCGGCTCGTCGGCGAGCAGGCAGGTCGCGGGGTGGGCGACGGCGCGGGCGATCGCGACCCGCTGCTGCTGCCCGCCGGACAGCTCCTCGACGAGCTGGCCCATCGCCTCCCCGAGCCCCACCTCCTCGAGCGCGCGCTCCGCGGCCTGCCGCGCCGCGCGCCCGTCCGCGCCGGCCGCCACGAGGGGGACGGCGACGTTCTCCAGCGCGGTGAGGGTGGTGGCCAGCTGGTTGTCCTGCGGGATCCAGACGACCTCCCCGGCAGCGGGTACGCCCTCGACGGCTCCGCGGTCCGGCTGCGCCTCCCCGCGAGCAGGCGCAGCAGCAGGGTCTTGCCGACCCCGGACGTACCGGAGACGCCGAGCAGCCGGCCCGGCTGCACCGTGAACGACGCCGGCCCCGGCAGCACGGGGGTGCCGTCGGCGTCGACGTCGACCTGGTCGAGGCGGATCATCGGACCTCCTCCTGGGCGGCCTCGTAGGGCTCGACGATGATGCGCGGGCGCTCGGTGTCGGGGTCGCGCTGGATGCGCAGCAGGCTCCCGGCCGGGAGCTCGTCGAGGATGTCGTCGGGCAGCGGCAGCGACCCGTCTGGCGCGACGACCGCGAGCTCGACGCCGTCGTGCGCCTGCGACCCCACCCGGCCGTCGCGGATGGTGACGGTGCGCTCCATCGCCCCGGCGAGCACCGGGTCGTGCGTGACCGTGAGCACTGTCGTGCCGAGCGTCCGGTTCAGCTCGTGCAGCGCGGCGATCACCCGCTCGGCACCGTCCGTGCCCACCGATGCGGTGGGTTCGTCGGCCAGCAGCAGCCCCGGGCCGCTCGCCGCGCCGACGCACAGGGCCGCGAGCTGGGCCTCCGAGGGTCGCAGCTGCTCGGGGTGCCGGGCCAGCGTCTCCTGACCGAGGCCCATGAGATCGGCGAGGTCCTGCGGGTCGGGGGCGTCGTGCTGCACGCCCCAACGAGCGAGGTCGAGATTCTCGCGAATCGTGAGGTATGGCACCAGGTTTCGCGCACCACCCTGCAGCACGAGCGACACCTGGTCACCGCGCAGCGCGTCGAGCTGCAGGTCGGTGAGCTGGTCGGTGCGCTGCTCGCCGACGGTGATTGTCCCGGCCGTCGGACGGTCCATGCCGGCGATGAGCGACAGCAGGGTCGACTTGCCCGCACCCGAGGGACCGAGCAGGGCCAACGTGCTGCCGGCCGCGACGACGAGATCGACGCCCGACAGCGCCGCGACGTCGTGCCCGTCCGAGCGATAGATGTGCACCAGGCGCGAGACCTGCACCGAGAGCCCACGGGTGCTCATGCCGACTCCTTCCCGCGCCCCGCGACGAGGGCGACGACCGCGACCACCACGAGCCCCGCGCCGACGGCGAGCACCGCCGGGAGCACCGGTGGCGTCTCCTGGGCGACGGGGAACGGCGGGGGCTGGGTGAACCACGGGATGCTCGGCGCCGCCAGCCGCGCACCCAGCCACCCGACCGCGCCACCGAGCAGCAACGGCGCGACGGTCAGCGCCGTCTCGAGACGCCCCGCGCGACCGAGCACCGCACGCGAGACGCCCGCCCGCTCCAGCGCGGCACGGTCGCGGCGGCGACCCGCTGCCTGCGACGACAGCACCGCCACCAGCACCAGGACGGCCACCGCCACCGAGCCCGCCGCGACGACCAGACCCAGCTGCAGGCCGTACGCCGACGCGGACTCATCGAGTCTCCGCTGGGTCGTGCTCGCCCGCTCCACGGTCACCCCGCTGTATCCGGCCCGGCGCAGGGCCGCGGTGGCGCGCTGCTCCAGCGCCGGGTCGGTCCCGTCGCTCCAGATCTCGGCCGTGAGGTCGCGCCGGTCGGCCGTGCGCAGCTGCGGCGCGAGCGGCGTGACGAAGGTGTTGGCCTCGCCGCCGGGGACCAGGGGCACCTGGGCGGCGACGACGTACTCCGTGTCGGCCTGGCGCAGACTCGGCGCGGTGAACCCGCCCTCCGTGGCCGGGGCAGACCACGAGGCGACCACGGCCGGCAGCCCGGCGCCGCCGGCCGATGCGTTGCCGGAGGATGCGTCTCCGAGGCGGGCCCACGGGTCGATCCCGTTGACCTTGCTCGCGATTCGAGTCATCGGGCCGGGTTCGCCGAGCAGTGCGACCGGGCCGTCGCTGCTGCCTGAGCGCACCCGGAAGACCGGCGCGAGGTGCTGTCGCTGGCGGTCGACCTGGTCCACGACGCGCACGAGGTTCTGCGGGTCGACGGTGGCGCTCGCGTCGATCGCGAGCAACCGCACCGGCGCGCCGGTCTGGGCGCTGGTCGCCGCGGCACGGTTGGCCTGGCCGAGCACGAGGGTGCTGGCCCCGAACGCCAGCAACGCCCCCGCCGCCGTCAGCGCGAGGATCAGCTGCCGCGTCGAAGGACGCCGCGCCAGCCCGGTCAGCGCCAGCAGCGACGGCAGCCGGCCCCGGTCGAGCAACCGCCCCGCCACCCGGTTGCCCAGCGGCACCAGCAACCCGCCGACCAGCAGGCCCACCGCCAGCGCGATGACCAACGGAGTGACCAATACCGGTGCGCCCGTGAGGTTTCCGGTCGCCACCGCCACCAGCATCCCCGCCGCGAGCGTCAGCAGCACCGTCTCGACCGCCGACAGGCTCCACCGGCGCTGACGCGGCGGCACCGTGCGCAGCAACGCACTGATCGGCGTGCGCACCAGCCCACGCACGAGCAGGAGCAGGAGCAGCACGCACACCGCCGTCGCGGCCACGGCGACGAGCAGCGCGGTCCAGCTCCAGACGGCCGGGCCGGGCAGCCAGGTCAGCCGCGAGACGGTCTGCAGGGCATAGGCGAGCAGCAGCCCGACGGGCAGCCCGATCAGCACGGGCGGCAACAGCTCGCCCAGCACCAGGCGCCGGGCGCCGCGCGCACCCGGGCTGCGCAGACGTACGAGCGCGACCTCCGTGCGCCGCTGGGTCAACAGAGCGCGCAGCACCACCCACACCAGCACCACCTGCAGCAGCACCAGCTGAGCCAGCAGCAACGGCGCGATCACCTGCACCTGCTCGACGTCACCACGCACGGCCTGGTCGATCGTGGTGACCTGCTCGGTGATGTCGACCGGGGTGGACGACTGCGCCGCCAGCGCCTGGCTGCGCGCGACCGCGGCGCGCGCCTGGTCGAGCTTGTCGTAGGTGAACGCGGCGGGGGTCAGCTGGCGGGCGACCGAGGTCTCGATCTCGGACCAACCCACCGACGCCGGGGAGTCCCGGTCCAGCGGTGGCGGGAGTCCCTCGGACCGGCCGCGCACCTGGGGGACGGCGCCGGAGAACGTCGCCGCCGGGGTGAGCCAGGTGTGCAGCTGCACCGGCTCCCCGGCCACGTCGCGGGCGATGCGGACCGCGCCCACGTCGATGCCGCGCCAGAAGTCGTCACCCGCGCTGGGTTCGAAGACGCCGACGACCCGCAGCGTGCGCCGCACGGGCTCGGTGGCGCCGCTCATCTGGATGACGACGGTCGAGTCGCCGACGGTCAGTCGGCTGGCACGGGCCGAGGCCCCCGAGATCATCACCTCGAACCGCGACGTCGCGCAGCGCCCCGCCGTGACCCGGAGGTGGTCGCAGAAGCCTTCGCGGCCGAGCAGGGTGAGCGTCTGCATCGACCCGGGGATGGTGCCGGCGGCCTGCACGCGGTACTGCCCGACCGGCGGACCGGCGATGCCGTCCCACTCCGGGCCGAGCACCGGCGCGATCTCCGAGACCGGAGTGGTCGCGGTCCCGCTCCCGGCCCGCGCCTCCACCGTGCGGCCCAGCGCCCCCAGGTCACGCACCCGGTTGTCGACCATGGTCCGCGCGATCGACCCGGTCATCAGCGGCAGCAGCGCCGCGAACGCCACCAGCCCCGCCACCACCCCCAGCAACACACCCTGCTGACGCCGGTGCGCCCGGGCAGCCCGGCGCGCGAACGGGAACCGGCGCGTGGTGCGTCGGGCTGACCTGCGCCGCCCGGACCTGGTCTCGACCTGGTCGTCGGACCCGGCCGTCACGGCCACCGGTGTCCCCATGAAGCCCCCTCCGCCGCCCACCCGGCACGGCAGGTGAACGTACTCCCGCCCGTGGGGACCACGGGCGGACGGCGACGGATCGTGGCCAAGGCGTGACCGGCGTACGTCCGTGCGGGCGGACCACCCCGCATGAAACCCGGTTACGCGCACATGACCCGAATCCATCAGGGTCAAACGACCGTAACCGGGTTTCATGCCCGGTGACGTGGCCCGGCATGATGGTGGCCCGTGGACACCGACGCCGTCCTGACCATGCTGCGCGAGGTCGCCGCCGAGGTGGTGACGCCCCGGTTCCGCGCCCTCGCCGAGGGTGAGGTGATGGAGAAGAACCCGGGCGACCTCGTGACGGTCGCCGACCACGAGGCCGAGGTCATCCTGACCCGCCGGCTGCGCGAGGCCTACCCCGACGCCGTGGTCGTCGGCGAGGAGGCCACCAGCGCCGACCCCACGCTGCTGCAGGGGCTGGCCGACGTGGACCACTGGTTCACGGTCGACCCGGTCGACGGCACCAAGAACTTCGTGCACGGCTCCCCCGACCACGCCGTCATGGTCGGCGAGGTGCGCGGCGGGCAGCCGGTGCGCGGCTGGATCTGGCAGCCGGCGCACGAGCGGGCGTTCGTCGCCGAGCGGGGCGCGGGGGCGTACGCCGACGGCCGGCGGATCCCCGACCGCACCGTCGACGCCGACGGACCGCTGCGCGGCGTCACGTCGCGACGGCGGCTGGTCGGCACCGCGCTGCCCGGCCTGCCACCGCTGGAGCTGACCTGGGTGTGCTGCGGCGTGGACTACCCCCAGCTCGCGACCGGCGGCGCCGACTACGTCATCTACTCCGGCACCATGCCGTGGGACCACGTGCCCGGCACGCTGCTCGTCTCGGAGGTCGGCGGTGCGGCGCGCCACCTCGACGGCACGCCCTACCGCCCGCACCAGACCAGCGGCGGGCTCGTGGCCTCGGCGACGACGGGGGTGGCCGACCGGGTGGGTCCGCTGCTGCAGGACCAGGCGCGCGTCGGCTGAGCCCGCCCGGACTCGCAGGCGGCGCCGGCCCACGAGACCGGGCGGCCGGCGTACGCCTCAGTCGTGCCGCTGGTGGCGCAGGCTCTGGGTCAGCAGCTCGGCGACGTGCTCGTCGTGCAGCGAGTAGTGCACGTGCCGCCCGTGCCGCTCGGTGGCGACCAGCCGCAGGTTGCGCAGCAGCCGCAGCTGGTTCGACAGCGCCGGCTGGCTGAGGTCGAGCAGCTCGGCCAGCTCCCCCACCGACGACGGCCCGTGCTGCAGCTCGCCGAGGATCTGCACCCGCACCGGTGACGCGAGCGCCTGCATCAGCTGCGCGATCTCCGCGGCGTCGGCAGCGGCGATCCGCGGCTGCGGTCGGGTCGCACGAGGCTTTCCAGGCACCCGCGGAGCATAACGACCGGCACTCGCCCGACCCGATACATTGACAAATCACAATGTCATGATGTGTTGTTGCCTCATGAACGCCACCGACAGCACCTCGCAGACGACCGGGCCACCACCCGGAAAGACCGACGACCACGACCACTCCCACGGCTTCCTCGGCGAGCGCGCCGAGCTGTGGTTCGCGATCGCCTCCGGCGTGACGTACGTCGTCGGCATGCTCCTGGAGTACGTCGCCGACGCGCCGGGGCCGGCCCTGGCCGCCTTCCTCGCCACCTACTTCTTCGGTGGCTTCTTCACCCTCCGCGAGGCGATCATGACCGTGCGTCGTGGCCGCTTCGAGGTGGACTTCCTGATGCTCGTCGCGGCCGTCGGCGCCGCCGCGATCGGCCGCTTCGCCGAGGGCGCCGTGCTGCTGTTCCTCTTCAGCCTCGGCCACGCGCTCGAGGAGGTCGCGATGGCCAAGGCGAAGTCGTCCATCGAGGCGCTCGCCGAGCTGACCCCGCGCGTCGCCCGGGTGCGCCGCGGCGAGACCGTCACCGAGGTCCCGGTCGAGGAGCTGGCGCTCGGCGACGTCGCCGTCATCCGGCCCAACGAGCGGATCGCCGCCGACGGGTTCGTGCTCACGGGCACCACCTCCGTCGACCAGGCGTCGGTCACCGGCGAGAGCGTGCCGGTGGACAAGTGGCCGGTCGATGACCCCGAGCTGGCGCAGCGCATGCCCGCCACGGTCGAGGCCGCGAGCACCGTCTACGCCGGCACGATCAACGGCCCCGGCGCGATCGAGGTCGTCGTCACCCGCCGCGCCGAGGACTCCACGCTGGCGCGCGTCGTGCAGCTGGTGCGCGAGGCCGACTCGCACAAGTCGCCGACGCAGCAGTTCCTCGACCGCTTCCAGATCTTCTACGTCCCCGGCGTGGTGCTGTTCGTCATCGGCGTCTTCCTCTTCGGCACCTTCGTGCTGACCGAGCCGACGGCCGACAGCTTCTACCGCGCGATGGTCGTGCTCGTCGCGGCCAGCCCGTGCGCCCTCGCCATCGCGACCCCGAGCGCGGTGCTGGCCGGCGTCGCCCGCGCGGCCCGCGCCGGCGTGCTCGTCAAGGGCGGCGGCCCCCTGGAGAACCTCGGTCGCGTGCAAGCCATCTGCTTCGACAAGACCGGCACCCTCACCTGGGGCCGCCCGCGGGTGACCGACATCGTCGCCGCCCCCGGCGTCTCCGAGGAGGAGCTGCGCACCACGGCGTACGCCGTCGAGCGGCTGAGCGACCACCCGCTCGCCGCCGCGGTGGTCCGCGACCTGCGCCCGGAGGGCCCCACCCCGGAGGCGACGGACGTGCAGTCGGTGACCGGCAAGGGCGTGCGGGCGGTGCTCGACGGCCGCAGCGTCGCGATCGGCAGCCCGGCCCTGGTCGGGGACGAGCTGCCCGCCCGGGTGCGCGAGGACGTACAGCGGTTGCAGGAGGGCGGCCGCACGATCATGGTCGTCGCGACCGACGACCGGGTGCTCGGCGTGCTCGGTCTGATGGACACCCAGCGCGGCGAGTCCGCGCCGGTGGTGCAGTCGCTGCGCGACGCAGGTGTCGAGCGCATGGTGATGATCTCCGGCGACCACCAGCGGGTCGCCGACGTGGTCGGCCGCAGCGTCGGCATGGACGAGGTGCGCGGCGGGCTGATGCCCGAGGACAAGGTCGCCACCGTCGGCGCGCTGACCCAGTCGGGCACGCGCACCGCGATGCTCGGCGACGGCGTCAACGACGCGCCGGCCATGGCGAGCGCGACGGTCGGGGTGGCGATGGGCGCGGCGGGCTCGGCCGTCGCCCTCGAGACCGCCGACGTGGCGCTGATGTCCGACGACCTCGGGCGCGTGCCGTTCGCGGTCGCGCTGGCCCGGCGGACCAGCCAGGTCATCCGGCGCAACCTGATCTTCAGCCTCGCGATCGTCGCGGTCCTGGTGCCGGTGACGCTGATGGGGCTGGGCATCGGGCCGGCGGTGTTCGTGCACGAGGGCTCGACGATCATCGTCGTGCTGAGCGCCCTCACCCTGCTGCGCTTCCGCGTGGGGCGCGAGCACGAGGGCATCGAGCACGAGGCCGCGCCGGCGAAGTGACGGACCCGGGCGGACCGGGTCCGGGGTCCGAGGTCCGCTGCATTTCGTTCACCAGCGCACGAAATGCAGCGGGCCGCTGCGGAATCCCGGGGCCCGCTCCGCATTTCGTTCACCTGTGCACGAAATGCGGGAGCAGGGCGTACGCCGCCCGCACCCGGTCCGCCCACCACGCTCGCCTGTGGTCGGGTGCGGACCAGCGGTCGAGCAGCTCCGGGTCGGGCTCGACCGAGCGCAGGGGGATCGAACCCCTTGCGGCACAAGGCTTTCGGTGACCACGTCGCCGTCGAACAGGCCCAGCGTCGCGAGGCCGCAGGCGTGGTCGAGGCGGGGCAGGGCGGCGGCGAGAGCGAGGCCCGCGCGGATGCCGACCGAGCTGTCCAGCGCGCTCGAGACGACCGCCGGGAGCCCGGTCTCGGCCACCACGTCGAGCGCGCGCCGCACGCCGCCGAGCGGTGCGACCTTGACGACGATCACGTCGGCGGCCTCGAGCCGGGCCACGCGCAGCGGGTCCTCGGCCTTGCGGATCGACTCGTCCGCGGCGACGGGCACGTCGATGCCGTTGCGGGCCAAGGTGATTCGCAGGTCGCGCAGCTCCTCGACGGTGGCGCACGGCTGCTCGGCGTACTCCAGCCCGTAGGCCGCGAGCCGCCCCAGCGCGTCGGTCGCCTGCTCCACGCTCCAGCCGCCGTTGGCGTCGACCCGGATGCGCGCGTCGGGCCCCATCGCCTCGCGCACCGCGGCCACCCGGTCGAGGTCGTCGGACAGGCGCTGACCGGGCTCGGCCACCTTCACCTTGGCCGTCAGGGTGCCGTCGTAGCGCGCGAGCACCCCGGCCACCTCCCCCGCCGCGACCGCGGGCACCGTGGCGTTGACCTGCACCGACCCGCGCACCGGCTCGGGCCAGCCGACGTGGGCCGCCTCGATGGCCGAGGCGAGCCAGCGGGACGACTCGGCAGGGGCGTACTCCAGGAACGGGCCGAACTCGCCCCAGCCGAACGGCCCTGGGAACAGGGCGATCTCGCGCTCGGTGACACCTCGGAAGCGGGTGCGCAGCGGCAGCTGCACCACCCGCATGTCGAGGACCAGCTGCTCGACGTCGAAGACGCTCATCGGACCCGCTGCGCCTTGCCGAACAGCACCGGACCGTCGTCCGCCAGGGCCATCGCGAGCTGGCGCTCGAAACGCGGGAGCAGCGGGGGCAGGTCGGTGACGTCGAACCAGCGCACGTCGCTGGACTCCTCGTCACCGACCCGCGGCTCCCCCGCGACCCAGCGGCAGCGGAACGCGTGGTCGAGGTACTGGCAGCGGTCGCCGTTGGGGTACTCCATCGGGATCAGCGACGACACGGCGAGCAGCCGCTCGACCTCGACCTGCACGCACGTCTCCTCGAGCACCTCGCGCTCGGCGGTGACGTCGGGCTCCTCGCCCGGGTCGCAGATCCCGGTGACCGGCGTCCACAGGCCGTTGTCCGAGCGGCGCACCAGCAGCACCTGCTGGCGCCCCTCGACCTGGCGCAGGACGTACGCCGACGTCCCCGGCAACCACAGCAGTCGGGTGCCGACGTGCTCGCGCAGGTCGGCGACGTACTCCGGGATCGGCATGACCCGAGTCTAGGAACCCGGGCCGACCACCTCAGACGGCCACGGGGGTGCGCGCCTCCGCACGGTCGAGCGCGGCGCGCAGGTCGGCGACCAGGTCCTCCGGGGCCTCGATGCCCACCGAGAAGCGCAGCAGCCCGTCGCCGATGCCAGCGACCGCGCGCGCCTCGGGACTCATCGACGCGTGGGTCATCGTGGCGGGGTGGGCGACCAGGCTCTCGGTGCCGCCGAGCGACTCGGCCAGGGTGAAGCAGTGCAGCCCGTCGACGAACGCGCGCACCGCCTCCTCCCCGCCGCGCAGCTCGACCGACAGCATCGCGCCGAAGCCGTCCTGCTGCCGCGCGGCGATGTCGTGGCCCGGGTGGTCGGCGAGCCCGGGGTAGTGCACCCGCGCGACGGCCGGGTGGTCGAGCGCGGCGTCGACGAGGGCGCGGGCGTTGTCCTGGTGGGCGCGCAGCCGCACGTGCAGGGTGCGCAGCCCGCGCAGCGCGAGGTAGGAGTCGAACGGGCTGCCGGTCACGCCGAGCACGTTGCCCCAGTAGGCCAGCTCCTCGTGCAGCTCGGGCGTGGCCGCCACGACCGCGCCCCCGACGACGTCGCTGTGCCCGTTGATGTACTTCGTCGTCGAGTGCACGACCACGTCGGCGCCCAGCTCGATCGGCCGCTGCAGCAGCGGCGACAGGAACGTGTTGTCGGCGACCACGAGCGCGCCGGCCGCGTGGGCGGCGTCGGCCACCGCGCGCACGTCGGTGAGGCGCAGCAGCGGGTTGGACGGCGTCTCGACCCACACCACCTTCGGGCGCTCGCGCAGCGCCTCGGCGAGCGCGTCAGGATCGGTGAGATCGACCGTGCGACAACGGAACTGGCCCTTCGTCGACAGCGAGTCGAACAGTCGCCAGCTGCCGCCGTAACAGTCGTGCGGCACGACGATCGTGTCGCCGGGCGCGAGCAGCGCGGTCGTGCACAGCGCGATCGCGGACATCCCGGTCGAGGTGATGGTGCCGCCGAAGCCGCCCTCGAGCGTCGCCAGCGCCTCGCCGAGGAGGTCGCGGGTGGGGTTGCCCGAGCGGGTGTAGTCGTACTGCCCGCACTCGCCGAACCCGCTGAAGCTGAAGGTGCTCGTGAGGTGCAGCGGCGGCACGACGGCGCCGTGGGTGGGGTCGGCGTTGATGCCGGTGGTGAGTCCGCGGGTGAGGCGGGAGATGTCAGTCATGGTGTCCTCCTGGTCACAGGTGGCCAGCCATGCGGACCGGAGGCTGCGCGTCACCGGCGCCTGGTCAGACGTCTGCGACGCTCCATCTTCCGGCTGGCCCGGGGGCCGCCGCAGGACTTGGCACCTTTTCCGCGAGTTGCCTCGCGGAAGGCTGCCCCGGCGTCAACGGGCCTGTCCCTCAGCCGGTCTTGATGGATGTTGCGCGCGCCACGTTAACCGACCCGAGGCCGCCGTGTCCGGCACCGTCCGCTGGGTGAGCCGCGACGGACGTACGCCTAACATCACGCAGGTGAGCGAGCAGACCACCGCCAACCCGTTCCGGCCCGACGACTGGGCGCCCGTGCCCGGGTTCGAGGACCTCACCGACATCACCTACCACCGCGCCGTCGACGTGGGGTGCGTGCGGGTGGCGTTCGACCGGCCCGAGGTGCTCAACGCGTTCCGGCCGCACACCGTCGACGAGCTCTATCGCGTGCTCGACCACGCGCGGCGCACCCCCGACGTCGGCTGCGTGCTGCTCACCGGCAACGGGCCCGGCCCCGAGGGCACCGGCGCGGCCGGCAAGTGGTCGTTCTGCTCCGGCGGCGACCAGCGCATCCGCGGGCGCAGCGGTTATCAGTACGCCCACGGCGACACCGCCGAGTCCGTCGACGAGCGACGGGTCAAGGCCGAGGGCGGGCGGCTGCACGTCCTGGAGGTGCAGCGGCTGATCCGCACCATGCCCAAGGTCGTCGTCGCGGTCGTGCCCGGGTGGGCGGCCGGCGGCGGGCACAGCCTGCACGTCGTGTGCGACCTGACGATCGCGAGCCGCGAGCACGCCCGGTTCAAGCAGACCGACGCCGACGTGGGCTCGTTCGACGCGGGCTACGGCTCGGCCTACCTCGCCAAGATGGTGGGCCAGAAGTTCGCCCGCGAGATCTTCTTCCTGGGGCGGACGTACACCGCCGAGGACATGCACCGGATGGGCGCGGTCAACATCGTCGCCGACCACGCCGAGCTCGAGGCCGAGGCGCTGCAGGTCGCCCGCGAGATCATGGGCAAGAGCCCGCAGGCGCAGCGGATGCTGAAGTTCGCGTTCAACCTCACCGACGACGGCCTGATGGGTCAGCAGGTGTTCGCGGGCGAGGCGACGCGGCTGGCGTACATGACCGACGAGGCGGTCGAGGGGCGCGACCAGTTCCTGCAGAAGCGCGACCCCGACTGGTCCCCGTTCCCCTGGTACTTCTGAGCGTCGCTGCGCGAAGGCAGTTCGCGGCCGGGCCTCGCGCCAGGCCCCGCAGACGGTGCCCCGATCGCGCGGACCGGCGTGAACTGCCTTCTCAGGGCGACACCCGGTGGATCTTGTGCTGCGCCGCCTGCGCGCGCGGGCGCACCACCATCGAGTCGATGTTGACGTGCTTGGGGCGGGTGGCGACGAACGCCACGCACTCGGCGATGTCCTCCTGGGTCAGCGGGTCGACCACACCGGCGTAGACCGCGGCGGCCTTCTCGGCGTCGCCGTGGAAGCGCACGAGCGCGAACTCGTCGGAGGCCACCATCCCCGGGTCGATCTCGCACACGCGCACCGGCTGGTCGAACATCTCCAGCCGCAGCGAGCCGACCATCGCGCGCACCGCGTGCTTGGCCGCGACATAGCCGCCACCACCCTCGTACGACACGTGCGCGGCGACCGACCCGATCACGATGACCTCGCCCTCGGCGGCGACCAGCGCCGGCATGAGGTCCTGCACGCAGCGCGCGACGCCGATCACGTTGGTGTCGTACATCGTTCGCCACTCGTCGAGGTCGGCCTCGACCACCGGCTCGGTGCCGAGCGCTCCCCGGCGTTGGCGACGAGCACGTCGAGCCGGTCGCCGACCTCGCGCGCGAGCGCCGCCACGTCGTCGGCCTTCGTCACGTCGCAGGTCACCGCGCGGCCGTCGATCTGGGCGGCCAGCTCCTCGACGCGCTCGGTGCGCCGCGCCGCGCAGATCACCTCGAAACCCTCGGCGGCCAGCCGGCGGGCGCTCGCCCGTCCGATGCCGCTGCTCGCGCCGGTCACCACTGCCAGGGGACGTGCCGTCATGGCGCCATTCAACACGGGCCTACCCTGGCCGGGTGCCCCCATCCGCCCGTACGCCGTCGCGCCCGACCGGCTGCCGGCGTACGTCGAGGCGCTGGCCGCCATGCTCGAGGGCGACGGCCCCGCCCTGCTCCCCTACGCCGACGGCGACCCCGAGCCGGCCGTCCCCGACGACGCCGACCTGCCCGACGACCTCGGCCTGGTCGTGTCCACGTCCGGGTCGACCGGCGCGCCCAAGCGCGCGATGCTCACCCGGGCCGCGCTGCGCGCGAGCGGCACCGCCACGCACGACCGGCTCGGCGGCGAGGGCATGTGGCTGCTGCCCCTCCCCGCGCAGCACATCGCCGGCACCCAGGTGATCCTGCGCTCCTCGCTGCGCGCCGAGCACCGTTGCTGCTCAACATGATCGACGGCTTCCGCACCGCGGACCTGGTCGACGCGCTCGCGTGGGCGCCGCCGGTGCGGCGCTACACCTCGCTCGTGCCGACGCAGCTCGCGACCGTGCTCGACGACCCCGAGGCGACCGAGGCGCTCGGCACGTTCGACGGCGTGCTCGTCGGCGGCGCGGCCACCGCACCGGCGCTGCTGGAGCGGGCGCGCGCGGCGGGCGTCGCGGTGCGCACGACGTACGGCATGAGCGAGACCGCGGGCGGCTGCGTCTACGACGGGGTGCCGCTCGAGGACACCGCCGTGACGATCGGCGACGACGGGCGCGTGGGGCTCTCCGGGCCGACCGTGGCGTCCGGCTATCTGGGCGAGTCCGACCGCACCGCAGCGGTTTTCGACACCGACCCGACCACCGGCGCCCGCCGCTTCTGGACCGACGACGTCGGCGAGCTGCGCGACGGGGTGCTGCACGTGGTCGGGCGCCGCGACGACCTCATCACCACCGGCGGCCTGAAGGTCGCCCCCGCCTGGTCGAGGAGGCGGCCCTCGGGCTGCCCGGGGTGCGCGACGCCGTCGCGGTCGCGACACCGCACGAGCGCTGGGGGCAGGCGGTCAGCCTCGCGGTGGTCGCCTCCCCGGAGCCGACCCTCGCGGAGGTCCGGGCCGGCCTGCGCGAGCTGCTGCCGGCGTACGCCCTCCCCACCCGCCTGCTCGTGCTCGACGCCATCCCCGCGCGCGGCCCGGGCAAGCCCGACCGCGCGGCGATCGCGGCCATGCCCGGGTGGCAGAATCAGGGGTAGGCCGAGACGCGAGAGGTGCGCATGGGACGGGTGCTGATCCCCTGCTGGGGCTCGCCGTCGTCGTCTACGCCCTCGCCGACTGCATCCAGACGCCCGACGACCGCGTGCGGCACCTCCCGAAGCCCGCGTGGATCGGCGTGATCGCGCTGGTGCCGGTGGTCGGAGCGATCGTCTGGCTGGTGGTCGGACGATCGCGACGCACCTCGTTCGGCCCGCCGCGGGGTCGCCCGCCCGGGCCGCGCGGTCCCGACGACGACCCCGACTTCCTGCGCGGGCTCTGACCGCCGAACCACCCGACCGACCCTGTCCGCCGGCGCGCCCGAGCGCCCGAATCCCCTTGGAGCACAACACCTATGGCCACCCTGCAGCAGTGGGTCGACGGCGCCCGCCCGCGCACCCTGCCCGCCGCGATCGCCCCGGTGCTGGTCGGCACCGGCAGCGCCTACGCGATGGAGCGCGCGAACCCCGGGCTCGGCCTGCTCGCCGCGATCGTGGCGATCGCGCTGCAGATCGGCGTCAACTACGCCAACGACTACTCCGACGGCATCCGCGGCACCGACGACGCGCGCGTCGGTCCGGTGCGCCTGGTCGGGCAGGGTCTCGCCGACCCGGCCAACGTCAAGCTCGCGGCGTTCCTGTGCTTCGGCGTCGCCGCGCTGGCCGGGCTCACGCTGGTGACGCTGGCCAACACCCCGTGGCTGCTGCTGGTCGGTGTCGCGTGCGTGATCGCCGCGTGGAAGTACACCGGCGGCAAGAACCCCTACGGCTACCTCGGCCTGGGCGAGGTCTTCGTCTTCATCTTCTTCGGGCTGGTCGCGGTGCTCGGCACGACCTACACGCAGGCCAAGCAGCTCGAGCTCACCACCTGGGCCGGCGCGATCGGCGTCGGCGCCATCGCGTGCGCGGTGCTCGTGGTCAACAACCTGCGCGACATCCCCAGCGACACCGAGGCGGGCAAGCGCACCCTCGCCGTGCGGATGGGCGACCATGCCTCCCGCGTCTTCTTCGCCTCGCTGATCGGGGTGTCCGTGGTGGCCGTCGGCGTGATCGCGCTGGACTACCCCTCGCGCTCATCGCCCTGGTCGCGCTCCTCGCGGCGGTCCCTGCGGTCCGCGCGGTCGGCGGCGGCGCCACCGGCCGCGCCCTCGTCCCGGCACTGGCCTCGACCGGGATCTACCTGCTGGCGTACGGCGTGCTGCTGGGCCTCGGCCTCTGGCTCGCCCAGGCGCTCTGAGGCGCCGCCAGGGGTTGCCCCGGCCGACCCCGGGCGTACGCAGACCGTTCACGAGTGAACGAAATGCGGAGCCGCGCCCGCGAGATCCCGGGCCTCCGGCGTACAGACCGTCCACCGGTGAACGAAATGCGTAGACGTCGCCTGCGCGCGGCTCCCCGCCGCCCCTTGCCCGCACGTCCTCAGCGGCTCGGGAAGTGCCGGGTCCAGTCTCGCGCGGGGCGGCGCGTCCCGGTCCAGCCGGCGTCGCGCAGCGCCCGCTCGACCCGCTCGACCGTGACGTGCGGCTCGCGATATATCCCCCGGCTCACCACCACCACCGACCGCCACCCTCCTGAGGTCAGCTCGTCGCGGCGGCGCAGGTCTGCGTCCCACACCTCGTCCGAGGCGAGGTGACCGCGGCCGTCGTACTCGACCGCCAGGCACAGCTCCGGATACGCCAGGTCCAGCCGGCGTCGCACCTCGCCGGACTCGTCGCGCAGCACGACGTTGACCTGCGGCTCGGGCAGCCCCGCCAGCACCAGCAGCAGGCGCAGCCGGGTCTCCATCGCCGAGTCGACGCCGGCCCGCACCAGGGCCGCAGCCCGCCGCGCCCGCACGATGCCCGGGCCGCTCTCCGCGTGCACCCGCTCCAGCAGCTGCTGCTGGCTGGCCCTGCGCCTCGCGACCAGGCTGTCGCCGAGCACCACCAGATCGACCAGGCTCAGCTCGGGGGCGAGCTCGAGGAAGCACCGGAGCGGGTTCGACACCTGCAGTCCGCCTCGGGTCGTGATGTGGCCCGGCTCGCGGGCGTCACCGTGCTGGCGGCAGGTGTGCGTGACGACGTCGGGGCGGGAGTGGCGCCGGCCGCGCGCCCGGCACAGGTGCAGGTCCGGGGAGTCGGGCACCCACAGCCCCCACAGCCCGGCGGCGGTGTGGTGGCTGAGGTGGGCGTCGTCGTCGAGCAGGTCGAGCAGCGCCCGCGCCCGCAGGTCGAGCGTGATCGGCACGTCGGCACTGACGTACAGACCGTGCAGCAGGCGGTGGAAGTCCGGCCCGAGCAGCACGTCGCGCCCGATCCCCGCCGCCCGGGCCTGCTGGGGCGTGAACGGAACCTTCGGGTCGAATCGGCGAGCCTGGGCGTCCATCCCCGAGCCTGCCCGGATCTCGCGAACCAGGCCGAAAGTTATCCACAGGGGCGCCGGGCGACCGGTCAGCGGACGGCACCTCGGCCGGCCCCGGGCGTACGCAGACCGTTCACGAGTGAACGAAATGCGGAGCCGCGCCCGCGGGATCCCGGGCCTCCGGCGTACAGACCGTTCACCAGTGAACGAAATGCGGAGACGCGCCCCGGGCGCTACAGCACGCACGACTCTCCCGGCGTCGCCGGGCTCACTCCTCGTCGTCGTCCTCGTACGTCCGGTGCTCCTCGGCGCGGGCGCGGCGCGCCTGCACCTTCTCGTCGATCTGCTGGGCGAACTGCTCGCGCGGCCCGGCCAGCAGGAAGACCGACAGGATCGCCGAGGCGAGCGCGGAGATGACCAGCAGCAGGATGCCCCGCATGCCCACGAGATAGAGGGCGCACATCATCCCGAAGAAGACGAGCAGGCGAAGCAGGGTGTAGCGCAGCAACGGATCAGAGCCCCGAGTAGGAGTGCATCCCCACGAAGAAGATGTTGACGACGGTGTAGTTGATGATCACGCACGCGAAGCCGGCGAGCGCCAGGTAGGAGGAGCGCTTGGCGTTCCAGCCGGCGGTGAGGCGGGCGTGCATGTAGGCGGTGTAGACGACGAAGATGACGAACGACCACACCTCCTTGGGGTCCCAGCCCCAGTAGCGGCCCCAGGCCACCTGCGCCCAGATCGCCCCGGCGATGACGGTGAACATCCACAGCGGGTAGGCGACCATGTGCACGCCGTACGCCGCCTGGTCCAGAGCGCGCGCGCTCGGCAGTGCGTCGAGCATGCTCCGCCTGCCCTTGCCGGCGGCGGCCGCCGCCTCGCGACGGGCCTGCACGAGGTAGAGCACGGTCACGACCGCACCGACGGTGAACAGGCCGACCGACAGCGTGGCGATGGTGACGTGGATCGACAGCCAGTAGCTCTGCAGCGACGGCAGCAGCTGGGTGGCCTCGGTGTAGAGCACCATCGCGGCGAGCATCTCGATGAGCAGCACCGGCGCCACGACGAACAGGCCCAGCCAGCGCAGGTCGCGCTTGAGGCTCCACAGCAGGTAGACCACGAGGGTGAATCCGGCTGCGGCGAGGGCGAACTCGTACATGTTGCCCAGCGGCGGACGACTCACCGCGAAGCCGCGCAGCGCGATGGTCGCGGCGAGCAGCAGCATCGCCAGCCAGGTCAGCGACATGCCGATGCCGGCCCACTGCCGCTTGACCGGAGCCTGCGGACCGTCGGCGGGCGGCTGGTCGTCACGGGTGAGCACGGCGGTGGCGCTGCCGGACTCCGAGCTCCCTGCAGCCGCCTTCGTCGCGCCCGCCTTCGTGGCCCCGGCCTTCGTCGCGCCGGCGTCAGCCCCGGCCGCGCCGGCCTTCGCCCTGCCACCCTCGGCCGCGTCCTCGGCGGCGTGCTTGCGCCGCGCGGTGGCCGCCAGGTCGGCGGCGAAGGACAGCATGGCCAGGGCGAGGACGACGGCCGAGCCGTAGAGGGCGTACGTCGAGTTGTCGGCCAACGCCTGGTTGGTCTCGACTGCGAGCATCTGGGTGATCATGCCGTGGGTCCTACTCTCTGGACGATCGAGCGCAGCAGCTGCCGAACCGCCGAGTCGAGGCGGGGGTCGTCGTGCTTGGCCAGGCCGCCGACCTGGACCAGGGTACGCGGGGTGTCAGGCGTGCTGTCGGGCGCGGCGGCGACGCGCACGAACAGGCGGCGCCGGCGCAGGACGAGCGACATCAGCAGACCGAACAGCCCGACGATCGCGCCGACCAGCGCAGGCATCTTGCCCGGGTCGGACCGCACCGACAGACCGGCCCAGCGCGGCACCTCGCGGTCGAGGCTGATGCTGCCCAGCCCGTTCGGCAGCTGCACGGTCTCGCCGGGGCGGATCAGCAGCCGGGCCGGCTGGCCGTTCTCCTGCTTCACCTGCGTCATCGACTGGGTGTCGAGGGTGTAGACCGACTGCGGCTTGCCCTGCGGGAACAGGTTGCCGGAGTAGAGCCCGAGCACCAGCGCCGGCTGCTTCAGGCCGGGGAAGGTCGACACCGGGCCGCGCTGCTCGTCGAACTCCAGGGTCGGCAGGAAGAAGCCGTAGAAGCCCAGCTGCTGCGGGGAGGCGCCGGTGACCTTGATGGCGCCGGTCGAGGTGTAGGTGTTGTCCTGCGGCAGGAACGGGGTCGCCTGCTGGTAGATCACCTTGCCGGCGGCGTCGCGCACGGTGACCCGCGGCGCGTAGCCGTTGCCGAGCAGGTAGATCGAGGTGTTGTCCTGCCGCACCGGGTGGTTGACCGCGAGCTCCTGGCGCTCGGCCGGAGCGTCCTCGCCCTGCGTCGTGATGTCGGCGCGGAAGTCGCGCGGCTGGCCGTACTGCGTGCTGCTCGGGTCGACCCGGTCCTCGAAGTTCACGGACAGGTCGTTCAGCTGCAGCGTCCACGGCGAGAACCCGTCGACGTCGACCCACGGGCCGGGGTCGAGCGTGTCGTACCGGCTCGCGGTGCTCGCGAACGACGTGCCCTCGGGCACGATCACGTCGCCGCGCCACCCGGTGAGGTTGCCGAGCGCCATCGACACGATGATCACGACGAGCGACACGTGGAAGATCAGGTTGCCGAGCTCGCGCAGCAGCCCGACCTCCCCGGAGATCCAGGTGTCGCCCTCGCGCGTGCGGAAACGCTTGCCGCGCATGACTTCCCGGGCCCGTTCGAAGACGTCCTCGGGGGTCCCGTCGACCTCTTCCTCGACGTACGACGGCAGCCGCTTCAGTCGTCGCGGCGCCACCGGCGGCACGGCCCGCGAGGCGCGCCACTGCTGGCGCATGCGGGGGATGACGCAGCCGAGCAGCGAGATCACCAGCAGCAGGTAGATCGCGGCGAACCACGGCGTGGAGTAGACGTCGAAGAAGCCGAACCGGTCGAGCCAGGGGCCGAGCTCGGGGTTGCGCTGCAGGTAGTCGGCCACCCGCGCGGCGTCGATGCCGCGCTGCGGCCAGATCGAGCCGGGCAGCGCCGCGATCGCGAGCAGCAGCAGGAGGAACAGCGCGGTGCGCATGGCGGTCAGCTGACGCCAGAACCAGCGGGCCATGCCGATCACACCGAGCCGCGGCGCGGGCGTACGCTCCCGGCCGGGTCGCTGCTTGCGCTCCGCCTCGTCGGCGGGAGCCACGGAAGTCTTCTGGTCGGTCACGTCAGATCACCGGTTGGAAGTTGTTGACGAGCTGCAGCTGCATCCACGCGGTCACCTGCTCCCAGATGCCGCTCACCATGAGCAGCCCCATCAGGACCATGAGCGAACCGCCGACCAGCTGGATCGGACGGTGCCGGTCGCGCAGCCAGCGCGACATCGACTCGGCCTTGGACCACCCGGCCGCGATCAGCACGAACGGCAGGCCCATGCCCAGGAGTAGACCGCCGCGAGCAGCACCCCGCGCTGCATCGACGACGCGTCGTCGGTGAGCGAGGCCGACAGCGAGACGATCGCGCCCAGCACCGGCGAGGCGCACGGCGCCATCCCGAGGCCGAACGCGGCGCCGAGGAACGGCGCGCCCGCGAGCCCGGCCGTCGGCCGCCAGCGCACCTGGCTGCCGCCGCGGAAGATGACGCCGAGGTAGATCAGGCCGAAGACGATCACGACCACGCCGCCGACGCGCATGAGCAGCGTCTGGTTGCCGCGCAGGAACTGGGCGGCGGCGCTCGCGGCGAGCGCGATGCTGACGAAGATCACCGAGAAGCCGATGACGAACAGCCCCGCCCCGGCCACCATCCGGCGGCGCCGGACCTCGTCGTCGGACAGGCCCGTGACATAACCCAGGAAGCCCGGCACGAGCGGCAGCACGCACGGGCTCGCGAACGACACCGCACCCGCGGCAAGCGCGAGCAGCAGCGCCAGGGGCAAACTGCCTGCGGCGATGATCTGGGTGGCGTCGCCCGTCACGAAGCGGATTCCTTGACGACGTCGTCGACCAGGCCGCGCAGCGTCGGCGCGGTGGTCTCCCCCGACACCCGGGCGGCGATCCGCCCCTGACGGTCGAGGATGAGCGTCGTCGGGAACGTGGCCGCCTTGCCCTGCAGGGCCAGCAGCGTCCGGCCGCCGTCGTCACGCAGGCTGGGGTAGGTGATGCCGAACTTGCGCATGGTCGAGTCGGCGGCCGCCACCGAGTCGCGCTGGTTCAGCCCCATGAACTGCACCGGCGCGTCGGCCTTCTGGTAGCCGCTCCACACCTGCTGCAGCGCCGGCATCTCGCGCTGGCACGGGCCGCACCAGGCGCCCCACACGTTGAGCACGACCACCGTGCCGCGCTCGCTCGCGACGTCCCACTTCTTGCCGTCCATCGTGGTGCCGGTCAGGTCCAGCGGCACGTTGCGCTGGTCGGCCGTGAGCGTCTCGATGCTGCCGTCGCCGGCGATGAAGCCCTTGTTGTCGCCCTGGCGGGCCTGCTCGGAGATCGAGGCGTTCTGGTTGCCGCACCCCGCGAGCGCCACCACGGCGATCACCGCCGCCGCCACCTTCGCCCGCACGCCAGTCATGCCCCGCCCACCTTGGCCGCCCGCGGCAGCAGCTCCGCCGCCGGCTCGGCGTACTCGATCACGTCGAGGTCGTCGCCGTAGAACACGAACGAGGTGACCGACCCCAGGCTGCACGAGCGGTGCCGCGGGTCGTGCCACAGTCGGCGCCCCTCGGCCGCCTGGCGGATCGTCCAGATCGGCAGCTGGTGGGAGACGATCACCGCCTCGTGGCCGCGCGCGGCGGCGCGGGCGTCGCGGATGGCCGCGGCCATCCGGTCGACCAGCTCGACGTACGGCTCGCCCCAGCTCGGGCGCGTCGGGTTGACCAGCAGCCGCCAGTAGCGCGGGTGCGCCAGCTGGCGCGGGTCGGCACCGACGGTCAGCCCCTCGAACCGGTTGTCCGACTCGATCACCCGCTCGTCGATCGCCACGTCGAGGCCGAGCCGCTGCGCGAGCGGCGCCATCGTCTCCTGGGCCCGCTCGAGCGGCGAGGACACCAGGTGGGTGACGTCGAACTGGGCGAGGTAGTCGGCGGCCAGCTCGGCCATCTCGCGCCCCAGCGCGGACAGGTGGTAGCCGGGGAGCCGGCCGTAGAGCAGCTTCTGCGGGTTCTCGACCTCACCGTGGCGCACCAGGTGGACGGTCGTGCGCTGGGGACGGTCGATCGCCGGCGAGGGGTCGTCACGCTCCGGCATGGGTCAGAGTGTCCCATCCGAACCTGAGAGATTCCCGGCCGCGCGAGCCGCCGCGGGCAGCGCCGCCAGCACCTGCTCCACGGCCGCCTCGTCGTGCGCGGCGCTGACGAACCACGCCTCGAACGCGCTCGGCGGCAGGTGCACGCCCTGCTGCAGCAGCGCGGTGAAGAACCGGCTGAAGGCACCGGTGTCCTGGGACTTCGCGTCGTCGTACGTCCGCACGGGCTGGTCGCGGAAGAAGACCGAGAACATCGAGCCGGCCCACTGCACGGTGTGCGCCACCCCGGCGGTCGTCAGCTCGCGCGAGGCGGCGTCGGCGATGGTGCGGGCCACCGAGTCGAGGTGGGCGTAGACCTCGGGGTGCAGCCGCGCAGCGTGGCCAGCCCGGCGGCGGTCGCGACGGGGTTCCCCGAGAGCGTGCCGGCCTGGTAGACCGGGCCGTCGGGCGCGAGGCGCGACATCAGCTCGGCGCTCCCGCCGAACGCGGCCGCGGGGAACCCGCCGCCCATGACCTTGCCGAAGGTGAACAGGTCGGCCTCGATGCTCGCGCTGGCCTCGGCGCCGAACCAGCCCGACGGGGAGCAGCGGAAGCCGGTCATGACCTCGTCGCTGATCAGCAGCGCGCCGTGCTCGCGGGTGACGCGGCGCAGCCCTTCCTCGAAGCCGGGCACCGGCGGCACCACGCCCATGTTGCCCGGGCAGGCCTCGGTGATGACGCACGCGATCTGCTCGCCGTGCTCGGCGAAGGCCGCCTCGAGCGCGGCCAGGTCGTTGTAGGGCAGCACGATGGTCTCGCTCGCCGACGACTCCGGCACGCCGGCCGAGTCGGGCAGCGCGAACGTCGCGACCCCGCTGCCGGCGCTGGCCAGCAGCGCGTCGACGTGGCCGTGGTAGCACCCGGCGAACTTCACGACCTTGGAGCGGCCGGTGGCCCCGCGCGCCAGGCGCAGCGCGCTCATCGTCGCTTCGGTGCCGCTGCTGACGAGGCGCACCTGCTCGACCGGGGTGCGCGCGACGATCTCGCCCGCGAGCGCCACCTCGTTCTCGCTGGGCGTGCCGAAGGAGAAACCGCGGCCGGCGGCGTCGGTGACGGCCGCGAGCACGTCGGGGTGGGTGTGCCCGAGGATCATCGGGCCCCACGAGCAGACCAGGTCGACGTAACGGTTGCCGTCGACGTCGGTGAGCCACGGGCCGGTGGCGCTGCGGATGAAGCGCGGCGTCCCGCCCACGGCGCGGAAGGCACGCACCGGCGAGTTCACCCCGCCCGGGGTCACCGCCCGAGCCTGCTCCAGCAGCGCGGCGGACCGCTCCGTCGGCTGGTCAGGGGTGGGCGTGGTGGCGGGTGTCGAGCCGGACATACCCAGCATTGTCGCAACCGCCGCGTCGGCGGCGGCACGGTGGTCCGGGTGCCCCGGACCGGGCGTCACAGCGCCATGTTGGGCGCGCTCACCGGCACGTCGCTGAGGTGCTCGGAGATGCGCGCCGAGGCCGCCCCGAGGGCGGCGAACTGCTGGGGGTCGAGCAGGTCGATGAGGTGCTCGCGCACCCCCTGCACGTGCAGGTGCGAGGCCTTGTTGACCAGGGCCATGCCGCTGTCGAGCAGCACCAGCTCGACGCCGCGCCGGTCGTCGGTGACCGGCACCCGCTCGACGAGCCCGCGCTCCTCGAGCCGCTTGGCGGTGTGCGTGAGCCGGCTGCGGGACTGGACCACGATCTGCGCCAGCGCGCTCATCCGCAGCCGTCGCCCGGGCGCCTCGCTGACCATCGACATGATCTCGTACTCGGCCAGCGACAGGTCGAACTCGCGCTGCAGGTCGCGGTCCAGCTGCACCCACAGCTGACGCGACGCGCGCAGATAGGCACGCCAGGAGGCCTGCTCCTCGTCGTTCAGCCAGTGCGTCCCTGCAGTCACCCCCGAATCATAGGTTCCGGGGTCACCGTGCGGGGCTTGGTGGTCCAATCGTGCGGCGCTGTGGCCTCAGCGGTCGTACGACGGTGCGGGCGGCATCGCGAACGCGTCCTCGAGCGAGCCCTTGCCGGAGTCCTCGAGGTAGCCGCTCAGCCACTGCCCGACGTAGCGCAGGTGCCACGGCTCGGGCTGGTAACCGGTGACCTTGGTGTTCTGCTCGGTGTAGCGCACCACGAACCCGGCCGACCCGGCCTGCTCGCGCAGGAACGCGCCCGCGGGGGTCGTGCCGAAGCACTCCTGCAGGTCGCAGCCGCCCGAGCGCGACTTGGCGTCGAAGGTCAGGCCGGTCTGGTGCTCGGAGAAGCCGGGGCGCGCGGAGTAGGTGTCCGCGGCGGCGCGGCCGTCGCGCCGGACGTAGGAGTCGTACAGACCCTGCTGCCAGCCGTACGACCGCAGCCCGGTCGAGGGGTAGAGCTCGACCTTCTCGCCCTTGGCCCGCTCGAGCAGCTGGCGCAGCGCGACGGCGGCGCGCTCGTCGAGCGGGACGCCCTGCACCTTCTCGACCTTGCTGGGCGCCTCGTCAGGCGCGAGCGGGGTGCGCTTGTTGACCACCCGCCAGGAGCTGGTGCGCAGGTAGGCCGTCTCGGTGGTGGCCACGACGACGCGGCTCACCTCGGGCGCCGGCGGCTCGACCGCGTTGCCGATCGTGACGCGCACCCGCTGGCGGGTGTTGGTCGCGACCGACAGCGGGACCAGGCCCTTGCCGCTCGCGGTGAGCGTGGTGCGCCCGACGACCCGGCCGGTGTCGTCCTGGACGACCGCGGTGGTCAGGTCGTCACGGCTGCCGGCGTCGATGGCGACCACGACCCGCTCGGGGGTGACCGGCATGGCGAAGACGTGCGGCGCGCGCTGCGGGGATGGCGCCTCGCCCGCGACGGCTGCGGACACGGGGAGCGCGAGCATCGCCGCCGTCAGCGCAGCGGCACGACGGCAGGTCGAGCGACCCAGGTGGGACATGCTGCGGGCACTCCTTCGATCGGTCGGCTCTTCGGTCGCCCCCACCCTCAGGATAGCGCGCCCGAAAGGCTGACCGGCCGGTCGTCCACGGGCAGGCCTCAGTCGGCCGCGCGCAGCCAGCCGGCGACCTCGACGGCGTAGTAGGTGAGGATGATCTGGGCGCCCGCGCGGCGGATCGAGGTGAGCGCCTCGAGCACCATCCGGTCGCGGTCGATCCACCCGTTGGCCGCGGCGGCCTCGATCATCGCCAGCTCGCCGGAGATCTGGTACGCCGCGACCGGCACGTCGGACTCCGCCGCGACGGCCGCGAGCACGTCGAGGTACGGCAGCGCCGGCTTGACCATGACGATGTCGGCGCCCTCGGCGAGGTCGAGCCGCAGCTCGCGCAGCGCCTCGACGGCGTTGCCGGAGTCCTCCTGGTAGGTCGCGCGGTCGCCCTGCAGGGTCGACTCGACGGCCTCGCGGAACGGGCCGTAGGCCGCGGATGAGAACTTCACGGCGTAGGCCAGGACGATCGTGTCGGTGTGGCCGGCGGCGTCGAGCGCGGCGCGGCAGGCCGCGACCTGGCCGTCCATCATCCCGGACAGCCCGACCACCTGCGCGCCGGACTCGGCCTGCACGACCGCCATCTCGGCGTAGCGCTCGAGGGTGGCGTCGTTGTCGACGCGGCCCTGCTGGTCGAGCACGCCGCAGTGCCCGTGCGAGGTGAACTCGTCGAGGCACAGGTCGGCCATGAGCACGGTCTCGTCGCCGAGCTCGTCGCGCAGCCGGCGCAGCGCGACGTTGAGGATGCCGTCGGGATCCGTTGCGCCCGAACCGATCTCGTCACGCTCGGTGGGCACCCCGAAGATCATCAGCCCGCCGACACCGGCCGCGACCGCCTCGCGGGCGGCCTCGACCAGCGAGTCCAGCGAGTGCTGGACGACGCCGGGCATCGCCGAGATCGGCTGCGGCTCGGTGGCGCCCTCCTTGACGAACATCGGGAGCACCAGCTCGGCCGGGTGCAGCCGGGTCTCGCGCACCAGCCGCCGCACCGCCGGCGTCTGACGCAGGCGGCGCGGACGTACGGGCAGGTCGGCCCGGGCCATCAGGCCTTGACCTTGCGACGGGCGCCGGCCTTCTTCTTCTCGCTCGGACGGCGCACCGCCTCGCCGGCCTCCTCGGCCGCGAGCGCGAGACCCCGGCCGAAGTCGGCGAGCGCGTCGACGAGCGCCTCGGCGGAGGCCTCGCTGGCGAGCACGTCGACCCGCAGGCCGTGCTCCTCGGCGGTCTTGGCGGTGGCCGGGCCGATGCACGCCACGACGGTGCTGGGGTAGGGCTTGCCGGCGATGCCGACGAGGTTGCGCACCGTCGAGGAGGAGGTGAAGCAGACCGCGTCGAACTTGCCGGTCTTGATCGCCTCGCGCACCTCGGGCGCCGGCGGGGCGGCCCGCACGGTGCGGTAGGCCGTGACGTCGTCGACCTCCCAGCCCATCTCCTGCAGACCGGCCACCAGGGTGTCGGTGGCGATGTCGGCGCGCGGCAGGAAGACCCGGTTGATCGGGTCGAGGACCTCGTCGTAGTCGGGCCAGTCCTCCAGCAGCCCCTGGGCCGACTGCTCGCCCGAGGGGATCAGGTCCGGCTCCAGGCCCCAGTCACGCAGCGAGTCGGCGGTGACCCCGCCGACCGCGGCGATCTTCAGGCCGGCGAAGGCGCGCACGTCGAGGCCGTACTCGACGAACTTCTCGCGCACCGCGCGCACCGCGTTGGCGGAGGTGAAGCCGATCCACTCGTAACGACCGGTGACCAGGCCCTTGACCGCCCGCTCCATCTGCTGCGGCGTGCGGGGCGGCTCGACGCTGATGGTCGGGACGACGTCGCTGGTCGCGCCGTAGCGGGTGAGCCGGTCGGTCATCGAGCCGGACTGCTCCTTGGTGCGCGGCACCAGGACGTTCCAGCCGAACAGCGGCTTGGTCTCCCACCAGGACAGCTCGTCGCGCAGCGGCACCGTGGAGCCGACCACGGCCAGTGTCGGCTCGCCGATCTCGGCCCGCGGCAGCGTGGTCGAGACCTCGCCGAGGGTCGTGGTGTGGGTGGCCTGGTGGATCGTCGTGCCGTCGGAGGTCAGCGCCACCGGGGTCTCGGCCGAGCGGCCCGCCGCCAGCAGCTTCTCCAGCGCACCGGTCAGCACCTCGCCGCCGCCGAGCACCACCACGGTGATGTCGTCGTCGACCGAGCGCGACCAGTCGACGCCCGTCGCGCGGGCCGTGACGACGTGGACCGCCTTGGAGGTGGACGCGGTGAGCGGCACACCGGCGTACGCCGGGACCGCGCTGACCGCGCTGACGCCCGGGACGATCTCGAAGGCCACGCCGGCCTTCTGGCAGGCGGCAGCCTCCTCGGCGAGCCCGTTGAACGTCGCGGGGTCGCCGTCCATCAGCCGCACCACCTGGGCGCCGGCGCCGGCGGCCTTGGCCGTGCGCACGACCAGCTTGGCCCGCGACGCCGAGGTCAGGCGCTGCCCGGCCTCGCCGTGGCCGCCGTCGACGATCTCGACGCCCTCACGGGCGTGCGCCGTGGCGAACCGCTCGTCGGCGATCTGGTCCAGGACGATCACGTCGGCCTCGCGCAGCAGCTGCGCGGCCCGCACCGTCAGCAGGCCCGGGTCGCCCGGACCGGCACCGACGAATGCGACGTGGCCGGGTGCCTTGGTCTTCGTGCTCTTGGTCGTGCTGCTCACTGCTCACCCTCCGGGGTGCTGTCGGGTCCTGCGGGTTGCGGGTGTCCTGCGTCCACGGCAGGACCGGGTTGTCGGGGTGGGGCGATCGCGTCGGCCGCCCCGTCGTCGAGGAAGATCTGCGCCAGCTCGGCCCCGAGCCGCTCGGGCTCGTCGATCGGGCCGACGGCGGACCGGCGCAGCTCGAGCGCGCCGTCGGTGGAGCCGACGAAGCCGCGCAGCGAGATGAGCAGCGAGCCGTCCTCCTCCTCGACGATCTCGGCGAGCGCGCCCACCGGCGCCGAGCACCCGGCCTCGAGCTCGCCCAGCAGGGCGCGCTCGGCGGTGACCGCGGCTCGGGTGTCGGCGTCGTCGAGCCCACGGAGCAGCTCGACCAGGTCGGTGTCGTCGGTGCGGCACTCGACCGCGAGCGCCCCTGGCCGGGGGCCGGCAGCATCTGCAGCGGGTCGAGCACCTCGGTGGCCTCGTCGAGCCGACCCAGCCGGGCCAGGCCCGCGCGCGCCAGCACGACGCCGTCGCAGGAGTCGCCGACCAGGCCGATGCGGGTGCCGACGTTGCCCCGGATGGCGCGCACCTCGACCCCGAGGCCGAGGGCCTCCAGCTGGGCGGCACGGCGCGGCGACCCGGTGCCGATCACGCCACCGGCGGGGATCTCGCCGAGGGTCAGGCCGTCGCGGGCGACGAGCACGTCGCGCGGGTCCTCGCGGGGCGGGACGGCCGCGACGACGAGGCCGGGCTGCGGGGCGACGGGCAGGTCCTTGAGCGAGTGCACCGCGAGGTCGACCTCGCCGGCGAGCAGCGCGTTGCGCAGCGCCGCCGCGAACACGCCGGTGCCGCCGATCTGGGCCAGCGGACCGCGGTTGGTGTCGCCCTCGGTGACGATCTCGACCAGCTCGATGTCGTGGCCGAGCGCGCGCAGCCGCTCGGCCACGTGCTCGGACTGCGTCGTGGCCAGCGCGCTGCGCCGGGTGCCGAGGCGCAGGGTGCGGGCGGTCATCGCTCGCCCCCTCTCGGGTCGGTGTCGCGCAGCTCGGGCGGCGGGGTGCGCACGGCCTCGGTGTGGCGCGGGTCGAGGTCGAACAGCTCGCGCAGGGCCGCGGTGTAGTCGTGGCCCTCGCCGGCCAGCTGCTTCATGCGCACGGTCGGGGTGTGCAGCAGCTTGTCGACGACGCGGTGCACGGTGAGCTGCACCTGGGCGGCGTCGCTCTCGCTGAGCCCGGGCGTGCGCGCGCGCAGCCGGGTGAGCTCCTGGGCCACCACGTCGGCGGCGTGGGCGCGCAGCAGGGCCACGGTCGGGGCGACTGAGGCGGCCCGCCGCGCCACGAGGTAGTCGTTGACCTCGCCGGCGACGATCGAGCGCACGGCGCCGACCTGGTCGTGCTCGGCGCCCGAGCCGTCGCCGAGGTCTTCGAGGAGACCAGTAGGACACCCGGCCGCTCCCCCACCTCGAGGGCGACGTCGCGCGGGAGGGCGAGGTCGATGAACGCCTGCCGTCGCACCGGCCCCCGCTCGCCCGAAACGCGGTTATAGCGCTCTGACTCCGCTGCAGCAGGGTCAGAGCGCTGAAACCGCGTTTCAGCGGTCGGCGTGGGGGTGGCCGCCGGCAGAAGGGACTCGTCGATCACGTGACCGACGGCGCCGGTGCACGAGACGACGAGGTCGGACTCGGCCAGCACGTCGGACAGCTCGGACCAGTCGCGGGCGGTGGCGCCGACCGCGCCGGCGAGCCGCTGGGCGGCGTCGAAGGTGCGGTTGACCACGGTGAGCGATCCGCAACCGGCGCGCGAGATCGTATGTGCCGCAAGGCTGCTCATCGCCCCGGCGCCGACGACGGCGACGCGCAGCTCGGTCAGCGAGCCCAGGTGCGGCTCGACCAGACCGATGCCGCGCTCGATGAGCGAGCGGCTGACGCCGTCGATGTCGGTCTCGGAGTGGGCCCGCTTGCCGACCCGCAGCGCCTGCTGCACGAGGCCGTCGAGGCCGCTGCCGACATGACCGGCCGCGCGGCCCTCGCGCAGCGACTCGCGCAGCTGGCCGAGGATCTGCGCCTCGCCGACGGCCATCGAGTCCAGCCCCGCCGAGACCGAGAACAGGTGGGCCACGGCGCGGTCGGAGAAGTGGACGTAGAGGTTGTCGCGCAGCTCGGCCAGGGGCATCCCGGTGGCGGCGGCGAGCGCCTCGCCGATCTCGGTGACGGCCCCGTGGAAGGTCGCCGCCTCGGCGTAGACCTCGACCCGGTTGCAGGTGTCGAGCAGCAGCACCTCGTGCAGCTGCTCGCTGCCCGAGAGCCGCTCGAGCAGGTCGGCGCGCCCGGCCGGGTCGAGCGCGGCCCGCTCGAGCGTGGCGATCGGCGCGGAGCGGTGCGACAGGCCGATGACGATGGTGCTCACGGCGCCGCCCCTTCCTCGAGGTCGTCGGTCTTGGGATCCAGCGCGTCGCGGTCGAGCGCCTTGGGGTCCAGCCGCGGGTGCTGCTGGTGGAAGGCCAGGATCTGCAGCTCGGTGGCGAGATCGACCTTGCGCACCTCGACCCCGGAGGGGATCGACAGCACCGCGGGCGCGAAGTTGAGGATCGAGCGCACCCCGAGAGCGACGAGCCGGTCGGCGACGTCCTGGGCCGCGTCGGGCGGGGTCGCGATGACGCCGATCATGCTGTCGTTGCACTCGCGCGCGAGGCCGTCGAAATCGATGACGGTGAGGCCGGCGATGCGGGTGCCGACCACGTCGGGCGCCTCGTCGACGAGCCAGCGCACCGCGAACCCGCGGGTCGCGAAGCCGGAGTAGGCCGCGAGCGCGTGGCCGAGGTTGCCCATGCCGACGATGGCCAGGGAGAAGTCGTGCCGCAGGCCGAGCTCGCCCTCGATCTCGTCGCGCAGCCGGGCGACGTCGTAGCCGACGCCGCGCACGCCGTACGACCCGAGGTAGGACAGGTCCTTGCGCAGCTTGGCCGAGCGCACGCCCGCGGCCTCGGCGAGCTCCTCGGAGGAGACGGTGTCGGTGCCGGCGGTCGCCAGGGCGCTCAGCGCGCGCAGGTAGACCGGGAGTCGCGCCACCGTGGCGCCGGGGATGACCCGGTGTGCGGCGGGCTCGGCAGACACGGGCGCCTGCACTCCTCTCGGTGGGCGGCGGCCTATACCAAACGGTGATTCCGGAGGTATGGGGACCCCCGCAATATATGCGCTTGTGAACGGCCGCACAAAGTCGCGCCGAGACCCCCTGCCGTGTTATAGCCCGCGTGTGCTAGGCGTACGCCCGCGTCCGGGTGCCGGGGTCAGCGCAGCGCCGCGCGCAGCCGCCGCTCGTCGACCCGGAAGTAGTCGTGCTGGGCGCCGTCGACGAGGGTGACCGGGATCATCTCGGCGTAGCGCCGGGTCAGCTCGGCGTCGTCGACGATCGACTGCTCGCGCCAGGGGACGCCGAGGTCGTCGCAGACCCGCTCGATCACCGCGCGCGCGTCGTCGCACAGGTGGCAGCCGGGCCGGCTGAGCAGGAGCACCTCGTGCTGACCGCCGGCCTGCTGCTCGCCCCGCTCCTCATGGCGTCGCCACAGCGGCATCAGAAGAACACCGAGCGGCGCTGCAGCAGCAGCGAGTAGAGCGTCTGCTGGATGGTCTCGCGCACCTGGTCGGTGAGGTCGAAGACCAGCATCGGGTCGTCGGCCGCGGACGCACCGAGCGAGGCGGTCTCGATCGGCGGGCCGAACTCGATGAGCCACTTGGACGGCAGCGGCACCAGGCCGAGCGGGCCGAGCAGCGGGAACAGCGGGGTGATCGGGAAGTAGGGGAAGCCCAGCACCCGCGCGAGGCTCTTGACGTTGGCGATCATCGGGTAGATCTCCTCCGCCCCGACGATCGAGCACGGGATGATCGGCGCGCCGGTGCGCACCGCGGCCGTGACGAACCCGCCGCGGCCGAAGCGCTGCAGCCGGTATCGCTCGGCGAAGCCCTTGCCGACGCCCTTGAACCCCTCGGGGAAGACCGTCGTGAGCTGGTCGGTCGACAGCAGCCGCTCGGCGTCGGGGTTGGCCGCCAGCGTGCTGCCGGCCTTGCGGGCGAGCTCGCCGATGAACGGCGAGGAGAAGACCAGGTCGGCGCCCAGCATGCGGGTGTGCCGCCCGATCTCGTCGTGGATCGCGAACTGCAGCATCAGCCCGTCGACCGGGACGGTGCCGGAGTGGTTGGCCACGACCAGGGCCGCGCCCTCGGCCGGGAGGTGCTCGACGCCACGCACCTCGACCCGGAACCAGTGCCGGTAGATCGGCCGCAGCAGCGGCAGCCAGACCTCCTCGGTGAACTCCTGGTCGAAGCCGAACGCGTCGAGGTCGTAGTCGCCGGTGACCCGGCGCCGCAGGTACGCCAGGGTGCGGGCGACCCGCCGCTCCAGCTCCTCACCCTCGAGCCCGGCGGTGCGACCGGCCGCGCGCAGCAGGCCGACCAGCGCCGACACCCCTGCTCGACGCCGGTGACGCTCAGCAACGAGGGAGACGAGGCGCCACCAGCGCCGCCCGGGCCGAGCTCGGCGGCGACCGGCTCCGGCGAGTCGGCGACCTCGGCGATGT
Source organism: Barrientosiimonas endolithica (assembly GCF_030296655.1). Taxonomy (NCBI): domain Bacteria; kingdom Bacillati; phylum Actinomycetota; class Actinomycetes; order Micrococcales; family Dermacoccaceae; genus Barrientosiimonas; species Barrientosiimonas endolithica. Next base: position 355,369 of record NZ_AP027735.1, on the reverse strand, counting down.
CGGGCACGGCGCGCAGCCGGCGCTCGGCATCGGTGCGGCGCGCCTCGGCCTCGGCCCGCACCCGGCTGCGCGGCGGGCGCTGGCGCACCGCGCGGCTGGCCGCGCCCAGCTCGGCCGGCTGGGTGGGCACGGCCGTCTCCTCGGAGGCGGCGGGCGGGCTGGTCGCGGGTGCCTTCTTGGCGGGCGTCGCCGTGCGGGTCGAGGCCTTCGTGGTCGACGGTGCCTTCTTCGCGCTCGACGGCTTCTTGCTGGCCGTCGACTTCTTGGCGGTCGTCGACGGCTTGGTCGTCGTCGCCTTGCGGGTCGAGGCCTTCTTGGCGGTCGGCTTCTTGGCCGCGGGCTTCTTGCCCGCCGGCGCCGAGCTCGACGACGTGCCGGACGACGTGGTGGCGGCGGTCTTCTTCGCCGCGGCGGTGCTGCGCGGGCGGGGCGTGGACGGCTGGCTCACGAGCGGTCTCCGATCAGCGACGAGATGGCCACCCCGGGCGACGGCGGCCAGACCGGGTCGGCGCCGAACACCTCGCGGATGGTGTCGCGGGTCGTGTGGTCGGGGGTGAAGCCCAGCAGCTCACGCATGCGCGTGGTGTCCAGGGCCCGGCCGTAGCACAGCCACTGCCACTGGCTGGAGTCGAACGCCCCGAGCCGGGCGGCACGGGCGCCGCTGGTGACGGCGCCGGCCAGGACCGGCACGAACGGCACCGTCGGACGCCCGGCCAGCCGGGCGGCCTGCCGCACGGTGACGATGCCGTCGCCGGCGATGTTGATGATGCCGGTCGCCTCGCTGGTGGCGGACGTGACGAGCGAGCGGACCGCGTCGTCGAGGTGGAGCACCTGGATGCGCCCGTCGTACCCCATCGGCACGGGCATGGCGCGCATGCGGAAGTAGTCGGACAGCGGCGTGCGCATGCCGGGGCCGGCGATGTTGGCCATCCGCAGCAGGGTGATGTCGACGTCGGGGCGGCGGCGGGCGAAGCCGCGCACGTAGTTCTCGACCTCGACCGAGTCGCGCGGGAAGCCGGCGGTGGGGGCGCGGCGGGGCGTCATGTCCTCGGTGAACATCGCCGGGTCGCGCGGCGAGGCGCCGTAGACCGCGCCGGTGGACTTCACGACCAGCCGGTTCAGCGACTCCGCCTTCTGGCACGCAGCGAGCAGCTGCATGGTGCCGATGACGTTGATCTCCTTCTGGGCGGTGCGGCCGCCGGCCTGCCGCGGCGTGGTGATGACGCCCAGGTGCACGACGGTGTCGACCTGCTCCTGCCGGATCACCTTGCCGATGATCGGGTTGCGGATGTCGGCCCGCACGAACCGCGCCGAGCCGATGCTGTGCGGCGGCGGCACCGAGTCGACCCCGATGACCCGGTCGACGTCGGCGTGCTCGCTCAGCGCACGCGCGGTGAGCCCTCCGACGAGACGGGACACGCCCGTCACCAGCACCACCTTGCCCATCCGCGGCTCCCCTCTCCGTGCGGCTCGTGCCGATGCTAGTGCGGCACGTCCTGCGTCGCTGGCCAGTCGCTCACCACCCGAGCGGGCGGTACGACAAGAGCCCCGGGTCAGACCCAGGGCTCTGGACGTTGCGGCGCCTTACTTCTTGTTGCGGCGCTGGTGGCGCGTCTTGCGCAGCAGCTTGCGGTGCTTCTTCTTGGCCATGCGCTTGCGGCGCTTCTTGATGACCGAACCCATGCGTGGTCGTCCTTCGGTGTGGCGATCAGGAATGTCAGTGAGCCGCGGCGCGAGCCGAGGTCGTTCCGCCCAGGGTATCCCCCGAGGGCGCGCAGCCCGAATCGAGGCGGGTGGGGGCGGTCAGGCCGAGTCGATGAAGGAGTTGCGCAGGTAGGCGTGCACGGCGTCCTCGGGGACCCGGAAGGAGCGCCCGACGCGAATGGCAGGCAGCTCGCCGCCGTGCACCAGCCGATAGACGGTCATCTTCGACACACGCATCAGCGTGGCAACCTCGGCGACGGTCATGAACGACACCTCGCCGACCTGGCGGTCTTCTGTCATGGGGTTCGCCCCGACCTTCCCACTGTGCGTGACCCCTGTGCGGTGGGGCTGCTGGTCACCGCGTGGCTCGTGTTCCCTGCGTGGCGCAGGGGATGCCTGGCGGTCTCTGTGGCGCACACGATAGGGCCGAACGGGTCGCCGTGGAAAGTCCTGAGTGCGCGGATTGCTCCACCGTCCACCCGACACGCCGGTCGCCTGGCGGAATTTCGCGGTTCACACAGATGTCGAACGCGGTCAATCGAAGTACACGTCGAGGCCGTGGAGGGGAAGACGGCCTCGCGGGTCGCCATGATCGCCTGGTCCAGCGAGCTGTCCGGGTCGTAGCCGCTGTGCCACGAGCGGTACCAGACCACCCCGTGCTCGCTCACCCCGTCGCCCATCGACGCGGGGCCGGGGCGACCGACGAGGGTGCGCACGTGCTCGCGCCAGCCGCTCGGCACCGGCTGCTCCAGGTCGACGGGCACGTGCGCCGCGATGGCCGCGAGGTGGGTCCAGGCGCGCGGCACCACGTCGACGATCTCGTACCCGCCGCCGCCGAGCGCGACCCAGCGCCCGCCGGTGAGGCGGTGCGCGAGCCGGTGGAGGGTGTCGTACGCCGTCCGCTGGGCGTCGATCGAGATCGCCAGGTGCGCGAGCGGGTCGGAGTAGTGGGAGTCGCAGCCCTGCTGGGTCACCAGCACCTGCGGGCGGAAGGCCTCCAGCAGCGGCGGGACGACCGAGTGCAGCGCGCGCAGCCACGCCGCGTCGCCCGTCCCCGGAGGCAGCGCGACGTTGACGGCCGACCCCTCGGCGTCAGGCCCGCCGATGTCGCCGGGGAAACCGGTGCCGGGGAACAGCACCCGGCCGCTCTCGTGCAGCGAGACGGTCAGCACCCGCGGGTCGTCCCAGAACGCCTGCTCGACGCCGTCGCCGTGGTGCACGTCGATGTCGACGTAGGCCACCCGCTCGGCGCCGTTGTCGAGCAGCCACTGGATGCCGATGGCGGCGTCGTTGTAGACGCAGAACCCGGCCGCCCGGTCGGGCATCGCGTGGTGCAACCCGCCGGCGATGTTGACGGCGTGGTCGGTCTCGCCGCGCCACACGTCCTGGCAGGCCTGCAGGGTTCCCGCCGCGATCAGCGTCGACACCTCGTGCATGCCCGGGAAGGCCGGGTCGTCCTCGGTGCCCAGCCCGTACGCCGGGTCGGCCTCGGCAGGGTCGAGCGAGGCCCGGCGCACGGCCTGGATGTAGTCGTCGGTGTGGACCGTGCGCAGGAACGCCCCGTCGGCGTCGGGCAGCCGCGGCGCCACCACCTGCAGACCGGGCGCGTCGAGCACGCCGAGCTCGTCGGCCAGCCGGGTGGTGAGGTCGAGCCGCAGCGGGTTCATCGGGTGCCCCGCCCCGAAGTCGTACCGGGTCAGGCTCGGGTCCCAGTAGAACCGGCTGCGGGACTCCTCGCCGCTCATGCCTGCTGTCGCGCTCGGTCGCACTCCGCTCCGGCCGCCGGCTCGTTCCTCGCCGCCAACCTGCGCTGCGCGCTCCTCGCCGCTCATGCCTGCTGTCGCGCTCGGTCGCACTCCGCTCCGGCCGCCGGCTCGTTCCTCGCCGCCAACCTGCGCTGCGCGCTCCTCGCCGCTCAGACTGGCTCCGACGTCGGCACCGCACCCGGGTCCCCGCCCAGCGGGTAGACCATCGCCATCTCGAGGTTGTCGTCGTCCTCGTCGTCGGAGGCGTCCTGGGCGCGCATCGGGCGCCGGGCGTCGGTGGGGCGGAAGCCGTAGCTGCTGGCGAACGCCACGGCTCGGCCGTTGTCGGTGCCGACCCAGTAGACGACGTGGTCGCGCTGCTCGGCCCGGGCCTGCTGCACGCCGGCCTCGACCAGCTGCCAGGCGACGCCCTTGCCGCGCAGGTCGGGGGTGACCCACAGGCCGAAGATCTCGGCGACGACCTCGGTGTCGTCGCCGTCCTCGTCGACGTCCTCGGTGTCGATCACGTCACCGACCGACACCACACCGACCGGCTTGCTGTCGCGCTCGGCGACCAGTCGACGGGATCGCCCCATGCGCTGCCGCCAGAAGTCTTCGTCGAAGCTCTGCTCCTGCTCCCTGGAGGCTGCGAAGGCGTCGGGAGACTCCTCCAGCGCTGCCAGGCGGATGTCGCGGTAGATCTGCCAATCGTCGTCCCCGAGGACGCGCACCGTGATCGCCGTCATGCGACAACTGTCCCACGAGCCCCCTGCCCCCGGGTGGGGAGGCCAGCACCCGGTCAGCACCGACCGCGTGTGCTAGAAGGCGCGGCTCAGGCCTGCCCCGAGGCGAGCTCGGCGGAGCGCCGCGCGGCCGCCTCCATCGCGGTGAGGAAGGCCGCCCGCACCTTGTGGTCGTCCAGCTCGCGCAGCGCCGACATCGTGGTGCCGCCGGGGCTGGAGACCCGCTCGCGCAGCACGGTCGGGTGCTCGCCGGTCTCCTTCAGCATGGTGGCCGCGCCGTAGAGCGTCTGGACCACGAGCTCGGTGGAGGTCCCGCGCGGCAGCCCGAGCAGCACGCCCGCCTCGATCATCGCCTCGACGACGTAGAAGATGTACGCCGGTCCGCTGCCGCTGATCGCCGTCACCGCGTCCTGGTGCTCCTCGGGCACCGTCACGACCTTGCCGCACGAGCGCATCAGGTCCTGGGCCACCCACATGTGGTGGGCCTCGCAGTGCGTGCCGCCGCTGATCGCGGCCATCCCCTCGTCGACCAGCGCGGGAGTGTTGGGCATGACCCGGGCCACCGGGGTGCCCTCGGGCAGCCGCTCCTCGAGGAAGGCGGTGGTGATGCCGGCAGCGATCGAGACCACCAGCGTGCCGGGCTGCAGGTGCGGCCGGATCGTCTCCAGCACCGCCCCCATGTCCTGCGGCTTCACCGCCAGCACGACGGTGGTCACCTGCGGCACGGCGTCGGCCACGGACAGGACCTGGACGGCGTACTGCTTGCTCAGGGCGGCGAGCCGCTCGGCGCTGCGGTCGCTGACCAGCAGCTGCTCGGGGGTGCGGCCCGAGCGCAGCAGGCCCGAGACCAGCGTCTCGCCCATGACCCCGGCACCGATGATCGCCACCGGCTCGCGGCGGGACTCGTGGGATCGCTCGGCGGTCTGGTCCATCTCGATCTCCTCGTGCGGTGCGTCGGGGCCGGGGCCCGGGGACTACTTCTTCGTGGCCAGGGCGCGCAGGAAGAACATCGTGTTCGCCGGACGCTCGGCCATCCTGCGCATGAGATAGCCGTACCACTCCTGCCCGTAGGGCAGGTAGACGCGCAGCTGCTGCCCCGCGTCGGCGATCCGCTGCTGCTCCAGCGGGCGGATGCCGTACAGCATCTGCCATTCGTAGCTGTCCGGCGCGCGCCCCGCACCCTCGACCACGGACTGGACGACCTCGATGATCTGCGGGTCGTGCGTGGCGAGCATCGGGTAGCCCTGCCCCTCCAGCAGGATCCGGGCGCAGCGCACGTAGGACGTGTCGACCTCGACGGTCTCCTGGAACGCCACGCTCTCGGGCTCGCGGTAGGCCCCCTTGCACAGCCGCACCCGGCTGCCGCTCGTGGCCAGGTCGCGGCAGTCGGCCTCCGTGCGACGCAGGTACGCCTGCAGCACCGCCCCGACCCACGGGAAGTCCTGGCGCAGCTCGCCGAGCGTCGCGAGGGTGGCGTCGGTGGTGGTGTGGTCCTCCATGTCGAGGGTCACCGTGGTGCCGGCCTCCTGCGCGGCGGCGCAGATGCGCCGGGCGTTGTCGAGGCAGATGCGCTCGCCGTCGCGCGGCAGCGCCTGGCCGAGCGCGGAGAGCTTCAGGCTGACCTCGACCCGTCCGCCGTCGCTCAGACCGGCCGCGCCCAGCTCGCGCAGCAGCACCAGGTAGGCCTCGCGCGTGGCGTCGGCCTGGCTCTGCTCGAGGGTGTCCTCGCCGAGGAAGTCGATCGTGACCAGGCGGCCCGACCCGACCAGCTCGGCCGAGGCCGTGACGGCGTCGCGCGGGCTCTCCCCGGCACGAACCGGCGCACCACGTCGCGGCTCACCGGCGCCCGCTCGATCACGTCGCGCACCGTGGTGTTGCGGCTCAGCGCCAGCAGCGAGTTCCTGAGCAGGGCACCGGCATCCATCGTTGGCTCCTTCGACTCCGTTGTCGGCGCTCGCCCGACGGCGGAGGCGAGCGGGCTCAGGCTAGGCCAGCGAGGGCGTACGTCCGGAGCGGGGGCCGCAACCAGGCTCAGGCCAGCCGGGTCATCTCGACGCGGGTGAACATCGTCGAGCCGGGGGCGCCGGTGAAGATGCCGGAGAGGGGAACGACGTCCTTGTGGTCGCGCCCGACGCCCACCTCGACGTAGTGGTCGTCGGGCACGCTGCAGCGGGTCGGGTCCAGCGGCACCCACGCGCCGTCCCACCACTGGATCCAGGCGTGCGGGTCGCCGGGGTAGGTCTCGCCGACCTGCGGGTCGGGCTCGGGGAGCATGTAGCCGGCGACGTAGCGGGCCGGGATGCGGAAGGCGCGCAGCGCGCCGATGGCCAGGTGCGCGAGGTCCTGCGCGGTCGCCGAGCGCGCGGCCCAGGCCTCCTGGCTGCGCGGGTGCACGGTGGTGCGGCCGCGCACCAGCTCCATCTGGTCGCTGAGGTGCCGGGCGACCAGCGCGACGAAGTCCTCGGGGGCGGCGGAGTCGTAGCGCAGCCGCTGCAGCTCGGTGCGCAGCTCGGTGCCGGGCTCGACCCGCTCGTCGACCGACAGCACCTCCAGCCAGCGGTCGCGCACGTCGTCGGCGTACATCTGGTCCCACCCGAGGTGCTCGCTCTCGGCGGCGCGCCGGTCGACGGTGACCGTCGAGGTGGCCTCGACCTTCAGCTCGGGGTGGGGCTCGTGCACCTCGAACGAGGTGACCAGGGTGCCCCAGTAGTCGGTCCAGGTCATCGACCACGGGTGCGGCGAGACCTCGACCTTGGTGTACTGGACGGTCTGGTCGGGGTTGGACTGCGGCTGCATGCGCGCCTCGTTGTACGACGCGCTCGCCCCGCCCTTGTAGGTGTAGCCCGTGTAGTGGTGCAGCCGCAGCGTCATGCTCATTGGGTGCCTCCCAGCCACTCGGGCGCGACCGCTCCCTCGAAGTAGCGGGCGCTGACCGCCTCGGTCGCGTCGGCGCAGACCTGCTGCAGGCCCTGCATCTCCTCGGCAAGGTCGTCGAGCAGGTCGGTGACGGTGCGCACCTCGAGGGTGGCCCGCGCGCGACCGACGATGCGGGCGGCGTCGCCGCCGAAGCCCAGCCGCGGCTGGCGCGGGTCGAGGGCCTCGAGGCAGGCGGCCGCCTGGGTGAGCCCGAAGACCGCCGAGCGCGGGAAGAGCCGGTCCAGCAGCAGGAACTCCGCCGCGGCGCGCGGGGACTCGATCGCGCGGTAGGTGCGGGTGAAGGCGTGGTGGGCGCCGAGCAGCCGCAGCGACACCTGCCACGCGGCCTCGGCGCCGACCGGCTCGGGGCCTGCGGTGTAGGGCCGGACCAGGATCAGCCGGGCGGTCATGTCGACCCGCTCGATCGACCGGCCGAGGGTGAGGAAGTGCCAGCCCGCGTCGTGGCTGATCGTGTTGTCGCACAGGGCCGCGACGAGGTTGGAGCGCTCGCGCACCATGCGGAAGGCGTCGGCGGCGTGCCAGCGCGACAGCTGGCTGCCGTTGACCCGGTTGTAGGTCGTGTTGATCGCCTCCCACATCTCGGTGGAGACGACCTCGCGGGAGCGGCGGGCGCTCTCGCGGGCCGAGGCGATCGCCCAGGCCACCGAGGCCGGCGAGGAGGAGTCGGTCAGCAGCAGCCGCAGCACCGCCGCGCGGTCGGGCTCCCCGTCGGTGGGCACGCCCATCGCGGCCAGCAGCGAGCGGCAGGTCTCGGCCTGGTCGATCGTGGGGTCCTCGATGAGCAGCTGCAGGTGCACGTCGAGGGCGCGGGCGGTGCACTCGGCCCGCTCGACGTAGCGCCCGATCCAGAACAGCGCCTCGGCGATGCGGCTCAGCACGACGCTCCCCCGCTCTGGCTCTGCGACTGCGACTGGCTCTGCGACCCGTCGCCGCCCGACTGGGTCTGGCTCTGCGACTGCGACTGCGTTGCGTCCGGGCTGCCCTGTGCCGCAACGAGTTTCACGTTCGGGTGGAACGGGCCGTGCTCGGCGGCGCGGGCTGCGAGAGGTTCGACGGGCGTACGGCCGGAGATCACCCAGGTGTCCTTGGAGCCACCACCCTGGCTGGAGTTGACGATCAGCTCGCCCTCGGGGAGGGCGACCCGGGTCAGGCCGCCGGGCAGCACGTCGACCGTGCTGCCGTCGTGCACCGCGAACGGGCGCAGGTCGACGTGCCGCGGGGCCATCCGCCCGTCGATGTACGTCGGCACGGTCGACAGCTGCACCACCGGCTGGGCGATCCAGCCCCGTGGGTCGGCCATGAGCCGGCCGCGCAGCTGCTCGATCTCGCCCTTGCTGGCCCGCGGGCCGATGACGATGCCCTTGCCGCCCGAGCCGTCGACCGGCTTGAGCACCAGCTCGTCGAGGCGGTCCAGCACCTCCTCGCGGTGCTGCGGGTCCTCCATCCGCCAGGTGTCGATGTTGGCCAGGATCGGCTCCTGGGCGAGGTAGTAGCGGATCAGGTCGGGCACGTAGGTGTAGACGAGCTTGTCGTCGGCGACGCCGTTGCCGACGGCGTTGGCGATCGTGACGTTGCCGGCGCGGGCGGCGTTGAGCAGCCCGGGGACGCCGAGCACCGAGTCGCGCCGGAAGTGCACCGGGTCGAGGAAGTCGTCGTCGACGCGGCGATAGATCACGTCGACGGGGTGCAAGCCGTGCGTCGTGCGCACGAACACCTTGCCGTCGCGGGCGAGCAGGTCGTTGCCCTCGACGAGGCGCACGCCCATGAGCCGGGCCAGCAGGGCGTGCTCGAAGTAGGCGGAGTTGTAGACGCCCGGCGTCAGCACGACCACCGTGGGGTCGGCCGTGCCGCTCGGTGCGGTGGCGCGCAGGGCGGCGAGGAGCCGCCCGGGGTACTGCGCGACCGGCCGCACCCGCTGGCCGTGGAAGACCTCGGGAAGGGCCGCGCTCATCGCGCGCCGGTTGGTCATGACGTACGACACGCCCGACGGGATGCGCACGTTGTCCTCGAGCACCCGGAAGTTGCCGTGTGCGTCGCGCACCAGGTCGATGCCCGACACGTGCACGCGCACGCCGGCGGGCGGGCGCAGCCCCATCACGGCGCGCAGGAAGTGCGGCGAGCTGGTGACGACCCGGCGCGGGATCACCCCGTCGCGATAGACCTGACCCTCGCCGTAGACGTCGGCGAGGAACGCCTCGAGCGCCCGAACCCGTTGCGACACACCGGCTTCCACGACCCGCCACGACTCGGCGTCGATCAGCCGGGGCACGATGTCGAGCGGGAACGGCCGCTCCTCGCCGCCGATGTCGAACGTGACACCCTGGTCGAGGTAGCCGCTGCTGAGATAGCCCGCCCGGCGCTGCATCTCCTCGCCGGACAGGTGCTCGACCTGGGTGCGCACGGCGGCATACCCCGGGCGGACCTGCGGGCCGTCGAACATCTCGTCGTACGTCGCAGGCCGGGGTTCGTAACCGTCGAACAGGCCGTTCACGCGCGCCAACCTATCGGTCGAGGTCACACCTTCGGAGGCAGCGCCGGACCGGGGCGTCTGCCTACCCTGGCGGTTCGCGTCCGCGGGTCACCGAACCCGTTGCACCGCAAGCGAGCTGGGAGGTCACGCGATGGTGCCGCACGAATCAGCAACACCGACCACGGTCCGCCCCCGTCGACGAACGGTCGCGAAGGCCGCCGCCTGGACGGTGCCGACGATCGCCGTTGCCGGCGCCGCGCCCGCGCAGGCGGCCTCGCCCTGCGCGAGCGTGCCGAGCGTCGCCTTCAGAGGAGCTGGACAAACGCGTCCGCTACCGGGTGGCTGACCAGCACAGGGACCGGCGGGCTGGGGTTCATGAACGCCGACACCCAGTTCGGGGCGTTCCGCGACCCCGCCCCCGGCACCGGGACGGCGACCGTCTCGACCAGCATCACGCTGGTCCTGTCGCCGAACACCACCTACACGATGACGTTCCCGGTGGTCGCGTGGAACGTGCAGAACACGCAGACCGCCACCATCACCGTCAGCGGCGTCGGCACCCAGTCGGTGAGCCACAACACCGACAGCGCCAAGCCGGACGGCATCGTCTACACCTTCACCACGGGGGCGGCGACGACGTACACGATCACCGTGCGGGTGTCGGTCCCGCGACCCTCCGCCTCGGCCACCGGTGACGACATCGTCGTCGGCTCGCCCACCCTCGTCTGCGGCACCCGCCCGGCGACCGTGCAGCGCGCGCCGGCGGCGAACCCCTCGACCGCATCGACCAGCACCTCGGCGACCAGCCCGGCGACGCCGAGCTCGTCGACCACCACGACGCCGTCGTCGAGCCCGACCGTCTCTCCGACGGGGACGGGCAGCACCTCGACGCCCCCTCAGCGGCGCCGAGCGCCACGCCGACCGACTGAACCGAGCCCCGGCGCGTTCGTCGCCCCGCGGTCAGCGGGGGCGGCGAAGTGCAGCCGGGCGAACGCGAGCGCCTCGGCCAGGTCGAGCTCGCGCTGCTCGTCGTCGAGACGGCGGGTGCCGACCTCGACCACGATCGATCCCGAGAAGTCTTGTGCCGCAAGCGATTCCAGCAGCTCGGCGCACGGTTGGGTGCCGCGGCCGGGCACCAGGTGCTCGTCCTTGTACGACCCGCTCCCGTCGGCGAGGTGCACGTGGGTCAGGCGGTCGCCGAGGGCGTTGGCCATCGCGAGCGCGTCGGACCCGGCGGTGGCGGTGTGCGACAGGTCGAGGGTGACGTGGTCGTAGTCGACGTCGACGGGGTCCCAGTGCGGCAGGTAGGCCTGCATCTCGCGGGCACGGGCCCGCCAGGGGAACATGTTCTCGACGGCCAGCCGCACCTCGGTGCGCTCCTCGCGCTCGGCCACCCCCTCGACGAACTCCAGGGCGTAATCGCGCTGCCAGCGGAACGGCGGGTGGAGCACCACCGTGGAGGCCCCCACCTCCTCGGCGAGCTCGATGGAGCGGTCGACCTTGTCCCACGGCTCGGTGCCCCAGACGCGTTGCGTCAGCAGCAGGGTCGGGGCGTGGATCGAGCAGATCTCGACCTCGTGCAGCTCGGCGAGACCGCGCAGCGCACCCGCCTCCTGGCTGACCGGCTCGGTCCAGACCATGACCTCCACCGCGTCGTAGCCCAGCCGCCCGGCCAGCTCGAACGCCGAGGCGGCGCCGCGCGGATAGACCGAGGCGGTGGACAGCCCGACCTTGGCGTCGGGGACCTGCAGCGCGCGCCGCTCCGGCTCGACCCGCGGCGCGGTGCGGGCGGGGGCGCGACCCGGCTCGGGCGGGGCCAGCGGCTCGGGCTTCGGCTTGCGCACGTCGCCGGTCTTGCGCACGGGATCGGCCGCCTGACGCACCCGCTTCGCGGCCTGGCTCACGGCCTTGGCGGGGCGTGCACGGGTGCCCTTCTTGCGGGGCTGCGGGGTGTCTGGCACCTCAGGCCTCCAGCCAGTCCAGCCGCCGCAGGATCACGCCCTCGCGCAGCGCCCACGGGCACAGGTCGAGCTGCTCGACGTCGAGCAGGTGCATCGCCGACTCCACGACCACCGCCCCGGCGAGCAGCTGGTGGGCACGCCCCGCGGACACCCCGGGCAGCGCCGCGCGCTCCTCGACGGTCATCGTCGCGAGCCGGGGCACGAGGTCGGCCAGCTCGGACCGCACGAGCCGGCGGGGGACGTACGGGCCCTCGGCGCTGGGCGCCGCCCCGAGCACCCGCGCCAGCGAGCGGATGGTCTTGCTGGTGCCGACGACGTGGTCGGGTGGCCCGAAACGGTTGAGGTCTCTCACGATTCGGGCGATGTCGCTGCGCACCTGCTTGCGCAGCGAGCGCACGTCGTCGCGGCTGGGCGGGTTGCCGGGCAGCTCGCGCGACATGCGTCCGGCCCCGAGCGGGAGGCTGATCGCGGCGTCCGGCTCCTCGTCGATGCCGGTGGCGAGCTCGAGGCTGCCGCCGCCGATGTCGACGCAGAGCAGCCGCCCGCTGGACCAGCCGAACCAGCGCCGCGCGGCGAGGAAGGTCAGCCGGGCCTCGTCGGCGCCGCTGAGCACCTGCAGGTCGGCGCCGGTCTCGTCGCGCACCTGCTGCAGCACCGCCTCGCCGTTGGGCGCCTCGCGGATCGCGCTGGTGGCGAAGGCGAGCAGGTCTTCGATGCCCTCGTCCTCGGCGATCGTGAGGCACTCCCCACGAACGACACGAGCCGCTTGACGCCCTCGCCGGCGATGCGGCCGTCGTCCTTGGTGTGCTCGGACAGCCGCAGCGCGATCTTGTGCGAGAACGCCGGGAACGGCCGCGCGCCCCGGTGCGCGTCGACCACGAGGAGGTGCACGGTGTTCGAGCCGACGTCGATCACCCCTAGGCGCATGTCGGCCAGGCTACCGACCGGGAAGTATCGTCCGGCAGGTGACCGAGACGCCGCTGGACATCCCACGCACCTGGGTGGAGTTCGAGAACCCCGCCGAGACGGGTGAGCGGTTCCGCTGCGACCTCACCTGGCTCACCTCCAGCTGGACCTGCATCTTCGGCTCCGGCTGCCGCGGGATCTACGCCGACGCCCCCGACACCGGCTGCTGCACCCTCGGCGCGCACTTCAGCGACAAGGACGACCTGCGCAACGTCAAGCGGGTCGTCGCCGAGCTCGGCCCCGACGAGTGGCAGTACTACGACGAGGGGCACAGCAAGAAGGGCTGGCGCGAGAAGGAGGACGGCGAGACCAAGACCCGCGTGGTCGACGGCGCCTGCATCTTCCACAACCGGCCAGGCTTCCCCGCCGGCAGCGGCTGCGCCCTGCACCAGCACGCGCTGCTGGTCGGCGAGGAGCCGCACACGATGAAGCCCGACGTGTGCTGGCAGCTGCCGATCCGGCGCACCTATCGCACCGTGGAGCTGCCCGACGACACGTCCTACCTGGAGGTGTCGATCGGTGAGTACGACCGGCGCGGCTGGGGACCGGGCGGGCACGACCTCGACTGGTACTGCTCGGGCAACCCCGAGGCCCACGTCGGCGCCCAGCCGGTCTTCCGGTCCAACGAGGGCGAGCTGCGCCACCTGATGGGCGACGCCGGGTACGAGGTGCTGGTCGAGCACTGCGAGGCGCACCTGGAGCAGGCGAAGGCGGCGCGCCGCCCGGGCGGCCGCAAGCTGCTGCCGCTGCTGGTGCACCCGGCGACGCTCGCGGCGGAGAAGCAGAACCGCAGGAAGCGCTGACGCGCTGAGGGGCGAGCGGGGGTCCGCTTGGGGGTCCCTGTCGGGGTCTCGATCACTGACGGCCACGGTGCGCAGGCATGGTGAGGGATCTGGCCCGGGCGGGCGGGGAGGCCCTACGGGCCAGCCATCCGGCCTCGCAGGCTCGGCCTCCCGCCAGGCCCGTCCACGGCCCTACGGGCCTCCCCCGCCCGCCCGCGGGTCTCGGTCTCGCCTACGTCTCTGTTCGCTGCCAGGTCTGCACGGGCGTACGGGCTCTCCTCCGCCGGTGGCCGACGCTGCCAGCCGCATTTCGTTCACCGGTGCACGAAATGCGGAGGCCAGGCCCGGGATTCCAGGGGTGACCCACCCCAGATCGTTCACTGGTGCACGAAATGCGGAGGACAGGCCCGGGATCCCGGGGGAACGCCGCTCAGATCGTTCACTGGTGCACGAAATGCGGCAGGCGGTGGGGCCGGGGGTCAGTCGGCGAGGCGCTGCTGGCGCTGGGCGTACGTCTCGCGCGGGACCTCGCGGATCTCACCGAGGGTGGCCCACTGGTTGCGGCCGAGCCGGGCCATGGGGGCCAGGCGCTCGGGCAGCGGCAGGTCGTCCTCGGGCGACATGGCCTGCTCGGCGACGGCGACGTGCAGCACCTCGCCGAGCACGAGGGTGCTGTCGCCGACCTCGACGAGCTGGTGCAGCCGGCACTCCAGCGCGACGGGCGAGCCCGCGACGCGGGGCGGGGCGACGGTGCGCGACTGCTCGGTCTCGATGCCGACGGCGGCGAACTCGCTGACGCCGGGCGGGAAGTCGGTGCCGGTCTCGTTGATCTCGCGCTGCAGCCACTCGGGCGCGAGGTTGACGACGAACTCCTCGGTGGCGCGCACGTTGCGCAGCGTGTCCTTCACGCCGGTCGAGGTGAACTGCACGACCGGGGGCCGGCTCGAGGCGACGGTGAAGAACGAGTGCGGCGCGAGGTTGTCGACGCCGTCGGCCGACCGGCTCGACACCCAGGCGATGGGGCGCGGCAGCACGGTGGAGGTCAGCAGGCGGTAGGCCCGGCGGGGCTCGAGGTCGGCCACGGAGATCTCGGTACGCACGCGCCCAGTCTCGCGCGCGCGCTCGCCGGCGGGAGGGCCGGGGCGGTGCGCCCGGGCGGGTCGTCGGGGCGTTGTCGGTGCTCCCTCCTAACGTTTCCGTCATGGCCGCCAAGACCCGCAGTCCCCGACCGTCGTACAAGTGCACCGAGTGCGGCTGGACCGCCGTGAAGTGGGTGGGCCGGTGCGGCGAGTGCCAGGCGTGGGGCACCGTCGTCGAGGCCGGGGTCACCCCGGCCCGCACCGCCCCCGCGGCGGTGGTCGAGCGCCCGGCGCAGCCGATCGGCGAGGTCGACGCCACCCGGGCCGAGGCCCGCTCGACCGGGGTGGGCGAGTTCGACCGGGTGCTGGGCGGCGGGCTGGTGCCGGGTGCGGTCGTGCTCGTGGCCGGTGAGCCCGGCATCGGCAAGTCGACCCTGCTGCTCGACGTGGCGGCCCGGGCCGCGCGCGAGTCGCGGTCGGTGCTCTACGTCAGCGGCGAGGAGTCGGCGGCCCAGGTGCGCATGCGCGCCGAGCGCATCGAGGCCATCGCCCGCACGCTCTACCTCGCGGCCGAGACCGACCTGGCGACGGTGCTCGGGCAGATCGGTCAGGTCGAGCCCGACCTGGTCGTCATCGACTCGGTGCAGACCATCACCAGCGCCGAGGTCGACGGCGCGCCGGGCAACGTGTCGCAAGTGCGCGAGGTCGCGGCCTCGATCATCCAGCACGCCAAGGCCCGCGGCATCGCGGTGCTGCTCGTCGGCCACGTCACCAAGGACGGCTCGATCGCCGGCCCGCGGGTGCTCGAGCACCTCGTCGACGTCGTCGTGCAGTTCGAGGGCGAGCGGCACTCCCGGCTGCGGCTGGTGCGCGCGGTCAAGAACCGGTTCGGCCCCACCGACGAGGTCGGCTGCTTCGACCTGTCCGAGGTCGGCATCGTCGGCCTCCCCGACCCGAGCGGGCTGTTCCTCACCCGCCGCGACCAGCCGGTCAGCGGCACCGGCGTCACCGTCACCCTCGAGGGGCGGCGCCCGCTCGTGGCCGAGGTGCAGGCGCTGGTCGCCCCCGGCGGCGGCGGTTCGGCGCGGCGCACCACCAGCGGCCTGGAGTCCTCGCGCGCCGCGATGGTGCTGGCCGTCCTCGAGAGCCGCGTCGGCATCAGGCTGCGCGACCACGACTGCTACCTCTCGACGGTCGGCGGCGTGCGCATCGCCGAGCCGGCCAGCGACCTGGCGATGGCGCTGGCCGTGGTGAGCGCCAGCTCCGGCCGTCCGCTGCCCGCGGGCTGCATCGCCGTCGGCGAGGTGGGGCTGGCCGGTGACGTGCGCGCGGTCGGCGGCGTCCCCCGCCGGCTCGCCGAGGCCGCCCGCATCGGCTTCACCCGCGCGATCATCCCCCGCGGCTCGCTCGGCAACGAGACGCTGCCCGCCGGCATGCGCGTCATCGAGGTCGACGACCTCGCGAGCGCGGTCGACGTGGCGCAGCCGAGCCGCACCGGCTGAGGCGCGCTGCCCAGCGCGCGCTGCGGCCCGAGGCCACCGCGCCCACCCGGACAACCCGGACATTCGCGTTGTCCCTGGTGACCGGCCGCAGGGCTACGCGAGCGTAGGAGCTCCCCGAACCGAGGAGTTCCTCATGCGAACCGCACGTTCCCTCCCTCACCTGATCGCCGCCGGTTCCCTCGTCGCTGCCGGCCTCACCGGCGTCGGCGTCGCCACCGGCGCCTCGCAGGCGTCGGCCGCGCAGGCCTGCGAGAGCTGGTCGAGCACGCTGCGCCCGGGGTCCACCGGCTCCGGCGTCAAGGAGCTGCAGATCCGGGTCGCCGGCTGGGTGCCGAGCGGCCAGGTCATGGGCGCCGACGGCATCTACGGCGACCAGACCAAGGCGGCGGTGGCCCGCTTCCAGAAGGCGTACGGCCTCGCAGACGACGGCATCGCCGGCTCGCAGACCTTCGCCAAGCTGCGCTCGCTGACCAAGTCCGACTGCACCCCGATCAACTTCACCTATGCCGAGGCCAGCAACAACTGCGGCAAGGGCTTCACCGGCAGCGCGTCGGTGAAGGAGAACCTGCGCCGCTCCCTGTGGCAGGCCCAGGCGCTGCGCCGGCAGCTCGGCGACAAGCCGCTCCCGGTCAGCTCCGGCTTCCGCGACAGCGCTTGCAACTCCGCCTCCGGCGGCGCGTCGAGCAGCCAGCACCTCACCGGCAAGGCGCTCGACTTCACCCCGCCGAGCGGCGTCAGCATGTGCGCCTTGGCCCGCCAGGCCCGCTCCGCCGGCTACGGCGGCATCTTCGGGCCGGGCTACCCCGGGCACAGCAACCACGTGCACGGCGACTGGCGCACGACCAAGGCCTGGTCCGCGTCGCAGTGCTTCTGAGGCCGCTCGGGCCACCCGCCCACGCTCGGCACGACCACCCCCTGCCCCTCCGAACCGCTGACCGATCCCCCTGCCTCCGGTCGGCGCAGCGTGCCGGGCGGCCCGCCCTCCGGGCCGCCCGGCACCACCCCGCAGCAAGGAGACCCGCATGCCCGCCATCACCCGCCGCACCCTGCTCGGCAGCGCCCTCGGCGCCGCGGCCCTGACCGGGGCCGCCACCCACAACGCCCCCGGCGCCGCCGCGGTCGAGCGGCCCAGCATCATCGGCACCGCGACGTGGGGTGCCGAGCCCGCCCGCGAGCCCATCACGATGGTCGGGCCGCCGCGCACGATCGTCGTCCACCACACGGCCTCGGCGAACGTCTCGGACGTGAGCCAGCAGGCGGCGTACGACATCGCCCGGCAGATCCAGCAATGGCACTTCGCCCGCGGCTGGGCCGACACCGGCCAGCACTTCACGGTCAGCCGCGGCGGGTTCGTGCTCGAGGGCCGGCACCGCACGCTGGAAGGGCTGGACGGCGGGCAGCGACAGTTCCCGCTCGGCGCGCACAGCCTGAGCCAGAACCGGACCGCGCTCGGCATCGAGAACCAGGGGACCTACACCTCCACGCTGCCGCCGGCCGCCCAGTGGCAGTCGTTGGTGCGGCTGTGCGCGTTCCTGTGCCAGACGTACGCCCTCGCGCCCAGCGCGATCCAGGGGCACCGCACGTTCGACTCGACCGACTGCCCCGGCGACGCGTTCTTCGCCGAGCTGCCCCGGCTGCGCACCGACGTCGCGGCGCTGCTCGGCGGCGGTGGCGGGACGACCCAGCGGCCGTGGCCGGTGCTGCGGCCGGGCGCGACCGGATTCCGCGTGACGTGCGCCCAGCGGCTGCTGCGGCAGGCCGGGCACGAGGCACCCACCGGCGGGGTCTTCGACGACCCGACGACCGCCGCGGTCAAGGCCTTCCAGAGCAGCAGGTCGCTGGACCCCGACGGGGTCGTCGGTCGCCTCACCTGGGAGGCGCCGCTCGCCCTGACCCGCCGGAACGGCGACCGGGGCGAGGGCGTGCGCGCCGTGCAGACCGCGCTCACGGCCCGCGGCGCGTCGGTCACCGTCGACGGGATCTTCGGCTCGGTCACCCAGGCCGCGGTCGAGCGGTTCCAGGACGCCCAGGGTCTGACCGTCGACGGGGTGGTCGGCCTCGACACCTGGTCGCGGCTGCTGGCCTGAGCGCGCCCCGGTTACCCTCGGCGTCCGAGGCCAACCGACCCCGAGGTAACCATGCCGCTGCACACCGTCACGACCGTCGCCGAGTGCCGGGCGGCGCTCGAGGGCGCCCGCCGCGCCGGCCGCGAGATCGCCCTGGTGCCGACGATGGGCGCGCTGCACGAGGGGCACGCCGCGCTGGTGCGGCACGCGCGCGAGGTGGCCGACGTGGTGGTGGTCTCGATCTTCGTCAACCCGCTGCAGTTCGGCGAGCGCAGCGACCTCGAGCGATACCCGCGCACCCTGGAGGCCGATCAGGCGCTGCTGGAGGAGCTGGGGGCCGACCTGCTGCTCGCGCCCGACGCGGAGCAGATGTATCCCGACGGCGGCTCCAGCACGACGGTGCACGCCGGGCCGCTCGGCGACGAGCTCGAGGGGCCAGCCGGCCGGGCCACTTCGACGGCGTGCTCACCGTCGTCACCAAGCTGCTGAACATCACCCAGCCGACGATCGTGTGCTTCGGCGAGAAGGACGCCCAACAGGTCTTCCTGGTGCGCCGGATGATCCGCGACCTCGACCTGCCGGTGGCCGTGCACGAGATCGAGACGGTGCGCGAGGCCGACGGGCTCGCCCGCTCCAGCCGCAACGTCTTCCTCGACGACCGGCAGCACGAGGTCGCCCTGACCCTCTCCCGGGCGCTGCGGGCGGCCGCCGCGGCCCGGGCCGACGGCGTGCCCGCCATGCTCCGGGCCGGCCGGGCGGTGCTCGACGCCGCCGACGACGTCGACCTGGACTACCTCACCGCCGTCGACCCGGAGACGTTCGCGCCGGCGCCGGACGATCACGCCGGCGACGTGCGCCTGCTCGTCGCCGCCCGCGTGGGGCCGGTGCGTCTCATCGACACCCTGCTCGCCCAGAGCTGACGCAGCTCGGCGGCCTGGCGCCGCTCGCCCCGCTGCTCGTGCCGCCGCAGGGCCGTACGCCAGTGCTCGTCGGCCTCGTCGTGCCGGCCGAGCCCGTCGAGCGCCATCGCGAGCCGCCGCCGGATGCTCACCTCCCACTGCCCCGCGCCGCGGTCGTCGACCAGGGCCAGCCCGTCGCTGAGCACGCTGATCCCGCCGCGCGGGTCGCCGGCCACGACGTGCCAGTAGCCCAGCTCGTCGAGCGCCTCGGTCTCCAGCGCCCGGTCGCCCACCGACCGGCTCACCTCGACCGCCTCCTCCAGCAGCGACCGGGCGTCGGTCAGCGCACCGTCGTCGCGCAGCATGACGCCGAGGTTGATGAGCGTCATGGCGATGCCGCGCGGCACGCCGAGCCGGCGGTAGAGGTCGAGCGAGCGACGCTCGGACCGCACGCCGTCGGCCCGTTTCCCGACCGCCGCCTGCAGCAGTCCGAGGTCGCGCCAGGCGGCGGCCGCGCCCCGCTCGTCACCCTGCTGCAGCGACAGCGCGAGCCCGCGCATGCAGGCCTGCACGGCGTCGGGCAGCCGGCCGAGCCGGCGCAGCGCGATGGACCCGGCGATCTCGGCCCCCGCCTCGGCGAGCGGGCGTGCGTGCTCCCGGGCGAGCCGCGCCGAGGTCTGCGCGGCCTCCGCGGCGGCCGCGTGGTCACCGCGGCCCGAGCGCGCCAGGGCCAGGTCCTGCCACAGCCAGACCCGCTCGTCGGGGGCGTCGTCCGGCAGGTGCTCCAGGGCCAGCTCGAGGGTCTCGGGCCAGCCGAGGTTGTCGGCCTTGGCCACGAAGAAGGTCATCAGCCCCAGCGCCAGGTGGGCGACGGCGAGCCCGCTCTCGTCGCCGTGCCCCGCCACCACCCGGGCCAGCGCCAGCACCTGGTCGGCGTCGGCGCTCACCAGCTCCAGGCACGCGCTGGGCCCCAGGTCCGGGTCGAGCGGGCGGGTGAGCGCGCCGTGGTCGATCCCGCTCGGCGGCGTGCGGGACAGCTCACGGCTGCGCCAGGCGAGCGCGACGTAGTGCCGCAGCACGCGCAGGCGCAGCGCGTGCCGCCGGGCGGGTGTGGTCGTGGACTCGGCCCAGCTGCGGGCGACGGCGTGCACCAGGTCGTGGACGGCGTACTGCCCGCTCGCGGACTCCTCGGCCAGGTTGGCCTCGACCAGCCGGTCGACCGCGGCCGCGCTGCGCGCCCGGCTCCACCCGTGCGCCGCGCCGATCGCCTCGACCGAGACGGCGTACGTCGGCAGCAGCCCGATGGTGTGCAGCGCCTCGGCCGCGAGCCGGTCGGTGCGGCTCGCGCTGCTGCGCAGCTGCTGCATGCAGTCGCCGAGGGTCTGCTCGACGCCCAGGCCGCCGCAGTGCAGCTCGACCAGCGGCCCGTGCTCGCCCAGCCGCTCGGCGAGGTCGGCGACGCTCCACGAGGGCGCGCCTGCAGGCGGGCGCCGACGATGCGCAGCGCGAGCGGCAGCCCGGCGCACCCCTCGACCAGCCGGCGCAGCGCGTCCGCGTCGGGGTCGGTGCGCTCCCGGCCCAGCACGTGGCGCAGCAGCTCGGTCGCGGAGGCGTCGTCGAGCCGGCCGAGGTGGAAGGCGCTGGTCGGGGCCGACAGCCCGCTGCGCGAGACCACGACGACGGCGTTGCCGGCCGTGCCCGGCAGCAGCTGGGCGACGTCGGCGGCGCCCTCGTGGTCGGCGGCGTCGTCGAGCACGACAAGCAGCCGGGTGCCGTTGGTCAGCGTGCGGTAGGCGGCCGCCGCCTGGTCGGCGTCGCGCGGCACGTCGTCGCTGTGCACGCCCAGCGACACCAGCAGGTATGCCAGCGCCGCCCGGGTGTCGAGCGCACCGGCCGGGTGGTGGCCGCGCAGGTCGAGGTAGATCTGCCCGTCGGGGAAGTCCGGCGCCACCGCGTGACCGACGCGCAGCGCGAGCGACGTCTTGCCGATGCCGGCCATGCCCGTGATGCCGACCACCTGCGGGGCCAGGCCGGCCGGCTCGCGCAGCCGGTCGGTCACCGCGCGCACCAGGTCGTCGCGGCCGACGTGCAGCGGCGGCGGCGCGGGCAGCTGCGCGGGGCGCAGCGCCCACCCGGGGCGCACCTGGTCGGGGCGGGTCCAGGTCTCGCCGACCCGGCGCCTGCTGCACACCTGGCGCATCCGCCGCGCGTCGTCCTCGTCGAGCCCGAGCCCGCGCACGAGGGCGTCGATCGTGCTGGCGCGCGGGCGTTTCCGCCGGCCGCGCTCCAGCACGCTGATGCCCTCGACGCTCAGGCCGCAGCGCTCGGCCAGCTGCTCCTGCGTGAGGCCGCACGCGAGCCGTAGCCCACGCAGCGTCGCACCGAAGTCGTCGCTCATCGCTCCCCCGGGATGCGGTCGACCGTTCCCTGTCCGAGTCCAAACCTAGGAGCAAGTGCGGGGGCAACCCGCCCGAGCGGCCGCCCGAATTTCCCCGGGTCGGCACAGCGGCCGCACAGCCGGCTCTGCTGTGCTGGGCCCTCCCTCTGCACCAGGAGCCTCGCCCGTGCCGTCTCGCCCCGCCCGCCGCGCCGTCCTCGGCGGCGCCGCCGGGCTGCTCGGCGTGGGCCTGCTGGGCTGCTCCCGCTCCAGCGCCGAGCCGGTGCCGGGCCCGGAAGTGATCGGCACCCAGGCGTGGGGTGCGCAGGAGCCGCGCCGCCGCGCGCGGCTCGTCGGCCCGCCGCGCACGGTCCTGATCCACCACACCGCGTCGGCCAACGTGGCGGACACCAGCCGGCAGAGTGCGTACGACATCGCCCGGCAGATCCAGCGCTGGCACCTGGCCAACGGCTGGGGCGACACCGGCCAGCACTTCACGGTCAGCCGCGGCGGCTTCCTGCTGGAGGGCCGGCACGGCACCCTCGACGCGGTGCGCGCCCGCGACGGCGAGTTCCCGTTCGGCGCGCACAGCGCCAGCCAGAACCGCACGGCCCTGGGCATCGAGACCCAGGGCACCTTCACCGCGGCGCTGCCGACGAGCGCCCAGTGGGGCGCGCTGGTGAGCCTGTGCACCTGGCTGTGCCGGTCGTACGACCTCGCGGCCGACGCCATCGACGGGCACCGCGACTACGAGCAGACCGCCTGCCCCGGCGACGCGCTGTTCGCGCGGCTGCCCGACCTGCGCGACGCGGTCGACCGGGAGCTGGGCAGGACTCCCAGCCCGGCGACGACCCGTCGTTAGACTCACCGCGACCGCCTCCCCCGACCCTGGCAAGGACACTCCGTGGAGCGATCCGACGAGTGGGTGCTCAGCGAGACTCTCGCCGCTGTCGCCCCCGGCACCGAGCTGCGCGACGCGCTCGAACGCATCCTGCGCGGGCGCACCGGCGCGCTGATCGTGCTGGGGCACGACCGGGAGGTCGAGGAGATCAGCACCGGCGGGTTCCCGCTCGACATCGAGTTCTCCGCGACGCGGCTGCGCGAGCTGGCCAAGATGGACGGCGCGATCGTGCTCGACCGCGAGGCGACCCGCATCATGCGCGCGGCGACCCAGCTGGTGCCCGACCCGCACATCGAGACGCGCGAGTCCGGCACCCGCCACCGCACGGCCGAGCGGGTGGCCAAGCAGACCGGATACCCGGTGATCTCGGTGAGCCAGTCGATGCGCATCGTCGCGCTCTACGTCGGGCAGCTGCGGCACGTGCTCGAGGGCTCCAACGCGGTGCTGTCGCGCGCGGGTCAGGCGCTGCAGACGCTGGAGCGCTACAAGGCCCGGCTCAACGAGGTCACCGGCACCCTGTCCGCGCTGGAGATCGAGGACCTGGTGACCGTGCGCGACGTCGCCAACGTCATCCAGCGGCTCGAGATGGTCAGCCGGATCAACACCGAGATCACGCAGTACCTCCTTGAGCTCGGTACCGACGGCCGGCTCATGGCGCTGCAGCTGGAGGAGCTGGTCGGCGGGCTCGGCAACGACCGCGAGCTGGTGCTGCGCGACTACCTGCACGCCGCGCGCGAGCCGCTCACGCTCGAGGAGGCCATGGCGCGCATCAGCGCCCTCACCGCCACCGATCTGCTCGACCCCGCCGCCGGCGCCCGCGCGATGGGCTTCCCCGCGCAGGGCGACGCGATGGACGCCTCGGTCAGCCCGCGCGGATACCGGCTGCTGTCGAAGGTGCCGCGGCTGCCCGGCGCGATCGTCGACCGGCTCGTCGACCACTTCGACTCGCTGCAGCAGCTGCTCGCGGCCAACTTCGACGACCTCATGTCGGTCGACGGCGTCGGCGAGAGCCGGGCGCGCGCGGTGCGCGAGGGGCTGTCGCGGCTGGCCGAGACGAGCATCCTCGAGCGCTACGTGTGACCGAGCAGGCCGACGCGCTGCACCGGCGCGTGCTGGAGTGGTACGCCCGCGAGCAGCGCGACCTGCCCTGGCGCCGCCCCGACGCCTCGCCGTGGGGCGTGCTCGTCTCGGAGGTCATGCTGCAGCAGACCCCGGTCGTGCGGGTGCTGCCGGTCTGGCAGGAGTGGCTCACCCGGTGGCCGACGCCCGCCGACCTCGCGGCGGAGGCGCCCGGCGAGGCGGTGCGCGCGTGGGGACGGCTGGGATACCCGCGGCGCGCGCTGCGGCTGCACGCGGCGGCGACGGCGATCGCCGAGCGGCACGACGGCCGGGTGCCGGGCACGGTGGCTGAGCTGCGCGAGCTGCCGGGGGTCGGCGAGTACACCGCCGCCGCGGTCGCGGCGTTCGCGTTCGGCCGCCGCGTCGCGGTGGTCGACACCAACGTGCGGCGGGTCGAGGCGCGGCTCGTGACCGGGGCGCAGCACGCCGCCCCGACCCTGACCACCGCGGAGCGCCAGGTCGCGGAATCCCTTCTCCTCATTCGGACTCAGACGCAAAGGTCTGGAACGTCGCGGTCATGGAGCTGGGGGCGCTGGTGTGCACCGCCCGAGCGCCGCGCTGCTCCGACTGCCCCGTCGAGAGCAGCTGCGCGTGGGTCGCGAACGGGCGACCGGCGTACGTCGGGCCGGCGCGGCGAGGTCAGGCGTGGGCCGGGACCGACCGTCAGGTGCGCGGACGCCTGCTGCAGGTGCTGCGCGAGTCGGACGGCCCGGTGCCGCACGACCGGCTGCGCGAGGTCTGGGACGACGAGGTGCAGCGCGAGCGCTGCCTCGACGGGCTGGTCGCCGACGGGCTCGTGGAGCCGGTGGGCGAGGCGGAGTTCAGCCTTCCGCGGGCAGGTCGAGCGCGGTGAGCACCTGCTGCAGCACCTGGTCGGGGTCGCCCGAGGTCAGCACCGTCACGCCCGGCTCGTCGTCGTCGAGCGGCTCGAGGGTGTCGAGCTGGCTCTGCAGCAGCGACGCCGGCATGTAGTGCCCCTTGCGGTTCGCGACCCGCTGCTGCAGCTCCTCGATGTCGACATCGACGTGGCAGAAGCTCACCTCGGGCCGCCCCTCGCGGAGCAGGTCGCGGTAGGTGCGCTTCAGCGCCGAGCAGGTGACCACGGTCGACTCGCCCGCGGCGGTGCGCTCGCTGATCCACTCGCCGATCGTGCGCAGCCACGGCCACCGGTCCTCGTCGGTGAGCGGGTGGCCGCTGGCCATCTTGTCGCGGTTGGCCTGGCTGTGGAAGTCGTCGCCCTCGGCGAAGCGGAAGCCGGTGGCCTTGGCGACCCCCTGGGCCACGGTGGTCTTGCCGGAGCCGGAGACCCCCATGACGATGATGCTCTGCGGCGCTGCGGAATCCATCGGCCCAGCCTAGGACCCCTTGTCCGCCGGCGGGTGCGGCGGTAAGTTCCTGCGCTTGTGCCCCCGCGACCGCGCCCCTACCTCCGGCTGCTCGTCGCGGGCGTCCGGGAGGGCGCCACCTATCGCCTCGCCGCGCTCGGCGGGCTGGTCGCCAACGTCACCTTCGGGTTCCTCAAGGTCGCCATGCTGTTCGCGACCGTGCGCGCGGCCGGCGGCGAGCTGAACGGCTACGACCTCGCCACGATGAGCACCTACATCTGGCTGTCGCAGGGGCTGCTCGGCGCGATCAACCTGCACGGCCGCAGCGACCTCGCGACCCGCATCAAGGACGGCAGCGTCGCCATCGACTTCATCCGCCCGCTCGACGTGCAGGCCGCCGCGATCGTGCAGGAGGTCGGCCGCTCGCTCTGGTCGCTCGTGCCGCGCGGGATCCCGAGCGTCTTGATCGGGGCGCTCGTGGTCGGGATGGCCATGCCCGACTCGCCCGGGGCGTACGTCCTCGGCGCCGCCAGCCTGCTCGTCGGCATCACCCTCGGCGCGACCGTGGTCTACCTCGTGGCGACGACCGGCTTCTGGCTCGTCGAGACACGGGGCATCCAGGTGCTCTACATGGTCGTCTCGGGCTTCCTCGCCGGGCTGTTCGTGCCGATCGCGATCTTCCCGACGTGGCTGCAGGTGGTCGCGCAGGCCACCCCGTTCCCGTCGATGATGATGTATCCGATCGACATCCTCTCCGGCCGCGTGACCGGCCTCGCGTCGCTCGGGCTGTTCGCCGCGCAGCTGGCCTGGCTCGCCGCCGCCTGGGCCGCCGGGCACCTCACCACCCGCGCCGGGCGCCGCAAGCTGGAGGTGCAGGGTGGCTGAATCTTCCTCTCTCGCAACGGGTTCGGCGCGCAAGGTCGACCTGCGGGCCTACCGCGCGGTGCTGGCGTCGCGGATGAGGTCGCAGCGGGCGTACCGGCTGAACTTCCGCATCGACCTGCTGAGCTCGTTGCTCGTGGGGTTCATCGAGCTGGCCGAGGTGTGGGTGCTGTTCCACAGCGTCGGGACGCTCGGCGGCGTCAGCTTCACCCAGATCCTGCTGGTCTTCGGGCTGGCCGACCTGTGCTTCTCGCTCGCCGACATGGTGGTGGGCCACTGCGACAACCTGCCGACGTACGTCCGCGCCGGCACGCTCGACGTGTTCTACCTGCGGCCGCAACCGCTGCTGCTGCAGCTGATCACGAGCGACATCAGCCTGCGCCGGCTCACCCGCGCCGCCGTCGGTCTCGTCTGCCTGGTCATCGGCCTCGCCGTCAACGACATCGCCTGGTCGGTGTCGGCCGTGGCGCTGCTCGGGATCTCGCTGGTGTCGGGCATCGCGATCTTCGCCGCGATGTTCGTCTGGGCGGCGGGGGCGCAGTTCTTCCTGATCAACGGCGCGGAGATGACCAACGCGTTCGTGTACGGCGGTCGCTACGCCGCGACGCAGCCCGCCTCGGTCTGGGGCCGGCCGCTCACCGTGCTGTTCGGCTTCTTCTTCCCCATGGCCTTCACGGCCTACCTCCCGGCGCTGCACCTGCTGGGCCTCCCCGGCCCGGACCTGCTGCCGACCTGGCTCGCCTGGTTCACCCCGGTCGCGGCACTGTGGGCCTGGGCGATGGCGCTGCTCTTCTGGCGCGTGGGGGTCCGGCACTACCAAGGAGGCGGCGGATGAGCGGACCAAGCCGGTCGAGCGGATCAAGCCGGTCGAGCGATGCCCTGAGTAGCGCGAGGGACGAGCGCGTATCGAAGGGTAGCGGCGAGGAACGAGCCGCGTATCGAGACCGAGACCGAGACCGAGACCCCATCATCGAGACGCGCGACCTCACCCGCGACTTCCGCGTGCGGGACGGCTTGCGCCGCAAGCAGATTCGCGCGGTCGACGCGATGACCTTCACGGTCGGGGCGGGGTCGGCGGTGGGCTACATCGGCGCCAACGGGGCCGGCAAGTCCACGACCATCAAGATGCTCACCGGCATCCTCGTGCCGACGTCGGGCGAGGTGCGCACCTGCGGCCTGCGCCCGGTCGAGGACCGCCGCCGGCTCGCGCGCGAGGTGGGCGTGGTGTTCGGGCAGCGCTCCCAGCTGTGGTGGGACCTGCCGGTGCGCGAGTCGTTCGGGATCCTCGCCGCCATCCACGGCCTCGACGCCGCGCGCGAGCGCGCCCGCACCGACGAGCTCGTCGACCGGCTCGAGATGGGCGAGTTCCTCGCGACCCCGGTGCGCCAGCTGTCGCTCGGGCAGCGCATGCGCGCCGAGGTGGCCGCCGCGCTGCTGCACTCCCCCGCCTGGTGATCCTCGACGAGCCGACCATCGGGCTGGACGTGCTGAGCAAGCAACGACTGCGCGAGTTCCTCGTCGAGGAGCGGCGCGAGCACGGCACCACGCTGCTGCTCACGACCCACGACATGGGCGATATCGAGCGGCTCTGCGACCGGGTGCTGGTCGTCGACCACGGGCGACTGGCGTACGACGGGACGCTCCCCGGCCTGTCGGCGAAGGTGGGTGCGCAGCGCGTGCTGGTGGTCGACCTCGCCGAGCCAGGCGAGGACCTCACCGGCATCCCCGGCACGCAGCACCTGGCCAGCGAGGCGCAGGGGCTGCAGCAGCGCCTCGCCTTCGACGCCGAGCAGACGACCGCCGCCCGGGTGCTCGCCGCGGTGTCGGCGCGCGCCGACGTGCGCGACCTGTCGATCGAGGAGCCCGACATCGAGGACGTCGTGCGCCGGCTCTACTCCGGATCACCCTGGCGCGGACGGGCGACAGACACCGGGGGTCCGGCTGGGTGACACGTGTCATCGCGCTCGCGTGGTGGTCGTCACCGGATCCGACTGCGCCGGTCACGCGTTGCCGTACGACGGTGGTGGGGGCAGCTCGTCGGCGGCACGCTCGGCGGCATGGACCGCAGAATGCTGATCTTCATCGCCATCGCCGTCTCGGCCGTCTACGGCGGGGCGGTCGCGCTCGTCGAGGGCAACCGGCAGACGGTCGCCATCGCGGGCGGGATCGTGGTCGCGCTCGCCTGGCTGGTCGTCGCCCTCGCAGGTGAGCGCGACGTCGAGAACGACTAGTCGGAGACCGCCTCCGCCGCCGCTCTCGCGCAGGCCCCGGTCACAGCAGGCCGCGCTGCCGGGCCGTGCGCACCGCCTCGATGCGGCTCACCGCGTCGAGCTTGGTCATGGCGTTGGACAGGTAGTTGCGCACCGTGCCGGTGGACAGGAACAGCTCCTCGGCGATGTGGCTGGTCGACACCCCTGGTCGACGAGGCGCAGGATCTCGCGCTCGCGGTCGGTGAGCGGGTTGGGGCCGGCGCGCAGCGCGTCGGCGGCCAGCGCAGGGTCGATCACGGTGCCCCCGGCCGCCACGGACCGGATGCCGTCGATCAGCTGCCGGGCCGTCATCGACTTCACGAGATAGCCGGAGGCGCCGGCGTCGAGCGCGCGCGGCAGGTGACCGCTACCGGGCAGGGCGGTCAGCAGCATGACCTTGCACTCCGGCAGTGCCGCGGTCAGCTCGGCGCACGCCTGGATCCCGGTCTTGCCCGGCATGTCGATGTCGAGCAGGGCGACGTCGGGCCGGTGCGCCTGCGCCGCGCGCAGCACCTGGTCGCCGCGCGTCACCCGAGCCACGACCTCGATCCCCGCCTCGGCCGCCAGCAGCGCCTCGAACGCCTCCCCCACGAGGTCGACGTCCTCGGCGATCAGCAACCGCAACGGTTCAGGCATGGGCGCTCCTTCGCAGGCGGGTGTCCCGGCCATCCTCCGGCACCGGCACCGGCACCAGCACCGGCAGCGGGACCCGGGCCAGCACGCGATAGCGCCCGCCCGGAAGCGGCCCGGCCTCGAGGGTGCCGCCGAGCGGGTCCAGCTGGCTGCGCCAGCGCGCCTGGCCGCTCCCCGACCTGTCACGGGCCGGGGCCGGGCCGGCCGGGACCCCGTCGTTGGTGATGCTGAGCAGCGCCACCCCTCCTCCTGCCGCGTGACGACCGTGCACCGCGTCGGCGCCGCGTGCTTGAGCATGTTGGTGACCGCCTCGCGCAGGAGCAGTGCTAAGGCCGGCTGCACCGCGGCGTCCACGTCGTCCACCGAGAGGTTGACCGCAACCCCCAGGCGGGTGCACAGCGTCTGGGTCGAGCGCACCTCGGTCGCGAGGTCGTCCACCACCGGCTCGAACGAGAGCCGGGCCAGCTGGTCCCGCCCACGGGCGACGAGGCTCTCGACCTCGGCGAGGTGGCCCTGCACCTCCGGGTCTTCCGCGGCGACCCGGGTCCGCGCCCGCGACGCCTGCGCCGCCGTCTGCGCGAGCGTACGTCCGATGAGGGTGTTGAGCTCTCCGGCCAGCCGCCCGCGCTCGCCGTCGACCTCGGTCTGCGCCAGCTCCTCCTGGGAGCGGCGGAGCCGGCGGGTGGTGCGGACCAGCTGCTGCAGCAGGCAGACCACGAGCAGCTGCGCCACCGCGCCGAGGAGCAGCGCGGGGAGCTGCGCCGGGTCCTGCCCCGCCCACACCGCCGCGGCGGCGAGCACCCCCACCGTGACGCTCGCTGCGGCGCGGCGACCCGGCAGGGCGAGCACGAGCACGGCGACTCCCCAGCCCAGCAGATAGCTGCTCTCGCGCAGGTGCTCCCCGCCGCCCAGCGCCACGGACCCGGCCACCAGCAGCGCGCCCGCCCACGCGCCGCCGCTGCGCCACCGGTCCTGCGTCACCTCCCACGCGACGACCAGCAGCACAGCGGCCGCGACCGTCAGCTGCACGACGGCGTCGCTGCCCTCGCCGATCGCGTGCTCGCCCCACGCCAGCACCCAGACCCAGGTGAGCAGCCGGGCGCCCTCCCCGTCGGCCAGCCGGGCGCGGGCGCGACCCAGGCGCGTCACGCGGGGACCCCGGAGCGGATCGGGAGGCGGACGGTGCGGGTGGCGAGCCCTCCGGACGCGTGCTCGGTGCCGATGCTGCCGCCGGCCGCGACGACGGCACGGGCCAGCTGGCCGGCCGGGCGCGAAGCCGGCGGCTCCTCGCGCGGGACCGAGCCGTCGTTGGTCACGGTCACCACCGTGACGAAGTCGTCGCGGTCGAGCACGATGCGGCACCTGGTGGCCCGGCTGTGCCCGAGCAGGTCGGTGACGCTCTGGCGCACGACCTGCGCGACCAGGGCGGCCTGCTCGACCGGCGGCTCCCGACGTACGTCCACGGCCAGCTCGATCTGGACCCGCTCGCACAGCATCCGGCAGGTCTCCAGCTCCTCGTCCAGCCGGGTGACGACCGGCCCGGAGGTGAGCTCGCGCAGCTGCGCCTGCCCGCGGCCGATGGTGTCGTGCAGCCGCTCCAGCTCCCGGGAACCGGCCGGGTCGCGGTCGCCGAGCGCGCGCAGCGCGGCCTGGTTGCGCAGCGAAGCCGCGACGAGCGTGCGGCCCATGATGTCGTGCAGGTCGCGCCCGACCCGCTCGCGCTCGGCATCGACCCGACGGCGAGCGAGCACCTCGCGGGTCAGCCGCAGCTCGTCGAGCAGCACGGCCAGCCGGGTCGCGGTCACCAGGACGACGGTGTAGAGCAGCAGCTCGAAGAACAGGTCGGCGAAGGTGCCCATCGCCGCCAGCCGCGAGCGCGGGAACACCCAGACGAGGACGGCCAGCAGCAGGCCAGAGGACACGAGCGATCGCCGCAGGTCGCGCTGCAGCAGGGCCGCGGCCCAGGCGACGACCAGCATCGGGCTGGCCGAGCCCCACAGCAGCGGCGCGAGGCTCGTCGCCATGACGAGCGGGGCCAGCCAACGGCGCCCGAGCGCCGCACCACCACGGCTGACCGACAGCTGCAGCCGGGCGAACAGCACCGCACCGGCGCTCGCGAGCAGGGCGGTCGCGAGCCGGCCCGCGAACGGCTCGCCCTCGGCCGAGCCCAGCTGCGACCACGCGCTGCCGACGCCGAGCAGCAGCAGCGCCCAGCACAGGCCGAGCACCAGACGGGCCTCGGCCGCCTGTGCTCGCAGGACTGTGCGCATCGCGGACTCCGTTCGGCCCGGCGACGGGCCCGGCTCGGTGCCGTCATCGTAGGTGCCTGCGCGGCCGCCGCAGCCGGACTCCGCCGACTCCGGCGGCCGGCCCGGGCGTACGCCGGTGGTCAGGTCCGGAGGCCGGCCCGGGCGTACAGGGTCGATATCGACCCGAAAGTGCACGCCCGACCCCCGGATCCGTGCCACATCGGGTCGATATCGACCCCAAAATGCACGCCTCGCCCCGGCCTCACGCGGCCGAGGAGATCACCGCCCCCAGCACCACCAGGCGCAGCGCGCGCTCGGTGGCCTGGGCGACCAGGTCGCTCGCCTGCTCCACCGCCTGGGCCAGCTCCATCGGAATCGGAATGATGCCGACGACGGCGTCGATGCCGATGTCGTGCACGTCGGCCGCGCCGGTGCCGATCGAGCCGGCGAGCGCCATCACGGGCTTGCCGTGCAGCTTGGCGCGGCGGGCGACCTCGGCGGGCACCTTGCCGCGCGGGGTCTGGTAGTCCACCGCCCCCTCGGCAGTGATCACCAGGTCGGCCTGGGCGATGGCGGCGTCGATCTCGGGTGCGCCGAGGTCGTCGTGCAGGAACACCTCGAACCGCGAGCGCAGCTCGGCGCCGCAGCCGACGGCGAGCGCCGCACCGAGCCCGCCGGAGGCGCCGGTGCCCGCGCCGTGCCGCACGTCCAGCCCGCCGACGCCCCGCTCGCTCGCCGCCGCCTCGAGCACGCCCGCCCAGGTGTCGAGCGCGGCGGACAGCTGCTCGACCTGCTGCTCGGTGGCGCCCTTCTGCGGGCCGAAGACCCGGGCCACGCCGCGCGGGCCGCACAGCACGTTCGTGAGGTTGCAGCCGACGACCATCTCGACCTCGGCCAGGCGCGGGTCGAGCCCGCTGAGGTCGAGCGACGCGGCGTCGGCCAGCGCCGCTCCGCCGGGGGTGTCGATCGGCCGGCCGTCGCGGTCGAGGACGCGGGCGCCGAGGGCGACCAGCGCACCCGCCCCGCCGTCGCTGGTGCCGGAGTCGCCGCAGCCGACGACGATCCGGCGCGCGCCCTCGTCGAGCGCGGCCAGGATCAGCTCACCCACGCCGTACGTCGTCGTGCGGGTCGGGTCGCGCCGGTCCACCGGGACGTGGCGCAGCCCGGCGGCTGCTGCCATCTCGACCAGGGCCGTGGCGACGGGGGTGCGTCCGAGCATCGCGAAGTGCGACTCGACGGGCTCCCCGACGGGGCCGGTCACGCGGCGGTCGACCACGCGCCCGCCGGTGGCGGAGGCCAGCGTGCGGGCCGACCCCTCACCGCCGTCGACCACGGGGGCGGTGAACACGACGGCGCCCGGGAGCGCCCGGCGTACTCCGGCGGCGATGGCGTCGGCCACCTGCTCGGCGTCGAGGGACTCCTTGAATCCGCTCGGGGCGATGACGACGCGGTGCGGGACTCGGACGGTCATGACGGTTCCTCCGGTGTGACGGGGTGCGGGTGGGTCAGGTGAGCGGGAGGCCGAGGTGCGGCCAGACGAAGAAGGCGAAGACCAGCACCAGGGCCACGTGCAGCGGCGCGAGCCACAGCGACAGCCGGCGCAGGTCGGCGGCGGAGTAGGTCTCGACGTCCTCGATGCGGGCGAACATCGCGACCGGCTTCGCCGACGCGGGCAGGGTGTGGCAGAAGCCGGCGGCCGCGGTCGAGGCGAAGGCCACCGCGGCCACGTCGGCGCCGACGCCGGGCGCGAGCGCGACGACGATCGGCACGATCACCGCGGAGCGCGCCGAGCGCGACTGGATCAGCAGGTGCGCGGCGGTCGAGACGAGCACCACCACGACGACGAACGGGCCGGGGTGCGCACGCCGAGCACCCCGAAGAGTCCGTCGGCGAGGTAACGGGCGGCGCCGGAGTCGAGCAGCGCGTTGCCGAGCGCGAGGGTCGCGGCCATGAACAGCAGCAGCGACCACGGCACCTGGGGCAGGGCGTCCTTGAGGCGGACGACGCCGTACCGCGGGGAGGTCGCGACCAGCGCGGCGCCGAGCGCGATGATCGCCGGGTGCACGCCGTGCAGGTCCTCGGTGCACCAGAGCACGACGGTGACGGCCAGCAGCAGCGCCGCCCGCCCCTCGGCGACCGACAGCGCCCCGGTGAGCTGGCCGGGCCGCTCCTCCAGGTCGGCGACGCGCACCCGCAGCGGCACGCGACGGTCCTCGCGGCGGCTGAACAGCAGCAGCACCAGCTCGGCGGCGAGGTGTGAGCTGACCAGCGCCAGCGGCAGGCCGAGCAACAGCCAGCGGGAGAAGTCGAAGCCGGTGCCGACCGCCGACTCGACGATCATCGAGGTCACCAGGTGCGCGCCGGCGCCGATGAGCGACCCGACGGCCGAGAGCAGGATGACGGTCGGGAAGGTCAGCGCGAGCACCCGCACGAGCCGGGGTGGCTCTCGCGCAGCACGCCGCGCAGTGCCAGGAAGACCGGGAGCGCGAGGGCCGCCCGGCCCGAGGTGCTCGGCACGGCGAACGCGGTGATCACCAGCGCGGCGGTGACCAGGTGAACCAGCTGCCGCGGGCTCCCCGCCCCGCTGACGAGCCAGGCCGACGCGCGCTGCGCGAGGCCGGACGCGGTCACCGCCACCGCGATGACGCACGCGGCGACCAGCAGCCAGACGACGTCGTCGCCGAGCGTGGCGAAGAACCGCTCGGTCGGCATGACCCCGAGCAGCACCAGCGCGGTGCCCGCGCCGAGCGCGACATACGTGTCGTCGACGGGGGTGAACGCCCACGCCACGACCGCGACGGCGAAGATCACCAGCGTCGCGCGGCCGTCGGTGGTGAGGTCGCCGGGGCCGCTGCCGACCGGCAGGGTCAGCAGCCGCAGCACGAGCAGCGCCAGCGCCACCCCGCCGACGACCAGGCGCGGCCGCAGCCACGAGGGGCGCCCGGGGCCCGGTTCCGGCGCGGCGGGCGCCGGCTCGGGTCGGGTGCGGTGCAGGACGGGCGCGCTCACGGCTGCGCCCGCAGCCGATACCCCGCGCCGCGCACGGTCTCGATGCGCTCCGGCCCGATCTTGCGCCGCAGCGCCCGCACGAACACGTCGACGACGTTGGAGGCGGGGTCGACGTGGGCCTCCCAGACCTGGCCGAGCAGCTGCTCGCGCGAGAGCACCTGGTCGGGGTGGCGCAGGAAGACCTCGAGCAGCGCGAACTCGCGCGCGGTGAGGTCGGTCGCGACCCCGTCGACCAGCACCCGCCGCGAGCGCAGGTCCAGGCTCATGCCGGCGGCCTCGACCACGAGGCGGTTGCCCGGCTCGGACTCGACCGGCTGCAGCCGTAGCCGGATCCGCGCGAGCAGCTCGGCGAACTGGAACGGCTTGGCCATGTAGTCGTCGGCGCCGCCCTCGAGGCTCGCGACGGTGTCCTGCACGGTGTCGCGGGCGGTCAGCACGATCACCGGCACCCGGCTGCCCTCGTCGCGCAGCCGCTGCAGCACCTCGCCGCCGTCGAGCTCGGGCAGCCCGAGGTCGAGCAGCACCAGGTCGAACGAGCCGGAGCGGGCCAGCAGCAGGGCCGTACGTCCGCTGTCGACGGCGGTGGTCAGGTATCCGGCGGCGCGCAGCCCTTCTCCAGGAAGGTGACGATGCGCTGCTCGTCCTCGGCGATCAGGATGTGGGTCATCGGTGCGCCTCCGCGGGCTCGCGGTCGTCGTCGATCTCCTCGAACAGCTCCAGCTCGTCCGCGTCGCGCGTCGCGGGCACCTCGCCGACCGGCAGCAGCAGCCCGAACGTCGACCCGGCGCCGGGGCGGCTCTCCAGGGTCACCGAGCCGCGGTGCCCTCGGCGATGGCGCGCACGATCGCGAGGCCGAGCCCGGCGCCGGCGCGCGAGCGCGCACCGGAGGCGGACTGGCCCGCGCCGCGGGCGAACCGGTCGAAGATCAGCTCGGCGTCCTCGGCGGCCACCCCCGGCCCGTCGTCGCGCACCGTGATGGCGACCGCGTCCCCGAGCTCGGGGTCGCGCACGAAGCGCGAGGCCAGCTCGATCAGGTCGCCGTCGCCGGTGTGCTCGACCGCGTTCTGGGCGAGCTGCAGCACGGCCTGGGTGACCCGCTGCGCGTCGACGACCGCGGGGCCGTCGGCGACCTCGGCGAGGGTCCACCGGCGCGGCCCGAGGGCCTGCATCTTCGCGTCGATGTCGAGGGTGAGCTCGGCCATGTCGACCGGCTCGGCGAGGTGGATGAAGTCGGGCCGCTCGGCCTTGGCGAGCGCGAGCAGGTCGCTCACGATCCGGCTCATCCGGCTCAGCTCGTTGAGCACGAGGGTGGTCGTGGCCGCGCGCTCGGCCGGGTCGTCGCTCATCGTCTCCAGGTGCCCGCGGATGATCGTGATGGGCGTGCGCAGCTCGTGCGCGGCGTCGTCGACGAACCGCTGCTCGGCGGCGAACGCCGCCTCGAGCCGGTCCAGCATCCCGTTGAACGTCACGGCCAGCTCGGCGATGTCGTCGTTGCCCTGCACGGGGATGCGGCGGGTGAGGTCGCGCTCGGTGATCTCGGCCGCGGCCCGGCGCACCGACCGCACCGGGCGCAGGATCTGCCCCGCGGCGAGCCAGGCGATCGCGGCCGCCAGCAGCAGCGCCCCCGCGGCCACGCCGACCATCAGGCGCACCGTGCTGTCGACCTCCTGCAGGTGGTGCCGCTCGAAGGCCAGCACCAGGAAGACGCCGCGCTCCCCACCGAGCGTGACCTCGTCGCGCACGAACCGCGCGTCGCCCCCGCGGGTCTCGACGATCCCGCTGCGCGGGCCGGTGAGCAGCCGGCCGAACTCGCTCGAGCCGGGCTCGAGACCGGCCTCGGCGAGGCTCGGCGTGCGTACGCCCTCCACGGTCAGCGCCTGCTGGCGCGCCGGGACATATCCCACGAGCATCTCGCCCTCGGCAGCGCGCTGCCGGCGCAGCATCACCTCGAACATCGACGACACGTCGGTGAACGGCCTTGCCGTCTCGGGGTTTCGGCCCTCGCCGGCGAACGTGCGGAACTCCTGGTTCTCCTGCACGACATCGGCGTTGAGGTTGCGGCCGACCTCGGCGATCATCGCGCTGCGCACGGTGACGATCAGCGCGGTCATGGCGATGACCAGCGCCAGCATGAGCCACGCGACGATGCGCCACCGGGCGGTGACCCGGCTGCCCTGCCGGGCCGCCTGCGCCGGCTCAGTCATCGTCCCCGCCGTCGTCGTCGTCGTCATCGTCGTCGGGCGCGTCGTCGCGGTCGTCGTCGCCCGCCGGCGGCCGCGGCGCAACCGTGTGCGTGCTGACCGATCCGCCGGGGTCGCGCACCGTGGGCCGTGCGGGCGCGGGGGTCTGGCGCGGCGGGCGGGACGTCTCGCTCGGGCGCGGCCCCGGGCGTGGCGAGGCGCCGGTCGGGGTCGACGTGCTGCCCGGTCGCCCGGCGGGCGAGGACGTCGCGGACGGTGCGGACGTGGACGGTGCCGGCGCGCCGGACGAGCTCGACGGCGGGGTCGAGGACGGGCTCGGGGTCGGGCTGGGCGCGGGCGTGCTCGGGGTCGGGCTGGGCGCGGGCGTGCTCGGGGCAGGCAGGCGCACGGGCGCGGCGGGCGGCGGCTCGGGCGGTCCGGGGCGGCTCGCGAGGGCCTGGCTGGCCAGCGCCAGCAGCACCGGCACCATCAGGCAGGCGCCGAGCAGGGCGAGTCGTCGCAGCATCACGGGCACGAGTGTGCAGGAGCGGGATGAGGCGACGATGAAGCGGCGATGAGGGAATCTTCATCTGCCGCGGGAGCTACAGCTGCAACAGCATTCGGGTGTTGCCGAGGGTGTTGGGCTTGATCCGGTCGAGGTCGAGGAACTCCGCCACGCCCTCGTCGTACGACTGCAGCAGCTCGGCGTAGACGTCCGGCGCGACGACCTGGCCCTCGATCTCGCGGAAGCCGTGCGCGGCGAAGAATCCGACCTCGAAGGTCAGGCAGAACAGCCGCGACACCCCGAGCTCGCGGGCGTCGTCGACGAGGGTGCGCAGCAGCAGCGTGCCGACGCCGCGACCCTTGACGGTCGGGTCGACCGCGACGGTGCGGATCTCGGCGACGTCGTCCCACATGACGTGCACCGCGCCGCACCCGACGAGCCGCCCGTCGATCTCGACGACCCGGAACTCCTGCACCGACTCGTAGTAGGCCACGGCCGGCTTCGGCACGATCGCCCGCTCGGCGACATAGGGCGCGACCAGCTCGCGGATGGGGCGGATGTCGCCGGCCCGGGCGCGCCGGACCGCCGGCGAGGCCGGGCCGGCGACCGGCCCGTCAGAGGTTGCCATCGGCGAACCTCTCGAACGTCTGCTTCGCCTCCGGCGACAGCCGCACCACCGACGCGCCACCGATGGTGGCCGGCGAGCCCGACGCCACCTCGCGCCCGACCCGGCTGGGGTTGACGGCGTAGGCCGAGCCCACGAACGTCAGCACCTGCTCGGGGGTGAGGCTGGTCTTCACGTGCGGGTCGATCGTGCTGAGGATCTTCGGCAGCTCGGTGACCCCCTTGGTGCGCAGCTGGGTGAGGCCCGCCATGAGCAGCAGCCCCTGGTTGCTCGAACGGTCGAAGTCGCCGCGCGGCAACGACTTTCGCTCGCGCGCGAGGAACAGCGCCTGCTTGCCGTCGAGCGTCTGCTCCCCGGCCTCGAGGTCACCGACCGGTCGCGGCAGCGTGATCGGGATGCCGCCGAGCGCCTGCACCGCACGCTGGAAGCCGACGAAGTCGGTCAGCATCCAGCCCTTGATCGGCAGGTCGGTCGCGTCGGCGAGCGTCTGGCGCATCGCGGCCGGGCCGCCCCTGGGCATCGCGCCGTTGACCTTGCCCGACCCGCCCGTCGACAGCGGCAGATACGAGTCGCGCGGGATCCCGAGGATGCCGCCGCCCCCGCGGCCGTCGAGCCCGACCAGCTGGATGGTGTCGGCGCGGCTCCGCTCGATCGACTGGCCCTGGCGCGCGTCCGACCCGAGCACCAGCACGTGCTGCCTGCCACCGAGGTAGGGCCCCGGCAGGTCCTTCGAGGGCCACCAGCCGCCGACGATCCGCCACGCGCTGCCGTCGCGCACGACCAGGGTCGCGTCGTCGCCGCTGGCCACGACACCGATCCGGGTGCCCTTCCAGGTGCCGGTCGTCCCGGTCGGTCCGGCGACCTCGGCGTCGGGCACGGTGGACCGACCCAGCCGCTTCGCGACCCCGGCGTCGAAGGCGCCGGCCTGACCGGCGTACGTCGGTGGGGTCGTGGCCGCCGGCGCGGCGGAGCTGCTCGTGGCGCCCGCGCCGTCGCTGCCGCCCCGGTCGCCGCCGGCGCTGCTGGAGCTGCCGGATCCGGTTGCGTCGTCTGCGGATCCGGCGTCGGACGTGCACCCCGCCAGCAGCAACCCACCGCACACGGCTGCGGCGATCGCGGCGCGGAGGGTTCGGTCACGGCGGTTCGGTGGCTGCACGCGCCCACCGTATCCGCGCCGGGCCGAGGGCCGTCGGATGTGCGAGCGGCCCCGCCCCTCGAGAGGGGACGGGGCCGCACGGCGTACGTCGTAGGTCAGTCGGTGCTGCCGTCGCCACCGGCGCCGGCCGACTCGGCCTCGGCGGCCAGCGAGTCGGGGGCCTCGGCGCGCGGCTCGCCCTTGAAGGAGAACTTCGCCTCCTTGCCCTCGCCCTCGACGTCGACCAGCACGATCTCGCCCGCGCCGATCTCGCCGTAGAGGATCTTCTCGGACAGCGCGTCCTCGATCTCGCGCTGGATGGTGCGGCGCAGCGGCCGGGCACCCAGGGCGGGGTCGTAACCACGCTTGGCGAGCAGGTCCTTGGACGCCTGCGTCAGCTCGATCGCCATGTCCTTGTCCTTCAGCCGCTCGTCGAGGCGAGCGATCATCAGGTCGACGATCTGGACGATCTCCTGCGGCGTGAGCTGCGGGAAGACGATGGTGTCGTCGACCCGGTTGAGGAACTCCGGCCGGAAGTGCTGCTTCAGCTCGTCGTTGACCTTGGCCTTCATCCGGTCGTAGTCGGTGCCGGTGTCGGCACCACCGGTGAAGCCGAGCGAGACGCCCTTGGCGATGTCGCGCGTGCCCAGGTTGGTGGTCATGATGATGATGGTGTTCTTGAAGTCGACCACCCGGCCCTGGCTGTCGGTCAGGCGACCGTCCTCCAGGATCTGCAGCAGCGAGTTGAAGATGTCGGCGTGCGCCTTCTCGACCTCGTCGAACAGCACCACCGAGAACGGCTTGCGGCGCACCTTCTCGGTGAGCTGACCGCCCTCGTCGTAGCCGACGTACCCGGGGTGAGCCGAACAGCCGCGACACGGTGTGCTTCTCGGCGAACTCGCTCATGTCGAGGGTGATGAGGCTGTCCTCGTCACCGAACATGAACTCCGCGAGCGCCTTGGCCAGCTCGGTCTTTCCGACACCGGTGGGGCCGGCGAAGATGAACGAGCCACCGGGGCGGCGCGGGTCCTTCAGACCGGCGCGGGTGCGGCGGATGGCCTGGCTGAGCGCCTTGATCGCGTCGTCGTTGCCGACGATGCGCTTGTGCAGCTCCTCCTCCATGCGCAGCAGTCGCGAGGACTCCTCCTCGGTCAGCTTGAACACGGGGATGCCGGTGGAGGCGGCCAGGACCTCGGCGACGAGCTCCTCGTCGACCTCGGCCACGACGTCGATGTCGCCGGCCTTCCACTCCTTCTCGCGGGAGGCCTTCTCGTCGATCAGCTTCTTCTCGTCGTCGCGCAGCGACGCGGCCTTCTCGAAGTCCTGCCCGTCGATCGCCGACTCCTTCTCGCGCCGCACGTGCGCGATCTTCTCGTCGAACTCGCGCAGGTCCGGCGGAGCCGTCATCCGGCGGATGCGCAGTCGCGCGCCCGCCTCGTCGATGAGGTCGATCGCCTTGTCGGGCAGGTGCCGGTCGTTGATGTAGCGGTCGGACATGTTGACCGCGCCGACCAGCGCCGCGTCGGTGATCGTGACCCGGTGGTGCGCCTCGTAGCGGTCGCGCAGCCCCTTGAGGATCTCGATGGCGTGCGGGATCGTCGGCTCGGCCACCTGGATCGGCTGGAAGCGCCGCTCGAGGGCGGCGTCCTTCTCGATGTGCTTGCGGTACTCGTCGAGGGTCGTCGCACCGATCGTCTGCAGCTCGCCCCGCGCCAGCATCGGCTTGAGGATCGAGGCGGCGTCGATGGCGCCCTCGGCGGCACCGGCGCCGACCAGGGTGTGGATCTCGTCGATGAACAGGATGATGTCGCCGCGGGTGCGGATCTCCTTGAGCACCTTCTTGAGGCGCTCCTCGAAGTCACCGCGGTAACGGCTGCCGGCCACCAGCGACCCGAGGTCGAGGGTGTACAGCTGCTTGTCCTTGAGCGTCTCGGGCACGTCGCCGCGCACGATGTCGGCCGCGAGGCCCTCGACGACGGCCGTCTTGCCGACGCCGGGCTCACCGATGAGCACCGGGTTGTTCTTGGTGCGCCGGCTCAGCACCTGCATCACGCGCTCGATCTCCTTCTCGCGCATGATGACCGGGTCGAGCTTGCCCTCGCGGGCGGCCTGGGTCAGGTTGCGGCCGAACTGGTCGAGCACGAGCGACCCCGCCGGGGTGCCCTCCTGCTGGGTGCTCTGGCCGCCGACGCCGGCACCGGCCGGCTCCTTGCCCTGGTATCCGGCGAGCAGCTGGATGACCTGCTGCCGCACGCTGGACAGGTCGGCGCCCAGCTTCACCAGCACCTGGGCGGCCACGCCCTCACCCTCGCGGATCAGGCCGAGCAGGATGTGCTCGGTGCCGATGTAGCTGTGGCCCAGCTGCAGGCCCTCGCGCAGCGACAGCTCGAGCACCTTCTTGGCGCGCGGCGTGAACGGGATGTGCTGCCCGGGCTGGGTCTGCTGACCCTGGCCGATGATCTCCTGGACCTGCTCGCGCACGGACTCCAGCGAGATGCCGAGGCTCTCGAGCGCCTTCGCGGCCACGCCCTCACCCTCGTGGATCAGCCCGAGCAGGATGTGCTCGGTGCCGATGTAGTTGTGGTTGAGCATGCGCGCCTCTTCCTGGGCGAGCACCACCACTCGCCGGGCGCGGTCTGTGAACCGTTCGAACATGTTCTTCTCCTCGTGTGCCGAGTCCCGCGGGGCCGGTCACCCCGATGCTATTGCGTCGGGATGAGAACGACAGGAGGCTCCCCACCCGCGGGACGGCGGTCTCGACGCGCACAACGCCACGGGTGCCGAGACTGTTCCGTCGCGGCGGGCTCGGTCCAGGAGTTTCGCCGAGGGCGAACAACACCCGCAGATCCGGCGTTCTGGACCACCCGGGTGGAGGGGGACTCCGCCCTACGATGAGCGTGCACCCCCTCCTCCCGTCCCAGCACCAGGAGCTGCCGCATGCCCCAGACGCTGCGACTTCGCGCCCTCGAGGCCGAGGTCGACGTCATCTGTCCCGACGAGCTGCTGGCGACGGTGCGCGCGCAGTGGTCGCACTGCCTGGTCACCCAGCCCCTCGGGGAGGCGGCGGAGACGATCGACCTGGCACCGGCGTACGTCGGGGAGGGTGAGGAGGCACGTCACCGGGTGGAGTACGCGCTGGCCTCGCAGGTGACGTACGCCGGCATCCGGCAGCAGATGGGACGGCGGGTGATGCTGCACGCGGCCGGCGTGGTCGACGCGGCCACGCAGAGCCTCGCGATCCTGGTGGCCGAGTCGGGCACCGGCAAGACGACCGCGGCGCTGAACCTGTGCGGCGACGGCATGTCCTACCTCACCGACGAGACGGTCGCGCTCGACGACCGGCACCGCGCGCTGGCCTATCCCAAGCCGTTGTCGTTCGTCGTCCACTCCGGCAGCGCGCACGCCAAGCAGCAGCACGGGCCCGACGAGCTGGGCCTCACGGTGGCCGACGACGACGCGACCGCCCGGCTGCTGGTGCTGCTCGACCGCGACCCCACCCACGTGGGCCCGCCGGTGCTCGAGGACGTGCCGCTCGTCGAGGGGCTGCTGTCGCTGGTCCCGCAGACCTCCGC
This sequence comes from Barrientosiimonas endolithica, assembly GCF_030296655.1. Taxonomy (NCBI): domain Bacteria; kingdom Bacillati; phylum Actinomycetota; class Actinomycetes; order Micrococcales; family Dermacoccaceae; genus Barrientosiimonas; species Barrientosiimonas endolithica. The sequence continues at coordinate 313,754 of NZ_AP027735.1, read as the reverse complement.
CCTGCCCACCCTGGAGCACCCGCTCAGCGCCCTGGCCTCGCTGGCGGTGGCGACCGGCGGGGTGCGCAGGCTGCGCTACCGCGAGGTCACCGAGGCGATCCCGCTGCTCGAGCAGGCCCTCGCCGACAGCACACCGCTGCCGGTCGCCCCCGTCGTCCACCGACCGGCCGGCCCGCCGCCCGATCCCTACCAGCAGCACGACCCGCACCGTCCGGCGCCGCAGGTTCCGGCCGACGGGATGCTCGTGCGCGGGCCCTTCACCGAGGCGCTGGAGGACGACGACGAGCTCGTCGTGCTGATGGGGGCGGTGCCGGTGCACCTGCGCGGGCCGGGCGCCGTGCTGTGGCTCGGCACCGAGGAGCCGCAGCAGCTGGCCACCCTGGTCAAGGAGTGCGTGCGGGTGTTCGGCGACCCCGGCGACGCCGATTCCCTGGTGCGCGACGTCGCGACCCAGCTGATGACGTACGGCCTGCTCGAGGCGGCCAACCCGCTCGCCTGAGCGGCGAATGCCCTTGGTGCGCTCGTGACTCGGGCGCCGGTTGAGTTACAGCTGCGGCGGCGAGAGATAGATCGCGGCGAGCCAGATGTCGACCAGGACGTCGAGCGCCTGCTCGCGCGTCAGGGCCGGCTCGGTGCCGGCCAGCACGCCGTAGATCACCCGCTCGTTCATCGCGTTGAGGGCGATCGCGAGCTCGCGGGCCGGGCGACCGGCGGGTGCCGCGCCCCGCGCCCGCTCTGACTCGATGCCGGCCGCGGTGTTGTCGACCCACAGGGCGGTGGCGCGGTCCCACACCTGGCGCACCCGCTCGTTGCGGAACCGCGCGTCGGCGCAGGCCAGGGCCACGCCGCGCTGCGCCGCGAAGGTGTCGAGGTAGACCCCGAGCGCATCGCGCCAGCCCTCGCGCACCGCGTCGGCCGACGGCGTGAGGCCGGCGATCGCGGTCTCGCTGCGCTGCACCAGCCGGTCCAGCAGCGCCAGCAGCACGTCGTCCTTGGAGGCGAAGTAGAAGTAGAACGTCGGCCGCGAGATGCCCGCGCCGCTGGCCAGGTCGTCGATCGAGATGTCGGCGAAAGCGACTGTCTCCAAAAGTTTCTCGGCCGTCGCGAGGATCGCGGCCTCACGGTCGTCGCCGCTCGCGCGGGCGCCGCGACGGCCCCGGGCGGACCGGGTGCGGGCAGCGGCGGACGAGGTGGCCATGCGGCAGAAACTATCAGTTCTCGACACACTGTTGATTTAGTCGACAGGGTGTCGATACCGTCGACGGCATGACCAGCAACGAGCACCTCGACGTCGTCGTCGTGGGCGCCGGCCTCTCGGGCATCGGGGCTGCGGCCAGGCTGCGCAGCAAGCACCCCGAGCTGTCCCTGGCGATCCTCGAGCGCCGCACGGACCTCGGCGGCACCTGGGACCTGTTCCGCTACCCCGGTGTGCGCTCCGACTCGGACATGTACACGCTGGGCTACCGCTTCCGCCCGTGGACCGACACCCGCTCGCTGGCCGACGGCGGCTCGATCAAGAGCTACATCGCCGACACCGCGCGGGAGTACGCCATCGACCGGCTCATCCGCTTCGAGCAGCGGGTCGTCGACGCCGACTGGTCGAACGAGGACCAGCACTGGACCCTGCGCCTCGAGACGGCCGACGGGGAGCAGACCATCACCTGCGGCTTCCTCTACATGTGCACCGGCTACTACGACTACGACGCGGGCTACACGCCCGAGCTCGCCGGCATCGAGGACTTCCAGGGCCAGGTCGTGCACCCGCAGCACTGGCCCGAGGGGCTCGACGTCAGCGGCAAGAAGGTCGTGGTCGTCGGCAGCGGCGCCACCGCCGTCACCCTCGTGCCCGAGCTGGCCAAGGACGCCGGGCTGGTGACGATGCTGCAGCGCTCACCGACGTACGTCGCGGCCGTGCCCCGCATCGACCCGATCGGCAAGGCGCTGGAGGGCGCCCCGTCGTGGCTGAGCTATCCGGTGCTGCGCTGGAAGAACGTCGCGATGGGCGTCGGCATCTACCAGTTCAGCCGGCGCCGGCCGCAGCGCATGCGCGAGCTGCTGGGCAAGGGCGTCGCCCGGTTCTTCACCGACAGCGACTTCGACCACCGCACCCACTTCTCACCGACGTACGACCCGTGGGACCAGCGGCTGTGCGCCGTCCCGAGCGGCGACCTGTTCAAGGCCATCCGGTCCGGGCGGGCCGACGTGGTCACCGACCGCATCTCGCGCTTCGACGAGACGGGCATCGTGCTGGAGTCGGGCGACCACCTCGACGCCGACGTCGTCGTCACCGCCACCGGGCTGAACCTGCAGCTGCTCGGCGGCGCGGTGCTCAAGGTCGACGGTCGCGAGCTCGACCTCGCGAAGCACTACGTCTACAAGGGCATGGCGCTGAACGACGTGCCCAACTTCGTGCTCACCATCGGTTACACCAACGCGTCGTGGACGCTGAAGGCCGACCTGGTGGCCGACTACGTCGCCCGCCTGCTCGGGCACCTGCGCCGCAACGGCTATGCCGCGTTCGTGCCCGAGCTGCCCGCCGGCGCCGACGAGCTGCCGTCCGACCCGCTGATCGACCTGCAGTCGGGATACGTCCGGCGCAGCGCCCACCTGATGCCGCGGCAGGGCGCCGACTGGCCCTGGAAGCTGCGGCAGAACTACCCGGTCGACCTGGTCAAGCTGCGCCACGGCCCGCTGACCGACGGCGTCCGGTTCGTCCCTGCGAAGTCCACGAGTTCGACCGAGCGAGAGCAGGTTCCAGCATGAGCAGCACCGACGGCGCCACCCTCCCCTGCGCGACAAGGTCGTCGTCATCACCGGCGCCGGCTCCGGCATCGGCCGGGCGCTCGCCCTGCGCGCGGCCCGTGACGGCGCCCGGCTCGCGCTGAGCGACGTCGACGGCGAGGGGCTCGCCGAGACCGCCCGCCAGGCCGAGCTGTCCGGCGCCGCAGCGGTGCTCACCGACAAGGTCGACGTGGCCGACCGGGCCGCGATGGCCGGTTACGCCACCGCCGTGGCCGAGCACTACGGCGTCGTCGACGTGGTGGTCAACAACGCCGGCGTCTCCCTCACCGGCCAGTTCCAGAAGCTGACCTACGACGACTTCGACTGGATCATGGGCATCAACTTCTGGGGCGTCGTGCACGGCAGCAAGGAGTTCCTGCCGCACCTCAAGGCCTCCGGCGACGGTCACCTGGTCAACATCTCCAGCCTGTTCGGACTGCTCAGCATGCCCGGCCAATCCGCTTACAACGCAGCGAAGTACGCCGTCCGCGGCTTCTCCGAGTCGCTGCGCGAGGAACTGCTCATCGAGGGCGCCCCGTGACGCTCACGGTCGTGCACCCGGGCGGCATCAAGACCGCGATCGCCCGCAACGCGCGCTACGCCGAGGGCGAGGACGGTGCGCGCACCGCCCGGCTGTTCGACAAGAAGCTCGCCCGGACCACGCCGGAGAAGGCCGCCGAGGTGATCTTCGACGGCATGCTCGCGGGCAAGGCCCGGGTGCTCGTCGGCGGGGACGCCCACCTGCTGCACACGGTGGCCAAGGTCCTCGGCTCGCGCTACCAGGACCTCGTCGCCAAGCGGTACGACTCCCTCGCCCAGCCCAAGCCGGTCGAGTAGCCAAAGCTGGTCGAGCAGCCAAAGCTGGTCGAGCAGCCAAAGCTGGTCGAGTAGGGCGAGCCGCTAGGCGAGTCCGTATCGAGACCAAGGTGGTCGAGTAGGCCGGAGCGCAGCGGAGGCCGTATCGAGACCCGGTCACCGCGCTCGGTGGTGACCGAAAAGCGCCGGGAGGCGTGAGTACGCCTGTGGTGACGTCGGACTCGCGAGTCGCCGATGGCGTACAGCACCAGAGTGGTCACGAACTACCAAAGTGGTCGGTTGCAACTGGCCAGTCTGTTAGTTCGTGACCAGTCTGGGCGGGGTCGGTCCTGACCCGACCCCACGATCTCGACACGACAGGCAGTTGTTGACACAAACGGCTGCTACAGCACGCAGTCCTGTCAACAACGTCAGTCCGTGTCAACAACGTCAGGCTCTGTCAGCAACGTCACCACCGCGAGCCGCCAGACCAGGCCGACCACGCACCCGCTCCCGCTTCCCGGCGCCTTTCGGTGACTCAAGACCAAGCCGACGGGTCTCGATACGGCCTCCGCTAGCGCTCCGGCCTACTCGACCACCGTGGTCAGCCGCCTTGCTCGACCACCGTGGTCGGCCGGCTACTCGACCACCTTGCGACGGAGCTACTCGGCCAGCTTGGGAATGGCCGTACGCCCTCGCTCAGCTGGCCTTCTTGCTCGCCGACTTCTTCGCCGGGCTCTTCTTCGCGGTGGACTTCTTGGCGGTGCTCTTCTTCGCCGCCGTCTTCTTGGCCGGGGCCTTCGAGGTCGCCGTCTTCTTGGCGGGGGACTTCTTCGCCGCAGCCTTCTTCGCCGGCGCCTCCTCGGCGGCCTCCCCGGGCTCGCCCGCATCCCCCACCTCAGCGACCTCGTCGGGCACGTCCTCGCCGCGGCCCTTCTTGGCGCGGGCGACGCTCTGCTGCAGCGCGGCGAGCAGGTCGACCACCTCTGCGCCGGCCTCCTCCGGCTCGGGGGCGGCCTTGACCTCGCCGCCCTCGAGCTTGGTCTGGACCAGCTCCTGGACGGCGGCGGCGTAGTCGTCCTCGTACTCCTCGGGGTCGTAGTCGCCCGCGAGCGACTCGACGAGCATCTGGGCCATCGCCTGCTCGGCCGGCTTGACCTCCTCGTCGGCCGCCTCGGAGAGCACCCCGAAGTCGGCCTGGCGCAGCTCGTCGGGCCACAGCAGCGTCTGCAGCGTGATGACGTCGTCGTGCACGCGCAGCACCGCGACGGTCATCCGGGTGCGCAGCGAAACCGTCACGAGCGCAACGCGATCCGCCTGGCTGAGGGCCTCGCGCAGCAGCACGTAGGGCTTCACCGCGGCCTTGTCGGGCTCGAGGTAGTAGGACTTGTCGAACAGCATCGGGTCGATCTGCTCGGTGGGCACGAACTTGTCGACCGCGATCTCACGGCTGCTGCTCGTGGGGAGCTCGGCGAGGTCGTCGTCGGTGAGCACGACCATCTCGCCGTCCTCGGTCTCATACCCCTTGGCGATGTCGTCGTAGGCGACCTCTTCGCCGTCGATCGAGCAGACCCGGCGATATCTGATCCGGCCGCCGTCCTCCCGGTGCACCTGGCGGAACTGCACGTCGTGGTTCTCGGTGGCGGAGTAGAGCTTCACCGGCACGTTGACCAGGCCGAACGAGACGGCGCCCTTCCAGATGGCTCGCATGCCCCCAAGAATGACCCCATGCGCCCGATGCTCGCCACCCCCGCCGTGGGGGTTCCCGTCGGCGAGCAGTGGTGCCACGAGGTCAAGTGGGACGGCATGCGCGTGCTCGTCGACGTCCGCGGCGGCCGCGTGCGGGTCTGGTCGCGCACCGAGCGCGACGTGACGATCGCCTTCCCCGAGCTCACGACCGACGCGTCGGGGCTGACGGCGTACGACGACCTGCTCCTCGACGGCGAGGTCGTGGTCATGCGCGGTGGCATCCCGTCGTTCGCGGCGCTCGCCGAGCGGTTCAACGTGACCAATGCCCGTGTGGCAGAACGACTCTCGGCCACCGCGCCGATCACCCTGATGGCGTTCGACGTGCTCCGCGCGGCCAGCACCGACGTCACCGGGCTCCCGCTGCGCGATCGGCGTCAGCTGCTCGAGGGCGCCGGGCTGGGCAGCCCGTGGGTGCAGGTGCCACCCGTGTTCGACGACGGCGAGGGCCTCTCCCGCGCGACCGCCGAGCAAGGCATGGAGGGCGTGGTCTCCAAGCGCTGGGCCTCGCCGTACGTCCCCGGCCGGCGCAGCGACGACTGGCGCAAGACCGTGCACCGCACCACCGACTCGTTCGTCGTGGGCGGGTGGAAGTTCGAGACCGACAGCCGAGATCGCTTGGGGGCGTTGCTGATCGGGGCACCGACGACGAGCGGCCTGCAGTATCGGGGCCGCATCGGCAGCGGGCTCGCGGGACGCACCGGTGCCGCGCTGCTCCCCGGCTGCGCGAGCTGCCCGACGAGGGCGACCCGTTCGTCGACGACGTGCCGCGCGCCGAGCGGGCCGGGGCGACGTGGGTGCGTCCGAGCCTGGTGGTCGACCTGGAGTTCCACGGGATCTCCGAGGTCGGCCGGCTTCGGCAGCCGACCTGGAAGGGGCTGCGCCCCGACCTGACCGCAGCCGACCTGACTCCAGCCGACCTGACCCCGAAGGACACCGATGCCTGACCAGGACCAGCTGCTCGTCGAGGTTGACGGCCAGCGGCTCCGGGTGAGCAACCTCGACAAGGTGCTCTACCCCCAGACCGAGACGACCAAGGGCGAGGTGCTCAACTACTACGCGCGGGTGGCCGCCGCGCTGCTGCCGGTGCTGGCCGACCGGCCGGTGACCCGGGTGCGCTGGCCGCACGGCACCGGTGACATGTCGTTCTTCGAGAAGAACATCCCCGGCGGCACGCCTCGCTGGATCGAGCGGGCCACGATCGTCGGCCACGGCTCGCGGGGCGGCGGCGAGAAGGTCACCTACCCGCTGCTGCGCGGGGTCGCCGACCTGACCTACTTCGCCAACCTCGCCTCGCTGGAGCTGCACGTGCCCCAGTGGCGGGTCGGCGAGGAGGAGGACGGCAGGTCCGAGCCGCAGCACCCCGACCGGCTGGTCGTCGACCTCGACCCCGGCGCCCCGGCCGGGCTGCACGAGTGCGCCCGGGTCGCGCTGCTCGTGCGCGAGGAGCTCGCGCGCGAAGGACTCGAGACCGTCGTCCCGGTCACCTCCGGCAGCAAGGGCATGCAGCTGTACGCCCCGCTCGACGGGTCACGCAGCAGCGACGACGCACGGGAGCTGGCCCGCGGCATCGCCGAGCGGCTGCAGAAGGCCGAGCCCAAGCTGGTCGTGTGGCGGATGACCAAGTCGCTGCGCCCGGGGAAGGTGTTCCTCGACTGGTCGCAGAACGTCGCGGCGAAGACGACGATCGCGCCCTACAGCCTGCGGGGGAAGGACCGCCCGACCGCCGCCGCGCCCCGGACGTGGGACGAGGTCGAGACCGGCGCGGACGACCCGGAGTCGTTGCGCCAGCTCGACCTCGACGACGTGCTGGAGCGGCTGGCCCACCAGGGCGACCTGTTCGCCCCGATCAGCGCGGCCTGACCGGCAAGAACCCCGGCCGGGCCGCGGCTGCTGCTCGGCTCAGCCGTTGGCCTTGTCGTAGGCCTCCTGCAGCTCGCGCGAGACGCGGCCGCGGTCGCTGACCTTGAAGCCGTTCTTGCGGCCCCACTCACGCATCTCGTTCAGGTCCTGACGGCCGCTGCCGCCGGAGCTGCCACCACGACCGGTGGACTTGCGACCGCCGGTGCGGCGCGCGTGCCCGGTCCACTGGGCCAGCGAGTCGCGCAGCTTCGCGGCGTTGGCGGTGGTCAGGTCGATCTCGTAGTTCACACCGTCGAGCGCAAAACGCACGGTCTCGTCGGCGGGAGTCTGGTCGATGTCGTCGAGCAGCTGGACGATGACCTTCTGTGCCATGGGAAGAATGCCTTTCGTTCGAGCGGCCGTCCACCCGCAAAGATGAGTGTGGATTCGGCCGAATCGGACCGCACCGAAATACGGTAAACCGAGGTCACCGTAGGGCAGATGGGCAGAAAAGGCTACTCGCCGGGCTTGTCCTGCGAAGAAACAGAAGCGGGCTCGGCATTCGCCGCGGCGTCCTGCTCTGCCTCCCATTGGCGCTGCGCGACGCGTTCGCGTCGGTCGCCCTCGACGATGTGCTTGATCACCATGACGAACAGATAGAGCAGACCCGCGCTCGGCAGCAATGCTGCGATGAACGTCCACAGCTGCGACAGCATCGATCTGGCTCCTGGTCGGTCTCGCGAGGTGGTGCACCGAGCGGCACCGCACGGTGCTGCGCTCCGTGGCCAGGATAACCGGGTTGCCTGAGCGTCGGCTCCGCGCCTCCGGCCACCTCGAACGGTCGTGACCGGGGCTCCTCCGACGATTCTCAGAAGAGCGCCGAATCCATGTGCGACCGCTCCAGATCCAGCAGCGCCCGCTTGTTGTCGAGCCCGCCGCCATAACCGGTCAGACTCCCGTCGGACCCCACCACCCGGTGGCACGGGACGACGATCGACACCGGGTTGCGACCGTTGGCCAGCCCCACCGCGCGACTGGCCGTCGGCTGGCCGATGTGGCGGGCGAGCTGGGCGTACGTCCACGTCTGGCCGTAGGGAATCTCGCGCAAACCGTTCCAGACGAGGCGCTGGAAGTCGGTGCCGCGCGGCGACACCGGCACGTCGAACATTTCCCGCTCACCGGCGAAATACTCGCTCAGCTGCCTCGCGACACCGACCAGGAACGGGTCGTCGGCGATCTCCGGCCCGAATTGCGTCACCTCGGGCGCGTGCCGGTGCTCGTGCATGTAGACGCCGGCCAGAGAATCCCCGTCGGCTACCAGCACGATCGGTCCGACCGGGGTCTGCGGCATGCGCAGATGGCGCACGGTGGCGGTGGTGCTGTCGTTGTTGTCGCTCACGCGGACTCCTTGGTCGTCCCGGGCTCGGGAAGCCGGTTGATCGGATGGTCGGAGGTGGCCCACAGGTGCTGCACCGCATAGGCCCGCCACGGCCGCCAGGCAGCGCTCGCGGCGACCAGGGCGCCCGGCGCGCCGGGCAGCCCCACCGACTCCGCGCCGCGGCGCACCCCGAGGTCGGTGGCCGGGAAGGCGTCGGGGTCGCCCAGGCAGCGCATGGCGATCGACTCCACGGTCCACGGGCCGACGCCGGGCAGGGCCGCGAGGCCCTCCCGCGCGGCCACCGGGTCGGCGGTGGGCTGCACGTCGACGTCGCCGTCGGCGAGCGCCCGGACCAGGCCGGAGAACGTACGCCGTCGCGCGGCGGGCATGGCCAGCGCGGCCGGGTCGAGGTCGGCGAGCTCGGGCGGCGCCGGGAACACGTGCGTCACCCCGCCGACCGGCTCGGGCAGGGCGGTGCCGTGCGAGACGACGAGCCGCGCCGCCAGGGTGCGCGCGGCGGCCGCGGACACCTGCTGGCCGAGCACGATCCGCAGCGCGGCCTCCTCGGCGTCGCCCGAGCGAGGCACCCGGCGGCCGGGGGCACGCCGCACGAGCGGCGCCAGCCGCCGGTCGGCCCCCAGCGCCTCGTCCACGGCCTGCGGGTCGGCGTCGAGGTCGAGCGTCCAGCGGCAGCGGCTGACGGCCACACCGAGGTCGCGCAGGTCGGACAGCCACAGCCGGGCGGCCACGTGGTCGGGCTCGGGCGCGAGCGCCACGACCGCCGGGCCGTGCGGGAGGCGCAGCGAGCGGACGTACGCCCCGTCGCGCCACTCCTCGATGCCCGGCACCGCGGTCGCGGCGAGGTGACCGAAGACGTTGTCGGGCAGGAACGGGCGGCGGACGGCCAGCCGCAGCGGGACCAGCTGCCAGGCCTGAGGGTGAGTGGGCCCGGCCTGCTCGGGCCCGACCTCCCCGGCCCCCGGACCCTGACCGCGGCCGACCGCGCGGGTGCGGCGCAGGTCGCGCGGCGCGACGGCGTAGACCTCCTGCACGGTCTGGTTGAACGCGCGGATGCTGCCGAACCCGGCGGCGAAGGCGACGTCGGCGAGCGGCAGATCGGTGGTCTCGATGAGCAGCCGCGCCGACTGCGCGCGCTGGGCCCGGGCGAGCGCGAGCGGTCCCGCGCCCAGCTCGGCGCGCACCTGCCGCTCGACCTGCCGCACGCTGTAACCCAGGCGCGTCGCGAGCCCCGCCACCCCGTCGCGGTCGACGACGCCGTCGGCGATGAGGCGCATCGCCCGGGCCACGACGTCGGCGCGCACGTTCCACTCCGGCGATCCCGGCGTGGTGTCGGGGCGGCAGCGCTTGCACGCGCGGAAGCCCTCGGCCTGGGCGGCCGCGGCGCTGGGGTAGAAGACCATGTTGCCGGCCTTCGGCGTCATCGCCGGGCAGCTCGGCCGGCAGTAGATCCCGGTCGTGCGCACCCCGGTGAAGAACCAGCCGTCGAACCGCGCGTCGCGGGAGCGGACGGCGGCGGCGCAGGCCTCGCGATCGGAGTGCATGCCGACCAGTCTCACCCGCCCGGCCGCCCCTGACTAGCCGAAATGCGACATGGCGGTCGGCGGTCGCGACTCACTCCGGGCGTACGTCCTCGCCAAGCAGGTCGAGCAGCTCACCGACGAGCTCGGCCGGCACCGTGCGGCGGGCGATCGCGCGCTCGGCGGTCGCCCGGGCCATCGCCCGGTAGGCGGCCGGCACGTCGACGGTCTCGTCGCGCAGCGCCGCGAGATGGGCCGCGACGGTGCCCACGTCACCGCGCGCGACCGGACCGGTCAGCGCCCGGTCGCCCCGCTGCAGCGCGTTGTCGACCGTGGCCTCCATGATCGGCCGCAGCACCCGACCGGGGTCGTCGATGCCGAGCCCGCGCAGCACCTGCTGCGCCTGGGCGACCAGGGTGACCGCGTGGTTCGAGGCGTGCGCGAGGGCCGCGTGATAGGTCACCCGGTCGCCCTCCGGGAGCACGACCGGTTCGCCGCCGAGGTCCATCACGATCGACTGCGCGACCGCCAGCGACTCGTCGGTGGCGGTCACCGCGAAGATGGTTCCGACGAGCCGCTCGACGTCCTTGGGCTCGCCGCTGAACGTCATCGCCGGGTGCAGCGCGAAGCCGAGGCCGCCGCGCTCCAGCACCGGCGCCAGCGGCGCCAGCCCGAGCGAGCCCGCGGCGTGCGCCACCATGCGCGGCTGGTCGAGCAGCCCCATGGCCGCGAATCCCTCGGCGACAGAAGCGATCTGGTCGTCAGGAACCGTGACGAGCACCAGGTCCGACCGGCGTACGACCTCGTCCACCTCGACCACGGGCACGCCGGGCAGCATCTCGGCAGCGCGGTCGAGCGAGGCGTCGCTGACCGCGGAGGTGGCGACCACCGAGTGACCGGCCTCGCGCAGCGCGGCACCCAGCACCGACCCCACGCGGCCCGCTCCGACCACACCGACCCGCAGCGACGGGCGCATCTCCTGATCGGTCACGTCACGCACGGTAGCCGTCGCGGGCGTGCGCCAGGCACAGCCCGGTGAGCACGACCAGGCACAGCGCAGCCACCGACGCGGCGAACCAGCCGACGGCCTCGAGCAGGCCGGTGCGGGTCGCCAGGATCCCGAGACCCAGCACGGGCACGCCGACACCGGCGTACAGCACGACGTAGAAGCTCGAGATCACCTCGGCGTGCTGCGCGGGTGGCGCGAGCGAGTTGACCGCGGTGAGGCTGCCCAGGAACACCAGCCCGTGACCGATCCCGGCCAGCGCGGTCGCCACCAGGAGCACCCCGAGCGAGCCGCGGCTGCCGGCGAGCACGAGCAGCCCCAGGCCCAGGGCGAGGACGGGCAGCCCGCAGATCTGCAGCCGCAGCGGCCGCATGCCGTACGTCAGCACCTGGACCGTGGCCGAGGCCGCGAACAGCAGCGCGGCGGCCGCACCCCGAGCAGCAGGTTGCCGCTGTCGGTCACGCTCGTGACGTAGGCCGGGACCATCGTGAGGAAGAGGCCGACCACGGCGAACGCGGCGAAGCTGGCGCTGCCGCTCGTCAGGAAGACCCCGCGCACCGCGGCGGGGACGCTCGGCCGGCGGGGGCGCCACCTCGACAGCGCGGGCGCCGCGCCGCGCGACGTCTCCGGCATCCGCGCGACGAAGACCGCCGCCGGGACCAGCAGCACGATCTCCAGCAGGAACGGGAGCACACCCGGCGCCGGCGCATACTCGGCGACGGCGGCACCGAGGACCGGGCCAAGCCCCAGGCCCCCGACGGACACCACGGTGGAGACCAGCGCCGCCCTCCGGCGGTTGCCCCCGGGCTCGAGCTCGCTCAGCGCGGCGGTGAGCGCACCGGACGCGGCGCCGACGGCCACGCCCTGCAGCAGGCGACCGGCGAACAGCCACGCGACGTCGCTCGCCAGCGCGAACGCAGCCGATCCCAGCGCGGCGAGCCCGAGGGCGGGGAGCAGGACGCGCCGTCGTCCGACCGCGTCGGACAGCGGCCCGGCGAGCAGCAGGGACGGGATGAGCACGGCGATGTAGGCGGCGAAGATCAGGGTGACCACGAAGGGCGAGAAGCCGAACCGCGTCTCGTAGCCCCGGTACAGCGGGGTGGGCAGGTTGGTCCCGGTCAGCAGGACGAGCAGGGCGTACGCCGTCCCCCAGAACACCCACCGGGTCCCCCGGCTCGTCGGCCGGCTCTGCGCACTGGCAGCATTCATGTTCATGTTTCCCGAACATAACAGATGTTCGGGTACTCGGAACATGACAGTACGATGGCGGGATGGCAAGCAGGACCGCGACCAAGCTGGTGCACCCGCCGCGCGAGGAGCTGGAGTTCACGCGCGTGATGGCGGCGCTCAGCGACCCGGTGCGGCTCGCGATCGTCGCCCGGCTGGCCGACGCCGGGTCCGACGGCGAGCTGGCCTGCAGCACGTTCGCGCTGCCGGTGAGCAAGTCGACGCAGAGCGGCCACTTCAAGGCGCTGCGCGAGGCCGGGGTGATCCAGCAGCGCGACGAGGGGACTCGGCGGCTGAACCGGTTGCGCACGGACGACCTCGACGCCAGGTTCCCCGGTCTGCTGGACCTCGCCGTCCCCCAGGGGCGCGACGTCGTCGCCGGCTGGGCATGACGAGCGGCGGCACGGCACCGGCGCCACCCAGCACGCCCTCGACCTGGCGGCCGTGGGAGATCGCGTGGCAGGAGGCGCTGTACGGCCGCGCCGGCTTCTACCGTCGACCCGAGGGTCCGGCGGGCCACTTCGCGACCTCCGCGCAGGGCATCCCCGGGGTGGGTGAGCTGCTGGCGCGGGCCGTCGCTTCGCTGGCCGCGCGGCACGGGCTGCGGCACGTGGTCGACGTGGGCGCCGGCCGGGGCGAGCTGCTCGGCCGGCTGCACGACCTCGACCCGGGCCTCGCGCTCACCGGGGTCGACGTGGTCGAACGCCCTTGCGCCCTGGGCGAATCCGTCGCCTGGGTCCGCTCCCCCGGCGGGCCGGACCTGCCCGGTCTCCCGCTGCGCGAGCCCGCGCTGGTCGTCGCGCACGAGTGGCTCGACGTGGTGCCCGCGCCCGTGGTCGAGCTCGACGAGCGCGGCTCGTGGCGCCTGGTGGAGGTCGCCGGCGACGGCACCGAACGGCTCGGCGACGCACCCGCAGAGGCCGACCTGGCCTGGCTGACCGCCCACTGGCCCTCACCGGGTGAAGCAGGCGCCCGCGCCGAGGTCGGCCGCGCACGGGACGGTGCGTGGGAGTCGTTGTGCCGCAATGTTTCCCGCGGGCTCGTCGTCGCGGTCGACTACGGCCACGAGCGATCGTCGCGCCCACCGTTCGGGTCGCTCACGGCGTTCCGCGACGGGCACGAGGTCGCGGCCGTCCCCGACGGCAGCTGCGACCTCACCGCGCACGTCGCGGTCGACTCGCTCGCGCACGACCGGCGGTTGCGCCAGGCCGACCTGTTCGGCGAGCTCGGTCTCGGCACGGCGACACCGGCGTACGACCTGGCGCGGAGCGACCCGCAGGCCTATCTGCGAGCCCTCGCCGCGCGCAGCGCCTTCGCCGCCGCCACGGCCCGCCCGGGCCTCGGCGACTTCTGGTGGGTGCTGCGCGAGGTGTGAGTCCCCGCATGAAACCGGGTTACGTGCATATGACCCTGATGCATTGGGGTCATATGCACCTAACCCGGTTTCATGCGGAGGAGTCGGCCACGACGATCCGGGAGCACCCGCGCAGCACGAACGTGGGGCGTCGCTCCACGTCCACGACCGACAGACCCGCCGTATGCCGCAGCAGCTCGCGCAGCGACGTCGCCAGCTCGAGTCTCGCCAACGGTGCACCGAGGCAGAAGTGGATGCCCGCGCCGAAGCCGAGGTGCGCGGGTCCGCTTCTGTCCCAACGGAACTCGTCGGGCGAGTCGAACGCCTCCGGGTCACGGGCGGCGGCGCCGAGCAGGGCCGCGACCTTCTCGCCCTCTGCCACGGGTCGGCCGGCCACGGTGGTGTCGCGGGTCGCGGTGCGCTCGAAGTACTGCAGCGGCGGGTCGTGCCGCAGCATCTCCTCGACGACCGTGTCGAGCGAGCCGCCGTCGGCGAGGTGCTGGCGCACCGCGCGTTGCGCGCCCGGCGCCGCGAGCAGGGAGAGCAGCCCGTTGCCGAAGCCGTTGACCGAGGCCTCGTGGCCGGCGTTGAGCAGCAGCACGACGGTGGCGATCAGCTCGGTGCGGCTGAGCCGGTCGCTGCCGTCGCGCACCCGCACGAGGTCGCTGAGCAGGTCGTCGCCCGGCTGCTTCGCGCGGGCATCGGCGAGATCGTCGACGTACGAAGCGAATTCGCCTGCCGCTCGCACGGCCGCTGCGCACTGCTCGTCGGACGGCGCGAGCTCGTACATCTGGACGATGGCCTGTGACCACGGGCGCAGCAGGTGCTGGTCCGGCTCCGGCCAGTCGAGCAGCGCGGCGATGACGCGCACGGGGATCGGCTCGGCGTAGTGCTCGACCACGTCCCAGCCGCCGTCGCGCAGAGCCGGCCGCGCATCGGCGAGCTGTTCGCGGCAGATCCGCTCGATCGTCGGGGCCAGCCGTGCGACGTGGCCGCGACCGAACGCCCCGGCGACCAGCCGGCGCAGCCGCGTGTGCTTCGGCGGCTCGCTGTCCAGCACCGAGTCGGCGTGCAGCCAGTTGAACGTCTCCCACGTCTGCTGCGGCTCGCGCGGGGTGAAGATCCGGCCGAGAGCCCGGTTGCGCAGCAGCTCGTCGCAGGCCGCGCGCGTGGTCGCGACCCGCACCCCGCCACCGGTGTCGACGAGCGCGCCGCGCTCGCGCAGCCCGGCCAGCACCGGATAGGGGTCGACGCGCAGCGCCGGGTCGTCCAGCACCTCAGGCCGGCCGGATCGAGTCGAGGATCTTGGTGAAGTCGGCGTCCGACGCCGTCCGTGGCGTGCCCAGCAGGCGGCTCGCGACGAGGGTCACCGACGCACCGGTGGACGGGTGGGTGAACGAGGTGACCACGAGCTCGGTGTCGAACTTGCGGCAGGGGTCGTCCTTCAGCTGAGAGGGGACCGTGCCCCGTGTGCGAACCGCCTTGGAGCCGTCGGCGAGCGTCACGGTGGTCGAGGTCGGCGACGCGTAGTCACCAGACGACTTGCCGTCGGGCCTGACCGCGGCGGCCTTGGCGAACCGGTCGAAGGCAGACGGCGCCGCCATGCCCGGGTCGGTGGTCGTGCCGTAGAACCCGATGTTCGTGGTCACCGTCGTCGGCTTGCTGCAGAAGCCAGCGCCGCCCCAGGAGGCATTGCTGATCTGGGCCATCGTGTCCTCCGTCGCCGGGTTCGTCCATCCGACGGCGCCGCTCGTGCCGAGACGCATGTACCCGTTCGGCACCTCGTACGCCCCGCCCCGCTCGGTGTCGGAGACGAGCTTGAACCCGGCTGTGGTGGCGGTCGGGGTGGGCGTCCCGCTGGACGCGGCGGCGGTGGGCGCCGTCGCCGACGACGGCGCGGACGACGGACCGGCCGCCGGGCTCGACGACCCGGCCACCGCGGGCGAGCCGTCACCTCGACCCAGGAGCAGATAGCCCCCGACCCCGGCACCGACCAGCGCGACCACCCCAGCCGTCAGCAGCGCGACGGTCTTGGCGCTGAGTCCGCCCGAGCCCGACGGCGGCCTCGGCTCGGTCGGCGAGGGCGTACGTCCGTCGCCGGGCCCGCCGGGCGACGCCGGCTGCTGCTCGGCGCGCCCGGGGCCCTCCCCCGGCACCTGCAGACCGCGGTAGTACTGCTCCTGCCCGTGCCCGAACTCCTGGTCGCGCCAAGCACTTTCGTCGTATCCGCGCCACTGCCCGTCGTTGTTGCTCATGTCCCCGCCTACACCGGTCTGATCGAGTCGATCATCGTCGTGAAGACAGTGTCCGACACGGCGCGCGGCGAACCGATCAGCCGGGTGGTGACCAGGGTGACGGTCCGTGAGCTATTCGGGTTGGTGAACGAGGTGACGGCCACCTCGGTGGGGTACTTGCGGCACGGATCCTCCGGCTTGGACGAGGGCACCGTCCCCCTCGACCGCACCGCCTTGGTGCCGTCGGACAGGGTGATCGTGGTCGACGTCGCCGCGGGGTAGGAGCCGTAGGACTTGCCGTCGGGGCGGATCGCGATGGCCCTGGCCATCTCGTCGTACGTCGCCGGCCCGGCCGATCCCGGGTCCGCGGAGGTGTCGTAGAAGCCGGTGCTGCTGGTGATGGCGTTCTGCTCCGGGCAGAACCCGTTGCCGCCGGACGCCGGGTTGCGCAGCGTGACCGAGGAGTCACCGGTGACCGGGTGCGTCCACCGGACGACCATGCCGCTCCCGCCGACCTTGTGCGTCTGCGGCACCTCGTAGGACGCGCCCCGCTGCGGGTCGACGACGAGCCGGAACCCGGCGTTGCGCGCGGTCGGGGTGGGCGTCCCTGTGGACGCGGCGGCAGTGGGCGCCGTCGCCGCCGACGGCGCGGACGACGGACCGGCCGCCGGGCTCGACGACCCGGCCACCGCCGGCGATCCGTCACCAGAGCGGTTCAGCAGCACGAACCCGCCGACGCCCGCACCGGCGAGCGCCACGGCCCCCGCGGCCAGCAGCGCCACGGTCTTCCCGCGCTTCCCGCCCGACCCCGAGCCCGACGGCGGCCTCGGCTCCGTCGGCGAGGGCGTACGTCCGTCGCCGGGCCCGCCGGGCGACGCCGGCTGCTGCTCGGGGCGCCCGGGCCCCTCCCCCGGCACCTGCAGACCGCGGTAGTACTGCTCCTGCCCGTGCCCGAACTCCTGGTCGCGCCAAGCACTTTCGTCATATCCGCGCCACTGTCCGTCGTTGTTGCTCACCCTGTCGCTCCCGGACTCGGGCGCAGCGTGGCGATGATCGCGTCACCCTGCTGAGCGGTCATGGCGTTGGCCGGACCCTCGTCACGGACGAGCACCAGGGTCGCGGTGCCCTTCCCGGTGTCGAAGGCCGTGACCACCACCTCGGTCTTCTTGACCCCGCACTTGTCCACCGTGTCGGTGTTGGTGACGGTCTGGCGAGACTGTGCCGCCTTCGTCCTGCCGCCGTTCACCATCACCTGCCGGGTCGTCTGCGCCGACACCTGCTCGGTCCCGCCGTCCTTCTTCTCGGCGATCGCCTCGACCCACTTCTCGAGCACGAGCGGCGCCGCCTCAGCCGGGTCGCTCGACCTGGCGTTGTGCCACACGAACATGGCCTGCGAGTCGGTCTTGTCCTTGGCGCAGTAGCCGTCTCGGTAGTAGGTCGGCCCCCGGCCGATGACCGTCGGCTTGCCGGTCTCGTCGTCGGCGAACCCCGCATAGGTCCCGACCGTGCGCACGTCGAAGGTCGGCACCGTCTTGCCCTCGGTGTCGGTGAAGGTCTGACTCTTCCCGGGCACGTCGTACGCGGCGAAGTACTGCGCCTCGGAGCCGTCGTTGACCTGCGACCCGGCCGTGAGCGCCGTCGCCCTGCCCGGGGGCGGCGGGGGCGACGCCTCGGCCGACGGCGTGGCGGCTGCGCTCGCTGGCGACGTGGTCGGCGCGGCTTGCTGGCTGGCGCTGCCAGCCGGCCCGGCCGTCACGTCGGGATCACCGCCCCGCAACGCCAGCACCGTGCCGATGCCGCCGCCCACGAGCAGCAGCGCGGCGGCGATGCCTCCCACCACCAGCCCTCGGCCGGGACCGGAACGCCGTGGCGGCGGCTGCGGGAAGATCGGCGAGGGCGTACGTCCGTCGCCGGGCCCACCGGGCGACGCCGGCTGCTGCTCGGGGCGCCCGGGCCCCTCCCCCGGCACCTGCAGACCGCGGTAGTACTGCTCCTGCCCGTGCCCGAACTCCTGGTCGCGCCAGTCGTTGCCGTAGCCGTCCCAGCCACTGCCTGAGTTGCTCACTGAGCGCCCTTCCCGTCGCTTCCCTGCGGCGCCGCCCCCGACCCCGGCACCGGCCGGTCGTCAGCGAGTCTGACGGACCGACGCGAAGATCTGTTCCTTCACCTGCGCCGGGAGCATGTCGCGCACGGCGACGTCGCGCACCATCACCAGTGTGCGTGATCCGAGGGCTCCGGAGTACTGCGTCGCGGTGACCTCGACCTGCGGCGGCAGGCACCCCTGCGGATCGGGGGTGCGCAGCGTGACCACGCTGCTCGACTGCCGCACCGTCATGCCGTCGACACGCGGCAGCTCCTGGGTGCGCACCGGCGTGTGCGGGTCGTCGCCGCGCCCCTGCGACCCCTGCGCCACGGCGGCCACCCACCGGTTCGTCACCGTCGCCGAGGTGTCGTCGCGGCGCTCGCTCGACCAGCCGACCCAGCTGCGCGCCACACCGGCTCCCCCGCGGCAGTAGCCGCTGCGGAAGTAGCTCGGGCTCGACGCGCGCACCAGCACCCGCCCGGCCTCGTCGACGTACGACATCAGGTCGTTCCCGACGACCCACTCAGCCGAGCCCGGCACGGCGTAGGACCAACGGGTCAGCCGGTCTTCGGCCGTCACCGTGCGCCGGCCGTCGGCACCGACCGGCGGCTGCGACGCGCTCGAGCTGCTCGACCCCGGCGGCGCGACCGCCCCGCCCGTCGGCTGACCGGTCCCCCCAGTGGGGCTCGCCGCGTCGGGGGCACCGGGCGTGGCCGTGGCGCCCGGCGTCGCCGGGGCGCTCGCCTCGGGCGCCCGGGCGCTCCCTGCCACGGACGGGACGTCGTCACCCCGGGTCAGGCCGTACGCCAGCGCGGCCACGAGCAGCACCCCACCTGCCGCCCCGCCCGCGATCAGCGCGGTGCGCCGCCGCCGCCGCGCCGGGGGTGGGGGTGGGTTCACGGACGACACCGTACTTCGTGGCGCCGCCCCGGCCCGCGCTCACGGCTCAGTCGTGGCGGGCCTGCCTGGCGCGGTAGGCCTGCACGTTGACGCGGTTGCCGCAGCCGCCGTCGCAGTACCGACGGGAGCGGTTCTTGGACAGGTCGACCAGCACGGCGCTGCAGTCGTCGGCCGCGCAGACCTGCAGCCGCGACAGCTCGCCGGCCCGGACCACGTCGACCAGGGCCATGCCGAGCTCGACGGCCATCCGGGTGGCGAGCGGCGCGGCCGGCGTGGTCGCGTGCAGGTGCCAGTCCCACCCGTCGTGGCGCACCAGCTGCGGCAGCGCCTGCGCCTCGGCGAGCAGGGCGTTGACCCGCTCGGCGACGTCGTCCTCCGCTAGCTCCCACAGCTCGGCGAACCGGGGACGCATCGCCCGCACCTCGGCCAGCTCGGCCTCGGTGCCGTCGTGCCGGCCCGTCCAGCCCCACTCGGTGAAGTGGGCGTCGAGCGCCGCCACGTCGGGCAGGTGCTCGACCCCGCCGGAGCGCGCCGGGTCGCTGTTGACGAGCGCCACGGCGTTGGCGAGCGCCACCTCGGTGTCATGGGTGAAGATCAACTTGACTCCTTGCACACGGCGCCCCTAGCGTCAGGGGCATCATGCAGGATAACTCCTTACGCCGACCGCGCCGCATCGCGCCGCTCGGCCTGCCCCTCGCGCTGGTCTCGGCCGCAGCCTTCGCGACGTCCGGGGTCTTCGGCAAGGCGCTGTTCCAGGCCGGCTGGACGCCCGCGGCCGCCATCACCGCCCGCATCGGGGTCGCAGCCCTGGTGCTCGGCGTCCCCGCCGCCCTCGCGATGCGCGGCCGGTGGCACCTGCTGCGCCGCAACCTGCGCACCGTCGTGCTCTACGGCATGACCGGGGTGACCGGCTGCCAGCTGTTCTACTTCCTCGCGGTCGAGCGGCTCTCCGTCGGCGTCGCGCTGCTGCTCGAATACCTCTCCCCCGTGCTGCTGGTGCTGCTGTCGTGGATCACCACCCGGCGCGCGCCGCACCCGCTCACCGTGGGCGGCACCGTCGCGGCCATGGGCGGGCTGGCGCTCGTGCTCGACGTCTTCGGCGGCGTGCGGCTCGACCCGGTCGGCGTCGCGTTCGGCCTCGCGGCCGCGGTGTGCTCGGCGGCCTACTTCCTGCTCGCCGCGCGCGACCACGACGACGCGCTGCCGCCCCTGGCGCTCACCGGGTTCGGGATGATCGCCGGCCTGGTGCCGGTGGTGCTCGTGTCGGCGCTGCAGGTGCTGCCGTTCCGCTGGTCGGCCACGCAGGTCCCGCTCGCCGGGAGCGAGGTCAGCGTGCTCGTCCCGATCCTCGGCATGGGCGTGCTGGCCGCGGCCTTCGCCTACGCCACCGGCGTCGTGTCCGCGCGATACCTCGGCTCGCGCATCGCCTCCTTCGTCGCCCTGTCCGAGGTGCTCTTCGCGGTGCTGTTCGCCTGGCTCTTCCTCGGCGAGCTGCCCGGGCCGATGCAGCTGGCCGGCGGGGTGCTCATCCTGCTCGGGGTGATCCTGGTCCGACTCGGCGCGACCGAGCCGGCCGCCGCCGACGTACCACCCGGGCCGGAGGCCCAATCTGCGATCGACGCCGTGCGGCCTACGAGCCCCGCGACCTGAGGTCGGCATACTGGCCGGCATGGCCCCCAACCCGCAGGAGCTCACCGTCGGCGTGGGCGCGGGCGGTCTCGCGACCGCCGACATGGTGCTCAACATCGGGCCGCAGCACCCCGCGACGCACGGCGTGCTGCGGCTGCGCATCGTGCTCGACGGGGAGCGCATCGTCGAGGCCGAGCCGATCGTGGGCTACATGCACCGCGGCGCCGAGAAGCTGTTCGAGGTGCGCGACTACCGACAGATCCTGGTGCTCGCCAACCGGCACGACTGGCTGTCGGCGTTCAGCAGCGAGATCGGGGTCGCGCTGACCGTCGAGCGGATGCTCGGCATGGACGTGCCCGAGCGGGCCACCTGGACGCGCACCCTGCTGGCCGAGCTCAACCGGGTGCTCAACCACCTGATGTTCCTCGGGTCCTACCCGCTCGAGCTCGGCGCGATCACGCCGATCTTCTACGCCTTCCGCGAGCGCGAGGACCTGCAGGCCGTGATGGAGGAGATCTCCGGCGGCCGCATGCACTACATGTTCAACCGCGTCGGCGGGCTGCGCGAAGACCTCCCCGCCGGCTGGCTCGACCGCGTCGCCGAGACCGTCGCGCTCGTGCGGCGGCGCCTGCCCGACCTGGAGAGCATGCTGGTCGGCAACGAGATCCTGCGCGCCCGCACGCGCGGGGTCGGCGTGCTCCCGCGAGACCTGGCGAGCGCGTACGGCGTGTCCGGGCCGATCGCCCGTGCGTCCGGTCTCGACATCGACCTGCGGCGCGACGCGCCCTACCTGGCCTACGGCGAGCTGTTCGGCCCCGGCGGTCCGGGGCGCGTGGTCACCCGGGAGGCCGGCGACTGCCTGGCCCGGCTCGAGGTGCTGCTGGAGCAGACCCAGGTCAGTCTCGACCTCGCCGACCGGTGCGTCGAGGTGCTGCGCGACCTGCCGCGCGGGCCGGTCAACGTCAAGCTGCCCAAGGTGCTCAAGGTGCCCGAGGGCGATGACTACACCGCCACCGAGAACCCCCTCGGGCTGAACGGCTACTACCTCGTCTCACGCGGTGAGAAGACCCCGTGGCGGCTGAAGCTGCGCTCGGCGTCGTTCAACAACGTGGCGGTGCTGCGCGAGCTGCTGCCCGGAGCGCTCCTCGCCGACATGGTGGCGATCCTGGGCTCGACCTTCTTCGTCGTCGGCGACATCGACAAGTAGGACTTCGACAAGGAGTCCGCGCGGCCGCGTCGGCGGGCGGTCGGACCGCCCCGTCGAGAGGCGTCCGGGACTGCCCTCAGCCGCCCCGGACGAGCCCCCGTTCGCCTGCCCGCTAACAGGTGATCCTGAAAAATTTGTGATCAACCTCTCCCACGAGGCTGATCGGCCTGGCATGGTGGGACTTACTTACTGTTCGGTAGGTAGCGGGAGGCTCCTACCGCCATCCAGAGGAGAAGCATGTCGCACCGCACGACTACGGGCCGCCGGGTCGGGGCCCTCTCCGGCATCACCGCACTCGCCTTCGCCGGTTTCGCCCTGGCCACCGCGCCGTCGGCCGACGCCGCCGAGGTCACCCTGGACTACAACTGCACCGCCAACGTGTTCGGCACCCAGGTCGACCAGGGCGTCTGGAACGTCACGATCGAGGCCGACATCCCTGAGTCGGTCGAGCCGGGCGCCGAGATCCCCGCGCCGAACATCACCGCCACCGTCGTCACCTCGCCCGAGGCTGCCGACACGCTGCGCGGTCTCAACCAGGAGACGGTCGAGGGCACCAGCGCCGCGACCTACTCGGTGGACGACACCGAGCGCACCGCGAACCTCACCATCCCGGTGACCCAGGTGCCCGACTCCGGCCCGATCACCACGGTGGCCTCTGGCACCGGTCAGGCCGAGACGGCGCCGGAGACCCCCGGCACGGTCACGGTCACGGTGGGTGACTTCACCGCCGACCTCACCGCGAAGAACGCCAACGGTGACCCGTTCGAGATCCCGCTGACCTGCACCGTCGCCGAGGGCCAGGACACCACCCTGGCGACGATCACCGTGGGTGACACCGGCCCCGAGCCGTCGCCGAGCCCCACCGACTCGCCGACCGCGTCGCCGACCGACCCGTCGCCGACCCCGACGGACCCGGAGCCGACGGACTCCCCGACCGCGTCGCCGACCGACCCGGAGCCGACCGACTCGCCCACCGCGACCCCGACCGAGCCGGAGCCCACCGACTCGCCGGAGCCGACCGACACCGCGACCCCGACCGGCACCCAGGAGCCGAGCGACCCGGGTCAGCCGACGGGCCCGCCCGTCGAGACCGGTGTCGTGGGTGAGGGCGACAACGCCACCGCCGCCGGTGTCGCGCTGCTGACCATCAGCGGTGCCGCCCTCGCGGTCGCCACGGGTCGTCGTCGCCTGCGCGACTGATCCAGCACCACCCGCAAGCTTCGGCGGGGTCGCCCTCAGGGGGCGGCCCCGCCGTCGTACGTCCGCCTGGCCGGTCGACGAGAGGTGACGGCTCGGCGCCGGGAGGCCGCGACCCCGTCACGAACCGCCCCGGCCGGCCCGGCACCCGGGCGGCGCTCGCCGCAGATCGTGCGTTGACGTACGAAATGCAGAGCCCACCCGCGCCGTTCCGGGCCTGCCCGCCCCAGATCGTGCGTTCACGTACGAAATGCAGAGCCCACCCGCGCCGAGCCGCGTGCCGGACGGATCGCCCGGGTCAGGCCGTGGCCGCGCCGCCGCGGGAGCGGCGGTCCTCGTCGTCGTCCTCGGGCGGGATCCGGCACCACGCCTGCGCGACGAACCCGGCGACCGACAGCAGCACGCTGACCACCGCCAGCACGAGCGCGAGCCACATCTCCTCGCGCTGCGAGGCGACGTCGGCGTTGGGCAGGCGCACCAGCACCTGCGCGGCGTACCACCCGAACGCCACGCCACCGGCGACCGCGCTGGCCCGGGCGGCGACGAGCACCCCGCGCGCCACCTGCGGGCTCGGCGGCTCGGGCGTGCGGCCGGCGACGTAGCTCTTGATCTGCCAGGCCAGCACCAGGATCGGCATCGCGACGAGCGCGATCACCGCGATGGTCAGCCAGCTGTTCTGCGGCAGGTTGCCGCCCCGGCTGCTGACGAACCGCAGGAGCGCGTAGCACACGACCAGCATCCCGGCGCCGCTCCACAGCACGACCCGGGGCCGCAGCCCCTCGTCCGGCGTCATCGCGGCCACCCCGGCCCCGGACGTACGTCCTGCTCGCCCAGTCCGTCGAGCACCTGGGCGACGGGCAGCACCTGGCCGTCGACGCGCAGGAGGGCGTCGGGGTCGGCCTGGGCCCACGGCGCCAGCACGAACGCGCGCTCGTGCGCGCGCGGGTGGGGCAGGGTCAGGTCGGCGCGGTCGGAGCGCACCTCCGAGGCCTGCCCCGGCACCCCCACCTGGATCAGGTCGAGGTCGAGCGTGCGGGCGCCCCACCGGGTCTCGCGCACCCGGCCGTGCCGCGCCTCGATGCGGTGCAGCTCGCGCAGCAGCGTCCACGGGGCCAGGCGGGTGCGACCGACGGCGACGGCGTTGAGGAAGTCGGGCTGCTCGGGGCCGCCCACCGGCGCGGTGCTGAACGGCTCGGACACCGCGACCACGTCGAGCCCGGGCAGCGCCTGCAGCGCCCCGAGGGCCGCGAGCAGGGTGTGCTCGCGGCGGCCGAGGTTGGCGCCGAGGGCGATGACGACCTCGCGGTCCTGCTCGCGGCGCACGGTGACCGCGGGGCCGCCGCCGGGCTCGAAGGTCACGCCGGCGGGCGCCTCGGGCTTGTGGATCGTGACCTCGACGGCCTCGACCGGGTCGTGCCGCAGCGCCGCGGCGGCGACCCGCTCGGCGAGGGTCTCGACCAGGTCGACCGGCGGCCCGGCGAGGATCGCCTCGGTCTCCTGCGCGACGTCGGCATAGCTGACCGTGCGGGCGAGGTCGTCGCTGTCGCCCGCGGCGCGCAGGTCGATCTCGAGCAGCACGTCGGCGACGAACGGCTGCGGCTCGGTCTTCTCGTGCTCGAGCACGCCGTGGCAGGCCACGACCCGCAGGCCGGTCAGGCTGATCCGGTCGGCACTCACGACGTGGCTCCTGCCCGGGCGGCCCGCACCGCGGCGACCACCTCGACCGCGGCCCGGGTCGAGGGGATGTCGTGCACGCGCACCGCCCAGACGTCGTCCTGGGCGAGCAGCACGCTGGTGGCGGCGGTGGCGGCGTCGCGCTGCTCGGGCGGCAACGGTGCCCCGGGCGCGGCGCCGATGTCGCCGAGGAAGCGCTTACGCGAGGTGCCGACGAGGACCGGGTGCCCTAGACGTACGAGATCCCGCAGCGAGGCGAGCAGCTGCCAGTTGTGCTCGGGGGTCTTGGCGAACCCCAGACCCGGGTCGAGGACGACGTGCTCGGGGGCGACGCCCGCGGCGACCAGCGCCTCGACCCGCGCGAGCAGCTCGTCGCGCACCTCGGCGACGACGTCGGCGTAGACCGCACGGGTCTGCATGTCGTGGCTGTGGCCGCGCCAGTGCATCGCGACGAACGGCACCGACAGCCCGGCCACGACCCGTGCCATCGCGGGGTCGGCGAGCCCGCCGCTGACGTCGTTCACGATCCGGGCGCCGTGGTCGACCGCGCGGGCGGCGACCGCGGAGCGCATGGTGTCGACGCTCACCCAGGCGCCCTCGGCGGCCAGCTCGGTGACGACCGGGAGGACGCGGCGCAGCTCCTCCTGCTCGTCGGGGCGCTGGGCGCCCGGGCGGGTCGACTCACCGCCCACGTCGAGCAGGTCGGCGCCCTGCGCCAGCAGCTCGCGGCCGTGGGCGATCGCCGCGTCGGCGTCGAACCAGCGGCCGCCGTCGGAGAAGGAGTCGGGCGTGACGTTGACGACGCCCATCAGGAGCGGTCGGCCGGTCGGTCGGGTCGGCAGGCCGATCACGGGTCAGCGCCCCGTGACCAGGCTCATCGCCTCGGCCCGGGTGGCCGAGTCCCGCAGCAGCCCGCGCACCGCGGAGGTCTGCGTGCGGGCGCCGGGCTTGCGCACCCCGCGCATCGACATGCACAGGTGCTCGCAGTCGAGCACGACCAGCGCGCCCTGGGCCTTGAGGTGGCGCATGATCGCGTCGGCGATCTGGCTGGTGAGCCGCTCCTGCACCTGCGGCCGCTTGGCGTAGACGTCGACGAGCCGGGCCAGCTTGGACAGCCCGGTGACCCGGCCGTCCTTGGCGGGGACGTAGCTCACGTGCGCGACGCCGTGGAAGGGCAGCAGGTGGTGCTCGCAGGTGGAGTAGACCTCGATGTCCTTGACCATGACCAGCTCGTCGTGGTCGATCTCGAAGGTGCGCTGCAGCACCTCGGCCGGGTCCTGCTGGAGCCCGGCGAACATCTCGGCGTACGCCCGCGCCACCCGGTCAGGCGTGTCGCGCAGACCCTCGCGCTCGGGGTCTTCACCCACGGCGATCAACAGCTCCCGGACCGCCGCGGCGGCCCGGCGGTGGTCAATCTTCGCGCGGGTCGACATAGCCGCCCTCGGGGACCTCGATGACCGCCTCCGGCGGGTGCTCCTCGACCTGCTGCTTGTCCTCGGGCAGCTGCTCGCCGCGGGCCAGGGCCTCGCGCTCGGCAGGGGTGAGCACCGGGCCGCGGTCGCTCACCGTGCGCAGGTCGCTGGACAGCCACACCGGGCGCTGCGGGCGCTTGCGCACGTCGCGGAAGACGACCTCGAGGTCGGACTGGCCGAGCGTCTCGCGCTGGAGCAGCTCCAGGACCAGGTTGTCGAGGATGTCGCGGTTGTCGTTGAGGGCGTGCCACGCCTCGTCGTGCGCGGCGTCCACCAGCCGGCGGACCTCCTCGTCGACGACGGCGGCCATGCCCTCGGAGTAGTCGCGCTCGTGGCCCATGTCGCGGCCGAGGAAGACCTCGGAGTTGCCCTGGCCGAGCTTGATCGCGCCGACCCGCTCGCTCATGCCGAACTGGGTGACCATCTTGCGCGCCAGACCGGTGGCCTTCTCGATGTCGTTGGCCGCACCGGTGCTGGGGTCGTGGAAGACGATCTCCTCGGCGACCCGGCCGCCGAGGGCGTACGACAGCTGGTCGAGCAGCTCGTTGCGCGTCGTGGAGTACTTGTCGTCGACGGGCAGCACCATGGTGTAACCCAGCGCGCGGCCGCGCGGCAGGATCGTCACCTTGCTGACCGGGTCGGTGTAGTTCAGCGCCGCGGCCACCAGGGCGTGCCCGCCCTCGTGGTAGGCGGTGATCTTGCGCTCCTTGGCGCTCATCACCCGGGTGCGCTTCTGCGGGCCGGCCATGACGCGGTCGATGGCCTCGTCGAGCGCCCCGTTGTCGATGACCCGGCCGTTGCTGCGCGCGGTGAGCAGGGCGGCCTCGTTGAGCACGTTGGCGAGGTCGGCACCCGAGAAGCCCGGCGTACGTCGGGCGACGGCGAGCAGGTCGACGTCGGGAGCCGTCGGCTTGCCCTTGGCGTGCACCTGCAGGATGTGGTGCCGGCCGACCATGTCGGGCGCCTCGACCGCGATCTGCCGGTCGAAGCGGCCCGGCGCAGCAGCGCCGGGTCGAGGATGTCGGGCCGGTTGGTGGCGGCGATGAGGATGACGTTGGTCTTGACGTCGAAGCCGTCCATCTCGACCAGCAGCTGGTTGAGGGTCTGCTCGCGCTCGTCGTGACCGCCGCCGAGGCCGGCGCCGCGGTGGCGACCGACGGCGTCGATCTCGTCGACGAAGATGATGGCCGGCGCGTTGGCCTTGGCCTGCTCGAACAGGTCGCGCACGCGCGAGGCGCCCACACCGACGAACATCTCGACGAAGTCGGAGCCGGAGATCGTGTAGAACGGCACGCCCGCCTCGCCGGCGACCGCGCGGGCGAGCAGCGTCTTGCCGGTGCCGGGCGGGCCGTACAGCAGCACGCCCTTGGGGATCTTGGCGCCGACCTCGAGGAACTTGCGCGGCTCGGAGAGGAACTCCTTGATCTCGTGCAGCTCCTCGACGGCCTCGTCGGAGCCGGCCACGTCGGCGAAGGTGACCTTGGGCATGTCCTTGCTGGCGAGCTTGGCCTTGGACTTGCCGAACTGCATCACCCGGCCGCCGCCGCCCTGCATCTGGGACATGAAGAACCAGAACAGACCGAGGATGAGCAGCAGCGGCAGCATCGTCAGCAGCATGCTGACGAAGATGTTCTGCTGCTCGGGGTCGTCGGTGAAGCCCTGGCTCGGCGGGCGCTGGTTGAGCGCGGTGACGATCTGCTCGCCGCGGGCCGGGACGTAGTAGGCCTGCACCTTGTCGGCGTCCTGCACGTCGCCGACGTCCTGCGCGGACTTCAGGGTGAGGTCGACCCGGTCGGGCGTGACCTTGGCCGACTCGACCTTGTTCTCGTTGATGAGGGTGATCGCCTGCGAGGTGTCGACCCGCTGGAAGCCACCGGAGCCACCCAGGGCGAACCACAGGAAGGCGATCGCCACGACGAGGACGATCCAGAACCCAGGTGCACGGGCGATGCGCTTCGCGTTCATGAAACTGCGGGGCGGGGCCCCGATCCTCCTGCTCAGGTTGGCCGGCGGCGGCGCCCTGCTCGCAGGGTGGGCAGCAGCCGAGACACAGACTTGGCCGACGGTACACGCCGCGCACGGCCCGTCCGGACGCGGTATGCCCGCGTCTGCGCAGTTGAACGCGCGGCCCGCGGGCAGTGTTCCCGCTGCGGCGTTCGGCGCCGCGGCGTTCGGCGCTGCGGCCCGGCGTCAGCTGTAGACGTGCGGGGCGAGGGTGCCGATCTCGCGCAGGTTGCGGTACTGCTCGTCGAAGTCGAGGCCGTAGCCGACGACGAACTCGTTGGGGATCTCGAACCCGACGTACTTGCAGTCGATCTCGACCTTCGCGGCGTCGGGCTTGCGCAGCAGCGTGCAGATCTCGACCGACGCCGGCTCGCGCGACTCCAGGTTGGAGCGGATCCACGACAGGGTCAGGCCGGAGTCGATGATGTCCTCGACGATCAGCACGTGCTTGCCGCTGATGTCGGTGTCGAGGTCCTTCAGGATCCGCACGACGCCCGAGCTCTTGGTGCCCGAGCCGTAGGACGACACCGCCATCCAGTCCATCGGCACGCTGCCGGGGAGGGTGCGCATGAGGTCGGCCATCACGAGGATCGCGCCCTTGAGCACGCCCACGAGCAGCAGGTCCTTGCCCTCGTAGTCGCGCCAGATCTCCTCGCCGAGCTCGGCGAGCCGCTCCCGGATCTGGTCCTCGGTGAACAGCACCTTCTCCAGGTCGTCACCCATGTGCGAGGCGTCCACGCTCACTCCTGATCTGCGTCTGCACCGGCGACGTCGTCGGCGGCGTCGGCGGGGCGGGGCTTGGGGCGAGCCCATTCAACCCGACCGTGGGGGTGGGCGGCGAGCGTGGGCCCGATGCGCCGCACCGACAGGGCCGGTACGTCCACGGGGCCCTGGCCGCGCCAGTCGGCGACGAGCCGGTCGACCTCGGCGAGGTGCCGCGACCCGAGGGCCGCCCCGTCGGCCCCGGCCTCGAGCAGCCAGCGCCGCAGCGCCCGGGTGCGCACGGCCCTCGGCAGGCGCACCAGGCCGTCGATCTCGAGCGCGGCGTCTCCGTCGGGGACGTGGCCGGTCGCTGCGGGGCGGGCCGCGGCGAGCTCGTGGTCGGCCCAGGCGGTGAGCGCGTCGTCGTCGTCGCGCAGCAGCCGCGCGGTGCGGGCCAGGTTGGCGCCGAGCTGCGGCCCGAGGGCCTCCGACAGCTGGGCGAGCACGGCGCGGGCGCGCACCCGGGCGAACCGCGGGTCGTCGTTGTGCGGGTCGCGCCAGGGCGCGAGTCCCGCTGCGGCACAAGCAGACTCGGTCTCCTCGCGGGTGACGCCGAGGAACGGGCGCAGCAGCGTCGGCGACGCCTCCGGCATGCCCGCGAGCGAGCGGGCCCCGAGCCGCGCAGCAGGCCGAGCAGCACCTGCTCGGCCTGGTCGTCGCGGGTGTGACCGAGCAGCACCCGGTCGGCCCCGAGCCGCACCCGCGCCTCCTCGAGCGCGGCGTGGCGGGCGGTGCGCGCCGCCATCTCGGGCCCGTCGCCGGAGCCGTCCGCGACGGCGACGCGCACGACCTCCACCGGGTCGAGGCGAAGCGCCCGGCACTGGTCGGCGGCGGCCCGGGCCACGGCGTCGGAGGCGGGCTGCAGGCCGTGGTCGACCACGACGGCGCCGGCCCGCACGCCCGCCCGGGGCGCCTCGAAGGCGGTGGCCGCGGCGAGCGCCAGCGAGTCGGGGCCACCGCTGACCGCGACCAGCACCGTCAGCCCCCGGCCGAGCGGATCAGCCTCTCCTGCAAGGGAGCTCAGCCCACGGCGTACGGCCAGGCGGGTGCGGGCGACCGCGGGCGGCGGACCCGGCACGGCGTCGGTCAGCCGTGCACCCGGGCGACCCACGCCTCGGGCTCGGCGATCTCGGTGGGCCGCGGCAGCGTCTCGGGCGAGGTCCACACCTGGTTGAAGCCGTCGAGGCCGACCCGGTCGACGACGCTGCGCACGAAGACCGCGCCGTCGCGGTACTGCCGCATCTTGGCCTCGAGCCCGAGCAGCCGCCGCAGCAGCCGGTCGGGGCCGCTGGCGCCCTTGCGCCGCTCGTCGAACTTGGCGCGGATCTCGCCGACCGTGGGGACGATCTGCGGGCCGACGGCGTCCATGACCACGTCGGCGTGCCCCTCGAGCAGCGACATGATCGCCGTGACGCGGGCCAGCTCCTCGCGCTGCTGCGGGGTGGTGACGAGGTCGGCGAGACCCTGGCCGCCCTCCTTGAACGCGCTGGGCAGCCGGCCGGTGATCTGCTGCAGCCGCTCGGGCAGCTTGTCGGGGTCGGGCACCAGGTCGACCATCAGCGTGCGGGCGCTGGTGATCACGTGCTCGCGCAGCCACGGCACGGCGGTGAACTGCACCCGGTGGGTCTCCTCGTGCAGGCAGACCCACAGCCGGAAGTCGCTGGGGTCGACGCCGAGCTCGCGCTCGACCTGCACGACGTTGGGCGCCACCAGCAGCAGGCTCGGGGTGCCCTCGGGGGCGAGGTCGAACTGCCCGAGCACCTTGCTCGCGACATAGCCGAGCAGCGCGCCCATCTCGGCGCCGGTGACCTTGGCGCCGACCTTGCGCACGGTCGGCCCGGCGGCCTTCTTGGCGGTGATCTTCTCGACCGCCGGCGCGACGAGCGCGCCCATCGAGGCGGTGTTGGCGTCGATCCAGGCGGTGCGGTCGACGACGTGCACGGGGTGTCGCCGGCCGGCGCGTGCAGCGCGGCGGTGTCGGCGACCGGCTGGTGGGCCCGGTCGGCGGCCGAGTGCAGCTCGGCCACGGCGGCCCGTGCCTCGTCGAGCGTCACCTTGGGCCCGTCCTTGACGATGCGGTGGCCGGTGCGTCGCGCGAGGTCCCAGTCGATGTACTCCTGGCTCATGCTGGCGACCCTACGTCGTCAGGACGCCGCGGCTGCTCAGCGGCAGCCGCAGTCGGCGAGCGCGGTGACGATGCGGTCGAGGTCGGCGCGCGCGGCCAGCGGCCCGCGCGGTTGCTCGCCGTTGTTGATGATCGTGAAGACCAGCAGCCGCCCGTCGCGGGTGACGACCGTGCCGGCCAGGCTGGTCACTCCGGGGAGGCTGCCGGTCTTGGCGCGCACGCCGCCCGCGCCGTCGGTGCTGCCCGTCGCCTGGAACCTGTTGTGCAGCGTGCCGTTCCAGCCGCTCACCGGCAGCCGGGTCAGCACGTCCTGGAACGCCTCGACCTGGCCGCTCGCCCCGCGCTGCACGACGTCGGTGACGACCCGCGCCGGGATCGTCGTGCCGTCGGCCAGGCCGCTGGCGTCCATCAGCTTCACCCCGCGCAGGTCGATGCCGTCCTCGCGCAGCACCCGCAGCACCCACGCCGTCACCGAGGCACCGTCGCCGGGGACCCCGTCCTTGGCCGCGGCCTGCCGCCCGAGCGACTCCGTCATCGCGTTGTCGCTGTCGCGCAGCGCCAGCCCGAGCACGTCGACCAGCGGCGCCGAGCGCACGACGCCGAGCTGCGGCGCCCCGTCGGGGGTCGTCACCTTCTGGCCCAGCTCGGCCGTGATCCCTTCTGCCGCAAGGGCTTTCACGAACGCCTGGGTCGTGCTGCGCGCCGGGTCGGTCGGCGGGGCGGTGCCGGGGTCGGAGCGGTCGTCGGCCAGGCCGAGCATGCCGACGCGGGTGGTGAAGCCCATGTCGACGAGGTCCTGCTGCCAGTTCTCGTTCTGCAGCGGACCGGGGGCGTAGGACAGGTCCCAGCCGACCGTGACCGAGGTGCGCCCCTGCTTCTTCAGGTTGGCCGCCACCTGCTTCGCGAGGTCGCCGAGCCCGGCGCGGCCGGCCACCTCGTCGGGGTTACCCTTGCCCCTGGCGAGCGCGGTGTCGCCGCCCGCCACCAGCACCACCTGGTCGCCCGGCCCCTGCCGGACGGTCGTCGCCAGGGTGCTGTCGAGGTCGAGCGTGCGCGACACGGCGTACGCCGTCAGCAGCTTGGTGATCGACGCCGGCGTGCGCGCGGCGTCGGGGTCGAGCGCGAACAGGCTCTGCCCGGTGGCGGCGTCGCGCACCGCCATCGACGTCGTCGGGCCGAGACCGGGGGCGTCGAGCAGCGGCTGCAGCGCGGCGCGGACCCCTCGGGCGTGGGCGCGGTGCCGCCGACTCCGGGGAGAGCGGCGGGTGCCTGCGGGGGCTGCGGACGGCGTACGTCGGGCGGGGGGTCGACTCCCCCGGCAGCGGCACGGCCTCGCGCGGAGCGTCGGCGGTCGTGAGCACGCCCGGCACGACGTCGAAGGTGTCGAGGGTGGCGTAGCCGCCGATCAGCGCGACCGTCGCGGCGCCCGCGACCAGCGCGCGGTGCGATCTGCGCACGCTGCCCCCTTGCTCCGCGACCCGTTCTCGTGGGAGACACTAACCGCGAACTGTCCGCGGACGTACCCCGCGGGCGCCCCACCCCGGTGCGCCGCACCGCACAGCTCAACGATGAGGACATTCCATGGAGTTCGACGTCAGCATCGAGATCCCGCGCGGGACTCGCAACAAGTACGAGATCGACCACGAGACCGGCCGCATCCGGCTCGACCGGCTGCTCTTCACCGCGATGTCCTACCCCGCCGACTACGGCTACATCGAGGACACCCTCGGTGAGGACGGCGACCCGCTCGACGCGCTCGTGCTGCTGGACGAGCCGACCTTCCCCGGCTGCGTCGTGCGCGCCCGCGCCGTCGGCGTCTTCAAGATGGTCGACGAGGCCGGCGGCGACGACAAGATCCTGTGCGTGCCCGCTGGCGACCCGCGCAAGGACGGCGTCACCGACATCACCGACATCAGCGACTTCACGCTGAAGGAGATGCAGCACTTCTTCGAGACCTACAAGGCTCTCGAGCCGGGCAAGTCGGTCGAGGAGGGCTCGCACTGGATCGGCTCCGCCGACGCCGACCGCGTCGTCGAGGACGCGCTGCAGCGCGCCAAGGACCAGGGCGTCACCACCGCCCGCTGGGCCATGCCCGGCCACGCCCCCGACGAGACCGAGCGCTCGATCGACCGCGACCAGACCTCCGACTCCCAGGCCGACGCGCCGGAGTGATTCTGGTCTTGACTCCTCCTCCGGAAGCTGCGTGCTGCGCTGCGCACCTCCCGGCATCGTCGACAAGACGAACGAGACGACGGCGGCACAGTTAGTACGACGGCGGACCACGTCCCATGTGGTCCGCCGTTGTCGTACGCGCGGGCGCCCCGCGCGTATAGCACCCGGCCTCTCGGCGATCCAGCACATCCCCGGCTAGCGTGTCGCGGGCGGCACCACATATGGTGCTCTCGTTGCTGGTTCACCCCCAGATGTTCCGCATCTGGCCGGTGAGGCAAGAGGGAACCCGGTGCGATTCCGGGACTGCCCCGCAGCGGTGAGTGGGAACGACCGCCGTCATCGGCACTGGATCCGGCCTCGAGCCGGTCTGGGAAGCGACGGCCACTAGGCGGGCCAGCCGGCCCACGCCCACGAGTCCGAAGACCTGCCAGCACGCCGTCCGACCGGACGGTGGTCCGCGGCCTCGAGGGACAGGCCCACGACGATCACGGCTGCCCCGGCGCGGTCGTACGTCCGCCTCCCCTCGCGACCTCGGGCACGCAGGACTCGAGGGAGGAGGCATCACGACATGGCCATTCAGGTCACCAAGCGCGACGGGTCGCGCGAGCCGTACAACGCCGATCGGATCAACCGGGCGATCGAGCGCGCCGCCGAAGGCCTGCCCGACGGGCTGGCGATGACCATGCAGCTCGCGTCGGAGCTGGAGATCACGCTGTTCGACGGCATCACCACCGAGCAGCTCGACGAGGCCGCGATCCAGGTCGCGGTGCAGAACGTCAAGGACGACCCCGACTTCGACGTGGTCGCCTCGCGGCTGCTGCTGAAGACGATCTACAAGAAGGTGCTGGGCGACTTCGAGACCCAGACCGAGCTGGCGCTGCTGCACCAGGCGCGCTTCCCGGGCTACGTGCGCGAGGCCGTCGAGGACGGGCTGTTCGACCCGCGGCTCGCGAGCGCGTTCAACCTCGAGGAGCTCGCCGCCGCGCTGGACCACAGCAACGACGACGCGCTGCGCTACATCGGCATCGTGACGCTGCGCAACCGCTACATGGCGACCGGCCCCGGCGGGCAGATGCTCGAGGTGCCGGCCTACTTCTGGATGCGCGTCGCGATGGGCCTCTCGGTCAACGAGAAGGAGCCCACGCAGGCCGCGATCCGCTTCTACCGCAAGATGTCTCGCCTCGACTACCTCGCGGCCGGCTCCACCCTCGTCAACGCCGGGACCGCGAACCCGCAGCTGTCCAACTGCTTCGTGATGCAGATGGACGACGACATCGAGCACATCGCCAAGTCGGTGCGCGACGTCATGTGGCTGACCAAGGGCACCGGCGGCATCGGGCTGTCGGTCACCAAGCTGCGCGCCGAGGGCTCCCCATCCGCAGCAACAACACCACCTCCACCGGGCCGATCCCGTTCATGCACACCATCGACTCGACGCTGCGCGCGGTCTCCCGCGGCGGCAAGAAGTTCGGCGCGCTGTGCTTCTACATGGAGAACTGGCACCTGGACTTCCCGCAGTTCCTCGACCTGCGGCAGAACGCCGGCGACCCCTACCGCCGAACCCGCACCGCCAACACCGCGGTCTGGATCTCCGACGAGTTCATGAAGCGCGTCGAGAACGACCAGCCGTGGTACCTCTTCGACCCGCTGGAGACCCCCGACCTGGTGGAGCTCGTGGGCGAGGAGTTCTCCGCGCGCTACGCGGAGTACGTCGACCTCGCCGAGAAGGAAAGCTGCGCTCGTTCAAGAAGATTCGGGCGCGCGAGCAGATGACGGCGATCCTCGTGTCGCTGCAGACCACGTCGCACCCGTGGCTCACCTGGAAGGACTCGATCAACCTCCGGGCACTGAACGACAACACCGGCACGATCCACCTGTCGAACCTGTGCACCGAGATCACGCTGCCGCAGGACCGCGACAACGTGTCGGTCTGCAACCTGGCCTCGATCAACCTCTCGCGCCACCTCGACGACGGCGAGTGGGACTGGGACCGCCTCGCCGAGAGCGCGCGCATGGCGATCCGCCAGCTCGACAACCTCATCGACATCACCCGCTCGTCGGTGCCGGAGTCGGAGCACTCCAACGACCAGAACCGCGCGGTCGGCCTCGGCGTCATGGGCTTCACCGACGTGTGCGAGCGGCTCGGCATCTCCTACGAGTCGGACGAGGCGTACGAGCTCATCGACCGGCTCGTGGAGTTCGTCTCCTGGCACGCGATCGACGAGTCCGCCGACCTCGCGAGCGAGCGCGGGGCGTACCCCAACTTCGCCGGCTCCGGCTGGTCGCGCGGCCTCGTGCCGATCGACACGCTCGAGGCGATGGAGCGCCGCCGCGGCGTGCCGGTCGACGTCGACCGAACCACCCGGATGGACTGGGATGCGTTGCGCGCCAAGGTTTCCGGCGGCATGCGCAACGCCACGCTGATGGCGATCGCGCCGACCGCGTCGATCGGTCTGGTGGCCGGCACCACCCCCGGTCTCGACCCGCAGTTCTCCCAGCTGTTCAGCCGGGCGACGTCGTCGGGCAAGTTCCTCGAGATCAACCGCAACCTGGTGCGCGCTCTGCAGGAGCGCGGTCTGTGGGAGCAGATGCGCGAGGACCTGCTGCGCTCGCAGGGCGACCTCACCAACGTGCCCGACATGCCCGAGGACCTGCTCGCGATCTACCGCACGTCGTTCCAGCTGTCGCCGTACGCCTACCTCGAGGTGGCCGCGCGCGCCCAGAAGTGGATCGACCAGGCGATCAGCCGGAACATGTACCTCGAGTCGCGCGACATCGGCGAGATGACCCGCATCTACTCCGCCGCGTGGCGCAAGGGCGTCAAGACGACCTACTACCTGCACATGAAGCCGCGGCACACCGCGGAGCAGTCGACGGTCGCGGTCAACAAGTCCAAGTCCTCCGGCCGCAGCGCCGGCGGGTTCGGGTTCGCCCGGCGTACGCCCGCCGGGCCGGCCGTGCCGACGGCACCGACGGCACCGGTCGCACCCGAGCCGGTCGCACCCGAGCCGGCGGCGCCCGTGGCGGCACCGGCCGCGCCCGTCCTGGTCGACCCGGTGGCGCCCGAGCCGGTCGCGCCCGCGCCGGCCGCGCCCGTCGAAACCCCCACCCCCGCCGTCGAGGTCGTCCGTGACGACGACGTCCTCGTCTGCCCCACCGACCCCCAAGAGCTCCTGAACTGCGAGGCCTGCCAGTGACCACCGACGCCACCACCCAGAACGCCGGGCAGCTGCTCGGCACCGGAATCTCAGAAGGCTTGCTGCTCAAGCCGATTCGCTACGACTGGGCGTACGAGCTGTACAACCAGGCGGTCGCCAACACCTGGTTCCCGCACGAGGTGCAGCTCGGCGAGGACCTCGCCGACTTCCAGCGGATGAGCGACGAGGAGCGCCACGCCGTCACCTTCCTGATGAGCTACTTCAACCCCAACGAGCTGCTCGTCAACAAGGCCCTGGCGTTCGGGGTCTACCCGTACATCAACGCGCCCGAGGCGCACCTCTACCTGGCCAAGCAGATGTGGGAGGAGGCCAACCACTGCGTGGCGTTCGAGTACGTCCTCGAGACGTTCCCGATCGACCGCGAGGAGGCCTACTCGGCGCACGTCGACATCCCGTCGATGGCGGCCAAGGAGGAGTTCGAGGTCCGGTTCATCCAGCGGATGACCGAGCAGACCCTCGACATCACCACCACCGAGGGCAAGCAGGACTTCGTCCGGAACCTGGTGGCCTACAACGTGATCCTCGAGGGCATCTGGTTCTACAGCGGGTTCATGGTGGCCCTGTCGTTCCGGCAGCGGAACCTGCTGCGCAACTTCGGGGCGCTGGTCGACTGGATCGTGCGCGACGAGTCGCTGCACCTGAAGTTCGGGATCAACCTCATCCACACCGTGCTGGAGGAGAACCCCGACCTGCAGACCGAGGAGTTCGCCGAGGAGATCCGCCAGATGATCCTCGACGCCGTCGCGATGGAGGAGCGCTACAACCGCGACCTGCTGCCCAACGGGATCCTCGGGCTGAACGCCGACTACATCAACACCTACGTGAAGTACCTCGCCGACCGGCGGCTGGAGGAGCTCGGTTTCGAGCCGGAGTTCAACGTCAGCAACCCGGCGAAGTGGATGGCCACGGCCAACGACACGCTGCAGCTGGTCAACTTCTTCGAGGCGATCAACACCTCCTACGAGGTCGACGCCAAGGCCGGGTCCTGACCCGCGTGGCCGACCAGCTGCAGGAGGCGCCGGTGGGAGCGGGCATGGTGGATGCCGTGAACGCTCCCACCGACGACTTCGAGACCGCACCGCGTGACACCCGGCTCACGCTCGCGCACATCATGAGTGCGCACGACACCAACCTGCTGGGCACCGTGCACGGCGGCGTGATCATGAAGTTCGTCGACGACGCGGCCGGCACCGCCGCCGCGCGCTACTCCGGCGGCCCGGCCGTCACCGCGTCGATGGACGAGATGCTCTTCCTCGCCCCGGTGCGGGTGGGCGACGTCGTCACGGTGAAGGCCCAGGTCAACTGGGCGGGCCGCACCTCGATGGAGGTCGGTTGCCGGGTCGAGACGACGCGCTGGGACGACCTGAGCGACCCCGTGCACGTGGCGACGGCGTACCTCGTGATGGTGGCGGTCGACGGCGAGGGCAAGCCGCGCGGCGTGCGCGAGCTGCAGCCCCGCACGCGCGAGGAGCAGCGGCGCTTCCGCGAGGCGACCATCCGCCGCGAGCACCGGCTCGCCCGGCGCGAGGCGATCCTGAGGTCGCGCGAGCAGGGCTGAAACCCCTGCGCCCCAACGAGACTCGGCGTCAGGGGCGAGCGCGGTCGGCGAGGCGTGCGGGCACCAGGTGCGCGTACGCCTCGTCGCTGTGCACGACGCTGCGGGTGCGGCGGCGGTAGCGCACGATCATCACCAGGCCCGTGACCCAGACGAGGTACTGCACGGCCATCGCCCAGCGGAACGAGTCGACGGTGTAGGTCGACGGGCCGCCGGGGGCGACGTGGTCGAGCACGACGCCGATCAGCACCACCGTGCCGAGCGCGGCGGCGAAACCACCCACGTTGACGATGCCCGTCGCGCTGCCGATCCGGTTGCTGGGGTTGAAGGTTCGCGCCAGGTCGAAGCCGATCATCGACCCCGGGCCGCCGGCGGCGGTGATGACGACGAGCAGCACGAGCAGCCACATCGGCGCGCGGCCGGGCCACAGCAGCACCGCTCCCCACACCGCCATGATCGCGACGACCAGGCCCAGCACCAGGGTGGAGCGGGAGTAGGGGTAGCGGGTGATGTAGACCCCGAAGACCGGGCTCGCGCAGATCGCGGTGACCACCATGAGGCCGAGCAGCGTCGAGGCCTGCGCGGTGCTGAGGCCCTGCCCCGCGGTGAGGAACGGGAAGCCCCACATGATCGCGAAGACGTTGGAGCTGAACTGCGTCGTGAAGTGGCACCACAGGCCCAGGCGGGTGCCGGGCTGGCGCCAGGCCAGGCGTACGGCCCGGCCCACGGCGCGCATCTTGAGCTCGGTGCGCTCGTGCTCGCGGTAGGGGCTGTCGAGCACGACAACCGCGAGCGCGATCGCGAGCACCGCCCCGGCGACCGACGCCGCGAGGAAGCTCGTGGTCCAGCCCAGCTCCTTGAGGGCGTACGCCAGCGGCCCGGCCGAGACCAGCGCGCCCAGCTGTCCGAGCAGGCCGGTCACCTGGGTCACCATCGGCACCCGGGCCGGCGGGAACCACAGGGCGACCAGACGCAGGACCGACACGAAGACCATCGCGTCGCCCATGCCGACGAAGATGCGCGCGACGATGCCGCCGGCGTAGGACTCGACGAACGCGAAGGCCAGCTGGGCCGAGCTCATCGTCAGCAGGCCGGCGCCGAGCATGACGCGCGAGCCGAAGCGGTCGAGCAGCGCGCCGACCGGGATCTGCATGGCGGCGTAGACCGCGAGCTGCACCATCGCGAAGGTCGCGAGCTGCGCCGAGCTGATGCCGAAGCGGTCGGCGGCGATGATGCCGGCGACGCCCAGCGAGGTGCGGTGGAAGACGGCGAGGACGTAGATCGCGATGGCGGTGAGCCACACGGCGAACGCCCGCCGGCCGCCCAGCCGGAAGCGCAACCCGTCGTCGAGATCGGTTGCGGTGGTTGCGGATTCGGCGGTCACGGCGCTCACCGTTCGCCACCGACGCCGAGCCGCTGCATCGCGTCGGCGACGTGCTCGCGGGAGGCCTTGACGAACTGGGCGCGGGTGCCGCTGCGCAGCAGCTCGAGCAGCTCGCCGTGGGTGTCGAGGGCGTGCTTCATCCGGCCCGACCCCGCCCGGATCTGCCCGGCGAGGATGCACAGCTGGCGGTCGCGCAACGAGGAGTAGTGCCGGGAGATCACCCCGTTGCCCGCGGCGTCGACGATCAGCTCGTGGAACGTCCGGTCGGCGGTCGAGAACGCGCCCGGGTCGTCGGCCTGACGGGCGGCGCGCATGGCCTCCAGCGCCGGCTCCAGCATCTCGACCAGGTCGGCGCGGCGGCTCCAGGCGCGCCCGGCGGCCCACTCCTCGATCACCTGCCGCGCCTCGAGCACCTCGCGCGCGTCGCGCGCGGTCACCGAGGTGACCAGCGCGCCCTTCTTGGGATAGAGCGTGACGAGACCCTCGACCTGCAGGCGCAGCAGGGCCTCGCGCACCGGCGTGCGCGAGACGCCGACCTCGTCGGCGACCTCGCCCTCGGTGAGGAAGGAGCCGCCCTCGCGGTCGCCGCCGAGGATGGCCGACTTGACGTGGTCGTACACCCGGTCGGCGGCCGAGGTGCGCGTGGTCGTTGATGCACTCATGTTGTATCCATCATAGATACAACACGCGTGCGGAGTCGACGCCGTAGGTTGTGAGCGTGGACACCTACACCCGTGACGGACTCACCTTCGACGTGACCGACGCCGGCCCGGCTGACGGCGAGCTGGTCGTCCTGCTGCACGGCTTCCCGCAGGACCGCACCGCCTGGCAGGACGTCACGCCCGCGCTGAACGCCGCGGGTCTGCGCACGATCGCGCCAGACCAGCGCGGGTACTCACCCGGCGCGAGCCCGAAGGCGCGGTCGGCGTACGCCATGCGCGAGCTGGTCGCCGACGTGCTCGCCCTCGCCGACGCGGCCGGCGCCGAGCGCTTCCACGTCGTTGGTCACGACTGGGGCGGCGCGGTCGCGTGGACCCTGGGCGAGCGGGTGCCGCAGCGGGTCGCGTCGCTCACCGTGCTGTCGACGCCGCACCCGCGGGCGCTGAACTGGGCGATGCTGCGCAGCGACCAGGCCAAGCGCAGCTGGTACATGGCGATGTTCCAGCTGCCGACGCTGCCCGAGAAGCGGCTGCACGCCATGCTCGGCGGGTTCTACCGCCGCAGCGGCCTCACCGACGAGCAGGCCGCGCGCTACGAGGCGCGCTTCCCCACGCCGGCCTCGCTGACCGCGCCGATGAACTGGTACCGCGCGATGCCGACCACCGTGCTCGCCAAGGCCAAGAAGCTCGCGACCCGAAGCCGGTCGAGCAGCGCAGGCCCAAGCCGGTCGAGCAGCGCAAGCCCAAGCCGGTCGAGCAGCGCAAGCCCAAGCCGGTCGAGTAGCGCGAGGGACGAGCGCGTATCGAGACCGACCTCCCCCAGCACCGTCACCGTCCCCACGACGTACGTCTGGGGCAGCAAGGACTTCGCGCTCGGCCGCGCGGCGGCCGAGCGCACGGCCGAGCTCGTGTCGGGTGACTACCGGTTCGTCGAGGTGAAGGCCGGCCACTGGCTGCCCGAGGCGAACGCCGACCTGGTGGCCGAGGAGATCACCCGCCGGGTCCGGTCAGCCCCTGAGACGACCACGAATGATCGAGGCGGACCGGCATACCTATCCGCCTCGATCATTCTTGAGGTTGTCGAGCGCGGCCACCTCGTCGGCGAAGGCGGCGCGCAGCGGGTGGATGCTCGGCGTCTCGCGCGTGGGGTGCACCCGGTTGGTGAGCAGCACCGCGACGGCCTGCCGGTCGGGGTCGATCACCAGCGACGTCCCGGTGAACCCGGTGTGCCCCATCGTGCGCGGCCCGGCGAGGCCGCCCATCCACGCGGGGCGGTCCAGCTCGAAGACCAGGCTGTGCTGCTCGCCGGTCGCGCCGGAGCTCAGGTCGTCGCGCGCCCACCTGCCGCCGAACCCGTCGAGCACCGCCTGACCGAGCAGGCCCAGGTCGTGCGCGGTCGAGAAGATGCCGGCGTGGCCGCTGACGCCGCCGAGCGACCACGCGTTCTCGTCGTGCACCTCGCCCCGCACGACCCCGCGGCCGGCGTCGACCTCGTCCTCGGTGGCGGCGCACAGGGACGGCTCGACCGGCCCGAAACCGGTGCGGGACATGCCGATCGGGCCAGTGACGTGCGCCCGCACCAGCTCCGCGAGCCCGTCGCCGGCGACCGCCTCGAGCACCAGCTGCAGCGTGATCAGGTTGAGGTCGCTGTAGGTGTATCGCGCCCCGGCCGGGGCCTCGAGCGGGCAGCGCAGCACCGCGTCGAGACGCGCGGCGCGGTCGGGCCAGTCGCTCCACAGCGGCAGCCACCACGGCAGTCCGCTGGTGTGCAGCGCGAGGTGGCGCACCGTGACGGCGTCCTTGCCGACGAACCCCGGCAGGTACGCCCGCACCGGCTCCCCGAGCGCGACGTCACCCCGGTCGACCAGCGCCGCCAGCGTCAGCGACGTGAACACCTTCGTGATCGACGCGACGTCGAAGACGGTGTCGCGCCGCATGGGGACCCGATCCGCTTCGGGCAGAAGGGTTCTCGCGCGGTCGGCGTACAGGAGTGCGTGACCCGACGCCTCGTGGAGCCGCACGTCGCCGCCGACCCGCGCCAGGCGTACCTGCCCCGGGACCCGGTCGAGCTCGTCGCCGCTCAGCCCTGCGCACCGATCTGGCCGACGATGCGCGCGATGACGTCCTCCAGCACGATGATCCCGACCGTCCGCCCGCCGTCGCGCACCTGCAGCATGTGCGCCTGCGAGCGGCGCATCGTCTCGAGCGCGTCGCGCAGGGTCGCCTCCGACGCCAGCGACGGCAGCCTGCGCACGGCGCTGTCGGGCACCGGCTCGGCCTGCATGCGGGGGTTGTTGTCGAGCACGTCCTTGACGTGGACGTAGCCGACGAACTGGTCCTGCACGTCGGGGTCGTAGAGCGCGATGCGCGAGAAGCCCGACTCGCGGGAGAGGGTCTCGAGCTTGGAGCGGGGCGCCGTCCGCGGGGCCAGCACGACCTCGGACACCGGGATCGTGACCTCCTGGACCGAGCCCTCCTCGAAGTGCAGGGCGCGGCTGAGCAGGTCGCGCTCGTGCTCGTCGAGCAGCCCCTCGCGACTGGACTCCTCGACCATCTCGTGCACCTCGTCGCGGGTGAAGGTGCTGACGACCTCGTCGCGCGGCTCGACGCCGATCAGGTGCAGCACCCGGTTGGCCAGCCAGTTCATCGCGACGACGAACGGCTTGAGCACCCGGCTCACGAGCACCAGCGGCGGCCCGAGCCACAGCGCGCTGCGGTCGGGTCCGGCGAGCGCGATGTTCTTGGGGATCATCTCGCCGGCGACGACGTGCAGGCCGACCACGATGGCCAGCGCGAGCACGAACGCGACCGGGTGGATCAGCCCGTCTGGCAGCCCCACCGCGCCCATCGGCCCGGAGATCAGGTGGGCGAGCGCCGGCTCGCCGACGGCGCCGAGACCCAGGGAGCAGACGGTGATGCCCAGCTGCGCGGTCGCCATCATCAGCGACACGTTCTCCATGGCGCCGAGGGTGACCTGCGCGCGCCGGTCGCCCTGCTGCGCCAGCGGCTCGATCGAGCTGCGGCGCGCCGAGATCAGCGCGAACTCCGCGCCGACGAAGAAGGCGTTGAGGCCGAGCAGCAGCACGGCGACGCCGAGGAAGACCCAGTCCATCAGCGCTCCCCCTCGGTCTCGTCCGGCTCGACCGGGTCGCCGACGGAGACGCGCACGGTGTCGATGCGCACGCCCTCGAGGTCGACGACGCCGAGGGTGACCGGGCGGGTGCGGTGCTCACGGTCGTACCCGTCGAGCTCGACCTCGTCGCCCGGCTCGGCCATCCGCTCGAGGCGGAACAGCACGAGCCCGGCGAGGGTGTCGTAGTCGTCGGACTCCGGCAGCGACAGCCCGATCGTGTCGCGCACCTCGTCGATGCGCAGCAGACCCGACAGCTCCCACGTGCCGGTGGTCAGCTCGCGCGGGGCGGACGGCTGGTCGTGCTCGTCGTCGAGCTCGCCGGTGATCTCCTCGACGAGGTCCTCCAGGGTGACGACCCCGTCGACGCTGCCGAACTCGTCGATGACGACGCCGAGCTGGTGCGGGCCGTCGCGCAGCATCTCCAGCAGGGTGTCGAGGTCGACCGACGACGGCACCAGGGTCGGCGGCAGCATGACGTCGGCGACCGTGCGCCGGCTGCGCATGTCGACCGGCACCTGCAGCACCTGCGCGGTGGTGATCAGCCCCAGCACCTCGTCGGTCCTCGCGTCGAGCACCGGGAAGCGGGCGTGACCGCTGTCGTGGATCCGGTCGACCACCTGGGTGAGCCGCTCGTCGGGGCTGATGAAGTCCAGCTGCGAGCGCGGAGTCATCACCTCGTGCGCCCGGCGGTCTCCGAAGAGCAGGCTCCGGCGTACGAGATTGGCGGTGGCCTCGTCGAGCGTCCCCTGGTCGACCGAGCGAGTGACCAGGAAGGACAGCTCCTGCGGGCTGCGCGCAGACGCGAGCTCCTCGGTCGGCTCGATGCCGATGCGGCGCAGGAACTTGTTGGCCGCGCCGTTGAGGAAGGCGATGAGCGGGCGGGTGACCCTGGTGAAGCCGCGCATGAATCCCTGCACCGCGCGGGCCGTGCGCAGCGGCAGCGCGATCGCGAAGTTCTTCGGCACCAGCTCGCCGAACACCATGGTCAGCGTGGTCGAGACGGCCATCGCGATGGCGACGCCGACCGCGCGGGCCGCGCCGCCCTCGATGCCGACCGCGCCGAGCGGACCGGTCAGCAGCCGGGCGAGCGAGGGCTCGGCGAGGAAACCGATCGCCAGGTTGGTGATGGTGATGCCGACCTGGGCGCCGGACAGCTGCGTCGACAGCGACTTCAGCGCGGTCTGTACGCCCGTGGCGGCCCGGTCGCCCGTCGCGACCTCGCGCTCGACGGCACGCCGGTCGACGGTGACGAACGCAAACTCGGCGGCCACGAACAGCCCGCACAGCACGACGAGCACCGCGGCGAGCAGCAGAAGCAGGACCTCGGTCATCGCCGAGGCCTATGTCGATAGGTGTCCACGTCGTCCTTCTGTGCGGGGGTCGGGGCGGTGGAGGATCCCACGATAGGGGAAGGCACGAGGTGCCTCATCGGTGACCGGCATCGGTGAGCAACCGTGCGCTGCAGCGCACGTTTCCTCACCGATCGGAGTCACCGATGCGGGTCGGCGGGCGGCTGGACGATGCGCCGCGCCGCACAAACCGACTTCACCGCTGCGGCGGCCACCACGATCAGGACGGACACGACGGTGTCTGCACCGTTCGCACCGTCCCAGATCGCCGCCACCCACGAGTCACCGCCGGTGAGTGCCGGACGCGCGGCGAAGAACAGCGCCGTCGCCCAGACGAAACTGATGGTTGCCGTCCACCAGAACGGTGCGACGCAGCTCGCCAGGTACGCGACGGCGACAGTCAGCCCGACAGGAAGCGCTGGGCGGATCTGGTAGATCGATGACTCGGCTGCAGGCGCGCCGGGCTGGGACACGATCAGAGCCGCACAGCCGACTG
The DNA here is from genome assembly GCF_030296655.1 of Barrientosiimonas endolithica. Lineage (NCBI taxonomy): Bacteria > Bacillati > Actinomycetota > Actinomycetes > Micrococcales > Dermacoccaceae > Barrientosiimonas > Barrientosiimonas endolithica. The sequence goes on along the minus strand of NZ_AP027735.1, from coordinate 268,834 downwards.
CCACCAGCCAGCCGGCAGCGATGGCCTGCACCCGCTTCCCTGCGAATACCGAGAGGGGGCCCGTGGAGTCGTATGAGGCCCGGGCCGCGGCGAGGGAGACGGCGATGGGGAACCAAGCCTGCACCAGAGTCCCTTCGGGACTTCCGGGATCGAAGATCAGCTGATTCTGCAGCGTGAGGTTTGCCACGACGATCGCTGCCAGGACACCGCACACCGCGGTCCCGCCGCGGGCCCGAACGAAGAGCAGTAGCCCACTCACCACGTCAGGCCCGACTCCTGCGAGCCCCAGCCGCGTGGAGCCGGCACGCCGGCGACGTCGCAAGACTCGATCGCCGCTGCGGCCCGCGCGGTCCACGACCTTCCTTCCGGCGACCTCAGCCACTCCAGCTGTGCGGCAGTGGTTCCAGGAACGGGCTCGTTGGTCACCTGGTAGGCCACCCATTCGCCGGCAACCGTGAGCACCGAGACGAACTTCGGACTGTTGACCAGCCTGGGGCACCCTGACCCGCCGAGCGCCCCTTCGCTCAGTTCGTACTTCATGGGGATCTCCGCGCCGGTTGAGTTCGCGATGATCAAACGGCCCGGCGGCGCTTCCCCGGCCACGGACACCACGTTCCAGCGGGAATCCTTCGACCCTCCGGGGCGGAGCGAGCGCACAACCTGTTCGTACGGCTCCAGGGCCTCCGCCGTGGAGGCCGGATCAAAGGCCGACGACGATCTCGAGCACACCGTGATGCCGTCCTGCGAGGCGCAGCGATCTGGAGTGTCTCGCTTCAGCTGGTAGACGTAGCCCTGACCGCCGCTGTCGGCGGCCAGCACCCAGAACAGCCCCGCCACGACGGCCAGGCAGAGCACGGTGATCGGCGTGGAGCTCAAGAGTCTGGGCGAACCTCGAACCCAGCCGACCATCAGGACCAGCATCGATGGGATCGTCAGCAGGGCCGCACACCAGATTCCTACAGTCGGCCACGACACGGAGAAGTCAGAGACCGAGCCGGTGCTGCCCCCGATTCGCAGGAGCCGAGCGATCCCGACGGATCCGGCCACGAAGAATCCCAAGAATCCCAGTATGGCCACGAGGAACGGGACGATAGGGCCGCGCAGGATCAACCCCAAGATCGCTCCCGCGGCACCAGCGGCGGCATCCATGCATAACGCCACGATCAGCAACCCCCAGGTATGCGGAAGCGGCAGATCCCCGCGGGTACGAAGAACGATCAGCAGCGCGATCCCCACGACGAGCACGGTGGAGGTGATGCCGCCTGCGACCGCGGGCCACGACGACAGGATCACGGCTCTGGAAGTGCGCACCTGGGCCAAGGCCTCGTGAGGCTGCCTCCCGGGAACGCAGACCTGCGCCTGGTAGCAAGCAACACCAGCCACGCATGCGGCAACCAGAGGCGACGACGCCAAGGCCCAGTCCAGAGCACTACCCGACTCGCGCGCCCAGAACTGCGAGGTTCCGCGCGAGAAGACCGCGGCCAGCTGGAGCGAGAGCATCATGACTGCGACGAGGAAAAACTGTGCTCGCTGAGGTCTCACTCAACCTCCCGCACCGAGTCCAGAAGTGCGACGAACCTTTCTTCTGGGTCGTGACTCTCCACCGCCGACAACCTTTCTCGCACCTGCTGCATCGACCCCTCGAAAACCAGGCGCCCTGAGTCGAGGACAAGAAGACGATCCGCGACGCTCTCCAGGTCGTTGAACGAGTGGCTACTCACGACGACCATCGGCGCCAGGCCCGCTCGCATCAGCTCGCGCACCCCACGACGCTGGTAGACGTCCAAGCCGGCTGTCGGCTCGTCGAGCAGGAGCACCTGCGGCTCGCTCAACATGCCCCAGGCAATGCCGAGACGTCGCACTTGACCACCGGACAAGGCCCCGCACTTCACGCGCCGCGAGTCCAGCAGACAAACGCTTTCGAGCGCATGCTCCACGCGGCTCGTCCGAGCACGGCGCGGAACATCCTTGAGGAAACAGCCGTAGGTCAAGAACTCTTCGGCGGTGAAGTTCCTCGGGGTGCCGCCGCCTGGGGGACCCAGGACGTCTCGCGCCGGACGTCGGCCAGGCTCGGCTCGCTCTCGTCCCAGGTGATCCTGCCGCTGCTCGGCCGACGACCGGTGGCGATCAACGACAACAGCGAAGACTTGCCCGCTCCGTTGACGCCGACCAACCCGGTCACGCCGGGTCGTAGCTCACAGGTCACGTCCTGCAGCGCCGCGCGGCTGGAGCGCCGGTACCGGAGCGAGACGTGATCAACGACGATCGACCGCATCGGCGCCCTCAAGGCGCGCAGCTCGTGATCTCTGCCTGCTGCTCGATCTCCACAGATCCCCCTTGACCTCCGTGCGGGACGTTCGCGTCGCCCGGGCCGAGTGGGACGTCGCGAATCTCGAACCACCGCCTGGTGACACTACCTGCGCCAGTCTTCCGGCAGGCCACACGGCGACCCCGGGGGCCAAGCGCTACCTCAGGAGGCACATCCTCGGGCCTCCCCAGCAGCTAGCCCGATCCGTGTCGTCTGCGCTCGGTGCGGGCCCATTGTGCGGGCCTATTGAACGAGAAGACAGATGGGGTGCCCGGCCGGGTCGGCGAGAACGTAGAGCGCCACCACGCGGTTGCCCTCGTCGTCCAGCGGGACGAGCCAGCCCGCCTCATCCAGGCTGCCACCGGTGCGTGGCTCATCTCCACGCTCCCGCGAGAGTCAAGATGCCTCGGCGTCGACCCGCAACGACGTCACGTCGTGGCGCAGTGCCCGCGCCTCGTTCGCGAGCTCGACAGAGTCGAGATACGACTTCACCAGAAGCTGGACCTGTTCCAGGATTGGCGCCGGAACGCTGCTGACCGATCCCGCGTTCCTGAGAGCCTCACGGGTGCCGTCCGGCAATAGCTCATCCCCACTCATCTCGCGGATCGCCTGTCGCACCGACTCTGGGACTTCGACCTGCGCAACGGCATCGCGAACGGCCAGCCGCTGCCACTCAGGAGTCTCGTAGTGGGACACCACGTCGCGGACCTGCGAGAGCACGTTGTCGGTCACCTCACGACCGGCCTCAGGGATCTGAATGGCCTCGTCCAGCTGAACCCGCCGAATCGTCCTGCCACCCTTGGTCTGCGTCCGGTCACTCACCATCCGAGGGCTCCTCCGCTCGTTCCGCGCTTCCATCATGACCCCTGCCATCGGGCCCTGTCACTCCATTGGAGCCGTAGTGCACACGGAGCGAAGCGAGCTGCTCCCCGGTGGGATCGGCTGCGAGGGGCACCGTGATGACTGGTGACGTTGCGACCTGTTGAGGCGTCGCTCTCGTGGGCACGTAGGACACGTGGGCCTGCACGTCAAGGGACACGGGAGCCATCCGCACTCTCGTCTCCTCGCCGGGCTCCATCGGCAGCGCAGCCCATACCTCGCCCTTGTGCGGGCCCGACTCCTCCACGATCTTCCATGGCGTCCAGCCCACTCGGGTGCCATCTGGCGCGATGACCGGGGGCCGGCCTGGCCTGTCGGGTTGAACAGCGGCTTGCAGGATCCGCACCGTCTCCTGCGCCGCGGCCAATCGCTGCTGGTTGACCTGCTCCTCCACCGCGGCCGCGAACGACTTCACGAGCCTGCCGCCCTCGGTGTCCGGTCGCTCGCCGAGCTCGGTCGTGAGGTGCTGCAGGACGGCAAGGACCACTGGCACGTTCCTGGTCGCCTCTTGCCGCGCGAAGGAGTCATACGCCCATCTGGCCGTGTCCCACCACCGGTCCTCGCGCTTCTCCACGGCCTGTGCCCTGATCGTCTTCGTCGTGCTCTCCCTGGACGCCCGCACGGTCTTGCTCGCGGCCGCGAACGCCACCGCAGCCGCGCCCAGCGCCGCAACACCACCGAAGCCCGGCGTCCGGCTGAACGTGTCGAGCCAATGACGGAACTGGTTCGGTCCATGGATGACGACCGCAGTGACGATCCCTCCGACGAGGGCAGAGGCACAGGCCGTGAGCCAAGACCTCGACAGCCAGCCCCCGAATCCCGGCTCCGCCTTCTCGTCCACGTCCTGCTCGTCCATCTCGGGCATGGTCACCCTCCCCTGAGCTGTTGGCGGCATGCTGCCAGGGGGTGCGACAGGTGGGGGCCGATCAGCCGGCACGAGAACACCCCCGACCGTCGGCCGGGGGTGTCTGGAGGTGAGCCGCCTGTCGGAATCGAACCGACGACCTATTCATTACGAGGGTCTGCGGCGGCGTCTGGGCTTCCGGACGAGCCGACGTTGACGGTCCGCCCCGTCGTTGCGGTGTCCGGTTGGACCGGCTGACCCGAGCGGCGTACGGACTCGGTACGGACTCGGCCCGACGGTCGTGGTCCCCAGAAGCAACTTGTTGGGAACCTGCCCGTTGCTCTCGCACCAACTAGAACGGGCCCGTCCCCTGGCCGGGACGGGCCCCGCGAGAGAGGACAAACCGATGAACAAGACCTCCCACGCGACGCGTGCGCCCTTCGATGGTGCCACGTCCTCGCCTTGGCGCGGAAGTAACTCGGCGACCCGCGCCTCCCAAGCTGCGAGTCAGGCCGGGTCCGATGCCGGAGTCGAGCACGGCGCGCCAGCGCCGCGCGCAGACGGAGCGCTCGGACCCGACGCCTGGCTCGGTCGCGACGGCGAAGCCGGCGCCCTTCTTGATACTTATGCGAACAGTGCCCCCTTACGTCTCGTCACGCTCGACGACGGTCACGGTTCAGGGCTCGTCGCGCGCTCCGCTCGATCACGTCCCTCGACCGAGTGCGAGCCTGTGGCATGGCTCCCCACGACTCGGCTGGTGTTGCTCTCGTCATGTCGGATGGTGCGCCAGGCGAACGGATTGCCGGGTGGCGCGGCGTCGTCTCGTGCGGCTCCGTGTGGGCCTGCCCGCGATGCTCGGCGGTCATCGCTGAGCACCGAGCTGAAGATCTACGCGAAGGGCTCGAGGCGTGGCGTAGGGCTGGTGGAGCTGTGGCCTTGCTGACGCTGACCATGCAACACAGCCGGGACGACTTCCTCAGCGATCTGTGGGACGGCGCGGCCGGCTCCTGGCGTCGCCTCGTCGCTGGGAAGCCATGGTCGAACTTCAAGGCGGCGGCAGGTGTGGCCGGTACGTTGCGGGTCGTCGAGGTCACGCATGGTCAGGCGGGGTGGCATGTCCATCTGCACGTGCTGGTCTTCCTTGATCCAACCCGGTCCGTTCGGTGGCAGGGCGTCGGTGGAGACGCCCAGTTCGAGGCTCACTTCGCAGCCATGGCATCGCGCGGTCCCATCGTCCGCGCGTGGCAGCGGATCGTAGGACGCGCTGGATTCTTCGCCAGTGAGTCGGCACAGGACATGCGGCCGGTCAGCCTCCACGAGGCTGGGAGCAGCATCAACCGCTACTTCGTGAAGAACGGGTGGGACGCCGCCGACGAGGTCGCGCGGGGCACGTCCAAGAAGGCGCGACGAGGCAACAGGACTCCCATGGCGGTCCTCCACGACATCACGACAGCCGGGCTCGTCGACGACGTGGAACTCTGGCATGAGTGGGAGAGAGCATCGCACGGCCGCCGCCAGATGACGTGGTCACGCGGCCTCCGCAAAGAGCTCGGATTAACCAGGCGCGACGCCGACGACACGCACGCGTCTGACGCACCAGACGGCCAGGACATGGACCTCACCCTTGCTGCCCGCTCACGAGGTGACGAGGTGGTCGCAGTGCTCAACTCGTCTCAGTGGCGGGTAGTCGTGATGGGGGACCTTCATTGGATACTTCTTGAAGCCGCAGAGGACCACACATCGCTACCGTGGCGGTCTCCGGCGCTACCCGACCCGGCCGGGCCAGCGTTAAGCCTGACCGTCGCCCCTGGCCGATATCCCGCTAGGACCAAGGAACTTGCCGTACTCTGACGCCATGGCTGATGATCAGGGGTTGTCACAGCTCGCGTTCGCTGATCCTCCGGTCCGCACGACGGTCCTGTCGGTCCTGTTCGAGCAGTCCAGTCACATGCTCAGCGCACAGTTGGCCCCCTCCACGCTGCTTGGATGGAAGCGTTTCCTGTTGTTGAGGAAGCAGCCCCGGACTTCGAGGATATCAACATCTCTGGCGAAGATCTCGCCGGAGCTGCTTGGCCGCTGCCTTCGACCAAGTTTGTTAACAGCGACGGCACCCAGTCGATCATCTTGCAAGAGGGAAGGCTTGACCTCTCCTGGGAGAAAGCCGATGCGCCATATCCGGGATTTGAATCGCTATCCAAGACGCTGTTGGGCAAGTTCAATGAACTAGAGAAAGCGATGGAGGATGCAGGCATCTCGATTCGCCCCACCGCCTCTCGGTGCCTGTACGTCAACGAGATCGCAGACATAACTGGAGCTCAGTTGGCAACCGGCGTATTAACGGACTGGAGTAGTGAGCCGCGACAAGACCTGCCAAGCAAGGGCTACGTCGGCGTACGGATTCACGCGTGCGCGAACCCTGCGAACCATCGATGCTCATCGTACGTAATGGTGGACGGGGACATGGGGCAATCGCCGAATCTGACACTGAGCGTTAAGAGGCGCCTGGAAGACACCGAGCATTCACCGCTGGGCGGACTGCACGAGGCGCATAACGAGTTGCTGGACCTCTTTATGACTTTCACGAGCGACAATCAGCAGGCCGACTGGGGGAGGTCAGGATGACTATCGCAGCAGTACCAGAGGCTTGGCTTCGCGGGAGCCATAAGGCCGACCACGCCGAAGCGAGAAAGCAGCTCGCAAAGGTGACGATAGCTAAGAGGGCAAGTCGCCGACGAGCGCAATTTACCCACGAGGCTGTCCGTCCTGAGTTCGGCGCAGTTTCGCACACGGTTCGTCAACTCGCTGCACTACGGCAAAGTGACGACTACGCCCGCCTGACTTCCGAGACAGAGCGAAAGACGATCCAGTTTGTTCAGGCGGTCTCCCGCGGCAGCCAAGTCCCCCCGACGGTTCTTCCTGATGAAGACGGATTGGCAGTCCTGCACTGGGTGAGTGGTGGGCACTCGTTTGTGGTGGAAATCGGAGAAGCGGGTCCAATCAGTTTGTGGTCTAAGAGAGATGGTGAGCCTGCCGAGACCGTCGCGGATCCATGGAGAATCCTGAATATCGCTCGGCAGCTGGTTACGCGGTACACGCGCGCCGCCGACGCGGTAAACCCATTCTGGCGCGGCCTGTTTGTTCATTGAGACTGGACCGAGTTGGCAACCCCGGCAGGCCCTGACGACCACCTCCTCAGGCGCGTCAAGAAGTGTAATCCTCGGATGCTTACAACAGATCCGGTGACCAGCGAGACGCGACCCCATCCGGCTGCACTTCGGCGGGACGACGGCATCAGCATGTCGTCCCACTCTCGGCAACTGCTAGAGGATCTGGGACGGGATCTGATGACTGTCTACCCCACAGAAACTCACGGATCGGTCTGCTTCCCCGTGTCGTCCGCTACGGACGCTGGCGCCGCTGCTGTGCACTCCCCGGTTGTTGATGTGGCCGAGGACCCGGACCCAGATCGTCGGGCCGCTCATTGCGACGTATACCCCCATTGTGGGGATACCGAAGCGGAGAAGAAGGCTCAATGGAAACTGATTGCAAACGCGATCAGTAGCGCGAGCACCTGGGTCCAGCCGATCACCTAGATGGTCGGTTACTGACCTGCACTTGATGCCTCGACCCAGCGGGTGATGGTGGTGTGCGCGATGCCCAGTTCGCGCGCCACCATGCGCGCCGAGAGACCGCGGTCGCGCACGGCGTGGATCGCCAACTGCTTGACGGCGGCGTCGGAACGGCGCTTCAGCTGACCTAGGTCCTTCATCGTCTGGAGCAGGAAGACCTCGTCCGTCACCGAGCCTGGCCGTCTCTTTGCCCACTGGTCGACTCGCTCCTCCATGTTCCGCACCGCAAGGGCCAGGTTGGCAAGCGCAATACGAGTCGTCCGAATTTCCGCGCCCAGGAGTTCGCGGCTGAGCGCCTGTCGGGCTTGCCCCACTCGATCTTCGTCCACGTCGTCACGGTACCCGGTGCACCAACCGGGCGTCTCGATCCGACTGGACCCACAGCACCTTGCGGACTGTCTGCACCATATGGTGCACTTGCACCACTTCGGAAGCGGCCCGTCACACATCCGGCGGTCCTCGCACCTTCCGTGGATGGAGCGGCCCACCAGGGGTCCGCCAGAGGCAAGGAGCCCAGTCATGCAGATGGAGTTCAGCTCAGCGACATTCAACGACCCGATGCTCACGACGGCCATCGTCGAAGCGGTCCCGGACCTTTCCGTGGACGTTCCCCGAGGACAGCAGCGTCCGCAGTCCCTCAGCGAGGACGGCGTCCCCCTGTGGACCGTCGAGGTCATGCAGGAGGTCACGGAGTTCGGGCGCCGGCGGACCGACGTCTTCAACGTCCGCGTTCCCTCTCCCCAGCGACCGGTGCTGGCAGCCGGCCCGGTCCGGTTCAAGGACCTTCGGGCCACCGTCTCGACCCGTGTGCAGCGCCAGGGGAGCGGTCGCGACTCGCGGATCACGGGCGTCAACGAGGCCATCTACTGGGACGCACAGGCCGTGGAGCCCATCCGTCAGGCCAGCGACAAGGGCGCGGCGTAATGGTTCCCTCGCTCTTGGGCCTCTGCATGCCGGGCGCGCTCCTGATTTGGGCGCGGACGTCCGGCAGACGCGTAGCACCGATGCTCGCCCTCGGTGCCCTGATGGTCTTCCAGCTCCAGGCGCTGCCGTGGCTGGCCCTGGGGATTGGTATCGCGGGTCTGGCGGCAGGGACACGACGGCTCTGGGTCACCAGGTGGCTGAGCAGCACGCCGTTCATGCGCCCGCTCCGCGTGCGTCGATGGGCAAAGCATGGCTGGGTTTCAGCCGTGACATCCGTTGGTCTCGGATCACTCGTCAAGCCGACGGCGCCACTTCGAGTCACGGGCGTCACCGACGATGGGATCTACGCCCTCTGGACCTTGCCGCTCGGGGTGACTGCAACGGACGTGTTGCGCGAAGGCGAATCGCTCGCGGCGTTTTTTGATGCCCCGCGGCTGGACATCACGCCCGTTCGGCCGACCCTCATCGCACTCACTTGGCGCTGGGATGAGCCATTGGCAGCCAGCCGCGAGCTCGACCCACCGACACCAGGGACCGTGTGCCTTGCCGACGGCCTGACGATCGGCCGAGATGAGTCCGGATCCGACGTGGTCTGGTCCCCGTTGGCACCCGCGTCGCATGCACTCCTCGTCGGAGGGACACGGTCCGGCAAGTCGATCGCACTACAGGTCGCCCTGGCCCAGGCCGCAGCAATGCCAGACGTCGTTGTCGTCGGCATCGATCCGACTGGGTTGCTGCTCGCCCCTTTCAGCAACGGGCCGCAAGGTGCCCGGCTCGCACTCGGCACTGCATCCAACAGCCTCGCCGATGCCCTCGAACTACTTCGCCAGCTCGTGGACGTAGATCTGGCCGATCGACTGGAACGCCTGCGAGAGAGTCGTGCTGACGCAATTCGCGAGACGTCTGCAGCGCACCCTCTGGTGCTGGTGGTCCTCGAGGAGTATCCAGCGTTCCTGGCGGCGTGTGCCGCCGACGACACCGGATCGGGGCGGAAGCCACAGGAGCGGCTCCGCACCCGCGCAGAGATGTATGTTCAACGGCTTCTCGCCGAAGGACTCAAGGCGGGAATCGTCGTCATACTCGCAGCGCAGCGGGCCGACGCCGACGTCCTTGGTGGCTACAGGCGCGACCAGATGAGTACCCGTCTCGCCTTCCGGCTGGAGTCGGCCGATGGGTGGCGGATGGTCTTTCCGGCGAGTCCCGAGGTGGCGGAGGTCGGGGCCACGCTCGCGCCGGGAGAGGGCTACTTCGCCTCGCCTGGCAGGGCCATCGCCCGGGTTCGAGGCGACTTCATCGACTACGCCGCCTACCGCGATCACGTCGAGCAGGCGATGGCTTGGCGCCGCGACCACCTCAGCGAAATCCCCATCTGAAAAGGAATCACCATGTTTCGAAGCATCACAGCATTCATCGCAGGAGCCGTCTGCATGGCCGTGGTGGCCCTTGCTCTGACTCTCGCTAGCGGGTCGGATGCAACCCCCAAGCCGTCCGCGTCCGCCACAAGCCCGCAGGCGGTCAACCGCTGGGCCGGCGCCGATGGACCGTGCCCCCTCGTCTTCCCGGGGACTCGTCCGTCCGAAGGCGACGGATGGGCGATCGGGTCAGTCGAAGTGGTCAAGGGTGCGCGGTTCACGGCGTATGTCCCGAGCTCGTGCGACGACACCGTCATCAACGTCTGGGCCAGAGGTGCCTGGCAGATCGCACCCGAGCTCGTCATCTATCGCGTGAACCCGTGGGACAAGACGGGCAGCAGCGTCGCCCCCTTGTCGAAGGAGGAGATCTTCGGTGCGAACTGACAAGGACACGTTCCTCACACCCAAGGAGGTCAGCGACTGGCTCGGCCTCGCTCAGTCGACCCTGGCCGACCTGCGAGCACGTGGCGAGGGCCCTGCCTTCACCCGGCTCAGCGCACGCAACGTCCGCTATGCCGCACGCGACGTCAACGAGTGGTTGGACACCTGCCGCGTCGAGGCCGGCTCCTTCAAGGCGTCGTGACTGATGGCCGTCGAACGCCGCACAACGAAGGCTGGCCGGGTCCGCTGGTATGCCCGGTACTACGACCCGGCCGGCCGAGAGCACGCCAAGGTCTTCGACACGAGGCGAGCTGCCGAGACCTTCTTGGCGGATGAACGAGCGGCCCTGAGGTCAGCCACGTGGATCGACCCTCGCGCCGGGCAGACAACTCTCGACGCCTTGTGGTCACGCTACGAATCCGAGCAGCTGCCGCACCGTCGCCCGACCACCCGGCAGAACTACCGTGCCGCCTGGCGCAATGTCTCTTCGGCGCTTGGCAACTATCCCGTGGGACGCCTGCGGCACAGCGATGTTCAGCGGTTCGTGACTGGCCTCGACAAGGGGCCAGACACCGTCCGCATGGCCCATCGAGTACTTGCGCTGGTGCTGGACTACGGCGTCGCCAACCGCGTCCTGGCGGCCAACGTGGCCAAGGGCGTCGTCCTGCCTCCGGCTTCCACGCCCAGGGATCGAATCCTCACCTCGACCGAGCTTCTCAGCTTGGCACAGGCCGTTGGCCCCGCCGGTAGGGGGCAGGTCCTCACCATGGGGTTGGCCGGCCTGCGGTGGTCCGAAGTGGCAGCGCTCAAAGCAGGCGCCGTCCAGCTCGAAGCTCGACGACTCCATGTGGTCACCGCCGCCACCGAGGCAGGTGGGCGCGTCCATCTCGGACCGCCGAAGTCGAAGACCTCGCGCAGGTTTGTCGCACTCCCCCGGTTGCTGGCTGAAGACCTTCGCATCCGGGTGCGCGGACGACCGGCAGATGCATTGGTCTTTCCCGCTCCAGGGGGCGGTGTTGACCGAATCGGCAACTTTCGCAGGCGAGTTCGCTGGGATCAGGCGCTCTCGGACGCGGGGTTGGCGGACGTCACACCGCACGACCTGCGGCGCACCTTCGGCAGCCTCGCGCGTTCCGCTGGCGCCGATCTCCGCTACATCCAGAAGGCCATGGGTCATTCGTCGATCACGACGACATCCCGCATCTACGCGCACCTGTACGACACCGAGCTCGATGCCGTCGCGGATGCGCTCGACAAGATCACGGAAGGAAGCACGTCATGACAACCACACCAACCCAGAGCGCTGCTGACCTGGCGGACCTCGCCGACCTTCTCGTCACGGCCAGCCGACGACAGCAGGACATGTGGGCGTTCATCGCCCTCGGTGTTCGTCGGGCCAGCGAGCAAGTCGGCGGACTTGACCCGCTGCTTGGCCCGAGATGGAACACCGAAGACGCTCAGGTCATTCGTGACCTCGCCGCAGGAGCCATGCGTCTCCGAGAGCATGGTCTCCTGCGTCGCCAAGTTCTGAGCGCCGTCGAAGCGTCAGAGGGTTACATGGTCGACGTGGCCACCGTGGCCGCCCGCATCGGCGAGACCGAGAGCACCGCTCTCGCCGTCCTCACGGAGCTGGCCGAGGACAGCCTGATCGAGCCCACTGACGGCGGGTTCCGGCTCTGACACGGAGTTCATACGGACTCCGATAACGCTTGACTGCCCAAACGGCCGATAGAAAAACAGAACAGCGAGAGAGCAGCGGGGACCGAAACACCGTCCTGACCAGCAGAAACGCCCCCGACCGGAGTCGAGGGCGTTGTCTGAGCCGCCTGTCGGAATCGAACCGACGACCTATTCATTACGAGTGAATCGCTCTGCCGACTGAGCTAAGGCGGCGGGCGCCCGTCGCCGGGCGCGAGCACCGAGTATACGCACGGGGCCGCGAGCCGCCGAATCGAGCGCCGGCGCCTCGCCTACGCTCGTGAGCGTGCCTCAGGTCGTGGCCTCGACGTGGGTGCCGGTGAGTCCCGCGGTCGCGTTCGCGGTGAGTCAGACCACCGGCGACGTACGCCTGAGCTGGGACCCGTTCATCCGTCACCAGGAGCTGCTCGACGCCAAGCGGCCCGGCAAGGGCGTGCGCACCCTCACCCGGGCGCGCGTCGGGCCGTCGATGGTCAGCCGCTACGTGTCCTACCGCCCGCCGTCGTCGGTCGGGATGACCATGGAGACCGGGCCGTGGTTCTTCGCGAGCTTCGGCGGCGGTTGGCGCTTCACCCCCGAGGTGCGCGGCGGCGTCGACGGCACGCTCGCGGTCTGGAAGTACACCTACGCCATCAAGCCCGCCCTGCTCGCCCCCGTCGCAGAGCCCATCGGCCAGCAGGTGCTCGGCCGCGAGATCCGCGCCCGCATCGCCGCGTTCGCCCGCGCCTGCGAGGACCCCGCGGTGCTCGACGCCGCGCTCGGCCCAGAGGCCTGAGACCTGCCGAGCGCCGCGCAGCGCAACGACGTCAGGCCGCCCCGCTCAGCACTTGGTGTCCTTGGCGCTCGGAACCTTGCCCTCGAGCAGGTAGGCATCGACCGTGTCATCGACGCACTGGTTGCTGCGCATGTAGGCCGTGTGGCCGTCGCCGTCCCAGGAGATCAACCGGCTGTCGGCCAGCATGTTGTTGAGCCGGACCGACCACTCGTAGGGCGTCGCCGGGTCGCGCGTGGTGCCGACCACCAGGATCGGGTCGGCGCCCTCGGCCGTGATCCGCTTCGGCTTGCCCGTGGCCTCCACCGGCCAGGTGCCGCACCCGGCGGTGCCCCAGGCCAGCATCTTCCCCCAGGTCGGGGCGACCTTGCTGAAGTCGGCCGCGTCGCGCTCGTACGACTTGGGGTCGGACGAGCCGGGCCGGTCCAGGCAGTTCACCGCGCCGATGACCTGCATGATGTTGCCGCCGTAGCTGCCCGAGCTGTCCCGCTCGGCATAGCTGTTGGCCAGCGACATCAGCCCGTTGCCGTCACCCCGGAACGCCTGCCGGAACGCGTCGGTCAGCGTCGACCAGCTGCCCTGGTCGTACATCGCCGCCGCGATGCCCATCGACGCCCAGCCCTCGGTGAGCTGCTTGACCCGCGCGTCGTTCGTGACCGGGATCGGCTTGGCGTCGAGCTGCTTGAGGAAGTCCTGGATGCGCTTCACGCCGGCGGCCTCGGTGCCTCCCAGCGGGCAGCTGCCCGCGGAGATGCAGTCCCTGACGTACGCCTTCGTCGCCCGCTCGAACCCCTCCGCCTGACCGCGGTTCACGGCGCTGTTGTCGAGGTCGGGCGGCACCACGCCGTCGAGCACGAACCGGCCGACGTTCTGCGGGAACAGGTCGGCGTAGGTCGCGCCGAGGAAGGTGCCGTAGGACTTGCCCAGGTAGTCCAGCTTCGGTGACCCCAGCACCGCCCGCAGCACGTCCATGTCCTTGGCGGCCTCGACCGTCGACACGTGCCCGACGAGCTGGGGCGCCTTCGTCTTGCACGCGGCGCCGAACGCCTTGCTGCCGTTCATGAACGCGGTCTCCTCGGCCGGGTCGTCCGGCGTCGGGTCACCCGCGAGGTAGGCGTCCATCTGGGTGTCGGAGTAGCAGGTGATCGGCGCCGAGCGCTGCACGCCACGAGGGTCGAAGCCCACGACGTCGTACGCCTTGCGCACGTCGCGCGAGACGATGAAGTCGGCCGCGTTGGCGTAGTCGACACCCGAACCGCCCGGGCCGCCGGGGTTCACGACGAGCGAGCCCTGCCGCTTGCCGGTGGCCGCCCGCTTGAGCACCGCGATCTTGATGGTGCCGTCCGCCGGCTTGGCGTAGTCGATCGGCACCTCCAGCTGCGCGCACTGCGCCCCGTCCTCGCAGCCGCGCCAGTCCAGCTTCTGCTCGTAGAACTTCGCCAGCGACGGCGCGGGCGCCTTGGTGGCGCTGGCGGGCACGGACGTGGACGACTGCTCGGACGAGCCGGAGTCGGTGCACCCCGCGAGCACGAGGGCCGCGGCCGCCGTGACTGCTGCGGTGGTGCGCACTCGGCGGCGCCGATCGGTCGTGGGGGTCATCCGGGCTCACCTTCTCGTCGGGGGTTGCCCCGAACGCTAACCGACGAACCTCGGCGCCCGGCCGCGCGGCTCGCGCCGGATCCGGCCCGGCGCGGGGAGCTAGCGGCGCTGCGGCAGCCGCAGGCTGATCGTCATCGCCTCGAGCGCGAGCAGCGGGGGCACGTTGGCCTCGATGCGCTCGCGGGCGGTGCCGATCGCGGTCATGCACGCCAGCAGCTGCTCGGCGCTGAACGCGCGGGCCAGCGTGGCCAGCAGCTCGGTCTGGTCGACGTTGACCAGCTCGACCGGGGTGCCGGCCTGCACCACGAGCACGTCGCGGTAGAGCGACAGCAGGTCGACCAGCGACCGGTCGACGACGTCGCGCCCGAACCGCGTGGCGCGGGTCTTCTGCTCCTTCTCGAGCGCGCTGACCTGCGAGCGGATGTGCGGCGGCTGGGTGCGGGCGGCGGGGTCGGCGCCGAGCTGCTCGAGCAGCCGCTGCTTCTCGGCCGCGTCGCGCTCGGCCGAGCTCGCGGTCGACTCCTCGGTGGCGATCGAGGCCAGGTCTGCCGCAGCCTCCATCGCGTCGCCGAGCGAGCCGATGCGGCCGGCCAGCTGCAGGGTGTCGCGCCGCCGGATGCGCGCCCCCTCGTCGCGGGCCAGCCGACGTGCCAGGCCGACGTGCGACTGCGCGGCGCGCGCGGCGTACGCCGCCATCGCCGGATCGACGTCGTCGCGCCGCACCAGCAGCTCGGCGACCGCGTCGGCCGGCGGGGTGCGCAGCCGCACGTGCCGGGAGCGGCTGCGGATCGTGACGATGACGTCTTCGAGCGAGGGCGCGCACAGCAGCCACACGGTGCGCGGCACCGGCTCCTCGAGCGCCTTGAGCAGCGCGTCGGCGGCGCGCTCGGTGAGCCGGTCGGCGTCCTCGATGATGATGATCCGCCACGCGCCGACGGACGGCCGGTGCTGGGCGACCCGGGCCAGCTCGCGCGCGTCCTTGACCTGGATCGACAGCCCCTCGGTGGCCACGACGGTGACGTCGGCGTGGCTGCCGTCCTTGGCGGTGCGGCATTCGTGGCAGTCGCCGCAGCCGTGGTCGGGGCACAGCAGCGCAGCCGCGAAAGCCCTTGCGGCAGTAGAGCGTCCGGACCCCGGTGGGCCGGTGAGCAACCACGCGTGCGTCATCTGCGCGGGGTCGGCGGCCGCCGCCGACAGGGTCGCGACCGTCTCGTCCTGGCCGACGACGTCGCGCCAGACCGTCACGACGCACCCCCACCAGCGGGGCGACCCGCTCGCGCACGATCCCGGCGATCTCGTCGGCCGGCAGCGACGCGTCGACCACGAGATAGCGGTGCGCCTCGGCCTCGGCGAGGTCGAGGAAGCCGCGGCGCACCCGCTCGTGGAAGTCGGCCCCCTCCCGCTCGAGCCGGTCGTGCACCCCGCCGCGCCGCTCGGCACCGACCTGCGGCGGCACGTCGAGCAGCACGGTGAGGTCGGGGCGCAGGTCGTGCGTCGCCCACAGCGACAACCGGCGTACGTCGTCGGCCGCCAGGTCGCGCCCGGCACCCTGGTAGGCGACGGAGGAGTCGAGATAGCGGTCCTGGACCACGACGGCGCCCCGCTCGAGCGCCGGGCGCACCACGGTCTCGACGTGGTGGGCGCGGTCGGCCGCGAACAGCAGCGCCTCGGCGCGCGGCGCGACGTGGTCGCCGTGCAGCAGCAGCGCGCGGATCTGCTCGCCGAGCGGGGTGCCGCCGGGCTCGCGCGTGAGCACCACCTCGGCGCCGCTCTCGGCCAGCCAGTCGGCGAGCAACCGCTGCTGGGTGGACTTGCCGGCGCCGTCGCCACCCTCGAGCACGACGAACACCCCACGCGAGGGGGCAGCAGGCTCCGGCATGGCTCGCAGCCTAGGCGACCCCGCCGACAGCGCCCCGGGGCCCGACTCCCGCGGCCCTCCCGCTCAGCCTGCCGCGTCCTGCCGGTCGGCGTTGGTCCCGATCGCGTCGCGCACCCACTGCGCGAGGCCGGGCGCGGCGTACTCCTCGTCGTAGCTCGCCGTGAACCGCGGGTCGCTGACGTAGAGCTCCCCGAGGTTGCGGTGCATCTCCGGCGGGCAGTCGTAGAACCAGCGCGTGATGTGCTGCCGGTGCGCCTCGACGGCGGCCGTCGCGGCCGGGTCGGTGGCCGGGACGCCGGCCTTGAACAGCCGCGCCAGCTCGCCCTGCAGCTGGTCGGTCTCGGCCTTGATCTGGGTCCACTCGGCCCTGCCGTATCCCTTCTGCCGCTCCTGCGACTCCCGCCAGGCGTCGGTGTCGCCCCAGCGCTGCTCGGCCTCGTCGCGGTGGTCGTAGAACTCGCCCCCGAACAGCTCCTTCAGCTCCTCGTGGGTCAACCGCTGGTCACTCATGGTCTTCTCCAGTGCGTTGTCGATGGCCGTGACCAGGCCGGCGAGCTCGTCGAGCCGCGCCAGCACCGCCTCGCGCTGCCGGCGCAGGTGGGTCTGTGCGTCGCCGCCCTGCAGCAGGTCTCGGATCTGCTCCAGCGGCAGCTCCAGACGGCGATACACGACGACGTGCTGCAGCCGCTCGAGGTCGGGCTCGGTGTAGAGCCGGTAGCCCGCGGCCGAGCGTTCGGTCGGCACCACGAGCCCGATCTCGTCGTAGTGGTGCAGCGTGCGGACGGTCACGCCGAGCTCGCGCGCGACCTCACCGACCGTCCACGTCGACATCGTCTGGTCCTGCTCCCTGGTCACGGCGCCCACTCCAGCGCCTCACGTCACGGGAGAGTCAAGCCGACGTCAGCCCCGCGCGAACAGCCCCAGCGCGTCGTAGGCGATCCAGGACCCCTGGTCCTTGACGATCTCGAGCACGTTCTCCCCGGCCGCAGCGCCGTGGCCGGCACCGCCCGCTCGAGGTACGCCGGCCCCGCCCCGTGCCCCGGTGCCACCTGGTGGTCCGCGCCGCCGGCCCCGTCGGCCTGGTCGACGAACAGCAGCGGCTCCAGCCGCTCCCCGTTGATGCTCAGCCCGGCCGTCGCGGCGCGCGTGGGGTGCCGGTCCGCCAGCCACACGGCGAGGTCGAGGTCCTCGCGCGGCGCGTGGTCCAGGTCGAAGCGCAGCCGGAAGCGGTGCGTGCGCCGTCCGGCCCACGCGTCGTCGGGTCCGGGCTGCAACCAGCTCCAGGCGGTCGACGGCTCGTCGCGGCCGTGGGTGAAGTCGACGTCGGCGGGGAAGGTCGACTGGTATCGGACGTAGCCGAACCGGGCCAGAGCCCGCCCGTGCGAACGGCCCTCGAACGAGCCCACGGTGGCGACCGGGCGCCCGCTCACCGACACCGAGACCGACGAGGCGGCCCCCACGACCTCGCTGGTGGCGCACACCTCGCCGCGGTAGTCGGCCGCGACCACGAGGTAGTCCCACGCCTCGCCGGCCGGGTGCAGCCCGCTGTGCACGAAGACCGGTTCGCCGGTCTGGCCGAGCAGGTTGAGGCTCGTCGGGCGCATCCGCTGCGGGCCCGAGAGGTGGTGCGGCTGCCCGTGCACGAAGTAGGAGGCGGCCTGCCGCCCGGGGTCCTCCCAGGTCAGGTGCACGCGGCACAGGTCGCCGGTCGCGCGCGCGGGCAGGGCGTACGACCGTCGACCGCGTGGCTGCTGAGCCAGGGCCATCGTCACCCCCAAGGCCTCGTGTGGTGACCCCACCCTGTCCGCGCAACGTGTCCGCCGCACGACCGCTCCATGACCGTCAGGTGACCGTCCACCCATGGCTACATTCGGGTGCATGGCCGAACCCGTCGAGACCGTCCTGCCCGAGACCGACCGAGAGCTCACCCGGCTCGCCGCCGACCACCAGCGTCAGCACCGCGTCCCGGGGATGCTCGCCGCCACCGCCCGCAACGGAAAGGTGTTGTGGCACAAGGGGATCGGGTCGGCCACCCTGACGCACCCCGGCCAGCCGCACGACCTCGACACGCAGGTGCAGGTCGCCTCCAACACCAAGACGTTCACCGCCGTGCTCGTCATGCAGCTGCGCGACGAGGGCCGGCTGCACCTGAGCGACACCGTCGACGAGCTGATCCCCGGGTCGCGGCACGAGCGGGTCACCGTGCGCCAGCTGCTGTCGCACACCACCGGCATGCAGCGGGAGCCGGTGGGCGACGTGTGGGACACCCTGGAGTTCCCCGACCGCGAGCAGCTGGTGGCCGGCTGGGACGACGCCGAGCGGGTGCTGCCCGACGGAACCTATTGGCACTACAGCAATCTCGGCTACTCGATCCTCGGCGAGATCGTCGCCCGCCTCGACGGCGACAGCTGGGCCGACAGCCTGCAGCGGCGCCTGCTCGACCCGCTCGGCCTGCGCCGGACCGGCCTCGTCCCGACCCCGCCGCTCGCGGGCCGCTACTACGTCGCGCCCTACACCGACGTCCCCGTCGAGGAGCCGCTCGTCGACAAGCGGGCCACCGGCGCGGCCGGGGCGCTGTGGAGCACCGCGACCGACATGGCCGCCTGGCACGCCTTCCTCGCAGACCCCGACGAGTCGGTGCTGGCCGCCGACACGATCGAGGAGATGAGCCAGCCGCAGGTGGTGGCCGACCTGCGCGGCTGGGCCCTCGGCTGGGGCCTCGGGCTGGAGCTGGTCCGGCGCGAGCGGCAGACCTGGGTCGGCCACACCGGCGGGCTGCCCGGCTCGATCACCGGGTTCTTCACCCATCGCGAGTCCGGCACCACCGGCATGGCGCTGATGAACTCCTCCGTCGCCGGCGACCCCGCCGAGCTCGCCACGACTCTCGGCGCCGCGCTGCTCGACCGCGAGCCGCCCGAGCCGGAGCCGTGGACCCCCGGCACCGAGCTGCCCGACGACCTGGTGCCGCTGGTCGGCCGCTGGTTCTCCGAGGGCTCCGGCTTCACCTTCTCGGTGCGCGAGGGCCGGCTCGAGGCGCGCCTGGACCGGGCGCCGGCCGACGCCCCTCCCTCGGTGTTCGAACGCACCGGCGACGACGCATACGTCACGGTGTCCGGCCGCGAGCGCGGCGAGCGGCTGGTGGTGCGCCGGGCCGAGGACGGGTCCGTGCGCCAGCTCAGCTGGGCGACCTACCGCTTCACCCGCGAGCCGCTCGGGTTCGGCGAGCCCACGCCCTAGCCGGTCTCTCGCCACCCGCCCCCGACGTACGTCGACGGCCCGGTCTCCCCGCAGGAGAGACCGGGCCGTCGCTGAAGTCTGTCACCCACCACCGTCTGGAAGACGGAACTAGGCGGCTCGTGAAGAGTTGCGGTCAACCAGACATACAGGCGTTGTACTGCTGGAGGTAGGCATTAGCCGCTGAAGCGTA
This sequence comes from Barrientosiimonas endolithica, assembly GCF_030296655.1. NCBI lineage: Bacteria > Bacillati > Actinomycetota > Actinomycetes > Micrococcales > Dermacoccaceae > Barrientosiimonas > Barrientosiimonas endolithica. The sequence continues at coordinate 249,082 of NZ_AP027735.1, read as the reverse complement.
CCGTTGGTACGCAAACGCATCCCCTGCTTCCAGAGCCTGCTCCGCGTAATGGGCGTATGTCTGGTACTGCTGGTAGTACTGCGAGCAGGGGTTCGCTGCCGCGTAAGCCGACCCCGTCGAACCAGAGACCACCGGAATTGCGAAGACAGCCGCCGCAACAGCCACAGTAAGAGCCCGTCTCATCGTTCCCCATACCTCCCCTTGATTGAGTGCTCGCGAACCTAGCAGACTCAAACTGAGCGATGGGCGGAACGCACGGCACACGCTGCCTGGCACGCACCCTGTCTAGCTAAAGCTCACTTGCCCCAGGTGATGCGGCCGGGAGACCAGACGACGTCAGTGACGGTGGAACCGCCCTTGACCTGATACACCTCGCATCCCTTCCCGCTCTGACCGACCGACAGCTCGGTGTCGTCAGAGTCGCACTGCGGCAGCGAACCGAGCAGCTTCTTGCCGGACTGCCCAGCCTTCAGTTGCGGGATGAGCATGAAGCTGTTGACGCTGCTTGCATCAAAGCTGCCCGAACCCGCCTTGCCGATGTTGGTCACGGTGTACTTCAGAAAGTAAACCGGGCCGTTCTCCTTCTTGAGGTTGCCGGTGTAGACCGAGTCCGGCGCGACCTCGAGCCCGTCGACCTTGAGTCGGTAACTGTCAGCGCTCGTGTCGCCAGTCGAACTCTCCAGGACCACCGCTTCCTGCCCGAACTTGAGCTTTGTGCCCTCGGCCGTCACCTTCGTGTCACCGGCGTCACCCGACGAGGCGGAGCTCGACGGCGCCTCGCTGGACGACGGAGCCTCGGTGGTCGACGGCGCGGGAGCCTCGCTGGTCGAGGGGGCGGCCGGGGCCTGGCTGGTGCTGGGCGCCTGGCTCGTGGGCGCGGCCGGCGAGGCGGCCGACGACGTGGACGGGGCCGTGGTGACCTCGTTGCTCTGGCAGGCGCTCAGGCCGACCATGCCGGCCAGGGCGATGGATGCGGCAGCGGCACGGCTGGTGCGGGTGCTGAACATGTGGCGTCTCTCCTTGGGGGGCCCATCAGGTACGCGGGTCGGACGCCTGGTGCGCCGTGACGGTTCCCCCGCACCGTCCGGATGGCTCGCTGGAGCCGAGGCATACGGTAACCGCCCGCCCCGGCGGGTGGGGCGGGCGGTCGCCGGTCAGGCCTTCTTGGCCGTCTTCGTCGTCGACTTCTTGGCGGTCGACTTCTTCGCGGCCGTCTTCTTGGTGGCCTTCTTCGTCGTCTTCTTGGCGGCCCGCTTGCGCGTGGTCGGCCCCTTCGCGCGCTTCTCGGCGAGCAGCTCATACCCCCGCTCGGGCGAGATCGTGCTGGGGTCGTCGTCCTTGCGCAGCGTCGCGTTGGTCTCGCCGTCGGTGACGTAGGGCCCGAAGCGACCGTCCTTGACCACCACCGGCTTGCCCGACGCGGGGTCGGTGCCGAGCTCCTTCAGCGGCGGCTGCGCAGCCCGCCCACGCCGCTTGGGCTCGGCGTAGATCTGCTGCGCCTCCTCCAGCGTGATGTCGAACAGCTGCTGCTCGGTCTGCAGCGAGCGCGAGTCGGTGCCCTTCTTCAGGTACGGCCCGTAGCGACCGTTCTGCGCCGTGATCTCGACCTGCTTCTCGGTCTCGGCGCCGTCCTCGCCGGTGACCTTCTCGGTGACCACGCCGACGACGCGGGGCAGGCTCAGCAGCCGCAGCGCGGTCTCCAGGTCGATGCTCGCGAGGTCCATGTCCTTGAACAGGCTGGCCGTGCGCGGCTTGGGACCGGTCGCCTTCTTCTTCGGCTTGGTCTCGCCCGCCGGCTGCTCCGGCTGCGGCAGCACCTCGGTGACGTACGGGCCGTAACGACCGGACTTGGCGACGATGTCGTGGCCGGTCTTCGGGTCCTGCCCGAGCACCCGCCCGTCGTCGTCGGCCTGGGCCAGCAGCTCGCGCGCCTTCTCGACGGTCATCTCGTCGGGGGCGACGTCGTCGGTGATGCTCGCGCGGCGCGGGGTGTCGCCCGCCTTGGCCGCCTGCTCGGCGTCGACGACCTCGCCCGTCGCGGGGTCGACGCCCTCGGGCACGGTCTGCTCGACGTACGGCCCGTAGCGGCCCACGCGCACGACGACGCCCTCGCCGATCGGGATGGTCGAGATCGCGCGGGCGTCGATCTCGCCGAGGTTGTCGACCATGGCGCGCAGCCCCTCGGCGGTCGTCGCCTCGTCGCCGAAGTAGAACCGGGACAGCCACGCGGCGCGCTGGTCGTTGCCCGCCGCGATCTCGTCGAGGCCCTCCTCCATCGACGCGGTGAAGTCGTAGTCGACCAGTCGCGGGAAGTGCTGCTCGAGCAGCTGGGTCACGGCGAACGCCAGCCAGGTCGGCACGAGCGCGGTGCCGCGGGTGCCGACGTACCCCCGGTCCTGGATAGTCCCGACGGTCGCGGCGTACGTCGACGGCCGGCCGATCCCGCGCTCCTCCATCGCCTTCACGAGGGTTGCCTCGGTGAAGCGCGGGGGCGGGCTGGTGGTGTGGCCGTCGGCCTCGGCGCGCAGCACGTCGAGCCCGACGCCCTCGCTCAGCTTCGGCAGGCGCCGCTCGGTCTGGTCCTCGCCGGAGGCGTCGCGGGTGGCGTCGCGCCCCTCCTCGTAGGCGGCAAGGAACCCGCGGAAGGTGATGACCGTGCCGCTCGCGCTGAACTCGGCCTCGCGGGCAAAACCGGTCTCCTGCACCGGGACTCGCAGCCGGACGGTCGCGGTCGAGCCGCGGGCGTCGGCCATCTGCGAAGCGACGGTGCGCTTCCAGATCAGCTCGTAGAGCGCGAACTCCTCGCCGCGCAGCTCACCGGCGACCTGGGCGGGCGTGCGGAACCGGTCACCCGCGGGGCGGATGGCCTCGTGCGCCTCCTGGGCGTTCTTGGACTTCTTCTCGTAGCGCCGGGGCGAGTCGGGGACGTACTCCGCGCCGTAGAGGTCGCGCGCCTGCTGCCGCGCGGCGGTCAGTGCCGACTCCGACAGCGTCGTGGAGTCGGTGCGCATGTAGGTGATGTAGCCGTTCTCGTACAGCCGCTGCGCGACGCGCATCGCGTTCTTGGAGCTCAGCCGCAGCTTGCGGCTCGCCTCCTGCTGCAGGGTGCTCGTGGTGAACGGTGCCGACGGGCGGCGGGTGTAGGGCTTCTCCTGGACCGAGGTGACCTCGCCGCGCGAGGCGTTGACCGCCTCGGCGAGGGCGGTGGCGCGCTGCTGGTCGAGGTGAGCGAGGCCGGAGTCTTTGATCCGGCCGGCGTCGTCGAAGTCGCGACCGACCGCGACCCGGCTGCCGTCGACGGCGGTGAGCCGCGCGGCGAACGCCTGGCCCGCCGACTCGGGCTGGAACTGGCCCTCGACGTCCCAGTAGGACGCGGCGACGAACGCCATCCGCTCGCGCTCGCGCTCGACCACCATGCGGGTCGCGACCGACTGCACGCGGCCGGCCGACAGCTTGTTGCGCACCTTGCGCCACAGGACCGGGCTGACCTCGTAGCCGTAGAGCCGGTCGAGGATGCGACGGGTCTCCTGCGCGTCGACCAGCCGGTCGTCGAGGTCGCGGGTGTTGTGCACCGCGCGCTGGATGGCCTCCTTGGTGATCTCGTGGAACACCATGCGGCGCACGGGGACCTTGGGCTTGAGCACCTCCTGCAGGTGCCACGCGATGGCCTCGCCCTCGCGGTCCTCGTCGGTGGCGAGGAACAGCTCGTCGGAGTCCTTGAGCAGCCGCTTGAGCTCGGCGACCTTCTTCTTCTTGTCGGCGTCGACGACGTAGTAGGCGTCGAAGCCGTTGTCGACGTCGACCGAGAACCGGCCGTAGGGCCCTTCTTCATGTCCGCGGGCAGCTCGGACGGGGTCGGCAGATCACGGATGTGGCCGACGCTGGCGTCGACGGTGTAGTCGGTGCCGAGGTACTCGCCGATCTTCTTCGCCTTCGCCGGCGACTCGACGATGACCAGCTTGCGCGCCATGACTTCTCCCTCCGCCCGACCAACGTGCAGCGGATTCGTCGCTGCCTCGACGTGCTCGGGCGACTAGACCATAAGCCTTGCCCTGCCGCTGCGCAGCGGGGGACCAGGAAATAGGTGACGGGTCAACTTTCCGGGCGTACGCTGGTGCTCATGGCCGACTCCCTGCCCGTGCTCTATCTCAGCCACGGCGCGCCGCCGCTGGCCGACGACCCGACCTGGCCAGCGGAGCTGGCGCGCTGGAGCGCCGACCTGCCGCGGCCGCGGCGGGTGCTGATCGTCTCGGCGCACTGGGAGGCCGACCCGGTCACGCTGTCCTCCACGACGGGCGCACCGCTGGTCTACGACTTCTGGGGCTTCCCGCAGAAGTACTACGACGTGCGCTACGACGCTCCGGCCGCGGGTGAGCTCGCGCGCGACGTCGAGGCGTTGCTGCGCGGCGTCGTGCCGGTCCGCCGCGACGAGGAGCGCGGGCTGGACCACGGGGCGTACGTCCCGCTCGTGGAGATGTACCCCGAGGCCGACCTGCCGGTGCTCCAGCTGTCGATGCCGACGCTCGACCCGGCTCGGCTGTTCGAGCTGGGCCGCCGGCTCGCACCGCTGCGCCAGGACGGCACGCTGATCGTCGGGTCCGGCTTCACCACCCACAACCTGCGCTGGTTCGACCCGAGCGCACCCGCCGACGCTCCCCCGCCGAGCGTCTCGGCCGAGTTCGACCAGTGGGCCGCCGAGACGGTCGCCGCCGGCGACGTCGACCAGCTCATCGACTTCCTGCACCGCGCCCCGGCCGTACGCCAGGCGCACCCGCGCACGGAGCACTGGGCTCCGCTCTATCTCTCGCTCGGCGCTGCCGCGGGCGGCGGGCTGGAGTCCACCACCGCGATCGACGGCTTCTGGCACGGCATGTCGAAGCGGTCCTGGCAGCTGGCCTGAGCGCCGGTCGCGGCGCGGTCAGCGCTCGCGGGGAGGTGTGCGCCCGGGCCCGGACTCGGGCGGCCCTTCGTCCTCGGCCTGCGGGCGCGTCCACTCGGCGAGGCGGTCGCGACCGCCGTCGGGGTCGTGCAGCGTGCTGCCCTGCTCGGTCTCCGGCGGCTGCGACGACGGCGGCCTCAGCATCGGGGTCAGCGCGGTGTAGACGCCGAAGTCGGTGTCGCCGCCCGGCGCAAGCAGCATGCCCGGGTCACGCTCGATCGCGGCCCGCGCGCGCTGCTGCAGCTGCCAGCCGGCGACGACCGTCGCGACGACCGCTCCGGCGGTCACCAGCGGAAGCCGCGGCAGCGCGGCCATCGCCGCCAGCGCGAGCACCAGGATCAGCACGCACCAGGTGGTGACGCCGAGCCGAGCCAGCGGGGTGTCGCCGTCGATACGGCGCACCAGCACCGTCGGGAAGAACAGCAGGACCGCCGCCCCGATCGCCGCCACCACCGGCCCGCCGGACCAGCCCAACGGCTCGGCCGCGAGCCAGATGGCCACGCAGCCCAGGACGAACCCCACCGTCAGGGCGACTCGCAGATTCCCCATCGTGGTCACGCGCACGCGGACCACTCCTTCCTGGTCGCGGGCCGACCACGCTAGCGAGCACCGGGCGGCGACGCACCCGTCGTGACGGGTGGCGCTCAGTCCGCGACGAGCAGGCCGTCGGCGACCAGCGAGCGTACGTCGGGGAGGGCTTCGTCGCGCACGGCCTCCGGGCTGACGTCGAGCAGCGAGGCGATGGCGTCGAGCGCCGGGCCGGCGGGCAGCTCGCCGTCGCAGACGGACAGGAAGGCCGCCAGCACGGTGCCGGCCCGCACGGTGCGCCCGAGCCCGCCGCCCTGGCGCACCAGGATCACGCTGGGGTCGTCGGCGCCGGGGCGGGCGTAGCGCTCCTCGGTCACGTCGTCGGCGCACCGCCAGGCCGTCGCGAGCACGCCGGGGTCGCCGTGCTCGGCCAGCCAGGTGCGGGCGCGCAGGCCCGCGTCGACCGCGGGACCCATCGGCTGCGCGACGTGACCAGTGACCTCCACGAGGTCGCGCCACGGCTCGCGATCGCTTGCGGGGCGCTGCAGGGTGATCACGCCGAAGCCGACCCGCTCGACGTCACGGCTCGCGAAGTCTTCGAGCCACGCGGCATACATGTCGGCGAAACCCGTTGTCCCATAACGGTGCCCGCCGTCGCCCAGCCACAGCTCGGTGTACTCCGCGGGGTCCTGCGACTCCCGCTGCACGACCCACGCGTCGAGGCCGGTGCCGTCGAGCCACTCCCCCACGACCTCGCGCCAGTCGCCGCCGACCGGGACCTCCCAGTTGCCGAGCAGCTGGGCCACGCCGCCCGGCTCGAGGTGCTCGCCGACCCCGCGCACGAGCGACCGGACCACCTCGTGCCCGACCCGCCCGCCGTCGCGGTACTCGTAGTCGGGCACCTCGCCGGTGCGCGGGGTGATGACGAACGGCGGGTTGCTCACGACCAGGTCGAACCGCTGCCCCTGGACCGGGGCGAGCAGGTCGCCGCGGCGCAGCTCCCAGTCCTGCCCGTTGAGCGCCGCGTTCGCCGCGGCCATCGCCAGCGCCCGCTCGGAGGTGTCGGTCGCGACGACCGAGGCCGCGTGCGTCGACAGGTGCAGCGACTGCACGCCGCACCCGGTGCCGAGGTCGAGGGCGGTGGCGGCGGCGCGCCGCGGGGTCCACGACGCCAGCGTGGTCGAGGCGCCGCCGATGCCGAGCACGTGGTCGGTCGGCAGCGGCTCGCCGGTCATGACCTCCGACAGGTCCGACAGGACCCACCAGGCGTGGTCCTCGTCGGCGTACGGGCGCAGGTCGAACAGCGCACGCACGCCGGCGGGTTCGCGCGCGACCAGTCCGTGCTCGACGAGCCGGTCGGTGCCGAAGCCGGGCAGCGCCGCGTCGACCCGCGCCGCCTCGACGGCGTAGCCGAGCGCGAACAGCCGCACCAGGACGGCGACCGGGGTGGTGAGCGGTCGGGTGACGAGCTCGGCCGGGGTGGGCTGCTCGCGGTGCAGCGCCCGGGCCGCCCGGTCGCCGAGGCAGCCGAGGATGCCGTCGAGGGTGTAGTCGGCGGCGGCGAGCGCGTCGCGCAGGCGAGGGAGGTCGGGCGTCACCCGGGGTGGCGCCGGGCTGGCCGACATCGTCGCGAGGTCAGCTCATCAGGTTGCCGATGAGGCCGCCACCGCCGCCGCTCTGCGCCGCCGGGGTCCACTCGTCGGGCTGGACGATGACGAACCCCGGGCCGTGGAAGGCGTACTGGAAGGCCTCGCCGCTGCCGCCGCGCAGCATCGACTTCATGTTCATGCTGTTGACGACCTGGGGCACCAGGTTGGCCGACCAGCCGACGCACGCCTGCACGTCGACGAACGTGGGCTGCTGGGAGCAGTCGAGCACGACCGGCTGGCCGACACTGTGCAGCGCGACCGTGCCCTGGCCCTGCAGCAGCATGTTGAACAGGCCGCCCGACATCATCCCGGCGCCCTGCACCCGCTTGATGTCCCACTGCACGCGCGAGTCGAACGCCAGCAGGTTGCGGCCGTTGACCGAGATGCCGTCGCCGGTCAGGTCGATCAGGAAGACGTAGCCGGCCGCGGACGCGAAGAAGACCTCGCCCCGGCCCGAGACGCGCATCAGCGGCACGTCCTCGCTGGTGACGACCTTCTTGAGGAGCTTGCCCATCGACCCGGCGCCCTCGTGGTTGAACTGGATCTGCCCCTGGTAGGCGACCATCGCGCCCTTGACCGACAGCACGTCCTCGCCGAGGGCGACGCGCAGCATCTGGGGGTTCTGGAGGGTGAACCGGTTCTGGCTCTGGACCTCGAGGTTCTTCTGGTCGAAGAGGTTGCTCTGCATGGGCCGCAGCCTAGCCAGGCAGCCTGCGGCTCAGCTGAGGTCGGCGAGCGCCTTGTCGGCCGTCGGGTAGATGCGGAAGACCTTGTCGAGACCGGTGATGCTGAAGTTGCGCAGCAGGCGGTCGCTGGCGATCACCAGACGCAGCTCGCCCTGCTGCTGCCGCACCGCCTTGAGCCGCCCGACGAGCACACCCAGACCGGTCGAGTCGAGGAAGGGCACGTCGGTCAGGTCGGCGACCAGACGCGTGCGGCCCCCGGCGATCACCCGATTCATCTCGTCGCGCAGGGTCGGGGCCGAGAACACGTCGACCTCGCCGACGATCGCCACGACAGTGACATCGCCGACCTCACGCGTGCTGACGTCCAGGTTCAAGCCGATCCTCCTCACGGGTCTGCGCAGCACGAACCCTAGTCAGAGCGGTGGCGGGTCTCCTACGCCTGCCCAGGATCCGGGTCGTCACGGCTTACCGTGGCAGGACCATGACCACCACCACGGCACCGCCGCAGCGCGCGAGCGCCGACCCCGAGCGGCTGCTCGCGGGGCTGACCGGCGCCGGCACCGGCCGGGTCGTCCACGTCGAGCGGCAGCCGGCCCGCGCGCAGGAGCTCGCCGACTGGCCCGAGTGGGTCAACCCGCAGCTCGCCGCCGCCGTGCGCGGCGAGGGCGTCGATCGGCTCTGGTCGCACCAGCGAGCGGTCGCCGACCTCGCGGCAGAGGGTCGGCACGTGGTCGTGTCCACCGGCACCGCGAGCGGCAAGAGCCTCGGCTACCTGCTGCCCGTGCTCTCGGCGGTCGCCGACGGGTCGCACGCGGTCACCGGGCGCGGCGCGACCGCCCTCTACCTGTCCCCCACCAAGGCGCTGGCGGCCGACCAGCTGGCCGCCGTCGAGCGACTCGCCGTGCCGGGGGTCCGGGCCGCGACGTACGACGGCGACACCCCGGTCGACGAACGCCGATGGATCCGCGACCACGCCCAGCTGGTGCTGACCAACCCCGACCTGCTGCACCACACGCTGCTGCCGCAGCACGAGCGGTGGGCGCCGTTCCTGCGCGCGCTGCGTTACGTCGTGATCGACGAGTGCCATGCGTACAAGGGCGTTTTCGGCTCCCACCTCGCCGCGGTGCTGCGCCGGCTGCGGCGCATCTGTGCGCGCTATCGGGCGCACCCGACCTTCGTGCTGGCCTCGGCGACGATCGCCGAGCCGGCCGCGCACGCCGAGCGCCTGGTCGGCCTCCCCGTCGAGGCGGTGACGCGCGACGGGTCACCCCGCCCGGCGACCACGTTCGCGCTGTGGGAGCCGGGAACCACCCCGGCCACGGCCCCGACGCGCCCCGGCGCAGCGCCGTGGCCGAGACCGGGGACCTGCTCGCCCGGCTGGTCGCCGACGGGTCGCAGGCGCTGGCCTTCGCCCGCTCCCGCGTCGGGGTCGAGGTCGTCGCCGACATGGTGCGCACCCGCCTCGCCGAGGACGCCCCGCACGACGCCGAACGGGTCGCGGCCTACCGCGGCGGATACCTCCCCGAGGAGCGGCGCGACCTGGAGCGCCGGCTGCGCAGCGGCGAGCTGCGCGGGCTCGCCGCCACCAACGCCCTCGAGCTCGGCATCGACGTGAGCGGGCTCGACACCGTGCTGCTCGCCGGGTGGCCCGGCACCATCGCGTCGTGGTGGCAGCAGGCCGGCCGCGCCGGGCGCCGCGACGCCCCCGCGCTGGTCGTGTTCGTCGCGGCCGACGACCCACTCGACACCTATCTGGTCAACCACCCCGACACGATCTTCGGGCGCACCGCCGAGGCGACCGTGCTCGACCCGGCCAACCCCTACGTCCTCGCGCCGCACCTCGCGGCCGCGGCGGCCGAGCTGCCGCTCACCGAGGCCGACGCCGAGGTGTTCGGCCCGACGATGGCGCCGCTGCTCGACACGCTGGTCGCGCGCGGGGTGCTGCGCCGCCGGCCGCGCGGCTGGTTCTGGGCGCGCGACGACCGGCCCGGCGACCACGTGTCGCTGCGCGGCGCAGGGCAACCCGTCGTGCGCATCGTCGAGAACCGCACCGGCCGGGTGCTCGGCACGGTCGACGCCGAACGCGCCCACCGCGCGACGCACCCCGGCGCGGTCTATGTCCACCAGGGGAAGACGTACGTCGTCACCGAGCTCGACCTCGACGACGGCAGCGCGCACGTGACGCAGGGCGACCCCGGGTGGTCGACCGTGGCGCGCTCGACCTCGCAGTTCCGGGTCGTGGCGCCCGAGCGAGAGGCGCGGTGGGGCCCGATCCGGCTGTGCCACGGGGTGATCGACGTGCGCACGCAGGTCACCTCCTTCCTGCGGATGCTGCCCTCGGGCGAGGTGATCGGTGAGCACCCGCTCGACCTGCCCGAGCAGCGGCTCACGACGCGCGGGGTGTGGTGGACGGTCCCGCCCGAGCTGCTCTCCGAGGTCGTGGACGAGGCCGACGGGCCGGGCGCGCTGCACGCCGCCGAGCACTGCGCGATCGCGATGCTGCCGCTCGTCGCCCAGTCGGACCGGTGGGACGTCGGCGGCGTGTCGACGATGCTGCACCCCGACACCGAGCTGCCGACAGTGGTCGTCTACGACGGCTACCCGGGCGGGGCCGGGTTCGCCGAGCGCGGCTTCGAGCGGGGGCGACGTGGTTGCGCGGCACGCTCGCCGCGATCACCGACTGCCCGTGCCGGGCGGGCTGCCCGGCCTGCGTCCAGTCACCCAAGTGCGGGAACGGCAACGAGCCGCTGGACAAGCAGGGCGCGCGCCGGGTGCTGGAGCTGGTGCTCCGGGAGGCCGAAGACCCGTCCAGGGGTTGACCTCCCATCCGTTGGGGCCCGCGACTTCCTCCTGCTCATGCGCTTGTTGTTTCTGTATCGTCAGCAACAGCAAGCACTTTCGTCTCGGGGTGCAAGGAGTGAAGTCGCATGATCATCGCAGCCATCCTGCTGCTCGTCATCGTGGCCGCGATCGTTCTGTGGGTCGTCACCGGTGCTGACACCAGCACGACGTTCCCGATCGACGCCGCGGGAATCAGCATGGACATGAACGGGCTGACCGCGTTCATCCTCGGTGCCGCGGCGACGGCTCTCGCCGCCCTGGCGCTGTGGATGATCAAGTACGGCAGCAAGCGCGGCATCCAGCGCCGCCGCCACCGCAAGGACCTGGAGCGGCGGGCCGAGGAGGCCGACGAGGAGCGCGACGTGGCGCTGCGCAAGAAGGACCGCGCCGACGTCGAGGCCGCCCGCGGTCGCGTCGCCGCGCGCGACGCCGAGCGCGAGCGCGACACCTACGTGCAGGGCGAGCAGCCGCGGGTGACCCCGGCCGGAGCCCAGCCGCGCAGCGACGCCGACGTGGTCGAGCCGGGCCGTGGCCAGGCGGGTGCCGCCGACGCGCGCCGCGACGGTGACCACGTCGAGCCGGGCAACGACCCGCACGGCCGCCGCGACGCGCAGGGCCGCGAGGGCATGTTCGACCGTGCCCGCGACAAGTTCGACCGCGGCACCGACCGCCGCTGACGAAGGCCGGCCACGCACGACCTGACGGCGCCTGAGCCCGCGGATCCCCCGCGGCTCAGGCGCCGTCGTCGTGCAGCAGGAGAGTGCGGTAGAACGCGACGCCCCGGCCGAGCGAGTCGAGGTCGACCTGCTCGTCGACGCCGTGGATGCTGTCCCGCTGGGCGCGGGACATGGCGAACGGGCTGAACCGATAGACGTGGTCGCTGATCCGGCAGAAGTGCCGCGCGTCGGAGGCCTGGAGCATGACGTACGGCGTCGCCACCGTGCCGGGATAGGTCGCCTCGACCGCGCGGGCGAGCAGGGCGAACTGCGGGCCGTCGCTGGGTGACTCCGGGCTCGGGTCGTTGCCGCTCACGACCTCCAGCTGCACCCGTTCGTCGCGCACGACCCGGCGCAGCCGGGCGACGACGCCCTCGACGGTCTCCCCCACCTGGATGCGGATGTTGGCGCGGGCCTCGGCGGTGGCCGCGACGACGTTGACGGCCGGGCTCCCGCTCAGCCGGGTCAGCGCGACCGTCGTGCGGACGACCGCCGCCGTCTCCGGGCCGAGCGCGGCGAGCGCCCGCGCGACCGCCGGGCGGGCGCGGTGGGCCCGGGCGAGCAGCGGACGCAGGGGACCGGTGACGTGGCGCCCGAGCGTCTGGACCATCGCGAGCGAGGGGTCGGTGAGCACCACGGGGAACGGGTGCCGCTCGATGCGGTGCAGCGCCCGCGCGAGCCGGGCGACCGCTCCCCGCGTCGCGGGGTGGCGGCGTGGCCGGGCTGGTCCTCGACCCGGATCCGCAGGTCGAGCACCCCTTCTCGGCGACGCCGATCATCGCGGCGGGTCGCTGCAGCCCGGGGAACACGCCCTCGACCACGGCCCCGCCCTCGTCGATCACCAGCCACGGGCGTACGCCCCGCGCGGCCAGCGCGTCGACGGCCGCCTCGGCGGCCGTGCCGAAGACCTCCTCGTCACAGCCGAAGGAGAGGTAGACGTCGTGGGCCGGCGCCCGCCCCTCGGCGAGCAGCGACTCGACCGCCTCGCAGACGACGACCATGGAGCCCTTGTCGTCGAGGGTGCCGCGACCGTGCACGACACCGGCGGCCCGGTCGACCCGTCCTTCGAACGGCGGCACCTGCCAGGCGTCCGCGTCGGCGGGCACGACGTCCCAGTGGGCCATCAGCACGACCGGGCGCGCGGGCGACGCACCGCGCCAGCGGTACAGCAGACCGCCAGGGCCCACGACCTCGCGCTCCAGCTCGGCGTGCAGTCGCGGATACAGCCGCTCAAGCAGCCGCGGCAGCTCGTCGAACGCCTCGGCGTCCTGCTCGTCGCGGTCGGGCCGCGAGACGGTCGGCAGCCGGACCAGCGCGGCGAGGTGCTCGGCCGCCGCGTCGGCCCACGCGGCGGTGCGGTCGGTCTCGACGGGGTCGCTCACCCGGGCGATCCTGCCACCGCAGGCCGGTCGAGGGCGGGCCCCTCACCCACCTGCGGTCCGGCGCGGCTGCGCGCGGTGGCCGCACCGAGCCCCGGCCAGCCCGCGGGCACCGAGGCGCGCACGTCGAGCACCTGACCGGTCGCGCGGCACTCCAGCAGCGTTCCCCCGTTGGCGCGCACGACGGCCGCGGCGCTGACGCACGGGTCGGCACCGTCGGGCCGCACCAGCTGCATCGCCCCGGCGAGCGCGCCGAGGTCGGCGGCGGTGCGAGCGCGGGTGCTCGCGTGCGCCGCGCTGACCAGGGTCAGGCCGCCGGCGAGGAGCACGACCAGCACCCCGATGGCCCCCACCACGAGCACCGTGCCGGACCCCTCGTCACGTCGGCGCGCGCTCGGCTCACGGGGCATCGGCGCCCTCCTTGACCGCGACCGCCCGGGCACTCAGGTCGGACCCGAGCAGCACTCCCACGGGACCGCGCGGACGGCTGCGCACGGTCACCTCGACCTGCGCCTGGCCGCGGTCGGCCACCGTCACCGTCGCCCCGTCGGGCGCCGCCGCGAGCACCAGCGCGCGCACCTGCTGCGGGTCGTCACCACGGGCCGCGGCGCGGGCCCCGACCCGGGCCGCGTCGGTGCACCGGATCAGGTCGACGCCGGCGACCAGCGCGCTGAGGCTCAGCACGAGCACGAGCACCAGGGCGGTCAGCGCGGTCGCGAGCTCGGCCGTCACCATGCCCGCGTCGGTCCGGGCCCGCGACCGCGCCACGGCTCAGCCGGCGACGCTGAGCGCGGACGTGATGATCCCGCTCAACGCCGACTTGACCGGGCCGCTCTTGATCACCGCGATCAGCAGGCCGGCGAACGCGACGGCGGCGAGGGTGCCGACGGCGTACTCCGCCGTGGTCATCCCCGCCTCACCGATCGCGCGCAGCCGGCGCCACCGTGCGGCCATGGATCGAGTCATGCGCAAACCTCCTTCGCGGCGGCGACGGGTGCGCCGCCTCTGACCAGCAGCCTGCGCGGGTGGAACGGCTCGGACCAGAGGTGCTGGGACGCCTGTGGACGGGGGCCGCCGAATGAGATTGCTTGTGGATCAAGCGGATCGGCGCCCGGGCCGCGCTGGTCACAGGCCGGAGTCGCCCAGCATCGAGGAGGCCATCGCGACCACGACGGGCACCACGGTCAGCAGCGCGAACGCCGGCAGGAAGCACAGCCCCAGCGGCAGCACGAGCCGCACGGCGACCTTGGCCCCGGCCGTCTCGAGCCGGTGCCGCTCCTCGGACCGCACCCGCGCGGCGGCCTCGCGGCAGAGCGCTGCCGGGGCGGCGCCCGCGGTCTCGGCCAGCACGAGCGCCGCTCCCGCCGGCGCCCACATCGGTGACACCGACGCCCACGCCGCCCGTGGCTCGACGCCCCAGTGCAGCGCCGCGGAGACCTGCCGCAGCTCGGCACCGACCCGGCCCGGGCACTGCTCGGCCACCAGGTCGAGACACGAGGTGATCGCCGCCCCGCTCGTCAGGGCCAGGGCGAGCAGGTCGATGGCGTCGGCGACCTCCTGCGGCCCCACCGCGGCATCGTCGTCGGGGGCGAGGGCAGCAACGGCAGCGGTCGGACGCTCGGTGCCTCCGAGCTCCCGGCCCTCCCCTCGTGCTCGCCGCCGAGGCCCACCCCGGCACGGTCGGGCGGTGCGGCACGGTCGGGCGGCGCGGCACGCAGCGTCGGCAGCAGCCAGACGACCGCGCCTGCCAGGCACCCGGCGAGCACCGCCGCGAGCGCGCTCATCCGAGCGGGGGTGGGCGCAGCGCCCGGTCGACGAGCCGCCGGGTGAGCCGACGTCCGGCGAGCAGCAGGAGGAGCCCGGGTGCCACGGCGAGCAGCAGCACGGCCGGCGGGTAGGCCGCGCTCGGGGCGACGCCCAGCACCGGCATGAGCAGCACCCCGAGCAGCGGCAGCCAGGTGAGCAGCTGCGCGGTGGCTCGCGGGCCGGCCGCCTGGGCGGCGAACGCCCGCTCCACCGCGAGCCGAGCGGTCTGGGCGTCGAGGGCGCTGCGCACCGCGTCGGACAGCGGCGACCCGAGCCGCTCGCTGATCGTCCACGCCCGACCGACCTGCAGCGCCACGGGGATCCGCAGCTGCTGCCCGAGGTCGATCCACGCGCCGCCCGCGGAGCCTCCCGCGGACACGGCTGCCTCGAGCGCTCCGAGCGCACGCACCAGCGCGGCGTCGCGACGGGCCGCCGCGGGCAACGACGCCACCGCCGCGGAGAGCGCCGCGGGCGCCGCCAGCCCGGCACCCAGACCGGCCGCCAGCCCCGACAGGAGCTGCTGCACGGCCTCCTCTCGTCCCGACGCCGCGCGCCGGGGCAGCCGCACCTCCCGGCGCCACCACGGCAGGTGCTCGGCACCGGCCGGCCCGCCGGTGCTGTCAGCAGCGCGGAGCACGGCGACCCGCAGCCACGCTCGCTCGCCCCGCCCCGGCCAGGCCCAGACCGCCGCGGCGAGCAGCAGCGCCGCGACGATCACCACGAAGGCACCCACCCGAGCAGGGCGCCCAGCTCGTCCGCCGCGGGCCCCGGATCGACCCGGTCGCCGTGCACGGTGCACGCCGGCACGCAGCGCAGGTCTCCGCCGTCGCGGCGCAGCACCCCGATCTCGGCGAGGTGCCGGCGACCCGTGGTGCGGCGCAGGTGCAGCACCACCCGGACCGCACTCGCGAGCTGGGTGCGGGTGGCCTCGGGCGTCATGTCGGCGAGCGCGCCCAGCGCCTCGAACCGGGCGACGACGTCACCGATGGTGTTGGCGTGCAGCGTGCCGCAACCGCCCTCGTGGCCGGTGTTGAGCGCGCTGAGCAGCTCGCGCACCTCGGCCCCGCGAACCTCGCCCACGACGAGGCGGTCGGGTCGCATGCGCAGCGACTGGCGCACGAGCGCGGTCATGGTCACCGCGCCCCGGCCCTCGACGTTGGCCGAGCGGGCCTCGAGCCGCACCACGTGCGGGTGGGCGATGGCGAGCTCGCGCACGTCCTCGACGACGACCAGCCGCTCGCCGGGGTCGGCCTCGGCGAGCAGCGCGGCGAGGAGGGTGGTCTTGCCCGACCCGGTGCCGCCGCTCACGACGAACGCCTGGCGGGCACCCACCAGGCGGCGCAGCACCGGGACGAGCACGGGCGCCACCCCGCCGCTGCGCCCCAGCGCATCGAGGTCGAGGCCGGTGGAGCGCGGCACGCGCAGCGAGATGTGCGCGGCGCCCTGCACGACCGGTGGCAGCACGGCGTGCAGCCGCACGCCCCCGGGAGCAGGCCGTCGACGTAGGGACTGCTGTCGTCCAGCCGCCGCCCGGCGAGGCCCGCGAGGCGCACCGCCAGCCGCCGGACGTGGTCGGCGTCGGTGAGGTCGAGGTCGGTGCGCACCAGTCCCTCGCCGGTGTCGACGAAGACCCCGTCGGTGCCGTTCACGAGCACGTCGGTGACGCCGGGGCCCTGCAGCAGCTCCTCGAGCGGGCCGGCACCCAGCAGGTCGGCCGCGAGCCGCGACTGCAGCTCGCGGCCGCGGTCGCCGAGCAGCGTCGCGTCGTCGGCGGCCAGGTCGTCGACGGCCGCGGCGGAGGGTTGCCGGCCGGCCCGGATGTGTCGCCACATCGAGTCGCCCACCGGCGTCGTCGGGGTCACGCGACGTCCCGCTCGACGAGGAGCCGGCGCAGCAGCCGGTCGGCCGTGGCGGCCAGCGGAGAGCGCTCCCGCGCGCCCGGTGTCGCGCCGGCGTCGACGTCGTCGGCCACCCGCGGCTCGTGCGGGAGCGGCTCGAGCACCGGCAGGTCGAGCGCCTCGGCGACCAGGGGCAGCGTCGCGTCGTCGATCCCGCGCGGAACCAACCATGGCCGCGCCCCGAGCCGCAGCAGGCGGTCGGTGAGCACCTGAGCGGCCGCGAGGGCCGGCACCCGCCCGGGCGTGACGAGCAGGACGGCGTCGAGCTCGTCGGCCCAGTCGGGCGGGTGGCCACCGAGGTCGTGGACCGTCACGTGGGCGGCCTCGGCCAGCGGACCGCAGACGGCCCGGACCGCCCGGTCGGGCACGTCGACCCAGCCACGGCCGTACGACAGCAGCGCCACCCCGTCGGACGACCGGGGCAACCGGGGCAGCAGCGCCTCGGCGTCGACCCGCCCGTCGGCGCCGGCGAGGTCGAGCCAGCGCGGCCCGGGCTCGTGCTCGCAGCCCAGGAGCACGTCTATGCCGCCGCCCTGGGGCGCGAGGTCGACGAGCACCGTCTCGTGCCCGGCCCGGGCGGCGCGGGTGGCGAGCACGGTGGCCAGCACGCTCGCGCCGGCCCCGCCCCCGGCCCCGATCACCCCGATGGAGCACCCTGCGTCGTCGTGGTTGCGCATGCGGTCAGCCCACCGCTCCCCGCGCGCCGGCGACCACCCCCGCGCCGGCGCCTGTGGACGCGGGCCGCCCCCGGCGCAAGGGTGTGGACGGAACAGGGAACGGCCCCCGTTGGGGGACAACGGGGGCCGTTCGACGGAGCCGAGCCCCGGGGGGAGGGGCCGGATCCGCGGCGCTCGACCCGAAGGGAGCGCCTACGGCCATCATGAATCACGAGACCGGGCCAGTGCAACGCGGGTGCACAACTCCCGCCCGATCGAACAAATACCCCCTTCCCCACACCGGACGCTTCGGCGACGATGCCGCGAGGCCGGAGCCTGCGACGGACTCGCGGAGGAGGAGCCGAAGCCAAGACACAAAGATGGCACCCCACCGGGGTGGGGTGCCATCGACCGCGACCTAGCCTGGTGACCAAGCGTGCATTCTTCGGTTTGTCGCCCGGGGACAAGCCCCGTGACGAGCGGTCCATCAGTGAACTGCCTGCGCGTGGGTGCCAGGTTCAGCCACGGTGTTCGTCGGACTCTCGTCCGTCGTCGTGCTCACCGTTCTACTCCGCTGCGGCCGGGTCGACAAGACTTGTCTTCACCCCCGCACGGGTGGACAATCCGCTGCCGCTCGGCACCGGCGCGCAGGCTCAGCGCAGACGTCCGGCGAGGACCGAGTCGGCGATGCGCATCCCCTCTGCGGCTCCCGCCTCGACGGCCGCGGCGCAGTGCTGCAACCAGAGCGCGACGCCTTCCGGCGTCCCCCGGCGTACGCCTGCAGCGCCCCCGCATAGCCCGTCGCCCCTTCCCGGTGGTGCCCCACCTCCGGGACGGCCACGCCGGTCGGGTCGACACCTGCCTGCTTGAGCAGGGCGCGCTCGAAAGCCCTTGCCACCACAGCGTTTCCACGCACGAACGGCCGCATGACGGCTAGCTCGGCGTGCACGATAGCGGCCACCACCAGCGCGGGCGAGCGGTCGGAGAGCGCGACGAGCCGGCCCAGCTCGGCCAGCCGGCGGGGCAGCTCTTGCGGCGGCACGGCCGGGCCGATCTCGACCAGCTCGCGGGAGTCCTCGCCGGGCCCCCGGGGGCGCCCCACCTGCTCGGCCGGAAGCATCGTGGCGCCGGCCGCGACGTGCAGCCGCGCCAGCGCCTGGTTGGGCGCGCGCACCAGGATCGGTGCGACGTGCTCGCTCTCGCTGGTCGCCTGCACGCAGGCCTGCACGGTCTGCTCCAGCGGGTCGTCGGCGTCGGTGCGCCCGAGGCCGAGCACGAGCTCTCGCACCCGGTCGACGGGCACGTCGGCGCCCTCGAGCAGGGCGCTCGCCCGGGCGCCCCGGACCCGCGACTCCGCGGCCGCCTCGGGGATGCGCCGGCGCAGCGCCTGGTGCCACCGGAGCGCGGTGCACGCCTCGCGCGCGCGGTCGATCGCCTCGCTCACTCCCGGGAGGGCTGCGAGCTGCGCCGGGACCGACTCATCCGACGGGGTGGCATTCACGGTTGTCACCTTACGAATCCCCATGCAGGGCGGCATGATCGGGCATTGTTGAGCGATAAACGTGGCGCCCGTCACACACCCGAAGGAGACACCATGACCCGCGACGACGGATCCCCACCCGTGGGCAGCCCGACGGCGTACGAGCAGATGCAGGCGAGCCCCGAGTTCGCCGAGCTGCGCCGCCGGTTCCGACGCTTCGTCTTCCCGGTGACCGCGTTCTTCCTCGCGTGGTACTTCACCTACGTCCTGCTGTCGGTCTTCGCGCCCGGCTTCATGGGCACCAAGGTGTTCGGCAACATCAACGTCGGCCTCCTCATGGGCCTCGGCCAGTTCGTGACGACGTTCGCGATCACGTTCTGGTACGCCCGTTGGGCCGGCCGCGAGTTCGACCCCCAGGCCGACGAGCTCGGCGCCCGCCTCGACGGACAGCGGGAGCACTGAGATGACGACCCTGACCCCCACCCTCGTGGCGGCCGACGAGGCCACCAAGGTCGGCAGCCCGGCGCTCAACATCTCGATCTTCGCCGTGTTCGTGCTCGTGACCCTGACGATCGTCATCAAGGTCGCCTCGGGCAAGAAGACCGCGAGCCAGATGTACACCGCCGGCGGCGCCTTCTCCGGCCGGCAGAACGGCATCGCGATCGCCGGCGACTACCTGTCGGCCGCGTCGTTCCTCGGCATCGCCGGGGCCATCGCGCTGCAGGGTTACGACGGCTTCCTCTACTCCATCGGCTTCCTCGTCGCGTGGCTCGTCGCCCTGCTGCTGGTGGCCGAGCTGATGCGCAACACCGGCCGGCTCACCATGGCCGACGTGCTGTCGTACCGGCTGCGCCAGCGGCCCGTGCGCCTCGCGGCCGCCTCCTCGGCGCTGGCCGTGTCGTTCTTCTACCTGCTCGCCCAGATGGCCGGCGCGGGGGCCCTGGTCTCGCTGCTGCTCGGCGTCAGCGGCTCGACCGCGCAGAACCTGGTCATCGCGGTCGTCGGCATCGTCATGGTGCTGTACGTCCTCATCGGCGGCATGAAGGGCACCACCTGGGTGCAGATCATCAAGGCGATCCTGCTGATCAGCGCCACCGCGATCATGACCGTGTGGGTGCTGGCCAAGACCGGGTTCAGCATCAGCCAGCTGTTCGACGACGCGGTCGCCGCCAACCCGACGGCCGGCGAGAAGCTGCTCAGCCCGGGCCTGAAGTACGGCGTCAGCACCACCACCCAGATCGACTTCGTCTCGCTCGCGCTCGCCCTGGTGCTCGGCACCGCCGGTCTGCCGCACGTGCTGCAGCGGTTCTACACCGTCCCCTCGAGCAAGCAGGCCCGCAAGTCGGTCGAGTGGGCCATCTGGCTGATCGGCGGGTTCTACCTGCTGACGCTGGTCATCGGCTTCGGCGCCGGCGCCCTGGTCGGCCCCACCGAGATCAAGGCCGCTCCGGGCGGTGCCAACGCGGCGGCCCCGCTGCTGGCGTTCGAGCTCGGCGGCTCGGTGCTGCTCGGCATCGTGTCGGGCATCGCCTTCGCGACGATCCTCGCGGTGGTCGCCGGCCTCACGATCACCACCAGCGCCACCTTCGCGCACGACATCTACAAGGAGGTCATCAAGCGCGGTCAGGTGAGCCAGGAGCAGGAGGTCAAGGTCGCCCGCATCGCCGCGCTCGTCGGCGGCGCCATCGCGATCCTCGGCGGCATGCTCGCCAAGGACCAGAACATCGCCTTCCTGGTGGCGCTGGCCTTCGCCGTCGCCGCGAGCGCGAACCTGCCGACCATCCTCTACTCGCTGTTCTGGAAGCGGTTCAACACCCGCGGGGCGCTGTGGAGCATCTACGGCGGTCTCGCCACCGCGATCGGGCTGATCATCTTCAGCCCGGTGGTCTCCGGCAAGGGCCTGGACGCCGCCGGCAAGAACCAGTCGATGCTCCCCGAGTCGATCGACATCAGCTGGTTCCCGCTGGACAACCCCGGCCTGGTCTCGATCCCCGTCGGCTTCTTCCTCGGCTGGCTCGGCTCGGTCACGAGCAAGGAGTTCGACGCCGCCAAGTACGCCGAGATGGAGGTGCGCAGCCTCACCGGCCACGGCGTCGCCGACGCCGTAGACCACTGATTCCTTTGGCTTCAGCTCCTCCTCCGGCAGTCCGTCGCACGCTCCGGCCTGCCGGCATCGTCGCCGAAGCGAGCAGGGGTGACCGCCCGTCGCACGCTCCGGCCTGCCGGCATCGTCGCCGAAGCGGTCGCCCTCCCCGGGCGGGTGCTGCTCGGCATCACCGGGCCGCCCGGGGCGGGCAAGTCGACGGTGGCCGAGGACGTACGCCGGCAGGCCGAGGCGGCCGGACGCACGGCCGTGGTCGTGCCGATGGACGGGTTCCACCTCGCCCAGCAGGTGCTGGACGCCCGCGGCCTCGCCGAGGTCAAGGGCGCCCCGCACACGTTCGACGCGCACGGCTTCGTCGCGGTGCTCCGCCGCATCCGGGAGCAGCGCGACGAGACCGTGTGGGCGCCCGCGTTCGACCGCGACCTGGAGCAGCCGGTCGCGGGCGCGATCGGGGTCGATCCCGACACCGACATCGTGGTCGTCGAGGGCAACTACCTTCTGCTGCAACAGGATCCGTGGGTGACCGTGCGCGAGATCCTCGACCGGACGTGGTACGTCGAGGTGCCCGACGACGTACGCCGGGCTCGCCTGGTCCAGCGCCACCGTCGGTTCGGCGACGACCTCGAGCGAGCCACCCGCCGGGCCCTCGGAAACGACGAACGCAACGCCCGGCTCGTCGCCGCGACGCGGCACCTGGCCGACCTCGTCCTCGACTGAGCGCGACCGGGCGGAACCGCACCCCGCCGGGCGGCGTCGCAGCGACATCGCGCGCGGGGGCGCGCGAGACCGAGCTCTGAGGAGACCGACCATGTCGCGCACGCGTCGCACCACCGTCCTGGCCATCGCCGCCGCCACCGCCACCGCCACGCTGCTCACCGGCTGTCAGCAGGACATCGGCACCGGCAGTCCCGCCTCACCCAGCAGCACCGGCTCCTCGCAGCAGGGGTCGCGCACCGCCGGCGACGTCGGCCCGGACGGCACCGACGCGGGCCGCCGCGAGGTGCTGACCGACGACGGCGGGTACGTCGTGCGCGGCTCGCGCATCGCGTTCGTCTATCGCAACGGCACCCGGTTCACCGTCGACGTGGGGCAGCAGATCCCCGCGGGCGACAGCACGCTGCGCACGGCGAACGGCGTGCTGGTGATCAAGGGCGGCAGCGCGACCTGGACCCAGGGCAGCGCGGTCACGACGGTCAACCCGCAGGGGCGGGCGCGGTGGCCGACCGCACCGGGGCCATCGTCGTCACGCCCGACGGGAGCGTGACCTGCGCCAACAGCCAGGGCCTGCAGTTCGTCGGCAGCGACGGCAGCCGGGCCGCGGCGAGCACGAGCGGCGCGTTCTACACCGATCGGGACGGCGAGCGGGTCACGGTCGGCAAGTCACCGACCGCGAACACGCTGGCCGGGCGCTACACCGTCTGCAACGTCGGCAGCACCGCGAGCATGGACCTGTTCTCCGACGTGCTCTTCGAGTTCGACAGCGACCGCCTCACCCCGGCCGGCCGCGCGGTCGTCGCGAGCGCCGCGCGCACCATCCGCCAGGACGTGGAGGGCAAGACCGTCAAGGTCGTCGGGCACACCGACAGCAAGGGGACGATGGCGTACAACCAGCAGCTGGGCCAGCGCCGGGCGACGGCGGTCGCGAACGAGCTGCGCCGTCAGGTGCCCGGCGCCACGCTCGAGGTGAGCAGCGCCGGTGAGACCGAGCCGGTCGCCGCCAACGTGACGCCCGACGGCAAGGACAACCCCGACGGTCGCGCCAAGAACCGCCGCGTGACGCTCACCTGGGAGAAGTAGCACACGGTTCGCCGGTGCTCCGTCAACCAGTGCGCCCCAGCGCACCCCCGGCGGAGCACCGCGGCTCCGTGACCACCGCACGGTTCGGCGGTGCTCCGTCAACCAGTGCGCCCCAGCGCACCACCCGGCGGAGCACCGCGGCTCCGTGCGGCCACCGCCGCCGCGCTCAGGGCTTGACCGCGAGCACCGGGCAGCGGGCGTCGAGCAGGATCCGCTGCGAGGTGGAGCCGAGGATCAGCTTGCCCACGGGCGTACGCCGTCGCAGGCCGACGACGATCATCGTCGCCGCGACCTCGTCGGCCGCCTCGAGCACCAGGTCGGCGACGTCGGGGCCCATCGGCTGACGCAGCTCGAAGTCCAGCCCCGACTCCTCCAGCTCGGCGCGCACCTGCTCCCAGGTGCGCGCCGGGCTGAACCGGGGTCCACGAGCGCGTCGCCGCGGGTGCCGTTGACGACGACGACACCCTCCCGGCGCTCGCGCGCCTGCTCGATGCCCGCGGCGAGCGCGGCCTCCCCGGCGGCGTCGGGGGCGTAGGCGACGAGAATGGTCATGCGTGAGTCTCCTGTCCGGCGACGGAGCGCCTCTTGCGGATCGACTGACCGATCATGACGATCGCACCCAGGCCGATGATGACGTACACCAGGACCGCGACCGGCTCGCTGAGCAGGCCCGACCACTCGCCGCCCGCACCCTGCAGGGCGCGCCGCAGCTGCAGCTCGACGCGGGGCCCGAGGATGACGCCGATGATCAGCGGGAGCACGGGCAGCCCCCAGCGGCGCATGCCGAACCCGAGAGCACCGAAGACGAGCAGCAGCGCCAGGTCGAACCACTGCAGGTTGACCGCGAGCGCGCCGAGTGCGGCGAAGAACAGGATGCCGGCGTAGAGATAGGGCCGCGGCACCTGCAGCAGCTTGGCCCACACCGGCGCGAGCGGCAGGTTGAGCACGAGCAGCAGGAAGTTGCCGATGAACAGGCTGGCGATCAGCGTCCAGACCAGCGGACCCTGCTCCTCGAACAGCGACGGGCCGGGGTCGATGCCGTAGCCCACCATCGCGGCGAGCATCACCGCGGCGGTCGCGTTGGTCGGCAGGCCGAGCGCGAGCATCGGCACGAGCGTGCCCGAGGCGGAGGCGTTGTTGGCGGCCTCGGGGCCGGCGACGCCCTCGATGGCGCCCTGGCCGAACTCCTCCGGGTGCTTGGTCAGCTTGCGCTCGGTGACGTAGGACAGGAAGGTCGGCAGCTCGGCTCCGCCGGCGGGCACCGCGCCGAACGGGAAGCCGAAGGCGGTGCCACGCAGCCACGGCTTCCACGACCGGCGCCAGTCGTCGCGGCCCATCCACGGCCGGCCGACCGGGATGACCTCCAGCGGCCGGCGCCGCAGGTGGGCCGCGACCCACAGCGCCTCGCCGACCGCGAAGATCGCGACGGCGAGCACCACGATGTCGATGCCGTCGGACAGCAGCGGCATCCCGAAGGTCAGGCGGTTCTGGCCGGTGAGGCTGTCGATGCCGACCAGCCCGATGGCCAGGCCGAGGAACAGCGAGACGAACCCGCGCAGCTTCGAGGCGCCGAGCACCGCGGTCACCGCGACCAGCGCGAGCACCATGATCGCGAGGTAGGACGGGTCGCCGAGCTTGACCGCCTGCGTCGCGATGGTCGGGGCGAACAGCGCGAGCAGCGCGGTGCCGATCGCCCCCGCGATGAACGACCCGATCGCCGCCGTGGCGAGCGCCTGCGCGGCCCGTCCCCGCCGCGCCATCTTGTTGCCCTCGAGGGCGGTGATGACCGAGGAGGACTCGCCCGGGGTGTTGAGCAGGATCGAGGTGGTCGACCCGCCGTACATCCCGCCGTAGAAGATGCCGGCGAACATGATGAACGCGCTCGAGGCGTCGACGTTGTACGTGATCGGCAGCAGCAGCGCGACCGTCATCGCCGGGCCGATGCCCGGCAGCACACCCACCGCCGTGCCGAGCAGCACGCCCAGGCAGGCGAACAGCAGGTTCATCGGCGTGATCGCCGAGGCGAACCCGTCGAGCAGGTTTCCGAGGTTGCCCATCAGAGGATCCCGTCCAGGATTCCGGCCGGGAGCGGGACGCCCAGGCCGGAGTAGAAGCCGTAGAAGGTGATCAGGCCCAGAGCGGTGCCGATGATCAGGTTGCGCACCCAGGTGCGGCTGCCGAGGACGTACGTCGTGGCGGTGAAGAACAGCGCCGACGAGATCGTCCAGCCGAGCACGTTCACGGTCGCGACGAGGAACAGGAACGAGAAGAACAGCGCGGCGAGCGTCTTCCAGTCCGGCGGGTTCGACAGGTCGACGTCCTCGCCCTCGGCGCCCTCGGGCACCGACCCGCGGAAGGTCGCGACCACCAGGAGCACGGCGAGCACGAGCAGGCCGGCCGCGACGAACTGCGGGAAGACCCGCGGGCCGATCGGGTCGATCTGGGCGAAGTCCTCGCGCAGCCCGGAGGCGTCGACCAGGATCACGACCGCGAGCACGACCAGGCCGGCGGCGAGGCCGAGCTGGCTCCAGTCGTGCGCGGGGACCGGACGCTGCGGGTCGTCGTGGTCGAGGCGGCCGTCGTCGACGTGGCTCATATCAGCCCCAGCTCCTTCAGGGTGCGCGCCACGCGCTGGTCCTGCGAGCGCAGGAACCCGGTGAACGCGTCTCCGGTCATCCAGGCGTCGGTCCAGTCGTTGTCCTTGAGCACGTCCTTCCACGCCTGCGTCTCGTGCATCTGCTCCAGCAGCCCGATGAGCTGGCTGCGCCGCTCGCCGCCGATCCCGGGCGGGGCGAGGACGCCGCGCCAGTTGATGAAGGTCAGGTCGATGCCCGCCTCCTGCAGCGTCGGGGCGTTGACGCCGGTGGTGCGCTTCTCGCCCGAGACGGCGAGCACCCGCAGCGACCCGCTCTGGATCTGCGACTTGTACTCCCCGAGCCCGCTCGTGCCGAACCCGACCTTGCTGCCGAGCAGCGCGGAGAGCAGGTCGCCGCCACCGTCGTACGACACGAAGTTGACGCTGCGCGGGGAGATCCCGGTCGCGCGGGCCAGCTCCATCGGGAACAGGTGGTCGGGGCCGCCGGGCGCCGACCCGCCGCCGACCGACAGGCCGCGCGGGTCCTTCTTCCACGCGGCGAGCAGGTCGTCGATGGTGCGGAACGGCGAGCTGCGCGGCACGATGACGCCCTCGGACTCCTCGATGAGGCGGGCGAGCGGCGTCGCGCCGGTGACCCGGGCGTCGGACTTGTTGGTGTAGGTCGCACCGACGACGCCGAGGCCCATCGACATCATCAGGTCCTCGTTGCCGCGCTCGTTCATCAGCCGCGCCATCGCGACGGTGCCGCTGGCGCCGATGACGTTGAAGACCTCGAACCGGCCGGTGATCTCCTGCTCCTCCATGACCCGCACCGCGGCGCGGCCGGTGAGGTCGTAGCCGCCGCCGGGGCTGTTGGGGATCATCATCCGCAGCCGGTTGTTGCCCGACTGCTCGCCGCGGGTGACCCCGCACGCGCTGACCAGGGGCAGCGCCGCCAGGGCACCCAGGCTCCCGAGCAGCACGCTGCGCCGGGTGGGGGTGGGTGGCATCCGACCTACCTCGCTTCCTGCGCGGCCGGTGAGCTCGAGACGCCGCGCTGGGCCGATACTGGCCGGGGCGGTGGCGCAGGTCACGCTTGTGGACGCAACGGAGGTTTCGGTCATTTCGGTCTGGCAGCGCGCGGTCCCCCGGACCATCGCCGGGCAGTTCCTGCTGCTCCAGACCGTCGTGCTCGGCATGGTCCTGGCCGCGGTCGCGCTGATCACCGTGCAGCAGTCGACCGAGGACTTCCGCGCCACCCGCGGCACGCGCGTGCTCGCCGTGGCGGAGAACCTCGGCTCGACCGGGCTGGTGCGCGCCCAGCTCACCGACGGCGGCATCGACACCTGGGCGCTGCGCGCCGAGATCGCCCGCGCCACCTCGTTGTCCGGCGCCCAGCAGGTGTACGTCGTCGACAGCTCCGGCGCGACCGTCGCCTCCTCCGAGGGCAACCCCGGCGACCCCGCCCCGAGCGGGATCCCGGTGCGCCTGGGCCGGTCCTGGACGGGCGACGTCACGCTCGACGGGCGGACGTCCTTGGCGGCCCAGGCGCCCGTGCTCGACGACCGCGGGCGCGTCGTGGGCGCCGTGCTGGTGGCCGAGGCCTATCCGTCGCTGTGGAGCAGGCTCGCCGGCGCCGCGCCCGACCTGCTGCTCTTCCTCGGCGTGGCCGCACTGCTCGGGATGCTCGGCTCGCTCGCGATCTCCCGGCTCATCCGGCGCCAGACCCGCGGCCTGGAGCCGAGCGCGATCGCGGGCCTCGCCGACCACCAGGAAGCCCTGCTGCGCGGCATCCACGAAGGCGTGGTCGGGGTCAACCCGGCCGGCCAGTTCACCGTCGTCAACGACACCGCCGGCGAGCTGCTCGACCTGTCCACCGACGCCGTCGGCACCCCGGTCGCCGGTCACGGACTCCCTTGCGCCATCGAGGATTTCGTGCTCCGGCCCGACGACAGCTCCAGCACGCTGATCGTGCTCGAGGGGCGCGCGCTGGTGCTCAACCGGCGCCGCGCGCTCGACCGCGGCCGCTTCGTCGGCACGGTCACGACGTTCGTCGACCGCAGCGACCTGATGGCGCTGGAGAGCCAGGTCGCGGCGCAGACCAGCATCACCGAGACGCTGCGCGCGCAGACGCACGAGTTCGACAACCGGCTGCACACCGTGTCCGGGCTGCTCCAGCTCGGGGAGTACGCCGACGCCGTCGCCTTCGTCGACGAGCTGTCCCGCCAGCGCAGCGAGATCAGCTCGGCGGTCACCCGCGTCGTCGCGGACCCGCGCGTCGCCGCGCTGCTGGTCGCCAAGACCAGCGCCGCCGCCGAGGCGGGGATCGAGCTGCACGTCGAGCCCGAGACGCGGCTGCCGCGGCTCCCCGCCGAGCACGCCGCCGACGTGCTCACCGTGCTCGGCAACCTCGTCGACAACGCCCTCGACGCCACGCGCGGGCACGGCCGGGAGATCTCCGTGCGGATGACGTACGCCGACGGCCGGGCGACCGTGCGCGTCGCCGACACCGGCCCGGGCATCGACCCCGAGCACCTGAGCGACGTGTTCGTGCGCGGCTGGTCGACCAAGCCCGCCGACGCGACCGGGCGCGGCGTCGGCCTGGCGCTGGTGCAGGCGATCTGCCAGCGCGGCGGCGGCAGCGTCGAGGCGACCAACGGCGACCACGGGGCGGTGCTCACCGCCGTCGTCGGGGCGTCCCGCTGACGCCCCAGGCTCGGTAACGTCGCCGTCATGCCCGCCGAACCCACCTCGCCGCTGCGCGTGCTGGTCGTCGACGACGACTTCCTGGTCGCCAAGGTGCACACCGGGTTCGTCGAGCAGGTCGAGGGATTCACCGTCGTCGGGTCCGCCCGCGACGGCGCCGAGGCGCTGCGGCTGGCCGAGCGCGAGCGTCCCGACGTGGTGCTGCTCGACGTGCACCTGCCCGACCTGTCCGGCCTGGAGGTCCTGCGCCGGATGCGCGCGGCCGGGGTCACCAGCGACGTGCTGATGGTGACCGCCGAGCGCGACGTCGACGCGGTGCAGCAGGCGCGGGCGGCCGGCGCCGTCGGCTACCTCGTCAAGCCGTTCACCCGCGACGACCTGCGCGCCCGGCTCGCGGACGTACGTCGGGCGCGGAGTCACCTCAGCGCGCTGGCGTCCGCGGGCGAGCAGGCCGCCGAGCAGTCCGACATCGACCAGGTCTTCGGCGTGCGGGCCGAGGCGGGCGGCGCCGCGCTGCCCAAGGGGCTCAACCGGCAGACCGGCGACCTGGTGCTCGCCGCGCTGGCAGAGGGCGAGCTGTCGGCCGGCGAGTGCGCCGAGCAGCTGGGCCTCGCGCGGGTCACCGCCCGGCGCTACCTCGAGCACTTCGTCGAGACGGGCGCGGCCACCGCCCGCCAGCAGTACGGCCGGGTCGGCCGCCCCGAGCGCCGCTACGCCCGGCGCGACTGACCACCGACGTACGCCCTCCGCCGGAACGCGGTTCTGGCGCCCCGACCAGGTCGTAACCGGGTCAGGGCGCTGCAGCGCGGTTTCCGCACCTGGCCGACCGGAGAGGTGGACCGCCCGGCGGAATGAACCCCTGGGTAGGTTGCCGCGCGCCCGTTCGCGCGGTTGGCTTGACCAGCAGGAGCCCCTGAGACGACGAGGAGGTCGTGGTGACCGACGAGAGCACCGCCCAGGAGACGTACGCCCCCGACCCGCAGTTCGCGGAGCAGGCCAACGGCACGGCGCAGATGTACGCCGCGGCGGAGGCCGACCCGGAGGAGTTCTGGGCGCAGCAGGCCCGCGACCGGATCACCTGGAGCACCGACTTCGACCAGACGCTCGACTGGAGCAACGCGCCGTTCGCGAAGTGGTTCGTCGGCGGCGAGCTCAACGTCGCGCACAACTGCGTCGACCGGCACGTCGAGGCCGGCAACGGCGACCGCGTCGCGATCCACTTCGAGGGCGACCAGGGCGACACCCGCACGATCACGTACGCCGACCTCCAGAAGGAGGTCAGCAAGACGGCCAACGCGCTCGCCTCGTTGGGTGTCGCCAAGGGCGACCGCGTCGCGATCTACATGCCGATGATCCCCGAGACGATCTTCACGATGCTGGCCTGCGCCCGGCTCGGCGCGCCGCACTCGGTGATCTTCGGCGGGTTCGCCGCCGACGCGCTGCGCACCCGGATCATCGACGCCGACGCCAAGGTCGTCGTCACGACCGACGGGCAGTGGCGCCGCGGCAAGCCCGCCCCGCTCAAGGCGACCGTCGACGCCGCGCTCGCGCCGAAGGACGGCGAGCCCGACACCCCGGTCGAGACGGTGCTGGTCGTCAACCGCACCGGCACCGACGTCGAGTGGGTCGAGGGCCGCGACCAGTGGTGGAGCGACGTGGTCGACTCCCAGAGCGAGGAGCACACGGCCGAGCCGATGGACTCCGAGCACCCGCTGTTCATCCTCTACACCTCCGGCACCACGGGGAAGCCGAAGGGGATCTTCCACACCAGCGGCGGCTACCTCACCCAGTGCGCCTACACCAACGCGGTCGTGCACGACGTGCACCCCGACACCGACGTCTACTGGTGCACCGCCGACGTCGGCTGGGTCACCGGCCACTCCTACATGGTCTACGGACCGCTGGCCAACGGCGCGACCCAGGTCGTCTACGAGGGCACGCCCGACACCCCGCACCAGGGCCGCTGGTGGGAGATCGTGCAGAAGTACGGCGTGACCATCCTCTACACCGCCCCCACCGCGATCCGCACGTTCATGAAGTGGGGCGACGACATCCCGGCGAAGTACGACCTGTCCTCGATCCGGGTCCTCGGCAGCGTCGGCGAGCCGATCAACCCCGAGGCGTGGCGGTGGTACCGCGAGCACATCGGCGGCGGCACCGCCCCGATCGTCGACACCTGGTGGCAGACCGAGACCGGCGCGATCATGATCAGCCCGCTGCCCGGCGTCACCGAGCTCGAGCCCGGTTCGGCGCAGAAGCCGATCCCCGGCATCAGCGCCGAGATCCTCGACGACGAGGGCCAGCCGCTCACCGACCCCGAGGCGGTCGGCTACCTGGTGCTGACCAAGCCGTGGCCGGCGATGCTGCGCGGCATCTGGGGCGACGAGGAGCGCTACAAGGAGACCTACTGGAGCCGGTTCGGCGACAAGTACTACTTCGCCGGCGACGGCGCGAAGTACGACGACAAGGGCAACATCTGGCTGCTCGGCCGGGTCGACGACGTCATGAACGTCTCCGGTCACCGGCTCTCGACGGCCGAGATCGAGTCGGCCCTGGTGTCGCACCCGAAGGTCGCCGAGGCGGCGGTCGTGGGTGCGGCCGACGAGACCACCGGTCAGGCGGTCTGCGCGTTCGTCATCCTGCGCGAGGACGCCAAGAAGGAGGCCGACGAGAAGGGCGAGGGCGACGACCTCGTCCAGGAGCTGCGCAACCACGTCGGTCAGGAGATCGGCCCGATCGCCAAGCCGCGCCAGGTGATGATCGTGCCCGAGCTGCCCAAGACCCGCTCCGGCAAGATCATGCGTCGCCTGCTCAAGGACGTCGCCGAGAACCGTGAGGTCGGTGACGTCACCACCCTCGCCGACGACTCGGTGATGAACCTGATCAAGGACGGCATGACCGCCGACTCCAAGGACTGATCCGACGTACGACCGGGGCCGGGTGACCGACAGCGGTCACCCGGCCCTCGTCGTGCCCGGCGGCGCCTGCCGCGTCCCGTCCTCGGGGCGGCCCGGGGCTTCCGGCTCCCGGACGCCGTCAAGGACGCGTCAAGAACGTCGGTAGGCTGGGACCCGGTGAGCCGGGAAGTCTGGTCGGCCACCCCGGCCGACCGGTCCTGGCGGCACGGGGTGAAAACACCCCGTCGACTCCCCCAGGAGGCCCGTTCGTGTCCAACCTCCTTCCTCCAAGCCCCGCCTGTTCAGCCGGGGCGAGTGGCCCGAGGCCAAGCGCGTCGCCGATGTGCTGCGCGCCGAGACCGTCGGTGGCGCGCTGCTGCTGCTGGCCGCCGTCGCCGCCCTGGTGTGGGCCAACTCGCCGTGGCGTGACGGCTACACCGGCCTGCGCGACCTGAAGGTCGGGCCGGCCTCGCTCGGCCTCGAGATGAGCCTGGCCCACTGGGCCTCCGACGGCCTGCTCGCGATCTTCTTCTTCGTGGTCGGTCTGGAGCTCAAGCACGAGTTCGTCGTCGGCGACCTGCGCGACCGCGCGAAGGCCGCCGTGCCGATCGTCGCCGCCGTCTGCGGCGTCGCCATGCCCGCCCTGATCTACGTGCTGGTCAACAGCATCGGCGACGGCAACCTCACCGGCTGGGCGATCCCGAGCGCCACCGACATCGCGTTCGCGCTGGCCGTGCTCGCCGTGCTCGGGCAGTACCTCCCGTCGGCGCTGCGCTCGTTCCTGCTGACCCTGGCGGTCGTCGACGACCTGATCGCCATCACGATCATCGCGATCTTCTTCACCAGCGACCTGAACCTGGTCTACCTCGGCCTCGGCGTGCTGCCGATGATCGTCTTCTGGCTGCTCGTGCGCCGCGGGGTCCGCTCGCCGTGGCTGCTGATCCCGATCGGCATCATCACCTGGGTGCTGGTCTACAAGTCCGGCGTGCACGCCACCATCGCCGGCGTCGTGCTCGGCCTGCTCGTGCCGGTGCGGCCGCTCGCCGAGGGCGAGCCGTCGCTGTGCACCCGTTTCGAGCACCGCGTGCGGCCGCTGTCGGCCGGCCTGTGCGTGCCGGTCTTCGCGTTCTTCGCCGCCGGCGTGACCGTCGTCGGCGGCGGCCTGGCCGCGGCGTTCCGCGACCCGATCACCCTCGGCATCGTCGCCGGTCTGGTGCTCGGCAAGGTCATCGGCGTGCTCGGCGCGACGTTCTTCATGTCCAAGTTCACCCGGGCCGAGCTGGACGACGACCTCGCCTGGGCCGACGTGGTCGGGCTCAGCCTGCTGGCCGGGATCGGCTTCACCGTGTCGCTGCTGATCGGCGAGCTGGCGTTCGGCGCCGGCTCCGACGCCGACGAGCACGTGAAGATCGGTGTGCTCACCGGTTCGCTGCTGTCGGCGCTGCTCGCAGCGCTCGTGCTGCGTACGCGCAACAAGGTGTATCGCCGCATCCAGGAGTCCGAGACACTCGACACCGATGCCGACGGGATCCCCGACGTCTACCAGAAGGCACCCGGCGGCGCGTGAGGCCGAGCCAACCTGTCGGTAGGGTGGCTGGTCAGGTGGCCCGCACGGGCCAGCCGGGACGCACCGTCCCGGTCACATGAAGGCTTTGTCACAGGAGGACGCGATGGCAGACCGCACCAACGGCTCCGAACGTACGCTCGGCCAGCTGGTCGCTGACGCCACGACCGACATGTCGGGCATCGTGCGCGGCGAGATCGACCTGGTCAAGGTCGAGATGAAGGCCGAGGCGCAGAAGGCCGGCAAGGGCGGCGCCATGCTGGCCGCGGCCGGCGTGGTCGCGCTCTACATGCTCGGCTTCCTGCTCACGGCCGGGGCCTGGGGGCTGTACGCCGCGGGCCTGTCGCGCTGGCTGAGCTTCCTGATCGTGGCGCTGGTGCTGGGGGTCGTCGCGCTGGTCCTGGCGCTGGTCGGTCGCAGCCAGCTGAAGAAGATGCAGGGCGGGCCGAAGAAGACCATCGCCAACGCGCAGAAGACCGTGCAGGCGATCAAGCCCTCCAAGGGCTGACGTCACGCCTGACGTGCGGGGCGGACCGGTGGCGACCGGGACCGCCCCGCACGCATGCCGAGGCCGAGAACGTGCGGGGGTGAGCATGGCTGACGACGTGTCGAGCGTCCTGATCGACGGTCCGTGGACCCACCGGATGCTCGCGGCCAACGGCGCCCGTTTCCACGTGGTCGAGGCCGGCCGCGACTCCGAGGGCCCGCTGGTGCTGCTGCTGCACGGCTTCCCGGAGTTCTGGTGGGCCTGGCGCCACCAGATCCCCGCCCTCGCCGACGCCGGTTACCGGGTCGTCGCGATGGACCTGCGCGGCTACGGCGCGTCCGACAAGCCGCCGCAGGGCTACGACACCTTCACCCTCGCGGCCGACGCCGCCGCGGTCGTGCGCTGCCTCGGTGTGCGCAGCGCCGTGGTGGCCGGGCACGGCTGGGGCGGCTGGATCGCCTGGGCGATGGCGACCATGCAGCCCGACGTGACCCAGGGCGTCGCGGCGTTCGGGATGCCGCACCCGCTGGTCCTGCGCCAGGCCTCCCGCACCGACCCGCGACAGATCCGCGCCAACGGTTATCTGTGGTCGATGCAGACGCCGTTCCTGCCCGAGCGGGCGATGAGCTCGGGGCCGCGATACACCCGCAAGCTCATGCGCGCCTGGTCCGGCGACGACGCCTGGCCCGACGCCGCGCTGGTCGAGCGCTACGCCGGGGCGCTGACCCTGCCGTTCGTCGCGCACTCGGCGGCGGAGTACTACCGCTGGGTGGTGCGCTCGGTGCTGCGCAGCGACGGGCGCCGGATGGTCAACCGGCTCTCCCAGCCGGTGCCGGTGCCGGCGCTGCTGGTGCACGGCGCCGCCGACGGCTGCGTGCTCACCGAGTCGACGCGCGGCTCGCAGGCGTACTGCCGTGGCGGTTACCGCGAGGAGCGGCTCCCCGGCGTGGGCCACTTCGTGCCCGAGCAGGCGCCGGACGAGGCGACCCGCATCCTGCTCGACTGGCTCCCCGGGGTCGCGCAGCGCTGACCCGTGCAGCGCCGCCCCGGGTGCGCGAGCGCGGTCTCAGCGCACCAGGAAGCGGGCGGGCACGGGACGTTCGTCGCTCGTGTCCCACGGCCGGGTCAGCCCGGCGAGGTCGAGGAACTCCGCGATCAGGATCGCGGTGAACCCCCAGACGTAGAGACCCTGCACCTCGAAGGCCGGCGCCGCGAACGCCCGCGCGGGGTGCACCGCCATGAACCGGTTGGCCGGGTCGGTGAGCTCCTCGACCGGCACCACCACGACGCGCGCGACCTCGGCCGGGTCGACGACACCCACCGGCATCGGCTCCCGCCACCAGCCCAGCACCGGGGTGACCGAGAAGCCGGTGACGCTGAGCGGCAGCTGCGGCAGCATGCCGACCACGTCGATCCCGCTGCGCAGCGCCCCGATCTCCTCCTCGGCCTCGCGCAGGGCGGCGTCGACCGGCCCGTCGTCGGTCGGGTCGACGCGCCCGCCGGGGAAGGACACCTGGCCCGGGTGCGAGCGCAGCGTGTGCGCCCGCTCGGTGAGCACCAGGGTGGCGCCGCCGGAGTTACCGATGCGCTCCACGCCCTCGGGCGCCGGCCCGAACAGCATGAGCACCGCCGACTCGCGACCGCCCGGCAGGTGGGCGGTGCGCTGCACCAGCTCCATGTCGTCGTGGGAGGTGTCGGCGACCAGCTGGAGCCAGGCGGGCACCGGCGGACCGGTGCGGCTCATCCCCGCGCCCCGGGGCCGGCCGGGTCGCCGCCGGGGTCGCGGCGCCCGCCGCCTCGGTGCCGGGGAACGGCGCGGCGCCGGGCGCCTTCTCGAACTTGAGCAGCTTCTCGGCGAGCGCCGGGTCGGTCTCGCCGATGCCGTACGACGGGCACCAGCGGGCGATCGGGCAGGCGCCGCACGCCGGGCGCTTGGCATGGCAGATGCGCCGCCCGTGGAAGATCACCACGTGGCTGAGCATCGTCCAGTCCTTGCGCGGGAACAGCTCGCCGACGGCGTGCTCGACCTCGACCGGGTCGGTCAGCTCGGTCCACCCGAAGCGGCGCACCAGCCGGCCGAAGTGGGTGTCGACGGTGATGCCCGGCACGCCGAAGGCGTTGCCCAGCACGACGTTCGCGGTCTTGCGGCCCACGCCGGGCAGCGTGACGAGGTCCTTCAGCCGGCCCGGCACCTCGCCGTCGAACCGCTCGACCAGCGCGGCGCCCAGGTTGATCACCGAGTTGGTCTTCGCGCGGTAGAACCCGGTGGGCCGCAGCAGCTCCTCCATCTCGGTGCGGTCGGCCCCCGCGAGCGCCGCGGCGTCGGGGAAGCGCCGGAACAGCTCGGGCGTGACCTTGTTGACGCCCACGTCGGTGGTCTGCGCCGACAGGATCGTCGCGACGAGCAGCTGCAGCGGCGTCTCGAAGTCCAGCTCGGCGCGGGCATAGGGATAGGTCTCCTGCAGCACGCGGTAGGTCTTGCGCGCGCGACGCTTCAGACCGACCGGCGTCTCGTGGGAGATGTCCAGGGGCTTCACGCCCCCGACGATAGGCCGCGGCACCGACGGGCGATGCGCCACCGACCGGCCCGAGGCAGCGTGGCAGGATGTGTGACGTGGATCTCGACGTGCTGCGCAACTCCCCTTGTTCTCCTCGCTCGACGACGCCGACGTCGAGGCGTTGCTCGCCTCGACCACGCGCGCCCGGGCCGCGCGTGGCGAAGAGCTGTTCCGCGAGGGCGAACCCGGTGACCGGCTGTTCGTCATCACCGACGGCAAGATCAAGCTCGGCCGCACCTCCAGCGACGGCCGCGAGAGCCTGCTGGCGATCCTCGGCCCCGGCGAGATGTTCGGCGAGCTGTCGCTGTTCGACCCCGGCGCCCGCACCGCCACCGCCACCGCGGTCGCCGACTCCGAGCTGGTCGGCCTCGGCCACGACGACCTGACCGCCTTCCTCAAGCAGCGTCCCGAGGTCGCGGTCACCATGCTCAGCGCCTTGGCCCGCCGGCTGCGCCGCACCAACGAGGCCCTCGGCGACCTGATCTTCACCGACGTCCCCGGCCGCGTCGCCAAGGCCCTGCTCGACCTGGCCGCCCGCTTCGGCCGGCAGAGCGACGAGGGCGTCCTCGTCGCCCACGACCTCACCCAGGAGGAGCTGGCCCAGCTGGTCGGCGCCTCCCGCGAGACGGTCAACAAGGCGCTCGCCGACTTCGCCGGCCGCGGCTGGCTCAAGCTCGAGGCGCGCGCGGTCCTGCTCCTGGACGTCGACCGCCTCCAGCGCCGCGCGCGGTAGTTCCTTCTGGGTTCGGCTCCTCCTCCGCCAGCCGCTTGCTGCGCTGCGCGCCTGTCGGCATCGTCGCCGAACCGTGGCATCGTCGCCGAACCGTGAGCCGCTGATCTGAAGAACGGCGGCACAGATACCACGACGGCGGCACAGATCTTTTCTGTGCCGCCGTCGTACTTTCTGGGCCGCCGTCGTCCGGCGGGCGGTCGGCTCTCCCCCAGCCGGCCGGGATCCTGGCTCAGGGCGTCGCGCGCAGGTACGCCAGCTGGGCCTTGACGGTCTGGCGCGCCGCGGGCCACACGTCGCGCGGGACGTCGGCATACACCCGCTGTACGACCGCCTCGACCACCGCGTCCTCGTCACCTGCGTCCGCAGCACCGTCGTCGAGCGCGGCCTGCACCTGGCGCAGCCGCTCCAGCCGGTGGTCGCGGTAGTAGGCCAGCAGAGCCGCCGGGTCGTCGACGACCGGGCCGTGACCGGGCGCGATCACCGCCACCCCGAGCCCGGCCATCCGGTCCAAGGAGTCCAGGTAGGCCCCGACGTCGCCGTCGGGGTGGGTGACCACGGACGTACCCCTCCCCAGGACCATGTCGCCGGTCAGCAGCACGTCGTCGTCGGGCAGGTGGAACGACACCGAGTCGCTGGTGTGGCCCGGGGTGGCGAGCACGGTGAGGCGCACTCCCCGACCTCGAGCTGCTCGCCGTCGCGCAGCGGCTCCCCGCGACCGGCGCCGCGCACCGGTGCGCCGGTGATCGCGGCCCAGCGCTGCGCCGCCTCGGTGTGGTCGGCGTGGTGGTGGGTCAGCAGCGTGAGCGCCACGCGCGCCCCGAGACCGGCGGCGTGGTCGAGCACCGCCTGCAGGTGGGCCTCGTCGAGCGGGCCGGGGTCGACCACGACCACCTCGTCGCTGCGCGCGTCGCCGAGCACCCACGTGTTGGTGCCGTCGAGGGTCATCGGGCCGGGGTTGGGCGCCAGCAGCGCCGTGACCCGAGGGCCCGCGTCGCCGCGCCAGGGGGCGTCACCATGCCGTCACGGTATCCGCCCGATCGACCGCCGCGGTTTGCCCACTCTTGACCTGCCCTTCCGTAGCGTCCGACCTGCCCCCTCTCCCCTCCGCCCCGAGGTCTCCACGATGAACCCCTCCGCCACGCCCGTCTCCTGCTCGCCTCGGCCTGCGCCGCCCTCGTCGGCGTCGCACTGGCCGCCCCGCCCGCCGACGCCGCCACCCCGCCCCAGCCGACGCCGGGCGCCCGCTCGGCCGGCATCGTCAAACCCGGTGAGGCCTACATGGGATGGAAGACCCCGAGCCCGCGCGCCACGCCCCAGCCGCAGGCCACCGGCGGCGTGCCCGGCATCGACGTGTCCGGCTGGCAGGGCAACGTCGACTGGCAGGGCCAGTGGAACCTCGGCAAGCGCTTCGCCTACGTCAAGGCGACCGAGGGCACCGGCTTCCGGAACAGCTACTTCGCCCAGCAGTACACCGGCTCCTACGACGTCGGCATGATCCGCGGCTCCTACCACTTCGCGCTGCCGGACCGCTCGACCGGCGCCGCGCAGGCGGAGTTCTTCGCGCGCAACGGCGGCGGCTGGTCGCGCGACGGCAAGACCCTGCCCGGCGTGCTCGACATCGAGTACAACCCCTACGGCGCATCGTGCTACGGCCTCAGCCAGACCGCGATGGTCAGCTGGATCAGCAGCTTCACCACCCGCTACAAGCAGCTCACCGGCCGCGACGCGGTGATCTACACGACCACCGACTGGTGGAAGACCTGCACGGGCAGCACGACCCGGTTCGGCGCGACCAACCCGCTGTGGATCGCGCGCTACGCCAGCACCCCCGGCGAGCTGCCCGCCGGCTGGGGCTACTACACGTTCTGGCAGTACAGCGACACGCCCATCGACCAGGACACGTTCAACGGCGACCTCACCCGGCTCCGGGTGCTGGCCACGGGCTGAGCCCGCCCGGTCGACCACCCCGCCCCCGGCGTACGCCGGTCTCGCCTAGTCCTGCCCGCTCGGCAGGTCCTCGCTCGGCAGGTCCTCGCTCGGCAGGTGCGCGCGCAGCACCACCCGGTCCTGCTCGCGCACCGGCTCGGGCATCACCCGCACGACCGGGGGTCGCTCGGCGACGAAATCCGCAGCCGAGCGGGCCCGGGCGACGCGCTCGACGTTGACGACGGTGGGCGGCATCATCCGCTGCTCGCCCGCGGCGACCTCGTCGAGCAGCGCGTCGGGGTCGACCCAGACCGACAGGTCGGCCTCGGTGGTGGCGTCGTCGGGGATCTGGCCGACGGGCAGCAACGCCGCGAAGAAGTAGGTGTCGTAACGCTTCGGCTCGAACGGCGGCGTGACCCAGTGGTCGCGCAGCGTGAGCAGGTCGGAGCGCAGCACCAGGCCGCGGCGGGAGAGCAGCTGGGCGAAGGACTGCTCGCGCGACAGCAGCGCGGCGCGCTCCTGGCCCCACGCGTCGCCGGAGACGTCGCCGACCACGGAGGCGTCGTCGGGGCCGGCGAGCAGCACCCCGCACTCCTCGAACACCTCGCGCACGGCGGCGATGACGAGCTCGCGCGCGGTGGCCTCGTCGACGCCGATGCGCTCGGCCCACTCGGCGGGCGACGGACCGGCCCACGGCACGTCGGTGGCGGCGTCGCGCTGGTCGACGCCGCCGCCGGGGAAGACCCACATCGACGGGGCGAACTCCATCGTGGGGACCCGGCGGATCATGAACACCTGCACCGCGTTCCGCGGGTCGGGTGCGGTCGGGGCGTCGCGCACGAGCAGCACCGTGGCGGCCAGCCTGGGCCGCGGCACGTCGGACTCGGCGACGCGCCCTCGAGCATGGCGAGCGCGTGCTCGCCGAGCCGGCGCCCGACCCGGAAGTCGCGCGGGCGGGTCACCGGCTCAGGGGCCATCGGGGTCAGTCCTCGACGGCGACGACGATCTCGACCTCGACCGGGACGTTCTTCGGCAGCACGGCCACGCCGACCGCCGAGCGGGCGTGCGCGCCCTTGTCGCCGAAGGCCTTGCCGAGCAGGTCGCTGGCGCCGTTGATGACGCCGGGCTGCCCGTCGAACGCCGGGTCGGAGGCGACGAAGCCGAGCACCTTCACGACCTGGGTCACCTTGTCGAGGTCACCGACGACGTCCTTGACCGCGGCGAGCGCGTTGAGCACGCACGTCTGGGCGCAGGCCTGCGCCTCCTCGGCCGACACCTCGGCGCCGACCTTGCCGACGGCCTGCAGCTCGCCGCCCACCGCCGGGATCTGGCCGGAGGTGTAGACGAGGTTGCCGTGCCGCAGCGCGGGGACGTACGACCCCGCGGGCGCGGCCACGTCGGGCACCGACAGGCCCAGGGCGGCCAGGTTGTCTTCGACGGTCGACATCGATCAGCTCTCCTTCGGTCGCTTCAGGTAGGCGACCAGGCCGTTGCCGTCGGGACCTGGCACGACCTGCACCAGCTCCCAGCCGTCCTCGCCCCACTGGTCGAGGATCTGCTTGGTCGCGTGAATCATGAGGGGGACGGTGGCGTACTCCCAGGAAGTCATGGCCACCACGGTATTGCGTCCGGACCCGGTCAGCGGGTCGGGTCGAAGGGCGCCAGCTCCGGCGGCACCTCGCCGGTCGCCATCGCCTGCGCGAGCAGCTGGCCCGACAGCGGGCCGAGGGTGATGCCCCACATGCCGTGGCCGCCGTTGACGTAGACCCGGGGCACCTTGGTGGCGCCGATGAACGGCAGCCCGTCGACGGTGACCGGGCGCGAGCCGACCCAGACGTCCTCGCGGTCGTCCCAGTCGACGCCGCTGAGCAGCGGGCGGGCCGACTTGACGATCGCGTCGACGCGCTCGATGTTGAGCGGGGCGTCGGTGTCCTCGAACGCCATCGTGCCGCCGACGCGCAGCCGGTCGCCGTAGGGCGTGCAGGCGACGCGCTCGTAGGGGAAGTAGACCGGGCTCGGCACCGGGCGGTTCGCCGGGTCGGTGACCGCGACCGAGAAGGAGTATCCGCGGCCGGCGCGCATCGGCACCCGCACGCCGCACGCCTTGGCCAGGTCGGGCAGCCAGGCGCCGGTCGCGAGCACGACCGCGTCGCCGCTGATCGGCTCGCCGCTGAACATCTCGAGCGTGACGCCCTCGTGGCCGTGCCGCAGCGCCCGCACGTTGGAGCCGATGACCAGCCGGCCGCCGCGGT
Organism: Barrientosiimonas endolithica; assembly: GCF_030296655.1. NCBI lineage: Bacteria > Bacillati > Actinomycetota > Actinomycetes > Micrococcales > Dermacoccaceae > Barrientosiimonas > Barrientosiimonas endolithica. The sequence continues at coordinate 208,905 of NZ_AP027735.1, read as the reverse complement.
CGCGCACCGCGTCGCCGAGCGCGGCGACATAGGCGCCGGGGTCGATGAACCGCTGGCCGCCGATGCGGATCGCCCGCTCGACCTGGTCGCTGACGATCGGCAGCTCGGCCCGCAGCTCGGCGTTGCCGACCTCGCGGGTGTCGAGGTCGAGACCGGCCTCGTGGATGAGCTCGACCTCGTGCTCCAGGCCCTTGGCGTCGGCGGCGCGCAGGAACGCCGCCATGATCGGCGCCTCGTGCGCGATCGCCTTGACCCCGCCGGCCTCGAGGACGTCGTACGCCGCCAGCGAGCGCCGGTTGATCGGCACGTACTTGCGCATGGTCGCCATCCACTGACCCGGCGTGCAGCGGCGAGCGAACCCGACGAGGAAGCGCGCGAGCTGCGGGTCGGGCGTGAGCGGCAGGTAGAGCGGGGAGTCGGGGTCGAGGACGGCCTTGAGGCCGTACTTCAGCACCGACGGGTCCGACAGCGGCACGGCGAGCCCCGGCGAGATCCAGCCGGCGTTGCCCCACGAGGAGCCGGCGGCGATGCCGCTGCGCTCGACGACGGTCACGTCCATGTCGTGCTCCTGGAGGAACCAGGCGGTCGACAGTCCGACCATCCCGCCACCGACGACGACGACGTGCGGGCGACCCGACCCCGAGACCGGGCGGACGCGTTCCAGCTGACTCATGCAGACCCTCCTGATCCGGACCTCGTTGTCCGGGAAAACGTGTGCTTCTCGCACCGTCCCACAGCGCTTCTCGCACCGTGCCACGGGGAGGGGCTACGCGCGAGTACGGTCGTGCTCGTGACCTCCGTGCTCACCCGGCTCGCCACGGCGACGACCCCGGTCGACCGCACGACGGCGTACGGCTCCCACCCCGACCAGGTCTACGACGTGCGCGCCCCGAGCGGGGCTGCCCGCGGCGTGACGGCGCTCGTCGTGCACGGCGGGTTCTGGCGCCCGGCGTACGACCGTGCGCACGCGACCGGTCAGTCGGAAGCCTTGGCCGCCAACGGTTTTCACGTCGCGACGATCGAATATCGTCGGGCCGCCGAGGGCGGCTGGCCGGACCTGCGAGACGACGTCACGGCGGCAGCGGCGGCCGTCGTCGCCGACGAGGGGCTGCCCGACCCGGTGGTGCTGGTCGGCCACTCCGCGGGCGGTCACCTCGTGCTGTGGCTGCAGCACCACCCCGCCGTACGCCCGGCGCTGGCCGGCACGGTCGCGCTCGCTCCGTGCGCCGACCTGCACCTGGTGCACCGCCTCGAGCTCGACGGCGACGCCGCGCTCGCGCTGCTGGGCGTCCCGCCCGAGGACGATCCGCAGGCGTGGGACGCCGCCGACCCCGCGCGGCTGGGCGCGCCCCTCGCCCGGTGCGCATCCTGCACGGCGAGGCCGACGACCGGGTGCCGCTGGAGGTCTCGACCAGCTATCTCGAGGAGGTCGGCGGCGACACCGCGCTCGGCATGCTCCCCGGCGTCGACCACTTCGCCCTGATCGACCCGACCAGCGCGGCCTTCACCCGAGTTGGTGAAGTGCTGGACGCGGTGAGCCCCCGGTTAGGGTCTTCCTCGTGAGTCCCACCGCCAGCGCCGCTCCGCGGCTGCACGTCATCAGCGGCAAGGGCGGCACCGGCAAGACCACCGTCGCGGCGGCGATGGCCATGGCCCTCGCGGGCGCGGGTCAGCGGGTGCTGCTGTGCGAGGTCGAGGGCCGCCAGGGCATCAGCCAGGCGTTCGACGTTCCCCGCCTCGGCGAGGAGGAGACCAAGGTCGCCCGCGGTCTCGGCGGCGGCGAGGTCGTCGGGCTGAGCGTCGACGCCAAGGCCGCCCTCATGGAGTACCTCCAGCTCTTCTACAAGCTCGGCCGGGCCGGCGGGCTGCTCGAGCGCTTCGGCGTCGTCGACTTCGCCACGACGATCGCCCCCGGCGTGCGCGACGTGCTGCTCATCGGCAAGGTCTACGAGGCCGTCGGCCGCACCCCGGGCAAGAAGCGCGGCGACACCTACGACGCGGTCGTGCTCGACGCGCCGCCCACGGGGCGCATCGGCCGCTTCCTCAACGTCAACCACGAGGTCGCCGACCTGGCCAAGGTCGGACCCGTGCGCCAGCAGGCCGACTCGATCACCGAGCTGCTGCGCTCGCCGCAGACCGTGGTGCACCTGGTCACCCTGCTCGAGGAGATGCCGGTGCAGGAGACCCTCGAGGCCGTCGAGCAGATCAGCGACCTCGGCATGCGGGTCGGCAGCATCGTCGTCAACCAGGTGCGCGAGAGCCCGCTGTCCGACGCGGCCCTGGCCCGGCTCGACGACCTCGACCCGGCTCCGCTGGAGGCCCACCTCGGCGAGGCCGGGCTGCGGGTCGGCCCGGTGCTGGTCGACGGCCTCGTGCAGGCCGGCCGCGACCTCGGCGCGCGGGTCGCCCTCGAGACCGAGGAGCGAGGGGCGCTGTCCGCGGTGGGGCTGCCGACGCATGACCTGCCGCTGCTGCCGCAGGGCCTCGATGCCGGCGGCCTGCGCGAGCTCGCGACCGCCCTTCACGACCAGGGAGCCGTATGACCGGCGAACCGCCCGTGCTCGACGTCGACGCCATCATCGCCGACCCCACCGTGCGCACCGTCGTGTGCTGCGGGGCGGGCGGCGTCGGCAAGACGACGACCGCCGCCTCGATCGCGGTGCGCGCCGCCGAGGCGGGGCGCCGCGTCGCGGTGCTGACCATCGACCCGGCGCGCCGGCTGGCGCAGGCGCTCGGCCTGGAGGAGATGGGCAACGAGCCCGTCGCGGTGCCGACGATCGACACGTCCGGCGGCGGCTCGCTCGACGCGATGATGCTCGACATGAAGCGCACCTTCGACGAGGTCGTGGTGACGCACGCGGCCCCCGACAAGGTCGAGCAGATCCTCGCCAACCCCTTCTACCAAGCGGTCTCCAGCTCGTTCGCCGGCACGCAGGAGTACATGGCGATGGAGCGGCTGGGACAGCTGATCGGCGAGGAGGTCGACGGCCGCCCGCGCTGGGACCTCATCGTCGTCGACACCCCGCCGTCGCGCTCGGCGCTGGACTTCCTCGACGCGCCGAAGCGCCTCGGGTCCTTCCTCGACGGTCGTTTCATCCGGCTGCTGCTGGCGCCGGCGCGGGTCGGCGGCAAGGCCTACGTCAAGGTCGTGTCGGTCGGGATGGGCGCGGTCACCTCGGCGATGAGCAAGATCCTCGGCGCGCAGTTCCTGCAAGACATGCAGACGTTCGTGGCTGCGCTGGACACCATGTTCGGCGGCTTCCGCGAGCGGGCCGAGCAGACGTACGCCCTGCTCAAGGCGCCCGGCACGGCGTTCGTCGTCGTGGCAACGCCCGAGCGCGACGCGCTGCGCGAGGCGTCCTACTTCATCGACCGGCTCGCCGAGGAGGACATGCCGCTCGCGGGCCTGGTGGCCAACCGGGTGCAGATGACCTACGTCCCGTCGCTGAGCGGGGCGCGGGCGCTGGCGGCGGCCGAGCAGCTGGAGGCCGAGCCGGCCGAGCCGCAGCAGCCGTGGACCCGCGCCGACTCGGCGGGGCTGCTGCGGGTGCACGCCGACCTCGACGAGCAGGGCACCCGGCACGCCGCCGCCATCGGCCGGTTCGTCGCGGCCCACCCCGACATCGCGCTGGTGCAGGTGCCCGCCGGGGCGCACGACGTCAACGACGTGCAGGAGCTGCGCGAGATCGGCGACTACCTCGCCGGCCAGTGAGCACGACCTGACGCGAGCACGGCAACGAGAAACGACCTGGCCGCCCCCGAGGGGCGGCCAGGTCGTTTCTCTTGCTCTCGGCTCAGGCCTGCTGAGCCATCTCGTCGGCGCGGGCGGCCTTGAACAACGACGCCCACGAACGGACCTCCGGCCGGCGACGCAGCAGGGCCCGCCGCTCACGCTCGGTCATCCCTCCCCAGACGCCGTACTCGGTGCGGTTGTCGAGAGCGTCGGCAAGACACTCGGCGACGACGGGACAGCGCTGGCAGATGACCTTCGCAGACTGCTGCGCGGCCCCCTTGGCGAACAGCTCGTCGGGACACCCTGTGCGGCAGACCGCGCGTGCGGCCCAGTTGGTGTCCCAGATGACGGCCTCGGACGTGACTGTCATGTGATGGCCTCCGTTGACCTCCTGCCCCGCACGGGTTACGGGGCGACGCCAACCCCCTTGGCGTCCCCGTGACCCTACGAAGGGAGGGGCGGCGTCGCCAGGCCTCTCCGGGACTAATTGTTTCTAGTCCTTCAGGACTATGTCACCGCGATGTCGCCCGCGGCACCGGGCGTACGCTCGCCGCCCGCGGCTGCGCGGCCGGCACAGGTTCGGCGGTTACGCTGGCGAGCATGCCCTCTGCGAACCGTGCTACACGTGTGGCCAACGTGCTCAGCCTGCTGGGTGCGTTCGTCGCGACAGCGGTGGTCCTCGGACTCCTCGGCGCCGGTCTGGTGCTGCCGGCCGTCGGCGCGTCCGGCCAGGCCGCCAAGCAGAGCGTGGCGCTCTTCGAGGGCCTGCCCGGTGAGCTGGAGGTCAACCCGCTCAACCAGCAGTCCCGCATCCTCGCCACCGACGGCTCGGTCATCGCGACGCCGTACGACGAGAACCGCATCGTGGTGCCGCTGAGCAAGATCGCGCCGATCATGCAGAAGGCGCAGGTCGCGATCGAGGACAAGCGCTTCTACGAGCACGGCGGCGTCGACCCGCAGGGCCTCGCCCGCGCGCTCGTCTCCAACACGGTGAGCGGCAGCACCCAGGGCGCCTCGACGCTCACCCAGCAGTACGTCAAGGTCGTGCTGCAGGACGCCGCGCTCAAGCGCGGCGACAAGGAGGCCGCGGCGTCGGCGGTCTCCCGCTCCGGCACCGAGGATACCTGCGCAAGCTGCAGCAGCTGAAGTACTCGGTCTCGCTCGAGCAGAAGATGACCAAGAACCAGATCCTCGAGGGCTACCTCAACACGGTCTACATGGGCGACCAGCAGTACGGCGTCGAGGCCGCCGCGCAGCACTACTACGGCATCCCCGCCTCGAAGCTGAACCTGCAGCAGGCCGCGATGCTCGCCGGTGTCGTGCAGCGCCCGGGCGCCACCGACCCGGTCAACAACCCCGAGGCCGCGAAGTCGCGCCGCAACACCGTGATCCAGCGGATGCTCGAGCAGAAGATGGTCACGCCCGAGGAGGCGGCCAGCGCCAAGGCCTCGCCGCTGGGCCTCAACGTCACCCGCTCCGACCAGTCGTGCGCGAGCTCGAAGTACGCCTACTTCTGCTACTACGTGCAGGACTGGCTGATGCAGCAGCCCTCGCTCGGGAAGACCCCGAAGGAGCGCCTGCAGCGGCTGCGCAGCGGCGGCCTGACGATCCAGACCTCGCTGGACCCCAAGAAGATGGCGATCATCGACAAGCAGATCAAGGCCAAGGTGCCGGTCGGCAACGAGGCCGACGTGCAGGCCTCGGCGATCATGGTCCAGCCGGGCACCGGCCTGGTGCAGGCCATGGGCCAGAACACGACGTACAGCAACGTCGGCGGCCCGGGCAAGACGTCGGTGAACTACGCCGCCCCCTCCGGCGCGGCGTCGGCCGGCTTCCCCGTCGGCTCCTCGATCAAGATGTTCGCGATCGTCGAGGCGCTGAAGCAGGGCCGCCCGATCGACTCGACCATCGACGTCCCGCGGATGACGGGCCGAACCAAGGGTGGGTCGCCCGCCGCGGTGTTCACCAAGGACCTGTTCAACGACGACTGCGGTCTCGGTCGCGAGCCGTGGGTCGTCGGCAACGAGGCCCAGGCCCCGCCCGGCCCGATGAAGCTCTACGACGCCACCGGGCAGTCGATCAACACCGCGTTCGCCGAGCTCGTCGGTGAGCTGGGTGCGTGCAACGTGCGCAAGACGATGACCTCGATGGGGCTGACCCAGCCCGACGGCGACCCGATCCGCCCCACGCCCTCCAACATCGTGCTCGGCAGTGACAGCAGCACCCCGCTGGACCTGGCCAACGCCTACGCCACGGTCGCCGCCGGCGGGAAGTACTGCGAGCCGCGCCCGGTGGTCTCGATCAAGGAGGCCAACGGCAAGACGCTGCCGATCTCGACCGCCGAGTGCAAGCAGGTCATCTCGCCCGACGTCGCCGCCGGCACCGCGCAGATCCTCACCGCGTCGCTGCAGCACGAGAAGGGCAGCGCCAAGAACGCCAAGCTGGCCGACGGACGAGCCGCGATCGGCAAGACCGGAACGGTCAACAACGCCATCGCGACCTGGTTCGTCGGGTCCACCCCGCAGCTGACCACGGCCGTGTTCGTCGGCCGCGCCAACGACCAGAAGCCGCTGCGCGACCTGCGCCTGGGCGACAAGTTCTACAGCGGCTTCATCTACGGCGGAACCCTCGCGGCGCCGATGTGGAAGTCGATCATGGACCAGGCGCTGAAGGGCGTGCCGAAGGTCGCGTTCGACAAGCCGCCGTCGTCGATGAGCAACGGCGAGCAGGTCACGGTCCCCTCGGTCGTCGGGATGACCGCCGAGGAGGCGCGGGCCAAGCTGTCCGACGCCGGCCTGGTGCCCTCCGGCCCGACGACCGGCACGATCACCGGCACCTCACCCGGGTCGGGCAGCCAGGTCGCGAAGGGTTCGACGGTGCGCCTGCAGACCGGCTCCTCGCCGGTGCGCGACACCACGCCCGCGCAGCCCGAGCCGCCGCGCGCGGCGGTCGTGGCGGCCAAGCCGAGCCCGCGGCCCAGCCCGAAGCCGAGCGCGAGCAAGAGCACGTCCAGCCCGAGCCCGAAGCCGAGCACCAGCTCGAAGCCGGCGCCGGCGCCGAGCACGGCCCCCGGCCGAGCCCGAGCGCGACGGCCGAGCCCGAGCCGGGCAAGGGCAAGGGGAAGGACAAGCCCAAGCCGGGCAAGCCGCGCCTGTCCGCCGGCCCGGAGGACTTCGGCTAGGCCGGCCCCAGGCGTACGCCGGGCTCGGGCATCCCAGCGGGCACATCGGGTCGATACCGACCCCAAACGGCACGCCTACGCCCACCGAAGCGGGCACATCGGGTCGATATCGACCCCAGGCGTACGCCGGGCTCGCCCTGGGCCGGCCCGGCCGGTCGGTGAGGGGCGGGTCAGCCCGCGAGGGCGCGCTTGACGGCGGCGGCCACCCGGCCGCCCTCGGCCTGACCGGCGACCTTGGGCTGCACGACCTTCATGACCTGCCCCATCTGGGCCATGCCGGTGGCGCCGGTCTCCTGGACGGCCTCGGCGACGATGGCGTCGATCTGGGCGTCGTCGAGCTGCTTGGGGAGGTAGTCCTCCAGCACCACCAGCTCGGAGCGCTCGGTGGCGGCGAGTTCGTCGCGGCCGGCGCCGTCGTACGCCTCGGCCGCCTCGCGGCGCTTCTTGGCCTCCTTGCCGATCACCTTGAGCACGTCGTCGTCGCTCAGCTCGCGGGCCTCGCTGCCGGCGACCTCGGCGTTGCCGATCGCCGAGAGGGTCATCCGCAGGGTGTTGGTGCGCAGCGTGTCGCGCGCACGGATCGCGTCGGTCAGGTCGCTGCGCAGCCGGGCCTTGAGGTCGCTCATGGGCGACATCCTCCCACCCGGGCCGGGCGCAGGCGTACCTGAAAAGATCGGCCCCATGCCTGTCCTGCGCAACACCGCGCTCGCCACCGTCGGCGCCGGCGCCGGGGCGCTCGCGTGGGCGTCGCTGGTCGAGCGTCATTGGTACGCCCTGCGCCGCGCGACGCTGCCGGTGCTGGCCCCCGGGTCGCGCTCGATCCGGGTGCTGCACCTCTCGGACCTGCACCTGGTGCCGCGGCAGGAGCGACGCATCCAGTGGGTGCGCGACCTCGCGGCGCTCGAGCCCGACCTGGTCGTCAACACCGGCGACAACTGCTCCGACCTGGCGGCGGTGCCGGCCGTGCTGCGCGCGCTGGAGCCGCTGCTGGAGCGCCCGGGGGTGTTCGTGCTGGGCAGCAACGACTACTACGGGCCGAAGCCGAAGAACCCGCTGAAGTACCTCACGGTCGGCCACCCGAAGGGCCGCGACCTGGGCGCCCCCGAGCTGCCGACGGCCGAGCTGGTCGCGGGGCTCTCCCAAGGGTGGACCGACCTGGACAACGTGCGCACCCGGATGTCGGTCGGTGGGGTCGAGCTGGAGCTGGTCGGCGTCGACGACCCGCACATCGGCCTGGACCGCTACGCCGACGTCACCGCCCCGGCCGCCACCGACGTGGCGCTGACGATGGGAGTGGTGCACGCGCCGTACACCCACGTGCTGGACCCGATGGCCGCCGACGGTGCGGGGCTGATCCTCGCCGGGCACACGCACGGCGGTCAGGTCGACGTGCCGTTCTACGGCGCGCTCGCCACCAACTGCGACCTGGACACCCGGCGCGCCAAGGGCGTCTCGCGCTGGTGGCCGGGCGCGAACGGCATCCCGTCGCGGCACGCGCCCGCCGGCGCCGCGTGGCTCAACGTGTCGGCCGGACTGGGCCACAGCAAGTACGCCCCGGTGCGCTTCGCCTGCCGCCCCGAGGCCTCGCTGCTGACCCTCGTGCCGCGCTGACACCCCGCTCGCCGAGCCCGCGGGGAACCCGATTTCGCCGGCGCCGGAGCGGCCGGTATCGTTTCCTCTCGCGTCGGTCGCTCGCAGACCGACCACGGGGTGTGGCGCAGCTTGGTAGCGCGCTTCGTTCGGGACGAAGAGGTCGCAGGTTCAAATCCTGTCACCCCGACATCAGCCGGGCCCGGTGGATCGACGGAGTCGAGACACCGGGCCCGGCTTCGTCGTGGACGGGATGCTGGGAGGAGACGCCGGGCCGAGGGCGGAGGGGCGGCTGCGCCGACGTACGCCCTCGCTGGCTGCATCGGTGACCTGCATCGGTGAGGAAACGTGCGGCAGGGCGCACGGTTCGTCACCGATCCGAGTCACCGATGCAGCCCGGGCGGCGTGGCCTCAACCCTGCGACGCCAGCGCCGCGTCGACGTTCCTGACATAGACGTACGGAACTGACAGAACCGGCTGCTGCAGCAGGGGTTCGTGTCAACAACGCACGGGTGTGTCAGCAACGTCGGGGTCGCACCTCACGCGCTCTCGCGACGCAGCTGCAGGTACTTCCAGCCGTGCCAGACGACCTCGACGAGGCTCACGACGGCCAGGATCACCATGACCCAGAACAGCAGCTGCGAGTCGCGGGAGACGAGGGCTGCGCCGAGCGCGATCAGACCGATGACGGCGCTGACGCCGACCTGCATGAGGGAGTAGCGCTTCTGCTGCTCTGCGGTTGACGTGTCCATGCGCCCTTCTACCACGACAGCCGAACGCGCGAGACCCACCGCGCGCGGGGCGGGCGGTGGGTCTCGGCGGTCGGGTCAGGACGTCACGGCGCCGACGTCTTGAAGGCGTCGGAGCTGCACTGGCCGGCGTAGCCGGTGAGCTTGCTGACGTCGTCGTTGTCCGCGCGGGCGTTCTCGCCCTTGGCGATCTTGTCGAGGGTGTCGCCGGAGACGTTGTCGTAGGCCTTGTCGGTGACGCACTTGGCGATGCTGTCGATCTGCGCCTGCGGGATCTGCCCGCCACCGTTGGACTCCAGCAGCTTGGCGTAACCCGCCTGCACCTCCTCCTTCGACGGCTTGCCGCCGCCACAGGCCGTGAGGCCGAGGGGCAGGGTGAGCAGGAGGGCGGTGGCGCCCATGCGGCGTGCGAGGTTCATCGGGATCCCTTCGGAGCTGGTGACGGTGCGACCCCGGCACAGGACCGGTCGCGCTGGTCACTCCGACGCAGCATGCGGATGCCGCGTTCCCCCTGCCGGAATCGTGAGCGAGCCTAGCCCGTACGCCCTCGCCGGGCTCGACCCGGCACCTCGCCGCAGCCTCGGCGGACACGGTCAGATCGGGTCGAGGATCCGCCGCAGGAACTCGCGGGTGCGCGGGTTGCGGGGGTCGGCGATGACCTCCGACGGCGGGCCCTCCTCGACGACGAGGCCGCCGTCGATGAACAGCACGTGGTCGGCGACCTGCTGGGCGAAGCGCACCTCGTGGGTCACGATGACCATCGACCACCCCTCGGTCGCGAGGTCGCGGATCACCCGCAGCACCTCGCCCACGAGCTCGGGGTCGAGCGCCGAGGTCGGCTCGTCGAACAGCACGACCCGCGGCTGCAGCGCGAGGGCCCGCGCGATGCCCACCCGCTGCTGCTGGCCGCCGGACAGCTGGAAGGGGAACTTGTCGGCGTGCGCCGCGAGCCCGACCTTGTCGAGCAGCTCGCGCCCTGCGGCGTCGGCGGCGGCCGGGTCGACGCCCTGCACGACGATCGGCCCCTCGGTGACGTTCTGCACCGCGGTCTTGTGCGGGAACAGGTGGTGGGACTGGAAGACGAAGCCGCTCTGCGCCCCCAGCCGCGCCAGCGCCGCCCGCTGCTCGCGCGGGAGGCGGCCCCGCTTGTTGGGGGTCACCTCGGCGAAATCGACTCTCGCGTCAGCGATCTCGACGACGCCGGAGTCGGGCAGCTCGAGCCCGTTGAGCGAACGCAGGAGCGTGGTCTTGCCCGAGCCGGACGGCCCCAGGATGGCCGTCACGCTGCCCTCGGCCACCGCGAACGAGACGTCCTTGATGACCTCGTGGTCGCCGAAGCTCTTGCGCAGGTGCTGCGCGCTGACGATCGGGCTCATGCGACGAACCTGCTCACTCGCGACTCCACGCGGGACTGGAGGAAGGTCAGCGCCACGCAGGCGAGCCAGTAGTAGAGGGCGGCGAGGCCGTACAGCGTGGCGAAGCGGAAGGTGGGCGCCGCGGCGACCTGCGCCTGACGGAACAGCTCGACGACCAGGATCGGCGCGGCGAGCGAGGTGTCCTTGAGCAGCCCGATGAGCGTGTTCGACAGCGGCGGGACCGCCGTGCGCGCCGCCTGCGGCACGACGATCCGGCGCAGGGCGGTGGAATGGTTCATGCCGATCGTCTGCGCGGCCTCCCACTGCCCGCGCGGGACCGCCTGGATCGCGCCGCGGATCGTCTCGGCGGCGTAGCCGGCGACGTACAGGCTCAGGCCGATCGCCGCCGCGACGAACGGCCGCAGCTCGATGCCGAACTGCGGGAGGCCGTAGTAGATCAGGAACAGCAGCACCAGCACCGGGATGCCGCGCATCAGCGAGATGAACAGCCGGGCCGGCGCCGAGGCGAGCCGGTTGGTCGACATGCGTGCCATCGCGACGCCCATCGCCAGCACCAGGCCCACGACGAACGCGACGGCCGTGAGCGGGATCGTCACGAGCAGCGTCGCGCGCAGCATGGGCCACGCGTTGTCCTTGATCAGCTGCCAGTCGCTCGGGGTCGTGCTCTCGGGGGTGAAGTACTTGTCGTAGAGCCGCTGCTGGGTGCCGTCCGCGCGCAGCGCCGCGATGCCCTGGTCGAGCTGCGGGAGATATCCGGAGTTCTTGCGCGCAGCCAGCACCGACTGCGACCGGTCGTTGGTCTCGGCGACGATCTTCACGCCCGGATTCGTCTGGCTCGCAAGGAAGTTGCGCACCGCGAGCTTGTCGTTGACCACCACGTCGACGCTGCCCTGGCGCAGGTTCTGGATCGCGAGGTCCATGCTGTCGACGCCGACCACCTGCGCGCCGTTGCTGCGCGCGACGTCCGCCCAGTTGCTCGTGAGGTTCTCGCCGGCGCGCTTGCCGCGGATGTCGCCCAGGCCCTTGATCGTCGTGTTGTCGTCGGCGACGACCACGACGCCCGTGCTCTCGACGTACGGCTGGCTCAGGTCGTACAGCGCCGCTCGCTCGGGGTTGCGGGTCACCTGGTTGGCCACCACGTCGATGCGGCCGGCGCTGAGCGCGGCGAACATGCCGTCCCACGGCACCTGGACGAACTGCACCTGCACGCCGAGCTTGTTGCCGAGGGCGCGCATGTACTCGACGTCGAACCCGGTGAGGCCGTCGGGGCCGGCGTAGCTGAAGGGTGGGTAGACGCCCTCCGTGCCGACCCGCAGCACCTGCGGCAGCGCGCCGGGTGCGGCCGCCGGCTCGCCCTGCGCGGCGGACGCCGGCACCGCGAGCCCGAGCAGCGACGCGGCCGCGACCAGCAGGGCGGCGAGCGCCGACACGGCACGCGCACTGATCGTTCGCATTGGAGGAGGTTATCCGGCGGCTAGGTCGGCGCGACGTGCACCAGGGCCGCCGTGGCCGCGAGCACACCGAGCCCGAGCGCGAGCTCGGCACCGATCGCCACCGCGAACGCCTGCACGCTCTCCGGCGGGGCGCTGTCGTCGAGCTCGGCGAGCTTGCGCCGGCCCACCTGCTCGGCGTAGCGCCGGCCCCGGTCGCCGAGCAGCAGCATGAGCACGACGACGAGCACCTTGAGGCCGAGCGCGACGCCGTAGTCGGTGCGCAGCAGCGGGCGCACCCCGCCGGCGATCGCCAGCGCGTGCAGGGTGCCGCTGACGAACAGCGTCGCGACGCTCGCGATCGCGACCAGGGAGAAGCGCGGCAGCACCGAGTGCAGCGGCTTCAGGTCGGTGCTCGGGACCAGCACCGACGCCAGCGTCACCAGCCCGCCCAGCCAGGCCGCCGTCGCGACGAGGTGGCCGGTGGTCGCCACGACCTTCACGATCTCCCAGGGACCGCCGACCGCGTTGGACGCGAGGACGTACGTCTGCACCAGCGCCAGCTGCCACAGCGAGATCGGGACGCGCCAGGAGCGGGCCGAGCGCACCACGTCGCTGCCGAACGCCCCGGCCAGCGCGACCAGCCCGATCCGCGCCAGCGCGCACGCGCCCTCGCGCCCGCCGAAGCTGCCCCAGGCCAGCCCGTGCGCGAGCAGCGGCACGGCCAGCGAGGCGGTGACGGTGAGCACGGCGCCGGCCACGAGCAGCCGGCTGAACGTGCGCACCGTGCGACCCTCCGGCCACAGCCACGTCATGAAGAAGCTGGTGCCGACCAGCAGCACGAGCCCGAGGTAGCTCGCGACCCGCGCCGTCCCGAGCAGCACGGTCTGCAGGCCGGGCTCCGCCTCGGCGAGCGTCACCAGCGCGATCACGGGGCACCGGGGTCGGGCAGGTCGACCTGAGCGACGAACGTCGCGTCGCGGGCGGGCACCGGACCGGCCGTCCAGGCGGCGCCCCGCCGCGCGCCGCAGGTCTGCTCCCGCTGCGGCAGGGCCGGGCAGACCAGGTTGCGCACCCCGGAGCCGAAGACGTCGAGCACGACCGGTCCGGACGTCGCCGACGGCGCGACGATCGGTGCCACCGCGAGCAGCACCCGCCCGACGGGGGCGGGGTTGCTGCGCACCGCGCTCGAGCCGAGCCGGTAGCGCAGGGTCAGCTCGCCGGTGGCCGGGAGTCGTACGACGACGGGGGCTTCGGCCGGACCCGTCGCCGGCGCGACGACGGGGGTGGCCCCGGCCTGGATCTGCAGGTCGCGCACCTGCGGGCGCACGCCGGCGAGCGCGGGCGCCGGGCTGGCGCGCAGCTCGAGCCGCACGCTGGTCACGGGTGCGGCGAAGCGCACCCGCTCGACCACCTCGAGGTCACCGCTGGGCGTCGGGCTGGCGCGCAGGACCGTCCCGGTGCGGGTCAGCCCGACCCCGGCGGTCCGGGCGCCGGCCGGGCTGGCGGAGGAGGACGGAGCGGACGAGCCCGACGACGGCTGCGACGCCGACCGGCTGTCGGCGACCGTCGGCCGCGGGCTCTCGACGGCCGGGTCGGGGGCCGCAGGGGGCGGGGTCGATGCGGCGAACGGCCCTGCCGTCGTTGCAGATTCGGTCGCAGCGACGCCCTCGGCCGCCGACCCGGAACGCACGGCCGCCACGGCGGCGACGAAGCACAGCACGGCCACGACGAGGCCGACCCACCGCCGCAGCACCGCCTCGTCCATGCCCCTCGTCCTCCAGATTTCAAGCAAACGCTGCGAACAGTGAACAGTGTTCTTGTAGCGTGCGCCACAGTTCCGGCCGATGTCGCCGGCACCAGGAGAGGCAACGACCATGCGCACACTCCCCGCTCGTCGGCGCTGGCCGCCGCGGCCGTCACGCTCGCCCTCGGCGGCTCGCTCGCCGGCACCGCGCAGGCCGCCCCTGCGCCGGCTGCCACCGCGCCGGCGACCGTCTACGTCGTCCAGGGCGTCGCGGGCAGCACGATGACCCTGCGCGTCGACGGCCGCGTCGTGAGCGCCTCGGCGGCCGCGAAATCGGTTGTCGGCCCGCTGCGCCTCACCCCCGGCAAGCACACGGTCGTCGCCGACGCGCCCGGCACCGCCTCCGACGTCACCGCCACGATCGACGTCGCCGCCGGCTCCAGCACCGACGCCGTCGTGCACCGCACGGCCGACGCGGGTGCGCGGCCGGTGCTGACGACGTACGTCAACGACCTGTCCCCCGTCCCCGCGGACAGCGCGCGGCTCACCGTCGCCCACACCGCGGCCGTCGGCCCCGCCGACATCCGGGTGCGCGACAAGGTGCTGTTCGCCAACGTCGCCAACGGCGAGGAGCTGTCGCTGACCGTCCCGGCCGCGACCTATCCGGTCGAGATCGTGCCCACGGCCACCTCCGGCCCCTCGGTGCTCGGCCCGGTCGACCTGCCGGTCAAGGCCGGCACCCTGACGCGGGTGTTCGCCATCGGCGTCGCCTCGGCCGGCACGATGGACGCCGTCGTGCACGAGCTGCCGCTGCGCGGCACGGGCGGCACCCCGCCGCGCCGGGTCGACGCCGGATCGGCCGGGCTCTCGACCACCGTCCCGACCTCGGCCCAGAGCCGGCGCGACGGCACGGGCGCCGCACCGCTCGCGCTGGGCGCCGGACTGCTGCTGCTCGTGGGCGCGCGACGCGTGCGCACCGGCCGCAGCGCCGCGCGCCGCTGACCCGTGCCGCGCGGCCGGACTCCCCTCGCCCTGGCGCTGGGCTGGTCGCTGGCCGCCGTCCTCGCCGGCTGCGGCGGCGAACCCCCGCCCTCCCGCCGTACGCCCTCGCCGGCCCCGGCGAGCGCCGTCGCCACGCTGAGCCCGGCCGTCCCGAGCGGTGCCCTGAGCCTGCCGGAGGCCGCACCGGCCTCCCGAGCGGGATCACCGCGGCCGAGCGCGAGCGGCGCCGGGGATCCCGCCCGCGCCGCGCGCACCGCCGCCAGCCAACGAATCACGTTCGACCCCAACGAGATCCGGCTCGCCGGTGACGCCGCCGGCACGCCCGTGCGCCCGGTCGCGACCGACGCGCAGGGTGCGCTGCGCGTGCCCGGCACCGGCCAGGTCGGCTGGTGGCGGGGCGGCGCGCGGCCGGGCGCGGCGTACGGGACGGTCGTGCTGGTCGGCCACGTCGACACGGTCGAGGGCGGGCGCGAGCTGTTCGCGCGCCTGCTGACCGCGCGCGCCGGTGACCGAGTCACGTTGTCCGGCAACGGATCTCAGCAGCAGTTCCGCATCAGCGACGTGCGCGACCTCCCCAAGACCCGGCTGCCGGGCAGCGCGGCGTTCGACCAGCGGGTGCCCGCGCGGCTGCTGCTGATCACCTGCAGCGGCCGGTTCGACCCGGTGACCCGCCACTACGAGCAGAACCGGCTGGTCACCGCGGTGCCGACCGGCCCGGCCACCCCCGCCACGCGCTGAAGAGCCGTCCGCACCAGCCCCGCCGGCCGCTGAGCCCCGCCTCAGCGGCTCAGCACGCTCTGCACGTCGGGCAGCCCGCTCGTGCCGAACGTCCAGGAGCCCCAGTCGTCCTCGAGCCCGAGGGCGACCAGCCATGGCAGGTGTCGCGCGGTGCCGCCGGGGTTGGTCCGGCGCTCGGTCTCGAGGAAGCGGCGGAAGGCGTTCAGCTGCGCGGCCGCCTGCTCGCCCCGCGCCGTCCGGCGGAACGGGCTGGCCCCGAACCGGCGGGCGCCGGCGACGACGCCCCACCCGGTGATCACCGCGAGCAGGAACGACCCGGAGAACAGCACCCCGGCTGCGAGCACCTGTCCGGGCAGCCAGACCCACGGCGGGCACGGGCTCGCCGGCGCGAACCACCCCCGCACCCGCGCCCGGTCGACCACCTCGGCGCCGAGCCGCTGCACGTACGTCGCGAGCTCGGTCCCGACGTCGGCCATCGGCACGCCGGCAGGACGCTGCTGCACGTCGAGCGCCAGCACGTGCTCGCCGACCGTGAGCTCCGGCGTCTGCGTGTCGCCCGCGTGCAGCACCGGCCCGTCGGCGCGGTCCTCGACCCGCAGCGCGCCGCGCACCAGCAGGTCGACGACGACGGCGGCGACGTCACGGTCCTGCACCCGGCCGGTCAGCAGCACCCCGGCGTCGACCGGTCGCACGTCCTCCGGCGGCTGCGGCCGCACCTCGACGCCGGTGTCGACCGACGGCGCCGGGCGGGTGAGGAACCGCTGCAGCAGCACCAGCACCGCCGTGGTCAGCAGCGCGAGCGGCACCAGCAGCTCGGCGGTCAGGAAACCTCGGTTCACGGACCGGAGTCTCCCCCACCGCTGCCTCCGCCGTCGCTGCCGCTCCCACCGCCGTCGCCCCACCCGCCGGACGCCCCGGCGTCGGTCGAGATGCCGCTGAGCGAGTCGGCGAGCGTGCCGCCCGTGGCCCCGAACGCGTCGTCGACGTTCGGCACGTCGGCCACGGGCCGGTCGAGACCGGTGAGCGCCGCGACCGACACCGCCCCGGCCAGCAGGCTCACGTTCATCGGCGCGGGGTCCAGCGCCGCGGTGGTCGGCTCCGCCGGCTGACCGCCGGCCGGCGGCCGGGCGTCGTCGAGCGCCGCGCAGATCTGCGGCACCACCCCGCCGTACGCCTGCCGCACCGCAGCGCTCTCGCCCTCCAGCCCGAACGTGACGAGCCACGGGATGGTCTGCGCCGCAACGGGATCCGAGTCGCCACCGCGTCCGTCTCCGGCAAGGAACTGCCGATAACCCACCGTCTGCACCGCGAGCGCCGTGCCCTCGGCCGAGCGGTGCGGGCCGGTGGAGCCGAGGCGCGGCAGCACCAGCGCCAGGACGACCGCGATGAGCAGCGCCCAGGTGTTCAGCCACGCCGCGACCAGCGCGAGCACCGGCCCGGGGAGCAGCACCCACCACGGCGCACGGCTGCCACGGACGTACAGCTTGCGCCACCAGGCGCGCTGCACGACGCCCTTGGCGAGGCCCTGCAGCTCCGGTCCGAGCTCGGCGCGCAGCTGCGTGACGGGCACGCCGGCCTGCCGTCGGGCCACCGCCTGCACGAGGGCACGCTCGGGCGCGGTGAGCGAGCGGGTGCCGTCGGCCTCCGGACCGGGGGCGCCGGGGCGCAGCACCGGGCGCCCGGAGCGACCCGACGGCTCGACCACGAGCAGCCCCCGGACGACCAGGTCGACCACGGTCGCGGCCAGGTCGCGATAGCGCACCGAACCCGACAGCAGCAGACCGACGTCGCCCGGCCGGGTGCGCTCCGGCGGGTGCTCGCGCACCGGCGCCGTGCGCACGTCCTCGTCGGCCCCCGGGCCACGCTCGCGGTCCAGCTGCTCGCGCTGCGGGCCGGGCAGCAGCACCCCGGGCGCCACTCCCACGAATCGTTCGGAGCCGCGCTCCCGCCGACGCTGGACCAGCACCAGCACCACGCTCAGCGCGACCGCGACGACGACCAGCGCCGTCGCCAGCACATCCCGTGTCATGGGCTCTCCCCTCCCCTGCACGTGCTCCTCCCATGGTGCTCCCCATCAGCGCCGGGCAGTGACCGAACGGCGGGAACCTGCGACGCACCCGTCCCGAATCCCGGTCGCGTACGGCCGAGTAATGAGACCCTGCTCACATGAAGAGCACCATGCAGTCGCCGCCCCTCCTCATCTCGGACCTGCTGCGCTACGGCACGACGGTTCACGCCAAGAGCACGGTCACGACCTGGACGCCCGACGGCGGCCGGACGACGACGTACGGCGAGATCGGCCAGCAGGCCGCGCAGCTCGCCCACGCCCTGCGCAAGCTGGGCATCGACGGCGACCAGCGCGTCGCCACCTTCATGTGGAACAACGCCGAGCACCTGGTCACCTACCTCGCGGTGCCCTCGATGGGTGCGGTGCTGCACGCGCTGAACATCCGCCTCTTCCCCGAGCAGCTGATCTACACCGCCCGGCACGGCGGCAGCGAGATCGCCATCGTCGACAACACCCTGGCCGAGCCGTTCGCCAAGCTCGTCGAGCACCTGCCGGGCATCCGGCACGTCATCGTCAACGGCGAGGTGTCCGACGAGGTGCGCGAGGCGCTGGGTGCGCCCGAGCACGTCGAGCAGGTGCACGACTTCGCCGACCTCATCGCCGGCGAGCCGACCGAGTTCGAGTGGCCGCGCGACCTGGACGAGAACGACGCCTCGTCGATGTGCTACACCTCCGGCACGACCGGCAACCCCAAGGGTGTCGCCTACTCCCACCGCAGCAACTACACCCACGCCACCGGGTGCGCGCTCACCCTGCAGCTGACCCCGGCCGACCAGACGCTGGTCGTCGTGCCGCTGTTCCACGCCAACGCCTGGGGCTTCCCCTACGTCGCGATGGTGTCGGGCAACTCCCTGGTCATGCCCGACCGGTTCCTGCAGCCCGAGCCGCTCGCCCAGATGATCGAGCAGCTCGGCGTCACCAGCGGCTCTGGCGTGCCGACGATCTGGAACGGCCTGCTGCAGCACCTCGACGCCAACGGCGGCGACATGTCCACCTGCCGGATGCTGATGGTCGGCGGCTCGGCCGCGCCGCCGTCGCTGATGAAGGCGTTCCAGGAGCGCTACGACATCGAGATCATCCACGGCTGGGGCATGACCGAGACCTCCCCGGTCGCGAGCCTGGCCTTCGCGCCGCCGCAGGCCGAGGTCGGGTCCGAGGAGTACTGGCGATACCGCGCCTCGCAGGGCCGGATCATCGCCGGCGTCGAGGCCCGGCTCATCGGCCCCGACGGCGAGGAGCAGCCGCGCGACGGCGAGGCCGTCGGCGAGGTCGAGGTGCGCGGCCCGTGGATCACCGCGAGCTACTACTCCAACGGCTCCGAGCCGCAGGGCGAGCTGGACGACATGGCCGCCAAGTTCGACGACGGCTGGCTGCGCACCGGTGACGTCGGCGCGATGACCGACGACGGCTACATCATCCTGACCGACCGCTCCAAGGACGTCATCAAGTCCGGCGGCGAGTGGATCAGCTCGGTCGACCTGGAGAACCAGATCATGTCCCACCCCGCCATCGCCGAGGCCTCGGTCGTCGGGGTGCCCGACGACAAGTGGGGCGAGCGGCCGCTCGCGACCGTGGTCGTCAAGGAGGGCGAGCAGGTCACGATGGAGGAGCTGCGCGACTTCCTCGCCGACAAGATCGCCAAGTGGCAGATCCCCGAGCGGTGGGCGGTCATCGACGAGGTCCCCAAGACCAGCGTGGGCAAGTTCGACAAGAAGGTGCTGCGGCAGCGCTACGCCGACGGCGACCTGGAGGTCGAGACCGCCGGCTGAGCCGAGCGCCGTACGTCCTTCGCACCCGAGCCCGTGCGCCCTCGCCCCGCGAGGACGCACGGGCTCAGCCCTGCACCCTGCTGTCGCGGCCGGCCCACTCGGCGTCGCGCAGCCTGAACTTCTGGATCTTGCCCGTCGAGGTCTTCGGCAGCTCCTCGACGACCTCGACCTCGCGGGGCGCCTTGTAGTGCGCGATCTGGCCGCGCACGTGCTCGATGAGCTCGGCCTCGTCGACGCCGGCGCCGCCCTTGGTGGTGACGAACGCCTTGGGCCGCTCGCCCCACTTCTCGTCGGGCACGCCGACGACCGCGACCTCGAGCACCGACGGGTGGCTCATCAGGGCCTGCTCGACCTCGACGGTGGAGATGTTCTCGCCGCCGGAGATCACGACGTCCTTGGCTCGGTCGCGGATCTCGACGTAGCCGTCGGGGTGCATCACGGCCACGTCGCCGGAGTGGAACCAGCCGCCGGCGAACGCCGTGGCGGTGGCCTCCTCGTCGCGGTAGTAGCCGAGCATCACGTTGTCGCCGCGCATGACGATCTCGCCGAGCGTCTCGCCGTCGGCGGGCACGTCGTTCATCTCGGCGTCGACCACCCGGGCGCGCTCGGCCGTGATCATGCCGACGCCCTGGCGGGCCAGCAGCCGGGCCCGCTCGCCCGGCTCGAGCTCGGCCCAGCCGGGCTGCACCTCGCACACGGTGTACGGCCCGTAGGTCTCGGTCAGGCCGTAGACGTGCACGACCTCGAAGCCCATGTCGGCCATCTGCCCGAGCGTCGTCGGGCTCGGCGGCGCGCCCGCGGTGGTGATGACGACCGGCCGCTCCAGCCCGCCCGCACCGGGCGTGTTGAGCATCGTGGTGACGACGGTGGGGGCCGCGTTGAGGTGGGTGACGCCGTGCTCGCGGATCGCCTCCCAGATCGCGTCGCCGCGCACCTCGGGCAGGCACACGTGGGTGCCCCCGATCGCGGTGATCGCCCACGGGGTGCACCAGCCGTTGCAGTGGAACATCGGCAGCGTCCACAGATAGACCGACCGCGGCGAGTGCCGCGAGTGCAGCAGCTCGCTGAGCGCGTTGAGGTGGGCGCCGCGGTGGCTGTAGAGCACGCCCTTGGGTCGGCCGGTCGTGCCGGAGGTGTAGTTGAGCGAGATCGGGGCGAGCTCGTCCTCGACCCGCCACGACAGGTCGGGCGCGTCGTCGTCGGCCAGCTCGCCCAGGCTCGTCCACCCTGCCCGCGGCTCGCGCAGCATCACCCGGGTCAGGCCCTTCAGGCCCTCGGTCGCGCTCTCGACGAGGTCGGCCGTGCCCGGCCAGGCCACGACGACCCGCGCGCCGGAGTGCTCGAGGATGTGCCGCACCTCGGGCGGCGCGAGGCGGGTGTTGACCGCGACGAGCACGCCCTGGGCGAGCGGCACCGCGAAGTGCGCCATGAGCATCTCCGACACGTTCGGCAGCACGAACGCGACCCGGTCGCCGGGCTCGACCCCGGCCCGGCCCAGCGCCTTCGCCATCCGCTGCACGTCGGCGGCCAGCTCGGCGTACGTCCACCGCGCCTCCCCGTCGATCACCGCCAGCTTGTCGGCCCACACTCGGCCGGAGCGTTCGAGGTAGGACAGCGGCGTCAGGGGCGTCGTCGAGACCAGGCCCGTGGGCGTCTGCTCGGCGTCCGTGGGGGCGGGGACGGCGGGGGCGGTCGGTTCCGTGCTCACCCGACCAGCCTAGGAACGCGGCGTCGTCGATGGCGGACTTTCCGTGCCCGAAGGCCAGCGAGGCGCCAGCCCGAGGTGTCGCCGTGGGGCGCTTTACTCTGGGGCACCTCGTGCGCCAGTGCGCTGAGCCGCGCCGGCGGGTGGCGCACCACACGCCCCAGAGTAAAGCCGTCGACGAGCGACCATGACCAGCCGAGGCGCGCCCCGTCCTCCGCGCTCACAGCGCGGCGAACGGGTCCTCACCGACGATGGTCTCGGCGATCTGCACCATGTTCAGCGCCGCGCCCTTGCGCAGGTTGTCGGTGCAGACGAACACCTCGAGCGAGCGCGGGAAGTCCGGCGAGCTGCGGATGCGGCCGACGAACGTCGGCTCCGAGCCCGCGACGTCGACCGGGTTCGGCCAGTCCTCGTTCTCCGGGTCGTCGAGCACGACGACGGAGTTCGACCCCTCGACGAGCGCCTGACGGGCCCGGTCGGCGGTGATCTTGGAGCCGAACGTCGCGTGCACCGACAGCGAGTGCGCGGTCATCACCGGCACCCACACCGTGGTCGCGGCGACCTTGAGGTCGGGCAACCCGAGCACCTTGCGGGCCTCGCGGCGCATGCGCGCCTCCTGCATCGACCAGCCCTCGGCGTCGAGGTCGCTGGTCACCGGCACGACGTTGGCCGCGACGGGCGCGGGAAAGGGCGAGTGGTCGGGCAGGTCCAGCAACCGGCGTACGTCGCCGGGCGACAGCCCGATCGAGCGCTGGCCCACCAGCGACTCGGCCTCGG
Source organism: Barrientosiimonas endolithica (assembly GCF_030296655.1). Classification (NCBI taxonomy): domain Bacteria; kingdom Bacillati; phylum Actinomycetota; class Actinomycetes; order Micrococcales; family Dermacoccaceae; genus Barrientosiimonas; species Barrientosiimonas endolithica. The sequence continues at coordinate 187,040 of NZ_AP027735.1, read as the reverse complement.
CGACGAGCCGCTCGACGCCGGCGTCGCCGCGGCCGGAGACGGCCTGCATGGCGGTGACGACGACCGACTCCAGACCCCACCCCTGGTGCAGCGGCCCGAGCGCGGTCAGCATCGCCGTGGACGACGCGCTGGGGCTCGCGACGATGCCCCGCGGGCGGTTGTTGACCTGGGCCGGGTTGATCTCGGGGATGACCAGCGGCACGTCCGGCTCGGCCCGGAACACCGGCGAGCAGTCGACCACCGGCACCCCCGCGTCGCCCGCCATCGCGGCGGCGACCCGGGCGGCCTCCTCGGGCAGCGCGACGATCGCGACGTCGGCGCCGGCGAACAGCTGCGGCGAGACCTGCTGCACCAGCAGCTGCTGGCCGTACGCCGAGACCGCTTCTCCCGCATGGCGGTTCGAGGCTGCGAGACGCAGCTCGTCCCAGACCACGCTGCGCGTGCCCAGGGTCTGCAGCACGGCCCGACCCACGGCTCCCGTGGCCCCGACGACGACGAGCGTGCGCCCCATGACTCAGCTCACCGCAGCCAGCGCCTCGGCGATCTGCACGGTGTTGAGCGCGGCACCCTTGCGCAGGTTGTCGCCGCTCACGAACAGCACCAGGCCCTTGCCGTCGGGGACGGACTGGTCGACCCGGATGCGCCCGACGTACGACGGGTCGGACCCGGCCGCCCGCAGCGGGGTGGGCACGTCGGCCAGCTCGACCCCGGGCGCCGAGGCGAGCACCTCGCGCGCCTGCTCGGGCGTGATGGGCTGCCCGAACTCGGCGTGGATCGCCAGCGAGTGGCCGGTGAAGACCGGCACCCGCACGCAGGTGCCGGCGACGGGCAGGTCGGGCAGCCCGAGGATCTTGCGCGACTCGTTGCGCAGCTTCTGCTCCTCGTCGGTCTCGCCCGAGCCGTCGTCGACGACCGACCCGGCCATCGGCAGCACGTTGAAGGCGATCGGCGCGACGTACTTCGCCGGCTCGCCCAGGTCGACCGCGCTGCCGTCGTGGGCCAGCGCCTCCATCGAGTCGGCGCCCTTGCGCACCTGGCCGGCGAGCTCGTCGACGCCGGCGAGGCCGGAGCCGGAGACGGCCTGGTAGGTCGCGACGGTGAGCCGCTCGAGGCCCGCGGCGTCGGCCAGCGGCTTGAGCACCGGCATCGCGGCCATGGTGGTGCAGTTGGGGTTGGCGACGATGCCCTTGGGCCGGTCGGCCAGGGCGCCGGGGTTGACCTCCGACACCACGAGCGGCACCTCGGGGTCGCGACGCCAGGCCGAGGAGTTGTCGATCACGGTCACGCCGGCCTCGGCGAAGACCGGAGCCAGCCGCTTCGAGGTGGCCCCGCCCGCAGAGAAGATCGCGATGTCCAGGCCGCTCGGGTCGGCCGTGTCGGCGTCCTCGACCGTGATCTCGCGGTCGCGCCAGGTGACGGTCTTGCCGGCCGAGCGGGCCGAGGCGAACAGGCGCAGGTCGCCGACCGGGAAGTCGCGCTCGTCGAGCAGGCGCAGCACGACGGCGCCGACCTGGCCGGTGGCGCCCACGACGCCGACGTTGACGGTGCTGGTGGTGGTGCTCATCGTCCGGTCCCTCCGTAGACCACGGCCTCGCCCTCGGTGGAGTCGAGCCCGAACGCGGAGTGCACCGCGCGCACGGCCTCGTCGAGCTGGTCGTCACGGGTGACGACCGAGACCCGGATCTCCGAGGTCGAGATCATCTCGATGTTGATGCCGGCGTCGGCGAGCGCTTGGAACAGGGTGGCGCTGACGCCGGGGTGGCTGCGCATGCCCGAGCCGACCAGCGACAGCTTGCCGATCTGGTCGTCGAACTGCAGCGAGTCGAACCCGATCTCGGGCTTGGCGGCCTGCAGCGTCTGCACGGCGCGCTGCGCGTCGTCCTTGGGGCAGGTGAAGGAGATGTCGGTCTTGCCGGTCTGCGCCGCCGAGACGTTCTGCACGATCATGTCGATGTTGATCTGGGCCGCGGCGACGGCGTTGAAGACCTGGGCCGCCTTGCCGGGCGAGTCGGCGACGCCGACCACCGTGATCTTGGCCTCGCTGCGGTCGTGGGCGACCCCGGCGATGATCGGCGCTTCCATCTGGTCTCCTTCGGAATCGGAAGGCGGCACCACCCAGGTGCCCTGGTGCTGGCTGAACGAGGACCGCACGTGGATCGGCAGGTCGAAGCGGCGGGCGTACTCGACGCAGCGCAGCATCAGCACCTTCGCGCCGGAGGCGGCCATCTCCTGCATCTCCTCGTTGGAGATGCGGTCGACCTTGCGCGCGGTCGGCACGATGCGCGGGTCGGCGGTGAAGATGCCGTCGACGTCGGTGTAGATCTCGCACACGTCGGCGCCGAGCGCGGCCGCGAGCGCGACCGCCGTGGTGTCGGAGCCGCCGCGGCCGAGCGTCGTGATCTCCTTGGTGCCCTGGCTGACGCCCTGGAACCCCGCCACGATCACGATGTGGCCGGCGTCGAGCGCGCCCTGGATCCGGCCCGGCGTGACGTCGATGATCCGCGCCTTGCCGTGCGTGTCGTCGGTGATCACCCCGGCCTGCGAGCCGGTGAAGCTGCGCGCGGAGTCGCCCAGGTTGGCGATGGCCATGCTCACCAGCGCCATCGACATCCGCTCGCCGGCGGTGAGCAGCATGTCCATCTCGCGCTCGGGCGGCGCGGGGCTGACCTCGCTGGCGAGGTCGAGCAGCTCGTCGGTCGTGTCGCCCATCGCCGAGACCACGACGCACACCGAGTTGCCGGCCTTGCGGGTGTCGACGATCCGGCGGGCGACACGCTTGATGCTGTCGGCGTCGGACAGGGACGACCCGCCGTACTTCTGGACGATCAGACTCACGGTTCACTCTCGCTGCTGCGGCTGGCGGAGCCTCCAGTCTACGAAGCGTCCACCGGCCAAGACGCCTCGCCCACATGCCGAACCCGCCTCCCCGCGCTGGTCGAGTAGCCGCGAGGCGCTAGCCGAGCGGCGTATCGAGACCGCCCGGCGTCAGCACCGTCCACGGCAGGTCGAGCAGGCGCTGGTGCGCCCACCGCGCCGGTGCGCGCTGGACGAGCGAGCCGACCAGCCAGCGGCCGCTGGTCGAGAGCACGACGCGCCCGTCGTCGTCGAGCACCAGCACCTGGTCCGAGGGGTCGCCGAGCCGCGGGAGGAGCATCCCCTCCAGCCGCGCGCTCGGCACGTCGGCGCCCACCACACCGACGAACTCGCCGTCGACGTGCACCGGCTCGGTGAGGGTGAGCACGTAGAGGTCGGTGCCGTGCACGTCGACGTAGGGGCCCACCACGTGCCGCCGCCCGGTGCGCAGCGGCACGTCGAACCACTCGGCGGCGAGGTAGTCGTAGAACCCCAGGCTCGAGGGGTTCAGGTCGACCTCGAGCCGGGTCGGGCGGGCGGCCCCGGCCGGCACCTGCCACCACTCCAGCTGCAGCGGCGCGTCGGCCAGCACGTCGGGAGCCAGGATCGCGCCCATCCCGACCGGCACGGCGCCGGGAGCCGCCAGCAGCTCGACGACCGGTTCGCGCAGCGCGGCCACGTCGCTCGCCCGCCACGGCTCGCCGCGCTCCCGGGCCGCGGCGTGGGTGTCGCGCAGGCGGCGGCCCAGCTCGCCGATGGTGCCGAAGACGTCGGCGACGGCCGCGCGGATGACGGCGGCCGCGTCGACGCGTCCGCGACGGCGTACGTCGGTGCCGGGTGCGCGCGTCACGGGCTCACCCGACCTGCTCGCCGGCGTCGCCCGACCGCCCGGCCCGGGTGAGCGCGACGTGGGCGTCGACGAGCCGCCGCGTCAGCACGCCGATCTGACGCTCCACCAGGGCGCGTGCCCGCTCCCCGTCCCGCTCGCGCATGGCCGCGACCGTCGCCCGGTGCGCCCGCAGGTCGGTGCGCAGCTGGCCCGGGGAGCGGCTGACGCCCCAGGCGACCTGGCCGAGCTCGGTCTGCAGCTCGATCTCCTGCATGGCGAGGCGCACCGACTGGGCGGCCGAGGCCAGCGCGATGTGGAAGCGCCCCTCGGCGCGCAGCTGGGCGGTGGCGGTCTCGGCCTGCCCGACCCGGTCGATGAGCTCCTCGAGCCGGTCGAGCTGGGCGTCGCTCGCGCGCGCCGCCCCCAGCCGGGCCGCGGTGCCCGACACCGCGGCCCGCACGTCGCCGAGCTCGCGCAGGTCGGCCGTGCCGAGCTCCTCGAGGCGGCCCCGGGCCAGCTCGGCCAGGGCGGTCTCGTCGGCCCGCACGAAGTTGCCGCCGCCCCGCCCGCGCCGGGTGTCGACGAGCCCGCGCGAGCGCAGCTCGGCCAGGGCCTCGCGCAGGGTGACCGTCGCGACGCCCAGCGACTCGGCCAGCCGCGCCTCCGAGGGCAGCCGCTCGCCGTCCTCGACGATGCCGAGCGCGATCGCGCTGCCGAGGCGTCGCACGACCGCGGCGCTGCGTCCGGCCCCGTCGTCGAGCGGGCCGAACACCGCCTTGCGGGCATCGCCGATCGGGACGCGCACCCGGTCTCCTTCCGTCGCCTGGCGAGGCTAACCCCGCCCACCGGCCCCCGCGCCGGCCGATCTGGACGAACCGCTTGCCCCTAGACCTATGGTCCCATATGTTTTCAAGGGTTCGTGATCTGCATCACACGCACAAGGGAGTGCCGATGACCCAGATCCAGCCCCGCCCCGGCGGCGACGCGCTCGATGCGCCGTTCACGCCCGGCATGCGCGACCAGGACCCGGCGCTGGCCGAGATGCCCGACACCGTGGCCGGTCCCGAACCGGTCGACCTGCCCGACCCGCGCACCCGCGAGTTCGTCGAGGAGTGGCACAACGCGTCGTACAACTGCTTCTCCTCGGGCCACAAGTTCTGCCGCGAGGTCTGCCCGGTCATGCAGGTGACGCGCAACGAGTCGTGGACCCCGACCGCCTTCCACGCCAACGTCGTGGCGATGGAGAAGGGCGAGCTCGAGGTCGCCGACGTCGCGTCCGACTACGTCAACTGCACGCAGTGCGGCGCGTGCGAGCTGCGTTGTCCCAACACGCTTTTCACCGGCGACTTCTATCGCTTCCGCACCCGCACGGTCGACGTGGTCAAGGCCGTGCGCGCGCTCGCCGTCGACGAGGGGGTGCACCAGCCCGAGTGGCGCAGCTGGAACGCCCGCACCGACGAGCGCACCCACGAGCCGGTGCTCGGGGCCGAGGGGGTCAGCCAGGACAAGGTGCGCGACTGGGCCGACGGCCTCGACATCCCGATCGGCGGCGACACGATCCTGTTCGTCGACTGCGAGGCGGCGTTCTACCGCACGTCGGTCCCGCGGGCGGTCGCGCAGATCCTGCAGCAGGCCGGGGTCGAGTTCGGGCTGATGGGCGAGCAGTGGTGCTGCGGCGGCCCGGCCGCCGAGATGGGCTACGTCGACCAGGCCAAGCGGTTCGCCCAGCACAACCTCGACAACTGGCGCTCCACCGGCACCACGCGCGTGCTCGTGCTCGACCCGCACGACTACATCAGCTTCACCGAGGACTACCCGAAGTACTTCGGCGACGACTACGACATCGAGGTGGTGCTCGTCGTCGAGCTGTTCGCCGAGCTGATCCGCGAGGGCCGGCTCACGCCGAGCGTCCCGGTGGAGCGCACGATCACGTACCACGACCCGTGCCGGCTCAACAAGCGCAAGGGCATCTGGGCCGAGCCGCGCGAGATCCTGCGCTCGATCCCGGGGCTGACGTTCGAGGACGTCGACCGGGTGACCCAGTGGTCGTACTGCTCCGGCGGGGGCGGCGGGCTGCCGATCGAGAAGCCCGAGCTCACCGCGGCGATCAGCGCCTCGCGCATCGAGAAGGCCAAGGCGCTCGACGCGCCGGTCGACACGCTGGTCAGCGCCTGCCCGTGGTCGGAGCGGCCGCTCACCGCCGCGGGCGAGGCCGAGGCGATCGACGTGGTCGACATCCACGAGCTGCTCGCCGAGTCGCTCGGCATCACCGTCGGCGGCAGCCGGGGGCCGACCGATGACCCTCACGCCCGAGCGGCTCAGCACCGACCAGGTCGACACCGTCGCCGACCGGCTGCGCACGGTGCTGCGCGAGGACCAGGTGCTCACCTCCAAGACCGACCGGCTCAACCGGGCGCGGGTGCCCGCACCGTTCCCCGTGCACCGCTGGCGCGAGCGGCTGCCCGACCTGGCGGTGCTGCCCGAGTCCACCGACGAGGTGGCGGCCGTGGTGCGCATCGCCAACGAGCTGCGCGTGCCCGTGGTCCCGCGCGACGGCGGCACCGGGCTCACCGACGGCGCGGTGCCGCTGCACGGCGGCATCGTGGTCGACGTCAAGCGGCTCAACCAGGTGCACGAGCTCGACCTGGACAACCGCACCGTCACCGTCGGCACCGGCATCAACATGCTCAAGCTCAACGAGCAGCTCGGCAGGCACGGCCTCATCTATCCCGACGACCCCGCGTCCTACCCCTGCTCGCTCGTCGGCGGGCGCATCGGCACCTCCGGCTGGTCGCTGATCGGGTCGCGCTACGGCCACACCCGCGACCTGGTGCTCTCCTTCGACCACGTGCTGCCGACCGGTGACGTGATCCACGTCGGCGACGGCATCGGTCGCCAGATCTCCAAGTCCTCCAGCGGCTACCAGCTCAAGCACCTGTTCATGGGCCACCAGGGCACGCTCGGCATCGCCACCCGGGCCACGCTGAAGCTCTACCCCAAGCCCGAGGCGGAGCTGTCGCCGTTCTGGGCGTTCGACAACTACGACGACGCCTACCGCTGCGTCGGCGCGCTCGCCCGCGCCGGGGTTGCCACCTTCGCCGGCGCCGTGCTGTTCGACGAGTACAAGGTGGCCTACCTGCGGCGCGACGACGAGGCGTACATCCCGCAACCGTCCGACGTGCGCGCGCTCGTCTGCGCGGTGATGTACGGCTACGAGGACGAGGTGCGCCCGGCCGGTCGGCGGCTGTTCCGGATCGCGAAGGAGCACGGCGCGCGCTACCTCGGCGACGAGATCTCCGAGGGCGACTGGGCCGCCCGGCACGACCGCTACGCCACCCCGCTGCACGGGCGGACCAAGGCCGGCCAGGTCGTCCCGATGTCGTGGCACTGCGAGGACGCCGCGGTCAACTACACCCAGCTGCCCGCCGTGTCGCGGGCCTGGCACGCGATCATCGCCGACCTGCGGCGCAAGACCGACGTGTTCGACGACTGGGGGATGTTCGCCTACACCTCCGCCGACACCGGCGTCGACTACCTCACCGAGATCGACGTGGGCATCTGGGAGCAGCGCCTCGACGACGAGGCGTGGGCCCTGTGGGTGCAGGCCAAGCGCGACATCGCGCGCGCCGCGCTCGAGCACGGCGGCTCGATCAGCGCCTGCCACGGCTCCTGCCGCGAGGGCGAGGTCGACCTGGTACCGAGCGAGCTCGGCCGCGGCTTCGAGGTGATGCTCGACCTGAAGCGGATGCTCGACCCGCACAACGTGATGAACCCGGGGAAGTACCACCTCGACCTCGCCTACGCCGGCGACGCCGAGGCCGCGCTGCAGCAGCTGCGCGACACCTGATCGCCTCATCGAGAGGAGAGCGCGATGACCGAGGAGACCCCCACCGGCCCGGTCCCCACCCCGGGGCGCTACGTGCGCGCCGAGCAGGTGACCCCGCCGCCCGCCCGCGCGGTCAGCGACGTGGCCGTGACGACCTACGAGGACCTGTTCGAGGTCGACCCGCGGCTGATGGAGCGCTGGGTGCTGCAGCAGGAGTTCCCCAACTGGGACTCGCTGCGCATCATGAACGCCCGGCACGACCACCTGGCCTGGATGCACCGGCACTTCGCCGACCGGGTCGTCACCGGGTCCGAGCTGCTCGACGAGGTCGAGGCGAGCTCGACCGACCAGCCCGACGACGGCGTACGCCCGTCGTGACCGACCGCACCGCCGACCCCTCGGCGTCCGAGCAGGAGAGCGACGACGCCGCGCTCGCGCGGCTCGGCTACACCTCGGAGTTCCGGCGCGAGATGTCGCCGTGGGCCAACTTCGCCCTCGGCTTCACCTACCTGTCCCCCGTCGTCGGCATCTACACGCTGTTCGCGGTGTCGCTCGCCACCGGCGGGCCGCCGATGTTCTGGTCGCTGGTCATCGTCGGCGTCGGGCAGTTCCTCGTCGCGCTGATCTTCGGCGAGATCGTCTCGCAGTACCCCGTCGCCGGCGGCGTCTACCCGTGGGCGAGGCGGCTGTGGGGCAGGCGCTGGGCGTGGTTGACCGGGTGGGTCTACATGTTCGCGCTGCTCGCCACGATCGCCGGCGTCGCCTACGGCGCCGGGCCCTACCTCGGGCAGCTGCTCGACTTCACGCCCGGCACCGGCACCACCATCACCTGCGCGCTGATCCTGCTCGCGCTCGCCTTCGCCATCAACATGATGGGCACCCGGTGGCTGGGGTACGCCGCGATCATCGGCTTCTCCGCCGAGCTGCTCGGGGCGCTGGTGGTGGGCGGCTGGCTGCTGCTCAGCGAGCGGCACCACGGCCTCGGCGTGCTGTTCGACAGCTTCGGCGCCGGCTCGGAGGGCTCCTACCTGTCGGCGTTCCTCGCCGCCGGCCTCATCGGGATCTTCCAGTACTACGGGTTCGAGGCGTGCGGCGACGTGGCCGAGGAGGTGCCCGACCCGACCCGCCGCATCCCCAAGGCGATGCGGATGACGATCTACGTCGGTGGCGCCGCGGCGATGTTCGTCTGCCTGTCGCTGATCCTCGCGGTCGAGGACTACGCCGCCGTCATCGGCGGGGACGACCCCGACCCGGTCACCTCGATCCTCAACCAGGCGTTCGGCGTCACCGGCACCCGCGTCGTGCTCGCCGTGGTGCTGCTGTCGTTCCTGTCCTGCGTGCTCAGCCTGATGGCCGCCGCCAGCCGGCTGATGTACTCCTACGCCCGCGACGGCATGATCGTCGGCTCGTCGGTGCTGCGCCGGTTCCTCCCGCGCCAGCACGTGCCGCCCTACGCCATGGTCGTCGCGACGCTGGTGCCCGCGGTGATCGTGCTGACGTCGGCGCTGTCGACCGACGCGCTGACCAAGATCATCTCGTTCGCGACCCTGGGCATCTACCTCGGTTTCCAGATGGTCGTGCTGGCCGCGCTGCACGCCCGGCTGCGCGGCTGGCAGCCGTCCGGACCGTTCCGGCTCGGCGCCTGGGGGCTGCCGATCAACGCGCTGGCACTGGCGTACGGCGTGCTCGCGATGCTCAACATCGCCTGGCCGCGCACGCCCGACGTCGCCTGGTACGACAACTACGTGGTGGCGCTCGGCGCCGCCGTCGTCGTCGGGCTCGGCCTGCTCTACCTGTTCCTCGGCCGGCCCGACCTGCGCAGCGACGCCCCCGCGGGCGACGCCATCCCCACCGCGAGCGCCCGCGTCGCCGCGGGCACGGCACCACCCACCCCACCCACGAAGGACTGACCGATGAAGTTCAGCTACGTGATGCTGCCCGACTACCCGCTCACCGACTCCCTCGCCTCGATCAAGCTCGCCGACGAGCTCGGCTTCCACGCCGTCTACGCCGCCGACGAGACCTGGCACAAGGACCTGTGGCTGCTGTTCGCGGCGGCCGCGGCGCAGACCGAGAACATCCGCATGGGGCCGTCGGTGTCGTCGGTGGTGCTGCGCGAGCCGAGCCTCATCGCGCAGGCCACCGCCACGCTCGACGAGCTCACCGGCGGGCGCGCCGAGGTCGTGCTGTCCTCGGGCAACTTCGGCCTGCTCGCGCAGTACGGCATGGACTGGTCCAAGCAGAAGCCGCTGACCCGGGTGAAGGAGGCCGTGCACGTGATCCGGACGCTCCTCGACGAGGGCGCGATCACGTACGACGGGGAGTTCTACGACTACGAGGGCCTGTTCACCTTCGCCCGGCCGGTGGCCGAGCGGGTGCCGGTGAAGATGGGCGCGATGCGCGGGCCGAAGTCGTTCGAGGCCGCGGCCGAGTTCTCCGACGGCTGCCACCACGCGCTGTCCTACACCAAGGAGGCCTACGACTACATGGTCGAGCACATGACCATCGGGGCCGAGCGGGCCGGCAAGAACGTGCAGGACCTCGACATCGGCGCGTGGGTGGTGTTCGCGACCGGCGACGACTCCGCGATCGCCAAGGACGCCGCGCGCTCGATGGTCGGGCTCTACGCCTCCTCGATGCCCGACGAGCAGCTGCAGCGCAACGGCATCGACCCGGCCGCGATGAAGCCGATCGTCGAGCGCCTCGGCGCCGGTGACCTGGCCGGCTCGATCGACGCGACCACCCCCGAGATCGGCGAGACCCTGTCGGTCGCCGGCAGCCCGAAGGAGTGCGTCGAGAAGCTGAAGGTCATCGAGTCGGCGGGCGTGAACCACGCGATCCTGGCCGTCACCGACGCCACCCTGGTGAAGACCTTCATGGGCCGCGACATCGACGGCGTCGCCGACGTCGACACGCAGCTGCGGATGGTGGCCGAGCAGGTCATGCCGGAGTTCGCCTGACGCGCGGCTCGGCCGTCCCGGCGGTCAGGGGTGCAGGGCGTCGAACTCCGCCTCGGCGACGGTGTCCTCGTCGGCGTCGAGGCGCAGGTGGCCGAGGATCGTCTGCAGCACGCGCAGCGCGGCCGAGGACCGAGTGCCCCAGTCGGACAGGTAGCCGAACTGCCACCACCACATCGCCTCGACCGGGCGGCCGCGGTCGTGGTGGGCGAGGCCGTGCTCGAGGCTCGCGACGATCGTGGCGAGGTCGTCGGACAGCGCCGCGCGCGACAGCTCCAGCGAGGTGAGCGGGTCGACGACGTCGGAGTAGTCGTCGATGCCCTCGAGCAGGTTGGCCAGGGACACCCGCAGCGCGTCCTGGTCGGACTCCGGGCCGGGGTCGGGCTCGAACCGCTCGTCGGGCACGACGTCCTGGATCGCGCCGAGCCGCGCGCCGGTCACCTGCAGCTGGGCGACCAGCAGCAGGAGCAGCGGGATCGCCGTGTCGGGGGCTGCGCCCGCGGCGAGCTCACGCACCGCGGCGGTGAAGCTGCGCACGTCGGCCGCGGTCTCGGCGGCCAGCGCCCCGAGGTCGTCGGGCTGCTGCTCAGGCATGCATCATCCGCCTTCCTTCGAACGCCCGCCCGAGGGTCACCTCGTCGGCGTACTCCAGGTCACCGCCCACCGGCAGGCCCGACGCGAGCCGGCTCACGGTGAGCCCCATCGGCCCGACCAGGCGGTTGAGGTACGACGCCGTCGCCTCTCCCGTCAGGTTCGGGTTGGTCGCGATGATCAGCTCGGTGATGCGCCCGTCGGACAGCCGCGACACCAGCTCGGTGATGCGCAGGTCGTCGGGGCCCACGCCGTCGATCGGGCTGATCGCGCCGCCGAGCACGTGGTAGCGGCCCTTGAACTCGTGGGTGCGCTCGATCGCGTTGACGTCCTTGGGGTCCTCGACCACGCACAGCTGGGTGTCGCCCCGCTGCGGGTCGAGGCAGATGCGGCAGCGCTCGCCCTCGGCCACGTTGAAGCACAGCTCGCAGAAGCGCACCTTCTCGCGCACGACGGTGAGCACCTCGGTGAGCCGCTGCACGTCGTCGCGGTCGGCCTGCAGCAGGTGGAAGGCGATGCGCTGGGCACCGCGCGGCCCGATGCCGGGCAGCCGGGTCAGCTCGTCGATGAGGTCCTGGACCACGCCTTCGTACACGGCCCCGAGCCTACGTCCTCGGGCCGACGCTCGCCGTCGCGGCGCGGGCGGTCACTGCGCGGGAGGGTGCTCGTTGTAGCCGTCGGCGAGCGGCTGCCCGGTCAGCTCGTGGATGGCCGCCATGACCTGGTCGGTGACCTCGCGCCGGGCCCGCCCGGCGGGGACGCCGGCGTACGCCTCGGTGAAGTGCATCGGTTCGCCGAACCGGACCGTGGCGTGGGCGCGCTGGAATCGGTTGGATCCGACCGGCTGGATGTCCTGGGTGCCCTGCAGCCCGACGGGGACGACCGGCACGCCGGCCTCGAGCGCGAGGTAGGCGACGCCCGTGCGGCCGCGGTAGAGCCGGCCGTCGCGCGAGCGGGTGCCCTCGGGGTAGATGCCGAACGCCTTGCCCTCGCTGAGCACCTCCAGGGCGATCTCGAGCGAGCGCTGCGCGGCGCGGGTGTCGTCGCGCTCGACGGGGATCATGCCCATCGAGGTCATCCAGGCACGCATCGCGGCGCCCTTGAGCCCGGTGCCGGTGAAGTAGTCGGCCTTGGCCAGGAAGAACACCTGCCGCGGCGCGCACGCGGGGATGACGATGCTGTCGACGAACGACAGGTGGTTGCTCGCGAGGATCACGCCGCCGGTGCGCGGCACGTTGCGGGTGCCTTCGACGGTGGGCCGCCAGACCGCGCGCAAGGACGGGGCGAGCACCTTGCGGGAGGTCAGGTAGAGCACGGACTCACGATAGTGCGGCGCTCAGTCCTCTTCCTCGGCAATGACCGTTCCGCCGAGGACGCTCTGGATGACGGGTACGCCCACCGCACCCGCGTCCTCGACGCTCTCGTCGTCGTAGGTGGCGGCGCTGTCGTCGGCGCCGGGCCGACGCGGGTCGGCCGCCGCCGCGGCCTGGGCCTTGGCGGCCGCCTCGGCCCGGCGGCGCGGCGAGGGCTGCGAGGCGGCGTCGGGCTGCGCACCCGGTGTGGGCTGCGCACCTGGCGTGGGCTGCGCACCTGGCGCGGGTGCCGGGGAGCCGGACGCCGGGCCGGGGCCGTCGGGCCCCGCGTCGTCGTCGGGCTGCGGGGGCCGGGTGCGGGTCGTCTCGGGCGAGGCTCCCGGCGGCGCGGGCGCAGGCTGCACGTCCTCCCGGCGCGCGGTCTCGGCCATCGACGGGCCGGTGGTCGGCGATGCCGGTGCAGGAGCCGACGGCCCGCCGGCGGAACCGCCCTGCTCGGGGCCGCCCGGTGCACCGGGTGCCGAGGCGTCGCCTGGGCGGCCCGGCGCGCCGGAGCTCAGGCCGCCGGAGCTCGCGGCGCCCGGACCGTCGCCGGGCCGACCGGCCGCAGCGTCGCCTGCGCCGTCGCCCTCGTCGGTCGCCCACGCGGGCGGCGCGGCTGACGGAGAGCTCCAGCTGTCGCGGGAGTCGGCGTCCCAACCACCGGGGGCGGGCGCCTGGCGCGGCGGCTGCGGACCACCCGGGCCACCGCCGGCCGCACCGGGACCGCCGCCCCGGCCGCCAGCGCCGGGACCATCGTTCGGGCCGGCCGGACCACCGCCTCGGCCGCCAGCGGCTGGACCAGCATTCGGGCCGGCCGGACCACCGCCCGGGCCTGAGCGACCCTGCGCCCCGGAGGGCGCGGAGCCGCCGGCCGACGGTCCGCTACCGCCCTGGTCGGGACCGCCCGGGGCGCCACCGCCACCGTGCGGCCCGCCGCCCGGGCTGCCACCACCCTGGTTGCCACCGCCCCACGGCTGCTCGGGGCCGCCACCGAAGCCGCCGCTAGGTCCGCCGTCACCCGGGGCCGGGCGCCCCTGCGGCGGCGGACCGTCGTGCACGGTCACCTCGATGCGGCAGTCGACCCCGATGCCCTCGATCAGCGCCTGCCGCACCACCTCCGGGTGCTGCCCGCGCCGGAAGGCGTCGGTGAGGCCCTGGGTGCTGGTGCCGAGCAGCAGCCGCTGGCCGTCGTAGTCGAGCACCTGGGCGTGCTGGCTCAGCAGCGTCCAGGTGACCCGCTTGATCTTGAAGATCCGGTCGAGCACGTCGGGCCAGGCCCGGCGGATCGCGTCGGTGTCGATCGAGCCCGGGGTCCGCTGCGGCGCGGCGGCCGGGGCCGGCTCTGCCGAGGCCGAGTCGCCCCGGCCACCCGAGTCCCCCTGACCGCCCGGGCCGCCCGACCCGGTCGGTGCGCTCGGCTCCGGCGACCGGGAGGCATCGCTGGAGGTCCCGCTCGGCCCCTGCTCGTCGGAGGCGGGGCACCCCTGCCCCTGGGCCGGCTCGCCCGGTCGGCCTGAGGCCGCCTCGCGATCCAGCTGCGCGCGGTCCGGCGGCGAAGGGCGCTCGGACGCGGCGGGCTCGACCGGCCCGTCGTCCGGCCAGCCACCCGGCTCGGGCGAGGGTGCCTGCGCACCCGACTCCCGACGTACGTCCTCGCCGGACTCGGTCCGTCCCGGCGCCGGTGGTCTCGATACGGCGGCTCGTTCCTCGCCGCCTACTCGACCAGCGTGATCGCCAACGGCTCGTTCCTCGCCGCCTCCCCGACCAGCCTGCGGCTGATCCCCACCACCCAGGTCCAGGCGGCGCTCGAGGCGGTCCAGGCGGGCGGCGTACCCCTGCTCGCCGGAGGCGGCGGGGAGCAGGATGCGGGCCGCGATGAGCTCCAGCTGCAGGCGGGGCGCGGTCGCGCCGGTCATCTCGGTGAGGCCGGCGTTGGCGATGTCGGCCGCGCGGGACAGCGTGCCGGGGCCGAACGCCGCGGCCTGCTGCCGCATGCGCTCCAGCTGGTCCTCGGGCACGTGCCGCAGCACCTGGGCCGCGCCGTCGGCCACCGCCGAGACGACGATCAGGTCGCGCAGCCGCTCCAGCAGGTCCTCGACGAACCGGCGCGGGTCGTGACCCGACTCGACGACCTTGTCGATCTGCCGGAACACCGCCGCGGCGTCGTGGGCGGCGAAGGCGTCGATGATCGCGTCGAGCAGCTCACCGTCGGTGAAGCCGAGCAGCGCGGCCGCGCCGGCGTACGTCAGCCCCTCCTCGCCCGACCCGGCGATGAGCTGGTCGAGCACCGACAGCGAGTCACGCGCGGAGCCGCCGCCGGCGCGCGTGACGAACGACAGCACGCCCGGCTCGACCGGCACGCCCTCCGCGTCGCAGAGGGTCTGCAGGTAGTCGCCGAGCAGACCGGGCGGCAGCAGCCGGAACGGGTAGTGGTGGGTGCGCGAGCGGATCGTCCCGATGACCTTCTCGGGCTCGGTCGTCGCGAAGACGAACTTCACGTGCTCGGGCGGCTCCTCGACGATCTTGAGCAGGGCGTTGAAGCCCTGCGGCGTGACCATGTGGGCCTCGTCGATGATGTAGATCTTGTAGCGGCTCTGCGCCGGGCCGTAGGACGCCCGCTCGCGCAGGTCACGCGCGTCGTCGACACCGCCGTGGCTGGCCGCGTCGATCTCGATGACGTCGACCGACCCCGACCCGCCGCGCGCCAGCGCTACGCACGACTCGCACTCGCCGCACGGGGTCGGCGTCGGCCCCTTCGCACAGTTGAGGCAGCGCGCCAGGATGCGCGCGCTGGTCGTCTTGCCGCACCCGCGCGGGCCGCTGAACAGGTAGGCGTGGCCGATGCGGCCCGACCGCAGCGCCTGCATCAGCGGCTCGGTGACGTGCTCCTGGCCGATGACGTCCTGGAACGTCTCGGGGCGGTAGCGGCGATAGAGGGCGGTGCTCACGCAAGGACGATAACCGGGCGCGGTGACACCCGTCCCGTGCCGGTCCACAGGCACGCAAGGACCCCCACGCACCCGGAAGAGCTCACCTACCCTTGCTGCATTCCTGCCCTGGGGGAGTTCGGAGAGGTACCGCCACGTGAGGGGCCGGCGCCTACTGTACGTCCTCAGCAGCCGGGCGGACGACTCGGCTTCGGGGTCGGCGGCGGGGTGGCCTGGGCCTCGGGCACCAGCTGGGAGTACTTGTTGCCGAGGGCGACGTCGACGTCGGTGCCCTCGCGGCCGTCCTGCACCAGGCGGGCGCCCTTGAACTGCAGCGCCACCCGCCGCGCGTTGGGCTCGCCGCGCTCGCCGTGCCGGATGAGCGCCACGTCGTCGGGCAGGAAGCTCTTGCTCGGGTCGTTGCCGTTGCTCAGCACCGTGAAGCCGCGCGCCTCGAGCTGCTTGGACACCTCGCCGGACAGCCCCGAGCGGTAGGTCGTGTTGTAGACGTTGACCTTCACCTGCGAGGGCGGCGGCGGCGGGACCGGCACCAGCGCGAACGAGTCGCCGAGCACCAGGTCGACCGTGGGGTCGGTGCGGTCGTCCTCGACCAGCACCGGGTTCTGCACCTGGGTGGCGACGGTGAGGGCGATCTGCCGGCCGCTCTTGCCGTAGCGGATCTCGGCGGCCTTGGGCGCCGGGCGGTCGTCCATCACCGACTGGTTGGAGACCTCGAGCACCTTGAAGCCGCGCCAGCCGAGGAGCTTCGAGGTCTGCGCGGCGAGGCCGCCCTTGGAGCTGGCGTTGACGACGTTGAGATAGATCGTGCTCGGCGCGATCTTGGCGGTGGGCGCCGGCACCTCGGCCGGGCAGGTCTTGGTCGGGGTCGGCTGACGGCCCTCGGCGCTGCCGCCGCACCCGGCGAGCAACGACGCCGCGAGCACCGCTCCCACCAGCGGCGTGATCTTGCGCAGACCGCCCTGCATGTCCCTCAACCCTGTCTGTCGCGTCGAACCGGTCTCCAGTGTGACCCCGATCGGCAACATCGTGATGAGCCGCCAGTCACGATTGTGTGACGAGTGCTCGGGCCTGCAGGTTGCCACGCCGACCTGTGCGCGACAACACAGGTTTCCGTGCGTGGACGCGGGCGTCCGGCTCCCTCTCGGGAAAGCGAGACGACAACGCCCCCGGTCGCAAGCTCCCGGGGGCGGATCGTCTGGCGGAGGATGCGGGAACCGTCGCGGTCTCCCGCGCTCGTCCCTCGCTCGGGCGAGCCGCTCCTCCCGGCATCCCGCACCTCTCGCCAGACGACAACGCCCCCGGTCGCAAGCTCCCGGGGGCGGATCGTCTGGCGGAGGATGCGGGATTTGAACCCGCGAGGGGTTTCATCCCCAACACGATTTCCAATCGTGCGCACTAGGCCACTATGCGAATCCTCCAGGCGGCGGACAGGCTACCCGAGGGAGGGGCGCGGCTCTAAATCGTGCGCCCGCACGCGCTGAGTGGTCACGTGTCGCTGGTGCCCGGGGGCGAGCACCCGCAACGTGTGACCACTCGGTGGCAGAGCCGGTTCAGCGGCGGCGCTTCGCGGTGCCGAAGATGCTGCGGGTGATCTCGCGGCCGATGACGGTGCCGGCCGAGCGCAGCGCCGAGCGGAACGCGCTGGACTTCACCACCTGCTCGACCAGGCCCGGGTCGTCCGCCTTGGCCGGCTCGGCGGGCGGCTGCCCGCCCGGGGCCGGCGCACCCTGCCCCGCCGGCGCACCGTCCGCCGACGCCGCCTGCTTCCCGGCCTGCGCCCCCTGCCCCGCCGCGCCACCGAGCTTGCCGGCGAGCTTCTCGTACGCCGACTCACGGTCCAGCGGCTGCGCGTACTTCGGCGCCAGCGGCGAGGCGGCGATCGCCGCGTCGACCGTCGCCTCGGGCGAGGGCGCCATGAGCGACTGCGGCGCGATCATCCGCGTCCACGCGACCGGGGTGGGCGCACCCTCCTCGGACAGGACGGTGACCACGGCCTCGCCGGTGCCGAGCTCGGTGAGCAGCTTCTCGAGGTCGTACGCCGTCGTGGGGTAGGTGCGCACGGTCGCCTTGAGCGCCTTGGCGTCGTCGGGGGTGAACGCGCGCAGCGCGTGCTGCACCCGGTTGCCGAGCTGAGCCAGCACCCCCTCGGGCACGTCCTTGGGCGTCTGGGTGACGAAGAAGACGCCGACGCCCTTGGAGCGGATGAGCCGCACGGTCTGCTCGATGGAGTCCAGGAACGGCTTGGAGGCGTCCTTGAACAGCAGGTGCGCCTCGTCGAAGAAGAACACCAGCTTGGGCTTCTCGGGGTCGCCGACCTCGGGCAGGTCGTCGAACAGGTCGGCGAGCAGCCACATGAGGAAGGTGGAGAACAGCTGCGGCTTGTCCTTGACCGCCGGCAGCTCCAGGCAGGAGATCACGCCCTTGCCGTCGGGCCCGGTGCGCAGCAGGTCGGCGGTGTCGAACTCCGGCTCGCCGAAGAACGCGTCGGCGCCCTGGTCGGCGAACGCGATGAGCTGGCGCAGGATCACGCCGGCGGTCGCGCTGGACAGGCCGCCGAGGGCCTTCAGGTCGGCCTTGCCCTCGTCGGAGGTGAGGAACTGCACGACGGCGCGCAGGTCCTTCAGGTCCAGCAGCGCCAGGCCGTTCTTGTCGGCGTAGTGGAACACCAGGCCGAGGCTGGACTCCTGGGTGGCGTTGAGGCCGAGCACCTTGCTCAGCAGCGTGGGGCCGAAGGAGGTGATGGTCGCCCGGATCGGGACGCCCTTTCCCTGGCCGCCGAGCGACAAGAACTCCACGGGGTACGCCGTCGGCGCCCAGTCCTGCCCGACCTCCTTCGCGCGGGCCGAGACCTTGTCGTTGCCCTCCCCGGCCGTGGCCAGGCCCGAGAGGTCGCCCTTGATGTCGGCGAGGAAGACCGGCACGCCCTGCCCGGCGAGCTGCTCGGCCATGAGTTGGAGCGTCTTGGTCTTGCCGGTGCCGGTGGCGCCGGCCACCAGGCCGTGCCGGTTCATCGAGGCCAGCGGCAGGCGTACCTGCGCGCTGGCGTCGGCCGTCCCGTCGACGACCGCCGCCCCGAGGGTCAGCGCACCGCCCTCGAACGTGTAGCCGGTCTTGATCTGCTCGAGTTGGCTGCTCGCGTCGGTCACAGGGCGACGATAGCCGCCACTACGCGCGGCACGGGGCGTGCGCACGGGAGCGCCAACTACAGTGGCCGCCGTGATCTTCAAGGCTGTCGGCGAGGGGCGCCCGTACCCCGACCACGGTCGAACGACCCCGCGCGACTGGAGCCCCGTCGCGCCGCGGATGGTCCGCCTGGACGAGCTGATCACGACCAAGCGCACCCTCGACCTGGACCGGGTGCTCGACGAGGACTCCACCTTCTTCGGCGACCTGTTCGCCCACGTCGTGGAGTGGCAGGGCGACCTCTACCTCGAGGACGGTCTGCACCGCGCGCTGCGCGCGGCCCTGGAGCAGCGGCCGGTCATCCACGCACGGGTGCTGGCGCTGTGAGCCACGGACGTCCCCCGATGTCGGGGCTGGAGCGGGCGCGGCGGCGTCGCCGACGACGCTCGGTGACGGTGCTGATCGTCGCGGCGCTGCTGGTGCTGGGCGGCTTCGCGTACGCCCTCGCCTACTGGACCGGCATGGCCGGCGGCGGCAGCACCGAGGCGAGCCCCACCTGCACCCCGTCGCCGACGACGACCCCGCCGGAGTCGCGGTTCACCGTCAACGTCTACAACTCCTCGACCCGCTCGGGCGAGGCCGACAACTTCTCCGACGCGCTGAAGTCGCGCGACTTCACCGTCGGCGCCGTCGGCAACGACCCGTACAAGAAGAAGCTGTCCGGCGTCGGCGAGATCCGTTACGGCACGGCCGGCCAGGCGTACGCCGAGCGGTTCCTCAAGCCGCTGCTGCCCGGCGCGACGATGACCCAGGACGGGCGCACCGGCACCAGCGTCGACGTCGCGATCGGCGAGCAGTTCCCGACCGTGCCGAGCCGCTCGGCGACCCCGACCCCCAGCGCGAGCTGCTGATGCGCATCGTCTCCCTGCTCCCCTCGGCCACCGAGATCCTGCACGCCGTCGGCGCCGGGGAGCAGGTCGTCGGCGTGACCTTCGAGTGCGACAGCCCGCCGCACGCCCGCGAGGCCGCGCGCATCGTGTCCACCTCCGCGCTGCCCGAGGGGCTCACGCCGGCCGAGATCGACGCGGCCGTGCGCCGGCTCATCGGAGCCGGTGAGGACATCTACCGCCTCGACCGGTCCGCGCTGCGCGGCCTCGCCGCCGACCTGGTGGTCACCCAGGACCTGTGCGCGGTGTGCGCGGTCGACGTCGAGGAGGTGCACGACGCGCTCGACTTCCTCGGCTGCACCGCCGACGTGCTGACCGCCGACCCGCACCGCCTCGACGAGGTGTGGGAGTCGGTGACGACCATCGCCGCCGCCGCGGGGCGGCGCTCCGAGGGCGAGCGGCTCACCGCTGCGCTGCGCACCCGCACCGCCGCCGTCGCCGAGTCGGTGGCCGGCCGGCGCCGGCCGGGCTGCATGGTGCTGGAGTGGACCGAGCCGCCGTACGCCCCCGGCCACTGGGTGCCCGAGATGGTCTCGGTCGCGGGCGGGCGCAGCGTGCTCGGCGAGGCGGGCGCCCGGTCGCGCCCGACCAGCTGGCGCAGCGTGGCCGCGGCGGAGCCCGAGGCGATCGTCGTCGCCCCGTGCGGGTTCGACCTGCCGCGGGCCAGCGCCCTCACCGACGAGCTGCTGTCCGGTGACGACCTGCCGCCCGACGTGCCGGTCTGGGCGGTCGACGCCAACGCCTCGTTCGCCCGCCCCGGGCCGCGCCTCGCCGACGGCGTCGAGGCCCTCGCGCGGATCCTGCACCCCGACCTGGGCGAGCCGGATCCGTTGATCGCCAAGCGGATTCGCTAGCCCCACCCATCCCCGCCGCCGGTCCGGTTGGATGGCCGGCATGAGCGAATCCATCGGCCGCAACGCGCAGTCGCGCATCTACCGGCGCGGGGTCCTCGGGCACCGACCGGGCGTCCCGTTCAGCCCGGATCGCTTGCGGGAGAAGGCGGTTCGGGCGATGAGCACCACCGCGAGGGCGTACGTCGACGGCGGCGCGGGCAACGGCGACACCATGCGCGCGAACCGGGCTGCGTTCGACCGGTGGCGCATCGTGCCGCGGATGATGCGCGACACCCGGGAGCGCGACCAGTCGGTGGAGCTGTTCGGGCGCCGGCTGCCGTCACCCTTCCTCACCTGCCCCATCGGGGTGGCCGAGATGGTGCACGGCGAGCACGACCTCGCCGTCGCGCGCGGGGCCCGCGACGCCGGGGTGCCGATGATCGTCTCGACGCAGGCGTCGGCCAGCACCGAGCAGATCGCGGCGGAGCTGGGCGACCACGAGCGGTGGTACCAGCTGTACTGGTCCAGCGACGACGCGCTCGTCGAGAGCTTCGTGCGGCGGGCCGAGCGAGCCGGGTGCTCGGCGATCGTCGTGACGCTCGACACCACGCTGCTCGGCTGGCGCACGCAGGACCTCGACCTCGGCTACCTGCCGTTCGCGCGCGGCATGGGGATCGCGCAGTACACCGCCGACCCGGTCTTCCGCGAGCGGGTGGCCGAGCGGGTCGCGAACCCGCCGGCCGAGCCGGGCGAGCCGCTGCCGCGGCCCCGGCCGGGTGCCGTGCGCTCGCTCGCGACGCTGTCGCGGACCTATCCCGGGCGCACCGTCGACAACCTGCGCTCGCTGGAGCCGCGGGTCGCCGTCGAGACCTTCCTCGACCTGTTCTCGCGGCAGGACCTCACCTGGGAGAACCTGCAGTGGCTGACGTCACGCACGTCGCTCCCGGTGCTGGTCAAGGGCATCCAGCACCCCGACGACGCCGAGCTCGCGGTCGGGGCCGGCGCGGCCGGGGTGATCGTGTCCAACCACGGCGGTCGCCAGGTCGACGGCGCGGTCGGGTCGCTCGATGCCCTGCCGGCTGTCGTCGAGCGCGTCGGCGGCCGCACCACCGTGCTGTTCGACAGCGGGATCCGTTGCGCCGCAGACGCTTTCAAGGCCTTGGCGCTCGGGGCCGACGCGGTGTGCATCGGCCGGCCGTGGGTGTACGGCCTGGCGCTGGGAGGTGCGGAGGGCGTACGGCAGGTGCTGGAGGGGTTCCGCGCCGAGCTCGACCTCACGATGGCGCTCTCGGGCGTGACGTCGATCGGCGAGATCACCGCCGAGACGCTCGTGCGCGCCGACCCGCGCCCGGCCTGACGCCCCACGGCGGCGACACCCCGGGCAGCCGATTCGGCGCGCAGCCCCACCTCAGGTACTCTCTTCGGCGGTGGCGTGTCCGAGCGGCCTAAGGAGAACGCCTCGAAAGCGTTTGTGGGCGCAAGTCCACCGAGGGTTCAAATCCCTCCGCCACCGCCAGCACGAAGCCCCGGGTTCCGCCCGGGGCTTCGTCGTTCTCCGGGTGGGTGTCCACCCGGGCCGCGGTCAGCCGCGGCGGGTCTGCGACGGCAGCTCGCCGAACCGCTCCTGATAGGCCGCGGCGAACCGGCCCAGGTGCGACAGGCCGCTGGCCCGCGCGGCCTCGGTGACCTCGGTCTGGCCGCCGCGCAGCAGCTCGCGGGCGTGGTCGAGGCGCACGTTGCGCAGGTAGGTCATGGGGGTGACCTCGAAGCGCTCGCGGAACACCTCCTGCAGCCGCCGCACGCTGGTGCCGCCCGCCGCCGCGATGTCGCCCACGGTGAGCGGCGACGCGAAGTGCTGCTCGATGTGGTCGACCGCCCTGCGCAGCGTGCGCGGCATCGCGGGGCTGCCGCCCGTCCGCAGCGCCTCGCTGTAATTCTGCGGCTGCACGGTCAGCGTCGTGACAGCCAGGGTCCGCACGTAGTGGTCGCGGATGCGCTCGTCGCGCAGCACCGCCGGGTCGTCCAGCTCGGTGAGGATGAGCCGCACCAGCGCCAGCCAGCCGCGGCCGGCCGCGCTGTCCAGGTCGAGCACCGGCTCGAACCGCAGCGGCGCCTCGAGCGGCGCCCCCAGCAGCTTCTCCAGCTCCTCCTCCACGACGCGCTGCGACAGCTTCACGCCCACGACCCCGGTCATCGGCTCCCAGTGGTGCAGCGCGTGCTCGCTGCCGGGGTTGTGCACCGACGCGACCGTGCCCTCCACGGGCACGACCAGGTCGCCGGTGGTCGGGAGCAGCCGCCCACGGTGGGCGAAGTTGATGTGGAAGGCCGTGGTCGACTCCCGCACCGGGATCACCTGCACGTCGCGCCCGGGCTGCACGTAGCCCGCGGTCAGGTCGGGGCCGTGCACCGCGTGCAGCACCGCCGGCCCGCCGTGCCGGCCGCGCACCCGCAGCCGCGCGGGGTAGTAGACCGCGTTGAGCCGCTCCCCGAACTCCTCCAGGTCGGTGGTCCGGCTCAGGAGGTGGCGCGAGAGGGGCAGCGGCTCGATGGGCGCCATGCTAAGGACTCACAGCTCGAGCGTCAGGCGTTCGCCGGCGCTGCGCGAGACGCAGATGAACATCGTGTCCATCGCCTCCTGCTCCTGCTCCGTGAGCAGGCTGTCCCGGTGGTCGACGGTGCCGGCGAGCACCCCTGTCTCGCAGGTGCCGCACGTGCCCTCCTGGCACGACGACGGCACGTCCAGCCCGTGCTGGCGCAGCGCCTCCAGCACCGAGCAGCCGGCCGGGACGGCGACGACCTCGCCCGTGCTCTCCAGCTCGACCTCGAAGTCGACGTCGTGCGTCTCGCCGAGGTCCTTCGGGGCGAACCGCTCGACGTGCGGCGTGGGCAGCTCGCGCTCGGCGCACGCCCCCTCCAGCGCGGCCAGCAGCGGCTCCGGCCCGCAGCAGTAGACCCGGGACCCCTCCGGCGCGTCGGCGAGGATGCCGGCGAGATCGAGCAGACCGTGAGTCTCCTGCGGGCACAACGAGATTCGGTCGCCGTAGCGCTCGACCAGCTCGTCGACGTACGCCATCGTCGCCCGGGTGCGCCCGCCGTAGTGCAGGCGCCACGGCACCCCGGCACGCTCGGCGTGGCGGATCATCGGCAGCAGCGGCGTGATGCCGATGCCGCCCGCGACGAACGTGTAGTGCGGCGCCTCGACGAGCCGGAAGTGGTTGCGCGGGCCCTGCACGGTCACCGACCGTCCGGGGACGAGCCGGTCATGGACGTACGCCGACCCGCCTCTCCCGTCGGGCTCGCGCAGCACCGCGACCCGCCACTCCCCCGGCTTGGTCGGGTCGGAGCACAGGGAGTACTGCCGCGGCCCGACCCCTCGAGCACGAGGTCGAGGTGGGCACCCGGCGACCAGGCCGGCAGCGGCGACCCGTCGGGGGCACGCAGCCGCAGCTGCACCACGTCGTCGGTGAGCCGGTCGACCGCCACGATCTCCAGCTGCAGGGTCTGCTCGGGGGCGTCGGTCGTCTGGGTCATCTCGGCCTTCTCGCTCAGCAGCTGGGTCATCGTCGTCACCACCGCACCGGCAGGCCGCGCACGGCGCGGAAGAACCAGCCCTGCACCGACTCGGCCTGCTCCTCGTCCTGGCGCAGGTCGGGGAAGGCGTCGAACAGCTCGTCCAGAGCGATCTCCTCGACGGCCTTGCCGAAGTGGCTGCCGGCGCAGGTGTGCGCGCCGGCGCTGAACGCCAGGTGCGGCTGCGGGGGCCGGGCGATGTCGAACCGGTCGGGGTCGGTCCAGCGCGACTCGTCGCGGTTGGCCGAGCCCATCGAGCAGAACACGATGTCGCCGACGGCGATCGGCTCGCCGGCCACCACCGTGGGCTCGGTCGCGCGCCGGGTGAAGATGCCGATCGGCGCGATCCAGCGCAGCCCCTCCTCGATGGCCTGCGGCAGCAGGCTCCGGTCGCCGCGCACCTGCTCGAGCTGGTCGGGGTTCTGGAACAGACCGAGCAGGGTGTTGGCCGCCCCGTGCCCGGGCTCCTGCATCGCGCCGAGGAGCACGACGTACAGCGTCGGCCACAGCTGGTCGGCCGTGCGCGGGTTGCCCTTCGTCGCGTCGTGCACCCAGTGCGACATGCTCGACTCGTCGGGCGTCGCGGTGACCCGGTCGATGATCGGCCCGACCGTCGCCCGGATCTCCTCCTTGACCCCCTCGGCGTGCTCGAACGCAGCCTTGTTGACCAGCTCACCGTTCTCGTCGATCGACTTGTTGACCAGCGCCTGGCTCAGCCCGTGGAACCAACGCTGCAGGGTCGGGCTGTCGACCGACTCCAGCCCGAGCAGGTCGCCGAGGCTGCGCACACTGACCGGCTCGAGGTACTCCGTGACGATGTCGGCGCGACCGGCCGGGCGCAGGTCCTCCAGCAGCTTCCGGGCGTACGGCCGCACCAGGTCGTCGATGTAGGTCGCCACCTTGCGCTTGCGCAGCTGCGGGTCGATGAACGCGCGCTGCTCACGGTGCGGCTCCCCCTCGGCCGACAGCACGTTGCCCTCCTCGAACAGCGTCATGTGCGCCAGGTCCGACGCCCCGTGGAAGGAGCGGTCGGAGCCCACCTGCTTGACGTCGTCGTACCTCGTCACGAACCACACGTCCCCCATCTGCGGGACGCGCACGATCGGGTGGTCGCGCCGCAGCCGGGCGTAGAGGCCGTAGGGGTCGGCGGTCAGCTGCTCCTCCAGCTCGCTGCTGCTCATCTCGGCGAGCCAGAACGGCGTGCTCGTCGTCGTGGTCAGATCGGCCATTGCTGCTCCTGCGGTGGGATCGGTCCGGGCCAGGTTCGGCCCGAAGATCGCGGCAACGTACGGCGCCGGTGCCGCCCCCGCTATCCGCGATGCGCGGGCGCGGGCCGCATCGCGCCGCGCGTTGTGCCGGAGGTCACATCGACCGCGCGATCCGGAGCGTCGCCGCGCTGCGCGGCGAGCGTGGCACCCGCGCCGGTCGTACGTTCGGCGTGCTGGCCCGACGCCGGCGCACCGACCCCGCAGTGCAGGAGGCTCCACCCGTGACCGACGACTCCGACCTGACCGCCCGCGTGCAGGACAGCTTCGACCCCGAGCGCACCGACCCCCGGCTGCGCGAGCTGCTGGTCCCGCTGGTGCAGCACCTGCACGACTACGCCCGCGAGGTGCGCCTGACGCACGCGGAGTGGGAGCAGGTGGTCGACTTCCTCACCCGCACCGGTCAGGCCTGCGACGACCTGCGCCAGGAGTTCGTGCTGCTGTCGGACGTGCTGGGCCTGTCGATGCTCGTCGAGCAGCTGGAGGCCGACGCCGCCCCGGGCGGCACCCCGCAGACGGTCCTCGGGCCGTTCCACCTCGTGGAGTCGCCGCCGCGCGAGCAGGGCGACGACATCAGCGCGGGCGTGCCCGGCGAGCGCGCGCTCGTCACCGGCCGGGTGCTGTCGGTCACCGGCGAACCCGTGGCAGGCGCGCTGGTCGACGCGTGGCAGTCGGACACCGACGGCAACTACGACGTGCAGCGCGAGAGCGACGAGATCGGCCAGGGCAGAGGGCTTTTCACGACCGAAGGCGACGGGTCGTTCCGGTTCGTCACCGTCGTGCCGAGCGACTACCCCATCCCGACCGACGGGCCGGTGGGCGAGCTGCTCGCCGCGACCGGGCGCCACCCCAACCGTCCGGCCCACATCCACTTCCAGGTCGTCGCGCCGGGCTTCGCCCTGCTGACGACGCACCTGTTCGTCGCGGGCAGCGTCTATCTCGACTCCGACGCGGTCTTCGCGGCCACGCCCGACCTGGTCGAGGAGTTCGTGCCCGACGACGACGGCGAGCAGGCGGCCCGGAACGGCCTGTCGACGCCGTTCCCGCACGCCCGCATCGAGCTGGTGCTGACCCCGGAGCACGCCCGTGCGTCCTGACCGCCCCGACCGCATGGAGGTCGTCGACGAGGTGCGCCGGGTGCTGTTCGGACCCGGCAGTCTCGACCTGCTCGCCGAGGAGGTCGACCGGGTCGGTGACGGTCCGGTGCTCGTGGTGAGCACGCCCGGTCAGCGCGGTCTCGCCGAGCGCGCGGCCGACCTGCTGCCCGCGGGACGCGCCACCGTGCTCGCCGGCG
The DNA here is from genome assembly GCF_030296655.1 of Barrientosiimonas endolithica. Lineage (NCBI taxonomy): Bacteria > Bacillati > Actinomycetota > Actinomycetes > Micrococcales > Dermacoccaceae > Barrientosiimonas > Barrientosiimonas endolithica. The sequence continues at coordinate 160,649 of NZ_AP027735.1, read as the reverse complement.
CGGCGATGCACGCACCGCCCGATTCGGTCGAGCAGGGCGTGCGCGAGGTCGACCGCGTCGGCGCCGGCATCGTCGTCGCGGTGGGCGGCAGCTCCAGCACCGCGTTGGCCAAAGCCGTTGCGCTGCAGAGGGATACGAAGATCGTGGCGGTGCCGACGACGTACGCCGGGTCGGAGATGACGCCGGTGTGGGGGCTCACCCAGGACGGGGTCAAGCGCACCGGCCGGGACGAGCGCGTACGCCCGGTGTCGGTGGTCTACGACCCCACCCTGACCCTGTCGCTGCCGGTGCGCACGTCGGTGAGCAGCGGGTTCAACGCGATCGCCCACGCCGTCGAGGGCAGCTACGCGCCCGACCGGACGCGGCTGACCGACCTGCACGCGCAGGGCGGGATCCGGGCGCTGCTGTCGGCCCTGCCGGTCGTCGTGGACGACCCGGACGACCTCGAGGCGCGCAGCGCGGCGCTGTTCGGCGCGTGGCTGTGCGGCGCCACGCTCGCGGACACCCGGATGGGCCTGCACCACGCCCTGTGCCACCGGCTCGGTGGAGCGCTCGACCTGCCGCACGCCGAGCTGCACGCCGTCCTGATCCCCTACGTGCTGGCGTACAACCTCCAGGCCGCCCCGCTGGCCGCGGAGGCCGTCGCGCAGACGCTCGGCGGCCCTGCCGAGTCGGCCGCCGAGGCTCTCCAGGCGGCCGGCTGGTCGTGGGGCACGCCCCGCTCGCTGGCCGACCTCGGCGTCACCGCCGCCGACCTCGACCGCGTCGGCCCCGACGTGGCCGGGGGTGAGTACGTCAACCCCCGCGACGTCACGCCGGAGGACGTACAACGCATCCTGTGGGCCGCGCTGGCCGGCGACCCGGCGGACGAGGCGGTCGCGGGTGCCCGCCCCTGACCGCCGGGGGGCCTAGCAGGTCCCGGACTGCCGCGCCGCTGCGCTCGGCTTTCCGGCGGGCTCCGGCGCCGCCACCGGCCGCAGGGCCTCCTCGGCCTCGGCCCTGGTCGGGACGTCCTCGCCAGGGGCGCGCAGGTCCGCCGACTGCTTCACCGCCTCGTCGTACGACAGCCCACCGGCCATTCCTGACACGACCGGCGACCGCCCGATCGCCGAGACCCGCTCGGGGTCGCCGGTCGAGGTGACCGAGACCTCCAACCTCGTCCCCCCGACACCTTCGGGTCCCGTCGTGATCTCCATCGTGTCGCCGGCCGCGACCCCTGAGGTCGTGGACGATCCGTCCTTGCCCCGGACGGTGGCGATCACGATGCCGCTCGCCGTCCTGACCTGGGTGAGGCTCCCGCCGCCGGCCAGCGTCGTCCGGCCCGGGGTCCCCTCGATCACGACCGAGCACGTCTGGCTCGCGCCACCGCCGGCCCATCCCGCTGCTCGCTGCGGCAGCTGCGAGACGGCGAGAGCCGCGACGCACGACAGCGCGGCCGCGGCTCCGATCAGCTGTGCTCGGCGCATGACTGCCTTCTTCCACGGCCGTGCCCGTGCTCGGCGGCACCTGGGCGAGATGGGCGGACAGTAGCCCACCACCGCCAGACCGAGAGCCGAAACCGGCCGATCCTGCGTCCGACAGGGCGGGGGTGCGTGACCCGTCGGACCAGGTCACGACTCTGACCGATCGGCGTGCGCGGCGCCCGGCCCGGCCCTACATTGCAGATGCCCACGGGGAGGTGGGCGCACGGTCTGCACGAGGGGGTGCCGTGAGGGCGATCAGCGCTCGCGCCGGACGGTTGTCGGTGAGCCGCGACCTCGACCGCGGCCAGGGGCTCACCGACCGGGCCTGGCTGCTCGCGACCGCGCTGCTGTCGCTGCCGCTGGTCTGGTGGACCGCCCGGCTGGTCCTCGACGGGTGGGTCCCGCAGGGCGACGACGCGGTGCTCGCGGTCAAGACGCACGACGTCTTCAGCACCCACCCGCCACTGCTCGGGATGCGCTCGACCAGCAGCCTGCTCGACCCCCAGACCTACGCCCACCACCCAGGGCCGCTGCAGTTCTACCTCCTCGCCCCGGCGTACGCCCTCAGCGGCTGGCAGCCGTGGGGCCTGCTGCTGGGGGTGCTGCTGCTGAACGTCGCGCTGATCGGCGTCGTGCTGCACTCGGCGTGGGCCGCCGGGCGGCTTCCGGGCCTCGCCGTGGCGGCGGTCCTGGTCGTGACCACGGAGCGGTACTTCGGCGACCTGCTCGTGCACCCGTGGAACCTGTGGGCGCCGATCCTCGGCACGCTGGCCGCTCTCATGCTGGCCTGGCGGCTGCTGCTCGGGCAGCTCGCGGCCCTGCCGGTCTATGTCGTCGTCGCCAGCTATGCCGCTCAGGCGCACATCGTCGGCCTGCCCGTGATGGGCCTGCTGACGGCGGTGCTCGCGGTCGTCGGCCTGGTGCGCTGGCGCCGGGCGCGCGGGTCGGTCTGGCCGGTGCCCGGCTATCACCGGGCGCCCACCCGGCCGGTGTGGAAGCGTCCCGGCTGGGTCGCCGCGGGCCTCACCGTCGTCTGCTGGCTGCCCCCGCTCGTCGACACCCTGACCTATCGCCCGAACAACCTCAGCCAGCTGGCCACGCTGCGCGAGCCGCCGGCCACCGGCACCGTCGGCTGGGGGCTGGCCCTGGAAAACCTCGCGCGCATGGCGGTCCCCGGTCGGCAGGGCCTGCCGGTCTCGGCGTCGCCGCTGCAGCTGGCGCTCACGGTCACCGCCCTCGCCGGGTGCGCGCTGTGCCTGCGGCACCTGCCCCGGCTCGTACGCCGCCCGCGCCGCGAGCGCGACGCCCTCACCGCGGCTGCGCTGGTGGCTCTGGTGCCGGCCGTGGCGGTGCTCCTGCTCGGCGCACGCAGCTATGCGCCGCTGCAGCTGATGTACCTCGACATCTATCTGCCCGCCGCCCTGATGGCCGTCGCAGTCGCGGGGTGGGCAGGAATCCGGTTGCTGCGCAACAGGACTCGTCATGCCGGGCGCGTCGCCGTTGCTGCGGTGGTCCTCGGTCTGGTCGCGGCCGCGCTGATCCCCACCAGCCTGTTCGAGCGCGGCCCGTCGGGCGAGGACAACCGCGACGTGGTGGCGGGCCGCACCGCCGTGCAGCAGGTGCGGGCGGTGCTCGCCGACCACCCCGCCGACCGCGCCGTCGTCGTCCGCGGCATCGGCACGACCGCCTTCGGCGGCCTCGCCCCGGCGGTCACGGCGGACCTGGTGGCGGGCAACCGCGCCGTCTACTTCGACACCTGGTGGCCCAACCCCGAGGACGACCAGGCCAGGCGCACCCGCAACGCGCCCCCGAACGCCGTGCACGTGGTGCTCAGCGAGGACCCCACCATCGCGGTGGCCCCCGGCACCCGCGAGGCCAGCTTCGTGGTCTCGCGCAGCCACGGCCCGCCGGTGCGGGTCTACCTGTTCGTCACGCGGTGACCGCAGCCGGCGTGCGCTCGACCGCCGTGATCGTCGAGCGCACCAGGTCGACCACCGCCTGCGGGTCGTCGAGCATCGGCACGTGGCCGCAGCCGGGCAGCGTCTCGATGCGGGCGGTCGGCAGCTTCTCGGCGGCGCGGCGGGCCTGCTTGGGGATGAGCAGCCGGTCCTTGTCGCCCCAGCCGATCGTCACCGGCACCTTCGGCGTCTCGCGCTTCAGCGGCCGCGTCGCGGCGCGCACGAAGAACGGCCAGAACCCCTTCGAGCGCCGCAGGTTCAGGCTGTCGGCGAGCGCCCGCTCCGGCGTGAGCCGCTCGGGGTGGGCGTAGAGCGAGGCCATCGAGAGCTTGCGCAGCGGCTCGCGGTCGGCGAACAGCTTGAGCACCGGCTCCGGGCTGTAGGTCGAGAACTTCATCGTCAGCAGCTGCGGCCCGGTGATGCCGTACAGCTCCAGCGCGGTCCAGAACGACGCGGGCGACAGCGCGGTCGCCGTCGCCACCGAGCCGCGCCCGGCGAGACCGAGCGCGAAGTAGCCGCCGAGGGAGTTGCCGACGACGTGCGGCCGCCCGAGGCCGAGGTCGGCGAACAGCCCCTCGAGCTGGTCGAGCACGCTGTCGACGGCGTACGACTGGGGCTTGGTCGGCGCGGGCGAGCGGCCGTGCCCCGGCAGGTCGACGACGACGACGTCGTTCGTCTGTGCCAGCAGGTCGGTCACCTCGCCCCAGGCGGGTCCGTGGTGGCCGATCCCGTGGATCAGCACGACGGGCTCGCCGCTCCCCTGTCGCGTGTGGTGCAGCGTGGTCATGAGGTCTCCTCGCACTGGGTTGCCGACATGTTACGCGGGGGTAGGTAGGGCGGGAAGGGCTTCGCGCACGACAAGGCCGTCGGGCCCCCTGAGCCCGACGGCCTTCCCGTGCGCGTGGTCCGCGCGGCCTGATCCGCGAGTGAGCACTCCCTTCGCGGGGTCAGGCGGTCCCGGGCGACCCCTCGTGCGACTGGTCGCGGTCGGCGAAGCTGCGCGCGTAGCGGGTGCCGGCCACCAGCAGCGCCACCCCGACGACGAGGAAGGCACCGGCCCGGGCCAGACCGCTCAGCGCGGCCAGGTCGAAGAGGAACAGCTTGCTGAGCGCCGCGGCAACGAGGGCGAGGCCGGCGGTGAGGGCGACGCGGGCGTACGCCGGGCGGTGCAGCCCCACCTGCAGGGCGCCGAAGCCGGTGGCCGTCCACGCGGCGGTGGCGAGGAAGTGACCGAGCGCGAACCCGTCGGTGCCGGGCAGGATCTGCAGGCCGAGCGCGATGAACGCGGCCGACGCGGCGTAGAGACCGGCCACGACGTCGAAGCCGACGATGGTGCCGCGCAGCTCCGCGAGCTCGCGCGACCGCCAGGCCGACAGCCCACCGAGCACCGCCGCGACGAGGGCGACCAGACCGGACAGCACGACCGCTGCGCCCAGGTCGCTCACCGCGCGCGACTCCAGCGCCAGCACGTCGACCGGCGCGGTCACGCCGAGCAGCAGCACGCCCACGAGCAGGACCGTCTGGCCGCCCACCTGGGCCACCAGGTCGGGGCGGGTCAGGTCGGCCGCGAGCAGCACGATCGCGAGCAGCAGCACCGGCAGCGCGGAGTCGAGCTCGATGGTGAGCAGCGAGGTCGCCTCGAGCAGGCTCAGCGCGGCCAGCCCCAGCAGGGTCGACTGCGCGGGGCGGGCCAGCGGCCGGGCCAGCACGCCCGCGGCCACGGACCCGACCGAGATCGCCACGCACCAGACCGCGGCGAGCGGCAGGTCGAGACGCGCGCCGGTGAGCAGGGCGGGGACGTACGCGATCGCCATGGTGCCGAGGGCCAGCACGTCGTGCGGCCGGGTGCGGGCCGCGACCAGCCCGGTGCCGAGACCGACCAGCAGGATCACCGAAGACGCGACCAGCTCGGCCGCCGCGAGCCGACCCGACGGGATCGCCGCCATCGCGGCGAAGACCGCGGGCACCGTGCGCACCGGGGCGAGCCAGGACCACTGGTGGCGCAGCTCGGGGACCGCCCCGACGAGGGCGAACACGACGAGGAAGGCGACCAGGGTGGCGTTGGCCCCACCGGTCAGCGCCGGCGCGAGCATCGCGCAGCCGAGGTTGACCACGACGGCGAGCATCTGCACCCGCCAGTGCATCGCGGCGGCGGCGCCACCGACGACGACACCCAGGGCGAGCGCGAGACCAGCGACGGTCGGGAGCCAGTCGTAGAACGTGGTCATCGCGAGGATGACGAGGTAGAGCCCGGCCGCGCCCGTGCCCATGAGGGCCGTGCCGCCGAGGCGGCCGCCCGGCCGGTCCATCACGCGCACGCCCGCCGCGACGAGCGCCGCCGACAGCAGTGCGCCGCCGGCGACCCGCACCTGCGGCCCGAGCAAGCCGTTCTGCGCGGCGATGACCAGCAACAGCACGACGCCGACGAGCGTCACGGCGACGCCGGTGCCGACGAGGAGGCGACTGACGACGCCGTCGCGCTGCCACCACGGGACGCGGGGCTCGGGCGGGGCCGGAGGCGGGCCACCGACAGGTGGACCACCGTGGGGCGGGCCACCTGCGGACGGGGCGCCGGTGGGCGGGCGACCGCCGGCAGGCGGGGTCGCGAAGGGGTCGAAGACGTTCGGGTCAGAGATCGGAGTGCTCATGCCCACGAGACTTCCGGCGCGAGGCGCGCCGGGCATGAGTAGAACCACGCGTCCCGGGTGGGGACTTCAGCGCGGTGGCGAGGGGGCGTACCCCTGGCCCGGCCCGGGTGGATCAGTCCAGACCCTGCTCGATGGCATAGCGGGCGAGCTCGACCCGGTTGGCCAGCTGCAGCTTGCGCAGCGTCGACTGCACGTGGTTCTCGACCGTGCGGTGGCTGAGCCCGAGGCGGGTGCCGATCTGCCGGGCGGTGAGCCCTTTGGCGACCAGCCGCAGCACCTCGGTCTCCCGCTCGGTGAGCGTCGGCAGCGGCGGGCCGTCGTCGGCGGGAACCGTTGACATGCGGCGGTATTCGCCGAGCACGAGCCCGGCCAGACCCGGGGTGAAGACGGCCTGGCCGTCCGCCGTGGCGCGCACGGCGGCGATCAGCTCGTCGGCCGACGCGGACTTCACGAGATAGCCGCTCGCGCCCGCCTTGACCGCCTCGAGCACGTCGTCGCGCTCGGACGAGGCCGACAGCACGAGCACGTTGGCCGCGCCGGCAGCCTCGAGCACCGCCGCCGTCGCCTCGGCGCCGTTGCCGTCGGTCAGCTGCATGTCCATGAGCACGACCTGCGGCTGGGTGGCGGCGGCGCGGTCGGCCGCGGTGCGCACCCCGTCGGCGGTCGCCACGACGTCGAACCCGGCCTCGGCGAGGTCGCGGCTCACGCCGTCGCGCCACATCGGGTGGTCGTCGACGACCATCACGGTGACGACGGGGTCGGTCATGGTGCACTCCTCGCCTCGGGGTCGCGCGGCGCGCGCAGCTCCCACTCGGTTCCTTCGCCGGGGGCGGTCTCCAGCCGGGCCTCCCCGCCGATGTCGGCGAGCCGACCGACGATCGACCGGCGTACGCCCATCCTGCCTTCGCGCTCGGCGTCACGGAGCCGCTCGTCGGTGATGCCGCGGCCGTCGTCGCGCACGGTGACCACGACGTCGTCGCCGAGGTCCTCCAGCAGCACGAAGACCCGGGCGTCCTCGCCCGCGTGCTGCTCGGCGTTGGTCAGCGCGGCGTGCGCGGCGGCCACCAGCGCCTCGCCGGTGCCGTGCGGCACGCGCACCGCCTCGGCCGGGGCGGACACCTCGACGCCGGCGGGCACGACGCGCTGCAGCTCGCGGCGCAGGTCGAGCAGCCCGGTGTCGGAGGTCGCGGCCGGGCGGTCGGCGAGCAGCGTGCGCAGCGCCCGCTCCTGCTCACCCGCGAGGTCGGCCAGCTCGCGCAGCTCGCCGGTGGCCCCCGCGCCGCGGCGGCGCATCAGCGCGAGCACCTGCAGCACGCTGTCGTGCACCTCGCGCGCCAGCCGCTCGCGCTCGGCCGTGGCGGCCTGGATGCGCACGGCCCGCTCCAGCTCGGCGCGGGAGCGGCGGGCGGCCGAGGATGCCAGGCCCAGCGCGATGCCCACCGCCGCGAGCACCGGCAGGGCGGCGTCGACCCACAGGTTGGAGATCTCGCGGGTGACCAGCGTCGACACCAGACCCATCAGCACCCCGCTGCCGAGTCCCCACCAGGGGCCACGCCAGATCGCCATCGACAGCACGGCGTTGCTCACCCACAGCGTGGTCGGCAGGCTCTGGTGGGTGCGCCAGACCTCCGGCCCGGCGACCAGCCACGAGCTGAGCATGAACCCGACGGCCAGCGCCTGGTCGGCGACGACCAGCTGCCGGCGGCGCGAGGTGAGGGTGAACCCCACCACCGCAATGCCCGACCAGACGATCAGCAGCGCGACGAGCACCCAGCTGAGCACCGGCCGGGAGTACTGGTCGACCGAGGTGGCCTGGATCGCGGCGACATAGAGCAGCGTCGCGGCGCGGAAGGCCTGGGCAGCCCGCCACAGCGGCGTCGTCGCGTCGTCTGCCATGACCACATCTTGGCCCGCGAGCGGGCGGTCACGTCACAGCAGTGGCGAACCCGCCACCCAGACCTGCGCGACATCGCCCGGGGTGCCGAGCGCGAAAACCCTTGCGACCGCGTCGGGTTCGTCGACGGCGTGCTGCAGGTTGACGGCGAGGGTGCTCCCCTCGGCGGGCCGCACCCAGACCGCGTCGAAGGCCTTGCCGACCGACAGGTCGCCCACCTCGTCGCCGAGCCCCAGCCCGTGCGCGCCGGCGCGGGTGGCGAGCCAGAGCAGGTGCGCGGCGGTCAGCGGCACCCCCACCCCGGCGAGCAGCTGCTGGGCGAAGTAGGCCTGCAGGCCCTCCTTGAGCAGCGAGAATCCGGTGCCGGCGCACACGTCCGAACCCAGCGCCAGACGTACGCCGGCGTCGAGGTGGCGACGCATCGGGAACAGGCCGCTGCCGAGCGAGGCGTTGCTCGTCGGGCAGTGGCTGATCACGGTGCCGGTGGCGGCCAGCCGCTGCAGCTCGCGGTCGGTCGGGTGCACGTCGTGCGCGAGCACCGAGCGCTCCCCCAGCAGACCGTGCTGGTCGTAGCAGTCGAGGTAGTCGTCGTAGCCCGGGCCGAACAGCTCGTTGACCGTCTCGATCTCGCGGGGGTTCTCGTTGAGGTGCGAGGTGAACCAGACCCCTCGACGTCGCGCACCACCTGCTCGCAGGCGTCGAGCATCTCGCGCGTGGTCGACAGGGCGAAGCGCGGCGTCACGGCGTAGCGCAGCCGGCCGTGGCCGTGCCAGCGGCGGGCCAGCTCGACCGACTCGGCGTACGCCCGCTCGGGCGTCGTGTGCAGGTCATCGCGCAGCATCCGGTCGGACACCACGAGGCCCGAGGTGATGCGCAGCCCGCTCGCGTCGGCCTGGGCGAACAGCTCGTCGACCGCGCCGGAGAAGTGCGCCCCGAAGACCAGCGCGCTGGTGGTGCCGGCGCGCGCGAGCCCGTCGAGGAAGTCGGTCGCGACGCCCTTGGCGTAGGCGTCGTCGGCGAGCCGCGCCTCCTCGGGGAGCGCGCGGTGCTCGAGCCAGTCGAGCAGCGGCATGCCGAGGCCGCCGATGGCGCGCACCTGGGGCAGGTGGACGTGGGTGTCGACCATCCCCGGGACGAGCACGCCACCCTCGAGGTCGACGACGTCTTCGCCGGGGTTGTCGGCGAGAACCGTTGCGGCAGAGCCACGTTCGACGATCACCCCATCGCGCACGAGCAGCGCGACGTCGGTCTCGGCGCGCAGCGGGGCACCGGTGAACGGGTCGTCGGGCGTGTCGGCGACGAACCCTCGGTAGACGGTCATCGGACCTCCACCTCGCGAGCCTGCTCGGCCTGCACCTGCTGCAGCACGGCCGCCGCGACCGACACCGCGATGACCGCGGGCTCCTTGCCGGCGAGACCGGGCAGCCCGATGGGCGTGGTGATCCGCTCGAGGTCGGCCGCGGTGTGCCCCTCGGCGAGCAGCCGCTTGCGGAAGCGCTGCCACTTGGCGCTGGAGCCGATCAGGCCGACCGACCCCAGGTGCGGGTGGCGCAGCGCGGAGTCGCACAGCGCAGCGTCCTCGCCGTGGTCGTGGGTCATGATCAGCACGTGGGTGCCGGCGGGCACCTGGCCGAGCACCAGCTCGGGCACCGGGGCGTGGTGGGCGTGCACGTGAGCCGGCCCGTCGAGCACGGTGAGCTGGTCGTCGGTCAGCTGTCCCGCGCGGGAGTCGACGAGGTGCAGGTCGAGCTGGTGGCGGTCGAGCACGCGAGCGAGCTCCCACCCCACGTGGCCCATCCCGAAGATCGCGACGGCCGGCACGACCGGCAGCGGGTCGAGCAGGATCGTCACCTCCCCGCCGCAGCACTGCTGCCCGTGCTCCGCGGGCGCCTTGTCGTTGAGCCGCAACGAGATCGAGGTGGGTGCGGTGGCGCCGTCGCGCAGCATCGCGCGCGCCCGCTCGACCGCCGTGGCCTCGAGGTTGCCGCCGCCGATGGTGTCCCAGACCCGGTCGGGCGAGACCACCATCTTCGCGCCGGCGTGCCGCGGCGCGTGGCCGCGCACCTCCGACAGCGTCACGAGCACCGCCGGCTCGCGCTGCTCGCGCAACCGGCCGATCGCCTGGTGCCAGTCCACGGTCACACCTGCGCCGGGGTGCCGGACGACTCCAGCACCGCCTCGGACTCGGGCTGGGCGCCGGTGGCGCCGGCCGGGCGCTGCTCGGGCACGTCGGAGACCGCGCCGTCGTCGAGCTGCAGGTGCGCCTGGTGGCCGCCCTCGCGCGCCTCGCTGAGCGCCCAGAAGACCGCCTCGGGCGTCGCGGGCGAGGCGAGGTCGACGCTGGTGCCGGCCGGCCCGAACGCCGCGCACGCCTGGCGCAGCGCCTCGCGCACCGAGAACGCCAGCATCAGCGGCGGCTCGCCGACGGCCTTGGACCCGTAGACGGCGCCTTCCTCGTGCGCGTGCTCGAGCAGCGCGACGTTGAAGACCTCGGGCATCTCCGAGAAGCTCGGCAGCTTGTACGTCGACGCGGCCTGGGTGAGCAGCCGCCCCCTGGTGGGTCGGTCGCTCTCGTCCCAGCGCAGGTCCTCGAGCGTGAGCCACCCTGCGCCCTGGACGAATCCGCCCTCGACCTGCCCGATGTCGACCAGCGGCGAGAGGCTGTCCCCGACGTCGTGGACGATGTCGACGCGGCGGGTGCGGTAGGCGCCGGTGAACCCGTCGACCTCGACCTCGGTGGCCGCGCAGCCGTACGCGAAGTACTTGAACGGCGAGCCCTGCATGACGGTGCTGTCCCAGTGCAGCCCCTCGGTGCGGTAGAACCCCGCGGCCCACAGCTGCACCCGCTGGAAGTAGGCGCGGCGCACGATCTCGGCCCACTCGACGGCCTTGTCCTCCTGACCGATCGCGAAGACCCGCCCGTCGTCGAAGCGCATGTCGGCGGCGCTCACGCCGAGCTCCTGGGCGGCGACCTGGGCGAGCCGCTCGCGGATCTGCTCGCAGGCGTTCTTCACCGCCCCGCCGTTGAGGTCGGCGCCCGAGCTCGCAGCAGTGGCAGAGGTGTTGGGCACCTTGTCGGTGCGGGTGGGGGCGAGCCGCACGGTCTGCAGCGGCACCCCGAGCGAGGTGGCCGCGACCTGCAGCATCTTGGTGTGCAGCCCCTGGCCCATCTCGGTGCCGCCGTGGTTGATGAGCACCGAGCCGTCCTTGTAGACGTGCACCAGCGCCCCGGCCTGGTTGAAGGCGGTGAGGTTGAACGAGATCCCGAACTTCACCGGCGTGATGGCCAGCCCGCGCTTGACGTCGTCGTGCTCGGCGTTGAACGCCTCGATCTCGGCGACCCGCGCGGTCCACTCGCCGGTCTCCTTCACCTGGTCCCAGGTGCGGCGCAGCCGGTCTGCCTGCTGCACCGGCTGGCCGTACGGCGTGGGCTGGCCCTCGGCGTAGAAGTTGCGCCGGCGCAGGGTCTCGGCGTCGATGCCGAGCATCGGCGCGCAGCGGCCGAGGATGTCCTCGATGACGAGCATGCCCTGCGGACCGCCGAACCCGCGGAACGCGGTCTGGCTGGTCTTGTGGGTCTGGGCGATGCGCCCGTTCACCCGCACGTCGGGGATCCAGTAGGCGTTGTCGATGTGACACAGCGCCCGGGCGAGCACCGGCTCGGACAGGTCGAGGCTCCAGCCGCCGTCGGCGGTGAGCGTCGCGTCGAGCGCCTGCAGGCGGCCCTCGTCGTCGAAGCCGACCCGCCACTCGGCGTGGAAGCCGTGCCGCTTGCCCGACATGGTCATGTCGAGAGTTCGGTTGAGCCGCAACCGGACCGGGCGACCGGTCAGCGTCGAGCCGAGGGCCGCGATGGCCGCGAACCCGTGCGGCTGCATCTCCTTGCCGCCGAAGCCGCCGCCCATGCGCAGGCACTGCACGGTCACCTCGTGGCTGGCGAGGCCCAGCACGTGCGCGACGATCTCCTGCGTCTCGCTGGGGTGCTGGGTGCTGCTCTGCACGAAGATCTGGCCGTTCTCGTCGACCAGCGCGAGGGCGGCGTGCGTCTCGAGGTAGAAGTGCTCCTGCCCGGAGAACTGGAACTCGCCGCTGAAGACGTGGCTGGCCCGCTCGATGCCGGCGTCGACGTCGCCGCGCTCCATCTTGGGCCGGCCGCCCTGGAAGCTCTCGGCGTCGATGGCCTCCTTGACGTCGATCAGCGCGGGCAGCGGCTCGTAGTCGACCTCGACCAGCGCCGCGGCCTGGCGGGCCGCCTCGAGGGTCTCGGCCAGCACCCAGCAGATCGCGTGGCCGAAGAACATGACCTCGCTGGGGAACAGCGGCTCGTCGTGCTTCACGCCGGCGTCGTTGACGCCGGGCACGTCCTCGGCGGTCAGCACCCGCACCACGCCGGGCGCCGAGCGTGCCGGCTCGACGTCGAGCCGGGTGATGCGGGCGTGCGCCTGCGTCGACTGCACCGGCCACGCGTGCAGCGCGCCGGGCGTGCGGTCGACCAGGTCGTCGGTGTAGAGGGCAGCGCCGGTCACGTGCAGGGACGCGGCCTCGTGTGGCAGCTCGACGCCGACGACGGGGTTGTCGGGTCGCTGGGAGAGGGAGCTCATGCTGATTCCTCTTCTCTGGACGGGGCGTCGGCATAGAGCTTGCGCAGCGCCGTGCCGAGCATCGCCGCGCGGTAGCGCGACGACGCCCGGTGGTCGTCCATCGGGGTTCCTTCGGTGGCCATCACCTTGGCCGCGTTGACCACGGTCTCGCGGGTCCACGGCCGCCCCTCGAGGGCGCGTTCGGTGTCCCGCGCCCGCAGCGGCGTCGCCGCGACGCCACCCAGCCCGATGCGGGCTCGGCGCACCACACCGCCGTCGATCTCGAGCGCGAAACCGACTGCGACAGAAGAGATGTCGTCGAACCGGCGCTTCGCGATCTTGTGGAACGCGGTGGTGCCGGCGAGCGGCTTGGGGATGCGGATCTCCTTGATCAGCTCGTCCTTGCGGCGCACGTGGGTGCGGTATCCGGTGAAGTACTCGGCCAGCGGCACCTCCCGCTCCCCTCGCGCGAGGCGAGCACCAGTGCGGCGTCCAGGGCGAGCAGCGCCGGCGGGGTGTCGCCGATCGGCGAACCGGTGCCGAGGTTGCCGCCGATCGTCGCGCCGTTGCGGATGAGCCGAGAGGCGAACTGCGGAAACATCTGCGCCAGCAACGGGATTCGGCCGCCAAGCGCCCGCTCGATCTCGCTCAGGGTCAGCGCGGCGCCGAGCGTCCATGCCTCGTCGGTCTCCTCGACGCGGCGCAGCTCCGCGAGCCGGTCGACCGCGACCAGCAGCGGCACCCGCGTCGCCTTGAGGTTGGCGTCGACGCCCCAGTCGGTCGACCCGGCGACCAGCAGCGCGTCCTCGCGCTCCGCGAGCACGTCGAGACACTCGGACAGGCTTGTCGGACGTACGAACTCGCCGTCCGGTCCGGCCAGCCGGGTGGCGACCGGGGCCGGCGCGGGCGAGCCGGCGCGCGCGGCCAGGGCGTCGTCGTCGGCGGGACTGCCCAGGGCGTACGCCGCGTCGCGGATCGGTCGGTATCCGGTGCAGCGGCACAGGTTGCCCGACAGGGCGTGCAGGTCGAACCCGTTGGGCCCGTGCTCGTGGTCCCCCGCGCCGTGCTCGTCGCTCTCGGCCCGGCCGGGGCGGTAGAACTCCGCGGCCATGCTGCAGACGAATCCCGGTGTGCAGTAACCGCACTGGGACCCGCCGCGCTGGGCCATCTCGACCTGCACCGGGTGCAGCCGGCCGTCGCGGTCGAGGCCCTCGGAGGTGACGACCTCCTGGCCGTCGAGCGTGGCCGCCGGGATGAGGCAGGCGTTGATCGAGGTCCAGAGGGTGCCGCCGTCACCGTCGGGCCGGGCGACCATCACGGCGCAGGCGCCGCACTCGCCCTCGGCGCACCCCTCCTTGCACCCGGTGAGGCCCTGGGCCCGGAGCCAGTCGAGGGCGTTGGTGTGCGACGTGACCCCGGAAAGGTCCGCGTCCTGGCCGTTCACGGTGGCCTGCATGCTGTCCATCATGCGCTCCTGCTGCGTCGCGGTCACGGGGTTCACCGGGCCCGCGCGGTGTGGATCGGGTTGGCGTCGGCGACCAGCACGTCGAAGCGGTGGCCGGCGATCTTGGCGATCTCGATGAGGGCCGTCTGGCGCTCCTGCACCGGGGCGTTGTCGAGGCGCTCGTAGCCCTGCGCGACCAGCGCCTTGACGTCCTGCACGTCACGCACGCAGGTGATCAGCGGCATGTCGAACCGCGCGCGGTAGGCGTCGGTCAGCCGGTCGACCTCCAGCTGCTCCTCCTCGGGCAGGTAGGTCAGGCCGTGCACGCTCTGCTCCTGCGCCGAGTCGGGCCCGCTCGCACCCTCCTGCACCTGGCGTCCGCCGAGGTCGGGGTAGGCCGCGATCAGCTCGTTCTGCTCCGCGGGGTCGGCGGCGAACAGCGCCTCCTGGAACGCGTGCCGCAGGTCACCGGTGTCGCTGAACGGGCGCTGGTCGTACGCCCGCTCGACCACCCAGTCGGGCCCCTGGAACAGCCCGCCGAAGGTCGCGACGAACTCCTCGCGCTCCATCTCGTTGACCTGGTCGAGGCGGATCAGGTTGCCCGGCTCGCCCGCGACGGCCGGACCGATGTCCTTGCCGATGTGGTGGAAGACGAAGTTGAGGACGATCGCGGTCAGGCTGCCGAGCGTGATGCCCGATCCGAACAGGATCTCGGCCCAGTCGGGCACCGCCTGCGCCACGCCCGGCTGCACCGTGACGTAGATGGCCAGGCCGACCGCGGTCGCGACGATGACGACGTTGCGGTGGTCGTGGAAGTCGACGCGCGACAGGGTCTGGAAGCCCACGACGGCGACCGTGGCGAACATCGCGAGCGCCGCGCCGCCCAGCACCGGGTAGGGGATGCCGGCGACGAGCGCTCCCGCCTTGGGGATCAGACCCAGCACGATCATGAAGACGCCCGCCGAAGCGACCACCCACCGGCTCTTGACGCGGGTCAGCCGCACGAGGCCGACGTTCTCGGCGAAGCAGGTGTAGGGGAAGGAGTTCAGGACGCCGCCGATGGTGGTCGACAGCCCGTCGGCCCGCAGCGCGCGTGCGACATCCTCGCGGCCCACCCGCTTCTTGACGATCTCGCCGGTGGCGAACACGTCGCCGGTGGTCTCGACCGCGGTGATGAGCATGACGACGAGCATCGAGACGATCGCCGCGAAGGAGAACTTCGGCCAGCCGAAGTAGAACGGGGTCGTGACGCCCAGCCAGTCGGAGGTGGCGATCGCGTCGAACTTCGCGTCGCCGAGCAGCCAGGCGATCGCGGTGCCGCTGACCAGTCCGATGAGCACCGCGACGGTGGCCATGAAGCCCTTGAACACCCGCTGGATCAGGACGATCAGGAACAAGGTGCCGAGGGCGTACGCCATGTTCTTGCCGCTCGAGGGGTCGGCCGAGTCACCGGCTCCGCCGACCGCGTCGCCCGCGGCGACCGGCAGCAGCGCGATGCCGATGATGGTGATGACCGAGCCGGTGACCACCGGCGGGAAGAAGCGGATCAGCTTGCTGAAGTAGGGCGCGGCGAAGAACGTCGCGAGGCCGGCGACGATGACCGCGCCGTAGATCACGAGCAGACCGTCGGTGCCCCCGCCGGCCGCGAGGCCGATCGCGATCATCGGCGAGACGGCGGTGAAGGTCACGCCCTGCAGCAGCGGCAGCCGCACGCCGACCTTCCAGAAGCCGACCGACTGGATGATCGAGGCGATGCCGCAGGTGAGCAGGTCGGCGTTGATCAGGTGGATCAGCTGCTGGGTGTTGAGTCCGATCGCGTTGGCCAGCAGGATCGGCACGATCACCGCGCCGGCGTAGAACGCGAGCACGTGCTGGAAGCCGTAGATCGCGAGCTTGGGCGCAGGGAGCACCTCGTCGACCGGGTGGACCGGTCTGGTGCGGACGTCGGTGGCCATGGGGAACTCCTTGCTCTCCTGCAGGCCGCGGGGCGCGGCCGGTCCTGGCTCCTCGCGTCAGATGTATTCCGTCTAGCGGAATATATCTTGCGAATACCGGAACGGTAGGACCGCGCCTGGACGCGGTCAAGCATTCTTCGAGATCTGGGTCACACCGTGGGACAACCCCTGCACATGAAACCGGGTTTCGTTCGTTTGACCTCAATGCATGAGGGTCAAACGGCCGTAACCCGGTTTCATGCCGGGTTGGGGGTACGTCGGGGCGGGGGCGTGGGTCAGGGGCGGCGGGCGCGGAAGAAGTCGGTGAGCAGGGCGGCGCACTCCTGCTGGCGCACGCCCCCGACGACCTCGACCCAGTGCGGAGCTCTGGTGTCGCGCAACAGATCCCACCGGCTGCCGGCAGCCCCGGCCTTGGCGTCCCAGGCCCCGAGCACGACCCGCTGCAGCCGCGCCTGGGCCACCGCGCCGGCGCACATCGCGCACGGCTCCAGGGTGACCACGAGCGTGCAGTCGTCGAGCCGCCAGCCGCCGCGGCGCTCGGCCGCCGCCCGCAGCGCCAGCACCTCGGCGTGGGCGAGCGGGTCGCCGTCGGCCGTACGCCGGTTGCGGCCCGCCCCGACCACCTCGCCGTCGGCGTCGACCACCACCGCCCCGACCGGCACGTCGCCGGTGGTGAGGGCCGCGCGCGCCTCGGCGAGGGCATCCGTCATCCAGGCCGCGTAGCGGTCGGCGAGGGCGCCGGGCAGCAGGTCGCTCACGGCTAGAGTCTGGCCCATGCGCGTCATCGTGGCCGACCACCCGCTCATCGCCCACAAGCTCACCTATCTGCGGGCGCAGGAGACCGACTCGCCGACCTTCCGGCGGCTCACCGAGGAGCTCATGACGCTGCTGGCGTACGAGGCGACGCGCGAGGTGCGGGTCGAGCCGTTCACCATCCAGACGCCGGTCGCGCCGGCCGAGGGCATCAAGCTGTCGACGCCCAAGCCGCTCATCGTGCCGATCCTGCGCGCCGGCCTCGGCATGCTCGAGGGCATGGTGCGGCTGCTGCCGAGCGCCGAGGTCGGCTTCCTCGGCATGGCGCGCGACGAGGAGACGCTCGAGGCCGTGACCTACGCCAACCGGCTGCCCGACGACCTGTCCGGACGGCAGTGCTACGTGCTCGACCCGATGCTCGCGACGGGAGGCACGCTCGCGATGTCGGTGCGCTACCTGGTCGATCGCGGCGCCGACGACATCACCGCGATCACTCTGCTGTGCGCCCCGGAGGGCATCGCGGCGGTCGAGCGCGAGCTCGCCGACCTGGACGTGCCGTTCACCCTCGTGACCGGGGCGATCGACGAGCGGCTCGACGACAACGGCTACATCGTGCCGGGCCTCGGCGACGCCGGCGACCGGCTGTACGGCGTGGCCGTCCAGTAGGTCAGACGCCCGGCGCCGCCGCCCTCTCGGCAGGTTCCGGCAGCCGACGGCCGAGCCGCCACACGCTCGGCACGGCGAGCGCCGCCAGGCTGATCAGCAGGTAGGCCACGCCGCTGATCACCGCGAGCCACCGCGGGTCGGCCACGGCGGCCAGCCAGCCGAAGACCGTGGCGCCCACCGGCATCGCGACGAACGAGCCGAGCGCGTCGTAGGACGCCACGCGCGACAGCGCCCGCTGCGGGACGTTCTCCATGAGCGCGACGTTCCAGCCGGTGCCGAAGACCTCCATGCCCATCCCGGCGGCGAAGGCGACCGGCAGCAGCAGCCAGACCGAGGGCGCGACTCCCAGCATGACCAGCGCAGGCACCACCAGGCAGACGCCGAGCATCCCGGCGCGCAACGGGTGCCGCAGCTGGCCACGCATGAGCACCACGGTCATGAGCACGGCGCCGACCGCCTCGGCCGACAGCACCAGGCCCCAGCCGCGCTCGCCCAGCAGGTCCGGGTGCCGCGTCGCGATGAACGGACCGAGCACCACCCAGGCACCGACATGGATCGCGTTGAGGAAGCCGAACGCGAGCACGATGACCCACAGCCACTGCCGGGAGGTGAACTCGCTCCACCCCTCGCGCAGGTCGTGCAGCATGCTCGTCGTCGCCCGCGCGACCGGGGGGATCGTGACGCGGGCGAGGGCCAGGACGGCGATGGCGTACGTCATCGCGTCCACCGCGAGCGCCCAGCCTGCTCCGGGGCCGGCGACGATCAGCCCGACGAGGGCCGGGCCGATGACCGTGGTGCCCTGCATCGCGAACGACATCAGCGCGTTGGCCTGCTGCAGCAACCGGTTCGGGACCAGCTGCGGGACCAGGCCCTGCATGGCCGGCATGGTGAAGGCGGTGACCGCGCCGTTGATCGCCTCGATGGCCACGATCGAGGCGACGGTGGCGTTGCCGGTGATGACCAGCCAGGCGACGACCCCCTGGGTCAGCGCGGTCAGCACGTGCGACACCTGCAGCACGACCCGCCGGGAGAACCGGTCGGAGACGACCCCGCCGACCAGCAGGAAGACGATCATCGCGGTCGTGCGCGCCGCCATCACGAGACCGAGCGCCACCGCCGTCTGCTCGACCTCGAGCACCGCGAAGGCCAGCGCGACGGGTGCCATCGACGAGCCGGTGCGGGAGACCGTGCGCGCGATGAAGAACCAGCGGAAGTCCTTGTCGCGCAATGCTTCCCAGGAGTCGGAGAGCTTCACGACCGCTCCGTGCGAGCAGCCTCGCCGGGCATGGTGAACAGGCTCGCGACGATCGACACCGGGACAGCCCCTCGGTGCGCGGCGGGAGGGCCGCGGCGTGGGCGAGCCGGCTCGCCTGCTCGACGTGGTCGACGACCTGTGCCCAGACCTCGGGCGGCAGCCAGGTCTCCAGGTCGGCGAAGACCTGCTGGGTCTGCACCGCGGGGTGGTGCCCGTGCTGGGCGGCTCGGCGCTGCAGCTCGACGCCGACCGCCTCGAGGATCGCCTGCAGCGAGCCGGGCGAGGACTCCGCGCCGCGCCACGGCTGCGGGCCGTCGTCGGAGCCGCGGAACTCGGTGTAGCGGTACTTCTTCGCCTTCCCGCCCCGCACGTTCTGCGTGCCGACCACCTCGACCTTGCCCGCATCGGACAGCCTCCGCAGGTGATAGCTCGCGTTGGCCTGGGTCAGGTCGAGCTCGCGCGCCACCTCGGCCGCAGACAGCTCGGCGCCGGTGAGCAGCGACATGATGCGCAGCCGCACCGGGTGGGCGGTGGCCCTCAGCCGCTGCAGGGCCTCATCCTCCCAAGACATGTTGGGGAGTATCCGCGGGGCGGTCGGCAACTGTCAAACAGTTGTTTGGGAGACCTCTCCCGGCGAGTCACACCCGTCACAGCAGCCCCAGCTGTGGCACCATCGAGACGATTCGTGCGCGGCAGCATGCGCCGCGGGCGGCGGAACCGACCAGTCAGAGGGACGTCATGGCCAGAGTTCGGCAGTTCGTGCCGTGGGTGATCGCGGCCTTCCTCGTGTATGCCGTCATCACGTCGCCGGACAAGTCCGCCGACACGGTCCGCAACCTGTGGGACATCCTCGCCCAGGGCGTGCGCAACATCGGCCAGTTCTTCGGCAACCTGATGGGCTCCTAGGCCCGACCGTGGCCGAGTTCGACCCACGGGCGGTCGCTCGCCTGGAGCCCTATCTGCTCCCCGGGGAGCAGATGCGCGTGGCCATGCAGGAGCACTGGGCCGCCAAGGTCGAGCCGGTCGTCACCGCCCTCGTCGGGTTCGTCGCGGTGCTGCTGATCAGCGCGTGGATGCCGGCCGGCCTGGGCGTGCTGTCGGACGTCGCGTGGTGGCTGTGGTTCGCGCTCCTCGCCCGCGCCGCGTGGTCGCTGGTCGAGTGGCACGTCAGCTGGTTCATCGCCACCAACAAGCGGCTGCTGCTGCTCTACGGCGTCGTCACCAAGAAGGTCGCGATGATGCCGCTGTCGAAGGTCACCGACATGTCCTACTCGCGCAGCGTCCCCGCCCGGCTGCTCGGCTTCGGCACCTTCACGCTGGAGAGCGCCGGCCAGGAGCAGGCGCTGCACGAGATCACCTACGTCCGCGACCCCGACGAGACCTACCGCACCATCTGCCAGGAGATCTTCGGCAGCTCCGACCCGGCCGACGCCTGGCCCGGTGGCGGCACGAACGGCCCGTACGCCGGCGGCACCGACCCCGACGACCCGGACCTGCCCGGTGGTCCCGGTGGTCCCGGCGGCCCGGACCGGTCGGGCGACTACCCCGACGGCGACGACGACCCGCGCGACCCGGACGAGGAGCGCGAACCCGCCGACGAAGCCGACCCCGCCGACCGGCGCGGCGAGCGGCGCGACCCGCACGACACCGACGTACCCGTCCAACGACTCGGCAGCTATCTCGCCCCGACCGACCGCTCGTCGTTCGGGCGGCGCTGGGTGCGCCGGCCCCGTCGCGACCGGCCCGGGACCGCGCCCGCGCGACGGACCGCCGCCGGGCCGCTCGAGGCGACCGACCCCGGCGACGACGCCCCCGGCTGGGAGGTCAGCCACGAGGACGCCTCGCCCTACGAGCAGGTGCCGCGGCGCAACGCCGGCTGGTGGGACTGAGGGCACTGCCCGTCGGGCGCACGCACCGCCGCCGATAGGGTCGGAGCCCGGTCGCCGACCGGCGAATCCCCGCTCGCACCACCGAAAGATCACCGCACCATGGCTGTCCGCCCCATCACCGTCATCGGCCACAAGGCCCTGCACCAGCCCACCAAGAAGGTGCGCGAGGTGACCGACGAGATCCGGACGCTGGTCGAGGACATGTTCGACACCATGGAGGCGGCCAACGGTGTGGGTCTCGCGGCCAACCAGGTCGGAGTTCGCCTGCGGCTGTTCGTGTTCGACGTGCCCGACGACGAGGACGAGACGGTGAACCACCGCGGCGTGATCCTCAACCCGGTGCTCGAGAAGGGCGTCGTGCCGCCGGGCGAGGTCCCGCGCGAGGAGGGCGGCGAGGGGTGCCTGTCGATCCCCGGCGAGCACTTCCCCACCGCCCGCGCCGACTGGGCGCGCGTCACCGGCACCGACCTCGACGGCAACGAGCTGGTGATCGAGGGCACCGGGCTGCTCGCCCGCGCGCTGCAGCACGAGACCGACCACCTCGACGGCAAGCTGTTCGTCGAGCGGCTCACCCCGACCGTGCGCACCCGCTCGCGCGAGGCGATCAAGCAGCGCGGCTGGGAGGCCGCCCACATCACCAAGTGGGACCCGTCGACCACCGACGCCGAAGACGTCTGAGCCGCTGCGCCCGGCAGGTGCCGGGCGGGATCACACCAGCCGGAAGCCGTACGGCAGCTCCAGGCGGTGCGCGTGCAGCAGCTCCTCGTCGGCGAGCAGGTCGCGCGTCGGCCGGTCGGCGACGACCCGCCCCTGGCTCATCAGGGCCGAGCGCGAGCACAGCTCGAGGGCGTACGGCAGGTCGTGGGTGACCATGAGCACGGCCACCGGGAGCCGGTGCAGGATCTCGGCCAGCTCGCGCCGCGCGGCCGGGTCGAGGTTGCTCGACGGCTCGTCGAGCACGAGCACCTCGGGGTCCATCGCGAGCACCGTCGCGAGCGCCACGCGCCGCCGCTGACCGAACGACAGGTGATAGGGCGCGCGGTCCTCGAAGCCGCTCATCCCGACCAGCTCCAGCGCCCGCTCGACCCGCTCGCGCAGCGCGTCGCCGGTGACGCCGTGGTTGGCCGGCCCGAACGCGACGTCGTCGCCGACGGTCGGCATGAACAGCTGGTCGTCGGGGTCCTGGAAGACCAGGCCGACCCGGCGGCGCACCTCGCTCAGCGTGTCGCGGGCGAGGCGCACCCCGCCGACCGTGATCGCCCCGGCGCCGGTGCCGCCCGCGACCGCACCGAGGATGCCGGCGAGGTGCAGCACGAGGGTGGTCTTGCCGGCACCGTTGGGCCCGAGCAGCGCGACCCGCTCGCCGGGCTCGACGCGCAGGTCGACGCCGAACAGCGCCTGCCGGCCGTCGGGGTAGGCGAAGGCCAGCTGCTCGACCTCGAGCGCGGGCGCGGGGCCCGGGCCCGCGTCGGCGGGGCCCCGGTCGAGATCGGTCACCGGGCCACCAGCGCGACGGCGAGCGTCAGCAGCGCGGCGGCCGGCAGGGCCAGCGCGAGCGCCCAGTCCCGACGGGCCGGTGCCGCCCCCGCCAGCGCTGGCACCGGACCGTCGAGTCCGCGGGCGAGCATCGCGCGGTGCACCCGCTCGCCCCGTTCGTACGTCCGCACGAAGGTCGATCCCGCGACCGAGGCGAGCGAACGGAGCCGGGCGCCGCGGCCCGCGCGTCCGCCCCGGGCGAGCCGGGCCACCTCGGCCCGGGCGAGGTCCTCGCGCGCGATCGCCAGGTAGCGGATCGCGAAGCCGAGGATGCCCACGAGCACCGCGGGCAGCCGCAGCCGGCCGAGGCCGACGAGCAGCTCGCGCGGCGCGGTGGTGGCGGCCAGCACGATCGCGGCGATGACACCGAGCGTGCCCCGGGTGAGCAGCAGCGCGCCGCCCTCGAGCCCCGAGCGCGACACCGCCAGGCCGAGCACGTCGACCCGCGGGCCGGTCGCGACGAACGGCATGAGCAGGGCGAACACGACGAACGGCGTCTCGACGAGCATCCGCCGGGCGACCATCGCGAACGGCAGCCGGGCCAGGCTCACCACGCCGACGAGCAGCGCGGCGTAGACCAGAAAGGCGGGCCACGCCGACGCCGGGGTGGCGACGACCACGACGACGAAGGCGAGCAGGGCCACGAGCTTGACCTGCGCGGGGAGCGCGTGCACCGGGCTCTCCCGCCGCACCAGCAGGCCGTCGACCCCGGCGGTGGCGGGGACGAGGGCGGGGCTGGTGGTGGCGGCCATGTCAGCGGCTGCCGACCGGGGTGTCGTCGTGGGTGCCGGCGGGCGCGCGGTCGTCGTCGCGGCGGGCACCGCGGCGCACCACCCAGGCGATCCCGGCGCCGACGAGCACCGTGACGAGCACCCCGAGGATGCCGGCGAGCCCACCGGACAGGAACGCGTTGTCGATGCCGGCGATGCCGTAGTCGGCCGTCGGGCTGTCGACCAGCGCGTGGTCCTGGCTGGTGAACCCGAACTTCTCGGCGACGGTCTCCAGCCCGTCCGGGTTGGCGCTGGCGAAGTAGCTCACCGTCCCCGCGACGACCAGGCTCGCGGCGAGGAAGGCCAGCACGGGCGTACGTCCGACGCGGGTGGCGGGACGAGCGCCCACCTCGTCGGCGGCGACGGTCCGGCTGTTGCCCTGCGCGTCGACCAGCTGCAGGTCGCGGCGCAGGTGGCGCGCGACGTAGACCAGGTCGGGGCGGGTGGTGAGCACGGCGCTCACGACCGCGCCGGTGATGAGCGCCTCGCCGATGCCGATGAGGGTGTGCCAGCCGACCATGGCCGCGGCCACCCGGCCGGTCGGGATGTCGACGGTGCCGCCGAGGGCGTACAGGCCGGTGAAGACCAGCGCGGCCGCGGGCACCGACACCAGCGCGCCGATGCTGCTGGCCGCGACGACCGACCCGCGGGTCTTGGGCAGCACGCGCAGCAGCGCCGCCATGACGAGGTATCCGGCGAGCACGGTGACCGCGCCGAGCACCGAGACGTTGGTGCCGAGCGCGGTGAGGCCGCCGTCGGCGAACAGCACTCCCTGGATCAGCAGCACCACGGTCATGACGAGCACGGCGGTCCACGGCCCGACCAGCGCGGCGGCCAGCGCCCCGCCCATGAGGTGGCCGCTGGTGCCGGCGCCGACCGGGAAGTTGACCATCTGGGTGGCGAAGACGAAGGCGGCGACCAGGCCGGGCAGCGCGGGGCCGGACTCCTTGATCTCGGGCGCGGCCTTGCGCAGCGCCAGGCCCACCGCGCCGACGGCGACGACGCCGGTCGCGACCGACGTCGGCACGTCGAGGAATCCGTCGGGGACGTGCATGGGGGCCTCCTGGGGCCGGTCGCGCGGGGCGCCGGTCGATCGCATCGATTAATCGGCATGCAACACCCAGGTGCGACTCCGTCGCAACTGCCCGAGCGGATGGGTCTCACTCCCTGTCCGACCCGGCCGCGCCGGACCCGACGGCGGGCGGGCCCCGAACCCGGGCCGGGAGCCGGCCCAGGGGGTCAGGCGCCGGTGCTCGGGTCGATCGTGCGGCGTACCTCGCTGATCGCGTCGGCCGGGAAGCCGCCGCGCTGCGCGTGCTCGCGGATCTGGTCGGGGTCCTCGGCGTCGTAGACGCAGTAGATCTTGTCGTCGGTGACGTAGCTCTCCACCCACGAGATCCCCTGCATGCCCGACAGCACCTCGTTCGACTTCGCGCTGATGTCGTGGATCTGCTCGTCGCTCAGCTGCCCCGCGCCGGGGAGCCCGCGCTCGATGACATAACGGCCCATGACCGCTCCTTCGCTCGGTGCGACCCGGCGGGCCGCCGTGCTCGCGACGCTAGAGCGGGCGGGCGACCGGGCGCCTCCGCCAGCACGGCAGGCACGCCCTGCCCGGCCGGCCAGGTGCCCGTACGTCCGTGGCCGGGCGGGCGGTCAGGGCGCCCGCAGCGCGGCGTCGAGCCGGGCCACCTGCGCCGCGACCATCGGGTGCAGCGGGGAGCGCGCGGGCAGCGCCGCGGCCTGCGCCTGCCAGGCCTCGAGGTCGTCGGCGCCCGCGGCCGTGCGGGTCCAGGCCGCCATGAGGTCGGCGCGGCCGCTGGCGAGCACGGCTGCGCGCAGCGACCACTCCAGCTCGTCGGCGAGGTCGGCGACCCCGGGCGACTGCGAGCGGAGCAGCAGCCGCCCGCGGTAGCCCCGCAGCGCGCCCTCGACGTCGCCGGCGCTGAGCAGGGCGGCGACGGCGTACCAGTCCGCGGAGACGCTCGGCAGCAGGCGGTAGGGCCGCGAGCCCACCATGTCGTCCCCGAGCACCGCGCGGAGCCGGTTGAGCTCGGCGCGCACGGTCGCGGGGCGCACGTCGTCGGGATAGACCAGGGTCGCCAGCTCCTCGCCGGTGAGGCCCTCGGGGTGCGCGGCGAGCAGCACGACGATCTCGCTGTGGCGCGCCCCCAGCCGCACCGCGCGGCCGTCGACGCCGCGCAGGATCGCCTCGTCGCGACCCAGCGCCTCCAGCTGCACGCTGCCGGTGCGCACCTGCGGGGGCAGCGCGGCGGGGGCGGCGCCGGCCAGCTCGGACTCGGCCATCCGGGCCGCCGCCCGGATCATCGCCACGGTCTGCGGCACGATCAGCGAGCCGCCGCCGGTGACGTCGAGGACGCCGAGCACCTGGCTGGTGCGCGGGTCGTGGATCGGGGTGGCCACACAGCTCCAGCCGCGCACCGATTCGCGGAAGTGCTCGCGCTGGTCGACCGAGACGGTCTCGCCGAGCGCGAGCGCGGTGCCGGGCGCGTTGGTGCCGGTGACCCGCTCGTCCCAGTTGCTGCCCGGCACGAACCCGATGCGCTCGGCGCGACCCATCGCGGCCGAGGAGCCGGAGACCCACAGCAGCTGCCCGTCGGCGTCGCCGACCGCGAGCACGGCGTCGCAGCCGCGCACCGCGGGGCCGAGCACGTCCTCCAGCAGCGGCAGCACGCGCGCGAGCGGGTGCAGGTCGCGGGCGGCGCGCAGCTGGTCGTCGGGCAGCGTGATGGGGGCCTCGGCCAGCTCGACCTGCACGCCGTGGGCGGCGGAGCGGTGCCAGGAGGCGCTGATCTGGGCACGCATGCCGGGATCGGTCTCGGGGCGTGGAGGCATGGCGGTCCTTGTCCGCTGAGGTCCGGTCCCTCCCGATCATCGGCCCTCGGCGCCGCGGACGCACTACCCGGACGGGCAGGCTCAATACCGGCTCACCACCCGCACGGGCGATCTACAGTTGAGCGATCAGCCGCCCGGGACTCCCCGGCCGACGGTGTGGAGGCAGTCGATGACCGACGCGCGAGTGCTGCGCCCCGCGGCCGACAGCGGCCCGGCGCCCTCGCCCCTGGTGAAGTTCCAGGCCCCCGAGATCGTGTTCGGTCCGGGCGCGCTCGCCGAGGCCGGCTACGCCGCCCGGCGGCTCGGGGCCCGCCGCCCGCTCGTGGTCACCGACCCCGGCATCGTCGAGGCCGGCTGGGCCGACCTGCTGCTGGGGCACCTGCGCGCCGCCCACCTCGAGCCGGTGCTCGTGACCGAGGTGACCCCCAACCCCAAGGAGGTCGAGGTCGCCGCGGCCTCCATGACGTACGCCGAGCGCGGCTGCGACGTCGTCGTCGGCATCGGCGGTGGCTCGGTGATGGACGCCGCCAAGGGAGTCGCGATCCTCGCGGGCAACGGCGGGTCGATCCTGGACTACCGCGGCGTCGACCAGGTGGCCGAGCGGATCCCGCCGATGCTGATGATCCCGACGACCTCCGGCACCGGCGCCGACGTCAGCCAGTTCTGCATCGTCACCGACACCACGCGCCACGTGAAGGTCACGATCATGGGCCGGGCGCTGGTGCCCGACATCTCGCTCACCGACCCGCGGCTGCTGATGACGATGCCGGAGTGGCTCGGCGCCGCGACCGGACTCGACGCGCTGACCCACGGCATCGAGGCGTTCGTCTCGCGCGCGCACAACCCGCTGGCCGACGTGCACGCGCTCAACGCGATCGGCCTGGTCGACCGCCACCTCGTGCAGACCATGTCCGACCCCGACGACGTCGAGGCCCGCAGCGGCATGGCGCAGGCGAGCCTCGACGCCGGCCTGGCGTTCACCAACGCGATCCTCGGGGCCACCCACGCGATGAGCCACCAGGTCGGTGGGCTCCTCGACGCCCCGCACGGCGTGATCAACGGGATCCTGCTGCCGCACGTGATCCGCTACAACGCCGAGACCGATCCGTCCCGATTCGTCGACGTGGCAACGCGATTCGGGATCAAGACCGACGGCGTCCCCTCCGACGTGGTCGCCGACGCGCTGGCCGAGCGAGTGCGCATCCTCGCCGACCAGGTCGGGGTGCCGCGGTCGCTGCGCGAGCTGGGTCTCGACGAGAGCCACCTGGCGGTGCTGTCCCGCAACTCGCTCGACGACGCGTGCCTCACCACCAACCCGCGCGCGTCCGACGCCGCCGACATCGAACGCATCTTCCGGGCCGCGCTGTGACCGACCCGGCCGCCGGACCCGACCTCGCGCACGACCTGTCCCGGCTCACCGGGGTGCGCTCGGGCAAGAACTCCTACTACCCCGCCTTCGTCCGCTCGACCGAGCGGATGCAGCAGACCGTGCGGGCGATGGACCGCATCTCGCGGGCGGTGGTGCGCACGGTCGAGGGGCCGCGCGGCCTGCTCGAGGAGGTCGCGCGGGCGGCGGCCGGCCACGTGCACGCCGAGTGGGCCGTGCTCGCCCTCTCCGACGGGCACCTGC
Organism: Barrientosiimonas endolithica; assembly: GCF_030296655.1. Lineage (NCBI taxonomy): Bacteria > Bacillati > Actinomycetota > Actinomycetes > Micrococcales > Dermacoccaceae > Barrientosiimonas > Barrientosiimonas endolithica. The sequence continues at coordinate 133,355 of NZ_AP027735.1, read as the reverse complement.
AGGGCGCACGCCCCCGCTTCGTCGCGGTCGGGCCCGACGGCGAGACGCGCAGCGACGCGGACGAGCTGCCCGAGGGCGTACGGCTGGAGCTGGCTGCGGTGCGCTCGGGCTATGCCGCGCCCACCGCCCGCGACGACGGGTGGGTGCGGGTCGCGATGCACCTGGAGGGCCGTCAGGTCGGGGCGTTGTCGACCCGCCACGGGCTCACCCACGAGCCGGAGCCCGAGGACCTCGCGGTGCTGCGCATCCTCGCCAACCAGGCGGCGGTGTCGCTGCACACCAGCGAGCAGTACCAGGCGGGCGTCACGCTGCACCGGCGCGCGCAGCGGCTCAAGCGCGAGGCGCAGGCGCAGGCGCGCGACCTCGCGGTGCGCACCGAGCAGCTGCAGCGCTCCGAGCAGCGCCTGGCGGTCGCGCTGCAGCGGGAGCTGGTCGACGACGAGCGGCACCGGATCGCCCGCGAGCTGCACGACAGCGTCACGCAGTACGTCCTGTCCGCCGGCATGGCGCTCGAGCTCGCCCGGGGCGAGGCGGCCGCCCGCGAGCTCACCGCGCTCGCCGACCAGCTGACCGAGGCCAAGACGCTCACCCAGACCGCCGTGCAGCAGCTGCGGTCGGCGATCTACGCCCTCGCCCAGGAGCACTCCGGCGTCGCCACGTCGCTCGAGGAGCTGATCAACCAGGTCGCCGCGAACCACCGGTCGCACCTGCACATCCGCGTGGTCGCGGAGGGCCGGGTCACCGACGTCGGCGAGGGCGTACGCCACGAGCTGGCTCGGTCGGTCGGCGAGGCGCTGTTCAACGTCGCCGCCCACGCACGCGCATCGAAGGTGGTCGTGCGGCTGCGATACCGCCCCGAGGCGCTCACCGTCTCGGTCGCCGACGACGGCCGAGGCGACCCCACCGAGCTGCGCCGGATGCTGCGGCTGGAGCGCAAGGACGTCGGCGACGGCCGGCACCGCGGCCTGGTCAACATGGCCGACCGGATGGCTGCGCTCGGCGGCTCGCTGGCGTTCCGCCGCGCCCGGCTCGGCGGCATCCGGGTCGTGCTGCACCTGCCGCTGCCCGTGCCCGAGACCCCCACCACCCCCACGATCACCGCGGAGGCGAGATGACCCCGACCAGCACCACGCGCCGGCACCCCGAGGGCGAGACGATCCGGGTGATGCTCGTCGACGACCACGCGATCGTGCGGCAGGGGCTGCGCTCCATCCTCGAGCGCGACGACCACATCGCCGTCGTGGCCGAGGCCTCCTCGCGCGGCGAGTGCGTCACGGTGCTCGACCGCACCGAGCCCGACGTGGTCCTGCTCGACCTGAAGCTGTCGACCTCGAGCGACACCGAGGGCCTCGACCTCGCGCGCGAGATCGCCGAGCGGCACCCGCAGGTCGCCGTGCTGGTGCTCACCACCTTCCTCGACGAGGCGCTGGTGCTGGAGGCGGTGCGGGCGGGCGCCAAGGGCTACGTCGTCAAGGACGTCGACACCGACGCGCTCATGCGGGCGATCCACGACGTGAGCCGGGGCGAGTCGGCGTTCGACGCGCGCAGCGCCGCCGCCATGGTGCGCGGCATGCAGCGCCCCGCCCCCGAACCCGCCCAGGAGCTGTCGCCGCGCGAGCAGGAGGTGCTCAGCCTGCTCGCCCGCGGCATGTCCAACCGCGAGATCGGACGCAAGCTGTTCGTCAGCGAGACCACCGCGAAGTTCCACGTCGGCAACATCCTGCGCAAGCTCGGGGTGTCCAGCCGCGCCGAGGCGGTCTACGCCGCCAGCAAGCAGCAGCTGATCTGAGCGGTGGCGAACGGGCTCCCCGGGGCACGCTCCGCCGGAGGACCGCCGAGACGTGCGGCCCACCGCACGGACGGGCGGAGGACCGCCGAGGCGTGCGGGGCCCCCGCGCGGGTCAGCGGGGGCACCTTCTGCCGGAGGACCGCCGAGACGTGCGCCCCACCGCACGGTCGGGCGGAGGACCGCCGAGACGTGCGGCCCCCGGCTGCATTTCGTACGTCAACGCACGATCTGAGCAAGCCACCCCCGGGATCCCGCGGCGCCCGGCTGCATTTCGTACGTCCACGCACGATCTGAGGACACCGCCCCCGGGATCCCGCGGCGCCCCGCTGCATTTCGTACGTCAACGCACGATCTGCGGGGGTGCGCGGCGCGGCGTGGGGCGGGCTCTCAGCGGGGGCGGTCGAGCACGAGCCAGCCGCCGTGGTGCTCGTACGCCGTCCAGGCCCAGTCGGTCTGCTCGCCCCAGGCGCGCACGTCGGCCAGCGTGAGGCAGCGCAGGTGGCCGAACTGCTCCTGCGGCTCGCGGTCGAAGGGCACCGCCACGACCACCCGGCGGCGGGCCAGCCGGCACGCCTCGCGCACGACCTGCACCGCGACGTCGGGCTCCACGTGCTCGAGCAGGTGGACCACCAGCACCGTGTCGGCGCACCGGTCGGGCAGCGGCACCCGCGACGCGTCGGCGACGAGGGTGCGCACCGGCACCTGCAGGCTGGCGCTCATCTCGGCGAGCAGCGCCACCGTGCCGGGGGCCAGGTCGCTCGCGGTCACGTCGAGCCCGCGCGCGGCCAGCCGTAGCGCCTGGAAGCCGAAGCAGCTGCCGAGCTCGAGCACCGACGGCCCGCGCACCAGCTCGGTGACGTGCGCGTGCACCGGCGCGAACTGCGCGATCGACCCGCGCCCGGTCGGCGTGCGGATCTCGTCGTCGAGCCGGCGGATCGTGTTGCGGTAGAACCGGATCCACGCCTCGCGCGGGTCGCCGGCGCAGGTCAGCACGACCCCGGTGAAGATCTCCTCGAACAGCTCCGCCCCGCGCACCCACCCGGGGTCGAACAGCTCCTGGGTGAGCAGCCCGGCGAGGTCGTCGCTCACGTCGGTGGCCGTCAGCGCGTGCTCCACGAGCAGCGCGTCGCCGGCGCGGCTGACGTCGAACGTCGGCGTGCGCGTCATGCCGAGCCGACGTCCGGCGCTGGGGCGGCGACGGCGTACGACCACGCCGGCCGAGCGATAGACCCCGCCCGGGCACGGGCGGAACGCGTCGAGGTCGACGTCGCCGAGCCCGGTCACCGCGCAGCCTCGGCCATGGTGTGCGAGAAGTCGCGCAGCTGGTGCAGGTTGCGGACCACCTCGACGCGGTCGCAGTAGTCGGCGTACAGCGGCAGGTCGCACCGGCCGAGGCCCCAGGAGTACCTCGGCTCGGGGGTCAGCCAGACGACCGAGCGGGCCCGGCGCGCGATCTCGGCGAAGGTGCTGACGGCGGGGTCCTTGCCGTTGCCGCGGCCGTCACCGATGACGACGACGGTGGTGCGGTGGGTGACGGCCGAGCCGTACTCGTCGAGGAACTGGTGCAGCGACGCGCCGTAGTCGGAGTCGGCGTCGACATCGATCTTCCCGCCGTCCGACTTGCCGGTCATGATCAGCGAAAGCGCTTGCTGCACATGGTGATCCGCGAACACACCGGTGATCTCGGCGCACTCCGCGACGAACGCGAACGACCGCACCTGCGACGCGACCGACTGCAGGCTGTGCACCAGGTGCAGCGCGAACCCCGACGTGGCGCGCACCGACAGCGAGACGTCGCACAGCACGACCAGGCGCGGCCGGTCCTCGCGCTTGCTGACCAGCACCGGACGGAACGGCACCCCGTCGAAGCGCATGTTGGTGCGCATCGTGCGCCGGCTGTCGATCGTGCCGCGACCGGTGACGTGCCGCCGCGGCCGGGGCGCCCCGCGCAGGCTGCGCAGCAGCCGGCGCAGCGAGTCCTCGAAGGCCAGCCGCTCGGACTCCTCCACCACCTCGGCGCGCGCCGCGGCGGTGGCGATCTGCTCCTCGCTCTCGACCTCGGCCTGCAGCAGCTGCTCCAGGTGCCGCCGCAGCGCCTCGGGCAGCGCCTCCAGCAGCGGCGCGAGCCGCTCGCGCAGCTCGGCCAGGTCGGGGTGCGCGGCCGGGTCGTCGCGCTCGTCGTCGGGCTCGCCGAGCCAGCTCAGCAGCGCCATCTCCTCGGCCACCGACAGCTCGGCGTCGACCACGAGCCCCGGGTTGCTCGTGAGCTTCCCGGGGGCGCCGGGGTTGTGCATCCGCGAGGTGGTGATCTGCACCCGTGCCGCCTCGCCCGGCGAGACCTGCCCGTCCTTGGAGACCACGACCTCGTCGGTCATCGAGGCCATGTCGAGCTTGTTGGCCTCCTGGTGCAGGTTGTACTGCTGGGCCAGGTCCTCGGGCTTGAAGAAGTCGCGGATGTCCTTGGGCCGGTCGTGCGAGTGCCCCTGCTGCGGGGTGTCGCCGAGGTCCTCGGACAGGGTGAACTCGGTGAGCTCGCCCTCGTCGCTGAGGTCGTCGTGCGCGTGGCTGTGCTCCTCTTCCTGCGGCACCACGGCCCGCAGCCGGAAGAGCCGGTCGAAGACGTCGTCGAACACCTCCAGGTCGCGCCGGTCCTTCACCAGCGACACCGCGAGCGCCGAGCGCAGCAGCTCCCGGTCGGCGACGATGCCCGGCTGCGCGGCGGCCTCGACCGCGTCCAGCGCCTCGGCCACGCTGATCCGCAGACCGTGCAGCCGCAGGAACCGGACGAACCGGTGCAGCGTGGCGTCCACGGGGTCAGACCGGGCGCCGTCGCGCGCCCCGCCGGCCGAACGAGCGCTCGCCCTGGCCGGGCGTCACCGTGCGCGGGGGCAGCGGCGTGTCCGCGTCGCGGTTGGCGTAGGCCGCGCCGTGCCGTCCGGGGGTGTCCTTCTCCCGGCGTACGGCCGTGCCGTCCGGCTCGGACCCGCCCGGCTCGGCGGTGGCCGGCCCGGCCGCCGACGACGTACGCCGTCCCTCCTTGTCCTTCTCGTGCCCGTCGTCGTGGTCGTGGGAGTGGCTGTGCCCGTGGTCGTGCGCGTGGTGGTCGTGGGCGTGCAGCGACTCGGGGACCTCGGCGTTGGGGTCGAGCAGCCGGGGCACCTCGCGCGCCGCGAGCGCCAGGTCGCGCTCGTACTTCATGACCACGTTGAGGGTGTCGGCGAGCACGCCGGGGGTGAGCTCGTCGACGCCGAGCACCGCGAGGGTGCGGGCCCAGTCGATGGTCTCCGAGATGCTCGGCGACTTCCGCAGGTCCAGCTCGCGCAGCCCGCGCACGACCTGGACCAGCTGCTCGGCCACCGAATCGGCCAGCCCGGTGTCCTTGGACCGGATGATCTCCAGCTCGCGCTCGGCGGCCGGGTAGTCCAGGAACAGGTGCAGGCAGCGCCGCTTCAGCGCGGCCGACAGGTCGCGGGTGTTGTTCGAGGTCAGCAGCACCATCGGGGTGGTCTGCGCGACGAACGTGCCGACCTCGGGCACCGACACCTGATACTCCGCGAGCAGCTCCAGCAGCACCGCCTCCAGCGCCTCGTCGGCCCGGTCGACCTCGTCGACGAGCAGCACGACCGGGTCGCTGGACTGCACCGCCTCGAGCAGCGGCCGGGGGCCAGGAAGCGCTCGGAGAAGAACACGCTGTCCTGCGCGGCGATCCGCTCGACGGCGGCCGGCAGGTCGGGCGCGTCGGCGATGACCTGGCCGATCTTCTCGCGCAGGATCTGGGTGTAGAGCAGCTGCTTGCCGTAGTCCCACTCGTAGAGCGCCTTGGTCTCGTCCTGGCCCTCGTAGCACTGCAGCCGCAGGAGCCGGCGGCCGGTGGCCGCCGCGACGCTCTGCGCCAGCTGCGTCTTGCCGACGCCCGCCGGCCCCTCCAGCAGCAGGGGTTTGCCCAGCGCGGACTGCAGGTACGCCGTGGTCGCCAGCCGATCGTCGGTCAGGTAACCGACGTCGTGCAGGCGGTCACGGGCGTCCTGCACCCCTGCGAAGTCCGGGTCGGGTGTCACGTCAGCAGGTCGTCCAGGTCGCCGTTCATGGCGTGGTCGACGACCGGCCGCACGGTCTCGAACGTGCACTCCTTGGGGTTGCCAGGGGTGCACGCGTCGCCGAGCACGTGGTTGGTGATCCGGTCGACGTCCTCCTTGTCGCCCTTGATGGTCGGCGCGTTCTCGTAGTACTTCGTCGGGCCCTCGCCGAGCCGGTTCTTGGAGTAGCTGTCCTTGGTGACGTCGGTGAACTTCTCGGTGATGCCCACGTCGCGCAGCAGCCGGATGGCCGCCTCGAGCGCGGCGTCGGCGGCCTGCACGTCGGACATGCCGTAGGTGTCGACGCCCATGACCTCGGCCATCTCGGCGAACCGCTTGTAGTGGGTGGGCATGTTGAACGCCCACACCCGTGGCAGCGCGATCGCGTTGTTCAGCCCGTGGTGGGTGTCGTAGAACGCGCTCACGGCGTGCGAGATGGAGTGGATGATGCCGAGGCCGCCGGAGTTGAACGCCTGCGCGGCGATGTACTGGGCGTACATCATCCCCTCGCGGCCGGCGAGGTCCTGACCGTTCCAGGTGGCCTCGCGCAGGTTCTCGGCGGTGAGCTTGACCGCGCGCAGCGCGTTGCCGAGGAGGGCTCGAAGTTCAGCCGGGAGACGTACGGCTCGCTCGCGTGGGCGAGCACGTCGAACCCGCACTGGGCGGTGTAGTCGACCGGGCAGTCGAAGTAGAGCACCGGGTCGTCGACGGCGAGCGAGGTGACCGAGGCGTCGTCGAACGCGACGTACTTGTGCGGGTTGTCCGGGTCGGTCGTGGTGTCGGTGATGACGTACGCCCACGAGGTCTCCGAGCCGGTGCCGGCGGTCGTCGAGACGGCGATGTGCGGCGGGTTCTTGGGGTTCTCGCTCTTGTTGAAACCCTCGAACTCGTTGACGTTGCGCCCGTCGTGCGCGACCGAGATGCGCGCGCCCTTGCAGGCGTCGTGCGAGGAGCCGCCGCCGATGGACACGAACGAGTCGCACTCGTTGTCCTGGTACATCCCCACGGCGTCCATGACGTTGTAGTCCTTGGGGTTGGACTCGACCTTGTCGTAGACCACGACGTCGAGGCCGTGGTACTTCATCGACTCCACGATCTTGTGCACGATGTCGGTCCCGCGCAGGCCGGACGTCATCACGAGCGTCTTGCGGAAGCCGAGCTTGAGCGCCTCCGGGCCGATCATCTCGTGCGCGCCGGGGCCCATCAGGGCACGGGGGAAGGGGTGGAACTCCTTGATGGGGAACGGCTTGAGCAGCTCGTCGACCTGCATGGGGGTCTCCTCGTCGAGGCGGTGGCGGGGACCGGGAAGAACCCGGCCACCTCGACGCTAGGGAGGCCCCGCGGTGGCGAGCACCGGCTGCTCGGTCGCCCCTCGCTGACCGTCCAGCCAGCCGAGGTGCCTACCCGTCCGGTGAGGAACGGCGAGGTCGGTCGCTCACAGGTCGCGGCGCAGCTCGTCCTCGCGCGGCGCCTCGGGGCTGCGGCGCAGGTTGACGATCGCCACCCCGAGGCCACCCCAGATCACCAGGATCGCCACGATCATCATCACGATGGCGGAGGTGTTCATCGGTCGACTCCTTCGGTCTCGGGCTCGGGATCGCGCAGCGCGTCACGGTCGCGCCAGGGCAGCTGGGCCAGGGCGAAGCCGACGACGATCACGCCGGCAGCGGCGGCCCAGCCGAAGGTGACGAGCATCCACGTGGGGAAGCCGCCGTACGGCTCGGCCAGGTCGGCGCGCAGCGCCTCGACCAGCACGTAGATCAGGGCGATCGGGGCGAGCACGCCGATGAGCGCGCGCCACCAGGTGCCGAGCTTGACCGTGCCGCGGCGGTTGAGGTGGTCGGCCAGCAGCGGCAGCGCCCGCAGGCCCCAGGTCATCACCAGCATCGAGACGACCGCGACGAGCAGGATGCCGAACTGGTTGATGAAGTGGTCGAGGATGTCGAGCACGTGCAGCCCGCTGGTGGAGGAGAACAGCGCCAGGCTGATCAGCGCGGCCGGCACCGAGACGGCCAGCGTGGCGGCCACCCGCGACAGGGCGAACTTGTCGCGCACCGCGGAGATCACGACCTCGATGACCGAGATCAGCGAGGTGAGTCCGGCGATGACCAGCGACCCGAAGAACAGCACGCCGATGAGCGCGCCCGCGGGGGCCTCGCTGATGATCGCGGGGAAGGCGATGAAGGCCAGGCCGACCCCGCTCTCGGCGACCTCGCTCACGGCCACGCCCTGCGCCTGGGCCATGAAGCCCAGCGCGGCGAAGACGCCGATGCCGGCGAGCAGCTCGAAGCCGGAGTTGGCGAACCCGACGACCAGGCCGGAGCCGGTCATGTCGGTCTTGCGGTCGACGTAGGAGGCGTAGGTGATCATGATCCCGAAGCCCACCGACAGCGAGAAGAAGATCTGGCCGAACGCCGCGGCCCAGACCGACGGCTCGGTGAGCGCCCCCAGTTGGGCGTGAACAGGGCGTTGAGGCCCTCGGCCGCGCCGGGCAGGAACAGCGAGCGCACGACGAGCGCGCCGAAGGCCAGGATCAGCACCGGGATGAAGATGACCGAGGTCGCGCCGATGCCCTTCTGCACACCGAGCACGAGCACCGCGATCAGGGCCGCCCACACCAGCACCAGCGGGATGAGCACGCCGGGCACGAAGTCGGCGGTGACGCCGGGGTCGCTGACCTGCAGGAAGTCGCCGGTGAAGAAGGCGGCCGGGTCGTCGCCCCAGGCGTGGCTGAACGAGAAGATCGTGTAGCGGATCGCCCAGGCGATGATCGCCGCGTAGTAGACCGCGATGCAGAAGCAGATCCCGACCTGCCACCAGCCGAGCCCCTCGGCGCCCTTGCGCAGCCGCGCGAACGACAGCGGCGCCGAGCCGCGGAAGCGGTGGCCCAGGGCGTAGTCGAGGAACAGGAACGGGATGCCGGCGGTGAGCAGCGCGACGAGATAGGGGATGACGAAGGCTCCGCCACCGTTCTCGTACGCGACGTAGGGGAAGCGCCAGATGTTGCCCAGCCCGACGGCGGAGCCGATCGCGGCGAGGATGAACACCTTGCGGGAGGCGAAGGCTCCCCGCTCGGCCGATTCGGGTGCGGTGCTGTCGATCGCGGCCATGGGGGCAGTCTGCCGCTCCGGGGTGGGCCCGCGTGGGACGTGTCCGAAATCGTGACCGGCTGTCCATCCCGACAGGTGGCGACTGGTCGAGCGGCGGGTGCTGGTGGCGCGCACCGCTTCCTAGCGTGGACGACGCGCCCCACGGCGCCGCGGCCCGGCGTGACCGGCCCGTGCCCGTCTATCGCCCGAGGAGCTGGCCATGGCCGCCGAGGAACTCGTCCAGAAAGCCACGCAGGAGCCCGAGACCGCCGCACCCGCCGAGCTGGTCGCCACCGACGAGGTCGTCGCCGACGAGCTCGTCGAGGACGTCTCGATCGACGGCATGTGCGGCGTCTACTGATGCTGACCGAGGCCTGGTCGCTGAACGGCTCGGTGGCGCTGCGCCCCGAGCCGTTCGGCGCCCTGGCCTACGACTTCACCACCCGCCGGCTCACCTTCCTGAAGGACCCGGCGCTGGTCGACCTGGTGCGCGCGCTCGAGCAGCACCCGACCGTGGCCGCCGCGCTCGACGCCGTCGGCGTCGCCGAGGAGCAACGGCCCCGGTTCTGCGCCGCGCTGGGCCGGCTGGCCGACCAGCAGATGATCACCAGGAGGACCGCCGCATGACCGCGCTCGCCCCCGCCCCCACCCGCCTCGTCGACCACTTCGAGCTCGGGCTCGACGCGCCGATCTGCCTGACCTGGGAGCTGACGTACGCCTGCAACCTCGCGTGCGTGCACTGCCTCAGCAGCTCCGGGCGGCGCGACCCGCGCGAGCTCACGACCGAGGAGTGCAAGGCGCTCATCGACGAGTTCGAGCGGATGCAGATCTTCTACGTCAACATCGGCGGGGGCGAGCCGACGGTGCGGCCCGACTTCTGGGAGCTGCTCGACTACGCCGTCGAGCACCACGTGGGAGTCAAGTTCTCCACCAACGGTTTTCGCATCACGCCCGAGCGGGCGCAGCAGCTCGCGGCGACCGACTACGTCGACGTGCAGGTGTCGCTCGACGGGGCGACCGCCGAGGTGAACGACCCGATCCGGGGCGCGGGGACGTACGACGCCGCGCTGCGCGCGATGGCCAACCTGCGCGACGCCGGCATGACCGACTTCAAGCTGTCGGTGGTCTGCACCCGCGAGAACATCCCCCAGCTGGACGAGTTCAAGCGGATCGCCGACGAGCACGGCGCGCAGCTGCGGCTGACCCGGCTGCGGCCGGCGGGGCGCGGCGCCGACGTGTGGCACGAGCTGCACCCGCTGCCCGAGCAGCAGCGCGAGCTCTACGACTGGCTGGTCGAGCACGGCGAAGGGGTGCTCACCGGCGACTCGTTCTTCCACCTCAGCGCCTTCGGCGACGCGCTGCCCGGGCTGAACCTGTGCGGCGCCGGTCGTGTCGTCTGCCTGGTCGACCCGGTGGGCGACGTCTATGCCTGCCCGTTCGCGATCCACGACGAGTTCCTCGCCGGGTCGGTGCGCGACGGCGGCTTCGGGCACGTGTGGCGCGAGGCCGAGCTGTTCCGCTCGCTGCGCGAGCCGCAGACCGGGGGCGCGTGCACCTCGTGCTCGGCGTACGACAGCTGCCGGGGCGGGTGCATGGCCGCCAAGTTCTTCACCGGGCTGCCGCTGGACGGCCCCGACCCGGAGTGCGTGAAGGGGAACGCCGAAGGTCTGCTCGACGCGGCCGACGCGCGCCCCGCGCCGTCGCAGGACCACTCGCACCAGGGCACCGTGCGCAACGCGCCGACGCCGGGTGGGCCGACTGGTGGCCGCGGCGCGTCGGGCGCCGGCCGGGGCGGCCCGGTGCCCGTGACGATCGGGCGGCGGCCCCCGTCGCCGTGCGACGAGAGCCCGCTGTCGCCCCGGGACCTGCCGCTCGTCGGCGGCTGACCCGTGACCGCCCTGCTGCTCGGCGACGCCACGTCGGCCGAGGCCGACGGCACCGAGCTGCTGCTGGTGCCGCTCGGGGCCGTCGAGCAGCACGGCCCGCACCTGCCGCTCGGCACCGACGGGCTGATCGCCCAGGCCGCGTGCGGCGGGGTGGCGGCGACGCTGCGGGAGCAGGGCAGGTGCGTCGCGGTGGCCCCGGTGGTCGAGCTCGGCGCGAGCGGGGAGCACGAGGGGTTCGCCGGCACGGTGTCGATCGGTCACGAGGCGCTGCGGCACGTGCTCGTCGAGCTGGTGCGGTCGGCGACCCGCTGGTGCCCGCGGGTGGTGCTGGTCTCCGGCCACGGCGGCAACGTGCCGGCGTTGTCGGCGGCGTGCCGGCTGCTGCGCGAGGAGAGCCGCGACGTCGCGTGGACGACCTGCGCCGAACCCGGCTGGGACGCCCACGCCGGCCTCGCCGAGACCTCGATCGTGCTCGCCCTGGCCCCTGACCTGGTGCGGGTCGGGCGCGCCGAGCCGGGCAACACCGAGCCCGTGCAGGTGCTGTGGCCGCGGCTGCGCTCCGCCGGCGTGGCGGCGGTCGCGCCCAACGGCGTGCTCGGCGACCCGACCGGCGCCACGGCGGAGCACGGCCAGGAGCTGCTGACGGTGCTCGTGGAGCGCATCGTGCGTCAGGTGCGCTCGGGCGCGGTGGGCGACGCCGGGGTGCTGCTGCGCCCCGACGGCGCGGGCACGGAGGCGACGCCGTGAGCGCGGGGGTGGGGCGCGTGACGGTGCTGGCCGGGGGCGGCCGCGGCATCGGCGCGGCCACGGCCCGGCTGCTCGCCGAGCGGGGGCACCAGGTCGCGGTGCTCGACGCGTTCGGCCTGGAGGACGACCTCTATCCGCTGGCCTCGGAGGCCGATCGCGTTGCGCTGCAGCAGATCCCGGGCGTCACGACGCATGCGGTCGACCTGCGCGACACCGACGAGACCGCGGGCACGGTGGCCGAGGTCGTCGCCTCCCACGGGCACGTCGACGCGGTGGTCGCGCTCGCCGGTGCGGTCGCCGGCGGCGCCCGGGTCTGGGAGACCGAGCCGGCGCTGCTCGAGGCGCTGCTGCGGGCCAACACGCTGACCGCCTGGAACCTCGCGGTCGCTGCCGTGCCGCACCTGCTGGAGCGGCCCGCGCAGGCGAGACCGACGTACGTCGGGGTGGGGAGCGTCGCGGGCAGCCAGGGCCTGTTCGGCCTCGGCGCCTACGTCGTCGCGAAGCACGCGGTGGTCGGGCTGGTGCGCGCGCTGGCCGCCGACCTGGTCGGCACGTCGGTCACGGCGTGCGGCGTGGCGCCCGGCTCGACCGACACCCCGATGCTGCGCCGCACCGCCGGCCTGTACGGCCTCGACGACGTGGTCGAGCTGGCGCAGGACATGCAGGGGCGGCAGCCCCTGCCCGCCGGCGACCTGGCCGAGGTGATCGCGTTCGCGGCGCAGACCGGGCGGGCGCTGCACGGAGCGGTGCTGCGCGCCGACGGGGGTTCGGTCATGGCTGACGCGACCGCCCTGCCCCTGGGATATCGGGTCCGGCTGGGCGCGACGACGCACCGGTGCGGCGACGGGCGCACGCTGTTCGGCGGCACGGGCACGATCCTGCGACTGCGGCCCGCGGCGCTGGCCCACCTCGACACGGCCGGCACCGTGCGGGTGCACGACGCGACGTCGGCGGCGTTGGCGCGGCTGCTGCTCGACCGCGGGCTCGCGACGCCCTGCTGGCCCGGTGACGCGGCGTCCGCGCCGCCCGACGAGCTGACCGTCGTCGTGCCCGTGCTCGACCGGCCGGTGCAGCTGGAGCGCCTGCTGCGCTCGCTCGGCGACCACCCGGTGGTCGTCGTCGACGACGGGTCTCGCGACGCCGCGGCGATCCGCGTGGTCTGCCGTCGGCACGGCGCAGAGCTGTTGCGCCACAACGAGACTCGCGGCCCGGCCGCCGCGCGCAACACCGGCCTGCGGGCTGTGACGACGCCGCTCGTCGCGTTCGTCGACTCCGACGTCGTGCTCGCGGCCGAGTCGCTGGTGCGGCTGCAGCGGCACCTCGACGACCCGCGCGTCGGCATCGTGGCGCCGCGCGTGCGCGGCCTGGTCGAGCGCGGCGGGGCGCTGCAGAGGTACGAAGCGGCTCGCTCCTCGCTCGACCTCGGTCCCGACCCGGCGCTGGTGCAGCCGCACGCGCGCGTCGCCTACGTGCCGAGCGCGATGCTGCTGGCGCGCAGGGCGGCGCTCGGCGACGGCTTCGACGAGACGATGCCCGTGGCCGAGGACGTCGATCTGGTGTGGCGAGTGGGGCGGGACTGGGCGGTCCGCTACGAACCGGGCGCGGTCGTACGCCATGAGCACCGCACGTCCGCCCGCTCCTGGTTCGCGCGAAAAGCCTGCTACGGCAACGGTGCTGCGCTGCTGGCCGCCCGGCACGGCCGGGCCGTCGCGCCCGCGGTGCTGACGCCGTGGACCGCCGCGGTGACCGTCGGGCTCCTCGCGCAGCGGCGCTGGAGCCCTGCCGTCGTGACCGTCGCGACCCTCGCCGCCCAGCGCGGCCTCGCGCGGCGGCTCGACTTCGCCGAGCACCCGCAGCGGGCGGCCGCCGAGCTGACCGCGGCCGGGCTGCGGGCGACGCTGCTGCAGACCGCCTCGGCGGTCACCCGGCACTACGTGCCCCTCACCCTCGCGCTGGCGCCGTTCTCGGCGCGGGCGAGGCGGGCATACGTCGTGGCGGCGGTGGCCGGCGGCCTCGCCGACCACCACAGCGTGCGCCCCGGGATCGACCCGGTGCGCTATGTCGGGCTGCGCGCGCTCGACGACCTCGCCTACGGCCTCGGGCTGTGGCAGGGCGTCGTGCAGCAACGCTCGATCGGAGCCTTGATCCCGTTGCTGCGCAGGCGATCTCGCGGTGACAACGAGCACCCCAGGAAGGGGATGGACCCATGAGCAGCGGCTGGTTCGAGACGGTGGCAGAGGCGCAACGCCGGGCCGAGAAGCGGTTGCCGCGGTCGGTCTACAAGGCGCTCCTCGCCGGATCCGAGCGCGGGCTGACCTATCGCGACAACATCGAGGCGTTCGGCGAGCTCGGCTTCGCCCCGCACGTCGCGGGCATGCCCGCCGACCCGCAGCTCGGCACGACCGTGCTCGGGCAGGAGATCGCGCTGCCGGTGATCATCTCCCCCACCGGCGTGCAAGCCGTGCACCCCGAGGGCGAGGTCGCCGTGGCGAGGGCCGCCGCCGCCCGCGGGACGGCGGTCGGGCTCAGCTCGTTCGCGAGCCAGCCGATCGAGGAGGTCGTGGCGGCCAACGACAAGACGTTCTTCCAGATCTACTGGTCCGGCGACCGGGCCACGATGGAGCGCCGGCTGCAGCGCGCCCAGGAGGCCGGCGCCAAGGCGATCATCGCGACGCTCGACTGGACCTTCGCGCACGGCCGCGACTGGGGCAGCCCGACGATCCCCGAGGCCCTGACGCCCAAGGCGATGCTGTCGTTCGCCCCCGAGGTCGCCCGCAAGCCGCGGTGGCTCCTCGATTTCGCGCGGTCGGGCGCGCTGCCCGACCTGACCACCCCCAACATGGCCGAGCGCGGCGAGAAGGGACCGACGTTCTTCGGCGCCTACGGCGAGTGGATGACCACCCCGCCGCCGACCTGGGAGGACATCGCCTGGCTGCGCAGCCAGTGGGACGGCCCGTTCCTGCTCAAGGGCGTGTGCCGCATCGACGACGCCCGGCGGGCGGTCGACGCGGGCGTGAGCGCGATCTCGGTGTCGACCCACGGCGGCAACAACCTCGACGGCACCCCCGGCGCGATCCGGATGCTGCCCGGCATCGCCGACGCGGTCGGCGACCAGGTCGAGGTGCTCTTCGACAGCGGGGTGCGCCGGGGCGGCGACGTGGTCAAGGCGCTCGCCCTGGGGGCACGCGCGGTGATGATCGGCCGGGCCTACCTGTGGGGCCTCGCGGCCAACGGCCAGGCCGGCGTGGAGAACGTGCTCGACATCATGAGCGGCGGCATCCGCTCGGCGATGCTCGGCCTGGGCCGCACCTCGGTGCAGGAGCTGACGCGCGAGGACGTGCTGATCCCCGAGGGGTTCACCCGCGAGCTCGGGGCGTGAGACGCGAGCGGCGCGGAGGCCGTCCCGCCTCAGGACGCAGGCGCAGGTTCGGCGCCCCCCGAGCTGTGCTCCAGTGTGCTCCCCAGCACTGACATCGAGACCGGACGCAACGTGGTTGCAACGTCCCGCTTCCTAGCGTGACCGGGGTCACAACAACCCGACACGTGGGGAGCACGAGAGCATGACCACCTACACACCTCCTGGACAGTCGGGCTCGCCCGTCGAGGTCGCGACCCGATACGGCCACTTCATCGGCGGAGAGTGGGTCGACCCGGTCAAGGGCGGCTACTTCGAGAACATCACGCCGGTCACCGGTCAGGTGTTCACCGAGATCGCCCGCGGCACCGAGGGCGACGTGGAGGCGGCGCTGGACGCCGCGCACGCCGCCGCCGACTCGTGGGGCCAGACGGCGCCGTCGGCCCGCGCGGACGTCCTCCTGAAGATCGCGGACCGGCTGGAGCAGAACCTCGAGGCCATCGCCGTGGCCGAGAGCTGGGACAACGGCAAGGCCGTGCGAGAGACGCTGGCCGCCGACATCCCGCTCGCGGTCGATCACTTCCGCTACTTCGCGGGCTGCCTTCGGGCACAAGAGGGTTCGATCGCCGAGATCGACGAGAACACCATCGCCTACCACTTCCACGAGCCGCTGGGTGTGGTCGGTCAGATCATCCCGTGGAACTTCCCGATCCTGATGGCCGCGTGGAAGCTCGCACCGGCGCTGGCCGCCGGCAACGCCGTGGTGCTGAAGCCGGCCGAGCAGACGCCGTGGTCGATCCTCAAGGTGGCCGAGCTGGTCGGCGACCTGCTGCCGCCGGGCGTGCTCAACATCGTCAACGGCTTCGGCGTCGAGGCCGGCAAGCCGCTGGCGTCGAGCTCGCGCGTCGCCAAGGTCGCCTTCACCGGCGAGACGACCACCGGCCGGCTGATCATGCAGTACGCCGCGGAGAACATCATCCCGGTCACGCTGGAGCTCGGCGGCAAGTCGCCCAACGTCTTCTTCGACAACGTCGCCAGCGAGCGAGACGCCTTCTACGACAAGGCTCTCGAAGGGTTCGCGATGTTCGCGCTGAACCAGGGCGAGGTCTGCACCTGCCCGTCGCGCGCGCTCGTGCAGTCCTCGATCTACGACGGGTTCGTGCGCGACGGCGTGGAGCGCGTCGAGAAGATCGTGCAGGGCAACCCGCTCGACACCGAGACCACGATGGGCGCGCAGGCGAGCAACGACCAGCTCGAGAAGATCCTGTCCTACATCGACATCGGCCGGCAGGAGGGCGCCAAGGTCCTCACCGGCGGTGAGCGCAACGTGCTCGAGGGCGACCTGGCCGGCGGCTACTACGTCGCGCCGACGGTGTTCGAGGGCGACAACTCGATGCGCATCTTCCAGGAGGAGATCTTCGGACCGGTCGTGTCGGTCGCCCGGTTCGACGACGAGGCCGACGCGCTCAAGATCAGCAACGACACGCTGTACGGCCTCGGGGCCGGGGTGTGGAGCCGCGACGGGGCGCAGGCGTACCGGATGGGCCGGGGCATCAAGGCCGGCCGGGTCTGGACCAACTGCTACCACGCCTATCCGGCGCACGCGGCCTTCGGCGGCTACAAGCAGTCGGGCATCGGTCGCGAGACGCACAAGATGATGCTCGACCACTACCAGCAGACGAAGAACCTGCTGGTGTCCTACTCCCCCGATGCGCTCGGATTCTTCTGAGCCGCAACGGGACTCGACGACCAACCGAGGGTGAGCCGATGAGCCGAGAGCCCACCCGGGTCGAGGTCACCGACGAGGCGGCGGGCCTGCTCCGCCGCCTCGTCGGGACGCACGGCCCGGTGATGTTCCACCAGTCCGGCGGGTGCTGCGACGGGTCGGCACCGATGTGCTACCCCGCCGGGGAGTTCCGCACCGGCGGCTCCGACGTGCACCTGCAGGACCTCGTCGTCGACGGCATCCCGGACGTGCCGTTCTGGATGTCGGGGTCGCAGTACGCGTACTGGCAGCACACGCACCTCACGGTCGACGTGGTGCCAGGGCGCGGGTCCGGCTTCTCGCTGGAGGGGCCCGAGGGGGTGCGCTTCCTGCTGCGGTCGCGGCTGATGAGCGACGCGGAGCTGGCGCACTTCGGACTGGTCGGGCGCGACGCGGGGAGCGGCCCCGCAGGGTCAGCGACGCGGGGCTCGGCGACCTAGGCTGGGCGCATGCGCGCCGAGCCGTTGTCCCGTCCGCACGCCTATCACGCCGAGGGCCCCGTCTGGTGGCCCGAGTGGGGAGGCCTGCGCTACGTCGACATGCTCGCGGGTGACGTGCTGCAGCTCGGGGAGAGCGGCTCGGTCACCCGCACCCACGTCGGCAAGGTCGCGGCGACGCTGCGACCACGTGCAGGAGGGGCGCGGTGGTCGCCGGCGAGCGCGGCTTCCTGCTGGGGCGCGCCGACGACCTCTCCGACCTGGTCGCAGGCCCAGACCTGTGGAGCGACAACGGGATTCGCTTCAACGACGGGGCCTGCGACCCGGCCGGCGCGTTCTACTGCGGGACCATGGCCTACGCCGCCACCACCGGCGCCGGGTCGCTCTGGCGACTCGGCGCCGACCAGGCGCCCGCGCAGCAGGTGCTCACCGACCTGACCATCTCCAACGGGCTCGGGTGGTCGCCCGACGGGCGGACGGCGTACCTCAACGACACACCCACCCGCACGGTGTCGGCCTTCGACTGGTCCGCCGAGACCGGCCTCACCGAGCGGCGGTCGTTCGTCACCCTCGGCGACGACGTCGAGGGCAACCCCGACGGTCTGTGCGTCGACGCCGAGGGCGGGGTGTGGGTCGCGCTGTACGGCGGCTCGGCCGTGCACCGCTACTCCCCCGAGGGCTCGCTCGACGCCGTGATCGAGCTGGAGCCGACACAGGTCACGGCCTGCACGTTCGGCGGCGCCGACCTCGACACGCTCTACGTCACCACCTCGCGCGAGAACCTCAGCGGCGACGAACAGCCTTTGGCGGGAAGTCTTTTCGCCTGCCAGCCCGGCGTGCGCGGCCTGCCCGCGCTGACGTACGCCGGTTAGGCCCCGTCCAGCCGGGCGCACGGAGCGCCGGGCCGGGTCGCGTCACTCGCCCGGCGGAGTCGCCTCGGCAGTCTCGCTCTCGTCGGGCGTCGCGGGGTCGGTCGGCTCCGGCTCCCGGTTGGAGTCGTCGGTGTGCGCGGGGTCGGGCAGGTCGCTCTCGGTGGCCGACGGTGTCTCGCCGCCGGTGACCTGGGCGATGCGGAAGCCCCCTCCGGCGTCGCCACCACGCGGCCGGTCCACTGGACGTTCGGCACCGGGCCGCTCTCGGCCGTCAGCCAGCTCATGACGAGGTCGTTCTCCTCGCGGTACCAGGAGTCGATGCGCCCCTTGGTCATCGTCTTGCCCTGGTACTCAGGCAGCTGACCCAGGCTGAACGAGTCCTGGACGAACCACCCCTCGCGGTAGACCACGACCACCGACGGCCAGGTCACCCCACCGGCGTCGCAGGAGAACTCGGCGACCAGCTCGTCCTGGCCGTCGCCGTCGAGGTCGACGCGGGTCGGTGCGGCCTGCGGGTTGTAGTCGGGCGAGCCCGGCGCGTTCACGGTGACGCTGCCGCGACCGTACGTGGCCTTGCCGTCCTTCAGCTGGCCCGCCGGGTTTCCGCACATCGCCGGGTGCGAGGCGCTCTTCAGCCCTTCCAGGGTCAGCCGCCGGGCTGAGGCGACCGCCCCCGGCGGCGCGGTCTCGGTGTGCGGCCCGTCCGGATCGTCGGTCGAACCGCCCGACGGCGCCTTGCTCGGTGACGAGGTGGGCGTGGCGGCCGAACCGCCCCCGGGCACCTGCCCGGTGTCCTGGCACCCGGCCAGCACCCCCACGGTCAGCACGGCGGCAACGGCGGTCAGCCTGCGAGTGGTCCTGCTGTTCACGGTCTCTCCCCTGTCGTTCGATGTATGTCGGTCGGACGCGTGTCCGACTCAGAGCGACGTGGTCTCCGCGCCACGGGCGACGTCGACGAGCTGCGGCTCGCCGTTCTTGAGCACCAGTCGACCGGTCCACGGGATCGTGGGCACGGGACCGACATCGGTGGTTCCCCATTTCACCTTCAGCGCGTTGCCGTCCACGTTCCAGCTCAGGACGCGCCCCTTCGACATCGGCTGCCCCTTGTACGCCGGCTGCTCCTTCAGATCGACGCTCCCCAGGATCTTCCAGTCGTCTCCGTAGACCACGATCACCGACGGCCAGGTGACGCCGCCGTTGTCGCACTCGAGCTCGGCGACCATCTCGTTGTCGCCGTCGTTGTCCAGGTCGAGTCCGACCGGGCCGGCGGAAGGGTTGTAGCCGGGCGAGACGTGCCGGTCCATCAGCGTGACGTTGCCGCTGCCCACCTTCGCCTTGCCCTCCTTCAGGCGGCCGGCCGGGTTGTCGCACATGGCCGGGAACGGCGCGCTGAGCAGATCCGGCGCCTTCAGCTCGCCGCTCCCGCCGGTGCCGCGCGAGCCCTCGGAGCTCGAGTCGCCCGACGGCGCCTTGCTCGGCGCCGACGTGGGCGTGGCGGCCGAACCGCCCCCGGGCACCTGCCCGGTGTCCTGGCACCCGGCCAGCACCCCCACGGTCAGCACGGCGGCAACGGCGGTCAGCCTGCGAGTGGTCTTGCTGTTCACGATCTCTCCCCTGTAGTGGTGCGATGTACGTCCTCGGCCGCTCGGCGTACGCCCGTGAGCGGCACTCACGCAGACTGACGGCCCCCTGCCGCGCTCCGCTGCACCCCGAGAGAACCCTCTCGGTCACCCCCACGAACCCACGCCCGGAGCCGATTTCGCGGATCGGCCGGGCCCCCGGTAGCATTGCTCGTCGTTGCCCACCAGGGCGGCATCTGCACCCGTAGCTCAACGGATAGAGCATCTGACTACGGATCAGAAGGTTAGGGGTTCGAATCCCTTCGGGTGCGCACTGAGTTGAGACAGTCGACCAAGCCCCGACCGGCGTATGTCCGGTCGGGGCTTGGTCGTTCCCCCGCGCCGGCCGCGGGTGATCAGCCCGGGAACCGGCGCCACGCCCCGTCGCCGACCACCTCGACCGCCCCGTCCACCACCGAGATCGCGCAGCGGTCGTCGATGGCGTACGCCGGGCCGCCGATCCCGGCCGCCCACCGCTCGGCGTCGGCCGTCGTGTTCTCCGGCAGGTCCGGGTTGTCCAGGTGCGGGAAGATCGCGAAGTCGACCAGGCCGAGCGTCTCGTCCCCACCCGTCGGCGGTCGCCACGACGGCACGAAGTCGCTCCCGATGCGCGGCGTCAGCACCATGCTTCCGGCGCTCATTCCGAGCCACACCGTGTCGGCCAGCGACGGCAGCAGCTCGACCATCCCCGACTCGCGCATCCAGTGCGCGAGGTAGAGCGCGTCGCCACCGCCCACCAGCAGCACGTCGGCGGCGCGCACCCACGACACCCACTCGTCGTCACCGAGGCTCGGCAGGGCGGTCAGCTCGAGCAGCCCGACCGAGCGCCACCCGAGCTCGGTCATCGGGCAGCGCGGCTCGGCCCCGGCCACGAAGTCCCAGGCGCGCTGCGGCCCGGACATGGCGTACGCCGCCGTCGGGATGCACAGCGCGTCCGCCTCCTCGACGGGCTTGCCGAGCATGCCCACCAGGGCGTCGCGGATCCCGGGGCTCGTCACGCCGGCCGACGCCAGGAGCAACCTCATCGCGCACCTCGCGCTCTCGGGCGGGGCACCGGTGGCCGCGCTCCCGCGAACGTAGCGCCCCGGCGACCCCACGGCCCCGCTTTCACCGGGAGCCGCACGGGGTAGCGTCACCGCCGTGCGCACCACCCGCGTCGACCGGCGCAACGCGACCTTCCAGCAGTGGCAGGCGCTGCTCACCAACCGCACCAAACGCACCCGCGCCGGCGCGTTCCTCGTGCAGGGCGTGCGGCCGATCTCCTCGCGGTGCAGCACGACTGGGAGATCCAGGCGTGGCTCGCCCTCGCCGGCCGGCGGTCCGACTGGGCCGAGGCGACGATGCGCGACAACCCCGCCCCGACGTACGCCCTCGCGCCCGACCTGATGGCAGAGCTGGCCGAGAAGGAGGACGGTGCGCAGCTGCTGGCGCTGGTCGGCATGCCGCCCGACGACCTCACCCGGATCACCCCCGAGCCGGGCCGGCCGGCGCTGGTCTTCGACCGTCCGAGCGTGCCCGGCAACATCGGAACCCTGCTGCGGTCGGCCGACGCCCTCGGCGGGTCCGGCCTGGTCATCACCGGGCACGCGGCCGACCCCTACGACCCCAAGGCCGTGCGGGCCAGCACCGGGTCGATGTTCGCCCTGCCCGTCGTGCGCGCCGACTCCCACGCGCCGGTCGTCGACTGGGCTCGCGCGCAGGGCGCCACGCTGCTCGGCACCGACGAGCACGGCGACCACCCGCTCCCGGGTCACGACCTGTCCAGCCGCACCGTGGTCGTCGTCGGCAACGAGACCCGCGGCATGACCGCCGCGTGGCGCGACGCGTGCGACGCCACGCTCAGCATCCCGATGGGCGGCTCGGCGAGCTCGCTCAACGCCGCCTCGGCCGGCACGGTCGTGCTCTACGAGGCGGCGCGCTCCCGGTGATCCCGAGCCCCGCCGCACTCGTGGTGGGATGACCCGGTGAGCTCCGCCGTCACCTTCTCGGTCTCCCCCGACTACTACCGCGCCGCCGTCGCCGAGCTGCGCCGCTCGCTCGACGTCGCGTCGGTGCGCCGCCTGGGCGACGACGCGGGCGTCGTCGAGCTGCGCCAGACGCCCGATCGGTCTGGTGCGCAAGGGGATTCGCTGCGCACGGTCGCCGACGCGTGCCGGCGGGGCGAGGTCCGGTTCGTCCGGCACCTGGCCGCAGCCGACGCCCAGACCAAGACGTCCGCGCTGCGCGGCGGCCCCGACGACGCCGCCGACTGGGCGCTCGACGCCGTGCTCGACCGCCTCGAGCCGGGCGACGAGGTCAGCCTGCACGTGTGGGACAGCGGGCAGGCGCCGTACGCCCCGGCAAGGTGCGCAGGCCGCTGCTCGAGGCGCTCATCGACTCCGGCGCCCGGGTGGTCACCTCGGGCGCACCGCGCACGGTGAGCGTGTGCCTCGGCGAGGAGCGCAGCACGGCCGGCATCGGCGCGAGCGCCGACGGCCTGTCCGACTGGGGCGGTGGCCGGATGCGCCTGGCCAGCCGCAAGGAGCAGGTGTCGCGCGCGGAGTTCAAGCTCGAGGAGCTGTTCTCGCTCGTCGGGGCGCCGGAGGTGACCAGCGCCGTCGACCTCGGCGCCAGCCCCGGCGGCTGGACCCGGATCGTGCACGGCCTCGGCGCCACCAGCATCGACGCGGTCGACCCCGCCGACCTCGACCCGCGGGTGCTCGGCCTGCCCGGGGTGACCCATCACCGCACGACGGCGGGCGAGTTCGTGAACGGTCCCGACGCCGCGCCGGTCGACCTGATCGTCAACGACATGCGGATGGTCCCCCACCTCACCGCGCACACGATGGTCGAGGCGGCGCCGCTGCTGCGCCCCGGCGGGCTCGCGATCGTCACCTTCAAGCTCGGCACGAACAACCCGGTCAAGCAGGCCGACGAGTCGCTGGACCTGATGGCGCCGGCGTACGAGCCGGTCTTCGTGCGTCAGCTGCAGCACAACCGCCAGGAGCTCACGGTCGTCGCGCGACCCCGCCACTGACGTACGACACCGGGCGAGAACCGCACGTAAAACGTGCTCGTGCGTGATCGATTCTGTTGGATCGGGGTGCATGGCGTCCGGTTGGCCGACGGGCGACCGGCAACCCAACAAACCAGCCAGCATGTGTGACGAGCGTCACACTCGGGCCCCTCGGCGCGATTCTCGGCGGCCCGACCGGCGCCCGTAACGTCACGGCCACGTCGCCTTCGCACCCCGGCGACGCACCACCCGCGATGGCGCGCCCGCCCGACGCATGCCGTCCGGCCGGCAGCCGAAAGAGGCACAGCATGACTGCACAGGACGTCGCCCAGCCCGAGTCGGCCCAGGGCACCACGCACACCCAGCTGCAGCAGTGGGTCGACGAGGTCGCCGCGCTGACCACCCCCGACCGCATCCACTGGGTGACCGGCAGCGACGAGGAGTGGACCGAGCTCACCGACAAGCTGGTCGACGCCGGCACGTTCGTGCGCCTCGACGAGTCGAAGAAGCCGAACAGCTTCTACGCCGCCTCCGACCCGACCGACGTCGCGCGCGTGGAGGACCGCACGTTCATCTGCTCCGTGGACGAGAAGGACTCCGGCCCCACCAACAACTGGATGGCGCCGGACGAGATGAAGCGCATCATGACCGAGCTCTACCGCGGGTGCATGGCCGGTCGGACGATGTACGTCATCCCCTTCGTCATGGGGCACCTGGACTCCGAGAACCCCATGTTCGGTGTCGAGATCACCGACTCCGAGTACGTCGTCGTGTCGATGCGCGTCATGGCTCGATGCGGCACCCAGGTGCTGCGCCGCATCGAGGAGCTCGGCGACGACGCGCGCTACGTGCCGGCGCTGCACTCGGTCGGCGCCCCGCTCGCCGAGGGCCAGGCCGACGTGCCGTGGCCGTGCAACGACGAGAAGTACATCGTGCAGTTCCCCGAGGAGCGCACGATCTGGTCGTTCGGCTCCGGCTACGGCGGCAACGCGCTGCTCGGCAAGAAGTGCTACTCGCTGCGCATCGCGAGCGTCATGGCGCGCGACGAGGGCTGGCTCGCCGAGCACATGCTCATCCTCAAGCTGACCTCGCCCGAGCAGCAGGTCTACTACGTCGCCGCCGCCTTCCCGAGCGCGTGCGGCAAGACCAACCTCGCCATGCTCAAGCCGACCATCCCGGGATGGAAGGTCGAGACGCTCGGCGACGACATCGCCTGGATGCGCTTCGGCAAGGACGGCCGCCTCTACGCCGTCAACCCCGAGTTCGGCTTCTTCGGCGTCGCCCCGGGCACCAACGAGCACACCAACCCGCACGCGATGGCGACGATCAACAAGGGCAACTCGGTCTTCACCAACGTCGCCCTCACCGACGACGGCGACATCTGGTGGGAGGGCCTGGAGAACGAGCCGGCCCACGCCACGTCGTGGAAGGGCCAGGACTGGACGCCGGAGTCCGAGGAGCTGTCCAGCCACCCCAACTCCCGCTACTGCACCCCGATCGAGCAGTGCGACATCCTCGCGAAGGAGTACTACGACCCGCAGGGCGTGCCGATCTCGGCGATCCTGTTCGGCGGCCGCCGCAAGACCACGGTGCCGCTGGTGACCGAGTCGCGCGACTGGCTGCACGGCACGTTCATGGGCGCGACGCTGTCGTCGGAGACCACCGCCGCCGCGGTCGGCCAGGTCGGCGTGGTGCGCCGCGACCCGATGGCGATGCTGCCGTTCATCGGCTACAACGCCGGCGACTACTTCCAGCACTGGGTCAACGTCGGCAAGGACGCGGACGCCAGCAAGCTGCCGAAGATCTTCTACGTCAACTGGTTCCGCCGGGACGACGAGGGCGGGTTCCTCTGGCCGGGCTTCGGCGAGAACTCCCGCGTGCTCAAGTGGGTCATCGAGCGCATCGAGGGCAAGGCCGCCGCGGCCGAGACCCCGATCGGCCACGTCCCGACGCCGGAGTCGCTCGACACCGACGGCCTGGACCTGCGCGACGCCGAGCTGGAGCAGGCGCTCGCGGTCGACGCCGAGGAGTGGAAGGCCGAGATCCCGCAGATCGAGGAGTGGTTCGCCAAGTTCGGCGACGACCTCCCGACGCAGCTGCGGGTCGAGCTCGACGGTCTGAAGGCCCGCCTGGGCGTCTGACCGAGAGCAGGACGTACGCCGGCCGCCCCACCTCCTCGAGGTGGGGCGGCCCCTACGGCAGGGGCGGCCCACTTGTTAGGTGGGCCGCCCCTGCCGTATCCGGGCCGCCCCGCCCGCGCGGGAGGGGAGGGGTGGGGCAGATCACCCTTTGCGGTCGTGCAACCTCGGAGCGGGTCAGGCGTCCTCGTAGGTAGTGGTCCGACCAGCCACTGCGCCGTCGCGGCGCTCAACACCTGACCGGGGAGGCGAAGGCATGACAACCTTGGCCTCGGCAGCCACGCCCGCGGTCACCCGGACCGTCCGGGCCCGTGGGACGGGGGTGACGTTCGTGCCGGCCGAGGTCGACCTGGCGGATCTCTACGCCGCCCACCACCTCAGCATGGTGCGTCTGGCCCGGCTGCTCGTCGACGACCTCGCCACCGCCGAGGACGTCGTCCAGGACGCCTTCCTCGGCCTGCACCGCAACCAGGCGACGCTGCGCGACCCCGGCGCGGCGGTGGGATACATCCGCCAGGCGGTGGTCAACCAGGCCCGGTCCACCCTGCGCCGCCGCCGCACCGCGCGCGCCCACCTGCGGGTCGCCGAGCCCGACGTCGCCCCGCCGGCCGACGCCGGCCTGCTGCTCTCCGAGGAGCACCAGCAGGTGCTCCAGGCGGTGCGCCGGCTGCCCGAGCGGCAGCGCGAGGTGCTGGTCCTGAGATTCTGGTCCGGCCTGTCCGAGGCCGAGATCGCCCAGGCGATGGGGGTGTCCCGAGGGACCGTGAAGTCCCAGGCGAGCCGCGCGATGAAGACCCTGCAGACGTACTTGGAAGAAGCCCGATCATGACCGACCCCCTCGAGCAGCGCCTGCGCGATGCGTTCGAGGCGAGCGCGCGCAGCATCACCCCCGAGCAGCTCGACCGCGACCGCGAGACGCAGCTGCGTCGACGCCTGGCCGAGGAGCCGCCCGCCGCCGGTGGCGGCCGCCTCGGCAGCGCCGGTCGTGGCCCCGCCGGAAGGGGCTGGCGCCTCGCGGCGGCCGGTCTCACCGCCGCGGCCATGGGGCTGGGCGTGCTCACCCTGACCCTCGACCGCGACCAGCAGGGCAGCCAGGTCGCCGAGAGCTCGCGCTCGGTCGCGACCGTCACCTCGACCGTGCAGGTCACCACCGAGGGCGGCTCCCCGGGGCAGAGCCCGGGCGCCACCGGCACGCCGGGCGCGCCGAGCCAGCCGGCCCCCGGCACCACCCCGGGCGCGGCACCCACCGGCCAGACGCCGGGCGGACCCGCGCCGCAGCAGTCCCCGCCGGCGCCCCAGCAGCCGGGCCAGCCGCGCCCGCCCCAGCAGACCCAGCCCGCCCCGTTGCCGCCGGGCGCACCCGGCCCGTCGCCGCAGGCCCCCGGAGCCCCCGGAGCCCCTGGGTCCCCCGCGCCGGGAGCACCGCCCGCCGCACCCACGGCGAGCCCGCGCGCCGAGACCACCGCCCCCGACACCTCCGCCCCGGACGCGCCCGACACGCCCCAGGAACCCGTGGCGCCCAGCCCGAGCGAGTCGCCGGCACCGACGTACGCCGCGCCCGTCCCGCCGCAGGCGGCCCCGACCCCACCCCCGCCGCCGGCCGACGAGCGCCCCGGCACCTGGCTGCAGGTCACGACCAGCGCCGACCGCGTCGAGGGACGCACGGTCTACTGGAGCAGCTCGGCGATCGGGCAGGTCCACGTCACCTCGCCGGGCGCGGGGATCATGTCCTTCACCGTCGAGTTCGGCGACGGCGACCGCGAGGAGCACTACGTCAACGACAGCTGCGACCCGGCCGCCCCGGTCGTCGCGCTCAGCCAGGCGCTCGCCAGCGAGCGTCAGCACGTCTACGCCGCGCCCGGCACGTACACGATCCGGGTGACCGTGTCCTACTGCGGCGACCAGGGCGCCGGCAGCTCCTCCGCCGGCAGCGCCGAGGTCACCGTCCCCTGACCCGACGCCACCGGCCCGGCCCGCGTCCGCCCCGGTGAGGTCGGTGCGCACACAGCACGAGGTCGTACCGAGATCTGGCTCAGGGAGATCTCGGTACGACCTCGCGGGCTGACGCCGGTCGGCTCACCGGCGGACGCGTCAGGCGTTGGCCGGGGCCTCCGGCGCCGCGTCGCTGTCGGTGTCCTTGACCCAGTCGAGCGTGCGCTTGACCGCCTTGTCCCACTTGGTCATGAGCGCGGTGACCTGCTCGGAGTCCATCTCCGGCTCCCAGCGCTTGTCCTCGGCCCACTGCTTGCGCAGCTCGTCCTCGTCCTTCCAGAAGCCGACCGCGAGACCGGCGGCGTAGGCCGCGCCGAGGCAGGTGGTCTCGGTGATCTCCGGGCGGATGACGGGCACCCCGAGCAGGTCGGCCTGGAACTGCATGAGGGTGTCGTTGCCGACCATGCCGCCGTCGACCTTCAGCTCGGAGAGGTCGACGCCGGAGTCGGCGTTCATCGCGTCGACGACCTCCTTGCTCTGGAAGGCCACGGCCTCCAGCGCCGCCCGCGCGATGTGGTTCTTGTTCGCATAGCGGGTCAGGCCGACGATCACGCCGCGGGCGTCGCTGCGCCAGTGCGGGGCGAACAGACCGGAGAAGGCGGGCACGACGTAGACGTCGCCGTTGTCCTCGACCTTCTTGGCGAGGTCCTCGACCTCCGGCGCCTGCTTGATCAGCCCCAGGTTGTCGCGCAGCCACTGCACCAGCGAGCCGGTGACGGCGATGGACCCCTCGAGGGCGTAGATCGGCTTGTTCTCGCCGATCTTGTAGCAGACGGTCGTGATCAGGCCGTTCTTGGACATGACCTTCTCCTCGCCCGTGTTGAGCAGGAGGAAGTTGCCCGTGCCGTAGGTGTTCTTGGCGGTGCCCGGCTCGAAGCAGACCTGGCCGAAGGTCGCGGCCTGCTGGTCGCCGAGGATGCCCGCGATCGGCACGCCGCCGAGCACGCCGCGCTCGCGGACCTTGCCGTACTCCTCCGCCGAGGAGCGGATCTCCGGCAGCATCGACATCGGGATCTTCATGTCCTCGGCGATCGACTCGTCCCAGTCGAGCGTCGACAGATCCATCAGCAGGGTGCGCGAGGCGTTGGTGACGTCGGTGATGTGCACCCCGCCCTCGACGCCGCCGGTCATGTTCCAGACCAGCCAGGTGTCCATGTTGCCGAAGAGCAGGTCGCCCTTCTCGGCCTTCTCGCGCGCCCCCTCGACGTTGTCGAGGATCCAGCGCACCTTGGGGCCGGAGAAGTAGGTCGCGAGCGGCAGGCCGACCTTGTCGCGATAACGCTCGGCCCCGCCGCCGAGCGCGCCCAGCTCGTCGCAGATGTCGTCGGTGCGGGTGTCCTGCCAGACGATGGCGTTGTAGACCGGCTCACCGGTGGTCTTGTCCCAGACCAGCGCGGTCTCGCGCTGGTTGGTGATGCCCACGGCCGCGATATCGCTGGCCTTGA
Organism: Barrientosiimonas endolithica; assembly: GCF_030296655.1. Classification (NCBI taxonomy): domain Bacteria; kingdom Bacillati; phylum Actinomycetota; class Actinomycetes; order Micrococcales; family Dermacoccaceae; genus Barrientosiimonas; species Barrientosiimonas endolithica. The sequence goes on along the minus strand of NZ_AP027735.1, from coordinate 105,150 downwards.
GGTCCTTCTGGGCCAGCGCCTCGGCGGTGACCTTGCGGGTGTTGTTCCAGATCTCCTTGGCGTCGTGCTCGACCCAGCCCGCCTTGGGGAAGATCTGCTCGTGCTCCATCTGCGCGACGGCGGCGATCTTGCCGTCGTGGTCGAAGATCATGCAGCGGGTGCTGGTGGTCCCCTGGTCGATAGCGGCGATGTAGCTGCTCACAAAAGTCTCCTTGGCTCAGATGCTCAGATGTAGAGGTTGGCGAGGACACCGGCGATGACGCCGCCGATGATCGGACCGACCACCGGGATCCAGGCGTAGCCCCAGTTGCTGTCGTCCTTGTGCGGGATGGGCAGCAGCGCGTGCGCGATGCGCGGGCCCAGGTCGCGGGCCGGGTTGATGGCGTACCCCGTGGGGCCACCGAGGCTCGCGCCGATCCCGACCACGAGCAGGGCCACGGCCAGCGGGCCGAGCCCGGACGGCGTCTGCCCGAAGGTGATGATCACGAAGACCAGCACGAAGGTGCCGATGATCTCGGTCATCAGGTTCCACGGGGTGCTCTTGATCTGCGGACCGGTGGAGAAGACGCCGAGCGACGCGGCGTCGCCGCGCTCGTCGAACTGCTTCTTGTACGCCATCCAGCACAGCACGGCGCCGAGGAAGGCGCCGACCATCTCACCGGCCAGGTAGACCAGCGTGGACGTGACCGTGATCGGGACGCCCTTGGCGTACTCGCCGGCGTCGTTGGCCAGCAGGCCGAAGGTCACGGCGGGGTTGAGGTGCGCGCCCGACTTGTAGGCGCCGTAGACACCGGCGAACACCGCCAGCCCCCACCCGAAGTTGACCATCAGGAAGCCGCCCTCGAAGCCGTTGTTCTTCGGCAGCGCGACGTTGGCGACGACGCCGCAGCCGAGCAGCAGCAGCAACGCGGTCCCGAAGACCTCGCTGACGAACACTTGCCCCAGACTCATGGTGTGCCTTTCGTCTCGATGAGGGCTCGGACGCACGGTGCGGCTGCGACGCCCTCGACGTGCTCAGTAGGCTTCGATTCCTACCGCACTTCGGGGTTGTCGGTACACCGAACGGGTGATGCCCGAGCCCTGTGTCGCGTCGAGAGAGGATCCCCGTCATGGTGATGCAGCCGTTCAGCGCCACACTCGGTCCGGCCGAGCACGCACAGGCTTGGAAGGAGCTCACCGAGCGTGAGTTCGACGTGCTGGTCATCGGCGGCGGCGTCACCGGAGCCGGCACGGCGCTCGACGCGGCGACCCGTGGCCTGCGCACCGGCCTCGTCGAGGCGCGCGACTTCGCCAGCGGCACCTCCTCGCGCTCGTCCAAGCTGTTCCACGGCGGCCTGCGCTACCTGGAGCAGATGAACTTCTCGCTCGTGGCCGAGGCGCTCAAGGAGCGCGAGCTGATGCTCACCCACATCGCGCCCCACCTGGTGCACCCCGTGCCGTTCCTCTACCCGCTGTCGCACCGCGGCTGGGAGCGGCCGTACGTCGCCACCGGCCTGGCCATGTACGACCAGATGGGCGGGGCGCGCTCGGTGCCGCGGCAGAAGCACCTCACCAAGGGCGGGGCGCTGCAGCTGTTCCCGGGTCTGAAGTCCGACGCGCTCGTCGGGGCCGTGCGCTACTACGACGGCCAGGCCGACGACGCCCGGCACACCATGACCGTGGCCCGCACGGCGGCGCACTACGGCGCGGTCGTGCGCTCCTCGACCGAGGTCGTCGAGATCCTCACCGAGGCCGACCGCGTGGTCGGCGCGGTGGTGCGCGACGTCGAGACCGACGAGCGGGCCACCGTGCGCGCCAAGGTCGTCATCAACGCCACCGGCGTGTGGACCGACGACATCCAGAAGATGACCGGCGGCCGGGGCCGCTTCCGGGTGCGGGCGTCCAAGGGCGTGCACATCCTGGTCAACCGCGACCGGATCGCCGGCGAGGTCGGCCTGATCCTGCGCACCGAGAAGTCGGTGCTGTTCGTCATCCCGTGGGACCAGCACTGGATCATCGGCACCACCGACACCGACTGGGCGCTCGACCTGGCGCACCCGGCCGCGACCGCCACCGACATCGAGTACCTGCTCGAGCACGTCAACACGGTGCTGGCCGTGCCGCTGACCCACGACGACATCGTCGGCGTCTACGCCGGCCTGCGGCCGCTGCTCGCCGGCGAGAGCGAGGACACCAGCCAGCTCTCGCGCGAGCACGCCGTGGCCCGCTCGGCCCCCGGCATGGTCTCCATCGCCGGCGGGAAGTACACCACCTACCGGGTGATGGCCAAGGACGCCGTCGACGCCGCGGCCGAGGACCTCGGTCAGATCAGCGAGTCGGTAACCGAGCACGTCCCGCTCGTCGGGGCCGACGGCTACGCCGCGATGCTCAACCTCAAGTCCGAGCTCGGGCGCGAGGCGGGCCTGCCGGAGTGGCGCATCGAGCACCTGCTCGGCCGCTACGGCTCCAAGCTGCACGAGGTGCTGGCGCTCGGCGACGAGGACCCCTCGATGCTCGAGCCGGTCGCCTCCGCGGAGAAGTACCTGCGAGCCGAGCTGAAGTACGCCGTCACCCACGAGGGCGCGCTCCACCTCGCCGACGTGCTCGCCCGGCGCACCCGCATGTCGATCGAGACCAAGCACCGCGGGGTCGACGCCGCCGAGGAGACCGCCGACATCATGGCGGCGGTGCTCGGCTGGGACGAGGCCACCAAGGCGCGCGAGATCGAGGCCTACAAGGAGCGGGTCGCGGCCGAGATCGCCTCGCAGCAGCTCGCGACCGACGCCGAGAGCGACGCCACCCGCACCAAGGCCCCCGAGACGCGCCCCGGCCTGCGCGACGTGACCGCCACCACCTGAGGGTTTCGCGCCGACACAGGATTCGCACAGGTTGGTGATGGCGCCGGCACAGAGGTGCGCGCTTCACTGCTGCTATGAGCAGCAGCGCGCCCTCGCCCGCGTCGACGGCAACCCCGTGCGGGTGCTGGTCGTCGACGACGAGAACAACCTCACCGAGCTGCTGTCGATGGCGCTGCGCTACGAGAAGTGGGACGTCAAGAGCGCCGGCACCGGCTCGCAGGCGGTGCGCGTGGCCAAGGAGTTCAAGCCCGACGCGGTCGTGCTGGACATGATGCTGCCCGACTTCGACGGCCTCGAGGTGCTGCGCCGGCTGCGCGACGAGAACCCCACGGTGCCCGTGCTGTTCCTCACCGCGCGTGACGCCGTCGAGGACCGGGTGGCCGGGCTGACCGCCGGCGGGGACGACTACGTCACCAAGCCGTTCTCGCTGGAGGAGGTCGTCGCGCGCGTGCGCGCGCTGCTGCGCCGCACCGTGCTGCTGCAGGAGGAGTCCGACTCGGTGCTCGTCGTCGGCGACCTGACGCTCGACGAGGACAGCCACGAGGTCACCCGCGGCGGTGACGAGATCGCCCTGACCGCGACGGAGTTCGAGCTGCTGCGCTATCTCATGCGCAACCCGCGCCGGGTGCTGTCCAAGGCGCAGATCCTCGACCGCGTGTGGCACTACGACTTCGGCGGCCAGGCCAACGTCGTCGAGCTGTACATCTCCTACCTGCGCAAGAAGATCGACGCGGGCCGGACCCCGATGATCCACACCATGCGCGGCGCGGGGTACGTCCTCAAGCCGGCTGCGTGACCGGCACCAGACCTTCGGCTCGGCGGGCGCGCGCGCTCCGGCCGAGCGGCTGGAACCTGCGCACCAAGCTGGTCGCCTCGATCGTCCTGCTCTACCTGGCCGTCACGCTGGTGACGGGTGCCGCCACCGTGCTGGGCTCGCGCACCAGTCAGCTGTCCCAGATGGACGAGCAGCTGCGCAGCGCCGCGCTCGCGCTGGAGGGCGGCGACGCCGGCAAGAGCGGCCCGCCGCCGGGGCTCGGTCTGTCCCAGGTCACCTGCACGGTCGCCCAGGACGGCACGATCGTGCAGCGCGTGGTCGACGGCAGCCTGGCGAGCACCTGCTACGTCTCCGGCACCGACGGCAGCCGCTTCGACCTGACGCAGCGGCAGGTCGAGACCCTGATGCGCACGCTCTCGCCGCAGCAGTCCGCCAGGCCGGTCACCCGCGCGGTGGACGGCTCTGACTATCGCGTCGTCACCGCCCAGCGCTCGGGCCTGGTGCGCACCCGCGAGGGCACCGAGGAGCAGACCCTCACCGAGGTGCGCGGCCTGCCGCTCGCGCCGGTGCAGGAGTCGGTCGACCGCCTGGTGCGCACCGTCGCCCTCGTCGGCCTCTTCGGCCTGCTGTTCATCGTGCTCGCGTCGTGGCTGCTCGTGCGCCGCAACCTGGCTCCGCTGCGCCGGGTCGCCGGCACGGCCCGCCGGGTGTCGCACCTGCCGCTGGCCGAGGGCGCCGCGCAGACGTCGTCCGAGCGGGTCGCGCCCGCCGACACCGACCCCGGCACCGAGGTCGGCCAGGTCGGCGTCGCCCTCAACGAGCTGCTCGACCACGTGGACCGCTCGCTCACCGCGCGGCACCGCTCGGAGCTGCAGGTGCGCCAGTTCGTCGCCGACGCGAGCCACGAGCTGCGCACCCCGCTCGCCTCGATCCGCGGCTACGCCGAGCTGTCCCGCAAGGAGCCCGAGCCGGTGCCCGAGGGCGTCGTGCACGCGCTGGGGCGCATCGAGGCCGAGGCCGACCGGATGACCGAGCTGGTCGAGGACCTGCTGCTGCTCGCGCGGCTGGACGCCGGGCGTCCGCTGGCCCAGGACCCGGTGGACCTGACGATGGTCGTGATGGAGACGGTCAGCGACGCCCGCGCCGCCGGCCCGGACCACCGCTGGGCCCTGGAGCTGCCCGACGAGCCCGCCGAGGTCGTCGGCGACGAGGCCCGGCTGCGGCAGGTGCTGATCAACGTGCTGGCCAACGCCCGCACGCACACCCCGCCGGGCACGCTCGTCACGACCGCGATCCGGCCGGTCCCCGGCGGGGTCGAGCTGCGGGTGACCGACACCGGGCCGGGGGTGCCGCCGCAGCTGCAGGCGCGCGTCTTCGAGCGGTTCACCCGGGGTGACGCCGCCCGCCAGCGCGCCGGCGGCAGCAGCGGCCTCGGGCTGTCGATCGTGCACGCGGTCGTGAGCGCGCACGGCGGCCGCGTCGGGCTGACCAGCCGCCCGGGCGAGACGACGGTGACCATCGCGCTCCCGGCGACGCCGCCCCCGCTCGCGCCACCTCCCCCGGCCGCCCCGCTCGGCCCCGCGCCCGGCTGAGCTGCTGGCGCAGATCGTGCGACGACGTACGACATGCCCAACCCCGCCGTACGCCCTCGGCCGGCACAGCGAAGGGCCCTCACCTGGTCGGTGAGGGCCCTTCGTGCGCTGTGGCGGAGGCGGAGGGATTTGAACCCTCGATGGGGTTGTAGCCCCAAACCCGCTTAGCAGGCGGGCGCCATAGACCTGACTAGGCGACGCCTCCCCGTCGAGCGTCCGCCAGGCTACCTGCGGCGCGGGTTCCCGACCAAACCGGACCGCCCAGCAACCACACAGGTTGATGTGGCGTCATGCTCGGTAACCGATCTGAGATGCTCGGGGTCACATCTGCTCGGTTCGCCTGACACTGCTGGAGACGGTGCGGGACGATGATCGGCGGTCGCGCCCCGACAGCATCGACGGTCGACCGTGCGCCACCCGAGCCGCACCGTGACCCGGTGCCTCCCGAGCCCCGCGAAGGATGATCCATGAGCCAGCCGCCGCCGGCGACGCCCCCGCAGCGGCCGTACGACCCCGGGACGAGCCGGGCGGGTCGGATCCTCTCTCCCGCAGCGGCTGGCGCGACCAGCAGGCGGGGCAGCGCGCCCAGCACAACGGTGAGGTGCGCCGGGCGTTCGGGCTCACCGCGCTGAGCACCCTGCTGCCCGGTCTCGGCCTGATCTTCACCCGCCGCCGCGGCCTCGGCATCCTGATGGCGCTGGCCGCGCTGATCACCTTCGGGCTCGTCGGTTTCTCGCTGCTCAGCGGCGGCGTGATCAGCAGCGCGGCGGGGTTCCTCACCGCGCGCGGGCTGCTGCTCCTGCTCGCCCTGTTCGTCATCGGCGGCGTGGTCTGGGTGCTCGGCATCATGCTGACCGCGCAGGAGACGGTGCGCGACTCGTGGTCGACGCGCTCGGTCTGGCTGCACCGCATCTTCGCCGCCGCCCTGTGCCTGCTGATCGCCGCGCCGTCGGCCCGCGGCGCGCAGTACGTCCTGATCACCAAGGACGCCTTCACCCGGATGACCGAGGAGCGCTACGCCGGCCGCGGCGGCTCGGCGCGCACCCCCGACGGCGGCTCCGACCCGTGGCGCGACGTGCCGCGCGTCAACGTGCTGCTCATCGGCTCCGACGCGGCCGACCAGCGCACCGGCGTGCGCACCGACTCGCTGATGGTCGCGAGCATCGACACCAAGACCGGCGACACCGTGCTGATCAGCGTGCCGCGCAACCTGCAGAAGGTGCCCTTCCCCGCCGACAACCCGCTGAAGAAGGTCTATCCGAACGGCTTCGACTGCGGCAACGAGTGCCTGATGGACGCGGTCTGGGAAGAGGCCGCCACCAAGAACCGCGACAAGTTCCCCGCCGACGAGGCCAACCCGGGGCTGAACACCACCCGCGAGGTCGTGCAGGAGATCGTCGGGCTCCCGATCGACTACACCACCGTGGTCGACCTGTCCGGCTTCACCAAGCTCGTCGACGCCATGGGCGGGGTCACGATGAACGTGCCGACCCGCATCCCGATCGGCGGCGTCATCCGCAACGGCTATGTCGTGCCCGGCAGCATCACCGACTGGATCGAGCCGGGCTACCAGCGGCTCAACGGGCACCAGGCGCTGTGGTACTCCCGCTCGCGCGCCACCACCAGCGACGACGACCGGATGCGTCGCCAGCGGTGCATGGTCAACGCCCTGGTGAGCCAGTCCAACCCGTTCTCGCTGCTGCAGAAGTTCCCCGACATCATGGCCGTCGCGGAGAACAACATCAGCTTCGACATCCCGCAGGAGCACCTGCCCGCCTTCGCGACCCTCGTGGAGACGATGCAGAAGGGCACGATGCGCAGCGTCAACCTGTCGCCGCCGATCATCAAGGGCTACGACCCCGACTACGCCAAGATCCGCGCGCTCGTGAAGCAGGCGACCACCGCCCCGCCGGAGAAGACGGCGCCGAAGTCGACCGGCTCGCCCACGCCGACGCCCAGCACGACCACGACGGTGCCGCCGACGAGCAGCAGCACCACCACGCAGGCGATCACCAACACGCGCGACTCCTGCTGAGAGACTGCGCACGGTCATACCGACGAAGGGGGACGCTCGTGGCGCGTCACACGGTGCTGACCGCGGCCGTCGCCGGCGTGGTGCTGGCCGGCGGGCTCGGCGGCTACATGCTGCTCAGCGACTACCGCGAGGGCTCCGCCGCCGACGACGACGCGCGGGCGGCCGCCGAGCAGTTCGCCCGCGCGTGGATGCAGCGCGCCCCGCAGGACGCCCGCTACATCGGCACCGACGGGCAGGGCGCCGCCGCCAACTTCCGCACCGCCACCGCCGCGCTCGGCTCGGGCCCGATCAAGATCACCGTCGGCGACCTGCGGCGCGACGGCAGCACCGCCACGGCCGACCTGCAGGTCAGCTGGACCCTGCGCAACGGCAAGCCGTTCCAGTGGGTCGACCCGGTGACCCTCGCCAAGTCGGGCCAGCAGTGGGGCGTCCAGGTCGGCGACACCTCGCTGTGGCACCCCAAGCTGGCGCCGAACGGCGCGTTCGCGGTGCGCGAGTCCGACGCGCAGCGCGGCGAGATCCTCGGCCGCGGCGGAGCGAAGCTGATGGCCAACCAGACCGTCTACGACGTCAAGATCGACCCGCAGAAGGCCACGCCGAGCAGCGTCGGCACGCTCGAGGGCGTCGTCGGCCAGCGCGGCCAGCTGCTGGCGAAGCTGACCGCCGCCAAGGCCCGCAAGTCCGAGGCGCTCATCCCGGTGATCACCTACCGCGCGAGCGACTACCAGCCCAAGGAGGACTCGCTCACCGGTCTCGACGGGATCGTCGTGGACGACCGGCAGCAGCCGCTCGCCGAGACCCGCACCTTCGGGCAGCCGCTGCTCGGCACCGTCGGCCCGGCCACCGACGAGATGATCAAGAAGCAGCCGAACCGCTACCGCCCCGGCATGTACGTCGGGCGCTCGGGCCTGCAGGCGGCGTTCGACTCGACCCTCGCGCCGAGCGGCGGGCTCACCGTCACCGTCGCCGGGCAGCCCGACCAGGTGCTGCACGGCGCCAAGCCGCAGCCCGGCACGTCGCTGCAGACCACCCTCGACCCGAAGGTGCAGCGCGCCGCCGAGAAGGCGATCAGCAACGCCGGCGACTCCTCCCCCGCCGCGATCGTGGCCCTCGACGTCAAGAGCGGCGACGTGCTGGCCGTCGCCAACGGGCCGAGCAACGGCATCAACCGTGCCCTGGCCGGGCAGTACCAGCCCGGGTCGACGCTCAAGGTGTCTACGACGTACGCCCTGCTCACCAACGGCTTCTCGGCCGACACCAAGGTGCCGTGCCCACCGAGCATCATGGTCGACGGCCGCCGCATCGGGAACTTCGAGCAGGAGACGCTGCCGGCCGACGCCGACTTCCGCGACAGCTTCGCCCAGTCGTGCAACACGGCTTTCGTGCAGGCCTCCAGCGACCTCGCGCCGGACGCGATGAGCACGTCGGCCAAGCAGCTCGGCATCGGCGTCGACTGGACCAAGCAGCTGGGCGTGCCGGCCTACACCGGGTCGGTGCCGCCGACCGACGGGAAGGTCGACCACGCCGCCGAGAGCTTCGGCCAGGCCCGCACGCTCGCCTCGCCGCTGTCGCTCGCGGTGATGGCCGGGTCGGTCGCGCGCGGCAGCTACGTCCCGCCGCAGCTGGTCGTGCAGTCCGGCACCGACCGCACCCCGAAGCCGCTCGACGGCAACGCGGTCGGGCAGATCCGGCAGATGATGCGCCAGGTCGTCACCGAGGGCACCGGCCGGCAGATGCAGGGCACCCCGGGCGGCGACGTGTTCGCCAAGACCGGCACGGCCGAGTTCGACGGCGCCGACGGGCCCGAGTCGCGCGCGTGGCTGGTCGGCTGGCAGGGCAACGTCGCGTTCGCCGTGCTGATCGAGACGGTGCCGCTGGGCAGCGGCGGCGGCGACCGGGCCGCCCCGGTGGCCAAGGACTTCCTGGCCTTGCTCTCGCAGGCCGGCTGAGGACGTACGCCATCGGGCACGACGAAGGCCCCGCACCGATCGGTGCGGGGCCTTCGGAGCCGGTCAGGAGACCGGCGAAGTCTGCTCTAGGGCAGGACTCAGACCGGGACGACGTTGGTCGCCTGCGGGCCCTTGTCGCCCTGGGTGATCTCGAACTCGACGCGCTGCTGCTCGTCGAGGCTGCGGTAACCCTGAGACTGGATGGCGGAGTAGTGGACGAAGACGTCCGGGCCGCCGCCGTCCTGGGCGATGAAGCCGAAGCCCTTCTCAGCGTTGAACCACTTGACGGTTCCCTGTGCCATGGGGTGTAACTCTCAATCTGTTGTTTCTCTGGCGTGAGACCCCGATGGTGCCGGGGCCGGCTGCCGATGACACCCCTGCCCGGACCGAGACGGTCCCGACACAGGAACGCCCGCTCGCGCGGGCGGTCCATCGATCACGAGGAACTGCAACTGCAACCGGGTGCGACGTTAGCACGCGACAGGTGAACACCAGACGGATGGAGCGCGTCGAGATGTTGCGCGCAGCCCCGCGCTGACGGGCCTCCGCCGTTGGGGTGGAGCGGTCCGCGGCGCCTCGGCCCCGCCCGGGGGCGGCGTACTGCGGTGGCGGAGGGCGTGGGATTCGAACCCACGAAGCCGGGGTAACCGACTTAGCGGTTTTCAAGACCGCCGCACTAGGCCACTATGCGAGCCCTCCCTGCCCGCACCAGCGGGCCCGTCCCCGAGTCTAGACGCGAGCCGGCCGTACGCCCGCGCGGGCGTGGGAACGCCGCTCTCGTCGCGTTAGGGTCGCGAGAACCGCCTGGAACAGGCGAGCCAACCCCGAAAGGAGCTGCACATCATGGGCAAGCTGTCCTTCCTCGTCGGCCTCGGAGCCGGATACGTCCTCGGCGCCAAGGCCGGCAGGCAGCGTTACGAGCAGATCAAGGACCGCGCGAACCAGGCGTGGGGCCACCCGCAGGTGCAGGACACGGTGGAGAAGGCGAGCGAGCAGGTGAAGGCCAAGGCGCCGCAGGTCGCGGCCGCCGCCGGCACCGCCGCGCAGAAGGCCGCAGGTCAGGCGGCCCGGGCCACCCCGGGCGTCTCGTCCGGGCCGGAGGCGCCCAACACCGCCGACGAGGACCTGCCGGAGACGATCCACCGCGACGAGAAGGGCAAGCTGCACGCCGAGCCCGGTGGCTTCGGCCCCGGCCCGGGCAACCTGCCCTGATCCTGCGCTCGCCCGACGCACGTCCAGCAGCACTGGTCGACACGCGTCACACGCGTATCGGGCACCCGCGACACGAGGCACGCCCGACGCCCCCAGGTCGCGAAATTCCGGGCGATCTGGCGTAGTTTCCATCGGGAAGCCGGTCACGGCTTGCCGTTCAACCAAGGACAGGACTCATTCATGAACCGCACTGACCTCGCCAGCACCATCGCGCAGAAGACCGGCGTGAGCGTCAAGGACGCCAACGCTGTCATCGGTGGACTGAACGATGTGATCCTCGAGGCCGTCGGCCGCGGCGACAAGATCCAGCTGCCGGGCCTGCTGACCATCGAGGTCGTCGACCGCGCGGCGCGCACCGGCCGCAACCCGCAGACCGGCGAGGAGATCCAGATCGCCGCGACGAAGGCCGCCAAGGTCACCGCGGGCAGCAAGCTCAAGGCTGCCGCCAAGGGCTGACGCCCCAGCGATCTTCTCCCCTTCGGCCGAGAGCCCGCACCGCCACCGGCGGAGCGGGCTCTCGGCGTCCTGGCAGGCGTACGGCCGTGCCGCCCTAGGCTGCTGAGCCATGCAGCCCGCCGCCCCGCAGCACGTCGGCGTCATCGGCCTCGGCCACATGGGTGCGCCCATGGCGGTCAACCTCGCGAGGGCGGGGTACGCCGTCGCCGGCTGGTCGCGCACGCCCCGCTCGCTCTCCGGGCCGGCGTCGCTGCGCACGACCACCGACCTCGCCGACCTGCGCGGGTGCGACACGCTCGTCTGCCTGCTGCCCGAGCTGGCCCACCTGGAGGCGCTGCTCGAGGACGGCTCGCTGCTGGCCCCGGGCCACGCGACGACCGCGCTGGTCGTGATGAGCACCTGCTCCCCGGTCGACGTGGTCGCGCTGGCCGAGCGGCTCGGCCCGCAGGTCGAGGTGGTCGACGCGCCGGTGAGCGGCGGGGCGCAGGGCGCCCAGGAGGCGCGGCTGTCGATCATGTGCGGCTGCACGCCGGAACAGCTGGAGCGGCTGCGGCCGATGCTGGAGGCGCTGGGCCGCACGGTGCGCCACCTCGGCCCGGTCGGCGCGGGCTCGGTCGCCAAGGCGGCCAACCAGCTGGTGGTGGCGGCCACGATGGAGGCGCTGGCCGAGGCGACCCTGCTCGCCGAGCGCCACGGCCTCGACCGCGCCCAGCTGCTGGAGGTGCTGGGCGGCGGGCTCGCGGCCTCGGAGCTGCTGCGTCAGCGCGGCCCGGCGCTGAGCAGCGACGACTTCACCCCGACCGCCGCGGCGCGGCTGTTCGTGAAGGACCTGCGCTACGCCGCGGAGGCCGCGGGCGACCTGCGGCTGCCGGTGCGCGACGCCGTGGCCGCCCAGTTCGACCGCACCGTGGCGCTCGGCCTGGGCGAGCAGGACATGGCGGTGCTGCTGCAGACCCTGCGGCACTCCCCCGAGCGTCCCTGATCAGACTGCCTCGGCGACGATGCCGCCAGACCGGAGCTTCCCTCGGTGACGATGCCGCCAGACCGGAGCTCCCCTCGGTGACGATGCCGCCAGACCGGAGCTTGCGACGGGCTGGCGGAGGAGGAACCGAGGTAATCAGTAGGCAGGGCCGGGCTGGCGGAGGAGGAACTGAGGCCAAAAGGACTAGATGTACAGCGCGGGGTCGGCGTAGGGGTCCTCTGCGGGGGCGGAGGTGCGCACCGTGGCGGGGATGCCGACGGCGACCGAGTCGCGCGGGACGTCCTTGACCACCACGGCGTTGGCGCCCACCTGGGTGCGTTCGCCGATCGTGACCGGGCCGAGGATGCGCGCGCCGGCGCCGATCGTCACGCCGTCGGCGATCGTGGGGTGGCGCTTGACCCGCTCCATCGAGCGGCCGCCGAGCGTGACGCCGTGATAGAGCATCACGTCGTCGCCGACCTCCGCGGTCTCGCCGATGACGACCCCCATGCCGTGGTCGATGAAGAAGCGCTGCCCGATGGTGGCGCCGGGGTGGATCTCGACGCCGGTGGCAGCGCGCGACGCGTGCGCCACGAGCCGCGCAGGGATGCGCCAGCGGTCACCCCGCTGCCACATCCGGTGGGCGACCCGGTGCGCCCAGACGGCGTGCAGCCCGGGCGAGGTGAGCACCACCTCCAGCGAGGATCCGGCGGCCGGGTCACGCAGCAGAGCCGCGTCGACGTCGTCGCGCAGCCCCGAGCGTACGTCGTCCACGGCTCGGCGCAGCCGCGCCAGCGGACGCCGGTCGTCGGTCTTCCCCGTCAGGAGGTGGGTGCCCATGGCCATCAGTCAACAAGACCCTCGAACAGCAGCGTGGACAGGTAGCGCTCGCCGAAGCTGGGGATGATCACGACGATCGTCTTGCCGGCGTTCTCCGGGCGGGCGGCGACCTGCGCGGCGGCCGCGAGCGCGGTGCCGGAGGAGATGCCGACCAGCAGGCCCTCCTGGGTGGCGGCCTTGCGGGCCCACTCCACCGAGGTCGGGAAGTCGATGTCGATGACCTCGTCGTAGATCTCGCGGTCGAGGATGTCGGGCACGAAGTTGGCACCGATGCCCTGGATCTTGTGCGGGCCGGGCTCGCCGCCGTTGAGGATCGGCGACTCGGCCGGCTCGACGGCGATCATCTGCACCTCGGGCTTGCGCTCCTTGAGCACCTGGCCGACGCCGGTGATGGTGCCGCCGGTGCCGATGCCGCTCACGACGATGTCGACGGCGCCGTCGGTGTCGTTCCAGATCTCCTCGGCGGTCGTGCGGCGGTGCACCTCGGGGTTGGCCTCGTTGGCGAACTGCCGGGCCAGCACCGCGCCCTCCTCCTTGGCGAGCTCCTGGGCCTTGGCGACCGCGCCCTTCATGCCCTCCGAGCCGGGGGTCAGCACCAGCTCGGCGCCGAACGCGCGCAGCAGGGCGCGGCGCTCCTTGCTCATCGTCTCGGGCATGGCCAGCACGACGCGGTATCCCTTGGCCGCCCCGACCATCGCGAGCGCGATGCCGGTGTTGCCCGAGGTGGCCTCGACGATCGTGCCGCCCGGCTTCAGCTCGCCGGACTTCTCGGCGGCCTCGACGATCGCGGCGCCGATGCGGTCCTTGACCGAGGCGGCGGGGTTGGCGAACTCCAGCTTGCCGGCGACGGTCACGCCGTCGGCGGCGCCGGTCTCGGCGCTGATGATCCGGTTGATCCGCACCAGCGGCGTCTGGCCGATGGACTGGGTGACGTCGTCGAGGATGGGCACGGGCATGCTCCTTGGGGTCGGTGCGGCCGGCGTACGCCAAGACCGGCAAAGGCTTATACGAACTCCAACGCCAGGTTATTCCCTCCGTGGTGGCGGCCGCCGGGTGAGTCCGGCACCCGGGCACCCCGGGCGCCGAAACCGCGTTTCAGCGCTTTGACCGTGCTGCAGCGGAGTCAGAGCGCTCAAACCGCGCTTCAGCACCGTCGGTACGCCCTCGCCGGGCGGCGCCTGCTCAGCCGGCGGCGTCGAGCCGCGCCCGCTGGTCGGCGGTCAGCTCCAGCCGCACGCCCGCGAGCGCGCTGTCGAGCTGCTCGGGCTTGCTGCCGCCGAGGATCGGCAGCATCGGCACCTCGCCGCCGGCGAGCCAGGCGAGCACCACCTGCCCCTTGCTGGCGCCGACCTCGTCCGCCACCTCGCCCAGCACCTGCAGCCGGGCCGCGTTGCCCTCGTGCTGGTAGGCCGGCGTGAACGGCCGGTCGTCGCGGTCGTACGCCCCGAGCAGCAGCGCGGTGTAGACCCACAGGTCGAGGTCGTTCCGCGCGACGTAGTCGACCGTCTCCGGCGTCACCATGCCGAAGCGCCAGTCCTGCCCCTCGACGACCACGCCGGGCTTGGGCTGCAGGTAGGAGTGGCGCAGCTGCAGCCCCGCGAACGGCGCCAGGCCCGCGGCCTGCGCGGCGGCCCGGGCGCGCTCCACGGCCCAGGTCGGGTTGTTGCAGATCGCGACCTCGTCGACCAGCCCGTCGCGCACCAGCTCACCGAAGGTCACGCCGACCTGGTCGATCGGCTCGCGGAGGTCCTCCGGGTGCGCCCAGTAACGGTCGATGCGCTCGACTCCGAGCCGCTCGAGGCTGAGCGCAAGCCCCGCCCGCACCGCCTGGCGGGACAGGCCCTCGTCGTGCTCGGGGTGACCGTGCGGGACCGTCGGCTGCACGCCGACCTTGGTGCTGAGGCGTACGTCCGCGCCCGGGTTGGCCCGCAGCCAGCGGCCGATGACCTCCTCGCTCTGGCCGCCGAGGCCGGAGGGGTCCTCCCAGAAGGAGTAGCAGTTGGCCGTGTCGATCCAGCGGCCCCCGGCCGCGACGAACCGGTCGAGCAGCGCGAAGCTGGCGCGGTCGTCGAGGCGGGTTCCGAAATACATCGCGCCGAGCACGAGGCGGGGTTCGTTCACGCGCCCCACCCTCAGGTGCGTGCGGCCCGCCCGTCAATCTCGATCCGCGACCGGCAGACGAGCCGGGAACGTTACCAGCGGGTAACCCATCGTTAGACTGCGCGCATGACCCCGCTCCAGATCGTCTGCGCCGTCATCGCGCTGGGCATCACCGCCGTCGGCATCGCGCTGATGGTCCGCGCCGTGCGCCGCATCCTGGCCACCTTCCGCCTCGGCCAGCCCGAGAACCGCGGCGACCACAAGGGCGAGCGCACCCGCACCCTGCTGCGCGAGTTCCTCGGCCACACCCGCATGTCGCGCATCCGCATCGTGTCGGCCGCGCACTGGGTGACGATGATCGCGTTCGGCTTCCTGTTCTTCACGCTGCTGACGGCGTTCGGGCAGATCTTCGACCCGCACTTCGCGATCCCGCTGATCGGCCACTTCCCGGTGTACGAGTGGATCACCGACATCCTCACGATCACCGGCATCGTCGGGATCGTCGTGCTGATGGCCGTGCGCCGCAAGAACCACCCGGGCCGGGTCCCGACCGAGCGCCGCTCGCGCTTCTTCGGGTCGACGTTCTGGCAGGCCTACTACGTCGAGCTGACCATCCTCGGCGTGATGCTGTGCATCCTGACCCTGCGCGGCCTGGAGTTCGCCCTGCAGAGCAAGTCCGAGGACGTCAACGCGATCCTGCACTACCCGCTGACCTTCCCCGTCGGCGAGGCGTTCAGCGGGCTGTCGCAGACGTCGCTGGAGCAGCTCATCGTCGTCATCGCGACGATCAAGATCGTCATCTCGTTCGCCTGGATGATCACCATCTCGCTGAACACCACGATGGGCGTCGCCTGGCACCGCTTCCTGGCGTTCTTCAACATCTTCTTCAAGCGGCACGCCGACGGGCGCACGTCGCTCGGTGCGCTGGCGCCGATGCAGATCGACGGCAAGCCGGTCGACTTCGACAACCTCGACGAGCTGATGGACGACGAGAGCGAGGCCGAGCCGAAGCTGGGCGTCGGCGCCGTCGAGCAGTTCACCTGGAAGGGCCTGCTCGACTTCTCCACCTGCACCGAGTGCGGTCGCTGCCAGAGCCAGTGCCCCGCGTGGAACACCGAGAAGCCGCTGTCGCCCAAGCTGCTGATGATGACGCTGCGCGACCACGCCAGCGCCAAGGCGCCGTATCTGCAGGCGGCACAGGCGGGTTCGGCCGTGGCGGTCGAGGAGGCCCAGGGCTCGCAGACGGCGCAGGTCGCCGAGCTCAGTCTCGTCGGGCAGACCGGCTACGACATCGGCTCGCCGCTGACGGCGTACGACCCGCTCGGCGTGAGCGGTGCCGGCGCCGTGGTCGACGAGGACGTCCTGTGGTCGTGCACCACGTGCGGGGCGTGCGTCGAGCAGTGCCCGGTCGACATCGAGCACGTCGACCACATCGTCGACATGCGCCGCCACCAGGTGCTGCTGGAGTCGGCGTTCCCGACCGAGCTCGGCGGGCTGTTCAAGAACCTGGAGAACAAGCAGAACCCGTGGGGCATGTCCGCGCGGGCGCGGATGGACTGGGCCAAGGACCTGCCGTTCGACGTCAAGGTCATCGGGGGCTCGGGCAGCAACGCCGTCGAGTCGGCCACGGACGTCGAGTGGCTGTTCTGGGTCGGGTGCGCGGGGGCGTACGAGGACCGCGCGAAGAAGACCACGCGCGCGGTGGCCGAGCTGCTGCACACTGCGGGCGTGGAGTTCGCGGTGCTCGGCGACGGCGAGACCTGCACCGGCGACCCGGCGCGGCGCGCGGGCAACGAGATGCTCTTCCAGATGCTCGCGCAGCAGAACGTCGAGACGCTGGGCGAGGTCGGCGCGACCAAGATCGTCGTCACCTGCGCGCACTGCTTCAACACGATCAAGAACGAGTACCCCCAGCTCGGCGGGTCCTACGAGGTCGTGCACCACACGCAGCTGCTCAACCGCCTCGTGCGCGAGAAGAAGCTGACGCCGGTCGCGCGCCCCGACGAGGCCGACACCTCCGGCGCCGCCTCGACCGCGCCGAGCGTGACCTACCACGACCCGTGCTACCTCGGCCGGCACAACGGGGTGTACGCCCCGCCGCGCGAGCTGATCGGCGCGCTGCCGGGGGTGGAGTACCGCGAGATGGAGCGGTCGGGCGAGACCTCGTTCTGCTGCGGCGCCGGCGGCGCGCGCATGTGGATGGAGGAGAAGCTCGGCAACCGCATCAACCTCGACCGCACCGCCGAGGCGGTCGCGACGGGCGCCGACCGGATCGCCATCGGCTGCCCGTTCTGCCGCGTGATGCTCACCGACGGCCTCACCGCCCAGCAGTCCGACGGGCAGGCGCGCGAGGACGTCGAGGTGGTCGACGTCGCCAACATGCTGCTGGCGGCGGTCAAGCGCGGCTGAGCTGGTCGAGTAGGCCCGCGAGGAACGAGTGGGCCGTATCGAGACCAACGCATGAAACCGGGTTACGTGCGTTTGACCTCAATGCATTGGGGTCAGATGCACGTAACCCGGTTTCATGCCCGAGGGGGCGCGTAGCCGGTCAGTGGTGGGTGAGGGCGTACGTCGTCGTCGCCAGCTCGGTCAGGCCGGCCCGGGCGAGGCGCGGCTCGGGCTCGCTCACGGACCGCTCGAGACGGTCCACCTGCCAGGCGGGGGCGTACAGCCGGTCGACCTCGGGCTCGGGCACCGAGAACGGCGGGCCGTCCATGCGGGACTGGTCGTAGTCGAGGGTGACGACCAGGCCGCGGGTGCCGGGCGCGAGGTGATCGAACAGCCGCGCGTAGCGGGGCCGGTCTTCGGCGGGCAGCGCGATGAGCGACGCCCGGTCGAAGACCGCGGTGCAACCGCCGAGGCCGGCCAGGTCGAGGTCGAAGACGTCGCCGCGGATCAGCTCGTAGTGCCCGGCGACGTGGTGCACGCCGTACGCCGACTCGTGCACGTCGGGCTGCAGCCCACGCTCGGCGAAGAACTGGTCGATCGCCAGCTGGGACAGCTCGACGCCGAGCACCGGGTGGCCGTGCTCGACCAGCCAGACCATGTCGAGGCTCTTGCCGGCCAGCGGCACGAAGACCCGCGCGCCGGCCGGCACGCCGAGCCCGGGCCAGTGCTGCTCGAGCTGGGGCGTGACCGTCTGCTGGTGGAAGCCGATCCGTCCCTCGGCCCACCGCTGCTCCCACATCTGCGCGTCCATGACGCCATCCTCGCGGGTGAGGTCGCGGGGGCCGGCCAGCAGGCCCTGACCGGCGCATGAAACCGGGTTAGGTGCGTTTGACCTCAATGCATTGGGGTCAGATGCACGTAACCCGGTTTCATGCCCGACGGGGGGTCAGGGGGTGGCTGGGTCAGGTCGTGGGGGGCGGGGTGGCGCGCAGGGTGGCGACCTCGAAGGCGCCCAGGTCGAAGGAGACCCAGCCGTCGGCGTCGGGCTCGAGGCCGGCGTCGGGGAGCGGTTCTTCGAGCAGGTTCGCCCGGCGTACGTCCGTGGCCGGCACGGCGAACCGGACCCGCCCGCGCGTGCGGCCCCCGAGGGCCTCGTGCACCCGGACGACCAGGTCGCCGGAGCGGTCGGCGGCCTGCTTCACCGCGGTGCGGACCACCCCCTCGCCGTCGACCTCGACGATCGGCGCGACCGGCTCGCCGCCGGTGATCTCGCGAGCCGGGGTGTTGAGCACCTCGCCCTCGCGCGCGGCGATCGCGGCGTCGGCGCCGACGACCAGGCCGTAGCGGTGGGTCTGCTCGCCCTGGTCGGTCTCGGGGTCGGGGAAGCGCGGCGCGCGCAGCAGCGACAGCCGCAGCGTGGTGGTCGGACCGTCGTCGGTGACGTCGCGCGTCACGTCGTAGCCGTAGGTCGAGTCGTTGACCAGCGCCACCCCGAAGCCGCGCTCCTCGACCAGCACGAAGCGGTGCATCGACACCTCGAACTTCGCGGCCTCCCACGAGGTGTTGGTGTGCGTGACGCGCTTGTGGTGGCCGAACTGGGTCTCGGCCGCGGTGTGCTCGGCGCGCACGTCGAGCGGGAAGGCGACCTTGAGGAACTTCTCGGTCTCGTGCCAGTCGGTGGTCTGGTCGACGGTCAGCGTGCGGCTGCCGGGCGCCAGCGAAAGCACTTGTCGCACAGTCGATTCCGGCGTGATGGCCCGCTCGATGGTCACGGTGGCGACGCCGTCGACGACCTCGCCGGCGATGCTCTCGACGTCGCGCAGGTCGGTCACCCGGTTGCGGTAGAAGCGGTCGACGTCCCACGCGTCCCACAGGTTCGGGAAGTCCTGGTGCAGCTGCAGCAGGTTGGCCTCGCCGCCGGGCGCGATCGCCTCGCGGCCGGTGGCGACGTCGACGGCCGAGGTGATCAGACCCTCGCTCGTGACGACGACGCGCACGACGCCGTTGTCGAGCACGAACCCGCCGTCGCGCTCCTCCAGCGCGGTGCCGTCCGCGGCCGGCGCGTCGAGCAGGCCGACGCCGCCGGCGGGGGTGCCGTCGATGGCGTACGAGCTCGCGTTGGCGAGCAGCGCGGTCTCGCCTGCCCCGGTGAGCGCCTCGAGCGAGCGGGCGACGATCGCCTCGGCGGCGGCGGTGACCCGGGCGTACTGCGCCACGGCCTCGCGGTGCACCCACGCGATCGAGGTGCCGGGGAGGATGTCGTGGAACTGCTGCAGCAGCACCTGGTGCCACAGGGCGTCGAGCTCGTCGTGGGGGTAGTCCAGCCCGGCGCGCGCCGCGGCGGTCGCCGCCCACAGCTCGGCCTCGACGAGCAGGTGCTCGGTGCGCCGGTTGCCCTGCTTGGTCTTGTGCTGCGAGGTGAGGGTGGCGCGGTGCAGCTCGAGATAGAGCTCGCCCACCCAGACCGGCGCGTCGGCCAGCTCCTCGCGGGCGCGGGCGAAGAAGTCGTCGGGGTGCTCCCAGCGCACCTGCGCGCTGCCCTCGAGGTCGGCCAGCCGCTGCGCCTTGCCGACCATCTCGCGGGTGGTGCCGCCGCCGCCGTCGCCCCAGCCGACGGGGGCGATCGAGCCGGTGGCGACCCGGTTCTCGCGGAACTGGGTCGAGGCCTTGGCGACCTCGGAGCCGGACAGCTGGGAGTTGTAGGTGTCCATCGGCGGGAAGTGGCTGAACACCCGGGAGCCGTCGATGCCCTCCCACCAGAACGTGTGGTGCGGGAACTTGTTGACCTGGTTCCAGGAGATCTTCTGGGTGAAGAACCAGTCGAAGCCGGCGCGGCGCACCAGCTGCGGCAGCGCCGGCGAGTAGCCGAAGCTGTCGGGCAGCCACACGCCGTGGGTGCGCACGCCGAGCTCGGTCTCGAAGAACCGCTGGCCGTAGAGGAACTGGCGCACCAGCGACTCGCCCGACGGCATCACGGTGTCGCTCTCGACCCACATGCCGCCGAGCGGCACGAACCGGCCGGCGGCCACGGCGTCCTTGACCCGCTGCCAGACCTCGGGGCGGTGCTCCTTGATCCAGGCGTACTGCTGGGCGCTGGACATGCCGTAGCGGAAGTCGTCGGTCTCGTCGATGAGCGCGGTCATCGAGGAGGTGGTGCGGGCGACCTTGCGGATCGTCTCGCGCACCGGCCACAGCCAGGCCGAGTCGATGTGCGCGTGGCCGATGGCCGAGATCTGGTGGGCGCTGGCGTCGGAGCGCTGGTCGAGCACCCCGCGCAGCGCGGCGCGCGCGTCGGGCGCGGTCTGCGAGATGCGTTGCAGGTCAAGGCGATCCAGCGCGTCGTCGAGCGCCTGGAGGACGCGCATGCGGCGCGGGCCCTCGGGCAGCTCCGCCTGCAGCTCGAAGAGCACCTCGAGGTCGAGGGCGAGGTCGTGCACCTCGGCGTCGAAGACGGCCAGGTCCATCCGGCGGGTGGTGTAGAGCGGCTTCGGCGAGGAGGTCTGGACGTCGCCCTCCTGCGTCGGCAGGAAGGGGTGGTAGTCCAGCAGCACCGGGTTGCTCGCGCCCTCGACGAACAGCTCGACGGTCTCGCCGCCCTCGGCCGGGTCGGCCACGAGCACCCACTGGTTGCGCGGGTTGAGCGACTTCACCGGCGTCAGGTCGGGGCGGTAGACCAGCCCCTCGCACTGGAAGCCGGTCATGTTGGTGTCGAAGCCGAGGTCGACCACGACCTCGACGCGCCGGCCCGCCCACTCCTGCGGGACGGTGCCGGTGAGCCGGAACCAGGTGGTGCCCCACGCCGGGCCCCACGGGGTGCCGACGGAGTAGGGCTCGTAGTCCAGCTCGAGACCCTCGGCCGGCGGCACGGGCTCGCCGGGCAGCTGGTGCACCTCGACGGTCAGCGGCTGCGACTCGGGGTGCACCGCGGGCCACACCCGCTCGGTCAGGACTCGCCGGACGCGGCCGACGGTGAGCGAGATGTCATCGTGCACGGTGCTGCTCCTGGGTGGTGTCGAGGTCGGGGTCGTCCGCCCGCGACGGGTCGGCAGCGAGCACCTCGACCTGTCGCAGGCTGCAGTCTTCCAGGGCGGTCAGGCGTACGTCCGTGGCGGCGCCGCCCGCGCCGTCCAGGGAGAAGACCCGCGTCTGACGGGTCCAGCGGAAGCGGGCGTCACGCAGCTCGGTGCGCTGCACCACGGTGTCTCCGGCGAGCACCTCCACGACGACCGAGATCGTCGCCGGCTCGCCGATCGTAAACGACAGCAACGAGATCGGCGACGGTTCGGACAGACGCACGGTGACCGCGTCACCCGGGCGAAGGCGTACGTCGTGGTCGGCTGCGTCGTCGACGAGCGCGGTTGCGCCCGCCACCCCGGAGGCCGCCTCGGCGAGGTCGGCCGGCGGGGTGCGGAAGCCGTGCAGCTGGGAGGCCGACGGCGGGCGGCTGTCGCGCGCCCAGCCCTGCGGGGTGCGGGCCAGGTCGAACTCGATGCGCGAGCCGCGGGCGAGCACCTCGTGCGGGAGGGTGATCTCGTGCCACGGCTCGCCGTCGACGCGCACCGCGCGCACGAACCGCGCCGCCGGGTCGAAGTCGGGCACCGTGATCGTGGTGACCGCGTCCCCGCCGAGCGGCCGGATGCGGGTCTGCGGCACCGCGGGCGGCAGCAGCACGAACGTGCCGGTGGCCGGGACCAGCGGGTAGAGGCCGACGGTCGCGAAGGTCCACCACGCGCTCATCTCGCCGTTGTCCTCGTCGCCGGGGTATCCCTGGCCCAGGTCGGACCCGACGAAGAGGCGGTCGAGACAGTCGCGCACGACCGCGTGGGCGTCGTCGTGGCGCCCGGCGAACATGTACATGAACGGGATGTGGTGCGCCGGCTGGTTGGACAGCCCCAGCATGCCGAGGCGCACGTCGCGCGCCTCGGCCATCTCGTGGATCACGAATCCGTAGTGACCGGAGAGGGATTCGGCGGCCGTCTCGGGGGTCGCGAGCAGCGCGTCGAGCGCCGCACCGAACCGCGCCTCGCCGCCGTAGAGCCCCACCAGCCCCGCCCCGTCGTGCGGCGCGGTGAACCGGGTGCCCCACGCGTTGGTCTCGGTGTAGTCGTGGCCCCACTCGGCCGGGTCGAAGCCCGGTCGCCAGGCCCCGTCGGCGTCGCGCCCGCGGAAGAAGCCGCTGTCCCGGTCGAAGACCAGGGCGTACGCCAGCGACCGGCGCGCGAGGTACTCGTGCTCGGCGGCCCAGTCGTGGTCGGCGTCGTCGGTCGCACCGTCACCGACGAGCCGCGCCGCCAGCTGTGCGCCACCCCAGTCGTTGATCGCGTTGTCGAGCGTCCACGACATGCCTTCGTGGGTGGCGGTGTCGATGAAGCCGCGAAAGATCCCGCGCGACAAGCCTTTTCGGCCGACGCGCTGGTCGTCGGCGGGCACGGTCGCGTTCTTCAGCACGGTGTCGTACGCCGCCCGCAGGTCGATCCCGGGCACTCCCCTCAGCGCGAGGTCGGCGAGGACCACGTCGAGGGTCGTGCCGGTCATGCAGTCCTCGGCGCCGGGCGCGCTCCAGCGCGGCGTCCAGCCGCACAGGTCGGCGTGCCGCACGAAACCCTGCGCCAGCTCGCCGGCCGTGCCGGGCTCGAGCAGCGCGAGGAGCGGCCACTCGGTGCGGTAAGTGTCCCAGAACCCGTTGGTCGTGCTCACCTCGCCCGCGGTGACCTCGAACGGCGGATAGGGCGAGGCGAAGGCCGGCTCGTCGCGGCCGGCCCGCTCGCCCATCCGGTTGGGATAGAGGAACGACCGGTAGAGCCCGGAGGCGAGCGAGACCTGCTGGTCGGCGGTCTCGCCGGCGACCTCGACCGTCGCGAGACGCTCGCGCCACGCGGCCTCTGCGGCACCGCACATCTGGTCGAAATCGCCTGCGGCAGAGAGGTTCTCGCGGGCCTGGGCGACGTCGACGGTGGAGATGCCGAGCCCGGCCTCCACCTGGCCGCGGGCGTCGGGACGCACCACGACGAAGCCCTGCAGCCGGCCGTCCTCGACGGTCAGCCGCTCGGCGACCGCGCCAGCGACGCGCAGGTGCACGAAGTGCGGCGGGGTGCCCTCGCGGTCGTCCAGCCGCAGCTCGACGACGGCCTCGCCGTCGCGCACCGCCACCTGCACGTCGGTCACGGTGCCGTGGTGGTCGAGCACCAGCGACCCCTGCTCGCCGGGGAGGCCGAACCGCATGCCGAGGGCGTGCTCGCCGGCGGTCAGCTCGGCCGTGACACCGTCGTCGAGCCGCACGGCGTAGCGGTGCGGCCCGGCGTGCTCGTCGGCGTGGTCGAACCCCAGGGCCCGCCCCTGCGGCGACACGTCGGGGTCGGTCGAGGCGCTCGGCATCACCTGGAACACCCCGCGGTCACCCATCCACGGGCTCGGCAGGTGCGAGGTGGCGAACGCCTGCAGTGCCGGTCGCGCGTCGTCGCGCAGGTGGCCGGCCCAGGAGTAGGGCCAGGACCGGCTGGTCGCGTCGGTCGTCGGCAGCCCGAAGACCCCGCCGTGCGGCAGCCCGACGAGCGGCGCGTTGTTGCCGCGGGAGAACCGGTCGGAGGAGTGCGAGCCGCGGCGGGTGTCGACGCTGCCGAGCCCGGGCTCGAGCACGGGCACCGGCCGCACCGCCACCTCGTCGACGTGCGCGCGCAGCGCGCGCCGCGGCGAGGCCACCACGACGGCGTACGCCTCCCGCACCCGGCGACCGGCCACCGGGTCGAGGGTGACCCGGCGCAGGTTCCACTGGTCGACCCAGGTGCGTCGCGCGGCGGCCTGCGCGGCCGGGTCGACGGCGCCGGCGTACTGGTCCAGCGCACCGGACGCGCTCAGCCAGGTGCCGTCGTCGAGCAGCAGGTCGACCGCGAGAGCCGTTGCGTCCCAACGGGACCCGAGATCATCGGTCCCCTCGGGGAAGACCGTCCAGCACAGCTGCGTGCCGGCCTCGAGCGCGGTCCCGGCAAGCACGCCGGGCAGCAGCACGCGCTGCACGCCCTCGCCGGGCGGGACCTC
Source organism: Barrientosiimonas endolithica (assembly GCF_030296655.1). Lineage (NCBI taxonomy): Bacteria > Bacillati > Actinomycetota > Actinomycetes > Micrococcales > Dermacoccaceae > Barrientosiimonas > Barrientosiimonas endolithica. Next base: position 80,970 of record NZ_AP027735.1, on the reverse strand, counting down.
GACCAGCCACGGGTCGGGGCGGGTCAGGCCGGTGCCCGGGCGCGCCGCGACCGCTGCCGCGGGCCCGGGGCCGCGGGTCGCCGCCGTCACCACCGGGGGCGAGCCGCGCCGACGAAGCTGGCGGCGTCGGGCAGCAGCGGCAGCACCGACGCCTGGTAGGCGTGATAGATGTCGGGCCGGCCCGGCCAGACCGTGGCCGACGGCTGGTTGTCGGGGCCGAGCTCGTGCACCCACGACCCGTCGGTGGGGTCGATGAGGTGGGTGCGGGCGTAGTCCCACCAGCGGGCGCCGTCGTCGAGGTAGCGCTGCTCCCCCGTCGCCCGGTGCAGCACCGCGGCGGTGGCGGTGGCCTCGGCCAGCACCCAGTGCATCCGCTCGCGCACGACCGGCCGGTCGTCGAAGTCGGTGGTGTAGACGAACCCGTCGGCGCCGTCGACCGCCCAGCCGCGCTGCACGCCGGCGTCGTAGAGGCCGACCGCGTCGGGCAGCAGCCAGTCGGCCGCCGCGTCGCCCTGGGCGGTGCGCACCGCGAGCGCCAGCCGCGACCACTCCAGCAGGTGCCCGATGGTCACGCCGTAGGGGCGGAACGGGTGGCCCGGCTCGTCGATGTTGTAGTCGAGGATCGGGCGCCACCCGGTGTCGAAGTGCTCGGGCAGGCGCCAGTCGTGCTCGCGCGCGAAGCCGTGCACGACCCGCTCGGTGATGCGCGCGGCCCGCTCGCGCAGCCCCGCGTCGCCGGTCACGTCGGCCGCGGCCAGCAGCGCCTCGACCGTGTGCATGTTGGCGTTGACGCCGCGATAGTCGTCGAGCCGGGTCCACGCGGCGTCCCACTCGTCGACCGACATGCCGGCCTGCTCGTCCCAGAAGCGCTGGTCGAGCACGGCCAGCGCCTCGTCGAGCAGCGCCTGCCCGTCGGGGTGGCCGGCGCCGGTGGCCGACGCGGCCGCGAGCACGACGAACGCGTGGGCGTAGGCCTCCTTCAGGTCCGGGCGGCTGGTGTCGGAGAACCAGCCCCCGTGCTCGGTGTCGCGCAGCGGCCCGGTCAGCGCGCGTACGCCCACGTCGACCAGGTCCTGCGCCTCGCCCGACCCGTGCAGCGCGCCGAGCGCGGCCACGTGGGTCATCCGGGAGGTGATCCAGGTGGCGACCGGCCGGGAGGGTCGAGCTCGCTGGCGTCGTCGAGGCAGCCGAAGCCGCCGTCGGGGTGGACCGCGCGGCCCACCAGGGCCAGCAGCCGGCGCCCCTCGTCGTCGAACCAGTGCGTGTCCGGCAGCGTCATCCCGGTCATCCCTTCACCGCGCCTTCCTCGACTCCCTTGAAGAAGAATCGTTGCAGCACGGCGAACAGCACCGCGATCGGGATGAAGGCGATCATCGTGCCGGCGGCGATGACCCGCGGGTTGAGCGTGAACGCGCCGGAGAGGTACTGCAGGCCCACGGTGAGCGTGTAGTTCTGCGGGTCGGTGAGCACGATGAGCGGCCACAGGAAGTCGTCCCAGGCGCCGATGAACGCGAAGATGCAGATCACGCTGAGCATCCCGCGCACCGACGGCAGCCCGATGTAGCGCAGCCGCTGCCAGGCGTTGGCCCCGTCGATCTTGGCCGACATCTCCAGCTCCTCGGGGATGGCCGCGAACGCCACCCGCATGAGCAGCACGTTGAGCATGCCGATCATCCCGGGCAGGGCGACCCCGAGCAGGGTGTCGGCGAGACCCATCGAGCGGACCGTGACGTACTGCGCGATGATCGTCGCCTCGCCGGGGAGGATCAGGGTGGCGAGCAGCAGCCCGAAGACCAGCTTGCGCCCCTTCCACTCCAGCCGGGCGAGGGCGTACCCCGCGCAGGTCGCCCCGATCACGTTGCCGCCGACGACCAGCACCGCGACGATGATCGAGTTCAGCGCGTAGCTCCAGACCGGGATGGTCTCGGCCACCGCGCTGTAGTTGGTCAGCGTCGGCGACTCCGGCAGGAAGCGCGGCGTCGCGGTGTAGACGTCCTCGGTCGGGCTCTTCAGCGACGTCGACAGCTGCCACAGGAACGGCCCGATGGTGATGAGCAGCACCACCACGAGCAGGACGTAGCGGATCGCCATCTCCTTGCCGGACATCCGGCTGAAGGAGTACGACCGTCGCCGGCTCGCGCGTCCGCCGCCCCCGCCGGTGCCCGGCTCGGTCGGCTCGGCGCCCTGCGTCACGGTGGCGACGCCGGTGGGGGCACTCATGCCTGCCCCTCCTTCCGGTTGAGCCGCGCCAGCAGCAGCATCGGCACCAGCGTGATGAAGAACAGCAGCAGGCTCAGCGCCGAGGCGTAGCCGAGGTTGCCGTTGAAGCCGCGGCTGTAGAGCTGGATGAGCATGACGACCGAGCTGACATAGCCACCCGGGCCGCCGGTCTCGTTGGTCATGACGTAGAGCTCGGTGAAGATGCGCAGCGCCGACACGGTGATCAGGATCGTGACGAGCAGCATCGTGCCGCGCACGCCGGGGAGGGTGACCGACAGGAACCGCCGGACCGGGCCGGCGCCGTCGACGGCGGCCGCCTCGTGCAGCTCGCGCGGCACGTTCCCGAGCGCCGACAGGTAGATGATCATGTAGTAGCCGAGGCCCTTCCAGACCGTGAGGCTGATCGCGCTGAGCAGCAGCAGCCACCGGTCGCTGAGGAACGGCAGCGGGCCCGAGAGGATCCCGAGCTGCTGGGCGATGGAGTTGATCGCGCCGCGGTCGTCGAGCATCCAGTTCCAGATGAGCGCGACGACCACGGCCGAGGCGATCACCGGGGTGTAGAACGCGGTCCGGAAGAAGGTGATCCCGGGCAGCTTCTTCTCCACCAGCAACGCGAGCAGCAGCGGCAGCAGGGTCAGCAGCGGGACGCACACCAGCATGTAGACCACGCTGTTGAGCAGGGCGTGGGCGAGCTGGGTGTCGTCCAGCATCCGCTCGAAGTTGGCCAGCCCGACGAGCCGGCCGCCGCCGAGCGGCTTGGCGTCGGTGAACGCCAGGAACACGGTGTTGATCGCCGGCCAGATGTTGAACACCACCAGCCACACCACGGCGGGTGCGACCAGCAGCCAGGGGGTGAACCAGCGTTGCTGCTGGATGGTCGAGCCGGAGCGCACCTCAGCTTCCTGGCCGTTGTTCAGCAGCTCGTTGCACTTCTTCACGGCGTCGTCGAGCGCCTTCTTGGAGCTGACCTTGCCCGAGATCGCGAGCGCGAACTGCTGGTCGATGAAGGTGGCCATCGCCGAGTCGACGACGACCGGCTGCAGCAGCTTGGCGGTCTTGAGGGTGTTGAACGCCATGACCTTGGCGTCACCCGCGGGCGTGCCGTCGCTCTTGCTGAAGAACGGGTCCTTGCTGGAGGCCGTCGTGCTCGGGAAGACGCCGGGCACCTCCTTGGCGAACTGCGCCTGGTTCTGCGGGTTCGTGACCCACCGCGCCAGGGCGATCGCGGCCGGCAGGTTCTTGCTCTTGGACGAGACCGACAGGCCCTGGACGTACAGCGGGCCGGTGCCGAACGCCTTGCTCGGCACGACCTGCTTGGCCAGCGTCGGGTTCGACTCGGCGATGCTCGGGATGGTGTTGCCGCCGCCGGTGGTCCAGCCGACCTTCTGCTGGTTGAACAGCTCGCTGTTGCCGAGGTACTTGCTGGACAGCACGTCGCGCGGCATGAGCCCGTCGCTGTACGCCTTCCGGTACTTGTCCAGCAGCGCCACCGCCTGCGGGGTGTTGAAGACGAACTTCTTGCCGTCCTCGCTGAGGATCGGGATGCCCTCCTGCGCGAGGTCGCCGACGCCCGGCTTGCGGCTCATCAGGTAGTCCTTGCCGCCGGACTTGGTCTTCACCGTGCCGGCCGCGCTGATCAGGCTGTCCAGGTCGGTCGGCAGCTGGTCGGTGTTGATGCCGTTGCGCTTGAGCATCGCCGTGTTCCAGTAGTTCACGTCGGTGCCGAGGTACCACGGGTAGCCGAAGGTGCCCTTGGTGCCGGCGTACTGGTAGGCCTCGAGCCCGCCGGGCACGAAGTCGCGGGTGAGGTTGCTGTCCTGGGTCGAGACGTCCAGCAGCATGTTCTGCCTGACCATCGGCAGCGCGAAGTCGGGCGGCAGGTTGACGACGTCGGGCAGGGTGCCCGAGCTGGCCTGGCTGAGCACCTTGTCGGAGTAGCCGTCGCCGGGCTGGTCGAGCCAGTTGACCTTGACCCCGGGGTACTCCTTCTCGAAGCCGCTGATCACGCCCTGCATGTACTTGGTGAACTTCGGCTTCAGCGCCCAGGTCTGGATCGAGACCGTGCCCTTGACCTCGCCGGTGACGCTGCTGGTCGGCTGCGCCGAGCTGCCCGCGTCGCCGCCTCCGATGCCACAACCGGTGGCCACCAGCGCCACCCCGATCGCCCCTGCCGCGATGCCGTGCCGGCGTCCTGCGCCCATGATGGCCACTCCTTCGTCGTCCGCTGTTCTTAAGCGGTTTAGTCGTCCGCTACTATCCCCACAGCGCGGTACGCCGTCAAGGACTTCACGCAAAACCGCTCGCCGAGCCGCGGGCGCACCGCAGCCGCCTGCAGCACTGGACCAGCACGAGCCCGGGGAGGACGAGTGGCCAGGCCGACCATCGCCGACATCGCCGCGCGCGCCGGCGTGTCCAAGGGTGCGGTGTCGTTCGCGCTCAACGGCCGCCCGGGCGTCAGCGAGCAGACCCGCGCGCGCATCCTCGCGGTCGCCGACGAGATGCACTGGCGCCCGCACAGCGCGGCCCGCGCGCTCGGCCGCGCCGCCCCCGACGCCGTCGGCCTGGTGCTCTCCCGCCCCGCGCAGACCCTCGGCGTCGAGCCGTTCTTCGGCGAGCTGCTCTCCGGGCTGCAGGCGGGCCTGTCGACGCGCGGCACCGCGCTGCAGCTGCTCATCGTCGACAGCCTCGAGGCCGAGATCGAGGTCTACCGCGACTGGGCCGCGCAGCAGCGGGTGGCCGGCTTCGTGGTGCTCGACCTGACCGTCGACGACCCGCGCCCGGCCGTGCTGGGCGAGCTGTCGGTGCCCTCGCTCGTGCTCGGCGGGCCGCTCGAACCCAGCGAGACACTGTCGTACGCCTGGATCGACGACGCCGAGGCGATGCTGTCGGCGATCGACTACCTCGCGGCCCTCGGCCACCACGACATCGTGCACGTCGCGGGGCTCGAGCAGTTCCGGCACACCCAGCGGCGGATCGCCGCGCTGGAGTCCTCGCGCGAGCGGCTCGACCTGCGCTGCCGCTCGATCCCGACCGACTTCAGCGACACCGAGGGCGCGGCCATCACCCGCCGGCTGCTCGCCTCGCGCGAGCGGCCGACGGCGATCGTCTACGACAGCGACGTGATGGCCGTGGCGGGTCTCGGCGTCGCGCTCGAGATGGGCGTCGACGTGCCGGGCGAGGTCTCGATCGTCTCGTTCGACGACTCGCTGCTGACCCGGCTCACCCACCCCGCGCTGACCGCGCTGTCGCGCGACACCCAGGCCTGGGGCCGCGAGATCGGCGAGCTGATCCTGCGCCTGGTCGACGAGCCCGGCGAGCGGGTGGTGCACCAGCACCCCACGCCCACGCTCGTGGTGCGCGAGAGCACCGCGCGCGTACGCCGTTCCTGAGCACCCGTTGCCACGCGCCACTTAAGCGGTTTAGGGTTCGGGCGTTCACCAGCCCCGGACGAGAGCAGCCCCCGTGACACCTCCGAGCACGTCGGACCCGGCCCCGCGTCGGATCGGCGCGAACTACGTGCCCTCGCGCGGCTGGTTCTACAGCTGGCTCGACCTCGACCCCGACGCGGTGCGCCGCGACCTCGCCGACCTGGCGGGCATCGGGCTGGACCACGTGCGCGTCTTCCCCGTGTGGCCGTGGGTCCAGCCCAACCGCGGGCTGATCCGCCAGCGGGCGATCGACGACCTGCTCACCGTGATCGACCTGGCCGCCGAGGCCGGGCTCGACGTGTCCGTCGACCTGCTGCAGGGACACCTGTCCAGCTTCGACTTCCTGCCCTCGTGGGTGCTCACCTGGCACCGCCGCTCGGTGTTCGAGGACCGCGACGTGCGAGCGGGGCTGCGGACGTACGTCGAGACCGTGACGCGCGCGGTCGCGACGCGGCCCAACGTGTTCGCGGTGACCCTCGGCAACGAGGTCAACAACCTGTGGCCGGCCAACGCGACCACCGCGGCGACCTCGACCGACTGGGCGCGCGAGCTGGTGTCGACCGCGAAGGCCGCCGCGCCCGAGCTGCTGGTCCTGCACTCGCTGTTCGACGACGCGTTCTACGCCCCGGACCACCCGTTCGTGCCGTCCGACGTCACCGAGATCGGCGACCTCAGCACCGTGCACTCGTGGGTGTTCAACGGCGTCTCGCGCATCGACGGGCCGCTCGGTGACGCGACGACCACGCACGCCGACTACCTCGTCGAGCTGGCCGCCGCGACGGCGACCGACCCGCGAAGGCCGGTGTGGCTGCAGGAGATCGGCGCACCGCTGCCCGACATCGGTGCGGGCGAGGCCGACGCGTTCGTGCGCCGCACGCTGGAGCACGTCGGCGCCAACCCGGCCCTGTGGGGCGTGACCTGGTGGTGCTCGCACGACCTGTCGCGCGACCTGCTCGACTTCCCCGACCGGGAGTACGACCTCGGCCTGTTCACCGTCGACCACCGGCCGAAGCCGGCGGCCCTGGCGCTGGCCGAGTGCATCCCGGCGCTGCGCCGGCCCGTCGTCGCCGAGCGGCCGGGCCTGGTGTGCGACGTCGACCTGCTGCGCCAGCCGCAGCGGCGTGCCGAGGTCGCCCCGGGCAGCGACTTCCACCGCGCGTGGGTGCAGGCGCGGTCGGCCGGGCCGGTCGCGATCGTGCCCGCCGGGCGCTCGGCGGACGTGCTGCGCGAGCGCGGCGTGGTCGGCACCGTGCCGGCCGAGGACGTACGTCCGACCTGGGTGGACGCGCGCGACTGACCCGCGGTGAGCCCGGAGTGCGAGGCTCCGGGGCTCCGGGGCTGCGGGGCTGGGGGCTGCTTTCCACAGCCCGGCGCCCCGGCCGGGTGGTGTCCACAGGCCGGGGCTCGGGTCTCGCGCGGGGCGCCGGGCCGGGTGAGGCTCGCCGTATGTCGGAGGACGTCGAACAGATCAGGCGGGCGGCCGGCCGGGCCGGGCGGATGACCCTCGAGGCGCGGGCCGCGGCGACGGCGCTGCGCCGGGCCGACGGGGTGACCTGGCAGAGCCTGGGGGCCACGGCATACCGCCGGCGGCTCGAGGAGCGCGCCCGCGAGATGGACCGGTGCGCCGAGGGGCTCGCGCTGCTGCAGCGCAAGCTGCTGGTGCACGCGGTCGCGGTCGACCACCAGGAGCGCATGCTCGCGCGGGTCGGGCAGCAGGTCGGCGCGACGGTCACGGCCACCGGCGCGACGCTGGACCAGATCGCCCCGTGGCTGCCGGGCGGCACCGCGGTCCGGGCCGTGGGGCGGTTGCCGTGAGCGGCGTGCGGCGGGTCATCCACCCCGACCCCGACGGGCCCGAGCTGGCGCCGCTGCGCGACCCGCTGCGGCCGAAGCTGCTGCTGTCGTCGTGGCAGGGCGACCGGCAGCTCACCGCCGCCGCCGCGCTCGACGGCGAGCGGTTCGTGCTGTCGGTGACGTTCGTGCACGAGGCGGCCGTCGCCGCACAGGGCCGCAGCACCGGCCCGGCCTGGGCCCTGGTCGACGAGCTGTGGCGGCTGGTGCCCACGGCCGGGGGCGCCGACGCCACGGCCGGGGGCGCCGGTGCCGCGGCCGGGAGCGCCGACGCGGTGCTCGAGCCGGCCGACCACGACCTCGCCGACGAGGAGCCGCTGCCGGCGCCGTGCGTGGAGTTCGGCGACCTGCTGGTGCTGTGCGACGTGCTGCGCCGCGACGAGACCGAGGTGCTGGCGGTGGCCCTCGACGACCTGGGGCTGGCCGACGTCCCGCGGTGGGTGCGCAGCGCGGCGACCTCGACGACGGGCGGGGTGACCGTGGCAGTCGACCCGGGCGGCGACCGACGTCCGCTGACGATCGTCTCGGCGCTGGCCACGGCCGACGGATGGTGGCGGCTCGCGGCGCACCCGCACGAGCAGATCAGCGCGGCGCCGCTCTCAGCCGCGATGCTGCGTGACGAGCTGCTCGACGCGGCCGTGGTCCTCACGCGCCCGGCCGGTGCCGCCGCGCGGGCCGTGACCGGATGAGCCGGACCTCGCCGGGGTGCGGCCCGGGCCCGGGGCGCCCGCAGGTCACCGGCGGGGCGGTGTCGATCGAGGCCGACCTGGGCGACATGCGGTCGGTGGCGTGGCGGCTCGACCGGTCGGGCGACACCGCGCGCGACCTGGGGCGGCAGGTGATGCACGTCGACGGCATCCCGCTGCGCTCCTCGTTCCTGTCCCCCTTCACCGCGGGGGCGGTCAACCTGCAGATGCAGGCGCTGGCGTACGGCCCGCGCGGGCTGCACAGCCTCGGCATCCGCATCGAGCTGGTCGCCCGCGGGGTGCGGCTGGGCGCCGGCGCCTACGAGGCGGTCGAGCGGCGCCGGTCGGCGGCCTTCGAGGCGGTGCAGCTGTCGGTGGGGGTGCCGGTCGTGCTGACCGTCGTCAGCGGCACGGCCGTCACCTCGGTGGTGCAGTCGGTCACCGAGCACCCCGCGAGCTGGTTCACGCCCCAAGGGTTCCCGCGCGACCGCGACCCGGTCGCCGACGTGGTCGCCCGATTCCTGCGCGGGCTCGACGCCACGGTCTACGCCAACCCCGGCATCGTCGACCTCGCCGTCGCCGGCGGCCGGTGGATGCTGCCGCCGGGGCCGCTCGAGCAGCAGGCCGGGCAGCTGCTGGTGCTGCTGCGCGCCGGCGGGCTGGCCCGCGACGACCGGCCGCTCACCGTCACGTCCGTGCCCCTGCCGCAGGCAGGGCAGGCCGCGAGAAGCGTTGGTGCCGCTGACGATCCACCGGCCGTCGGGGCCGCGACCGACGCACCCGGCGACCTGTCGGGGTTGCTGCAGACCCAGTCGGCGATCGCCGCGCCGTCCGCGGCCGGGGCGGCGGGCTCACGGGTGCGCGTGCAGCGCGTCGTCGGCGGCGACGGGCAGGCCCGGTGGGTGGTCAACATCCCCGGCACCCAGGACTGGAGCCTGGGCTCCCCACCAACCCCAGCGACGGCCCGACCAACCTCGCGGCGGTCGGCGGCGTGGCCACGAGGCTCTACGCCGCGATCGCCCAGGCGGTCGCCGCCGCGATGCGCTCGGCCGGCGTGCGGCCGGGCAGCGAGCCGGTGCTGCTGAGCGGGCACAGCCAGGGCGGCCTCGTCGCCACCCGGCTCGCGGCCGACCCCGCGTTTCGCCGGCGCTTCCGGGTCACCTCGGTGCTCACGGCCGGGTCGCCGGTGTCGCGCGTCGACGTGCCGAAGGACGTGCGGGTGCTGTCGCTGGAGCACCGCAGCGACCTGGTGCCCCGGCTCGACCAGAAGGCCGACCCCGACACCGTCAACCGGGTCCGGGTCGTGCTCGATCCCTCGCCGCTGCCGGGCTGCGCGCCCGAGTCGGTGATCGGCGTGCACGACTCCGACCGGTACGCCCGCAGCGCCGCGCAGCAGCTCGCGCGCGGCAGCGTGCGCGACCCCCAGCTCGTGCAGTGGTACCTCGACAACGACGGGTTCCTGCGCGGCCGGACGACGACGTACGACTTCTTGATCCGTCGACCACCGGAGAGACCGTGATGCCGCGTCGGCCGCGTCGCGTCAGGGGGCGGCGGCCCCGGTGCCCTGGGTCTGCTCGACCGCCTCCTCCTCGTCGAGATCGACTGCGGCGCCTCGGAACTGGGCCTGGTAGAGGCGGTAGTACGCACCCTCGGCAGCGATCAGCTCGTCGTGCGAACCCTGCTCGACGATGCCGCCGTCCTCCATCACGAGGATCACGTCGGCGTCGCGGATCGTGGAGAGGCGGTGGGCGATGACGAAGCTCGTGCGGTCGGTGCGCAGCGCCGCCATGGCCTGCTGCAGCAGCAGCTCGGTGCGGGTGTCGACCGAGCTGGTGGCCTCGTCGAGGATCAGCAGCGACGGGTCGGCGACGAACGCGCGCGCGATGGTCACCAGCTGCCGCTCGCCGACGCTGAGGTTGCTGGCCTCGTCGTCGATGAGCGTGTCGTAACCGTCGGGCAGCGAGTGCACGAACCGGTCGACGAAGGTGGCCTCGGCCGCCTGCTGGATCTGCTCGGGCGTCGCGTCGGGGTTGCCGTAGGCGATGTTGTCGCGGATGGTGCCGGCGAACAGCCAGGTGTCCTGCAGCACCATGCCGATCCGGGCGCGCAGCTCCTCGCGCGGGACCGAGGCGATGTCGACGCCGTCGAGCGTGATGCGCCCGCCGTCGAGCTCGTAGAAGCGCATGAGCAGGTTGACCAGGGTGGTCTTGCCGGCGCCCGTCGGGCCGACGATCGCGACGGTCTGGCCCGGCTCGGCGACCAGGTCGAGGTGCTCGATCAGCGGCCGCTCGCCGTAGCCGAACGACACGTCCTCGAAGGCCACCCGCCCGCGCGTCGGGCGCGGCAGGCGCTCGGCCTGCTCGGGCGTCTGCTCGGGCGCGTCGAGCAGCTCGAAGACCCGCTCGGCCGACGCCACGCCCGACTGCAGCAGGTTGGCCATCGACGCAAGCTGGCTGAGCGGCTGGGTGAACTGGCGGGAGTACTGCACGAACGCGGTGACCTCGCCGAGCGACAGCTGCCCGCTCACGACCCGCAGCGCACCGACCACGCAGATGACGACGTAGGAGAGGTTCCCGACGAACATCATGATCGGCATCATCAGCCCGCTGACGAACTGCGCCTTGTAGCTCACGTCGGTGAGCTCGGCGTTCTTCTCGGCGAACCGCGCGCCCACCTCGCGGCGACGGCCGAAGACGGTCACGAGCTCGTGGCCGGTGTAGGCCTCCTCGATCTGGGCGTTGAGCTCGCCGGTGTGCTGCCACTGCTGCATGAACAGCCGCTGGCTGCGCTTCATGACCTGCCGGGTCAGCAGCAGCGCGAGCGGGATCGACACCAGCGCCACCAGGGTCAGCAGCGGCGAGATGCTCAGCATCATCACGATGACGCCGATGACCGTGAGCAGCGAGATCAGCAGCTGGCTCAACGTCTGGCTGAGCGACTGGGAGATGTTGTCGACGTCGTTGGTGACCCGCGACAGCAGCTCGCCGCGCGGCTGTCCGTCCAGGTAGGACAGCGGCAGCCGGTGGATCTTGTCCTCGACCTCTTGGCGCAGCCGTCGCACGGTCGCCTGGACCGCGTCGTTGAGCAGCCAGGCCTGGACGAACTGTGCCAGGGCCGCGAAGGCGTACAGCGCGACGACGATCAGCAGCACCCGTCCGACCGCGCCGAAGTCGACGCCGACCCCCGGCACCACGTCCAGCCGCGAGACCATGTCTGCCATGTCGTTCTGACCGGCCGCCCGCATGCCCGCGACGACCGTCTCGAGGCTCTGCCCCGCGGGCAGCTGCTGGCCCACCGCGCCGGCGAACACCAGGTCGATCGCCTGACCCAGCACCCGGGGACCGATCACCGACAGCGTCACCGAGACCACCGCCAGCGCCACCACCAGGACCATCCGCCCCCGCTCGGGGCGCAGCAGACCGATGAGTCGCTTCGCCGACGGCACGAAGTTCAGCGACTTCCCCACCGGCGGCATCGCCGACAGCGGGTCGCGCCCGCCGCCGCGCACGGGCGCGGCCGGTGTCTCCCTCTCCTGCTGCTCATCCGTCATGTCTTCTGTCGCGCTCGATCGCACTCCGCTCCGGCCGCGTGCTCGTCCCTCACCCGCACCCTGCGCTGCGCGCTCCTCGCCGCTCATGGAACCCCCGCCCCCGCCTGGCTCTCCACGATCTCCCGATACGTCTCGCACGTCTGGAGCAGGTCGTCGTGCCGGCCGTCGCCGACGACCCGGCCGTCCTCGAGCACCAGGATCCGGTCGGCGTCGCGCACGCTGGCCGCCCGCTGGGCGACGACGAGCACCGTCGCGTCGCGGGTGATCGGCTCCAGCGCGGCCCGCAGCCGGGCGTCGGTGGCCAGGTCCAGCGCCGAGAAGGAGTCGTCGAACAGATAGATCCGCGGCCGCGCCACCAGCGCTCGGGCGATGCACAGCCGCTGCCGCTGCCCGCCCGACACGTTGCTGCCGCCCTGGAAGATCGGCGCCTCGAGCCCGCCCGGCATCCGCTCGACGAAGTCGCGCGCCTGGGCGATCTCGAGGGCCTGCCACAGCTCGTCGTCGGTGGCGTCGGGCCGGCCGTAGCGCAGGTTGCTCGCGATCGTCCCGCTGAACAGGAACGGCTTCTGCGGCACGATCCCGAGGTGCCCCCACAGCACGTCGGGCTCGATCCGGCGCACGTCGACCCCGTCGATGCGCACCTCGCCCGCGGTGGCGTCGAACAGCCGCGCGACCAGCGACAGCAGCGTGGTCTTGCCCGCGCCGGTCGAGCCGATGATCGCCACCGTCTGGCCCGGCTCGGCGTGCAGGTCGACGCCGGTGAGCACCGGCTGGTCGGCGCCCGGGTAGCGCATCCCCACGTCGACCAGGTCGACCACGCCGTGCAGCTCGCGCAGCGGCGCCGGGTCGGCGGGCGGCACCACCGAGCTGTCGGTGTCGAGGACCTGCTGGATGCGCTCGGCGGCGACCGAGGCGCGCGGCACCAGCATGAACATGAAGGTCGCCATCATCACCGACATCAGGATCTGCACCAGATAGGTCATGTACGCCGTCAGCGCCCCGACCTGCATGTCACCGCTCGCGACCCGCTGGCCGCCGAACCACACCACCGCGACGGTCGACAGGTTCATCACGAGCATCACGACGGGGAACATCGCGCCCATCAGCCGCCCGACGATGCGCGCCACGTCGGTGAGCTGGGTGTTGGCGTCGGTGAAGCGGTCGATCTCGTAGGGCTCGCGCACGAACGCCCGCACCACGCGCAGCCCCATCAGCTGCTCGCGCAGCACCCGGTTGACCCCGTCGAGCCGGGTCTGCATCAGCCGGAACTGCGGCACCATCTGCCGCACGATCAGCCCGATGGAGACCGCGAGCACCGGCACGGCGACGACCATCAGCCAGGAGAGGCCGACGTCCTCGCGCAGCGCCATGATGACCCCGCCGATCATCATGATCGGAGCACTCACCGCCAGCGTCGCGCTCATCAGCACGAGCATCTGCACCTGCTGCACGTCGTTCGTGGTGCGGGTGATCAGCGACGGGGCGCCGAACTCGTTGACCTCACGTCCCGAGAACCGGGTGACCCGGTCGAAGATCGCAGCGCGCACGTCGCGCCCGAAGCTCATGGCCGTGCGCGCGCCGGTGAACGTCGCGGCCGCGGCGGCGATGATCTGCACGACGCTGACCAGCAGCATCACGCCGCCGACCCGCCAGATGTATCCGATGTCGCCGCGGGCCAGGCCGTTGTCGATGATGTCGGCGTTGAGGCTCGGCAGATAGAGCGACGTGACGACGCTGATCAGCTGCAGCACGACCAGCAGCGCGACCCAGGGTCGGTATGACGCCAGCCCGGAGCGCACCAGGCGCAGCAGCATCGGGTCTCCTTCCGGGACGCGAGCCAGACCTCACGCCCTCGGCACCATCTTCGCCGCTGGGGACCCGCCCGGGTGGGTTCCCGCCGAACCGGCCACCGACGTACGCCCTTGCGGACCACCGCCGACCCGTGCGCCCGAGCGCACGCACCCACGGTCCACCGCCAGAGCGTGCGCGCTCCGCGGCGTCAGGCCAGCTTGTTCTGCCGCAGCCAGGTCTGGGCGACGGTGGCGGCGTCGCGCTTGTCGACCACGACCTGCTTGAGCATCTGCGCGAGCGAGGCGGTGGTCAGCTTGGCCGACACCTGGTCGAGCGTGACCTGGACGGTGGGGGTGGCCGACGAGCGGGCGATGAGCGGCACGACGTTGTCGGAGCCGAACAGCTGCTTGTCGTCGCGCAGCACCACGAAGCCGTTGGTCGTGATCGAGGGGTCGGTGGAGAAGATGTTGGCGGCCGTGGCCTGGCCGTTCTTCAGCGCGGCCGCGAGGGTGGCGGTGTTGCTGATCGGCCGGAACGCCTTGGGCGTCAGGTTGTAGGTCGACTTCAGCCCCACCAGCCCCTGCTCGCGGGTGCGGAACTCCGGCGGCGCGGCGATGGTGACCTCGTTCGCCCGCTTGGCCAGGTCGGAGACGGTCTTGAGGTTCCACTTCTGCGCGGTCTCCTTGGTGACCACCATCGCGTTGGAGTCCTCGGCGGTCGACTTCGCCCCGACGACCTGGCTGCACGGCACGGCGGTGCGCAGCGCGGCGTAGATCTGCTCGGTGCCCTTGACCTTGGTGTCGGGCTGCAGGAAGTTCAGCAGCGAGTTGGTGTATTCGGGGACGACCTGCACCGAGCCGTCGCCGAGCGCCTGCAGGTAGGCCTCGCGCGCGCCGATCGGGTCGGTCGTCGAGGCGTTGACGCCTTTGGCCTTGAGCGCGCCGGCATACAGCTCGGCGATCAGCTGCGACTCGGGGAAGTCCGCGGCGCCGACCTTGATGGGGCCGGCCTGCGGCTGCTCGGTGGAGCACGCCTCCCCGCCTCCGCCGGCCGCCTCGAGCGGGTCTCCGGAGAGGCCGCACCCGGTCAGCAGCACGGCGCAGGCGCCGGCGGCGAGGGCTGCGCGTCGAGTGGGTCGGGTGGTCATGCCGTGGCCTGCTCTCTGGTGGCGTTGGGGGTGGCGGATCCGGTGTCGGCGTCGGCGGCCGACCGCGCGGGGCGCAGCCGCCGTCGGGACGTGCGCCCGGTGAGCCCGGGCGAGACGATGCTGCGCTGCACGAGCGCGAGCACCAGGTCGAGCACCAGCGCGAGCGCCGCGACCAGCAGCGCGCCGCCGATCATCTCGTCGGACTGGCTGGTCTGCCGGCCGTCGATGACGTAGCGCCCCAGCCCGCCGAGCCCGGTGAACGCCGCGATGGTCGCGGTGGCCACGACCTGCAGCGTGGCGCTGCGCACGCCGGACAGGATCAGCGGCAGCGCGTTGGGCAGCTCGACCTTGAAGAAGACCTCGCGGCCGGTCATGCCCATGCCCTTGGCCGCGTCGCGCGCGGCCGGGTCGACCTCGCTGACGCCGGAGTACGCGCCCGCCAGCAGCGGCGGCAGCGCCAGCACCACGAGCGCGACGATCGAGGGCAGCAGGAAGCCGAGGTTGGTGTCGCCCTGGAACTTCGGCTGCAACCACAGCACCAGCACCAGCAGCAGACCCAGGCTCGGGATCGCGCGGGCGGCGTTGGCGACGGTGATCATCCAGGCGCCGCGGCCGGTGTGGGCGATCCAGGTGCCGAGCGGCAGCGCGATCAGCATCGCGAAGAGCATCGTCAGGCCGGTGTAGCCGAGGTGCTCCAGCAGCCGGTTGGCGATGCCGGCGTCGCCCGACCAGTTCTCGGAGCTGGTCAGCCAGGTCCAGACCTCGGAGAGGATCATGCCGTCGCCCCCGCTCGCTGCCACCGGGTGAGCAACCGCGTGATGGCCTGGATGACGAGGTCGAAGACCAGCGCCAGCAGCAGGATCGCGACGATGCCGACCCAGATCTCGGTCCAGTAGGTGCGGTTGTAGCCGTTGGTCAGGTAGACGCCCAGCTGCGGGATGCCCAGCAGCGCGGCGACGCTGACGATGCTCACGTTGCTCACCGCCGCGACCCGCAGCCCGGCGCCGATGACCGGCACCGCGAGCGGCAGCTCGACCGACACGAACCGCTTGAACGGGGTGTATCCCATCGCCGTCGCCGCCTGCCGCACGGTCTCGGGCACCGCGTCGAGCCCGTCGACGACGGTGCGCACCAGCAGCGCCAGCGTGTAGAGCGTCATCGCGGCCACGACGTTCCAGCCCGCGAGGATCGGAGTGCCGAGGATCAGCGGCATCACGACGAACAGCGCCAGCGAGGGGATGGTGTAGAGCAGGCCCGAGGCGGTGAGCAGCCCGGTGCGCAGCCAGGACGCGCGGCGCGCGAGCCAGCCCAGCGGCAGCGCGAGCGCGAGCCCGATGAGCAGCGGGATGCCGGCCATCTCGGCGTGCAGGAAGGTGCGGTAGGCGATGTCGCCGAGGTTGTCGGAGACGAACGACGCGTCGAGCGCCTTCATGCCGACCGGTCCTCGGTGGGTGCGACGTCGTCGGGGTCGACCTCGGGGCGGTCGGTGGCCTCGATGGCGGCGAGCACCTCGTGCGCCCGCACCGACCCGAGCAGCCGGCCCTTGTCGTCGACCACGACCCCGCGCCGGCTCGGCGAGGACAGCGCCGCGTCGAGCATCGCGCGCAGCGGACCGTCGGCCCGGGCGACGGTGCCGCCGCGGTGCAGCATCGACGGCTCGATCGCGGCCTGGATGCGTTGCGGCTCGACCCAGCCCTGCGGCCGGGCCTCGTCGTCGACGACCAGCACCCAGGGGTCGTTGGTCGCCGCGCGCACGGCGTCGGGCTCGGCGCCCATCGGCACCACGACCTCCTCGCGCAGCGGCAGCTGCGGGGAGGGCTGGAAGCTGAGTGAGCGATAGCCGCGGTCGCGCCCGACGAAGTCGGCCACGAAGTCGTCGATCGGGTGGGCCAGCAGGTATTCGGGCGTCGCGACCTGGGCGAGCACGCCGCCGACGCGCAGCACGGCCACCTGGTCGCCCATCTTGATGGCCTCGTCGATGTCGTGCGTGACGAAGACGATGGTCTTGCCGAGCTCGTCCTGCAGCCGGAGGAACTCGTCCTGCAGCTGGTCGCGCACCACCGGGTCGACGGCGCTGAACGGCTCGTCCATCAGCATCACCGGCGGGTCGGCCGCGAGCGCCCGGGCGACCCCGACGCGCTGCTGCTGACCGCCGGACAGCTGGGCGGGATAACGGTCGGCGTAGGCCCCCGGCAGCCCCACGAGCTCGAGCACCTCGCGCGCCCGCGAGCGCGCCTTGTCCTTGGACCAGCCGAGCAGCAGCGGCACGGTCGCGACGTTGTCGACGACGGTGCGGTGCGGGAACAGGCCGGCGTGCTGGATGACGTAGCCGATGCCCCGGCGCAGGGTCGCGGCGTCGGTGGACATGATGTCCTGCCCGTCGATCGCGATCGTGCCCGACGTCGGGTCGGTCATCCGGTTGACCATGCGCAACGAGGTGGTCTTGCCGCAGCCGGAGGGGCCGACCAGCACCGTGATCTTGCCGGTGGGGGCCTCCAGCGACAGCTTGTCGACCGCGATCGTCGGCTCACCGCCCCGCGCGCTGGGGTAGGACTTGGTGACCTCGTCGAACGTGATCATGGCCCCAACCTATGGGCACGGACCGACAGGTGTCAGGACGTACGTCCGCCGCCCCGCCGTAAGGGTGAGCCGCCCCTCCCCCGGGCCGGCGAGCCGGGCGTACGCCTCCCGCGCCTCCCGCTCAGCGGGCGAGCAGCCGGTCGATGGTGAACCGCGAGGCGAGCCGGTGCCAGGCGGGCGCGCGGTGCAGCATCGCGTGGGCGTCGTCCAGCCCCACGAACTGCGCGTCGCCGCCGGCCGCCGCGACCCGCTCGACCAGGTCGCGGGCCGCGGCCGGGTCGGTGCGCCGGTCGCGCAGCCCGTGCACCACGAGCAGCGGGGTGCCGACGAACGGTTCGGCGGCGTAGGCGTCGGACAGCCAGGGGCGAGCGCGACGATGCTGCTGACCTCCGGGTGGCCCGCCAGCTCGAACGCGGTGCGCCCGCCCATCGAGTGGCCGATCACCCCGATCGGCACGTCGGGGAAGCGCTCGCGCAGCCGCCCGAGCGCCCACTCCGCGTCGGCGACCGACGACTTGGCGTCGCCGTTCCAGCCGCGCACGGCGTTGCGCAGCACGGCCGGGCCGACCCGCCCGCGGCTGCGCAGGCGTACGTCGCGCGCGAAGGGGATCATCCGCAGCAGGGCGGGGTCGAGCCGGGTGACCGGGAGGGTGCTGGTCGGCTCGCCGCCGTGCAGCACCAGCGCCACGGCCCCCGGCCGCCGACCGCGCGGCAGGCTCAGGTGGGGCCGGTGCGCCGCGGTGACCTCGGGCGCCTCCTCGCTCGGCACCGGCGCTCAGACCTCGCTGCGGTGGAAGCGGGAGAACGACTTGCTCGCGGTGGGGCCGCGCTGGCCCTGGTAGTGCGAGCCGTACTTCTCGCTGCCGTAAGGGTTCTCGGCCGGCGAGCTGAGCTGGAAGAAGCACAGCTGACCGATCTTCATGCCCGGCCACAGCTTGATCGGCAGGGTCGCGACGTTGGACAGCTCGAGGGTGACGTGGCCGGAGAAGCCGGGGTCGACGAAGCCCGCCGTCGCGTGGGTGAGCAGTCCGAGCCGGCCGAGACTCGACTTGCCCTCGACGCGGGCGGCGACGTCGTCGGGCAGGGTGACCTGCTCGTACGTCGAGCCCAGGACGAACTCCCCCGGGTGCAGCACGAACGGCTCCTCGCCGCGCACCTCGAACGCGCGGGTCAGCTCCGGCTGCTCCTCGGCGGGGTCGATGTAGGGGTACTTGTGGTTGTCGAACAGCCGGAAGTGCCGGTCGAGGCGGATGTCGATGCTGGACGGCTGGACCATCGCCGGGTCGTAGGGATCGAGGGCCACGCGGCCGGCGTCGATCTGGGCGAGGATGTCGCGGTCGGAGAGCAGCACGACGCCAAACTAGACGACCCGCCGCTCAGCGCGGGATCGTGCCCGTGCGCACGTGCCACTCGCCGCCGCCCCGCACCCGCCCCACGATGCCGCGCTGCAGCGAGGTCTCCTGGGGCAGCCGCTCCAGGTCGAGGTCGCCGCGCAGCGCGAAGGTGAAGTAGAGCGCGTCGGCGTTCCCCGGGGCCAGCTCGTCGGTCAGCCGCCACCGCTGCTGGAAGCGGGCGATGTTGCTCTCCGGCGCGACCGTCTCCAGCAGCTGGGGGTCCAACAGCCAAGAGCGACAGTGCAACCCGCGCACCGGCAGGTCGGGGAAGTGCCGGTCGAAGAAGGCGTACGCCCGCGCGAACGACGCGTCGACCGCACCCGGGTCGAGGGGTCCGGTGCGGGGGATGTGGGCGGACAGCCAGCGCCCCTGCTCGGGCACGTCGAACAGGTTGAGCTGCAGCCGGCCGAGCCAGTAGAGCGCGCCCGACCAGGGAGCGGTGAGCCACAGGGCGGTGCGCAGCCCGAAGGTGCCGTCGTAGGCCGCGCGGTCGATGCGCAGCTGCACCCCGAACAGGCTCAGCGCCGTCCACGAGTCGGCGTCGGGGATGCCGCGGTCGGCGTGGAAGGCGCGCACCTCCGGCACGGTGGCAAGCAGCGCGGCCAGGCGCAGCAGCCCCGGCGGGCGCGCCGCCTCGTCGGGCACCGCCGCGAACAGGTCGGGGTCGGGCATCCGGTAGACGCCGAGGTGCCCGAGCACCGCGTCCGCGGCCGTCGCGACGCGCGCGTGGTCGGCGGCGTCGAGGGTCGGCAGCCAGCGCACCAGCTCGGCGGCGTCGTCGGGCTCGACCGCGAGCGGGTCGAGCAACGGGCGCACCCGGTCCAGGGCCAGCCGGTCGGCGATCTGCTCAGGGGTCACGGGCCTCGACACTACGAGGTGGCCCGCGGCTCCGCCTCAGCCGAGGAGGTACGCGATCAGCAGGATCACCGGCACGGCACCGGCGGTGGTCAGCAGGATGGTGTCGCGGGCGAGGGTGGTGGCCCGGTCGTATCGGCTGGCGTGCACGTAGATGTTCTGCGCGGTCGGCAGCGCCGAGCAGACCACGACGGCGAGCAGCGGGTGCCCGTCGAGGCCGAGCGCGAAGTGCGCGACGAGATAGGCGACGAGCGGCTGCACGACCAGCTTCAGCGCGGTGGTGAGCGCCAGCTCCGCCTTCGGGATGCCGCCGCCGAGGCCGGGTCCGAGCCGCAGCGCGATGCCGTACGCGATGAGCATGCCGGGCACGGCCATCGAGCCGACGAGCTCGATGGGGCGTCCGACGAACTCCGGCAGCCGCCAGCCGGTGACCGCAAGCAGCAGGCCGAGCAGGGTGCCGAGGGTTAGCGGGTTGGTGAACGGGCGCAGCAGGATGTCCCGCAGCGACACCCGGCGCCCGCCGCGGTCGGCGTCGAGCACCGCGAGCGCGAGCGGCTGCAGCACGAGCAGCTGCAGCAGCAGGGTGGGCGCGACGAAGGAGGCGTTGCCGAGGACGTACGCCGCGACGGGCAGGCCGAGGTTGCCGGCGTTGACATAGCTGCTCGACAGCGCGCCGATGACGGTGTCTCCGCTGCCGCGCCGCCAGACGAACCGGGCGGCGAGGGCGTACGTCAGGGCCGGGACGAGCACGCCGGCGGCGGTGGCCACGAGGTTGCCGGAGAGCACGCCGTGCACGTCGGTGTCGGCGATGGTGGTCACCAGCAGCGCCGGCGAGGCGACGAAGAACGCCAGCCGGGAGAGGATCACGCGGGCCTGGTCGTCCACGAGGCGGATGTGGGCGAGGAGCGCGCCGAGGGCGATGACCAGGCCGATCGTGGCGAATCCCTCGAGCACCGCTGTCACGAGTCACATGCTCTCGCCGGGCGAGTTCGGGAGTGCGGGCGGGTGTCGGTTAGACTCCGTGGCGCCGTGCCGTTGCAGACCGGTCCAGACCGGACGAGCGGCCGCGCGGGCGTAGTTCAATGGTAGAACATCAGCTTCCCAAGCTGAATACGCGAGTTCGATTCTCGTCGCCCGCTCCAGACAGCGAAAAGCCGCCGGTCCCAACGGGATCCGGCGGCTTTCGCGTGCTGCTGACGCGGGTCAGCCGCAGTGGAACGACTCACGGTTGTAGCTGTAGACCGTCCCGTCGTGCTCGGTGAGCGACACGGTGATGCCGATGCAACGCCCGGCGGCGTTCTTCAGGTTCGACGCGCCCGCGTAGTTCGCGAACACGCCGCTGTCCTTGGCGCCGTCGTTGTAGTTGTAGGCGTAGCGGATGGCCGCGGTCATGTCGTGCGAGCCCCAGATGTTGTCGTTCAGGACCAGACAGTTCTTGCCACCGTTGCTGCTGCTGTAGTACAGCCGCCACTGCGCGGTCGAGTGCCGGGTCCCGTTGCTGCTGTAGAGCCGGCCCGAGTTGATCAGCGAGCCGCTGCACGAGCTGCTGATGTAGCCGTTCGGCCCGGTGAAGCTGCTGTCGGCCTTGGCCCCGGGCGCCAGGGCGATCCCGGTGGCGGCGGCGCCGACGACAGCAGCTGCCGCGGCCGTACGACGAACGGTCTTGATCTTCATGGTGTTTCCCCTTGTGCGGTGCACGACGGGCCCCCGCCCGTCTCGGCCCAACCTCCTGCGCGTCCGGCGCGAGGTCAAGGGGTGAGGCGGGTGAGGGCTCGTCTGCGAGAGATGTCTCTCCGGGGGTTGACGATCAGGCCGGGACGATGAGTCCGTTCGTCGCGGTGCGCGCGGCCTCGAACCGGCGGATGACGTCGGCCCAGTTGACGACGTTCCACCAGGCCTTGACGTAGTCGGCCTTGACGTTCTTGTAGTCGAGGTAGAACGCGTGCTCCCACATGTCCAGCATGAGCAGCGGGGTGAGGCCGACCGGCAGGTTGCCCTGGTGGTCGTACAGCTGGCAGATCAGCAGCTTCTGGCCCACCGAGTCCCAGGCGAGGATCGACCAGCCGGAGCCCTGGATGCCGAGCGCGTTGGCGGTGAAGTGCGAGCGGAACGCGTCGAACGAGCCGAACTGGTCGTCGAGCGCCTGCTGCAGCTCACCGTCGGGCTTGTCGCCGCCGTCGGGCGACATGTTCGGCCAGAACACCGAGTGGTTGACGTGCCCCGCGAGGTTGAACGCGAGGTTCTTCTCGAGCAGGTTGACCGTGCTCAGGTCGTCCTTGTCGCGCGCCTCCGCCATCTGCTCGATCGCGGTGTTCGCACCCTTGACGTAGGTCTCGTGGTGCTTGTCGTGGTGGAGCTCCATGATCTCGCCGCTGATGTGCGGGGCGAGCGCGTCGTAGTCGTAGGGCAGCTCGGGGAGCTGGTAGTCGGCCATGTGCACCTCCGGTTCGGATCGGCTATATGCGACTTTGTCGCATGTAGCCCAACCCTAGTCCGGGCCGCTGGAGGCCCCCGGGCCGGTGCCGACCGGTCGAGTACGCCCGACGCAAGCCGGTCGCGTACGCCGGCACAAGCCGGTCGAGTAGGCCGAGGAACGAGGCCGTATCGAGACCCGGCACGGAGAACGACGAACCCCGCGGATCTGTTGGCGTTCCGCGGCTCCGGGGCGGCTGTCAGTGGTCGGTCGTAGCGTGGGTCTCAGTCGAACACCAGTTCGCCCGTCGTGGGACGAGCGTCACCCGGGGAGGGGAGGGCATGGCGGTCAGCACAGCGACCAGCACGGCGAGCCGGCCGCGTGTCGCGGGCGGCGTCACCGTGGCGTCCACCCTGCACGAGCTGCACGCGGTGCTGGACGCGCTGGGTGACGAGCCCGGCCCGGGAGTGCTCGCCGACGCCGACGCGTTGGAGCGCGCGGTGGCCGAGACCGAGCGGCTGGCACGGCGCGTGGCCTCTCTGAAGCTGCGGCTGGTGGCGTGCGCGAACCGGTCCAAGGTCGCCAGACAGAGCGGGTTCTCCACCACGGGGGCCTGGCTGGCGCGGCAGACCAACAGCACCGGCGGCGCTGCGACCCGGGAGGCCGACCTCGCCGAGCAGCTCGACGAGCGACTTCCCGCGACCGGCACCGCGATGTCCCAGGGCCGCGTCTCGCCCGAGCACGCGGGGGTGATCGCGTGGGCGATCACGCAGCTGCCCGAGGGGCTGTCGCCGGACCAGGTCGCACGGGTCGAGGAGTCGTTGGTGGGTGACGCGGCCCGGATGTCGGCGCCGAGACTGCGCACCGCGGCCCGGCGCGCCCTCTCGGTCGTCGAGCGCGACCAGCGCAAGGTCGATGAGCACGAAGACCGGGTCCTGCGCGACGAGGAGAGCTCGGCGCTGGACCGGTGCCGCCTCACGATGCACGACAACCACGACGGCACCGTCTCCGGGTCGTTCGTCGTGCCCCGCCCCGCCGGGGACATCCTGCGCAAGACCGTGCAACAGCTCGCCTCGCCCCGTCGCCAACGCAACGCTGGCGACGCCGACAACGCCTTCTACCATGACGGTCACCAGGGCGGCAGCGCCCGCTCGGTCAGAAGCGTCGGCGCGCCCGGGGACAAGACCGCCACCTGGGCCGAGGTCGACTGGCCGCACCAGTACGGCCGGGCCTTCGCGCAGCTGCTCGAGCACCTGCCGACCGACCGGTTGCACGGCAAGGTCGCTGCCACGGTCGTGGTCACCATGACCCGGGAGCAGCTGCTCGCCGACCTCGCCTCGGCCGGCCTCGACACGGGGCACGACATCTCGTCCGGGGACGCGCGGCGCCTGGCCTGCGGGGCCGGGATCCTGCCCGCGGTGCTCGACGGGCCGTCCCTGCCGCTCGACCTGGGCCGCACGCGGCGGTTCTTCACCGAGGCGCAGCGCACCGCGCTGGCCACCCGATACTCCGAGTGCGCGGTCGACGGGTGCGACCGGCCCTACGCCTGGACCGAGCTGCACCACGAGACTCCCTACGCCGCCGGCGGTCCGACCGACCTTGCCCACGCCGTCCCGATGTGCGGCTGGCACCACCGCGCCTACCACCTGCCCGGCACCGAAGCCACGATCCGCACCCACGCCGGGACCGGCGTCAAGACCGTCCAGTTCCACCGTCGCACATAGGGATTGGCGCCGTTCGACTCACAGGCGTGGATCCTCACGACGGGGCTTCACCGAGGCCGGCACGCCCTCGTCACCGATCGCGGGCCAGGTGCAGGTGAACGTGCCGCGATAGCCCGCGAGCCGGCCGAACCGCCGGTTGCTGACGCTCACCTCGATGCGGAACCGCTCGATCGACTCGTCGTAACGCTCGTGCAGCACGGCCTGCCCGGTGAGCTGGTCAGGGAAGCGGAAGCGCAGCGGCCCCTCCTGGAACACCTGGTCGTGCGAACGGATCGTCAGGCCGCCCTCGGTGGTGACCTCGAACGACAGCGGCGTCGCGAGGTGCTGGTGGGTGCCGAGGAAGTCGACGACCTGGTTGCGGCCGGGGTCGAGCACCATCTGGGCGTCGAAGCGCGCCCGCCGGGGTGGCACCTCGAACGTGCGGTTGAACGAGACCGTCTCGCGGCCGAGGGAGTCGACGTAGGGGTAGTTCTCGATCATGAACGGGATGTCGCGCCCCTGCACCGGCACGAGGATGTTGCGCCACGACCCCAGGCGCAGGAACGGCAGCGTCCACGACGGCCCGTGCCACACCTCGTCCATCACGCCGCGGCCGATGCACGCCCGGCCGCCGGCCACGCTGACGCCGAACCGCTTGCGCATCATGGGGTGCAGCCGCTCGAAGTCAGGCCCCATCGCGGTCGCGAAGATGCTCACACCGCCACCTCGACGTGCTCGATCGTGCGGGGCGCGGTGCCTGACGTGCGGTCGGGCGGGGTGCGCAGGGCGCGCCGCGCGTGCGGCACGACCCGGTTCGACCCGAAGACGTACGCCCTCGCCGCCGCCCGGATCCCGTTGCGTTCCGGGGTGTTCCTCCTCCAGCCACAACCGCAGCCGGTCGAAGCTGAAGGCCGTGGCCCAGCCCATCGCCGGGCGGAAGGCGCGGTCGACCAGGCGGCCGACAGGGCCCCAGCGCGTGTCGTAGTCGAAGCCGGTGAGGAAGCGGACACCGTCGTCGGTCGGCACGTATCTCCAGTAACCGCGGCCGATCCTGATGGGGGACAACGGGTTTCGCGACCCGAAGCCCAGGGCGGAGGTGCGGGTGCCGTCGGGCCGCTCGGTCTCGCCGAGGGTGCGACCGACCCCGGCGACGGAGAACGGGCCCAGGCGGATGGCGTACCGAAACTCCTGCGGCTGCTGCGGATCGGGCCGCGGGAGGTAGCTGATCTCGGTGAAGCGCAGGTCCCACCGGGTGTGCTGGGCGGGGTCCTGCGTCAGCTCCCAGAGTCGCTCCATCGGGGCGCGCACGAGCGTCTCGACGTAGATCTGCTCGCCGTGGATCCGCCTGCCCATGCGCCCGGCCTCAGGCCTGCTGGTCCTGGGCGCACTCCTCGCAGGTGCCGAGCAGGGCTGCGTGGCGGGGGTCGATCTCGAACCCCGCTCTCTCGCGCACGGACTCGCGCAGCTGCTCCAGCTCGCTCACCGGGAGGTCGAAGAACCGCTCGCACGACGTGCACTGCAGGTGCGTGTGGCCGTGGCTCTCGCCGGCGGGCGCGAGGTGATAGATCGTCGCGGAGCCCGGCACGTGGGTGTGGGTGAGGATGCCCAGCTCGGAGAGCGAGGTGAGGCTGCGATAGATCGTGGCGCGGTGCACCCCCGGCACCCGGCGGGCGACGGCCGTGGCGATCGACTCGGCGTCGAGGTGCTCGGCGGAGGAGTCGACGACCTCGAGCACGGCGGATCGGCCGGGTGTCACGCGCTCGCCCCGCTCGCGCAGCGCGGCGAGGGCCGCCGTCACCCGCTCGGAACGCCGCTCGATCATGGCCCCAGGGTATGCACCGGCGCCGCCCGCGTCAGGATCCCGTCGACCTGCGTCAAGACCGCGTCAAGCCCGGCCGCGGGCTCCCGCGCGCCTGGCAGCGTCCGGCAGGTGGACCTTCCCGTGCTGACGACTCCCCGACTGCGCCTGCTCCCGACCATGACCGGCCGCCCCGGCGTCGGCCGCTGGCTCGCCCACGACGACCGCGGCCCCGTCGCGACCTGGGCGCTCGCCTGGCCGAGCCGCATTGACCAGGGCCGCGCCGGGGTCGAGGCGCAGCTGACCTGCGAGGTCGAGGGCCGGTGCCGGCTCGAGGGGTTGGCGCGCGAGGGCGCCGAGGCCGTGCTGGCGTACGCCTTCGCCACCCGCCGCCTGCTCCGCGTCTTCGCCGAGACCCCCGCCGGCGACGACGCCGCCCGCGGTCTCGCCGAGCGGCTGGGCATGCGTTACGTGCGCGCGTTCCACCTGTGCCGGCCCGTCGAGGACGACGCCGACCCGTGCACGGTGGAGTACGCGATGACGTACGCCGAGTGGCACCTGGGCGCCCGGCCACCCGCTGCGCAGACGGGCTGAGCACGGTCGCGCGCACCGGGCGACCCGTGACCACTCACCGCCAGCCGCCGCCGGGTGGCAGCATCCGAGACATGCCTCTGCCACCGCTGCGCACCGACCGCCTGCGCCTCGACCCGCTCGGACCGGAGCACCTGGAGCAGCTCGTCGAGCTCGACAGCGACCCCGAGGTGCTGCGCTACCTGTTCGCGCGGCCGCGCACCCGCGCCGAGGTCGAGGAGTCGATGGTGCGCCGCACGAACCCGGCGCACCGGGAGCGTGGCATGGGCTACTGGGCCGGTTTCGCAGGCGAGGAGTTCATCGGGTGGTGGGCGCTGCTGCCGGTGGCCAAGCCACAGGAGGGCGACCCAGGCGACGGCGTGCTCGGCTATCGACTGATGCGCCGCGCGTGGCGCCGCGGCTTCGCCAGCGAGGGCGCGCGCGAGGTGCTGCGCTACGGCTTCGCCGACCTCGGGCTGCCCCGCATCACCGCCGAGACGATGGCCGTCAACGCCGGCTCCCGCGCCGTGATGCGCTCGATCGGCATGACGCACTGGCGGTCCTACCTGCTCGACTTCGACGAGCCGCTGCCCGGCGCCGACGAGGGCGAGGTGCTGTACGCCATCAGCCGCTCCGCGTGGGAGCGTCAGTGAGCGGGGACGCGGGCACCGAGCCGGTCGTGCGGGTCATCACGTGCGAGACCCGAGACTCGCTCGCGGCCGCCGGTCGCCTGTTCGACCAGTACCGGCAGCACTACGGCATGCCCCGGGACGACACCGAGCGAACGCTCGTCTGGCTCACCGAGATGGTCGAGTCACGGATGCTCACGGTGCTGACCGCGTCCGTGGACCCGTCGGCGCGTGTGCCGGTCGGCCTGGCCACCGCCCACGCTGTCCCGGCCTCCCTCGGGCGCGGTCGGTTCTGGCAGGTGCGCGACCTGTACGTGCGCCCCGATGCTCGCCGCCGGGGAGTCGCGGCTGCCCTGGTCGCCACGGTTCGAGACGCGGCGTCGGCCGCTGGAGCGAGTCGCCTGTCCTTGGTGACAGAGCACGACAATCACGCTGCCCTCGATCTCTACCGCCGCCTGGGATTCGTGACCGTGGAGGGGCTCACGACACTCAGCCTCGACCTCGCCGCGCCGCGCGGCCTGGAGGAGTAGGGCTTCGCCGTCAGGTCGGTGGGGTGTAGCGGCCGTCGATGGCGGTCCAGCCGCCGTCGACGAACAGCTGCGAGCCGGTGACGAAGGACGACGCCTCGCTGGCGAGATAGACGACCGCACCGACCAGCTCGTCAGGGCGGGACCAGCGGCCGAGAGCGCTCTTGTCCGAATACGCCTGGCCCCATTCGGGATTCGCGCGGATCTGTTCGGTCAGTGGGGTCTCGACCACGCCCGGCGCAACGGCGTTGACGCGCACCCCGTCCGGCCCGAGCTCCGCGGCGGCGGTGCGCACCAGCTGCATCAGGCCCGCCTTCGTCGCGGCGTACGCCCCCTGCCCCGGCTCCACCGTCACCGCACGGATCGAGGTGAACGCGACGATGCTGCCCCTGCCGCGCTGCGCCATGCGCGCACCGAACGAACTGATCAGCTCGAAGCTGCTGCGCAGGTTGAGCGCCACCACCCGCTCGAACTCCTCCGGCGCGTAGTCGACCATCCGCTTGCGGATGTTGGTGGCCGCGGTGAGCACCAGCACGTCGACCGGGTCGAGCGCCTCCGCCGCTCGCGGGATCGCTTGCGGGGCAAGCACATCCAGCTCGTACGCCCTCGCACCCTCGAGCGTCGACGCCACGTCCTGCGCGGCGGTCAGCTCGCGGTCGGCCACGACCACCTCGGCGCCGAACGCGACGAGTCCCGCGACCAGCTCGCGGCCGATGCCGCCGGCCCCGCCGACGACCACCGCCCGCTTGCCGGTGAGGTCGAACAGGTTGCGGTAGTCGAGATTGCGGTGGTCCGGATTGCCGTGGCCCGTGTCGTCCATCCCTGCTCCTTCACTCCGGCTCGTCACTCCGGCTCGCCCGGCCGGATCACGGCCATCCGGGTCACCGTGAGCTCCTCGATCGCGAACCGTGGGCCCTCGCGCCCGATGCCGGAGTCCTTGACCCCGCCGTACGGCATGACGTCGGACCGGAATCCGGGCACCTCGTTGATCACGACCCCTCCCGCCTCGATCTCCTCGATCGCCCGGAACGCCGTCGCGAGCGACCGGGTGAAAACGCTGGCGTGCAGGCCGTAGCGAGACTCGTTGACGGCCTCGAGCGCGGCGTCCAGGTCGGGCACGGCCCGCACCACGACCACGGGGCCGAACACCTCCTCGTCCCAGACCCGTTGTCCCGCAGGCACGTCCACGAGCACGGTGGGCTCGATCGCGCGGCCCTGCGCCGCCCCGCCCGCGGCGATCTCGGCGCCAGCAGCAGCCGCGTCCTGGACCCAGCCCAGCACCCGGTCGGTCGACCGCGTGTCGATCAACGGCGCGACGCGGGTCGCCTCGTCACGCGGGTCCCCGACGACGACCTGCGCCATCGCCGCACGCAGCAGCCGGACGAAGTCGTCGCGCACCGACTCCACCACGATCACCCGCTGCACGGAGATGCACGCCTGGCCGGAGGCGTAGTAGCCGCCCCGCACCACGGCTGCGGCCGCCGCGTCGAGGTCGGCGTCGTCGCTCACCACCAGCGCGGCGTTGGACCCGAGCTCGAGCAGCACCTTCGTGGGTGCCGCGGCCCGCGCGATCGCGTGCCCGACGGCGGCCGATCCGGTGAACGACACCGCCCCCACCCGCGCGTCGGTCGTCAGGGCGCGCCCCACCTCGGCGTCACCCGTCACGAGCTGCACGGCGGCCATCGGTGCACCGGCCCGCGCCAACGCCTCGCGGAACAGGTGCACCAGCCAGAGGGTCGAAAGCGGTGTGGGCTCAGCGGGTTTCGCGATCACCGGGCATCCCGCCGCGAGGGCCGGCGCGATCTTGTGCGCGGCGAGCAGCAGCGGGTAGTTGTAACCCGCGATGCCCACGACGACGCCGATCGGCCGGCGCTGCCAGAAGCCCACGAGGCCCCGCCCGCTCGCCAGCAGGTCGAGCGGCACCGTCTCGCCGTGCAGCCGCGCCACCTCCTCCGCCGACGTCTCGAGCGTCAGCAGCGTGCGCTCCACCTCGACCCGGCAGTCGACCAGCGGCTTGCCCGTCTCGAGCACCAGCAGCCGCTCGAAGTCCTCACGGTGCGCCGCCACGTCGCGGTGCACGTCCTGCAGCACGGCGCGCCGGACGTACGACGGGAGCCGGCCGACCTCGCGCCGCACCTTGGCCGCGGCGTCCAGCGCCTGCCCGGCCAGCACCGGATCACCCTCGGGCGCCTGCGCGACGACGCTGCCGTCGTACGGGAAGACGACCTCGCGCGAGGCACCCGCTGCCACCCAGGCGTCGCCGACCGGCAGGCCCTCGGGCCACCGGCCGCGCCAGCCGTCGTCGCTCACGAGCGGTCCTGGAAGCGCGGTTGACCCCGGAAGACCGAGGGCAGGGCGTCGCGGTAGGAGCGCCACGTGATGCCCGCCGCGGTCACCGACTCCGCTGCGAGCACCGCCCGCCCGACCGCCCGCGTGACGCAGTCGGCGCCGGCCTCGAGGATCGCGTGGAACCTCCACGCGTCCGGCACGTCGCGGGCGCAGGTCGCCAGCGCGAAGATCGTGTCGCCGTCGAACATCGTGTGCACCGGACGCACCGCCCGGGCCAGCCCGTCGTGCCCGATGCCCGCCAGCTTCTGGCACTGCGCCTTGCCGAGCGTCGCGTCGGTCGCGACCACCCCGATGGTGGTGGCCATGGCGTACGGCGGCACACCGCTCGCCTTCGCGCGCTCCTCGGCCAGCCGGCGTGCTGCGGCGACCTCGGCCGGGTCGGCCGGGTTCATCGGCGGGAAGTCACCGGGCAGCCCGAACCGAGCCGCGTACAGCTCGCCCGTGACCGGATCCGCGCTGGAGCCAATGGCATTCGCGACCACGACGGCTGCCACGGTCGTGCCGTCGGGCAGCACCGCGCTCGCTGACCCGACCGCGCCCTTGAGCCCACCGACCTTCGAGCCGGTGCCCCCGCCGACGTTCCCCTCGACCACCCCGGCGGTCGCGTCGACCGACACCGCGTCGTCGTAGGCCGCTGCCCCCATGTCCGCGTCGGGGCGCGCCCGGAAGTCGCCGCCCCGACCCAGGTCGAAGACCACCGCTGCCGGGACGATGGGCACCACGATGTCGCCGAGCGGAAAGCCGATGCCGGCCTCGTCGAGCCGCTCCATCACTCCCGTCGCGGCCGCGAGCCCGAAGGCGCTCCCCCGCTCAGCACGACCGCGTGCACCCGCTCGACGGCGTTGCGCGGGTCGAGCAGGTCGGTCTCGCGGGTGCCCGGGCCGCCGCCGCGCACGTCGACCCCGCCGACAGCGCCGTCCGGCCCGGTGAGCACGCAGGTCGTGCCGGTCAGCCAGCCGTCGCCGATGCGTTGCGCGTGCCCGACCCGCAGCCCGGTCACGTCGTGCAGCGAGTTCGTGGGTCCTGCAACGGTTTCCGTCATCACCCCTCCGTCCGTCACCCTTCCGTCCATCACCCCTCCTTCCGCACGTCCGCGGCCAGGTCCGCAGCCGACCGCCCGGCGAGGGCGTCGGACAGGTGCGGGATGGCCGCCACGAGCGACCGGGTGTACGCGTGCTCGGGGCGCTCGTAGACCTGCTCGGTCGGTCCGACCTCGACGAACTCGCCGTCCTTCATCACGCCGACCCGCTCGCAGACGTACCGCACCACCGACAGGTCGTGCGAGACGAACAGCAGCGTCAGGTCGAGCCGCTCGACCAGCTCCAGCAGCAGGTTGAGCACCTGCGCCCGCACCGACACGTCGAGCGCGCTCACCGGCTCGTCCGCCACGATGATCCGCGGCTCGGGGGCGAGCGCCCGCGCGATCGAGATGCGCTGCCGCTGCCCGCCGGAGAACTGGTGGGGGTATCGGGCCGCCGCGTCGGCCGGGAGCCCGACCGACTCCAGCAGCTCGGCGATGCGCTCGCGGGGGCGCGGTTTCCCCTGTGCCACAAGGGGTTCGGCGATGATGTCGCCCACCTTCATGCGCGGGTCGAGCGAGCCGATCGGGTCTTGCAGCACCAGCTGCATCCGGTCGCGCACGAACCCCAGCCGGCGTTCGGGCAGACCGGTGATGTCGCGCCCTCGATCTCGACGCGGCCGCTGGTCGGGCGGTCGAGCCCGGCGACGATGCGCAGCAGCGTGGACTTGCCCGACCCCGACTCGCCGACGATCCCGAACCGCTCCCCCGCCGGCACCTCGAGGGTGACGCCGCGCAGGGCGTGCACGACCGGGGCGGGCCGCAGCAACGACCGCCGTGGCCGCCGGAAGTCGCGGGTCACGTCGGTGAGCCGCACCGCGGGCGCCTCGCTCATGCCGCCCCCTCCTCACCCGTCGCCGGGTGCACGCAGGCGTGCCCGTCGTCCTCGTCGCCGACCCACGGCGGCTGCTGCTCGCAGCGGGCGTCGGCGTGGGCGCACCGGGTGCGGAAGACGCAGCCCGCCGGGAACTGCCCCGCCTGCGGCACCGCCCCGGGGATCGTGGCCAGCCGCCCGTCGTCTCCCACCGCGAGGTCGGAGGCGGCGAGCAGCCCCTGCGTGTAGCGGTGCCGCGGCCGGGCGAAGACCTCGGCGACCGGGCCCGCCTCGACGATGCGCCCGCCGTACATCACCAGCACGCGGTCGCACACCGTCGCGACCACCCCGAGGTCGTGGGTGATGAACAGCATCGCCGCGTCGCGCGCCGCGACGCCGCGCACGATCAGGTCGAGCACGAGCGCCTGCACGGTCACGTCGAGCGCGGTGGTCGGCTCGTCGCAGATCAGCAGCGCGGGGTCGTTGGCGAGCGCGATCGCCGTGACGACCCGTTGCCGCTGCCCGCCCGACAGCTGATGGGGGTACGCCCGCGCCACCTCTCCCGGAGAGGGCAGCCCCACGTCGTCGAGCAGCTCGACCGCCGCGCGAGCAGCCTTGCGGTTGCTGCGAGTTCGGTGGATCCGCATGGCCTCGGCCACCTGGTCGCCGACCCGCATCGTCGGGTTGAGCGCCGTCATCGGCTCCTGGAAGATCATCGACATCGTGCGTCCGCGCAGTCCCGCGAGGGTGCGCTCGGGAGCGGTGAGCAGGTTCGGCTCGACCCCGCCCAGACGTACGTCCCCGGTCGCCGACAGCCCCTCCGGCAGCAGACCCATGAGCGCCAGGGCGGTGATCGACTTGCCCGACCCCGACTCCCCGATCAGGCCGACCCGCTCCCCCTGCCCGATCGCGAACGTCAGGTCGTGCACCAGACCGACCGGCCCCACCGTCACCGACAGGTCGCGCACGTCCAGCACGGCGGGCCTGGTCTCGATACGGGCCTCGGCTAGCGCCTCGCCCCTACTCGACCGGCTTGTGTCCGCCCGGCTCGACCCGTCTGGGATTCCGCTCGGCATCTCGCTCATCGTTGGCCCCCGAGTCGCTCCCCGCCACGTGCTTCGCCAGGCGCGGGTCGAGCAGGTCGCGCAGGCCGTCGCCGAGCAGGTTGAAACCCAGCACCGCCAGTGCGATCGCGAGCCCGGGGATCACCACCAGCCGCGGCGCCTGGTCGAGGTAGGACTGGTGCTCCTGCAGCATCCGCCCCCACGAGGGCGTGTCCGGCGGCGCGCCGAGGCCGAGGTAGGACAGCGCCGCCTCCGCGAGGATCGCGATGGCGAACGACACGGACGCCTGGACGATGACCAGGTTCATGACGTTGGGCAGCACGTGCCGCAGCGCGATCGCGAACGGTCGCCGGCCCGCCGCGCGGGCGGCCAGGACGTAGTCGCTCTCCAGCACCACGAGCGCGCCGCTGCGCACGACCCGGGCGAACGCGGGGACGGTCGCGATGCCGATGGCGACCATCGCGGTGACGACGCTGCCGCCGTACACCGCGGCCAGCATGATCGCCAGCAGCAGGGCCGGGAAGGCCAGCAGCAGGTCGCTCGCGCGCATGACCAGCCCGTCGAGCCAGGGCTGCCGACGCGACATCGCGGCGAGCAGCCCCAGCGGGACCCCGACGAGCGCGGCCAGACCGACCGACAGGATGCCGACGAGCAGGGTCGTGCGCGCACCGACCAGCAGCTGGGAGAACACGTCACGGCCGAGCCGGTCGCCGCCCAGCAGGTGGTCGGCGGAGAACCCGGCGAGCCGGTCCTCGGGGGTGACGAGCGTCGGCGGGTAGGGCGTCCAGACGAACGACACGAGCGCGGCCAGGACGACGGCGAGCACGAGCAGACCGCCCACCACGACGCTGGGGTTGGCGCGCCGGCGCAGCCGGGTGATCGCCGCGGTCATCGCGCACCTCGCAGCCGCGGGTCGATGACGAGATAGAGCAGGTCGACGACGAAGCTCACGACGAGCACCGCCGCGACGAGCAGCATGACGATGTCCTGCACCATCAGCAGGTCGCGGTTGGCGACGGCATCGAGCAGCCCCGACCCCAGCCCCGGGATCACGAAGACCCGCTCGACGACGACCGCGCCGACCAGCAGCGTCGCCAGCTGCAGCCCGAGCACGGTGACGACCGGGATCGCCGCGTTGCGCAGCCCGTGGCGCACCAGCGCCCGCATCGGGGTGAGCCCCTTGGCCCGCGCCGTGCGGATGTAGTCCTCGCGCATGACCTCCAGCACCGAGCTGCGCACGTATCGGGCGAGCACCGCCGCCTGCACCAGCGCCAGCGAGGTGACCGGCAGGATCAGCTGCTGCAGGAACAGCGCCGGGTCCTGCGCCGGTGGCGTCCAGCCGCCGGAGGGCAGCCAGCCCAGACCGACCGCGAACACCGCGACGAGCAGGATGCCGGCGAGGAACGCGGGGATCGAGACGCCGACCTGCGACAGGGTCGACAGGACCAGCCCGGAGAGCTGCCGATGGCGTACGGCCATGAGGGTGCCGAGCGGCACGGCCACGAGCATCGCGAGCACCATCGCGCACACCACCAGCCAGAGCGTGACCTGGAAGCGGTCGGCGATCTGCGGGGCGATCGCCGCACGGGAGATGTACGACTCGCCCAGGTCCATGCGCAGCAGCCCGGTGATCCAGCGCCAGTACTGCACGGGCAGCGGGTCGTCCAGCCCGAACTCGCGCTCCAGATCGGCGACTGCTTCGTCGGTTGCGTTGACCCCCAAGGCAACTCGCGCCGGGCTGCCGGGCAGCACGGCCATGAGTCCGAACACGACGACGCTGCTGGCGAGCAGGCTCGCCAGCAGCACCCCGAGGCGGGTCAGGACGCGCAGCAGCACGTCAGGAGCGGCCCAGCGTCGTCAGGTCGAAGCCCTCGGTGATGGCGTTCTTGGGGAGGCCGGTGATGTTCTTGTCGGCGACGATCAGGTTGGGCAGCAGGAACAGGAAGTCGGCGCCGGCGTCGTCGGCGATGAGCCGCGCGGCCTTCTTCATGCTGGCGGTCTCCTGCTGCGGGGTGCCCGTGTCGGCGGCCTTGAGCAGCCCGGCCATCTGCGGGTTGCTGAAGTGGGTGTAGTAGTCCGGGTCGCCGAAAACCGTTGGCAGGTCACGGGGTTCGACGTGCGACACCATCGACAGGTCGTAGTCGCTGTTGGTGAAGACGGTCGTCAGCCACGCGGCGGGGAACTCCAGGGTGTCGGTCTGCACCTTGAACCCGACCTGCTCGAGCATGCTCTTCACGACCGGCCCGCACGACTGCGCGTAGGGCAGCGACGGCAGCCGCAGCCGGACGGTGGTGCCGGTCTTGCCGGCCTGCTGCAGCAGCTGCTTGGCCTTGGCCTGGTCGTACGGCGTGACCTTGGTGAGGTCTTCGTACCAGGGGTCGGTGGGCGGCACCATCGAGCCGATGAGCTGACCGCGCCCGGCCCAGCAGGTGTCGAGGAGCGCCCGGTGGTTGATGCCGTATCGCACGGCCTGGCGAACTCGCTTGTCGTTGAAGGGAGCTCGCGAGGAGTTCATCGACAGCACGACCTCGCCGTTGGTCGTCCCCTCGATGACTTGGTACTGGCTCGTCGGGAACTGGCCGAGCGACTCCGGCGCCTGCACGGTGCCGATGACGTTGATGGTCTTGGAGCGCAGCGCGTTGTTGAGCGCGGTCGGGTCCTTGAAGTACTTCAGCGTGACGGTCTTGAAGTAGGGCTTCTTGCCCCAGTAGTCCTCGTTGCGGGTCAGCACGATCGAGTCGCCGCGGCGCCAGGTGCTGAAGGCGTACGGGCCGGTGCCGACCGGCTTGGTGGCGAGCTGGTCGGCCGCGGTGCGGCTGAAGATCGCACCCACCCGGGTGGTCATGTTGAACAGCCAGCTGTTGCTGGGCTGGCTGAGCGTCACGCGCACCTGGTTGTCGCCGACCTTCTCGGCCTTGGAGACCGGGTCCATCTTGGCCTTGATGGCGATGGTCCAGGCCGACTTCACCTGGTTGATCGACCACACGACGTCGTCGGCGGTGAGCTTCTGGCCGCCGGTGAAGGTGACGTCCGGCCGCAGGTCGAAGGTGTAGGTCTTCCGGTCGGGCGAGACGGTCCACTTCTCGGCGAGGCCGGGCACGATCTTGCCGCTCTGGTCCTGCTTGACGAGCGTCTCGTAGATGTTGCCGAGCTCGACCTGCGGGATGGCCGCGCCGTCGTTCTTGGTGAAGTCGAGGCTCGCCGGTTCGGCCACCAGGCCGATCGTGACCGACTCGCCGGACGGGCCGGACGCGCCCGAGCCGGAGCCGCTGGCGGAGGAGGAGCCGGCGCCGCCGCCCGAGCCGGCGTTGCACGCGGCGGTGAGCAGCGACAGCCCGACGACCGAGCTGACGAGGGCGATCTTGCGGGTCACGGGCACTCCCAGGGCGAGGCGGCGCCACCTGCGCGCCGCGGTGCGTCCCATCCTGGCCCAAATCACCAGGCCGCGCCGCCAAGATGGTGCGGTGGTCGATGACGGATTGGCGTGGCTGAGCGCGACCGAGCTGGTGCGGGCGTACGCCGGTGGTGACCTCTCCCCGGTCGAGGTCCATCGCGCGGTGCAGCGACGCATCGCCGAGCTGGAGCCGACGGTCAACGCGTTCTGGCAGCGCGACGCGGTGGAGTCCGAGCGCGCGGCGCAGCAGAGCGAGGCCCGCTGGCGGGCGGGCGAACCGCTCGGCCCCATCGACGGTGTCCCGATCACGTTGAAGGAGAACGTCGCCCGCGCCGGCGTGCCCATGCCGGCGGGCAACGCCGGGGTCACGCCGGTGGTGCCCGACCGCAACGCCCCGATCACCGACCGCGTGCTGGAGTCGGGCGCGGTCGTGCTCGGGTCGACGGTGATGCCCGACTGGGGGATGCTCTCCTCCGGCGTCTCGTCGCTGCACGGGATCACCCGCAGCCCGCTCGACCCGAGGCTCACGACGGGCGGGTCGAGCTCGGGCGCCGGCGCGGCCGCGGCCGGCGGGTTCGGCCCGCTGCACGTCGGCACCGACATCGGCGGCTCGATCCGGCTGCCCGGCACCTGGCTGGGGCTTGCGACGCTCAAGCCGTCGGACGGGCGGGTGCCGATCGACGTGCCCTACCTCGGCCGCGTGGCCGGGCCGATGGCCCGCACGGTGGACGACCTCGCGCTGCTCATGTCGGTCATCGCGCAGCCCGACCCGCGCGACTGGGCGAGCCTGCCGCCGGCCGAGATCGACTGGGACACTTCGGGATTCGAGCCTCGATCAGTGCGGGTGGGGCTGCTGCTCGACGCCGGCTGCGGCATGCCGGTCGACCCCGAGGTGCGGGCGGTGGTCGAGCGCGCCGCCGGTGCGCTCGGCGACGCCGGCGCGGAGGTCGTACCCTCGAACCGTGGATGACCGACGACCTGCTGGCCGACCTCGACACGTTCTGGCGCGTGCGGTCCTACGTCGACCTCGTCGCCCTGCCGCCGGAGCAGCGCGAGCGGGTGCTGCCGTTCATCGCGCGCTGGGCCACGGCGGCCGCCGACACCCAGGGCACCCGGCTGATGCAGTGCTACACCGCGACCAACACCATCCGGGCGCGCACGGTGGCGGCGACCCAGGCGTACGACGTCGTCCTGTCTCCCGTCGCGCCCATGGCGGCCTTCCCCGCCGAGTGGCCGATGCCGTGGGGCGAGGGCGACACCGCGATGGCGCACATCGGGTTCACCGTGCCGCTCAACATGTCCGGCCAGCCCGCGGCGACGGTCGACGCCGGGCGCACCGCCGACGGGCGCACGGTCGGGGTGCAGGTCGCCGGCCGCCGCTTCGACGACCTCGGGGTGCTGCGCGCGGCCCGGTGGCTCGAGTCCGCCCTGCGGGGGCGCTGACGATGCCCCGCCGCCTGATCGCCCCCGCGCTGTGGATCGTGGCGGGCGCCGCGCTGGCCGCGTGGGCCTGGTTCGGCCCGGGCGTGCTGGACGGGCCGAGCCGGACGACCGGCCTGCTGCCCTACCTCCTTGCCTACTGCGTGCTGACCGTCGGCGCGATCAGCCTCGTGCTGCGCCTGCGACCGGGCGGCCCCTGGGCGGCGCTCGCGGCAGGCCTGGCCCTGACGGTGCTCGTGCTCGCCGTTCCGTGGTGGTCGGCGGGGCGGCAGGGGCAGCAGGACGTCGCCTGGTCCGCGACCTCGGACGAGGCCGACGCGAAGGTCGTCGGCGAGCGGCTCTACCTGCTGCTGCGCTCCGCGACCGACGGCCCGGCACGCCTCGAGGTGCGCGACCTGCCCTCCGGCGCAGCCCGGTGGGGTCGCGACCTGCCCGGCGCCACCGGGGAGCAGATCGCCGCCGTCACCGACGACGGCGCGGTGCTCGTGGAGGGGAGCCCCGACGGCCGCGAGAGCGTCACCCGCTTCAGCCCGCAGGGCGTTCGACAGTGGTCGCGACCCGAGACGCAGGTGCTGGCCGCCACCCCGGGCACCACGGTGCTCCAGGAGTGCACGGAGCGCAGCTACCGATCGTGCCGGATGCAGGGCGTGGACGTGCGGGGCAGGACTCGCTGGGCGAGGACGTACGTGCCCGAGGAGGAGGTCGAGCGTCGCGTGCGCGACGGGGACGGGCCGGAGGCGCCCGCCCCGTCCGTGGTCGCCCTGGTCGAACCGAGCATCAACGACACGGGCACCCGGGTCACCCTGCTCGACGCCGACACCGGGCAGCCACGGCAGCAGGTGCGCACCGCGCCGACCGGGGCCGACCTGGCGATGGCCCGCGGCCGCTCCGTGACGGTGCTGTCCGGCCTCGACGGGGCCTGCCGCTGGCAGGTGCTCGACGCCACGCGCACCCGCACGACCACCCTGCCGGGCTACTGCCCGACGGCGAGCCTGCGCTCCCTGGGGCCGGACCAGCTGCTCACCGGTGGGACGGTCTACGGTCCCGGCCCGCGCGCCCAGGTGCTCGACCTGCGCACCGCCCGCCCGCGCACGATGCGGTACGCCCAGAGCGGGTCGACCTCGCCGCTGGTCGCCCTCGACCTGGAAGGGACGGATCCGAGCGCGGTGGACCCGTTCACCGGGCGCCGGCTCTGGCCGCTCGGCCCCGAGCGGACCGGGCAGCAGTGGTTCGTCGGCGGCGCCGTGGCCCGGCTCCGGTCCCTCGACGGCGAAGCGGTCAATCCGTTCCTGCTCCGCGACCCGGGACGGCCGCCGCGGCAGGTCGAGCTGCTGGCGCCGCGCACGGGGCAGCGGCTGGCGGCCGTCGTCTGCGACGACTTCACCGCGGTCGACAGCGTCGGCGACGACTGGGTGCTGGTCAGGTGCGGTGACGAGCTGCGCTTGGTCGCCCCCTCGGGCTGATGCCGTCACGCCGGGCGGATGCCGTCACGCCGGGCCGACGAGCGTGAGCGCGACCGCCGGACCTGGTAAGGGTTGACGGTGGTCCGCCGACTCATCGCTCCGACGCTGTGGCTGATCGTGGCCCTGGCGGTGGGCACGCTGGCCTGGATGACCGGCCAGGGTGTGGCGGCCCACGTGGCGGCGTGCACGGTCGGCGGGTTCGCCGCGGGCTGGTTCGTCCGCCGGCTGCGCCCGGCCGCGCCGGAGCAGCGCAGCGAGGGCCCCGGTCGGCTCGTGCTGCCGGTCGTTGCGAGCGTGCTGGTGGCCGCCGTCGGCGTCGGGGTGCCGTGGTGGCTGGCCTACCAGTCCGAGCTCCGGGATGTCGCGTGGACGATGCCCTACCGCAGCGAGACGCCGACCGTGGTCGGCGACAGGGTGTACCTGCGCACCGACAGCGCCACAGCCGGGGAGCCCTCGTGGCTCGAGGTGCGCGATATCCGCTCCGGCAAGCACCTGTGGTCACGCCGGTTCCCCGCCCGCGCCCCCTGGTCGCGCAATCTCATGCTCGGTCGCTTGCAGGTCGCCGAGGACGGCTCGGTGATCCTCAAGGTCGACTCGGACAACGGGCCCGAACGGGTCCTGCGACTATCGTCCGACGGCGCGCTGCGCTGGGAGCGCCCCACGAGCTACGTGGTCGCCGCAACAGCCCGGACCACGGTCCTGGAGACCTGCTCCCTCGACCCACCGAACCGCTGTCGCCTCGAAGGCGTCGGGCAGCGCGGCGAGCGTCGCTGGACGATGACGTACGACCGCGACGACCCGAGCGAGGCCTTCGACTTCGAGACCAACGAGAACCCCGACCTGACCCTCCCGACGGTGGCGCCCGTCGTCGAGCGCCCGGCTGGGCGGCAGCGGGTGACCCTGGTCGACGCCGACACCGGCCAGCGCCGCCAGCGCGTCGACGACCCGAGCGGCGACCGCATGACGCGGGTCGTGGCGCAGGGGCGCTACGTCTGGGCGCTCGACGCCGGCGGCAACCGCTGCCGGTGGTTCGTCCTCGACGCCACCCGAGTGCGCTCCACCGTGCCCACCGGACCGTGCGACCGGGTCTCGTCGGCGAGGACGCTGGTCGGCGACCAGGTGTTCCTCTCGCGGGAGCACGGGAGCGAGGCCGGGTTCGGCTGGACGCTCGACCTCGCGAGCGCCACCGCGCGACCGATGCCCTACGCGACCGGCGACCTCACCACGCCCCAGGCCGCGCTCAGCCTCGACGACTCCGACCCGGTCGCCGTCGATCCCGTGACCGGACGACGGCTCTGGTCGCTCACCCCCTCGCCCGACGTCGGCAACGACGTGACGGTGGGCGAGTCCGTCGTACGCGTCGGTCAGGACCTCCCGTCGAGCAACAAC
This sequence comes from Barrientosiimonas endolithica, assembly GCF_030296655.1. Taxonomy (NCBI): domain Bacteria; kingdom Bacillati; phylum Actinomycetota; class Actinomycetes; order Micrococcales; family Dermacoccaceae; genus Barrientosiimonas; species Barrientosiimonas endolithica. The sequence goes on along the minus strand of NZ_AP027735.1, from coordinate 40,838 downwards.
CCGTTCTCGCCGCACACGGATGACAACCCCGGGCGCACCGTCGAGCTGCTGGCACCACGCACCGGGCAGCAGCTCGCGTCGATGTCCTGCGCCGGCTCGGGCGACGTGGAGGCGCTGGGCGCGGACTGGGCGCTGGTGACCTGCGGCAACGAGTTCCGCCTGCTGACCTCCCGCTGAGGAGGGGCCCTCCCTGACCAGCAGGACCTACGCCGAGGTAAGTCCGCACTCCGCCGCACCCTGCCTTTACCAGCGAGTAATATGGGGATTCGTACCGACGAGTAACATGCGGCCGAAGGAGCCATCAGTGGGTCACTACAAGAGCAACGTGCGCGACCTGGAGTTCAACCTCTTCGAGGTCTTCGGGCGCGAGGACGTCCTGGGGGCCGGGCCCTACGCCGAGCTCGACGCCGACACCGCGCGCGAGATGCTGCAGCAGATGTCGGTCCTGGCCGAGAACGACCTGGCCGCCTCGTTCGACGACGCCGACCGCCACCCGCCGGTCTACGACCCGGCGACCACCGACGTCCAGATCCCCGAGAGCTTCAAGAAGAGCTACCAGGCCTACATCGACTCCGGCTTCTGGGCCGTCGACGTCCCGGGCGAGCTCGACGGCACGGTCGCGCCGCCGTCGCTGAAGTGGGCGATGAACGAGATGGTGCTCGGCGCCAACCCGGCGATCGCGATGTACGCCGCGAGCTACGCCTTCGCCAAGCTGCTGTACGTCCTCGGCACCGACGAGCAGAAGAAGCTGGCTCGGTGGATCGTCGAGAAGGGCTGGCACTGCACGATGGTGCTGACCGAGCCCGACGCCGGCTCCGACGTCGGCGCCGGCCGCACCAAGGCCGCGCAGAACGACGACGGCACCTGGAACGTCACGGGCGTGAAGCGCTTCATCACCTCGGCCGAGTCCGACATGGTCGACAACGTCATCCACTTCGTGCTCGCCCGCCCCGAGGGCGCCGGCCCGGGCACCAAGGGCCTGTCGCTGTTCATCGTCCCCAAGTTCCACGTCGACCTCGAGACCGGCGAGCTGGGCGAGCGCAACGGCGCCTACGTCACCAACGTCGAGCACAAGATGGGCCTGAAGGTCTCGACCACCTGCGAGCTGACGTTCGGCGACAAGGAGCCGGCCACCGGCAGCCTGCTCGGCGACGAGCACAACGGCATCGCCCAGATGTTCCGCGTCATCGAGCACGCGCGAATGCTGGTGGGCACCAAGGCGATCGCGACCCTCTCGACCGGTTACCTCAACGCGCTCGACTACGCCAAGGAGCGCGTGCAGGGCGCCGACATGACCACCCCGGCCAAGGACGCGCCGCGCGTCACGATCACCCACCACCCCGACGTGCGCCGGTCGCTGATGCTGCAGAAGGCGTACGCCGAGGGCCTGCGCGCGCTGGTCATCTTCACCGCCTCGCAGCAGGACACCGTCGACGTCGAGCAGCTGCGCACCGGCAGCGAGACGGTCGCGCAGGACTCGCCGGCCTACCTCGCCCAGCGGGTCAACGACCTGCTGCTGCCGATCGTCAAGGGCGTGGGCTCGGAGCGGGCGTGGGTGCTGCTCGGCACCGAGTCGCTGCAGACCTTCGGCGGTTCGGGCTTCCTGCAGGACTACCCCGTCGAGCAGTACATCCGCGACGCCAAGATCGACACCCTCTACGAGGGCACCACGGCGATCCAGTCGCTCGACTTCTTCTTCCGCAAGATCATCAAGGACCAGGGTCAGGCCATCGGCTGGCTCGCCCAGGAGATCGCCGCGACCGTCAAGGGCGGCGCCGGCGACGACACGCTGAAGACCGAGCGCGAGCTGCTCGGCAAGGCCGTCGACGACTTCCAGGCGATCCTCGGCGTCATGGGCGGCCACGCCATGGCGGCGATGGACCAGCCCGAGGAGGCCTACAAGGTCGGCCTCAACTCGGTGCGGCTGCTGATGGGCGCGGGTGACGTGATCATCGGCTGGCTGCTGCTGCGCCAGGCCGAGGTCGCCCAGGCCCGGCTCGACGCGGGCGACGCCGGCAAGGACGAGGCGTTCTACACCGGCAAGGTCGCGGCCGCGAAGTTCTTCGCGCAGACCGTCCTCCCGCGCCTCGCCGCCGACCGGGTGATCGCCGAGGGCGTCAACCTGGAGCTGATGGAGCTGCCCGAGGCCGCGTTCTGACCCGAGCAGCGCAAAGATGCGCGAGGCGTACAGGCATGCCTGTGCGCCTCGCGCGTTCTTGAGCAGGGGCCGCGACCGCCGCAGCCGCGCGGGCGGGAGCGGCCCGGCGATGGCGTACGTCGGGGTCGGGTCAGGCCAAATCGGCCAGCCGGCGCAGCGCCAGCTCGTAACCCTGGATGCCGCAGCCCACGATCACGCCGGAGGCGAGGTCGGACAGGTAGGAGTGGTGCCGGAAGGCGTCGCGGGCGAACACGTTGGACACGTGCACCTCGACGAACGGCAGCGCCACCGCCGCGAGCGCGTCGCGCAGCGCGACGGAGGTGTGGGTGTATCCGGCGGCGTTGACGATCAGCGCGTCCGCGCTCCCGGCGGCGCCCTGCACCGCGTCGACCAGGTCGCCCTCGCGGTTGGACTGCACCCAGGTCAGCTCGCAGTCGAGCTCGCCGGCCACGGCGGCGCACCGCTGCTCGGCGTCGGCCAGGGTGCCCGCGCCGTAGACGTCGGGCTCACGCTGACCGAGCAGGTTGAGGTTGGGGCCGTTGACCACCAGCACGCGCATCGCCATGCGCGGCAGTATCCCAGCCCCGCCATCCCACCCCCGCCGAGGAGGGGCGGCCCCGGGCCCTCGCTGCGGAGGCGTCACATGCGGCGGTCGGCCAGCACCGGGAAGTCCTCGCGGGCCTTGGCGACCGTGCTGGTGTCGACCTCGACCGACAGCACCTCCTCGCCCGCACCGGCCTCGGCCAGCACCTCGCCCGTGGGCGAGACGACGGCGCTGTGGCCGCCCATCTCGGTGCCCGCGTGGGTGCCGGCGGTGTTGCAGCCGACGACGACGCACTGGTCCTCCAGCGCCCGGGCGCGCAGCAGTAGACGCCAGTGCTCCACGCGCGCCATCGGCCACGCGGCGGGAATCACGAAAACCGTTGCGCCCTGGTCGATCTGGGCACGATAGAGCTCGGGGAAGCGCAGGTCGTAGCAGGTCGACAGCGCGCCTCGCGACCCGTCGGGCAGGTCGAGCAGCACGACGTCCTCGCCCGCCTCCATCAGCTTGGGCTCGCCGCCGCCGAAGCCGAACCGGTGGATCTTGCGGTAGGTCGCGACGCGCTCGCCGGAGGCGTCGAGCACGACCGAGGTGTTCCACAGCTCCTTGCCCTCGGGGCCGGTCTCGTCACCGGGGCGCTCGACGATCGACCCGGCGTGCACCATCGCGCCGATCTCGCGGGCGGCCTGCGCCATGCGCTGCACGACGTCACCGTCGACCTGCTGGGCGCGCTCCTCCCACGAGCGGTAGTCGAAGCCGCCCGCCGACCACAGCTCGGGCAGCACCACGAGGTCGTGGCCGCGCTGCTGCTCCACGAGCCCGGCCGCGCGCTCGGTGCGCTCGGCGACGAACTCGCTGTCGTCGTACGCCAGCTGGATCACGGCGATGCGCATGCTCACTCCTTGGGCGGGCCACCACGGCCGGCGCGGCCGGCCAGATATTCGTTGTACGCCTTCAGGTCGGCGTCGTCGTCACGCTCGGCCTGACGCTCCTGGCGCCGGGCCTCCTTGTTGTCCGAGCGCAACCAGTCTGCCGTCACCAGCACGGCGAGGATCACCGTGGGCAGCTCACCGGTGCCCCACGCGACGGCGCCGGCGGCCTGCTGGTCGTCCAGCGGGTCGGGGACCCAGGGCAGCTGCAGGGCGTTGAAGAACTCCGGCACGAGCAGGGTGGTGCCGGTCATCAAGGCCACGCCGAAGAACGCGTGCGAGGCGAGCGTGACCAGCAGCACCAGCAGCCGCAGCGGCGCCGGCAGCTTCGGCGGGCCGGGGTCGACGCCGATGAGCGACCAGACGAACAGATAACCGGTCAGCAGGAAGTGCACGATCATCAGCACGTGCCCGGTGTGGGTCTGCAGCGCCAGGCCGAACAGCGGCGAGTAGTAGAAGACGACCAGGCTGAAGAAGAACAGCACCGCCGCCACGACCGGGTTGCCGAAGAAGCGGGTCGCTCGCGAGTGCACCGTGGCGAGGATCAGCTCGCGCGGGCCGAGCGTGGCGTCCTTGCGCTTGGGCAGCGCCCGCAGCGCGAGAGTGACGGGGGCGCCGAGCACGAGCAGCAGCGGCACGCCCATCGAGATGATCATGTGCTCGATCATGTGGATCGAGAACATGACCCGGCCGTAGATGCCGATGCCGCTGTCGATGACGTAGACGAACAGCAGCCAGCCCGCGACCCAGCAGATGGTGCGGTGGATGGGCCAGGAGTCGCCGCGGCGGCGCAGCCGCAGCATCCACGCGAGGTAGACCCCGATCGCGATGACCGCGACGGTCGTGAACAGCCACTCGGTGCGCCACATCGTCAGCAGCCGGGTGACGGTGAAGTCGGGCGGCGTGGGGTATCCGGTGCGGTCCAGCACCGGGTCGGAGGCGCTGATCTCCTCCCCGCCCGGCGGGGGCGTGCGGGCCAGCGCCGTCGCGATGCCGACGGTGGCGCCCATGACGAGCACCTCGAGCGCGGCGAACCGGGCGAACGCGCCGCGCGGCGCCTTCTCGTCGGGGCTGCGCTCGAGCACCCGGATGACGCGCTCGCGCTGTAGGTAGCCGAACCCGCCGAGCACCACCAGCGCCGCGGTCTTGGCCAGCACGAGGATGCCGTAGTCGCTGGTGAGCTCCCCGAAGCCGCCGAGCCGGACGGCCGCGTTCAGCAGGCCGGACAGCGCGACCAGCACGAAGCACCAGAGCGCGATCTTGGAGTAGCGCGCGGCCGTCGCCGCCGCGCCCTTGCCGAGCCGCGACCACAGCAGCAGCAGCGCCAGCAGACCGCCGACCCAGATGGTGGCGCCGACCAGGTGGAAGGCCAGCGAGTTGACCGCGGAGTCGTGGTCGGCCGAGCCCGCGGCGTGACCCACCAGCGCCAGCGGCAGGATCGCGACGACCGAGGCGAAGAACAGCCACGCCATCGCGTTGCGGCCGCGCTCGATCGAGGACAGCAGCGCGATCACCAGCGCCGCGGACGAGGTGATCGCCGGCGCGCGCAGCAGCTCCAGCTGCCAGGTGTTGGTCCAGTAGGCGGAGAAGAAGCCCGACGAGCCGATCGCGGTGCCGGACAGGTCGGAGTACGCCATGACCCCGCCGAGCAGACCCGCCAGACCCCAGACCGTCGCCGACGCGGTGGCCAGGCGCCCGGCGTACGCCCTGCGCTGGGTGTTCTTGCCCTCCGGCATCAGCAGGCCGCCCAGCAGGAACATGCCCACCGTCAGCGCCGCGGCCAGGTCGTGCACCACCCGCAGCAGGGGATGCCCCACCGGACGACGGGCCCGGCGTCGGACAGCTCGATCGGCGCTGCGGCCCCGCCGAACATCGCCGCCATGGCGCTGAACAGGAGGCCGGCGACGACGACCAGACCGACGAACGGCACTCCCAGACCAGCGGATTCACCCTTGCGGAGGGGAGGCTGCCCGGATCGTGGAGGACTCGTGGAGGACTGCTGGGTCACGGGGACAGGGTAAGTAGGGTTCCTGTATGGCCACGCATCCGCTTCCGCCCGAGAGTCTGCGCGACCTCGCCGAGGCGTACGCCGGCACCTTCAAGGCCGTCATCGACCTCGGCTTCACCTGCCACGACGAGGACTTCGCCCTCGAGACCGACTGCCCCGGCTGGACCGTCAAGGACCAGTTCTCCCACGTCGCCGGCGTCGAGGCCGCCGGGGCCGGGGTGCACGACCCGCAGGTGTCGGTGCCCGACTACCCCCACCTGCGCCACGACTTCGCCCGCGAGATCGAGAAGGCCGTCGAGGTGCGCCGCCCGCGCACCGGGTCGCAGGTCGTCGCCGAGCTGCAGCGGCTGCTGCCCGACCGGCTGGCCGTGCTCGCCGGCGAGGACCTCGAGCCCGACACCGTGCTCACCGGACCGCTCGGCGAGATGCCCGCCGTCGACCTGCTCGCGCTGCGCACCGTCGACCTGTGGGTGCACGAGCAGGACATCCGCGGCGCGCTCGGCCGCCCCGGCAACCTCGACTCCCCCGCCGCCGCCCTGTTCGTCAGCAAGGTGCTCGCCGGCTTCCCCGGCCGCGCCGCGCGCAAGGCCGGCCTGCCCGTCGGCACCGTCGTGATCCTGGAGAGCACCGGCCCGGTCACCGCCCGCGAGGGCATCCGCATCGTCGCGGGCGACGACCCCGAAAAGCCTTTGGCAGAGCCACTTTTCAGCGGTGACTCCGACGGGCACGGGTACCCCGAGTCGGTCACCACGATCCGGCTCACCACCGAGGCGCTGACCCGTCTCGGCGCCGGTCGCAAGCGCGCCGACGAGGTGCACTACAGCGTCGAGGGCGACGACGACGTCGCCCGACGCGTGCTCGACGTGCTGACCATCACTCCCTGAGCGCCGACGCCCGGCTTGCCGCGGGCGTACGCCGGGATTATGTTTGTATGGCACAACCAACTTATCGGCGGGCGCTCTGCCCGAGCCGACACCCCCGACAGAGCAGGTGATCCCGTGGCCGTGGACGAAGCGCGCGCCGACGCCCTGGCGACCGACGTGGTGCACACGCTGAAGGCGCTGACCTCCATGCGCCAGCACATGCCCCGGCCGGCCGACGGGGTCGAGCACGCGGCCTACCCGCTGCTGTTCACGCTCGCGACCGAGCCGCTGCGGGTGTCGGCCCTGGCCGAGCGCGTGGGCTCCGACGTGAGCACCGTGAGCCGCCAGGTGTCGCAGCTGCTCACCAGCGGGCTGGTGCAGAAGCGACCCGACCCCGACGACCGCCGGGCCCAGCTGGTGCAGCTGTCCGACAGCGGCCACGCGCTCATCGAGTCGACCCGCGCCCGCCGGGCCACCTACTTCCAGTACCTCCTGCGCGACTGGGACGTCGACGACGTCGACACGTTCGGCGAGCTGCTCGCCCGGTTCCGGGCCTCCGTGCTCGACGTCCGCGCCCAGATGGCGACCGACCCGCAGGTGATCCACGACCTGACCAAGAAGGAGAAGAAGTGACGGCAACCACGGCCGACGAGCGCGGGACGGGGAGCTGACCCACCGGCAGATCATGACGATCCTGGCGGGGCTGCTGCTCGGCATGTTCCTCGCCGCGCTCGACCAGACGATCGTCAGCACGGCGATCCGCACCATCGCCGACGAGCTGCAGGGTCTGGACGCACAGGCCTGGGTGACGACGGCGTACCTGATCACCTCGACGATCGCGACGCCGCTGTACGGCAAGCTCGGCGACATCTACGGCCGCAAGAAGCTGTTCCTGTTCGCCATCACGGTGTTCGTCATCGGCTCGCTGCTGTGCTCGTTCGCCGAGTCGATGTACGGCCTCGCCGGCTACCGCGCGATCCAGGGCGTCGGCGCGGGCGGGCTCATGTCGCTCGCCCTGGCGATCATCGGTGACATCGTGCCGCCGCGCGAGCGGGCGAAGTACCAGGCGTACTTCCTCGCCGTGTTCGGCACCTCCAGCGTGCTCGGCCCGGTCATCGGCGGGTTCTTCGCCGGCCACGACAGCATCCTCGGCATCACCGGCTGGCGCTGGGTCTTCCTGGTCAACGTGCCGATCGGCCTGTTCGCGCTGCTGGTCGTGACCCGCACCCTCAAGCTGGACCACCAGCGTCTCGACCTCAAGGTCGACTGGTGGGCGCCGCGGCGCTCATCGTCGGCCTCGTGCCGCTGCTGACCGTCGCGGAGCAGGGCCGCACCTGGGGCTGGGGGTCGGGCCGCTCGATCGCCTGCTTCGTGGTGGGCGCGCTGGGCGTCGCGCTGTTCGTGGTCGCCGAGTGGCGGATGAAGGACGCCGCGCTCATCCCGCTGCGCATCTTCAAGAACCGCGCGGTGAGCGTGACGATCATCGGCTCGGTCGTGATCGGCCTCGCGATGTTCGGCGGCATGATGATGCTGCCGCTCTACATGCAGATCGTGCACGGCGCCTCGCCCATGCAGTCGGGCCTGATGATGCTGCCGATGGTGGGCGGCATGATGCTCGCCTCGATCGTGTCGGGTCAGATCACCGCCCGGAAGGGCATCGTGCGGCCGTTCCCGATCATCGGCGCGACGCTGCTGACGATCGGCCTGTTCCTGCTGTCGACGATCTCGGCCGACACCCGGCTGTGGGTCGTCATGCTGATGATGTTCGTGACCGGCGTCGGGCTCGGAAACTCGATGCAGCCGCTGATCCTCATCGTGCAGAACGCCGTGTCGCCGCGCGAGATCGGTGTCGCCACCTCGAGCGCGACGTTCTTCCGCCAGATGGGCGGCACGATCGGCGTCGCGGTGTTCCTGTCGCTGCTGTTCAGCACGGTCGGCGGCAACATCCAGTCCGCGCTGAGCGCCGAGGCCCAGTCTCCTCAGTTCCGGCAGGCGGTCGGGCAGGCGCTGCAGGACCCGCAGATCCGGTCCGACCAGGCGGCGTACGACCTCGTCCAGGGGCTCGCCGACCCGCAGGGGCACGCGTCCGGGCTGGGTCAGGTCGACAAGGACTCCTCGGTCATCAACCGGCTGCCCGACACGCTGGCCCACCCGTTCCAGCAGGGGTTCGCCGACTCGATGGCGCAGGTGTTCCTCGTCGCCGGGTTCATCGCGATCCTCGGCCTGCTGGTGCTGCTGATGATGCCGCCGATCGAACTGCGTCAGCAGTCGGCGATGCAGGCCCGTGCGGCCGACTCGGCAGCGGCCGGGGCCGCGACCGGCGCCGCGGCCGGGGCCGCGACCGGCGCCGCGGCCGGGGCGGCGGCCGGGGCGGCGGCGACGACCGGTGGTGGCGCCGCGGCGATCGGGACCGCCGCGCAGGACGAGCACGCCGAGCGCGCGAGCGACGCGGGTGCTGCGAGCACGGGTGCTGGTGGCGAGGGGGTCGGCGCTGAGCCCACCCGCGCCGACGGGCCACGGCACGCGGCCCCCGACGAGGACGTACGGCAGCACGGGGCGCTCGACGACGCCTGCCGCACCGGTGCCGCCGTGAGCGCCGGGCACCTGCTCGACGAGGTCAGCGAGAACGACCCGCGCGGCGACGGCTACCAGCCCAAGCACGCGGCGAAGGAGTAACCCGACCTCGCAGGCTCACCCGACCGGCCGGGCCGACGACGGCGGCACAGAAGTCACGACGGCGGACCACTTAAGACGTGGGCCGCCGTCGTCGGATCTGTGCCGCCGTCGACGATGCACGCACATGCCGCCGTCGACGATGGGGCTAGCCCCAGACCAGGGCGCGGGCCGGGTCCTCCAGCAGCGCGGCGACGTCGGCGAGGAAGCGCGAGCCGAGGTCGCCGTCGACCAGCCGGTGGTCGAACGACAGCGACAGCTGGGTGACCTGCCGCGGCACGATCGCGTCGTTGCCCTGATCGTCGGTGACGACCCACGGCATCTTGCGGATCGCGCCGAAGCACAGGATCGCGGCCTCGCCCGGGTTGATGATCGGCGTGCCGTTGTCGACCCCGAACACCCCGACGTTGGTGATGGTGATCGTGCCGCCGGCCATGTCCGACGGGGGCGTACGCCCGTCGCGGGCGGTGCTCACCAGCTCACCGAGCGCGACCCCCAGGTCGCGCAGCGACATGGCGTCGGCGTCCTTGATGTTGGGCACGACCAGGCCGCGCGGGGTGGCCGCGGCGATGCCCAGGTTGACGTAGTTCTTGACCACGATCTCCTGCGCCTGCTCGTCCCAGGTCGCGTTGATCTCGGGGTTGCGCCGCACCGCGAGGGTGAGCGCCTTGGCCAGCACCAGCAGCGGGGTGACCTTGACGTCGCGGAAGTCGCGCTCGCCCTTGAGCCGCTCGACCAGCTCCATCGTGCGGGTGACGTCGACGGTGATGAACTCGGTGACGTGCGGCGCGGTGAACGCCGAGCCGACCATCGCCTGCGCGGTCATCTTGCGCACGCCCTTGATCGGGATGCGGGTCTCGCGCTCGCCCGGGCGCACGACGGGGGCGGGGCGGGCCGCGGCCGCGTCGCCCTCGGAGGCGCCGGAGCCGGCGGTGAAGCCCTCGACGTCGGCCCGGGTGATGATCCCGTCAGGGCCGCTCGGGGTGACCTGGCGCAGGTCGATGCCGAGGTCCTTGGCCAGCTTGCGCACCGGCGGCTTGGCGAGCGGGCGGTCGGCGTGCAGACCGACAGGAGAAACGTCGGGCTCGGCCACCGGTTCCGGCTCAGGAGCGGGCGCCTGCCGAGGTTGTTCCTGTCCGTCTGCACGCGCGGCGGCCTTGCGTGCGCGCCGGCTCGTCGACCCGGCCGAGGGTCCGTAGCCGACGAGGTTCGCGACCCGCTCGCCGCCGGCCTCGTCGGACGAGCCGGGACCGGTCGGCACCGAGTCGCCGCCCGCGCCGGGGGCCGAGGCGTGCTCGTCGTCGCGGTCGGACCCGACCACGTCGATCGAGACGATGGGCGCGCCGACGTCGACCGTGTCGCCCTCGCTCACGAGCAGCTCGACGACCGTGCCCTCCCACGGGATCGGCAGCTCGACGAGCGACTTGGCGGTCTCGATCTCGACGACGATGTCGTTGGTCTTGACCTGGTCGCCGACCTTGACCTTCCAGGTCACGATGTCGGCCTCGACGAGGCCCTCGCCCGGGTCGGGGAGCTTGAACAGCTTCACCGCCATGGTGTGCGTCTCCTTGTTGCTGCGGGGGTCTCGATACGCCGCTCGTTCCTCGCGGCTACTCGACCGGCTTGGGTGGGTCAGTAGGCGAGGGAGCGGTCGACGGCGTCGAGCACCCGGTCCAGGTTGGGCAGGAACTCCTCCTCGAACCGGCTGGGCGGGTAGGGGATGTTGTAGCCGCCGACGCGCAGTACCGGCGCCTCCAGGTGGTAGAAGCACTCCTGCTGGATCTCGGCGGCGAGCTCGGCGCCGAGCCCGACGAACGTGCTCGCCTCGTGCACCACCACGACCCGGCCGGTCTTCTTGGCCGAGCCGACGATGGTGTCGACGTCGAGCGGCGACAGCGAGCGCAGGTCGACGACCTCCAGCGAGCGCCCCTCCTGCTCGGCGGCGGCCGCGGCCTGCAGGCAGGTCTTGACCATCGGGCCGTAGCACAGCAGCGTCGCGTCGGTGCCCTCGCGCACGACCGCGGCCTGCCCCAGCTCCAGCGGCGCACCCGCTGCCTCGTCGATGTCGACCTCGCCGCGCTCGTGGTAGCGGCGCTTCGGCTCGAAGAACACCACCGGGTCGTCCGACTCGATCGACTGCTGGATCATCCAGTACGCGTCGGCCGGGTTGGCGCAGGACACCACCCGCAGACCGGCGGTGTGGGCGAAGTAGGCCTCGTTGGACTCGCTGTGGTGCTCGACCGCACCGATGCCGCCGCCGCACGGGATGCGGATCACCATGGGCAGCTTGAGGTAGCCGAGCGAGCGCGCGTGCATCTTGGCGACCTGGCTGACGATCTGGTCGAACGCGGGGTAGACGAACCCGTCGAACTGGATCTCCACCACGGGGCGGTACCCCCGCAGCGCCAGGCCGACCGCGGTGCCGAGGATGCCCGACTCGGCCAGCGGGGTGTCGATGACGCGGTCCTCGCCGAAGTCCTTCTGCAGGCCCTCGGTGATGCGGAAGACGCCGCCGAGCTTGCCGATGTCCTCGCCCAGCAGCACGACCTTGGGGTCGCGCTCCATCGCGGCGCGCAGCCCCGCGTTGAGGCCCTTGGCCAGGGTGAGCTTCTGCGTCTGTGCCATCAGTTCGCCTCCGCCTCGAACGACTCGTGGTAGGCGACGAAGTCGGCCCGTTCGCGCTCGACCAGCGGGTGCGGGTCGGCGTAGATGTGGTCGAACATCGTCGGCAGCTCCGGGTCGGGCATCTCCTGCGCGGCCTTGCGGATGCGCGCGGCGAGCTCGTCGGCCTCGGCGTCGATGTCCTCGAAGAACTGCGGGTCGGCGTAACCCTTGGTCTCCATGAAGCCGCGCATCCGCTTGATCGGGTCCTTCTCGCGCCAGATGTCGATTTCGGTGGCGATGCGGTACTTCGTCGGGTCGTCCGACGTGGTGTGCGCGCCCATCCGATAGGTGAACGCCTCGATCAGCGTCGGCCCCTGCCCCGCGCGGGCCGCGTCGAGCGCGGTCTTGGCGACGGCGTACACCGCCAGCACGTCGTTGCCGTCGACCCGCACGCCGGGGAAGCCGAAGCCGCGGGCGCGCTGGTAGGGCGGGATGCGGAACTGCTTGTGGTTGGGCTCGGAGATGGCCCACTGGTTGTTCTGCACGAAGAAGACAACGGGCGCGTTGGCGACGTCGGCGAAGACGAGCGCCTCGTTGTAGTCGCCCTGGGCGGTGCCGCCGTCGCCGGTGAACGCCATCACCGCGGCGTCGCGGTCGGGGTCGCCGGTGCCGACCACGCCGTCGCGCTGCAGACCCATGGCGTAACCGGTCGCGTGCAGCATCTGGTTGCCGATGACGATCGTGTAGAGGTGGAAGTTGTGCTCGCCCGAGTCCCACCCGCCGTTGTTGACGCCGCGGAACATGCCGAGCAGGTTCTCCGGCGGGACGTCGCGGCACCAGGCGACGCCGTGCTCGCGATAACCGGGGAAGGCGTAGTCCTGCGGGCGCATCGCACGACCGGCACCGACCTGCGCAGCCTCCTGGCCGAGCAGCGAGGGCCACAGACCCAGCTCGCCCTGCCGCTGCAGCGCGTGGCCCTCGGCGTCGATGCGCCGCACCAGCGCCAGGTCGCGATAGAGCGCGCGGGCGTCCTCGGGGGTCATCGCCTCGACGACGCCGGCGTACGGCTCGTTGGCGGCGTTGGTGCTCAGCCGGTTGCCGTCACCGTCGACGAACTGCACCATGTCGGGCCCGCCGTCGGTGATGTCGTGCTCACCGACCGGAAGGACGGTGTTCTCGTGGTGCCTGACCACGTCGTTGGGGTCACTCACTGCGATCTCCTTCGGTCCACGGCCGGGGCGGGCCGCGGGTCGCACGCACTCGGTCCCAGAGGGTGGACGACCCCTGGACGTCACCACCACGGTGTGGTGCCGCTCACAGAGCGTGTGGGAAGGCTAACGCGCGGTCCCGGACGGGACCGAATCGGGAGCGAAAGGCGGGGCCTGCGCCACGTCGCGCGCCGGCGTCAGCGGCGGCCGCGCACCAGGTCGATGAGGCGGTCCAGCACGTCGCCGGTGCGCAGCCCGTTGTGCAGCCACTCGTTGGTGATCCACGGCCTCGCGTCGGGCAGCAGACCGGCGGTCTCGAGGAGTGCTCGCGCAGGACGTACGGGTCGTCGTAGTACACCGCCGCCACGCAGGGCACCTCGGCGGAGCGCAGCGCCTGCTCGTCGTAGAGCCGCGGCCACTCGTGCCGGGCCAGCAGCTGCGCGGCGTCGGCGAGCGGCGCGAGCCCGTCGACCTCCTCGAGCATCCACGGGAAGACGTGCTCGGCGGTCAGCAGACTCTCGTCCCCGCCGTACGCCCTCGGCAGCACCCGCTCGCACGACCAGTCGGTCGTGCCCCCGTCGGCGTAGCAGGCCTCGTGCAGCACGGTGTAGATCGGCGAGCTGCCGGAGAACGGCAGGTGCCGCTCCAGCTCGGCGCGGAACATGGGCGACGCCGGGTCGCGCTCGAGCAGGAAGTGCAGCTCCTCCGCGCCCCCGGTCATCCCGAGACCTGCCCCGAGCGTGCGCACCCGCCGGGCGCTGACCTCGCGCCCGGACAGCAGCCTGACCTCGCCGGCGGCGCACCGCTCGACCAGCGCCCGCATGCGGTCCCGGTCGCCGGGGAAGGTGCGGTAGAACCGCTCGACCAGCTCGATCGTGCGGGCGTAGGTCGCGGCATAGACCTCGTCGACCGGGGTGGCGACCGGCGGGATGCCACCGGTGAAGATCACCTCGCGCAGGCTGTCGGCGTGCCGCGACAGGTAGGTCAGCGAGCAGAAGCCGCCGAACGACTGCCCGAGCAGGCTCCACCGCTCGACGCCGAGGTGCGCGCGCAGCAGCTCGGCGTCGCGCACGATCGAGTCGGCGCGGAAGTGGGTGAGGTGCTCGGCCTGCTGCTCGGGGCTCATCCCCGGCAGGTCGCCGACGGGTGCGGAGCGACCCGTGCCGCGCTGGTCGAGCAGCAGCACGCGGTAGTCCTCGATCGCCCGGCCGAGCCAGCCCGGCGAGGTCGGCACGCCCGGCCGCGGGCTCTCGCCGCCGGGCCCGCCCTGCAGGAACAGCAGGTACGGCTTGTCGCCGCCGCCGTCGGGCCCGGTCACCTCACGGGCGTAGACCGTCAGCGTGTCGCCGCCGGGGGCGTCGTGGTCGAGCGGCACCTCCAGCTCGTGGTCGACGAGCTGCAGACCCGGGATCCGTTGCGTCACAGGCACGTTCACGCGCCGGCGTCGGCGCCGCGGGACCCGCGGAACGCGCCGGCCACCTCGATCAGCCGGTCGTTCGCCTCGGCCTCACCGATGGAGCAGCGGGCACCCTCCCCGTCGAACGGGCGCACCACCAGGCCGGCCTCGTCGCAGGCCCGCGCGAACGCCATCGTGTCGGGGCCGAGCGGCATCCAGACGAAGTTGGCGTGCGTCTCGGGCACGTCCCAGCCCTGCGCCCGCAGCGCGTCGAAGACGCGGGTGCGCTCGCCGACCAGCGCGTCGACCCGCTGCTGCAGCTCGCCGAACGCGTCGAGGCTGGCGATCGCGGCGTCCTGGGCGAGCTGGCTCACGCCGAACGGCACCGCCGCCTTGCGCAGGGCGGTGGCGACCGGCTCGTGCGCGACGGCGTAGCCGACGCGGAGCCCGGCGAGGCCGTACGCCTTCGAGAACGTCCGCAGCAGGGCGACGTTCGGGTGACGCCGCCACACGTCGATCGCCTGGGGGCCTCGGGGTCGGTGACGAACTCGAGGTAGGCCTCGTCGATCACGACGACCACGTCGGAGGGCACGGCGGCGAGGAACCGCTCGAGCTCGTCAGCATGCACGACCGGGCCGGTGGGGTTGTTGGGCGTGCACACGAGGATCAGGCGGGTGCGGTCGGTGACGGCCGCCGCCATGGCGTCGAGGTCGTGCCGCGCGTCGGAGGTCAGCGGCACCTGCACCGACGCCGCGCCGGCGAGCGCGACGACGATGGGGTAGGCCTCGAACGAGCGCCAGGCGTAGACGACCTCGTCACCGGGGTCGCAGGTGATCGCGACGAGCTGACCGAGCACGCCCACGCTGCCCGTGCCGGTCGCGATCTCGTCGGGCTCGACCTTGAGCTCGTCCGCGATCCGCGCGCTCAGCCCGGACACCCCCATGTCGGGATAGCGGTTCATCGATCCGGCCGACTCGCGCACGACCTCTAGCACCGACGGCAGCGGCGGGTAGGGGTTCTCGTTGCTGCTGATCTTGTAGGTCGTCACGTCCGTGCGCGGCGCCGCGGGCTTGCCGGGCTTGTACCCGGGGACGGAGTCGAGCGTGGCGCGCAGCCGGACAGCGTTGGCCGGCTTGGGGTCTTCGGTCATGCCGTCACTGTACGAGCGCGGCCGGGGCCGCGGTCAGAGGTCCGGGCGGGACTGGGCCCCACGGTGCCGCACGGCCGCCGCGCCCGCGCGCAGCCCCGCCCGCAGCGCCTGCTCGCGGTCGGCACAGTCGGCCAGGGCCGCAGCCAGCGCTCCGCAGAAGGCGTCACCGGCGCCGGTCGTGTCGACCACCTCGGCCGGATCCACAACGACCGCAGGCAGATTCACGTCTCCCCACTCCGCACCGTCGGCTCCCCTGGTCACCAGCAGCGACCCGGGCGCCGCCCCGGCAGCGGCCAGCAGCTGCGCCTCGTGCTCGTTGGCGACCACCGGGTCGGCGAGATCGAGCACCTCGGGCGGCAGGTCGGCGTACGGCGCGGTGTTGAGCACCACGCGGGCACCGCGCTCGGCGGCGAGACGGGCCGCCCGCCCGACCGTGCCGAACGGGATCTCCAGCTGCATGAGCAGCACGTCGTCGGCCGTGAGGTCGCCGAGCGCGGCGGCGACCCGCTCCCAGGTGACCTCGCCGTTGGCGCCGGGGACGACGACGATGGCGTTCTCCCCCGCGTCGTCGACGGTGATCAGCGCGTGACCGCTCGGGCCCTCGACGGTCGCGACCGCGGAGGTATCGACGCCACGCTCACCCAGCCGCCCGACGTACGCCCTCCCCGCCTCGTCGGAGCCCACGCACCCGACCATCGCGACCCGGGCGCCCGCCGCCGCGGCGGCGACGGCCTGGTTGCCGCCCTTGCCGCCGGCGTAGCGGTCCATGCCGTCGGCCAGCACGGTCTCGCCGGGGCTGGGGTGCCGGCGCACGGGCGCGACCAGGTCGACGTTGAGCGAGCCCAGCACCACGAGGCGGCCCACTCAGCCCACCTCCCCGCGCACGGTCGCGAGCCACACGTCGCGCAGCGCGTCGCCGTCGACCCCGAGGCAGACGTCGACCATCGCGCGCGCCGGGCCGTGCGGGTCGTGCTCCATGTCGCCGGTCCAGTCGCGGCGGTCGACGATGGTGCGGCCCCGGGTCCAGGTGCCGGCAAGCTCCACCCGAACGGGGCGCCGCTCGGTCCGAACCGCTTGCGGCACAAGGAGACTCGCGACCGCACCGGCGTCGCCGACGGTCATCGTGCCGTCCTGGAACACCCGCTGGTGGAACGACGTGAGCCCGGCCGCGAGCGTGGCGACCGGGGTGCCGAGGTCGCGAAGCGCCTGCGACTGCTCGCGCGTGACGCGCGGGGCGTAGAAGACGTCGAGGCCGTACATCGTCACCGGCACGTCGTGCTCCACGCACGCGTCGAGCACGAGCGCGGTGGCCTCCGGGTCGTGGAAGACGTTGAACTCCGCGGCGGCCGTCGCGTTGCTCACGTCGGCCCCGCCACCCATGAACACCACGCGCCTCAGCCGCGCGAACGCGTCGGGGTGCACCCGCGCCAGCAGCGCGACGTTGGTCATCGGCGCCAACGGGACGAGCGTGAGCGGCCGGCCCTGGGCGTACGCCCGCTCGGCCTCGTCGCGCAGCAGCTCCACCGCGATCCGCGGGTCGGGCTGCGTCCGAGGCGCCGGGAGCCCGAGGTCGCCCATGCCGTCGCTGCCGTGCACGTGGCGGGCGTCGACCGGCTGCTCCAGCAGCGGCCGCCGCGCGCCGACCCCCACCGGCACGTCGGTGCGGCCGGCGATCTCCAGCACGGTCAACGTGTTCCGCACGACGTCCTCGAGCGGGGCGTTGCCGCCGGCGCAGGTCACCGCGCGCAGGTCGAGGCCGGGGTGCAGCGCGGCGAGCAGGATCGCCATGGCGTCGTCGATCCCGGTGTCGACGTCGAGGACGAGCGGGATCGGCGCGGAGGGCTGGGGCGGCACACGGCGACTCTACGACCGGGTCGAGGGCGGTCACCGGGCGCGCCTGGGACACTGGAGGCATGGACAACTTCCTGGTCAAGGTCGGCATCAACGCCGTCGCGCTCTGGGTCGCCGCCCTCGCCGTGCCGGGCATCACGCTCGTGCAGGACGGCACCGACACCATGGCCAAGGTCATCACGGTGGTCGTCGTCGCGGCGATCTTCGGGCTGATCAACGCGCTCGTGAAGCCGGTCGCCATCGTGCTGGCGCTGCCCGCGCTGATCCTCACGCTCGGGTTGTTCACGCTGGTCATCAACGCCGCGATGCTGCAGCTGCTGTCGTGGATCTCCGGCGGGCTGAACCTGTCGTTCCACGTCGACAGCTTCTTCTGGAGCGCGATCATCGGCGGCCTGATCATCAGCCTGGTGAGCTGGGCGCTCAACGTCGTGATGCCCGAGCGCGAGCGCGACTACTGACCCGCACCAGGTGGGCGGCTCACCAGGTCGGCGGCTCGCCGTCCTCCAGGTATGCCGTCGGCGCCCCGGCGTCGAGCAGCTGGGTCGCGTGCTCGATCAGGCGGGCGGTGTACGGCGCGCAGCGAGCGCGCACGGTCTCGGCGTCGGCCCAGTGGATCGCGCGAATCTCCCTGGGCTCCAACGTCGCTCGCGCCACCTCGTCCTCGGCGACGGACAGCTCGAACAGGTAGAGCATGGCGTCGTCCCAGCCCTGCCACGGCGGCAGCCAGCTGACCACGGCGAGGCGCCGCAGCCGCGCGGGCACCTGCAGCTCCTCACCGACCTCGCGCAGCACTGCGTGCGCCGGTGACTCGTCGGGGTCGACCACGCCGCCGGGCAGGTCCCAGTAGCGCTTGTAGGTCAGCTCGCACAGCAGCACCTCGCCGCGCTCGTTGCGGACCAGCCCCTGGCTGATCGTGCGCTTGCGCGGCAGGCCCGCGTTGAGCGCGGCCCGGAACATCTCGCCGGTGCCGACCTCGGGGTCGTCGGCGAGCCGGGCCAGCAGCACCGCATCCCGCCGTACGCCCTCGCGGTCCGACTCATACCCCCGCAGCTCTCCCTCGCGCCGCAGCCCGGCCCGCGTGGCCAGCCGGACCGACCTGCGGTTGTCCGGGTCGACGTACGCCTCGACGCGGGCGAGCCCGAGGTCGCCGAAGGCGTAGTCCACGAGCAGCCGCACGGCGGTCACGGCGTGGCCGCGGCCGCGGAAGTCGGGGAACAACGCCCACGACAGGTGACCGGTGGCGTCGCGGCCGACAGTGCGGCGCACCTCGACGCTGCCGGCGACCCGGCCGTCGACCTCGACGACGAACGAGACGACCCGGCGCCCGTCGGCGTAGTCGCGCTGCCACCGCTCGATCGCGGCGCCCTGCTGCTCGGCACTCGGGGTCACCCCGGGGAAGTGGAACCAGCGGGCGATCTCCTCGTCGTGCTGCAGCCGCGCCGCCTCGGCGTCGTCGGCGCGCCACGGGCGCAGCGTCACCGCGCCGTCGACGAGGGTCGGCTGCGGCGGGACGGGCTCGGAGGTCACGGGAGCGACGCTAACCCGCCGCGCGGCCGGGGTGAACCTGCAACCCCCTGCAACCCTTTCGCGCCGGGCCGGCCGCGGCAGACACTCCCGCGACAGGCAACCCACCCGAGGAGCGAGGCACATGAGCAACGTCCACATCACCGGAGCGGCGCGCGGCATCGGCAAGGCGATCGCGACCCGGCTCGCCGAGGACGGCCACGACCTGGTCGTCAGCGACCTGCCGAGCATGGCCGAGACGCTGGAGCAGACCCGCGCCGAGCTCGAGGGGCTGGGCGTGCGGGCGGTGGCGCTGACCGGTGACGTCAGCGACGCGGAGTCGGTGCGCGGGCTGGTGCAGGGCACGGCCGAGGCGCTCGGGTCGCTCGACGTGATGGTCGCCAACGCCGGCATCGCGCAGACCAAGGCGCTGCTCGACGTCTCGCCGCGGGAGTACGACCAGGTCCACGCGGTCAACGGGCGCGGCGTCTTCCTGTGCTACACCGAGGCCGCGCGGCAGATGATCGAGCAGGGCAACGGCGGCAAGATCATCGGCGCCGCCTCGATCGCCGCGCACAAGGGGTTCGCGCTGCTCGGGGTCTACTGCTCCACCAAGTTCGCGGTGCGCGGACTCACCCAGGCCGCGGCGCAGGAGTGGGCCGAGCACGGCATCACGGTCAACGCCTACTGCCCCGGCATCGTCGACACCACCATGTGGGAGGAGATCGACCGCGACCTCGGCGACATCAACCAGGTCGGCAAGGGCGAGTCGATGGCCGCGATGGCCGAGCTGATCACGCTGGGCCGGGTCTCGACGGGCGCCGACGTCGCGGGCTACGTCTCCTTCCTCGCCGGGCCCGACTCGGATTACATGACCGGGCAGTCGGTGATGATCGACGGCGGCATCCTGTTCAGCTGAGCTGGGGCGCCCCCCCGGCCGGCGTGAGAGTGCGCGAGTGGCCCATGTCGTACGCGATCGGTGGGCGTGTCGCGCACTCTCACCGGCGCGGTGGCCGGGTTCGCACCGGCGCACGCCGCACGGTGCCGGCGTCAGCGCAGCAGCAGCGACTGCAGCTCGGCGAAGCTGTGCGCGGTCTCGGTGGGTGCGGCGCCGGCGAGGTCGGTGCCGGTGCCGGCGCCCCACGTGACGGCGATGGTCGAGAGCCCGGCCGACGCCCCGGCGCGCACGTCGACGGCGGCGTCGCCGACATAGACCGCCCGCTCGGGCGCGACGCCGATCCGCTCGCAGGCCAGCAGGATCGGGGCGGGGTCGGGCTTGTGGGCGTCGGTGTCCTCGAGGGTCACGGTCGGCTCGACGAGCCCGGCCAGCCCGGTCAGCTCCAGCGCCCGCTGCGCCTGCGGCCGCCGCTTGGAGGTCGCAACGGCCACGGTCACGCCGGCGTCGTGCAGCGCGGTCAGCAGCTCGGCGGCGCCCTCGAACGGGCGGATCAGCCGCTCGGTGTTGTCCTGGTTCCACCCGATGTAGGTGTCGTAGAGCGCGTCGGCCTTGGTCTCGTCGACCGACCGGAAGGCGCGGATGAGCGGCTGCCCGATCCAGCTGCGGATCAGCGCCTCGTCCTCCTCGCGGCCGAGGTGGGTGCGGAAGGCGTGCTGGTAGGACGCGACGATGAGCGGGACGGTGTCGACGAGCGTGCCGTCGAGATCGAAAACCGCTGCGGGCCAACGCGACTCGGCCATCAGCCGGCCACCCCCGGGCCGCGTCGAGGTCGGAGCGGGCGAAGACGTACCGCGTCTCGAGGCCGACGTCGCGCAGCGCCTGCCCGGGCTCCGGGCTGCGGTCGATCGCGCACAGCACGACCTCGACGGTGGCGCCGCGGTCGCGCAGCTCGCGGGCCGCGTCGCGCACCGCGCCGCCGGTGGTGATGACGTCCTCGACGAGGGTCACCCGCCGCCCGCTGACGTCGGCGCCCTCGGCGAGCCGGCACGTGCCGTACGTCTTCGCCTCCTTGCGCACGAAGACCGCGGGCAGCCCGGTGAGGCTGCTGAGCACCGTGACGATCGGGATGCCGCCGAGCTCGAGCCCGCCGAGCAGGTCGGTGCCCTCGGGCACCAGCGGTCGCAGCTGCTCGGCCACCCGCCGCAGCAGCGCCGGGTCGGACTCGAACTGGTACTTGTCGAAGTACTCGCTGACGACCTGGCCGGACCGCAGCGTGAACTCCCCGGACACCCGGCTGGCGGCGTCGACGTCGCGGGCCAGCGCTGCACGTTCACTCACGGGTCCCGATTCTCCCTGGTCGCTGCGAGCCGCCCTCGACCCCCTGCCACCATGTGACCCATGGCACACAGCGACGTGACGGCCGACGGTGACGCCTGGACCCCAGCGGTGGCGGTGGTCGGGGCGGGCGCGATGGGCACCGGCATCGCCCAGGTCGCCGCGCAGACCGGCTGCGAGGTGACGCTGGTCGACGTGGCCCCGGGGGCGGCCGACCGGGCGCGCGAGTCGCTGCGGGCGGTGTGGGCGCGCCAGGTGGACAAGGGCCGGATGAGCGCCGCCGAGGCCGACGCCGCCCTCGCCCGCGTGCGCACGGCCGCCGGCGTCGAGCAGCTGCCGTCGGTCGACCTGGTGATCGAGGCGGCCCGCGAGGACCTCGCGACCAAGCGCGAGCTGTTCGCGACGCTCGCCGCCACCCAGTCGCCGGACACGGTGCTCGCGACCAACACCTCCAGCCTCAGCACCACCGACATCGCCGAGGGGCTGCCGCAGCCGCACCGGCTGGTCGGGCTGCACTTCTTCAACCCGCCGCCGCTGATGAAGCTGGTCGAGGTCGTGCGCGGCGAGCACAACGCGACGGCTGACGGCGAGGCGCTGCTGGCGCGGTGCACCGACCTGATGCGCGCCTGGGGCAAGACGCCCGTGACCTGTTCTGCCACACCGGGATTCATCGTCAACCGGGTGGCGCGGCCGTTCTACGGCGAGGGCCAGCGGATGGTCGCCGACGGCACCATCGACCCCGCCACCCTCGACTACGCCCTGACCCGCGAGGGCTTCCGGCTCGGCCCGATGGCGCTCACCGACCTCATCGGCCAGGACGTCAACCTCGCGGTCGGCGAGTCAGTCTGGGAGCAGACCGGGCGCGACCCGCGCTACGAACCGACCGAGTGGCAGCGCGGCCTGGTCGCCGAGGGCCGGCTCGGCCGCAAGGCCGGCCGGGGCGTCTTCGAGTACGACCCGGCCGGCTCCCCGCTCGGCGCCGAGCCGGACGAGCGCCGGGCCGCCGAGCTGACCGCCCCCGACGCGCCCGTCGAGACCGACCCGGTCGCGCGCACGCTGGCGATGCTGGTCAACGAGGCCGTCGACCTCGTGGCCCGCGGCGAGGCGAGCGCCGCCGACGTCGACACCGCGATGCGGCTCGGCACGAACTACCCCCGCGGCCCGATCGAGTGGGGGCGCGAGATCGGGTTCGACACCGTGCACGCCCAGCTGGTCGAGCTCGACGCGCACTTCCCGGGTGGCCGTTACCGCCCGAGCCCCGCGCTCACCGACGGCAGCCTCGACGGGGCCGACGAGCGCGACGGCGCGGCGCAGGAGCACGAAGCGGCGCAGGAGCCGGCATGACCGACCTGGGTCACGTGGAGCAGATGTGGGCCTCCGACGATGCCTCGCGCCGGCTCGGCATCACGCTCGAGGAGGTCGGGGTCGACGCCGACGGGCGCGGGTTCGCCCGCACCCGCATGGCGGTCGCCGAGCCGATGGTCAACGGGCACGACATCACCCACGGCGGCTTCGTGTTCACCCTGGCCGACTCGACGTTCGCGCTCACCTGCAACGCCTCCGGCCGGCTGACCGTCGCGGCCGGTGCCGACATCGTGTTCGTCACCTCGACCCGGCTCGGCGACGTGCTGCTGGCCGAGGGCCGGGAGCGGGCGACCTACGGCCGCAGCGGAGTCACCGACGTCACCGTCACCCGCGAGGCCGACGGGGCGCTCGTGGCGGAGTTCCGCGGGCGCTCGCGCGCCCTGCCCCCGAGGAAGGACGCCTGAGCATGGCCGGTCTGCCGCCCGTCAGCGACGGGAGCGAGCTGCTCGACGAGGCCGAGCGCTGGTCGCTCGACCAGCTGCGCGCCGAGCAGCTGGTGCGGCTGCAGTGGTCGCTGCAGCATGCGTACGACAACGTCCCGCACTATCGAAAGGCGTTCGACGACAAGGGGTTTCACCCGCGCGACGTCAAGACGCTCGACGACCTGCGGCACGCGCCGACCACGCAGAAGAGCGACCTGCGCGACAACTACCCGTTCGGGATGTTCGCGGTGCCGCGCGAGCAGGTGGTGCGGGTGCACGCGTCCAGCGGCACGACCGGCAAGCCGACGGTGGTGGGCTACACCCGCGACGACATCGACACCTGGGCCGGGCTCATGGCACGGTCGCTGCGGGCGGCGGGGGTGCGGCCCGGCGACGTGGTGCACGTGGCCTACGGGTACGGCCTGTTCACCGGCGGGCTCGGCGCTCACTACGGCGTCGAGCGGCTCGGCTGCACCGCCGTCCCGATGTCGGGCGGGCAGACCGAGCGGCAGATCCAGCTGATCCACGACTTCGGTGCGCGGGCGATCATGGTGACGCCGTCGTACTTCCTGTCCCTGCTCGACGAGATGCAGGCACAGGGCATCGACCCGGCCGAATCTCCTTTGGAGATAGGGGTTTTCGGCGCCGAGCCGTGGACGCCGGCGATGCGGGCGGAGATCGAGCAGCGCGGCGGCATGCACGCGACCGACATCTACGGGCTGTCCGAGGTGATGGGGCCGGGGGTCGCGCAGGAGGCGGTCGAGACCAAGGACGGGTTGCACGTCTGGGAGGACCACTTCCTGCCCGAGATCGTCGACCCGCTGACCGGCGACCCGGTGCCCGACGGGGAGCCGGGCGAGCTGGTCTTCACCTCGCTCACCAAGCAGGCGATGCCGGTCGTGCGCTACCGGACGCGCGACCTCACCCGGCTGCTGCCCGGCACCGCGCGCCCGGCGATGCGGCGGATGGAGAAGGTCACCGGCCGCTCCGACGACCTGATGATCGTGCGCGGCGTCAACGTGTTCCCGACCCAGATCGAGGAGCTGGTGCTGGCGCTGCCCGGGCTGACCGCGTACTTCCAGTGCGTGCTCACCCGGCCCGGCCGGCTCGACGAGCTCACCGTGCGCGCCGAGGCCGAGCCGCACGTCACCGCCGAGCGGCGCAGCGAGCTGGGCCGCACGCTGGCCGATCAGATCAAGACCCGCATCGGCACCAGCGCCCGCGTCGAGGTCGTCGGCGAGGGCGGCATCGAGCGCTCGGTCGGCAAGGCGCGCCGGATCGTCGACCAGCGTGAGCGGTGAGGGGCGGGGTCTCGATACGGCTCCGCAGGCTCCGCCCACTCGATCAGCTGGGGTTCGGCCGCAGGAACCGGCGCCGCCGCACCGGCGTCGGAGGCAGGACTTCACCCGCCCGTCCGTCGGGCGTCCCCCGGGGAGGAACCGATGACCCGCTCGCACGCCCGCTTCGCCACCGTGATGGCGCTGACCCTCACGACCGCGACCGCGCTGTCGGCCTGCCAGGAGGACTCCGGCCCGACCGTGCCGCGCTCGTCGTCGTCCAGCGCGACCAGCTCGGCCGGCACCGCGCCGGGTGCGCAGGCCCCGGCGCCGCAGCGGCCGATGGCCGACCTGAGTCGCTACGTCGGGCAGCAGGTCAGCTGGAGCGAGGACACCTGCCCCTCGAGCATGCGGGTCGTCACCGCCCTCTCGGACAAGACGACCTGCGCGCGCATCACCGCACCGAAGGACTACTTCGACCCCGGCAAGGGCGACATCACGCTGATGGTGGCGCGCACCAAGAGCGACAACCCCGACGCGCGCGTGCTGTTCACCAACCCCGGCGGCCCGGGCGCGCCGGCGGCCCGCTTCTCGGCCGTGGTCGCCAAGCTGTCGCCGCTGGCGCAGACCCACGACGTGATCGGCGTCGACCCGCGCGGCACCGGCGACTCGACGTCGGTCAGCTGCGACCCGCCGCGCACCGGCGTCGACGACAACCGCAACCTCACGCCTGCTCAGGTCACGACCGTGCAGTCGCGGGTGAAGAAGAGCGTCACCGACTGCGTCGCCAAGCACGGCGGCCTGCTGCCGTTCCTCACCTCCGACAACACCGCCCGTGACCACGACCTGGTGCGCCGCATCCTCGGCGCCGGCACGGTCGACTACTACGGCGTCTCGGCCGGCACCTGGCTCGGCAGTCGTTACGCCACCTTGTTCCCGAAGCAGGTCGGGCGGTTCGTGCTCGACAGCAACACCGAGTTCACCGCCCCGTTCGCGAAGACCTTCGGCAACCAGCCGATGGCCTTCCAGCGGCGGTGGGACCAGCAGTTCCTGCCGTGGGCGGCCCGGCACGACGCGACGTACGGCCTGGGCACCGACAACCGCGCGGTCAACGGCGTCTACGAGAAGGTGCGCAAGGCCGCCGGTGAGGGCCGCCTCGACGTGTTCACCCCGTCCCTGATCGACAACGTGCTCGCGTCGGAGATGTACGGCGACCCCGGCTTCGTCTCGGCGGCGACGCTGCTGGGCCTGCTGGACAAGGCGACCGACGGCGACCCGGACGCGCTGCGCCAGGCCAAGCGGTCGCTGATGTCCAGCGGCGGCGACGGCTACACCGACTACCGCGAGAGCACGACCTTCATGGCCGTCACGTGCAACGACACCCCGTGGAACAAGCAGCCGCTGACGTACGCCGCGAACGCGTTCAACCTCGGCAAGAAGTACCCCCTCACCGGGTACGACGTCGTCGAGAACCGTTGCGCCTACTGGCCGTACACCGCCCCGCAGACCAAGGTCGACGTCAGCAAGGCCCCGCCGATGATGATGGTGCAGACCGAGCTCGACCCGGCGACGTCGTACGAGAACGCCATGAGCGCGCACCGCGCGTCGCCCTCGACCCGGATGCTCGTGGTCGACAACCAGGGCGACCACGGCGCCGTCGTCGGCAGCAAGAACGCCTGCGTCACCACCGCGGCGTACGACTTCCTCACCAAGGGCAAGCTCATCGCCCAGGACTCGGTGTGCCCGGCGGTGCCGCTGCCCGACGACAGCCAGGTCTTCGAGGTCGGGTCGAAGGCGCAGGGCCCGCAGCTGCCGACCGCCGACGGCTACGCCCGGCAGAAGCCGAACCTGGCGCAGCAGGTGATCGACCTGCTGCTGCGGATCCTGGCCGAAGCCACCCACCCGCAGCGATAGAGGGTCTACCGTTCACCCGTGCTGACTCGCCTCCGGCGGGGAGGACTCGGGGGCAGGCAGCAGTCACGGCGCTCTTCGGACTCACCTTCGGTTATCTCACGCTGCGGTCGTTCCTGGGGGTTGACCTGGCCGACGGCAGCTACCCGCTCGTGCTCTCGCGGCGGGTGGCGCACGGAGCGATGCCGCTGGCCGACGAGCAGGGCCTGCACGTCTTCGGTTCGCTTCCCGCGGCGCCGTTCGTGCTGGTGTGGGAGGCCGCCTTCGGCAGCACCGGGCTGATCCTGGCCACCCGCCTGTTCACGGTCGCGTGGATCGCCGTCGTCGTGCTTGTGTGCCAGCGGGCGCTGACGCCGACGCTGCCGCCGCTCCCGGTCGCCGCGGGGCTGTGCGGAGTGACGCTTGCCCTGCCCTACGCCGTGATCGGCACGACCTACAACACGGTCGCGATGTTCGGGCTGCTGCTGGCCACCTGCGCTGGGTTTGCGGCAGTGCACGCGCGACCGCGCGGGTGGTTGCCGACCGCGGCGGTGGCTGCGCCCGTCGCATCGATCGCCTTCCCAGGGGTGACGCCCGGAGCGGTCTGCCTGCTGCTCGCGCTTCTCGTGGTGCTGCGCCGGCAGGGGGCGAGCTGGGCGCAGATCGGTCGCAACCTAGCCCTCCCCGCCGCGCTCGTCGTCGTGGCGCTGCTCGTCTTCCTCACCGTCGGACCAGGGTGGGACCAGGTCGAGCAGTCGGTGGCGGACCAGCGCACGGCCCGACCGGCCACCGGAGGGCTGGGCAGCGTCCTCGACCTCTTCTCGTCCTGGCTCGGGGGCTACCTCACCAAGCCGGGCAAGCTACCGCTGGCCCTGCTTGCTGCGGCCGCCGCCGCCGTCCTTCCCTGGCGGCAGGCCGCGGCGGCGGCCGCGCTGGCCGCGGCGGGCCTGCTGCTGTGGTTCGCGAGCGCCCAGCCCGGCGCCAACATGCTGGACATCGACGACGGCACCTACCCCGGGGCGATGGGGGTGCTGGCGTCGGTGGTACTGCTGCCGATCGCAGTGCGCTGCGCGTGGCGCGATGCCGCAACCCGACAGCTGCTCCTGCTCAGCGCGGTGACGCTGCCGAGCCTGCTCGGGGTGCAGGCCATGACGGCTTCCGGGTTCACCTTCGGCGCGATCGTGGCGGGCGGGGCACCGTTCGCGCTCGCGGTCTTCGTCGCGTTCGCGCAGTTCCTGAGCCGTCCGGACCTCGGCCGCGGTTGGCAGGTGGGTCTGCTGGCTCCCGCGCTCATCACGGGTGCGTGCCTGACGGCCGTCGTCTTCAACGAGGGAACGACGTTCCAGCAGCGCAACCTGGTCACGAGCGGCCCGGCTGCCGGGCTGTGGGTGTCGGACAGCTCCGTCACCCGGATCCGGGCGGTCGAGACGCTGGCCGACCGCTGCCCGGCCGAGGCGCGCGCCCTCGTGGTCGGCGCTCCGGGTGGATACCTGTGGCTGCCGGCCCGCAGCGCCGCGATGGGCTCGTGGCTGGGCAACGACGCGGTCCAGTCCATCCCCGTCGAGCGTCAGCTGGCGCGGCGCCCGACCTGCATCCTGGCCGCCCGGGCGGCTGCGGACCCCGACTGGACCGCGGCCGACCAGGCGGTGCTGGACCGCCTGGCGGTGGGGATGCGACCCGTCGGCCGCCCTGTCTTCCTCCACACCTCACCCACGCTGGGCGACATCTACGTGCAGGTCTACGCCGCGGGTCAGGCGTCCTCGGGGCGCTGAGTCATCAGCTCGTCCAGGAAGCCGTCGACCTCGACCATGTCGTAGCCGGGGCGCAAGCTCGTGGAGCTGAACACCGCACCCTGGATGTCGGGCAGGCGCTGGCCGTGCGCCATCGCGACGAGCACCGAGTCGAGCAGGTCGTCGACCTCGTCGACGCCGTAGCCACCACGCTTGGTGCGGAACCGCTTCTCGCGCACCCAGTCCATCTGCGCCTGCGTCCAGCGCAGCGGCGTCGGCCCGCGCGCCGCCCGCGGCTCGGGGGCGGGCGCGGGAGCGCCCGTCCAGTCGGCCCGCCAGCCCTGGAGCAGGGTGACCAGCTCGCGCACGTCCGCGCGGGCGTACCCCTGACCGATCGTGCGCGTGGGGAGGGCGAACTGGGTGGCGTCGGGGATCTGCCGGCCCGCCCGCATGCAGGCGACGACGTTGCCGATCAGCAGGTCGACGTCGGACTCGACGTGCCCACCGCGCTCGGTGCGAAAGCGCAGGTTGGCCAGCCGGTCGAGGTGATGGGTCGTCCACTCCACGGCGCCCAGCATGACAGCGGGCGCCGGACGCGGGTCAGCCGGTCAGACGCAGTTGGCGAACGTCGGGACCGACATGATGATGTCGTCGTTCGCCTGGGAGGTCTTGGCGCTGATGATGACCTGGTACTGCAGCTGCATCGACGTCGACGTGGCCGTGAACGACGTCGCGGTGTAGGTCGCGCCGCCGGGCGAGGTGCCGAGGCCGGTGCTCGAACGGGTCGCGCGACTGAGCACCGTCGTGCCGTCCACGATCACCCGCGCGGTGGCGCCGGTGCTCTGGCTGGCGACGCCGTTGCCGTAGCCCCAGCTGATCGGGATGCGCATCGAGTACGACCGCTCGACGATGAGGTTCGAGATCGTCGTGGTCGTCGTGAAGGTCAGCGTCGATGAGCTGGATCCGTTGTCGCGGTAGACCGTCCACTGGGTGCCGGTCGAGTTCCAGGAGTAGGCGCCCGTCGAGGCCGGGCCGAGAGTGCCGCTGTACGTCAGCGACCAGTCGCTGCCGCCCGGCACGGTGGGGCACGGGAGGGGCGAGGCAGCCGTGGCGGGGGCGGCCGACGCCAGCGCGATCGTGGGGATCGCCCAGGCGGCGCCCTTCACGACGGTGGCGCGGGAGGGGGTGGACATGCGTGATCAACTTCCTGACGGCGTACGGCTCCGTGGACGCAACGAGACCGCTGCCGAGCGGCATTCCGGATCTGCCGAGAGTGCGACGAGGGACACACAGCCCCACCTCTAGGGTGTGCGCATGCGCGTTCTCGTCTCCGGCGGAGCCGGTTACATCGGTTCCCACACCGTCCTGGCGCTGCTCGGCGCGGGGCACGACGTCGTCGTGGTCGACGACTTCTCCAACAGCAAGCCGACGGTCGTCAACCGGCTGGAGTCGTTGTCCGGCAAGCACATTCCGCTGCACGGCATCGACCTCACCGACCGCGACAAGACCGACCAGATCTTCTCCGAGACCGAGGTCGACGCGGTCGTGCACTTCGCCGGGCTCAAGGCCGTCGGCGAGAGCGTCGAGAAGCCGCTGGAGTACTACGAGAACAACCTCGACTCGACCTTCTCCCTCGTGCGCGCGATGCGGCGGCACGGGGTGGGCAACCTGGTCTTCTCCTCCTCGGCGACGGTGTACGGCCCCAACGCGCCGCTGCCCTACAGCGAGGAGTGGTGGCCGCTGGAGTCGAGCAACCCCTACGGCTGGACCAAGGTCTTCAACGAGCAGGTGCTGCGCGACGTCGCGGCGACGACGCCCGGCATGAAGGTGGCGCTGCTGCGCTACTTCAACCCGATCGGTGCGCACCCCTCGGGCCAGATCGGCGAGGACCCCAGCGGCATCCCGAACAACCTGGTGCCCTACATCGCACAGGTCGCGGTGGGGCGGCGCGACCTGCTGAAGGTCTACGGCGACGACTACGACACCCCCGACGGCACCTGCCTGCGCGACTACATCCACGTCGAGGACCTCGCCGCCGGTCACCTTGCCGCGCTGGAACACCTTGCGCGACAAGAGGACTCGGCCCGTGCCTACAACCTCGGGACCGGCCAGGGCACCTCGGTGATGGAGGTGCTCCGCGCCTTCGAGCGGGCGGTCGGCCACGACCTGCCGCACGAGATCGCGCCGCGCCGGGCGGGAGACCTGCCGGCGACGTACGCCGACCCCACGCGCGCCGAGCGCGAGCTCGGCTGGAAGGCCACCAAGACCATCGACGACATGTGCGTCGACACCTGGCGCTGGCAGTCCGCCAACCCCCACGGCTACCCCGACGCCTGACGATCAAGCTGGGCCGTAATCAAGCCGGTCGAGTAGGCCGAGCCGCAATCAAGCCGGTCGAGTAGGCCGAGCCGCAATCAAGCCGGTCGAGTAGGCCGAGCCGCTAGGCGAGGCCGTATCGAGACCCGGTCACAATCACCGAAACCGCTTGCGCGACAAGGCTGGCAGATCGTCGAAGCGCCCCTCGACAAGAGCTCGCCGCTTGGCCTTGCTCCACCCTTGGACCTTCTTCTCCATGGCGTACGCCTCCGCGACGTTGTCGAACTCGTGCGCCCACACAAGCTCCACGGGCATCCGCTTGGCGGTGTAAGCGCTTCCCTTTCCCGTCGCGTGCTGGCGCATTCGCAGGTCGAGGTTGCGGGTGCTTCCGACGTAGAACGAACCGTCGCCGCACAAGAGGATGTAGACCCACGCCATGGTCAGAATGTTCGCCGCCCCGTCGTGGAGGACCAGCCGTGCGCGCATCGCTGTGGATCAAGCTTGGGTCTTCGGCAGCGGTGTGGATAGCTGCAACGTTTGCGGTCTCGATACGGCCTCGCCTAGCGGCTCGGCCTACTCGACCACCTTGGGGAGCCTGCCAGACCGACCACCTTGGGCGACCGGGTCGCCTCTTGTGTGCGGTGACCGAGAAGCACCGGGAGGCGTGAGTACGCCTGTGGTGACGTCGGACTCGCGAGTCGCCGATGGCGTACATCGCCAGAGTGGTCACCAACTAACAACGGGTCGGTTGCAAGTGACCAGTCTGTTAGTTCGCGACCAGTCTGAGAGATTCTGGCCAGTCTGGGCGGGGTCGGTCCTGACCCGACCCCACGATCTCGACACGACCGCACGTTGTTGACACAAACGGCTGCTACAGCACGCACGTCTGTCAACAACGCCGGTCCGTGTCAACAACGTCGGGCTCTGTCAGCAACGTCACCACCGTGCGCCGCCAGACCGACCCGACCACGGGCCGACTCCCGCCTCCCGGCGCCTTTCGGTGACCCAAGACCGAGGCGACGGGCCTTGGGAAGCCCGCGAGACCAACCACCTCGGCCGACCGGTCACATCTCCTCGGGTGCGCTGATCCCGAGGAGCGACAAGCCGTCGACCAGCACGCGCAGGGTGAGGGCGCACAGGGCGAGGCGGCTGGCCTTGACCTCGGCCGGCTCGGCCTTGAGCACCGGGCACTGCTCGTAGAACCCGGTGAACGCCTGGGCCAGGTCGAACAGGTAGGCCGCGAGCCGGTGCGGCTCGAGGGACTCGCCGACCTCCGCGACGACCTTGCCGTAGTCGAGCAGGCGCAGGGCCAGGGTGCGCTCGGCCGGCTCGGTGAGCACGATCGGGCCGGGGGTCTCGGCCGCGTCGGCGCGGCGCAGGATCGAGCGGATCCGGGCGGCGGCGTACTGCAGGTAGGGGCCGGTGTTGCCGGTGAGCGCGACCATCCGGTCCAGGTCGAAGACGTACTCGCTGTCGTGCGAGACGGACAGGTCGGCGTACTTGATCGCGCCCACGCCCACGGCCTCGGCGATGCTCGCGCGCTGCTGCTCGTCGAGGTCGGGCCGTGACTCGGCGACGACCGTGCCGGCCTTCTCGATGGCTGCGTCGACCAGCGACTGCAGCGAGACCAGGTCACCGGAGCGGGTGCGCAGGATCTTGCCGTCGGTGCCGAGCACGTTGCCGATCTGCACGTGCAGCGGCTCGGTCTTGTCGCGCAGCCAGCCGGCCTTGCGCGTCGCGGCCCACACCATGCGGAAGTGCAGGTTCTGCGGGGCGCCGACGACGTAGATCACCCGGTCGGCGTCGAGGTCGAGCGAGCGGTGCCGCAGCGCCGCGATGTCGGTCGTGGCGTAGCCGTAGCCGCCGTCGGACTTGCGCACGATCACCGGCAACGGCTGCCCGTCGCGCCCGGTGAACCCGTCGAGGAAGACGCACAGCGCACCGTCGCTGATCTCGGCGACGCCGGTGCGCTCGAGGTCCTCGCAGATCGGCCCCAGCTCGTCGTTGTAGCGCGACTCCCCGTCGAGGTCGGCGTCGGTCAGCGTGACGCCGAGCTCGGTGTAGACCCGGTTGAAGTACGCCTTCGACCGGTCGAGCAACCGCTCCCAGATGCGGAGCGTGTCGGGGTCGCCGCTCTGCAGCAGGGTGACCCGCTTGCGGGCGCGCGCCGCGAACGAGTCGGGCGCCGAATCGTCTTTGCTGGCCTTGTACTTCGCGTTCGCAGCCTTGTAGAACTCGTTGGGGTCGGTCTCCAGCAGCGCCGCCTCCTCGGAGGCCTCGCCGACCTCGAGCAGGTGCTCCACGAGCATCCCGAACGGCGTGCCCCAGTCGCCGATGTGGTTCTGCCGGACGACCCGGTGGCCGAGCCGCTCGAGGGTGCGCGCGAGCGAGTCGCCGACCACGGTCGTGCGCAGGTGGCCGACGTGCATCTCCTTCGCCACGTTGGGCGAGGAGTAGTCCAGCGGGATGACCTGCGCCGGCGGGGTGGGTACGCCCACGCGGTCGTCGGCGAGCAGGTCCTGGGCGGCGTCCGCGACCCAGCTGTCGGCGAGGGTGACGTTGACGAAGCCCGGGCCGGCCACCTCGAGGTCGGTCGCGAGGTCGTCGATGCCCTGCTCGCGCAGCGCGTCCACGATCGCCTGGGCGACCTCGCGCGGCGGCCTGCCGGCCCGCTTGGCCAGGGCCATCGCGGCGTTGATCTGGAGGTCGGCGGCCGGGGCGGGCACGGCCTGCTGGCCCTTCTTGGGCTTGAGCGTGAACGGACGGATCACCGGGTCGGCCCCTTCGAACTCATCGCCCAGGGCGGCGACGATGGCGGCCTGGACACGAGGGGCGAGGGCGGACGCGGGATCGGTCATGCGCCAAGGGTAGAAGGACGGCGTGGTCTCGATACGCCGGCTCGTCCCTCGCCGGCTACTCGACCAGCTCTACTCCGCTCGTCCCTCGCCGGCTACTCGACCAGCTCTACGGGCGGTTTCCGCGAACGAGTTGTCTCCTACACGACGTAGGAGTACCGTCCACTACGTCATGTAGTAGCAACCGCTCGTCCCAGGAGCAGCCCGGTGGGAAACCTCGATCTGGCGCGGTGGCAGTTCGCCATCACGACCGTCTATCACTTCCTGTTCGTACCCATCACGATCGGGATGTCGGCGTTCGTCGCGGCGTTCCACACGGCGTACCTGCGCACCCGCAAGCCGGAGTACATGCGGCTGTCGAAGTTCTACGGGAAGCTGTTCACCATCAACTTCGCCCTCGGGCTGGTGACCGGCATCGTGCAGGAGTTCCAGTTCGGGATGAACTGGTCGAACTACTCCCGCTTCGTGGGTGACATCTTCGGCGCCCCGCTCGCGCTCGAGGCCCTCCTGGCGTTCTTCCTGGAGTCGACGTTCCTCGGGTTGTGGCTGTTCGGCTGGGGCCGCATCCCCGAGAAGCTGCACAACGCGTGCATCTGGATCGTGCACATCGGCACGCTGCTGTCGGCCTACTTCATCCTGGCCGCCAACTCGTTCATGCAGAACCCGGTCGGCTGGCGGTTCAACCCCGAGACCAACCGCGCCGAGCTGACCGACTTCGTGGCGGTGCTGCTCAACAAGGTGCAGCTGGTCGCCTTCCCGCACGTCGTCACCGCGTGCTTCATGGTCGGCGGCGCGATCGTCATGTCGGTCGCCCTGTTCATGATGCGCCGGCACCGTCGCTCCGAGGAGCGCACCGAGGACATCCCGATGTACCGCAAGGCCGTGAAGGCCGGCGCCGTCGTCACCCTGATCGCCGGCATCGGCGTCGCCATCACCGGCGACCTGCAGGGCAAGGTCATGACCGAGGTGCAGCCGATGAAGATGGCCGCCGCCGAGGCGCTGTACGACACCCCGCCCGACGGGCAGTGCGCCAACTTCTCGGTGCTGAGCATCGGCACGCTCGACGGCTCCGAGGCCAAGGAGATCGTCGAGGTCCCGTGCCTGCTGAGCTTCCTCGGCACCGGCTCGTTCGACGGCAAGGTCGAGGGCATCCGCGACCTGGAGGCGGCCTACCAGGAGAAGTACAAGGCCAACCCGGTCACCTACTCGGCGAGCTACGTCCCGAACATCCCGGTGTCGTACTGGAACTTCCGGTTCATGATCGGGGCCGGCGTCGCCGCCGCCGCCATCGCCGCGCTCGCGCTGTTCTCGATCCGCAAGAACCGGGTGCCCATGCAGCGCTGGTGGGGCCCGCTGCTGGTCATCGCGCCGCTGGCCGCGGTGTTCGGCAACAGCTTCGGCTGGATCTTCACCGAGATGGGCCGGCAGCCGTGGGTGGTGTTCGGCGTCTACACCACCGCGCAGGGCGTCTCTCCGAGCGTCACGTCCAGCGACATCATCATCTCGATGACCGTGTACACCCTGCTGTACGCCGCACTCGCCGTCGTCGAGGTCCGCCTGTTCATGAGGTACGTCCGCAAGGGCGCCGAACCGTACGAGCCCGTCACGCAGCACGAGGGCGAAGACCAGCTCTCGTTCTCCTACTGACACGCGAAAAGGACTGACACCCCATGGAACTCACCACTGTCTGGTTCATCCTCATCGCCGTGCTCTGGACGGGATACTTCATCCTCGAGGGCTTCGACTTCGGCGTCGGGATGATGCTGCCGATCGTCGGCAAGGGCAAGAACGCCGCGGAGACCGAGAAGCGCCGGCGGCTCGTCCTCACCACCATCGGCCCGTTCTGGGACGGCAACGAGGTCTGGCTGATCACCGCGGGCGGCGCGATGTTCGCGGCGTTCCCGCACTGGTACGCCACGATGTTCAGCGGTTTCTACCTCCCGCTGCTGCTCGTGCTGGTGGCGCTCATCGTGCGCAACGTCGGCCTGGAGTACCGCCCCAAGCGCAACGACATGACCTGGCGCCGGCGCTGGGACCTGATGATCGTGTTCGGCTCGGTGCTCCCGCCGCTGCTGCTGGGCGTCGCCCTCACCAACACCGTGCGCGGTCTGCCGATCGACCAGAACATGGAGTTCACCGGCAGCCTGCTCAGCCTGCTGAACCCGCTCAGCCTGCTCGGCGGTGTCACCTACGTGGTGGTGTCGCTGGCCCACGGCGCGTTCTTCGTCGCGCTGAAGACCAAGGGCGACGTGCGTGAGCTGGCGCGTGGTCTCGGCGCCCGCGTCGGGGTCGTCGCCGGCGTGCTCGTCGCGGCGCTGCTGCTGTGGCTGGGCGTCGCCTCCGACGGCACCGCCCTCACCTGGGCGACCTCCGCGGTGGCCGTCGTGGCGCTGGTCGCCGCCCTCGCGTTCAACCGGCGCGGGGCCGAGGGCGCGGCGTTCGCCGGCACCTTCGTGACGATCGGCATGACCGTCGCGACGTACTTCCTGCTGCTGTTCCCCGACGTCATGCCGTCCTCGACCAACGAGGCCTGGTCGCTCACCACCACCAACGCGGCGAGCAGCCACCTCACGCTGACCATCATGACCTGGGCCGCGGTGATCTTCCTGCCGATCGTGCTCGCCTACAGCGCCTACAACTACTGGGTGTTCCGCAAGCGGGTCAGCATCCAGATGCTGTCCGAGGAGTCGGCGCCGCAGATCGAACGAGCCGAGAGCTGATGCGTCCGTTCGACCCGCGCCTGCTGCGAGCGTTCCCCGAGACCCGTTCTCCCCTGGCGGTTCTCGGGGCGCTCGGGGTCGTCGGCGGCCTGCTCGCGGTCGGCCAGGCGTTCGCGCTCGCGGCGCTCGTGGTCGCCCTCGTCGAGCAGCGCTCGCTCGCCACCCCGCCGTCGCCCTGGTCGTGCTGCTGGCCGCGCGAGGTCTGGTCGCGGGCGGGCAGGAGCTGGCGGCGGCCCGCGCCGGGAGCGTCGTGGCCTCGGCCGTACGCCGGCGCCGGCTCGGCGCGTGGCTGCGCCGCCCGGCGGAGCAGCGCGCTGACGCTGCCGCCGCGCTCACCGACAGCACCGACGGTGCCGCCGCCATCGAGCCGTACGTCGCCCGCTACCTCCCCACGCTCGTCGCCGCGGCCGTGGTGCCGGCAGCGACGCTGATCGCCCTCGCCTGGGTCGACTGGCTCAGCGCGCTGATCGTGCTGCTGACCCTGCCGCTGCTCCCTGTCTTCGCGGCGCTGATCGGGCAGCACACGCGCGACGAGACGCAGGCCCGGTGGCGCGAGTCCGTCACGCTCGCAGGGCATTTCCTCGACGTCGTGCGCGGGCTGCCGACCCTGGTCAGCTTCGGCCGGGCCGACGCCCAGCTGGACCAGGTCGACCACGTCGGCGACCGGCACCGCCGGGCCACGCTGCGCACGCTGCGCACCGCGTTCCTGTCCTCCGCCGCGCTCGAGCTGCTGGCCACCATCTCGGTGGCGATCGTGGCCGTCGCGGTCGGGCTGCGGCTCGCCCACGGCAGCATGGCGCTCGGCGTCGGGCTGACGGCGATCCTGCTGGCGCCCGAGGCGTACTGGCCCGTCCGGCGCGTGGGGCAGGAGTTCCACGCCGCCGCCGACGGCGCCGAGGCGCTCGACCGGCTGCTCGCCGACGAGCCCGGTGACGCGAGCGGCGACGTGGCCGGCGACGCGAGCGTGGCGACGACCGCCGCGACCAGCGCGTCGACCGGCGGTCCGGGCAGTGCGCCGCAGCAGGTCGTCGTGCGCGACGTCTCCTACCGCCACCCCGGGGCGAAGACCGTTGCGCTGCAACCGGTCTCGTTCACCGCGGGGCGCGGGCTGACCGTCGTCAGCGGACCCTCCGGCGCGGGCAAGAGCACGCTGCTCGAGGTCGTCGCGGGCGTGCGCACAGCCAGCACCGGCACCGTCGAGCGCCCTGCCGTGCACCTGGTGACCCAGCAGCCGTTCGTCGCACCCATGACGACCAGCGAGAACCTCGCCCTCGGCACCCGCGCCGCCGCCGACCAGGTCAGCCTGCTTCCGGGCGTGCCGAGCGGAGCCGTGCTGGGCGACGACGGGTTCGGCCTCTCGGCCGGGCAGCGCGCCCGGCTCGCGCTGGAGCGCGCCCGGCTCAGCGACGCGGCCGTGCTGCTCGTCGACGAGCCCACGGCCCACCTCGACGAGGGCGCCGCCGCGGCCCTGCGCGACGAGCTCGTCACCCTCGGCCGCAACCGCGTCGTCATCGCCGTCACCCACGACCCCGAGCTTCTCGCCCTGGCCGACCAGGTGGTCGAGCTCCAGGCCCCGCCCGCCGGTGCGGCCGACGAGCCTTCTCCCGCCGGTGGTCGAGCAGGCGAGCCCACCCCCACGGTGGTCGAGCAGGCGAGCCCACCCCCACGGCATTCGAGCAGGCGAGCCCGCCCCCACGGCGGTCGAGTAGGCGAGCCCCCAGGGCGAGCCGTATCGAGACCAGCTCCACGGGTCTCGATACGGCCTCCGCTAGCGCTCCGGCCTACTCGACCAGCGTGGGCGCTCCGGCCTCCTCGACCAGCGTGGGCGCTCCGGCCTCCTCGACCAGCGTGGGCGCTCCGGCCTACTCGACCAGCGTGGGCGCTCCGGCCTCCCCGACCAGCGTGGGCGCTCCGGCCTCCTCGACCAGCGTGGGCGCTCCGGCCCGCTCCACCGCTGCGCGCCACCCGCGGCGGCCGTTGCTGCGACCGACGCGCGGCACGCTCGTCGCCGGGGCGCTCGGCGGCCTGGCCGCCGCGAGCTCGGTGGCGTTGACCGCCACCAGCGGTTGGCTGATCGTGCGCGCAGCAGAGCAGCCGGTGATCCTCACGCTGATCGTTGCGATCGTGCTGGTGCGCACCTTCGGCATCGCGCGTCCGGTCTTCCGCTACGCCGAGCGGGTGCGCTCGCACGACGCGGCCCTGGCCGAGCTGAGCGACCGGCGCACCAGCGCCTATCGCGCGCTGATCCCGCTCACCCCCGCCCGCCTCGGACGCCGCCGCCGCGCCGACCTGCTCACCGGCTTCGTGCACGACCTCGACGACGAGGTCGACGCGCAGGTGCGCGTGGTCGTGCCGCTCGTCGCCGCGACGCTCGCCGGCGTCGGGGCCGCGGTGGTCGCGGGCAGCCTCCTCCCGCCCGCCGCGCTCGTCATCGCGGCTGCACTGGTCGCGGCCGCAGTCG
The DNA here is from genome assembly GCF_030296655.1 of Barrientosiimonas endolithica. Taxonomy (NCBI): domain Bacteria; kingdom Bacillati; phylum Actinomycetota; class Actinomycetes; order Micrococcales; family Dermacoccaceae; genus Barrientosiimonas; species Barrientosiimonas endolithica. The sequence continues at coordinate 2,685 of NZ_AP027735.1, read as the reverse complement.
TCGCCGGGCTCGACCTCGCGGGCGAGCTCGCCGGGCAGCGCGACAGCGTGGCCGCGCGCGCCGGCATCGCCCGCGCCGCGCACGTCGCGACCACGAAGACCACTGAGCTGCAAGCGATCTCGGCGACCGGCTGGGCGCTCGACCAGCTCGACGAGGCCCAGGCGCAGGCCGAGCGCGCCGCTCTGCGCCAGGCGCGCGGACGAGCCCTCGGCGCCACCGCGACACCCGTGGTGACCGGCCTGGCGACGGCCGCGATGGCGTACGTCGTCGCGGGCGCCCTCGCCGACGGCCAGGTCATCGCACCGATCGCCGCGCTGCTGCTGCTCATGCCGCTCGCGCTGGGCGACGTGCTCGGCACGCTGCCCGACGCGATGGGCGCCTGGGCCCGCTCGCGCGCCGCCCGCGACCGGGTCGCCGACCTGCTCGACCAGGAGCCGGCCGTCGCCGACACCCCCGGCCTGCCCGACCTCGCGCCGGCCACCAGCCGCACGCTGGGCACCGACGGAGTCGTCGCCGCGTGGCACCCCGACTCTGCGCGAATCACGTTGCCCGACAGAGTGGTCCGCCCAGGTGAGCACCTGGCGATCACGGGTCCGAACGGGTGCGGCAAGTCGACCATGCTGTCGGTGCTCGCGCGGCACCTCGACCCGGTCAGCGGCCGGAGCACGATCGACGGCCGCGACGCGCAGGACGTCTCGTTGGCCAGCGCCCGGGCGCAGGTCGCCGTCGTCGACGACGAGCCGCACCTGTTCACCGGCACGGTGCGGGCCAACCTGCTGCTGGCACGCCCCGGTGCCGACGACGACGCGGTGCGCGAGGCACTCACCCGGGCCGGTCTCGGGTCGTGGCTCGCGGGCCTGCCCGACGGTCTCGACACCGATCTCGGCGCCGGCGGTCGCGGGATGTCCGGCGGCGAGCGCAGCCGGTTCGCGATCGCGCGGGCGCTGCTGTCGGACCGTCCGGTGCTGCTGCTCGACGAGCCGGTGGCGCACCTCGACCAGCCCACCGCGCGCCGCGTGCTCACCGACCTGCACACCGCCACCCGCGGCCGCACGGTCGCCCTGGTCACCCACCAGGCCCTGGGTCTGGACGGCTGCGACCGCCACCTACGCTGGACCGTCGCCGCGCGCACGGAGAGGACCACGACATGAGCAAGGCGCCCCGTGCCGCCATGGGCGAGCTCGAGACCGCGGTGATGACCGTGCTGTGGTCGGCCGACGGCGCGCTGACCGTGCGCGAGGTGGTCGACCGGCTGACCGACCGCGACCCGGCCTACACCACCGTGATGACGGTGCTCGACCGGTTGGCGAAGAAGGAGATGGTCAGCCGCGAGCGCGACGGCCGCGCCTGGCGATACGCCCCCGCCGCCACCCGCGAGGAGCTCACCGCCCGCAGCATGCGCTCCTCGCTCGAGGACCTGCCCGACACCCAGCGGCAGGCCACGCTCATGCACTTCCTCGACGAGGCCACGCCCGAGGAGATCGCCGAGCTGCGGGCGGCGCTGGAGCAGCTGGACTGAGGCGGGTCTCGATACGGCTCGGCTAGCGCCTCGCCTACTCGACCGGCTTGGGCAGTCGGGTCTCGATACGGCTCGGCTAGCGCCTCGCCTACTCGACCGGCTTGGGCACGGACTGCTCGACCGGCTTCGCCGTGACACCTGTCATGCGCAGTCGGTGACGCAACGCGTTACCGCCCGCCCGCCGTACGCCCGAGCCTGGTGGGCATGGACCTCACCACTGCCGCCGCACCGGCCCGGCCCGGTGCCGCCGACGAGCCGCCCGCCGTCGAGCTGCGCGGGCTGACCAAGACGTTCCGCCGCGCCGGCCAGCCGCCCGTGCAGGCCGTGCGCGGCATCGACCTGACCGTGCCGCAGGGCCAGGTCGTGGCGCTGCTCGGCCCCAACGGCGCGGGCAAGACCACCACGCTGGACGTCGTGCTCGGGCTGACCGAGCCGACCGGCGGGAGCGCCCGCGTGCTCGGCCAGCGGCCGCGCGCCGCGGTCGACGCCGGCCGGGTGTCGGCGGTGCTGCAGAGCGGCGGGCTGCTGCGCGACCTGTCGGTGCGCGAGACGGTGCAGGTCATCGCCTCGACGTTCGAGCGGCCGCGACCGGTCGACGAGGTCATCGAGCAGGCCGGGCTGAGCGACCTGGCCGGCCGCAAGGTCGGCAAGTGCTCGGGCGGCGAGCAGCAGCGGCTGCGCTTCGCGCTCGCCCTGCTGCCCGACCCCGACCTGCTCGTGCTCGACGAACCCACCGCCGGCATGGACGTCGCCGCCCGTCGCGCGTTCTGGGCGACCATGCACGCCGACGCCGACGCCGGCCGCACGGTCATCTTCGCGACGCACTACCTCGAGGAGGCCGACGCCTTCGCCGAGCGGATCGTCATGGTGGCCGGGGCCGGGTCGTCGCCGACGGCTCCGCCGAGCAGATCCGCTCCCGCGCGAGCGGCCGCACGGTCTCGGCCGACCTGCCGGGAGACCCGGCCGATGTCGTACGCCGGTTGCGGGCGATCGACGACGTCGCCGACGTGCAGGTGCAGGGCGACCGGGTGACCGTCGCCGCCGGCGACTCCGACGCGATCGCGTGGCTGCTGCTGAGCGACCTCGGCGCCCGCAACCTGGAGATCTCCAGCGGGTCGCTCGAGGCCGCGTTCCTCACCATCACCGGCGGCGCCCCGGCCGCCGCG